>CP123443.1:0-3251735 GCA_029867005.1 Candidatus Haliotispira prima | reverse complement strand
CTAATAGCGATTGACGACAGTCTTAGAACTTATAAATGAGCCGTTGTCATCGGTGACAGACATTTTGATAGCGTTTCTCAATATAGGAGAAGCTAATTTGTCCGCACCTATCATGTAAATGTATTGAGACCCGGTAGAGGGATACCCCGCAATTACCCCAATATTACAGTAAAAATCAGGATGTGGCGTTACTGTAACCATGACACGATTCCCTACACCATAAATTATATTATTAATTTCAAAAGAAATATCTATAACGGAAGGTATAAATGGTAACCAAAAGTAGGAGACAAACACACCTGTTTGATTTTCCATAAAATGCCACTCGTTTAGGCTGGTTACATATTCTTTAGCTGTCCATTTCTCGCTCCATACGGCATCTCCCTCAGCGGGTAAACTCGCGGTGGTAAAGGAAATTTCAACTGTATCCCCCTTAATCGCTCCGCCTTTAATAACTGTTTGACCTAAGTCAATAGCTGTAGGCATATACAGGTACAATTTGTATTTTGTATTGGGTGTGAGGACATCGTCCAGAGTAAAGCCACCATCCGTAAAATCACTGGCGTAATGTTGGCTGATGCTAAATTTGCGCGTACTGTTGGCCTCTATGCTCAGGCTGACATAGCCCTTGCTCGCCAAGGCTTCGACCTTGGTGGGTATGGCTTCCGCTGTCGGACGGATAACGGCCCCCACATCGGTAATGACCGGAATACCGGTTACCTCTAATTGTACGGAGGAGGCCACCGCATTGACGGAAAAGGAAATATCGGGATTGGGTTCCGGGTCTTTACTGTCCGAAATTGGGGCACAGGCGAGCAGAGACAGACCGAAAACAGACAGAAAAAGGAAGGGTAAAAGACGACAGGAAAGTGAATAAAAAGGTTTAGGACGGTTTGCAGGGAATCGAAGTAACGGCTTGTTTTCTAAAGTAGTGTGATATTGGATATTGGATATTGGATATTGGATATTGTACTGTTTATACCAACATCTGTCAATATTTGGTCTTGTTCTTTCATCGGGTGCTCCTCTGAGAAAATGCGAAAATGCGAAATGCGAAAATGGGCAAAGTCAATTTGCGGCCTGAATTGTATACTCATTTAAGGGCTTTGACAAGGGTGGGCCTTAGAGGGGGGTTGAGTGCAACCACGCTTATGACCAACACGCTTATGACCACCCCGGCCCCTCCAAGGGAGGGGAATTACCATTTGAGTCCATTAGACCGGAGGGCGGGGTGAGCCTGTCCAATGATAGGTGAGCTTGTCGAACCTTGGCAAGAGGGGAGTATTTGGAGCACGCACGCAGTTGTAAACTTTAGCTCTCCGTCTCCGGTCTCTTGCCGAACCACAGAAAAGACGCTAGTAGCGATTAACGACAGTATTATACTCTGTGAATGAGGCCTCTGCACTAGTGAGAGCTATTTTGACATGGCCTCTTAGAATGGAAGAAGCTACTTTGTCCGAAGCTATTGAATAAGTGTATTGAGACACTGTAGAATCATAACCTGTAATTATTCCGCCATCATAGTAAAACTCGGCAGATGGTGTTACAATACGGCCAACATGACCTCCTACACCTCTATTTGTATTGCCTTCTTTAGTAGCAATGTCAATAGCAGCAGGTATAGACGAGAACCAAAAGTAGGCCACAAATACACCTGTTTGATTTTCCATAAAGTGGTATTCGTTGAGACTGCCAACATATTCTTTGGCTGCCAGTTTTTCGCTCCATATTGGATCACCGGCAGGTGGTAAACTTGTGGTGGTAAAGGAAATTTCAACTGTATCCCCCTTAATCGCTCCGCCTTTAATAATTGTTTGCCCTAAATCAATGGCCGTGGGCATATACAAATACAGTTTGTATTTTGTATTGGGTGTAAGGACATCCGCCAGAGTAAAGCCACCATCTTCAAAGTTGCTGCCGTAATGTTGGCTGATGCTAAATTTGCGCGTACTGTTGGCCTCGATACTTAGTCTGACATAGCCCTTGCTCGCCAAGGCTTCGGCCTTGGTGGGTATGGCTTCCCCGGCTAAGCGGATAACGGCCCCCACATCGGTGATGGCCGGAATACTCGTCACCTCGAATTGTACAGAGGAGACCACAGCGGTGACGGAAAAGGAAATATCGGGGTCGGGTGCCGGATCTTTACTGTCCGAAATTGGGGCACAGGCGAGCAGAGACAGACCGAGAACAGACAGAAAAAGGAAGGGTAAAAGACGACAGGAAAGTGAATAAAAAGGTTTAGGACGGTTTGCAGGAAATCGAAGTAACGGCTTGTTTTCTAAAGTAGTGTGATATTGGATATTGGATATTGGATATTGGATATTGTACTGTTTATACCAACATCTGTCAATATTTGGTCTTGTTCTTTCATAGGGGTGCTCCTCCGGTCAAATGCGAAAATGGGTAAATGGACAAAGTCAATTTGTGGTCTGAATTGTATACTCATTTAAGGGCTTTGACAAGGGTGGGCCTTAGAGGGGGTTTGAATGCAACCACGCTTATCGACCACCACGCTTATCGACCACCACCGGCCCCTCCAAGGGAGGGGAATTGACCACCCCTGACCCTCCAAGGGAGGGGAATTACAACAGTAGAAATCAGTTCCGTCTAATGGACCTTTCGTGCTTTTCGTGTCTGTCGTGGTTCCTGCAACTAAAAGAGACTCAGCTTAGAGGAACAGCTAAGGCTTAGACAAACGGGCCATTAGACCTTTCGGCAGGTGAGCCTGCCGAACCAATTTAATAACGGTTGAGAGGCACTTGGTGCTTAATTGTCTGCGAGAAATCTGCCGTTACCAAATCGCAAATCTTTCCGGATATTGTGTTTGTATCATCAGCCCCCATTACATAGTAATAGTTATCTGCATCAGGATAGCTATTGCCTAATTTGGCAAAACCAAAAAGAAATAGCGGATTCGGTTTAACGACGCTCCCGGAGGTAACCACTCCAATGGTGCCTTTAAAGGTATTATCTGCATTACGTATAGTGAGTGTAGTCGTATTAAAGCCATTAACCAATTGTGCATAGGCTACAAAGACCCCCTTTTGACTTTCGCTGTAGCTCCATTCGGGCAGACTGCCGACAAACTGCTCCCCTGCCAGCGAACGGGCCCATACCGCATCACCTGCGGGAGAGAGCGTAGCGGTGGTAAAGGGAAGGCTTGCAACATTATTTGTGAGGGTGACCCCTTCAATCGGATTCACAGTATTATTGGCTTCAAAAAACAGATACAGTTTGTAATCCGTATTGGCGGCAAGGACATCGGCAAGAGTAAGCCCGTCCGTAAAGTCACTGCCATAGTGTTGGCTGATACTAAATTTCCTTGTGCCGCCGGCCGTAATAGCAAGACTTACATAACCTGCATTGGTTTCCGCTTCTGCCTTGGTGGGGGCCGTTTCCGTGGCTAAGCGAATAACCGCCCCTATCTTGGCAATGGCCAAAGTGCTGCTCATTTCTAATTGGACAGAAGAGACCACAGCACTGGCGGAAAGGGTAATTGTTGACTTTGCGGGTGGGTCACTGTTGTCGGGCAGCGGGGCACAGGCGACAAAAAACAGATGAATGAGAAAAATGGAAAAAAAACAAGAAAATGAAAAAGGTTGGAAAAGTTTTGATTTATTTGGCAGTAAAAAAAGGTAAAATGGCTGTATATACGTTCTAAAAATGGTATGGATATTGGATATTGGATATTGGATATTGGATATTGGATATTATACCATTTAGAGCGTTGTCGGTCAACTGTACTTTTTGATATTTCATAAGAAAAATCCTCCAAGGTTTTGTAATTTTGGCCTATTGTATATTCGTTTAGAGTATTTGACAAGGGAGGCCTTAGACTACCACGCTTATAGACCACCCCTGACCCCTCCGAGGGAGGGGAATCGACCACCCCGGCCCCTCCAAGGGAGGGGAATTACAACAGTAGAACTCAGTTCCGTCTAATGGGCCTTTCGTGCTTTTCGTGTCTGTCGTGGTTTCTGCAACTAAAAGAGACTCAGCTTAGAGGAACAGCTAAGGCTTAGACAAACGGGCCATTAGACCTTTCGGCAGGTGAGCTTGTCAAACCAATTTAATAACGGTTGAGAGGTACTTGGATTTGACGACTTTGTAGATCACTTACATTTTCGAATATGAACATTTTTCCGGATAATTTATCGTCTTTTTCTGCACCTATTATGTAGTAATAGTTCTCTGCATCAGGATAGCCGGCACCCAATTTAGAAAAATCAGAAAGAGATAACGGGTTAGAACTAAATGAACCTACGGCAAATGTTCCGAAGGTATATAGCCGAACATTATCTGCACTGCGAATAGTGAATGTAGCACTCTGGAAGTTATGTAATACTTGTGCATAGACGACAAAGACCCCTTTTTGATTTTCGCTGTAGCTCCATTCGGGCAGACTGCCGACAAACTGCTCCCCTGCCAGCGAACGGGCCCATACCGCATCACCTGCGGGAGAGAGCGTAGCGGTGGTAAAGGGAAGGCTTGCAACATTATTTGTGAGGGTGACCCCTTCAATCGGATTCACAGTATTATTGGCTTCAAAAAACAGATACAGTTTGTAATCCGTATTGGCGGCAAGGACATCGGCAAGAGTAAAGCCGTCCTCAAAGTCACTGCCATAGTGTTGGCTGATACTGAATTTCCTTGTGCCGCCGGCCGTAATCTCCAGGCTGACATAACCCGCATTAGCCTCCGCTTGAGCCTTGGTGGGGGCCGCCTCTGTAGCCAAGCGAATAACCGCCCCTATCTTGGCAATGGCCAAAGTGCTGCTCATTTCTAATTGGACAGAAGAGACCACAGCACTGGTAGAAAGGGTAATTGTTGACTTTGCGGGCGGGTCCTTACTGTCGGACAGCGGCGCACAACCGGACAGAAACAGATAAATGAGAAAAATGGAAAAAAAACAGAAAAAGGAAAAAGGTTTAAAAAATTTTGATTTATTTGGCAGTAAAAAAAGATAAAATGGCTGTATATACGTTCTAAAAATGGTATGGATATTGGATATTGGATATTGGATATTGGATATTGGATATTATACCGTTTAGTGGATTGTCGGTCAATTGTATTTTTTGATGTTTCATAAGAAAACTCCTCCAAGATTTTGTAACTTTGGCCTATTGTACGTTCATTTAGAGATTTTTGCTAGAGGGCTTTTGTGTAGTGTGGAGACACGTTGGAGTCTGTCTCCACACTACACAACCTACCCCACTAATAACGGGATATAATATTGATAATATGCTGGAATTCTCCCAGTTGACCGGCAATGGCAGATCGGAAGGCTCTTTTTAGCTTATCCTGTTTGTCTGCAAGAATAACATAGTTATAACCGGTGGTATATCCCGTAATTACCCCGTAATTGAAGTAAAATCGAAGAGAAGGTTCCAGCCTTCCGGAGCTATAGTTGCCAATGGCATCAAATGTACCATTGGATACTTGCATCAGAACTTCATAAAGGAGAAGGGAAAAAGGTATTTGAAAATAAGCTACAATTACACCTGTTTGGCTTTCCATAAAATGGTACTCGTTTAGGCTGGCAACGTATTCTTTGGCTGTCCACTTCTCGCTCCATACTGTATCACCCGCAAGAGGCAGACTCGCCGTAGTAAAAGAAATTTCAACTCTGTCTTCTTTAATTTCTCCGCCTTTAATACTCGTTTGCGCCAGATCAATAGCCGAGGGCATATACAGGTACAATTTGTATTTTGTATTTGGGGCAAGGACATCGGCCAGAGTAAAGCCGCCATCCGTAAAGTCACTGCCATAGTGTTGGCTGATACTAAATTTGCGCGGGCTGCCGGCCGTAATGCCAAGGCTCACATAACCCGCACTGGCTTCTGTTCCTGCCTTGGTGGGGGCTGCTTCGCTAGCTAAGCGAGCAACCGCCCCTATGTTTACGAGTTCGACATTGCTGCTTATTTCCAATTGCAGGGAAGAGGCCACAGCCACGGAAGAAAAAGAAATCACCGGATTTACAGGAGGGGCCGGGTCTTTACCGGTGTCAGGCAGCGGAGCACAGCCAAAAATGAGCAGAGACAGAAAGGTAAAAAAAGATAAAAATAATGGATAAAAAAACTTATAATTAATTAATCGAGCTGGAAATAAATGCCTGTTCTTTAATGGTTTTGGATATTGGATATTGGATATTGGATATTGGATATTCTACTGTTTACCAGCATGCCAGTCAATAGTATTTTTTGATGTTTCATGGGAAAATCCTCCGAATAGTGTAACTTTGAACTATTATATATTCGTTTAGGATATTGAGCAAGGGGGGCCACAGCAGAAATTAGTTGCGTCTGTTAGACCATCCTTATAAACCACCAGCCCTAAAGACCACCCCCTGCTCCCTCCAAGGGAGGGGATTAACCACCCTCTGCCCCTCCAAGGAGGGGAATCGGCCACCCCTGCCCCTCCAAGGGAGGGGAATTACCATTTACCGGAGGGCCGGGTGAGCCTGTCGAACCCGGCAAGGGGGGCTACGTTTGTAATGTAAGCTTGGCAAACACATACTGATCTTCTGCCACATTGGTATTGCGATCATCCGTGCCGTTCATATAGAACACCGCCCCCCCGGAGATACTCCAGTGATCCGTTAAATCGTAAGTGGCACCCAGGCGCAGCAGGCCGCCATCATTAAACAAAATGCCATTGCTCAGAACCTGAGCCCGGAGTTTTAGCTTGGCATGCAGCAAGCCTATCTCCGTTCCTACGGCCCAATTGAGCTGCTCCTGACGCGGATTGTAGGGCAGGGCTTCCTGTTCTTCGCTGTAGGGCGCAAAAAGGTTCGTGTAACGAAACTCCAGACTAATAAGACTTTCTGACAGAACGGGAATAAAAAAGTCGATTCCTGCTAACCCGACCAGTCGGGTTACGTGGTCTACATCGACAAAATCGCGTGGGTACGTTTCATCCAAGTGAAAGGCCCACTCACTGCGCAAAACCAGTTGCCAAACAGACAGCGAAGCACTCAAACCAGCCAGATGCTTCCGTGCATATTTCAAAGACAGATTCCCCGGCACCCCCGCTGCATAGGGCTGCCGCCGATAGTAATAGGCGTACACAAAGCTCAAGTCAAAGGATGTCGTCCACAAGCTCAGGTCCAACGCAAACTCCGGCTCAAAGGCCGCCGGAGTCTCGTTTTTTTGGCCGGTGCCGCCGTGATAGAATGGTGAACCCGAAGTCGGCAATTGATCCTGTGTGGGAGAAAGAAACACATACGTTCCCAACTTCAGGTGTTTCCGGGAAAACTGATTTTGCCATTGCAGCACAGCCAGACGATTTTCCTTGTATTCTGCCACTCCGGGCATGCGCCGGTCAAACGGAGAAATCTCATCGAGTACGGCCAGATACTGACTGTCACCCCAACCTACAAAATCCTTGCCCACTTTTACGGTCCAGAATGGGAAGACAACACCCACAAGGAATAGCTCTGTCACATCGATACCATAGGCATTCTCGCTCAGGAAATCGCTGCTGTAGGAATCGCTTCCCTTCAGAAAAAACGCCGCATCATAAAAAAAACGGAGTTTGCCGCTCAAACTCCAGGAATCAGAGAGTTCCAGCCGGGCAGAAGCGTCGAGCAAGCCCCGCAGATTACTCAGGCCGCGCTGATCTGTTTGCCCCTCATCGGGAGCCTTTTCGTTCCAGGAAAAACCGCTGAACAATTCCAGTTGCAACCAATATTGCAATTTCGGAAAGGATGCGCGAACTTCTGTTCCGCTCACAGGCGTTGATTCCGTACCGGTGCCGGTAACCAGGCGGCCGGCCTGCTCATCAAAGACTTGCTCAAATTCAGACAGATCAGCCTGTTCCGGGTCGGCACCTGTACTGTCCGGGCTCTCGCTTTGAACATTTTCGGTACTCCGGCTACTTTCCGCACTTTCGCTACTTTGAGCAGATAAAGAAAAAACACCAGCAGCTGAGAGTGCCATGAGTGACAGGAATACCGGCAATAGAGGCCGCCGCCGGACTTTCATCGCTTCAACTCTCCGGGGCCAAAGTCGTAGGGCAGTTTTACGTTATACTCGATATCGCGCAGGGTCATCTTGCTGGAGCGGCGTTTACCGCCGGGTTCCAACGTAGTCACCACTGTCTTTTGGGGGGTCCAGATTCCCTGAATCTGCGAAAGCTGTGCCACTTGCATAAACTTGCGCCCGGCTCGCCCTTGCAGATCGTAGACAGCCTGAACGATCACAAAGTTGCTTTTTTGCACATAGACAAGCACCTTGGTATAACCGGTACGCCGTTCTTCCTGCGCATTTGGTACGGCAGAAATCACCCAGGCAGCCTCACCATTTTTCAGCATGTATTCTTGTTTGACAAAGCGTAAAACGTAGCTTTGCCAGTTGGTACGATTCAAGTCGGCAAAACTGAACTCGGAGCCTAAAAATTTTTGGCTCTGCTCATCCAGAGCAATGCGTTTCGTCTGTCCCACAGAGGGTAGGTAGTTCCATATTCGGTCATTATCGGTTCCTTTATCAGCCCTTGCATTTGGCCCCGCGCTGGTGCTGTAGTCGTGAATCAGGTACGATGTACCCTGCAAGTTCGGAGGGTTCTCGACAAAGAGCAAACGAGCCTCATAATCATCTTCCAGGCGGGTGTAATTTTGCAGAGTCCGTTCTTCTGTCACCGAGCCGCGAATATTTTGCAAAACCAGATGACTTTTGGAGCTATTCCCCCGGTCACGGCCTTCGACTTTGCGCATTACATCCTCCGGAGAACCGAGTTCGTTCCGGGCCTCTATGTCCCTATGCGGAGCAAAAACCACAAGAACGATGGCGATAATGACACCGGTGACATTGCTGATACTGCGGACATTTCTGACCATGCTGACAAGGCCGAAAGGCCGGATTATTTGGCACATAGTGCATCCTTGTTCATTTTGCCTGCTTTGGGTTGCTTGCTTTGGCAAAACCCAAACGATAGAGCAGGGCCGGCAGCAGAAAGAAATCGGAGAGCAGGGCGAGCAAGATAGCCAGGACGCACAGCAGGCTGAACGCACGGAAATTATGGAGATAAGAGGCCAGTAAGGTACTGAATCCGGCCATCAGAATAAGCGATGTCAAGATAATGGCCCGCCCGGAATGCGCAAAGACATGGCAACTTACCCGCTCAAAATTTTCCCGCTGCAAGCCTTGTTCTGTCTTGGCTACACGAGAGTAACTGCTTAGGATGTGGATGGTATCATCGACTGCCAGGCCGATGACGATACTGATGGAAAGCATCGTAAACAAATCCAGCGGTATGCCCAGAAAGCCCAATAACCCTAAGATGACAGCGATAGGCAGTAGGTTGGGCAGCAAGGCCAGCAAGCCCCAGCGCAGTCTGCCGGAAGAGAACACCAGTACCAAACAGACAGTGCTGATCGAAAGCAGATAACTGCGCCAGGTACTGGTGATGGTCGCGTCAAAGACGCGAGCCATCAGCGTGGCAGAGCCGGTAATCGAAAGTTGGCCCCATTTCAGCAGTTTTTTGCCCAATTGTCTGAGCGTTTCCACGGTGGCCACAAAGCGCGAGGAATCCCCCCAGCTCAGACGAATACCGCTGTGCACTACAGATTTATCAAAGTTGAGAAAGTCATCCAGTTGCTTGGGCTGCGCACTTTCGTAGAGAGTCAGCTCCTGTGCTATCGCTTGGCTGTCGTCCGGGATGGTATAGGCAGCAGGGCTTCCCAGCAGGGCCCGGTTCAGTTTTCGGATCACCGGCGAGAGCAGTTGGCTGGCGGCTTGCTCTTTGGCCCTGCGTTGCCGGACCAGCAATTCTTTGACGACCCGGTCATTTTCCCGCAGTAAGTCAGGTTCGAGCGCGCCTTCCGGAGTCTCGGTGTCTAACACCATGTTCATCACGATGGAACCGTGGAATTTTTGATCAATGATTTGGGTGCTTTGGCGGATAAAGTCGCGCTTGGGAAACCATGAGAGCGGATCGTGGCCAAAATGCAGGCGGCCGGCACCCCAGAGACTGAGCCCAAATAATGCGACCCCCAAACTGATAATCAGATTGGAGTAGCGAATGCAAACACGTGAAACGCCCTTTAACAAGGCCCCTTGATGGCTTTGCCCCGGGTTTTGTCTCGTTGGCAGTTGCCGGGAGACAAGTCGGGCAAGCGGAGTAAATTGGGTAAGTTGGCTAAAATGGGAAAAAGATTGAAACGCCGGAATGACAGAGAATGTCAACACAAAGGCCAGCAATACACCCAGCACCATAAAGACACCCAAATGCGCAACCGGAGCAATGGAGGCCAACGTGAACGAAAGAAAACCGAGCCCGGTAGTGAGCGTGGTCAAAAAACAGGGAATGCCGGCATGTGCCACACTCTGCTGTAAAATGGCCTCACGGCTAAGCTCCGGGTTCTCCTGTTTTTGCGTTCGCAACAGGGAGAGTAAGTGAATCGCATCGCCGATGGCGATCACCAGCAAAAAGGGTGGCAAAGCTTGAGTCGGCAGCGTCATGGGCACGTCAAATAAGGCCATTGCCCCCAGAGTCAGGCATAATGTGCTCAGCAATATCAATACGGCGGCCAATACGGCGGCCAAGTTGCGCAGTAATATCAGCAGAAAGATAATGACAACGGCAAAACTCAGAATGGAAAATTTCTTCAGGTTACTCGCTAATTCTTTTTCGATATGCGCAACAAGCAAAGGCGATCCGGTAGCATAAATACGGAAATCGGGGCCTTGAAAGGACTGAATGACTTGTTCTGTCGCACTGCTCATCCGGCGATCCTGTTCGGCCGCGCTGATCTGCCTAAGCGGCGGAGCCGCCGCATTCCCTGCGCCCGGTTCCCCATCTTCGATATTGGTCCCGATATTGGTCTCAAAATCCGGGCCGGCCAGGAGCGCAGCGTCATCAAAGTCCGCAAGGTTTATGGAGTCGGCAAAGTCCGGGCTCCCGTCTGCGGCTGCTGCACCTTTCTGTTCAACAAGGCTCTGCTTGTAAATAACCACGGCACTAAAACGGGAGTCGGATTCGGAAAGGAGATACGTCCGGTATGCTTCATCCCCACGCAACTGCTCTTCGATGCGGGCCAAGACATTGGTAGTATTGGCGGTCTCCGTGGTCTCTTCGGTCCCCACGGTCTCGGACCGGTCCAAGTCTTCTTCGTCAAGATAATAGACGATATTGAGCACTTCGCCGGCAGAATCGGATGATGATTTGGGATAGTGAGCATTCCACAGCGAATCGATGCGCTCCACATAGGGCACTTGCTCTTCCAGGGCCCGCACAAACTGCCGCAACCTGTGCAGGGCTGCACTGCTAAAGACTTTCGGCAGCTCCACGCCAATATAAATTGGTTCGCGTTGCCCAAACTCCGCTTGAAACTTTTCGTAGTCCTGAAGTATGGGGTCCTGCTTTTTTAGGTATGCCTCGTTGCTGCTGTCAATCCGCAGCTTGAGCAATGCCAGGCTACCGAGACCCAGAGCCAGCAGGACCAGCCCCAGACTCCACTTGGGATGCCGGTAGCACAGCAGGGAGAAACGCA
Organism: Candidatus Haliotispira prima; assembly: GCA_029867005.1. GTDB lineage: Bacteria > Spirochaetota > Spirochaetia > SP-2023 > SP-2023 > Haliotispira > Haliotispira prima. The sequence goes on along the minus strand of CP123443.1, from coordinate 3,240,247 downwards.
CGACTTGCAATTCTATATTCTTGCGTACACTATGCCTGCGTAAACGCGGAACGACTGTTCGTTTCACTAGTAACACAGCTCCACAATACCCATGCCCAAACCTGCGCCACCTCCTAAAAGTAAAACGTGATCACCTCTCTGTATCCTTCCGGATTCAATCATCAGATGCAGTGCCAGAGGAATGGATGCTGCAATCATGTTTCCATAATCATGGATTATATTGATAAATCTTTGATCAGAAATCTTCAGACGTTTCTGCATGCGCTGCAAGCCTAAACCACTACCTTGATGTGGAATTACGGCGGAGTAGCTCTTTATTGATCTCTCCGCTAATTGTTCAAACTCCTTGAGAAAGTCATGAATATGTTCCAGTACACCTAGGTAAACTGCTGGACCATCCATTTTAAACAAGAAATCAGCTTTTCGATCTTCGCAGTATTCCCGCGCGGGGAGATTCGACCCCACTTTGATTTCTGCAAAATGAGCACCTTCAGGGTAAGTGTGGAAAAGAGAAGTACCTACAAAAGAATTCTCATTAGCAGAAGCCCTGTTCAAAAGAGCGCAAACAGCACCATCGCCAAATAGTATCGCACCTTTAGGTGCATCCCAGTTCAAGTTTTTTGAGGCGACTTCAGAAGACACCAACAGGCAATTTGAATATCGACCATTATCTAACAATGATGCGGCTATATCAAGTCCAGTGGCAAAGCTGAGACAGGTCGAGTTAATATCAAAACAGGCTGGATTCGTATTACATTTCAACTCTTCCAGTATTAGACTTGCTGTACACGGAATAATTTGTTGCATACTCCCACTTGCGCAAATAATACATTCGATATCTTCTATACTTCTCTCTGCATTCTCTAGTGCTCGTTTACAGGCAGTTGCACCCATTTGTGCTGCTGTTTCATCATCGACATAATAGCGAGTATGGACTCCTGAGTAGTCGAAAACCCAGCCAGACTTTTTGCCAAGTTTCTTATCTAGCTCATCTGCAAATACTTTTTTTTTCGGAAGATAGCTTCCCATAGAAAGAATTTGAACCGAACGATTCTTGTGTTTAGTCATAGAAAACCTCTTCCATCATCCATTTCTAAAATTACCTTAAGCAGTATAATTTTAACATATTGTATATTCATTCATTAATTTTGGCAAGAGGGGGGACCAAGAAAAGGTATAGCTATTTAATAACGGTTGAGTGGCACCCGGTGATGAATTAGCTGCGAGAAACTTACGATTTCTAATTGGACGGCCTTTCCGGATATTTTATCTTTTTTTTCTGTACCCATTACATAGTAATAGTTATCTGCATCAGGATAGCTATTGCCCAATTTAGCAAAATCAAAAAGAAATCGCGGATCCGGTTGAACTGCCCCGACTGTGTATGCTCCTACGGTGTCTTTCAAGTTATCATCTGCATTACGTATAGTGAGTTTCACCGTATTAAAAGAATTTACCAACTGCGCATAGGCTACAAAAACCCCCTTTTGATTTTCGCTGTAGCTCCATTCGGGCAAACTGCCGACAAACTGCTGCCCTGCCAGAGAACGGGCCCAGACCGCATCACCTGCGGGGGCGAGCGCAGCGGTGGTAAAGGAAAGGCTTGCAACATCATTTGTGAGGGTCACCCCTTGAATGTTTGTTTCAGAGGGTTTAATAGCACCGGCTTCAAAAAACAGATACAGTTTGTAATCCGTATTGGCGGCAAGGACATCGGCAAGAGTAAAGCCGTCCTCAAAGTCACTGCCATAGTGTTGGCTGATACTGAATTTGCGAATGCCGCCAGTCGTAATATCCAGGCTGACATAGCCCGGGCTGGCTTCCGCTTCCGCCTTGGTGGGGGCTGCTTCCCCGGCTAAACGAATAACCGCCCCTATCTTGGCAATGGCCAAAGTGCTGCTCATTTCTAATTGGACAGAAGAGACCACAGCACTGGCGGAAAAGGTAATTGTTGACTTTGCGGGCGGGTCCTTACTGTCAGACAGCGGCGCACAACCGGACAGAAACAGATGAATGAGAAAAATGGAAAAAAAACAGAAAAAGGAAAAGGATTTAAAAAATTTTGATTTATTGGGGCCTAAAAAAAGATAAAATGGCTGTATATACTTTTTAAAAATGGTATGGATATTGGATATTGGATATTGGATATTGGATATTGGATATTATACTGTTTAGTGACTTGTCAGTCAATTGTATTTTCTGATATTTCATAAGAAAACTCCTCTAAGATTTTGTAACTTTGGCCTATTGTATGTTCGTTTAGAGGTTTTGGCAAGAGGGCTTTGCAAGGTTGGTGTGTAGTGTGGAGACACGTTAAAGCGTGTCTCCACACTACACAAGCTACCCCACTAATAACGGGATATGGGTTTGACAATACTCTGGAATTTTCCGAATTGACCGGTAATGGCAGATCGGAAGGCTCCTTTTAGCTTATCCTGTTTCTCTGCAAAAATAACATAGTTATAACCGGTGGTATATCCCGTAATTACCCCGTAATTGAAGTAAAATTGAGGAGACGGTGCCAGCGTTCCGGAGCTATAGCTGCCAATAAGCTTAAAGGTATCATCGGGTAATTGCGAGGAAACTTCATAAAGGAGAGGAGAAAAAGGTACTTGAAAATAAGCTACAACTACACCTGTTTGGCTTTCCATAAAATGGTACTCGTTTAGGCTGGCAACGTATTCTTTGGCTGTCCACTTCTCGTTCCATACTGCATCACCCGCTGGAGGCAGACTCGCCGTAGTAAAAGAAATTTCAACTCTGTCTTCCTTAATTTCTCCGCCTTTAATACTGGTTTGCGCCAGATCAATAGCCGAAGGCATATACAGATACAGTTTGTATTTTGTATTTGGGGCAAGGACATCGGCCAGAGTAAGGCCATCCGTAAAGTCACTGCCATAGTGTTGGCTAATACTGAATTTACGGGTACTGTTGGCCTCTATGCTCAGACTGACATAGCCTTTGCTTGCCAAGGCTTCAGCCTTGGTTGGTACAGCTTCCCCGGCTAAGCGGATAACGGCCCCCAAATCGGTAATGACCGGAATACCGGTCACCTCGAATTGTACAGAAGAGGCCACAGCGGTGACAGAAAGGGAAATATCGGCGGGTTTGGCTGCCGGCGGGTCACTGCTGTCGGACAGCGGGGTACAGGCAAGTAAACTTATACCAAGAACAGCCGGAAAAAGTAGTGGTAAAAGACGGAAGAAAAATGAATTAAAAGGTTTAGTACGGTTTTCGGGGGGTCGAAGTAACGGCTTGTTTTCTAAAGTAGTGTGATATTGGATATTGGATATTGGATATTGGATATTATACCGTTTATTGAATTGCCGGTCAATAGTCTTTTTTGATATTTCATGAGAAAACTCCTCCAAGATTTTGTAACTTTGGCCTATTGTATGTTCGTTTAGAGGTTTTGGCAAGAGGGCTTTGCAAGGTTGGTGTGTAGTGTGGAGACACGTTCAAGCGTGTCTCCACACTACACAAGCTACCCCACTAATAACGGGATATGGGTTTGACAATACTCTGAAATTCTCCGAATTGATCGGAAATGGCAGATCGGAAGGCTCCTTTTAGCTTATCCTGTTTCTCGGCAAGAATAACATAGTTATAACCGGTGGTATATCCTGTAATTACCCCGTAATTGAAGTAAAATTTAAGAGAAGGTGCCAGCGTTCCGGAGCTATAGCTGCCAATGGCATCAAAGGTATCATCGGGTAATTGCGAGGAAACTTCATAAAGGAGAATGGAAAAAGGTACTTGAAAATACGCTACAACTACACCTGTTTGGCTTTCCATAAAATGGTACTCGTTTAGGCTGGCAACGTATTCTTTGGCTGTCCACTTCTCGTTCCATACTGCATCACCCGCAGGAGGCAGACTCGCCGTAGTAAAAGGAATTTCAACCCTGTCTTCTTTAATTTCTCCGCCTTTAATACTTGTTTGCGCCAGATCAATAGCCGAAGGCATATACAGATACAGTTTGTATTTTGTGTTCGGGGCAAGGACATCGGCCAGAGTAAAGCCACCATCCGTAAAATTGCTGCCGTAATGTTGGCTGATACTGAATTTCCTTGTGCCGCCGGCCGTAATCTCCAGGCTGACATAGCCCGCATTAGCCTCCGCTTGAGCCTTGGTGGGGGCCGCCTCTGTAGCCAAGCGAATAACCGCCCCTATCTTGGCAATGGCCAAAGTACTGCTCATTTCCAATTGGACAGAAGAGACCACAGCACTGGTGGAAAGGGTAATTGTTGACTTTGCGGGCGGGTCACTGCTGTCAGACAGCGGCGCACAACCGGACAGAAACAGATGAATGAAAAAAATGGAAAAAAAACAGAAAAATGAAAAAGGTTTAAAAATTTTTGATTTATTGGGACCTAAAAAAAGATAAAGTGGCTGTATATACGTTTTAAAAATGGTATGGATATTGGATATTGGATATTGGATATTGGATATTGGATATTATACCGTTTATTGGATTACCGGTCAATAGTGTTTTTTGATGTTTCATGGGAAAATCCTCCGAATAGTGTGACTTTGACTTATTGTATATTCGTTTAGGATATTGAGCAAGGGGGCCACAGCAGAAATTAGTTGCGTCTGTTAGACCAGCCCCCCTAAAGACCACCTCTAAAGACCACCCCCTACCCCCTCCAAGGAGGGGAATTAACCACCCCTGCCCCTCCTTGGAGGGGAATTGACCACCCCTGCCCCTCCAAGGGAGGGGAATTACCATTTGGGTCCATTAGACCGGAGGGCCGGGTGGGTCTGTCGAATGGTAGGTGTGCCTGTTGAACCTTCCCACTAGTAGCGATTGACGACAGTCTTAGAACTTATAAATGAGCCGTTGTCATCGGTGACAGACATTTTGATAGCGTTTCTCAATATAGGAGAAGCTAATTTGTCCGCACCTATCATGTAAATGTATTGAGACCCGGTAGAGGCATATCCTCCAATTATCCCAACATTATAGTAAAAATTAGGATTTGGCACTGCTGTACCCATGACAAAACTCCCTACACCATAAACCCGATTATTAGCTTCAAAAGAAATATCTATAAGGGAAGATATAAATGGTAACCTAAAGTAGGAGACAAACACACCCGTCCGGCTTTCCATAAAATGCCACTCGTTTAGGCTGGTTACATATTCTTTAGTTGCGAACTTCTCGCTCCATACCGGATCCCCCTCAGCGGGTAAACTCGCGGTGGTAAAAGAAATTTCAACTGTATCCTCCTTAATCACTCCGCCTTTGACAACTGTCTGCCCTAAATCAATAGCCGAGGGCATATATAGGTACAATTTGTATTTTGTGTTTGGGGCAAGGACATCGGCCAGAGTAAAGCCGCCATCCGTAAAATTGCTGCCGTAATGTTGGCTGAGACTGAACTTGCGTGTGCTGCCCGCGTCTATACTCAGGCTGACATAGCCATTGCTCGCCAAGGCTTCGGCCTTGGTCGGAGCGGCTTCCGCTGCCGGACGGATAACGGCCCCCACATCGGTAATGGCCGGAATACCGGTCACCTCTAATTGTGCAGAAGAGGCCACAGCGGTGACGGAAAAGGAAATATCGGGGTTGGGTTCCGGGTCTTTACTGTCCGGAATCGGGGCACAGGCGAGCAGAGACAGACCGAGAACGAACAGACAGAAGAAGGGTAAAAGACAACAGAAAATTGAATAAAAAGGTTTAGGACGGTTTGTAGGGGGTGGAAGTAACGGCTTGTTTTCTAAAGTAGTGTGATATTGGATATTGGATATTGGATATTGGATATTGTACTGTTTATACCGATATCTGTCAATATTTGGTTTCGTTCTTTCATGGGGTACTCCTCCGGAAACTGGAAAATGGGTAATGGGTAAATGCGATTTACGTTCTGAATTGTATACTCATTCAGAACGATTAACAAGGGGGCCTTAGAGGGGTTTGAGTGCCACCACCTTTATAGACCAACATCCCTATAGACCACCCCCGGCCCCTCCAAGGAGGGGAATCGACCACCCCTGCCCCTCCAAAGGAGGGGAATTACCATTTGGGGGATGAGTAGGCAGTAGGGTTTTACACTGTCAGCATTGTCTGGTCGCCTAAGTTGCGCTGTGTCCCGCGCAGCTCCCGGAATTTATCCACCAAGTCCTGCGGCCGCAGGGCCTGTTTTTCCTCGCCCCGAATATCGAGGATAATCTCGCCCCGGTCCATCATCAACAGACGGTTGCCATAATCAATGGCCTGGCTCATATCATGGGTAATCATCATCGCCGTCAATTTGTACTCTTCAACAAAATAACGGGTCAACTCCATCACCTTGGCGGCATTGGCCGGGTCCAGTGCGGCTGTATGCTCGTCCAACAGAATCAACTCCGGTGCCGAAAGCACCATCATCAGCAAGGTAATGGCCTGCCGCTGTCCCCCGGAAAACAGGCCGACATTGTCCTTCAGGCGTTCTTCCAAATGCATGTCCAAGTGCCGCAAATGCTCGCGGAATTTTTGCCTCTTGGCCGCATTCAGACTGATATTCAGGCCGCGCATATCCTTGCTCCCGGCAATGATCAGATTATGCTCCAGACTCATGCCGGCCGCAGTACCCATCGCCGGATTCTGGAAAATCCGGCCGATCAGTTTGGCCCGCCGGTGTTCCTTCATGCGCGAAATATCGCGCTCGCCAAAAAATATTTGCCCGCTGCTGAGCGGGAAGTGACCGGAAATGGCATTGAACAGAGTGGACTTGCCGGCACCGTTGGTGCCGATGATGGTCGTGAAGTCCCCGTTTTCAATTTGCAGATTACAGGGTTTCAGGGCCACGGCTTCATCCGCTGTGCCCGGATAGAAAATCATACAGGCATCACGCAAGCGAATCACAGCCATTCCCCATTTTGCTCCGGCTGCTCCGGCTCGTCTGAGCCTGCCGCACCGGAATTGCCCTGCTCTTTCGTTTGAGTTCCCGGGCCGGTCTTCATATTTTCTGTCGCCCGTTTGAGGGCCAACCCGTCCCGATTCCGTTTTTGCCATAGGCTGAAACCGAGAAACAGGACGATCAACAGCCCGGTCAACAATTTAATGTCGGTGGCCAAAAAACCGACACCGGATCCGTAGCGTCTGGCCCCGTAGATCAATGCCTGATACAACACCGCACCCTGCAAGGTGCGGAAGGTAATCCAACCGATCCGGTTGGAACGGATGCAAAACTCGCCCATCATCACGACGGCCAGGCCGGTGATGATGATACCGCTGCCCAACCCGACATCGGCAAAGCCCTGATACTGGGCAAACAAAGCCCCGGACAGGGCCACCAGACCATTAGACAGGCCCAAACCGATACTCTTCAGTGAACGGGGATTGAGACCGTAGCTGACCGCCATTTGCTGGTTGCCGCCCAAGGCCCCCAAAGCGATGCCCAGATCGGTTAGAAAAAACAAATTCAACAGCAGCAGCAGCAACCCAACCAGCCCCAGCGAAAACACAATCAGGACAACCGACTGCGCCAACATCGGGTCACTACCACCGAAACGATTCACAGCAAACTCGCGCAGATGGGCAAACAGAGGCCGGGTTTCCACATTCAGCAGAGACAAATTCGGACGGCCCAAGATACGAATATTGACGGAATAGAGCATGATCATACTCAGGATGCCGGCCAACAGGCCCGGCACCTTGAGGTAGTTATGAATCAAGGCCGTGCAAAGCCCGGCCAGAATACCGCTGCCCACGGCCAAGGCCATGCCCAACCACAGGGGCTGCCCGGTACTGAGACAGACCCCCATAACCACAGCTCCCAAAGGGAAGCTGCCGTCCACCGTCAAATCCGGGAAATCCAGAATGCGGAATGTAATGAAAACACCCAAACCGGTAATGCCGTAAATTACTCCGCCAAGAAAAATGGCTTCGACAATGCCCAGCAAGACTCCGCTTCCTTACCCGTCAGTTCCGGCAGACCAATACCCAATAAACCGAGGCTGTTATTTTGCCTGCTCGACAATATAATCCGGAACGGTCAGGCCCAACTTCGCCACCTGTTCCTGATTGATCACAAAGGTTTGGTATTCGATGGCCAAGTAGTTGACCGGCGTATCGAACACGCTCTGATCCCCATCCAGGTAGCGCACAATCAACTCGCCGGAGGCCTTGCCCATGCTGGCATAATCAAAACCCATGGCCACAGCCACTTTTGCGTCCGGCGCGGAACTCGGGTCGGCCGTATAGAGAGGGATATTGCTCAGGTCGGCCACTTCGCTGACAGCCGCCAGTGCCGAGATCACCTTGTTGTCCACGGTAATGTAGAGGGCATCCACCTTGTCGATAATACTCAGTGCGGCATCGCGCACCTCGGACGTGTTGGACACGGCTGCCGAGACCAGCTTTACACCATTGTCGGCGGCGATTTTGGCCGTCGTTTCATTCAAAACGCGGGCATTGTCTTCATCGCTGCTGTAAATCTGACCAATGGTGGCCAAGTCCGGCTGGATACTCAGAATCGTGGCGATGTGGTCGGCGATCGGTGTCAGGTCGGAATAGCCGGTAACCTTCATACCGCTGTCCACTTTGCTTAGCAAGCCGGCCCCTTCGGGGTCGGTGATGGCACTGTAGAAAATCGGAATGCCGTTGAGATTCTGCACCAGGGCCTGTGCCGTGGGTGTGGCAATGCCTATGGCCAAGTCTACGTTCTCATTTTGGAACAACTGGGCGATGGAGTTGGCGGCACTGGTTTCCCCGGCCGCATCCTGCAAGTTAAAGTTCACGCTTTTGCCGCTCTGTTCCACCACGGCGATGATGTTCTGTTCCACCGCATCCAAAGCCGGATGGGCAATAATCTTGGATATGCCGATCTGGATGGTCTTCTCTTCCGCCGATTCGGGCGCGCTCTCGGCCTGATCCTTACCTTTGCATGCGCTCAACAGCGACACGACTACCGCCAACGTGGCGAAAATTGTGATTGCAGAATTTTTTTTCATAGGTTTACCCCTTTATTAGATATGTTCCGATATGCGAAAACGAGACAGACAGACAGTTTGCATACAAGCCTCTCTTCGACACCACACTCATCCTCTCGATATTTTGGAAATTCCCCGGATCATAACCCCTTCCAACCGCTTTGTCAAAGACTGTTTTCTCACAGGCTGTATTATTTACCCTTCTGCGGCCCCATTTTCTCCGGAATCTTTAAAAGGAATTAGTCCTTTCATAGTTACCTAATGCTAAATTAGATCTTTTCCCTACAGCTTATATTAGCCGAGTCAGACGTGTAGATCTATAAAGTTACATGATCGTAAATTAGGAGGTTTCCCTACAGCATTCTGTATACGGTCGATAGCTCCTTGTTTCATACAGGGACCAAATTTCATAATCATTTCCAGCCATCTTACCAATATTTCAGAAATTGTACCTATACCACCTACAAAACTCCGTAGAGATCCTATTTCCGGTATTTCTTTTAATGTTTTAATAATCTTGTCTGCCTCCTCTTGTTTGAGGGCATCTTGTTCTATATTGCTCAGGTCTACTTTCTTTAGGTCTATACATTGAAAGTCCGCCCCGTGGAATTTTGCACGTGTAAGGTTCGTTCCTTCCAGCTTTGCACTGAAAAAGACCGCACCTTCAAATCTTGCATTTTGAAGATCAGCCCCTTCCAGATTTGTATCTCGCAGGACAGCCCCTTGTAAGTTTGCATTAGCAAGGTCAGCCCCTTGTAAATTTGCTCTAAAAAGGAAAGCCATTTGAAGATTTGCACCTTGAAGGACAGCCTTTTCGAGATTTGCTTTAAGAAGTAAAGCCACTTGAAGATTTGCACCTTGAAGGTCAGCCTTTTCGAGATTTGCCTCAAAAAGTTTAGCCCCTTGCAGATTTGCACCTTGCAGGACAGCCCCTTGCAGATTTGTGGAACTAAGGTCAGCCTCTTGCAAATTTGCATTTTTAAAGGTCGCACCTTGTAAATTTGCACTTGTGAGACTAGCCTTCCGAAGGTCTCTTAGATCAGCCCCCTCAAGCTGTGCACCTTTAAGATCAGCTCTTTGGAGATTGGCACCTTGAAGGTCAGCCCCTTGCAGATTTGCATTGGCAAGGTCAGCCCCTTGCAGATTCGCCCCTCTAAGGTCAGCCCCTTGAAGATCAGCACCTTGGAGCTTGGCAAATAAATAACGGATTCTTCCTGCCCCAGCCTGTTCTTTTTCCAGATTTATTTGACATATGTAAAGGTGGTTGAGATTCAGCGTTTCGCTGTTCTTTTTCCTCCCTAAAAATTCCGCTATTATTTTTTCCAGCTCCTTCAAAATGGCTTGGCTTAGCCGCTCGTTTTCTATTTGTTTTATTAGGATTGAGTCTTCGGGTTGGTTCTCTCCTGTTTGGTTGGTTTCCTCCGCATATTTATCCAGACCGTCTCGGTCTGTTGTAAAAACCCGTGTTCTCCACAGGGAAAAATCATCTTCGTTTTCGTTAGCGTTACGCCTAAAATAATCCGGTCTATTTTGTATTCTTTCTCCCATCCACCGGTTGAGGGAGCCTATCATGTCCACACAGCGTTGGGTGTGTTCCGGGCTTTTTTTAGCCAGGGCCGAGAGCATATAGACCGAGCCTTCCCGCCCGGAATAGTCCATATTGCTGTCACCCAAAAGTTTTACCGCATCCAAAAATTGTTGGTCGAGTCGGGTTTCGTCCTGCACTTTGGTTTGGGCGGTATCATTTTCCACCCGTTTTTCCAGACTTAGGTTCCGCCACGCTGTTAGTATTGCGGTAATGACAGCAATAGTAATAAGCCCTAAAACCTGTACCAAAGGGAAATAATGCCCCGGTCTTTCACTTTCAGGGCTATATTTAAAGAATTCCGCAAAAGATTCTAAACCGATAACAAAAGGACTTATAAAAATCAGAATAGTGAACGCAATAGCAATCAAATACCAGTATTTTCTACAGAATACGGTAATCTTCTTTACCATTCCCCTACAGATTTTTGCCATTCCCATTCCCTTTCAGACACGTCCAGAGTGTATCTTCGTTTATCTCCCAATGCTACTGCCAAATAGGAAAAGAAACAATGTATAAAAGAGAGAGGGACAATACCGGCCGGCGAAATGCCCACACTAAAGGCCCGTTATAGAACCATCAAGGGCTTATTGGACAGGTTTGGCTCCGGTTTGTTTGGAGTGGCAAGAATGGTGATGGTATGGTAATAGGGTAAGACCCGTTTCGCTATTGGCCCGGTTGCTATGGCAGAGTCTGCTGCCCTACTCCGCAATGGTGTTGATTTGCAGCTTATAGATTATCGTCAGACCTGTCAGCAAGGTCCACGCATCCGTGCCGGTACCGGTATTCGGGGCTACCAGCATCGTATAATAATCAACAGCACTTCGGTAGTGCTGATATGTTTTGGTACCTGAAATATTAGGGAAGCATTGCTGAGTATTGTAGACACAATATATTAAATCAGTCTGTCCCTGCCTAATGGTACTGGAAGAATAGCCACCAACACGGACAACAGCGGGAAAGATGGTCGGTTCATCCGCCTTGCGCTCTATGATTCTGGTGATACTCGCAACATCGGTATTTGCCAAGCCATCCAATACCGCAATAGGATTGCCGGCAGCGTTTAGAGTCTCGTAGCTCATCGTTGTAAATTCCTGAGGTGTCGTGGAAAGACTGCCATTGAAAATATGCAGATAGTACTTGGTGTCCGTCTGGAGGAAGTCGGCACTTTCAAAGGTGTTCTCTACGTCTGTGTCGGTATAGGCAGTAGCGTCATGCATAAACAACAGCAATTGCCGGTTTGGTGTGCTGCTGCTAAAGGTTCTGCTTATATAGCCCTGCTTGCTCGTTGGATTCTCGGGAACTGCCGCAGCGGTGCTGATCAAAAAACCCACTGCCAAATTTGTGGTGATGGTCTTATTCACCGTCATCTCCAAATGGATAAAATGAGGGGCATACAAGGCATTACGGATGGAAATATCGGGTTGCGGTTCCGGATCTTTGGGGTTGTCAGAGATGGGAGCACAGCTAAGCAAAGTTACGCCAAAAACGGACAGAAGAAGGAGAGGTAAAAGACGGAATAAAAATGAATAAAGAGGATTAGAACAGTGTGATAGGAAATGGAATAACTGCTTGTTTTCTAAAGTAGTGTGATATTGGATATTCTACTGTTTACCGGCGTGCCGGTCAATAGTATTTGCTGATGTTTCATGGGGAAATGCCTCCGAAATAGCCTGATTTTGGCCTATTGTATATTCGTTCAGGATATTTGGCAAGGGGGCCGGGCCGGCCCCCTCGGCCTCCGGAGGGGGAACTGGAGACCTACTCCTCAATGGCTTTGATTTGCAGCTTATAGACTATCGCCAGACCTGTCAGCAAGGTCCACTCATCCGTTCCGGTACCGGCATTCGGGGCCACCAGCATGGTATAATAATCAACGGCACTTCGGTAGTGCTGGTAGCTTTTAAAACCGGAGAAATTAGGGACGCATTGCTGATTACTGTATGCACAATATACTAAATCGGTCTGTCCCTGCCTAATGGTACTGGAAGTATGGCCACCAACACGGACGATAGAGGGGAAGATGGTCGGTTCGCCGGCCTTGCGCTCTATGATTCTGGTGATGGCTGCGGCATCCGTATTTCCTAAACCATCCAAGACCGCAATGGGATTGCCGGCGGCATTGAGAGTCTCATAGCTCATGGTTGTAAATGCCTGGGGTTCGCCGGTAAGACTGTCGTTAAAGATATGCAGATAGTACTTGGTGTCGGCCTGGAGGAAGTCGGCACTTTCAAAGGTGTTCTCTATGTCTGTTTCGGTGTAAGCAGTGGTATCGTGCATAAACAACAGAACTTGCCGGTCTGGGGTACTGCTGCTAAAGGTTCTGCTAATGTAGCCCTGCTTGCTCGTTGGATTCTCGGGAACTGTCGGAGCGGTGCTGATCAAAAAACCCACTTCCAAATCTGTGGTGATGGTTTTGTTCACCGTCATCTCAAAATGGATAAAATGAGGGGCATACAAGGCCTTACTGATGGAAATATCGGGAGTGGGTTCCGGGTCTTTGGGGTTGTCAGAAATGGGAGCACAGCTAAGCAAAGTTACACTAAAAACGGACAGAAAAAGGAGAGATAAAAGACGGAATAGAAATGAATAAAGAAGATTAGAACGGTGTGATAGGAAATGGAATAACTGCTTGTTTTCTAAAGTAGTGTGATATTGGATATTGGATATTGGATATTGGATATTCTACTGTTTACCGGCGTGCCAGTCAATAGTATTTGCTGATGTTTCATGGGAAAATGCCTCCGAAATAGCCTGATTTTGGCCTATTATATATTCGTTCAGGATATTTGGCAAGGGGGGGGCCGGGCCGGCCCCCCCCCTTGGGGCCTCCAGAGGGGAAGCTACAGACCTACTCCATAATGGTGTTGATTTGCAACTTATAGATTATGACTTGAGCTGTAAATAACGTCCATGTGTCCGATCCGGTATGATTATTCGGAGTTATCAACATGGTATAATAATCAACATCACTTCGGTAATGTACATATGCTTGAAATCCTTCCAAACTAGGTACACATGTTTGTGTATCATACCGACAGTGCATTGCATCCGTGTTACCCATCCGAATTTTACTTACAGGATAACCGCCGCCAAAGATGGCATGGGGGAAGATGGTCGGCTCATCCGCCTTGCGCTCTATGATTCTGGTGATGGCTGCGGCATCCGTATTTCCTAAACCATCCAAGACCGCAATGGGATTGCCGGCGGCATTGAGAGTCTCATAGCTCATGGTTGTAAATGTTAGGGGTTCGGTGGTAAGGCTGCCATTGAAAATATGCAGATAGTACTTGGTGTCCGCTTGCAAAAAGTCGGCACTTTCAAAGGTGTTCTCTACGTCTGTTTCGGTATAGGCAGTGGTATCGTGCATAAACAACAGCAGTTGCCGTTTTGGTGTGCTGCTGCTAAAGGTTCTGCTAATGTAGCCTTGTTTGCTTGCAGGATTCTCGGGAACTGCCGGAGCCGTGCTGATCAAAAAACCCACTTCCAAATCTGTGGTGATGGTTTTGTTCACCGTCATTTCCAAATGGATAAAATGAGGGGCATACAAGGCATTGCTAATGGAAATATCCGGTTTCGGTTCCGGATCTTTCGGATTGTCAGAGATGGGAGCACAGCCAAGCAAAGTTACACCAAAAACGGACAGAAAAAGGATCGGTAAAAGACGGAATAGAAATGAATAAAGCGGATTAAAACGGTGTGATAGAAAATGGAATAAATGCTTGTTTTCTAAAGTAGCAGGATATTGGATATTGGATATTGGATATTGGATATTTTACTGTTTGCCGGCATGCCGGTCAATAGTATTTGCTGATGTTTCATGGGGAAATGCCTCCGAAATAACCTGATTTTGGCCTATTGTATATTCGTTCAGAATATTTGGCAAGGGGGCCCGGCCCCCGAAGGGGGAGACATTGAAAGAGGGAAGCTATAGACCTACTCCGCAATGGTATTGATTTGCAGTTTATAGATTATGGCTTGATCCGTTGACAACGTCCATGTATCCGATCCGGTATGATTATTCGGAGTTACCAACAGGGTATAGTAATCAGCAACACTTTGGTAGTGTTGGTAGCCTGTAACGCCAGTGACATTAGGAATACATGTTTGTGAAGCATACAGCCAGAGCGCGGCATCGGTGTTACCCATCCGAATTTTACTTGTAGGATAACCGCCGCCAAAGATGACATGGGGGAAGATGGTCGGTTCATCCGCCTTCCGCTCTATAATTCTGGTGATGCCTGCGGCATCCGTACCCCCCAAACCGTCCAGTACGGCAATGGAATTGCCGGCCGCGTTTAGAGTCTCGTAGCTCATGGTTGTAAATGTTAGGGGTTCGGTCGTAAGACTGTCATTAAAGATATGCAGATAGTACTTGGTGTCGGCTTGCAAAAAGTCGGTACTTTCAAAGGTGTTCTCTACGTCTGTGTCGGTATAGCCAGTAGCATCGTGCATAAACAACAGCAGTTGCCGGTTTGGTGTGCTGCTGCTAAAGGTTCTGCTTATATAGCCCTGCTTGCTCGTTGGATTCTCGGGAGGGGTGACAGCCGTGCTGATCAAAAATCCCACTTCCAAATTTGTGGTGATGATTTTATTCACCGTCATCTCAAAATGGATAAAATGAGGAGCATACAAGGCATTGCTGATAGAAATATCGAGAGTGGGTTCTGGGTCCTTGGGGTCGGACAACGGGGCACAGCCAACTAAGCTTACACTCAAAATAGACAGAGAAAGTAGCAATAAGAGACGGTAAAGAAATGAATAAAGAGGATTAAAACGGTGTGATAGAAGATGGAATAACTGCTTGTTTTCTAAAGTAGTGTGATATTGGATATTGGATATTGGATATTGGATATTCTACTGTTTGTCGGCATGCCGGTCAATATTTTTTGTCTCTGTTTCATAAGAAAACTCCTCGAAATGGCCTGATTTTGGCCTATTGTATATTCGTTCAGGATATTTGGCAAGGGGGCCGGGCTGGGCCCCCTCCGACCCCCGAGGGGGAGGCATTGAAAGAGGGAAGCTATAAACCTACTCCGCAATGGTATTGATTTGCAGTTTATACATTAGGATTGCACCTACTACCAAAGTCCATGTGTCCGAGCCGGTATGGTTATTCGGAGTTACCAACACGGTATGGTAATCAACGTCACTTTGGTAATGTCCGTAGCCTTTAACACTGGAAAAATTAGGAATACATATTTGTGTAACATACACACAGAGCGCGGCATCGGTGTTACCTATCCGAATTTTACTTGTAGCATAACCGCCGCCAAAGATGACATGGGGGAAGATGGTCGGTTCATCCGCCTTGCGCTCTATGATTCTGGTGATGGCTGCGGCATCCGTATTTCCCAAGCCATCCAAGACCGCAATGGGATTGCCGGCAGCGTTCAGGGTCTCGTAGCTCATGGTTGTAAATGTTAGAGGTTCGGTCGTAAGACTGCCGTTAAAAATATGCAGATAGTACTTGGTGTCCGCCTGGAGGAAGTCGGCATTTTCAAAAGTGTTTTCTATGTCTGTGTCCGTGTAGGCAGTGCCATCGTGCATAAACAACAGCAATTGCCTTTTTGGTGTGCTGCCGCTAAAGGTTCTGCTAATGTAGCCTTGCTTGCTCGTTGGATTTTCGGGAGGGGTGACAGCCGTGCTGATTAAAAATCCCACTTCCCAATTTGTGGTGATGGTTTTATTCACCGTCATCTCAAAATGGATAAAATGGGGGGCATACAGGGCCTTACTGATGGAAATATCGGGAGTGGGTTCCGGGTCTTTGGGGTTGTCAGAGATGGGAGCGCAACCAAAGAAAATTACGCCAAAAACGGACAAAGAAATGAGCGGTAAAAGACGAAATAGAAATAAATAAAGAGGATTAGAACGGTGTGATAGGAAATGGAATAACTGCTTGTTTTCTAAAGTAGTGTGATATTGGATATTGGATATTGGATATTGGATATTGGATATTGGATATTCTACTGTTTGTCGGCATGCCGGTCAATAGTATTTGTTGATGTTTCATGGGGAAATGCCTCCGAAATAGCCTAATTTTAGCCTATTGTATATTCGTTCAGGATATTTGGCAAGAGAGATGGGAATTGTTTCGCCGGTTTCTCTGCTCCTCTGTATGACTATTCCGGAATAAACGATACGCTTGGCAAATTGGGCAAATTAAGCAAATTGGACACACTTGGTAAACATGGTACACTATGGACATATCAAAAAATCATTACGACATTGAAATGCTGGCAAAGGGCCTCACTCCAAAGAGACTGGAACGGATGAGACAAGTGCTGGCCCACAGAACACGCTATCTAAGTATTGTACTGGAAGATATCTACCAGCCTCACAACGCAAGTGCGGTGTTGCGCACCTGTGATGCCTACGGAGTACAGGACATACACGTCATACAAAAAAACAACGTATTCACGCCCAACCCGGAAATATCGCTCGGCAGTGCAAAGTGGCTGGACGTACACAAATATGCCAACACACCGACAGAACAAGTCTACAGCACCCTGCGCCAACAGAATTACAAAATCGTTGCTGCCGCCCTGCGCGAAGATGCCACAACCCCGGACATGCTCGATGTCAGCAGCGGCCCCATCGCCCTCATATTTGGCAGCGAACTAAACGGATTGACGGAACAGGCCCTGACCCAGGCGGATGAAACCATCTGTATCCCCATGCTGGGCTTTGTAAAAAGTTTTAACATCTCCGTATCGGTGGCTATTATACTCTCCCAACTCATGCCCAAAATAAGGGCACTCGGAGATGCATGGCACCTCTCAAACCGGGAAGCGGATGAAATCCTGCTGGAATGGCTGCACTCTGATGTCCTCCATGCCCCGAAAGGGGCAGGCTGACCGGATTGCCCCTATCCATTTACACCTTGTCTGTCTCGTACGCCTTGTCTGACTCGGGCTTTTTTTCGCCTTGGGCTTTTTTCTCCTTGGGCCTTGTTTACAGGGAAACTTGCCCCCGGTATTTCCATCTTTCTGCCTTTCCCGCATTTCCCCACTCGGCAAGGCTGCCAAAACCGAAAAATAGTGAAGCATCGTAAAGCCGGAAGATTATGAAAAATTCTTCGATCCGTCCCCGCATCATATACAAACATTCTTGCTAACCTGATACAATTCTTTCGGCTCCGGGCCCTAATTAGCAACTCGGACGGCAGACCCCGCTCACAAAAAAACGAATTCACGGAATGTAACACAACAACTGCGATAGCGATTCTCTGATGGGAGGGGATCTACACTGATTTCGCTATCAGGAAAAGGACTATGACCATCTCACCACATTTGATTCTTAGAATCGGAATGCAAAAAAAACATAAAAGCCCCCCCCATTTGTCTAAACCCATTGACCGACGGCTTGGCCGGCCGCCCATTAACCGGCTGCTACGCAGGCTGCTATGCGGGATACTAATTTCCGCTGCCCTATCCTCTTGCAGCAGCTACTACGCCGACGACACATATGCCGAAGAACTCGCCGATGCCGGTTTCCCGGAGCAAAACGGCATCAACTACTACGGTTCCACTTTCTCCGAATATCGGTTTCAAAACTCCAGAGTTCCGGACAAAGCCGTGCGCCGCAGGCTGCAACTCACGGAAGATCAAAACATCCGGCACGTCCTGTTTGACCAATACAACCGGGATTTCCTCGCGGACAGTCCCGGCAAAGAACGTCTCTACATCGTTGGAGAACGGCAAGTGGTGACAGAGCCCAAGTTTCAAACCCAAGAAGAGTTTCACAACCTGCTGCTGTTTATCCAGGCGGACAAGGGCCTCGGATCTCCGGACCAACTCGGCAACCGAGAGCAAAGTACGGAACAAAACTTAGGGCTCCGCTTTCCCCTGCTCAAGTCTTTTCGCGGCAACAGCCGCCATACAGTCAAAGACTTTTTCCTGGCCGTCAGAGACTTTAGCGGTGACGGCCAGGAAGACCTCCTTTTTGGTTTCAGGCAAATCGGCCGGGGCACACGGCTCCACTACTACCTGTACAGCTTTGCGGACGGCCGGCTAAAAACCATCATACAACCGTGGAGTAATTTTTCCGATGAAGAGCATCAGAACGGAACAGACAAGCATTATTCCCCGTTCATGCGCGAGCTCAGTGCCAACATCTACCCGGCCTTTGTCGCCGAAATTGAGTTGGATCTCAATTATAAAATCAACATCGACCTATCTCCCCTCGCAGACAGCCTAATCCGTGACAAAGTTTACGATAAGCGTGGCCTGGTTCTGCAAAAACGGGGAATACCCCACTTGGATTTCAACCCGATTTTGTTTCCGCTGCGCCACAAATCATCTGGACAGTACATGATCCGCTCCGTCCAGCAGGTGCGCAGCCGCTACGGCCAGATCGGTATTTTGGTTTGCAACTGGATCTTCCGCAAAACACGTTGGTTTCCGGACGAAAGCAGCTTGGAATTTATCGCCAAACCAAGAATATAAAAAATAGTCGGGATATAGAGGTTATGCCAGGCCGGCTTGCGGCCCGGCGGGAGTTTCCTCTGTTCAATACAGTGCCTGCCCATTTCCCGGATGTCTCCGAATACCTCCGAATACCTCCCATGAGCAACACTTTGATAGAGTGCCGGAAACCTGTATAATGGTCCTGCAAAATGGATAAAACAGAAACGCTTTAACCGGCAATGTTTGCCGCCAACTAATGATGGTTGATCATCGTTGGTCATCACGGATCATCATAAATCATGGCTGATAAAAAAATTTCTGTGAAAAAAAGGATAGCCCTGTGGAACGGATAAAGTCTGTACTGCGCCTGATCGGGATTTTGTTAATCCCCTCAGCCATTCTGGTGCTCAGTGCCGCCATCTGGCAAAACGACGATGTAATCATCCAAAAATTCTCGCTGATCGGTGGCTGGTGGGAACCGGAAAAACTGAAACTCTCCAGTCTGCTGACTTGGTTTTTGCTCTCGGGTGCTGTTCTCGTACTGATCTTCGTTCTGTTGTTTAACAACGAGCGCAAGTTGTACCGGGAACTGGCAGAACTGCGCCGGATGAAGAAAGAAAACAATGTGGCTGCCAACGCCAAAAATGAGGAAACCGAGCAGCCGGAACAGAGAAAAAAGACCGAGTCCCGCCGAACCGGAAAACATGACCGGAAAACAGAATAAGGAGAATGAGGAGAGAGCACCGATATTCCCTGTCTTTTTCTTTGATTATGTCTCTGATTCCGCCGCCAAATCTTTCCTGAAACCGCAATGAATCGAAAACACCAAAAACTTCTGAGATTCCTGACCGCAGCCATTTTGACTGTTCTGTCCGGGCTCCCCGCTCTGGGGGCCCAATACCTGGAAAACGAGTCCTTGGGCAACCTGTTCGGTGACAGTATCTACCCCCAAGACAGCGTCTTGGGGCTGATGTACGTTCCGGAAAAAAATTCCCAATCCGGCCAGGAAATTTTCAAGCTGATGCGAAAATTCTGGAATGACATCAACGTAGGCAAACTCGACAAGGACCTACTCAGCTTGGACGGCAGGCTTCAAATTAGGGAACAGGTGGCACCCTTCCTCCGCAAGACCCCGGTACTGTACCGCGAGTCTTTCAAGGCCCCGGAAAAACAATTTGAGGAAACAGTGCCGGGCGAACTCGCAACAGCGGAGAATAATACCGCCGGTGACGGGATTCCGCAAAACATCGAAGATTCGGCGGGGGAGCCGGCAGAAAATCCCGGCCTTCCGCCCTCCGACTATCTCCGCCTCAGCCGGGTCCGCCCGAGCAACCCGGTGATAGAGAACGACTACGCCCGGATGCGCTGCCGCCTGGAAATTAATGACAACACGGCCTTTATCCAAGTCAAGATGTTCTTTTTGTTGGAATATAATGTATGGAAGGTCGATGCCCTGGCCATTGACTGGGAAGACATCGTATCCGGCAATACAGAACCCATGAACATATTCGGGCGCAAGCAGGAACTTTATCCGCAGTAATCCGCCTTCCCCGGATATTTACAGCAAGCAGACAACAAGCGGAACGCAAGTGGAAAAATAAGATTCAAACAGGGCCATTTGGCAAACCGTTTTCCGGGTTCCGGGTTTTCAGTATCCTGCCTGGCGAACGGCAGAATGAGGCCGCCAAGGCTCTTTTTGCCGAGGCTCCTTTTGCCAAGGTTTGTATTGCCCGGAGATTCAAGGCAGCACCTTTTTATGGGAGTGCATATTTATGTGTGGTATTTTAGGGATCATGGAGCTGGAAAACGGCCGGAGCCAAGAGCAACGGGAACAGCTGACAGAGCTTTCCATGCGTCAACGCCATCGCGGCCCGGACTGGAGTGGCTACTACATGGGCCCGGAGGCTGTATTTGCCCACGAACGGCTGGCCATCATTGGTATGGAGTCCGGCGAACAGCCTCTGTTCTCCGCAAACGGCGAGCTGGTTCTGGTGGTCAACGGCGAGATCTACAATTACAAGGAATTGTCCAAGCGTTACAGCAACTATCAGTATCAATCCGATTCGGACTGCGAGGTGATCCTGCCTCTGTTCATGGACAAGGGCACAGAGTTTCTCAATGACCTGCGCGGCATGTTTGCCTTTATTCTGTACAACACAAAAACAAAAGAATACCTGATAGCCCGGGACCACATGGGCATTATACCTTTATATACCGGCTACGATGAAAAAGGTCTCTTCTATGTATCTTCGGAAATGAAATGCATCGCCGATTCCTGTACTGCGGTCAATAATTTTCCTCCGGGGCACTATCTGGACAGCCGCAGCGAAGGCCCGGAACCTTATTACCGGCCGCACTGGTTTGAGTTTGCCAAATTAAACAGCTCAAGTGAGGCCGGTGAGGCCAATGAGAAAAAAGAAAAAAATACAGGAACCATACCGGCCATGCTCGATGCCGAGTCCGCCGACCGAGAGATCGGAGAGCGTGATCTGGCGACTTTACGCCAAAGTCTGGAGGATTCTGTCCACAGTCACCTGATGTCGGATGTCCCTTACGGTGTCCTGCTCAGCGGTGGGTTGGACTCGTCTCTCATAGCTGCTATTGCGGCGCGCTATGCGCGCCGCCGCGTCGAAGACGATGGCCAAAGCGAAGCTTGGTGGCCTCGGCTGCACTCCTTTGCCATTGGTCTCGAAGGATCTCCCGACCTTGAAGCGGCTCAAAAAGTCGCCACTCGGCTGGGAACGGTCCACCACAACTTCCATTTTACCACAGAAGACGGCCTGCACGCTCTGAGCCAAGTGATCTACCATCTGGAAACCTATGATGTGACCACGATACGGGCCGCTACCCCAATGTATTTGTTGGCCCGCAAAATCAAATCCATGGGGATTAAAATGGTACTCTCCGGCGAGGGCTCGGACGAGATTTTTGGCGGTTATCTGTACTTCCACCACGCGCCCAACCCCCGCGAATTACACGAAGAAACCGTACGCAAACTACAACGCCTGCACCACTACGATTGCCTGCGGGCCAACAAGGCCATGATGGCCTGGGGTGTAGAACCGCGCGTGCCCTTTTTAGACCGCCGCTTTCTCGATGTTGCCATGCGCTTCAACCCGGCCAACAAAATGGTGCGTGGGGGCGGGGCCGGGGCCGGCGGCCGCCAACGCGGCATGGAAAAATGGCTGCTGAGGAAAGCCTTTGAGGGCTATCTCGACGATGAAATCCTCTGGCGTCAGAAAGAGCAATTTTCTGACGGCGTAGGCTACCGCTGGATTGACAGTCTCAAAGAGTTGGCCGAGCATGAAATTAGCGATGCCAACATGAAGCGAGCCGGCCTGCGCTTTGCCATCAATCCGCCCGGATCCAAGGAAGCCTATCTCTACCGCAGCATTTTTGAAAAACAATTTCCCAACGCTTCTGCTGCCCTGACCGTACCTCAAGTCAAGTCGGTGGCCTGTTCCACCGAGACCGGTTTTGAATGGTTGGTACGGGCCGGCAAACTCCCGGCAAATGCCGAACTCCCGGGCGACCCTTCGGGTCGGGCGGTGCTGGATGTGCATCGCGATGCCTACGAATCCTGAGATGCGGGTTCTGAAATATGGACACTGAAATTCAGGCCGTGCAAGCAAAAGACGGCCGGGAAACCGGCCGGAATCGTTTGGCTGTCAAATATCCGGGCAGGGTTTCCTACGAAGAAGGTCTGCGCCTCCAGCAGGAAATCTGGCAACAGCGCGTGGCCGGAGACATCTGTGACACCCTCCTGCTACTTGAACACGACCCTGTATTCACCATGGGCCGCCGCGACAGCCGGCACAACATGCGCCTGCCGGAAAGGCAGCTTTCCGCCCCGGTGGTTCGTTGCGACCGGGGCGGCGAAATGACCTACCACGGTCCGGGCCAACTGGTCGGCTATTTCCACGCCAAACTCAGTCAACTGGACAACGGCCGGGGAATTGGAATCAAAGAGCTGATCTTCCGTCTTGAAGAGACTATTATTCTTTTACTTCGTCTGGATTACGGCCTCAATCCCCGGCGCGACCCGGAACACAGAGGTGTCTGGCTCGAAAGCCGGGAAGGACACAGCCACAACCACGGGGCCCCTGCCGCTGCCAAAATTGCGGCCTTAGGCATTTCCGTCAGGCAGGGAGTTTCCATGCATGGCTTTGCCCTGAATATCATCACCGACTTGAGTTTCTTCCAACAAATTGTGCCCTGCGGCATAGCCGGGCGGGGCGTGACCAGCCTGAAACAGGAATTGAAACGCGGTGCATGCCCGCAAAAAGCAGCTCAGACCAATAACGTCGGAGTGTTGCCGGACCTGGCCACGGTCGCAGACCAACTCTGCCGACATTTTCGAATTGTCTTCGGCTATGCCTAAAAAGAAATTTTTTAAGACGGACCCACCGGACGGGCGCGGAAATCTTCTTTCCTAAATTCCTGTTTTATCAAAGTGTTTTTGCTGATATATAGTCTTTATAAAGATTTTTATTTTCTACAGAATGCAGGTGAAATTGAATCTGCAAAAAAAGGGTACAATTTTTTGCGAACTCGAGAAAAAAAAATAAAACAACTTGCATGTGATACCGTGTTAAGCTAAGATGCTCCCTAACCTCGCTGAGGTGGAGGGAATATGTTTGAGGGGAACAAATATGAAGCAGACAGAAATCAAGTTCCATAAAAAGAATGTACTATCTTTGATAGTGGGCACCATATTGATTGTGTTGCTCGGCTCATTCGGTACGAGTATCCGGGCCCAAAACACGGGCACGAATTCGGAAGGCCAGCGCAAGGGCCAGGAATATTTTGAGAAGGGTATTGAGGCCATCAATAAGGGCCGATATACGAATGCCATTGCATTATTCAATCTTTCTTTGAAGTTTGATAATCGCAATGACCAAGCCTATTACAATCTAGGCGTGGCTCAGCAAAACAGTGGCAATTTTGATCAGGCGATTCGCAATTATTCGTACGCGCTGGAACTTTCTTCCGGCCGGGCCCAAGCCTTGGTCTTTTCGTCCCGCGGTACCGCTTTTGCTGCCAACCAAGAATACGATAAGGCCATCGCTGACTATAATCGGGCTTTGAACTTGGATCCGGAAAACGCGGTGATCTACTCCAATCGGGGTTTGTCTTACTACGCTAAGGGAAATACTCAGGCCGCGCTGCTTGATTTCTCTACAGCCTTGGTCTTGGATCCGCGTTACAGTAGTGCTTACAGTGGTCGAGGCATCGTTTACTACCATACGGGCAACCATCAGGCGGCTCTGGCCGATTACGAGAAGGCCTTGGAATTCGATGCGGAAGATGTGGTTACCCTGTTTAACCGTGCCCTGCTCCACCGTGATATCGGTGAACTCGATGCGGGCATTGCAGACTTGAATCGCACGGTTGACATCCTAAAGCGCAGGCCGGAATTGCTGGCCGGTTCCAATCTCGATCTGTTGAACAAGTGCGAGATCGCCCTGAAAGAGATGAAACGCAAGAAAGATGCGGGTAGTCGTTATTCTACCGGCGGCGGCCCGTCTCCGAGCGGAATCAGTTCGTCGCCAAGTTCCGGGGCTCCCGGTTTGGATTCCGGCTCTTCGAGCAGTGGCAGTAGCGACCCCTTCGGCGGCGGCGGTGGCAACCCCTTCGGCGGTGGTGGCGACAGTCCGTTCTAAGGAAAATCCGAGATTTCTGCTGTAAATCTTCTGCTGTAAATCTTTCGGAAAAAAGGTGGTGGCTTTCTTGGCTGCCACCTTTTTTATTCCTGTTTAGGTATGCAGGCCTGGCACCGAAAAAATTTTCTGCACACCGACTCTTACCTATTGTGACCGACATA
Source organism: Candidatus Haliotispira prima (assembly GCA_029867005.1). GTDB lineage: Bacteria > Spirochaetota > Spirochaetia > SP-2023 > SP-2023 > Haliotispira > Haliotispira prima. Next base: position 3,215,508 of record CP123443.1, on the reverse strand, counting down.
CAATTCTTTGGAACGACACAGGAATTTCGGGAAGTCGCCGCGCGAAGCCCCGCGTGGAGGTCCATTTCGGAAGACAGACGAGCCGCTGCCTCCGAAGAATTCCGACATCACAATGGTGTCCGGAAAGCGGCCATTTTCGCCCGGTGCAATTCCACTTTTGACGTACTGAGAGAATTGGAAGAACAACAGGGTTTTTCCTGCTGGGACTGGGTCATGGCCTGTTATCAAGAGCAGGGCCGGGGCCAATATGGCCGCCAATGGCAGAGTCCGTTGGGCAACTTGTGTGTCAGCCAACTGCTTCCCGACTTCCCGGGCAGCGGCGAGGGCTTAGCCCGTCAGAGCCTTTCTGAATACCGTAATTTGTTACCCATGCTGGTTGTGGGGGTAATCGTAGGAGTACTGCAAGACTGTGGCTATCCTGTACTCTTAAAATGGCCCAACGATATTGTCCTTGCGGGCCGGATACCCGGCAAAGCCGGAGGTCTGCTGTTAGAGCACAGAAATGGTTCTCTGGCCTTGGGCTTGGGCCTCAACTTCGCACCTGTGCAGGAATTTTCGCATTTGCAGAAGGCGAATTTACAAGAGACGAATTTAAACGGGCCCGGGCAAGCAAACGCTGATTTGCCTGTACTCCCAATCGTCTCCCTGCCTTGGCCACCCGACAATCAGGACAGCCAATTTTCCCTGCCGGATCTGTGGCAACTATGTAGTGACGAACTGCGCCGCGCCTGGCAGAGATGGCTCCAACTGGACGGGCCGTCCCTACACCGCCAAGTCGAAAACATTCTGGCTTTTCGCGGAGAAATGGTCCAATTTTTTGAATTTGAAACTTTTAGCGAAGCCGATTCCAATCAAACTCCTCGTGTACGCTGCACTCATGGTTGTTTACACGGCTTGGGTGCCCACGGCGAACTAATTTTGGAAACACCCACCGGTTTTCAACACAAACTGCGCGGTTCCCTGCGCCCCATTGACTCGTAGTCTCATCGGTTTTCGTCAACCCGAAAAACAGACTACATCCAATATGGACATCTGCCGGCCAGCCGGCCGGGATTCTGCCCCAGGCTAAGCCAAAAAATTGAGCCGAAAAATAATGGAAATTCTTTTTAAGAGACCGGGACAAGCACGAAAAACAAAAAAGAGGATACAGTCTCAGACAGGTACTACAGCCATATAAGACGAAGGGATAATAAATGGCAAAACAGACGGACTGTCAAATTCCTGTGATTTTCCGCAAACGGATATTGACCGGAAACAGTTTTCTGTTATGATTCGTGCCGAATTTATGGGGCTGTAGCTCACTTGGCAGAGCGCTTGAATGGCATTCAAGAGGTAGGGGGTTCGATTCCCCCCAGCTCCAAACACTGTCCGCTGCCGACTTCGTATGGCACAAGATGAAAAAAGGCGTTACATTTGTAACGTCTTTTTTTATTTTCCGGAATCCTTAAAAATCCGGGACCGACATTGCCCCCTTTATATATCCCGAGACGTAAAATATTCCGGGATTTTTCGCTTTTGAAAACTTTGGGAAACTTCTCGAAGCCTTTAAAACAAAGCGTATAACGCTAAAATTATAATTTGAGTGTTTAGTCAGTATTAAATCGATGTTTTGCGAGGCAAATCAGCTAACAGAATTTGTGAACACAGCGTAAAATTCACACTCTTTTCATCTATATATATTCCAAACAATGACTTGACCGAATAACCACACATTTTGTCAAACTAAAGACGGTTTGACAATTTTAGTTTTTAGGAGTACAACGTTACTTAGTTGGCTGTGGATTTCTATGGCCGGCTAAATATTTAGTGCTTCTCACAGGAGGATAGAATGAAGAAGTTAGGTATCACTTTACTGCTGCTTCTCTTTGCCGGTGTGCATGGCTTGGTTGCCCAAGATGCTGCCCCGGTAGAGCCGGTAGCTGAAGAAGAGGGGGCTCTCGAAGTTCCGGCTGTAGAAGAGCCGGTGGCTGAAGAGCCGGCTGCCGAGTCCGCACAGGCTGAAAGCGAGCCCGGCACCATTACGGTGAAGATAACCCCCAGTGTTTTTGGACAAGGTCGCATCCATCTTGCCGGCGATGAAGATCGTAAATTGCAGAACCCGATAACCAGAGGAACGGCAGAAGGTCGCGTCAAGTTTGAGGGTGATTACAATGGTATTGCCGGTGTAAACGTCGAACTGGAAGGTGAGCTCAACAGTGCTTCCGGCCAGGGTGACGACAGTACTCAGGGCACAGGGTCCGCCAGTGCTAATATCGGTTTTGGCGACAACGCCTACGCTTATGTACATGTTTTGGAAGCCTTTGGTCTGGACAAGGGCCTTTTCGACATCTACTTGCAAAGTGGTCGCTTTGAAGTTGGCTTTGACAATGCCAAAGAGGCCGGTCACGATACATGGCTTGCCGACGTAGATCCGCTGGGCCGTGATAATCAGATCAACATGCAGTTAGATCTGAAGATTATGGACATGCTGACTCTCCGTACCGGTGTCAGCTTCTCTCCCATCGATTCTGCCTCTCAGGCTTATGACTTGGGTTTTGGACTTCTGTTTGCCAAGTCTTTTGGTGACCACAAGATTGAAGCTTCTGTAGGCTATGTGGCCAACCTGACGAACAATCAGGGTAATGATGCAGACGGTACGCCCAAAGCTGTTTCAACGGTACCCGGAGACTTTGATGATTTTGGCTTTAGCTTGGCTTATACCGGTAGTTTCGGCTCCATTAAGCTGATGCCTTTCTTTAATGTCCGCGTTAAGGGTTTGATTGCCAAGCCTCGCTGGTCCTATGTCAACTCTCTCATAGGTTGGAGTGCCGGTCTGAAATTCCAACTGCGTGATGCCGGAGACGGTTATGACCTGCTTGGTCTGGGTGTAGACTTAGGTGGTTCAGTTCGTGAGAACAACAATTATACCACTGCTGCAAAAGATGCAGTAGAGGCAAAATATACCGAGAATGCCGGTTTCAAAGGTCTTGGTGTAAAGATCTGGACAGACGGTCTGAAAGCTGTCATGGGTGATAACTACCTGAGCGTCAACCTCAAGACCCGTTTTGACCTTTATACTCCCACCGATTATGTCCGCGAGGGCTTTCTCGGTGCTTGGTCTATCGGTTTAGAGCAGTACTTGGTTAACGTCAGTGATGCTTCGGTAAAACTGAAGGCCGAAATTGGTATGGAGAATTTGGCTCCGTTTACCAGAGATGGCTTGTCCGGATTTTACAATGCCAGCGGTACTCGCCAGCACGCTCCGTTTAAGACCTATTTCGATCTTGGTCTTGACGCTTCTTTCACGGCTAAATACACCAAGTAATTCTTGGTAATTTTGTCTGTGAACTAATTCGCCTGAAAAGGCTGAAGCCCGCTCAAATCCTTGTTTTGCAAGTATTGGGCGGGCTTTTTTTATGCTCGTCTATGTCTTAATTGTATTTTGCTTATTTTGTCTTGGACTGTGCCGTTTGCCTTTATTTTTGGCTGTGGTTGTGTGGTTGTCCCAATGGATGTTCCAAACTTAGGCGGCCCAGACGGCCTTGCTGAAAATCCCGCAACAGCCTGCTCAGCAGGCGGCGATAGTCAACCTTTCCGCCCTTTGCCAAGCATTGGAGACGGTGCCCCAAGCTGTCTATTACTCTGTACAATTCCACATTATATGGCTCCGCTGGCTCCGCATTGCATAGCTCCACATGGTATGGCATAGAAGATAGCGCATCCAATGCAACAACGTCTCTCTCCTCGCCCTGTAAAGAGTACCCCTCCCCCACCGGATATTCCCCGCATACCTCGGATGCTATGGTTTCAAGCAAGCGGCGCAGTTCCGTACAACCCGGTTGGGGCAGGGCGTAATGGCTCTCAATCAATTTGGGGTACAACAGTTCCAGTTCCCGCACGAGGTAACAAAGCAATTGTTCCTCTTCCACCACCTGGTCTTTCAGTGAGCCCATCAATGTCAGGCGTGCGGCTGAATCTTGGTCTTCCAGATTGGGCCAGAGCATACCGGGGCTGTCAAACAGGCTGTAACCTTCGTTCAACCGAATCAGGCTGACTTGCCTTGTCACCCCGGCACGGTCCTCGGTCTGCAATTTTTGCCTGCCCAACAACGAGTTGATCAGGGTAGATTTCCCCACGTTTGGGATACCGATCACCAACCCACGTGAGGCACGACACCACTCGGCACCTTTGGGGCCTTTTTTTTTCTGACCACCGAAATTTTTTTGCAAGGCCTCTAAGAGTTTCTGTTTGTTCTGCTGTTGCTTCCGGGCAAAGGAGAGACAGATTACTTTACTGCCGTTTCCGGTGAAATATCGCTGCCAAGCCTGATTTTGCTCCGGATCAGCCAAGTCGGCCTTGTTCAATACAATCAGGCGGGGTTTTTCCGCAATCAGCTCATCCAGCAGAGGGTTCGCAGAAGCCTGTGGAGCACGCGCATCACGCAACTCCACCACAAAATCGGCCTGATTCAAAGCCGATTTGATCTGGCCGGCGGCCTTGTTCATATGCCCGGGGAACCAATTGATCTTTGCCATAACTTGAAAGGCTCCTTTGTATCAATGCTTGAGGGTCGGAGCAGCCCACTGTATTTCGATAGCTAAAAGTGAAAAGTAGTGCTTAGGAATCCTTGGAACTCAAAGCCGTCAGGGTGGCCTTGGCTGCCCGGCGAATCACCGAATCTTCCCCATTCTCGGCCAGTTCTTCCACTATATCCTGCAAACTCTTCATTCGCGCTCTGCCAATGGCACGCAAGGCATCTCTCCTCGTTCTTTGGTCGCCGCCGGAGAGCATTTCCCTGTAGACAAAATCGAGCATGGACCACGGATCATTGCCGGCCACCCGAAAGATGCCGGTGCGCGACAATTTGAACTGATTGTCCGAATCACTCAGCAGTTGGTGCAGGATCCCTATCGCATTTTCATCCCGGGCTTTGATTAAAATCCGCAGCACATCCAGACGCGGAGTTTCTCTGGCATCCGGGTCCTCCATCAACCCGCGCAGGGCACTGTTACCGGAATCTCCCATTTGCCGAAGGGCCTTGATCGCCGCACGCCGCACGCCCACAACGCTGTCTTTTGACACTTTGTAGACCAAGCCGGGAATCGCCGACCGGAGCGTCAGTTCGCCGGCGGTCTTTGCCGCCTCTTCGCGCGTCTTCCAGTACGCCTCTTGCAAGCCCTGTAAAATAATATCTTCAAACTCTGCCTGCGGCGGAAATGAACTCAGGGCGATAACGGCCTGATAACGTTCCTGTGTACCACCGTTTTGAAACTGCTCCAAAACCAGACCTACGGCTTCCACCCGGGCCATCCGGCCCAGGGCCTTGGCTGAGGCACCCCACTCGGCATTGCTGTATTCCGGTTCCTCGTTCTTCGCATCTTCAAGGATAGCCAAAAGATATTCGGCCGCTGCTTCATAGACCAAACTACCCATGGCTGCAATCCCGGCCACCCGAAGTACTTCCCGCTCGCGGTCCGTAAATTCCAGAAAGCTGTTGTCTTCGTCTTTGAGCATCTCCAGAATTTTGGCGGCGGCGGCCCCGCTGCCTATTTTCCCCAAAGCAGTCAGGCTTCTCTCGACCACCTGCGGATTTTCGTCACTCAACAGACTCATGACCTCTTTTTCGCTGCCCTTTACCTCCAGACGCTGTAGGTAGGCCAGAGCGGCCAACACTAAATTGTCATCTACATTGTCCTTCCCAAAACTGCGGTCTACAATTTCAATAACGTACGGCTCCGCTCCGAGCCACTTCTGCTGCATAAAGAAATGGATCGCCTTAGTTTGCAGGTCACTGCTGCTATAGCCTTTCTTTATCCGCCGGTAGATATCGTCATTGTAGGGCGTCTTTTCAATCCATAAAATGTCATCATCGTCCGAAGCCATACGCGGTGCTTCCCGCAGCAGCGTTTGGATCACGGTCACCAGATCCGAGTCAATGCCATAACTAATCGTCTGCCTGATCTGCTTATCCTGACGCTCCGCCTCTTTCCGCGCCTCTTCCCCGGCATCGGCCTTCGTCTCTGTTCCTCCAAGCTCTCCCCCGTTTTTCAAACTTGGCGGCTCGGCACTATCCTGGGCCCGAACCGGAGACAGTTGCACCACAGTGAGAAAAACCGGGAAAGCAACGTAAACACGAAGCTGCCGAATCCAATGCCCGATGATTTCTAATTTTCCGAGTCTGGATTTTGCAAGCCTTAATTTTGCGATTTCGGTATTTGCCGGCATCCCTCTTCCACCTTCACATCCGGTATACATTTGTACAAGCCGTACAAGCTGCACTAGAATGGCGAATCTTTTGCCTGTACATCAGCCAGCCGGGCTTTTTGCTGGCGAACAACCTGTATAATATAGGTTCTGCGAAATTGTTCGACCCTTAGGCGGGATCGGAGATCAAACGCCGGTGTCAACGGATACATCGGTTGCAACAGGCTACCCAGCAAGATCGAACGCCTCAAGCCCAGCTCCTCTTCACTTATTTTCTGCACTATGCCATTTTCTTCACAGAGCTGGATCAGCAGCGGATCCAAACGTTTCTGCAAACGCTCCAGAGCGGCTTCCACCTCTTCGGTAATTTTCTTCCATTTGGGGCTGTCGCGCACAATAATCAGAGCACCGGGATACAGAAGGAGATAACGCATAAAGCGGTCAGCCCAGCGAATCAAGCAATTTTCCGCACTCAGATACTGGGACTCCAGCAGAAAGAACAAGCGGTCGAAGCCCTTGATTACTTGGCTGAACAGGTCTTCCAGCATCAAGTCCTTGCTGCGAAAGTGATAGTTGACGGAAGCGATATTTACCCCGGCGTGTTGGGCAATTTCCCGCACAGAAATATTCGTGGTATGTTTTTGGGCAATTAATATCAGTGAACTTCGCAAAATCTTTGCCCGGGTATCCTGACCGGCTTTGTGGCCATTTACGTCCAGAAAATTATGGAGCCCTTGGCTGTACTCCTTTAGTCTCAAAGAGCCTTCCTGTACAACCTTACTAAAAACACCCACCTGCTGGGCCATCATAACTCCTTCGGTATTTCCGAGACTTGGCTTTACGGGCAGAACTCCACATTTACTCGGCAGACAAGTGTCTGTGACTCTCAACTAAGTCTGTATATCCATAAACTTTGCTTACTGTATCGGGATATTGCGGACTTATCAATGCTCCGACAAAATACTTCTCCGCTTGGGTCTATAAATAAATAAAAAGAGGAGGCTTTGCCTCCTCTTTCATTAAACAGGATGGGTTACCACCGTACCCGTGTTACCCGACCCTTTTTACCGTATCCGTTCCCTACTTGGCATATTCTATAGCCCGTGTTTCACGAATGATCGTCACCCGAATGTGGCCGGGATACTGCATCTCCGACTCAATACGGTTGACGATTGTCTTGGCCAACTCTTTAGATTCCATGTCCGAAATACTCTCGTGATTGACCATCACGCGCAACTCGCGACCGGCTTGGACGGCATAGACCTTATCGACACCGTCGTAACTCAGAGCAATACTTTCCAAGTTCTCCAGACGCTTGATATAATTTTCCACAGACTCGCGACGCGCCCCCGGACGTGCCGCAGAAAGTGCGTCCGCCAGTTTGACCACAACCAGTTCAGGATGGGAATGATCTGCATCACCATGATGGTCCGAAATCGCCTCCAAAATCAGTTCGTGCTCACCCAAGCGTTTAGCCAAGTCTTCACCGGCGTGCGCATGGTCGAGGTCCGGATTGTCGACCAGACCTTTACCAATATCGTGTAGAAGACCGCCCCGCTTGCATATCTCCGGGTCAAGGCCCAATTCGGCACCGATCATCCCCGAAATCTTGGCCACTTCGCACGAATGGTGCAGAATATTCTGGCCATAACTGGTGCGAAAATACAGACGGCCCAAAGCACGCACACCCTCGGGCTTCATGTTATGAATATTTAGTTCGTAAAGGACTTTCTCCGCCTCTTTGCGCATCAGTTGGTTCAGTTCCTTACTGACTTTGTTTACCGTTTCCTCAATGCGCACCGGATGGATGCGACCATCCAGAACCAAACGTTCCAGTGCCGTTTTGGCAACGGCACGCCGCACCGGGTCAAAACAGGAAATCACCACCGCTTCAGGCGTATCATCAATAATGATATCGACACCCGTAAGGGTTTCGAGAGCACGGATATTCCGTCCTTCTTTGCCAATAATGCGGCCCTTCATCTCCTCTCCGGGCAAGGAAACCGTGGTAATGGACTGTTCGGCAGCCACTTCAGTTCCAATGCGTTGCATGGTCGTAATCAAAATATCGCGCGCGCGTAGCTCTGCATTCTCGCTCGCCTCTTCTTCAATAACCTTTAAACGCTCGTAAGCGGCTTGGTGAGCCTCTTTTTCCATCGCCTCTATGATCTGGCGTTTAGCCTCCTCACGATTCATACCGGCCACAATTTCCAACTTGCTGACCAGTTTGGTTTTTATCCCTTCAATTTTTTCTTCTTCTGCAACGAGCCGTTCTTTGGTTTGATTCAGTTGATCTTCCGATGCCTGTATTTCTTCAAACTTGCGGTCGAGATTATCTTCTTTTTTTTCCAGACGATTCTCTCGTTTTTGCAAGTCGCGATTGCGATTCTCGGCAAGCTTTTCCGCACGTTTCTGCTCTTTTAAAACCAACTGCTCTATTTCCAACAGTCGGTCTTTTTTGAGCTGAGCAGTGTCCCTTTCCGCTTCCTGCAACATGTTGTGTGCTATACGCTCAACAGAATTTGCACTGTTACGAGCGACAATGAATCTTGCTATCCAACCCAGAATAAAACCAATAACGGGAAACAGAAAAAGGTATACAGTGTCGATACTCATTTTCATTACTCCCTGATGATGTTCAATAATTTCAGACTACACCACGATATATATTTGCAGAACAGGTATATCACAGGCAGTCTTCTGCATCACTAATGTAGTTGACTAAACCAATCGGGGCAAGGCACCCGGACAGTCCCTCAAAGACCAATCCATATGGCATTACCACAAGAAAATAGAGCGATAGGGACTGTTTACCGGCAGAGAAGATACATTTGAGGAAGGTGAAAAATTGTAAAAAATTGTGAAGAAAATTTAGCTAAGACAATGACACAAGTCTTTTAGAGAGAACGTACCGCAAATTAGTTTTTTCTGAATTTTTCAAAAAGTATGCATAAGAACTTCCACGAATCATTCACAATAGAAATCCATATAGAAACCTGCATAAAATCCGGGAAAAACAGGAAAAATTGTGGGGAATAATCTCAAAAATGGAAAGCAAACCGCCAAGACCAAATAAAGCCAAACAAGACCAAGATTGGACAATACAATAGTCGAATAGTACGCCCGATCCGGGCCAACCCGGGCAACGGGCCTCATCTTTACCCGCTATTTACTCAAATCGAAAAATGGAAATGGAAGGAATGCAAATCGGGCTGGGTGGACTCGAACCACCGACCACAAGTCCCCCAGACTTGTACGCTAACCTCTGCGCTACAGCCCGCTATAAAATAACGGTACCATCATTGCAAGAATGGCCTCAAGGGTCAAGCGCTGCGGATAGGGGACAAATGCGGGAACGAAGAACGACGAAGAATCAGGAATCAGGAAGCTTACATACAATATGAAACAGGGCTCCACACTGCATTTTCAGCCGGCGGCATTTTCTGCTTGGAGATAACGCTATACCTGTTTTTGCCCTAATGGAGACATCTCCCGGACTTAACAGCATCAGTGCTTTGGCTGATAGGCACGCAACAGGCCGTAACTGATCCACTTTGCCGGCAGCCGCCTGACAAAGTGATACGTAAGAAAACCCGCCGCTTTCACTGTGATAATCTGCTGCCTGCGGGCAATACCTCTCAGCAAGCTGATGGCAATTTTTTGTGGGGCGGCAATAAACAATCCTTCAAAGGTGGCAAACTGTTTGTGCAAATCGCTCCCGTAGTACATATTGGTTGCCATACCCCCGATCAGTGAAATACTCAACAGACCGCGCACTTTATCTACACCGAATTCCGCTTCCTGCTCGCGATTCACGGCTTGGACGAAGGTCAGCAAGGCCGCTTTGCTGGCAGAATAGAGAGCTTGGTAGGGCACCGGGAAAATGCAGCTATAACTGCCCGCAATATGGAAGAACCCTTGTCTTTGGCGGAAATGGGGCAGCAGTTCCAAGGCCAGCCGCACAACGTCAGCCAGATTGACTTGCAGCAATTCCTCATAGTCCTGCCAAGTCTTGTACCTAACTTCCGGCACGATATCCGGAGAAACCGCCCGCTGATCTTCCACACAAAATTCCCGGTAGGAGGTTATGCCCGTAGCCACGATGAAACCATCGAACTGCCCCTGTCGGACCCGATGAGCAAATTTGTCCATCGAAGTATCCACAACCCACAACTCTAATTCCGTGTTTTGAGTACGGTCGTCCACAGGATTCTCTTCCAGGCTTTGTTTTAGGGTCCGCAACTTTTCGATATTGCGCCCGGCCAGGACCAACTTGGTCACATTGCCGTAAATCTCCCGACAAAGGGCTTCACCTAAGCCTCCTGTGGCACCGTAGACGACAATTTTTCTGCCGAAATAAAACGCTCTTTCCCATTTTTTTTTCATACAATTACTCCCCGTCCGGATCGGAATGATTCCCGAAATCCCGCAAACGTCTCCGAGCCGATTCAGAGTTCCTCCCGATCCGAAGACTAGTACCAAAATCAGGGCCAAGCCCATTGTTCTATCAGTTTCCGGGCGACGGTACCCCGGTCCGGCAGGCAAAAGGTTCTTTCGGTTTGAGGCTCTGTTTGCCCTTCCGCATCGCGATAAAAATAGGCGGTCTGACAGCAGTCCAAAGAATAGAGCAACGTCTGCTGCGGGTCCTGACCATGTTCCGAATGCTGCTTGTCTCCCAATAGATAGCTCTGTATGTCCCCGCGCTCTATCCACAGCAAAGAGGCAATTTCCCGTCCATCCGGCCGACCGAACGGAAGCCCGTCCCTGCTGCGGGCCAGAAAACCACACATCAGAGAATGCATCTGCGGCCAAGTCCGGGAACGGAGGTATTGTATGCCTTCCAGCCGCACCCTTGCCTCTTCCCAAGCTTCACGCAACAGAGCCTGCTCCAGATTTTCCCCGGCCTCAACAAAACCTGCGATCAGGCTGAACATCCGGCTGCGAAAACGATAATTGTGGGCCAACAACAACCATTCTTGTGCTTCTTCGTTTGCCTCTCCCTGCGCCTTTTCTCCCTTCCGTCCCGCTTCTCCTCGTTTCTCGGTTCCGTCCGCCGGATGTTCGGACTGTTGAGCCTCCGGTTCTCCTTCCTTTCGCCGGCCACAAATCAGAGCAATGACCGAAGGGTCCCGGCGCGGGAAGAACAGGGCTGCGCACCGACTACAGCACTTGCCAAATTCCTGCTCCAACCATGCCAGCTTTCCGGCGCAGGTGCTGCAAAACTGAAACTCCCGGTCGAAATAGGCCAGTTCACCGGCCCTCGATAAAAGCCCTTGCTGCCAGCCCGGGCAAACGGCAAAAAGCCGGCGGAAGGGCAACCAATCCACAAAACCCAACTGTGACAACAACTTCCGGCCTCGCTCTGACTCCTCTAGCCGATCCTTTACCGAAAAGAGGCATAGCGCAATTTCTGTATCCGGCTGCGGCAAAGATGCCAAAACATGCAAATTATCCAAGTCCCGGACTTCGGCCCGCCCGCTGACAAAAGCAAACAGTCGGAACCCCGCCAAGCCTTCCCAAAACGTCTCTTCCTGCTCAGAATCCGCTTCTCTATCCTCGCGCAGCTCCTGTTTCCGGCATGGAACTACGTCCAACAAATTTCCGGCTTGCCGCAGATTCCCCGAGTTATCCGAGCGACTCAAATTACCCAATATATCCAATGTGTCCAAACAACCTAAGCGGCCCCTCTTGTCAAGTACAAACAAAAAACAGGGGTAATTTTGCCGCAGAATTGCGGACGGTGTCGCACCAGTCAGACCCGGAGGCAAAGCGAAAAAATGGTGAAAGTTTCCTGAATCGAATTCGGTTAATCCCATATTCTGGCTCAATCTACCCTGATGATTTTGAGAATGTGACTTCCGGGAAGTTGTTCCACATTCTCGGAAATGCTTGCTTAGCGGTGCTTGCGCCGCCATTTATAATCGACTTTTACCTGTAAATCCAGCTGTACCGGACAACCAAACTTCATCCGCACAGCCTTCGTACTGCGCTTGCGGATTTCGCGAATGCGGTTTCCCCCTTTGCCAATCAGAATGCCTTTTTGTGATTCCCGTTCTACCTGTAAAAAGGCCCGCACCCAGAGACCCTGATCTTGACCTTGATCTTGGCCATGACTTTGGCTTTCCGAATCATGGGCTTTGGGATCACAGGCTTTTCGATCAAAGGCTTCCCGCCCGGTGGCATTATCGAATTCGGCAAAGGGGCGGTATTCCAGATCGACTACCTCGACGTACAAGGCATAGGGCAGTTCCCGGCCACAAAACGATAGGGCCTGTTCGCGGATCAATTCCCGGATGCGAAACTGTGGCTCTTGATCGGTGTAGACATCGGTATCGTAGAGCGGTTCTCCTTCCGGCACTTGCAAACAGAGGTGCTGTAGCACCTCTTCCAAGCCATCCTCTTTCTTCGCCGAAAGTTCAAAACAACAGGACATTGGCAGATCGGGGAAGTACTGTTTCACCAGTTTCAGATATTCGGCGATGCGCTGCTGCCGCTGCGCCGCATCCGGCAGCAGGTCCGTCTTGTTCAGAGCCAGACAGAGTGGTCGTGCCTGCCGGTCCAGGACATCTCGTAACAGGGACAACAGACCTTCTTCTTCAGAAACAGAGCCCTGTCCTTGTCCGTCACTTCCGTATTCCCCCACCCGGACGGATTCTGTGGATGCGGGCACGGGGCGGCTCAAATCCAACAGGTACAGAATCGCTTCGGCTTTGCGCACCGCACTGCGCAGTTCTTCGCGCAATTGTGTGGACAGAAAATCTTCATTCTCGGTAAAACCCGGCGTATCAAGAAAAACGAACTGGGCAGAGGGCCGATTGACGATACCCCGGATCACATTCCTTGTAGTTTGCGGCTTGGGCGAAATAATCGCAACCTTCTCCCCGCACAAGGCGTTCAACAGGGTTGATTTGCCCGCAGAAGGTCGCCCCACCAAGGCCACAAAACCGGAATGAAAACCTGCGGAGGACGCAGGAGGCGTGGGAAATTTGGCGGACGCAGGGGATTCAGAGGACACAGGCTGCACCGGTTTATCATTCATCTGTTCTTCCTCTTACTTCTTTTGTTTCTTTTACGGGAGACTTTTGTTTCAATCAGAATCTCCCATCTCAGATAAAGGTCTGAATCAGATCGGGAAACTCCGGGTCCAAAGTCTGTAATAGTGCCTGATACTGGGTACTACGCCTATCCTGGATGTCCGAATAGAGTTTTTCGAGCCAGTACAGTGTAGCACTGTGCTGCGTATCGTGCTGTAAGACTTCCATAAAACTGCGTTCGGCCTCCCGGTACAAGCCCTCCAGATAGAGACTCAACCCCAAGTAGTATGGCAACAGCCATTCCGGTGTCGCAGTCCAGCCCAACTCTTTGGCTTTGAGAAAGGCCCGACAGGCAGGCCCGGAAGCCCGGTCGTTGTCTCCGGACTCCCCCACCGTGGGCACCGTTGATATGGGCAAACCGCGCAGGACCACTCCATCGGAGCCATAGAGAAGGCAAAGACCCCGTATATACCACAGGCAGCCACTGTATGGTTGCTCGCGCAGCATTTCATCCAGTTCATTTATGGACCGAAGCCACAGACTTTTACCGGTTAGGTCCTCCGAATCCTCAAAAGAATCCCATTGATCTTCCTGACCTGTCTCATCTGTACCATCCTTCGGTTCCAAGCCATTTCTCCGGGTGCCTCTTTCGGCACCCAGAGCACGCTGTAAACTACCCAAAATCCGGCTCCAGCGGAGACTCAGGGGTTTTTCCGGAGGCTTTTCCGTCAACTTTTCCCCAAACTTTTCCTCAGGTTCTCCCAAAGATTTCCGCCGTGGCTTTCTGCTTCTCTCCGGCGGCTCAAACAGCTTTATCTTTTGCAATTGATCATGGCACCTGCCCCACAGTGGATGCTCCGGCGACAACATCAACTGTTGAGCTGAGACGAATGCCTGATATGCGGCCGGATAGTTCCAGCATTGCAAGTAGTAATAACCCACTTGAAAATAGCATTTCGCATCCGCATCATCCCGTTCGGACAACTGACGGTAACCTAAAGCTGCCAAATTCCAAGCCTCGTTGCAGGCTGCGAAACGGTGCTCCGACAAAGCATTTTCTGCCTCCTGCTCGTACAGATAACACAGTTCCAGCAACGGCCAAGTTTCACCCGGCAACAAAAACAGCAATATTCTGACCGTGTCCCGCGCATGCAGCCAAAGTTTTTCCTCATACTGGTCGCGCAAACGATCCTGTAAAATATGGGGCAGTTCCGGCTCCAATGTCAGTAGAAAATCTCTGTAATAATTGCCATACTCGTGTTTAGGCTCGTACAAGACAACATACAAAATACCGTCGACAACACTGTTCCAGTCCAGCGACGATGCGGTCTCGCTATCTTCCGTACCATGCTGTTCCAAACTCCGATTGGAGTCTTGGCGCAAAATATAGGGCAGGGGTATCTCCGGGTCGAACGGCAGTTTTCCGGAAACCAAATCCGGTTCTTCGCCCGTCTCTCCGGACTTACCAAAACGCTCAGCTACCACCTGTCTGTCTAATTCTATGTAAATTAATTCCATTCTTATACTTCTTTCGGAAAATTCTGCCATATGACCGAGGGCTCAAATAAAGCAGAGGAGAGCCCCTCTGCGATCTAAAGATATCTTATATCTTGCGCTGAGCGTGGATATTTAACACCAAACCCAGCAAGGCCATCGCCGTAACCAGAGAAGAACCACCGTAAGAGACCAACAGTAAAGGGATTCCCGTGATTGGTACCAAGTGAATGGTCATCCCCACATTTTGGAGGAAGTGGAAGAAGAACATGGCCGAAATAGCGATGACTATGGAACGAAGCACCAAATCTTCACAAATTCTGGCGATTAGAATCATGCGCAGAATCAGAACAAAATAGCAGACAAATACCAGTGTCGCAATCACCAGACCACCTTCCTCTCCGATGACAGCAAACAGGAAGTCCGTGCTCTGGCTTTGCTCCGGCAAATAGCCGTAATGTGCAATCAGGCCCTTCAAATAGCCCTTGCCCCACATCCCTCCGGAACCGATGGCTCGCAGGGACTGAGTCAGGTTCCAGCCCGAATCCAGCTTATCCAAATCCGGATTCAGGAAACTGACGATACGGTCCTTCATATAAGGCCGCATCCACGAGTTTAAAAACCAAGTAATTATGGAGGCGGAAAACAGCAACACAATGACACTCAGTGCCACCCGGTATATCGAGGATTTAAAATAGATTAAGCCACCCAGAGCCGGTAGCAACAACAGACCCAGCCCGATCATATAGGTCATAAAGGTCTGAGGTACAGTAAAGACATGGGCCAAATTCCAAATCAAACTGCCAATTTCGGCGTGGGGCTCCCAAATCTGCAAAAACAACAGGGCTGTCAACAGCCCTCCAAACAAAAACAAATGATTGAGCAAAAAGAAGTTGCCGCCCATAACATAGAGGCTGATAAACCAGATCGGGGCAAACACCGAAGCCGTCCCGATATCGCCCTGGAAGACCACCAGACCCATTGGCAGAATAGTGATGCCCAGACTGACCAAAAGAGTGACAATGCCGGGACGCTCTTCTTCGTTGCGCGAGCCAAGGTATCTGCTCACGAAAATGATGTAAGAAAACTTGGCAAATTCCGAGGGTTGGATACCCAAACCAAAGAATCCCATCCAAGCCCGTGTTCCGTTGCGGCTCGAAGCCAATAAACCGGTGAGCAAGAGAACCAGCATCACCGTATAATAGAGTTGGGAACTGTAGGCCAACAAGAAATCCAGCTTGATACGGGCGAACAAAATCATCATACCCAGACCGCCAATGATCCAAATCAACTGACGCAGAAACTGGTAGTTCTCTATATTGCCATCTGCGGCGATACTGCTGGAAAATATGTAGACCTCCCCTATCAGCAACAGAAGGGCCGTAGACACAACCAAAATAATATCTATCGGATGTTCCTGTAAGTTACGCAGCATGGCAACCATCCGTTCTCTTTCTCACACTTCCGCAAACATGGCCGGAAAACTTTGCCAGGAAACTTTGACCGCTGTCCGATGCTTCTCCGTCCGATACTTCCCCGTCCAACGCTTCCTCTCTGTTTCCGGATTTCCGAATATTCAAAGTGATTCAGGCTTTGTCGTCTCAGCGACCACTTCCTGCTCCTCTCGATAGTTTTCCGGCACCTTCATCAGGGGGTGGTACCAGACTTTCCGTTTTTTGTAGTTGAGCCAGACTTCTTCGTAATTCTCATCGGCGAAGATCCCGCGAAAAATAATGTCGGCAGCTCGGGGTGCCCACCAATTATAATTTTCCTTGGGTGCTGTAGGGTCGGCCTCCACTTGGGTGACGACCACGACCCGTTTCAACGGATCATCCGTCTCGTAGGGACCAAAAGAGGTAAACCAGGAATGCCAGTTCGTGCTTAGACCGATTTCAGCCGTCCCGGTTTTGGCAGCGACATCGACAACGCCATTGTACACGGAACCGCGTGCGGTTCCGTGTACAACCGTTTGGCGCATACCGTACATGATCTGCTCGAAAATACCGGCATCCAGCTGCATATCATAGAGGATCTCCGGCTCGGAGATACTGCTGTCTCCGTCTTCCCGGCTATATTCGTTATGGATTTTTTTCAACAATGAAGGCTTGTAAGCCAGCCCTTTATTAACAATAGCAGAAGTATATACAGCAACTTGGAGCGGTGTTACCAACATAAAACCCTGACCGATAGAAATATTCAGAGTGTCGCCCTGAGTCCATATTTGATTGTAAGTACGATACTTCCATTCCTGACTTGGCACAAAGCCATTCACTTCTCCCGGTAAATCGACTTCAGTCAATTGGCCAAAGCCATACTTCCGGGCATATTTAGTAATATTCTCTTCGCCCACATAACGCACGCCGACAACACCAAAATAGACATTACATGAGTCCGCAATTGCATCGACCAGATTTTCGTTGCCGTGTCCGCCGCGCAACCAGCAGCGGAACAACCTGTTACCCAATCGCCAATAGCCGGGGTCAAAAATATACTCGGTCGGGGAAAAACTGCGTTCACCCAGCATTGCTGTTGCTGTGACCAGCTTGAAAGTCGAGGCGGGCGGGTACTGCGACTGTATAGTGCGGTTGATCAGGGGCGTGCGCGGGTCGTTGATTACTTCCTGAAAACGCTTGCTGCTGTCAAAATCCGACAACTTGTACCAAGGCGTTGAAACCATGGCCAGAATTTCTCCGGTGGCCGGGCGAAGTACGATCGCGCTACCGACACGGTCACCCAAAGCATCTTCCGCCAGTTTTTGAATCTTGCGGTCTACGGACAACGTCAGGGATAAGCCTGTCTTTGGCGGATCGATGCGCTCGTCCAGCATATTGCCCTTGGCATCGACAATCTGGATACGGCTGCCGTCATAGCCGCGCAGAATCGTGTCGTAGTACTGTTCGATGCCGGTCTTACCAATGCTGGTATCCTTCTGATATTGGTCATTGTACAGCACTTCCAATTCATAGTCAGAAATCTTACCGACATAGCCAACGATGTGAATGATGGAGCCTTCATCGATCAGGTTCCGTTCCGGATGGCTGGTATAACTAATTCCCGGCAAGCGTTCCCGGCGTTCGGCAATTTGTTTGATTACATCAATATGAACATCATCTTTCAGCTCGATTGGCTGTAACAGATTCTTACGGGCAGCAATTTTGCCCTCCAGCTTACCTTGACTCATGTCCAGTATTGGACTCAACAAATCCAGGATCTTCGCCAACTGCCCCTCAGGTACGTGGGCCGGAGTCAGGTAAACAGTAAAAATATCAATGTTGTTGACAATGGGTGTCCGGTCATCATTATAATATATCAGGCCGCGCTTGGCACTCAGACGTTCCTTGCGCTCGGTAATTTGCACCGCTTCAGAAGCATAGGTCGCACCCTGCAAAATTTGCAGGCTGAACAGCTTCACAAACCAGATCAAAAAGAACAGAGCCAGAATAACTATATAGATCCAGTATCGAAGCTCGGTAATATCAATTTTAGACTGAGCCATTCCATTCCCATCGGCTTAAAAGTCTGCGCAGCAATGGAGTCACCAGAAAGCAGAGCAGAGCGGAATAAACGGCACTCAGGAAGACATGTATAAATTCCAACAGACTGGGCAGATACGCGCTGACAAATACGACCTTCAGGGCAATGTTACCCAAGCCCCACAGAGGCACGACAATGGCCGTACAGATGACCAGCAACAATGTACCGGGAGCCCTGAAACGGTCGTAGAGTAAACGCCCCAGTGTAAAAGCAATGATTGTCAGCAGCAGAGGGTAAATACCTTGCGGCAAACCGGTATCTATTTTGACAAAGCCCCAGATGAACCCCACAAAAAAACCAAAACCTTCTGCCATGACGGAACCCATGGCCGTGGCCAGGATAACCAAGACGATGATGGGCAACAAAGGCTCCCCCCACAAAAACTTACCCAAAGGTACCAGAAAAAGCTGCTGTAGAATAACACTGACAAAAAGAATGAGAAAATACCACAAACGATGCATCTCAATTAACTCCTGTCTCCGTGCTTCGCACGGATGCCTGATCCCGACCCCCACCGAGGGGAGGGTCGGTACCAAAGATGCTTGCACTTGAATTGTTTGGATCGTTTAAAGTACCGGGATTGTCCGGATCCGGACTGTTCAGACTTGAAGCACCGGGGCTTCGGAGATTTGAAACCACAGGGCTTACCACCGATACCACTCCGGTTCTCGCCACAGGAGGAGCTGCGCGGCTCACCTGCTCTCCGGGAGTACTTCCGTCTGTAGTCCCGGCTTCTACGCCGGACAGCCTTGCGGCAATATTCGCGGGTTGTACGGTAGCAGCATTTCCGGGTGAAGATAACCCGGCCCGGACGGATTCCTGCCCATCACTTCCATCGCTCTGTTTTTGTCCTTGCTCTTGTTCTTGCTCTTGCTCCTGGCCCAACTCCAAGGCTGTCGGACTTTCTGCCGTCTGATAATTCTTATCAATCAGTACAGCCACGTATTCTACCTGACTAAGATCCACCACCGGTTTGACTATCAGGGACAGGGAGGCATTATACTCAAGTTCTTCTATCTGTTGGATGTAACCAATGGGAATCCCTCTGGGATAGAGTGATTCTCCGGAACCGGCACTGACTACTAAACCGCCGCTGCGAATGCTGTTTAAAGCCTGTCGATTGATAAAATCCAAGCGAAAGAGTCTGCCGTTACTGCTCAAAATACCTTGAAAACGAGAGTCTTCCAGCATTGCCGTCACACCAAGCTGGTAGTAACGGTTAACCAAACTCACCACGGTAGATTGTTCTTCTCCCACCGTTTGCACTTTGCCGATTAGGCCGTACTTACCATCGGCAAAGCCTATCACCGGGTCATCCCGATAAATGCCACTGGTTTGTCCCACATCAATGGCAATAGAGTCCTGCAAGGTACTGCCGGAACGAACAATAATTTCCGCATTAACGTGACGCCACTCAATGCTGTTGCTCAGGGCCAAAATCCGGCGCAATTGTTTTGTTTCCTGTGCCCTGCGCTCCAAATCCGCAACTCGAAATTCCAACTCGCGGCGCTCAACTTCCGCCGTGCGGTACAAATTCTCCCAGGAATTTAAAAAAAATGCCGTTTGAAAGATGGCTAAAACTCGTTGATTGCCTTCCTGAAAGAATTGGAGAATACTACTCATCGACAATCCGCCGTAATACTCCAAAGACCGACCGTAAGACTTCATAGCCGCCGGTGGCAATAGCAGGGCGGAAACAAAGATATAGCAAACAAAAGGGATGACCGTTTTACGTTTGGTTTGCCCGACAACTGTCCCTGATTGTGACTTCCTCACTAACGCATCCTCAACACGATCATATTCGGGCAGCTCACATTTCCCAAACAAACTATCCACCCGAATGAGGCAACTCTTGGGCTATAAGAAGTATGCATCACCCAGTCTCGACTTCACCTTGCGACACGGAAGGAATCGAAACTCAGGCAAAAATGGCTCAGGAACATCTCCTCAAAGCCAAATTTCATCAATCCCCAATCTTTCTTGCAAGATCGGACGTTGCCTTCCGGTAAGACGGCCACGGTCTTGGTCCCGCCCTATTACACAGCAAAAGATAATCCGGCTTGGCCACATATCTTGCCCCGAAAGAAACTTTATGTTCGACCTTGTATCAATAACCTTTCTTCTGGTTGCTCTCGTGATAGCGGCCCGCACCGATAGCCACACAGAGCAGCGGTTCATTCGCCAAAAGTACAGGCACCCCGGTCTCTTTCGCAATCAGGCGAGAGAGACCTTTGAGCATGGCACCGCCACCGGTGAGGACAATACCCCGGTCAATGATGTCAGCTCCCAACTCAGGTGGTGTGTCCGAAAAGGTACGCTTAATCCATTCAACAATGATATTCACCGGGTCTTTGATGGCCTCTCGGATTTCGACTGAATCGACTTCCAAACGACGCGGCAGGCCGGTAATGGCATCAGTACCCTTAATTTCCATCTTTTCGATTGTGCTTTCCGGAAAGGCATTGCCAATCTTAATTTTCAACGCTTCTGCCGTTTGTTCCCCAATTGTCAGGTTGTGGACGCTGCGGATGTGCTTGACAATAGCCTCGTCAAACTCATCGCCGCCAATGCGAATCGCATTGCTGACCACCAAGTCCCCCAGAGAAACCACCGAAACTTCCGTGGTGCCGCCACCAATGTCGCAGACCATGTGCCCGGCCGGCTCGTTGATCGGAATATCGGCACCAATCGCGGCGCAGAGTGACTCATAGACGCACTCAACCTTGCTGACACCGGCACGAGTGGCACTGTCTTCCACCGCTTTGCGCTCCACTTCCGTAATGCAATAAGGAACACCTATTACCACCCGAGGCTGCACCAAACGGCGCGAAGAAATCGTGCGATCCAGAAAATATTTGATCATGACTTCTGTCAGATCCAGCTTGGCGATGACCCCATCCCGTAAAGGCCGAATGGCTTGGATTTTGCTGGGTGTCCGCCCCAGAATACGTTTCGCCTCTTCGCCCACGGCAACGACTTGGTTGGTACCACGCTCTACCGCTACCACCGAAGGCTCAGCGCAAACTATGCCCCGCCCGCGCACATAAATCAAGGTATTACATGTACCCAGGTCAATCCCGATATCGATGGATAAATTACTAAACAGCCCCACGTTCGACTCCTATTCCTATTCCTGTAAACGCCGTAGCGCCGCTTCGTATTGATCATCCAGCTCTAAAGTCAGACGCCATTTTTTGCGCGCCTGCACGGGCTGGTCCAAGGCACGATAGACCTCTCCCAACAAAAAATGCGCATCCGCCGATTCTTTCTTCTCCAAAGCTTCCTCAAGGGAGAGTTTCGCACCCGACCAGTTGCCCATATTGTAGTAAACCTGCCCCAGTTGCAAGAGAATCTCCGCAACAAGTAACTGATTCTGTGTATTTTTTTGTGCATTCTTCAATACGGCTTCCGCCCGGACATTTTCGCCCGCTCCAATCAGGCTTTCGCCATAAGCCAGCAGGAACCGATCAGAGGTTTTGCCTCCCCGATACAGACTTTCAAAATAATCTAAACTTTGCCTTTCCTGACCCAATTGGCGGTATGCGTCGGCTAAGAATTCAAAACTGTCCCTGGCCCGGTAACTCATTTCCACAGATTTTTGTAAGTGATATAAAGACAGAGACATACTTGGCAAGCCCCTGTGAAAGTAACTTTTGCCCAGAATATAATAGATCTCTGCCGACACGCTTTTGTTGGGATAGCCTGCCACCAAAGCTTTTCGCAGATAGCGAATAGCCAAACTTAAGTTGAGTTGTCTTTCCTGTTCGTCAATCTGACTCAATGCCAGATAAAAATAAGCATAACCACTATAGCGTAATAGTTGGAAATTTAAGGAATCTTTTTGCAATTTTTCCGCAGTGAGCTCAATAATTTCATTGAGTTCACCTTTGTTCCATAACTCTTCGATCTTCACACCTTCGGCTTGGCTGACTTCCTGAAACATGTAGTAATAGCCCCACAACAAGGTAATAAAGCCGACAAATGACAAACCGAGAAACAGGATCAAGAATGTTTTGCGTGTATTATTCACTTCAGTTCCCTGATTTTGCGGAATCGGAGCATACACAAGACAAAAGCAACAGAATAAAAAAGGGGCAGCCCCATAAGCCGGGTTCTGTTCTATCCTGTCATTTATCTGGCCTTGCCGTCTCCGACAAGGTCCGGCGATCTACCCATAATGTGTGCAGGCGAGAAGCCCCATTATTGCTTGATCTTGCTTCAGATGAGGTTTACCTTGCCCCGCTTGTCACCAAACGAGCGGTGCGCTCTTACCGCACCATTTCACCCTTACCCGACCACACAAACAGCAATGCCCTCTGTGCAGCCTGGCGGTATATTTTCTGTGGCACTTTCTAGCAATCAGCTACCGGCACACGCCGAACCGATTGTCTGGGAGCTACCCAGCATCTTTCTCTGCGAAGCCCGGACTTTCCTCTGCATCAAAGCAGCGACAGGTCGGACTGCCCCAAAATCTTTAGTTCAAACTCTCCGCGACACCTACTCAAAATCTTCAAAGTCGCTGTCGTCAACCAAGTCCGTTAAGCCTTCGACATCATCCCGATAACTGCTGTCGTAGTCCAACACCCCGGTGCCCACTCTCTCTCCGGAAGCAGCGGCCTCATCATAAAAGAGGATCCGGCTGCAATACGGGCAAAAATGCACATCGTCGCTGGAACGCACATCGTTCATAAACTGGCGTGGCAATATCATAAAACAGCCACTGCAAATCCCCTGTGAGATAGGAACGATGCCCTTGCCGCCTTTGCTCCGCAAAATGCGATCAAACTTGTAAAGCATTTCCTTATCCATATCGGGAGCAATATTCACTTCCTCATTCTCCAAGTCCGAAATCTCGTTGCGCTTTTTCTCCAGCAAACTTTCGATACGCAGCCTTTCATCGACAATCTCTGCTTCCAACATACTGAACGCATCTTCTTCGGATTTCAACTGCTCACTCAACTCTTGTCCCTTGCTTTCCTGGTTCTGAATCTTGCGGCGCATATCCAATTCCCGGCTGGAATACTCACTGATTTCTTTGTCGAGGGCCTCATACTCACGCTGTGTCTTAATTTGATCCATCCGCTGCTCCGCTTCCAGACGCAGTTGCTCTATGTGACCAAAATCATTCCGTAGCTGAGCGATCCCGTGTTGGTTCAACTCGTAGTCTCCGTTCAGGTCAATGAATTTCTTCTTCTGACGACTGAGGGACTCTTCCTTCATCTTCAGGCTGCGGGGTATTTCCAACAACTCGCTTTCCAACTGATACTTATTGGACAAAACATTCTGCAAGTCCTGTAATTTTGTGAATACTTCCTTCATCTGGCAATGTTCTCCTGGTGAGTGCTGTGTAAAATCAGGTACCTGCCAAATCCGACGCGACTCCGGATGAGACAGCAGCCCCCTGCAAACCTTCGGCTATAACACTTTCACGCCAAATTGTCTACAGAGAATTTTATGCATTAAAGTCTGTCAGGTTTGGCACGAGTGTCAAGAATACATTATTCTTCCAAATAGTCAAAGAGCCTGCGTGAACGTCTCTTGGCACGCAAACGCTTCAGGCTTTTAGCCTCGATCTGACGTATCCGTTCGCGCGTAACATTGAATATCAAGCCCACTTCTTCGAGCGTCAGGGCATAGCCGTCTTTCAGACCGAAGCGCATCTTGATGACTTCGCGCTCGCGCTCTGGCAGAGTCTTCAACGTGTCGTCGAGTTGTTCCTTGAGCACCTGATAGGCCGTTTCGGACGAAGGGTTAATCACGGATTTATCTTCGATAAAATCCCCCAGATTGGAGTCTTCATCATCACCGATCGGCGTCTCCAATGAAATCGGCTCACGCGCCACACTTTTGACACCCTTGACCCGCTTGACCTGCCAGCCCAAGTGCTCGGCAATCTCTTCGTCTGTTGGCTCGCGGCCCTTTAGCTGCAACAACTGACGGGATTCGCGCACCACTTTGTTGATCTGTTCTATCATGTGTACCGGCACGCGAATGGTGCGAGCCTGGTCGGAGATGGAACGGGTGATGGCTTGCCGAATCCACCAAGTGGCATAGGTCGAAAATTTAAAACCTTTGGAATACTCAAACTTTTCCACCGCTTTGATCAGACCAATATTGCCTTCTTGGACCAGATCAAAAAAGTGCAACCCCCGGTTGGTGTATTTTTTGGCGATACTGACAACCAAACGCAAATTGGCACGGATCAGATGATCTTTGGCACCCCTCATCATGCGCGAGCCATATTCGACTTCTTCAGCCATCTCCAGAATTTCGGAAGTCTTACTTTCCAACTCGATTTCAATGTCGCGCAGATTCTGGTCCGTAATCTGCACTTGGCGAATCAAGTCTTTGATCCGGTTGGCATCCAACTCCAGCTTTCTTTCCAGAACCCGGCAACGACTCTCATTGGCCAGGTACCGACCGAGACTGCGCAGTTCATCGTGGCTGTCAATTTGCAGAACCTGCTCTATTTTGCGCCGCTCGATGCGGTACCTCTCAATACGTTGGGCTGAGCTGACAAACTTTTCGGCAAAGTAGATAATTTCTTCCTGATGAATATCCATCTGCATGATCGGCTTGAGTAACTGGACCCGCTTGGCTTTCAGTTTCTCATCGGTGAA
Source organism: Candidatus Haliotispira prima (assembly GCA_029867005.1). GTDB lineage: Bacteria > Spirochaetota > Spirochaetia > SP-2023 > SP-2023 > Haliotispira > Haliotispira prima. Next base: position 3,190,643 of record CP123443.1, on the reverse strand, counting down.
AATATCGCCTCCTTCACGGATGATCGACATTTTCAGTTCCATATAGTTTTTCAGTTGGCCGGCAATGGCACGCAGCGGTTCCTTGTAGTACTGGTTCAGTCGCCTCTTCTCCGTGAAAAATTCCGAACCATCCCCTTCCTTGCCCGCCTCGGTATTGTCCTCTTCTATCTGGTTTTTCTTGGCAAAGGCCTTCTGCGCCAAACTGTAGAATTCCGGAATAATCATTCCCGAACGCTTGAGGACATTCTTGATAATATTCTCTCCCTCTTCCATCCGTTTGGAGAGTTCGACTTCCTGTTCGGCACGCAATAACTGGACTTTGCCAATCTCGCGCAGATACAGGCGAATCGGGTCATCTACATTGCCCTCGTTGCGGTTGGCAATCAGGCGTTGATCGGCACCGGGTGGCTTGCTTTTTTCTTCACTGCCATCTTCTGTGGCTGCGCCCTCATCCTCTTCATCATCATCATCGGAATTTTCATCCTCTTCCTCGTAATCATCAAATTTCTCGGCCTTGACGTCGTGACTCAAGCGATCAGTAAACTTGACAGAGCCCTCTTCATCACCTTCTACCGAAGGTACGTGGGAAGGAAACGACAAATCTGCATCATCGTCCAGATCGTCATCTAAATCCTCTTCCAGATCCTCTTCCAGGTCTTCTTCCAGATCGGTTTCAACATCAAACTCCTCCGGATCCGGCAGCTCCTCATCTCCGTCAACTTCCACATTGATCTCTTTATCTTCCATGTAAATCAAGAGATCTTCCATTTGGTCACTGTCAAAATCCTCGGGCAAGACCGCCTCAAGTTCCTCGTAGGTCAGACGGCCCGAATCACGGCCCTTCTCTATCAATGCAGCCAACTTCGGAATGTTTGAGAGTTCTTCTTCTGTCATTTTCGCACCTTATCAGTCTAAAAACCTTAAAATCCAAACCTGCTACTACTCACAAAAAACTTCCCAAGACGGTTTCACGCCCGGAGAAAATTGCCGGTCATCACACTCCGGGCACCATTCCCTACTCCAAAAATACCGGGAAGGCACATTGGGAAAGACGTATCAGAAAAGGCACAAACGATCTGCGCCCGCCGAATTAGAACATTTACCTGACGGGCTATTACCACCTGATACTTTTGCACACTTTAAACGGAACACAATTGGGACCCCATGGAATTTCCTCCCGGGAACCGGAAAATCGATTACTGAAACCGGTGAGCCCAGTCTTTAATTGCGGCATAAATTCAATACAAAACAATACTTACACACTCATACCCGCCCAGACGACAGCCGGCAGAAAACGTTCGCCTGCAGCGAACAGGCTTCACTTCAGGTATACATTTTTCGGCAAATCGGGCCCACTATCACACAAAAATCGCAAAATTTCATCACCAAATGTAGTGGAAAGAAAATTTGGGCCCAAGCGGATTCACTGCGAATTTTCCAAGATCGGAGAATTATAGCTTTTGCTTGAACGCTGAATTTTCTTTTGAAGCTGCTGCATTGTTTCCCGCAGTTGAATCAGCTCGCCGTCCAGTCCCTGAATTTCACGCAGTAGTTCCAATTGCAATTCCGGCCCGGAGCCTTGCTTTTCCAATACCTGTATTTGTTGTAATGCCTTATCGCGGCGTTGCCTCAGCCGGGAATCCTGCAATCCGCAGTACTTCTGCTGCAAAATCACCCAGCGATACGAGGCCATATCATAGTCTTCTGCATCTTTGGCACTGCTTTCCTGCAACGGCTCCAGTCTTTTTTGCAGTAACCATTGGCCCAGTTCCGGCCAACGTCGGCTCACCCGATCGCAGAGGGTTTCAAAATTGAAATCCTGCTCCCGGCAGGCTTGGTCAAGCAAGGCTTTGAATAACGCAGCTTCGCGACTCTCCCAATGATATTGCGACAAAGACTCTTGCCATTCGGGATAGAGGTCAGCTTGCAGCAGCATACTGGCCCAAAATTCGCGTTCGGCCAGTTCGGCGCAAAAATCGCTGCTCAAATCTCTGTTTGTGGAGGATTTGGCAACCCTTTCGCCATAAGCTTTTGCGCTGCTGTAGATTTTCCCGCCGGCACCGGGTTTTCCCGAGGCTGTCCGGGAAGAATCTCCCGCCTTGCCCGAGTCCATAATCTCCCGGGTATCTCCCATCTCCTTCGCCTTGTTCTGTCCACCGGTATCAGGGACCGTCGGGGCAGAACCACCGTAATACCGAGGCATGTAGTGCCAGCTTGGTTCGGCGGCCAGAACCTCCTGTTTCAAACCAAACAGCTTGGCAAACTGGGCGATATATAGTTCGCGCCGCAGCCCCCCCTTCATTCGAATCATGAACGGAGCGAGAAAACGCAATGCCGAGCTGACCCCGTTCAATTCATCCAAGGCAAAACGCTCATCCAAATCCCGAGCCAAAAAATTAAAGAAATCCAGAGGGGACTGCATCAGACTTTTCAGGTCAGCAACTCCCTCATGCTGTAAGATATCTGCCGGGTCACGACCTGCGGCCAAGGGGATCACTCGGCTGCCGAGACCTTCTTCTTCCAACAGAAAAGCCGCCTTATAAATAGCTTTTTGCCCGGCTTCATCACCGTCAAAAGCCAAAATGACTTTGTCGCAATAACGCTTGAGCAATTTGGCCTGCTCCGGGGTAAAGGCTGTGCCCAGAGGAGCCGCAGCATGGCCGATGCCGGCTTGGTGCCAGGCCAGCACATCGAGATTGCCTTCACATAAAACCAGACAGCGCTCCCTGCGCAGACTTTTAAGCGACTGGTAGAGGCCGAACAGGCTCTCTCCCTTACGATAGGCCAGGGATTCACGGGAATTAATATATTTGGGATTGGCCAGTCCGGCATTTGAGACCAACTGCCTGCCGCTGAAAGCAATAACTCGGCCCTCCGCATCAAATACCGGGAAAATCAAACGCTGTCGGAACAGACAAAATTCCTCGCTGCGCCGGGAGAACAGACCGCTTTCCCGCAAAATTTCCTCACTGTAATTTTGGTGGCGCAGCCAATGGTAGACGGCTTTGCCTTCGTCTACGGCATAACCAAGTTCAAAATGTTCTGTGGTCTCCGCATTGAAACCGCGTTGTTCCAGATAGTCGCGGGCAATCCGGCCACGCGGACTGCGAAGATTCTGGCGAAAGCCTTTGTGTACTTGCATATACAGGCTAAACAAGGCTTCACGCTTTTTGTGTTCCGCCTTGCGGACTGCGGCCTGCGGGCCGCTCTCATTTTTTTGCGGCAGTTCAAAACCGGTCCGCTGAGCGAGCTTCTGCAATGCTTCGGGAAAATTGAGAGATTCCTGACGCATTACCAGACTGATGGCATTGCCCTTTTCCTGGCAGCCAAAGCAGTAGTAGCTCTTCCGCTCCGGATTTATGGTAAAAGAAGCGGTTTTTTCCATGTGAAAGGGACAGCACCCCCACCAACGACCGCCCCGATTTTCCAAGCGCTCAACGTATTTTTGGGCTAAGCTGACCATGTCAACGCGGTCCAACAGTTGGTCTATTACTTCTTTCGGGTAGTGCCGGAGACTCATGATACCATTAAAGGATAAGCTCGCTGCTTCCGCAACATTAGATCACGACTTTTCCACGCCGTGGGGAAATCCGATACTGAGGAAGAAAAAGAACAAAACATTGTCCTTTTTGCGGAATTCCGAGCACAGAAAAAATTGACAGTACTATTGTCCGACAATATACTGCGGTCCACGATTGCGATCGTCGTATAATGGTATTACCCTAGCCTTCCAAGCTAGAGACGCGAGTTCGATTCTCGCCGATCGCTTCTGTCAGAATGGGCTGAGGCTTTATAGAATGGGGCTTTACAACGCAAGGCCCCCCTGTTTCTGATCCGACTCGGTTACAAGCAAGTACGGACTCAGCCGAGATAGCGGGCAGAGAGGAAAGGACCGGTACAAAATTAAGACTATGCTGAGATATCTGCGTTACAGCCGCCAAAATTTGGCTCAAAATCTGACCATCTGCCGGAAAATTCGGGATTTGCGAAAGAGACGGCCTTTGCAGCTTGGAGGTAAAAGTCTCCAAGTCTCTCTTCCCGTTATGGCCGGCATCTTCGGCCTGCTGCTGCCGCTTGCCTGTATCGACATTGGACAAAAAGAAAAGGCACCGGATACCAACCCTCCACCCGTTGAATCCAAGGGTGTGACGGAGAATCTCACACTGGGCAAAACCAACTTTTTGATTCTGACCAACGTCAGCTCTACTGTTGCTTCCGGCGCAATTAACATCACTCTGAATAATTATCAGGAGGATGCGCGGACAGCATTTGCGACCGTTCTCCCCACACCGGATGCCGATCCATTTCGCAATCCGAAATCCGCAGAGTCTTCCCCTCTCCATTTCAGACTCCCTGCTCCCTTGCCGGCTCTGGAACGAATCTCCGAAGACTCGGATGCTCCGGCGGATGGCCTATCAGCCAACAAGATGGCCGCCCCTCTCTCACCATCTTTTTTTGCCGTAGGCAACACACAAAATTTTAATATATTAAGTCAAGGCACAACCGGCTTTGCTGATAAAAGTTTTGCCTTAAAGGAAAAGGTCACAGACACAGACGGAAACTACACCGTCCATTACTGGGTTGCCGATGACAATGCGGTCTACCAAGACAGCAATACGGCAACGACAGATGACATAGTCGGACGGAATGATATCGATAACATTGCCGGAAAATTTTCCGTGGCCGGTGATACCAATGACATTCTCGATACTTCGATTCGCATCTTTGGAACCCCATGGGGTAAGCATGTTTACGGGAATCTAATTCCGGAAACAGTCCAAGATCTTCATATTCTGGTATATGACATCTCCGGCGATGGCTATGTCAGCGGATCAGGGCGCACGGTCGGTTATTTCTACCCCCGCGATAATCTGACAGCGGCATCAGATTCTTCCAGCAACCAAAAGCTGGTGCTAAACATTGATGCCCCTTGGCTCAGCCGCTTCCCCGACAAGACTTACAGCACCATGATTCATGAGTTCCAACACTTAATCCAATACTATCAAAAGACAGTGTTGCTGACATCCGGCAGAAACACAGAAACGTGGTTGACTGAAATGATGGCACAGATAGCTGTCGACCTGGTTTCACCTGTTGTGGGTCTGGGGAATGATTCCCTCCACGAGCAAATCGGCTTCTATATCACAGAGCCATGGGAATCACTCACCGAGTGGAACTCCAGCTACAAAGATTATCATCCGGTTAGCGATTTCGGAGCATTCCTGCTACGCCGCTATCCAATTGGAGGCAGCAGTATAGCACTTGCCCGCCAACTGGAACAAAACGCCTATACGGACTATCAGGCAATTACCCAAATAACAGGCACCCCTTGGTCCGACATACTTCGAGAGTGGGCCAAGAGCACCCTCAATGGCTATGTGGCCACAAACGATTTGGCTACAATCAATACTTGGGAAATATTAGAGGACAAGCTGGGGGGAAAATACCCGGGTATTCCGATGTTTGATAATGCCCTTGGCTCGTCTAACCAAAATATGCAGTATTATGACCAAAGCGGCCAACCCACAGGGTATAAGAACCCCAATGCATTGAATACAGTACAACTTCCCGGGCCCGGCAGTCATGTCTATATTCACTTGGGGAATCCTTCAACAACAATGACTCTGAGCATGGACCTGCCCTCAGGAATAGAATATGACCTCGTGGCAAAATAAAAGCTCAACCGTCTTTTGCCACTATATTTTCATCTGCCTGCTCTTATCATCTGCCGCATTGCTGCCCTTATGGTTGAGCAGTTGCGCTACAGCGGGTCATACAACCAAACAGGTATCTGTACGAGGTAAGATTGCTATAAGGGGCAACGAGCCCTTTGTCTTTCTCACTATATCTAATGATACGGCAGAATATCGGATCACCGGCAAGCTGGAAGAGCAACTTCGCAAGCACCAAGGCCGGACAGTTACGCTAAGAGGCATCCTGACAAAAGATAGCAGTGAAAAGCAAAACTCTTTGACCAAACTACCCCAACTAAAGGTCTCAAGCCTCGTCTCTATAGAAGGGGAATAATACCGGCCCGATTTTGCGGCGAACCCGGATCGGCGATATCAGCCATGCCTCTGTCAATCTCTGAGCCACACAGAAACAACTCATTTTTACTTCTAAATCCCAAATTCTGCGAAAATAGAGCTGCGGACTTCCGGCTATATCCCAAGGCAAGGCTCTTTGCTATACTGTGGTACTAAAAAATTGTGTGCCCGTCTATAGTGTATGCTATGTTGTGGGATAAATATTTTATTTGCCTAAAATTACGAACGAAAATCTATCATCTCGTCGGTTTTTCTGAACGATACCTTTGATAGTTAGCCCCCCAAACTATGGAGGACAACGTGAAGAACTCCCCCTCGCACCCAAACGCCCAAAGTGTACAGAACATACCACCCGGCGCAAAACAGGTTAAGAATACACCGAACCACAACAAAAACAAAATCTCTTTCTCCGAATCCGGTCTCTACCGCCGCCGCTACGAACACGATGCCTGTGGTGTCGGTTTAGTGGCACAGATCGATGGCAGCGCAAAACACGAAATTGTCCAACAGGGCTTGGAAATCCTACACCGTATGGAACACCGAGGAGCTATTGGCGGGGATGGCAGTACCGGAGATGGTGCCGGTATTTCTTTGCAGCTGCATCACGATTTTGTCTCGGACATCTTTCCCCAACTGGCAGACCACTCCGACGAAAGCTATGCCGTAGCTATGCTCTTCCTGGCTCCCGGACGACTTGCGGAACTGCAACAATTGACAGAACACGAAATTGCCCGGATGGGCAGCCGAAAAGACCACACGGTCGCCGAGCCAGACAGGACATCACTGCCCGGTATCGAATTTGTCGGCTGGCGCGAGGTACCTGTCGTTGCGGATGCCGTGGGGAAACTGGCCTCCGGCAGCATGCCCGCCATCTGCCAACTGGCCGTGCGTTTTGACCCTCTGAGTAATTGGCGTGAACGTGATGCCAAAATCTACTTCCTGCGCCGCAAGATTGAACTGGCCGCAAGGGAACATGGTCTCGAACCGGAGGATTTCTATTTTTGCAGCTTTTCCTCCAGTTTAATTGTCTATAAAGGTATGTTCACCGCACCACAGTTGGGAGCCTTCTATCCGGACCTGCAAAACCCCAAGCTCTGCTCGGCTTATGCCTTGGTCCACCAGCGGTACAGTACTAATACCCTACCCCAATGGTATTTGGCCCACCCCTTCCGCCATCTGGCTCACAACGGAGAAATCAACACTATCGAGCACAACCTTCGTTCTTTTACCATTCGCGAATCCGACTTTGACAGCCCGGTATTCGGCCCCCACGTGCGCGAACTCACGCCGACAATGCCCGAAGGCTGCTCGGACTCAGCAGGCTTTGACGGGGCATTGGAAGCTCTCCTACACAATGGCCGCAGCCTTGCCCATGTCCTCAGCATGATGGTACCGGAGCCCTTCGGTGCGGGCACGGACTTGTCCCAAGATGTCAAGGACTACTACCACTATCAATCTATGCTGATGGAACCTTGGGACGGCCCGGCGGCTATCGTGGCCACTACCGGGCGTGAAATTACCGCCATTCTGGACCGCAATGGCCTGCGACCCGCCCGCTTCACCGTCACCAAAGATGGCCGTCTGATCCTGGCTTCAGAGGCCGGAGTGCTGCATCTGGCACCGGAAAATATTGCCCGGCAAGGTAAGCTATCTCCCGGCAAGCTGCTTTCGCTGGACCTCGAACGCGGCAGACTCTCCTTCGATCGTGAATTGAAACGCGAACTGGCGGCCGCACAGCCCTATGGGCAATGGCTGGCCAAAAAACCGGAACTGGGACAACTGCCTGAAGCTGAAGCCCTGCAACAGCAACTGATCGCGCCCGACAAGGCCGCACAACAGCTATTGGCCAAGCAACTGCGCAACTTCGGCTATAGCTACGAAGATCTGCGCGACATCCTGGCACCAATGGCCGAAGACGGCATCGAACCCACAGGCTCAATGGCCAGTCCGCTGGCCTTGGCCGGCTTGGTACGAAGCAATAAAGAAAATCCCGGAGAATCCCTGAGCAGCTACTTCCGTCAAACATTCGCCCAGGTCACCAACCCTCCCATCGACCCCTACCGCGAAACGGCCGTAATGTCCCTATCCGGATTTTTAGGTGCGCAGGGCAACCTATTGTGCGAGGGCAAAGAACACAGCCAAATGCTGGAACTGGAGCATCCCATTTTCGGCCCAACCGACTTGGAGAAACTGGAGGAACTGGTCAGAGACGAGAAAGGTTTTGTCCTGCGGCGTATTTCTCTGCTGCTAACTCCCCCCGACTCGACAGCCGATCGACGGCCGGCGAGTCGGGGGCAAGATCAGGGAGATCCTCGAGAAGAGGGTCAATGCTTGCAGACGGCCTTACAGCGCATTTGCGATGAGGCCGAAACCGCCGCCAAAGAAATAGCCACCCCAAACAGAACGCAGAGCTCTACCGGAACAGGACCCGTGGAGAGAGAGACAGAAAAGCACATTGACAGCACTGTCCAAGACGGCTGCGTCATTCTCCTGCTTTCCGACTGCGGAGTCAGTTCCGAACACACGGCTGTGCCGGCCTTGCTGGCCCTCGGTGCGGTGCAGCAGTCTCTGGTACAGTCCCGGCTCCGGGGCCGGGTATCCTTGGGAGTGGAAGGCGGCGAGCTATTCAGTATACAACACTTTGCCACCCTGACGGCTTACGGTGCCAACTTCATCGTACCCTACATGGCCTACCGCGCTATCGGAGAATTGGGGCGACGGAAACTATTGCAAAACAATGACCTGAATGTGGCCATCCGACACTACATTGAAGCCGGCAAAAAGGGGCTGCTCAAGGTAATGTCCAAAATGGGTGTCTCCACCATGCAGAGTTACCAGAACAGCCGACTCTACGAGATTTTGGGACTCGGTTCAGAAATCGTGGAACGGTGCTTTCCGGGCACTCCCAACCCGATTCAGGGCAAGGGTTTTGCCGAGATTGAGCGAGAGATCAGGCGACGGCACGCTGCCGCCTGGATGCCGGGAAACCTGGCCAAGAGCAACCTCCGGTTCAACGGCAGTCTGCGTCTGCGCCGGAACCTAAAACTTCACAACATCCCCTCCTCATTTCCCGCACCGGCTCTCCAACACAGACCAACCACCGACCGTGCCACTTATGGGGCAGACAGCAGCAGCGAAAACGATGGCAAAGAAGACGAGAACCTGTTGCTTACCCCGATATCCATCATGTATTTACAGCAGGCCGTACGCAACAATGACTACGCGACCTTCCGCAAGTACAGCGAAGAGGTCAATCGGGCAGGAAAACACAGCACCCTGCGCGGCCAACTCCACATCCGGAGCGACCAGAAACCCATCTCCAAAGAACAAGTGGAAGGTGCCGAAAGTATCCTGTCCCGCTTTGTTTCGGGAGCCATGTCCTATGGTTCCCTGAGCAAAGAAGCCCACGAAGCCATCGCCATTGCTATGAACCGAATTGGAGCACGCAGTAATTCCGGCGAGGGAGGCGAAGACCCGGTGCGCTACAGCCTACTGCCCAATGGCGATGACCGACGCAGCCGCATAAAACAAGTTGCGTCAGGTCGCTTTGGTGTCAACAGCTACTATTTGGCCAACGCTGATGAACTGCAAATTAAAATGGCCCAAGGGGCCAAGCCCGGCGAGGGGGGCCAACTACCCGGCAAGAAAGTGGACAAAGAAATTGCCCGAGTGCGCAATTCCACCCCCGGCGTGACCCTCATCTCTCCCCCGCCCCACCACGATATTTATTCGATTGAAGACTTGGCCCAACTCATCTACGATTTGCGCTCGGCCAACCCGGTCGCCAATATTTCAGTGAAACTGGTGGCCAAGAGCGGGGTCGGAACCGTGGCTGCGGGCGTGGCCAAGGGCAAGGCCGACAGTATTCTAATTTCCGGGCACGACGGCGGCACAGGGGCTTCGCCCCTCTCCTCATTGATGCATGCCGGGAGCTACTGGGAGTTGGGCCTGGCCGAAACCCAACAAAGTCTGCGGCGCAACCGACTGCGTGACCAAGTACGCATCCAGTGTGACGGCCAACTGAAAACCGGGCGGGATGTGCTGATAGCCGGACTTCTGGGCGCGGAAGAATTTGGCTTTGGCACGTCCTGCCTGGTGGCCTTGGGCTGCATCATGATGCGCAAGTGCCACACCAATAGCTGCCCGGTGGGCATAGCCACCCAGGATAAACGCTGCCGTGAACGTTTCGCCGGTCTGCCCGACCATGTGGAAAACATGATGCGCTTTATCGCCGAAGAACTGCGCGAGCTCATGGCCGAAATGGGTTACAGTCGTCTCGAACAGCTAATTGGCCGCGCCGACTTGCTCAAGCCCGACCACAGCAACCTGGTGCTGCGCGACAACCACATTGACTTGCAGCCAATGCTCGAAAGTGTCGACAACGAAGCCGACAGGGACTTGCCGCGCCACGCCCTGCGCAGCCCGGATATCAGCGACCCTTACACCATGGAGCCGGAACTGCTCCGCCTCTGCCGGGAAGCCCTCGGAGAAAAGTTCGAGAAACCGGGCCGGGAAGGCTGGAAGCCTTTCCGGCATGAATGCAGTATCGACAACTCCCACCGCACGGTGGGTACCACCATCAGCTACCATATCAGTAAAAACAGGGGTATGGCCGGCCTGCCGGACAAGAGCATTCACCTCAAATTTTGCGGTAGTGCCGGGCAGTCCTTTGGGGCCTTTGGGGCTCACGGCCTGCAACTGGAATTGGAAGGTGAGAGCAATGATTATTTTGGTAAGGGCCTTTCCGGGGCTCGTCTAATTCTCTATCCCTTCCGCAACCAATACCAGCCCAATCCGCAAGAAGACGAACGGCTCAACCCGCAGGAGCACGGTCTGATTGTTGGCAATGTCTGCCTCTTTGGCGCAACCTCGGGCAATGCCTACATCGCCGGCCAGGCCGGCGAGCGTTTTGCCGTGCGCAACAGCGGTGCCACCGCTGTTGTCGAGGGGCTGGGAGCCCACGGCTGCGAGTATATGACCGGAGGTCGAGTGGTGGTTCTCGGACTCACCGGGCTCAATTTTGCCGCCGGCATGAGCGGCGGCATCGCCTACGTTTGGGACTGTGATAACAAATTCAGGAGCCGTTGTAACCTGCAGCAGACGGAACTCTCCGGCCTGGCGGAGCACCCCGAAGAGCTGCTCTGGCTGGAACAGCGACTGCGTCAACACTTACAATACACCGGCAGCCTCGTGGCTCGGGATCTTCTGGATAACTGGACAATCCGTCAGGAACAGTTTGTCCGCGTCATCCCCTCCGAATACAGGCTGATATTGGAGCAGTTGGCGGCGACGCAACGCCTGCCGGCACAACCTTCGACACAGGATCAGGATCGGGAAATCTCTGCGTGACAGGATGTCAACAATACCCTCGAATATCGGTATAAATCATTGATGCATCTGAGATGGACTGCCGGGCCCTCAATACAAACCTTGCCGGTAAGCCAAGGAAGACAGAGCATAGGAGAAATCACTTTGGATTTTTAGGGCAACTTTTTGCACCTTAGACAAAGGGTGAGTCTATGAAAAACGCAGACTTCAGAATGTCACATAAAATGAGGGACAACACAAGGTATTTACCGGTAATTTCTGTGCCGATAATGGCTATATCAACCGAAAAGAACCGGTTCTCTTTTATTCCGACCAAGGGCCTCTCCACACATAAATAGGCTTTTAAGGACAGAAAACATGAAAGATCATTTTGGGTTTTTGGAACACGGGCGCGAAGGTTTCCGCTACCGCAAGGTCGCTCAACGCATCCTCGATTTTGACGAAGTGGCACAGATGAATGAGCCCGAAGTCATTTCCATTCAGGCTCAACGCTGTATGAACTGTGGTATACCCTACTGTCATAGTGTGGGCTGCCCCCTAAAAAACCTGATACCGGAATGGAATGACCTGGTGGCCTCCGGCAACTGGCGCGAGGCCTACGAGCGTTTGGAGATGACTTCAAACCTGTCTGAATTTACCGGGCGTATTTGTCCGGCACCCTGTGAGGATGCCTGCACCCTGGCCATCAACAGCTCGGCGGTCAGCATCCGCCAGATTGAACTGGCTATTATAGAAAGGGCTTGGCAGGAAGGTTGGGTCGCCGAAAGTTTTGACGATATTGTCGAGTCCGGCAAGAAGGTCGTGGTTGTCGGCAGCGGCCCGGCAGGCTTGGCGGCGGCGCAGGATCTGCGTCGCTTCGGCCACAAAGTCAGCGTACTGGAGAAGCAGGATGCCATCGGCGGCCTGTTGCGCTATGGCATCCCCGACTATAAGCTGCCCAAGGTCGTGATCGAGCGGCGCATCGGACTCATGCGTCAAGCCGGAATCGAATTCCGCACCAATGTCCGCGTAGGCACAGACGTAGGCCTGGAGCAGTTGCGCCGCGACTATGATGCCGTAATTCTGGCCTGTGGGGCCGAACACCCCAGCGATTATGCGGCCGAAGGGCGTGAGCTGAGTGGCATATACTGGGCCATGGAATACCTGATTCAGGTCAACAAACGCCGAAACAAACAGCCGGTTCAGGGCGAACTCGACAACACTATCAGCCTTGCTGGCAAAAACGTCCTGATACTGGGCGCGGGCGACACCAGCAGTGACTGCATTGGCAGCGCGCGGCGCGAAGGCGCGGCGCGCATCATCCAAGTCAGCCGCCAGCCGGAACCGCCGCGCCGGGAACAGTCCTCCAACCCGGCTTGGCCCCTCACCCCATCGCGCCACGATTTTTTAGAAGTCTCTTCGGCCCAGGAAGAATACTGTGAGCGAATATGGCTCCATATCCCGACCAAATTTCACGATGACAACGGTGACGGGCAGATTGACAGAGTAACTTTTACCAAGGTCTTGTGGCATAAAGATCCGAATAATTCAAACGCAAGGCCCCGAATGGAGCTGCTCAGCGACGAGACATTCTGCGAAAAGATTGATGCGGTGTTAATCGCCATTGGCTTTGAGCATACCGAGTCCGGACCCCTGACAGAGCAGATGGAGGCTGCCGGCATGGACTTTGACCGCTACAAAAACCCGGGCGAATCCCAAGTGGCCACCCCGGATGTCTTCCCGGTCGGCGACATGGTCCATGGTGCTTCGCTGGTAGTGACTGTCGTAGCCCAAGGCCGGGAAGTCGCAGCTCGAGTGGAAGAATACCTGGAAACAAAGTAATTTTGAGGTCAAGTGAATTACAATAAAGCAATTGACTTAGCCCGTCACCGCCGTTACATAGATTCCAAAAACGGGATGACGCAAAGCTCCATACCGTTCCGCAGTACCTGCAAGGTTGCCCGGCAAAGGTCCAGGCGCACAGACAACAACGGCTCCTCGCTGCTCAGAATCGGTACATCATGGTAGAAACGGCTGAAACGGCGGGCCACTTCGGCCAAGGCCTTCACCACATGAGAAGGATTCAGCTCGGCCGCAGCCAAACTGACGGCCTTCGGATACTCACGCAACTGCTTGAGCAGCTCCCATTCCGGGCTGTTTGCAGAACTCTCCGCATGGTCGCTCGCACCACCGGCCAGTAGTGACCACGTTTCGGGGTCGTATTTGGCCAAACGGTCCGCATTCGCTTCAACTTCGGCCCCGGCCTTTCTCAGAATAGAGTAAATACGGGCTCCAACGTACTGCAAATAAGACCCGGTATTCCCGGTAAAAGCCAGGGATTCCTTCGGGTCAAAGGAAATTTCGCGCCTGGGATTAAATTGCAGCAGGTAAAAATGTAGGGCACCCAAGGCAATACTACGGGCTGTATTTAGGCCCACTTCCGAATTTTCCGAATTTTCCGCACCATTTTCTTTGCTGTCCTGTCCTTCCTGCAAGCGGCCACGCTCACGCAGCCCGTCCAGAGCCAACTCCTCCAACCGGTCCAACAGATCATCCGCGTCCACCACCGTGCCCTCACGCGACTTCATCTTGCCTTCGGGCAGTACAACCATGCCGTAGGATAGGTGCTGAAGCTGCTCAGACCAAGGGTAGCCGAAGAGGTGCAGAATCCGAAACAGAACCTTAAAGTGATAGTCCTGCTCGTTGCCTACCACGTAGATTTGACAATCAAAGGGAAAATCACGGTGGCGAGCCACGGCAGTACCTAAATCCTGAGTGATATATACAGAAGTGCCATCGCTGCGCTGCACCACCTTTTGGTCCAATTTGCAGTCGCTCAGATCAATGAATATTGCGCCGTCTTCGCGGCGTTGAAAGATGCCGCGCTCCAGACCTTCGGCCACCAGTTCCTGACCCAACTTGTAAGTCTCACTCTCAAAATAGAGGCGATCAAAAGAAATACCGCAGCGTATATAAGTCTGAGCAATGCCGTCCAACACCCATTTCCGCATTTTCTGCCACAGTTCCCTCACTTCCGGCCGGCCATCCTCCCATTCTTTGAGCATTTTCAGGGCCAACTGTTCCGGGTTTTCCGCCTCTTCGCTCTTTCCCCCCTCTTTGACCCAGTCATTGAAACGCACGTAGTAGTCACCCACCAAGCGGTCTCCCTTGCAACCCCGGCTTTCCGGTGTCTCCCAAAAGGGACCTTCCGGGCCTTCTTTTCGACCAAAATGCTGATAGGCCAGCATAGACTTGCAGATATGGACACCCCGGTCATTAATGATGTTGACTTTGTTCAACTCGGCCCCGCCGGCTGCCACAATCCGACTGATTGACTCACCCAGCACATTGTTGCGCAGATGCCCCAAGTGCAGAGGTTTGTTGGTGTTGGGGCTGGAAAACTCGATCATGACCTTCCGGCCCTTCAGTTCCTCGTTGCGGCCGAAGTCCGCCTGTTCGAGGGCGATCTGCTCCATAACGCTCCGCGCCACGACATCCCTCGGCAGGCGAAAATTGAGATAGGCCCCGATGGGCTCAATTTCCCAGCCGGGAAGTTCCGTGCGCAACCTTTCAGCCAAGGCCACAGCCAGCTTGGGCGGAGCCTCACGAAAGATTTTGGCCAGGGGGAAGCAAGGGCAGGCCCAGTCGCCCAATTCTGCTTTCGGTGGTTTTTCCGGACACAGTTGCTCGCCAAGTTGCCCCGGCCGGGTTTCGCCCAATTCCAACCGGCGGGCTATGAGCTCCTGCTCAATACTTTTCTGCAAAGCATTTTGAATGAATTGCTGTTCGTTCATCTCAGCCGTATTACCCCTGTCTCAAATATGTGCTATCCGATTTCCCCAAACGGATTGTCAATAGTCTTTAGCCTTAGTTCCCGGCACCCAAAAAATCTGTCCCGAAATTCTGTTTTTGATAGCTCTAATATAGTGCTAATCGCGCCCTTGCAACAAACATAAGCTTTTGAACAGACTTTTAACTGCCTTTGGGCGGTAAGCCTCCCGAGGATGTTTCCGAGGAAGAATTGTCACTTTCCCTACTCTCAGAATTGCCGGTACGGCCTGTGCTTCCTCTGTTTCTCCCGTTGTCGGCGGCCCGACCCGGCGGCGGCAAGCCGCCTGAAGTCCTGTTCGCCGAATTGGTCGTGGTGTTACCTCGGGGAGGCAGACCGCCTGAAGTCCTGTTCGCCGAGTTGGTGGTGTTACCTCGGGAAGGTAACCTGGCATTGGTTTCACTGGCGGCAGCCGAGCTGGCATTGCTTGGTACGGAAGGACTGGCCTCCGGGCCCTGATAGCGATCATTCGGGTTTAGACCCGGCACCAAGTCTCCACGGAAGCCATAATCACCCTTGGCTCCGTAGCTGCGCAGAAGATCAACCATTTCAGCGTTACTGAGGCTGACCGCCATCTGCAAGGGCGTTTGAAATTTGTTGCCGGGTTTGCGCACATCGGCCCCCGCCTCCAGCAGCAGACGCAGCATTCGCATGTCTTGGGATTTCACTGCCATTGTCAGCGGAGTGTCGTTCCCCGCGCCTGCAACATTGGGGTCCACCCCCTTGCGCAACAGTAATTCCGTAGAGGCGTAGCTTTTCTGTTCAATGGCATAGTGCAAAGCTGTTTTCCGCTCTTGGTCCCGGTCGTTGAGGCCCTCCGGCTCCAACCAGTCCAACAGGATCGAAATATTGCCTGACGGGGCCTGCTCGCGCACCGCATAAATCAGAGGATTCAGTCGGGTGCGTTTGCCTTCCTCTTTGACGGTAAGCCTCTGTGATACCTTGAAACCTCCGCGAATCAGGGTCGAAATATTTTCCGGGTCGTCAGAAAACAGTGCATAAAGCAGGGCATCGTACCCACTCTCGTCTTTTATATTGATGTCGGCACCTACGGCCAGCAGCAGAGCCACGATCCGATGAGTGCCAAAACGCGCAGCACGTATCAACGGCGACATACCGGTACTGTCGAGCTGGTTAATCTTTGCCAGAGGAAAACTGTCAACTAAATAACGGGCCGGACCGTAGCTGTTTTCCAAGGCATAGTAGAATGGCGTAAGTTGCTCCTGATTTTCCTGAAAGGTATTGGCGTTATTATCCAGTAACAATTTGACCAAGTTTGCATTGCCCCAGCGTGCCGCCCAAGACAGAGGACTGTTACCTTTATTATCAGCAATATTGACCACGGCACCGGCACGCAACAGTTGGGCCGGAATGTTGCGCGACGACTGATTGCCCCATATCTCGGGCCGGTTGAGGGCCACGGAGTAATGCAGAGCCGTTGTGCCCTGGCTTTTGTAGCGCATATTGGGGTCAGCGTCACGCTCCAGGAGGAGAAAGACGATGTCTTCTTTTCCGGCGTAGGCTGCTGCCACCAGAGGCGGAAACAAGACATTCGGATCATTGGGGTCAACTTCCCGATTGAGTAGCTGGCGCACCACTTCGCGGTTGCCCAGCATAGCCGCATAAGTCATGGCACTCCACCCTTTGGCGTCAAGATGCAGAGGGTTGGCACCGGCACGCAGCAGGACACGCAGCTTCTCGGCACCGTTTACCAAGTCGGCTGCCGCCAGCTCGATGGGGGCCAGGCCCTCAGCATTCTCCCTCGAGACATCAGCACCTCGGCTAATCAGGTAAGAAAGGACTTCGGCAGTACCCACAGCGGCAGCCAGATGAATCGGATACCAGCCACGAATGTTGCTTTCCTGAAAGTTGGCACCGGATTCGACCAGGCTCCAGACCATTTGGTAATCGCCATGTCGGGCCGCCAAGGTAATCGGACTCCAACCAAGATAATCAATGGCCGTGGAGGTCTGGCTTTCGCGGTCCACTTCAAAACTGGGTTGAACCCTTTCCAACTCGGACAAGTCCGGCAATTCAGGCCGGGGAATGCTGCTCTGATCCTGAGAAAGGCCCTGTTCGATCTCCCCGGCATTGGCGGGATTGAGACTTTGCGCCGTGACGGCGGGACTGAGGTCACCCCTTCGGCGCGGCAACCGGGTATTCCAATCGTTATTGTGATTTAAGTCGGCACCTCGGTTGACTAAAAAATTCGCCGCTTCGTAGTTGCGTTTGCTCACAGCAATCATCAGCGGAGTGAAGCCAAAGCGGCTAATGGTATCAACCTCGGCCCCGACCTCCAGCAGGGTCGTCAGATGCGACACGCTGCCCATTTCGGCGGCAAAATGCATGGGACTTTGGCCGTTAGGCCCAGGGGTGTTGGGGTCGGCACCATTTTGCAGCAACAGTTGTAAAACATTGATGTCGGGATTCAGTCCGGCCCAGTGAATAGGGCCCTTTAGCTCCAAGTCCGCATAGCTGATATTGGCTCCCGCTTGGAGTAAAAGGGCCACAACCTGACTGTTGGCATCGCGCAC
The DNA here is from genome assembly GCA_029867005.1 of Candidatus Haliotispira prima. GTDB lineage: Bacteria > Spirochaetota > Spirochaetia > SP-2023 > SP-2023 > Haliotispira > Haliotispira prima. The sequence continues at coordinate 3,172,926 of CP123443.1, read as the reverse complement.
CGCAATCAGCAAAGACGTTTCCTGCACATTGCTGCGGGCATTCACATCACTCCCGTCAGAGAGCAGCAGCCGAATCGCCGAGGGTATTCCGGACTGCGCTGCATAATGCAGCGCAGTCCAGCCGCGATTGTCGCGGGCATTAGGATTAGCTCCTCGCTGCAACAAGGAAACAATCTGTTCCGCACTGCCCAGCGAAGCAGCAATCATCAGAGGGGTTTGTCGGAATTCCCCGGCTCGGGCATCAATGGAAAGGCGGCTGTAACGCTCCTGAAGCAAGACACCAAAGGTATTGCTGTCTTTTTCGTTGTAACAGGCCTCGTGCAGCGGGGTATAGCCCTCACTGTCGGGATAGAGCCGTTGCAGGCGCGGGTCTTGCAGCAAGCGATACAAGGCCAGTGAAGTATTATAACGGGCGGCGAAATGCACCGCCGTTTTGCCTTCGTTGTCCGGCTGATTGGAGTTCAAACCCAGCCCTAAGGCCAGACTGATGGCCGAGACATTCCCATTCCAGGCCGCCCAATGCAGGGCCGTACGGCCCTTGCGGTCGGCAACTTGGTAGCGGAAACCCCGGCTGACCAGAATATTCATCACCGGCTCACTGTAAATCGCCGCCAAGATCACGGGATACATACCTCGGGCACTGGGCTGGTCGAGCGGTGGTTGCAAGACCTTCTGTCCGGCCACTTCCACACTGGGCTGGTTCCTGGCCAGCTCCGGTGAAATAACGGTATCAGGTCGGTCCAGGATGTTCTGGACCCCTACGGCATTTCCGCTGCGCACGGCCTGCTGAAAATAATACAAGTCTCGGTAGAGTTGCAGATAAAAAGAATCTTGCGGGTCGCTGTAAGCTTGCAGCCGGATATTGATCCAGGCACCCGTACCCGGCGGGCCCGATTCGGCCGTCGTGGTTTCCCCCCTGCGCGGAGGGGCAATCAATTCCCACCAAATCAGGGCACTGTCGCGGAATATTTGGCCGGACTCAGCCGCACCGGCATACTCAAAGAGGCGGCCATAGATATAATTTTCCGCGAAGCGGTTCCAGTTGGCAAAGTGCTCAATGACCCAAGCACCGGCACGCTCAATATAGGGCCACGCCTCTTCCTCACTCAGGTAGCCCACGTCGTAGCCCCAGCGCACCAAGGCGACAATGCGGGCCTGATCCCAACTTTCAATCGACACCGGACGAATGTCGAACCAGTCTTCCATTTTCCACAGGAAGACCAGGCGGCGCACATCGTTGTAACTCAGATCGTGGTAGACACTCCAAATATCCCGAATGGTATTACGCAAAGAAGTACTGTCAATACGGTATAGGCTGCCAACATCCTTCCGGGATTTTTCCGGAATGGCCTGAAAAGCCGCCTGATATTCGTGATAAACCTGACGCAAATAAAGGTAGTGCTCGTTACTGCCCCCGTCCGTCAGCTTGTTAAGCTGACGGAGCAGGTCCAAGCGGCTGTAGATGCTCCATTCGGCCAAGGCCGCCCTAACATCCTTGATTTCAAAGGGATTGGTCCCCCCCGGACTGAGGCTGCTGAGCACATTGCCGGGCGAACCGTTGTACTGGTAGAGGATTCCGGGCATGGCCAGCCCAATGCTGCGCACGGTCGAAATGCGAGGCTGGGCCGCAAGCGGACCGTAACTTTGCAGCCAAAGGCAGATTACCGGCAACGCTGACAACACGACGAACGCCGGGTTGCGGGCCAAAGCAGGCACTCCCTTCATGTATTCCCTCCCGGAAACGTGATTGTGACGGCAGATTCTCTATAGAGGCCCCGCCCTTCCTCCGGTTTGATCAAACTGAATCAGACCCGGACAGCCCAAACAGCCCAAGCTATTACAGAAGGGACGATACAGCCCGGATCATATATCATAGAGGAATCTGACGGTAGTGCCAAACGGGGGAATTTCCGGTACAGCTACAAAAACATTAAGACCCGAACAGAATTCTGCCGGAACCTAGCACACACTCAGCTATTTTGCAGACAATCACGCAGCACCTGAAAGCAAAAACGGAGCTCCACTTCACTGATCAACAGGGGTGGCCAAAGATACAGGACACTGCCCAGAGGCCTCAAGTACAGGCCGCGCTGCCAAGCGGCCTCCGCAAGACCGGCCGCCCGTTTTGCCCCGCCTTCGGCAGCGCATATTTCAATGGCCCCGATCATGCCCTTGGCACTGCTGTAGGACCGGGGCAGAAACTCTTTCTGCAAGGCCCTACATTCCTCCGCCAACAGCGGAATCAAAGGCTGAATGCGCTCCAATACCCGCTCTTCGCTGTACAAGTCGAGGGCACGCAAAGCCAAGGCCGAGACGATGGGATTGCCGCTGTAAGTGTGGCCGTGAAAAAATGTTTCGCCACCGCGCGAGGGACGGAAGCTTTGATAGATTTCGTCACTGGCCAACACCGCACTCATCGGCAGGTAGCCACCCGTTAAGCCTTTTCCCACAGTCATCAGGTCAGGTCTCACGCCGGCACGCTCACTGGCAAACATAGAACCGCTGCGGCCAAAACCTACGGCAATCTCGTCACAGATCAGCAAAACATTGTACCGATCGCAGAGAACCCGCAACTTCAACAAATAGTCTTCGGGGTAGAGCCGTATGCCTCCGGCCCCCTGACACAAAGGCTCGACAATTACGGCCGCACATTCGGCCGCGTGCTGAGCAAAGAGCCCCTCCATACCGGCGAAACATTCGGTATCACAAAAATCCGGCTCCAAGCCAAAGGGACAGGCCGCACAGTGCGGCGACATCGCCCGGTAGTTGTCCTGTAACAGGCCACTGAGCTGGTGATGGAAACGTTCGACATAACCAACGCTGATTGCACCCAGAGTGTCTCCATGGTAGGCATCTTTCAGGCAGAAGAATTTTTTACGCTGCGTATAACCTCTGTTCTCCCAGTAATGCAGGGCTATGCGCAGAGCCGCCTCTACGGCCGAGGCTCCGTCTCCGGTAAAATAGCAGTGAGAATCGGGAATGGGGCTTAGAGCGGACAACTTCTGCGATAAAGAAATCACGTTCCGGTGGGACATACCGGCCAAAATGACATTTTGCAGGCTGCGACTCTGCTCTTCAATGGCCCGGAGCAGTTCAGGGTGGGAGTGCCCAAAGTTGACACACCACCACGAGGCGATGCCGTCCAAGTAGGACTTGCCATTACTGTCATAAATATAACAACCTTCGGCACGCTCGATCAGCGGGAAGTCATCTTCCAATATCCGGTCGATATTGCTATAGGGATGCCAGACATGAGCACGGTCTGTCCGGCGCAGTTCTGCATCACCCATTCGCACTTCCGGTACAGATTTTTCAATTGAGGAAGTTTTCACGGCTGCCATTGTTACGAAAGTGGAGGCTGAAAGCAAGCCAAAGAACCCCGGAAGCAGCCGAGAATGTCACAGGAAAAAGCGCGGCGGAGAAAGCCAAAGAAAATGAAGGTCTGCGGCATCCGGCTTCCTCCCTACTTACAGCACCTTTTTGTCGGGATTCCCGGAACAATCCGGGACAATCTGAAACAGTAAAGGGCCGAAATAGTGAAAAGACAAGGGCAGATCCCCCCGCCGGAAAAAGATCAGTACTGAATTTCTAGACCCAATTCCACACTGCTCAAATACGGAACCATACCAAAGGCACCGGTGTACCGATAGTCCGAGGAAAAGAAAGCGGGTAAATACCAGTCGTTTTGGCAATACAACTGCAAACTGTCATTCAACAGATACACGTTCGCCCGAAACTGCAAAGTACTCGAACCATCGGGCAGTGCCAGGAAATAACTGCTTTGGATATCCAGATGGTCGGCGATGTTACGCCACGTAAAAGCCAGGGCTAAAACATGCCGGGTCAGGGCAAAAGGTGCGGCAAAGACGTTGCGATCCGTCAATCCCTGCCAAAATAGGCCCTGGCGGCTATCCGCCCCGGAAAATTCGTTATAGTCTTCCAAGCCTCCCAGAAGCCTTTGCAGTTGCTCAGACTCCAGAGCACTGCCGTCATAGCGATATTCAAAATACACGTCAAAGTTGGCCAGAGGAGTCCATTGCAGACCGACCAGACCCCGGAACCGGACTTCGTCCAAATCGGCATTGGCCCACAAATAGCGCGGTGGTTGGCCCAAACCCGCAACGGGAAAGGCCTCTAAACCACTGGCTTTCAGCCGACCCAACTTGTTTAAACCATTGCCCAACAGGCCTTCGCCGTAAAGCTGAAAATGCTGCCGGCCAAGGACAAAGGGCACTCTTCCACCCGCCCCCAAGGCCAGATAAAAACCGTTGCTCCAGTCGTAGCGCGACTTCTCCATGGCATAACCAAACAGTTGCCAGTTACTTTGCCCCAAAAACAGACTGGCTTCCAACCCCAATAATTGCCTCCGATTTTGGCTCTCCAAAAACGAAAATGCGTACTCCCAGGAACCGTAATCATCTGTTGTTGCACGCAGAATATTGGCCTGTAAATCAGAATCAGAATGAAAGCGTATTACCGGCATGTAGCGCAGGCGCAGGGCAAAAACGGACCAGGAAAGGCCAAACAACACCTGCCAATTATTCTTGATCCTAAAAAACGAGCCGCTGTCATCCAAATAGTTGGCCGGGTTAAAATAGAGAGACACACCCTGGGAGTAAGGCTGCTTGCCGATGCTCAGCTCCAATTCGGGTCCGCCCCCGCCACTCCCATCTCCGTCTGACGCACCGCCGGAGCCTTGCAGGGAAGCAAAGTAACGGAAGTACAACTGGCGAAAACCAAAGGAAAAGCGGGCCAGCTCCGGGGTCACTGTATCGCCCGGGTTTGAGCTGCCGGATTGCTGTGTACTATGGGGGTTCCCGGCATTCTCATTATCGGCCCGGCCAAAAAAATTCATCACCAAACTTAGACGTTTGCGCTCTATCGCATTCGCATCATCGCGAGGCCGCAGCAGTGTCAGATCGGCCTCCAGATCAAAGTCCATCAGGAGTCCCAAAGCCCGCAAATGAAGACGGTTGTCCGGGTTGCTCCGAACTTGCTCGATGCCATCCCGGTAAATCTTGCCCTCGGCGGAAAGATGACTGTTCAGCTTTGCTTCACTCCGCCACAGAGACGATACCTCATCCTCCGGGGCGACACTTGATCCGTCTCCTGATTCACTCCCCGGCAAGTCCTCATCTTCTCCGACACTCAGGGTCTCATCTGCAAAACCCAAATCCGGAATAGCCGCAAAAGGGTCTTCCTCTTCTTGAGTTATCGTTTGGGCTGCTACCGTATAGAAACTGCCTAAAATCGACAGAAGCAACACTGCGACAAAAGTCCGAAACAGTCCATGCATATTTCCGTTCACAACCTTCTACCCCCTATATATCCCATTTCCGTAACACATGCTCCCGGCTAAATTCCCGGGTAAGGCTCCTCTTTCCCGGTTTCCCCTTTTTTCCTGTTTTCCTGAGGTTTTCCATGGCTTTTCATGATCCTCTCCTCGCCCGTAGTTTTTTACCCATGGTTTGCCCCCATGCGGGTAGACTTCTACGGGACCTGCTGCAAATTGTTAGGGTTAAACCAACCGGACGGAACCTTGATATTTTCAGGCGGACTGAACGCCATCACCGAATAGCTTCCTTTCCGCAACTCATTCAAAATTTTTACCTGGGTATAAAAGTACCTATTATTCTGTCTGATCGGCTTCAGATACTGGACCCGCTTCATGAGAATGCCACCCTTTTGGCCCCCGTAAAATTCAGCCGTCTTCAATATTTCACCTTTGTAGTGCTGTACCACTCGGGAATAAGGGGCCGTTCGCCCGGCCTTAGTCAATTCCAGGGTCACGTTCTCGTCATCACTTTCCAAAACTTTTACGCTGTAGATTTGCATGGGCGGAGGAGCCAGTAAATCGCCGATACTGACATCTCCCGCCAAGGTCGACAGCGGCGACAAAGCCAGGGAACGTTGTAGTTTGGGATAATAGACCCAATAGGACGCAGCATTGTTCAAAAAGATGTTGCCCTTGTTCCGCTCCGGAGTCAGCACTTTGGCCAAGCTTTTCTGCGTACCATCGTTGCGGTCCACATAGAGCAACAGTTCGGTGCTGGTTTCTTCTCCCTCAGCATTTCCGGAAAACAACTTCGCTTGGGTGCGGAACTGTTGCTTCTCTTTCGAGGCACTCCGGAGTGTGGCCAGAACCCGATCCGCCAAGCTGTCCTGGCTAAACAGCGCGCCGGCACCGAAAAACAAACCCGAGAACAGCAAGGCCAAAATACAACCGGCCGGAATCATGCTCCGAACTTTATTCGTAACATCATGCATTTTACTCATGGCATCTCCCCTATTTAATCCAATTTATGTATTTCCGAACTATGCGGAAAACTCCATGGCCCGAAAGACACTTTGTGCACCTTCCGAATGGCCTTCAATATCTTATCAAAATATAGCCTCAGCACTATCCGTCAAAAGGTTGAAAAACTTGATCTTAACCCGCAACTCAACCGGAAGTCTCAACTTCCGGTTGAGTTGCGGGTTAAGATTTATATCCGATTTCCCCGGGTTTTTCTTAAATATTTTACGGACTAATCTTATCTAATTTATTTAATAGTATATATTTAACAATACAATGTATAGTAGTATTACTAATACAACATTTGACAAATTAAAATAGCTCTGCTATGCTGGCCTCATGAAGTTTTCCACATCTGTCGATATGGCTTTACGAATATTAGTCTATTTAGCTGAGAGGGCTGATACCGGCTTGGCATCAGCCCCGGAAGTCAGTCAAGCACTTCAAGTGTCCTATAACAATGTTGTGCGCATCATTAATCGGCTCCAAAATGCCGGTTTAGTGGTAACCCACGCGGGTCGTTATGGTGGGATGGAATTGGCCCTGCCCGTAGAACAAATCACTGTTCGCGCAGTAGCTGCCGCCATTGACGGTCCGACCAAGCTGCCCCCTTGCGGGCACCAATTTAAAACCCAGTCCAAGGTGCCGGACTTCTATCCCGCATATCACAACTGCGAAGTGAACAACTGCGGTATCCGTGAAGAACTGATGCAACTCAACGAGCAGATTGATGCCCTGTTAGAAAGTGTCACCATTGCGGCAATCACAGCGCGTCACCTCAAAAGGCGCAATCAAAAAGACGCTTTACAGGTCAAACTGAAGGAAAAGATTAAAACTCCGGAAACAGCCGGCTCCCGCTCCCCTCGGATTAAGACGGGGCGTAAGACGGAAACCGGAGGGACCGGTCAGGGGACCGGTGCCGAGACGGCCAACAATACGGAGAATGTGGAAAGAGCTAAACGCAAGGTAGGCCGGCGCAAACGCGCCTCCGACTGAGTAGCCGGGGAACTTCGGACAGATATCCGTTGCGAGCCGGACGGTGATCTTGTTGACGAACTTGGTAAACCCTGCTCTGTCTCCTTTCGCACCCGGTAGAACACGGTGGAACATCGCTCAGGCTTACCGCCCCGCTTCATTCCGGCTCGAAACTGTCCTACCCTACCCTTTCCGAAAGAACAAAACTGTGTCGGCCCGCTCCCGCTTCCCCACACTCCTGTTTGGGAATCTTGGGTTTTGGAGTCAAAGATTGATATAGAATGATATGGATATTTAGGTATTCCCATTCTTATATGTCGCAATTGAAAATGCTTGTAAACAGAGGAGTCTATTTTGGAACGGACGGAGCAACAACAAAAACTTAGTGATAATCCTATTGCCGAAGCCTACAATCCGCTGGAAGAACTGACCGGCGGGGAATATAAGTACGGTTTCAAAACGGAAATAGACAGCGAGATCGCTCCCAAGGGACTGAGTGAAGATATTGTACGCATGATCTCGGCCAAGAAAAATGAACCGGACTTCATCCTTGATTTCCGTCTCAAGGCCTTTCGCCACTGGCAAACCATGGAAGAACCCCGCTGGGGGCACTTGCAGTACGAGAAAATCCACTTCCAAAATTACCACTACTATTCGGCTCCCAAGAAAAAAGCGGCCCAGTATCAGTCCCTGGACGAAATTGATCCGGAGCTAAAACGCACCTTTGACAAATTGGGTGTGCCTATTCTCGAACAGAAAAAGATGGCAAATGTGGCCATTGATGCGATTTTTGACAGTGTTTCTGTCGCTACAACCTTCCGGGAAAAGCTAAAGGAAGCCGGCGTAGTTTTCTGTTCGATTTCCGAAGCCATGCAGGATTATCCTGAACTAATCAGAAAATACTTGGGTTCGGTAGTTCCCTATACAGACAATTTCTATGCAGCTCTAAACTCTGCGGTATTTACGGACGGATCGTTCTGCTACATACCCAAAGACACGGTGTGTCCAATGGAGCTGTCATCATACTTTCGCATCAATACCCAGGACACAGGGCAGTTTGAGCGCACCCTGATCGTCTGCGAAGACAACAGCTACGTCAGCTATCTGGAAGGCTGCACCGCGCCGATGTTTGACACCCGCCAATTGCACGCCGCCATTGTGGAATTGGTGGCCATGGACAATGCCACCATCAAATACGCCACAGTGCAAAACTGGTACCCGGGAGATAAAGAGACCGGGGATGGCGGTATCTATAATTTTGTGATCAAGCGCGGCAAGTGTTTGGGTGACAGTTCGCGCATTACCTGGACCCAGATTGAGACAGGTTCGGCAATTACCTGGAAATATCCCAGCTGCATTCTGCTGGGCGACAACTCGGTGGGCGAGTTCTATTCGGTGGCGGTGACCAACGGTCGTCAACAGGCCGACACAGGCACCAAAATGATCCACGTTGGCAAGAACACCAAGAGTACGATTCTCTCTCGCGGTATTTCGGCCGGCAAGTCCAGCAATACCTACCGTGGTTTGGTCCAGATTAACAAGGGTGCGACCGGAGCGCAGAATTTCACCCAGTGCGACTCTCTGCTGATCGGTGATAAATCCGCAGCCTGCACCTTCCCCTACATTGACGTGCGCAACAACAGCTCAGAAGTAGGGCACGAGGCCACCACAGTCCGTATCAATGAAGAACAGCTGTTTTATTTGCAACAGCGCGGCATTGATCCGGACGATGCTCTGGGCACAATTGTCAATGGCTTTTGCGCGGATGTATTCCGCACTCTGCCTACCGAATTTGCCGTAGAATCGAACCGTCTCATGGAGCTGAAGCTGGAAAACACCGTGGGCTAATAGCATATTGCAACCCTGTTTCGACAGGTGCGGCGTGTATCCGACAGCTAAGCTGCCGGAAGACATGCCGAAAATATATTTAAGGAGAATAAAAAGTTCACATGATTGAAATCAAAAATCTTGAAGTATCGATTGACGATAAAAAGATCCTCGATGGCTTTAACCTTGCAATTAAACCTGACGAGGTTCATGCCATTATGGGGCCCAACGGTTCCGGGAAATCCACCTTGGCCAAAGTGATTGCCGGACATCCCGGCTATCAGGTAACCGGCGGTCAGTTGCTGCTCGAAGGTGTGGATATAAATGAACTGGCACCGGAAGAACGTTCCCATGCCGGAATTTTTTTGGGCTTGCAGTACCCGATTGAAATTCCCGGGGTCAATAACAGCGACTTTCTGCGCATGATTTATAATGCCAAACGCAAACATCGCGGTGAGGAAGAGGTCGATCCGATAGACTTTGCCGAACTGGTGGAAGAGAAACTGCCGGCGGTAGGTCTCCGCCCCTCATTCCTCGAACGTTCAGTCAACCACGGCTTTTCGGGCGGCGAGAAAAAACGCAATGAGATCCTCCAAATGCTGCTTCTCGACCCCAAATTCTCCATCTTGGATGAGATCGACTCCGGTTTGGACATTGATGCCCTGCGCACCCTTGGCTCGGCTGTGCAGGATCTCCAGGAACAAAGCAACGGTACGAAAAGCCTCTTGCTAATCACTCACTACCAACGTCTGTTGGATTTTATTCGTCCGACTCATGTCCATATCATGATTCAGGGCAAGATTGTGGAATCCGGAGACTTTCAGTTGGTGCAAAACCTGGAGAAGACCGGCTACGACCCGTATTTGTCATAAAAATCTATTTGTTTGTCATGAGAATCTGTTTCCAAACCAGCACCCGTTGAGGCGCGTTGAAAAGCAGAGATTCTCTCCTGTACCCGATGACCCAGACCTGAGACCCGATGCCAATAAATAAAAATCCGCCGATGAAAATCCCGATTGAAAATTGAGAACCGGATTGAGAGAGTGACTTGTGAGTACATATTTCAGTGATCAACTGCAACAATTACAAAAGAGTGCCGCAGCCGATGAGCTGGTCTTCCGGCGCGATGCTCTGGAAGTGTTTCAGACCTATGGCATGCCGCGCCGGAAGCAGGACCCGTGGAAATACACCGATAACTCGGCACTGTTAAACCTACCCCTGAATCCCCCCTCCCCGGCGGACACGGCTGATTCGGTTCCGCAAGTGACAGCGGAACCATCGGCCAAAATCCCGCTACAGGAAATTTGCTTCCTCAATGACGTGCTGCTCAGTCAGACCTCTTCTGAGAAGATATCCGCTCAGGACGCGAAAATCCGCAGCCTGGAACTAAAAGCCGATGGCGAACTAAACCTGAATCCAACCAAATGGCAATTGGACAAAGACAACCTCGAAGAAGAGGAAAACAGCTACAGTCTGATAAACGCCTTCAGTTTTTCCAGTGCTTACGAACTAAAACCAAGTCCCCCCGCGAGTGAAGGGGCCCCGGAACAGAACCTGCGCCTGCGTTTCCAAGGCCAAAACAGCTATCAGGCCCCACGCCTTTACATCGATGTGCCCGCCGGGGCAGATGTCCGCATATTGCTGGATACACGCGAATTGGGCCCAAATGTATACTGGAACCCCTACTTCTTTTTTAACGTCGGCCCGGCCGCCCGGCTGACGCTGCTCGAACGCGGCCCGAAGCTCTCGGGTTCTGATCCGAACACGGGTACCGGACATGTGCGCAGCGTGACGTTACGGGGCAAGATTGCCGAATCGGCTGTGGTCAATGCGGCCTTATTCTACTGGAACACAGAGCTGGCCGTGCACGATACACGCTTTACCATAGAAGGCGAGAATGCCCATGTGTGCATGCGCGGAATCTGCTTCGGAGAGGGCCGTTCCGCCTACCATCTGCGCTGCGAGAACCGCCATTCCGCCCCAAACTCCAAATCGGAAAATCTGTACAAAAATGTATTGTTTGACAAGGCTACCAGTGAATTTTACGGCATTATTCACGCTGACAGCAATGGTATGGGTACCGATGCGGTGCAGAAAAACCGTAATTTGCTGCTCTCGAATGAAGCACGGGCCATCGCCCGTCCCCAACTGGAAATCCTGATCGACGATCTGAAATGCAGCCACGGTTCCTCGACAGGGAGCATTGACCCGGAAGAACTCTTCTACATGCGCTCGCGTGGTTTGAGCCATTACGAAGCCACGAACCTGGCCGTAGTTGGTTTTGTCGAAGAAATCAGCACCTACTTTGACGAAAAATTACTGGAGACATTGGGCATTGAAGACTGCCTCCACACCTTGTTGAGCAAAAGAAACAGCTAGACCGTCCGGCTGTCACCCAAAGTCACACCCCTGGTTACATCGCAGAAATCCGCTTCATAACTCTTTGACAGTCGAAGCAGAATGTTTGAAATGAACTCGGAATATTTGAAATGAACTAATGGACAGGCACACAAAAGAGCAAAGACGAAAGAACATGCAGGCGATTAAGAGCCGGGGCTCAAAAATTGAGACCCTGCTCGGGAAGTCTTTGTGGGCCAAGGGGGCCGGATACAGGTACAGAAAGCACTGTAAAGATGTGTTTGGAAAACCGGACTTTGTTCTCAGAAAGTATAAAATTGCAATTTTCTGCGACAGCGAATATTTTCATGGCAAGGACTGGGAAACAGCAAAACACCGCATTAAAACAAATACCGATTTTTGGCACAAAAAGATTGAAGGAAACATCCAAAGAGATCAACTTGTCAACGAGACTTTGAAACAAGATGGTTGGAGGGTCATTCGCTTTTGGGGTGAAGAAATCAGGAAGGACATGGATTCCTGTCTGGCACGAATTGAGACGACCATGAGGGCGGCGATAAAGGAAGACATGGAGGGCCGAAAAAAGGCTCTCTCCCCGGAAAGAAACCTCAAAAAGGATATTAACCAAGGTACTAATAGAGATACTAAAAAAGGTCTTAATACGGGCAGTTCCGGATTTTCGGGAGAAAATATCGTATCAATGCCACAACATACGCATGACGATATCCATATGGAAGTTGCGGAAGAAACGGTGAACTACATGCTCTTCGAGCCGGAACCGGCAATCCCCTTTCCGGCTGCCCGCAAGCCGAAGTTTACGTTTATAGACCTGTTCGCCGGCATTGGCGGCTTTCGGATTGCCATGCAAAATCTTGGAGGGAAGTGTCTCTACACAAGCGAATGGGATGCCCAGGCCAAAAAGACCTACCGGGCAAACTTTGGAGATACCCCATATGATGATATAACGAAAGAGGAAACAAAAAGCTTCATACCGGATGGCTTTGATGTCCTTTGCGCCGGTTTCCCCTGTCAGGCATTTTCCATCGCCGGACACAGAGGCGGTTTTGAAGACACTCGTGGAACTTTATTTTTTGATGTAGCCGAAATTATTCGGAGGAAACAGCCCAAAGCAATACTGTTGGAAAATGTAAAGGGCTTGGTCAGCCACTGCGGGGGGAAAACACTCGAAACAATTCTCAATGTTCTGCGAAATGATTTGCATTATTTTATTCCGGAACCTCAGATACTGAATGCAAAAAACTTTGGTGTCCCCCAAAATCGGGAACGTATTTTTATCGTTGGTTTCAGAAAGGACCTGTCTGTCAAAACATTCACTTACCCAAAGCCATCCCGGAAAAAGGTTTGTTTCCGGGATGTAAAAGAACCGGATGCCGTATCTGTAAAGTATTATTTATCCGATACATATCTTGACACATTGGTTGCCCACAAAGAACGGCACAAAAATAAAGGCAATGGCTTCGGCTATGAAATAATCCCCGATGACGGGATTGCAAATGCCGTTGTCTGTGGCGGAATGGGCCGGGAACGAAATCTGGTATACGATCATCGTTTACAGGATTTTACGCCCGTGACAAGGATCAAAGGAGAAGTCAACCGCAAGGGGATTCGCAAGATGACACCCCGAGAGTGGGCCAAACTACAGGGATTCCCGGATCATTTTATCATTCCGGTCGCCGATGCATCCGCGTACAGGCAATTTGGAAATTCCGTTGCCGTTCCGGCTGTAGAGGCCGTGGGGCGAAAAATGTTAAAGATGCTGGCCTAAATGCAATTACTAACATAAAACAGATAAAAGATAACGAAAACTTCAAGAGATACCTATCTACCTCTATGTCAGAAGAAGCAGAAGAATACGTTTCGTGACGGGTGTGACGGGCCGGGCCAATGAAATAAAATGGAAAGGAAGAGAAATGAAAACCGAGGAGCCGAACCGTGCTGAATAATGAAAAGATCTCCGCAAAGACTACTCAACAGACAGTCCGACAAACAATTCAATGGGCCTCAGAGCAGCGCGACCAATTCCCGATATTTTCGCGGCATCCGGAGTGGAGCTACCTGGACAGTGCGGCCACAGCCCAGAAGCCCCGCCGGGTGATTGATTTCCTGCAAGAATTCTGGTGTGAAAGGAATGCACCCCTCCACCGGGGTGTTTACCGCCTCAGTGCCCAAGTTACACAGGACTATGAGGACGTGCGCGAGAAAGTGGCCCGTTTTATCCATGCCGGGTGCGGCAATGAAATCGTATTCTGCCGGGGTACCACCGATGCAATTAATCTGGTGGCCCACAGTTTTGTGGCCCCGCGCCTAAAAAAAGGGGACAACATTCTCATCAGCGCGATGGAGCACCATGCCAATTTTTTGCCTTGGCAGCAGTTGTGTCAAAAGACAGGGGCCGAACTGCGTATCATTCCGCTCAGGAAAGGCTTGGTGGAAGGGGCCTTCCGCCAACATTTGCAGGTCGGTCTGGACCTGGAATCCGCCGAGGCCCTGCTGGATGACCGTACCCAATTTATGGCCCTGAACCACGTTTCCAACGTGCTGGGTGTTATCAACCCAGTGACCGACCTTTGCCAACTGGCCAAGACCAAAAATATCCCCGTGTTGCTGGACGGGGCACAGGCAATAGTACACGGCAGTGTCGATGTCAAAGCCTTGGGTTGTGATTTCTATGTTTTTTCGGGGCACAAGCTTTATGGCCCTGACGGGGTTGGCGTTCTCTATGGCCGCAGCGAATTGCTGGAAACTATGCCACCCTACCAAACCGGCGGGGACATGATTGAATTCGTTTCTACAGCCGAAACCACTTTTGCCCCGCCCCCTCAGCGATTTGAAGCCGGAACCATGCCGGTTTCAGCGGTGATTGGCTTGGGCGTAGCCATCGACTATTTCCAAAGTCTGCCGGAAGAACGGCTCCTCCGACACGAAAATACGTTGCTTCAACTTGCCACCGAAAACCTACGCAGCACAAAATCTCTGCAAAAGGTCCAAATCATCGGAGATGAAACCGATTTGACCCGGAAAGTCGGAGTACTTTCTTTTGTCATTGAGGGGGTTCACCCGCACGACATTGGCAGTATACTCGACAGTGCCAATGTCGCGGTGCGGGCCGGGCACCACTGTGCTCAGCCTCTGATGGCCGATTTGAAACTGACAGCCACCGCACGTGCCTCCTTTGCCGTTTACAATAACGAAAGGGACGTGCAGCAATTTTGTGAAGGCATAGAAAAAGTTATCACCATGATGATCTGACAATCTGTCGAAAATACTGAATGAGGGAAACCTATGGGCAATATCGAGCAATTGTACCAGGATACAATTTTGTCGCACAACCGCAGTCCGCGCAACTTCCGCAAATTGGAACAGTTCAGCCACACTACTATTGGCCGCAACCCCCTGTGTGGTGACGTCTATCAGCTCTTTGCCCGGATTGAAGATGAACACATCACCGACATTGGCTTCCAGGGCGACGGCTGTGCCATTTCCAAAGCCAGCTCTTCGATCATGAGTGAACTCGTCAAGGGTAAAACCCTGACCGAGGCCGGCAAGTACAAAGATGATTTTTTGCAACTCCTGTTAGCTGCAAAAGAAGAACAACAGGAATCAGTGCTGGCTAAATTACCGCGTAAATTACAGGTATTTCGGGGCATCAGCGAATATCCGATGCGGGTCAAATGCGCCACATTGATCTGGCGAGCTTTGGAGGCCATATTACAGGGACAGGGAGCAGAAGCAGAAACGGCAGTCAGTACAGAGTAGACCCGATAGGAGCCAGGCAACAAATGATTCTCGACCCCCACGTCCACCTGCGCGACTGGTCGCAGGCCCACAAGGAAACAATTTATCACGCTTTTTGGCTGGCCGACCGCTTGGGCATACGCGGCCTGATTGAGATGCCCAACACCGGCCCGCCGCTAACGTCGCGCATGGCGGTGGAACAGCGTCTGGAGCTGGCAGCCAAAGCTGCCGACCGTCTCCAATCAGAGGGCGGGCAGCCACCTCACTACGCCATGCACATCGGCTTGGCACGCAATCCGGAGCAGATACGCGAAGCCGTGCGCTTGCAGCGCGCATTCTTCCCCCGGACTGCCGGACTGAAGATGTATGCCGGCCATTCGACCGGAGAGATGGGTATTGTCGAAGGTTCTGCCCAGCACCAAGTCTACGCCACAATAGCAGAGGAGGGTTACCGGGGACCCTTAATCGTCCATTGCGAGGCCGAAGAGCTAATCGATAACGGAAAGTTTGATGCCACGCGGCCGCAAAGCCACAGCGAGGCCAGGCCGGCAGAAGCCGAGATCCGCTCGATTGAACAACAATTGGCTTTGGCCTCAGCCGTAGGCTTTGACGGCCACCTGCACATCGCCCACATCTCCACGCCCGAAGGCGTGGCCTTAGTCCAAGCTGCCAAAGACCGGAACCGCCGCGTCAGCTGCGGAGTAACACCGCACCACTGCCTCCTGAGCTTGAATTCTCAAAGCAATCTGGAACGGAAACAGCAAGGACGGGGCAACCTGCTGAAAGTGAACCCGCCACTGCGTGACGAGGAGCGGCGCAGCCGCCTGTGGCAATTGCTGTGTCAGGGCCGGATTGATTGGATAGAAAGCGACCATGCGCCCCATGCCCCCGACGAAAAGACGGGGAAACAGAAAGCAGTGGCTTCCGGGATACCGGGGCTCAGCGGTATGAACCTGCTCTATGCCCGCCTGAAGGCTGCGGGTACAAGTACCGAGCAGCTAAAAGCCCTCCGCTGGAGCAACGCCCTGAGAATCTACCGGCTGCCCTGGCCGGAGGCCGACTTTGCCACCGAACCGCCCGCTGTCGATATTTCGACCCTGAGCGAACCTGACGGCAGCCCGCTCTACGGAGGGGTCGATCCGTACCCACAGTCGGAGTTTGTCTAATTTTCCGGCCCGTGACCGAACCGTAAAGCCAAAGCGACCGAAACAATACTAAGGATCCTTTCGGAATCGTGCTCCCGAGGTCGTGCTCCGGGAATCTGCCGGACCGGCACTCCGATGCCAATATTGCTATTGCTTTTGTGGAAATAACACACGAAAAGTGAGCAATACACACATCACGAAAATGTATTATCCCACAAAACCGGAAAAAATTTCGTGCCATGTTCAGCGTATTCAACATATGGAGCAAACCATGAAACCCAAAGTTCGCATCGTCATGCCACTGTACAACTATGCCGACTATGTGGCCGCAGGCATAGAATCGGTACTTTGTCAGACGGAGCCCGATTGGGAGCTCCGTCTGATCGACGACGGCAGCAGCGATGCTACCCCCGATATCTGTCGGCGCTATGAACAGAAGGATTCCCGCATCCACTTTGTACAACAGCAAAACGGAGGCCAATACGGGATCGTCAATCGCCACACGGCAGCCGGAACAGCTCGCTACAATGCCGTACTGGATGGTGACGACCGGTTGGCCCCGGATTATATCGCGGCCATGTATCAGTTTGCCGAGGACCATGATTGTGATGTCGTTCTGACCACCCATCAGGCTTTGAGGCCAAGGTCATACCGCATACACCACAGGTCCCGACAGGTATTTGCATCCAACCGTTTACCGATCCTGCAATATCTACACGGTTTTTTCTCGATGCCGGCCAGCGGCATCTTCGTGCGTACCAAGCTGCGCAACGAGATCGCTCCACTGTTGCCGGACCTCCCCCTCTACGCCGCCACGGATGATTTGCAGGGCTTCTTTCTCGCTTCCCGCGCCCGGAAAGTGGGGCATATCGGATCCGCTAAATATTGGCGCAACCTCGACAGCAGTGGTACTTGGCGCAATGTTCAGCCGGAATTTCGCCTGCGCAAGGTCTATTCCATCCTGTTTAGTCTCAGCTGCATACAGAATCTCATAACCCGGTGGCCCACGGAGCAGCAGAGGGAAGTAGCATCCTGCTATGTCCTGCGCTGGTTGCGCTACAGCCTGTTACACAATTTTTCCGGTCTGAATCAGTCTGAACAATTTACTTTGCTGCGCTCAGCTATCAGTACAGTACACGATTTACAGCGTGAAATTTTTATCAGCCCTCAAGAGCAGGTCGCTTTTCTGGCCGAGATGCCGGCACAGGCATCCGGCCCAAAGCGGCGGCTGCGGCGTTTGTTGCGTGATCTGCTGCCCTATGGCTATGTACACCGCAGGAAGGGCGATGCGCCCGGCCGAGTGATATTCTGACCCATCACGCACTCCAAATTTCCCACTGATGTACACAGAATATCAGAAATGTACCCGCTCAACCCCGGTGTTTCCTTGATAGTCCGGCCAATAATGGTTAATATCCCCTCTCCATGTTAAACATTGCTTTTGTCGGCTGTGGCCGTATCTCCGGCAAGCATTTTGATGCCTTAGATAAACTGCAAGACCGAATTTGCGTCCGGGCCGTCTGTGACAGTGATATCGAGAGGGCCCATAATGCACGCTCGTCTCGGGACTGCTGCTCCCGGGCTGCTGTTTACGACAGTATAGAAGCTCTGCTGACCGCCCACAGCCCCCCCCCAAACAGCTCCCAATACAACCCTAAAAAAGAAAACGAGGCGGGTACGTCCAACGACCGGGAGAGCTTGGATGCCGTAGTTATTGCCCTGCCCAATGGCTTACATGCCAAGGTTGGAATCCAATGCGCCCGCGCAGGTTTGCATATAATCATGGAGAAACCGCTGGCCATTCACCTCTCTGACGGCCAAGACCTGGTGCAGAGCTGCCGCGAAAACCGGGTGGAGTTGTTTCTGATCCACCAGAATCGCTTCAATCCACCGGTACAACAACTCCACCAAGCGATAACAGAGGGCCGGATGGGGCGTATTTACAGCATCTACGCCAACGTGTTCTGGACCCGGCCGCAGAGCTACTACGACTCCGAAGGGGCTTGGCACGGTACCAAAGAAATGGACGGGGGGGCCTTCTACACTCAAGCCAGTCATTATCTGGACATGGTGCAATGGCTAGCCGGAGGGCGGCCCTGGCGTCTTTCCGGTCAATTGCGCACTCTGGCCCGGCAGATCGAGACCGAAGACTGCGGAACAGCCTTCCTGGAATGGGGCGAAATCGGACAACCGGACAACCTGATCGCCACGATCAATATGAGCATGCTGACCTACCCCTGTAATTTTGAGGGCTCCATACTAATCCTAGGTGAGACCGGCTGTGTCAAGATCGGGGGCACGGCCATGAATAAAGTCGAACATTGGCAGATGGAAAGTCTGAAAGCTGAAGAACTGGACCTGGGCAGCTATGATACAGAATCAGTCTACGGTTTTGGGCACCGCAGTCTGTATACCGCTGTGGTTGCGAAACTAAACGGAGAAGTACTGCCGGAAAGCTTAGCCGCAGCCTTGGTCTCCGGCAGAGATATTCTGGACAACCTGATGGTTTTGGAAGGGATTCTGCTTTCGGCCCAAGGCGGAGGCCTCGTGATTGAGTTATAAAATTCGGGCCTTGACCGGCTAAAGAAAAAATGATCCTCTTCAATTAGCAAATGTCTCTTGCTTGGATTCCTACCCGCAATGCAGGTGATTTTGCAGACGATAAATCTTGCTCCGGGCAGCTTCCCTCGAAATGAGCCGGAGATTTTACCCGAATCCCGCTATAACAAATCATAGAATATTGCAAAACCTGTACTAAAAGTATCTTTCTTGATACAGAGTGTCATGATTTAAAATAACTAAGTCTTTTCATGTCTGAAAAAAAGACTGGTATACAGCCAAAAAAAAACCTTGACCCAAAGGGCCAAGGCTAAGATTTGAATCATTTGGGAGGGGAACAATGAATTTCAAATCTCCTTCCCATTATCGTCCGCCACTTTAAAAAGTTGACGGTTTTTTTTCAAAAAACAGAAAAAAAATATTTTCTCTGTCATACGCCGGAACCAAACTCTGCCACAGAATATCAGACTGGAGACAGAAGTACTGTAAAATTATATTATGTCAGATAATGGCATGCGATCAAAGATACTTTTTCCGTAGTGTGACACCAAAACCTTTCTCTTTTTGTCGACAAGGAACTGTGCCGGCATACGATTTTTTTTACCGTCAGCGTCGTTTCTATGTCTGTTGTTGACCCCTTCCAGCATAACTTCTTTTCCGCTGTGCATTGTTTGGTGGAATTGTCTGTTTAAAACATTAATATTCAATTTAAGAGAAGACCGCTCCAAACCACATTGGTCATAATATTTTCCAATGGGGTCTGCCAGAAATATCCCCCAATAGTCTTTATTTTTATTAGGGAGAACGTCTTTCAACACTTCCAGTTCCATCTCAAACAGCCCAACTAAAATAATATTATTGGCTTCAAAATCTCGTTTTTTGGCCTGAATTTGGTTAAAGTACAGATTACAGGCTGGGCAACCGGTAAAGCGAAAGAAGCTATAAAATATTCTCTTGCCAAAATATAGACTGGGATTAAAAATGACATTGTCGGCAGCACGCAATTGAATAAGAGGAAAGCGATCTCCCGATACTAGTTTTTCCCCCATAGAGAAAGGCTCCTTATTGACTCGGCCAACAGCTAAACAGAAATATCGAGATGGAAGATTTCCGAGTTGTCAGTGCACACTACCTCTGTTACTCTCCTCCGTCAGGCAGTGATTTCGGCGGCGGGTGCCGAACAGTATAAATATTTTACTTAAATTTTAAAGGTCTTACATGGAAAATATAGAACGTCCGATAAAAACAATGACAGACGTATATAGAGTTCCCGATACCGATCAATCTCCGGTTGTCCGGGGCTTAAAAGACTCAAATCTGAAGCCACTGTGCACTCCCGAAGAGGCCGAGCGTATCAAAGTTGTATTGTGCCGGCCCGATGGCAGTCGCAACGTCGGTTCTGTGTGTCGGGCTATGGGCAGTATGGGCTATTCACGCCTCTACATCGTGGGCCGTGATAAAAAATTCTTCAACCGTGGCGAAGTGGGGAGCATGGGGGTTAACTCTGCCCAACTGTTTGACAATGCTGAATTTCTACCCGGCTTGGACCGCATTACCGCTGACTGTAGTCTGGTAATCGGACTGACAAGACGCAGGGGATCGCGGCGCAAATATTTTTCCATTGTTCCATACCAATTGTGTGAACGTGTCACCCAAACTCGGGGCCGAATTGCCTTGCTATTTGGCAACGAGCGTATCGGTTTGGATGATGAGGAACTCCGTTACTGTAATTTGGCCTGCCACATTCCCACACATCCACAACAGCCTTCACTCAATTTGTCCCATGCGGTACAGATCATCCTCTACGAGTTGTCCAAGCTGCAAGGCCACAACAGCGGCCTGACACCGCTGACTCAGGAGGAGGTCGGCCGGCTCAGTATGGAGTTGACCGGCGACATGCAGGCCATGGGCTTGGAGGACCGGTTGGGAAACCAGCGAACCGAAGTCTTTTTGCGGGATATTTTGAGCCGGGCCGGCCTTTCCGATCGTGAAGGACAGCGTTTACAACGCATGTTTCATACTTTGCGTTATAAGCAAAACCCTGAGGTAACCGAGGATCAAGGCTTGTGAGCCACGACAATGGCCTGAGAGAAAAGGTCGGGCCAAACGCAAAATGAAACGATTTCCGGATGGTATGCAGATACTCAGTCTGATTGGTCTTCTGATCATCTTCTCCGAGTTCACAGCTTTGCCGCTGCAAGCTCGGGATCAGGGCCCCGAGACTACCGGTACTTTTAGTCTGCTACCCCGGCCTCCAGATACGGCTGTTGAAATTCCCGGGCAACGATTGGAGCGTCTTTCCCGACAATGGTTGGAGGATATTCGGGCCCTGGCCCAAACTTCGGAGAGGCCGGGCAACCTTCGTGAGGCATCCGACCAGGAAACGGCAATATTCCGCGCCATAGAACAGTTCGCCTCTCATTATGGCTTCACCTCCAAGTTTTATCCTCTCGACCAAATCAAAACAATGCACTCTTTTTCAGGGAACCTGGAAATTCGGATTCCTGCCCGCCTGCAAAACGACAGAGCTGCCAATCTGTTGACGGAACGGAACTTGTCCGAGGAACTGTGGCGGCAGGTTTATCAGAGCGGGCGCGAAGTTATATTCCTGACACCTATCTCCGGCGCATCGAGCCTTGATATTGTCACCATGCTTCTGTTCATTACCATTAGCTCTCAGCAACCCCCGCCTCTGCCGGTACGCATAGTCTTTCTCGGTTCCGAACTTTTGCCCACAGAGCTATCGCAATTCTTATACAATTCTCGTATCGGGAATCTCCCGGCGAACTTAGTTCGGTCTTCCGTGAATTACCCCGTCGATTATCCTCGGGATTATCCAAAAGGCTCCCGCAGTTTTCTTTACAATTACCGGTTACCCCTGCCCTATGGTTTGCTCTATTTCTACCATCGGCAGGAGGCCCTATCTGCTTCTCCCTCTTTTGGCCGGATTCTTCGGGAACTCGCACTCCACTCTGTCAAGGTTCTCCGGGAACTATCCCAATACCTTTCATACTCCGGGCCGGCCGTCTCCGGACAAGACCCTCCTCTTTTCCCTCCGACACCTTTTGATCTTGGTCCGGATAGTCTTTATCAAATTATTTATAACGGTAGTCGGAGTCTGACTCCGGCCAGGGATGCGCGCCAGTTGGCCCAAGCATTACAACTGGCTCAAATACCTTTCCAATTTGGCAATGGGCTGAAACTTTCGAGTGCACTACAACGCGACTTGGCCCTGCTGCCGCTCGACCCCTATATTGAAAGGCAATGGCCTATTGCCGCTATTTATCAGGAAAACCCTGTCGATCTGCCGCCGGAACAAGAGGCCATCCAGCTATCCCGGTTGACCCTTGGCTTGGACTGGTTTCTGGGCCTCAAGCTCGAGCAAGCCATCGAAGAGCAACGGCAGATTACCACTGACAAGCTGCAAGGAAAAGAAAGAGCTGTGTTGCCCCGGCCCGGTGGCCGGCACTACTGGCTCTGGAGTATGCCGGGTACAGATTTATCCTTAAAGCAATATTATATTTCGGAACGTCAAATCTTATGGCTGGTATTTATCGCCTTAGCAGTTTTTGCTTTGTCCGGCCTCGGTGCCCACAGCCGTCTCCGCGAGTTGCATGTCCTCCACAGAATAAAAAAATCCACCGCAACGTTAAATATCCTCTCTATCTTCATTTTGATCGCCGGTTATACACTGTTCGCCAATGAAGCTTTGTGGTTTGTCTTCAAACTGGCCGGCTTAGCACTTCCCGGGAATGGGGCAAACGGGTCACATTGGTCAGGCCAGGGTTTTATTTACTCGAACAATTTGGCTTTGGCTGTCTTCATTCTCCTGAAAATCAATTTCGCGCTGCTGTTTTTGTATTCCGGTGCTTTGGCTCTGAATCTCGAAGTTCGCCTGGAAATCCAGGTGCTGCCTTATGTCAGCCAGTGTTTGGCCCTTGCCATGATGTTCCTGCTGCTGTGGCAGAACTTGAGCCTTGTCGTTCCGGGTCTGTACCTGTTTTTCCTGAGCAGTCTATACGCTGCTATGCCGAAATATCGCCGCAGAAATACTTTGTACCGACTACTACAAAATATTCTACAATATAGTATTATATTCTTATTATTCCTGCCGTATTTCCTGCTTGTCTTTCTGCTCTCGGTCCCGTCCAATTCTGCGGACCCACAGAGTAGCGTACCGACACTCTTGAGTAGCCGGAACCCCTATTATTACGCTCTGACCCTACTGCTGTTCTCGCCCGGTCTGTTCCTGCACTTTACCCGGGTACAGTTTCATCGCCTGCACTACCCAAAGCGATATCGCCATTACTTGTTGAGCCGCATCACGTTTTATGCCGGCAGTATCGTCTTCTGTTTCGCCATAATCTATCTTGTCCGCCGGCAGTCTGCCTCCTCAGGAAATTTGAGGAACGTGGTGGAATGGACTTCTGAGGATGGAGCGGAACAAACCGGTCTGGTTTCGCCCCTGCCCGCCCTGCGATTGGAAGAACTGTACGTCCTTCCCGAAAGTCGGGATGCAGGCGTAGAGCAAAGCAGACTGGATGACATGGGTCTCAAGGTTTCCCGTCTCTATTTTGCGGATAATTCCTCCGGAAACTTCTTGGGTAAGCTGTCCTTTGCCGGTTTGGCATCAGATGGTTCAAGCCCGCTTATGCAGCGAGCCGGGCAGCAAATCGAGATGAAAGAGCCGGGTTTATCCTCGATTGCCGATGACGGGCAAACCCGGCTGCTGCGAGAACGCGAGCTGCGAAAGGAGGAATTGGAGGCTTTACAACAGTTTGGCAGGGAACTGTGGCGAGCCGAGAATACTCGTACCGGCCAACATTATTCCGGCATTTTGGAACTACAAACCGCTGGCCGGCTGAACTACATTGTGGCCGATGTCCGAGCCCGGAATTTGGAAACGCTGTTTACCAATTTCCCTTTTTCTGTGCCCGCACCTCTTTCTCAGCTGTCTGAAGTCGTTCCGTTTCAAGGAGTCTCATCCCAAGAAGCCCTACCCCAAGACCGAAGCCGTTTAGTCATGGGTTTTTACCCACCCCGGGACTTACGGATTGAGTTGCTGCTGGCGCATAAACCCCAAGAATATGAACTCTCTTACAGCATAGAATTCCAAGTGTCGGATTTTGGCCGACAAGCCGCTTTGCATCAACAGAAAGACCCGGTGGCATTGCATCTGTTTCCGCTGCTCAGCAAGCTGAGACTGGCCGGAGATGTTTATGTAGCCGAGACATCCCTCAAAGACAAGGGCAAGAACAATAGGGACGGGGCAGATACCCACATGGAATTGGAACCTTGGAAAGATTTCCTTCACATTGTCCATATCCGAGGCTTACGAAAACCTCTTCTCTTTCCGTAAACTTTATAGCTAAACCTAAATAAAATCGGACAATATAATTATCAGAGTTTTGGGTCCGGTTATGTTTTATCTGTAAACTGAAAATATAATTGGGATCACCCTGCCAAATCAGCCAAGTTAGAACCTAATTTGACAATGTATGGTTTGGGTATGACTCCTCAGCCACCTCCCACTGCAAAAAATAGGGACTGTTCGCAGCGGTAACGAGATTCCACACAAATTTTAAAAGCACTTCGGACTATATCTTCCATACTATGCTGTCGGCAGCCCCACAGCATAGTATTGAAAACCCATCCGAGCCAAGTGCCGGGGGGAGAATTGGGTACGACCGTCGAACAATAAAGGGCATTTTAGTAGTTTTTTCAAACGTTGCCAGTCCGGGCTGAGAAATTCGCGCCATTCCGTTAGCAGGATCAGGGCATCGGCCGCTTCTGCGGCTTGATAGGCCGATTCGACGTAGCGTAGGCGACCAAGTTGCGTGGCGTTTAAAGTGCTTTTGTTTTGCAGATAGAAATTGGTCTGCTCGCAACCTTTGGGGCAATAGGCTGACACCGTGGCTCCAACCTCCAGCAATTGTTCGATCAAAACAAGGCTGGGGGCTTCGCGTACGTCGTCGGTATCCGGCTTGAAACTCAGGCCCCAGAGTGCAAA
This sequence comes from Candidatus Haliotispira prima, assembly GCA_029867005.1. Classification (GTDB taxonomy): domain Bacteria; phylum Spirochaetota; class Spirochaetia; order SP-2023; family SP-2023; genus Haliotispira; species Haliotispira prima. The sequence goes on along the minus strand of CP123443.1, from coordinate 3,148,001 downwards.
ATGCCGGCCCTCAAGCTTGGTTGAGTCTCTTTCCACACCGCCAAAGTGCCGGGCAATCTTGCCGAAGGCCCACTGTTTCTGACGGGCGTTGCGTTCTTCCACGGCTTTCAAAATTCCGGCATTGAGATTGTGTTGCTCAAAGGTGTGGCGCAAGGCTTCGACATCTTTGGGGAAACAGCTGCCACCGTAGCCTGCACCGGGATAGAGGAAGCTGCTGCCGATGCGGCTGTCACTGCCGATCCCCTCCCGCACATCATTGATGTCTGCGCCCACGGCCTCGCATAGCTGGGCCATCTCGTTGATAAAGGAAATGCGTGTAGCCAACATGGCATTTGCAGCGTACTTAGTCAGTTCGGCACTGCGCAGGCTCATGCGTAAAATGCGTTCTTTGGGGTTTCGATAGACCATGGGGCGGTACAACTCGCCCATGACCTCCAGTGCGTCCGGATCATCGCTGCCCAAGACTATCCGGTCAGGGCTGCCAAAGTCGCTGATGGCCTTGCCTTCTTTCAGAAACTCCGGGTTGCTGACCATACTGAAAGAGAGGCTCTCGCCACGTCTGTCCAACTCGGCGGCAATAATTTTGCGGACTTGATCACCGGTACCTACCGGTACCGTAGATTTATTGACCACGATCAGCGGGCGGCTCATGTGGGACCCGATCTCCCGGGCCACAGCGTAAACGGCGGCCAGATCAGCGGCCCCATCCTTGCCCATTGGGGTTCCTACGGCAATGAAGACAATTTCAACCTTGTCAATGACATCGGCGGAGGCCAGGTGAAAGGACAGAGTGCCTTGGCGGGTATTCTCTCGCACCAAGGCTTCCAAGCCCGGCTCGTAAATCGGCATTTGACCATTTTCCAGGTTGTCAATGCGTTTGGGATCACGGTCTACGCAGTAGACCCGATTCCCGATATTGGCAAAGCAGGCGGCAGAAACCAGGCCAACATAGCCGCTGCCGATCATGGCGATTTTCATAATAGGTTCCCTTTCTTCGGCTTCTTACCACATCCGTCTTTTTATTGGAGTTTTAGAGATGGCAAAAACCTGATCACTACGGCCCGGTATAATCTCTTCATATGCTGTGCTTACGACTGATATAATATTAATGTTGCGCTTTTTATCTCTTCTTTCTTTGAAATACGGTCTTTTTCTCCACCGTATTTCCATTGGTCCCATTTTTCTGTGTGGTCGTCTCTTTTCCCGTTCAACTGTTCTGCAAAATGCAGGAGATGACCTGTTCTGTTTCCGCCTCTGTCAGGTAGGCATGCATGGGGATGGTAATCACCTCCCGGGCGATACGCTCGGCGATCGGAAAGTCGCCTTCGCGGTAACCCAAATCGATATCTTTGCCGGATATCGCAGTCTGGGTGTGCAAACAGGGAAAATGCAGGCTGTATGGAATTTGAGCCGTCTCCAGAGCCCGGAGCATCGCATCGCGATGCTCCACCAGGATCGGAAAGTAACCGTGTGCCGATTCATCATCGTTCTGCGTTTCCATCAGACCAATTTTACCGCGTAGCGCATCACAGTAATGCCGGGCAATTTCCTGTTTTTTCCGGTGCTCTGTCTCCAAAACTTCCAGTTTAGCCAGCAAAATGGCGGCCTGAAGAGTATCCAGCCGGCTGTTGACCCCAATTTCAGTGTGCCGATAGCGCGCGCGCTGGCCATGCCTACAGATACGTCGGATTCCGGCCGCCAATGCTCCGGTGTCAGAAGGCCCGGCGATGGCTGTTTTACGCACAAAGACCATGCCGCCATCGCCGTAGCAGCCCAGTGGTTTGGCCGGGAAGAAACTCGTGGTGGCGAGATCAGTCATGGTACAGGAGAGTCGGCCGCGATGTTTAGCTCCAAAGCTCTCGGCCCCATCTTCGAGGACAGGGATGCCATGCTGTGCGGCAATATCTACAATTTTGGTATAGTTAGCGCACCGGCCGTAGAGGCTGACGGGCAATATCAGTTTGGTACGGGGCGTAATGGCGGCTTCCAGTCCGGCCGGATCAAGGTTGCCGGTTTCAGGGTCAACTTCGATGAAGACGACCTTTAAATGCAGCAAGACAGGGACTTCCACCGTCGCCATAAAGCTCAGCGGGGTGGTAATGACCTCGTCCCCGGGCTGTAGGCCAAGTGCCATGCAAGCCACTTGGATGGCATCGGTGCCATTGCCGCAGGCGATGGCATGGACTTCGCCCTGCAACAGTCCTTCCATCTCTTTTTCCAGTAGGGGGACCTCCGGCCCATTAATATACTTCCCATGTTCCAGTACTTCCGCTATATTTCTTCGCACGGAATCGCTGATTTGTTCTTGTTGTCGTTGTAGATCAATAAACTGCATGACCACATTTTGGAGGAAAGGACCATTACTGTCCAGTTCTTTACTGACAGGCTGGATACTCACCCATCTTTTAGCAGGCCTTGCTCCGCATTAATTTTTACCGCAGCTATATTTGATTGCTATATTTGGAGAGAATGGACAGATTGAGGTAAATAACTTGCCCGGAGTAATGCGGCCGCGTGAGAAATTGGATTACTTTGAGCCCGGATACTGAGGGATACCGCCCCTGATCTTGTTGGACTTTGGAAGTGGATTACATGACCAATGCACCCATAGTGCTATTTTGTTACAATCGCCTTCGCCACCTGGAGCAAACTTTGGGGGCCTTGTCCGAGAATACGCTGGCCGGTGCAAGCGTATTGTACATTTATGCCGATGGCCCTAAGAATGATCCGGAAGATCGGGCCATGGTCGAGGCTGTGCGACAGCTTGTGAAACGGGAATGTTGGCAACAGTCCTTTGAACGTATCGAAATCATTGAGGCCACAGAAAATGAAGGTTTAGCACCCACAGTGATCAGAGGTGTCAGCGAGGTCATAGCAAGGCACGGCAGGGTTATTGTGCTCGAAGACGATGTGCTGGTGAATCCTTATTTTCTGGAATTTATGAATGACTCCCTTCATCTGTACCGAGATGAGGAGAAACTGGGATCGATCCGGGCTCAGGTCTTCGATCTGCCCAATCTGCCGGATTTGTTTTTTGCTCAGATGAATGGTGACTTTGCTTGGGCTACGTGGCAGAGGGTCTGGGAAAAAGTCAGTTTTGACGGTGAAAAGCTGCTGAAGCAGCTCCAACAGGGCAAATTGACCCGACAGTTCGACTATGATAACTACTATCCTTACACTCAGATGCTGCGAGACCAGATTGCCGGGCGCAACAGTTCGTGGGGAGTACGCTTCTATAGCTCTCTGTTCCTACAGGGTATGCTGACTTTTTATTCGGGTAAGGCTTTGGCTGTGCATATCGGTTACGATGGCGGAACGCATTTCAATGGCGAGGCTTGGAGCCCCATGGATGGCACTTTATATTCCGGGAGAGTCTCTGTTCGCAAGCTTGCGGTTGTGGAATCAGAATCCGTGCGTCAACAGATGAAGCAGCTCTTCAAACAACAAGGCTTTGCTTCCTTTCGGTTGCTAAAGCGTGTGCTCAAGACCCTCCTGCCAGTCCGGGCACTACAGTTGCTCCGGCGGCGGGACAAGATAAGGGCGAGCACAGTCTGGTGATGGCAGACCGGGCCAGCCTCTCTCATTTGTCCGCTTGGGTGTCTTCTTGCGCATCCGCTTGGGAAAGCAGTAATCTCCCCGGACCAAAAGTCTCCTTCCTGATTCCGGCGTATAACTATGAAAATTATATTGGACGGTGTGTAGAGGGAGTGCTCCGGCAGAGCGATGCCTCTTGGGATTTGCTCATTGTCAATGATTGCAGCACGGACGGTACTTGGCAACTGTGCGAGCAATACACCCGACAGGATTCGCGTATTCGAGCCGTCAACTTGGCAAAAAATCTGGGGCAGTACCAAATCATCAACGAGTACAGTAAAGATCTGGCAGGTGAATACTGTTGTGTGCTCGATGCCGATGACTATCCGGCGCGTGACTATGTCGCCGGGATGTACCGATACGCCAAGGCAAACGACTTTGACATAGTGATGTGCCTGCACAGGAATATTGTCGGTGACAAGCAGGTCTTCAACAGCAACTACGGGCCGGAAATTTCGGCTAAGGGTTTACACCATTCTCTGTTCACAAGATTGTTAAAGTTGGAATACTTTATCATAGACTGCGGGACTTTGGTCAAAACTGATTTGCGACGACAAATATACTCCTGCTTACCGAAGGTGCCCCTGTACGCTTCCACGGATGATATGCAGGCACTGTTTCTGGCTTTGCGGGCGAGGAATATTGCGGTGCTCAAAAAGCCTTTGTATTATCACAATCAGGCCAGCGCAGGGACTTGGCGGAACAAAAGTGAGGAATTCCGGCTCAAAAAAATCTCCTCAGCATTAACCAGCTTACAGATGATATATCATTTGGTGAATAGTGATGTCCGACTCCGTGAATTTCGGCCGGGCAGTTTGCCCATGGCCCAAAACATACAGAGCATAATTTTTGAAGCTTTGGAAAATCTAACTGTCGGTGAGCGTATGGCTCTCTATCAGAAACTGTTGACCTTCTTTGAGCAGAAAGATTCGCCGTTTGTCTTTAGCTCCCTCAGTATTTTGGACTTGGAGGCCGAGTTGCTCAGGCGTGGTGTGGCGGTGGAGCAGGGTACTGAGCCGGAAACAGCCGATTCTTGGGATGCATGGACTTTGTACAAGGCCCGTCTAAGGGAACGATTACGCACCGCGAAGCGTTTCCTGCCTTACGGTTTCGTGCGTTATGTACAGTGCAGAAAATTTCGGTAGAGACTGTCGTGTTCACGGTGTCCCCCAATATGGTCGACAGGCAGAACCCTTCTGCCATAGGTTGTGATAGATGTTTTACCGTTTTGTAAGCTCTCCGAAAGAATCCGAGGGACAGTCGGGGCAGTCAGGAACGGTACAACCGGACGGCGGACCTGCTCCCCATTTCCGCCGTCAAACCCCAGCCAAATGTTTAGTTTTGTTTGTGGTATTGCAAGATATTGAGCCGCATACAAAACTTTTGGATGGATTTGGGAACGGATCCGGAGAGAGTGCGAACGGTGGCTTTGACGGTCATGATTCGGGCTGGCGTAAGCTGCTGCGAGAGCTCGAACAGCAGGAGCCCTTGACGACATGGCACATGTTATTGGTTGATACCGGTGCGGCTGTGCTTCGCCGGTTTTACGGTTTGATCAGATCTTCGGAAGGGATTGGGCAACCTGCGGCGGAACAGGCAGCCGTGGACAGCCTAAAGGACTTGTTGCAACAACCCGGGTTCCGAAAGTTTCGCTTCTATTTTTCCCGACTTAGCGACAAACAGGTACGAATGCGCGACCCTGTGATTGATCTTTCCTCTTGTATCCACGTGGAGAATGCCGTATTGGAGCAGCGGTTTTTTCGGGGTGATACCTTGGCGGGTTGGGAATTTTGGACCCATCCAATCTGTAATTGGTATTACAGCCTACGCTACGGTCTTCAGACGAAATCTGGTGTGTGCGATACCAAGGATGGTGACGAGCATGCTGACACAACATGCTCGTCACCATCCTTGGCACTATGTTTGCCAAAACTTGGACCGGGCACGTTGCACACGAATGTGGCCGCAGACCTGTACGGCCTGGCCAAAATTAGCAGCGACAGTTTGAACGTCAGTGATGGATTAACCGAAAACACATTGCTTCCGGGCATGATTTGGACCATCCGTCAAAATCTTGCCTCGCATTATTGCAGCCTGGATGCCAATGAGCGGCAAGACAATCTGGAACAGGGTATTTCGTATGCCCATAGTCTGCAATTTTGGCCCGATCTTGTCGATTCCGGCTCGCTTTGGCAGGAACAAATCAGAATCGATATATCTCCTTCGGATCTCCAAAAACTGTTCGTGACCGAAGCCCCGACATTTCAGATTAGACGGCATTGGCAGCAGCAAAGAGCCCTCCCTTGGTCAAATCAGCTCAAAAAAATGTTAAAATACATTTTGCCTTATGGTTTAGTTCGGCAATTACAAGATCGGGGGAGACAGAAACAGGACACATGATCTGTGAAAAAATGTCTGTATTCGTGCCGGAGGACAAAACAGAGCCGGAACATAGGCACGGACCGAGGGAGAGTGAAAGAATGAACATGCGGGTTCCGGTCTCATGTGTCTGCTGTGGGCTGAACGTTAAGTCTGTCGTCCTGTTTCCGTTTGCGTATAAATCCTTTTAAAATTGGGGTAAGCTTTAAGACTGTGGCGATTGCGTACACACTTTTCTTGCCATACGCAGAATATACAGAATTCATAGATGTCCTTGTCACTGAACGTCCCTTTGAGTAGACTGTGCGGGTGTTTCCGGGGAGCTCCGGGTTTATAGCGTCCGGCTCCGCAGATACTTAGCTATATCATTACTATTTCGGTATATAAATTACATGCCTCATACCTGCGGCGGTTCTGTCGTTTTGGTATTGCGGCTCTGTATCTATTGATTGTACCTTGTTGTTAAGGAGAGTGTCGTGAAGCCGACCTATAATCCCAGCCGCGTAAAGCGCAACCGTAAATTTGGTTTTCGTGCCCGTATGGCTACCCCCGGAGGACAAGATGTCCTGCGCCGCCGCCGCAGAAAAGGCCGGCAGAAACTGACTATCTCTGATGAGAAAAAGCCTTACTAGAGCGGATGTCCTGCGTCGAAAAAGTGAAATAGCGGGATTGTTCCCTCATTCGGAACGGCGCAGACCCGGCAGAAGCAGAAAGCAAGACCGAAAGCAAGTTAATGGCGGAGGCCGTCGAAATCAGGCTGGTGCAGTTCCTCTGATTCCGAAAGTAGCTTTGTCCCGGTGGACGGCGGAGAGTTTAGAGATGGCTCTGTCGGAGACGATTCGTTCTCCTGCTCCGGGTTCTAAAACGTTGGGGCTTGTTGGTAGCATGCGGGAATCCGGCCTGCGGCTGAGTTTTGTGGCCCGGCCACAGGCTGTGGTCCGGGACAAAGTCTTCATCAGCCCGGCTAATCGTTTGGGTTCTGCGGTGCAACGCAACCATGCCAAACGTTTGCAGCGTGAGTTCTACCGCCATAGCAGAGATCGTTTGCGGGAGCTTTCCCGACAAGCGGCAGAAGCCGCTTGTCGCAAGTTCGTTGGAGATTGGGAGCATAGCCCCGGAGTTTCTTTTGGGGATACTATACTCGGAACGACCTGTCTGCAAACGGCTTGTCTGCACTTTGAGCAATCCCTGAGTTACCACTGGGGACTGGTTGTCTGCCGCGAAGCCGCAGAAGCGGAGTATGATGAAAGGAAAGAGGGGCAAACCCTCGCGTCCGATTCACTGTCGGCGGTTTTTTGGCCTGGGGCAAGGAATCCCGCTTTTGTCGTGGAGCTTCAACGTTATGAAAATTTGCTCGAGAGTCTTAGAAGGCCAATGAGTGGGCAATGGCTGCGGCTTTTACAACGAGCTTTCTGTGACGAGCCTCCTGTAACAAGCCTTCCCGGTCGTTATAAATGACAGAAATATGCGCGCGAGACCTTCCCGCGCGAGGCCTTCCAATGGATGATTTTGATGATTTGGCAAGAGGGGAATCAGCAAGAGAAGTATCAAGTTGTATAGTTGTACGACCGAAGCCGAAACAGGATAAGGGTAACCGCCTTGGTTTCCTGCGACAAGTTGTTTCCCGCTCGGCGATGTATTTGGGCTATCCGCTATATGTTGTGATCAAGCTCTACCAGTGTATATTATCGCCCCTGCTGCCCCGTTCCTGCCGTTTCTACCCCAGTTGTTCCTGCTATTGTGGGGAGGCTTTGCGGAAGTACGGACTGTGGCGCGGCATTTCGCTGAGCCTAAACCGAATCCTGCGTTGCCACCCGTGGAACCCGGGTGGTTGGGACCCGGTTCCGGACCTTGAGGAATTGGGGCCTCGGATGCTGACAGTGGACAAGAAAAAAATACTCGGCTCAAATGCCGAGAGAAGCAGCCGAAAGGAAATACGTAGATGAGTCATCAAAAACCAGACCGAGCTAAGAGAATGCAAACCATGGGTTTGATATTTTTGACTGTTTTGTTCGGAAGCTGGATGTATTACCAAAGTTGGTCTGCCCCCAAGACGGAAAACCGTCTGCCGCAAGAGCCGGCTGTGGATTCGTCCCGGCCGGATGTACCTGATTCAGCGGCCGATACAGGGCCTGGCCCGGGAACCCTGCGCTTGGTGGGAACCCAAACAGAGACGGAAAGTCCGAGTGACTCTGATGCAGGGGAAGAAGACCCTGAAGCCGGATCCGGACAAGGACTCATTGAGGAGTCTGTCGAGCCGATTGAATCTATTGAACCCGGGAAATCCACGGAATCCACGGAATCGATTGTGGTGGAGACCAATGTCTATCGAGCCGTGCTCAGCCCCGAAGGGGCGGTGCTTCGCTCGCTGGTATTAAAAGAGCACAACAATAATGATCAGCCGCTGGAGATGGTGCGCAGTGTCGATTCCGGGCTCTACCCCTTTACCGTTTACTTGGGTGATCTCAACAATGGTCGGGCGGTGATGCTGCCGTTCGATACCGAAAAGATCGGACCGTTGGCCTATCGCTTCACCGCCGAATTTAATTTGGAGAACGAATTGGAGAGTGCTGCCCCGTATATTCTGGAAAAGACTTTGGAATTTGCCCGGGACGAATACATGATTAAAGTCAGTGTGCGTCTCCAACGGAAATCCGGAGAACCCCTCTTTCGGAATGACCGCAAAGTGATCTATAGCCTGTACTACGGTCCGCAGATGGGACCTGAGGTCGACCACATTGGCAGCAACCGGACTGCGGCTGACATGCGAAGCTACGTCTACTTCAACGGCAAGAAGAGCAAGACTATATCATTGAGTCGTTCCGGACGCGACAAGAGACTGGACAGCAGCCCTATTTGGGCCGGTATGAGCGGCAAGTACTTTGGCGTCTTCGTTCTGCCCAGCCGCAGTTTAGATGTCTACTGGTCCGGTGCCGATGTGAGGGGACTGGGTCAGGATGCCTCCGGCAAACCGCTGGAAAGCTCTCAGTTTCTGTTTGAACGCCGCGCCTCGCGGCCTGACGACAACTTGGCCGACGACACCTTCTACTACTATATCGGACCCTTGCTTTCCGATGAATTGGGCATTTTCAATAATTCCGGTGACAACGAATTCGGCCTTTCCGATGCCTCGCTCAACTCTGTCGTCAAATTCAGCCTGGGCTTTATCGAGGAACCGGTAAAGTGGATTTTGACTTGGCTTTACGGCTTTACCTACAACTATGGTCTTGCCATCATTCTCTTTGCCCTGATTGTCCGCCTTCTGCTCTATCCGTTGACGGTTAAGTCGTTCAAATCTTCCGGTAAAATGCGTGCGGTCCAGCCAAAAATGAAAGAGTTGCAGGAAAAATACAAGGGCGATGCGCGCAGATTGCAACAGGAAATGAGCGAGCTCTATCGCAGAGAGCAAGTCAACCCAATAGGGGGCTGTCTGCCATTGCTGGTTCAGATGCCAATTCTGATTGCCATTGCCAATTTGTTCTATCGCTACTTCGAGCTGCGCGGTGCTACGTTTATTCCCGGCTGGATTGGAGATCTTTCGTCTCCGGACCTGATCTACAGTCTGGATGTCGGTTTCTGGGTTGTGCCGCTGCGTCTGCTGCCGTTGATTTACCTGGGTTCCCAATTGATTTCCAGCAAGCTGATGCAGGCCTCTCAACCGCCAATGCAAAACAAGATGCAGCAGCGCATGTTCACCGTATACATGCCGATCTTCTTTTCCATCATTTTGTACAATATGCCTTCCGGACTGATTTTATACTGGACCATCTCAAACTTGCTGATGATGGTTCAGCAGCTACTGATGACCAAATACTACAAAGTCCATGAAACGGAGATCAAACATGAGGCTGATGCCGTGGTTGCCCGACAAAGTAAGAATTACATTCGTCACACCAGTCGACGCAGTGGGAGCATCCGCAACGAGACTGCCACCGAGCCTACGCCTAAGCCCAAAAATTCCGGGTCGAAGAATTCCGGGCAGTCCAAGGCCAAACAGAGGAGGCGGCGAAGTTGAGGCGAGTTGAGACAGAGGCATATCCGGAGAAGCAATATCAGACATGCAAGCCCTCAGAATGCAGACGGGTTGGATAAGGAGTTAGCACAACATGTATGAATTTATCGGTAAGACCGAACAAGAGGCGATTGAACGTGCCAGCGAAGCCATGGAACTGGACAGCAGTCAATTTGATGTAGAGATATTGGAGAGCGAAGGGGGCCTGTTTCGCAAGGACAGTGTCCGTATTCGTGTCTATCCGCATCATGAAGAGCAGCAGAACTGGCTCGATGAGATCGACCGGGAAATCGATGGGACGGGCAAGGGAAGCGATTCCGGCGATGAGACCGCAGAATCGGATGAGCTGTACAACTGGCAGGAGATACAGGAACCCAAGGTTTGGGAGGGTCGGATTCGCGATTTCATGCAGGAGTTGTTACGCCGCATGGGTCAAGACGGGAATGTGCTGTTATACTCCCGCTCGGACGAGTGCCTGTTGCTGAGCGTGCAGGATTCCGGTGACCCATCTCAGTTGATCGGCAAGCACGGCAAACATCTGGAGGCCTTACAGGTCGTTCTCAATGCCCATCTGGGTCGTCTGCACGATGAAGAAAACGATGTGCCCACAGATTTGCGCGTACAATTGGATGTAGGTGGTTACCGCAAACGTCGCGAAGCGAAGCTCGTCAAGATTGCCAGGGGAATTGCTGCTCAGGTCGAAAGCCGCAGGAGTTCCCGCCTGTTAGAGGCCATGAATCCTTCTGAACGACGCATCATTCATAAGTCTTTAAATGATTGGCCCAATATCTCCACCGTCAGTGAAGGCGAGGGTGTTTACAAACAGATTCGCATTATCTACCAAGGCAGCTCACACTAGAGCCGGTCTTCCCATTTTGTGATACTCCTGATACCGCAGTAAAATACAAGAAAAATTTTGACAATGACACAGTTGGCCCTGGTGATTCTGTTTTGGGTGCTGCCTGTGCTTTTGTCGTTTCTGGGGCTCCATCGGCTCCTCCGGCTCCTCCATGTCCACAGGCACGGACACTTGTGCAGAGAGGGCCGGAACAGCTCTGCCCCATCTGAGACAGAAAGGAAAGAGGCCGGCTTACTGTGGTACGCCCTGTTTTGGGGTGCTTTGACAGCCTTATTGCTGGCCGTTCCGGAACGGTATGTTGAGCAAGCTCAGGATTCCCTGTTTTCTTGGTTCTGGCAATTCAGTGGTTTAGAGCAACTTGCCTGGGTACGAGCCAAGCAAGAGGCCTTTCGGATTCTGTGGCGTTCCTTTGCCGCAATTGCTCTCTGGGAAGAAGGGGCTAAGTACTGTTTGCTTTGCTGTTTGCTCCGTCATCATTTTCGCAACCAAGCGGAAGCAGAAACGGACCCCGCGACCGGGCCGACAGTCCTGCCATCATTTTGCCTGGTCGGTTTGGCCATGGCACTGGGCTTTAGTGCCATGGAGAACCTTTGGTATATGGTCAATTACGGTGTCGCCAGCATCTATTGGAGGCTGCTTAGCAGCACTGTTGTGCATCTGTGCCTGGGTGGCCTGACAGCCCTCTGTCTGGGGCGAATGCAGGATTCTGAAAAGCGAAGGCAACCCCCGAAATTGCCCTTGAAATCGCCCTTGAAGCTGCCTTTGGAACTGAGAGCATGGCCGTGTCTGGGCAGAGCACTGCTGTGGCATGGCAGCTACAACACCGCCTTGATGTTTGGCCAAGGATTTACAGCAATGACAATCTTACTGTTATTGCTGTTTTTCAGTGTCCGGAAACTATGGAAGGTGTTGGGCTGAGAATGTACAAAGAAAAACGGCTTTTCACGAACCCATCGTGCCCGGAGTGAGATTCCGCACCTACATTCCGGGCAAGAGTTGCTGCTGACCGGAGAGATTCTTTATCTGATTAAAGAGGATCACTTTTTCTTTAGCCGGTCCGGTCAAGGCCCGGAAACAAGTACTACAGTTCGGACATGCTGCTATCTTCTATAAGAATATGTGATGTAAAAATCCGTTTGGGACTCCTGTCCCACAGCAGAAACGGCATTGCGGACAAGCTCCCGCAATGCCGTTATTTCTCCGCAAGCCCAAAGGGGAGCCGGAGTTGCGGCTGCAAGCCGCCTCCGGCCGGCGACGGGCCATTCAACTGACTGCACTGAATTTGCACCTTGGCATCCGCACCCAATTCCAAGCGTAGCAGACTGCCTTCAGCAATATTCTCGGCCAAGAGGTACCGGGCCAAAGAGTCGTGAATATAATTTTGAATCGCCAGCCTCAGTGGCCGCACCCCGAATTCGGGGGAGTAGCCCTCATACACCAAAAAACTTTCCAACCGAGTGCCGATTTCCACTTGCAGATGCTGCCTGGCCAGCAATCGATGGACTTCGGCCAATTGTAATCGTACAATTTGACGGATTTCCCGGAGCCCCAGTCGGTTGAAGTAGATAATATCGTCCAGACGATCGAGAAATTCCGATTTCAGACTGCTGTGGAGCAGAGCCTGTATTTGGGCTATCCCATCTTCCCGGTCCGACTCCTCCGAGAGTTCACGGCTGCCCAGACCGGAAGTGAAAATAAGAATACAATTACAAAAATTAATCGTGCGCCCCTGGCTATCATTCAACCGACCTTCGTTCAACACTTGCAAAAAGATATTGAGCACTTCAGGGTGCGCCTTCTCCATCTCATCCAGCAGAATAACGCTATAGGGCTGGCGGCGTATGCGCTCAGTAAGCTGCCCGCCTTGCTTATAGCCGACATAGCCGGGAGGAGCCCCGATCAGGCGAGCAATGCTGTGCCGTTCGCCGTATTCGCTCATGTCAATCCGAATCAACGCATTATGATGGCCTCTTTCTGTGGCCAAGATGGGTGAAATCTCTTTTCTCTCCCGTACCGCTCCAACAGAAAATTCCTCGGCCAAAGCCTTGGCCAGCTCGCTTTTACCCACCCCGGTGGGTCCGAGAAACAGAAAGCAGCCTAAAGGGCGCAACGGATCGGCCAAACCACTCTTGCCCCGCCGGATGGCACAACTGACAGCTTCCACAGCCTGATCTTGACCTTTGATCCTTTGCGCCAAACGCCGATCCAAATTCAGAAAGTGCCGACGTTCGGATTGCAGCATCCGTTCCACCGGAATCCCAATCTGGTCAGACAGCACGGCAGCGACTTCGGCTTCCCCTACTTCTTCGCGGAGTGACGGACTCTTCCAATCCGCAAAGCTTTGGTTTTCAGGCCGATCCAGCTTCAGATCAGGCGAACGCAACTCTTCAAGCATCTGAATGTGGCTGGGTTTCTGCTCCTTATTTTGTTCAGCTTTATTTTGTTTTACTTCCTGCCGCACTGACGAACTCGACAGATTTTCGATCTGCCGCAAGTGTTTCCAAGCCAAGGGCAATTCTCCACATCTAATGAGCGAGGCACGTTCATACTGTCTGGTACGCCGACATTCTTTCAGTTCCCGACGCAGGGTTTCAATGTTTTCTTTGGCATTGCGCCACTCTTCCATCCGCTCCCGCTCCGTCCGCCAACGGGCATAAATCCCATCGCGCTCTTCGCATAGGCCCTGCAATTCTCGTCTAAGTATGCCTAACGGGCCCCGGTCACCTTGGTTCGGTCCGCTTGGGAGACTGTCTTGATTCTCTTTGTTCCCTTGATCCTCTTGCTTTTCTTCGCCCCCCTGATTTCTCAGCGAATAGATTTCCATTTTCTTTTGCACAATGCAGTGGTCGAGCCGGTCCAGCATCAACGGCTTGCTCTCCAACCCACTTCTGACACAGCCGGCTGCCTCGTCAATCAAGTCGAGAGCCTTCTCCGGCAGGAAACGGTGTGGGATATAGCGGACGGACAACTCCACCGCCTTGGCCAAGGCATCATCGCGAATGCGCACACCGTGGTATAGCTCATAGCGCACCTTCAGGCCACGCAGCATGGCCAAGGCCGAAGCACTATCCGGTTCGCATACCGACACCGGCCGAAAACGGCCTTCCAAGATACCGTCTCTTTCGATATGCCTGCGATACTCGTTCGGAGTAGTCGCTCCAATGCAGTGCAGATCACCGCGCGAAAGCGCGAGCCTGAGCAGGCTTGTGGCATCGGCGTTGCCTTCGGCTCCGGCTGCCCCCATGGTGGAGTGCAGCTCATCAATGAACAGGATGATCCGACCATTTGCAGTTCTCAGTTCGCTGATGACAGATTCCAACCGCTCTTCAAACTCACCGCGATACTTAGTACCGGCGACCAAGGCACCCATGTCCAGTGCCAGTATACGCTTATTTGCCAGGGTCTCAGGCACATCACCGGCCAGTATATGCCGGGCCAAACCTTTGACAACCGCCGTTCTGCCCACACCAAGCTCGCCAATCAAAACCGGGTTATTCCTGGTTCGACTCAACAACACCTGAATACAACGCCGGATTTCGTCATTGCGACCAATTACCGGATCCAGTTTATGCACAGCAGCCAAAGCCGTAAAATCTTGACAAAAACGTTCGAGTATGTCGCCGCCCGATATCAATGCCGAGGCCGAGGCAACAGGACGATCCGAGGAGGCTCCGGTCACAACCCGAGAGGTGCCCGGACCCGGGTCGAGACCTTTGCGAATTGTATGCAATTCCTCTTTCAACAACTTGTAGTCCCATCCCGCCCGGGCAATCAAACCCAAGCAGTTCGAACTTCCCGGGTCTTCATCGTTGTCATTCTTTTCATTTTTCGAGGCCAAATCCGCCAAGGCCAACACAAGGTGCTCGTTACCAACGAAGTTGTCCCCCAATTTACGGGCCTGCTGTTCGGCATTCTGCAAAATCTGACCCAACCAAACATCAGAATGAATCACGTCACCTTCCAAGGCCACGTGCGGCAGCTTGGCAAGCTCCTCTCGGGCTTGAGTCAACAACACCGGCCAAGAAAGGCAGAAAGCATAGTCACAGGTCTCCAGCCAATTCCGGGAAAGCTCATCCCGGCTCAACAGGCTGACAAGCAAGTGTAGTCCACCTACCTGACCATGCCGCTCTTCGGCCGCCATGTTCGCCGTCACTTGCAGAGTGTCCCGGCAGTTTTGGGTGTATTGTTCCATATTCATACTGAAAAAAGTGGTAAGCCCGACATACCCGTATACCCGTTACTCACAGGCAGGAAAACCCTTACCGAACAGTGTCTTACCCCAAGTCTTTCGCTCCCTGTGCCTGCAAGTTTTGCCGGAATTGGCTGACATCTGTGCCTGCAATCGTAAAATAAATGCCCTTGAGTCGGGGAAAGTTCAGACGCAGGACTTTTTTGATTAGCATCAGCACAGCATCATCGCTGAAATAATGTTCCGACTTGCCGGTAAACAGGGTGGGACCAAAATCAATATAGATGTCTCTTCCCTCCATCGCCAGGTTGTTAACTCTGGTACCGGAGGAAACAAAGGGATAGGAACCGATCATGCCGGGGCCGGGGCCATAGAGCAATTCCTTGACGAGGTAAAAAACCTTGCGCTCTTCCAAACTCCATTCCGGAGGCAGAACCTGAGGAATCGGAATCTTACGCTGTTCGGCATGGAGGCCCCTGAACCGTTCCTGTTCGTACCGGCTGTCGGCACCGGGAAACAACAGAGTATAGCTTTGTTGGCTCTTGCCTTTCCGATAGATCGCAGTGCTGAAGATGAACAGAGCGCAAAAGATCGGCAGCAGCAGCAAAAGCCGGAACTTGCCCTGAGATCGGACGGCGGCAAAAAACGGACCGGATTTTATAAACGGAGGCATGGCTTGGCTTCCTGGCAAAGCTCGGGTGCAGTTCCCCATAGTGAGTACTGTGCCAGGCATTCTAGCGGAGCTCTCTGCAAATAGCAATTCCATTTGAAGAAGGGAAACGGGCAATACCTGCCGGTAAATGCCCATCCCGGTTTCACCATTTGTTCACAGGCTTGTCGAGTGCCGTTCCCCAAGGAATTGCCATTTTTTAACATACCCTTATTATAAGCAACCAACGAAGGAAAAGTAAAAGAGATACAAGGAGCCTGAAATGAAATTTGCCATACAGAAGAGTTTACAGTTTCCGGATGCCAACTGGTCCGGCCTGATTCTGGCCAAGCGGGCCTCCGGGGAATTCCCCGAGATAGCCGAGATACAGGAAAGTGGGCTAGAACAGAAGAGCTTGGATCGAATTATCGAATACTTTCAGAAAAACAAGGTCGACAAAAAAACCGGACAACACGATTACAGCACATTGGCCACAGGAGAAGTAAAGACTTTGCCCCTCCATCTGAGCAATATCTGCCTGAGAGCCAAGGCCCGGGAACTGGGTGGCGAAAGCGCAGCATTACTACAGTGGGGCAGAGGCCTGGCCAAGATGATCTCACAACAAAAATGGCAACGCATTGCCTTGCCTGTGATTCCCGGGTTAGATGCCGCCCGGTTCCGCTTGGTACTGGAGGGCCTGTGGTTTGGCAGCTACCGCTTTGGCGAACTAAAAGAAAAGGACGATGAAAAAGACCCCACACTGACAATTATTGTCGATACCGCACAGGGAGCCTTGTCGGAAAGGGTATTGGAAAACATGGTTGCGGACATCGCAAAGCAGACCACTGCTATGCAGCAGACCTTGAAACTGGTTCTCAGTCCGGCCAATATTTGTACCCCGGAATTTTTCAGCGACTTTGCCGCCAAGCAGGCAGGTGCTCTCCCGGATGTCCAAAGTGAAATATGGGGAGAAGACCGACTGGAAAAAGAAGACATGAACCTAATTTTGGCCGTGGGACGCGGCAGCCCGCGCGAATCCCGTCTGCTAATTCTGAATTACTGCGGCGACAATACCGACAACGGGCATATCGCTTTAGTCGGCAAGGGAGTCTGCTTTGACACCGGCGGCACCAATCTCAAACCCAGCGGCAGCATCAAGGGAATGCAGTACGACATGATGGGAGGAGCCATTGTCTATGGGGCCTTCCACTATCTGGCCGACAGCGGCATTAAAGCCAACATCAAAGCCTACATCCCGCTGGTGGAGAACCAGATCGGCGGCAAAGCCATCAAAACCGGGGACATCATTACATCGGCAATGGGCCCCACGGTGGAAATCAATAACACTGATGCAGAGGGCCGGTTGATTCTGGCCGATGCCATTCATTACGCAGTCCGGCAGAAGCCTCGGCTATTGTTGGACTGTGCCACCCTTACCGGGGCAGCTATTATGGCCTTAGGTGAACAGTGCGCCGCCTACTACAGCAATGATGACGAAGTGGCCGAACTGTTTGCCCAAGCCGGCCGGGAAACCGGAGAAGATGTTTGGCGCATGCCCCTGTTTCGGCCCTATGTCGGTTATCTGAAAAGCAAATTAGCCGACATCTCCAATATTTCAACCAAGGGTTCGGGCGGTGGATCCCTGACGGCAGCCCTATTCATAGAAAAATTTGCCTTGCAAAGGGATGACAGCAGGTACGGCGAAGACGAGGCCGGGGAGGAGGACAATACCAAAATCTCGAATGAAGAAACCCCTCCGCACGCTTGGCTCCACTTGGATATGGCTGGCTGGTCCGGTTCGGACGAGCACCCTTCACTGGGCGAAAATTCCCGCGCACTTGGTGTGCGCCTGCTCTCCAATTTTGTACGCCGGTATTTGGCCGGACGGCACTCATCTTAGGCATACTTTGGGTATACTTTGGCTGCTCCGAAACAAACTCAGACAGCTATATCCCAACTCGTTTTATCCAAATTATCTTTGGAACAAGCCGGGACCCCGCTGTCGTTTCCCCAAAGCTCTTGTGCCCTGTCCTCAATTTGCAGACAGAAAAGCAATTCCACCTCAGTAATTTTTGCTACGATTTCTGCTCTGGTTTCTGCTTCCGGATATACAGTCCCTGCTCCAGTTCCTTATTGACTTGACGAAAGAAGCTTTCCTGATGGGCCTGACTTTGCAATAATTCTTTGTGCGGGCTCCGGAATACCAAGTGCACAGCTCGGTGCCGGACAAACAAAACAAATTCCACGTACAGGAACTCCGGAGACATGAAGTGCATCAGATAGCCGTGGTTGTCGCGGTGGCCAAAATTGCGCACTGTCGGAGCCTCAATCTCACGCAAATGCTCTGAATTCTCCCAAGAAGCACGCATCCACTCCAAATATTCACGGGGCTGGATATCGTAGGGTTCATCGTAGACAACCAGGAGGATACCGGGGCTTTCTCCACTTTCGGCTTTGTAGGCCAACAAAGCGACGCGCTGCTCACTCCCCTCCCCTTTTACTAAAGTCTCGGGCTCGGGCTGTCCCGGTTCCTCAAGTTGCGGGGAACGGTTTGGCAGCAATTTTTGGTAGTTCGTCTGTCGATTATTCAACTCATCCCAAGTATTTGAAGCTTGGAAAAACAGCAGTTCCGGCCAGTCTCTGGCCCTCGTTTTCGGGGCCGGTGCTTCTGCGAGGCCCGGCGCGGGGAATTGCAGCCGGCGGCCGGCGGCCGCATTCTTCCGCGCTATAGGACTAAGCCTCTCCTGAGGCGCGGTTGCCTCTCTCCCGTCTGCTTTTATACCGGTATCGGACACACTCCGGCAGCCGGCCAGCCAGAGTATGAATACCATTGATACAAAAATTAGAACCGTACACAGCAAAGGGTGGAGAAACAATCTCACGGTTTGTGGAAACGGTGGAGAGCTTGTTTTTATTGAGGTACTCACGGTCTCCCATGGTAATGAAATTTCATTGCAAAAACCGGTGTTTCCCTTGTTTCCCTCGGTTTATCCCAATTTGTCCCAAGCCCCGGAACCTTCAATAAACAATATTTTATAGAAACATCGGTAATTGGTACCATTACCGAGCCTCTGCATCCTGACAAAAAATCATAAAAAACAGGTGGAATACTTGACTTTTCCGGCTGCCTCGGTACGGTAACGGCCATCCTAAAGGTTCTTTGAACCTTTAGGATTTTCGGAGGTGTGGTGAAGTTGGTTATCACGTCGCCCTGTCAAGGCGAAGGCCGCGGGTTCGAGTCCCGTCACTTCCGTTAGCATCTTATTCCCAACTTTGTTTCCAAAGACAAAGTCTCAGGTATCCAGCCGCACCTCGCGGCCCGTACGGGCCGACTCCCGAATAGCATCCAGAATGCGCTGTACCTCCAGCGATTCTTCAAGCTTCACGCACAGCTCCTCTTCGTTGCGCACCGCACGGACGAAATGGGCAAAGCGGTCGCAGTCCGGGTAGCGGATTGGCAAACCGGCAAAGGCCGACTCCGCAGTATCTCCACTCTTCAGTTCGACATCGACGTTGCTGCACAGCAGCTTGTCAAAAGTGAAGACCTTGGCCGGATAGCATTGAGCTCCGGCCTCACTCCCGTAAAAATCGACATTGTGGAAGTCATCATGCTCCGAATGCGACGCCCAAGACACGTCCAGAGCTACGGTTGCCCCACCCTTCAGCTTAATCAAAGCACAGGACAAGTCGTCTACATCAAAGGGGATATTCCTGTCCTCTCCCATGCCCCAACCTCCAAAGCCGATGCCACGGTGGGCCAACTTGCTGTAGCTGGCCCCGCTGACCGATTCGGCATCAAAATTGTTCATGATAAACAGTGCCAGATCCAGCATGTGCACCCCAATGTCGAGGATACAGCCCCCACCGGCCAGCTCCCGGGAACCAAACCAGGTACCTTTCTTGGGTACGCCGCAACGGCGGCGCCAAAATGCCTTGGCATGATACAACTCGCCAAAGTAACCCTGTTCAGCCAGATACTTAATTTTTTGCGAGTCCGCATTGAAACGCTGGTTTTGGCCAATCATAAACTTCAGATCTCTGCCATTACTTCGGTATTTTTGCAGGGCCTCGACCAGTTTTCGACCTTCGGCCAAGTCCATAGCCATCGGCTTTTCACAAATTACGTGCTTACCCACTTCCAAAGCCGCCAGTGATACAGGGACGTGGAATTTATTCGGCAAAGCTACGTAGACCACCTCGATATCTTTGTCCGCCAGCAGCTCTTCCGCACTGCCGTAAACACGCGGGATACCATACTCCTGCGCACGCTCCTGTGCGTGCGCCTCATCTTTATCAGCAATCGCCAGAACTTCGGCAATACCGCTCTTTTGAAAACCTTCGATTCCACTGGGTGAAATCATACCTGCCCCAATAATACCGGTTTTAATCATGGTCTTTCTCCTGAAAATCTGTGTGTAAAATGCCCATTCGGCCTATTTGGCCCATCCTGAGAGGGCAAACCACTAACGAAGACCTTGTTCCGTTTTGTGAACGTAGCCGGGAATCGGAATGATCGGCGCACCATTGGGGGCATCTTCCACATTCTTCCAGGCGGCACTACTGTGCCTTGGAGCTACATAGCGTACAGCATTGACAAGGACTTTTCGGATAACCGGCTGGTGGTAGGTCGGATGAGTCTCGTGACCGGGTTGAAAATAGAATATTCTGCCCGCACCACGATTGTAGACCAGCCCGGAGCGAAACACATTGCCCCCGGCAAACCAACCCATGAAAACGGTCTCATTGGCTTCCGGCACCACAAAGGGCTCTCCATACATTTCCTCATTTTCCAAAATGAAATGAGCAGGAATACCTTTGGCAATAGGGTGCCCGGGATTAACTGTCCAAATTACTTCCTTTTCATCGGCTTCACGCCACTGCAAAGCACAACTGGTACCCATCATCCGGCGGAAAATTTTGGAAAAGTGCCCGGAATGCAGCACTATCAGGCCCATACCCTGCAAGACGCGCTCATACACCCGCGCCACGACTTCGTCACTGACTTGGGCGTGGGCCGCGTGTCCCCACCACAACAACACATCACAATTATCTAAACGGCTCTGTGAAAGCCCATGCTCCGGTTCTTGCAGAGTGGCCGTTTCGGCCAAAATATCCTTTTCTTCATTGAGCAATCCGGCCAGACAACCATGGATTCCTTGTGGATAAATATCACGCACTACCTGCATTTCCTGCTCATGGACGTTCTCATTCCAAGCAATAACACTAATTTTCTTTGTCATTTCACCGCCTCTCTATTCCCTTATTCATATATAAAAAAACTTGTTTCTGACTCTGGATTCCCTCCGGAAAAACATTCCCGGGATTCATCTCGCACCTCTTTCCGCTTCAACTCACACTTGCCCTACACTATTTTACTGCACTATTTCGTAACATCATTTCATTAAATAATAAGGCTTTGTGATACAAGATATCTTAGGATAAGGGCCGAATACTGTCAAGCAAATATACCCCGCCCGAAATACCATTACAACAAGAAGAAATCCCCTTCATTAGGACTTCTTCGGATTCTTTTACCGACCTTTTCTCTTACCGACCTTTCTTTCTGATCCCATTCGAAATACCTGCGGAAAACCCGATGCATCAATGGGATGTCAAAGGCTCCTGGGCTATTACCATACGCTCCAAAATCTCAAAAGAATTTTTGTAATACAAACCCAAGGCTTCTTCATTTTCCAAACGCACGAACAACATGGCCGAGCGGCCTGCCTGCTCAATCGCACGGGAAAGCCTTTGCAACAAAAAATCTGCCAACCCTTGGCCACGCCATTCAGGCGTAGTATAGATTCCTCCAATTTGCCAGTAATACAAACCATATGCATTGATCATTGCCCTGGCAATTAGTTTATCCCCGTCAAAAATACCGTACTGCAAGAATTGTTCCAAACGCTTGGCGCATTGTTTTTCCAAAGCTCGGCGCAGGGGACCTCCAAGCTCTCCCTGCAAGACCTCTTCGGCGTAATATGCCTGCTCCAAAGGTAGCAATCGGCCAAAGTCTTCCGAGGTCAGACGCTCCAATCGCAACCCGACCGGCAAAGAGGTTCTCCTCCCCGTCTCTCCCGTAGTGCTTCTCCCTCTCTCTCTTCTCACTCCTCTTCCGGTCCCTCCGGAATTCGGAAGAGAGCGGAATGCTATTGGCCCTCTCTTCGTATCGAACGGCGGCAAACCTTGCGGTTTGCGCACCATCATCCAGTACTCCCGTACTTTCAATTGAAAGCCATAGCAGTGTTGCAAAAAATCGTAATGACTCCGTGTCCCGATAAACTGCCGAGTGACGTTCTGCCGCAACAAACGCTTCAGTTCTTGGGTCGGCAAGTATGGCAGAGCTTCCCCCATCGGCCGGCAAGGACCGGGAAGTCTCGAAAGCCCCGGTTGCGGATTGCGTAAGGTTAAACTGTCAAACAGTAAACGACCGTGATTCGTCCACAACAGTACAGCCTCTATTTCACCACGTCCCATTTCCAAACCTGCACGCTCAGAAGAACTATAGAGAAAGGCCTTCCGCACCGCCAAATCGGTGCGAAACAACCGCTGCTGCTTCGCCACATCGTGATACTGCGATACAAACATGGTACTGAGGCTCAAATGTTGCCACTCATTGCTGCGCAGAAAATTGTGCAGCAATGAGTCTGCGGCCAAAAAGCCATCGTACCTACTCTTGCGGCTGCGGCAATGCTTCAAGTAACGATTCAGGGGCTGCCAAGAAGCGTTTTGTCTGCACCCCTGCCAAGCCGGCATTCCATCCACAAAACACCTCTCTCAAGCCTTGCCCCGCTCGGTGTGGGTACTTCGTTCTTAAATATGCTGCTGCAAGAACCGGACAATAACATCCGGAGAGATTTCTTCTATAAAGGTCTGTGCCCGACCGCGTTGCAAAATCAACCGAATGCCCGAAGCACTACGCTTCTTATCCAACCGCATCGCATCAACCAAGCTGCCGGTCAATCGCTCATCTCCGGCTGTTGACTCTGTCGACAACAGATTCGGACACAGACGATACGTGTCCAGGGTGAAGCCAATATCACTGAGCAACCCTTTCACCTCAGCGGCGTAGGTATCACTGCAATACTTCAGACCGGCACTCAACTGCAATGCCTGATTGATCCCCCAAGCCACGGCTTCGCCGTGGGTACAGGCAAAGCCCGAAACCTTTTCCAGAGCGTGGGCATACGTGTGACCCAAGTTCAGGAAAGCCCGTTCACCGCGCTCGTACAGGTCGCGCTGCACCACCTGGCCCTTAACCCGGACACCCTCAAGCAGAAGCCCGCAGAGCTGCATCGCCGTAACCTTGGCCCCCTCACCGGCCAGTATCGGGGCCCGCAATCCATTCTTCCATTCCTGTAACTTCCACCACAAATCATCTGTGCCGCTGAGCAAACTGTGCTTACAGAGCTCCGCCAAGCCGCTCCGAAACTCCCGTTCCGGCAAAGTCGCCAGCACTTCGGGCACGATGCGCACTTCACCTGCCGGATAAAAGGCTCCGATCATATTCTTGTAGTCCTGATAATTACAGCCGGTCTTGCCACCCAAGCCGGCATCGACCATCGACAGCAGCGTTGTGGGAACCAGTATCAGGCCGCAGCCGCGCATGTAACTGGCCGCAGCAAAACCGACCAGATCGCAGAGCACACCACCTCCAAAGGCCAGCACGGTACTACTACGTCCCAGACGACGCGTGACAAAGGCACCAATCAATTTTTCGACCTGCACCAATGTCTTATTCGTCTCACCTGACGGCAACACAAGATCGGGAACGGAAGGCAATAATTCGACTGTATTTTGGTCAGCTACAACGAAGTCACAACCTTCGAGGGCTCCCTCCGGCGATGACAACACCAGATTGCTGCAAAAGTTTTCAAACCGATAACTTTCTACTAACTCTCTCATATCCGGGGCCTAACGGAAAAATCCACAGAAAAAATCTAAAGAATTTGTTCCTCCCAATCATGGGAAGAACAATGAAAAGAACAATGTTCCCGATTGACACCCGACAGCTCGCAAAGCCGGTACAAAAAACTAGATATCTCCGGAAGCTTGCCCCTCAATATTCTCAACGGTATCCGCTTCAGAACGGATACCCAGCAGTCCCCCCTTTTCGGCGAAGGGTGAAAACTTCCGGTACACCGCATCCCGGCAAGTCTGTTCCAGCCCGGAGAGTCTCTCTTTCAGTTCAACCAGGCCCAGTTTCACAGCCTTGCCATCTTTGCCGGCCTCAGTCACCAACTCCGTACTCAACTTGGAGGACAGAGCCTCCCGTCCAAGATGGTCCTTAACTTGGTCCCACTGGTCCTCATAGCGTTTTTTCAAATCTGCGACAGTCATACCCTGGTGCTTTGCCGAGTGCTCCAACTCTTTGTCAATATCCTCGTCCGTAGCCTGCCAACCCTTGTTCCGGAGCAACTTCTCCCGCACCAGATCGACAAACAGACCCAACATTGTATCTTCTTCCAAGGCTTGCAAACCTTTCTGAACATCACCGCCGTGCGACATCCCCAAGTACATCATCAGATTTGCCTCATTCCCGTCCATACGCTTCCTGATCGCATCCATTGCACTTTGTGTCCGGTAAGCCACCATCGAACCGGGAACGGCAAACTCCAGAGTCCGGGTCCAGTGCTGATAAATCTGGAACAGGCCGTAGCTTTGCTGCACATGTTCGGCATCATGCTCCAACTTATTGCGGGTTGCCTTCTTTAAGTCATCAAATGTCTCATAGTTTTCGTCAATGTCCTGAGCAAAATCGTCATCCGGTTCGGGCAGCTCCCGCGTGCGTATGCTGCTTATTTCCACTTGAACATCCTCGATTCTCCCGCGCAACGGCTCTTCCACCCCCGGCGTATCGGGGAAACTATGCCCCTTCAGGATGCTGGTCTCTCCACTCTTCATGGCCCGGACTTTGGGCTCAAAACCATGGGCATCATCCTGACCAATGCGCACTATCGTGCGCAACATTTCCGTTTTTCCCGTTTCCTTTCCATCCTCTTCCGATGAAACACATTGTAAGGCAAACTGCATCGAGAGGATGTCTCCATCCCTGCCCGCTTCATCCTTGCGCTCAATCATTACGCCGTTCTGCTCGCGCAGCTGTTCGATCTCTTTTGCCACATCCTCCTCAGTGACAACAACCTCTACGGCCTCAAATTCCAGCCCCTCCGGCGCAGGCAACGGAACTTCCGGGGCCGTTTCGTAGCCCACAGAAAACTCCAGAGCCTCACCCGGTTGGAAAGAATCTATCAGAGTACCAGACGCTTCGCCCCCCAATTCTATACCCTCCGAATCGCAAAGATAGGGTTGGCCGTAGCCAAGCGGCTTAGGCTCAAGGTTTGGCAAAGTTTCCTTGGTACACTGTTCTAAAATCTCATGAAAGGTCTCCGCACGGAATTCTTTACCAAACCTGCGTTCCAGCAAATCGACAGGGGTCTTACCCTTGCGGAATCCTTTCAATTCAATACTTTTAGCGTGTTTTTGCACGATCTTCTGATACTCATTCACCGTCTCATCACCGGCCACCCGAAATGTAACACGGGCTTTTGCCCCTTGAAGGGCCTCCACTGTATGTTGTTCTTCCACGGAACACACCATCCTTTTTTTACATATTGATCTGTGACCTTCGTGATCACAAACTCTACCGGCTGTCAAAGCTATCCGACATTGACCAACACTGAGCATAGGGCAGATCCAACAGCCCTGTCATCTTATGATTTCACGCCAAACAGGTAATTTTCTTATACAACGGGCTCCTACAACAGGTTTCATTCGGCGACAGAATTTCTACCGGTTTTGAAAAAGCTCCAAAGCCATGGAGACTTGGGCTGTCGAAATAAAAGCCGGCAGATTTCTGCCGGCTTTTATTTCGACAGCCCAAGCCCCTAAATTGCGAGAGAAGGGACTCGAACCCTTACGCCAAAGGCACTAGATCCTAAATCTAGCGTGTCTGCCAATTCCACCACTCTCGCACGATGTCATGAGCCGTAAAGGGTTCGAACCTTTGACCCGCAGATTAAGAGTCTGCTGCTCTACCAGCTGAGCTAACGGCCCAAATCTCATGTTTTATCAGCGCGCCCAGCAGGATTCGAACCTGCGACCTACGGATTCGAAGTCCGGTACTCTATCCAGCTGAGCTATGGACGCAAACAGCGCGAAAATACGCGGGTGAATGACGGGACTCGAACCCGCGACAACCAGGACCACAACCTGGTGCTCTACCAACTGAACTACATCCACCATTTCCGGTATATTTGGCCGAAGTATTCTGAAAACTTTTCAAAGTACCCGGTAGCAAAATACTGCGTAAAAATACTGAAATGGTGAGACGATGTCAATTATGGGAGTTTGCTCTTCCTCTGCGAATTTCTGTTTTTGTACCGATGAACGATATCGCGAACCGGCTCAAACAAACCAAACTTGCGCAATAGCCATTTTACAAACATTACCAAAACTCTTTGGGGGCGTCTCAAAAAATACACAGAACAGGAGGGATGCCGCCGTATAAAAAGATACTCTGAGAGTATTCGGGAACGCTTCGATGGCAGATTGAGCAGATACGGTACCAGATTTTCGGGGAGTGATAACATCTTTTCCCGACTCTCACGGTAAGCCACGGTAACTTCATTCCACGGTATACGAAACAAATCAACTTTACTCAATTCGGCTGTCAGAGCTTCCGTAAGCTTCGTGGCCAGCACCTGTCCTGTCAAGTTAGGCCTCCTGTAATTGACACTCCAGCGCGCTTCCAATTGAGACACTTCATAGAGGATATTCTTTACCGAAAGTTTCTGTACCGATTGATTTGGGTGGATACGGTAGTTGTACAGCCTTTTGTTCAATAACGTTACTCTTTTAGCGTAAATGGCACATTGCAAATAGAAACCAATATCCTGGAAGGCTGCGCCGGGAGTTTCCGTACAATAAATCCCGTGCTGCCGCAGAAACTCGGTGCGGAACAAGCACGTCCAAATGGCCGGATGGCCGGAACTTAGGCAGGGTTCTTCTTCCAGCGAGGTTAACCTGGTTTTCTTCCGGTCCCCCCCGCTATTTTCACCATATAGATTTAAAGATTCTTCCAGCAAGATCAAAGCTTGGATATTGTGTCCGTTCTCATCCACATGCTGATAGCTACAGCGGATAAACTCACTCTCTCCTTTCTGATCTGCCATAAGCATCTCTCCATACATTTCCGGTTCGAGCCAGTCATCCGGCTCGAAAATAGCAATGTATTCGCCCTTGGCTTCTCGCAACCCTATATTGACCGTTTTGCCATAGCCCTCGTTCGCCTTCTCAATATAAATGATGCGGGAATCCTGTCCCGCATAGTCTTCACAAATGACAGCAGAAGTATCGGTCGAACCGTCATTCAACAATAAAATTTCCAAATCGGTATGGGTCTGAGATAGCAAAGAATCCATGGCCTGAGCAAGATATTTCTCTACATTGTATACTGGAACGATTATCGAAATTAGGGCTTGAGTCATACAAATCAAATTTTGTGTCTTCTAAGAAAGGCTGAAAAAGGCCGGAGTATCGGGTAGAGACAGAGTCTTCTGGCCAGCCACGTACCCATTATCCAAAACTTCCGTTTGCGTGACAGCCGCCCAAAGCGGTACCAGCGGTTGTTTTGAACTTGTTCTCGGTCTCTCTGAGTTCGTTGGAGCTCCTGCCAGACGTACTCAGGATAATCCAGGTTTTGGACGGCCTGAAGAACTGCGTCCTCAACCGTACCTTTTCCCTGCAAAAAGTCATGGGCAAGCTGAAACGCTCCTTTGTATACCTCCCCACTCCCCGCAAGACGAAAGCCTAAATCCAGATACATAGTATAAAATTTCCAAAATGATTTTTGATAGCGGATAAACAGGCCATGTCTTTGCAAGAAGTCGTAAAACAGATGTACAATGTGCAGGTGATCCAGAACTTTCAGGCCCTGGTTTCCTGCAAATGTTTCCGTCATTATGGAACCGGCCTTCCTGTCATAAAAGTACAATGCTTCCGGATGATAGCAGACACTTCCACAGATGCTCCAATAGGCCATTGCAAAATACGCATCTTCATAGAGCATTTTTTCCGGGAAGCGCAATTGGTATTGTTCCAGCAATTCCCGCCGGAACAGCTTATTCCAAGAAGCGACATCTGCATTCGAGGGCAGGCTATCTGTAACCAAGTCCAGCCCTTCCTTTGTGATCCGGTAATACTCACGGTCTCCGGCAATAACGTCGTCCGAAATAGCCGTACTGTAAATGAGAGAACAACCGCAGTGTACCAGTCCTGCTCCAGTTGCTTCAGCCAGTTCGTACAGTTGAGCACACATCTCGGGATGAATATAGTCATCACTGTCGACAAACTGAATATAAGGAGACCGTGCGGCAGCAACACCGCTGTTGCGGGCCCCCCCAAGTCCTCGATTTTCTGTATGTAAAACGGAAGAAACGCGATGATCCCTCTTTTGGTATTCATCAATAATTTCTTGAGAACAGTCTGCTGTGAGATCATTCACTACGATGATCTCAATGTCCTGCAATGTCTGGCAAAGAATACTGTCTAAACAGCGGCACAGATACTCTTGGGTATTATATACCGGTACAACAACACTAATTTTGGGAGACATCGATACTCCTACGATCTTAAAGGCTCTGCATGCCGAAACGGCTATATAGGACTTGAGCCGTACAAATCAAATTTTGTGCCCTCTGAGAAGAACCACAAGGGGCCGAAGTACCGGGTAGAGACCGAGTCTCTTGGACAACCACTTACCCATTATCCACAACTTTTGCCTGTGTGACAGCCGCCTCAATTGGTACTGGAAAAAGTATATTAGACATTTCGAATGTCCCCGTATAAAAAGATACTCTGGGAGTATATGAACTTGCCATAAGGGCAGACTGAGCAGATAAGGAGCCATATCTTCGGGAAGTACCAACATCTTTTCCCGACTCTCACTGTAAGCCGTTGTAACTTCCTTCCACGGCATACGAAACAAATCAACTTTGCTCAACTCATGTATCAAGGACTCTACCAGTCTTGTAGCCAGTACCTGTGCCCTCAGATCAGGTTTCCCATAATTTACGTTCCAGCGCGCTTCCAATTGAGAGACTTCATGCAGAACATTCTTCACGGAAGATTTTTGTACAGATTGATTTGGGTGGATTCGATAATTGTACAGCTTTTTGTTCAGTAACTTTACTCTTTTAGCGTAAACGACGCATTGTGCATAAAAACCAATATCCTGAAAGGCTGCGCCGGGAGTTTCCGTACAATAAATCCTATGTTGCCGCAGAAACTCGGTGCGGAACAAACACGTCCAAATATCCGGTCCTCCGGAGCCTAAGAGAGGTTCCTTCTCCAGCGATGTTAACCTGGTTTTCTTTCGGTCTCCACTGTTCCTGCCATATAGCTCAAAAGATTCTTCCAGCAAGATCGGAGCTTGGATATCATGTCCGTTCTCATCCACATGCCGACAGCTACAGCGGATAAACTCTCCCTCTCCCTTTGGATCCGCCATAAGCATCTCTTCATACATTTCCGGCTCGAGCCAGTCATCCGGCTCTAAAATCGTAATATATTCACCCTTGGCTTTTTGCAACCCTACATTGACCGTTTTCCCATAACCCTCGTTCACCTTCCCAATATAAATGATACGGGAATCCTTTGCCGCATAGTCTTCACAAATGATGGCAGAAGCATCAGTCGAACCGTCATTCAGCAATAAGATTTCCAAATCGGTATGGGTCTGAGATAGCAAAGAATCCATGGCCTGAACAAGATATTTCTCTACATTGTATACGGGAACAATCACCGAAATTAGGGTTTGGGCCATACAAATACTCCTTAAACTTTCTGTCTTCTGAGCAGGGCAGCGAAGGGCCGAAGCATCGGATAAAGACCAAGTCTCTTCACTAGCCACTTACCCATTATCCACAACTTTCGTCTGTGTGACAGCTGTCCAAAACGATACCAGCGGTTGTTTTGAACTTGCTCTTTTTCTCTCTGAATTTGTTCTCTCTCTCTTTCTGACTGTTCTCTCTCTCTCCCTAATTGTTCTTTTTCTATCTGAATTTGTTCTTTCTCTCTCTCTGATTGTTCTTTTTCTATCCGAATTTGTTCTTTCTCTCTCTCTGATTGTTCTTTTTCTATCCGAATTTGCTGGAACTCCTGCCAGATATACTCCGGATAATCCAAGCTTTGGACGGCCTGAAGAACCTTCTCCTCAACCGGATATTTTCCCTGCAAAAAGTCATGGGCGAGCTGAAACGCTCCTTTGTAGACCTCCCCATTGGCCGCAAAACGAAAGCAAAAATTAAAACAATCAGTATAAAAAATCCAAAATGATCTTTGATAACAGATAAAAAGGCCATATTTTTGCAAAAAGTCGTAAAACAGATGTACAATGTGCAGATGATCCAGAACTTTCAGACCCTGTTGCCCGACAAATGTTTCTGTCATTATTGAGCCGGCCTTCCTGTCATAAAAGTACAATGCTTTCGGATGGTAGCAAACACTCCCACAGATACTCCAATAGGCCATTGCAAAATACGCATCTTCATAGATCATTTTTTCTGGGAAGCGTAATTGATATTCTTCCAGCAATTCTCGTCGGAACAGCTTGTTCACAGGGGAGACATCTGTATCGGAGGGTAAGGCATCAGTAATGAAGTCCAGCCCTTTCTTTTTGATTCGGTAATACTCACGGTCTCCGGCAATAGCATGGTTTGGAAGGGTAATACTGTAAATGAGAGAACAGCCACAGTGTACCAGCCCCGCTCCGGTTTCTTCAGCCAGTTCGTACAATTGGGCACACATCTCGGGATGAATATAGTCATCGCTGTCGACAAACTGAATATAAGGAGACTGTGCGGCATCAATACCACTGTTGCGGGCCCCTCCGGGTCCTAAATTCTCTCTATGTGATACGGAAGAAATCCGATGATCCTTCTTTTGATATTCATCAATAATTTCCTGGGAACGATCCGGTGTGAGATCATTGACTACAATGATCTCGATGTCTTCCAACGTCTGGCAGAGGATACTGTCCAGGCAGCGGCGCAGATACTCTTGGGTATTGTATACCGGTACAACAACACTAATTTTGGGAGACATCGACAATCCTTGTATAGGCTCTGCATGCCGGAACGGCTATATAGCGGGCCATATTCTGTGCCTTCTGATCAGGGCCGCAAGAGCCCGAAGCATAGGGTAGAGACGGAGTCTCTTGGCCAGCCACTTATCCATTATCCATAATTTCTGCCTGCGTGATAGCTGCCCAAAACAGTACCAGCGGTTGTCCTGAGTTTGCTCTTTTTCTCTTTGAACTTCTTCCTTCTCTCTTTCAGCTTCTCGGAACTCCTCCCAAATATACTCCGAATAATCCAAGTTTTGGACTCCCAGGAGAACCTTCTCCTCAACCGAATCTTTTCCCTGCAAAAAGTCATGGGCAAGCTCAAATCCTTCTTTGTACACTTCCCCACTCCCCGCAAAATAAAAGCAGAAATCTAACAAACCAATATTAAGATTTCCAAAATGATTTTTGATAACGGATGAACAAGCCGTGTCTTTACAGAAATCCGTAAAGAAAATGCCCCATATGCAGGCTATCCAAAACTTTCAGCCCCTGGTTTCCTGTAAGTGTTTCTGTCATTATGGAACCAGCCCGTCTGTCATAAAAGTACAATGCTTCCGAAGAATAAAAGACACTCTTACAGATGGACCAATAAGCCATTGCAAAATACACATCTTCATAGAGCATTTTTTCCGAGAAGCGCAATTGGTATTGTTCCAGCAACTCCCGCCGGAACAGCTTGTTCCAAGAAACAACATCTGAGTCCAAGGGTAAGGTATCTGTAATTAAGTCCAATCCTTTCTTTTTGATTCGGAAGTATTCGATATCTCCGGCAATAACATGATGCGGAAGGGTCGTACTGTAAACGAAAGAACAGCCGCAGTATACCAGTCCCGCTCCGGTTTGTTCGGCCAGCCCGTATAACCGGACACACATCTCAGGATGAATATAGTCATCACTGTCGACAAATTGAATATAAGGAGACTGTGCGGCAGCAATACCAATGTTGCGGGCTCCTCCGAGTCCTCGATTTTCTGCATGCGAGATGGAGGAAATGCGATGATCCTTCTTTTGGTATTCATCAATAATTTTTTGGGAACAATCTGGTGTGAGATCATTGACTATAATGATCTCGATGTCCTGCAATGTCTGGCAGAGGATACTGTCTAGGCAGCCGCACAGGTACTCTTGGGTATTATATACCGGTACAACAACACTAATTTTAGGACGCATCGGTACCCCTCTCAGTCCAACCTCCCGGACCAGAAGTAAACTGAAAGGCTACCTTTCTGTACCTGCCGACAAAATAAGGAATCATCAGAGTAAAGACACAGCCTGAGCCAAGTTCATTGTCTGTAAAGTCGAACGCAAAACTAAAAATTGGGGAGAACATCTTCACTCCTATCTCCCGATTTTCTATAATGTTCTGTTGACTTAGAATACTACTTGGTAAACAGACAAAGCCAGGCTCATAAACAGTCCTTCTATTAAATCTTTAGTGGCTCAGCTTCCAAGTTATATTTATCACAATAAAAATGATATACTTCCTCTATGTCACCATAAGCGAGCACCTTTCCATGATCCAGTAATAATCCCTTATTACACATCTGCCTCATATTACTGATACTATGTGTTGCCAGAATAATAATCTTACAATTATTCATAAAACTATCCAGACGTTCTTGGGCTTTATTTATAAACGCGGCATCTCCGGCATTAATTACCTCATCCATCAACAATATGTCTGCGTCAAGAGCGGTCACGACAGAAAAGGCGACACGTGTCATCATACCTGTTGAATAAGTCCGTATTGGCAAATGAATAAAGTCACCCAATTCCGTAAATTCCACGATTCCATCGAGTTTCGCCTTAATCTCTTTTCGTGAAAGTCCGTACAACAAACCATGATTAATGATATTTGTTATACCATTAGCCTCAGGGTTCATACCAATATTGATGTCCAAGGTGGACACTATACGGCCCTGCGTTGTCAGACAACCCGAAGTCGGATAGTACACCCCTGCCAGTATTTTCAGCAAAGTAGACTTACCGGCACCGTTATGGCCAATTAGTCCCAGCCTGTCCCCTTCTTCCAAATGGAAACTGACATCCCGCAATGCCTCTACCATCGTCAAGCCTTTATGGACACTAAGCAGGCCACCGGTTCCGATTGCTTTCATGGTCGACATTTTCAAAGAACGCAGCTCTTTGGAGATTACGGGATAATGCAAACAAACCTTGTCCGCCACAATCTTCATTCGATCTATACCCAGAACGCAATTCGGGAAGCTTTCCGACGATATGTAAATACCGAAACGCCCCCCATAATGCATATAAACAGAAAACTAAATATCCAGGAACGCAGTTCGGGAGCCTCTCCCAGAAATGGCGCACGGATCAAATCAATATAGTGAGTAAAAGGATTTACTAAAGCAACAAGACGGCCTTTAACCAATTCATCAGGGCTCCAGTATATAGGGGTAAGAAAAAATAGGATTCTTGTAATACTTCGAACAATCTGGCCAAAATCCTGATAGCGAACCCCCATAAGACTAAGATTCAAAGCGAATAAGAAAATATTTGCCATTACCAGCAGAAAACCGGGTATTACGAACAACAAATTCCAGTTTACCGGAATACGCAGAAATATGATGATCGGCACAAAAATGACTAAGTCGTGCAGAAAAATAAACACAGTACTCATCATCGTTTTCAGAATCAGGATTAACGGATTCACTCTCATGCTCGTGAGGAAATTCTTATTTTGGGCATATACTTCCGGAGAAGTATTGATAATCTCCGCCATCATTTGCCACGGGACCAGGCCAAAAGCTATAAATGGAAGATACACCACCATAGACTCCCCTGACAATACACTGCGCAAAAAACCTAAAGTAGATATAAACATAACCGTACTAATTGTGATCCAGAAGGGACCAATTTTAGAACGGACATACCTTAGTCGAATATCCTGCCAAGCCCAATTTAACCAAAGCTCATAATGACCAAAAGCTTCTCGTGCATCCTGCAAAAACGAAAAATATTGGGAGCGGACAATTTCCTCGGAGGAATCCGAATCTTCACGAGACATTTCTTTTATTAGCCTTTTCAAGAATCTTTTGTTCTCCCTAAATTTTACCGAAGCACCACACACTGTAAAAAGAGGATCAAAGCCTCGTTGGACCTTCCCTCAACCCAAAGTTATTTGCCACACAAAATATCGAGACAGCGAAACCTTGTCAATTATACGTGCACAAACACGGAGCACCAGAGTCACTAAGCGATCAGGCTAACAGATAGCCATTAGAATCTCCGACAGAGATATCCTCACAACGCTTTAATCCAAAGAGAAATTTTGATACAACAGAATAGAATACGAAATTCTCTCTAATTCAGGAATTTTATCATTACATCCACAATTTACTGCCGCTACTTCACTCAATAGAATACCTGAGAACTATTTCTATCCATTAAAAAATCTTTGTCAACTGGCTTTCAACTCTCATTTTAAATATAGAGTTAACTTCTAATCAAATATTTGCATATAGGCCGAAAAAATTTATACAGACCCAATTTTCTGCTCAGAACTTTACCAATTGCCCAAATTTTCCGCTTGCGTGACAACCACCCAAAACGATACCAACGGTTATTTTCAACTTGTTCTTTCTCTCTTTCGACCTGTTCTTTCTCTCTTTGGGCTTGTCGGAACTCCTGCCAAATATACTCCGGATAATCCATGCTTTGGATTGCTTCAAGCATCTTATCCTTAACCGGATCTTTTTCCTGCAAAAAGTTGTGGGCCAATTCAAATGCACTTTTGTATACCTCTCCACTACTTACGAAATAAAAACAAGCATTTAACAAACGAATATAAGATGTCCAAAATGATTTTTGGTAGCGGATAAACAACTTATGTTTTTGCAGGAATTCGTAGAAAAGATAACCCATGTGCAGGCTATCCAGAACTTTCAAACCTTGGTTTCTTGCAAATGTTTCTGCCATTATGGAACCGGCTCGCCTGACATAAAAGTACAAAGCTTCCGGATAGTAGTAGACACTTCCGCATATACTCCAGTAGGCCATTGTAAAATATTCATCTTCATAGAGCATGTTTTCAGGAAAGCGCAATTGGTATTTTTCCAGCAATTCTCGGCGAAACAGCTTATTCACGGAACAAACATCTGCATCCGAGGGTAGGGTATCTGTAATAAAGTCCAGTCCTTGCTTTTTAATTCGGAAGTATTCACGATCTCCAGAAATAATATTATCCGAAATAGTGATACTGTAAACGAGAGAACAGCCACAGTGTATCAGTCCTGCTTTGGTTTCTTCGGCCAGTTGGTACAATTGGGCACACATATCGGGATGGATATAGTCGTCACTGTCAACAAATTGAATATAGGGAGACCGTGCGGCAACAATACCACTGTTGCGAGCCCCTCCCAGTCCCAGATTTTCTGTATGTATGATGGAAGAAATGCGATGATCCTTCTTTTGATATTCATCAATAATTTCCTGAGAACGATCCAGTGTAAGATCATTAACTACAATGATTTCTATGTCCTCTAGTGTTTGACCAAGTATACTATCTAAACAGCGGCTCAAATAGTCTTGGGTATTATATACCGGTACAATAACACTAATTTTGGGAGACATCGGTACTCCTTCTAACAGCTATAATCTTCTAAGAAGATCTGCAATAGACCGTAGCAGTTTATACAGACCCAATTTTTTGCCCAGAACTTTACCTAACACCCAAAGCTTCCGTTTACGTGACAGCCGTCCAAAACGGAGCCAACGGTTTGATTCCAGTTCCGCAATTTGCCCTTGGACACTCTCAAGTGTTGTTTGGGTACTCTCAAGTGTTCTCAAAGTATACCTCAGGTATCTTCCTGCCATATCAATATTATGCTCAATCAATAATTTTATACGCCGAAGCAATTCCTCCTCGATGAGATCTTCCTCACAACAATCCAGCCCCTTATACAACTCAATTCTAAGAACATCATCATATATATTCAAAGAATGACTATACAGCCCCAACTTCCTTCCTTTCACAGACTCAAACCAACTATGCAGGCGAAAAAATGCCGCCCCATAATCTTTCAACTTGCCATCCCAATACCTTGACATGATACTGTTGAGCTGCTGCTGATAACCAAATAACCTATCGGGCAAAAGCAATGCGACACCTAGGTCCGCCAGTAACTTCGGTGTCGTCGAGAAATCTTCCATCGTCACGTGTTCCGGAAAACGAATTCCCGTTCGCAGCCAGATATCTCTCTTCCATAACTTAGCCCAGGCACACGGAAATATAGTGCCTTTTAAAAAATAGCATTCCAATGGCTGCTCTATCCGTTCTACAGAAGAAATTCCATCGCCATATCTACTTACTGCACCATCTTCGGAAACAGACCAGATATTACAGGTAAGCAATTCAACGTCGGGATTTTCGGTAGCCACCTCCAAAAATACTTTCACCGTGTCTTTCCGAATATAATCATCACTGTCCACAAACAGTAACCATTCTCCCCTTGCAGCCTCAATCCCGGTATTTCTGGCTCCGCCCAAGTGTTTATTCTGCTCGTGGCGAATGGAAACCAGACGACTGTCCATTTGGGCAAACTCCCGAATTAGCTCCCAACTATCATCCGGCGAAGCATCGTCCACTACGATAATCTCAAGGTTCTCCTCCGTTTGCTGACAGATCGACTCCAGACAGCGGTACAGATATTTGCGGGCATTGTAGACGGGAACTACGACGGAAACTTTGGGCTCCGTTATTGCCTCCCCTATATAGCAAGGATAGGAAAGAGTCTGCCAGCCGAGGGGCAGGAATTGCCCGGACTTAACATTCATCGATAAATGCCACATCTGCGGCACAAACACGACAGAACCCTCCCGCTGCCCCAACAGTGCCGCCAAAGCACTGAAACTGCTGTTGGCTATAATAAAATGCCGACACCGGGCCATCAGAGAAAAATCATCTATGACGGAACCCGAGGGCAGAGAATAATCCAGGTTTTCTGCTATCAACAGCGGAACAAGATTCTCTTTAACCCATTCCAAATCATCACTGAAAACTAAGAAATAGGGGTTCTGTACCTGTTCTTTTAAGTCCCGGATCGCAGCAGCATAATAGGCCGTCGGTTGTACCCCGTGCACCATACTCAGGAATTCACTCAGCAAATCCCCCCTCCACACGTGCAGGGCCGCCAACTCACGACTTTGCTCCAAATCCCTATATTTTTTATCCATGGGTTTCAGCCGTAATCTTAGCCCGGCCCCGGCCATCTCAAAATAACGATAATGTTGAAAGTACCCCTCTAAGATCACAGCGGGAGGCAGATCAGCAAAATCATCCGCAAAGCAAAACCCCGAAGATTCTCGATAGACGGGATAACCGACCAAAATGCCTTCGGGTACATCATTATCCACTTCTATATCCGGGACGAGCTGTGACAGAGCAAATTGGCGCAGAGGCGTATCATTACCAGGTGTCTGATTCGCATACCAAGAGGTATCCACGCAAAGTCTCGCCGGTTCCGGTGCCCGGGCATGGCAGGAATACAATGCCAAGCCGGCAATATACTGCCAGAGCTGATTGCCCAGGCCCCCCGCCAGACGTACGGTGATCCGGTTTGGCAACTCGTTGCGCAGCCAGGCATGGCCGCCCCACTGGGGCAAATGCTTATCCTGTATCAGTATCCCTGCGGCGGGATTCCGCCCCGGAAATTGAATATCCTCTATCCCCGGTCTGCTGTCATAGGGCAGCACCCGAACCCTTTCCGGGTAGTCCAGAGCGTAACGGTTAAGATGAGATTCATCATGCCATAACGCAATGATATTCTCTTCCAAATCCATGTCTGTACGCATCCTCAGTTCGACACACAACTCGGCATAGGCCTCCCGTTCTCCCCCGTGGAAGCCTCCCATAAAATAATGCCGGCCTTCCCCCTCCGGGATATATGCCCGCGACCGGGGATTGCGATCATATGTATGCTGCGCAAAGTTTTCCGGCGAAAAACAGGGATGCGGCATAAAACATAAGGGTTCCGTTCCCGACGGCAGAAATTCCTGGCCGACTGAGTCCGTGAAACGCAGGGTACCATTGAGAAAATAGAGGTAATCCATACCCTGCCAGAGAGCCTCTGCCTGCAAAAAATAATGCCAGCGCTTTAGTGTGGGATAGGGCCAGGCTTCCTTGTCAATATGAATGAGCCAGGTTCGTTCGCAGTCGGCAAAACACGGATTTTCCGTTTGGTCCGTGAATACAAAATAATGTTTCTCATACAATGCTTTGTCCGAAAAAAAATACTGTTCCGCACTCACAAAAAAAGGTCGCCAGAAAGTTGTATAGCGACCTGTACAGATAAAAAAAATACCGATTTTTTTCATTTAAATCTAATACACTCCTGGAGGACACATTCCAAAATCCCACCGTAATGAAAAATAAAAGCTGAGGGGAACAGTCCCATAAAAATAAACAAGGTCAAAATACCGAATTGACAGTGTTCTGTCAATGAAATTATAATGGTATAAGTATCTGTATATTTAGTACTTATATAGCCTATTCTCGAGTAATCTTATTCTTTACTCCACTCTGGAAAGTCCGGAATAAACCAAAAGATTTCTGTTCGCTCTTTAATTCTCTTCGGCTGCCCTGTAACCGTTTGTAGGAAAATATGGAATAGTGTGGAGAATCTGTCCATTTATCAGAATCAGAGCAATCGGCTTTGACCTAGGCAACAAAAATGGTCACAATGCTTGGTTTCCGTGCCGGCAGTGATTTTTCATAAAAACATGGACTCATTCTGTACAAATTCCAGAGAGATGATAGACGGAGTGGATGAAAAGTAAAATCAGAGTAGTCCCCATTTTCCGGAATGCTCTGTGTTGCGGAACAAAAAATTTTTGACACGTCCAGAATGCAAAGGTAGCTGTATGACAGACAGAAGAATCGTAATCACCGGTATCGGTACCATCAACCCGGTGGGCCGGGACGTTCCCGATTTCTGGGAAAATCTGGCCAAGGGCAAGAGCGGCATTGTTAATTTATGTTCCATCTATCCGATACTCTCCGACTACAGCGTCAAGATTGGGGGTTACTTCCACCTCCCGGAGAACGCCCGTGATTACTTTGGCCGTTATGGTAAATGGTTGAAACGCCTGGATGAATTCATCGCGTACATGCAGATTGCCGGTGCCCAAGCCATGCAAGACTCGGGCTTAGACATGGCCAAAGAAGACCCGTTCCGGGTCGGTTCACTGTTGGGCTCAGGCGAAGGCGGTTTGAATAGCCACGAACGCAACCAATCTTACCTGCAAAATCAGGGCGTGAGTGCAATCTCCCCCCTCTATGTACTGAACGTAATCCCCAATAGTGGCACCGGATTCTTCGCCCAGAGCTACGGCCTCCGTGGGCCCAATTTTGCTCCCGTGTCCGCCTGTGCCACTTCTAACCACAGCATTGGTCTCTCCTGTATGATGATTGAAACGGGCATGGCCGATGTAATGTTTGCCGGCGGCTCGGAGGCCAGCCTCAACCCGTCCGGCATCGGAGCTTTTGGCAACCTGGGAGCCCTGACCATCCAGTACAGCGATCAGCCGGAATTGGCCAGCCGACCTTTTGACGCTAAGCGCAGCGGCTTTGTTATGAGCAACGGAGCCGGGGCCATGTGTCTGGAGGAACTGGAGCATGCGAAAAAACGTGGAGCCAAAATCTATGCCGAGGTTTCCGGCTACAGCTTTTCTGCTGATGCCCATGACCTGGTAGCCCCTCACCCCGAGGGCATAAGCACTTCGTATACAATGAAAAAGGCAATGGAAAAAGCCCGTCTGGCTCCGTCCCAAATCAGCTTGATCAATGCCCACGGGACATCCACAACCCTGGGGGACTTGGCCGAATCTATCGCAATTCACAAAGCCTTTGGCCCAAGTGCCGAGTCGGTAGCGGTGCACAGCACCAAGTCAATGACCGGACACACCATCGGTGCATCCGGGGCGATTGAGGCCATCGCCGCCTTACTTTCAATGGAAAAGGGAATCGTCCACCCCAGCATCAACTGTGATGAGCAGGATCCGGAGATTCGTCTAAACATTGTGAAGGAAACCAGGGAAGACTTGGCTATTGAGCATATTATGTCCAATAACTTTGGCTTTGGCGGCCAGAACGCTGTCGTCATTCTGTCTCGGTTTCAGTCGTAGCTTATGAGCCGAAAAGCTCCCAATTCATTGGTTGTCAAACAGCGATACAGGACTACGTCATGCCGCAAGAACCGGAATTCTCCGGCCAAAACTTAGCCTTTACGTTCCGCCCACCGGAGATTCAGGGAGCTTCAAAGTGTCCTATTGTCGTATTGCATGGCTTGCTAGGTTCTCACAAGAATTTCACCGGTTTCAACAAAGCCTTTTCGGCCATGGGCTACCCGGTACTTTGTCTCGATGCGCGCAACCACGGGGCCTCGTTTCACGCTGATACATTTGACTACCCGGTCATGGCCCGAGATTTGGAACGGCTGCTCTGCGACTTGGATCAGCAGCAGTACGGCGGTACGGATTGGAGCCGGGTAGCTGTGCTGGGGCACAGCATGGGGGGCCGCACAGCCTTCATGCACGCCCTGCTCTACCCGGCCCGGGTGGCGGCTCTCGTGGCTGTCGATGTGGTACCCTCCCCGGAGAATCCCGATATCGGGATTCTCCGAATCGTAGAGGCCATGCAGGTTGCGGAAAAAAGGCTGTCGCAAGCTGCCGGGCGCAAAGAGGCCGAAGAGATTCTGCGCTGTGAGCTTTCCACTCGTGGCGTAAATTCCGAAGCGGTCTTACAGTTTCTGCTCCTGTGTAATTTGCGCGGTACTTCCGGCTCCTATCACTGGGCCTGTAACCTCGCTTCTATAGAACGGAATCTGGAGCAGATTGTCCGTTGGCCGACCCACCAAACGGAGACACTGTGCAATCCGAATCTGCCACTGCTGTTGATCGCCGGCGGGCGTTCACCCTATGTCGGGCAGCAGGGCTGGGAATTACTATTACAGTACTTCCCCCATTCCCAAGAAACACCCACGGTCAAGGAGGTAATTGAAGATGCCTACCATTGGCCCCACAGCGAAACTCCTCAGGAGTTCCGGACTCTCGTGGCGGAATTCCTAAGCGAAATTGGCCAGTGATCTTCTCCCGGTTCCCTCTGTTTCCCCGGTTTCCCTAATCTCATGCGATAATGAATTATCGCACCGTGCCCATTCAACACCAACAGTGCCGTATCCACACAAGATCCTACTTTTTATCTAAGATCCAATCTTCTATCTAATAACCCTATATCAAAGCAATATTATTGTGGTAACCAATTTAGTCCAATAACGACGGAACAACAACCCAACAATGGGTACAAAGACAGGTACAAGGATAGACATAAAGACAGAAATGCCCTGAATGGATTCGCAGATGAGCTAATCCATTATTAACAAAAATTTTATTCGTCCGACAAGCCTAAAGATTCCCGGACAAAATTCTCATCCTCATCGCGATCAAAACCCTCTGTCTCTTTAATTAAGTTGCTTAAATGACCTCTTCTAAATAATTTTGATCTTATATCTTTTCCTATTTTACCTAAGTCATAAAGACTATTTACAATACAGTCCATAGAAATATTTAATTCTAAATATCCCTGCTTCAGCAGTTCGTCCGGGTTAGAAACATCTTTATCCTCAAAATAATTTCCAACTAACATCAGACCGGCAAAACGATTCGCCAAATGTTCATTGTCATCATATAGCAGATGATAAACTTCATGAGCAATAGTAAAAAAAGATCGACGAAGTTGTCCCCTCTTATAATAAATAACTATAGTTGGTATTTCACTATTAGATACAAATCCTGCAAACCCATCTACCTTCTCGTGTGGAGTATTCCCACTCTCTTTGGCTAATAAGACAATACCATGATCCTTTAGAAATTTCCTGATTTCTGCTATGAAATCAGGAAATATACTTTTTATTTCCACGGCCTTTTCGGAGACTTCTGCCATGTATTTCATGTAGTCAGAATCATAATTTAAATAATATTCTTTCTTAAACTCCGCAAACTTTGAGGTGAAGTGCTCCCTTTCAGAGCCAACAATACCTAATACTTCTTCACAAATATTTTTTTTGAAGTTCTCACTTATCATCTGATTGAGATTCAGTTCTGTACGTTTAAATATCCTTGCACGTATGGAACTAAAATATGGATTATCTAAATCTGCAATCCTCTCCCTATTACAATTAATACAGATAGACTCAGTTTCAGGAGAATGAAGATACTTTTTCTTTAATTCTAATATGTATTGTATAAATTCATTATTTTGGGCTAACTGAATATTATTGTACCATATTTCATAATTTTTGATGACCATATCATCATCATCATCATAATACTGATTGGAAAAATAACTGACATGCAAATCCTTGTATCGTTCTTTTATTTCTCGAACTATCTCCAATACAGTAGCTTCAATAGGATCTTCATTATTTTCCATACTAATATTTTTCTCGATTAATGCCATGCTTATTTTTCCGTGTTTATTTTTATTTTTCTAAAAATAGCCACTCGGTTAATAACCCCTAACTTCTCCAAAAATTCATGCCATAACGACTCCATATTACTATCCGTATCCTGATACTCTACCTTGTTTCTATATTGTCTTATTTTGCTAATATCACCATAAGTACTAATATCACCATAAGAGAGATCATGATTATTATAATGATGACAAAAAGCACTGATAGTATTAGAATAGCTACCTTTTTTAGGATCGATTTTATGTTTCTTCAGATATTCACGCATATCATCTGAAGATTTCAAATCATATTTCCACATGTAGGCAAGTATGGTTTGGTAAATGGCAAAATAAATTCTGCTGATAACAATATGATAATATTCTTTGCCCAATGCATACCGGGCAATTTCCAGATTCTCTTCTGACTTTTTCTCTAAATCCGTTTCCATTTCGACTAATTCCTAAATCTGACTCTTTCTCTTCATCTATAAGAAATTCTCTCTATAATAAGATTATGACTGTTCGAGGTCAATAATTACCTATCAAACTTATTTTATTATGACAACTACGGAACAGCGATTCAAAGATTCGGAGACCCAAGACCCAAAAAAGAGAAGACACACCCTGAGCAGATTTGTTTGTAAAGTGACACAGACCCTGTTTTCAACCTACTCTCCGGCCACGTTCTCTACACTACCGTCCTCTACGTTATCTTCCACCGTATTGGCACCCTGTCTATTGTCACTCTCGATTTCTCTGATCTCTTCAGGGTCGGGAATATAGGTATCAATCGGAGAACTCTCTGTCGCTCCGAAATCCTCCCCTGTGTTTATCTCCCCTTCTGTACCTGTGTACAAGGCATCCGGGCCATCCGGCAAGGTGCCGGATGGCCCGGATGCCTCCCCGAACCCCTCTTCCTCCGATGCCAAATTCTCCTGCCCGCTGCTGACTCGAGGTACTTGGTAGGGCCCCAGTTGCGCCACAACATTGCTGTCGGGAAATTCAAAAGACAGCACGACTTTTTCCAGTTCATCATTGCGAACCTTGAGGCTCCGGAGCGAAATGATACTTTGGTAATTGGCATCAGTGAACAGCAGGACATTCGCCACATTGTAGCCGGTGATCGAATACAGTGAAACTTCTCCGGGCAGCAGGAACAGCAATTCATCCCCGACCGGAGGAACCGAGACCATAGCACTCAA
This sequence comes from Candidatus Haliotispira prima, assembly GCA_029867005.1. Lineage (GTDB taxonomy): Bacteria > Spirochaetota > Spirochaetia > SP-2023 > SP-2023 > Haliotispira > Haliotispira prima. The sequence goes on along the minus strand of CP123443.1, from coordinate 3,104,520 downwards.
GAGGCTGGTATCCGGGGTGCGCAGCTCAAATGTCTGTCGAGCCCATTCTCCCGATTTGTCGTAGAGCTCTACGATATAATCGCCACGCGGCAACTTCTGCATATAGCCGCTACTAAATCGATTACTGCCAATCCAAAAGACCTCATCACCGGAGGTAGTCTGCCACTGGCTTGAGTCCAAGGCCCAAAATAAATCTTCTGCGGGGTTGATCAGGTACATCGAATCTAAGTCCACTATGCCGTCCTCGTCAGAAGGACGGACAAACACCGACAAAGCTTCAATTCCCGGCTCTCCGATGCGGTCTCTTTCACGTGGCGCAAAATTGATGTTCAGACGCCAGCGCAGCTCGACAATCTTCGGGGCCGAACCACCGCAACTGAGTAACAACAACAACAGAATCCCACAGGCCAGACCTCTGGACAGCGATGTCCCATACCTATATCCGTGTCCGTATCTATGTCCACGCCCACTTCCACGCTCACGCCACCAACTCCGCACGAAACTACACCACTTGATATTGCCTGTGGCGTGATATGGGACAAACATCCTGATTCTCTGTTTCATACCGCCTGTTTTCGGTCCTGACTTCGCTCTTTACCCTGTCCCGGGTTAATCCCGGTTCGCACTCCCGGCACGGCCATTGTGGTTGCGGCTGCGGTTGCCCTGACCCTTACCGGGGCCTCGGTTTTTTTCTTTCGACGGGCTCTGCCGCGACCCGGACCCGGACTGAGGAGAAGAGAAGCCATGCCTGTCGGAAGACCGCCCGTCCCGGGAATTATGACGCTTATCAAAACTACCGTTCCCGGCAGAACGATTGCCGTGATTGGGGTGCTCAGGTTTTTCAAAGGACCTCCCTCCCCGAGAATTGTCAAGGTTGTACCTCGCGCGCGAATCTTCGCCACGATTCGCCCCCTGACCCCGATGCTCAGCCGAATTTAGACTACGGCCTTCTGAACGCCCATCCGTATTGTGCCTGAACTTGTGCGGAACGTCTCGGCGCGGCCTCTTTCGATCATCCCAACTATTCCGGTCCCGCACATTGCCTCGGTCATTATGTCCATCCCGTTTCCGGTTTCCACTTTGGTCAGACCGGCCATATTCCTGCCAGTTGTCACCCTGCCGGTGCTCATACGGATGATTTCTTTGTCTTGGTGTTTGACTTCGGGCCTGATCCGGAGCCCGATAACGCCCACCCGACCGCACTTCTCCGGCCGAACCCGGCGGGGAGGCCCTGTCCTCTTCATATCCCGGAGACTTCCGATACTCTCCAAATTCCCGATCCCCGTGATTTTGTCCATGGTTTTGCTCTCGGTTTTGGCCACGGTTTTCCCCGCGACTTTCCCCTTGGTATTGCCATTGGTTTTGTCCTTCCCGGGAAAAAGATCGGGAGAAAGAGCCGGAATCGCCGATATTCCGCGGAGCCCGATCACCTTCCGGCTTTGGAGAACGACCAAAGGTGTTGCGGTCACTCCTTCCCTTATGCCCATCGTAACGATTCCGGTTAAAGTCCGAAGGATCAGGATTCTGCGACATTTCCCGCAACTCATTCTTCTTCTTGTAACGGGCCAGAGTCGAATTCAGGGCCCTTTTTCCGGCATTTCCTCCCGCCGACTCGGCAGCGGAGTCCCTCCGAAAAGCCATATCATGATCTGTCCCCTGAATCCTCTCGTGGTTTCCGGCATACTCCCTGGCATAGCAACGGGAACTTTCCGACGAAGGAATCACAACCCAGCCACTGCGCAGCAGTGCCTGAAGTACATCTCTCTGCTCCCTCTCCAACCGGTGCAAAGCAAAGCCCCGTTCACCTACGGCGCGCAAATCCTGCAACATTTTCCGTCCGAGAGGAGAAATATGCTTTGGTTCTGCCACCGGGCCAAGCTCCGGATTCTCCCCCTCCAAACCCTCCAAATCAACGGCTCTTCCGGCCCGAAAATCCAGGGACTGCAAAGATTGCAAGGCCGGATGGACCGTCTCCCAAGCCAATAAATGGCCATCGACCTTGAGACAGGAAGTCCGAAAGCGGTCTTGCGATTCCGATTTTTTTTGCCCTTCCAGCCCGCTTTTAGCCTGCACATTATTGCCGGCAGACCCGGAACCGGGATAGACCCTGCTGTCATGGAGGTAGACCAACAAGCTCTTTACGACCGAGGCGGGCAACCCTCCGGTGAGTTCTTCTTCCAGCAAATCTATCCGATAACCACCAAATTGGCAGGCTCTTTGGTATATGTAGGGCCCATACTTTTGCAGCAGATCACTCCTGAATCGCCAAGCCCCAAAATGCTGCCAACTTCCGGAGTTCTGCCGACCTGTGGGAGCGGGAAGAGATACGGAAGCCGGGATATTTTTGTGATATTCTCCCCAGCCGATAAAATCGGCGGCCAAATCCTGTAAAAACTTAGCCGAATTTGTGCTACTGTCCCTCCCTACCGATTTCAACCGAGACAGCAAAAATTTGCGTAGGGCAAAGCTACTCTCAATACAGTTTGTCGGGGCAAACAAAAACAAGCTCCATTCCTGAGCCGTACCCTCGCCCTTCCCACCCGACAGGCTATCCGTTTTGGGGGTCAAGGCATCATCTGCCTCCAAATCGGGCTCCAAACCTGCTTCCAGGCCGGCATTCAAGCTAAAACGCAAACTGTAAAGACCGCCAAATCCTTCCGGTCCGTTCTCCGCTTCTCCTCCTGCCTCTGCTCTTGTCCCCCGCTCTGAAAATGACAGCACCTGATTCATCGAGATCAATTGGCGGTGGTCCAAACGCAGGCGGCATAAAATCAGTTGTTCCGACCCGTCTCCACTTTCAACATTTCCGCCCACATCTTCACCAACATCTTCACCAACATCTCCGCCGGAATTGGGAATCGTGCGATTGCGATCAAACTGTTCTAACACGGCCAGCAGACCCGAGCTACAGCGGCCCGTGGTACGCTCACAAAGCTCCACACGCTGCTCCGAACGGCAGCTGCGCAAATGCCGCCACAATTCCGGGCTGCAAGACAACAAGACATAGAAGCTACGCTCGCTGACCAGCCACACTCCCTCGGAAGCGATGATCTGCCCCCGCTCTAACCGGCGTGTGGCGATACCCTTCACGCTACCCTGCCACAATCCGGCCAGTGCTTCCTCTGCCGGCTTATCGCCGGAAGCCTCGTCACGGAGTTCCCTCAGCAATTGCTGCCGGGCATTCTCCGATGTATTCAGGGCCTGCAACTTGCGTAATTCTATCGCTTCGCAGGCCCCCCCTTCACCGTAGAGATACCATTGGAGATTCCCCGGCTCCATGCCGGAAGCGGCCCTCTGACCGTCCGGCGAGTTCGACAAAAAGAACTCATCGGTACCAGAGCACAGAACGGGTTCGAGCAGCAACAGCGGCTGCTTTTCCCCCGGTCGCCTCAAATAATGGCACAAACGAAAAATACCGGACATAAAATAGATGCACTCCGTCACGTAAAATGAAAACAGACTGGATAGCCCGGACGGGATCGACTCGCGCCAAAACGGCTCAGCCGTTTTACCCGGGCTTGACAATACTCAGCCGGCAGCCCACATCAAAACATAGGATACGCCCTGCGAGATGGCCCCAAAATCAAAGTTTTGGTCAAATTTTTTAGTTAAAGATTAAGTCTTTCGTTCCAAAGATTTCCAAAGATACGCAGAAGATGCTTGGGACAGGGACGAAACGCCAGTTCCCCGGAACCAACCGGGCCTATTCCCGGGAATGAGTCCCGCTACTTCGACGAGTTCATCGGCTTGTTCAACAAGTCCCTGGCATCGTGGATACCCCAGAACCACTGTTCTTTGTCACCAAGTATGGCCGCAGCCAGAATGGCTTCGGGATAACTAACCAGCTGATTCTCCGGCTCCAGTACATTTTCGGCCTCGTAGATGCGAATGGTGTACCCACTACGGTAACGCTCTTTCACGGTATGGCCCACTTCCGGCAGGTTTTCGTATGTTTTGGCAATCAGGTCAAACACAGCCTTAGGCGGCACCTCCAGCCCAAAGCCAATCCGGATTCCTTTGTAGTCAAGGAGATAGATTCCCCCGCGACCTTTGATGTGTGCCGAAATGGGCAGCTGGCCGAGGCGTAGCTTCTTTTCCGTCTCACTGCTGACAAAGACTGCCGTACTCCAGCCGGTAGGCTCGGCAACAGGATAGCTACGGTAATACTTCAATGCCGGAAGCTCCAGCGAAAAGAGCAACTGGCGGTATGGCGAGCGACCGAGACTGGCTCCGGTAAAATCCAGGTATATCCGGACACTGTCTTTGTTCTTTGAACCGCTGTCGACTATCTCATCCGGACGGGAAAGCTCTGCTCTCAGGCCCGCTGCACTCACAAGAACCAGCAGAACCGACAACAGTGCTACGGCCGGGATTCCCGGCCTTCTCCTCAGACCGAGATGAGCCATGTTCTCCAAGGTTTGAAGCATAATCTCACTCCTGAAACATATAGTGCCTAAACATCTGCCGGAACCTTTTGTCCGATTATCCGGTTTCAAGCCACAGCCATTATACTTATTAAATCTGTGTCTTACAGCAAAAGCAAGATCTTAAACGGGCCCTAACCATAATTTATTACAGAGATTATTGCAATCACCGGCCTTAGTCCAAGCATTGGTCCGAGCCTTAGTCCACACCCTAATCCAAGTGTCGATTGATCTGCCACTTGCGGTCAGCCCACCTGAGCAGGGTGCGGTAGCTGAAAAATGAAACCGCGACCGAGACCACCAGAGGTATGAGCAGCAGAGTTCCTCCGTAAATTTCCAGGTAGCCGTCCAGGAAACGCAGGGTGAGCAGCAATAAAACGGCAAAACAGGCTATGGTAATGACCAAATTGACCAGTGTCGCCGAGAGCAGGAACAACAGTCTCTTTTGCTTGATGTTCAAAATAGTTTTCCCTTTGCCTCTTTTGGGTCTGTTCTGCCTGTTTAAGATCTCTCTTCGCTGTTCGGTTCAAGACTGTTCAGCTCAATCACCCGAGGCTCTTTCACCGGCGGAGGGAAATCCAGGGCCAGAACCGCCTTTTCCGATGAAGAAGCCAGCAGCCGGGCCAGTTTCCTTTCCGAAACAATTTTAACAGAAGACACCTTCCGCTTGCCCAGCAACTGACCCCGAGCTTTAACGGTCTTTTCCGGCAAGTCCGAAAAGCGGTAATGCCAAAGTTCCGTTGCACGAATGGCCCGGACCGCTTCCATTGCTTTGGACCCCCCTCCGTTTTCCGCCTTGCCCTTTCCTTTACTCCTGCCGCGTTTAGCTTCCTGGTCTTTGCCGATTTGGTACAACAAGCCAAATGCCCCGACATTACCTGAGGGTTGCGCCACGATGGTCGGCAGTTTTTCCAGTGCCTCCAGCCGTTCTTTCAGCCCGGTTTCTTCCTTGCTGCCCCGGTCGACCCTGAGCAGTCGCTTTTTCAGCGAAAGCAGCTCTTGACTGCGCTCGCTGCTGACGCAGGCAAAGCATTCCAGCTTTGCCTTTAGGTTGGCCGTTTCCGGAACTATGCTGTACTCCTTACCCAGAATATAACCACCAAAGCGGATGCGCTTGGCGTAGGCATAACCGCTCTTCTCATCCAGATAAAATACCGCTGCTTCCAACTTCGCCAATTCTTCTTTGTCGGCCAGATGACAAAAACGAACATCCTTGCCGACAAATAATTTTTCCGGTACGTCAAAAACACTGTAGCTGCCGCTGCTGCGCAGCAGCAGCACCCGGTCGTAGGGCGAGCAGGCAAACAGCTCGACCCCCTCTTTCAACCCATAACCCAGAAAACCTTCCTTGCTGTCATAACGAAGGTTTTGGTCACGGCGTGCGGCCTGACGCACGTCAATTTTGGCGAAGCTGCCGAGTTCCGTTTTGCGCGGGTAGAAAGAGCCAAATTCCTCCCGCAGTTCCGCCAGATAAGACAGGGCATACACGGTCAAGCTCTTCAGATGCTTTTCTGCCTGGCGCAGGCGTTTTTCCAGATCGCGCAGTTCTTTTTGCACGCGCCCGATGTCGTAAAGGGAGATCCGGCGGATCGGAATGCCCAACAGCGCGGACAATTCATCTTTGGTCACTGTGCGGCCCTCTTCGCCCCCCAATTCACCACCCTTCTGACAGTAGGGCTCCAGCCCGGCCAAAATGCTCTCTTCGATTTCCCTAAGCTTGGTCAATTCTTCAATACGCTTGTAGAGCCGCTCTTCGATAAATATCCGCTCCAGGTTACGGCTAAAAAGCTGCTGCTTCAACTTCTCGATTTCCAATTCAAGCTCGGCCTGCAAGATTTTTTTGAGATGCCGGCAGGAGTAGCGCACCACGGCATTGGTATCCATTTCAATGGGCCGCTTCTCATCTATAGTCAACAAGTTACAGGAAATAGAGACTTCGCAATCGCTGAAGGCGTAAAGGGCCTCCACTTGCTCCTCCGCATTGCTGCCGCGCGGCAGCTCGAGTACGATTTCCACTTCCTCGGCGGTAAAGTTTTGGATGGTCTGCACTTGGATACGGCTTTTTTTCACCGCCGTTTCGAGCGAACCGATCAACGATTCCGTGGTTACGCCGTAGGGCAGTTCGCGGATCGTGATCCGGCCGCTCCCGCATTCGAGCCGGGCCCGGGACAACACTTTGCCGTTGCCCCGATTATACTGCGAGGTATCCAACAGCCCCCCGGTGAGAAAGTCGGGCAGAATCTCAAACTCTTTGCCATGGAGTTCGGCGCACATGGCATCAATCACTTCGACGAAATTGTGCGGCAGAATGCGCGTGGACATGCCCACCGCAATACCCTCGGCTCCCAAAATTAACAGGAAGGGCAGCTTAGCGGGAAAGGCAATCGGCTCATTGCGCCGACCGTCATACGAAGGCAGGAATTGGGTGACTTCGGGGTCAAACAGGGTACGGTGAGCCAGTTTGCTCAGACGACATTCGATGTAACGCGCCGCAGAAGCCGGATCACCAGTATAAATATTGCCAAAATTACCCTGTTTTTCAATAAACAGTTCTTTGTTGGACAGATTGACCAAGGCCCCATAAATGGAAGCATCCCCGTGCGGGTGGTACTGCATGCAGTGCCCGACCACGTTGGCCACTTTATGGAATTTGCCGTCGTCCATGTCCCACAAGGATTGCAGGATGCGACGTTGCACGGGCTTGAGCCCATCGTCCAAGCTGGGGATAGCTCGGTCCCGGATTACGTACGAAGCATACCGAATGAAATGGTCGGAAAACAGTTCCTCAATATAGGCCATGGGACGGGACTATAATAGGTCTGCCGAAAAATGGCAATTCCGCCGCCATTCGTCGGCTGTATTTCATGCTTGATTCAAAGCTCATGGAAATGCCGCCCCGGGCTATCCTATGACCTTGCTGAAACCGGATTTTCCTGAAACTACGACGACAAGATGCCGTGACCGGACAAGATAATTATGATATAGAAGGGTCTTCCTCGAAAAGTTCTGGTCACTCACAGGCTGTTCCTTTATTCTGAAACGAGACCACATACTGGAGGAAATGCCTATGTCTACAGAACTCTCTCAAATTCGGAGCAGACTCGAATTTATCTACGGCACGGACCAAGCGGCCCAAGTATTACCGCAAATGCAGGCCCTAATCGACAAATGGCGCGAAAAGCTGAACTACTCCGGGCCTTTGGACGGAGAGACCCTGCCACTGGACCAAAGTCATGTGGTGATGATCACCTACGGAGACTCCATTCGCCGGCCCCTGCCATCATTGCAAGATGGCAGCATTGCCTTTGAAGGCCATACCAAAGAAGCACCGCTACATACGCTCAAACAGTTTGCTGACAAATACCTTCAGGAATTGGTCTCTACCATTCATCTGCTGCCCTGCTTCCCCTATACCTCGGACGATGGCTTCTCGGTGGCCGACTACCGCAATATTGACCCCAATCTGGGCAATTGGGAGGACGTGGAACAACTTAAAGAGAATTTCCGTCTGATGTATGACTTGGTTCTCAATCATTGCTCCCGGAGCATCGAATGGTTCCTCGGCTTTCTTTCCGGCGACCCTCGCTACGAAAAATTCTTCTGCACCTCTGATCCGGACGAACCGCGCCTCAAGGAGGTTTTCCGACCCAGGGCCCTTCCCCTGCTGCACCGGTTTGACTGCACCGACCCGGAAGGCAATCCCACCGGCCGGAGTGAATGGGTTTGGACCACTTTCAGCCAAGACCAGGTAGATGTCAACTTTGCCAACCCCAAGGTTATGCTCGAATACTTTGACATCTTTCTCGATTATGTGGCACGCGGGGCCCAAATTGTCCGCCTGGACGCTATCGGCTTTTTGTGGAAAGAACTGGGTACCAACTGCATGCATCATCCCAAGACTCATGCTGTCGTGCAACTGATGCGATCCCTTCTCAAAGAAGTGGCACCCGCTTCCGTACTACTCACTGAAACCAACGTGCCCCACGCCGAGAACATCTCCTACTTTGGCAACGGCCACAACGAAGCCCAAATGGTCTATCAGTTTTCCCTGCCCCCTCTGACACTCAACAGCTTCATACAAGGCAATGCCGGCCATCTGACGGCCTGGGCCAAGGGACTGCCCGCACCTAATTCGCACTTTAGTTTCTTCAACTTCCTCTCCTCACACGACGGCATTGGCATGCTGCCTGCACGTGGCTATCTCAGCAAGGAGGAGCAGGACTATTTGGTAGAGCAAACCCTCGCCCGTGGTGGCAAAGTCAATTACAAGTCCACCCCCGAGGGCGACATCCCCTATGAGCTCAACATCAACTACCTCGATGCCATCGCCGAATCCGAATTGCCGGACGAGCTGCGCGCTGCCAAATTTCTGGCCGCCGAATCCATCCTCATCAGTATGGCCGGGGTTCCGGGCATCTATGTTCACAGTCTCCTCGGTTCGGAGAACTGGACGGAAGGAATGGAACAGTACGGCATCAACCGCCGCATCAACCGCGAAAAACTGGATGTAGACAGCTTGGTCGAAGAACTGGAACAAACAGGCAGCCTGCGCAATCTTATTTACAACGGCATGAAAAATATGCTGCGTGTGCGCCGGGCCCACAAATCCTTCCACCCCGCCGCCGCCCAACATATCATGGAGATGGCCCCCGAGATCTTCGCGTTTGAGCGCGGCGAGGAAAACGACCGGGTGCGTTGTCTGGTCAACTGCTCGGCCGGAGAGGTCTCCCTGCCCTGTTCCGGCGGTAAGGACTTGCTCACGGGAAAGAATTTCGGCGGTGCCGACAGCGTGAAACTGGAGCCCTACCAAGTACTGTGGTTGGCCGAAGCGACTCCCTCCACACGGTGACACAGAGTCTCCACACGATCGTTCCGGCCTTTGTTCTTTGCTTTTGTTCCTGTCCTTGTTTCTACAAATGACGTGTCAAACAGTGCAGCATCGAACAACAGGCCAGATCAAACAGACTTGAATTTCGGGCCGGTTTCACTCGGCTGGGGTATCTATTCCCGTGGCATGCCTTCTCTTCGAGGCCAAGCGCACGGGCCTCACGTAGGCCCTGCGCAGCAGTATCGGGGCCAGAAATATATCGGAACACAACGCAGCCAACATGGCAATGATGGTATAGAGCCCCATAAAGCGTATGTTAGCCGCATTAGAAAGTAGCAGGGACGCAAACAAAACGCAGAGTATCAGGGTGGTTGTGACCAGTGCCGGGACAACTTGGTACAGCGAATGCTTCACGGCCCGGTCCACTTCTTTCCTGCTAAAACTCTTACCGGCCCCGTCTTTGCAGCCTTTATGCCGCAACCGGGCATCCAATCGACCTTTGACGTGACCCAAAAAGTAAATCGTGTCGTCCACGGCCAAACCAATCACCATGGGGCCTACCGTCATCGAAACAAACTCCAGATGCCGGCCCAACAGCACGACCGCAGCACCGCAGAGCATTACCGGGAACAGATTCGGCACCAAGGCAATCAAACCAATGCGCAGGCTGCGCAGCAGGATAAACAGCAGCACCGCCACAAACAGCAGGGACAGACCAAAGGAGCGCAGCAAACCGTTGGTGATGTATCGGTTCATAATCGCCAGCTGAAAGACACCGCCCAAGGGCCGTACCCGCACGCTGGAGGCCCCGGGGAAGGCCTGATCGGCCAAATGCCGCACCTCCTCTATATGGGCCAGGTTTTCCTGCGAACTGCCCTGGCGCACCTGAACCAAAATGCGCAGACTCTTCGTTTCCGGTGAATACCACTCGCTGCGCCGGCCGCCAAAGAGTCGTTCCCAAGTCAACAAGGCCCGCTCCGTCTGCCGTATTTCATCCGGGAATACCGCCTGACCCCGATAGACTCGCTGCACGTTCAAAATAAAGGCCGTGATCGAAGTCACATTTTTTACCAGATCTGTCTGCCGCAGACGCTGCTCAAAGTCCATGACCTGCTGCAAACGGACTTTTTGCAACGGCTCATCGGCAAACAGCAGATCGATATTATAGAAACCGCCGGCACCAATTTCCGATCGAGAGACTTCCATCAATTGACGCACGTAGCTAAAGCGCGTCCCCAACACGGATTCTGTGGACATGTCCACTCTCAGGCGCGGCAGCAGCAATAAACTGCCCAGCAACAGGACTCCGGCAAAGCCCAAGCTCAGACGGCGGTGGCGGTAGCAGAACAACACCGCGCCGATGATTGGTGCATAGGCCATTTGACGTAGTTGGCGTAACCGAGCGAGGCCGGAACCGGGGCCGACATCCTTGCCATTGCGGCACAGCAGCAGCATGCTGCAAAATAAAGTCAGGGACAGCAAATAGGACAGACTGACGGCAAAGGCCGATTGCAGACCGGCCGTGCGTATCATAGGGATGGGGACAGAAACAAAGCTGAGCAGAGACAGCACTGTCGTCAGGGCTGCAAAACTCAGCGGCTGAATATTCCGGCGCAGGGCCTGCCGAAGTCCTTCCTTTTTGTCTTCCATTCGGAACCTGCCCCGACCCGAATCGTGCCGGTGTTTTCGCCGGTATGCCTGCCAGCTCTTTTCGATGTGGACACAGTAGCTGATACTGCTGGCAAAACCCAGCAGCACCGGGATCATGACAAAGGTCTTGTCTGTGGCCAAACCCAACCAACCGCTCAGACCGAACACCAAGATTACATTGCTCAGAACGCAAAGCAAGACCCCCACTGCGGCCGGACGGCTTCCCATCAACAGGAAGATACAGAGCAGACAGAGCAGCCCGGCGATGCCGAAAACTTTGGCCAGGTCTGCGCTCATTTCACTTTCCAGCCGATAGCTATTCACGGGAATGCCCACGGGGATAAAACGTAGCCTCTGATTCTCCGGTACAGTCTGTTGTTCCAGTTCTGTTTCCGTTCCGGTTTCCGTCGTCCCGGGCATTTCGTAGCGGGGCATTTGATAACGGGACAACAGGCGAGACAACAGGCGGGCGAAGACTCTGCCCGCCTGCTCTTTTTCCAACTCGACCTGTAAATCACCGAGAGTATGCAGGCCCGCCTGCTCCAGCACTCCGGGCAGTTGCAGGCCCGGCCCGGAGGCCGGCAGGTCCGACCCGGCCGATCTCCGGGTCACGTGGGCAAAGTAATCCTGCACATCGGCCAGGGCCTCCGGACTCAACAGAGGCTCCGCTTCCTTTGCCCGATCTGAAGGAGCCACGTACTGACTGTCAGGATAGAGTTCTGTCAACAGCCACATGCTCTGCCAGTCGGCAGAGTGCAAAGCCGTAGTTTCCTCAAATCCGGCGTGAAATTCGCGGAACTTCGTCAGCCTCTCTTCGGGCGTATCGCCCAGGCTCTGCTGCCAGATGTCGGCCGGACTCCGCACGGAGCGGACAAAGGGCAGCAGCTCCAGCTCCCGACTCAGCAGACTGAGTCGGTCCAGCAGTTCCGACCGCAGCAGGCCGGCCGTTCCGGCCTGGACGTAGATTCCGACATTTTCCCCGATCCGGTACTTCTGCTCAAACTCCTGACTGGCCAGAACGTTTTCATCCTGCCGCAGGAAGAATCTGTCTGTATTGACATTCAACTTCAGGAAGCGCAGACCACTGCCGCCACCAGCCAGCAGCAGAGCCCAACCCAGCCACAGCAAGATATAACGCCTGCTCAACCAGTTACTGTAACGGCCGATGGCGGGGCTTTGTCGTTTATCCAAATGAGGTTTCTCCCACGATCTCCTCCGGGTGCATTCTGACGCAAGACTTCAGCAAGATTTCAAAAAAGTTTCAGAAAAGAAGACCACGGCTCCGTTTGCCTTGGTATTTGTGCTTAATCTTTACTTTTTAGTCTTTTACATTGACTGCCTCGGCCGCAACACTCTACTATTCCAGCCGAAAACTCTTCTCTACCAGGCCAAAGGGCCGCAAACCTACGGAGTAACCCGTGGCCCGGAGTAAGGGCCACAGCAGCTCAGCCAAAAGACTACGCAGTTGAAGCAGCAGCAAGTTGCCCCCGGATAATTCCGGCGGGGTCTGCCCCTGCAAAGCAAAACGGGCCTGCGGCCTGCCCCGATGCAAAAGCTCAACATAGCCTGCTACAGGCCCAAAAGCTTCAGAAAAATGGGGCGGATAGAGCAATTCTTCCTCCCAATACACGCGCCAAGTTACTTCAGTGGCAACCAAATCCGGCGGCGGCTGTGTTCCGGCAAGAGTCAATCCGGTCGATTTGGGCTGCCACAGCAAGAATGTTTGCAACAGTGGCCGGAGCCGCTGTTGCAGATCGCTCAACTTTCGGGACAGGCTCCCTCTGTCAAAGGGGGCAGCCGAGCTGCCCTCCAAAAGTCGTGGCACAACTTGTGATACGATCTCTCCTCCGCCCGACCGAATCCCGGAAGTTTCCGAAGACTCCGGGGACACAGAAGGCAACAGGGGCACAAAGTTTTTCAGGCCCCAGTCCAGCAACGCTTCGGCCTCAGCCGCTCGGCGGCGCAGACCCTGACGTATGTCTGAAGCGGAAAGACCCATCACCACCGCAATATAACGCCGGTTGTCGCGCCGGGCGGTGGCGGTGAAATTAAAGCCGGCTTCATAGGTAAAACCGGTTTTCAGGCCCTCAAGTTCCGGGTAATAGGGCAAGAGCAGGTTGGTATTATACTTGATACGCCCATCGATTTCCACTTGCCCCAAGCGGTGCCAAACCAAGGCCTCGGGAAAACGGGCACTGTAAAAAGCCGCGAGGCGGGCCATATCCAGCGGGGAGATTCGGTCTTCCTCACTCCAGCCATCCGGATCGACAAAATAAGCCGTTTTGAGTTGGAGCTCCCCGGCCCGCCGATTCATTTGCGCCACAAAGCTCTGCACCGGCCGGTTCCCGGCCGGTGCAGGTTCCAACTTCTGCCCGGATTTCTGCCCGAGCTCCTGTCCCACCAGAATGGCCAGTGCATAAATAGCATCGTTAGCCGAAGCAACGATGGCGTAAGAAAGCAGCTCGGCCCAACTAAGCTCCTGCCCTTCCTTCAAGCCGGCAACAGCCGCATCGATGGGCCGCTGTTCGGCTGCCCCCCCCGGCGGAACACGGCACAGCTCATTGATATCAATACCCCTTTCGCGGAGGAATTCCTGTACCAAAAGCAAGCTCATCAGTTTCGTCATGGAGGCCGTAGGCCGGGGCGTTTGGGCATCGCGCTGCCAGAGAATCCGGCCGGGCTGCGAATGGGAGGAATCTTCCCCGGAATCCACGGGCAAGACGTAGAGTACGGCTCCGGGAGCCTTGAATCGGTCCAGCGGCTGCCGCAAAATTTGGGAATATGCAAGCTGCGGCTGTGCCGCAGTCGGAACGGCTGTCGGACGAAGCCACTGCCGGGCCGGGCCGGGCCCAGTACGATCATCTCTACGGCGACCATCTACAATACGGCCATCCGCCTGCTCCACAAGCCCATTGCGGGCTTCTTTGTAGACCTGCCAATCCGAACCGGCTGTATCGGGTGAACTGTAGCGGTACAACAGCATTAGACCCAAAGCTGTCACCAATAGTCCAAAAATCAGCAAAGAAAGCAGTTGGGCCAACAGACTGAGCAGTTTCAATCTGCCAAACTTCGCAGATTTCGCAGATTTTGGTGAGGGGGCAAAAATTGTTCCGGCTCCGCTGTGGCTACAGACTCAGAAAATATCGGTGCAACAAGGTGTTATCACTCAGTTCCGGATGGAAACTGCATACCAGTATCTTCCCTTGTTGCAGACACACAGCCTGTTCCGTTTCTGCACGCCCTTCCCGTTTATTGCGCCGTTTATCGCCCCCTTTATCGCGATGGCGTAACAGCACATCCACCCCGGAGCCCCAAGCCACAGCCAAAGGAGCACGGATAGCGATCATGGGCAAGATCGTAGGCAAAATCACGGGCAGGCTCGATCCGTCAGGATCATTGGCATCTTTGGCATCGTAGCCATCGTCCGCGCGGACAAACGCGGCAAAGGCCGCGTTTTCCGGTGTTTGCGTACGCAAATCCAGTTCAGTGCTAAAGCTGTCCATTTGATAACCATAGGCGTTGCGCTTCACTTCCAAATCAATAACAGCAAGGCAAGGTTGTACTCCATAATTTTGCACGGCCCGCTGGTCCTGTTCTACAACGCGCTGCGAGAGCAGGATCATCCCGGCACAGGTACCAAACACCGGCATCCCGGCACGTATCCTCTCTGCCAAGGGCTGCCATAAACCGGCTGCCATCAACAGCCGGTACATCGTCGTGCTTTCGCCACCCGGCAATACCAAGCGTTCGCATTGTTCCAAGTCTTGCGGGGTACGCACCTCAATACTCGGCGCACCGCAGCGCGCCAAGATTTCACGGTGCTTGGCATAGGCCCCCTGCATGGCCAATACGCCAATACAATGCTCTCTCATAATTTACCGTATCCGAGTATCTCCCGGCCACCCGGAAACAAAACCGGTTCCGGTCACCAACCTCGGCGCGCCAAACGCGCTTCGTCCGCCAGCTCGTCCAAGCCGATACCGGTCATGGGTTCACCCAGATCACAGGACAATTCGACCAGCTTTTCCGGTTCCTGATAATAGGTTACGGCTTCCACGATAGCCTTGGCCCGCTTGGCCGGGTTCCCGGACTTGAAAATGCCCGAACCGACAAAGACCGACTCGGCCCCTAAACTCATCATTAGTGCCGCATCCGCCGGAGTGGCGATACCGCCGGCCGAAAAATTGGGCACCGGCAGACGGCCCAACTCCCGGACTTCAAGCAACAGTTCATAGGAGACACCCCAGTCTCTGGCCATAGTGGTCAGTTCGTCCCGGCGCGCATCGCGCACCGCACGAATTTCGGATTGCAGGGTGCGCATATGGCGCACAGCTTCTACCACATCCCCCGTACCCGCCTCACCCTTGGTGCGGATCATCGCCGCGCCCTCGCCGATGCGGCGCAGGGCTTCGCCCAAATCGCGGCAACCGCAGACAAAGGGCACCCGGAAATCATGCTTGTCGATGTGATAGCTGTCATCCGCCGGAGTCAACACTTCACTCTCGTCGATAAAATCCACACTCAAGGCTTCGAGGATACGAGCTTCGGTAAAGTGACCGATGCGGCACTTGGCCATCACCGGAATGGAAACCGTATTCCGGATTTCCCGAATCAACTTGGGGTCAGACATACGGGCGACACCACCGTCGGCACGGATGTCGGCAGGCACACGTTCCAGGGCCATCACTGCGGCCGCACCGGCCTCTTCGGCAATTTTGCCATGTTCAGCGGTGACTACGTCCATAATGACACCGCCTTTCAGCATTTCGGCCAAGGCGACATTTTGCTTCCAATTACTCTCGGCCCGAAGGGCCTGTAAACCTGTCAACTCACTCATGGTTCCTTCCTTCTGTCACTGCCTGTTGTAGTCTGATATTGCGGCTTTCATTGCGCATGCGCAATGTCTTCAGTTCAAGGTTTGAGATCAAAATCCTCAGTTCTAAGGCTCCGGTCCTAAACCTTGCTCAGAATCATCATTTTCCCATGAATTGTACTATGCATTGTGTTAGGCATTATTTCCCGGACTGTTTCATAGTTACCTCAGAAGCTTTTCTCCGGGTCATAGGTCACTACCGGGCCACGGCCAAGTCACTATCACGGGCCAAAACAAACCCATACCTTGCTGATATCTCCTTGTGCGGTGATATCAGCGTGCAGTCTAGTGTTTTCAAATCTGTTTGACTAGCCGAAAGGCGGACTCTTGGCCCACTCTTGAAACCTCTCGAAACCTCTCGAAACCTCTCACCAACCCTCTCGAAAAGTACCCATAAGTTTGGGGGGCCTTCTTTTATCTCGGGTAACCGGAAGCTATCTTCAATCCCCAACGGCAACAGGCTCCCCGGGTTCTTCCGGATACAGGGGGACATCGAGGCCACTGCTGTGACTAAATTCGCCCAAACTTTCCAGCAAGTAGCGGAGATAGCCTCCGGCGTGGTCCTTGCGCTGAAATATCTTTAAGTTGACCTGACTGCCTGCCGCCTGCAACCCACTGTGGGCATCCAGACTGTTACTCATCGGGATCAAAGGATCTCCGTCATTGTGATAGAGCCAAATGGGGCTTTCCGGCTCCCAGCCCTCGTGAAGATCCAACAGCCGGGCTATCACCCAGAAATCGGAGTCCGGATCGTTGATCTGCTCCAAAAAGTCGGTGTGAAACAGTTTCTCTTTAGGCATGGGCTTCTGTAGCAAAATACTGAGGAGATTCGGCACTTTGCGCAACCAGATGTCGCTTTTTTGCCAAGATTTCTGACTGCCGGATATTGCACTGTACTGCTCCGGACGAAAATGCCCGCTCAGATTCCGTTCTCGCTGCACCGCATCGCGCAGATAGTAATTCCAAGCGGCGTAGATGGCCCAGTTAAACAGAGGCACAATCTTGCCATCGTCAAAGGCAATCTTGCGCAACAGCGAACTGATGTGATAGGGCCCGGCGTAGTAGGCTCCTTCAACTTGGATTCCCTCAAAATCGGGGGCATTTTCGATCAAACGCTGGGCCCACATGGCCGCAGAGGCCCCTTCGGAGGTGCCCATGAGGTAAAGCCGGTCTGTTACCCTGATGCCCTTCTTTTCGGCCCACCGGTAGGTGGCACGCACGGCATCCATACCTTCCTGGCCCAGTTCCGGGCCAATCATAAAGGGATGATCTTTACCGGCCTGCGCGCCATAGCCCATGTAGTCCGGAAGTACGGTCAGGTAGCCGGCGGCGGCGGCGGGCAGACCATGATTGTTCACGGCAAAAAAATCTCGGGTTCTGCGGTAAGCACTGCCAAAAAAAGAGGGTGCTTCATAGGCCCCCAGACGCTTGTGGGGGAAGGGCAGCAATGTACCGTGGTGGTAGGCCAACAACGGATATTCTGCCGTATCTGTGCCCGTACCTGTGTCCTTGTCTGTTCCTTTGTTCATACCTACAGGCAGCAAAACCAAGGCCGAAAGAGGGCTAAAACTTCGGCTGCGGTAGGTAATGCGGTAGACCTGTACCGGATAGCGGCGCAACTCTCCGTAGTAATCCTTGACATCCAGTGCTTCCATTTGCGAATGGGATAACTCCATGACCAACTTGCTGCTGATCAGGTTGTCTGCCGGGTCGTACGGCTTTGCTTCCTCTGCCTTGCCGAACTTGAGCCGGGCAGGATAATTGAGGCAGCTTTGCAGGCTGATCAGGATGCCGGACAGCAGCAAGGCACTCAGCGGCCCGAACGGAAATCGGAAAAGACCGGGAGAAGATCCAGAATCGGGCTTGCGAACGGGGCTGTTCTTAAAAGTTTGGGAGTTTTCAGGTTTGGTCGGACCCATAGTGGGAGGTTCCTTTATTGGGCTTTGCATTGATTTTTATATTGGCTCTCGCAATTGGGCTTTCGCTCTGCCACAGCCCATTCTTCACGAATTTCTCTACAGAGCCATTTTGGAGGTATCGGCAGGGTCGGTCAAATCTTCAACAAGCTTTATGTCATAAATGTCGGCGGAATACAGATTCCGAGGGCCCTGTTCCAAATGCTGCATGGGCCTTTCAGACTTTACGGCCTCTTCCAACCGCTGTTTCAGAGCTTCGGGCAGATAAATCGGTTTTTCGCCTGCGCGCCTGTTTTCAGACAATTGGGCCTGAATTCGGGTAAAGTAGAGCCGGTGCAGCCGGCCACTTTTCTGCGCTTCGGCGAACAACTCGGCCCCACCGATCAGGTAGGCGGGGGGAAACCCCGGCAAGTTCTCCGGCCGCTCTTCTCCGAGTAATTGCAGCAGGCGGTTAATTTCGTCCCAGTTCTCCGCAAGCAACCCGGCTGTTTTGCTTTGCCCGACATTTGTGGAATGAATATATTCCTGCAACTCCGGCTCATTCATCCGCTCACCGGTTTGCTTCAATAATCCGTCCGGCGGGGCTAATTCTCTTTGTTTGCTCAAGATGATGTTTAGTCTGCCCGGCAAGAAATTCCCGATACTCTCAAAAGTCTTACGGCCCATGATTACACAGCTATTGGCGGTCGTGCGCCGGAAAAAGGCCATATCGTCCTTCATCCGGTCATTTGCCCACGGCATTCGATAGCCAACTCCGCCCGAACTTTCATCCCCAAAACCAATCAGAAAGTCCAAATCGGCAGCGACTATGCCGCAAAGTGGCATAGGTTCAACGGGTGATGGAGGCATTCTGTTCTCCTGTCTGCGACAGAGTTTAGCTACCGTCTGTCACAAAAAGTCTGTATAATCCGCAGTAAAGGCGGCGGTCCCTGATAACGGCCTATGGCCGGCAGTTCATGGTATAAATTCCCATATCCTGTAACAATGAAAATATTCAACGAAAAGCTTCAACGAAAATATTCTCGGAGATTCCAAATCAAGAATTTAAAAGGTGGCATATATGAAAAAATACATTCTGTCCTTAGACCAAGGAACAACCAGTTCCCGCGCGATCCTGTTCGATCGGCAACAAAATATTGTGGCGCAGGTGCAGCGCGAATTTCCCCAGTACTACCCCAAGGCCGGTTGGGTGGAGCACGACCCGATGGAAATTTGGTCTTCCCAGCATTCGGTGCTGACGGATCTGCTTTCGCGCCACCGCATCCAAAGCGGTGATCTGGCTGCGATTGGCATTGCCAACCAACGCGAAACGACCATTATTTGGGACAGGCACAGCGGGGAGCCGGTTTGTAACGCCATTGTCTGGCAGTGCCGCCGCACTGCGGACACTTGTGAGGAGCTGGCCAAAATCTCCGGCTTCGGCGAGTACATACGCCACAATACCGGACTGCTGCTCGATGCCTATTTCTCCGCAACCAAGCTGAAGTGGATTTTGGACCATGTCGAAGGTGCCCGGGCCCGAGCGGAAAAGGGCGAGCTGCTGTTTGGCACAGTAGACACTTGGCTGTTGTGGAAGCTCAGCCACGGCAGGCTGCACATTTCCGACTACTCCAATGCTTCGCGCACGATGATGTACAACATCCGCGAGCTCTGCTGGGATCAAAAGATTCTGGAGACCCTCGGGATTCCTTCCTTCATGCTGCCCGAAGTGCGGGCCAGCAGCGAGGTCTATGGCGAGATTGACTTGGGTGGGGGCGGCGCAAAAGTACCGGTCGCCGGCATAGCCGGTGACCAGCAGGCCGCTCTGTTCGGCCAAGCTTGTTTTGAGCCGGGTATGGTCAAAAATACGTACGGCACCGGCAGTTTTATTGTCATGCAGTGCGGCGAGGAACCCAAAGTTTCGGAAAGCGGTCTGCTCACGACCATAGCCTGGGGCATAGACGGTAAAGTCCACTATGCGTTGGAAGGCAGCGTGTTTGTGGCCGGGGCGGTCATTCGATGGCTGCGCGATGAGCTAAAGATGATCCACGATGCACGCGATACCGAATATTATGCGGGCAAGGTGGATGATACCAATGGTGTCTACTTGGTGCCGGCCTTTGTGGGGCTGGGGGCTCCGCACTGGGACATGCATGCCCGGGGCACTATGGTCGGCCTGACTCAGGGCAGCAACCGCGAACATATTATCCGGGCCGCGCTGGAAAGCATTGCCTATCAATCACAGGACGTGATTGACAGCATGATCAGGGATGCCGGCATAGCCCTGCCGGAGCTGCGCGTGGATGGTGGTGCCAGTGCCAACAATTTCCTGATGCAATTCCAAGCGGATATTGCCAACCGGAGGGTGGTTCGCCCTCGAATAAACGAGACTACCGCCCTTGGGGTGGCCCTTCTCGCCGGTCTGGCGGTGGGGTTCTGGCAGGATCAGCGGCAGGTGGCCGAGCTTTGGCACCGAGATGCCTGCTTTGAGCCCCAGATGGACGATCAGCGGCGCGGGCAACTCCTCCGTGGCTGGCGCAAGGCCGTGGACACGACCCTGAGCAAGACCACTGACGGAGGCCGGGAGTAGCTTGCCGCATAAACTGCGGCATATTTAGGTAAGTGCGGGCGAGTCTAAACTTGATTAGACTCGCCCGCACTTGACTCCTGTGTTTGGTTTCTCCGGTATAGAATTATAGAACGCCGTCTATATGGACTAATCTCACGAGGAATTTTTGGTTGTCTGTCAAAGCACCTTTCAGCTTTGCCTGAAACTCAACGTAGTCTTTCTCCGCGAGAAACGACGTACACATCAAGATTCCAAGGTTCCCTGCGGGGAATTCCTTCAATTTTTTCAAAACGCTTTCTATTGCTTTCTCTACTTCGACATCAAAACTGACCTGCGGTATTGTCGGGGGTGCTTTTACGTCCCACATTCTGCCCCAACCGTCGAGTAAGTCCGTTTCTTTTTCCCCTCTGCCCACGGACAGGCCGAGTATGCCGTCTCTTTCCAGTTCGAGGGCAACCATGGTTTCTATAAAACTGGAAACGGTTTCCTCACCCGAATGGTCCGGGTCTCCGGCTAATTTCCGCACCCGATCAATAGAGACATGATAGTGTTTAGCTATTGCGGCCGCCAATGTCCCATTTTTATAGGCCTGAACATAGCACTCGTAGTCCAGTGTTTTCCCTTCAGATGATTTTGCTGCCGCTTCGTGCAATAATTTTGCCATACTGTATCTGTCTCCTTCTTTCTAATGTCCGGGATCTGCCACACATGGCAACCGGCACGAGAATCTGCCGGCGAGTATACCGACCTTATCTCTGTCAGTCAGTATCAGGGCCTTACCAAATCTGCTTGTGTTTGAAAAAATGAACGGCGGAGACCGATTATGTCCATCTAATGCAACCCAACCCACATACAGTAAAAATTACTGGCCGGTTAAACACGCCCCGTTGAATACGCTCCGTTGAACACACTCCGTTGAACAACGCCCCGTCACTCACTTATGATTTCTACATTATAAGTAATACGATCTCTTGCACCCTGTATTGCAAACCAATTAGTTGGACTTATCTTTCTTTGCGGAGAAGCTATGAGCACTATAGAAACAAGTTTGTCAGCTTCTATTCTTAGGCCATAGACATACAGTCCCAGTACGGCCGTTCCACAATTCGGAGAGCAACCACCCCTCAAAGAAGCGTACTCGAGGTAATTAACTTGTAGTCCACCATAAACATCATCTGCATAGGGAATCAACATGATTTCTTCGGCTTTCCGTTCTATTGCCAGAGATACATCCGCTTTTGTAGTTGCCATTAATCCCCCCATATAAGCAATAACACCTGTTGAGCTACCATCTCCTTCGGCAAAAGATTTGGTGGTAAAGGACTTTTCCAGTATCTCCTCTCCGTCATACATCCGTATTTTGTAGGCCGTGTTTTCCTGTAGGATATCGGTGGTTTCAAAATTGGTATCGCTGGCGGTGGTACCAGTCGTAAACGGAATGTCTGTACTGCCGGTGGCAAGGCTGTAAGCGGTGCCCTCGTGCAGGAACATAAAGACATTTCTGGATTTTTTGGCGGACGTAAATTTTCTGGTAATGTAGCCTTTCCTGGTCTCCGCCTCGGCCTTAGAGGGGCTGCTGCCTCCCCGCGTTATCAGGAAACCGACCGTTTTGTCTGCGGACAAATTGGGGTCAGCAGCGGTGAAATGGACGTAGTGGAGGCCCGCATAATTGACCGCAATGGATTTGGTGGGGCTCGGTGCCGCAGGCGGCTCACTGGTGTCCGGGTTCTTGGTCTCCGACAGCGGGGCACAGCCAAGTAGAATTACACTGAGAAAGGACAAAAAAAGTAGTGGTAAAAGACGAGATATAAATGAATAAAGAGGATTAGAACCGTATGATAGAAAATGGAATAAATGCTTGTTTTCTAAAGTAGTGTGATATTGGATATTGGATATTGGATATTGGATATTTTACTGGTTGCCAGCTCACCGGTCAATAGTGTTTGTTCATGTGTCATGGGGAAATGCCTCCGTGATAGTGTAATTTTGGCTTATTGTATATTCGTTTAGGAAATTTAGCAAGGAGGGGCACCACGCCCAGACCACCCCTGCCCCTCCGAAGGAGGGGAATTACCACAGTGAGGGTTATGTAAAGGGCCTTTACATACTTAATAACGAGTTACAGGAACGGTGTGAGCGGTGTTTTTTCCACGATTATCCGTAATCGTGATTTGGATTTGGTTTGTCAGACTCTCCGTTTTATCTCCGCCTATCCAATAGACATAGTTATTGAGAGAGTCGGACGTATAGCCGGAAATTGACCCGTATGCAAAATTAAACTTGCCGCCAAGGCCCACGGCACCGGAAGTATAAGTAGCCAAGTTATGGATCAAGGGCAGATCATCGCTTGGTTTCACACTCCATTCAACGATGAAAGGGACAAAGTTTGTATAGAAGTAGCAAACTGCTATACCTGTTTGTTCCTCCATAAAGTAGAAGCTATCTAAGCTTGCCACAGATGCACTGCCATTACTGCTAAGCCATTTGGCATCACCCTCAGCGGGCAGTACAGCGGTAGAAAAAGGCACTACGGCCATATCATCGATGACGTTTAGCCCCGTAATCTCCGCCGTTGTGGTAATACGGCCTGCGGGGAAATAAAGATAGAGTTTGTAAGCCGTGTTGGGGGCCAATACATCGGCCAGAGTAAGCCCGTTGGTAAAGTCACTGCCGTAGTGTTGGCTGATACTGAACTTGCGGGGGCTGTTGGCCGGAATGGCAAGACCGACATGCCCCGCACTGGCCTGCGCTTCCGCCTTGGTCGGGGCCGCCTCTGTAGCCAAGCGAATGACGGCCCCTATATTGACCAGTTCCACATTGCTGCTTATTTCCAATTCCAGGGAAGAGGCCACAGCAGCGGAGGAAAAAGAAATGATTGGATTTACCGGAGGGGCCGGGTCTTTATCGGTGTCCGGGATCGGGGCACAACCAAGTAAGCTTACACCAAGAACGGACAGAAAAAGGATAGGTAAAAGACGAAATAGAAATGAATAAAGAGAATTAGAACTGTGTGATAGAAAATGGAATAACTGCTTGTTTTCTAAAGTAGTGTGATATTGGATATTGGATATTGGATATTGGATATTCTACTGGTTACCGGCATGCCGGTCAATAGTCTTTTTTGATGTTTCATGGGGAAATCCTCCGAATAGTTTGACTTTGGCCTATTGTATATTCGTTCAGGATATTGGGCAAGGGGTAAGTTCAAGGGTTGGGGCCGCCACCGAAGTGGTGGCCCCAAAATACCTAGTGGCGAGTCACGGGAATTTCAAATCTTGTTGATATCCCCGCAGTGTTAATGAACGTGCTTTGGATTGATCCGGCACGCAGGATATCTACTTTATCTGCACCAATCCAATAACGATAATAGTTAGTTGAGTTAGATGTATATCCGGAAATTAACTCGTATGCAAAATTGAAAGTACGAGAGGACCGCCCTAAGGTACCATCATAAGTGCCAATGTTATTGAAAACCATACCTTGGCCAGTCAGTACTTCATGGGCAAGAGGGTTAAAGTTTGTATAAAAGTAACAGACTGCAACACCTTTTTGTTCCTGCATAAAATAGAAGCTATCTAAGCTCGCCACACATTTGCTGCCAATATTGCTCAGCCATTTGGCATCACCCTCAGCGGGCAGCACAGCGGTAGAAAAAGACACTACGGCCATATCATCGATGACGTTTAGGCCCGTAATCTCCGCCGTTGTGGTAATACGGCCTGCGGGGAAATAAAGGTAGAGTTTGTAAGCCGTGTTGGGGGTGAGAACATCGGTCAAGGTAACTCCATCGGTAAAGACGCTGCCGTAGTGTTGACTGATGCTTATTTTTCTTGCGACACCCGCCGGTATGCTTACGCTTACATGCCCCGCACTGGCCTGCGCTTCCGTCTTGGTCGGGGCCGTTTCTGTAGCTAAGCGGATGACGGCCCCTATATTTTCGAGTTCGACATTGCTGCTTATTTCCAATTGCAGGGAAGAGCCCACAGCGGCGGAGGAAAAAGAAATGATCGGGTTTACGGGAGGGACCGGGTCTTTATCGGTGTCCGAAAGCGGAGCACAGCCGAATAAAATTACACCAAGAACGGACAGAAAAAGGATAGGTAAAAGACGAAATAGAAATGAATAAAGAGAATTAGAACCGTGTGATAGAAAATGGAATAACTGCTTGTTTTCTAAAGTAGTGTGATATTGGATATTGGATATTGGATATTGGATATTTTACTGGTTACCGGCATGCCGGTCAATAGTCTTTTTTGATGTTTCATGGGGAAATCCTCCGAATAGTGTAATCTTGACCTATTGTATATTCGTTTTGGATATTGGGCAAGGGGGGCATAACGCGTGAAAGATCTTTCCGGAGCACTCATAATCGTATAGCGATCGGTTCCACTTTTTAGTAATTTACAGATCATCTCGGCCTCCGCTCTGTTTTTCTGTGAACTTGTTGGCAAGAGACGAACCGGTTGCTCGTAAAAGTTTTCAAACTTAAGTTCACCGGCCATTTCTCTCTGTGTTTCTAACCGAATTTTTTCCGTACATTCTTTTTATTTTTTAGGTACATCAATCCATGTACACAAATTTTCGGTTAGCCCTTAACAGTCTATTTTGATATTTTATAAGAAAATTCTTCCAAAATTGTGAAATTTTGGCCTATTATATATTTGTTCAGGCAGACGTATAAAAAGAACGGTTGGAGCGACTCTGTTCTTCCCCCATTTTTTGCATGGTCTGGCCCCAAAAACAAAAACGGACTATAATGAGAGGCGTTATGGATAATACCCAGTTTGACAAAATGATGCAGGGCATGTTTCAGGGCATGACAGAACTTCGGGAATCTCAGGCTAAATCTCAGGCCAAGGCGGATCTGGAGTCTCAGAAACTTCGCGAATTACGGGCGGAGACGGAATTACTGGCCCGAGAGTCTCAGGCCAAGGCCGATTTGGAATCTCAGAAACTTCGCGAATTTCAGGCCGAGACAAGCTTACAAATGCGAGAATCTCAGGCTAAGTCGGATTTGGAGTTTCAGAAACTTCAGAAATTTCAGGCCGAGACAGGCTTACAGATTCGGGAAATGGGACGCAGGGTTGACGATGTTGCCAAACAATTGGGCCATATTGGCATTAACACGGGTGATTTTGCCGAGGAGCTGTTTTGGAGCAGTCTGAAGGCAAACCCCGTGCTTGGCGGGACTCTCTACAACAGGGTCGTGCGCAACGTTTGGGACGACGAGGGTAACACCGAGTACGATATCCTGCTTTTTAACCATAATTCGGTCGCGATTATTGAGGTCAAATACAAGGCTAAGTCTTCTGATATCAATAATTTGTTGAAAAAAGTGGATACTTTTCGCAACAGCCACCCGGATCATGCAAAGCACAATATATACCTGGGTTTGGCGACAACGACCCGGGACCGCTATTATGAAAAGCTGGTTGCAAAGGCCACTGAGGCGGGTATTTACCTGTTGGGCCAGGAGGGGAATCATGTCGAATTGCTCTCTGATAAGGTCCGGATTTTTTAGGTTTATTTTAGGTTCGTTTTAAACCATTCTATTTATTTGCAATAAAATAAATAGAATGGGCTTTCCTGGCACCATCCCAAATAATACCAAGGCCCTGATCTTTTGCAATTTCCTTATTGGAAGGTTGTAGCCCTCAATAAAATGACCCGACTAATAGCGGGATATAGGTGTATTATAAGACACCGTTGGTTGGAGAGTAAGAGAGACCGCCACTTTGGTATTGATTCTTAGGGTTGGAGAGGCCAGTTTATCAGCACTTATTATGTATGTGTATTGAGAGACCGTAGATACATAACCCGGTATTAAGCCACTATTATAGTAAAAATTGGTGGTTGGTGTTGCCGTACTGTCAACATAATTTCCTACACCATGATTGTTACCTAAAACTCCACTGCTGGTTTCCATCAGGACAGGTATAGACGATGACCAAAGGTAGGCGACAAATACACCTGTTTGGCTTTCCATAAAGTGGTATTCATTTAGGCTGAGAACGTATTCTCTGGCTGCCAACTTATTGCTCCATACCGCATCCCCCGCAGCGGGCAGACTTGCTGTAGTAAAGGGGATTTCAATCCTGTCTCCCTGAATCTCCCCGCCTTTAATTCTGGTCTGTCCCAGATCAATAGTCGATGGCGTAAACAGATACAGTTTGTAATTCGTATTGGGGGCCAGTACATCGGCGAGAGTAAAGCCACCATTCTCAAAATCACTGTCATAGTGTTGGCTGATACTGAATTTACGCGTACTGCCCGCATCTATGCTCAGTTTGACATAGCCCTTGCCGGCTTGGGCCCCAGTTTGGGTGGGGACAGCTTCGGTAGCCGGGCGAATAACCGCTCCCATATCCGTGACGGCGGGGTTGCTGCTCACCTCCAATTGCACAGAGGAAGCTACGGGAGTGACGGAAAAAGAAATATCCAGTTTGGGAGTGGAGGGAGGGGTATCAGTGTCCGAGATCGGAGCACAGCCAGGTAAGATTGCACCAAAAACGAATAGGAAAAGGATAGGTAAAAGACCATATAAAAATGAATAAAGAGGATTAGAACGGTTTGAGAAAAAATGGAATAGATGCTTGTTTTCTAAAGTAGTGTGATATTGGATATTGGATATTGGATATTGGATATTCTACTGTTTTCCGGCTTGCCAGCCAATAGTATTTGTTCATATTTCATGGGAAAATGCCTCCGAATAGTCTGATTTTAGGATATTCTATATTCGTTCAGGATATTTGGCAAGCCCCCCCGCAGAGCGCGGGGGCCCTCCGGACCTACTCCGCAATAGTGTTGATTTGCAGCTTATAGGATGTGTCCAGACCTTTCAGCAGACTCCATGTCACGGAGCTGGTACGGATATTAGGGCCCACCAGAAGGGTATAATAGTCAGCGTCACTTCGGTAGTGCCGGTAGTCTTTAAAACCGGAGAAATTAGGCACACAGAGCTTGTTACTATAAATACAAAGTAGTATATCGGTGTTTCCTTCCCGGATTGTACTGGAAGAATAACTGCCGCCACTTTTGACAAAAGTGACAGCGGGGAAGATCGTCGGTTCACCGGCCTTGCGCTCTATGGTTCCGTTAATACCGGCAACAGGGTTATTTAGCAAGCCGTTCAGTGCGGCAATGGGACTACCGGCGGCGTTGAGCGTCTCGTAGCTCATGGTTGTAAATATTTGTGGTGTGGTGGTTAGACTGCTGTGAAAAATATGCAAATAGTAACTGGTGTCGGCCTGCAAAAAATCGGTACTTTCAAAGGTGTTCTCTACATCCGTTTCGGTGTACACAGTGGTATCGTGCATAAACAACAGCAGTTGCCGTTTTGGTGTGCTGCTGCTAAAAGTTCTGCTGATATAGCCCTGCTTGCTTGCGGGGTTTTGAGGAACCGCCCTAGCCGTGCTGATCAAAAATCCCACTTCCAAATCTGTGGTGATGATTTTGTTGACCGTCATTTCAAAATGGATAAAATGAGGGGCATACAGGGTATTGCTGATGGAAATATCGGGTTTGGGTTCTGGGTCACTACTGTCCGGGTTCTTGGTGTCCGAAAGTGGGACACAGCCAAGTAAGATTGCACCAAAAACAGACAGAAAAAATAGAGGTAAAAGACGGAGTAAAAAGGAATAAAGATGGTTAAAGCAGTGTGATAGAAAATGAAATAAATGCTTGTTTTCTAAAGTAGTGTGATATTGGATATTGGATATTGGATATTGGATATTCTACTGTTTGCCGGCGTGCCGGTCAATAGTATTTGTTGATCTTTCATGGGGAAACTCCTCGAAATAGCGTAATTTTAGCCTATTATATATTCGTTCAGAATATTTGGCAAGGGGGGGGCATGCCCAGACCACCCCTGCCCCTCCAAAGGAGGGGAATGATAACAGTGGAGATTAGTCCCGTCTATTAGGCGAAGTTCTGGGTGAGCCTGTCCAAGTGGTGGGTGAGCTTGTCGAACCCTGGCAAGAGGGGAGAACCGTCGGCTCCCCCCCCCAAAAAAAATACCTAATGGCGAGTTACGGGAATAAAGGCTATCCCTATATCTACACCACCACCATTAGTAAAGGTGTGACGAGTAGTAGTATGTATATTCGCTACTTTATCTGCCCCTATCCAATAGCCATAACGGTTCGTAGAATTGGCTGTATAGCCGGAAATGAACCCGTGTGCAAAATGAAACCCGGGACCAGGAGTCGCTATATTCCGAGCATAAGTACCTATATTATCATAAGTACCATCACTACCATTTTTAATGGAGAACTCAGAGAGGAGAGTGGTAAAGTTTATATAGAAGTAGCACACTACCACACCTGTTTGTTCTTCCATAAAGTATAAGTTGTCTAAGCTGGCCACATAGTTGCTGCCATTACCGTTGCCCCATGCTGCATCACCCTCGGCTGGTAATGCAGCGGTCGTGAAAGAAACTAGGGCTCTGTCATTGGTAATGCTTAGTCCTGTAATTTCTGCCGTTGTGGTAATACGTTCTGCGGGGAAATAAAGGTAGAGTTTGTAAGCCGTATTGGGGGCGAGTACATCGGCTATGGTAAGCCCGTCGTCGAAGTTGGTCAAATAGTGTTGGCTGATACTGATTTTTCGTGTAGCATCGGCGGGTATACTGATACTTACATGACCTTTGCTGGCAAGGGCTTCTGTCTCCGTAGGAGCCGCTTCCGTTGCCAGACGAATAACCGCCCCGATGTTTGCGAGTTCCACATTGCTGCTGAGTTCCAATTGCAAAGAAGAGGCCACAGCGGAGGAGGAAAAAGAAATGGTTGGGTTTACCGGAGCCGCAGGCGGCTGACTGGTGTTCGAAAGCGGGGTACAGCCAAGCAAAGTTACGCCAAAAACAGATAGAAAAAGGATAGGTAAAAGACAGAATAAAAAGGAATAAAGTGGATTAGAACCATATGATAGGAAATGGAATAAATGCTTGTTTTCTAAAGTAGTGTGATATTGGATATTGGATATTGGATATTGGATATTCTACTGTTTACCGGCATGCCGGTCAATAGTATTTGCTGATGTTTCATGGGAAGACTCCTCAAAATGATCTGATTTTAGCCTATTATATATTCGTTCAGGATATTTGGCAAGGGGCGGTAACTTGCTATAGGGGCTGTGTTCCTGTAGATTGTCGGAGGACGGTCAAAGAGATCCTTCCGGTGAGTACAAAGAGATAAGAAATCTGATTTGGGGAGCTACACTTGAAAGCATTATATCATCTAAAAAATTTTTCCATCGCTCGGCTGTTTTTGTTTGGCATGGTTTGTTTGCTTCCCTTGCGCCTTTGGGCCATTTCCGAACCGGATATGACGGAAGGTGACCGGGCTATAGTCAAAGAAGCCCTGCCATTGCTGCAAAGTGCCGCAGAAAATGCTTGGGCAAACAAACAAACCGAGAAGGCACGGGGTTTGCTAAGCCAAGCGGAAACCCGATTCCTGACCCTGCAAGAGCCCGCGACCCGGTTTTACTTTTTGGCCCGTGTTGAACTGTATCGCGGGTGGCTTGCGGACAAAAAAAAGCAAGCGCAAAGTCATTGGCAAGAGTCCATGGACCAAGCCAAAAAAGCCGTGGAAATCCGGCCCTGGTCAGAAGGCTATCGCGTGTTGGCCGATGCCGGTGCGGCATGGATGACAAGCCGGGGTTTTGGCGGCATCATCAAGTTGGCCTCTAAAGTCAAGGCGTGGACGGATCGTGCCGTCGAACTGGATGGGAACAACGCTTTAGCCCTTGTGATCAGTACACAAGGCCAGATCAATTCGCCGGCTTTCGCCGGCGGTGACCCGGCGGCGGCGGCCGCAACTTTGAAAAAACTGCTGCTCCGTTCGGATTTGGACAACATCGAACGTTTTCGGGCCCAAGTTGCTCTGGTCTCTGCCCATCGCAAGTTGAAGGAGCCGGAGGCGGCTTCCCGGCTTTGCCGGCAGGCGGCGGGCATTTTTCCCGGCAATCCCTCTGTGCAGGAATGTCAATAGACAGAGAACTTGGCCGTTTGGCATACTAGCTTTACCGGGATTCTCCATATTGGTTATTATGTCCCGCAGATTCTGCACATCTCCTTGTTCCCGGCCAAATTGGCTTTGCCAAGAATAAGGTGCCAAGGGCAAGGTGACAAGGCGGGATATGACAACCCCAAAACAGAGAAATGGAGAGGCCACCTTGAAAGCTAACGGAATTCGTCTGATTGACTTTGTCATGTCCCACCCGGGGCAAAACCTGACCGAATTGGTGCAATTGAGCCAAATTCCCCAAACTACGGTACACCGCACCCTGACCAATCTTTGCCGCCGGAAACTCCTGCTCAAGCAGGGGGACTGCTACTACCTGGGGGCTGTATTGCTGCGCTGGATTAACAGCAGTTCGCCGAACCGGAACGAACGCTACGTAGACCTGATCCACCCCTACCTCGTCGAATTGGCGCAGGAGACCGGCGAAGCCGTCCATCTGGTGCAGCGGGATAACTTTGAAGCATTCTACATCGACAAAGTAGACGGCAGTGGGCCCATATCTCTAAAATCCGAAATAGGCAACAAGCTGCAACTCTACTGCACCGGGGCCGGTCGTGCCCTGTTGACTTTATTTAGCCCGGGAGAGTTGCGCCAATATTGGAACAATGTCGAAAGAGTGGCCAACACACCCACAACCCAGGTCGACAAACACATCCTCGAACAGGAAATTGTCACGTTCCGCAACCAAGGTTTTGCCGTAGAGGTGGAACAGGACCAAGCCACAATCCAGTGCATTGGTGCCCCCATTGATTTAGGCCGGGTACAGTTGGCCATTAGCATTACCACAACCATACTCCGGGAACTGCAAGCGTTTCTGAGATACGCCGAACTGCTCAAAAATACCGCTGAAAAACTGAGCGCAGAGCTACGACTGTAAAGCTCCCCAACAATTAAGTTATCTTATCTCCTTTCTGAAAAAATGTTTGACAAATTTTTCTAACTATGCGAAAATATTGTTATTGGAAAATAAATTCCTTTAAACGGAATATGAAGCAGAGGCTGGTAGCAGAATGAGTGATATGGAGAATCGGATATGCGATGCCAAAATTCTTGTGGTAGCCGTTTTTGAGAAAGAACAAGAGGTGGTTCCCACGGTAGAAGCTTTGCTTGCGGGCGGAATAACGGGTATGGAATTGGCCCTGCGCAGCCCCTACGCTTTGGATGCCGTGAAGTTGATCAGGCAAAAATACCCCGAAATGCTGTTGGGAGTGGGCACGGTGCTCAGCCCGCAACAGGTGGAGCAGGTTGCGGACTTCACCGACTTTGCTGTGGCACCGGGCCTGAACCGCAGAGTGATCGAAGCGGCCCGCAAACGGGGCCTGCCGTTCTATCCCGGCATTACTACGGCCTCGGAAATTGAAACAGCCTTGGAGTATGACATCCGCCTGTTGAAGTATTTCCCTGCCGAGTCCGTTGGCGGCTTGGAATACCTGCGCAACATGAATGCACCATACGCACATCTGGGGCTGAAATATATCCCTCTGGGAGGCTTGGGTCTCGGCAATCTGGCCGACTACTTGCAGAGCCCAATAGTCGGGGCTGTGGGCGGCTCTTGGATTGCGTCACGGAAGTGGATTGCCTCCGAAGATTGGCCGAGTATCCGACAAGAGGCCGCACGGGCTGTGGCGATGAGCCAATGTTCCTAAAGCTCCTAAAGTTTCCAAAATCCCGGGGCTTTAGATTCTTTTGTGATGGGGTTTAAGATGAGATTTTGTATAGACAGATGCATGCGAGCAGGTGCACAGATGGTAAATTTATATTTTGGGATACTCCAACAATGAGAAACAGAGAATTAAAGGTATCGACAGGGATGTCAGTGTTCTGGCTTTGGGTACCATGATATTTGCGCTCGCAAAAAAGGACATTTACTTTGAAATCCTTAACAATTACAAAGATCACGGGGAGAGGCGGAATTTACCCGCTATGGTATGAACCGGCTTATCCGCCGGCGTTGTGTCGATATGGTGCAGCCGGGCTGCACCATTACCGGAGGTCTTTCGGAATTTCATAAGATTGCCAATATCCGGTGTACCCCTCACATCCGTGACAGTGGTGTGGCTTTGGCTACGGGAATACACGCGGTCTTTTCGCGGCCTTATTACCCCCCTGCGCCGGAGCCGGCGACTGTTTACCCGGAATACAAACGCACCGGCAATATATTCCGCGAAGAGCTAGCGGCGGGGATTCCACAATTGGAGAATGGTTTGCTGCCCAAACCGGAGGGCCCGGGCTTGCATATTGAAATATGCGTATTAAAATGGGTATTGAAATAAACGAGGATATCTTGCGGCGGTATGCCGTATAGAGAAGATTTGTGGCGCGGCCATACGGGTGTGGTGTCTCCTTATCTTGACAATCTGATGATGTACTAATACAGTCTGGCCGGCAAATGTACCGGGCTTTATTGGGGATGGGATGTCTGACGAGGAAGTAGTAAAAGATGCTCTTAAGGATATATTTACCGGCATAAATAAGCTAAAGGCAGCATTTCCTCCGAAGGGATTTCCTATTGACGGGCGGCTTGTCGGAGATATTGGCGAAGCAATTATTCAGCGGGATTATGATGTCCGGCTCTTTGGTTCCCCAATCGGAGGCCATGACGGGAAGACTTCGGACGGGCGGTTGGTTCAGATCAAGGCAACCTTTAAGGATTCTTTAACGTTTAGGGTGATTCCGGATTATTACCTTGGGATTAGAATCCATGAAGATGGTTCGTATACCGAGATTTACAACGGGCCGGCAGATTCGATCAGAGAGAAATACGGCCACAGAAAGGGGTTTGGAGAGAAGCTCCTGCCCTTTCCGAATACCGGGCTGCTTGGTCTTTCTAAGGAGATTGCCGAAGACCGGCGAATACCGAAGAGAAACAAGCAAGTGCAAGAGATACCAAAGACCCGAGAAACTCAAGAAACCCGAGAGACTCAAGAGCTGCCGGAAACCCCAAAGGTGCCGGAAACGCGGGAAACCCAAAAGACGCAGGAAAAAAAGGCCGTACAGCAAAAGTTGCTAACCGGAGCCGAGCTGTGGCAGGATTCCGATTCCTAGTTTGATCATTTAGCTGTTATAGAATTCTACAATGTCGGTTAATGTTGGGTGTTGCGTTGCGGGGTCTCCCGAAAACAGCCTTGGCCGACCGAAGCAGTGCAGGTAAGAGGGCGCAGGATATGGCAGAAGTTCGGCTAAAGTGTAGCTGTGGCATCGTTCAGGGTGTCGCTCACGATATTTCCCCCAATTCGGGTACTCGGCTGGTCTGCTACTGTGACGATTGCCAGGCATTTGCCCGCTTCCTTAAGCGCGAGGATGTCACGGATGCACATGGAGGCACGGACATCTTCCAAACGACGCATTCCCGGATTCAGATTACGGACGGTGCCGAACAATTGCGTTGTTTGAAGCTCCGTCCCAAGGGTCTGTTTCGTTGGTATACAGAATGTTGTAAAACACCGATAGCGAATACTGTATCCTCAGGCGTGCCCTTTGTGGGAATGATCCATAATTTTATGGATGATGATGGGGTCCGAGACAGTGTTCTCGGGCCTGTGCGTGGGTATATACAAGGGAAGTTTGCCAAAGAAACGCTTCCGGCGAAGTGGAGAGGAGCGAGATTCCCTCTGCGGATAGTGATGAGAAGCCTGTGCAAGTTATTGGCCTGGAAAGTACAGGGTTTGCATAAGCCATCTCCTTTTTTTGATGCGAGCGGAAACCCTGTCGGAAAGCTTTGTATCCTCGATTCGGATGTGAACCGTCCACAATCGCCATCGGCATAGTTGCCTGAGGGGGCATCAGAGATGCATAGAAGTATGTTCGGTGTTTCTTACGGTTTAGCCAAACCCTGACCAAACCCTTGACAAACTCCCCCAATTAATAGACAATATGCTTTGAATTCAGCTTATTCTTCAGGAGTGCGATCATGAAAAATTTAGGTAAAATATTGACTAATATCAGTACAAACAGTATAATATCCAATATCCAATATCCAATATCCAATATCCAATATCCAATATCTTGCACCATTAGAGAACAGATATTTACTTAAAACCCAATCAAACTATTTTAAGTCTTTTTATTTAATACTTTTATCTTTTCCCCCTTACCTTTTCCTGTCTATTCTCGGTGCAATCTTACTTGGCTGTGTCCCGCTGTCGGAGACCAGTGACCCGCCTGCGGCGGCCAAACCAAGCATGTCCCTTTCTGTTGCCGCTGTGGCCTCTTCTCTGCAATTGGAAATGAGCAGTAGCTTCGCAATCACCACCATAGGGGCGGTTATTCGCTTAGCGACAGAGGCGGTCCCCACCAAAGCAGAAGCACAAGCCAATGCGGGTTATGTCAGCCTTGGTATCACTGCCGCCAGCCCACGCAAATTTAGCATCAGCCAACACTACGGCAGCGATTTTACCAATGGGCTTACTCCGGATGACGTTCTTACCCCCAATACGGCTTACAAGCTCTATCTGTTTTTTGAAGCCAACGCTATTCCGTCCGAAACTACTGTTGAGGGAGCCACCCTCAACAATGGTGTAATAGCCCTTTCATTTAGCACCGCTACGCTACCCCCCGCAGGGGATGCCGTGTGGGCTCGTTCACTGACAGGAGAGCAGTTTGTCGGAAGCCTGCCCGAGTGGGGATACAGTGAAAATCAAAAAGGGGTCTTTGTCGTCTATACACAATTTCCCAATTCTTTTGCCAGTATTAGGTTGAGTACTCGAATAGCAGATAATAGACTCGACAACCTTGTATTAGGAAACCTTGCGATAGGTTTTCTTGACCCTAACCCTCAATTTCTCTTCAATATATTGAAACTGGGTGGCAGTTACCCTGATACAGATAACTACTACTGTGTAGTAGCTGCGGATAATACAGGCAAAATATCCGGAAGAGCCTTCGAACTAGACATGGAAGACCCTTCTACATCATTTATTCCCAAAGCAGCTCTGACACGTTATAGTAGTCCGTAATGGTATTTTTGTTTGGGGCATTTCGACTCCGTTCAATAATGCAAGCTTAGGAATAGCCCCTTGAGGGGAGGGGGCTTTGCGATGATGTCTCTTTAAAGGCCCCCCCTTGCCAAATATCCCGAATGAATATACGATAGGCTAAAATTAAACCATTACAGGGAGTTCTCTCATGAAACAGCGACAAAAACTATTGACCGGCAAGCCGGTAAATAGTAGAATATCCAATATCCAATATCCAATATCCAATATCACACTACTTTAGAAAACAAGCATCTATTCCATTTTCTATCACACGGATCTAAGCCTCTTTATTCATTTCTATTCTGTCTTTTACCACTACTTTTTCTGTCCGTTCTCAGTCTAATCTTACTTGGCTGTGTCCCCCTTTCGGAGACCAGTGACCCGCCTGCGGCTGAGCCACCTGCGGCTCCGGTAAACCCAATCATTTCTTTTTCCTCCGCCGCTGTCGTATCTTCTTTGCAATTGGAAATAGGCAGTAATGTGGAACTCGCAAACATCGGGGCGGTTGTTCGCTTGGCTGCTGAAGCGGCCCCCACCAAGGCGGAAGCGCAGGCCAGTGCGGGGCATGTAAGTATCCGTATACCCGCCGCTGCTACACGGAAAATAAGCATCAGCCAACATTATACGACCAACTTCGACGATGGTCTTACTCCGGATGACGTTCTTACCCCCAATACGGCTTACAAACTCTATCTGTTTTTTGAAGCCAACGCTATTCCGTCCGAAACTACTGTTGAGGGAGCTACCCTCAACAATGATGTAGTAACCCTTTCATTTAGCACCGCTACGCTACCCCCCGCAGGGGATGCTGTATGGGATGAGGCATGGACAGGAGAGCAGTTTGTCGGAAATCTTGCCGAGTGGGGATACAGCGAAAATCAAAAAGGGGTGTTTGTAGCGTATACAAAAATTAATTTTTCTCCCACTATTATTGCATTCACTTGTCGTGCAGCAAGCGATACACTCTTAAAACCCATAGGGACCTTTTCGGTAGGCTCTGCAATACCTGACCCACAGTTTCTTTTCAATCTATCCAAACTGGGCGGCAGCTACCCTGATGCAGATAACTATTATTATATCATCAGTGCTGATAAAACAGGGGCAATGTCCGGGAAGACTTTACAATTAGAAATTACAGATAGTCCTGTGATAGCTAAACTGAGAGCACCCCTCACGCGTTACGACAGTCCGTAATGGTATTTTTGTTTGGGGCATTTCGACTCCGCTCAATAATGCAAGCTCATGGCGAGCCCCTTGAGGGGGGGGGCTTTGCGATGATGTCTCTTTAAAGGCCCCACCCTTTGGTCTAATAGACACAGGACTAATGTCTACTGTTCGAGCGAGCCACGAAAGGCACGAAAAGTTTAACAGACCCAGCTAACCCCACTCTTGTACATTCCCCTCCTCCGGAGGGGCAGAGGTGGTTGGAACGCTGGTGGGAAGAGTGATGGAAAAGGGGCAAGGGGTGGTCTTTGCTCCCCCTTGCCAAATATCCTGAACGAATATACAATAAGCCAAAATCAGGCTATTCGGAGGCATTCCCTTATGAAACATCCACAAATACTATTGACCGGCACGCCGGCAAACAGTACAATATCCAATATCCAATATCCAATATCCAATATCCTACTCAATTTGAGAATATACACTTATTTCCTTTCCTATTAATCAATTACAAGTCTTTTTTCCCATTTTCTTTATATTTTTCTCTTGCTCTTTTTCTGTCTCTTCTCGGTCTAACCTTACTTGGCTGTGCTCCGCTCCCGGACACCGGTGACCCTCCCGCCAAATCGACTATTTCCCTTTCTGCTACCGCTGTCGTATCTTCTGTACAATTGGAAATGAGCAGTAGCTTAGCCATTTCGACCATAGGAGCCGTTATTCGCTTAGCTACAGAGGCGGCCCCCACCAAGGCAGAAGCAGAAGCCAATGCGGGTTATGTCAGCCTCGGTATCACTGCCGCCAGCCCACGCAAATTTAGCATCAGCCAACACTACGGCAGTAATTTTACGGATGGGCTTACTCCGGATGACGTTCTTGCCCCGAATACCAATTACAAACTGTATCTGTTTTTTGAAGCCAATGCTATTAATCCGATCGAAGGGGTAACTCTTGCGAATGACGTGGCAGCCCTTCCATTTACCACGGCTACGCTACCCCCCGCAGGGGATGCCGTGTGGGCCCGTTCACTGACAGGAGAACAGTTTGTCGGAAGTCTGCCCGAGTGGGGCTATAGTGAGAATCAAAGAGGGGTCT
The DNA here is from genome assembly GCA_029867005.1 of Candidatus Haliotispira prima. Classification (GTDB taxonomy): domain Bacteria; phylum Spirochaetota; class Spirochaetia; order SP-2023; family SP-2023; genus Haliotispira; species Haliotispira prima. The sequence continues at coordinate 3,067,030 of CP123443.1, read as the reverse complement.
TTGTCGCCTATGCACAATTGATGAACCCTCTTAATAGTGCTACATTGACCCATTTCAAAGCAGATGAGATGGTCAGTGTCAACATAGGTACATTTTCCGTAGGTTTAGCTACACCTGATGTGTTATTTCTGTTTGGTTTTTCTAGATTGGGTGGCAACTATCCTGATACAGGTAACTATTACTATATAATAGGGGCCGATAAAACAGAAAAATTTTCCGGAAAAAAATTCAATCTGGAAACTATCAATTTCTTGGGGGTAATTAATCACGAAGTGCCCCTCACCCGGTATTAAATAGTCGAATCTCGTACTGCTGTCGTAATAGTAGAGTCGCTTATGGACTCCGGTTCATTGCATCCGGTCTTATATCCGGTCTTGTACCCGGTTTTGCATCCCGTCATTCCTGCGAACGCAGGAATCTGTTTGTCACGCTTGGTATCAAGCCCCGTATCAGGCTTCGTCGGGACTAAACACTTGGTCCTTGCCCAATTCTCTAAATGGACATACAATCAGGCTATAGAATCACCTAAACGGAATTTTAGGCCAAATAAAACATCTGTTGCGTCTATGAATCTGTCAAATAATCTGTCAGGCGGTTGTTATCTCTTTGGTTTTAAACCTAAATAAAATGAAAATACACAGACATTTATTACCCCTAAAAACTGTCCTGTCAGTCACCTATAAAGCCTATATCTGCGGCCCTGCAACAGAGCAGAACAGGGGGAAATATCAGCGGCAAAACAGCCGCAATGTAGGCTGTTTTCTTCTGAACCGAACAGCCTTGTTATACGCCCTGATACTGATCTTTTCCGGTTGTAAGCCCATTGGTGAAGACTCTCTTCCCGTTATCCAAACCTTTACCCTCACTTTCCGGACGCAAGGAGGCTCGGAGGTACCAAGGCAAACAATAAAAAAGGGAGAGAAGGCAAACAAACCGGCTGACCCGACTAAAAAAGATTCTATTTTTCAGGATTGGTATACAGATTCCAATGTAAAGGATATTTTTGATTTTAATAATACGACTATTATTGCTGATACTATTGTCTATGCCAAATGGAATGCTCAATATATCTCGGCTACAGAAGCCATAGAAGATATAAAAACCACTAAAAAAGTAGATCTATTTCATATCAACACCCCCTTGTATGACAGAAAAGGTACCCAAATAAAAGATAAGACAGCTACATTGGCCTTTTCTAAAATTTTTCCAACGCCGGATCGGGTTCTAGAACTATACAAAACGGAGAGTGGTTTTAATGACCTTTTTGAAAATAATATTCTCTTTGGAGCCGCTCTTGTAAACCATGGTTTTAATGTAAATAAGAAGAGAGGAGACCCTTATTTTCTTTTTGTAATTGATAATAAGATTTACTTAGATGATGACCACTATATCCGATTGACTTTTGACAGAGAAGAAACCTATATGAAAGAAATGGATGGCAGTGTTTGGGAAATCCCGACCGGTATTTCCCGCTTAACATGGGATTTAGAAATGAATACTTCTCAGCCCAATCAGTTAAATGGTTATGCAGGCTATATATTTTCCAATTTTCCCCGGGGGTCGACAAATACAGATAGTTCAATAAAACTAAGATGTCAGGTTTTTGGTGGTGATTACGTTGCCGGCAATAACTATACATTACAATTGACACTAAAACAAAAATTGGTCTTTCCTTCGGGAGAAATACAACTGGAGAATTATGTAATCCAGAAGACTTTCACAACAGTGGGAGGTAGCGGTACAAGTAGCTTTAGGAAGTATGATCCTGATGTTTTCTTTCAGGCAGATAATACACATTTCCCTTATTAGTTATCAGGGCCGGCTATGATAACTACGACCGGAAATTCTCGCCGATCCTGTGAAATGTAAAACTACAGTATCGCTCAAGCATTATGGTAGTCCGTAAGAGTGCTTTTCTTCGCCTTTCTATGGACCGTTGCTCATGGCCGGTTGCTCATGGCCGGTTGGACTCCGCCATTCCTGCGGATGCAGGAATTTGTTTATCACGCTTCGTCTCACTCTTGGAGTCACGCTCCGTACTTGCTTGCGGCCCCCTTGCCAAATTCCCTAAACGAATATATGATAGGCTAAAATTACACTATCACGGAGGCACTTCCCCATGACACATGAACAAACACTCTTGACCGGCACGCCGGCAAACGGTACAATATCCAATATCCAATATCCAATATCCAATATCACACTACTTTAAAAAGTAAGCATTTATTCCATTTTCTATCGCACCATTTTAAACCTCTTTACTCATTTCTACTCCGTCTTTTACCACTACTTTTTCTGTCCGTTCTCAGTGTAATCTTACTCAGCTGTGCCCCGCTTTCGGACACCAAGGCCCCGGACACCAGTGAGCCGCCTGCGGCTCCGGTAAACCCAACCATTTCCTTTTCCTCCTCCGCTGTGGCCTCTTCTTTGCAATTGGAACTCAGCAGCAATGTGGAACTCGCAAACATCGGGGCGGTCGTTCGCTTAGCAACGGAAGCGGCTCCTACCAAGGCGGAAGCGCAGGCCAGTAAAGGTCATCTAAGTGTCCGCATACCCGCCGATGCTACACGAAAAATAAGTATCAGCCAACACTACGGCAGCATCTTCTCTGACGGACTTACCATAGCCGATGTGCTGACCCCGAATACGGCTTACAAACTGTATCTCTATTTTCCCGCAGAAATTAGTACCACAACGGCAGAAATTACGGGATTAAGTATCACCAATGACATAGCCGTAGTTTCTTTCACTACCGCTATGCTACCCGCCGCAGGTCATGCCGTGTGGGGTACCGCACGGGCAAACAAGCAGTTTGTTGCAAGCCTTTCCGAGTGGGGATACAGCGAAAATCAAAAAGGTGTTTTTATCGCTTATATACAACTTCCAAATCCTTTTAATGGTACTACGTTCTCTACCAGGATATCATTAGATAATAGACTTGTAACCAGCACCACAATAGGAAGCTTTGCAATAGGTCTTGTTGAGTCGAACTCCCAATTTCTTTTCAATATGTTAAAACTGGGTGGTAGCTATCCTGATACAGATAACTACTACTATGTAATAGCTGCCGATAATACAGAAATACTACCCGGAAAGTTCTTCGATTTAGAAACGACAACGCCTTCTGCAACACTTATTTCCAATGCATCCCTCACGCGTTATTAGGTAAAGGTATCCACATGGAGTAGGGAAAAGATAACTTTCCTACTCCCCCTTGTCAAATTCCCTAAATGAATATATGATAGGCTAAAATTAGACTATCACGGAGGCATTTCCCTATGAAACATGAACAAACACTCTTGACCGGCACGCCGGCAAACGGTACAATATCCAATATCCAATATCCAATATCCAATATCACACTACTTTAGAAAACAAGCATCTATCCCATTTTTTCTTAAACCGTTCTAATCTACTTTATTCATTTTTATATTGTCTTTTACCACTATTTTTTCTGTCCGTTCTCAGTGTAATCTTACTTGGCTGTGTCCCACTTTCAGACACCAAGAACCCGGACAGTAATGACCCGCCTGTGGCTGAAAGCCTAAATACTTCCATGGCTTGGGTATCCATGCGGGAAGGGCTGATACAGTTTGACAACGGTACCCAAGGCGCAAGAACAATAGGGGTTGTCGTAAGTAAAGACGCTACACCTGCTGCCTACGACAGCGTCAGGGACTTGCCGGGTTTTTACACCCGAATAACTAAAACAGACGGAACACCCAGAACTGTCTACCTTTCGATGACCGATGAAATGACGGCCGCGAAATTTAATGCAAATGTAACTGTTTCTGTTGACGGAGCAGCTACAGGTTTTGTGAGTGCTCTTGTAGCCGCACCGGAGATTTTACACCCGAACACGAAGTATTATGCTCATTTTTATGAGATAACGGGCACTACGGGTACCGTTATAGAAAAACTGGAGTTTACGACCGAAGACTTCCCAAGTAGCTACCCCACCTCAAGAGGAACCTACAGTAATTTCTATCGTCAAATTACTGCCGACAGTACTTCGCTGACTATGGAATACAAGGCTTCTGAAAGATATCTAATTCCGACAAGGTTTCATTATTTATTGATTGGAGGAGGACCATATACTTTTACTCATGGTAATGCACTGCCACATGAACTACCCGAAGCATCACAACGTATGCGCCCTTTTGGCAATGCGATTCCCGGAGGCTTATTATTATTCTATGACTTATACAATATTACCACCTCAGGACCACTTACTGGTGTGGCTCTTTGGGATGGAATGATGAAATCAAGTAATTTAAGTAGTAGAGTTCATATGGATAGTGTTCTCGGAGGAGCTGAATACATATTCTATGACAATAAAAAACTGGCCCCAGTAACAGAGTAGAGCTATTCTCTACTACTTCTGTTTTTCTGTTAGGTACTTCCCCCGTTTGCGGGGGGAGCCGGAGCCGGGCAACTCTAAACCATTCTATTTACTGCAAATAAATAGAATGGTTTGCAATGAGCCTAAAATAAACCTAAAAAACCCGGACCTTATCAGAGAGCAATTCGACATGATTCCCCTCCTGGCCCAGCAGGTAAATACCCACCTCAGTGGCCTTTGCAACCAGCTTTTCATAATAGCGGTCCCGGGTCGTTGTCGCCAAACCCAGGTATATATTGTGCTTCGCATGATCCGGGTGGCTGTTGCGAAAAGTATCCACTTTTTTCAACAAATTATTGATATCAGAAGACTTAGCCTTGTATTTGACCTCAATAATCGCGACCGAATTATGGTTAAAAAGCAGGATATCGTACTCGGTGTTACCCTCGTCGTCCCAAACGTTGCGCACGACCCTGTTGTAGAGAGTCCCGCCAAGCACGGGGTTTGCCTTCAGACTGCTCCAAAACAGCTCCTCGGCAAAATCACCCGTGTTAATGCCAATATGGCCCAATTGTTTGGCAACATCGTCAACCCTGCGTCCCATTTCCCGAATTTGTAAGCCTGTCTCTGCCTGAAATTCCCGGATCTGTAAGCCTGTCTCGGCCTGAAATTCCTGAAGTTTCTGAAACTCCAAATCCGACTTAACCTGAGATTCTCGAAGCAGTAAGTCTGTTTTGGCCTGAGATTCCCGGATCTGTAAGCTTGTCTCTGCCTGAAATTCGCGAAGTTTCTGAGACTCCAAATCGGCCTTGGCCTGAGATTTAGCCTGAGACTCCCGAAGTTCTGCCATGCCCTGAAACATGCCCTGCATCATTTTGTCAAACTGGGTATTATCCATAACGCCTCTCATTATAGTCCGTTTTTGTTTTTGGAGCCAGACCATGCAAAAAATGGGGAAAGAACAGAGTCGCTCCAACCTTTCTTTTTATACGTCTGCCTGAACAAATATATAATAGGCCAAAATTTCACAATTTTGGAAGAATTTCCTTATAAAATATCAAAATAGACTGCTAACGGCTAACCGAAAATTTGTGTACATGGATTGATGCACCTAAAAAATAAGAAAAATGTGCGGAAAAAGTTCGGTCAGAAACACAGAAAGAAGTGGTTGGTGAACTTAAGTTTGAAAACTTTTACGAGCAACCGGTTCGTCTCTTGCCAACAAGTTCAGAGAAAAACAGAGCGGAGGCCGAGATGATCTGTAAATTACTAAAAAGTGGAACCGATCGCTATACGATTATGAGTGCTCCGGAAAGATCTTTCACGCGTTTATAGTAGTCCCCAATAATCCTCACTGTTCAGAGAACCACGAAAGACACGAAAGACACAAAAAGTCTAATAGAGGCAACTAATCCCCCTGCCCCTCCCTGGGAGGGGCAGGGGGGGTCCGGGCGTGGTGCCCCCCCCTTGCCCAATATCCTGAACGAATATACAATATCCTAAAATTACACTATCACGGAGGCACTTCCCCATGAAACATCAACAAATACTATTGACCGGCATGTCGGTAACCAGTAGAATATCCAATATCCAATATCCAATATCCAATATCACACTACTTTAAAAAGTAAGCATTTATTTCTATTTCTATCATACCGTTTTAAACCTCTTTATTCCTTTTTATTTGGTCTTTTACCTATCCTTTTTCTATCTATTTTTGGCGTAACTTTGCTTGGCTGTGCCCCACTTTCGGACACCAAGGCCCCGGACACCAGTGAGCCGCCTGCGGCTCCGGTAAACCCAACCATTTCTTTTTCCTCCTCCGCTGTGGCCTCTTCTTTGCAATTAGAAATCAGCAGCAATCCGGAACTCGCAAACATCGGGGCAGTTATTCGCTTAGCAACAGAAGCGGCTCCTACCAAGGCGGAAGCCCTTGCCAGCAAAGGTCATGTAAGTATCAGTATACCCGCCGATGCTACACGAAAAATCAGTATCAGCCAACACTATTTGACCAACTTCGACGACGGTCTTACTCTGGCCGATGTGCTTGCCCCCAACACGGCTTACAAACTCTACTTTTATTTCCCCGCAGGCCGTATTACCACAACCGTAGAGCTTACCGGGCTAAAGGTCACCGATGACATGGCCGTAATTCCTTTCACGACCGCTGCATTACCCGCCGAGGGTGATGCAGCATGGGGCAACGGTAATGGCAGCAACTATGTGGCCAGCTTAGACAACTTGTACTTTATGGAAGAACAAACAGGTATGGTAGTGTGCTACTTCTATACAAACTTTACCCCTCTCATCTCTGAGTTCTCCACCCAAAATGGTAGTGATGGTATTTATCACAATATAGGTACTTATGCTCGGAATATAGCGACTCCTAGTTCCAGGTTTCATTTTGCACACGGGTTCATTTCCGGCTATACAGCCAATTCTACGAACCGTTATGGCTATTCGATAGCGGCAGATAAAGTAGCGAATATAAAGAATGCTACTAGTCAAACCTTTACTAATAATAAGGGTATAGATATAGGGATAGTCTTTATCCCCGTAACTCGCCATTAGCTATTTGGGAGGGGGCCGACGGTTCTCCCCCCTTGCCAAGGGTTCGACAGGCTCACCCACCATTTCGACAGGCCCACCCAGAACTTCGCCTAATAGAGGGGACTAATCTCCACTGTTATCATTCCCCTCCTTTGGAGGGGCAGGGGTGGTCTGGGCATGCCCCCCCCTTGCCAAATATCCTGAACGAATATATAATATCCTAAAATTACACTATTTCGGAGGCATTTCCCCATGAAACATCAACAAATACTATTGACCGGTATGCCAGTAACCGGTAGAATATCCAATATCCAATATCCAATATCCAATATCACACTACTTTAGAAAATAAGCATTTATTCCATTTTCTATCATACGGTTCTAATCCTCTTTATTCATTTCTATCTCGTCTTTTACCTATCCTTTTTCTATCTGTTTTGGGCGTAACTTTGCTTGGCTGTGCCCCGATCTCGGACACCAAGAACCCGGACACCAGTGAGCCGCCTGCGGCTCCGAGCCCCACCAAATCCATTGCGGTCAATTATGCGGGTCTCCACTACGTCCATTTCACTGCTGCTGATCCCAATTTGTCCGCAGACAAAACGGTCGGTTTCCTGATAACGCGGGCAGGCAGCAGCCCCTCTAAGGCCGAGGCGGAGACCAGGAAAGGCTATATTACCAGAAAATTTACGGCAGCCAAAAAGACAAGGGCTATCTTTATGTTTCTGCACGAGGGCACCGCTTACAGCCTTGCCACCGGCAGCACAGACATTCCGTTTACGACTGGTACCACCGCCAGTGACACCAATTTTGAAACCACCGACATCCTACAGGAAAACACAACCTACAAAATACGTATGTATGATGGAGACGAGATATTGGAAAAGTCCTTTACCACCAAATCTTTTGCCGCCGGAGATGCGAGCTCAACAGGTCTTATTGCCTATATGGGAGGGTTGGGGGCAGAGGCAAAAGCGGATGTATCTCTGGCAATAGAACGGAAAGCCGAAGAAATTATGTTGATTCCCTATGCAGATGATACTTACGTAAATCAGACAATAAATTATTATGAGAATACTCTCCTACAAGCAAGTTGCTCTATAAATTGTGGGTCGGGTGTATCGGGAACATTTATCTATCGTTTAAGAAGAGAAGTCAATAAAATGACTTCTCTGATATATATACTGTCTCCCCAAAAAAAGATGACCCCATCTGATTGGACTGCAAGAGAGGGTACAGACCCTGATGTTGCCTATAATATAGAAATCATAAGCGAGTAGGAGCGTTGTTTAGCGGCGCGTGTCCGGCACAAGCTTGGCAGAACACGCGCCGTTAAACAACGCCATATATCAGAGATTATTGCTAAAGATACAAGGTTTTGGCAGGACAAAAGAATTTCTACCGTGCGCATAATCCGGCTTGAACCATATTTGATTCACAATCCGTTCCCCTTTCTTTCAAAAAAATGCACATGTGTTTGCCGCCGGTGCGGCATGACACCAACGCGCTGTCGAGCCTTGGAATACAAGGCTCCGGGCCCCTGTGCCTTTCATCCAAAATGCTCCCACGTCTTTGGCAAGGGTATACAAAGCCGTTTTTTCCCGGAATAATTCGACCCGAATGCAAAATTTCACGCATTTCAAAAAAACATAATGAAAAAAGAGAGACGGCAATGGACCGAAAAAAGATATTAATCCTGTTTCTGCTGATAGTTGGGGTTGTCGCATACCGATACTACGATTTAGGACAGTACCTCAGTCTGGAAGCACTCCAGAACAACCTCGAAAAACTGCGCAGCGGGATCGAAGCACTGGGCTTTATCGCTATCCTGCTATATTTTGCCGCTTACGTCATTTGTGTCAGTTTCTTCCTGCCGGTGGCCCTCTGGTTCACCCTGCTGGCCGGTGCCCTGTTCCCGCTCTGGCAAGGAATTTTGCTGGTCTCCTTTGCCAGCAGTTGCGGTGCGGTAATCAACGCCTTTCTGGCCCGCTACCTGCTCCGCTCCGGTTTGGAAACCCGCTACCGCAAACAACTGGACACCATCAACCGCAATCTGGAGCGCAGCGGCAGCAGCTACCTCTTTTCCCTGCGTTTGCTGCCGATATTCCCCTTCTTTGTCCTCAACCTGGTCTTTGGCCTGACGCGCATGAGTTTAGGCCGTTTCTACTGGATCTCCCAGTTAGGCATGCTGCCGGGGACCTTGGTCTATGTAAACGCCGGCAGCAGTTTGCAGGAAATTCACAGCCTCGGCGACATTGCCTCTCCCCGGGTGTTGGGCAGTTTCATTCTGCTCGGTGTCTTCCCTTACATTATCAAGCTATTGCAGCGGCTCTATCGCAAAGTGCAAATGGATCGGCGTTGGCCTCGCCCCCGGAGAGGTACATCCAAAACCTCCGGCCGCTACGATGCCAATGTAGTCGTCATCGGAGCCGGAGCCGGAGGGCTGGTCAGTGCCTACATCGCCGGAATGCTGAAGGCCAAAGTAATACTGATAGAAAAATCTAAAATGGGCGGGGACTGCCTCAACTACGGCTGTGTTCCCTCAAAATCGCTGCTCACAGCAGGCAAGTACGCTTGGGCCGGAACAGTCGCCAAGGCCATGGGCATCCACTACGCCAAACCGCAAATTGACTTTGCCGCAGTAATGAAAAACGTACGCAGTAAAATTGATTCGATCGCCCCCAAAGACTCCGTCGAACGCTACCAATCCCTCGGCGTGGAAGTGCTGGAGGGTGAAGGCCGCATGCTTTCCCCGTATCAAGTCGAAGTCCGGCTGAACAACGGCGAACGGACAACGGTCAGTTGCCGCAGCATAGTGCTGGCTACCGGGGCCCAACCCAACGTACCCAACATCCCCGGTCTGCGCGATTTGAAGCCGTTGACCTCGGAAACGGTGTGGGACCTGAACGAACCGCCCAAACGCCTGCTGGTAATGGGTGGCGGCCCAATCGGTTGCGAGTTGGCACTGGCCTTCAGTCGCTTAGGCATCCACGTCATCCAGGTAGAACGCGGCAACCAGGTACTCAGCCGAGAAGAACCGGAAGCCGCCCAAATTGCCCACCAAGCATTGGCGGACAGTGGTGTCGAATTGCTGTTCGGTTGGGAAGCAACTCGTTTTGAACGCGGCGAAGACGGCCAAATCTGCGCCGTGCTACACCAAAAGCAAGCCGACAGCGGCCAGGAAGCAGAGAAAAAAGTCTACTGTGACCAAGTCCTTTGTGCCTTGGGCCGGGTGGCCCCAAAAGACAATTGTGGCTTAGCCGAATTGGGCATTGAACGCGATGAACGCGGAGCCATTGTTGTAGACCAGCACCTGCAAACTTCACTGCCCAATATCTACGCTGTAGGAGATGCTGCCTTGCGTCAGCAATTCACCCACGCAGCCGGGCACAGTGCCTACTATGCCGTAGTCAATGCCCTGTTTGGCCACTGGAAAAAAAGTGCAATGTCTTTGGAGGCCCTGCCAAGCGTCTGCTACCTCGAGCCCGAAATTGCCCGGGTCGGTTTGACCGAAAAAGAGGCCCGCAAACTGCACGGCGAGGATGTCGAAATTTGCCATTACGAAATGGATGACAATGACCGGGCCATCGCCGAAGGGCATACAGAAGGCTTTGTACGCCTGGTGCTGGACGGAAAAGGCAAAGTGCTGGGGGTTACCATTGTGGCCCCTCATGCGGGAGAAATGCTGGGCGAATGGACCATGGTACTGGGCCGCAAGATCAAGAAAGAAGCAATCTTTGGCACCATCTACAGCTACCCCACCTATAGCGAAGCCAGTAAAGCAGCCATTGCCCAATACAAAAAGGCCCACATGCCGCACAAGGCCCTGAAATTTCTGGAAAAATACTTCCGCCGGCAGCGCAAATAATGCAAATGCATTGGCAGATAAACCAGACGGACGGGACGATTAACCTTGATTGACTCCAAACTCTATCCAAAATTCAGCCGGGCCTACGAGTATCTGCTCCGGCCGTTAGCCAAATCCGCTATACGGCCGGTACACGTTACCTTGCTGGGTTTTGCCTTTGGTTTGGCCGCCGCCGCCTTGGTGACTCAAAGCCTGTACTGCCTTGCCATCCTGCCCATGCTGCTCAACCGCGTCTTGGACGGCATGGACGGAGCTTTGGCCAGAGTGCAACAACGCACTACGGCCTCCGGAGCGTTCTTAGATATCTGTCTGGACTTCTGTTTCTACAGCCTGTTTGTGCTGTCCTTTGCCCTGGCCGACCCGGACAGGGCCCTGTGCGCCGCCTTTCTGCTGTTTTCTTATATTCTGACCTGTAGCAGTTTTCTGGCCCTGTCCGGGGCCTTGGCCCGAGCCGGAAAACCGGAAAAATTCGCAACTTACCGGCACAAAGGGCTCTATTTTGTGGCCGGAATCTGTGAGGGAACCGAAACGATTCTGACCATGCTGCTAATGCTGCTGTTCCCCGCCTATTTCTGCCGGATTGCCTTAATTTTCGGCAGCCTCTGTGTGCTGACAGCCACACTGCGCGTCTATGCCGGGGCCCGGCAACTTTCACGCTAGAAATTTGTCCGGGCCGGAAATTTGTCCGGAACGGCGGCGAGCCAAAATACCGAAACCCGGCCGAACACGCCTCGTATTACGCCCCTCTTTTTTCGGTTTTCTTTGAATTTTTCTTCAAATTCCTCTGCATTTTAGTGTGAAAACCCTCACACACCACAAAATACCGTAAAACACCGTAGCTGACAGAAAACAGGAAATCCATTAGAATCGCCTGCAATCCTGCCACTCGGACTCATTTAATCTTATGCCGCACCAAAATCAAATCACTATTATCTTCCGCGTTATCTCTTTGGCGGCCTTCCTCTCTTTGAGTGCCTGTCGCCTGGACACTGATTCCCTGACCACAGTGGACACTCTGGCACGCGACATTCCCAACATCGTAATTAAAGATGTAGTCTACAAAGAGATAGAAAACAACAAAATAAGCCAGGAAGTCTATGCTGATGAATTTCGCGTCTTTACCCACGAAAACCTGGTACAGGTGGTAAAGGGAAAAGTGAGAACGTACCTTGACGGCAAAGCACAATTGTCCGGCAAAGCCGCTTCGGCCCAGTACAACCAAAAGACAAAAGATGCTGAGGTCGAAGGCCCAATTGAGGTCTACCACCACCCGGAAAAAACGAGAATCCGGGCCCAAGAGCTAAATTGGATCAATGTGGAACGCAAACTGGTTTCCACGCCCGAAAGCGTGGTTGAAATGGAGCAAGACAACGGCACGAGATTTCAGGGCAACGATTTCTCGGTGGACATGAGAACCACAACATTATCTTACGGCAAGAGTGTCAAAGGTACACTGCACGCTGGGGCTAAACCACAGGATTCTCCGGGCGAAGAGCTGCCGGATGAAACGGGGGGCCTGTCCGAAGATGGCAAAGATATCTTCGGAGAACCGCTGCGCCCCTCGGACGACCGAAACCGCAGTCGGGTCAGTAGTTTTGTCCAAGACACGGGCTCAAAAGGGTCCAAAAATTGAAGGATGCCGACCGGATGCCCTTTCCCTCCTCAGATTCTTTGGAACCAAGTTCTTTGAAATCTGTGCTGCGCATCTCCGTATTGCCGGTATTTTTCCTGCTTTTTTGGGGGCACCCGGCCGCGACCCTGCGGGCCGATATCATTCAATTCAGCGCAGAAAAAGTCTCTTCGACCGCCGCCGAAGGCCGCGAGCACACACGGCTCGAAGGTAATGTCGCCGTCGATGTCAACAATTCCAGCATCGAAACCGAGGCCCTCGACATCTACGGTAAAGACCGGGATATTCTGGTGGCCAAAAAAAATGTCCTCATTGATAACCGGGAGCAAAAGCTGGAAATTCAAGGTCGGGAGCTGTTTTATAACCGCAGGACCAAGCTGCTGCGCATGCGCAGCAGCGTCAATCTCGAAGATAAAGAGAATGAAGTGATCGTCTACTGTGACTTTATCGAATACAACGAAGACACAGATACGGCCAAAATACAAGTTAATGTCCGGATTTTCAGTGAAGATATTACGGCCCGCAGCGAATATGCCTTCTATAACCGTAAGACTCAAATCGTTGAACTGAGTGGGGCACCCATCGTTCACAAGGATGAGGACGTTTATCAAGCCGCCCGCATCTTTGTCAACCTTGATACCAAGGATATAACCTTGGATAATGGAGTTGAAGGGCAAATTATCACCAAAGATGAATAAAACGACCCAATTACATCAACAGACCTTTATTGGTTGTAAACTGTAGATTGCACATGGCAAAGTACCGTCCACCCCAATCCCCCGCCTCTACGTCTTCCTCACGTCCCCGTCTAAGTCCGCTAAAGGACCGCAACTGGCAAGCTCCGGATGATAACAGTGCCGATGCAGCCCGGCGTCTTCAACAACAGTCTCGCCCCCCGGCTGCCCACAATTCAAATCCCGGTCCGAAAGACCCGCCAAGCAAGCGGGAGCGACAGCGGCAAATGGAAACTCTTCCGGTGGGACCTTCGTTTTTACCCCCTAAGCAAAAGTCTCCGGGGCCTCAAAGGCCTCAAGTACCCCAAAGATCTCAAGGATCTCAAGGATCTCAAAACTTTCCGGGGTCTCAAAATCCTCAAGGGCCTCCTCCCGGCCAAAACGTCCACAGGGGCCAACAGGGAACAGCCTCTATAACCCCTCCCCCACCGGCACCGCCTTTTGGAAACAGAACTCCTCAGAATCCGGTACTGGCCCAAAGCCCAAAGCCTAACCCCAATTCCGGGCCCCAAAACCAAGGCAAACCGAATCAGGGTAACCCCGACCTTGAAGCTCAAATGCGGGAGCTCCAATGGCAAGAAGAAGAGGCCCTGCTGTCCGAAACCTTGGCCGACACCCCGGAAATGGACTGGGAAGCCGAATTAGGCTTGCCCAGCATCCAGGAGTTGGAACGCGAGCAACAGGAATTACAGCAAAAGCGTCAGCAAGAAGGGGCCGAAGCCCTGCGTGCCCTGGAACAGGAAGCACGCAGCCAGGAAGTAGAACGCATTCGCAGCAGCCATATTGAAGTCCCCGAGTTGGATTTGAAAATGCGTGAAGGCAATTCTTATTTGCATGTTTCACGCCTGCACAAGCGTTATGGCCGCAAAATCGCCGTGGAAGATATTTCGATTTCGCTTCGCCAAGGCGAAGTTGTGGGCCTGCTCGGGCCCAACGGAGCCGGCAAAACAACCTGTTTTTATATGATTGCCGGTTTTGTCCATCCCACCCGTGGCCAAGTTCTCCTTGATGAATGCAATATCTCTCGTTGGCCCATGTTTAAGCGGGCGCGCCAAGGCATCTCCTATCTGCCGCAGGAGTCCTCGATTTTTCGTTCCCTGACGGTGGAACAGAACCTATTGGCCATTCTGGAATACCGCAAGGATATAAAACGCCGGGCCCGCATGGAAATGGCCGACTTTCTAATGGAGCATTTAGGCGTGTTGCGTTTGCGCAAACAAAAGGCTTCGACCCTTTCCGGCGGCGAACGCCGCCGTGTGGAAGTCGCCAGAGCCTTGGCTCTGGAACCACGCTTTCTGCTCTTGGACGAGCCTTTTGCCGGGATTGACCCGATTGCCGTTTCAGAAATTAAAGGGATTATCCGGGCTCTGGCCAAAAGCAATATCGGCGTTCTGATTACGGACCACAATGTGCGCGATACACTCGACATCACAGACCGTTCCTATATCGTCAACCTTGGGGAAATTCTGGTTAGCGGCAGCCGGTCCGAACTAATCGCCTCCAAAGCCGCACGCGAAGTCTACCTCGGTGCGGAATTCAGCTAAGCATTTGAAAGTCCGGCAAATTTTGCGGATCTTACATGCCTCGCCTGCCTCGCAAGACATGGAAAAAGGCATGTTATGAACGAGAAACAACAACCGACCACATTCCCCGAACTGTTGGTACCCTACTGCCACAACACCTTGACCTACCGCTATTGGGGCAAGAATTATCATCTGGCCTCTTCCCCGGCCCTGTTCAGTGCCACTCGCATTGATCGCGGTTCGCAGATGCTCCTGACCAGTCTGCTGCCACACGACGGGCAGAACGGCCCCGGCAATCCCCTACAGGATATGCTGCAACAGGCATTGGAAAGTTCCGGGCCTGAATCCGGGCCTCGATTCGAGATCCACGACTGGGGCTGTGGCATCGGAACCTTGGGCCTGATGGTCCAGGGCCATATTGGCCAACTCCGGCAGAAGCACAACAAACAACTTCAAAAACAACTTGAAACCGAGAACGAGGCCCCGCCGCCGCAGGAACTGCAATGCGAATTGCGCGTGTTTGACCGAGACGCTCTGGCCCTGGCATTTACCCGGGCCAACTGGGAACAGAACATCTCGCCCCAGCCCGGCTTTCGGCCGGGTCTCCACGTTGCCCCGGGCATCTGGGGAGAAGAAGAGGCGGAGCGGGAACCGGACTCCGTCCGGCTGGTTCTCAGCAATATCCCGGCTAAACTGGGCGAACCGGTACTGCGCAAAGTGCTTCCGGCTCTGGCCACCGCCACCGAGAAGGGCCCAAGCCCCTATGTTGCCATTGTTATTGTGGCCCCATTGCGCCACTTGGTCGAAGAAGCGGCGACTGCCAGCCAAATTCAAATCCTCTACAAAGACGGCTCCGGCGACCACTGTGTCTATCATTACCGCCGGGCCGAATCCGGACCGGGCAGCCTGCCCGATGCCCTCAAACTGTACAAGCGGGGCGAATCTTGCTTTGTCCTGGAGCGCAAAGGAAACTCTTTCAACTTGCGAAAAGGCCCCCGACCCGGTACAGGCGCAGCAAAAGGGAGCCTGTTATACAAAGGCCAAAAATCCGGGGGCGAACAGAGAGAAACGACAAACCCACCTCAAACCAACCTCCCTCGGGCCAAGTGGCTGCTTCGCTGGCCCTTTCGCTGTGCCTATGGCCTGACAGATTTTGACCGGCCCGGCTACAGGCTGGATTTGCTGGTACGACTCCTGGCCCAACGTAACTGGGGCGGCAGAGTCTTACTCTGGGAGCCGGGGCACGGCCACCTGGCCTGCTTCCTCGCCCTGAAACCCGGTTGCCACGTCCGCCATATCGACCTTGCCGGGCGCGACCGCCTGGCATTACTGCTGGCCCGGTACAACCTGGAAAATCTGGCCAATTTCCACGACAAAACAATACCAACAAGCCTCAGTCACAGCGTGCCCTGCCCGGAGGCCATACCACACGACCCGGCAGCAAGCTGGGACATGATTGTCCTGCCACTCGACGACAAGTTTTCCAAAGAGCAGGCCCATTCCGTACAGAGCTGGTTGGCCCTGCTCCCACAAGGCACACACCTATGCCTGCTGGGCCGCAGCCGGGTCGTGCAGCAACTGGAAAGTTTTGGCTCCCAAATCGCAGAACTGCGAGGCCATGGTTTCCTTGCCAAACTGCTTTGCAAAACCGGAGATTTGCTAATTTCTCCGCCGGCCAATTCCTCCGCCGGCCAATCTCTTCTCTAACCAATTATTCTCGATCGGATGGGCTGACAAATTCGGCCTGATCTGTACAATGACGCAAAATTTTTCGACGTAAATTCCCCCCATCTAAGTTTTAGAAACCCGGATCCCAAGGAGCCTCAAATGTTGGAGTCCATTGCCAAGAGTTTTGAAGATATCACCAAGCGTCTTTCAGGCAACAACAAAATCACAGACAAAAATATCCAGGAAAGTCTGGATGAGATTCAAATTGCTATGCTGGAAGCGGATGTCAACCTGCGGGTGGTGAGACGCTTTATCAACAATGCGCGGAAGGAAGCCCAGGGCGAAGAAGTTCTCCGCTCGGTCAACCCGGGGCAGCAATTTGTCAAGATCATCTACGACCGCATGGTGAAGTTGCTCGGTTCCGATGAAGCCGAACTGAAACTGAAGGGACCGGACACCATATCCAGCATCCTGATACTGGGTTTGCAGGGTGCGGGTAAGACCACCACCACCGCCAAACTGGCCCACAAACTCAAAGAAGACGGACGCAATGTACTGCTGGTGGCCTGTGACTTGCAGCGTCCGGCGGCCGTTGAACAACTGAAGGTGCTTGCCGGGCAGGTTGGAGTGGGCTTTTTTGGCCCGGATGATTCGGAAAACGGCAAAACGTCTCCGGCCAAGGTGGCCGAGAAGGCCCTGAAACTGGCCAAACAAGAGTCCTATAATACCGTTCTGTTCGACACGGCGGGCCGCCTGCACATCGACGAAGAGCTGATGGGTGAACTGGAAGCGGTTAAAAAAGCCGTCAACCCCGTGGAAAGTATCTTTGTCGCCGACTCCATGACCGGCCAGGGCGCGGCCGACGTGGCCGCAGAATTCAATGACAAAATCGAAATCAGCGGTGTAATTTTGACCAAGTTCGACTCCGAAACGCGCGGCGGTGCCGCGCTGTCGATCCAGAGCATCGTCAAAAAGCCCATCAAATATATCGGCGTGGGCGAAAAAATCAGCGATCTGGACACTTTTTACCCGCAGCGCATTGCCTCTCGTATCTTGGGAATGGGTGATGTGATCTCACTCGTGGAAAAGGCCCGGGAACTGACGACCGAAAAAGATGCGGAACGTTTAGAAAAGAAAATCCGCAACAAAGAATTTACTTTGCAGGACATGCTCGAACAGATCCGACAGATGAAAAAAATGGGCAGTGTCGACCAAATTTTGGAACTGATGCCGGGTATGACCGGCAAGGCCGAGGCCATTAAGGACCGAATCAACGACAAAGACATCAGTCACAAAGAAGCCATTATCCTGTCGATGACCAAACAGGAGAAACAAAACTACAAGATCATCGGGCCTTCGCGCCGGCGGCGCATCGCCAATGGTGCGGGAGTCAATATAGTCATGGTCAACCGCCTGCTGAAAGAGTTTGAAAAAAACCGCATCATGATGCGCAAAATGCTGAAAAACAAGGGTATGCAGGCCAACCTGATGAAGCAGATGGGTCTTTGAGCAGATGGGCCTCTAAAACAGGCCAATACGAAATGGCAAGTGGTAAACAGGAACTTGTTTACCGTCTCTAGTAAACAAATGTAAATAAAAAGTATACGAACGTACCCGGCAATAAGTCCGCCATTTTCGGCATGTCTCGGTTCTGCTATTGACAAAAGTTTCTATTGTAGTACCTTGGCTTTTCCGTTTTGGCTATCCCGCCCCGGCTATTCTCTGCCCTGCGCATTTTAGCACATTTGGCGAGTATAGATCTCGTTGCTATGTCCTGTTTCGGGCGGCGGCACTTTATGGTACTCAGGAGAACGACAATGGCTAGAGTCTGCGACATCTGCGACAAGGGAACTACTTTTGGCAATTCCGTACCTCGAAAAGGTTTGCCTAAAAAAGAGGGTGGTGCCGGTCAGCACGTGGTCAAACGTGTGCCTCGCAACTTCAAACCCAATTTGTTACAAATCAAAGGACGCTATCAAGGCAAGATACAGCAGATGAAAATCTGTACACGTTGCCTGAAAGCCGGCTTGGTGGAGAAAGTTCTCTAAAGCCGCTGTCTCTATAATGCTTCTGTGCTTCTGCCAACAAACAGACGGTCGGAGACAGAGCCACCGGTGACAGGGCGAACCTCTCCCCCGTCAGTCTCTGATGGCGCAGATGCTCCATTTCCAAAGTAGCATGTCCTCCGAATTTTTCAGATTTTTCTGCCGGTTCCGCCGTGTCCATTCTCCCCCTGAAATGGGCAGCCTGAGATAGATAACTTGAAATGGGCAGTTCGAAATACATAGAATGGACACAAACCCCCATTCCGACTATATTTTTGTATTGTGACTTTCAAAAATAAAATAAGCTCCCCATGGCGCGATAGTTTGACCGACAAGGCCGCTCTGTGGCGTGGGGGACTGCACGGCTTTGAGCGTGAAACCTTCCGTCTCGATGCCTCCACCGGTTCGCCGGGTGCCGCCGGCCATGCACAGCTTTTTGGCCAAGAAGGCCGGCAAACGGAACTCCAAACAGAACGATTCCTCGGCAGCGAAGGCGAAAAAGCGCGCCTGCGCGAGCTACTCCCCAACGCTTTGACTCTCGACTTCAGTGACCAGCAAATTGAACTGGTCAGCCCCCCCCACCCGGACATCGCCGAGGCGGAGGCCGACATCGCCTTGCTGCTGCGCTTTGTGGCCGGAGAGCTACAACAGCAGAACAGTGGTGAAGTTCTGTGGGCCTGCTCTCAGCCGCCGCTGTTCAGCCCCCAAGATTTGAGCGCAATTCGTATTGCCGACTTTGGTGACGACCCGAATGCCGAATACAAAGAAAAGTACCGTGAACAATTGGTACTGCGCTATGGCAAAGCGAAACAGAGCTGGACGGGTGTCCACTACAATTTCTCGCTCGACCCGCACCTGTTTGACGATCTCAAAAACTCTCCCTGCGAAACCTACCTTCACATGGCCCGCAATTTGTGGCGCAATTTCTGGCTGCTGGAACTGTTATTTGGTTGCACCCCTTCCCTTTCCCCATTCTACATAGAACAAATCCGGGAGCACTTTGCGGGCGGTGGGGTCAGTCTGGCTCCGCCGCCGGGCCAAGCCGGTTCACTCCACTCCCACTTCGGCTACGGCTACCGCTCTTTCGAGCAGCAGATGCAGAATCTGGACTACTCCCATCCCTGCGCCTACTGGCAAAGTGTGGAACGTATTGCCCAAACGGAAAGCCGTTTTTTCCGCCGTCTGCGGCGGAATCACGGGCCGGGCAACATCAATCTGATCCAAGATTCGCGGGAGTTATACACCCCATTCCGATTAAAGCAGCTCCACGCCCACGGAAACGAATGCTGGGAAAAAGACAGTTGCCTGGTGGACTACTTGGAGCTGCGCATCCTGGACATCGACCCCATATTTGACCGGCAGCACTACAGCGGCATCCACTTACCCAGTGTCTACCTCGCCCACCTGCTCTTTCTGCACAGCACTTTAATCGATTCTCCAATGCTGGGGCCCAAGGAACTGCGGAAATGTGCCCGACGGGAGCAATACATAGTGAGTCAGGGACGGAATCTCCGTACCCTGCCACCGGAATTTCGGCAGCAGGCCGGAATTCTGCTGGAAGAATTGGGCGAACTGGCCAACCTTCTGGGTTTTCCACAGGCATACACGAGCGTTCCGGAAGATTCGTTGAAAGCCCTCGAGACCGGCCGTTTCCGTGTTACCGAAGTTTTGGAGACATTGGAGTCAGAGCAGGCTCCCTTATTGCGGCACAGTACAGCTTGGACGGAATTTTTGCAGAACGCAGCAAACAAGCCGAACTAGGATAACCTCATGACCCGACAAGATCCTTGGCAACGCTTCTCCTTTGGCCTGGACGAATACCGCGACCTGGAACTTTCCACCCAAGTGCTGATCCGAGCAGCCCGCGAACGCGGGCTGGAAGCAGAAGTCTTGGACCGCAGCAGCAACACACTGCGCCTGCACCACAGGACCGAAGGGCGGAGTGAAATCGTAGTACAGGGCACCAAGACCAGTGCGGACAGCTACGTTTGCACCGAGATTATGGGATTGAAGAAGGTCACCAAACTACTGCTGGCCGAAGCCGGGTTGCCTGTACCGCAGGGCCAAGACTACCAAAGTATGGAGCAGGCCCTGGCGGACTGGCCCCGGTACGAAGGGCAGCTACGGCAGTTACGTACTTCGGAACAGGCCTTTAACCTCATTGTCAAACCCAATTCCACGAACTACGGCATCGGCATCAGTCAGCTGGAGGCCGGACACTGTAGTTTGAAAGACTACCGCCAAGCTCTGGAGCGCGCCTTCTCTCACGACCAAAGTATCTTGATCGAGGAATTTATCCCCGGAAAGGAATACCGCTTCCTGGTTATTGACGGCAGGCTGCGGGCCGTCCTGCATCGCATTCCGGCCAATGTCACAGGTGATGGTCAGAACAACATTGCCGCTCTGGTTGCAGCCAAAAACGGCGACCCTTGGCGCGTGGGGCCCCAAGGCAGCCACATTAGCCCGTTGGAAACCATTGAACTCAATACACCGGAGCTGGAAATACTGCGCGAGCAAGGGCTCTCACCCAAGAGCGTCCCCCAAGTCGGGGAGCAAATATTCCTGCGACACAATTCCAATATCAGCACCGGTGGGGACAGCTTGGATATGACCGATGTCGCACACCCCGGCTATGGCACCCTGGCCCAAGAATGTGCCCAAGTCCTGGGTGCCAAGATTTGCGGCGTAGACGTAATAAGCACCGACATCACCGCTGATCCAAACCAGACCGGGCATGCCATTATCGAGGCCAACTTCAATCCGGTGCTGTACTTCCATGAATACCCCGCTGAAGGTCGGCCCCGTTCCGTGGCCTCTGCCGTAGTCGAGCTGCTATTTCCACACGGTGAATCCGCCGCCGGGACCGACAAAACATAAACACAGCCCCATGATCAGAATGGTCAGAATAGTCGTGATGATCAGGACGGTCGGGTGCCTTCGCGCATAAATACTAACCACTCGCAGATATTGACGACATGATCGCCGATCCGCTCAATAAAACGGGAAAGAAACATAAAATTGACAAACGAGTCGGACAGCTCCGGCGTGCTGTGAATCATGCGGGCATTTTCCTTGACGAAGGCCTTGTGTACATCGTCCAGATCCTCGTCCTCCCGAATAATCTCCTGAGCCAAGTCGGCATCCAGTTCCTGGATCGCCTCATTGCAGCGTCGATAAATTCCGCTGATTCTGTCGGCCATTTCAACCAAACCCTTCGGTACATCGGTACCCGACTCTAACCGGGAATTGCGGAAAACGATCTTGACCATGTGGACACAGTGGTCACCAATCCGTTCCAAGTCTCCGATAAATTTCAGCACCCCAATGCTGAAACGCAGGTCGGAAGCCACAGGCTGCTCCAAACTAATTAACTGGATACAGTGATGGTAAATGGCCTCTTCGTGATTGTTGACCTTGCGGTCTTTCATAATCACCTGTTTCAGGATGTCTTCCAAGTCTCCGGTGCCACCGCTGTCCAAGCAGGCAATGGCGGTATCCAACATCTCCTGGACCGCCTCCAGCATGGCGGCTGTCTCTTGCTGAATTTCTGTTTTCCGGCGTTCAAAATTCTCTCTCAGCATAATTTTCTTCCTTTTAATCCCGGTCGATTTCGTTTCGGTTTCTTTAATCTCTTTAGCTCCTTAACCAAAACGACCGGTAATGTACTCCTCTGTTTTCTGCTTTTTCGGGGTGACAAAAAGCTCTTTGGTCGGGCCCACTTCCTCCAGCACCCCGTTGAGGAAAAACGCCGTAGTATCGGAGATCCGCCCGGCCTGTTGCATGTTATGGGTCACAATGATAATGCTGTAGTGGCCGCGCAGTGAACTAATCAGGTCTTCAATCCGCGAAGTGGAAAGAGGATCCAAGGCCGAAGTCGGTTCATCCATCAGCAGTACTTCCGGATTGGTCGCCAAGGTGCGGGCAATACACAGACGTTGCTGCTGGCCCCCGGACAGACTTAGGGCCGACTTGGCAAGCCGGTCTTTCACCTCTCCCCACAGGTTGACTTCTTTCAGACAACGTTCGACTGTGGCCGCCAGCACGTCCTTGTTCCGTTCGCCATGAACCTTGGGGCCATAGCTGATATTGTCCGTAATGCTCATGGGAAAGGGGTTCGGTTTCTGAAAAACCATGCCCAGTTTTTTGCGCAACTCAATCACATCATAATTTTGATATATGTCGCAGCCCCCATAACGGACACAACCCTCAACTCTGGTGTTCGGAATCAGATCATTCATCCGGTTCAAAGTCTTGATGAAAGTGGATTTCCCGCAACCGGACGGGCCAATCAGGGCGGTGACCTTGCCCGCCTCCAACAAAAAACTAATATCGTACAGGGCTTGGAAGTCATCATAAAACATATTGAGGTGTTCGACCTCAATGTTGTGAACTAGCCGGTTCTCAGACATATAGTTGGAGCCTCTTAACTCAGTGCCTGGTGCTTGTGGGAAAAGCGCGTGAGCAAGGCACGCGCGCCCATATTTAGCAGCACGATCAGGAAAATCAGGATGAATGCAGTGGAGAAACCTTTTTGCAAAGAAATACCGTTGATGGTCATCCAGTACAGATGCAGGGAGATGCTGCGCAGCGAGCTGTGCAAATCCAGCAAAGGGTAGCTGTCGGCAATCCGGGCCAACTTCCCCAAGCCGGGGGAGAGCCAAAATTCCTGCCACAGGACGGGCCAGTCTCCCAACAGTTGCGGGAAGCGAGAGAGTGCCGCCTGATAGCCGGTGCCCAGAGTATAAATCAAGGCCGCCGTTTCACCCAAGGCCCGGCCAATGGCCAGAATGATACCGGCCAAGATGCCGGGCAGAGCGTTGGGCAGGGAAATATGAAGGATGGTATACCATTTTTGGGCACCCAAGCCCAAGCTGGCCTCGACATAAGAGCGGGGCACGGTCAGCAAAGCTTCTTTGGCCGTCAGAATAATCGTGGGTAAGAGCATCAGCACCAAAGTGGCCGCGCCGCTGAGCAAACCGATGCCAAACAAGGGCACAAACAAGATACTGCCAAACAGGCCAAAGATGATGGAAGGGATGCCCGAAAGGGTCTGAATCGCCATGTCAACAGTATTGGCAAAGCGGTTCTGCCATTTTCTCTGTTTCCGGGATCGGGCCCCGGTCTGGGCGTATTCGACCAGAAATACAACCACGGCCAGTCCCAGAGGGATGGACCACAACAGACTGACAAAAATTAGAATCAGAGAGGAGAAGATCATGGTGGAAATACCACCCACTTTGCCATTTTTAGCCGGGGCTTCCAGCAGGAAACTCAATTTTAAGATTTCGTATTCCCTGTAAAATAGCCGCACCGGAACATAACCTTGAGCCAACAGCTCCTCGCTATCCGTCCCCGGCAAGCCAGTCAGCCAATTGTAGGACGCGGTCCGGGCCTTTCTCCCTGCTTCTTCACCGCTCTGATTTTCTAGCAGGTCTTTGGCCGTGTTCAGGGGAACGCTGTATTCCGTACTCTTTGTGTCCCCCTGTCCCCGTTCTTTTTTTTCCAGCCCCGAAGTCGAGGCCAAAGCCAAGCCCCGGGAATGGAGCAGTAAACTTCGGTCGGCCAGACTGACCCGGCGGGGGATTTTATTCTTGTGGCCTCCGGCCGGCCTCCGGCCTTCCCAATCTTCCCGATTCCAGGAAGCAGGCAAAAAGGCCATCGCCCCGGGTGTCTCCAGCAAGGCTGCGGCCACAGCATCATAGTCCTGCCCGGCCTTGATATTCCGGCTCTTGCGCCAATGAACACCCGCCGCAGTATTAGTCTCTTCCAGGCTTTCCAACTGTCTTTCGGTCAGTAAGACCGTCAGCCTCTCACCGGACTCGGCCAGCCCGACCCAGTTCTTCTCTTTGCCGGAGAGGATGTCATGCAACTCGTCGCCGCGCAATTTGCCCAATTCCACTGCGGAGGAAACCCACAGGCTTATGGATTCTCCCCCGTCCGGCTCGGCAGGCCAAGAAAAACTCTCCCGGTAATCCGGCAATATTGCGCTCTGAATATCACTGCGGATAAACAGACCGCGAAAGCTGAGATAACTGATCAGAACCAGCAGAAAACCGACCACCAGCACAGAACAAATCCCCAGCAGGATCTTCATCACCACTTCAATACGCAACATTTTACGGGTGTAGGGAGAAATTTCCGCCCGTGCCGCCCGGGTACGGATAATTTCGGCTGTGTTTGCTTTTGTCGAGGTTTTGTCGACACTCATATTTCGCCCCTATTTCAAGCGGGATTCAAGCAAGATTTAAGTAGGATTCAAGCGGAGCCGGATGCGCCTGCGCACCCGGCTCAGAAACACATTGAGAAGGAAAATGAACAGCATCAGCACCACACTGGTGGTAAACAGGGAAGTCAGGTGATAGGAACCGGAACTCGGATCATCCTGAGCATAGGCCATCTCTGCAATAATATTCATAGTCAGAGTGCGGGTCGGCTCAATGGGCAGCTTGGCAAACTTGATCGCATTACCGGCAACCATCAATACCGCCAAAGTCTCCCCCACAGCACGGCAAGCCCCGAGGACAATACTGGTCAGGATGCCGGAAATGGCGGCGGGCACGGTAATTTGCGAAACTGTCTGCCACTTCGTGGCCCCGAGGGCCAACGAACCGGCACGCAATGTCTGTGACACGCTGCGCAGCGAAACCTCGGAAATATTGATGATGGTCGGCAGAATCATGAAGGCCAGAATTATCGCGCCGGAAATCGCATTGTAACCGGTATTCAGATCACTGGGAAAAAGACCCCGCACCAGTGGCACGATCAGAATGGCACCAAAAAAGCCATAGACGACAGAAGGCAGACCGGCCAGCAACTCAGAAGCCATGCGCAGCAAACTTTTTAGACGCTTCGGTGCAAACTCGGCTATATAGATGGCACTCCCCAAGCCGATGGGCACAGAGATGGACAGGGCCAAAGCCGTGACAAACACGCTGCCCCAGATAAAGCCCAAAATTCCGTAACTCGGGGGGGAATCCGAAGGTGCCCATTTGGATGAGAACAAAAAGTCCCCAATCGAACTGTGGGAAAAGAACAGACTCCACGACCGAACTCTGGTAAGCAACGCATCGAAGAGGCCCTGCTCGGGGTCGGTCGCCACCAGGGGCATGGCAACCATGCCGCGAAACACAATGAAGGTAAGCAACAGACCCAAAATGCAGACCACACCGAGGGCCACAGTCGCCAGACAGCGGCGCACAATTCTTTCATTGAAATTACGACTCTGCTGCTTGCTGTAGGCCAGTAGATTCAATGAATATAGAGCAATAAAAGAAAAGGGCAGAAATAGTAAAGCAGAATTGTAAAACAGGGCATAGCCCCGTTTCCGGCCTTTCACCAAACTTACCAAGCCCAGTACATTACAGATTAGCAGAGCCAGCAGCAGCAGGAAGACAATATCATAGATAAAGTTGAAGGGGGCCAGACTGAGCAGGCCCAAACTATAAAGCAGTTGGGCTACGGGCCAAAGCCACAAACCCAAGTTGACAGCACTGCGCTCCGGCCGGTTAAACCCCGCAAAAGCCTTAGAACGATAGGGCAACAACCAGTGTTGTCTCTTCATGCAATACGTCCTCTCTGCTTTTGGTACGAACCTCAAAAGCACGGCTCAAAATTTCCCCGAACCATTCCGGAAAAACTCCGCGAATCATTGCCCTGCGCACGAAACCTGACCACACTCAGGTCGTTTGAAGCAAAACAAACACTATCCGCACTTCCCTCTTCCCTCAGGTGGCATTCTCCTTGTAAGCCGTGAGGTTCAGTGATTTAAAACTCACGCGATGCAGCTCATCGCTGGAAGCGATCATCTCATCAGAGGGACTTTCACCTTCCAACACGACAAGAACCAAATTCTGACCCAAATTGCGCACCATCTCCATGGCCGGAAGCAAATCCGTATCTTTGGCGATTAAGACAAAGTTGCGCACCCCACCGGGCCAACTACAGGCACTAACCATATCCAAAGCAAGCTGAACATCCACACCTTTCTGCTGAAATTCCGGCTTGTACAGCGGTTTGTTCAAATTTTTGGAAGATACCTGTTTCCAGCCCCGAAATTTGAGGAGCCCCAAACGCACCATGATTTTAGGTTCCCGCTTCAAGTATTTGAGCGAAAAATCCGTGCGGCTGACACTGTCTATATCCCCGGCCTCATCCGGCGGGTCCGGCAACTTGCCGGTAAATGGTTCGCAGTCGTAGAAAAAAATACGGCGCAAATCCCCGCAGGATCCAGCAGAAGCCATAATAACAGATTTTAGAGATTCTGCATCAGGAAAATATTGGTTTTTGCGCAGAATTTTGCGCAAGTACGCACCATCGACAAAGATAATTGTCTCTCGCGTATTTTTATTTTGATCATTCATGATAGTCACACAGCCTGGGAATTTGATCACGGATGGAGTTGATTACCCTGCAAGCCAACCTTCTCCATCATGTACCGAAGCATTTTTGGAGAAGACCCTCCCGGGAAAGAAAGAGAGAAGCCCCCATTCTCCCCCTTTAATAAGGGACTTGATTCCCCTACTGAATCGGAAGGAAGCCTGCCTCAGCTACGTAATCCTGCCCTTCTGTACTCAGAAGGTAGTCCGTAAACATCTTTCCGAAAGCAGACGGTTCGCCGGTATAGACCATGTACAGCGAACGTGCCAAAGGATAGCTGCCGGCAGCAATATCTTCCTCAGTGGCAGGATAGCCATCAATCAGAATCGGACCGGCGCTCGATTGCAGTTCTCCGATATAGCCCAGCCCGATATAACCAATGGAGTTCGGCGTGGTGCTGAGCTTGAGGGCCATGTCCCCATTACTGACAACGACCAAAGCAGAGCTGGTCGGAGAATCCTTGGCCAAAGCCAGTTCATCGAAGCTTGCCCGGGTGCCGGAACTTTCTTCACGGGTCAGGACTACGATACGGCCACCAAGACCACCCACCTCTTTCCAATCGGTGATTTTTCCCGTAAAAATATCTTTGACCTGCTCTTTGCTCAGATTTTCGACACCGGTACTGCTGTGAGTGACCACAGCCATGCCGTCACGAGCAATGGCCAGTTTCTTCACCCCGGCCTTTTCTTCTGCGTCTTTCAGTTCACGCGAAGAACCGCCTAAGACATAGGAACCGTCCAGAACGCCTTTGACACCGTTGCTGGAACCCACACCATCATAGGAAATGGTGTAGCCGGGGTTTTTGCTGCGGAAGCCTTCAATGGCCAGTTGAATGATGGGGTCAACCGTGGTAGAACCACCTAAAGCATAAGCTCCGGTCGCAGAAGAACTCTCGGCAGAGGAACCGCCGAAATAGCCTCTGGCGAAGACAGAAGGGGTCATTACAAGCAGCAAAGCTGCGGCGGTGACAATAAAACGGGTGACAACCTTATGACTGTGTCCTGTTTTTTGTTTTTGTGCTGGGGGATACTTCATGAAGTCTCTCCTTTACGTAGTAAGATTGGCGATGGAAATCCAAAGCTTATATAGTCTGTAAACGAGGAGAATATCTGGTGAGAAGTAAATGATTTGGAAGGGGATTAGGTATTAAATATCTGTTTTGTCTCGCATGCTCAAAATGCATACTCAACGGACAGGCCGCATCCTAACAATTTGTGACAAAAAGTCAAGGCATAGAGAAAAACCGTATTACAAAAAAATTCCGGGCCCCTTTTGACGGAGTGTATTTCCTGATAGCATAACCCCATGTCGATTTTGCAACATATTCGGGACCAAAGTCTCTGGCAATTAATCTTCATCGCCTTGGCCATAGGTCTGGCCAAAGTCTTGCATCAACTACCGTGGGTACGCCGCATACAGCTACCCTATGCCATGACTGCCGGTGTACTTCTGGCCATATTTTACAATTGCTCCGCCCAAATCTGGCAACTAAGCCTGCCCAAAGAGTGGCTCAAGCCCTTAGTCAGTCATCTGTTAAATATTTTCTACATAACTCTGACTCTGAAAAGTGGCACGGCTCTGCCCCGCAAAAGGCTTGGCCGGAACTTTGGCAAAAGCCGGCCGCCCTCTGCCGCCGCCTCTCCACAGCCAGAGGCAATACAAGCGCAGACAACGGCGGCAAAGGGGCGCGGCAGAGGGGACATCCGGGGGACGGTACTGTTCATCCTTTGGCACTACGGTACCCAAGCCTTTATAGGCCTGGCCGTGGCCCTACTCTTGGCCCGCACCTGGTATCCGGGTCTTTTGCCCGCTCTGGGCCTCTTCCTGCCCTTGGGCTACGCCTTGGGCCCGGCCCAAGCCTACGAGATCGGCAGTCAGTGGCAGGACGCACGTGGCCTGAATTTTGGCGACATCGGGCTGACCTTCGGAGCCTTGGGCTATATCTGGGCCAGCTTGGGGGGCCTCTGTGCCCTACATTTTTTCTCCCGCCGCAAGACCGACGGCCAAAAGGGCCGCACGGCCCCTGACACGGCTCCTGTGGCCCCTTCCCACACCGAGAAAACGGAGAAACGGCAGGCCGTTCCGGAGAGTCAAAACCCGGATCATTACAGCATGTCGATGGTCCATATCTTTCTCTGCTATGGCTTGGGCTTGCTGTCCCTCGATGTGATTGAGGCCTTATTCACTTGGCTGAAGACCGGCTTGGGCTTGGACTTACTGCAACTCATGACGACTCTGCGCAGCATCAGCTTTGTCTTCTGCGCCTTGGCAGCCTTGGTCTTTTTGCAGTGGTTGCGACTCTGCAATTATGGCAAGCTCCGGTGGCAGCAAAAACGCTCCGCCACAAGAGGGAAAACCGGGCCGGAGGCAGCGGAGACAGAAGCGGCTGCAATACAGGAATCAGAATTTCAGGAGCGTGGACGGCGTGACAGCCTCAGCCACTTGGCCAATATGTTTGTCACTGTCATGGTCTGTGCCGGTATCGGCTCCATTTCCTTTACCCCGGTCTGGCTCTATATTGGGGTGATTGCGATCCTGGCTTTGTCCGGAGTCCTGATTGTGACACCCCTGCACTTCCTGTTTGCCAAGTACTACTTCCGTGACGAACGGCTGGCTCGGGCACTGGTTATCTATGGGGGCATGATGGGCACCACCTCAACCGGGATGGCTCTGCTGGGGACCATAGACCCCTACTACGAGAGCATGGCCGCGCGCGATTACCTGTTGGCAACGGGTTTTGCTTTTCTGGGCTTGCTGCCGGTCATTGTCTCCCTCCAATGGATAAACAATGGGCAATACACCTTGGCTTTGGGAACGTACGCCGCCTATGCCCTCGGAACCGGAACTCTGATAGGCCTGCGAATCCGACGCAACCGTATATCAAAGCAAGTACCCCAAATATAGCCGAACTGCATTCCTCTAACTGTAGGAAACCATAAGGGAAATATATGAGTCTGCGGGCGACCAGAGCGGAAATTGACATCCCCAATTTATATTCTAATCTGGCCTTTTTTCGTGGCCGTCTGAGTCCGGGTGTCCGCCTTTGCCTCGCAGTCAAAGGCAACGCCTACGGGCACGGCTTAGTGGGACTCAGCCTGTGGGCCCAACCCCGGGTCGATACCTTTGCCGTGGCCACCGTTGACGAAGCCGCCGCACTGCGCAGCGGCGGAATCCACAAGCCGATCCTGCTGCTCTCGCCACATTCGCGCGAAGAAATACCCCGGATTTTGGCACTGGATTTGGAGCCTTTCGTCAGCCACAACGATTTTCTGGCGGACTATCAGCACGCAGCCGAGAAGCACGGGCGTTCTTTGCGTCTCCATCTCAAGGTGGACACCGGCATGAACCGGGCAGGAGTGTGGTACGATGAGGCACTCCCTCTCGCCCGGCAAATTGCCAACGGCAAATCGCTGGAATTATTCGGTCTCTGTACCCACTTTGCATCTGCCTATGCTTCCGATATGATTGCCCGTGCGGACACGGAGAACCAATTGCGCCGTTTTCAGGCTATTCTGCGACAACTTCACAGAGAAGGCATCTCCGTCCCCTGCGTCCACGCGGCCAACTCTGCGGCCACTCTGCACTATCCGGCCGCGCATTTCGACATGGTGCGTATAGGTATTGGTGCCTACGGCTACTGCGATGGCACCGGGGAATTGCGGCCGGTACTGAGTCTAAAGACCAAAATTGGTCTGATTAAACGGGTACCCTCCGGGGCCAAAGTCTCCTACGGCGGCACATGGCAGGCAAAGAGGGATTCCGTTTTGGCCCTGCTACCCATCGGCTATGCCGATGGGTACTCCCGACAGCTTTCCAACCGGGGGCAGGTCTGGCTCGACGGAGCCCTCTACCCGGTGGTGGGGCGGGTATGCATGGACCAAACGATGATTGATGTCAGCGATCATCCTCATCCCGCCACGTTGTCGGAAAAAGATGTGCAATTGATTGGCCCGGAACCGAATGCTGAATTTATTGCCGAACAAACAGGAACCATCTCTTACGAAGTGCTGACCTCTATAGGTCAGAGAGTACCACGCATATATTTGGAGTAGGCCGTTATGAAAGATTTCCTTTTTTATACCAATCCCATGAGCCGGGGGCAAATTGCCCGTTGGGCCCTACACGAAGTGAGTGCCCAAGAGCCTGTCTACGAGGAACGCCTGCTCGACTTTGGCGAAGAAATGCACAGCCGGGAATTTCTGGCCATGAACCCGATGGGCAAAGTCCCAATGCTGAAAGACCGAAGAAACGACACCATCGTTACTGAGGCTGCGGCAATCTGTCTGTATTTGGCCGAAGTTTTTCCCGAGGCGGGCTTAAAGCCGGAGGCTCCGGCCGAATTGGGCACTTATTTGCGCTGGACCTTCTTTGCTTCCGGCCCTATGGAACAGGCCATAATCTCCCATCATTTGAAATGGGACAGCGGGCTGGAGAAATCCACCCACATGACTTTGGGCTTTGGCTCGTATGACCTGGTAACCGAAACCCTCGACAGCAAGCTGCAACAAAGCCCTTACGTTTGCGGCGAACAATTCACCATGGCCGATGTCTACCTCGGCTCCCAAGTGGATTGGGGTTTGCAGTTTGGTACCCTGCCAAAAAAAGAAAGCTTTGTGGCGTATGCCGAAAACCTGCGCCGGCGCGAGGCCTATCAACAGGCCAAGGCCATCGACAACGAGTACATCCGGCAGCAAACCTAAAAGAGCCTGTTATAATTGCAAATGCCCTAAAGCTGTTTTTCGACAAAGAAAAACAGCTTTAGGGCAGCTCCGGCCGGGTTTCTCCCGCCACCAAGGTGGCGGTCGTGGAGGCAGTCGTGGTCAGGAGCGGGACCGGCTCTTTTGAGCCCATGGAACGAACCCGTCAATCCCGTTGGCCCCCGTTATCAGATTATCAGATTATCGGAGTCCGGACCGGCAACAAGATCATGCGGTCCCCTCCCCCAAACCGGTCCCCGAATAACCCATTTTCTGAGAAATCCCTAAAGACGTATCCCAAATAATTCGGCCAAGTTCGGGAATATCCTCGTCGCCCTTACAAACGAAGGAGATGCTGACCGCACCGAGAACATGGCCGGCATGGTTGAAAACGGGGGCGGCAAGACACTGCAAAAAAACTTCCTGTTCGCGGTCATCAAAAGCGTAGCCCTGCCTGCGAACACTGTGCAGATTCTCTGTCAGCTCTGCAATATTCTTTACCGTGTACTCTGTCTGCACTTTGATGGGGTTTGCCGCGATTCTGTTTGCCACTTCTTCATCCGGGTAGGTGGCCAAAATTGCCTTGCCCAAGGCCGTGCAGTACATCGGCTTTCTGGAACCCAGAGCCGTAGTGGAGACAATGGGGTTCTCCGGTCCGTACTTGCCCAGATACACAATACTGCCTTGGTCTTCTGCCGCCAGAAACGTAGTCCGCCCCAACTCATTGCTCAGTGCCTGCAAAGCATTTTGTGCTATGGTGTATAGATCCGCCCGAAACCGGTTTCCAATTTCAAAGGCTCTGATGCCAACCTGATAACGCTTGCCTTCGTTCCATGCCACCTGAAGGACTTCTTCGTGCACCAAGGCCATAACAATATCGTAGATGCTGGTTTTGGGGATGTCAAAGTGTGTGGCAATCTCCGCTACGGTGGCACCCTGATTCTGTAGGGAAATGTAGTCTAGTACCTGAATCGTTCTTTTAGCCGTGCGATTTATCTTCATAACCTAACGGAGATCATAGCGAAAAATATATATCTCGACACCACACCCCCATTCCCGGATTTTCTTCGACACAGAGCTGTTTATATAAGGGTGAATACAGCTCATTAGCAAAAAATTGCCTGCAAGATCGGAATTGGAGGATATCCCCGCTGAATTTATGCCAAAATACCGGTCACCTACTCACTTATAATTTCTATATTATAGACAACATCAGGGTCTGCACCCTTTCTTGAAACCCAATTCGCTGTAATTATGTTTCTTTGGGGCGAAAGTATAAGTACCATAGAAACTAATTTATTGGCTTCTTGTCTTAGAGCATATATATCTGCCCCAGGCAGACCCGACCCACAATTCGGAGAGCAACTCCCTTTTATCAAAGTATTCTCTAAATAATTAACGTTTTCTCCTCCATAAGTATCATCTGCATAAGGAATCAGCATAATTTCTTCGGGTTTTCGTTCTATTTTAAGAGAAACTTCCGCTTTTGCAGTTGCTCTTTCCGCATCTGTAGGACTGTCTGCTATTTTTGCTTTTATAGCTGCCACCAAGCCCCCCATATAGGCGGTAGGCCCTTCTGAACCGGCATCTCCTGCGGAAAACGATTTAGTGGTAAAGGTCTTTTCTGATATATTATCTCCGTCATACACTCTTATTTTGTAAGCCGTGTTTTCTTGTAATATATCGCTTGTTTCAAAATTCGCATCACTGGCTGCGGCACCTGCAACAAAGGGAATATCCGTACTACCACCGGCAAGGTCGTAAGCCGTCCCTTCATGTAAAAACATAAAAACATTTCTTGACTTTTTAGCCACTGTCAATTTTCTGGTGATATACCCTTTTTTTGCCTCGGCCTCGGTCTTAGAAAGACTGCTGTCTTTTGCTGTTATCAGAAAACCCACCGTTTTGTCTTCGGACAAATTAGGGTCGTTTACCGTGAAATGGACATAGTGCAGACCGGAATAATTAACTGTAACGGATTCTGTCGGGCTCGGTGCCGCTGGCGGATCGCCAGTCTCGGACAGCGGCGCACAAGCAGACAAGACCAAATGAATAAGCACAGTGGAAAAAAAGCAGACAAAGGAAAAAGCTTTGGAAGTTTTTGGTTTATTGGATAGTAAAAAAAGATAAAATAGCTGTATATATATTCTAAAACTGGTAAGGATATGGGATATGGGATATGGGATATGGGATATGGGATATTATACCGTTTGGTGAATTACCGGTCAACAGTGCTTTTTGACGTTTCATAAGAAAATTCCTCCAAGATATTTTAGTCTTAGTCTATTGTATATTCATTTAGAAGATTTGACAAGGGGGGGGGGCCAGCCGGGCACAAGTTGTACTTGGCCCCGGCGACAACGGTCAGCAACGACGAGCCGGTCCAAAAGGCCGGTGAGGTACGGACTTTTTAGGGCTATTTCAAACTCAATCTACTGATCTGCAATATAACGGATCGGATAGGGTTTCCCAACCGCTCCATCTTTAATTTCGGCATCACCTGCATCTCCCGCCTTTCCGGTGTTATAAGATTCAATCCCGAAAAGAACTTTGTGATATGTTTTCGCAGCAACACTTTGGTAAATAAATTCCGTTACGTCCATATAACCCGGATTGGGTAAACAAGAACTTAAATTGCAGTGAACAGCAAGTCCACCTGTACCGGTGACAATGTTCCATCCGGTATTTAATACTTCTTTCATATAAAAAGGGATCAACAAAACTTCTCCGGTTTTGCCAGACACTTCATAGAGGCCTTTTCTATTGGTTCTGCTATGGGTTATCTCTGCATCAAAAGGCAATACGTTAGGTGCGAAATTGGTATCGGGTCCTGTACCTGTTGAGGGAAACTCACTCGCCGGCGGAATGGCCACCGTGGTAAAAGGCAGCGTTTCAATGACACTCTTATCTCGGAAAACATAGACCTTATACGCCGTCTCCGGTTGTAAAAAATCGGCTGCGCTCATGGCCCCAATGTTGGTCTTTAGACTGTCATTGGTACCATAGTGCTTGGCGGTAAAAATTCGCTTGGGTGTGCCGGCTACAATGTTGCGGCTGAGCAGCCCGACTTTATCTTTTATATCCGCCCAAACGGGGGCGGGTTCATCAGCTAAACGGGCAATAGCACTGACAGCCATATCTTCAATAAGATTTACGGTCAGCTCTACAGCCTGTATTCCTGTGAAAGATATGGTAAACGTGTTTTTGGGGGCAGGAGGGTCATTGGTCTCAGACAGCGGAGCGCAGCCGGACAAGACCAAATGAATAAGCAGAATGGAAAAAAAGCAGACAAAGGAAAAAGCTTTGGAAATTTTTGGTTTATTGGACAGTAAAAAAAGATAAAATAGCTGTATATATATTCTAAAACTGGTAAGGATATGGGATATGGGATATGGGATATGGGATATGGGATATTATACCGTTTGGTGAATTACCGGTCAACAGTGCTTTTTGACGTTTCATAAGAAAATTCCTCCAAAATATTCTAGTCTTAGTCTATTGTATATTCGTTTAGAAGATTTGACAAGGGGGGGGCCGGCCGGGCAGAGGCTCCCTCCGGTGTTTATAGCCTCTATTTATCTACAACAAAACTAATAACATAGGAGGATTGCGTGACTGAATCCCGATCCCTAATGTATCCAATACCTTCATCATCTTTGAAAGATTGAAACCCGAAAAGAACTTTATGATATGTATTAGCAGCAATACTCTGATAAATATACTCTGCTGTTGAAGCATAACCTCGATTAGGTAAACAAGAAGTGAATTGACAGCTGATAACAAATTTAGCCAAAGCATTGACAAAGTTCCATCCCTTATAGATAACCTGTTTCATATACATAGGAAGCAATAAAACTTCGCCTTCTTTGCCATAAAATTCATAGGCACCTTTCTTGTCTACATCATAATTTATCTCTGCATCAAAAGGTAATACGTTTGGTGCGAACTTTTCACTGGATGTTGTCGTACTACCTCCTGAAGGAAATTCACTCGCCGGCGGAATGGCCGCCGTGGTAAAAGGCAGCGTTTCAATGACACTCTTATCATTAAAAATATAGACCTTATAGGCCGTCTCCGGTTGTAAAAAATCGGCTGCGCTCATGGCCCCAATGTTGGTCTTTAGACTGTCATTGGTGCCATAGTGTTTGGCGGTAAAGATACGTTTGGGTGTGCCTGCTACGATATTGCGGCGGAGTAAACCGACTTTATCTTTTATATCCGCCCAAACGGGGACGGGTTCATCAGCTAAACGGACGATAGCACTGACAGCCATATCTTCAATAAGATTTACGGTCAGTTCTACAGCCTGTATTCCTGTGAAAGATATGGTAAACGTGTTTGTTGGCGCGGGGGGTGAATCATCACTTGGATCACGACTGTCCGTCAGCGGCGCACAAGCAGACAAGACCAAATGAATAAGCACAATAGAAAAAAAGCAGACAAAGGAAAAAGCTTTGGAAATTTTTGGTTTATTGGACAGTAAAAAAAGATAAAATAGCTGTATATATATTCTAAAACTGGTAAGGATATGGGATATGGGATATGGGATATGGGATATGGGATATTATACCGTTTGGTGAATTACCGGTCAACAGTGCTTTTTGACGTTTCATAAGAAAATTCCTCCAAGATATTTTAGTCTTAGTCTATTGTATATTCATTTAGAAGATTTGACAAGGGGGGGCCGGCTGGGCAGAGGCTCCCTCCGGTGTTTATAGCCTCTATTTATCTACAACAAAACTAATAACATAGGAGGATTGCGTGACTGAATCCCGATCCCTAATGTATCCAATACCTTCATCATCTTTGAAAGATTGAAACCCGAAAAGAACTTTATGATATGTATTAGCAGCAATACTTTGATAAATATACTCTGCTGTTGAAGCATAACCTCGATTAGGTAAACAAGAAGTGAATTGACAGCTGATAACAAATTTAGCCAAAGCATTGACAAAGTTCCATCCCTTATAGATAACCTGTTTCATATACATAGGAAGCAATAAAACTTCGCCTTCTTTGCCATAAAATTCATAGGCACCTTTCTTATCTGCATCATAATTTATCTCTGCATCAAAAGGTAATACGTTTGGTGCGAACTTGTCACTGGATGTTGTCGTACTACCTGCTGAAGGAAATTCACTCGCCGGCGGAATGGCCGCCGTGGTAAAAGGCAGCGTTTCAATGACACTCTTATCATTAAAAATATAGACCTTATAGGCCGTCTCGGGTTGTAAAAAATCTGTTGCGCTCATGGCCCCAATGTTGGTCTTTAGACTGTCATTGGTGCCATAGTGCTTCGCGGTAAATCTCCTTTTTGGGGAAGACCATATCGGTGCCGTTGTCCCCGATGAGCCCGTACTTCGCGTAGAGCGGAAACAGCGTCGGGGCCGGGTTTTCTTTGCCGAATTTCCGGGAAATGATCATATACTATCCTCTCTTTCTTCTCTTTGCGTTTGGCTTTCTTCCGTTGCGGGCGGGTATGCTGTAGAAAACCCGCCCATATAGATATTGGCAGGACAAGGTCAGGGGTTGAAGGCTCCTCCCAGCAAGAGCAGATCCACTCCCTTTGCACTTTCCGGGTCGATGTAATTCCCGGAGCCGGCACCTGTATTGCTGTCTAACTGTTCGATGCGATAGTGCAGGTAGGTTTCTGTACTCTGGGGATTGATATGTCCGAGATAATCCCCTTTTTTGATATCGGGAATTTTAACCTCACTGTTCGTTAGACCAGTTAGTCTGATAGCATTAGTTACATTTTCTAAATGGTAAAATTGGTGATCGTGTCCTTCTGCCAAAATGCTGACGTAGGGAATTCCATTAGATGAATCAGCGGCTTTGACGTATGTTGCCTTGCCGTCTACCGGACTGAATACAAGCCCATTGGAGAAGTCGATGTCTAACCCTTTGTTTTGGGTCGAATCGGAGGAGGAGGAAGGTAAATCTCTATCATAAAAGCCATTTATGATTTTCATTTGACTGTCTAACAGTAGTCTCAGATCCACTACGTCTGCCGGGTTGACATAGCCTTTATAGCGGTCTTCTTCCTTATATTGCTTGGGCCTGATGCGATAGTGCAAGGGTCCTTGTTTTGGATCAGGATAGGGAACGTGGGCAGCGGGTTCCTTCTTTCGTGTGTTTAGCTCCTTTAGATCGTCGTGACGCTTTAGATACGTATCCATATCTTCGAACCGCCCGAGATACTGCCCTTTAGTGATGCGGTTGACAGTATTACTAGGATCTTTTAATTTGACAGCATCACTAAAACTTTTTAAATGGTAAAAGTAGTGATTGTGTGTGTTTGTCGAGATTTTGATGGAGAGGTTAGGACTATTGAAAACTGTGCGACGCTCGAATTCTATCTCGCCGTCTACCGGACTAAATACAACCCCATTGGAGAATGTGATGTCCAACCCTTTGTGGCCTATCTCCTCATTTTGTCCGCGCGGTATTTCTTCAAATTCCTTTATGATTTCTATTGAATCGTCTGACAGCAATCTTAGATCCACTCCCTCTACCTCTGCCGGGTTGATGAAGCCATTGTTGCCATTACCTGTATCTGGATTCTCCGGTTTGATGCGATAGTGCAGGTGGGGTTTATCCAGGGGAGGGGTCGTAAAGTAGACTTGTTTGCCCCAACGGGAACTGCCCGCCCACCCGATAGGCTCGCCTTCTTTGATCTTTTTGACCTCTCCGACCTTTTTGACCAGGAGGCTATCATCCCATTCCTTCAAATGACAGAAGTAGTGGTGGTAGCCGTTAGCCTTGATTATGACGTGGGCCCCATACTCTCCGGCATAAGAGTCCACCAGATCTCGTAATACCGTGCCATCTACTGGACTTAATATTCTACCTGTGGAGGATTTGAATATGATGTTCATCCCATTGCGGTCTGTATCTATTTCGCCAAAGCCCTTTATGACTTTCATTTTATTTTTACCCAGCTTACTTAGATCGACTTCTTTTGGGTCGAGACCAAGTAGAGGATTGTGATAGAGAAGTTTTTCCGGATCGGGGTATAACCAGCCTGTATTCTCGGAAGATGCCTCGCCGGATTCGCCAAGCCTCTGGCGAATTTCCAGATGCAGGTGAGAATCATAACCGTGATCCGTACCTTTTTCCCCGCTGTGCCCAATTATTTGACCGGCTGAGACTGATTTTTGTAGAAGTTCTCTCTTAGGCTTCTTTAGATGAGCATAAAGGCTGTACCACCCTTCTCCGTGCGAAATTACGACATACCAGCCATAATTGGAGTGGTATGCGCGACCCTCTGGCACATTCCGTTGCTCAATAAAACAAACTATCCCCTCATAGCAGGCATAGATGGGGGCACCAGCCGCAGCCCGCAGATCCAACCCGTTATGGAAAAGCAGACGTGGAAGTGTTTTTGCAAAGATTCGGCCTACCGCACCCTCCATCCACTTAGCTCTGGTTACAGATTTAGCCGGGTACCCGTAATAGTAGTCATACCAACCCCCGGTCACCTTATCAGATTTAGTTGGCCTTCGCAGTTTCCTTTGGCCAAAAGCATCCTTAAATGGAAGCCTAGTGGCTTTCCGGATATGCACATTGAACTTCTCGGTAGAGCCTGTCTCCAACTTTGTGTCCGGGTCGGAGTCATACTGCTTCTTATCCCGGGGAGTGCCGCAAGTAAAATGAGACTTGTTGTCGTTGTCGTTGTTGTTGTCGTTGTCGGTTGAACACTTTAACCATTCGTAAATCTGAATATTGGCCGGGTTTTCGTCATTTGCTTCTACAGCCTCGTATGTACCGCCAAATATTTTCATGCCGGTATTAAAAGCCTCGATAAAACTGTTCACAAAACAACGGTGCCAAGATTTATCTTCTTTTATAGGCTTCTCATCGTGAGATATTGCTTTGTTGGAAAGGCACTTTTGGTACCATTCATCAACCTTGTGAGCGGGGATCTTATCATCTAACCACTGCTGTATAACCATTAGAATACAAGAAACATAAGATCCATAGTCCGGAAATTCTTTAATATAGGTTACATCACGCTGTAAAATGTTTAATTCCGATTTCTGTTCATCAGGCATAACGCTCTCCTCTATTCAGATATTGGAGAGCCTACAACACAGAGAGTGTTCAAAACCAGTTATGCAAACGCGCATAGCGCATATCTGCGAAAGGTGCACACCGGATGTATCGGGGGGGGCTTTGAGCGGGGGCAGGTCCATCGGCTAAACGCACAATAGCACTGACAGACATATCTTCCATAAGATTTATGGTCAGTTCTACAGCCTGTATTCCTGTGAAAGATATGGTAAACGTCTTTGTTGGGTCAGGAGGGTCATTGGTCTCAGACAACGGCGCACAACCGGATAAAACCAAATGAATGAGAAGAATGGAAAAAAAGCATAAGAATGAAAAAACCGGAAAAACCGGAAAGAGTTTAGGAAATGTCGGCTTATTTAGCCGTAAAAAAAGATAAAATGACTGTATATATTTTCTAGACTTGTTATGGATATTGGATATTATACTGTTTGGGGGGTTAACAGTCTATTTTGACATTTCATAAGAAAATTCCTCCGAGATATTTTGAATTTTGTCTATTGTATATTCGTTTGGGGAATTTGGCAAAGGGGGGCCTTGGAGCGTTACCAGTTGGAAAGTAAAAGCCCCTCTAAAAAGAGGCTTTTACTTTCCAGTACTTTTATCCCTAGTTATAGAGAATAGCTAAAGTATCCTCTACCTTATTTGTCAGGCCTGGTGAATATTTCCGAACGGAACCACTGCGGGGTGTGTATCAAACTAGTGCTCCCCCAGCTTGATCTCCCCAAATATTTACCTGCTGAACCAGAAGGGACAGCAGGTCGAATTACTCTGCGGTGAGGTACAGACTTTTTAGGGCTATTTCAAACTCAATCTATTGATCTGCAATCAAACGAATATGATAGCCTTGTTCGTCGCCATCTCTAAGTGCTGTATCACCTGCATCCCTAGATACTGTATCACCCAGATCCTTATTGAACGATTGAAACCCCAAAAGAACTTTTTGATATGTGTTCGCAGCAACACTTGGATAAATGGACTCCCATGTCATTACATAACCTGTTCCTCCACCAGAAGGTAAACAAGAACTTAAATTACACTCAATTCGATTGAATCCCTCGAAATTACGAAATCGCCATCCAATATTTAACAGTTGCTTCATATACATAGGAATCAACAGAATTTCTTCTTCTTTGCCATACACTTCATAGACACCTTTCTTTTCAATACCATTAAAATCATTATAAATTATCTCCGCATCAAAAGGTAATACGTTTGGTGCGAACTTGTCACTGGATGTTGTCGTACTACCTGCTGACGGAAATTCACTCGCCGGCGGAATGGCCACCGTGGTAAAAGGCAGCGTTTCAATGACACTCTTATCGCGGAAAACATAGACCTTATACGCCGTCTCGGGTTGTAAAAAATCGGCTGCGCTCATGGCCCCAATGTTGGTCTTTAGACTGTCATTGGTGCCGTAGTGTTTAGCCGTAAAAATGCGTTTGGGGGTGTTGGCTACGATGTCGCAAGTCAGCAAACCGACTTTATCTTTTATATCCGCCCAAACGGGGGCGGGTTCACCTGCTAAACGGACAATAGCACTGACAGCCATATCTTCAATAAGATTTACGGTCAGCTCTACAGCCTGTATTCCAGTGAAAGATATGGTAAACGTGCTTTTTGGGGCAGGAGGGTCATTGGTCTCAGACAGCGGAGCGCAGCCGGACAGAACCAAATAAATAAGCAGAATCGGAAAAAAGCAGAAAAATGGAAAAACCGGAAAGGCTTTGGAAAGTGTCGGTTTATTGGGCCCTAAAAAAAGGTAAAATAGCTGTATATATGTTTTAGAACTGGTATGGATATTGGATATTGGATATTGGATATTGGATATTGGATATTATACTGTTTTTTTGGTCAGTAGTCAAACGTGCTTTTTGACGTTTCATAAGAAAATTCCTCCGAAATATTTTGAATTTTGTCTATTGTATATTCATTTAGGAAATTAGGCAAGGGGGCCGGACCGATACCGGTTAGGAAGTAAAAGCCTCTCTAAAGAGAGACTTTTACTTTCCAATACTTTTATAGAGAATAGCTAAAGTATCCCCTCCCTTATTTGTCAGGCCTAGTGAATATTTCCGAACGGAACCACTGCGGGGTGTATGTAAAACTAGTGCTCCCCGAGCTTGATCTCCCCAAGTATTTACCAAACCGGTATACTTAGAATCAAGGGTGATAGTACCAGAGGCAAATTGGCCCATAACAGTCTGTACACTCACTTCACCTACTTCAATAAGCAGATCGGAAGACATCACCCACGAAAAAACAAAGGGCACCTGAAACCTCCCGTCTGTCCCGGTCCGGTAATTGTGCTCCGACAGATTAAAAGTAAATATTCTACCACCCAGAGGGATCGGATGCCCGGCATCTATGCCGGCAAAAGTCGTAAAAGTCAGCAATGTTGTGCTACTGCCACTACTGTACATCACAACCTTGTAGGCCGTACTCGGTTGTAATACTGCGAGAGTATCACCCCAGACTTCTCCGCTTGTCGCATCTTGTGTGGCACTGATGCTCAGGGCAAACTGGATGATCTGTGATGAAGTCCCGGAAAAATCTATTTCCCGATAGGCCAAAAGAGTTTCGGCTGCTGTGACCGAAGGGATGGTTTCCGTATCCGCAACGGCCAGAAAGGCCGCTGCGCCGCTTTTGCTTGGGGTCAAAGATACCAGTGCCTGCGTGGCACCCACAAATGTTGTCGAAGCACTGACACCAAATTTAGTCTCAGTGTCTCCGTCCACGTCCGTCATTGGTGCACAGGAAGACAAAAACAGATAGATAGAAAAAAAGCAGAAAAAGCAAAAGACTTTGGAAAGTGTTGGTTTATTGGGCAGTAAAAAAAGGTAAAATAGCTGTATATATGTTCTAGGCTTGGTATGGATATTGGATATTGGATATTGGATATTGGATATTGGATATTATACTGTTTTTTTGGTCAGCAGTCAACAGTGCATTTTGACATTTCATAAGAAAATTCCTCCGAGATATTTTAGTCTTGGCCTATTGTATATTCATTTAGGAAATTGGGCAAGGGGACCGGACCGGTACCGGTTGGGAAGTAAAAGCCTCTCTAAAGAGAGGCTTTTACTTCCCAATACTTTTATCCCTAGTTATAGAGAATAGCTAAAGTATCCCCTGCCTTATTTACCAGGCCTAGTGAATATTTCCGAACGGAACCACTGCGGGATGTATGTAAAACTAGTGCTCCCCGAGCTTGATCTCCCCAAGTATTTACCAAACCGGTATACTTAGAACCAAGGGTGATAGTACCAGGGGCAAATCGGCCCATAACAGTCTCTACACTCACATCACCTACTTCAATAAGCAGATCGGAAGACATCACCCACGAAAAAACAAAGGGCACTTGAAACCTTCCGTCTGTTTCTGTCTGAAAATTGTGCGCCGACAGATTAAAAGTAAATTTTCTACCACCCAGAGAGATCGGATGCCCGACATCTATGCCGGAAAAAGTCGTAAAAGTCAGCAATGTTGTGCTACTGCCACTGCTGTACATCACAACCTTGTAGGCCGTACTCGGTTGTAATACTGCGAGAGTATCACCCGAGACTTCTCCGCTTGTCGCATTTTGTGTGGCACTGATGCTCAGGGCAAACTGGATGATCTGTGCCGAAGTATTGGAAAAGTCTATTTTCCGATAGGCCAAAAGAGTTTCGGCTGCTGTGACCGAAGGGATGGTTTCCTTATCTGCAACGGCCAGAAAGGCCGCTGCGCCGCTTTTCGTTGGTGTCAAAGATACCAGTGCCTGGGTTGCGCCCACAAATGTTGTCGAAGCACTGACACCAAATTTAGTCTCAGTGCCTCCGTTCACGTCCGTCATCGGGGCGCAGGAAGACAGAAACAGATAGATAGAAAACAAGCAGAATAAGGAAAGAAATGGAAAGACTTTGGAAAGTGTCAGTTTATTGGGCCCTAAAAAAAGAAAAATGGACTGTATATATTTTCTAGGCTTGGTATGGATATTGGATATTGGATATTGGATATTGGATATTGGATATTATACTGTTTTTCTGATCAGCGGTCAACAGTTCTTTTTGACATTTCATAAGAAAATTCCTCCAAGATATTTTAGTCTTAGCCTATTGTATATTCATTTAGAAGATTTGGCAAGGGTGGGGCCGGATCGGCCCCGGTTAGAAAGTAAAGGCATCTCCAAATGAGATACCTTTACTTTCTAACTCTTTTTCCTAGTTATAAATAATAGTTAGAGTGGGTCCACCATTTCTCAAGGAAGCCTTATAGCTCCGAATGGCAGTACTGTCCGGTGTATGTAAAAATATCCCTCCCCGATTTGAATTTCCGAAAGCATTTACCAAAGTACCATAACCGGAAGAAACCAGAAACCCACCCGAACTGAGAAATATTAT
The DNA here is from genome assembly GCA_029867005.1 of Candidatus Haliotispira prima. GTDB lineage: Bacteria > Spirochaetota > Spirochaetia > SP-2023 > SP-2023 > Haliotispira > Haliotispira prima. Next base: position 3,023,145 of record CP123443.1, on the reverse strand, counting down.
AGTACCAAATTCGACATCATTCGCATCCAGCTTATGGACTTCAACGAATGTATTGGAAGCCGGCATCCACGAAAGAACAAAGGGCACCTGAAACTTTCCGTCTGTTTCTGTCTGAAAATTGTGTGCCGACATAGCAAAAGTATACGTATTACCATACGTATACCCTTCACCTATATTGGCAAGAGTCGTAAAAGTTAGCAATGTACTGCTGCTGCCACTGCTGTACATCACAATTTTATAGGCCGTACTCGGTTGTAATACTGCGAGAGCATCACCCGAAACCTCTCCGCTTGTCGCATCTTGTGTGGCACTGATGCTCAGGGCAAACTGGATGATCTGTGCCGAAGTCCCGGAAAAATCTATTTCCCGATAGGCCAAAAGAGTTTCGGCAGCTATAGCTGAAGGGATGGTTTCACCATCCGCAACGGCCAGAAAGGCCGCTGCGCCGCTTTTCGTTGGTGTCAAAGATACCAGTGCCTGGGTGGCACCCACAAATGTTGTCGAGGCACTGACCCCAAATTTGGTTTCAGTGCCTCCGTCCACGTCCGTCATCGGGGCGCAACCGGACAAAACCAAATGAATGAGAAGAATGGAAGAAACGCAGAAGAATGAAAAAACCGGAACGGATTTGGAAAGTGTCGGTTTATTGGGCCCTAAAAAAAGATAAAATAGCTGTATATATATTTTAGAAATGGTAAGGATATGGGATATGGGATATGGGATATGGGATATGGGATATTATACCATTTGGTGAATTACCGGTCAACAGTGCTTTTTGACGTTTCATAAGAAAATTCCTCCAAGATATTTTGAATTCTGTCTATTGTATATTCATTTAGGAGATTTAACAAGGGGGGATTTTGACCACCCCTGCCCCTCCAAAGGAGGGGAATTACAACAATTTGAGTCTATTGAACCAAGGGATAGTAGGCGTACAAAGGCAAGGTTAGCCTGTCGAACCTTGCGCCACCTGTCGCTGTAGTTTTCTCAAAAATCACGGCCTAATTATCCTGAATCGTTCTCTTCGCCGTGCGATTGATCTTCAACACCTACCCAAGATCGCAGCGAAAAATATATCTAGTGACACGGCACCCCGTTCCCGGATTCTTTTCCATACAAGGCTGTTTATACCAGGTCTTTATATAACGGTAAATATAGCTCATTAACAAAGAATTACCTCCAAACTGAAATTTCTCTTGACAATAGAAAAAAATCGGCTATAATCGCATTTATAAAATAAAACTGTATATACGATTTTCAGGAGAAGAGTGCGGATGAGAGCAGCTTACTATAAGGGGCAAAAACACTTTTCGGTCAGCGAAGGCCAAGAAAAGGCTCCCCGGCCGACTGAGGCCAAGATACGGGTCGCCTACTGTGGCATCTGTGGCACGGATTTGCATATCTACCACGGCAAAATGGATGCCCGAACGGGGCACAATCGCATCACCGGCCATGAGTGCTCCGGCGAGATTGTCGAATTGGGCCGGGATGTCACAGATTTCCGGGTCGGTGACCGGGTGGTCGTCCGGCCTCTGGCCTCTTGCGGCGATTGCCCGGCTTGCGCCGCAGGCCATTCGCATATTTGCCACAACCTGAATTTCATGGGTGTCGACAGCGAAGGAGCCTTTCAGGAGTACTGGACCGTTCCGGCCAAGTTGCTCCACCGCGTTCCCGAAAAAATCTCTCTCAAACAGGCCGCTTTGGCGGAACCACTCGCAGTGGCCTGCCACGATGTGCGCTTGGGGGAAGTCAAGGCCGGAGAATACGTTGTGGTCCTCGGTGGGGGCCCGATTGGCCTGCTGGTGGCCTTGGTTGCCCGCGAAAGAGGAGCCCGGGTCTTAGTGAGTGAGATCAACAGCTATCGTCTGGGGCTGGCTCGGGAATTGGGGCTGGAAGCGGCCAACCCCAAGGAGCAGGACTTGGTACAACTGGTCAAGCGGGAAAGCGGAACGGCCGGGGCCGATGTCGTCTTTGAAGTTACGGGGACCGAGGCCGGGGCCGAGCTGATGACCCAACTGCCTAAAACTCGTGGTCGTATCGTGGTCGTGGCAATCTATTCCTTCCGGCCAACGGTCGACTTATTTGGCTTCTTCTGGCGCGAGCTGCACGTCTGCGGTGCCAGAGTCTATGAAGCCGAGGACTTTGAAGAGTCGCTTCGCCTGCTGGCCGAAGGCTTGGCGGCGGATACGCTGATCAGCGGTGTGCATCCTCTGGGAGACCTGCAAGCGACCTTTGAACACTTGGAAGCAGACCCCAGGGCCATGAAGACCCTCATTGATTGCCGGGCCTAGCCGGGCCTAGCCAGGCTAAATGTCCGTTATCCGGATATCTGCCGGAAAACGTAAAGGTGAAAAGGTGAATATGTTTAACTTGGACGAAAAAATAGCCATCGTCACAGGGGCCAACACCGGCTTGGGTCAGGGAATGGCCTTGGCTTTGGCCCGGGCCGGGGCGAAAGTCGCCGGCATCTTTCGCAGTGACATTAGCGAAACAGAGGAAAAAATGACGGCCTGCGGTGTGGCCCCCCGCAACTTTCTGGCCGTACAGGTGGACTTGGCGGCCCCGGATGCCCCGGAGCAAATTTTTTCTGCGGTAAAACAACAATGGAACTCTGTAGACATCATTGTCAACAATGCGGGGATCATCCGCCGCAACGATGCGGTGGATTACTCCGAAGATGACTGGGACGAAGTCCTGGACATCAATCTGAAAAAATTGTTCCTCCTTTCCCGGCGGGCCGCAAAGGAATTTATGGCCCAAGGTCGCGGCGGCAAAATCATCAATGTGGCCTCGCTGCTCTCCTATCAGGGAGGTGTCCGGGTCGCGGCCTACACAGCCAGTAAGCACGGGGTGGAGGGCCTGACCAAGGCCCTGGCCAACGAGTGGGCCGGTCTGGGCATTAACGTCAATGGCATTGCCCCCGGCTACATGGTCACCAACAACACCCAAGCCCTGCGCGAGGACCCCGAACGCTACCGGGCAATACTGGAACGCATCCCCGCCGGACGCTGGGGAACCCCGGCAGACTTGGGCGGGGCTGTCGTATTTCTGGCCTCGGCGGCCGGCGACTATGTTCACGGTTTTACCATCGCTGTCGATGGTGGCTGGCTCGGACGGTAACCCCAACTATGAAATCGAGAACAATTGCAGAAATCCGGACAAGTTACTACAGAATACCACTGCAACGGGTACTGGTGGATGCCCTGCACGGGGATCACACCTATTTTGAGCTGATTGTCACCCGGGTCTTCCTGGAAGACGGCTCAGAAGGTGTGGGCTATACCTATACCGGTGGCAAGGGCGGGAAAGCCATTTATGCCATGATTCAGGCAGACCTCCAGCCCGTACTGATCGGACAGGAGGCTTGCTGTATCGAAAAACTGTGGACGGCCATGCAAAGGCACGTCCATTATGTCGGGCGCGGAGGTGTCGAAGCCTTTGCCATCGCGGCCTTGGATATCGCTATGTGGGACTTGCAGGCACAGCAGGCCCGGATGCCGCTCTGGAAACTCTTGGGCGGGGCCAACCCCAAAGTACGTGCCTATGCGGGTGCTATCGACCTAAATTTCTCACTCGAAGAACTGGCGGAAAATAACCGCAATTACCTGGAACAGGGATTCCGGGCCGTAAAAATCAAGCTGGGCAAGGAACGCATCGAAGAAGATATTGCGCGCGTGGAAGCAGTGCGTTGCTGCATTGGCAAAGATATACTGCTAATGATTGATGCCAACACCGGCTGGTCCGTGGAGCGGGCCATCAAAGTGGAAAAACAGTTGCGCAGTTTTGATGTTTTCTGGATTGAAGAACCCCTAATTCCGGATGATATAGCCGGTTATGCCAGAATCGCCGACAAGAGCCGCACGCCACTCGCTGCGGGAGAGAATTTCCACAGTATCTATGAATTCAGGCAAATGCTGCAATACGGCAAGATCGATTTTCCCCAGCCCGATGCCTCAAATATCAGCGGCATCACGGGTTGGCTGAAAGTCGCCCAACTGGCACAGGCCTACAACCTTCCTGTTTCGAGTCACGGAATGCATGAACTCCATGTGAGCCTCTTGGCGGCAATGCCGCACGCAGGCTACCTCGAAGTCCACAGCTTCCCAATTGATGAATACACAGACCGGCCCATGCGCCTCCAAGACGGCGTGGCCACCCCACCCGACACGCCCGGGCACGGCGTGAAATTCCGCCGGGAGAAACTCGAACCGCATGAGGTAAAAATTGTGCTGTAACGTTGGCTTTATTGAGATGTTGTCATTGGGCCCACCCCGTAAGAATGCGTCCCGAAGATGCATTTCCGGAGTACCCATAGCAGGCATAACACCTGTGGCACTCCACAGCAAAATAGATGAAGTATCGCTGTTTCTGAGAAGGAGAAAACATGACAGAGTTTGGTCGAATATTTCGTGAGAGGAATATTATCTTTGTCACTATCTTTGGTGCTTTGGTTTTCTCTCTCGTCAGCCCGCGGTTTCTCAGTATAGACAATATGGTAGCTATTCTGCGCCAGATTGTACCGATTGGTTTGATAGCACTGGGCCAGTTTTTTGTGGTGGTATCGGGCAATATAGACTTGTCCATGGGGATGGCCTCGGTATTTTTCTCGATTGTGCTGGGAGTCTTCTTTGGCGTGATGGGAAGCGTGGTACCGGGAATTATCGCCGTTATTGTAGCCTCGTTGTTGTTAGGTTTCCTGAACGGAGTGCTGGTTGCCAAGCTGAAGCTCCCCTCATTCATCGTGACACTTTCCACTTTATTTACCGTGACCGGTCTGTCCGGCCTGATTATACCCCGTGGCAAACAAATATTTTTAGTAGGCGAATTCTTCCGGTTTGTGGGCTCGGCAAAATTTCTGGGTCTGTATTGGTCCTTTCTGTTCCTAATATTTTTATTCATCCTTGCCTATATCATATATAATCACACAAAATGGGGCGTATATATTATCTCTATTGGCAACAATGAGGAGAACACCCGGCTCGCCGGAGTGAATGTAACCCGGATTAAAATCGGAGTCTTCATGTTTTCCTCGCTGTGCAGCGGTTTTGCCGGGTTAATTCTTTCATCACGTATGGGCTTTGTCCAACCGGGATTGGACGGCAACGGTCTCCTCCTCGACGGCATCGCCGCTATCATTATTGGGGGAACCCTGATTCTCGGGGGAAGAGGTACAATCGGCGGTGCCTTTTGGGGTCTGCTGTTTATGGGAATCATCAACAACAGTCTCAATCTTCTCAATGTTCCGGATGTACAACATCAAGTTTTTAAAGGACTAGTCATTTTGGCTGCCTTGGGAGTAAACTGGCTTCTGTGGCAATCCAGACAGACAGAAAGCCATTGAGAGTTTTATCTTATTTTTTATTTGATGAGGAGGAAAATCATCATGAAACTATCCAAGGATAAAAAAGGAAAAAGTTTCCTTATCGCCCTTATTTTCTTTGGGACAATCCTGCTTGCTATGGCATGCAATAAAAAGCAGGCCGATGCCGGTGAGGCCGCAGCAAGCGAGGCAGCGGACCAACTGGAAATTGTGTTCATCAACGATGGGCACGTGGCTCCCTATCATGTGTCCTGGCTGGCTGGTTTTGAGGACGCTATCGTCGAATATAACAATAAATTTGGGGGTGTGAGCGGTCATTGGCTGAGTGCTGAAGGTAGCTTGGAAAAAATGACCCAACAGATTGAAACTACAATCAACGAAAAACCTGATGTCATGTTTGTCAATGCCATCAATACTTCTGCGGTAGAACCCTTTGTCAGGAAGGCCCAAGAAGCCGGCATCGTTTGGGTTGCCGTTCACAGCCCGATGGATTCGGCCGATTACAACTTTATCTTGGGTGACGTAGACAATGGCTATGCTCAGGGAATGGCCATGGGAGCCCTGTCCAAGGGCCAACCAATGAAAGTCGGCATCATGCTGGGACAAGCGGGCAATCCTTCCGGAGAGGCCCGGCGCGAAGGGATTCTAAAAGGGTTAGCCCAATGGGACAATATTCAGGTGGTATCAGAGCAGCCTGCGGATTGGGACACCGTTAAGGCCCAAACCATCGCGGAGAACTGGTTCACTCAGTTTCCCGACTTGAGTGCTATTTCGGGAGTGACCGATGCGTACCTGTATCCCTCCCTCGCCATTGCCCAAAACAACGGTATCGAAAATGTAACCTTCTGGGGTTACGACGGAGACTTGCCCATTTTGGAACAAATGAAGGGCCCCGATGCCAAAGTGAAAGCAGACATTCTGCTCAGCGGCACAAGAGAAGGTTGGAACTTCGTACAAATGGCCTACCGCATAAACAGGGGAGAAACGCTCGAAAAAACCTATAATTTTCACACACCACTGGTTTTAACGAGAGAAAACTATCAAATCGCCCTGGAAAATGGCTTCCCCTCAGACATTCCCGTTTTTGATGTGGTGAAAGCATTGGAAGTGGCCCAAAACGGCTACCTGGAATTTGGTACTGATTCGATCAAATAACCGGATCCGGATACTCGGGCAGAATACATCGTGGAGAACAGCATGACCGGCGCAGCAACAGCACAACGGCTCACCCAAAAATTTAATTTTAACGGTGCTGCATTTCACTACCTTTTTTTGGCGAGCCTGATTTTGCTTGCTTCGTTTGGTTTCAGTCTCATAAACCCCAATTTTTACTCATTGAACAATATCGGCATCTTGCTGCGTTCTGTCGCCGTACTGCTGCTGGTATCAATGGGCATGACATTCATCATGCTCACCGGCGGCATTGACCTGTCCGTCGGTTCAAACCTGGCCTTTGCCGGGGGAGTGGGAGTACTGGTTTTGGAAGCCACGGGAAGTTCTGCCTTGGGCTTTGCGGCAACATTGCTGGCCGGAATGGGCATCGGCTTTGTCAACGGCCTTTTTATTGGCAGGCTCAGGCTGAGTCCCTTCATGGTCACTCTCGCTACGATGTCTTTAGCGCGGGGGCTGGCCTTGGTGATCTACCAAGCCAGTTCCATCGATGTTTCCAATCCGGTCTTTCTGTGGCTTGGCAGCTCGGTATGGGGCAATCTCCCGATGGTGATACCGTTCGCGGCTCTGGTCTTCGGGCTCCTTTGCATCCTGCTCTATCGCATGATATTCGGCAGGGATGTCTACTCGACAGGCAGTAACTTTGCTACGGCATTCGTCCTGGGCAGACGACCGGATCGGACATTAATCCGGGTGTATGTACTCACCGGCTTCCTTGTCGGTCTGGGTGCCATCATCACCGTAGGACGGATCTCTTCAGGCCAGCCTTGGGCCGGACTCTACCTGGAATTTGATGTCATTACGGCGGTGATACTGGGTGGCACCAGCCTGTTTGGCGGCAGGGGAAGGCTCGGAGGAACCATACTCGGCGTACTACTCTACGGCATCATCATCAATGGCTTGGTTTTAAGCGAAACAAACCCCTATCTGCAAAGCCTGGTCAAAGGCTGTATTTTGCTTGTCGTCGTCATTTTAGACCGACTGCGCAAAAAGGAGTAGGCCGAATATGAGTACAGAAAATCGCATCGAGATGCGGGGAATCGGCAAGAGTTTCTCCGGCACCCGCGTTTTAAATGATGTCAACTTTTCCTGTATCTCCGGAGAGGTCCACGCTTTGGTGGGCCTGAACGGGGCCGGAAAGTCGACATTGATGAAGATACTTGGCGGTGTCCGGACTGCGGACGAGGGTAGCATCTGTTTTAACGACAGGGAGGTATCCATTCACTCTCCGGCCAGTGCCGGTGCCCTGGGAATCAGTATGATTCACCAGGAATATTCCCTGATCAACGAATTGAGTGTTGCAGGCAATATCTTTTTTGGAAAAGAATTGCGCTATGGCAACTCCATTTTCCTCAACAAGCGCGAAATGTTTCGCAGGGTAGAGAAGGAGCTGGAACACTTTGGCGTGCAGATTGACGCACGAAAACCCCTGCGGCTGTTAAATTCCGGCGAGAAGCAAATTGTCGAAATTATTCGGGCCATTATCTTTAACAGTTGGCTGATTGTCATGGATGAACCGACATCGGCTCTTTCGGAGAAAGATAAACAGCAGTTGTTTCGGTTTATTGAACAAATGAAAATGAAGGGGATTTCCATCATTTATATCTCCCATCACATGCCCGAAATTTTTGGGATTGCGGAGCGGGTGACGGTGATGCGGGACGGCCGGGTAATCCTTTGTGAAGAGACCAAGGCGATTTCGGAAGACACCGTAGTTCAGGCCATGACGGGCAAGGAACTGGACAACTTTGTCAAGCCGCATAAGACGGCGGAGGGAGAGACTCTGCTCTCCGTAGAAAAACTAAGCAAAACCGATACATATCAAGATATTTCATTTACGTTGTCCGCCGGAGAAGTGACCATACTCACGGGTTTGCGCGGCTGCGGAGCAGCCGAACTGGCCAAGGCGATCTTCGGCCTCGATTCGGACTATTCCGGGACGATCTCCTACCGGGGAAAACCCCCGGGAGCAAAGTATGATCCTTTTCTCGCGGTCAAATTGGGCATGGGCTTTGTCACGGAGAACCGGGACAAGAACGGCATATTTGCCGCTCTTTCGGTATATGACAACATTGCCCTCCCCTTTCTGGAAAAGAACGCGAAGTTCGGCTTAATCGACAAAAACAAGGTCGACCCCCTCGTGGACAGTGCCATCAGTCAGACATCCACCAAGGTTACCGGCCCCGCGCAGGAAATCCGCTTCCTTTCCGGAGGCAACAAACAGAAAGTCTGTTTTTCCCGCTGGCGAGACGAAAGTCTGCGCCTGCTGATACTCCTTGAACCTACGCGCGGTATCGATGTCCACGCCAAAGCCGACATCTATCGCATTATTGAAACACTTGCGGCAAAGGGGGTCAGCATTCTGATTCTGTCTTACGAGATAGATGAGGTACTCATGCTCGCAGACCGCATACTGACCATGTACGGCGGTCAGATTGTCCATAAGTATCAGCACCCCAACTTTGACAGGGTTCAAATCCTTGCAGATATATCTACTTCTTCTCCTGCCAAAAAGGAAATCTCCTGATGGACATTCTTTTTTTCAAAGCCGATTGGGGCCTGGAATTTCAAGGATCATTGGAACAGAGACTTGAGCAAATCGCGCATGCGGGCTTCGATGGAATCGAATCTTTTTTCCTCACGATGGAACCACAGACTTTCCGTATGCGTTGTAAGGACTTGGGCCTGAAATTTATCGGCGGGCTGATCGCCCCCGATGCGAAGACCTTTCGCAGTTTCCTGCCGCGCATATTGGAGGCAGAGCCTTTGTTTATCAATTGTCACGGCGGCTGCGACTCCTACAGTTTTGAAGAAAATTTGGCGTTCCTCCGCGAATGTATGGCAATCGCCAAGGGAGAAGGTGACGTTCCCGTGGTCTTTGAGACCCATCGACAGCATAGCCTCTACTCCCCTTGGGAGACCGAACGCCTGCTAAATGCGCTGCCTGATTTGCGTCTCTGTGCGGACTTCAGCCATTTCACCTGTGTCGGAGAAACGGACATGGTTCATTCCATCGGCCAAATCAGCGAGCCGTTCGGTCTGCCGAGTATGGTCCCCGATCCGGTCAAAGCCCGGGTGATGGATCTGGCCATCTCCCGCTCTGATCACATCCATGCCCGAGTGGGAACCGACCAAGCTCCCCAAGTGGCCGACCCCCGCCGGGGCGAAGGGCCGGAATGGTGTGCCCACTTTGAACAGTGGTGGGACAGAATTGTGGCCAGAGCACGGGAAGAAGACCGTTCCTTTTTTACGATCAACCCGGAGTATGGCCCGGCCCCTTACGCCCCCTGCTATCCGAACAGGAGTCAGATATCGGACCATTGGGAGCTGGCAATCTGGGCCATGGAGAGGTTGCGCGCGCGTTACATTTCGGACACTTTGGACGCTCCGGGCACTTCGGACACTTCGGGAAAAACGGAGTCGTCTAATTAACATGTTACATTGGCAAGGACAGCGTGGTCCGAACCTGAAAGAAATAGGAGGCTTCTGATGGAAGCGGCACAAAAAACAGGAGGTACCGGGTACCGGGACGAGAAGGGATATTGGTATCCGACCGGCGGAGCCGGAATTTCGCCCTTCTTTTACCGGAAGAGCAAATTGCGGGATTTGTTTACGTATATCTTCGGCTGGGGAGGCTACCTTTGGCCTTGGCATCTGTTCTATGGTGCTTTGGCCTTGCTCGCTTGGCATTATTTGGTGCCGCAGGACATCCTGGAGCAACCCTTTAGTCTACGGTCCTTCGCCTATGTCTACGGCAAGAACTTAATCCTGATGTGGATTATCTACGGTTTTCTGCATTATCTGTTGTACATAAAGAAGGCGGCCGGTGCGGAGGACAAATTTAATGCCCGTTGGCCGGAAACGGGGAAGAGAAAATTTTTGTTCAGCGACCAGGTCAAAGACAATATCTTTTGGTCCTGCGTTTCGGGCGGGATTGTCTGGAGTACCTACGAAACAGGCTATTACTGGCTGTGGAATCAGGGATTTATCCCCCGGCTTTCGTTTGAACAGCATCCGGTTTGGTTCCTCTCCTTGTTTCTGATACTCCCTTTTTACCGTGACACTCATTTCTATTGGATACATCGTCTGCTGCACTGGAGGCCCTTGCTGAGGTCCGTACATCAGATACACCACCACAATCCGAATCCCGGACCTTGGTCCGGCATGAGTATGCATCCTGTGGAACACCTGTTGTACTTTAGCAGTGTCCTGCTGTTTCTCGTGGTTCCGTCTCATCCCGTCCATTTCTTTTTTATCCTGTTGGCCAATGCCCTCGCCCCGGCAGTTGGTCATATTGGCTTTAATACACCGCTGTTTCGCGGCACTCTCGTTGGCGGGGACTACTTTCATTTTCTACATCATCGCTTTGTCGCATGTAATTACGGCACGCCGACGGCTCCGTGGGACAAGGTCTTTGGCAGTTTCTTTGCCGGAGACGGAGAAGAGAGCTATCAGGAGTGGAAGCAAAAGCGCAAAACCCAAAAAGCAAACAATGTTAAGACTAAATAAGGAGCTGTTTATGGGAAAACTGGAACAAAAAGTAGCCATTGTCACCGGTGGCGGTTCGGGCATTGGCCGGGCAATTTCTCTGCGTTACGCCAAAGAAGGTGCCTGTGTTGTCATTGCCGACCTCAATGAGAAAAATGTGCAAAAGGTGGCCGGAGAGATTGAAAATCTCGGAGCCAAAGCACTGCCTCTCACTCTGGACATCTGTGACATGTCCGAAGTAGAGGCCCTGTCAGAAAAGGCCGTCAAACATTTCGGCAAGGTCGACATACTGGTCAACAATGCGGGTGTCGGAAAGATCATCCCATTTTTTGAAACCACCGAGCAGGACTGGGACATGATGTTCAACGTCAACTGTAAGGGACTTCTGTGGTGCAGCCAAGTAGTGGCAAAGCAGATGATCGCGCAGGGACACGGGGGCAAGATTATCAATTTGGCATCGCAGGCCGGACGACGGGGCGAGTCCTTAGTGTTGGCGTATTGCGCCAGTAAGGCCGCCGTGATCAGCATGAACCAATCAATGGCACTGGCACTGGCAGAGCACAAAATCAATGTCAATGCCATTGCTCCGGGTATGGTCGATACGCCTTTCTGGGATGAAGTGGACAGGCAATTTGCCAAGATCCACGGTTGGAAAGTAGGAGAACCCAAGAAGAAATTCTCCGAGGCCATCCCCTTAGGACGTATGGAACAGCCCGAGGACCTCACCGGTATGGCTGTCTTTCTGGCCTCCGGAGATTCGGATTACATCACTCAGCAGTGCTACAATGTCGATGGGGGCAACTGGCCCAGCTAGCTTGTCCTGTCTTTTATTTACCACAGGGAACTGTTCCAAGGACACCGGAGGAAAAGCCGGAAAGAACGGAAGGAGAACGGAGAAAACGATGGATGCAAAGATGCTAATTCACGGCAAGGAATGTCCGGCCGTATCGGGTGAGGTGATACCGGTTTTCAACCCCGCCACCGAAGAACAGATCGGCACGGTTCCCAATGGGGCGGAAGCGGATGCCGACAAGGCGATAGATTCTGCGTACAGGGCCTCCGGCCCTTGGAGCCGCCTGCCGGCACCATCGCGAGCCGATCTGCTTTTCTCCTTCGCAGACAAGCTTTCCGAGCAGCGGGAACGCTTTGCCAGGCTTTTGTGCACCGAACACGGCAAAATCTTCCGCGAGGGTCTGGAGGAAATCGACGGTGCCGCAATGTATTTGCGACAGGCTGCCCGGAGCATCCTGAGTATTCGCGGCGACATCCTGTTTTCTTCCAACCCCCGGGAACAAGTCTGGATCCAGAAAGTTCCCTATGGTGTCACCGTTGGCCTGATTGCCTGGAACTTTCCCATTGCGCTGGCCGCCCGCAAGCTGGGCCCGGCCCTCGCAGCGGGCAACAGCATGGTCATCCACGCCCCAACGGAAGTGCCTCTCGCGGTGTGTGAATTTGCCAAGCTGGCTTTGGAAGCCGGGTTGCCAGAAGGCGTCTTTAACGTGGTTACGGGCCGACCGGAGCAAATTTGCCCTGCCCTGATCCAAAACCCTCTCACGCGTCTGGTTTCCCATACCGGCAGTACCGCTGCCGGGCAAAAAATCATCCAAAGCTCGGCAAACAATGTGACAGAATTGATCTTGGAACTCGGGGGCAAAGCCCCCTACATCGTCCTCGATGACGCAGACATTGATGCGGCGGCAGAGGCGGCCGTGGTCACACGCTTCTACAACGGTGGTCAGGTCTGCACCTGCAACGAAAGAACGTTCCTCCACGAAGCGATCTACGATAGTTTTATGGAGAAATTCATCGCCAAAACAAAGAAGTTGACAGTGGGCGGGCCCTTTTCCGATGCAGACATTGGCCCCAAAGTACTGCAACGGGATGTCCAAAGGATTGAAGCACTGGTCCAAAATGCAACCGATGCGGGGGCTTCCATTGAGTACCGCTACGAACCCGCGCCGGATGCCGACTTTTCCAAAGGGTATTGGAGTTTTCCAACCATCCTGAGCCAAGTTCAGCCGGACATGGCCATTATGAAGGAAGAGATTTTTGGCCCCGTGGTTCCCATAATGAAAGTTTCCGGCTTCCGGGAGGCCATTTCTCTGGCCAACCGGTCCGAATACGGATTGGCGGCCTATCTCTGGACCAAGGATGTCTCCCGGATCATGGAAACCGTTCAGGATTTGGAATGCGGAGAGATCTATGTCAATCGTGGTATCGGGGAACAACCTCACGGCTATCATACCGGCTTGAAAAAAAGCGGGTTGGCCGGGGAAGACGGGCTATACGGTTTAGACCACTACCTGCACAAAAAAACGTACTATCTGCGTTTTTGAGCCTTTTCCGTATAGAAGAAAATCAACCGATCCGGGACCAAGCGTTGTAAAGTAAAAGCCTCTCTTTGGAGAGGCTTTTACTTTACAACGCTTTAGTTATGCGTAATCGCTGGAAATTATAAACTAATAACCAGAAACTTCCCTGCATCATTTGTAAAGGTCATACTATATCGCCCAACGGCATCACTGTGCGGTGTATGTAGAAATACGACCCCCCGAACTGAACTTCCAAAAGCATTTGCCAAACCGGCATACTCAGAAACAATGGTATTCCTTGCCGAAGCTGCAGTTCCGATAGCCCGCTCTGTATTTGTACCGGTATCAAGAAGCGAAACAAATGCACCGGCATTCACCACCCACGAAAGCACAAAGGGCACCTGAAACTTTCCGTCTGTCTCGGTTCGGAAATTACGCGCCGATATATCAAACGTATAGTTTGTACTATTTGTACCGGGAAAACCAAACGCATACCCTTCCGCCAGGTGGCCAAGAGTCGTAAAACGGAGCAATGTTGTGCTGTTACCACTGCTGTACATCACAATCTTGTAGGCCGTACTCGGTTGTAATACTGCGAGAGCATCACCCGAAACCTCTCCGCTGGTCGCATCTTGTGTGGCACTGATGCTCAGGGCAAACTGGATGATCTGCGCCGAAGTATCGGAAAAGTCTATTTTCCGATAGGCCAAAAGAGTTTCGGCTGCGGTGACCGAAGGGATGATTTCCGTATCCGCAACGGCGAGAAAGGCCGCTGCGCCGCTTTTGCTTGGGGTCAAAGATACCAGTGCCTGTGTGGCACTCACAAATGTTGTCGAGGCACTGACTCCAAATTTGGTTTCAGTGCCTTCGTCCACGTCCGTCATCGGGGCGCAGCCGGACAGAACCAGATGAATGAGAAGAATGGAAAACAAGCAGAAAAATGAAAAAACCGAAAAGGCTTTGGAAAGTGTCGATTTATTGGGCAGTAAAAAAAGGTAAAATAGCTGTATATATTTTCTAGGCTTGGTATGGATATTGGATATTGGATATTGGATATTGGATATTGGATATTATACTATTTTGGAAATTGCCGGTCAACAGTGCATTCTGATATTTCATAAAGAAATTCCTCCGAGATATTTTGGATTTTTTCTATTGTATATTCATTTAGGATATCTGACAAGGGAGCACCAATCAAAGGTGTATGTAAAAATACGGCCCCCTACTCGCTTATGATTTCTACATTATAGAAGCTATTAGCATTTATAGCCTCTTTTGCAAACCAATTACCCGGAGCTATACTTCTTTGAGGAGAAAGTATAAGTACGGTAGAAGCCAGTTTATTGGTTTCTTTCCTTAGGCCATACAGATACGCCCCCGATACGCCTGTCCCACAATCCGGAGCGCAACTTCCTTTTACCAAAGAATTCAGTAGATAAAAGATATCATTTCCTCGATAAGTATCATCTGCATAAGGGATCAGCACAATCTCTTCGGTTTTCCGTTCTATTGTCAGGGAAACATCCGCTCTTGCAAATGCCACCAAGCCTCCCATATAGGCAATAATACCTGTTGAACCGGTATCCCCTGCGGAAAAAGATTTAGTGGTAAAGGACTTCTCCAATATTTCCTCTCCATCGTACATGCGTATTTTGTAGGTCGTGTTTTCCTGTAAGATGTCGCTTGTCTCAAAACTCGCATCGCTGGCTGTAGCACCGGCAACAAACGGAATGTCTGTGCTGCCGGTGGCAAGGCTGTAAGCCGTGCCTTCGTGCAGGAACATAAAGACATTTCTGGATTTTTTGGCGGCCGTAAATTTTCTGGTAATGTAGCCTTTCTTGGTCTCCGCTTCAGCCTTAGAAAGACTGCTGCCTGCCGGCGTTATCAGGAAACCGACCGTTTTGTCTGCGGACAAATTGGGCTCAGCAGCCTTGAAGTGGACGTAGTGGAGGCCCGCATAATTGACCGTAATGGATTTGGTGGGACTCGGTGGATCACTACTGTCCGGGTTCTTGGTGTCCGACAGCGGGGCACAACCAAGTAAGATTACGCCAAAAACGGACAGAAAAAGGATAGGTAAAAGATGGTAAAGAAATGAATAAAGAGGATTAAAACGGTGTGATAGAAAGTGGAGTAAAGACTTGTTTTCTAAAGTAGTGTGATATTGGATATTGGATATTGGATATTGGATATTGTACTGTTTTCCGGCATTTCAGTCAATAGTCTTTGTCTATATTTCATAGGAAAATGCCTCCGAAATTGTCTAATTTTGGCCTATTATATATTCGTTTAGGAAATTTCGCAAGGGGGGCACCACTCAAAGATCTATGCAAAAATACGGCCCCCCTACTCGCTGATAATTTCTACATTATAGAAACTATTAGCATTTGTACCCTCTCTTGCAAACCAATTATCCGGAACTATATTTTTTTGAGGAGGAAATATTAATATGATAGAAGCAAGTTTATTGGCTTCTCTTCTCAGGCCGTATACATACGCTCCCGATACGCCCGTCCCACAATTTGAAGTGCAACTCCCTCTTACCGAAGAATCATTCTTTAAGTAAAAAATATCATTTCCTCGATAAGTATCGTCTGCGTAAGGGATCAGCATAATCTCTTCGGTTTTCCGTTCTATTGTCAGGGAAACATCCGCTCTTGCAAATGCCACCAAGCCTCCCATATAGGCAATAAGGCCTGTTGAACCGGTATCCCCTGCGGAAAAAGATTTGGTGGTAAAGGACTTCTCCAATATTTCCTCTCCATCGTACATGCGTATTTTGTAGGTCGTGTTTTCCTGTAAGATGTCGCTTGTCTCAAAATTGGTATCGCTGGCGGTGGCACCGGCAACAAACGGAATGTCTGTACTGCCGGTGGCAAGGCTGTAAGCCGTGCTTTCGTGCAGGAACATGAAGATATTCCGCGTCTTTTGGGCTTCTGTAAATCTTCTGGTAATGTAGCCTTTCTTGGTCTCCGCCTCGGCCTTAGAGGGGCTCCCGGCTGCCGACGTTATCAGGAAACCGACCGTTTTGTCTGCGGACAAATTGGGGTCAGCAGCCGTGAAGTGGACGTAGTGGAGGCCCGCATAATTGACCGTAATGGATTTGGTGGGACTCGGTGGGTCACTACTGTCCGGGTTCTTGGTGTCCGACAGCGGGGCACAACCAAGTAAGATTACACCAAAAACAGACAGAAAAAGGATAGGTAAAAGACGGTAAAGAAATGAATAAAGAGGATTAAAACGGTGTGACAGAAAGTGGAGTAAAGGCTTGTTTTCTAAAGTAGTGTGATATTGGATATTGGATATTGGATATTGGATATTGTACTGTTTACCGGCAGGCCGGTCAATAGTCTTTGTCTATGTTTCATAGGGAAATGCCTCCGAGATTGTGTAATTTTGGCCTTGTCTAATTTTGGCCTATTATATATTCGTTTAGGAAATTTCGCAAGGGGCCCCGCCGAGCCTATGCAAAAATGCCCAGCTCCTATTTGCGTATGATTTCTGCGTTATAGACAAGCTCTGTGCTTGACTGCTCTGTTCCGGCCATCTATATTTAAAGGAGTGTAGATCTTAGGTGGAACCACAGAGAGGAGGATTTGTATCGGACTCTGCTAAAAATTCTGTGGAAGAACCCATTCTAGACTTGATTGAAGAAGATTGTGGCATACTTGCCATTGGTCTTATTAATTGAGTCACTTTCATTGATTTGTTTCATCATAGCTGCATCAAGACCAACTATTGTTGACGACTTGATTGTTCTGAGTACTAAACACGGCACTTTGAGATATGACACAAGTTCTCCAAAGCTTTCATCATTTTTCCAAGTTTTATCTTGGATCAGTCTGCGGAAATTCAAATCACCCTTTACGATAATGAGGTCAGACTGGCCAATTATTCTATTAAATAGAAGGTTATGCTCCTTGAAATCTAAATGCATATTCCAGAAAAGATTTGGCTTTATCTCGATTTTTTTGTCATCCAAAAAGGACTTGTATTTAGAAGGAATTTCAGTGTCTAATTCTAATTTTTCCAAATAGTCAATTAATATCTTAAAGTCATCACCGTATTCACTCTGTATGGTATCTGAAACGAATACAGGCAATATATTTACGTGAAAGTGTACCTTTTCGACATATTCCAACTCAAGCAATACTAATGAAAGTACCAAATCAGCTAAGAGTTCGATACCAGTGTTATCAATCAGTATATCTATTTTTTTGATTTTGACTCTTATATTTGAAATATAATCTACAAACAAATCAAACTGATCCTTTAATATTACAGGTTCAATCAGTGCCGCCCTTTGAGAGGCGTTTTGACTAAGATCTGTAGTGTTTCCGAATAAGGAGAACTGGACAAATTGCTTTAGTATTTGATCTTTGTTAAGTGCATTCTTGCCATTTTTTGTTATGGTTTGATATTCATTCAGAAGTTTAAGAACTTCTTCTTGAGTAGTCGACAGACTCCTGATCTTGGTATCTTTATAAGGATCATCGAACTTCTTCTTTTTCTTTCGGTCGAGCAATATTTTATAGTAGAAGTAATGCTCTACAAGTATGAATGGAGCATCCTGATAAAACTCAGTCAAAGTTATACCAATATAGTCCTTCATAGCAGCAGTAAATAATGATTCCAATTCTCGATAATTTTCATCATCCCTCCATACATTGTTTGGTGTAATAGCACAGAAATCGAGCTTTTCGACTATTGTCTCTCCAAGGTACTTTCCCAAACAATTATGGCTATAAACCTCTCGAAATCTAGTATTTATCGTAAATCTAGCAAACTCATCGTTGCGAGCTGTAAAATATTCTGCGGCTTTGATAGTAGAAGAGCTATTATCATTTGGTGTGTCTTTATCCCGTATGTCTATATTCTGTGTGTCTATATTCTGTATGTCTTTGGATGTATTCCTGTTCCGCAAGAATCTCACTAATGGTCTTGATAAAAACACCAATACCGGAACACCAATCCCTCCAAAAATCCAATGATAGTTATTTTGTATAAAATCTAAAATTGCCATTATTTTATTTATTTCCTTTAGACTAGATTTTTAGTATTATATAATAAATACAAAATAATTTCAATATATCAATCAAAAAATTATAAACTCAGCTTATTTGTTCAAACCAAACTGTAAGGTCCTGATTGGTGTTTTCTCAAGCAAGGGGCCCCGCCGAGCCTATGCAAAAATGCCCAGCTCCTATTCGCGTATGATTTCTGCGTTGTAGACAAGCTCCGTGCTTGACTGCCCTGTTCCGGCCATCTATATTTAAAGGAGTGTAGATTTTAGGTGGAGCCACAGAGAGGAGGATTTGTATCGGACTCTGCTAAAAATTCTGTGGAAGAACCCATTCTAGACTTGTCCGGACTCCTAACTTTAGTAAAGGTAATAATCACATTAGCCGTGTTAGAAAAGGGTAATAATAATGAATCCCAAAAATGAGCTGAACCAGGATGTCGATTGGTGGTTTATCTACAAACTTCCCGAATTGGCAGACCCCAAGAAGAAAATGGGTTATCAATATCTGTATTTTGATGAATCCTATCAAAATATCAAAATATCAGAACATACATTAGATACAGAGAATGGAGCATTATACAGTACCCTAAATTCTATTTATAAGAGTCAGAATAAAGACCAAGGATTCATCACATATAACGATGAAAAATTAGATTATAAACTAGATGATGGCACAAAAGGGCATTGTAAAGGAATTTTGGTATTTAATAAAAAAGATAATAGTGCTATGTTGTTGTCTCATTCTGTGCCAAGATTTCCCTGGCAAGGAGAATTAACCCTCCCGGAATCAGCTAAAATTTTTGGACAGACTCTTATAGCTATCTCTCTTGAAAGTTACGATTTAGCCAATGAAATAGCGAATCAAATGTTACACCAACAAAACCCGGGGGTATTTCCCGGCAATTCGTACCTTCCGGATAATATTTCTGAGGATGAACCTCTGGCAAAGCTTTTTAATCAAAGCCATATTCAAGAATCGCCCAACCCTTCCATAATAAAACTGAAATCAAAATTGGGGAAAGACTTTCAATTAATTGCTAAAAACAGACATTGGAAAAAAGATTTTTGGATAGATCTTGTAAGTCCGGCATTAAAAGTAGATCTGGATGTTGAGTCATGGCGCAGAGGTAAAGCCCCCGTATCAAAGATGTCGGGAATTTCAGAAGAAGTAGAAGATATCATTCAGGTTGATTTATCTAAAATTGGTTACAGTGAATATCAATGGAAATATACAAAAGACCATTCAAAATGGGCTGTTGCAAATAAAGCAAGTAATGACCAAGAAGCTTGGGTATGTGTGGGAGATATTAACAGAATGGTATCTCAAGAAAAGAGAAGCGGTGGTACACTTTGCTTTCGAGAGCCCACTTTGTGGAAAGCTTTACGCAGTCTGATTGAAGAACTTAAAATAGAAAATTAATTGAGTGTGCCTTATTTGTAAAGCCAACCTGATATTACCCAACAACAACACTATCGGGGGGATATGTAAAAATACTCCTCCCCCGAGCTTGTACGAATAGGGGCCCGTTAGGCACCACCCCTATTCGCTTATAATTTCTATATTGTAGGCAAGACTAGGTCTTGCCCCCTCCTTTCCAACCCAATGAACCGAAATTATATTTCTTTGGGAAGAAAGTATATATACAACAGAAGCCAGTTTATTGGTTTCTCTCCTTAGGCCATACACATACGCCCCCGATACGCCCGTCCCACAACTTGGAGTGCAACCTCCTCGCAGAGAACTATTCTCTACGTAGTTAATATTACCTCCTGCAAAGGTATCGTCTGTGTATGGGATAAGCATAATCTCTTCGATTTTTCGTTCTATTGTCAGGGAAACATCCGCTCTTGCAAATGCCACCAAGCCTCCCATATAAGTAATAGCACCATCTGAGCCAGCATCTCCGGCGGCAAAAGATTTGGTGGTAAAGGACTTTTCCAGTATCTCTTCTCCGTCATACATACGTATTTTGTAGATCGTGTTTTCCTGTAGTATGTCGCTTGTCTCAAAATTGGTATCGCTGACTGTGGCACCCGCAGTAAACGGGATGTCTGTACTGCCGGTGGCAAGACTGTAAGCGGTGCCTTCGTGCAGGAACATAAAGACATTTCTGGATTTTTTGGCTGCTGTAAATTTCCTGGTAATGTAGCCTTTCTTTGCCTCCGCTTCGGCCTTAGAGGGACTGCCGGCTGCCGGCGTTATCAGGAAACCGACCGTTTTGTCTGCGGACAAATTGGGGTCAGCAGCCGTGAAATGGACGTAGTGGAGGCCCGCATAATTGACCGTAATAGATTTTGTGGGACTCGGTGGATCACTACTGCCCAGGTTCTTGGTCTCCGACAGCGGGGCACAACCAAGTAAGATTACACCAAAAACAGACAGAAAAAGGATAGGTAAAAGACGATAAAAAAATGAATAAAGAGGATTAAAACGATGTGATAAAAAATGGAATAAAGGCTTATTTTCTAAAGTAGTGTGATATTGGATATTGGATATTGGATATTGGATATTGTACTGTTTGTCGGCATGTCAGTCAATAGTGTTTTTTGATATTTCATGGGGAAGTGCCTCCGAAATGGTGTAATTTTAGAATATTATATATTCGTTTAGGGAATTTGGCAAGGGGGGCACAGACCACCCCCTACCCCTCCAAAGGAGGCAACTAATCCCCCTGAGAGGGGTCAGGGAGATTAGTTGCCTCTATTAGATTCTTCGTGTGTTTCGTGTGTTTCGTGTGTTTCGTGGTTCTCTGAACAGTGGGGGAGTAGTTGGGGACTACTATAACGCGTGAAAGATCCTTCCGGAGCACTCATAATCGTATAGCGATCGGTTCCACTTTTTAGTAATTTACAGATCATCTCGGCCTCCGCTCTGTTTTTCTCTGAACTTGTTGGCAAGAGACGAACCGGTTTCTCGTAAAAGTTTTCAAACTTAAGTTCACCAACCACTTCTCTCTGTGTTTCTAACCGAACTTTTTCCGCACATTTTTCTTATTTTTTAGGTACATCAATCCATGTACACAAATTTCCGGTTAGCCGTTAGCAGTCTATTTTGATATTTTATAAGGAAATTCTTCCAAAATTGTAAAATTTTGGCCTATTATATATTTGTTCAGGCAGACGTGTAAAAAAAAAGGTTGGAGGGACTCTGTTCTTTCCCCATTTTTTGCATGGTCTGGCCCCAAAAACAAAAACGGACTATAATGAGAAGCGTTATGGATAATACCCAGTTTGACAAAATGATGCAGGGCATGTTTCAGGGCATGGCAGAACTTCGGGAGTCTCAGGCTAAATCTCAGGCCAAGGCCGATTTGGAGTCTCAGAAACTTCGCGAATTTCAGGCAGAGACAAGCTTACAGATCCGGGAATTTCAAGCCGAGACGGGCTTACAGATTCGGGAAATGGGAAGAAGGGTTGACGATGTTGCCAAACAATTGGGCCATATTGGCATTAACACGGGTGATTTTGCCGAGGAGCTGTTTTGGAGCAGTCTGAAGGCAAACCCCGTGCTTGGCGGGACTCTCTACAACAGGGTCGTGCGCAACGTTTGGGACGACGAGGGTAACACCGAGTACGATATCCTGCTTTTTAACCATAATTCGGTTGCGATTATTGAGGTCAAATACAAGGCTAAGTCTTCTGATATCAAGAATTTGTTGAAAAAAGTGGATACTTTTCGCAACAGCCACCCGGATCATGCGAAGCACAATATATACCTGGGTTTGGCGACAACGATCCGGGACCGCTATTATGAAAAGCTGGTTGCGAAGGCCACTGAGGCCGGCATTTACCTGCTGGGCCAGGAGGGGAATCATGTCGAATTGCTCTCTGATAAGGTACGGATTTTTTAGGTTTATTTTAGGTTCGTTTTAAACCATTCTATTTATTTGCAGTAAAATAAATAGAATGGGCTTTCCTGTCACCATTCCAAACAATACCAAGACCTTGAACTTTCGCAATTTCCTTATTGGAAGATTATACCCCTCAATAAAACTCTACTAATAGCGGGATACAGGAATCAGAAAATGAATTGAGTTTCCCTTCCCATCAGTATGGGTAGATTGGAACCCTATTTTTAGAATAGGCAGTTTCTCTGAAACAATAAAATAGACATAATCAAATGTATATCCCGTAATTCCTCCGTAATTATAGTAGATATTGGTACGGGGGAATGCCCCACCGGAAGGAGTATAGCTACCCCTAGTTGCGTAGGTAGTAGTATCTTCGGAATCTCGACTGGAAACTTCCTGGATAAAAGTCGGCTTGGCTATCTGAAAGTAAGTGACAATTACGCCCGTTTGTGCCTGCATAAAATGGTATTCTTTTAGATTGATAACATCTGCTGTAGTTCCTAACGCTCCGCTCCATACCGCATCCCCCGCAGCGGGCAGACTTGCTGTAGTAAAGGGAATTTCAATCCTGTCTCCCTGAATTTCCCCGCCTTTAATTTTGGTTTGCCCCAGATCAATAGTTGAGGGCGTAAACAGATACAGTTTGTAATTCGTATTGGGGGCCAGTACATCGGCGAGAGTAAAGCCACCGTCCTCAAAATCACTGTCATAGTGTTGGCTGATACTGAATTTACGTGTACTGTCCGCATCTATACTCAGTTTGACATAGCCATTGCCGGCTTGGGCCCCGGTTTGGGTCGGAACAGCTTCGGTAGCCGGACGAATAACGGCCCCCACATCCTTGATGGCCGGAATACTATTCACCTCCAATTGCACAGAGGAAGCTACGGCGGTGACGGAAAAGGAAATCTCGGGGTTGGGAGTGGAGGGAGGGGTATCAGTGTCGGACAGCGGGGCACAGCCAAGCAAAGTTACACTGAGAACAGACAGAAAAAGTAGTCGTAAAAGACGGTAAAGAAATGAATAAAGAGGCTTAAAACGGTGTGATAGAAATAGAAATAAATGCTTACTTTTTAAAGTAGCAGGATATTGGATATTGGATATTGGATATTGGATATTGTACTGTTTGCCGGCGTGCCGGTCAATAGTGTTTGCTGATGTTTCATGGAAAGGCTCCTCGAAATGGTCTAATTTTGGCTTATTATATATTCGTTCTGGATATTTGGCAAGGGGGCCCTCCGGCCCCCAAAGGGGGGCGTTAGAAGGGACACTATAGACCTACTCCGCAATAGTGTTGATTTGAAGCGTATAGATTGCAGTACTCTCTGCCAGCAAAGTCCATGTAGCCGATTGAGTGTGGGCATTAGGGGCTATTAGCATGATATAATAATCAACGTCACTTTGGTAGTGCCCGTAGTCTTTAATACCCAAAAGGTTAGGCAGACATATCTCTGTACTGTATGCACATACCATTAGATCAGTGCCTCTTTGTCGAATTTTACTTGAAGTATAACCCCCGCCAAAAATGGCAGCGGGGAAGATGGCCGGTTCATCGGCCTTGCGCTCTATGGTTCCGTTGATGCCGGCGACAGCAGTATTTACCAAGCCGTCCAGTGCCGCAATGGGACTGCCGGCAGCGTTGAGGGTCTCATAGCTCATGGTTGTGAATGCCTGAGATTCGGTGGTAAGACTGCCGTTAAAGATGTGCAGGTAGTACTTGGTGTCGGCTTGCAAAAAGTCGGAACTCTCAAAGGTGTTCTCTACGTCTGTGTCCGTGTAGGCAGTGGCATCGTGCATAAACAACAGCAGAGACCTTTTTGGAGTGCTGCTGCTAAAGGTTCTGCTAATGTAGCCCTGCTTGCTTGCGGGGTTTTGAGGCACCGCCGCAGCGGTGCTGATTAGAAAACCCACCTCCAGATCTGCGGTGATGGTTTTATTGACCGTCATTTCAAAATGGATAAAATGGGGAGCATACAGGGCCTTACTGATGGAAATATCGGATTTCGGTTCCGGGTCACTACTGTCCGGGTTCTTGGTATCCGTAAGTGGGGCACAGCCAAGTAAGATTACACTGAGAACGGACAAAAAAAGGAGAGTTAAAAAACGGTAAAGAAAGAAATAAAGCGGATTAAAACGGTGTGATAGAAAATGGAGTAAATACTTGTTTTCTAAAGTAGTGTGATATTGGATATTGGATATTGGATATTGGATATTGTACTGTTTACCGGCGTGCCGGTCAATAGTATTTGCTGATGTTTCATGGGAAAACTCCTCAAAATGATCTGATTTTGGCCTATTATATATTCGTTTAGGATATTTGAAAAGCCCCCCTGCAAACGGGGGGAGAGTTGAAGGGCTAAGCTACAGACCTACTCCGCAATGGTCTTGATTTGCAGTTTATAGACTTCGACTGCACCTGTAAGTAAAGTCCATGTGTTCGAGTCGGTATGCTTATTCGGCGTTATCAACAGCGTATAATAATTAACGTCACTTTTATAATGTGGATATCCCTTAAGTCCTCCAAAACTAGCTGCACATATTTGTGTAGCATACGCACAGAACATTGAATCGGTGCTGCCTATCCGAGTTTTACTTGTAGCATAACTCCCGCCAAAGATGACGGCGGGGAAGATCATCGGTTCACCGGCCTTGCGCTCTATGGTTCCGTTGATGCCGGCGACAACAGTATTTACCAAGCCATCCAGTGCCGCAATGGGGTTCCCGGCGGCGTTGAGAGTCTCATAGCTCATGGTTGTAAATGCCTGTGGTTCGGTGGTAAGGCCGTCGTTAAAAATATGTAGATAGTACTTGGTGTCGGCTTGCAAAAAGTCGGAACTCTCAAAGGTGTTCTCTACGTCTGTGTCCGTGTAGGCAGTGGCATCGTGCATAAACAACAGCAGAGACCTTTTTGGGGTGCTGCTGCTAAAGGTTCTGCTGATATAGCCCTGCTTGCTTGCGGGGTTTTGAGGCACCGCCGCAGCGGTGCTGACCAAAAAGCCGACTTCCAGATCTGCGGTGATGGTTTTATTGACCGTCATTTCAAAATGGATAAAATGGGGCGCATACAGGGCCTTACTGATGGAAATATCGGATTTCGGTTCTGGGTCACTACTGTCCGGGTTCTTAGTCTCCGAAAGCGGGACACAGCCAAGCAAAGTTACGCCAAAAACAGACAGAAAAAGGATAGGTAAAATACGGTAAAGAAATGAATAAAAGGGATTAAAATGGTGTGATAGAAAATGGAGTAAATGCTTGTTTTCTAAAGTAGTGTGATATTGGATATTGGATATTGGATATTGGATATTGTACTGTTCTCCGGCGTGCCGGTCAACAGTATTTGTTGATGTTTCATGGGAAGACTCCTCGAAATGGCCTGATTTTAGCCTATTATATATTCGTTTAGGATATTTAGCAAGGGGGGCTTGGTTGGCCCCCCGGAGGGCGGGGCGGCTGAGAGCTCCCTACAGGCCTACTCCGCAATGGTGTTGATTTGCAGTTTATACATTAGGGTTGTACCTACTACCAAAGTCCATGTATCCGAGCCGGTATGCTTGTTCGGAGTTATCAACAGCGTATAATAATCAACGTCACTTTGGTAATGTCGATATGCTTGAAGTCCGCCAAAGCTACGGGCACATGCTTGTTGAGGATACGCACAGAACATTGCATCGGTGCTGCCTATCCGAGTTTTACTTGTAGCATAACCCCCGCCAAAAATAGTAACGGGGAAAATCATCGGTTCATCGGCCTTGCGCTCTATCGTTCCGTTGATGCCGGCGACAGGGGTATTTACCAAGCCGTCCAGTGCGGCAATGGGACTCCCGGCGGCGTTGAGAGTCTCATAGCTCATCGTCGTAAATGCCTGGGGTTCGGTGGTAAGGCTGCCGTTAAAAATATGCAAATAGTAGTTGGTCTCGGCTTGCAGGAAGTCGGCACTCTCAAAGGTGTTGTCTACATCGGTCTCGGTGTAGACAGTGGCATCATGCATAAATAAAAGCAATTGCCGTTTTGGAGTACTGCTGCTAAAGATTCTGCTGATGTAGCCCTGCTTGCTTGCGGGGTTTTGAGGCACCGCCGCAGCGGTGCTGATTAGAAAACCCACCTCCAAATCTGTGGTGATGATTTTATTGACCGTCATCTCAAAATGAATAAAATGAGGAGCATACAGGGCCTTACTGATGGAAATATCGGATTTCGGTTCCGGGTCACTACTGTCCGGGTTCTTGGTGTCGGACAGCGGGGCACAACCGAGTAAGATTGCACCCAAAACGGACAGGAAAAGGATAGGTAAAAGACGGTAAAAAAATGAATAAAAGGGATTAAAACGGTGTGATAGAAAATAGAGTAAATGCTTGTTTTCTAAAGTAGTGTGATATTGGATATTGGATATTGGATATTGGATATTGTACTGTTTTTCGGCATGCCGATCAACAGTGTTTGTTGATGTCTCATGAGAAAGCTCCCGGAAATGGCCTGATTTTGGCCTATTGTATATTCGTTCAGGATATTTGGCAAGGGGACAAAAGAGGGTTTTAGGGGAGGACCCGGCAAAGGGAAAGATGCGGCTTTTTTCCCGAAAATCTTACAGAAATACGCCGGCAGTGCCGGCGATAACCATTCAAATAACCTGCAAATAACTTGCAAAGCTCTGTGCCGGTTTTGACTCAGTTTTGACAAATCGGACAGCAAAAAGTCGCCCGCTGAGCCTGCATTTTCCTTTCGATGCGGCCGGTACAATTGGCACGTAAACAGGGCTCTCCTGCCCGACCATACGCTTTCAGTTCTTGCCGAAAATAGCCCGGCTTGCCATCCGTACTGCGAAAATCCTTTAGGGTCGTGCCACCGGCCTTTATCGCAGCGGAAATGGTCTGTTGTACAGCCACAGCCAAGTCCCCGGCTTCGGATTCGGCGAGGCTATGGGCCTTCCTGTACGGGGAAAGCCCGGCCAGCCAGAGGCTCTCAGAACAATAAATATTCCCCACCCCACAAACAGCTTTACCTTCCAGCAGCCAAGACTTGAGTTCCCTGCCGACCTTGCGCGAAGCGCGGTACAAATGCCCGGCCAGCCCGTCTCCGGGCAATGCCGGCCGGGACGAAGTCCCGGAAATGGCTAAACTCAGGGCCAGACTCAAAGGGGCTTGCTCCCGGTAGACTTCCAATGGTATGGGCTCCGGCCCTGTCCGGGAAAATTGCGCTTCCTCGCCACTCAGCTCCTCCCAGGCCTGAATATCCCAGAAGCCAAAGCGGCGCACATCGTTGTAAAGCAGGTAGAAATCCCGGTTTTCGGTCCCCAGACGGAGCCACAAGTGGTCATGCTTCGCAAGTTCCGGAACCTGCCGCAACACGCGCAACACCCCGGTCATGCCTAAATGAATCAGCACCCGGGCAGTCACGTGGGCAAGTGCCGATTCTCCCCAAACGGAAGGAGCCGTGCCAAAATACAACAGAAGATACTTACTGCGCCGCTCCACCGCCAACAACCGGCGGCCCTCCAAAGCGCGGAGACGGTCAATGGGCAAGGGATATCGCAGCGTCTCACGACAGAAATGCCATTCCTCCACCCGAGGCAAGCTTGAGCCATCAAGCTCCTCGCCACCCGTGGGACGGAGTCCCAGTCCCAGAGCCGTCACCAAGCCACGGCGTACAGTCTCTACTTCCGGCAGCTCAGGCACGGTCCGAATGCGTTGCCCTACAAGGAGCTTGACACAGAGCCATACACCGTACTCTGCACATAAAAAGCGAGCCCATCACTACCACCATCACTACCACAAGCTACAGTTGCGGCCCACCCGAAGACCCCGCCTGCCCCAATTGCAGCCCCACGACCAGAGCCCGCGCCACACGTTCCGCAGTTGCTTCCAAAGCACTGCGACTCTCCGCTATGGCCGTCTCCGATTTCATCGCCCGATCGACGGTTGGAAACAAAGCGTCTATACCGTGATCAAACACCGCATGGGCCTCCGCACCCAACTCCCCGACTATGGCCACTACCGGCTTCCCCGCCTTCTTCGCCCAACGGGCCACACCTACCGGAACCTTGCCGTAGACCGATTGGCCATCCAAACGGCCTTCGCCGGTCAAAACCAAGTCGGCCGCCGCCAGAATTTTCTCAAAATCAATGATGCGCAAAACGGTCTCTATACCGGAAAGCAACTTGCCGCCACAAAAACTCATCAGGCCAAAGCCCAAACCCCCGGCGGCACCAGCCCCCGGCTCATCGGCAAAGCTTGTCCCCAAATCCCGCGTCACCACTGCCGCAAGGTGGGCCAGGTTCGCATCGAGAACAGCCACCATTTCCGGGTTGGCCCCCTTCTGAGGCCCGTACACCGCAGAGGCTCCTCGCTCTCCCAGCAACGGGTTGCTGACATCGCAGGCAATCAGGATTTCGGCCTCCTTCAGGCGCGGATCCATCCCCGAAGTGTCAATACACTCCAGCTCCGCCAAGCTCCCGCCGCCGCCCTGAAGTTCCCCGCCATCTTTGTCCAAAAACCTTGCACCGAGGGCTTGGGCCATACCCACACCGCCATCATTAGTCGCGCTGCCGCCAATACCAATCATAATCTGCCGGGCCCCGGCATCAAGAGCCGCCCGGATCAACTCTCCCGTACCGTAAGTATGGGTGCGCAAAGGGTTGCGCTGTCCCGGGGCCAACAGAGGCAGGCCGGAGGCCGCCGCCATCTCCAGCACGGCCTTGCCATTGCTTAAACGACCCCAGAAGGCATCCACCCCACGACCCGGATCTTTGGAATCCGAGTCTTTTAAATCCAAATCTTTGGAGTCCGAACCTTTTGAGTCCAAAGGACCGCGCACCCGCAACCTTTCCAAATGGCCACCCACGGCCAACAGCACAGCCTCAACCGTGCCTTCGCCACCATCAGCCACCGGTACAATCCGAAAACCGGTTTGGGGAAAAACCTTCTGAAAACCACGCTGCATGGCCTGGCCGACTTCTGTGCTGGTATTACTTCCCTTAAAAGAATCTGCGGCAATGACTATATGCCTCGGATAGGTCGGATACATCGGGCCTCCTCATATTTCCGGCTCTGCCCCGGTCAGCTCTTCTGACTCTGCCGGATTTTTTCCTGTACAGCCTGCCAGTTTTCTTCAGCCTGGCTATTATATGAGGCCGGATCATCCAAGTAACGCTGTTTAATCCGCCGGTTGACGCTGAAATACAACTTGCCGTCAATCACGGCCCCGTATTTTCCGGCTCCCTTTATAACTTTGCCGGCGGCCACAGCAAAAGCGCAGTAGCCGCCAAACTTCGGCAGGTATTTTTCCGGGTCGGCATCAAATTTGGCCTTGTTCTCTGCCGAAGCAAAACGCCAAGCAACCCCCTGATACCAAGTGACCCAGCGGGACCGGCCCTTTTCGGGGCCGGTCCCGCAAAAATAGGAAACCACGTCATAACCATCCAGAACCACTTTGGCCCCGTTGGACGAGACGGGAGAATCCGCCATTTATTTGGCCTGTATAGTTTGCTTTACTCCGGGCCAATTCTCCTCGGCCTTGCTGTTGTAATGTTTCGGATTCAGCAGGTAGCGTTTCTGGACAAAAAAGGCCACGTTAAAATACAACTTGCCGTTGACCAGACTGCCGTACTTGCCCGCGCCTTTGGCCTTTTTATTCTTGGAAACTGCATAGACACAGTAACCGCCAAATTCCGGCATGAATTTTTCCGGAGCGGCATCAAATTTGGCCTTGTTCTCTGCGGAGACAAAGTACCAAGTTGCGTCCCGGTACTCACTCGAGAACTCCGGACTGCCCTTTTTACCTTTGCCATCAAAATAGCTGACCATGTCATAGCCGTCCAAGACCAGACCAGTTCTGTTGGCAACCAGTGGAGCTCCGGGCTCCAGAGCCGCCAACGCACCTGCACTAAATATGCCGAGTATTATACTGCATAACAATACAGAACATCGTTTCATAAGAACCTCATTCCCCCGTCAGGGATACGTTAGAAATATGGATGTCGGGGACATCTGCCCCGTAAAGAGAATGATTGTACAAAAAATACAATTCCGTGACTAACCTCGCCGCTCCTTTGCTTTTACTCTATTCACCTTTATTCGTCCGGTCAGTTATTTTTTCGTATGGCCTCAGTCAAGGGAACTCTAATGCAATATACGCTAATTTAGATAATGAGCACGGCACGTGTGAGCGTGCGAAATATCCCCTCTTCCAATCTTTAAAAGAAACTTCGCCCTTCTCCAATTCTTCAAAAAGCCTCGGTCAAACGCCTTTTTGTACCCTCGGAATCTCCCCGGCATCTCCCCGGCATTTTGGGGATTCTTCCGCAATAGTGGCCCGGAAATTATTTGCGGGGCAAAAAGCCCCGCTTCTGTCCTTCCCATAGACTTTGCCGAAAATTACAATTCCGTTCCAATCGGGATTGTAATCCCGGCTGCTTTCGGGACGGCTCTTCCTACTGTTTTTGGACTTCTGACAGAGGGCTGTCACAAAACCGGAATCGTATCGGGGGGAGGGATCGTGTTATGAGTGATTATTTAGACCCCGAAAACAAGGAATTGCTCAAAGACTTTTTCATCGAAGCAGAAATGCAAATGGACATCATGGAACGTACCGTCCTGGCCATGGAAAATGACCCCAAAGACCACAGTTCCATAGACGAATTATTTCGCGCGGTCCACACCCTCAAGGGTGGTGCTTACACCGTACAGATGAGCGAGCTGGGTCTCTTCACCCACAAGACCGAAGACCTGCTGGACGGAGTGCGCAACGGCAAGCCGGAAGCCAACCTGACCATCATCAACCTGCTGCTCGATTGTATTGATGTCATCAAAGAAATGCTCTTCCATCGCATGGAGGGTAGCGTCTGCACCAAGGATACCGGAGAGCTGGAAAGGCAACTGGGTTCCTGGAAAGACGGCCCTGACAGCGAAAACGGGCAAAAACAAGATAATCCGGGCCGGGACG
Source organism: Candidatus Haliotispira prima (assembly GCA_029867005.1). Lineage (GTDB taxonomy): Bacteria > Spirochaetota > Spirochaetia > SP-2023 > SP-2023 > Haliotispira > Haliotispira prima. The sequence continues at coordinate 2,992,044 of CP123443.1, read as the reverse complement.
GCACCGGACACGCAGAGCAGACCGCAGAAGTGGCGGACCCCAATTCCGACCTCCTGCCCAAACCGCTCTCCCCCGCCGAATACAATGACCTGTGCGGACAGGCCGAGGACACCGTCTTTCGGGTCCGCATCCACTTTAACGAGGCCAATCCAATGAATACCATCGGAGCGGTACAGGAATTTGCCCGGCTCAAAGATAAGGGCACCATCTGGGTGACCCATCCGGACTTTGAGGAACTCTACGAAGACAAGTTTTTTGAGTACGTCGATTTTTACTTGGAATCCTCTGCCGAGATGGCCGAAGTGCTGGATTACGCCATACTCCCGGACGTGACTCTGGATGTGGAAATTGACATTCTCGAAGAGAGTATGAGCGAAGACCCCTCCCTCGAGGACGACTACCAAGACCGGATTGCGTCTCCCGACCAAGGCGCGGAAGACACCGAAAATACCGGGAACACCGGGGACAAAACCGGGGGAAGGACCTCCGAATCATCAAATGGTGTCAAGAGAGAAGCCGGGCCGGAGAAAGCCGCCGGTACGGCAGCCGGGAATCCGTCGGGAAAGACCAAGGCGGATTCATCCCGCAAATTCGGTGGCAATACTTCGGTACTGCGGGTGGAAAGCCGCCGGGTTGACGAGATTTTGAACTTGGTCAGTGAAGCCGTCATTAACAAAGCCACTTTCAACCAGATCAGCGGGCTGCTCAGCGAGTTGGCTACCGAAACACGCTCTACCCGTTTGGTGGCCCGCGACCGGATCGTCGCGATGATTGAAGACCTGCTTCGCAGCCCGACACTAAAGCATCTCAATGGGGAAAACGATGACAACTCCCAAAATACGCTGATACGGGGCCTGCGGAAGAAACTTCTGGATCAGGCATCCGGTATCCACGCCCTGTTTGATCCCATCGAAAATCAGTTGAAGAACATCATGGCCCAGTTCGGCAACTCTGCGACCAACTTGGCACGCAATACCAACGACTTGCACGAAGCTATCCTCAGTATGCGAATGGTCCCGATCAGCCAAGTGTTCTCCCGTTTTCCCCGCCTGGTGCGGGACTTGTCCCATTCGCTGGACAAGAAAGTCGAGCTGACGACCGAGGGCGAAGAGACGGAAATTGATAAGTCTGTGACCGAAGAACTGGTAGACCCACTCATGCACTGCGTACGGAACTCGATGGACCACGGCATTGAAGACAAGGAGCTGAGGGCCCGGGCAGCTAAACCAGAGGTCGGACAACTCAAACTTTCCGCCGTCAATGAAGGGAGCAATGTCATCATTGAAATCTCGGACGACGGGGGCGGCATCGCCTTGGAGAGAGTGAGGCAGAAGGCCGTTGATAATGGCCTGATTCCGCCCGACAAACAGATATCCGACCAGGAAGCCTTCAATTTGATTTTTGATCCGGGCTTTTCCACCGCCAAAGAAGTGACTAATATTTCCGGACGCGGCGTTGGCCTGGACGTGGTGAAAAGACAAATTGAGAAGCTCAATGGGGCCGTCAACGTTTGGTCAGAACCGGGCAAGGGCACCAAATTTACCATACGCCTGCCACTGACCCTGGCCATCATCCAAGGCCTGCTGGTCCGGGTCCGCAGCGAAGTCTACGCCATTCCGATTACGGCGGTGGTCGAAAGTATCCGCATCACACCACGCGACATATACTTGATTGATAATTACGAAGTGATCAGCGTTCGCGACGATGTGATTTCGCTGCTGCGCCTCAACCGCATCTTCCGACTGGAGGAAGAAACGGAGGACTCGGGTGGCTACATGTTTGTCGTTGTGGTTGGTACCGAAGAACGGCGCGTCGGTCTGATGGTCGACAACTTGATTGGCGAAGAAGATGTAGTCATTAAACCACTGGTTGACCGCTATACTCACTCGCCGGGTGTGGCCGGGGCCACGATACTGGGAGACGGAACGGTCTCCCTAATTCTTGATGTCAGCCAACTGTTGGACTTGGGAATACAGTACGAGCGCTTTGTGCGCGAGCAAAAGAGGTACTGTTGAAGTTATGACAAGGACGTCCGTTTTCGGGGGGACGGCTTTTAAGCCGGTCCGGTGACTTGGGCCGGGCGAGACAACGCATAGCGAATATGGAATAAAAGGCCTGAAACAGGCCGGACAGAAAGTTAAGGGGGAATCTATGTCGGAAGTTCCGGTACAAAACACAGAAGCTACCGGGCTGCCGGGGGATGAAACGGACCTGGTCACAGTCGTTGAAGATTTCCGGATGGTGACTTTCAGTTTGGGCCGCAAAGCATACGGCATAGACATTATGCAGGTCAAAGAAATTTCCAGTGCCCAGCACTTTACCTATGTACCCAATACGGCGAGCTATGTCCGCGGCGTATTCAACCTGCGCGGCGAGATCATTCCGGTAATTGATATGCGCCTGTTCTTCAACCTGGACATTCTGGGCGAGGGTTCCGAGCTGGACATTACACGCAACAATGAGGTCCCCGAAGATCTGATCATCCTGACATTTAACTATATCAATATTGGCATTATTGTCGACGATATCAGCCATGTGGTCAGCATTGAACACAGCATGATCCAGCGTTCCCATCCCTTGTTCTCAAAATTGGATGTTCCTTACATTGATGGCATTGTGGATTACAGGGACCAGCTCTACATCATCCTTGCCATGGACAGGATCATCGACCCCCACCTGGAAGCGGGGGAATCTCTGAACTTTGATTTGGCGGCAATGTTCACCAATATTATCAATATACCGGGGTCTGGCCCAAGAAAGGAAACATCAGAGGAAACATCAGGGGCATTCTCCACTCCCTTGTTAGGCGGTCCGCCAAGTCATCGCAAACCCCAAGACCGTTTACTACAGGGCCATTCCGAGGTTCATTCCGAGGCCGATTCTACAAACCTTCGTTTTATCGAAGCTCCGGACTCCGCGAGCGAGACCGTCCAGGAGACGCCGGTCCAGGAAGACGGCGCACATTGCACCGAGACCCAAAACACAACAGAGGAACAAAACAGGGATACGGTTCCCTCCCCGCTCCCGTTCACTTTGTCCGATTCTCCTTTAATCGACCCCATATTTTCCGCTCTCTCCCAAGAAGAGAACGGAGACTCCGATGTCCTTGCCACCTTCGATTCGCCGTCAGAAACAAATAACGCGGAACCTTCGGGCTGGAGTGACATCCGGCAAATGCTGAACCAGCAATTGGCCAAAGAGGGTTTTATGGTAACGTTGTCGAATGTGGCTCTGGTGGAGCAAAAATGGTTCAGTTGGCGACACAAGAAGAATATGGACATCCCCGCTCAAGACCTTCTCGACTCCCTTCACAACCGCAAGAAATTTATAGATCTACTACAATCCGTGGATTACAACAACTACTGGTCAGAAAACCTACAGCAGGCCATAGGCCGGCACTTTCGCAACCACAGCGGGAATCTGAACGTCTGGCACCCGGGCTGCGGCACCGGAAAGGAGACCTATTCGCTGGCGGCCTCTCTGCTCGATGCGGCACCGGAAGCCAACTTACAGGTGCGGGCCGCAGACTCCAACTTGCTGAAAGTTGCCGAAGCCCCGCTGCAAAGTGTCGGAATCCCGGCCAAACTGCCCGAATGGCTGCGTAGATATTTAAATACGGAGCCGGGCAGTGAGGGTTATACCTTCGCCAAGACCTTAAAAGACTGTATTATCTTTGAATATCAGGATGTGATTCACGCAACACCTCATACTAAGGCAGATTTAATCGTGATACGCGATTTGCTTCCCTGGTATTCAAAGCAGGATCAGGACTATATCCTGACAACGATCAGCCACTCATTGAAAACAGAGGGGCTGATCGTTGTTGGGGACAATGAGAGCATGGACTTGGAGACATGGGAGCCGGTGGAATCCGAACCTCTAAAGATGTATCGCAAAAAATTGAAGGAAGAAACAAGATGAGAGTAGAGTATATTAGCCCGTTTGTAAAAGCGGCATATTCGATCATGTGCGATTTTCTGGGAGAGGACCGGGTCTCGCGCGGGAAAGTTTATCTGAGAAAACAGGACACCCAAAAGATAATGGGGCTGGTTGCCGTGATTGGCCTGACAGGACGGGCCGAAGGGCGGGTATTGCTGGGCATGGAAGAGCGCACCGCTCTGAATATTGCCAACGCGATCAACGGGGAAGAATTTATCGAAGTCAATGAGATGGTTCAGGCTACGATTCAGGAAATTGCGAATATGCTGACGGGACGGGCCATCACGGAACTACATGAAATGGGTTTTGTATTTGACATTACACCTCCGGCGATTTTTATGGGCAAAGAGATGTCTATGGCCAGTGCTTCTCAGGAAATCCTAATCCTGCCTCTGGAAACAGAACTGGGCTTGGTAGATGTCAGTGTCTCCATTTTTGACAAGGTTGCACGAACTGAGTAACCTTATTCGGTTTATCCACACGATTTTTATAAGTTCCTAAAAGGAGTTATACATGAAGGCTATTTCTGGCGATGTAAAGGTTGGCACTGGTCATACGCCCAAAAAAGAGGGTGCTTATACTGTTCTGGTCGTTGATGACTCGATCTTTGTAACCAAGCAAATTACACAGATCCTGACCTCCGAAGGGTTTAATGTCATCGGAACTGCGGAAGACGGAGAGGAAGCGATAGCCAAGTATCATGAGCTCAGACCGGACATCGTGACTATGGACATCACCATGCCAAAAATGGATGGGGTCACCGCCTTAGAGAAGATTATGGGCCGAGATCCTTCCGCCAAAGTCGTAATGGTGAGCGCACTTGGCAAGCAGGAAATGGTCAAGAGGTCCTTAATGCTTGGAGCAAAGAACTATATCGTAAAGCCGCTGGACAGAAAAAAAGTGCTTGAAAGAATCAATAGTATACTTTAGAATCAGGGCTCACCTAATCCACTGCTTGCGCTGGTTCTCTGTTTATTTCGGGAAGTTTTTCCCGGGTGCTCATGGAAATTCGAGAGTGAGCCTAACCTGAAAGGAGTTGTATAAGTTTTATGGAAGCACAGTTAGATCCACTGATTCGCAGTATAAAATCCGATGGAGTAGAAAGCGCACGCAAAGAAGCTGCCGATATCATCGCTCAAGCCAAAGAGGAAGCCCGCCGGATAATCGCGAGTGCCGAAGAAAATGGCCACGAAACTCTGCGCAAAGTTGGGGCAGAAACGGAAAAATTAAAGAAGACGGTAGAAGATTCCCTGCGCCAGGCTGCCAGAGATATGGTGTTGGCTGTTCGCAAAGAGTTGGTGGAGCTGTTCCGCAAACTCTTACAGCAGGATGTATCCAAGGTCCTCAGCGGAGAGAGTCTGGAGCGAATCATCCTTGATTTAATGAAGGGCTGGTCCGGTGGCACCGCCATAGACATTCAGCTGTCTGCCGCCGATGCAAGTGCCTTAGCCGATGGGCTGCTCAAGAAGTTAAAAGATGAAATGCTCGACGACAAGTTTGTCATTAAGCCGCTGGAAGGCATGAAGGCAGGTTTGCGCATCAGTTTCCGTGACGGCACGGCATACTACGACTTTACGGACGAAGAGATCAGCAACACGCTGGCACAGCTCCTGAATCCGAAGTTTGTTTCGTACCTTTCGTAATTCAAGGGAGGTAATTTCTGTGGCAGAATATATTTATTTTTGTACTTCGCTGCCTTCCCTGCAGCACGGCATAAAGCCGCCAATCAGTTCGGAATCATTTTTGCAGTCGGCATCGACGGTCTTGTCGGTCGATGACTACGCAAAGCTTGACGATCTGGATTTCAGCAGGGTCGCTCAGCGCGTGGCAGAATCCGGTTTCTTTTCCGAATACTACAGCTGGGAAATTGCCTTGCGCAATCAAGTCATGTTGCAGCGATTGAAGATGACCGGGCAACGCAGTGATGCCGCTAAACCGCGCAGCGGTGGGATAGGCGGCACGATCATGGCCGTTGCTGTGGAGCAGATATTGCAGCAAGGGCCTTTCGCTATAGAGCAAGGCTTAGACCGATTGCGCTGGGCCAAACTGGACGAGTTGTGCGGGGCACACTTGTTCGACATGGTTTTTCTGGCCGGCTATTTTCTGAAGTTGCGGATTCTGGAACGCGCGGCCTCGTGGCAAAAAGAGGCCGGCAAAGAGCTGTACGAGAAAGTCAGCGAAGAAATAGCTAAAGACGAGAAAGTAGGAGAGTTGTAATGGCGCAAGGAAAGATCCAAGGCATAAACGGTAACATGGTTAGCGTGGCTTTTGAAGGAAGAGTATCATTAAATGAAGTTGGCTACATTTCCGTTGGCGAAAAAGACAGTGCCCGCCGCCTTAAAGCCGAGGTCATTCGTATTCGCGGGGAGCTGGCTCAGTTGCAGGTTTTCGAGCCAACAAAGGGTTTAAAAATTGGCGGGAATGTAGAGTTCACCGATGAGCTCTTGGCCGTAGAACTGGGGCCGGGTCTGCTGACCCAAATTTACGATGGTTTGCAAAACCCTTTGCCGGAACTGGCAGAGGCCGCCGGTCAGTTCCTTGAGCGCGGTGTATACCTCGACCCACTGCCCCGCGATCGGCAGTGGGATTTCATGCCTCAGGCAGTGGAAGGGGACCGTGTCAGTGGTGGCGATACCATCGGTACCGTTCCCGAAGGGGCATTTCAACACCGGATCATGGTGCCCTTTGGCATTGACGCAGAATGCGAGGTAATTTCTGTCGCTAAAGCCGGTCGCTACACAGTGACAGAAGAGATTGCCGAAATTCGCGAAGCGAAATCGGGCAAGGTACACAAGCTGAGCATGATGTTTACCTGGCCGGTCAAGCGTCCCATCACCAAATATGCAGAACGCCTCAGGCCGACAAAGCCGATGGTGACCAAGGTTCGCTTGGTAGACACCTTTTTCCCGGTGGCTCTGGGCGGAACATACTGTATCCCGGGGCCCTTCGGTGCCGGCAAAACCGTATTGCAGCAGATTACCAGCCGCCACGCCGAAGTGGACGTTGTAATCATTGCCGCCTGCGGTGAACGCGCAGGCGAGGTTGTCGAGACCCTGGTGGAATTCCCGGAGTTGACCGACCCTCGCACGGGTCGTTCGCTGATGGAACGAACCATTATCATTTGTAATACTTCTTCGATGCCGGTTGCAGCCCGCGAAGCCTCGGTATACACCGGGGTGACCTTGGCAGAATACTTCCGCCAGATGGGACTCAATGTCTTGCTTTTGGCCGACTCCACTTCGCGATGGGCCCAGGCTATGCGCGAAATGTCGGGCCGTCTGGAAGAGATCCCGGGAGAAGAGGCCTTCCCCGCTTATTTAGAATCTAACATTGCCGCCTTCTATGAACGTGCCGGTGTTGTCCGTTTGAAAACCGGGGAAATCGGCTCGGTCACAATCGGGGGTTCGGTATCTCCTGCGGGCGGTAACTTTGAAGAGCCTGTGACTCAGGCGACTTTGAAAGTCGTGGGAGCCTTCCACGGCCTTTCACGCGAGCGTTCTGATGCCCGGAAGTTCCCTGCGATTCACCCAATTGAATCGTGGAGCAAATACGAGGGCATCGTACCTGCCACCAAACGTGACTATGCAAACCGCATCCTGCATCGGGGTTTTGAAGTGGATGCCATGATGAAGGTGGTTGGCGAAGAAGGCACTTCGATGCCCGACTACATTATCTACGAAAAGGGTGAGTTGATCGATACGGCCTACATCCAGCAGAACTCGTTTCATCCGGTGGATGCGTCGGTATCTCCCAAGCGTCAAAACTATGTGTTCGACCTTCTGTTGCACTGTTTGTTGACCAAATTCGACTTCAGCGACAAGGATGAAGCGCGTCAGTACTTTAACAAGCTGCGGATGCTGTTGCTGGATATGAACGCTGCGCCTTGGGAGGACGATAGTCCGGGTGCCGAATTTACCAAGTTAGAAAGTGAAGTTCGCGAGCTGGTCGGGGCAAAAGGTCAAGGCTATCAAGCAGACGCGGAAGAAATTTTGGAGGCCAGAGCATGAGTCAAGTGACGAATAAAGTTTACAGCAAAATTGAAACCATTGCCGGCAGTGTAATTACCGTCCGTGCGGAGGGTATTTCCTACGGCGAGCTCGCCGAAATCAAAACTCGTTTTGGTGTTTCTTTGGCTGAGGTCATCAAATTAGACAAGGATATGGTAGCCCTCCAGGTTTTTGCAGGCGGACGGGGTGTCTCCACCGGAGATGAAGTGCGCTTTTTCGGCAAACCAATGCAGGTTTCCTTTTCGGAGAACTTAATGGGCCGGGTTTTTAACGGTTCCGGCGAGCCCCGGGACAATGGCCCGACTCTGGACGAAAACCTGATTACCATTGGCGGGCCTTCGTTCAATCCGGCGAAACGTATTATTCCCAAGAATATGATTCGCACCGGCATCCCGATGATAGACCTCTTCAACACTTTGGTCGTATCGCAGAAACTGCCGATCTTTTCCATCTCCGGAGAGCCGTACAACCAGTTATTGGCCCGGATTGCCATGCAAGCTGAAGTCGACCTGATTGTTCTGGGCGGCATGGGCCTGAAGTATGACGACTACCTGTACTTCCGCGACACCCTGGAAGAAGGCGGAGCCCTGAACAAAACCATTATGTTCATCCACACCGCATCTGACCCTGTGGTAGAATGCCTGATGGTGCCCGATATTTCGTTGGCCATTGCAGAAAAATTTGCCTTACAGGGCAAGAATGTACTGGTGTTGCTGACGGATATGACCAACTTTGCCGACTCGATGAAGGAAATTGCCATCACTCAGGAACAGGTGCCCTCCAACCGGGGCTATCCCGGAGACCTCTATTCGCAACTGGCCTCCCGCTACGAGAAGGCAGTTGACATTGAAGGCAGTGGCTCCATTACTCTCTTGGCCGTAACCACCATGCCCGGAGATGATGTAACTCATCCGGTCCCCGACAATACGGGCTACATCACGGAGGGCCAGTACTACCTCCGAGGAGGTCGCATTGAGCCTTTTGGTTCGCTCTCGCGTCTCAAGCAACAGGTAAACGACTCTACCCGTGAAGACCACCGCGCCATCATGGATGCCATGATCAAGCTCTATGCCAACTACAAATCTTCGTTGGAAAAGCAGTCCATGGGCTTTGCCATGAGCAGCTGGGACAGCAAATTGCTGAGATACGGAGAATTGTTTGAGGCCCAAATGATGGATCTGTCGGTAAACCTTCCGCTGGAACAGCAACTCGACAATGGCTGGAATATTCTGGCCGAGTGTTTTGCCCCCGAAGAAACGGGTCTGCGCTCTAATCTGATTGAGAAATTTTGGCCGAAGAACGCCAGCTAACTCGCGTAAACAGGAGGACTTGCCATGGCGAAAATTAAGCTGACGAAAAACGAGCTGAAGAAGCAAAAAGACGCACTGAAGATGTTTCGGCGTTACCTGCCGACCCTCCAGCTCAAAAAACAGCAACTGCAAGTAGAGATTGCCAGTGTACAGGAAAAAGCCGACAGAGTTATGACGGAATTGAAGTCTTTTCAAAACCGTCTCGATTCTTGGGTTTCCCTGTACGCCGAAGATTTTTCGTTTGAAGACTATCTGGAAGTGCGGGAACTTTCCGTATGCTCCGGCAATATTGCCGGGGTGGAGATCCCCATATTCGAGAAGGTCACCTTCAACGTTATGCCCTACGACTTGTTTGACACCCCGCCGTGGGTTGACCACGGCATTAAAGCAATTCAGGATACCATTTCTCTGCGTCTGCAACACAAGGTTTATCAGGAGCAGAAACGCTTGTTAGAAGCGGAACTCCGTGTTACCACTCAGCGCGTCAATCTTTTTGAGAAAGTCAAAATCCCTGAGACAAAGATGAATATCAAGAAGATTGCCGTCTATATGGGCGATCAGCAAACGGCCTCGGTTGTCTGTGGCAAGATTGCCAAGAAAAAATTGGAAGAACAGAATTCTGCCTCCGATCTTGCGGAAAACTTTGGCGGAAACTCCGGTAAGGGGGCCGCATGATTGTTGCGATGAAACGCTGCTTTATTTTGTTGCAGGAGCGTCATATCAAAAATTGTCTGGAAAAAGTTCAGCAATTAGGCATTCTGCACATTGATCAGCAGCGTTATGAATCGGAAAAGGTTGCCGGTCTCCACCAAGAGCTGACCAATGTGAAAACGATTTTACAACGCCTGAAACTGCTCGCTCCGAAACAAACCTACCAAGCTGTATCGAACTACGATGTGGCCAAGGTCGAAAACCTGGAACGGGAACTCAGCGCGATCATTTCCGAAGAGCGGCTGAATAACGAAGAGATTCGCAGTTTGCAGGACAGAGTTTCGGACTGGTCGGCCTGGGGTGAGTTTGATCCGGCCCTGATTCGGAAACTAAAGAATAACGGTATTGAAATTCATCTGTTCTCCGTCAGTGAACACCACTTGGCGGACTTGCTCGCAAGCCCCATAGAGTACTTTGTCATCAATCGTGAGAGCGATAAGACCTTAGTTGCCGTGATCGACCGTGGCTTAGTATCGGACGGAGAAAAACAGGAATTATTTGCCCGGCTGCCGCTGGAACTCGAGCTTCCGGAGTGTTCCGGTGCAGAAGCCCGGGAACACATCGAGAAGCTGGAGCAGCGTAACGCAGGCATTGAAAAAACCCTGCGGGATCGTCTCTACGAGCAAAATGTGCTGCATGCCTATAGCGAAGACTTGGCGGACCGGCTGGAATTCGAGAAGGCCTACAACAGTTTGGAAGACGCCGGAGACGGTATCTCCTTGTTAAGTGGTTACGTACCGGAAGAAAGTGCGAATGACCTGAAGTTGTTGGCCAAGAATTACTCGTTTGGCTTGGTCCTCCGCGATGTGGACGCAGCGGCCGACGATCAGGCCCCGACGAAGCTGAAACAAAGCTTTATTTCGCGCCTGATCAACCCCATAATGTCTTTCCTCGAAGTGACTCCGGCCTATCATGAACCGGATATTTCCTTTTCATTCTTCAGTTTCTTCACTGTGTTCGTGGCCATGATTATGAGCGATGCCGTTTACGGCTTGGTCATTCTGCTCTTGGGCTTAATCGTCCAAATTGCGGCCAAGAAGTTCAATACTCTTGTTCAGATGCTCTACGTACTTGGTTTGGCGACCTTCATTTGGGGTGTCGCTTCCGGCTCCTGGTTTGGCTCGCGAACCATTGCCGACATGGAGCTGTTCAAGAATTACAGCGTTTGGCAATTGTCGATCTATCCGGATCTGTTTCAACGCAGCGTCAAAGAGCAGCAGAGTTTCGTCATGTGGCTTTGCTTCAGCTTAGGGGCCCTTCACCTGATTGTGGCCCACCTGTGGCGCATGGTTCGCGAATTGAAACGGGTCGAACTGAAGGCCCTGACCAACCTGGGTATGGTCGCCATGATTAACGGTTTATACTGGGTTCTGCTGTGGATGGTACGCATTACGGGTGAGATTCCGGTACACGCCCTGCCGAGCTTGCTCGGTGGCCTAGGTCTGGTGATTTGTTTTGGTCAGCAAGAACACGGCGTGAACTTCTTCACCGGGATTTTGCGCGGTTTTAAAGGCCTGTTTACTACCTTCTTGGATACAGTGGGCCTGTTCGGCGATATTATGTCCTACATCCGCCTCTTTGCCGTCGGTATCGCATCGTTTTCCATCGCTTCCAGCTTTAACAGCATGGGACAGGGAATCATCGGTTCGGGCAATGGTTCGCTGGGCATCTTACTGCTGCTTGCAGGTATTCTGGTCCTGGTTGTCGGGCACGCCATCAACTTCGTGCTGGGTTGTCTGTCCGTCATCGTTCACGCAGTCCGCCTGAACATGTTGGAATTTTCCAACCATATTGGTTTGGAATGGTCCGGGTACAAGTACCGGCCCTTCATTAAACGTCGCATAAAATAAAACTTAAAAAGTTAAAGGGAGTTTGCCAATGGACTTAGATATTGGAACAATGGGTGCAGCCGCTGCACTGGGATTAGCTGCTGCAGGATCTGCTTTGGGTACAGGTAGTGCAGCTCAGGGTGCCGTTGGGGCGATGAAGAAGTCTTTACTCGCCGGGAAAATTGCACCGACTATGTTGACAACATTTTCAGCCTTCCCTCTGTCACAGACGATCTATGGGATTGTACTGTTGTTCACCATTTTAAATGCCCAAGGTACGGCAGCACCCGGTGCTCTGTTCGGGGCAGGACTGTTTGGTGGCTTGGGAATGGGTTTCTCGGCTTGGTACCAAGGTCGGGTAATGGCTGCTGCCAGTGATGCATTTGTCGAGACGGATGGCAAGGGTACCGCCGGCTATATATTGCTCGCCGGTATCGTAGAATCTGTTGCTATTTTTGTCTTGGCAATGTTGATCGTAGCTATCGGTCAAGCCTAAAACCTTAAAGTCTAGAGCTTTAAAGCTCAGGCTGTTCGGAAAGATGTAAAAAGGAGGTTGTGGCTGTGCCGCAGCCTCCTTTTTTGCACGCTTTGTAAATCTCTCGGATCCGAACGTCCAAAGAAAGACGGCTTTGGTAGCCGGCAAAAGTTTCAAAGCAAGAATGAGGGACCGGGCCGTGGAGCCTTCTCACCAACCCAACATTCCCGGCCACACCCGGGTATTGTACCTCAAAGTCAACTTGGGCCATTTCTCTGATTTTGTGGCCACCATTTGCCATTGGGCAGAGGATACCCGGGAGCTCGCGGGAAACCGAGAGGGCCGCTACGTCTGTATTGCTCCGGTGACGGTTTGCATGGAAAGCTTTTGGAATGAAGATTTTCGTCGCATTTGTCAGGAAGCAGACTTGGTCACACCGGATGGCAAGCCCATTGTCTGGGCCCTGCGAAAACTCGGACACAGAGAACAAGAGCAGGTCGCGGGACCGGATCTGATGAGCGCGCTGTGCCGCGAAGCCGCACAGCGCGAAATTCCCATCGGTTTATACGGCGGAACGGAACGCGGGTTGGCCTTGTTGCAGCAAAATTTAGAACGACAGTTCCCGGGCCTGAATATTGTCTATGCCTATCCCCCACCGTGGCGGGCCGTGGGCGCGGCAGCCCCGGAAGAAGAATTGGAGGCCATCCGCCGGAGCGAGGCCAAGATACTGTTTGTCGGTATCGGGTGCCCCAAACAGGAAACCTGGATGGCACGGCACAAAGACTCACTCCCCCTGGTGATGCTGGGGGTCGGGGCGGCCTTTCTGTTCCACTCGGGGGAGCTGCGGCGTGCACCACAATGGATGCGACATTGCGGCCTGGAGTGGCTGTTCCGTCTTTTACAGGAGCCCAAACGCCTCTTCAGGCGTTATTTTCGGACCAATTTGGCCTACTTGTGGCACAGCCGCTGCTTGTCGGGAAAACAGCTCCGGAAATATCTGTAGGCCCAAACCGGGACACGGAGACGGCACAGATACCGATGATGCCGATCGGTACAAATACTACAGGCCCTGGCCGGGCGAGGGAAAACCGACCTCAACTCAAATTACAGAAATACAAAGAAATAGGACTAATCCCATTCCGGATTTTAGGTGTGACAGACGGCAAAAAATCTTCTTGAACTCTAAGTGACCAACACATATTTTTTTACTGTTTGGCCCGTATTTTTTGTGATGTTTTCCGGAGATTTTGCCTTGACAGTTTAGGGTTGGTTCTTATCATGACCTATCCATATATTGTATGTTTTACAGTAAAAATGGAAAAATACCACAATATATTGTGGTATGTGTTTTCTGGTTCACCCGAAATTTCTCAGGGAACCAAATGGAAGGACCGGCAGAGTAAAATCTGTAAAAAGAATATCATTATTCTTACAAGTGTCCTTTTTCGGCAGATTTTTACATTGAAAAAGAATTTGGGGAATAGTATGTCCGTTGACGAGCTCCGGGAAGTTGCAGGTAAGATTCCGGTAAAGGATTCAGGTCGGCAAGAACGTCCCTTGGATATCGACTTTTTACAGCGTATTATAGACTATGCTGTACAAGGTTTGGCAGAAGTTGACGGTCAGCGGATTTTGCGGGAAACCCTGCGCAGCCTGTATAAGGGCATATCTGCTTCCGAGCTGCACACCGCACTGCTAATCAGCGGCCGCACCTTGGTAGAACAGGAGCCCAACTACAGCTACGTCACGGCCCGGCTACTACTGTACAAACTCTGGGCCGAGGATATCGCCAAAGGCTATGACTTAGAGCATACGGACCTTTCTGACGAAAGCACCTTGAGCCAAATGTACCGCCAGGTTTTCCTGGCCTACATCCCCAAAGGCATCGCCGCCGATCTGCTGGACCCGAATATGGGCCGGACTTTCGATATGGAGGCCCTGGCCCAAGCTCTGGAACCCCAACGTGACTTACAGTTCCAATACTTGGGCCTACAAACCCTCTACGACCGCTATTTCCTGCACCGGGACGAGGTGCGCCTGGAGCTGCCCCAAGTCTTCTTTATGCGTGTAGCCATGGGTTTGGCCCTGACCGAAGACCGGCCCACGGAAAGGGCCATTGAGTTCTACCGCCTCATTTCCGGCTTCGACTATATGACCGCAACCCCTACCCTCTTTAATGCGGGAACGCTCCGTTCACAGTTGTCGTCCTGCTACCTGACTACGGTACCTGACGACTTGGACGGCATTTTCAACGCCATCCACGACAACGCCATGCTCTCGAAGTGGGCCGGAGGCTTGGGTAATGACTGGACTCCGGTGCGAGCTATGGGTTCGCACATCAAGGGCACCAATGGCAAAAGCCAAGGTGTAGTCCCGTTTTTAAAGGTGGTCAATGACACTGCCGTGGCAGTCAACCAGGGCGGCAAACGCAAAGGTGCCGTCTGCTCCTACCTGGAAGCATGGCACTTCGATATCGAAGAGTTCGTCGAACTGCGCAAAAATACCGGTGATGACCGGCGGCGCACCCATGACATGAACACGGCCATCTGGGTGCCCGACCTGTTGGTCCGGCGCGTGCAGGAAGATGGCTCCTGGCTGCTGTTCTCGCCCTCGAACGTCCCTGATTTGCACGACCTCTACGGTCAGGCTTTTGAGCAGCGTTATGCTGAATACGAGAAACTGGCCGCCGAAGGCAAACTGCGCCACAAGAAACTGGCCGCCGTGACTCTGTGGCGCAAAATCCTGTCCATGCTGTTTGAGACTGGGCACCCATGGGTGACCTTTAAAGACCCCTGCAATCTGCGTTCACCGCAGCAGCATGTCGGGCGGGTACACTCCTCCAACCTCTGTACCGAAATTACTTTAAATACCAGTGCCGAAGAAATTGCGGTTTGCAACTTAGGCTCCATTAATCTTGCCTCACACGTTACGGACGGCCAGCTGCAACAGGACAAACTGCGCAGAACCGTCCGCACCGCAATTCGTATGTTGGATAACGTGATTGACATCAACTACTACGCCGTGGAAAAGGCCCGGCGCAGCAACCTGCGCCATCGCCCGGTCGGTTTGGGCATGATGGGCTTCCAGGATGCTCTATACAAATTGGGTATCGCCTTTAGCTCGGAGGAAGCCGTACAGTTTGCCGACTCCTCCACCGAACTGATTTCCTACTATGCCATTGAGGCTTCGCAGCAGTTAGCACAGGAACGCGGTTCCTATGAGAGTTTCGCAGGTTCGCTGTGGAGCCAGGGTATATTGCCCATCGACAGCATTGAGCTGCTGGCCCGCAGCCGGGGCGAAGGCTACCTGGAGTTGGACCGCAGCCAATCCCTGGACTGGAGCGAACTGCGGGAAAAGGTTCGCGGCGGCATGAGAAACTCCAACGTCTTGGCCATTGCACCCACAGCCACTATTTCCAACATTGTCGGAGTCAGCCAATCCATTGAACCGACCTTTCAGAATGTCTATGTCAAGTCTAACCTTTCCGGCGAGTTCACCGTAATTAACCGCTATCTCGTCGATGAGCTGAAGGCTATGGGCCTTTGGGATCAGACAATGATTGAAGAGTTGAAGCGTTTTGACGGCAGTGTCCAGGACATTACCCGTGTCCCGGACAAACTGAAGCAACGCTACCGAACGGCTTTTGAGTTGGAGCCGCGCTGGGTTATCGAAACAGCGGCCCGCCGACAAAAGTGGATTGACCAGGCCCAGTCTCTCAATATTTATATGGGGGCTGCCAACGGTAAGAAAATCGACCTGACCTACCGCATGGCTTGGCTGCGCGGCCTGAAAACAACCTACTACCTTCGTGCCCTGGCCGCCACGGCTACGGAAAAGTCTACGGTAAGCAGCGACAAACTAAATGCGGTGCGAGCCGAGGCAGAACATTAAAATATTGGTGCCGGGCCCGGCTGCTCCGGCTGCAATAAATTTCTGCGAAAATAGTCGAGAATTTGCCGGAACAGACGAAAAATGAAAGACGAGTTAAGAGGGAAATGAGAAATGCGTATGCTGAACTGGGATGAAAGTACCATGGAAACAGAGTCGGAAGAGGACTTCATCTCCTCCACAAGCAGCAATATGCGGGGACACAACGAGGAAGTGAAATACTGCGTATTGAATGACCCGGACTGTGAAGCCTGCCAATAGCCTCAAGCCCAAACCAAACTCCAACATACGTTCCGGACAGGATTGGGAGGTCTTGCCCCCGGAATCTTTGAAAGACACCAAAGTCTGTAAAAGAATTGGGTATAGACTTTCATTTGGGACCGGCCCCGAAAATTCAGGGTGCCTTCCTTCACTCTCTCCACTTCTTTTTTAACTTACTGCATCAGAGTAGTTTGACCAAAATGCCGCCTAATCCGGAAATAAAATACCATTATCTTTAGCCCTATTATATCCCCGAAAAAATCCTTCTTATCTGTTTCCACACATAATGTTACGGTTTATATGTACCGTATATATTATCTTTGTGGACAAATTTCTTATATGATTTAGAATGGGTCGGATAATAGTCGGAGAAAACTCTCCATAGAAAAGGGTCTAAAGGTATGAGTGTATCTGAGCGTAGAATACTAACAGTTAAGGAACTCCTCTTGGAGAGTTTGACCATTCCGGAATATCAGCGTCCGTATAAGTGGACAGGCAAGCACGTCAACCAGCTCTTCTCCGATATTGCAACTCACAAGGACAAATCCTCATACCGTCTTGGGACCATTGTATTCCACCAGGATAAGGATGAGACGGTAAAAAAAAAAATATTGTCGATGGACAGCAGAGGACCATAACGCTCCTGTTGACCGTTCGGGCACTGTCCAAACGTGAAGACCTGAAAAATGATTTGAGTCTGCTGAGGAACAGAATAAACCCCAGTTTCACAAGTAAAATTTCCAAAGCGAACATACGCAGCAATTACTTTGAAATTTTGCGCATTGTTAACCGTTCCGATTTTACGGAGGAGCACATCCACTTCCTTTTGCACAAGTGTGAAGTGGTAACCTTTACGCTAACGGATATTTCCGAAGCCTTCCAGTTTTTTGATTCCCAGAATGCACGCGGACGGGACCTGGAACCGCATGACCTGCTGAAAGCCTACCATCTGCGGGAATTCGGTCCGGCTGATAAACGGTTGAAGGCTGACACTGTTGCCAAGTGGGAAAATAGCGACACAACGGAGCTGGCCAGGCTATTCTCTCATTATTTGTATCGCATTCGCAATTGGTCAAAGGGAGCTTCGGCCCGCTATTTTGGCAAAGAAGACACGGGGCTATTCAAAGGGGTCAACCCGGAAGCAGCGGAGCGTTACCCGTATGCCGAGCAGTTGCGCATAGCGCACTGTTTTGTCGATCATTACAACCAAGAGTACAAACGCAAAATTGATGGTCACAACCTGGGTTTTCCTTTTCATCTGGACCAAATCATCATCAATGGCAGACGCTTTTTCGAGATGATTTCCCACTATCAGGAAATGACAGATAAATATAAAAACTCCACCGAAGGCAACTGCAATAAGGATCATCCTCAATTAATGGAGACGGGCAAATTGGAAGGATATGCAGAGAGGATCTTGAATGCTCTTAACAATTATGACGGTCGTAACCGAACCGGGGACAAGTATGTCCGCATGATCTTTGATTGTCTGCTGATCTGTTACATCGATAAATTTGGCCTTGTTGAGATATCACGAGCTATTGAAAAGAGTTTTATTTGGGCTTATTCGTTGCGTCTACAACAATCAAGAGTGTTACTTGCCAGCATGGATAATCATGTTGTTATGGGAAAGAACCTCTTCAAACTGATTAAAGATGCCATTCGCCCAAGTGATTTTATCAATACTCCGCTTTCCAATATTTCCCTCGATTCGATAAAGGCAAAACATCTCGATAAATTGGCTGCGTTATTCAAAATCATGAAGTACGGACAAGGCTCAGCTTTTGTAACTAAAGCGGTGAAAGCAGAGATATTGGAGATTGAAAATGGACTCAAAAAGTGAATGCCCGAAAAGTCTTTCAGTCTGTACGCTGTTAAGCGAGAATACATACATCATCCCAATGTACCAGCGAAATTACGCTTGGGAAGAAGGGGAAATCACGCAGCTGATTCAGGATGTGATCGATTCTATTCCTGAAGAGAATAAAACGGACCGTAACTACTACATTGGTACACTGGTGGTTTTTAAGAGAACCGAAAACACATTTGAAGTTATTGACGGTCAGCAAAGATTGACCACATTAAGCTTGTTAGCCGCGTATCTGAAAAATGAAAATAAAAATGAAGAATCAGGCAAAATTGAAATTGATTGGCTCAAGGAACCAGAACTTAACCTCCATTTTGACAGCCGTCCCAACTCCCAAAACACATTGGAGGCAATTTTTAAAAAAGATATTGACTCATCAGAACATGATGAGTCAAAGAAATACAATACAGCTATTCTAAATGGGTATCGTCTAATAAAGAGAATTCTGCTTCAGGAACTCAAAGAAAAGAATACAGAGATCACAAAGTTCACAGATTTCCTATTTAAAAAGGTTCAAATCATGCGGGTTGAGGTTCCGCCGGATACCGACCTGAACCATTACTTTGAGATTATGAACAACCGAGGGGAGCAGCTGGAAAAGCATGAGATACTGAAAGCCAGGTTAATGGACGCACTGAAAACGGAGGACGCACTGAAAACGGAGAAAGAACGTCACTGCCTTCATCTGGTCTGGGAAGCGTGTGCCAACATGGAAAAATATGTGCAAATGGGTTTTCCATCCGGACAGCGTGAGGCCATTTTTGGAGAAGACTGGGCAAGTTTCAATGTGGAGGATTTCGAGGAACTTCGGGGAAAAATTAGCCAACAACCTGCTGATAATAAGGTACAGCAAACACTCGATGAGATAATTGATAACTGTCCTGAAAATAATAATGATAATTCCCCAAAAAATAAGAATGATGAGTCCTTAGAGCGATTTAATTCTGTCGTTCGCTTTCCCAACTTCTTACTGCATGTTTTGCGGGTTCAAACAGAGGCGGATATACCGTTAGATGACAAGAAACTCATTCCGACGTTTAAAGAATACATACTCCAAGATGCTACAAATAAAGAATACATACTCCAAGATGCTACAAAAGTGAAAAAATTCACTTTTAACCTGCTCCGCTGCAAATTCCTTTACGACCGGTATGTAATCAAGCGTGAGTTTGAACGCTGGAATCTTAAGCACCTTAAGCTAAATAACGGTAGTGCTGATTACGTAAATACTTTTGGAGAAAAAGATCGTTTTGGAGAAAAAGATAGTACTGAAGTGGATGTCAATAGAAAAATCCTCATGCTCCTTGCTGCGTTTCACGTTTCCAATCCATCGCAAAACTACAAATATTGGCTGGACGCAGCACTGTATTATCTCTTTTCTCATAATGATATTGATGCCGGAGAATACTTAAAACATTTGGAATCAGTGGCAAAAGCATTCGTGTTTGATCGTTTCTTGTCGACTACTCAAAAAGATTACTTTGAAATGATTTATACGAACAAAGGTGTTTGTCAAACACAAAAAGAGACTGTATCTGAAAGCATAGACGAGCAACTTTCATATGGTAATATTAAGAACAATTTTGTCTTTAACTTTCTTGATTACCTTCTGTGGTCCCGAAATAAGGATGATGATAAAGATATTAAAATTAGTTCTTTTGAATTCACTTTTCGCAGTTCAGTAGAGCATTATTATCCTCAAAATCCAATGGATGGAAACGAGCGACGAGATTCACTACATTCTTTTGGAAATCTCTGTTTAATCAGTCACAGCAAAAACTCACGGCTCAGTAATTACCTGCCGAAAGCTAAAAAAGAACATTATCTAAAGGACACCATCGACAGTGTAAAACAGTATTTGATGATGAAGTATGACGATTGGAACGAAACCAGCATTACGACCCATCTCAATGAAATGAAAGCGGTACTTTTAGGAGCATTAGATCCACCGGAGGCTCCGAAGGAATTGGAATAATATTCTGATGCCCGGGATTTAAGCAGAGACGATTTTGGTCTATTTAATTCTAAAAATGATCAACAAAAGGAAATAGTTATGGGAGAACCACTACAGGGGGGGAGGCCCTTTGTGTGGCCGTCTTGGACTGGCTTGATGATGCGGCGGTGCTTGGGTTGTTAAAATTCTTACCGTAAGATTTTGGTATTTGGCCGTTAAAAAAAATATGCTTTGCACATACATACTTCAGAACCTATTTTTATTAACCGGATTATTAAATCACGATAATTAGATTCTAAAATGTTCGGTAAGGCCCTGCCATAATTTTTGTTTGCGGCTTAGCTTCTCAGGTAACCTGGCCGGAAAAGCCGCTAAAGCCTCTAAAGCCTCGTAATCCCCCGCTAATGTCTAGTCATCCGAGAGCGTCTTGGCCAGGAGCCGGAGTGTTTTCAGGAGCCGTTGGAACGAGTGGAAGAGGCTTTGCAGGATAGAAGGGCTCCATTGTTTCAGACGCATATATCTGATGTACCCGGCATATTCGATGCACTCAATGAGGAGCCTACACGTAGTATAAGGTTTGGCATGGAGGCATTGTATGCCTGTTTAGAGCAAAATTTTAGCGCGGCTCGCTTGGCCCTTATGCGGGAAATTCTGCACCCGGAACGAAAGTTCCGGGCTCGGTTGCAAAACTTGCCGGAAGGAGACGGAGACGGAGGGCAAAAACGGCCAGAGCGGGGGCTTCGGCCCCACCGGATTGGAAGGTGACTTTGAAGAATGGCTCCGGAAGGTTTTGTTGGGTGGCAGCATTGCTGCGGCGTGGGCTATTTTAGCTCACACACTATCGGCAGGCTCCTTCCGGGAGGCCCGGCCGGCAGTTCGTGTCATTTTTTGAGCAATTGCTCCAGTAGCTGCTTAAAGCCCAACTGTAGTTCTCGGCTCAGCTCGTTACAGAAAACTTGCTGTTCGTCGTCTGTTATGTCGGAAGCAAATTGGGGGCGCAGCAGTTGGTGTACCTCAACTTGTAAGGCCCTTGCGATGGAACAAAGGCTTTGCAGCGATGGGGATTTGATCGCAATTTCGATGCCGCCAACGTAGGCAATGCTGAGGCCTGCGGCCTCAGCGAGGTTTTCCTGCGACATGCTGCGAGCCTTGCGCAGCCGTTTGATATTGTCCTTGAGGATAAGGCGCAGCTCTTCTTCTGAGCCCGGGGCTTTAGTAGAGCTATTAGAGGTATTTCTTGTCATTTGTTCTTTCATAGTACAATCTTAGCAGTTTTTTATCCCTTGATTTATCAATTAATAGAAAGAATATTATTTCTATTAATTGATAAATCATTTAAGTGTATTCCAGAACATTATACAGTTTTTGTAGTTGGAATGTGAAGACATTCAGGAAATAGTAGCTTTAATTGTCCTAATTATTTTTTAAAATATCAAATATTCAGTAGATAAAAAATAAGTTAGCTTGTCATATATTTTATAATACCTTTATATTAATTTACAGATCATCTTTTTTAGGAAGTCATACCCGGCCGGCTATTTGGGCTAAAGTAGATGGTGTGGCTAAAGGAACACAGCGCAATATTAGCAGCATTTCATTTATGCATTAATTGACAGAGAGAATATAGTTTCTTACAGTGCGGGAAATTTGTAGATAGATCAGCCTATGTGTTGCAACTTTTGGGTTAGAATCCGGGGGCTTTCGGGATATAATGAAGAACCTTGGGGAGTAAAGGAGTGTGGGAGTGGAAATTGTTAAAGCGGTTTTGATTGGTGTGGTCTCCATCTTTGCCGCTATTATTATCTGGAAATTGGTCACCGGCCTGCTGAAAATTCTGCTGATTGGCGGCATCACTGTGGCTTTGTTTCTTTGGATAAAGAGACTCTTGGAGGAATAGGGAAAACGCAATGTCTTTTTTTATTCGGCTTGCCATTACGGCTGTCTTGGTCTATTTGATTCTAAAAATAATTAACAAAAGGAAATAGCTATGGGAGAATATCGGTTAAGAAAGAAACAGAAAAGATATTGGTAAGACTAATTTATATTCATTCATTTATTGACAGAAAGAATAGTATTTTTTATAATTACGTGGAAATTCTTAGGGCTTGGCCTTTTATGATTTTGCAGGTAATAAGGAGGATATTATGATTGATACTGACAAACTGGAAGAAAAATTAAACGCTGAATACAAAGATTTGCAAGAACAGACACATAAGGTCAATATTTTACTTGCAGGTGGTACGGGAGTAGGTAAAAGTAGTTTCATTAATATGGTTTTTGGTGAGAGTATTGCTGAAACAGGTACAGGGAAGCCAGTTACCGAAGAGATTCAGAAGTTTGAAGACGAGAACTTGAGTGTTGTCTTGTATGACAGTGTTGGCTATGAAATTGGGCGTGATAAGGAAGCGAAATTCTTTAGAGAGATCGAGCAATTATACGAACAAAGCAATGGTGCCGACGAAATTCATATAGTCTGGTATTTTATTAATGCAGCGAGCCATCGCATTACAGATTTTGACTTGGAGCAACTGAGGAAATTGAAAGGGAAGTTAAAATTAGAAGTGTGCGTTGCCCTATCAAAAACAGATCTGGTCAGTGATGAAGATATCGCTAAATTGAAAGGTTTTATAAAGGAAAATCAGGAAACAAAGAGCCTTCCTGTGTTTTCGTTGAGTACGTCTTCTCTTGAAATAAGTGAGCATGAAAAACTAATCCAATGGTCTGAAGGTGTTTTACCTGAAAGAATACGCCATGCCTTCACTCGGAGTCAGCGCATTAGTTTGGATTCCAAATGGAAGGCTGCTCAGACTTATATTACCGGCCATACCAGTGGGGCGGCATTAATTGGTTGGAGTCCAATATCCTTCTCTGATGCTCCAATCCTGCTCGCAAATCAGATGGCAATGTTAGCCAAAATCCTTCATATTTACGGGCTGGATAGCCTCCAGAACTTGGCTAAAGAAGTTGGATTAGCCGCTATTTTGAAGCAACTGATCCCTATGCTGGGGAAATCTTTGGTCGGTAATTTATTAAAACTTTTCCCCGGTGTTGGTACTTTTTGGGGAGGATTGATAAATGCCGGTGTTGCTGCAAGTATTACCTATGCGATAGGGTTTGGAATGAATTATGCCTGTTACAGGATCTATAAGAGCATTCTTGATGGCGATTGGCCTACAGCCAAAAAAGATCTGGAGAATTTTTCAGAGATCGTTACCACGTATGCAAAAGAAGCATTGCAGAATGGTAAAAAAACTGCTGAAGACTACAAAATACCGAACCGGAAGGATAACTAAAATGTCTGAATTAAAGCGTTGCAATATACTTGTACTGGGGAAAACCGGAGTAGGAAAAAGTAGCTTACTGAATTATATTCTGGATAAAGAGCTTGAAAAAACCGGCGTTGGCCGACCTCAGACGGAAAAGGGGATATTTCCTCATGAAGCGAATATCAATGGTATTGATGTCAAAATCTTTGATACTTGGGGCCTTGAGGTAGGGAAAGATCAGGAATGGAAAAAGCTCATTCAAGATCATTTAAAGGAGCATGGCATTGAAAAAGAAATTGTAGATTGGATTCATGCCGCAATCTATTGCATCAACGTAGCGGGGCATCGAGCAGAAGACATTGATACAAAAATGATCCGGGAACTGGTTGACGGAGGTTTTCACGTTACTGTCGCCTTAACTAATGCGGATAGCTTGACAGAGTCTGATGAAAAAAAGTTTTGTAGTGTTATATATCAGAAAATTCCTAAAGGTTCTGTTTCTATTATACCTATTTGTAGTGTTATAAAAAAACGTCGAGACGGAACGGAAACGAAGCGATTTGGAAAGAATGACCTTGTAGACCAAATCCTCGGCAGCTACCGCAAACTTGTAATTGAGAAGTTACCCAAACGCATTGTCCATTTATTACTTGAAGAACAGAAATCTTTGTGGAATAGCCTGGTTGGAGGCTCGGATGGTTTTCCGGAGCGTATAGAGGATTCCGAAGGAAAAAAAAGGTTCACGAAAGAGTTTCAGAGAATCACCCAAAAATTTGCTAAAGAGACGGTTCCCGGAATCGCCAAAGATGAATCTCAAAAAATCAGTGACGTTGGTGAAAATCTTAAACTTTTGCTGGAAGACGACCCTGTCAAGATAAAAACACGAACGATTCGTATCCCACCGAGTTTTTGGGAAAAGTTCTTGAATTTTTTTAAGAAGCTCTTTGGTATAGAGGAGGATGAAACTGAGACCCATATCTGCATAAACGACCAATTTGACCTTTGGAAGTCGCGAATTGAATCATTTGAAGAGAAAATACGGGAAAGCCTTCAAGAAAGCCTTGGCACCAAAAATAAATAAGGAGAGAAACAAAACGGAAAAGCCATGTAAAGGTTATATACGATGAAAAAAGGCAAAACGGAAGAAGAACAGGGTACCGAAGTGCTGCACAAACAAACCAAGAGCAAGTTAAAGCTGCCACCCGCGCTCAGAAATTGCCAATGTCCCTGTCATAAAACCCCCGGCATTGTCCATGTCAGACCTTGCTGCTGAAAATAGCCTCAAAATTTGGAGAACAACAAGTGACAGGAGATTCCTACCAAACGCTGAAAAACCGCTGGGGCGACAAAGAACTGCTGCGCAGTGCCGCACAAAAACGGGACCACCTGGCCTATGAAAGAATCCGCTTCGGCGAAATGGACGATGAAAAACACTATATCATTTCGCTGCTCCCCCAAGCTCACAATTCGTACTATATGGGACACTCCGAAGCCTGTATTGCCATGTGCGGCAGCTTGCTCGAAGCCTTTCTGGCCAAGGTTATCACGGGCAAAATCACTGACAAACCCATCCCTCTGAAAAAAGGAAACTATCAGATCGACCTCAAAAGTGCCGAAGAAGTGCAGGAACTGTCCCTCCATGACCTCATTAAAATTATACAACGCCGGCTACAGCGTGAAGACACCACACTGCTGCACAATATCAAAGACCTGCGCAACCGTACCCTGCACGGGCACATCCCCATTTTTGAATACAGACCGACAGAAAATACCTATGTCTGCACCCTGGACTACGGCAACGGTACCGGCCGGGAAATAGACATAAGAGCAGAAGAAGTCATTGATATTGACGATCCGCCGCAGCAAATCACGGCATGGTACTGCCTAAAATACAGCCGTCATATTCTGCACTGCCTGCTAAGCTAGGGTTTCCTCACAATCAAACTTCCGTGATCTTAATACTGGCTAAACAAGCTATACAAAGGATGCTCTCATGGGCAATGACCCCAAAATTAAGGAAGCTGAAGAAGACTTTGAAAAGAACAGCGAGAAATACGCCGGGGAATATGACGAGAACCTATTCCTGAAAGCGGTACTTTTAAGAGCACTAGATCCGCCGGAGGCTCCGAAGGAATCGGAATAATATCCTGATGCCCGGGATTTAAGCAGAGACGGTTTTGGTCAGCACCAGTTGGTGTACGAGATGTTTCATGCGGGAGATCCCATGCAAATTGCTTCGGGACATTATTCTGTTTTTCAAAAAGATGATGTATTTAAACCTGTGGAGATGTTAATCAATGACGCAATTAATTGAATGTGCCTGCTTGTGGCTTCTAAAGGATAATCACCTTCTGTTAGCCAGAAGCCGGGATTACAATAAATGGTTTCTACCCGGAGGCAAAATTGAAAAGGGGGAGAGTCCTATTGATAGTCTTAAAAGAGAGATTCGGGAGGAACTGGGAGTTTCTTTATTGCCCGGAAGTATAAAATATAGATTCTCTGTAAAAGATATAGCATTTGGTAAACCTGTAGGTCATTATGTTGTATTGAATTGTTATGCCGCAGTGTTAATGGATTTTCCTGTCGTGTCCGGGGAGGTGAAAGAAATTAAATATTTTCCTTTTACCGGAACAGATGTGATGGCCCCTGCTGTACAAAGTGCTGTAATTAAATGGCAAGAATTGGAGAGTCAAAAAAATAATCAATTATAACCGGCCAAAAAAGTTATGGATCAGAAAAATATTGATATTATAATAGGAACGGCCAGAGAAAATGTTCTTTATCATGATTGTTTATCAATAATTCACTTTGCGAACACGGCTTTGTATAAGAGTGCTGAAAGCATCTAAGTGCGAAATCCTCCTTTAGATGAGATTTCCCCCACACAGGGCTTAGACTTTGTGCCTGAAGGAAACAGGGAGAACACCTGTTTGACAGGTTGCCGGTGTAAGTGTAGAAATACATTCAGCTAAGCAATACTAATGTTCCGTGAGGCTTGGCCACATTATTATTGATCTTTCCTAAGCGCGCCAGGTGATTCCGGCAATATGGTATTGATATAATGCCGGTGATGACAGCAAAGTGAAAATACCTGATCCCATTCCAAACTCAGCCCAATTTTCATTATCGGGCACTTTTGCGCCGATGGTACCGCCGCAAGGTGGGAGAATAAGGGTGCTTGGCATGGGGTGCAGCAGATACCGGGCACAAAACTTGCGCGCAGCGCAAAACCGTACCGCCGTTTTTTTATGCCTATCATATGTGGTAACGGGAAGAATGAAGCTGCGAGTAATCTTACCGGTTAGTTTCTATATCTTTACAGGTACTAATCTTTTTGTTATAATTTCAGCTAAGTAATTGGAGATTAGAATATGTTTACAATAGAGGCAGGATCCCGTTATGTCGAAATTGATTAAAGGAATAAAGGCTATTTTGGGCTTTCCTTTCTATGTATATAAAAGCTACCAACTACAGAAAAAGGTTTATCAACTGCAAAAGGATGAAGTATCTAAAATTTCAGAAATAGATAAGAAAATGGATCTTTATCCATCAGTTGCGAAAGCAAATGATGGTAGAGAAATAGCAGAGGCAGATGATCATAAAGAAGAAGAGCCTCTTGATATAGATAGCTTGAAATCAAGTGGTGTAGATAATATAGCCGGAATCTATTATTCAATTTTCTTTCATAGGGTTAATCGAGTTAAAAAATTAGGAAATAAATCTCCTCTAATATTTGATTGTGGGGCACATATAGGTATATTTTCACTTTTTTGTAATTATTTATATCCTAATAGTCGGATATATGCATATGAGCCCGATCCCGAAAATTTTGCGAGTTTAAAATATAATACTCAGAAATATGATAATATAGTTATTTCAAATGAAGCTATAAGTTCTGAGAATGGAGTATTATGTTTCTATTCTGAAGGATCAGCTGCGTCATCTTTATATGATAACCCTAATTATGATAACCCTAATATAGAATTAAATCGGGAAATTGCTGAAGTTAAGGTAAGTGCAGTTTCGCTTAAAACGTTAATAGAACAAAGTGATGAAAAAATAGACTTGCTCAAAATTGATATCGAGGGTGCTGAGGTGGAAGCACTCTCTGTATGTGATGGTATCTTGGGGAATGTTAAGCAAATAATTATAGAATACCATGATTTAAAAACTAATCCAAATCGACTTTCTCCTATCTTGGCTATGTTAGAAAATAATAATTTCTTCTACTACTTGCATGATCTTGGAAATGACGAAAAGGATGTCTTTGAAGTCTTAGAAAATGATCAATGGAATATGAACTTCATTTTATGTATACACGCTATTAATAAAGACGAGATAGATAGTTTGCGCAGCAATGAATAAATAAGGAAAGTACTTGGTACTTGTCTCTATATTCTGAAAACTTGGCGTTGAATACTTTCGGTACTAATGCTGCTGTTGATGTATAGGATTGTATTCGTATTACGTGGGGGGAGTGAGTCATTGCCGATTTTTTGTGTGTTTATGGGGTTTATGGAAAACTCTACAGATTTTAGTTTATACATGTTGCATATCTTTTTATATAATTATTGACAAAATTTGCCCCTCTCTGTAAAACGAATTTTGAGCTTTTTGGAGTTTAATATTTATATTTTACGGGGAACTTTATGAGAAAAAGAATAACAATACTTACAATATGCCGGTGATGACAGCAAAGTGAAAAGACCTGATCCCATTCCAAACTCAGCCCAATTTTCATTATCGGGCACTTTTGCGCCGATGGTACCGCCGCAAGGCGGGAGAGTCATAGTGTCCGGCATCGGGCGCAGCAGATACCGGACACAAACCTTGCGCATAGCGCAAAACCGTACCGCCGTTTTTTTGTTTTCAAACCATGCGCTAAGTACAGATAGAAGAAGAGCGGATCAAACAGCTTGTGTTAAGCCTATTTTAGGAGCGGAAATACAGCAGCAAGAATGATAACCGAGGAATCCTGTTCAATGGATCAGTATGGATCAGTGCAGAAATTCCCGGTGGAATGTCACGGTAAAGCTCTCCGTGTGTTTCGGCTTACGGGGCCCGGCCCCGTTAAAGAAATTCTGAATATAGGGCTTGGCAATGTGTTGGTCTAAAGTCTCACGGCTATGCCACTTCTCGATAAAAGTGATCACCTGAGGCCTGTCCAGGTCCTGATTCAATTCATAGCGGATGCAGCCGCCCTCCTGGTGGGTAGGTTCCACCAAAGCAAACAAGTTGTCGATCAACTGCTGCTCTTCGCCATCTTTTGCCACAAATTCAGCAATGACTACAATTTGAGTCTCATTTAAGGTCATATTCGGACCTCCTTTTCAGAGTTTTTCGGAGTTACGAACAAGATATCCACAAGAGAATGCCGGTCGCGCAAACATTCAAGATTTCAGACGAAACACCGGTATTGCTTCCATTTTGTGTAGATTCCTGCGGTGGAAGCCGGAATAAATTTCCCACACTTGCTTCTCCCGTTCTGTGCCAGGGCTCAAGCTCTGTTCTGCGGCACTCATGGCCCATTCCAATTCCTCGTAGCCGGCTCCAATCTGCTGTTCATCATTGCGCGAATCTTCCCACAGGCCATCGGTGGGCGGGGCCGCAATAATTTCCGGCGAGACACCCTGTACCTTGGCCAATTCGCGCACTTGGGTTTTGCTCAGGTCGGCGATAGGGCTGATATCGACCCCGCCATCACCGTACTTGGTAAAAAAACCCACGCCAAAATCTTCCACCTTATTGCCTGTCCCCACAACAATACCGCTATTCTTGCCCGCTACATAGTACAAGGCAGTCATACGCAGGCGGGACTTGGTATTGGCTGCGGAGAGGCCGTGCGCCTGTTCGCTCGGTTCTGCCACCCGCATGAAGGCCTCGTAAGCAGAACTAAAATCCTGCTCCAAGTGCAGCACATTGGGGAAACGTCCGGTCAGAGAGCGACAGTGCAGGTCGGCAAGTTGGGTGTTCTCCGGCTTGGAACGAATCGGCAAATTCAGCACGTAGGTTTTTGTACCCGTCTCGGCAGCCAGGGTGGAGACCACAGCGGAATCAATGCCGCCGGAAACCCCGACCACAAAACACTGCAAACCGCTGCCCTGTAAATAGTCCTGTAACCAAGCAGAAATTTTCCGTCCCAAGGCCAAATAGTCCATAACCGGCTCCTTTTTATCTTTCGGCAGGTTCCCTCTGTCAGGTAAAATTTAGGAAAACTGTTTTCGATACCGGGAAAGAAATTTTCATTAAAGAGATGTTCTGCTGCGGGCCACAGTTCCGGTTGGCCCTCGCAGATCTCCTCTGTCAAAGTTCGATCTTTGAAACCTCAAGCATGTGCTGAAAATCCTCGTGCCTGGATAATTCGGAAAAACTTCCGCTGTCCACCAGTTCCCCATCGCGGAAAAACAGGATCCGATCGCTGCGCTTCAGCGTGGAAAGTCGATGAGCAATGACCAAAATGGTGCATGTACCACGCAGGGCCTCAATGGCACCGGCAATCTCGAACTCAGTGGAGTTGTCCAGGGCCGAAGTGGCCTCGTCCAAAACCAAGACATTGACATTGCGATATAGGGCTCGGGCAATGGCGATACGCTGGCGTTGCCCACCCGAGAAATTTCTGCCCCCCTCCCCCACCGGGGCGTAAATGCCACCCGGCAACGTTTGGACGAAATCCCACAGACGAGCCTTTTTCAGGGCCTGCTCAACTCTCGAATCCTCAATTTCCTCCCGGGCCACCCCGAAGGCGACACTTTCACGGACGGTAACATCAATCAAAACTATGGCTTGGGGAACATAACCTATACCGGCCCGCCAGTTGCGCACATTTTTTTCTGTCAGGGGCACATCATCAATCAGAATCTTGCCCTGTTGTGGCTCCAACAGGCCCAGCAGCAAGTCGGCAAAGGTACTCTTGCCTGCACCGGAGGCCCCTACAATGCCGATGAGTTCCCCCTGTAAAATGCTCAGGTTGATGTTTCTCAGGGCTTGGTTTTCCGACTTGGGGTAGTTGAAACTGACGTTTTCCAGCTTCAGTTCCCGGCGCAGGGACAGAAGCCCCGATTGAGGCAAAGACAACTGTTGCACAGTAAAAAAATCCGGGTTTTCGGCCACTTCCAAGAGAGTTTCCAAAAAAGGCCTCCCCGCGCTCATGCCACTCATTGCGGTAACGACACGACTGGCCAGGGGGGCCAGACGAAAGGAGGCCGCCGCCAAAACTCCCAAAGAAGAGATGATGCTGATGCCGGAACCTTGATTGGCAATCACGACACCGGCACCCATTACCATGATACAGAAGATCACGACGACTTCCAGTATAAAAGGCGGAATACGCTGGTAATACAGGATTCTACTGTCCAAATTCATCACATCATAATTGACTGCGGAAAACTCCCGAATAAAGAACTCTTCCGAATTGCTAACCTTGGTCTCTTTCACCGAAGAGAAACTTTGGGTCATAGTTTTGCGCTCTTCGACAATCACTTTCTGCTGTTCTTTTCCCAACAGATAGAGTTTATGACGCAATAATTTGTACAGGACATAGACGGAAAGGCCCATGACAACCAGCATGGCAAAAAGATAAAGGAAATAATCTACACTGAGCATGATAACGATTGCCGCACTAATTATCAGGTTGACTATCAAGTTCATGAACGAAAACAATACACCGTCGATAGCTTTGGCACTAAATTGGTCGATATTGCGCGACATCACAGAAGAGTTCTGTTGCAGAAAAAGTATATACGGGCTCTGCATGTAGTAGCGCATCAAAGAATCCCGCACCTGAACTTTCCAGTCGCGCATTAGGTTGAGTTGTAAGTGGGTGAAGAAGACCATATACAGATTCTTGGCCACAAAGACAGCTATGATAGCCACTGCCAGCATCGCAGCCAGCTGGTTGGGCTCCTCCAGCTCCAGAAATTCATAGACAGCTCGCAAGTAGCTGTTGTCATGCACAATCTTCGGTTCCATCAGGATGCGGAGTACCGGATAAATCAGAAATAGGCCGAAGGTCTCAAAGATACCGGCAAGGATCGACAAACCGGAAACAGTCACAAAACGTTTGCGAAAGTGCCGGCCATAGAGTTGAAAAAACCGCTTAAGCAATGGAAGCATAAATTTTCACTTCTCTTTGTTCTTCCATGATCTTAATCCATGCAATCGTCCGGGCCTTCAAGGTCCGTATCGTCCAAATTTTCATCTCCGCCGATAATCTCCATACCAGGTTCGCTCAGTTCTGCCTGATGGATATGGCCTGCGTCGTCCTGCTCATCTTGTTCATCTTCCTCTTGAGGCCCAATAATGGCCAGACCGGCGACTTTGTCACCTTCTCCCGCACGCAGCAACCGCACGCCGGAGGCAGTACGGCCCAAGCTGGAGACCTTCCCGACCGGGATGCGAATGGCCTTGCCCTTCTCCGTAGTGACAATAGCCGCATCCTCGTCCCGGACTGTTTTGACATCAACCAACGCCCCTGTTTTGTTGTTGATAGTATAGCTGCGTTGGCCTTGGGTGCCTCGGGCGTGAGGAGTAAACTGGTTAAAGGTCATACGTTTCCCTATGCCGTTTTCGCTAATCAGCAAGAGCTGTGAATGCTCTTCGTGCTGGCAGCAGACACTGATTAGCCGGTCTTCGTCCTTCAGACGGATACCGCGAACACCCCGCGCAGTGCGCCCGGTGACCCGAATTTGACCTTCGTTAAAACGCAGGCCCTTGCCCCGGCGGGTCAGTACCAGCAAATCCAAACCACCATCGGTCAGTTCTGCGCCTACCAAGTGGTCTCCTTCGTCCAGCTCAATGGCTCGGATGCCGCGCACCCGGGCATTGCGGAATTCATGTGTCGAAACGCGTTTGACCACGCCGCGCTGGGTGGCCATAAACAAGTAGGTATCCTTTTCGAATTTTGGCAGAACTACATAGGCCGTAATATCCTCGTTTTCTTCAAAGGGAAACAGATTGCGCACGTGCTTGCCCTTGGAAGTTTTGGAACCCTCCGGCAGTTCGTAAACCTTGAGATAGTAGGCCTTGCCTTCGGTGCTGACAAACAGGATGTAGTGGTGGGTATTGGCGGTAAAAATGTGCTCCACAAAATCATCATCACGCAGTTGCGAGACGCGTACACCCTTGCCACCCCGGCTCTGCTCTTTGTATTCGCTGGCCGGAATGCGCTTGATGAACCCTTGATGCGAAATCAGTACGACCATTTCCTCTTCTTGGATCAGGTCTTCCAGCGAAATCGAGCCATCGACTTCGACAGGAGATATATCAGTGCAGCGGGGCGTGCCGTACTTCTCTCCCAACTCACGGGTCTCATCACCGATCAAGGCGTAGATCTTTTCGGAGTGGGCCAAAAAGTCTTCTAATTCAACAATCTGACGGTATAGTTCGTTGAGTTCGGCGACGATCTTCTCTACTTCCATGCCGGTCAGGCGTTGCAGTCGCATCTCCAGGATAGCCACAGCCTGCCTTTCCGAAAGGGCAAAGGACCGGATCAGCCCCTCCCGGGCCTCTTCTACTGTAGATGAGGAGCGAATCAGTTCAATGACGGCATCAATATTGTCCAGGGCAATTTTCAGGCCCTCCAGAATGTGAACCCGGTCTTTGGCTTTACCTAAGTCAAAGCGGATGCGCCGTTCCTGCACTTCAAAACGATGAGCCAAGAAAGCCGAGATCATTTCCCTCAGAGTGAATAACTTGGGTCTGCCATGGTCAAGGGCCAGGTTGTTAATGTGAAACGAGCTTTGCAGCGGGCTGAGACTGTAAAGCTGGTTAAGCAGTACCTCCGGGGCCATACCCTTTTTTAATTCAATGACAATGCGGATGCCGTTGCGGTCTGATTCATCGCGCAGATCGGCAATGCCTTCGATGCGTTTGTCCCGCACCAGTTCGGCAATCTTCATGACCATATTGGCTTTGTTAACCATGTACGGAATTTCCGTGACGATGATGGCTTCACGCTCACCGTGCAGGGTTTCCAACCGGTGGCGCGAACGCATGATGATCTGGCCTTTGCCCTGCAAATATGCTTGGCGTGCCCCGCGCATACCACAGATAATGCCTCCGGTCGGAAAATCCGGGCCCGTAACGTAGGAAAGAAGCTCTTCGTCCCCCATCTGAGGGTTGGCGATCAGGGCACAAGTGGCCCGGCAGACTTCCCCCAGATTGTGTGGGGCCATGTTGGTGGCCATACCTACCGCAATACCGCTGGCCCCGTTCACCAAAAGGAAAGGCATAGCACCCGGCAGCACCACCGGCTCTCTCTCGGAGTCGTCAAAGTTCGGCCGAAAATCCACGGTATCTTTTTTCAGGTCGCGCAGCATGGCCTCAGAAATAGCTGATAGCCTCGCCTCGGTGTAGCGCATGGCCGCCGGCGGGTCACCGTCGATGGAGCCGAAATTACCCTGGCCCTCAATCATCGGCTCGCGCAGCGAAAAGTCCTGAGCCATGCGCACCAAGGCATCGTAGACGGACTGGTCTCCATGAGGGTGGTATTTAGCCAACACGTCACCGACCACGCGCACGGCTTTGCGCGGCTGGCGGTTATTGTGCAGACCCATGTCATTCATTGAATAGAGGATGCGGCGATGTACCGGTTTAAGCCCGTCACGCACATCGGGCAAAGCCCTGGACACAATGACAGACATGGCGTAGGTCAGATAGGACTTTTGCACCTCCTCTTCAATAGTGATAGGGTATACAGAGCCTGTATCTTGGGCTTCGTCTGACATGGAATATCGTCCTTTCCGACAGCGGCCGAGAGGGCATCCCGGGGGGCAAAGATGAGGGTGAGAGTAGGGATAGAATAAGAGCAACAAGGCCGGAAGATAAGAGTAACGAGCAAAGAGGACCTCTCAGAAATCCTATTTATTCGGCATTTAAAAAAAGGTATCAGACCTTCTTCAACAGACCGACCCGGCCGCCGACACAATGCAGGCTACTCTACTGATATGGACGGCTGCTGTCAAAAAAGAACGGGGAAACAGTCTTTTATTTGTGAGGAAATAACTAATTGTGTACAGAAAAATTAGCAGGATAAATCCGGTACAGGATTTTCCGGGAAGGCTGCCTTCCATTTTTATGAATGTACTTCCGGAAAGGAAGAGCCACCGATGAAACCAAAGTCTCCGATCCCTGAACCGGAAAGAGCCCGGAAGCCTATTCAAGAAGCGGAAAAACACAGAACACTCATTCGGGAAAAAGGTGGATGTGAACGGGCCAAACCCCTGATTCATACGAAAGCATCATTTCGCCCCAATAGGACAGTCTTTATGGTGATTCTCCATTGACGGATGTGCATCATGAATCATAAATGACAAACGATGAATTCCAGCAAATTGTAGAGGAGCGCAAGTGGTGAACATTATGAAACGGAAACATGACAAACAGAAACTGGCCGGATGGCTCGCACGGATGACCCGGAACATGCAAAAGAGCTGCCCTTTTGGTGTCTTATGCGGCATCTTATCGCTGGCTCTCCTACCCGGATTCTTCGCTCCGGAACTGCCGGGGCAGGAGCCGGACACGCCGCAAACGGTAGTTCCAAACGAGACAGATAGCGCGAACAGCACAAGCAAATACAAGATTGTCGATATTTACATTTTGGGGAACGATAAGATCGGCGCAGAATATATTCTGCGCTACCTGAGAGAGAACGGCATCCACAATGATACCCGGCGCAGCAAACGGGAGCTGGAAAAGGCCGCGCTGCGCCTGGCTAATATCGCCGATACCGATGCGACCCTGTTGGGGCTGGAGTTAATTTATGACTATGTTGAAGACCCGGAACAAGGGCCTATAGTCTATGTCGAAGTCTTGGTTGCAGAAATGTCGATCAGTTTTATTCCCGGTGGCGGCAACGCCTATGCCCGCTTTGGTTGGGCCAACCGGATAGAACGTAACGGCCGGCCTTCACTGATCTGGCTGGCCGCAGGCTATAACCGCCAAGACCTGATACTGCATCTACCATATTTGTGGGGCGCACCGTTCAGTGCCAGTCTGGAATTCGGGCACCACATCTTAGACCAGTGGGACTTCAACGAGAGCTCCCGCATCCGCAGTAATGCCTTTATCATACCGAAGTTCTATTTACAGCCGTTGACTTGGCTCAAATTGGGGGTCGGGCTGGATGCCGGGCTGCTCTATTTCTACAAGGGGCAGAGCCCAAGCTCCATAGAAATTGGCAACAGACTGGGTTTGGGGCCGGAATTGAACGGCAAGGATGTGCCGGGCACACTTCATGGCCGTTTGGCCGTGCTCAGCAGCTTTGAGCTCAACCGAAAATATTTGGCCCGCAAAGGCTTGGGTTACCACTTTCGGCTGTCCGGCCGCCACGAAGTAGCCGGACTCTTTGCCGGTAATCATGCCTTCAGTGGGGTTGCCGGATTGGTCACCGAACCCCTGCCTTGGTTCCGTCCATCGCTGGACTTCCGTGGTGACTGGCGGTCGGAAGGCATGTTACCTCTGGCCTCAGAAGTCTTTTCCAGCAGATATGAAGGCTACATACGCGCGACCGGGGAGTTGCGTTTCTCGTTTAGTCCCATCCATATCAAAGATCCAATTGCTATTAATATTGGCTGGAGTTTGGGCGCGATTACCGGCTTTGCCAATGCCAGCCAAAATTTCACGGATATCGATTTGGAGAGGGACTTAGAATTGAGCCTCTTCATTGGTCCGGATATCTATTGGGGCATGCCGGTAAACATCAGAACCCGGCTGGACTTCGGCGTAATCTTCCGGAAGCAGTTCCGGGAAACCGGCTTCGCCATAAATGTCCACGTGTTTTAATTTGGCAATTTTGTTTGAGGTCACGGGGTGTGGCCTACGGGCGCGGGGTCAATCTGTACGAGTAGCCACAAATTAGCCCGTGCCTGTGAGAGGCTACTTGAAAAGGTCTGTTCTGAGCCCCCATTACTTTAAACTCGGCCCTCAGTATCTGCGAAACACGAGCCTTGTGTAAGCAATAAAGTCCATCGGAAGCTCTCCGTGATGGTGTCGGAGGAAGGCATGCCAGAGCCCTTGACAAAATTTTATGTCGAGTAGCCGGCCGTAGTGTCGGTAGAAGGCCTCCTCACTATCCGGCAGAGCCGGAAGGTCCTTTATGTCAGAGGGATGCTGATAACAACCCGAATGTTGCAAAGCCGGGTCTATTGCCCGGAACCAGAGGAGCAGGAACTCATGGGTTTGCTGCGGGATTAACAGGCTCTGTTCCCGGTTTCGCAACAGCAAGAGGATCGAGCGAATCAGGCGCAACGAAAAATTCGTTTCCAGCAGAGTCGTTTCCCAAAACTCCGGGGCGGGTGGGGTACCGGCGGACTCAGCCGCCGGGGAACTGTAACTTATAAGAGCACCCGCGTAGGAGACTTGCTGCCAAAGTACAGGGTCTTCCCCCCATATCTCCGCCAGTTGGGCAAAAGAAGCACGCCAGTGCTCTGCCCGCAGGAGTTGAAGTTCAGAGCAGCAAAGACTTTGCAATAGCTGCTGCTGCCGGGAAGAAAACAGCCGGTCGGAAGACATTGTGTCGATTATTGCACCCCCACTACTCGCCTGCTAACCCAAGAATTCAACCTCGGCCTCGTCATTCAGACCGGGAGATGCTGAAGCAAGCTCGGCGGGAGTCAGGTCGCTCGGATGGGGCAGCAGGCCATCGTCAAAATTATCACTTATGGCAGGCATACCGGCAAGCCCTCCCATCGAGGGGACTCCAGGCCCTGCTTGGGGAGCCGGGGGTGGCACGGGGGTCGCACCGGGCTGAGAGGCATACGCTGCCTCGGAGGGATGCATACCGCCGGGGAAAGCTCCAAAGGCCCCCGAAGAATCAGAAGCATCTGAGGTATACGGCATTTGCGCGGTATCTATGCTCTGCTGGCCCTGACTGTCTGCGGCAACTACGTCCGAGCCATTCTGCTCGTTGTACAGGGTAATGGCCATTTTGTACCATTCGATCGCCCGGGGGTAGTCACGCAACTTGGTTTCGTAGAGCTGACACAGCAGATTGACCGCGTACAGATTTTTGTGTCCGGCTGCCATCGAGTACCACTCTATAGCTTTGGCATAATCTTTCAGGCTGTTTTCGTAGAGTTGCCCCAAGGCAATGGCCGCTTTCAGATCACCCAATTGGACCGCGCGCCGGTACCATTCGATAGCAGTGTCAAAATTGTTCAGATTGTGTTGATAGATACGACACAATTGGTAAATGGCGGGCAAGCTGTCCATCTGTGCGGCCTTGCGGTACCAAGCCACAGCCTCATCGTAGTCTTCAAAGTGCAATTCCAACAGATTCCCGGCCCGAATCATGGAGTATTCATCGCCGTAGTGGCCGGCCTCGGTATACCAGTCGATGGCACTATGAATATCTTCCAAACTCTGCTCGTATATCACTGCGATGCGGCGCATGTAATAAAGGTCGCCCTGTACGGCCAGCTTCTCATACTGTTCAATCGACCGGCGATAGTCGCGCAGATATTCGGCATAGGCACCCAGCTCAACAATGGCCCATTTTTTCCCCTGATCGGCAGCCAACAGAATTTGCTTGTAACTGATTTCAAATTCGCGGTCGCGTTTCAGACTTTGGCGCACCAATTTGCTTTGAGAACGCTGCTTGTTGCGATTGGCCTCCAGCCTTTGAGCGGAAACTTGTTCGGGCGTATGTTCTGCCGGGGAATCCCCCGGCTCCAATCCCAAATCCGCGCCCATGATTTCGGTACCTACGGCCCCGAGATTCGAGCCCGGAGCCGCCGATGTTCGTCCGAACCGAATTTTTTTTGGCTTGGTAGCCTTGATTTTGTTTTGCTTAGACTTCCTCTGTGCTGTCATATCCCCCCCGGTTTAACTCGCAACCTCCTATTTTGAATAAACTGCCACGAGCATTTCCCCGTTCCAAATTCTAGTAGGATTGCCCGCCTTGGCAAGAAATTCCAAATCGGTTTTTCTCCGGCGGGGAAAAAGTGGCGGAAGGGAACCCTCCACACTGCATTTGACTATCCCACACTTTTCCGGGTGTGCAAAAAGGCGTTGCAAATGCGCAGACAATACGTATAGTCAGTCTGCTCCTGAAATCCTCTAAAATCAAGTGGCAGAACCTTTGCCGGAATTTCTTTTCCACGGGGCAGTCGGCAAAGGACTCAAACCCGAGCCCCCTCCATTCCCCAAACGGTCTGCTTAGCATTGAAAACAAATTTTGGGTATGACACTTGATAAAGTGCTTGGAGACAGCACAGGAGCCCGGAACGTAATGAACCTTATTTTGCCCATAATCATTGTAGCCGTATTTGTGGCGCAACTATCGGAATTGGTGTTGAAAATACTCAACCTGCATTCCCTGGAACAATGGTATCGCCGGACCGGCAAAGACGGTGACTTGACTGAAAACCGTTATCAATACCAAAGAGCGTTGCAACACTTGGCCCTGTTCAGTGCCTCCCTGAATGGGCTCATCTATTTGCTGTTTTTGGCTCTTCGTCTGCCTGCCTGGCTGTTTGACCAGTTGGGCCAACTGTTTGGCCAACATCGGATGTGGCACGGCCTTGCTTTTATTGCCGTGTTGCAGGTGGCCCGGTCAATTTTACAATTGCCGTGGGGTCTGTATCGCCGTTTTGTCGTGGAGGAGCGTTTCGGTTTTAACCGGATGAAGCCAAAAGAATTTGTCAAAGACGTATTGCGTAGCACCATGCTGGTGCTTGTCTTCGGCCTGCCCCTGCTATGGGGTCTCTTCCGTCTGATGGACGCGCCCGTAATGTGGTGGCTGTGGGGCTTTCTGACTCTGGCCGGCTATCAGATACTATTGTTTTGGCTCTATCCCATCTTTATCGCACCACTGTTCAACCGTTTTGTCCCGCTCTCCCAAGATGGCAAGCAAGGCTTACTCAGGCTTCGTTTGGAGCAATTGCTCGATCAGTGCAACTTTGCCGCCAAGGGCCTGTTTATTATGGACGGCAGTAAGCGTTCACGCCACAGCAATGCCTATTTCACCGGCTTCGGTAAAATCCGCCGTATTGTGCTGTTTGACACCCTGATCGAAGACTTGGACCAGGAACAATTGGCCGCAGTACTGGCCCACGAAATTGGCCATTACCGGAAAAAGCACATCCCGAAACGGTTGATGCAAAGCCTTTTCTGGTTATTTATTAGCTTTCTGGGCCTGTACTTACTCTCCGGCTGGCAGAGCTTGTTTGTGAGTTTTGGTTTTGAAATGGCTGTGGGGCAGCCCAATCCGGCACTCCTGCTCTTTGTCGGAATGGTGCTGAGCTCGCCTCCGGGGCTGATTTTGCAAAAGCTGGGTAACCACCTCTCTCGCAGTCATGAATTTGAAGCAGATGCCTACGCCGTCCGGGTAATGGGCAATTCCAAGTCTCTGACAGAAGCTCTGGAGACATTGCACCGCGAAAACCTCAGCAATCCGGCTCCACACCCCGGTTATGTGGCACAGTACTATAGCCACCCGCCCCTGCCGGAACGGCTGGCAGCTTTAGGTTGATTCGGCATAGAATTTGTTTGGATCTACCGGTGGGCACAAAGTGCAGTCTCCTGCTGGTTCTCTCGTCCTGACTCCGCTAGAATAGCCTCCTTCTGTTCCTTTTTTGCTCCCTCTGTTTCCATGTTTGTTCCCGTGTTTCCAAACCACAGACAAGGGGACGGTCTGTTTTTGCAGGCCGAAAGATTCCGCCTTGTGGCGGGCATTGGGCTGTTTTGTCCGGTTCACGGGAGTGCGGGCGAAGAGAGCAAATTTTCAGTAGTCTTCTGCGAACTGTTTCCGGACAAGATACTTAGGATTGAGAGGCGTTTGTGTTCCATTTACCCCATCTGTTTCGAACTTTGCCGAAGTTGTCGAAATTTCCGAGATTCTCCGGATTCTCTATATTTTCATTTTCTTTAGAGTTTCCCGCAAACACCCTGTTCCCAAAACGCATGAAACGCGGAGAGCGAAAAGGAGATAAAGAGAGCCTTCACTTCGGTGCTTTCCCCCATTCGGCCTCTTTCGGCTCTTTCACTTTGGCAAACCTGTTGATTCTGGCCATCGGGGTCTCTTTCCTCCTGCCCGACCGGCTGGAAGCCCAAAACAGGAGCCGAGATGCCAAGGAAAACGCGCGGGCAAAAGTAACGGAAGCGAACAAAGAAGAGATTTTAGAGAACCGCCGGGAGCGGCGTGTTCGGCCAAACATCAACAGGCCGGACTACCGCCTCTTTGTACTCAAAACCGAGCATTTTCACATCTACTACTTGGCTATGGACGCTCAGGCTGCTGCCGAGGTGCTGCACTATGCCGAAGATTATTATTCCCGGATCAGCGGGCAGTTCCGGCTGGAACCCAAGCTAATCCGAATCTTTCTCAACCCTTTTGGCAATGAAGATGGGGGATTTAGCAGTTTTACTCCACCAAATATTCAGATAACACTGTACGGAGACCTCAGCAGTGAGAATCCCGGGCAGAATTGGCGCGAACAGCTGGAAGCAAATTTTGCTTACCAACTGGCTCGTTTTATGTTGCTGACCTATGACGGAAGCAAAGGTCGGGTACCGATCAACGTATTGAGCCATATTCTGGGTCCGGATACGGCCGCAGTAAACTTTTTGCTGATACCGCTGTGGCTGTATACGGCCTTTGGCTATGTGCCTTATGCCACACCCTCCTCAGCCGCGCCGGCTTTGACCGAAGACGGGGTGACCTTAGCCGACAGTCCGGAAAATTCCCCGCCCCGGTTCAACCATCAACGTGCAGTGCTGGAGAGCGTCTATTTACGGGGCATTTTACTACAGCCCGATTATTTTGATTACTACGCCGGTTTTTCTGAAAGTCTGCAAAGCCCTTCTGCGCGGCGGGCCAACAATGCCATAGCCTATCTAATGCTGCGCCATATTCTGGAAAA
Organism: Candidatus Haliotispira prima; assembly: GCA_029867005.1. Taxonomy (GTDB): domain Bacteria; phylum Spirochaetota; class Spirochaetia; order SP-2023; family SP-2023; genus Haliotispira; species Haliotispira prima. The sequence continues at coordinate 2,950,679 of CP123443.1, read as the reverse complement.
CTACGGCGAAGGTGCGGCCCGCGAGATTGTCGAAAACGTGCATCTCCGCTGGGGTCTGGATGCGGCTATTAAGGCTGTCACCGGCAAGAGCGGGACAGAGCTGTTTGAGGATTTGCGTGCCGATCTTTTGCACCGGAACAGCAGGAATACGGAGGGCAGAAACATGGGGGATAATCGGGTACTGGCCGGGCGAGGCAGTCTGAGCCTTCCTCAGGTACTGCCCGGTGTCGGTGAGTTTGTGCTGGAACGGTCGGACCGAGACGGCAACCGTCTGAGACTCTATAGTCCGGACACACTACGGCCTCATTCAGCCGGCACGGGAGAACCTGCCCAGCCACCGGGCAAAAAGGGTAAAGAAAGCGAAAAGCCCTTGTTTCGCAGTGTCAGTCTGCCCATAAGTCAAGAGCGTTCCTTTGCCGTCAGCCGTCAAAGGATTGTGGCCAATCGCCGAGCCATTATCAATGCCTATATCCCCATTCCGGTGGTCAATATTCCGGCCGGCAACATTGACCTGTATCAGGCTTTGCCGGTGGAAGGTGAAGTACCCAAGAACCTGCGTTGGAAACAGTTAACTCGCGGTAAGAACTTGTTCTCCCCGGTCTTCTCCGCTGACGGCCGACACCTGATTGCCGTAGAACGAACCCGCCAAGGCCATCATCGTTTGGTGGAAGTGGATCAGGAAAACGGTTCACTGAAGGCCGTGGCAGAAAATCCAAACTATAATTTCCTCTCCCCGTCGTTTTCCCATAGTGGTGCCAAGCTGTTGTTCGAGGCCCACGGTGGCGACAATGTCGATATTGCCCTGCTGGACTTAGATGAAAACACCGAATTGGCGAGAACTCAGGGGCTTTACGATGTACCTCTGCTCTTTCGCTCCGCAGCTTGGGAATTGGCCCCCGCCTTTAGCCTGAATGACAGTCTGGTGCTATTTTCTTCGGAATTGCCCTTGGAGTTGCCCCTGGAATTGCCTTTGGATTCATCTTTAGATTCAACCTCGGATTCGGCCTCGGGCCAAGGTGAGCTGGCTTTGCTGGCTTTTGATTTGAGTACCAGGCAGTTCCGGGTCGAGGCCCGGGACCCGGCCGGGATATTGGGCAATCAAGAAGCGGAAGGAGGCGGACTATATTACCGGAGCTATCGTGGTTTATCCGGCCCTAAAGCAGCTGCCCACGGCGACCGCTGGGGCAGCTACAGCCTGCATTATCTGCCGGCTGATATGCGCTCGACAACGCAAATTCCGCCGGCCCTCTATCCGGCAGAATTTGATGCGGTTCTGACCTTATACGGCCAAGAGCACTATCTGAACTTGGGAGACAGTCAGACCTTACTGCTGCCGGGAACGCTGCGTACCCGACTGGCAAAGGGTGAGCAGCTGAGTCTGGCACAGAAGAGCGACCCCGTAGCTCTGTATCTCGAAGATATGGCCCGTATTGCCGGTGAGGCTACAAACCTGAGAGAAGGAACGGCGGAAGCAGAGGAAAATAGAGAGGCAGAAGAAATTACAATCCCGGAGTACAGGAGCGAGCAAACATTAGGCTTATTGCCCATTATCAGCAGTTGGCTGCCATTAGTCTTGCCGCAAACGACCTTCGGGAAGCCAGGTGTCTCTTTCGGTGTGACCCTCAGGGGAGGTGCGATTACCAATGCTCCCTTCATGTTACAGGTAAACTACCTGACAAACGTCAACCAGCTCACAGGTGCCTTGGTAATGAACGCAAATTTCGGGCCGTTGGTGTTGTCCTACCGAATTGAGCAAAACCTGATAGAGAGCGTGGACTACACCAAAACCCGCCAGAGGAAAGATTTTTTCGCCCAGTCTACAGTGCAGGAATTGGGCACAAGGGTACCTCTCCCCGGTGTTTCCGGCATGAGGCACCGCTTGCGAACAAGCTTGCAACTCAGAACCATGCACCGCCTGCGTGTGATGGACAACGAACCTTTCCATTTTTTTGATTCGTTTTTGTGGGATGGTTCGGAGCACTATGGGGTAGCCCAGTTTGGCTTCAAAGGAATACTCCAGGCACAGATCACACCAATTCAGGCACGCAGGACATTGTTGCATAATTTTGCGACACCCAAGATGGTATTCCGTGCTATGGGTGGATTCTGGGGCAAACCGCTGGAGGCTTCTTACACGCCTGAATCCATCCGTAGCGGCACCGACAGTAATTTCTATTACGGCGGATCCTGGTCTTGGGACTTCGCCTTTCCGGCACCGTCCATGCTCAGCCTTTACGTGGAGGGTGTGGGCAGTACGGGACATTTCCCGGACGGGCTGAAACGGGGCAATGCCGCCGAATATCTGATGCCGATTTCTGTGGACCTACAGCAGCGCTTGGATGGCACGGCTTCGGACTGGGCTTTGGCATATCGGACCGAGTACCGCATCCCATTGCTGCGCCGACGTACCAGAATCGGAGGAATGGGGCTGCAAAGCATAGTCTTACAACTGGGACTACAGGGCCGCAGTTATTTCAGCACGGAAGAACAGTTCTACGGCTATAACGCACACCGTTTCAGCGGCTTGGCCCGTCTTTCTTTCCGTATTCGCGTGGGCAGTTTCCTTGTTCCGAACCTGAATTTGGGTCTGCGTTACACCTTTTTCGACCAGACAGAAATCAACAACCCGGGGTGGCAGGCCAGCGGAAAGCAATTCTCCATCATTTTTGGGGTAGGTTCAGGTACGAAAAACAGCGAATACGATAAATTTCGAGGTTTTTAAAATCGGTCTAGAACCAGAACCGGACACCCAAGTCAAGCAATCCGTCAAGATGAATGCGAAGACGAACCGAATCTTCTAAGTGCAGACCCGCACCGACAATCGGGGTCAGATTGAGATAAATTTGAAGCCAGTTCCAAGGCCGGAAACTCATGCCCAGAGGCAGGCGCAAGCCGGCAGAGAGCCCAATCCCTTTTCCTTCTCCGAGGCTGTAGAGTGAAGCTCCCAGACCCAAGAAGATGTGCAGCTCAAACCAGTTTGTCAGAGATTTAGCCCCGAGCAGGAGATCCAGATTGGCATTGATACCATAGTGACTGGAAACCAGACCCGTTATCCCGGCACCAAATAAAATCGAAGTTTGGGGGATGTGCACGGTCAAAGCGGCCCAAGAATGGGGGAAGCCAGCCAGCAGGTTCTCCGAAGGCCGTATGATGGTCAGGGCACTGCCACTGCTTTCGATGCCCAATCCCCATTTGTCACGTTGAATTTCAAAGCTCACGGCTTCTTCGCCAATGTCCACAGCGTATAAATTCAAAGGCAGACTTGCCGCCACAAGCAACGCGGATAACACAAAATATCTAAGTTTGATCGACATCATGGCCTCCCCCTCCAACATGCAAGACCGGCAGGGCCGGGAATTCCGCCTGCGCGGCCCGTTTTGCAGGAATACTCGTGCTTTTCGGAAGAACTAGAGGACCGATATTACAGACCGGATTCTCAATCCCACTGTAGAGATCCGCCTGTCTGATATTCTGTGACACGGGTCTCGAAAAAGTTCTTTTCCTTGTTCAGATCCATAATCTCGGACATCCAGGGGAAGGGGTTTTGTACTCCGGCAAACTCTCCCGACAAGCCAATCTGCTGCAATCTGCGGTTGGCGATAAACTTCAAATACTCTTCCATGATTTCGGCATTCATGCCTAAAATCCCTCGCGGCATGGTATCACGTGCATACTGTACCTCTAAGGCCATTCCCTGCAAGATTAAACATGCTGATTGCTCTTTCATGTCATCATCCCACAGACTCGGGTTTTCCACCTTGATTTGGTTGATCATGTCAATACCAAAGTTTAGGTGCATGGACTCGTCTCTCAGGATGTACTGGAATTGCTCGGCCGTGCCGGTCATTCGGTTGCGCCGGCCCATTGACAGGATTTGAGCAAAACCGCAATAGAAGAACAGCCCTTCCAGCACGCAGTAGTACGCAATCAGGTTCAGCAGCAGTTTGCGGTCATTTTCCGGCGTTCCGGTACAAAAGTTGGGGTCGGAGAGGCCGGAAGTATAATGCAGACCCCAAGCCGCCTTGCGAGCCACCGAGGGAACCTCGTGGTACATGTTGAACACTTCGCCCTCATCTATGCCCAGAGACTCGATCACATACTGATAGGCATGGGTGTGAATGGCTTCCTCGAAACTCTGCCGCAGCAGATACTGGCGACATTCCGGGTTGGTAATCTGACGATAGATGGCCAAAACCAGATTATTAGCCACCAGCGAGTCGGCCGTGGAAAAAAAACCCAAACTGCGCTTGATAATACGCTCTTCGTCTTCAACCAATTCGCCACTCTTCCACAGGGCAATATCAGCCGTCATGTTGACTTCTTGTGGCATCCAATGGTTGGCGCAGGCATCGAGATATTTTTGCCAAGCCCAGTCATATTTGAATGGCACCAATTGATTTAGGTCGGCACGGCAGTTGATCATAGTCTTTTCGTCTACGCGCACACGCCCAAAACTGCCAAATTCAGCCAAGTCGGCGCAGACATCCAACTCCGAGAGCATAGCATCGGCTGCTTCCATTCGAGAGCCACCACCACTGATGCCCCCTAGAGAAACCAAACCCTCGGCCAGTTGTTCGTTGGTGAGAACGGCCGCATCACCCTCATCCAGTTTAGGCTGAAAGCCTTGTATCAAAGGCTGTTCCGCAGGTCCATTCCAATCCAGCATAAGTCCACTCCTGAAAAAACCAAGATAGAAGAAAGACCAACTTTTGTAAAGGAAAGCCACTAACTCCCTTAAATAAGAACCGAATTCCCAATGGGCATAAAAAAATACATTTGTTTGATATAAACTTCATTTATTTGAGGGGCTTCATTCACAGAGTTCTTAAAGTGCTCTTCCGACGGCACAGTCTAACCTTCCGAGACAAGTGAAATAAGGCCCAATTTAGAAGGAGCACCCAAGTCTTTACAAAAACTCAATCTCATCATAGTCTCTTCTTTCCTTAACATTTCGATAATCAAGTCCCGATATCGGATACTTGATATCTTGCTCTCCAGAAGATACATAATAATCGGGGTGAACAAGTGTAAACTCAATAAGTTTATGGTCCGGCATAAATATCTCAGCATTATTTGCATGAATATGTACCAAATCCAAGTGGCAAGCTTCTATCCATTTCACTACTTTTTCTGCATATCGGTGTATCTGATGTAATTCACAAACAATGGCAATTACATTATCCGGTAGGTTTTCCAGTTCATCCCAAACATCATATTCAGCACCTTCAACATCAAACTTCAAACAAATCTTTTTGTCCTTATGCGGGAGCAAAGTTTCTCTAACAGAGATCATATCTTCCTTTTTACCAATAAATTTAGGTATAAATTCAGATTGTACGCCGTTAAAAAACTGAAAAAATCTGTCATGAAAATTGGTGTCCGCAAAATGCCCCAGTGTACTTTCATCATAAGCAACAACTCTCGCACCGGAACGTTTCTGAAATTCTTGTTCAAAACTATAATCAGCAGCAATACCATATGTTACCAGAACCTCTGTCGCGGCAAGTACTGACGCCGGTAAGACATATCCGCCATCCCCACGGGCACCAATTCGGATAAGATTCTCCGGGTGCTCCGGCCTTAACTCCTTCGGAAGAGTAAGCTTAACGCATCCGGGGCTAATAAAGCGACTTAAAAAATCAAGTTTGACTTGTCCTTCAATCTGCAAGTGATGAATAAGATCAATCTTTCTGTCAATCTCTAAGAGTTTAGATACCTCATCTTTTTGCAATTGATAAATTTCTCTCTCATCCTTTTGCAACTGATAAACTTTTTTTTGTAGTTGGTAGTTTTTATACACATAGAAAGGAAAACCCAAAAGAGCTTTTATTCCTTTAATTAATTTCAGCATAACAGACTCCATTCTCTATTTTTAAAATATTTCAATCCATAATTAATTAAAACTATAAAAAAGGCCAATGGGCCTTACTCTTCCACAGCATAGTAAAAAGGGAGAAACCGAGGATTTAACTGATGAAATTGTACAGTGACATCAGCACTGCCAGAACCGTAAACCCCAAGCCCAAAAACCACTGTACCGTCCTGAAACGCCTGTCCATATTACGTTGCATGGATTCAAAACGCTTATCTACCTGCTCAAAACGTTTATCCATATTATGCTGCATGGACTCAAAACGCTTATCCATTTGTTGCATAAACAGTTTCATTAATTCTTGGTTCTGATAGATCAATTCCCGCTGGTGCCTTAGCTCTTCTTCTATCCGCACTACTCTCTCAAACAGTTCTCTGTCATCACGGTAGCTCGCCGGGATGATTTTGGCGAATAGATCTCCACCCTTTTGTAGTCGTCTTTCAATAATTTCTTCTACTGCCAGGATATCTTGTTCTGCTAAGGCCATAAGTCATACTATAAAGGGAATACCCTTTCACGTAAAGTAACATAAAGCGATATAAAGCGACATAGCCACCCGCCGGCGGGTGGTTATATTTGGACAAATAAGAATCAATGATAAAATTATGATTGATAAACTACTCAGAAAATTATAGGGCAATAATTTATTCTTGGTAATCACTGCTTACGGCAGCCGGAGCCGTTACTCAATTCGGTATGGCACTATTGGGTCTTGTAAATGGGTCTTGCGAAACTTTATGGCTTCCCTACAGATAAAACTCATCGACCTGTCTCTTGACCTCGGGGTCTTCGGCCCACTGTGTCAGAGCACCCAGGGTAAGTCCTACGACCGCAATATCATCAAGCCAGCCCAAGACGGGGATTGTACCGGGATCAAATCCAGCGACAGCACTATGTAGCCTAAGGCGGCCACGCAAAGGGCTTTTTGCCCAGTGCTGATATCCGGATGATTCAGAATGTAGTACAGGGTTACAAAGGGCCGTGTCGTAGCTTCTGGTAACTTTTTGACAATTTTTAGGAATAGGTTCTCGCCATATTCCCCGGCGTATTTCTCGCTGTTCTTTTCAAAGTCTTCTTCAGCTTCCTTGATTCTTGGGTCATTGCCCATGGGAGCCTCCTCCCTTTGGTAAAAATCCCTATATAGAAAGGACTTTACGATCAAGATTTCTGTTCTTCAAGTAATAAATGCACAAAGGTCTTGACTAGTTAGGAGTGGTATGATTCTCTCTAAATTGTGAGGAGAGAATGAAAAACAAATACTATCATCATTCGAGAATTTCAGAAGGAAAATTCAGGGAAATTGTTCGCTGTTTTTCAAGTAATATGGATGCGTTAAAAACTGAATTATTATGTTGTATTAACTGTAATACAGTTAATACAACATATAAATAATTAGAATTAAAATTACCAAGTTCTGTATTGACTCTTGTCCGGAATTAGGTAATTTTGAAGTTGACGAATCTTATTTTGGGGCTCATCGTGCAAGGGGAAAAAGAGGCCGGGGTGCTGCGGGAAAGACTCCTGTTTTCGGTATATTAAAGCGTGATGGCAAGGTTTTTATAAATATTGTCAGGAACTTGTACAAGAGAGCAATTAGAATCTATAATAACGGGCAAGGTTCTTGAGGGTTCAACTATTTATTCGGATGGTTGGAAGGCTTATGACGGTCTCAAATAGCTATAAATATCATAGAGTGTACCATAGTAAGAATGAGTTTGCACGTAGAAAAAATCATATTAATGGTATAGAGTCATTTTGGAGCTTTACTAAGAGACGATTGTCTAAATTCAATGGTTTATGTGATGAGACTTTTAATTTACACCTAAAAGAATGTGAGTATAGGTGGAATTATAGGGGGCAGGATCTATACAAGATTTTGCTAAAATTACGCAGAGAATCACCTCTTAACTAGTCAAGACCCTTAGTTGTTCTGAGCTCGCCTATTCTAAATTAGCTCTTTTCAAATTGGCATCGCTTAAGCCAGTACCAAGATGTCCTTCTTTAATTATCTCTTCCCCTGCATAACCATCTACAGAGATTGTAGACTCCCAAAGGTCTACCATTCATGAATGGAAAGATTTTTGGAGAGATCCGTGTTTTACGTGGAGGGATAAAAATTTGGCCCTCTTCCGGTAAAGCCTTGTACTTCTTGGTATGGCACTATTCGGTCTATTGGGCCCATTAGGCCCATTGGATCTTGCGAAACTTTGAGGTCTCTCACAACGACTAAAGTGAGATTGGTCAATATTGCCTGTTCTGCTACGCCCCATGGTGCGCCACGTCACAATATTTCCCACCACTCTCCCGCTTATGATGATACCATCGGCGCAAAAGTGCCCGGTGATTAAAAATTGGGCTGAGTTCGGAATGGGATCAGGTGTTTCCACTTCGCTACCGTCACCAGAATGCATAGCAAAACTTAGCTATTTCTATCATTCCTAACTTTTACCAAATGGGCTAAGAATATTAGGATAATATTCTAGTATGTGTTCACGCCATTCCTCACACTTAAAAGACCTATTAGCACCACTAGTGTGGTGCATAAAATATAAGCTAATTTCCTTATTATCTAATTCAATTAAACCTGTACGAGGATAAACACCACCTACCGATTGTTTACCCCGAATTATTTTTGATCCGTAGTCAGGGTCATTACAAAAAGCCTTAGCTGCGCTCACTCCTATAAAAAGGCAGGCATCTGGCTCTAGTACTTTAATCAATTGCTTAAAAACAGGTATTCCATCTACATAATCTTCATACTCTGGTTGTTTTGTGCGGCCTGAGTCATCCTTAGTCATAACTTTTTGTACAAAATCATAAAAACAAACTTTATCCCATATATTTTGAATATCTTCCTCAGGAACAGTACTTCTTCCTGTTAATAGTTTATATAAATTGAGAAATGTCTTCCACTTACCTTTATTACCAACAGGATTAATAGCATACTCAATAATTTCACGAGTAAAATTCTTATTCTTGCTTATATTATCGATTTCACCTTCGTATCCATAATTAGATTGTCCCATAATCAGCAATTTATATGCAGAATCCTTGAACAAATTTCCCACCCATGGATTGCAAGATAATCCTGAAATTGAAGCAAACTCTTCGTCATAAGATTTATTCATTTTAGCTCCTATCGCGCGCACACTTCATAATTTAGGAAAATGATATACCCTAAAGTCTACCCTGTCAAATACAAAAAAAAGAGGAGCCTTCGGCCACTCTACCATGCCAAGTTCCTATAGACACAAAAAAACCGGCAACGACCTACTCTCCCACCTTTCGGTAGTACCATCGGCGCAAAAGTGCTTAACTGCTGAGTTCGGAATGGGATCAGGTGTTTCCACTTTGCTGTCATCACCGGCATTATATCAATACCAAATTGTGTGCGAAAGATGAGTAATAATATGGTCAAGCCTCACGGAACATTAGTACTGCTTGGCTGAACATGTTTCCATGCTTACACCGGCAGCCTATCAAACAGGTGTTCTCCCTGTTTCCTTCAGACACAAAGCCTAAGCCCTGTGTGGGGAAATCTCATCTTGAGGAGGGTTTCGCACTTAGATGCTTTCAGCGCTTATCCCGTCCGAACTTAGCTACCCGGCAATTACCGTTGGCACGATAACCGGCACACCAGAGGTTCGTCCACCCCGGTCCTCTCGTACTAAGGACAGATCCTCTCAAATTTCCAACGCTCGTGGCAGATAGGGACCGAACTGTTTCGCAACGTTCTGAACCCAGCTCACGTACCGCTTTAAATGGCGAACAGCCATACCCTTGGGACCTGCTACAGCCCCGGGATGCGATGAGCCGACATCGAGGTGCCAAACCCTGCCGTCGCTGTGAACGCTTGGGCAGGATCAGCCTGTTATCCCCAGAGTACCTTTTATCCGTTAAGTGACGGCCCTTCCACTCGGAACCGCCAGATCACTAAGACCTACTTTCGTACCTGCTCGACATGTCTGTCTCGCAGTCAAGCCACCTTCTGCCTTTACACTTAACTCCTGATTTCCGTCCAGGATAAGGTGACCTTTGCGCACCTCCGTTACTCTTTAGGAGGTGACCGCCCCAGTCAAACTGCCAGCCAAACACTGTCCGAATACCCGTTTGCGGGCATCCGTTAGATAACACACTGTTCAGGGGTGGTATTTCACCAACAACTCCTTTGCACCTGGCGGTGCAATATCTTCGTCTCCCACCTATCCTACACATGAGCAGCATGTTATCAATATCAGGGTACAGTAAAGGTTCATGGGGTCTTTCCGTCTAACCACGAGTAATCGGTATCTTCACCGATACTACAATTTCACCGGGTCTCGCGTTGAGACAGTGTGGAAGTCGTTACACCATTCGTGCAGGTCGGAACTTACCCGACAAGGAATTTCGCTACCTTAGGACAATTATAGTTATTGCCGCCGTTTACCGGGGCTTCAATTCGCAGCTTCGACCGAAGTCTGACCGCTCCTCTTAACCTACCGGCACCGGGCAGGTGTCAGTCCCTATACATCCTCTTACGAGTTAGCAGAGACATATGTTTTTGATAAACAGTCGCTTCCACTTGGACTCTGCAACCTCACCATTATGTGTTAGGCCATACTTTTTCCGAAGTTACGTATGTAATTTGCCGAGTTCCTTAACGCGAGTTCTCCCGTACGCCTTAGATTACTAGTCTCGCCCGCCTGTGTCGGTTTGCGGTACGGTTCCTGATAACCTGAACCTTAGAAGCTCTTTCTTGGCACGATGAATCCCTACACTTCTCTCCGCCGTAGCTTTGATCGCCTTACACTCTGCTCAAATCCCGGATTTGCCTGAGACTCTCAACACCTCGTGCTTCGGACGGGGACTACCAACGCCCCGCTATAGCTTTCCTTATGCGTCACTCCATCGAAATTATCAGAAGAACCGGAATATTAACCGGTTTCCCATCGGCTACGCCTTTCGGCCTGACCTTAGGGGCCGTCTAACCCCGGGAAGACAAACTTTACCCGGGAAACCTTGGGCTTTCGGCGAATCGGTATCTCACCGATTTTTTCGTTACTCATGCCTGCATACTTACTTGCGATACCTCCACCAGGGCTCACGCCCTGACTTCGACGGCTTACGCAACACTCCCCTACCCCGCCGGCTGATGCCGACAGGCGAAGCTTCGGTATTGTGTTTAGCCCCGTTACATTATCGGCGCATGACGACTCGACCAGTGAGCTATTACGCACTCTTTCAAGGAATGGCTGCTTCTAAGCCAACCTCCTGGCTGTCTGGGCCGTCATACTTCCTTTTCCACTTAACACAATTTAGGGACCTTAGCTGTCGCTCCGGGCTGTTTCCCTTTCGACTACGAATCTTATCACCCGCAGTCTCACTCCCATACTATAAAACAACGGCATTCGGAGTTTGACTAAGTTTGGTACGGTTTGACCCGCCCTAGCCTAACCAGTGCTCTACCTCCGTTGAAAAACATATGAGGCTGATCCTAAAACCATTTCGGGGAGAACCAGCTATTTCTGAGTTTGATTAGCCTTTCACTCCTACTCACAGCTCATCACTGCCTTTTTTAACAGACTAGTGTTCGGTCCTCCACTTGGCATTACCCAAGCTTCAACCTGGCCATAAGTAGATCACTCAGTTTCGGGTCTGCCCCACGCAACTCTTCGCCCTGTTCAGACTCGGTTTCCCTCCGGCTCCGGTACTCCTGTACCTTAACCTTGCTACGCAGGACAACTCGCAGGCTCATTCTGCAAAAGGCACGCAGTCGCCCGACCACTACATTGCTTTAAGACTCTTAAAACAATCTAGTGGTCGGGCTCCTACCGCTTGTAGATCCATAGTTTCAGGTTCTGTTTCACTCCCCTTCCGGGGTTCTTTTCACCACTTCCCTCACGGTACTCGTGCACTATCGGTCGCTATCTCGTATTTAGCCTTGGGGGGTGGGCCCCCCGGATTCCAACAAGGTTTCACGTGCCTCGCTGTACTCAGGTACTTCCAAAAAGACGGTTCAGCTTCGCGTACGGGGCTTTCACCCACTTTGGCCGGACTTTCCAGACCGTTCTGCTGACAAACCGTTTTCTTACTTTTATACAGGAAGCCCTACAACCCCGGTCGCGCCGAAACGCGGCCGGTTTGGGCTAATCCCCTTTCGCTCGCCGCTACTAAGGGAATCTCGGTTGATTTCTTTTCCTGCAGGTACTTAGATGGTTCAGTTCCCTGCGTCTCACTTCTCAAAGCCTATGTGTTCAGCTAAGAGATGACAGTCATCACAACTGCCGGGTTACCCCATTCGGCAATCCCGGGCTCAAAGGATGTTTGCTCCTCGCCCGGGCTTTTCGCAGCTTACCACGGCCTTCATCGTCGGATAGCGCCAAGGCATCCGCTATGGACCCTTACTCGCTTGACCATATTATTACTCATCCTTCGCTTTACTGTTAAAGAACACGCCCTTCGTTTGAGGGTGAGCGAGACTATAGTGACCTGAAAATTGCTTGTCAACACAACATTTCATTTTTTGTGTTTTTTCCGACTTGAAGCTTCTTTAATTGCGACTTGTGTTGTGCCCACTTAAGAGGAGAAACCCTGCATAGCATGCTTTCCGCTTCTTTGCCACAAAAGCGCGAAAGGGTTTATTTTCGTGCTTTTTGTACCCATCCGTGAACAGTGATTTCCGGTTTTTTGCCGGGTTCCATAAATTTTTGCTTGACAGAAACGGTGAATCCGTGAAATAATTTAAAATAGTTACTTCAGAAAGATTTTGCAAATTTGGAGGATAATATGATGAAAACCAAAATTTGGACAACGCTTTTTCTTGGCGTTCTGTTCCTGCTTTTTAGTTGTGATGATACGGGCCAACTGGGAGACGGAGATGGCACCCCGCGTGCGCTTCAGACGGATACGGGCAAGGCTATTTCGAAGATGTCCGAAATCTCGTTAAAATATATGGACAAAGCTTTTAAAATGGTGTCTAACTATGTGGATATGAATGAGGCGGCGCGAAATGCCGGCGGCAGTGCATTGGACATGGAGACTATGTTTCAGGGGCTTACCGGCAAAGAGACGCGCATTGTCACGTCGCGCAACGGCGCAGAAGAAAGCGTTACCCTGCAAGGAGAGTCCGATGCCCTGGTCGCGGCCATGCAAAGCGAGTTGGCGCAAAATGCTCCCGACACTTCGGAGCTGCTCCGTTACCCGGGTGTTAAACAGGGTGAAAACCCCTACACGATCATAGTCGACGACCAGTTGGTCGACACCCGCTCGGTGGGCGGGGCGGCCACGGTAGAAGTTCTCAAAGCGGGGCTGCGCGGTGATGATATGAAGGCCGTTGAGGACGACCTGGCCCGGGTGAACGCGGCTCATTCGGATGAGGCCGAAGCGGCACGCGGCTTTTATTTGAACAACACCCGCAGATGGCCCCGGGGCAGGATCGGCTACCGCTTTCATGGTGTTCCTTCGAAACGCCAGGGGGAGTTTCACCAGGCGGCGAGAGAGTGGTCGAGCAAGACCCAAGTCTCAATGTACGAATTGAAAGGCTTTTGGCCAACCTTTTGCGCTATTTTCTTTGGCGGCGGACTGGTTACCGTAAGTCAAAGTGGCAACGTCTCCAATTCCACCGTCGGTGCCATTTCCGGTGCATTTTCCCGCATTCAGCTGGCACGCAATGCAGGTCTCCCGATTATCCGCCACGAGATTGGCCACACCATTGGTCTGCAGCACGAACACCAAAGGCCGGACCGCGACGAGTATATTTCGGGTCCGGATAAGTACGATAAGGATGAGAAGAAGCTTCACGGCTATTTTTACTGGCTGGAACTCCGGTGGATCCGCCGCTGGAGACGCTTTTTGTTCTGGAGGTACTATATCTACCTCCCCGAATTCGTGATAGCACGCGGCAGTCACGCACGGTATTATACTCCGTACGACTACTTTTCGGTTATGCATTACGATAGCAGACCGAAGTGGATGGCAAAGAAGGCACAAACAGGGATAATGAATGACAAGCCCCATACGATTGAGAAGGATAGTTATCCATGGAAATGGAGAGAGGGGACAGTGGGTGTTCTTGTCTATCCCAATATCAACGAGCATATTACCCGATACGATATCCAGGCCGTCAACCGGCTATATTAGGCAAACAGGAGCGTAAAACTGTGAAACACATCGCTGTCTTTTCCCTGCTGCTGCTCAGCAGCGGGTTCTTTTCCTGTGGTGAGATAGCCGATGGGTACATCCCCTGCGGCGGGCATCGTTCGTTTTCGACGGGCCCAGTAGGCTACAGTGTAGAAATCGCGGATATCCCGGACCGCAGTAAAATCGAGGGTTTTAACGTTGTATACTCAGAACCCGAAAACCTTCCCCCCAGGTTTGGCCCTGTCCTGCCTGATAAAAAGTTCCTGTCTGCATCCAAACAAACACCGGGAGAAGGACAGGAAACCGGGTCGGGATCCTCCCATTTTGGGGTTCGATCACCGTGGTCGTGGTACTGCATTGACAGAGAGGCTATAGAAAAGGGCTATATTCCGATCGCTGACAAGGTAAAGATACCCTACCTGAGCTTTATTCTGACCTACGATGGCACGGTCTACGATGGCGGGCCCCTCCTCAAATACCGCTACGGACAGATGGAAGTGGACCGGGACAAGATAAAAGAGGTCCCGATACCGGAAGACTATTATTATTATCGTTTGGACTTGGGAGCAGGCCGCTACACCGTTCGGTTTTCGGACCTGGAAAAGAACGAACTAAAAGAGAAGCTTGAAATAAAGACTCGATGGTGAGCCCGGAAGTGAGGATGCCTGAGATTCCGTCAACCGGCTATACTAAAAAACAGGAGCGTAAAACCGTGAAACACATCGCTGTCTTTTCCCTGCTGCTCCTCAGCAGTGTGTTCTTTTCCTGTGATGATTTGGACACAGGTACCTGCCCACTTAGTACGAGGAGCCTAGGCTACGATGTGGAAATTGAGGGCATCCCGGACCGCTCTTCCTGTAGTCGTAAAAGCCCCTGCTCACTTGGTTCGAGGAGCCTAGCCTACAATCTAAAAATCGAGGGCATCCCGGACCGCAGTAAAATCGGGGGTTTTGACGTTGTATACTCAAACCCCGAAGATCCTCCTCCCTGGTTTGGCACCCGGCCTCCTGATAAAAAATTTCGACTTAGAATATCAGCACGACAACCAGTACAGCAAACCGGGCCGGGATCCTTAGATTTCCGGGTCCAATCACCATGGCGTTACTGCGCTGATCCCATAGTAGTTGACAACTATATTCCGATAGCTGACAAGGCAAAGATACCCTACCTGAGCTTCGCTTTGACCTACGATGGCACGATCTACAATGGCGGGCCCCTACTCAAATACCGCTACGGACAGATGGAAGTGGACCGGGACAAGGTAAAAGAAAGCCCAAGACCGAAAAACCCCTATGATTCTCGTTTTGATAATTTCGACTTGGGAACAGGCGACTACACCATCCGGTTTTCGGACCTGGAAAAGAACGAACTAAAAGAGACACTGGAATTGACAGTGATACCGTATTAGGCAAACAGGAGTGTAAAACCGTGAAACACATCACTGTCTTTTCCCTGCTGCTGCTCAGCAGCGGGTTCTTTTCCTGTGGTGAGATAGCCGACGAAGGCCCCTGCGGCGAAGATAATTTGTTTTCAACGAGATCCGTAGGCTACGATGTGGAAATCGAGGGTATCCCGGACCGCAGTAAAATAGGGGGTTTTTACGTTGTATACTCAGAACCCGAACGGACCTCTCCCTTATTTGGCCTTACCCGGCCTGATAAGAAGTTCCTGTCTACATATAAACAAACACCAAAAGAAGACCGGAAAACCGGACCGGGATCCTCCGATTTTTGGGTTGGATCACTGTGGGAACACTGTATTGACAGAGAGGCCATAGAATTAGGGTCTATTTCGACAGCTGACAAGGCAAAGATACCCTACCTGAGTTTTGTTCTGACCTACGATGGCACAGCCTACGATGGCGGGCCCCTGCTCAGATACCGCTACGGACAGATGGAAATGGACCGGGACAAAACAAGACAAGTCCGGAGGCCGGAAAACTATGAGTACCATAAGTTTTTTTTGGGCGTGGGCCGTTACATCGTCCGGTTTTCGGACCTGGAAAAGAACGAACTGGAGGAGGCACTTGAAATAAGTAGCCGATAGTGAATCCGGAAGTAAGGATGTCTGAGATTCCGTGCCCCCAATATATTAAGGAAACAGGAGATTAAAACCATGAAACACATCACTGTCTTTTCCCTGCTGCTGCTCAGCAGCGGGTTTTTTTCCTGTGGTGAAATAACCATTGAAGCCCCCTGCGCATTCGGAACAGGGAGCGTAGGCTACTATGTGGAAATTGAGGACATCCCGGACCGCAGTAAAATCGGAGGTTTTCGCATTGTATACTCAGACCCCGAAGACCCCCCTGCTTGGTTTGGCCCTACTCAACCTGATAAAAAGTTCCTGTCTATATTCAAACAAACACCAAAAGAAGACCAAGCAACAGGGCCGGGATCCTTAGATTTCCGGGTTTACTCACAGTGGCAGTACTGCAATGAAAGTGAAAGAGATGCCACAGAAAAGGGCTATCTTCCGCTAGCTGACAAGGTAAAGATCCCCTACCTGAGTTTTATTCTGACCTACGATGGCACAGTCTACGATGGCGGACCCCTGCTCAAATACCGCTACGGACAAATGGACGTGGACCGGGACAAGGTAAAAGAAAGCCCAAGACCGGAAGACCGTTATGATTCTGATTTTGACTTGGGAGCCGGCCGCTACACTGTCCGGTTTTCAGATCTGCAAAAGAACGAACTGAAAGAGAAAATCAAAGTAAGTAGCCAATGGTGAACCCGCAAATGAGAGAACCCGAGGTTTTGCCAAAGAGACGGCGGCCGGTATACGCAAAGCCGGAACAGTGCCTGTTCCCGACCCGGGCCTGTTTGTGATGGGCCGCAGCCAAAAGGCCATAGGGCTGTTTTTCTTGGTCCTTCTTACTTCCGCAGGTTCTTTGCCTGCTGCGGAGAACTTTCACTTGTCGATCTTTTCCAATATTGCATTGAACAATGGCCAAATTAACGAGATCGTCTTTCCCGCAGAAACCACGGATAATCCGTACTTCAGCCGCCTCGAATGGCAGCTGCGCAACGTGGTTCTGCTCGGCTTGGGTGTGCGCATTCGATTCCTGGAGAAATTTTCTTTTCAGACCTCTGTTTACAGCAATTTGAGCACGGGGTTTGGCCTCATGGAAAATTATGACTGGAAAAGTCCCTCATCTTCCGACCACACTCACTATTCTAAGAGTAATGCCATACTGGACAATCTTGGTAGTTGGCAAGTGGATTCCACTCTGAGCTACGAGTTTCTCACAATTTCCTACTTTTCTTTTGCCGGCGGTCTGGGTTTCAATTTCCAACGATGGAGTTTCCACGATGAGCTGGTTTCGTACAAGTATCCCGCCTCTGTGGGAAACTCGCTGGATTCCTTTATAGGCAAAACCACTGTAAACTATACGGTGTTGTATTTTTTCCCACAGGTCTTGCTCTCGCTTGCATTTACATACAAGCGGTTTGGAGCACAGCTCCTTTTATCCTATGGTTTTTTGGCCCTGACTGATGCCACGGACTACCATGAAGCCCGAGATATCCGGTTCCGCGACAGTATATTCCCCGGAAATTATTTAAACGCAGGCCTCACCACATTTTTTCAGGCGACCAAAGTGATCAGAATCAATCTGGGCCTGAGCTACAGAGCCATACTGGAAAACAGGGGCTACACGGTGATCGAAAATCAGGCCGCCGCCGAAAATCGAGTGTTGGAAAATCGCTCCGGCAACTCTGGCGAGTGGTTCAATATAGAGCTTGGAGTTGAATTTTCCGTTTGGCGCAACCCCTGACAGAGGTACCTAATGGCGAATCACGGAAAGGTCGAATGTTGTTTGTAGTCCCAAAGGATCAATAATTGTGGTTCTGATTCTATTTCGTAGGGTATCCGTTTTATCTGCACCTATAAAATAGGAATAACGGTTGGTTGAGTTGAATATATAGCCGGGAATTAACCCGTATGCAAAATGAAAAGAGGTAGCGGGCTCAACCTGTTTTACGCCATTCTCTACTCGCCCGTAAGTCCCAACGTTATCGAAAGTATCCTTATCATCTTCACGTGAGACGTCAGTGGCGAGAGGGTCATGGTTTACGTAAAAGTAGCAAACGACGACACCTGTTTGTTTCTGCATAAAATATAGGGTATCTAAACTTGCTATACATTCGCTGCCAATATTGCTAAGCCATTTGGCATCACCCTCGGCGGGTAATGCAGCAGTAGTGAAGGGAACCACAGCCCTGTCATCGGTAATACTTAGCCCTGTCATCTCCGCCGTTGTCGTAATACGGCCTGTGGGGAAATAAAGATACAGTTTGTACGCCGTATTGGGGGCAAGGATATCAGCAAGAGTAAGACCATTATCAAAGTCGGTCGTATAGTGCCGGCTGATGCTTATCTTTCTTGTACCATCAGCGGGTATGTTTATACTTACATGCCCTTTACTGGCCAGGGCTTCCGCCTCCGTTGGAGCCGCTTCGGCAGCCGAGCGAACAACCGCCCCAATATTGGTGAGTTCCACATTACTGCTTATTTCCAATTGCAGGGAAGAGGCCACAGCGGAGGAGGAAAAGGAAATAATTGGATTTACGGGTGTCGCAGGCGGCTCACCGGTCTGGGATAGTGGGACACAGCCGAAAATGAAGAGAAACAGGAAGGTGAAAATAGATAAAGATAATAAATAAAAAGACTTAGAATATTTTAATAGGGGATAAAGTAAATAGCTATTCTCTAACTGAGTATGATATTGGATATGCTACTGTTTTTTGGTGTTCCGGTCAATAATATTTGTTGATGTTTCATGAGAAAACTCCTCGAAATAGTCTAATTTTGGCATATTGTATATTCGTTCAGGATATTTGGCAAGGCCCCCTCATTCCCCCCAAAAGAGGGCCTTGGAGGCGGTGCCCTAAATACCTAATGGCGGGTCACAGGAAGGAAAAATACTGTTTGTAGTCCCTTAGGATCAATAATTGTGGTTCTGATTCTATTTTGTAGGGTATCCGTTTTATCTGCACCTATAAAATAGGAATAACGGTTGGTTGAGTTGAATATATAGCCGGGAATTAACCCGTATGCAAAATGAAAAGAGGTAGCGGGCTCAACCTGCTTTACGCCATTCTCTACTTCCCCATAAGTCCCGACGTTATCGAAAGTATCCTTATCATTTTCACGTGAGACGTCAGTGGCGAGAGGGTCATGGTTTACGTAAAAGTAGCAAACGACGACACCTGTTTGTTCCTGCATAAAATATAGGGCATCTAAACTTGCTATACATTCGCTGCCAATATTGCTAAGCCATTTGGCATCATTCTCAGCGGGTAGGGCCGCAGTGGTGAAGGGAACCTCGGCCCTGTCGTTGGCGATGCTTAGCCCTGTAATCTCTGCCGTTGTCGTAATACGGCCTGCGGGGAAATAAAGATAGAGTTTGTACGCCGTATTGGGGGCAAGGACATCGGCAAGAGTAAGACCATTATCAAAGTCGGTCGTATAGTGCCGGCTGATGCTTATTTTTCTTGTCACACCCGCCGGTATGCTTATACTTACATACCCTTTACTGACCAGGGCTTCCGCCTCGGTCGGAGCCGCTTCAGCAGCCGGACGAACAACCGCCCCGATGTTAGTGAGTTCCACATTGCTGCTGATTTCCAATTGCAGGGAAGAGGCCACAGCGGAGGAGGAAAAGGAAATAATTGGATTTACAGGTGCCGCAGGCGGCTCACCGGTCTGGGATAGCGGGACACAGCCAAAAATGAAGAAAAACAGGAAGGTGAAAAGAGATAAAGATAATGGATAAAAAAACTTAGAATATTTTAATAGGGGATAAAGTAAATATCTATTCTCTAACTGAGTATGATATTGGATATTGGATATTGGATATTGGATATTCTACTGTTTATACCAATGTTTGTCAATATTTTAGTCTGATTTTTCATGGAATCACTCCTGTAAGATGGGATAAATTCAGAGTAGATTGTATATTTATTTAGGAAGAGTACAAGGGGGGACGGAAGGGCAGCTCTTTTTCCCAAAAAACGGTATGGCCCCGGAAAATTCAGGGGGACTGTGAATTGGGTGATCTGTGCAGTAGGCAGAAGTAGAGCCCGTTTTAGACTGTAATCAGTTTGAGACAGGAAAGCACAACACATTTGGCCACCACTCATAGAGAAACTATTGCGTTTCATCCCGGAAAAAACTGGAGATCGTGGCAAAAAAAGAGCAAGAAAGCAGATCTCTGCAAAAGACGAGAAAAATATGTTAAAATACTCTGAATTAAGAGATGATATGGAGATTCAGCCATTAAGATCCCCGAGAACGGACAGAAAAAGTAGCGGGTGGGCAAGTTTCTTCACTCTGATGGAGACAATGCCGTATATTTCGGCAGAAGAGTAATATGAACCAAAGCACAATATTAAAACAGATTCGGCGTATAACGTTACAAAACCAAGGCTTAAGTGAAACACACTCATTTGGAAAAGGCAAGAAAGCTGTTTTATCTGCAATCGAACATCTTGGCTATATTCAAATTGACACCTTATCTGTCGTAGAACGTGCGCACAACCATACGCTTTGGACAAGAATACCGGATTATAAAAGTGAATATTTGGAACAATTAGTAGCTGAACGTAAAGTATTCCAATATTGGTTTCACGCTGCATCTTATTTGCCAATGGCAGACTTTCGTTTTGCCTTACCTCAAATGCTACATTTTAAACGTGGTGAATCACGCTATTACAATAATGTTGACCCTAAAGTTCTTACGAATGTCATGGATAGAATCCGCTTGGAAGGTCCGCAAAAAGCCAGAAATTTTGAATCTGTCAGCAAGAAATCAGGGAGTTGGTGGAATTGGAAACCGACAAAAGCCGCCCTTGAAAAACTCTTTATGCAGGGCAATATAATGGTATGCGGACGTGACGGTATGGAGAAAATGTATGACCTGACAGAGAGAGTGCTACCCGGTACAGTCAATACCGTTGAACCCGGCCCTGTGGAGTATGCAGAGTATTTAGTCAAGACACATTTACGTGCCTATGGGGTTACGACTGTGAAACAAATAACACATCTAAGAACGGGAAAGGACATCAGAAAAAATGTAGAGCAAGTCTTGCAATTAATGATGGAAGATACATTGGTGCAACAAATTAATATCGATGGTTTACCGGTGATGTATGCAACTTCCGGATTACTTGACACAATAATAAAAAGACCGTCTTCTAAAATAAGAATTTTATCCCCATTTGATAATGCAATTATACATCGTGAACGCTTAGAACAACTCTTTAATCTTGACTATCGCCTTGAGTGCTATACCCCTAAAGAGAAAAGAAAGTACGGCTATTTTTCTTTACCTATTTTGTTTAGAGATAAATTTATCGGACGTGTTGATTGCAAAGCACATCGTAAAATTAGAGAATTGGAGCTAATTCATTTACATATTGAAAACAGACAAACAGATGTTGAATTGTGGCTAAAACCTTTGGGAGAAGGAATACAACAATTTGCTGCTTTCAATAACTGCCAATCAATAACACTATCCCAAGTAAGCCCCGCAGAATTTAAAAATAGATTGACACAGAGTTTAAATCTGACTATATATGAAAATACTTGGACAGACAACAAAGTGTATAAAACATAGCCCCTAATTACTTTCTTTTATAGGTCGATTCTTCCGTTCCTCCATCCGGATCAATAAACGCAAAATGGTAAACCCCTTCAGCATCCCAACTGTAATTAACGAGATGTGCTTCTCCGTTCACTTCATAAGTCAGCGAATGGGATTGAGGGTTGATTGTCGTAAAATCGACAATTTTTGCACCTCGTAAAGGTCGTAATGGGGGGCGAACACCTCTGGTGTGTGCTTGTGGTGAAATTTCGTTTTCAGGTGCTTTGGTTCTCGTGTTCAGCTCAACAATACCGCGCATTCCTGCAATTAAATACGGATATTCTTTTACCGCATGATACTGATACGAACCGTCTTCGGTAAATCTGCCTAAATATTCATCCAGCTTTTCTGTGGTTTCGCCATATACAGGAAACCCGTCTAAAGCATAAGCCACCGGTTTCCCTTCCCCCGCTTTATCTTGCAAATGCATGGGTGGCAGATGGTAGTGATAATCATCTGCCCTACCGCAATGTCCGCCCCATTGATCTAATTCTCCAATGGCATTGGCATCTTCTCCACGATTATTTAACGGGTTAAAAATAGGAATACCATTTATGGCTATCGCAATAGCCCCCTTCATAAAATTTGTTTTAGTAGATAGCGGATTTTTAGATAACTGCGGCTGCATGGGAATTGCCCAACTATTTTCACCGGAATAATCATGATTAATGGGTACTTGTTGTTGCCAATTGCTGATACCTGTCATCATTTCGTGATTAGGCATGCCGTTAGATTCAATATAAAAGTATTGGTCGTCATTACGTGTCGTTACATTATCAAAAGCACCAAAAACGGCTTGTAAAAATTGGAGATTATTCGCAGGTACTTTAATAGAAGAAACTGTGCCCGTTGATTTTTGGGTATTGCAGGCAACAATAAACACAAGCAAAGCAAAAACTCCGAGAGCAGGACTAAAGCGTTTCCGTTTTCTTATATATATAACAAATAGGATAAATAAGAGACCCATCACTAATAGCCAATTTCTAATCGTGAAAAAAGAATTTGTACTATTTGCTGATTGTATCCAATCAGACTTTGATAAAATATAGCGTTGGTCTATTTCTGAAAATTCAGAAATATCAAAGGTAAGCAGATTGTGATCTGCATCACTTAAATAAACGGTTTCATCCATTTTTTTGATAAAATCTGCCAAAAGTGTCGTGTTATAAGCTTTTAAGGTCCAAGTTTTACTTGGTATTCCGTGTCCGCCTTCGTGTGCGAATACACTAAAGGCAAACAACTGGATAAACAGGGTCAAGATGATTTTTCTCATGATTTCTTTACTCCACTATATAACGTGTCAAAACCAAGTTATCTAAGACTACATTTGTGCTCCCAATAAACGGGGCTGCTGGTAAAGGTTGTGTTATCATCGAAGATTATCGAAGATTAATATATCTAACAAGGCAATGAAAAATCGCCCACAAAAAATGTAGGCCGGACTCGCTAACGCTCGCCGTTTATGGCGGGCATTATATCAACTAGCACGTTGTAAAAGAGGGCATTTCTGCCCAATTGTTTTAAGAATATAAAAAAGGGGTTAGAGAAAGTATTTACGTTATTCAAATTTTATCGAAAATCCAGACCTTGGTAGCTAGAGATATGGGGAGTTTGTCAGATTTTGACCACGTTTAAATTTGGGTTTAAAAGTTTTAAAGATATTGATTTTTTTCTAAAATAATTGGGGTTATAATATTATTGTAGTTGACGACAGCGGGGTTGATATTGTTTGGGATTGTTTGGGGGCTGCGTGTCCGGTTGCCCCGCCAAGTAGTACATTTTCGAGCTTAGGAGAGATTCGTTGTGGATGTACGGCCGAATACGATAGAAATCAGACGATTGACAACCGGAGATCTGCGGCTATTTCGGCAGCTCAATCAACTTTTTGGCAAGGTCTTTGCAGAGGCTCATACTTATCAGGATCTGGCTCCCGGGGATGCATACCTGGCCGGACTGTTGGAAAAGCCGCAGATCATCCCCTTGGTCGCGCTGCATGGTTCGGAGCTTGTGGGAGGCTTGGTTGCCTATGTGTTGGAAAAGTTTGAGCAGGAGCGCAGCGAAGTCTATATCTATGATCTCGCTGTCGCTGAACCTTTCCGCCGCCAAAAAATTGCCACTCGTTTGATTGAAGCGTTGAAACCGGAGGCCCGAAATTGCGGGGCTTGGATGATCTTTGTCCAAGCGGACTACGGCGATGAGGTGCCTATCTCTTTATACCGTTCTCTGGCGACACAGGAACGGGTCTGCCACTTTGACATCCCGGTTGGGCCTGCGAAGCAGGGCCCCCTAATATAACTAACGGCAACGAGCGCAAGCACAAACAAGACCAAACCCGAGTAGTGTGAGGACCATAAAAGGAGGTTTCTATGCTCCTTTTGTGAGCAATTCTTGCCGTTAGAGGATAGCCGGACTTCTGTCCTGTGTGGATCAACCCGAGTCCCTTGTGGCTCCCAATCACGAAAATTTCATCGTTCAGGACAACGGAGGCGTGTCCGGTTGCCCCGCCAAGTGGTAGATTTTCAAGCTTGGAAGAGATTGGTCGTGGTCGTGCTTCCGAATACGGTAGAAATCAGAAAATTGACAGGCGGGGATATGATGATATTCCGGCAGCTCAATCAACTCTTTGGCAAGGTCTTTGAAGAACCTCATGCTTACTGGGGATCAGGCCCCCGGGGTGCGTACCTCGCCGGACTGTCAAAGAAATAATACTTGAAGGACAATGGAACCAGGTATTAGAAAAACAGGATTACCTTGATTTTATTGAGTGATAAATTGGGTCGCTATTTTTTCTTTGATTTCTTCATCATTCATCCAATACATTTCTCCTGCAGGTGCTGCCGACAAAGTTCTAAAATAAAAATTCGGGCCAATGGTTTCCCCTAAACACATGGTAAAGTATTCTATTTGGTATTGATGTGCCGGATGATCTCTTGGCAAATCGTCTGCCGATAGTCCTTCTCCGCCCCATGAATGGATACCTAACTGTGCTCCTTTTGTCACGATACGTTCTTTACCGGCACAAAATAAATCGACTCCGCCGGATGATATGACACTATCAGCTTCTACCATCGTAGTTAATCCCGCTTCCCTGATGATTCTACCCGTATGCATATTCACAGCATCGTTCATAGAACCCGGTACGTCTTGCAAGACAATCGTTTTAACTTCCGGGTGATTTTTAATAAGGTCTCTAAATTGAGCATAGCCTTTTGTTCCTAATGTTCCGTTTAGGTAGGCTTTATCTCCCTTCACCTCTAATGTCGTATCTCCAATACTTGTAATAACATCACTTACCTCTAATTCTACTTTGTAGGTTTTATTGGTGTCCGTATTATTCATTGAACCTGCAAACGTATAGTGACTATCTTCTTCATTTATTAGAGTTGCCTTAAACGCACCTTCTATTTTGCTACTTTCTAATAGATTTTTTGATGAAACCTCTGCCATTTCTAAAAGATTGCCTTTTACAAGTACTGCCTTCGTGCTGAATGTTCCATTTTTAGATTCATCCAAGTCTGAAATTTGTAATAATGTTTTTAGGCCTTCATTATCCGTAAAGGTATTCATAAGAATTAAGATACTATTTTCTTCAGATTCTTCAATAAGAGAAGAGTCTATAGGATAAGACTTTTCATTAATCATAATTTTAAATTCTTCTGCTAATACTAATTGCTCATCAACTACTTTATCTATATCTGCTATAGCGATACCATTATCAAATTCTTTAAAATTTGCCCAACATTTTCCGTTATACCAATAGCCATCTTTTTGATCACACTGTTCTTTATTGTTTACTGCTATCGTTTTATTTAATTCTTCCAAAATACTTTTTTGTCCAACGCAACTGCCTAAAATAAAAGTTGCGAAAAATAATGATGCTATTTTTTGCATTGTGTATTTCCTTTTACAGATATAGAATTTCGAGCTGTGATCTCTGCCCTGCTAAATTTTTTAGTTTGTATAGAGCAGATAAATTATATACAAACTAATCTGATGCCTACCCTTTCCGGGAATCCTGCCGGTTAGGATATTCTGCCAGGCTAAGACATGTTTGTGCTTGCATGCCATTAGCTCCTTTAGCTCCTTCAATAAAATCACGTGAATTTTATTGAAGGAGCTAAATTGGGTCGCTATTTTTCCTTTGATTTCTTCATCATCCATCCAATACATTTTTCCTACAGGTGCTACCGACAAGGTTCTGAAATAAGATCGAGACCGATTGTTTCCCCTAAACACATGATAAAGTATTCTATTTGGTATTGATGTGCCCTAAAACAACTTCGCAACAATATGATTTTGACTACTTGGTCCCTAAATACCAGTTCCAAAGTGACTCTGACATGTAAGCCCACACATCATTTTTGAGAGCGGAACTTGCGACTTCTTCGAGGGCTCCTCCGATGATGAATATGCCACCCTTGTAGGCCAGCGCAACGTGCCCCTGACGGCCCTCGAATAACGTACCTGTTATTATTTGTGTCCAATCCCTGCCGTTGGAAGATCTCCAGGCATCATTCAACGTTTTTCCTTGGGTCCCATTCCCACCAATCACAATGACTTCATTGCCGAGCACGACCGTAGCATGACTGGAGCGGGCGGGTATTCCTGCATCCTCTGTAACCTGTATCCAGTCCTTACCGTCAGGAGATCTCCAGACTTCGGTCTTGTGGATCGATCCGGATCCGTAGTGGCCCCCAATTACAACGATTCCATTGTTCCACACGGTTGCTGTATGAAATAAGCGTACGGAAAACCCTGCGTCCGGGGTGACCTCCTGCCAATTTTTACCGTCGGAGGATTTCCAAACATCTCTCTTGATACTCCCGAGATTGTCACTTCCCCCAATCACGAAGATTTCATTGTTCAGTACGACTGCGGCATGTCCGCGACGGGGGGAAAACCCTGCGTTTGCGGTGACTTCGGACCAAGAGACTCCCCCGTCCGAAGATTTCCACACATCATTTTTCCACCCATTGGGACCGCCTCCGCCAACCACTCCCCCAATCACAAAAATTTCATTGTTTAGGACGACCGAGGCGTGTTGTGATCGGGCGGTAAACTCTGCGGCTGCCGTCACCTGAGACCAAGTGACTCCGTCCGAAGATTTCCATACATCATTCTTATGAAAGTTTGTGTCGTCAACTCCCCCAACTAAAAACAGTGTATTTTGTGAGACGACCATGGTATGGTCTTTTCGGGCAGTAAATGGCGCATTTAATACTAACTGTCCCCATGATTTGTCTGCATCTTTGTCATCATTATTATCAAAACTTTTGAGGTCATTGCACCCGGCAATGAAGATGAACAGTGCGAGTACGCACGTGCCGAAGATTCGGCCTGTCATGTTTGGCGTATTTGGATTCATGAGAGAATCTCCCTTTTAGAGTATTGTATGGCCGAATAATGAAATAGGACTAAATAATAAAATATAACCAAATAATAAAATAACCGAATAGTGAAATAGGGGATAAATGGGGCCTTTCCGATCTGCCTTTGATTCTTAGGCACCCCGGAACGCCTGCCAAAGGGATCTAGCCATTCTAATTCCGGAACCATTCTAATATTAGTTGGAAAGATAAACAAGAGAGATCAGAGTCATCTCGGGAAAAATGGGGATAATCGGATATGGAGTCTTCCGTGTTTTTGGGGACCGAGTATCGGAAGAAGAACACGGGTATTGGGGCCCGCAAGTGCGCGGGAGGTCTCTTTCGGAGACTCTCCCGCGCACGTTTTTGAACAGTTTTCGTCTTCGGCCCTTCTACCATACTCTTTAACGGTACCCTTCAACTGTATCCTTTGAATTAGAATTTTTGATCAGAGTCTTTAATTGAAGGACGGTGAAACGGTGAAAGGCGGAGGAAAAAAGACTACTGTGCCAGCTCGTGGTCCTTTACCCAGTCCCGGGTCTCAAACCAGTAGCGGCTCTGTTCTTCTAAAAAGCCGTTGTCCCAATGTTCTTGGATCCACTGATTGATGTAGTCTACCCAAGCCTGTTCGGCATCTTTGGGCATAGCAAAGGCGGCATCTTCTTTCTTTACCTCGCGGGCCCACTTCGGTACATAGATGACACTGGCGTGCTCCTCAATATGAATTGAAGCCTCAACACTGGTAGTCATAAAGCCGTCTGCCTGGCCGTTGAGCAAGTCCTGAAGTGACAAACCCTCATCGTCAAACGCCTTTGTTTGTGCCTGAGGGAAGAGCTCCTGAGTCAGGTTATAAGGGGTTGAACCGGCACGACCGACAAAGCGGTACTTCGGATTGTTCAGTTCTTCCATCGAAGAGACCTGAATGTTTCTGTCGAGTAACAGAACAGTCTTATTATACTCGTAGGGTATGGAAAAAGTTACCTGCTCGGCGCGTTTGGGCGTTACCGACATACCGCCAATGATGATGTCGAATTTGCCGGTCAGCAGAGCGGGAATGATGCCGGCCCAGGCGGTGGGTACCAGCTCCAGCTTCAGGCCTAAGTCCTCGGTCAGTTTCTTGGCCACATTCACCTCGAAACCGATCCATTGGCCCTTGGCATCTTGCATGGCCCAAGGGTGGAAAGTGGAGAGCCCGACTTTCAGAGCCCCACGTTCGCGCAGTGCGACCAAGGTCTGTCCGCCTTCTTCGTCACCGGCCTGGGTCCGGGTCAGAGCCTCATCATTGTTGGCTTCGGCAACTTTTGTGGCACCACAAGACAATAACAGTAGAGAACTCAATAGAGTCACCAGCAAGCCGAAACAGATCAGCTTTGCGTTGTAAAGTTTTGACATAGAATAACCTCCATAAATGTCAGTAATTGTTTTCTATACTAACCCCGGCAGATAGACTAACGGGATTGCTAAAAGATTGTGAAAAATTCCGTTGGAGCAGCCTGACTCAGCGTAGCCGATAGTGCTGTGCCAAGCGGCCGGCAATAAAGGAACAGAGCCCGGTGAGCACCAAATAAAGTAGCAACATGGCCACAGAGCTTTCAACGAAGGCCCTGGTAGTGGTAATGACCTGCTTGCTGCGGAAGGTCAACTCCTGAATAGAGATCAAAGAGACAATAGCGGAATCTTTGATCGCCGAAACAAATTGGTTGGTCAGGGCAGGCAGTTGGGCCCGGAAGGTCTGGGGCAGGATTACCAGCAGGTAGTTCTGTAAGGGCGAAAGGCCCAGGGAAAACGCAGCCTTGTGTTGCCCTTCCGGAATGGTTTGAATACCGGCCCGTACAATTTCGGCAATGTAGGAGCCTTCATAAATGCCCAGAATGATTACGGCGGCAAAGAAATTGCCCAAAATCAGATTATTTTGTCCCTGTCCCATGTCGAACAGAAAGCCGAGGACCGCTCTCAGAGGGGGTGATGCGTTCCGGCTTAGGGATTCCAAACCCAGCCATTCGACCAGGGGCGAGGCAAAAAAGAAGTAGAATATAGTGACCACAATTAAGGGCGGGATATTGCGGATAAGTTCAACGTAAAATTGACCGGACAGGCGGAGCAGGCGCAGTTTTTGCACCTGCAAAATACCGGCCGGAATACCGATCAACAGCCCCACCAGAATGCTGTAGACGGCGAGCTTGAAGGTGCTGCTCAAACCTTGGAGCAGTGGCCCCGGTTGCAGGTGGCCGGCGTGGTCACGGAAGGTGAAGAATTGGGTGACAATCTGCCAATTCCAACTGTATTGCAGGCCGTCTTTCTCTGCCGATATGTGGCGGGAGTAGGCCCAGATGCCGGCGAGTGCGGGCAGCAACAGTGCCCAGACTAAGAGATCGCGCCAGCTAAGCCGGAGGGTTCTGCCGGCACCGCCGGCCGGGGAAGAAGATTGGATAGCCGGTATTTCGGACGTAGGAGCCATAGAACCTTAAGCCTTCTCTTCCCATCCGGAAAGAAACTCTTTGGCCCTTTCGCTCTGCGGGTTTTCAAAAAAGTTTTTTGACGGACGGTCTTCGACAATGCGGCTTTGGTCCATAAAAATTACCCGGTCAGCCGCTTCGCGGGCAAAGTTCATCTCGTGGGTCACTACCAGCATGGTGGTTTTGTTTTGTGCCAGACGGCGCATCACTTGCAGGACTTCAAAGACCCGTTCCGGGTCGAGCGACGAAGTCGGCTCGTCAAACAACATTAGCTTCGGTTCCATAGCCAAGGCTCTGGCAATAGCTACCCGCTGCTGTTGGCCGCCCGAGAGCTCGTTGGGATACGAGTCGATTTTGTCATGGATTTCGACATCTCGGAGCAATTGTTCGGTCGTGGTGTTGGCTTCGTCTTTGTGTTTCTTACGTACGTGGCGTTGGGCCAGGTTCAGGTTCCCTCGCACCGTGAGGTGCGGGAATAGGTTGAACTGCTGAAACACCATGCCAATATTTTGGCGGATTTTGCGCTGGGTGCGGTGGCTGCTGCCCACAATCTCCTGTCCGGCGATGGTAACGCTGCCGGAATTGCATTCTTCCAAGGCGTTTAGGCAGTGGAGCAGAGTGGACTTTCCGGAGCCGGAGGAACCGATAATGGTCACCGTTTCTCCTTGTTGCACCGTAAAATTGATGTCTTTTAGGGCGTGGACCGGAGAGTGGCGATTGGAGTGAAAGCTCTTATAGAGGTGCTTCACTACCAGTATTACTTTGTCTTTTGCAGGTTCTTGTGTCATAAAAAATATAATCCCAGCTTGGTATCCTGTTAAACTATCCCGTTTTTCGGGGGTGAACTTTTCAACTTACAATCCTTTCAACTCGAAGCTTTTTAGTTTCGACCTTGGGATGTCCTTCTTTCTAAAGATTTAATCAACATGGACAGGGAGAATGTGATGATAAAATAGATAGCACAGACACCGAGCCAAGGCTCAAATGGCAGGAATGTCTTCTCCTGTATACTCTGCGCGCTGCGCGACAGCTCAAACACGCCGATGGCACTGGCCAAGGCCGAATCTTTGATCAGACTGACACCTTGGTTTGCCAGTATGGGCAGGGCATTGCGCAGTGCCTGGGGATGGACAACCAGTAGTTTCACTTGCATGGTGCTGAGCCCTAAAGCGTGTGCTGCACGGGACTGCCCCGGCGGAATGTTCTCGATGGCGTTGCGGATAATTTCTGCGGTGTAGGCTCCTTCAAACAGACTCAAAACCAACAGGGCCGTTTGGAATGAAGTGAGCCCGAGCAGGGGAGAAAGCAGGAAGTAAGATACGTACAATTGCACCAACAGAGGCGTGTTGCGCACTATTTGGATATAAAATTGGGCCAAGAGCCGGGCACTGGGCACCCGGGAGATGCGCAAAAGAGCCGTGAAATAACCGATCAGCAGGGTCAGACCCAAGGCCGTGGCGGAAAGCCGCAGTGTCTGTTTTAGACCCTGGAAGAAGGGCCCGGTCAGCCAGCCTTCCGTGCCTGACCAAGTGACAAAATAGCCGGGGATTCTTTGCCACTGGATGGCGATGGGCAACCGAGAGACGGCGAGGGAGCTGAAACAAAGGAATATCCCAATGACCAGTACCAGTTCCAGCAGGAAGCTGAGTGCGGGCCGAGAGCGTTCCCAAACCATAAATTGTTGGTAAAGGGAGGGGGGATAGTTTTTTTGGTGGACAGATCGCATAGAAAACAGAAAGTTGGGCTCGCGTGTCGTGTGGAAGGGCAGGTGGTTAAGGACAGGTGGTGGAACAGCAGAACCAAGGCCGGGCTATTGGCATTTTCGGCAGGGCCGCTTTAGGTCGCAAAGCATGCCCGGGCAAGACTTCCTCGCCTAAAGCTGTCCGGATCGAATAGAAAAAACGTCCGAACATGGTATCAAAATGATACCATTAGGTCAAGTGGGGTCAAAATGATATGCTTATACCAAGATATTTTAGAGGGCATTAAATCGCGTATTATTCCTTTTAACAGAATGTTTTATTACATAAAGGGATTGTGTCTGTGTGATTCTGCCCGGATCGTGCAAAGTGTCACAGCGGGCCCTGGCAGCCTTCGGCTTGGCTTTTTGCGTCAGGTCTTGCTCTGTGCTGCCGCCAGCCCCCCCGCAATTACGCGCGTCCTCCGTTTATTCACCTTGCTCACCTTGTGCCATAGCAATGGGGATGCAAATACCGTTATTTATTCGTACCCCAATAAAACTGCCTAACTAATAACGAGATATGGGGGTGAGATAAGAAACGTCAGATATGCCGGTAACAGCAGCAGTCGAGGCAGATCGGAACTGTATTTTTATAATATCCAGTTTATCTGCACCAATAAAATAATGATAGTCAGATGTATATCCATCCATTACCCCATGATTATAGTAAAATTGGGGGACGGGGATTACCCCTGTGCCGGGACCATAAGATCCCACCGTATTATAGATGTCGGCACCAACGGAATCTTGAACCGAAGTTTCATGAATGAGAAGGCGAGTAAAGGGTAACTGAAAGTAAGCCACTACAATGCCCATTTGTACCTGCATAAAATGGTACTCATTTAGACTCGCTACATATTCTTTCGCTGTAAGTTTTTCGCTCCATACCGTATCGCCCGCAGCGGGTAGATTCACTGTCGTAAAGGAGATTTCAACCCGGTCCCCCTTAATCTCCCCGCCTGTAATTTTTGTTGTTCCCAGGTCAATAGCCGCAGGCATATACAGGTACAGTGTATACTTCGTATTGGGGGCAAGGACATCGGTGAGAGTGATACCATCGTCGAAGTTAGTCGTATAGTGCTGGCTGAGACTGAACTTGCGTGTGCTGTTTGCGTCTATACTCAGGCTGACATATCCCTTGCTCGCTTGGGCCTCTGTTTGGGTGGGAGCGGCTTCCGCAGCTAAGCGGATAAGGCCCCCCGCGTCTGTAACGGCCGGAATACTGGTCACCTCTAATTGCACAGAAGAGGCTACAGCAGTGACGGAAAAGGAAATATCGGGGTTGGGTTCCGGGTCTTTGCTCTTATCCGAGATCGGGGCACAGCCGAGCAAGATTACACCGAGAATGAGGAGAAGAAAGGAGGCAAAAAGGCGGGAACAGAGACGTGAAAAAAATAGGTGAAAATACTTATAATTAGTTGATATACAAATAAGTAAATACTTGCTTTCTAAAGTAGTGTGATATTGGATATTGGATATTGGATATTGGATATTGTACTGTTTAGACCGATGTCAGTCAACCTGTTATTTTGATCTCTCATGGGGGCACTCCTGGAAAATGGGTTAGATTCAGGGTGGACTATATATTCATTTAGAGACTTTGGCAAGGGGAGCTGATTTTAACCCGCGCGCAGTTCCGGACTTCCGTACCGTATACTGCCGAAATTGGGGAGGTTTATGAGACGGACTCATACCACCACCAAATGAAAGGCCCGGCGGCCCGGCGGCACTTAGCTTCACAGTCCAACCTGAAATATCCCAACCAAAGTGTAGTGCCGGGGCCGGACCGAGCAGACCCATCCGTAACAGTAACCTTGGAGATATGCCCGAGCTTCTATCGGTTGATTGGATTTCGGAACATTATAGCGAGAAGAATGACAAATGGTTATTTGTCTACAAACTCAATAAAGAAAAAGAAGCACGGCTAATATTTAGAGGAACGGGAACACGACCTGTAGAGCCGACCGGCCTTAGCAAGGCAGTTATCAGTGGAGCTACAGAACTGCCCGGTGATCCGGTGTATAGAGATTAATGGGTATATGTAGTCAAAGGAAATTTAGAAAAAAGCCGCCTTGCTAAGCAATATAATATTCTTCCAAGGTAGCTTTTTTCTAAATTTCCGGTGCTTATCTTCCTGAAGACAAGTAGTATTCGGTATCTGCAATCGTATTTTAGTTTAAGGGGTTTTTGATGGCAATTTGCATAATGGCTACAGGCGGTACGTTTGACAAAGAATATAACGAGCTGGACGGTACTCTCAGTTTCAAAGAAACACACATTAAAGACATGCTGAGTCTTGGGCGGAGCAAAGCAGACATTATAGTCCGCACGATTATGATGAAGGATTCTCTGGAAATGCAGGATTTCGACAGGGAGCTGATCTTATCTCATTGTAATAATGCAAAAGAAAAGCACATTATTATTACTCATGGTACAGACCGCATGAGTGAAACAGCTCATTTTTTGGGTAAACGGAATGCCGGAAAAGACCAGACGATTGTTTTAACGGGTGCCATGATTCCGTATGCTTTTGGCAGTTCTGATGGATTATTTAATTTGGGTTGTGCTATCGGCTTTGTGCAGACTCTGCCTTTTGGTGTTTATGTGGCAATGAATGGCCGCTACTTTCACTGGAATAATGTAAGAAAGAATATAACTTTGGGAGCTTTTGAAGAGCTTACACAGACCGCACAAGAGAACAATGAAGAAAGTTTCTGAACACATACATTTTTCTGCTGATTTGTAACAGGCCCTCTTTCTTCCTGTAGAAGGCTCACAGAGGTTTTGATCACCGAAAGCGGTGATCTGATTTCATGAGTCAGGGTAGACGGCCCAACCTGAAATATCTTGGTCAAAGGCTTTAGCACCATAAAACATATTCCTCACATCCGTAACACCGGACACATCCCAATCTCCTATTGGTTGATTAAATTTTTTAGCACCACGAAACATCCCGTACATAGAAATAACATTGGAGACATCCCAATCTCCTACCGCTTGATTGAAGTTTTCAGCACCGTAAAACATAGCCTCCATATTCGTAACACCGGAGACATCCCAATCTCCTATGGCTTGATTGAATTTTGCAGCACCATAAAACATCCAGCTCATATTAGTAACACCGGAGACATCCCAATCTCCTATGGGTTGGTTGAAGACCAAAGCATCATTAAACATCAACGTCATAGAAGTAACGTTGGAGACTTCCCAATTTCCTATGGGCTGATTGAATTTTTTCGCCCTATCAAACATCCAGCGCATATCAGTAACGTTGGAGACCTCCCAATCTCCTATCGCTTGATTGAATTTTCCGGCCTCAGCAAACATCTCGTTCATATCCGTAACACCGGATACATCCCAGTCTCCTATGGGTTGATTGAATGTTAAAGCACGCCAAAACATACCCGCCATATTTGTAACACCGGAGACCTCCCAGGCTCCTATGGGCTGACTGAATTTTTCAGCACCATAAAACATCCCGCTCATATTGGTAACACCGGAGACCTCCCAATTTCCTATGGGTTGATTGAATGTTAAAGCACGATAAAACATCTCCCTCATATCAGTAACACCGGAGACATCCCAATCTCCTATCGGTTGATTGAATTCTAAAGCATTACCAAACATCTCCCTCATATTTGTAACATTGGAGACATTCCAATTTCCTATGGGTTGATTGAATCTGTAAGCACGATAAAACATCCCGCTCACATCAGGAGCACCGGAGACATCCCAATCTCCTATCGGTTGATTAAAGCTTTCAGCACAACTAAACATATAGCTCATATTAGTAACGTTGGAGACATCCCAAGCTCCTATCGCTTGATTGAATTTTGAAACACACTTAACCCAGTGGCTCTCCACATCGATATGGCCGGAGAACATCTCGTGCATATCAGTAACGCCGGAGACATTCCAATTTCCTATGGGCTGATTGAAGTTCTTAGCCCCGCGAAACATACCCTCCATATTCGTAACGTTGGAAACATCCCAACCCGAAATATCTCCGTTAAAGTTGCTATGTTCAAAGAGCCCGCTCATATCGGTTACCTTACTCACATCGATGTGGTTGAGGTCGGCATCATTACCCAATTCGGCAATCAGTGCCTGCAATTCGGCTTTGTTGGCAGGTTGTTTGGCAGGTTGTTCGGTATCATCTTCCGTCCCGGCAGCCAATGTTTTCGGGGTTTCTTTGTCGGCAGGTTCCTCCGTGTACCAGCGGGCATAGAGCGTGATATCGCCCGTCACCGGCTTGGTATAATCGTACCTGGTCTTGTCCGTATGCCCTGCACTTGCAGGTACGGTGTACCAGCCTCCAAAATAGTAAGTCGTGTTATTGCTTGGTGCTTTGGTTGGGTCTGTTATAGTTTTGCTTAGCACAGTACCCTCGGCTACTTCCACCGGAGGCACCGAGCTGCCTCCCTCAGTTTCAAAGCTTACTGTGTATTCCGCTGATTTGATACAAGCCGACAGAAACAGCGGAATAAGACAGAGGAGAAAAAAGCAGAAGAACGGAAAGAATGGGGATTTGTTTCGGTTTTGCATGGGAGTGTTCCTTTAAATATAGGGCCGTTTCAGAGTATATCGTATATCCATTGGGAGGATTTGAGGAGGCAGACAGTAAATAGGAGACCGGAAAACCGGCAGAAAGGAGAGTAGGCCCCCGAACTATTGATTTACCGGATAAACCGTGATTTTATCGGGATACTCGGTATGCGTACCCCCCGCCTGCATTCACTTCCTGTTCAATTTCTGCTCAATGTCTGCTCAATGTGCAGCAACTGATTGTACTTACAAATACGGTCGGTGCGCGATGTAGTGCCGGCCTTGATAATAAGATTCACTTACATTACAGTCCTGTTATTACAGGAGGTTTTATGTCTACTAAATTTCACGGGAACGAAGTTTCCCTCAAAGGCCAATTCGTTACGGTTGGCCAAACCGTCAAAGATTCGGCCTTGGTAAAGGGCGATTTGGGCGACTGGATGCTGTCCGAACAAAAGGGCAAAATTGTGCTGAATATCTACCCCAGCATTGACACTCCAACCTGTGCGCAGTCTACGGAGCGTTTTAACAAAGAAGCCGAGGCCCTTTCCGGTGTCCGGGTCGTTTGTGTCAGCAAAGATTTGCCCTTTGCTCAACAGCGTTTCTGTAGTGCCAAAGGCATTGATAAAATTGACACGCTGTCCGCCTTCCGCAATAGTAGTTTTGGTACGGATTACGGGGTGGAAATTGCGGCAGGCCCATTGGCCGGTTTGTTTGCCCGTGCCGTTGTCATTGTCGAAAACGGCAAAATTATTTACGCGCAAATGGTATCTGATATATCGGAAGAGCCCAATTACGAGGCCGCATTGGCCGCTCTGCGTTAGAGATCTGCTACATCTATAGCGTTCAGTGTTTAGGCCGGCAGCTTCGCTGCCGGCGTTTTTTGTTCCCGAGAGGAGCCCGGAACGAAGGGCCCCGGTCGGGGAATAGTTCAGATAGTCGGAATCAGTTGCAGGAAGGAAAACACCATGAAAATTCTCACACACACTTGCAAAATTTTCCGTCTGACTCCGTGCCGGTTCCGGCCTTGGAAGGCCGGAAAGAAAGCCCGATAGCCCTGCCGTGACAAAAAAAACGCCGAAAAAAAAATCCCGGAAAACATCAAAAAAAAGACAACAAGCTCCAGATGTCGGAGTATTTAAAAACGCCGAGAATTCGGAAGAATTTGATACCCATTATTCCGAGCTGTTCGGGAAACGCTGGCAGACCCTGCGTCCGGCACTTTGCGCCTCGGCAACCGCCGGAGGGAGTCAACTCAATCTTCGCGAATTGAGGGCTTTGGCCCTGAGCGGAGACTACTGGTTGGACAAAGCCTCCTGTCTGTTGGCACAACTGCTTGCCGAACGGGTGTCCGAGGCCGGAAGCAGAGAAGAGGCAGAAGAGACGGAAGAGAAAGCAGAGCCAAACGGGCCACAGATCTGGGACATGTGCGCCGCCCCCGGGGGCAAGATGCTGCGTCTGGCCTTGGCGATGCAGGGTCGGCCAGCCGCCGGCCTGCTGGCCAGTGATGTCTCCATACCACGCTTTGCACGCTTACAGCAGCAGCGTGCTCTACTCCCGGCCGGCATGCAGCAGCAGGTTGTCCTGCAACGGGCTGATGCCTGCCTGCTGGCTCTGAAACACAAAGCGGCCGGCCGCAGTTTTGATGCCATTCTGCTGGACGCTCCCTGTTCTTCCGAACGCCATGTGTTGGCACAGAGTCCCGAGCTGCTGAGCAGGTGGCGAACCTCGCGCAGCAAACGCAATGGCCGCACCCAATTAGCCTTGCTCTGTGCCGCATTGGATTGCTTGGCACCCGGTGGGCACCTGCTCTACGCTACCTGCGCCCTCTCGCCTGCGGAAAACAGTGCGGTAGTGGCCCGTGCGCTGAAAAAACGCCCGCTGTTGGGAGTACACCCGGCCCCCTTTGAAGTGACAGACTATCCGGAATGGACTTTTGAATCCCTGTTTCCAGAATCCGGCCAGGCCCTGGGTTACAGCATTCTGCCCGACCGCAATGCGGGCTGTGGCCCGCTCTACTTCTGCCTGCTGCACAGATCACCCAATTCCAAGTCCCCCTGAATTTTCCGGGGCCATACCGTTCCAGGGCTTGGACTAGTTAGGGAGGTGACTCTCTTCATTGACCTTGAGGCCGGAAATCAGATAAATATAAGCCCTCTGAACATACTAATGCAATCTTTGATGCGTCATATCACTTGTAAAACAGCAGACACTTTCCTTAAATTTTTCTTCTGAAATCTGCGAACGATAATAGTATTTATATTTCATTTTCTCTTCACAATATATAGAGAATTATAATCCTACTAGCTAGTAGGATTATAATAAATGTATCTAAGAATATTGCTTAATAATATTAAAATTATTGATATAAAGGTCTCTTTTTCCCTAATCGTAAATCTAAAAAAACGGCATCATGACCTAAAAATTATGCTTTTGCTTTACGTTTAATCTCCCTTATAAATTCTCTTACCTTTTTCTGTAAGATAATTCTATCACCTTTCCTATTAATTATACTCATTTCAGCACAATCATAAATAAAATGATAAAAGCGTTCTTTATCTAAGAGTTCTAAGTTAGCCTTACTGTTTAGAATCGGCTTGCAAAACATCCGGGCAAGTGCTTCTTTATCCTCAGCAAGAGTAACGATCTTCCCAATAAAACCTGCTTCATCTTTGCCATCAAAATAAAGCATTCTCTCCAAGTTAAAAAACTCTCCCACAGTTGGATCACCCCAATAGATAGGAATCGTCTTAGCATAAATAGCATCTATGATTTTTTCTGTCAGGTAACCTTGCGTTGATGAATTCTCAAAACAAAGGTTGAAAATATAATTAGAAATAAAGGTCATCTTATCTTCAACAAAGCTACCAATATTATTTTGGAAACGTCCACCTGAAACTACGGGTATTCGTAATTGGAGCTTACTTAAAAAGTCATTGCGCTCTTTTCCACCACCATTTGAGACCACTATGGCACAAGCTCCCTGTTTCCCTTCTATCAATTTTCGTACCTCAGACAGATTGAATTCTTTAAATAATTCATCAACTGCGTACCGCTCAAACAACCAAAAGATTCCAAAAGGCATTCTATAGTGATCAGAGCGACTCAAGTACTCAGAAGAAATACCAAAATCACATTCTGTAAAATCTGTTTGTGAATTTTCTCCTGAAAAAAATAATTTATGACAGTTATAAGTTTTATGTTTTTTACCAAAAGTGGAGTAAATCAGTAGATCCGGGGCATCACTCAAAATTATCTCAAATCGCTCCTCTAAAATCCTGGTAAAGACATTAGAGGAAGGCTCAAAGTCGGCCCACATATCTGAAAATGCCAGTCGGAGCTTTTTCTTTACCATCTCTAATTTCCAACTCTATATGAGATCATTACAATTACAACCATAAATATACTGGAAACAGGAATTTTATCTGCAGAACCCTGTCTCCATTATTCCTTGTGCTCTGCAAGCCCCAAAATAAGATCTATCGGCTTCAAAGCTATCTATATTCCAACCAAGAGTCAATATAGAATCCGGCGATTCCTATCCTGATTTTTTTGTAGGTTGTATTAAAAGTATCCCAGTTAACAGAACACAATAGCACAGTTTTTGATGCATCAATATTGCTTGCAAAACAAGCGGGCAGTCCCCTAAGCTTTCCGGGGCCATACCGTTTTTTGGGAAAAAGAGCTGCCCTTCCGTCCCCCCTTGTACTCTTCCTAAATAAATATACAATCTACTCTGAATTTATCCCATCTTACAGGAGTGATTCCATGAAAAATCAGACTAAAATATTGACAAACATTGGTATAAACAGTAGAATATCCAATATCCAATATCCAATATCCAATATCATACTCAGTTAGAGAATAGCTATTTACTTTATCCCCTATTAAAATATTCTAAGTTTTTTTATCCATTATCTTTATCTCTTTTCACCTTCCTGTTTCTCTTCATTTTTGGCTGTGTCCCGCTATCCCAGACCGGTGAGCTGCCTGCGGCACCCGTAAATCCAATTATTTCCTTTTCCTCCTCCGCTGTGGCCTCTTCCCTGCAATTGGAAATAAGCAGCAATGTGGAACTCACCAATATAGGAGCAGTTGTTCGCCCGGCTGCCGAAGCGGCTCCCACGGAGGCGGAAGCCCTCGCCAGTAAAGGGCATGTAAGTATAAGCATACCGGCGGGTGTGACAAGAAAAATAAGCATCAGCCGGCACTATACGACCGACTTTGATAATGGTCTTACTCTTGCCGATGTCCTTGCCCCCAATACGGCGTACAAACTCTATCTTTATTTCCCCGCAGGCCGTATTACGACAACGGCAGAGATTACAGGGCTAAGCATCGCCAACGACAGGGCCGAGGTTCCCTTCACCACTGCGGCCCTACCCGCTGAGAATGATGCCAAATGGCTTAGCAATATTGGCAGCGAATGTATAGCAAGTTTAGATGCCCTATATTTTATGCAGGAACAAACAGGTGTCGTCGTTTGCTACTTTTACGTAAACCATGACCCTCTCGCCACTGACGTCTCACGTGAAAATGATAAGGATACTTTCGATAACGTCGGGACTTATGGGGAAGTAGAGAATGGCGTAAAGCAGGTTGAGCCCGCTACCTCTTTTCATTTTGCATACGGGTTAATTCCCGGCTATATATTCAACTCAACCAACCGTTATTCCTATTTTATAGGTGCAGATAAAACGGATACCCTACAAAATAGAATCAGAACCACAATTATTGATCCTAAGGGACTACAAACAGTATTTTTCCTTCCTGTGACCCGCCATTAGGTATTTAGGGCACCGCCTCCAAGGCCCTCTTTTGGGGGGAATGAGGGGGCCTTGCCAAATATCCTGAACGAATATACAATATGCCAAAATTAAACTATTTCGAGGAGTTTTCTGATGAAACATCAACAAATATTATTGACCGGAACACCAAAAAACAGTAGAATATCCAATATCCAATATCCAATATCCAATATCATACTCAGTTAGAGAATAGATATTTACTTTATTCCCTATTAACATATTCTAAGTCTTTTTATTCATTATTTTTACCTATTTTCACCTTCCTGTTTCTCTTCATTTTTAGCTGTGTTCCGCTATCCCAGACTGGTGAGCCGCCTGCGGCACCCGTAAATCCAATTATTTCCTTTTCCTCCTCCGCTGTGGCCTCTTCCCTGCAATTGGAAATAAGCAGCAATGTGGAACTCACCAATATTGGGGCGGTTGTTCATTTAGCTGCCGAAGCGGCTCCAACAGAGGCGGAAGCCCTCACCAGTAAAGGGCATGTAAGTATAAGCATACCCGCCGATGGT
Source organism: Candidatus Haliotispira prima (assembly GCA_029867005.1). GTDB lineage: Bacteria > Spirochaetota > Spirochaetia > SP-2023 > SP-2023 > Haliotispira > Haliotispira prima. The sequence goes on along the minus strand of CP123443.1, from coordinate 2,909,619 downwards.
ACGAGAAAAATAAGCATCAGCCGGCACTATACGACCGACTTTGATAATGGTCTTACTCTTGCCGATGTCCTTGCCCCCAATACGGCGTACAAACTGTATCTTTATTTCCCCACAGGCCGCATTACAACAACGGCAGAGATTACAGGGCTAAACATCACCAACGACAGGGCCGAGGTTCCCTTCACTACCGCTGCATTACCCGCCGAGGGTGATGCCAAATGGCTTAGCAATACTGGCAGCGAATGTATAGCAAGTTTAGATGCCCTATATTTTATGCAGAAACAAACAGGTGTCGTCGTTTGCTACTTTTACGTAAACCATGACCCTCTTGCTGCTGAATTCTCATTTGAAACGGAGGAGGGAGGCCCGTTTGATAACATTGGCACTTATAATGGCAGTATGGTGACAGCTGCTGTCGCTTTCCATTTTGCATACGAGACAATTTCCGGCTATATATCCAATTCAACCAACAGTTATTTCTATTTTATAGGTGCAGATAAAACGGATACCCTACGAAATAGAATCAGAAGCACGATTATCAATCTTGAGGGGAGACCAACAGCATTTGACCTTCCCGTGACTCGCCATTAGGTATTTAAGGGGCCGCCTTCAAGGTTCTCCTTTGGCGGGAATGAGGGGGGCCTTGCCAAATATTCTGAACAAATATATAATATGCCAAAATTAAACTATTTCGAGGAATTTTCTTATGAAACATCGACAAATATTATTGACTGGAACACCGAAAAACAGTAGAATATCCAATATCCAATATCCAATATCCAATATCATACTCAGTTAGAGAATAGCTATTTACTTTATCCCCTATTAAAATATTCTAAGTTTTTTTATCCATTATCTTTATCTCTTTTCACATTCATGTTTCTCTTCATTTTCGGCTGTGCCCCGCTATCCCAGACCGGTGAGCCGCCTGCGGCACCGAGTCCCACAAAATCTATTACGGTCAATTATTCGGGCCTACACTACGTCCATTTCACGGCTAATGCCCCCAATATATCCACAGACAGGACAGTCGGTTTTCTGATAACACCGGTAACGTCAACGGGTAGCACCCTTTCTAAAGCAGTGGCAGAGACAAAAAAAGGGTACATTACCAGAAAATTTACGGAAACCCAAAAGGCCAGGGCTGTCTTTATGTTCCAGCACGGAGGAACGGCCTACGATCTTGCGGTCGGCAGTACAGAGGTTCCCTTTGCTGCGGGTGGCACAGCCAGCAATACAAGTTTTGAAACAAGCGATATCTTACAGGAAAACACGTCTTACAAAATACGCATGTACGACGGAGAGGAAATACTGGAAAAGATCTTTACCACCAAATCTTTTGCCGCAGGGGATGCCAGTTCCGAAGGCGGCATTGCTTATATGGGAGGATTGACCGCAGCTACAAAAGTGGCTGTACCCCTGACAATAGAACGGAAACCCGAAGAGATTATGCTTCTCCCTTACGCAGACGATACTTATGGAGGCCAACAAGTGAATTATCTTGAGAACAGCAGTTCTCTGAGAGGAGGTTGCTCCCCGAATTGTGGAGTGGGCGTATCGGGAGCCCACATATATGCCTTAAGAAAAGAAGCCAACAAACTCGTTTCTATCGTATTTATATTTTCTCCTCAAGTAAAAGTGACCCCAACCAACTGGTCCGCAGGAGAGGGCTTCATAGCGGACAAAGTATTCCGTATAGAAATTATAAGCGAATAATGAGCCGGCGTTCTGCGTCAATATTGCATAAGATCAGGGGGGATATTTACTATAATGTTACAAACACAACAGATAATCTGCGCCCGGCTACCACTACCTGTTCCAAGATTATTTAAAGAACGTAGTTCAATGATTTTATTTATTGAATACTTTTCTATCTTTAAAATATAGTCCGTTTTATTCCGGTCCGTGTTCTTATTCTTTTCTACAAAATATTTTGCCCAATAAATTAGCTCTTGAATCGCCGCTCCGGAATCGCCGCAAGTACCACAGCACTTATCCGGCAAGATCAAAGCTATAAGGCAAAACCACAGCCTTACCGTAACTCTATTCTGATCCCCTAATGGTTCAATCTCCGTATTATTTCTTAACTCAGAGTATTTGAATAATTCTTTTCATCTTTTGCACAAATCTGCTTTCTGCTCTTTTTTTGCCACGATCTCAGGTTTTCCTGAGATAATCTACAGATCCGGTTTTTTCCGGGATGAAACACAACGGTTTGCGTCTGAGTGGCGGCCCAATGTGTTGCGCTTTTTTGTCAGACCGGTACGCTATTTGAGTGGGCTATAAATTCTTGAATTTAGTATTTTTTTGGCTATTATTTATAGTACTCTGTTGACAGTTAAGCTTTTTATATAATTCATTTCCAATCATATTGCTTAACCTAACAGGTACGGCATTACCAAGTTGTCGCATTCCCTCAGTCCATGAACCGGAAATAGTATAATCATCAGGAAAGGTTTGAATTCTCTTAGCTTCTAAGATGGTAAAGTACCGAACAGAACCGTCAACAAATCTAATCATGTTTTCTCCTCCCGGGACACCATGATCTCCTGCTTTAATGGTTTTTGAAGGTTCATCAATGTAACTGCCTGTATGGCCTGGGTATGATTTTGCGCCATCTCTAAAAATATGCTCTCGAACATTCTTTACTTTTTGTGGGTCAGGCAGGCCAGTTAGAGCTTCTCTAACCGTCATCCAAGGATTTAATTCTGAAGTAAAAAATCCATATCGTTTCTTAATCTTTTCTATTATTTGCTTTAATTGAGGTGTAATTTTCTCAATTTGACTACTTGGAACTCTATTTCTGTCCCAATATTCACCAGTTACAAATTTATCCCAAAATAATCTATCTTGTGAATGAGTAGCCTCAGGGAAAGTCCAATCAATATTCAGGCCATCTTTAATACCGACAATAATCACCCTTTCCCTTTTTTGAGGAATCCCGTAATTAGCTGCGTTTATAAGTCGATAGACAGTATTATATTTTAAACCATTATAATTTCCTTTAGTATGAACTTGTTCTAATCTTGACAAGTGTTTAGTCCAGTCTTCATTTTCAAGTTTTTCTAATTCAGGATAGGTTAATTGAAGAATGATGTAATTAAAATAAGTTGAAAATGATTGTCTCAATAACCCTTTAACATTTTCAAACATAAAAGCTTTAGGTTGTAATTCTCGAATTCCTCTTATCGCATGAGGAAACAGATCCCTATTATCAAGGTTCCCTTTAGCTTTACCTCCTAATGAAAATGGTTGACATGGAGGCCCGCCGGCAATTATATCTACACCCGAATAACTAGAATAGTTAAATAATTTTATATCCTCTTCAAGTATTTTAGAATGTGTAAAGTTTAAACGCAAAGAATTACAAGCATCTTTATTAAGCTCTAACAATGCCTGATGATTAAAGCCTGAATGCCTTAATCCTTCTGCTAAACCTCCTGCACCTGAAAAAATTTCTAATGATTGCATTATTTCTAATTTTTAGAAAAATATTGGACAATATTTTCTTTAATTTTATCAATAGAATTTGAATCACCTTTACATTTATCAGCCCAAGGTCTACCCGAATGGATAACATCCCAATCAGATTTTGCCTGATTGTATCTTCCCTTACCCGGGTCGTGGTTGCCAAAACCGTCCAATTGCGCATTCCAAATTGGTTTGTAATACCTAATTAATGCAGCTTCGACAGTTCCAATTAAGCTACTTGTATTTTCCTCCAAAATCATAAACCTACATGTAAAATCCTTTATTTCAAGATTACTAACCTGATTTATGCTACGGGTATGTTCATTTAATCTGCCACTCAATTCATAAGTCTTCTTATTACTTTCATTTTCCAATCTTGCTTGTCTCCAACCCCTTGGAACTGCTTTGCCAACATAAATCGGTAGAGAAAATTCAGTCCTGTTCTTTTCGGCAATTTCCTTATAACGCTCACTATTTCCAATATAGTAAATTGCATAAACACCTGTTCCATGAAATCTATCTTCAATTGCTAAATCTAATACAGGTGTTCCATTGAAGAAACGGATAGTATCCTTTATAATTTCATCAAAGGTGCTGGATTTATATACATGTTCTCCTCTCTCAAATTGTCTTTCCATTGTAATCCTCTTAAATCACAAAAATATATTTTTACCTGTCAATAACGAAACTTAATATTTAATACTAACGCACAGTAGTTTTTCTCTGCTTTACTGCCAACGCTCGTAGTAGGTAGGCGAAGCAATAAAACATCAGACCATACCAGTCTAGTCCACTCGCCCCATGTAGTTTAGCAAATTCTCCTAAGGATTTTAAGAATCTCCGGACAAAACCCTCCCCAATCCTGCCCGGCGACCCTTTGCTTACAGACGTGCTTATATACAACCCAAACCGCTGGAACACCATGCCATCATTATAATAAACAGATATAAGAATGTATTTACAACAGCAACAATAACTCCAATAATGTGGGTCTTTAACCACTTCTGCTTTCTGCATAGCCAAGCTGACCAAACGGCGGTAATTGCCGGCAGAAAATTTGCCACAACACCAACAAAGAAAAATTGTACTTTGTCAGACATCTCGGTGTATTTTGATGGCCCAGTATAGACCATGACGAGACTGGCTAACACCCAAATTACGAAAGTAAGGACAATCGAAAGCGGAAGTCCCTTCCGTTTTTGAATCATCACGTTTGCTTCAAACAGAGCAAATATAATTACGGGGACGACTACGTAAAAAAGCAAACCATCTTCCACTAAATCTTCCATCACAATCATTCTCCTTTAAATCAACCCTTTAGTAAGTTGATCTTGCCGCCTGCGGCCAAAACCTTGCGTTCAAAATCGTTGGCCTGTAACAGGACTTTCACTTCGCGCCGGTTTTCCGACTCCAAAACCAGCTCCGACTGACCACCCAGAAGCTGCTCCCGCAATTTGCGAACAACCAAGGTCTGCCCCGTTTCCAAGCCATCGTAGTCTTGCGGGTCGGCAAAAACCAAAGGCAGGATACCGTTGTTGATGAGATTGGCCCGGTGAATACGAGCAAAGCTCTTCACAATAACCGCTTTCACCCCCAGATATAACGGTGTCAAAGCCGCATGTTCGCGGCTGGAACCCTGACCGTAATTGTCACCTCCAACAATGATACTGCCACCAAACTGCTCCTTAGCGGCCTCGGCGTTTTTCGCAAAATCCGCATCGCATGGATTCAGACAAAACCCTGCCAAGTAGGGGATGTTGGAACGGTAAGGCAGCAAATTGGCGTTCGACGGCATAATGTGGTCGGTGGTAATATTATCGCCCACCATGATGATGACCGGCAACCTGTCTCCCGTATCCGGACGGCCCCAAGTCTCACCGATGACCTGCCCCAGCGGGAAAGGTTTGATGTTCGGCCCACGCAGGACTTCTTGGCCCTTCTTGGTCACATCGGGTGCAAGCAGCAGGTTATTGTTATTGTGAAATTTTTCCGGCCAGGGGATATTCCACTCTACCGTGCCCGCCAACTCACGAGGGTCAGAAATACAGCCTTGAATCGCGCTGTAGGCGGCTATTTCCGGGCTGGCCAAATAAACGAAAGAATTTTTAGTACCGCTGCGCCCGGTGAAGTTACGGTTAAAAGTCCGCAACGAAACGCCCTCGGAAGGCGGAGCCTGACCCATCCCGATACACGGGCCACAACCGGTTTCCAAAATGCGGGCTCCGGCATCGAGAATATCTCCCAGTGCACCGTTAGCGGCAATCATGGATAGCACTTGCTTGGAGCCGGGTGAAACCGTCAGACTAATCCCGGGGTGAATGCTGCGACCTTTCAGGATCGCGGCCACCCGCATCAAGTCCAAGTACGAACTGTTGGTACAACTGCCAATACAGACCTGATCGACCTCAGTGCCAAGCAACTCGCCAATGGACACCACGTTGTCCGGACTGTGTGGCTTAGCCACATGAGGCTCCAAAGTTGTCAAGCTAATTGTTAGATCCAGGTCATAGTCTGCATCGGCTTCGGCTTCGAGCGGCCGCCAAACCTCTGCGCGTCCCTGACGCTCCAGATAGTCCTTCGTCATTTCATCACTGGGAAACACCGAAGTGGTCGCCCCCAACTCGGCACCCATGTTGGCGATCGTAGCCCGTTCGGGCACGCTCAAAGTCTTCACGCCCTCACCGTAGTACTCAATCACCCGGCCCACACCGCCTTTGACGGTGAGTTGGCGCAGCACTTCCAGGATCACATCCTTGGCCGCCACACCGCCCTGTAACTTGCCCTCGAGTTTCACGCCCACCACCGCCGGCATACTTATGGCATAGGGATGGCCGCCCATGGCCATGGCCACGTCCTGCCCCCCTGCACCGATGGCAATCATACCCAAGCCACCGCAGGTCGGGGTGTGACTGTCTGAACCGATTAAGGTCTTGCCCGGAACGCCAAAGCGTTCCAAATGCACTTGGTGACAAATGCCATTACCCGGTTTGGAAACCCATATTTGATGCTTTTCAGCCACGCTCTGAATGTAACGGTGATCATCCGCACTCTCAAAACCGGCTTGCAGCATATTGTGATCGACGTAAGCCACTGAAAGCTCGGCGCGGGTCTCCCCCACTTCCAGAGCCTCCAACTGCAAATAAGCCATTGTCCCGGTCGAGTCCTGTGTCAATGTCTGGTCGATTCGTATCGAAATGGACTCACCTGCAACAGGCAGAATTTCCTGCCCCACTGAGTGAGCTTGGAGTATTTTCTGAGTTAGATTCATTACCGGATTCCTTCCTGAGCAAATTATTTTGTCTCTGTCAAAAGCTGTTTTGCACTTAAAATTGTCTCGACAGCTTTGCCTACAATTTTCCCGCTGACTGTGCCCCTAACTGCACTTGTAATTGACTTTCCAATTCCGCATCGGCAATCGAAGTCACCCGGCCCTCTTCGTACTGCCGATCTATCCAAGCTTTGATAGCCTGTACCGGAGCCGAAGTCTTACCACGCTGCTCATCACTAAGCTCCGGATGATTCTGCTGTAGCCAGTGGGCCACACCACTGGCCCCCGATAGATTCGAAATAGCCACTGTCACCGGGCGGTCCAGAATCTTTTCAGTATTAAAAATATTGTAAATCTCTTCATTCTTCAGAATGCCGTCAGCGTGGATGCCCGCGCGGGTGATGTTAAAGTCCGAGCCGAGAAACGGAGTGCGCGGCGGAATCCGATAGCCCAATTCTTTTTCATAGTATCGGGCAATTTCGGTAATGATCCGGCTATCCATTCCGTCCAGCGTGCCACGCAATTGGGCATACTCAAAAACCATAGCTTCCAGCGGACAATTGCCCGTCCGTTCGCCAATGCCCAACAAGGAACAGTTGACCGACGAGGCCCCGTAGAGCCAAGCAGCACTGGCGTTAGACACGGCACGGTAAAAGTCGTTGTGTCCATGCCACTCCAGTCGCTCACTCGGAAAACCGGCATGGTGCAGAAGGCCATAAATAATACCGCCGACGCTGCGCGGGATGGCCACACCCGGAGTGCTGATGCCATAACCCATCGTATCACAAACCCGCAGTTTCAGCGGGATACCCGTCTGCTCTGAGAGTTTGCGCAGCTCAATAGCAAAGGGAATCACGAAACCATAAATGTCGGCACGGGTGATGTCTTCCAGGTGGCAGCGCACTCTAATACCTAAATCCAGAGCCATCCTGACGACACCCAGATAGTGCTCCATGGCTTGGCTCCGCTTCATCTTCAGTTTTTGGAAGATGTGGTAGTCCGAACAGGAAACCAAAATACCGGTCTCCTGAATCTCCATCTCTTTTACCAACCGGAAGTCCTTCTGCGAGGCCCGTATCCAACCGGTAATTTCGGGAAAATCATAACCCAAGGCGCGACAAGCTTCCACCGCTGCACGGTCCTGCTTGCTGTAAAGAAAAAATTCCGACTGCCGGATCAGGCCCTTCGGCCCGCCCAAACGGTGTAAAAAGGTAAACAGTTGTACAATCTGCTCTACCGTATACGGCGCACGGGACTGTTGCCCATCGCGAAAAGTAGTGTCCGTAATCCAGATTTTATCCGGCATATGAATGGGCACCACACGGTGATTAAAGGCGATGCGAGGCACTTCTGTGTAAGGGAAGTGTTCGCGGTACAACTGGGGCTCATCGATATCCTGTAAAGCATATTCAAAATTTCTGGCTTCCAGCAGATTATTTCGCTTGGCCAATTCTAACATGGGGGGGCTCCTTACTGATGCTGCGCAACAAGTCCGGCAGAACCCACCTGGAGAGGTGAGACGTTCAACAGATTCTAAAAAAAGTCTGATGGATCCGCTTCCAATGATGAAAGAGAGGTCTTTGTCTTTGCCGAAGGACGAAACAAGGGCAAAGAAAAGCAAGAACGAACTGACCGCCAAATTCCCGATTTGGCAACAATCCGGCGGAATAGATACTTATCGGAAATTCTCTGAGTAGTCGAATCAGCGGGTATCGGCGGAAATGGATCTCGGTGTTATGCCAGATATACTTTCCACGACAGAACGCCGATACCGTTCTTGCCATAGAAGCGCAGCTAGGCATATAGTACAAGTATGACGGATCAAGGGGAAGTAGTCTCTTTAGCCATATTTCCCCCCTCGGAAACATACCCATTATCCACCAAGTCAATCACGTCAACAGTGAAAATATCGCCGGAGGTACAGAACACCGGCTTTTGCTCTCTCTCGGACCTTCCGTCAAACCCGTTCAGCCAAACCAGTTTAGAGTACCCTCAAAAGACCCTTCAAAACGGACCCTTTATGATCAAACAAATAAAAAACGCTCCTTTGCGCTGGACGGAAAGAAAAACTCCAGCTTATTATGGCCTTGTTTTATAGAATGGGCAAATGAACAAATGGGCAAAGGCAGCCATGGCTCCACCGAGACCGCCCTTCGTTTCCGAAGGAGAAATGGAAACGAGGCATTGAGAGCCCCAAGTTTTCGGAACTCCCCATCTCTTTGGAGGCCAAATGCGATCTGAGGCCAGACATATCAGCTATTCCTTTTATTTCCTGTACATCTTGCTGGTATTACTTTCTTTTCTGGACTTTGCACCGCCGATTCTGACACAGTTTGGCCTGTCCGATATCATATTCCCGCTGTCCGAAAAACAATTGGGGCAAGTCTGGCCTTATTTCTCCTTGTTATTTGCCTTACTATTGCTATTGCTCGGCCTGCGTTTCCCGACACGGCGCAAAAATCTGCGTTCGGCATATTTCCTGAGTCTGACATCCTTCCTGTTCATTTTTGAGAGCTTTGGCCTGTTCAGCCGGCACCCGCTCTATTCCTTTCTGCGTATCTGGAACTACGGGGCAGAACTATTCCTGCAAGATTCCTTTGCCCGCGCAGTCAGCCAGGGAGACTTTCTGCCCATAGCCATCTTTGCTTTCTGGGGGCCGGCACTGCTGATTCTGATTCTGCCGGCGGATCGCTTTCCCCTGCTGCACTGGCTAACCTGTTTTATTCTGCTGATGTTCAGCATGATGCACATCGGAGCCGGGCTGTTCTTCCGACTTTATAATGCAGGGTTGGTATCCGCCATTATATTACTGCCCGTCATGATCTACCACATGTACCATTTGCTGCAATTATCGGATGGGCTACAAACTATAAGTTTGGCCCTTCTTGCTTTATTCTACGTCTTGCTGCTATGCTCACTGGTACTTATTCCCAACAGCGGATTGTTTTTTCAAAGCATTTCCTCTGGACAATCAGACGCTGTATATTTATCATCCCTCCAAGTTATATTGGGAATAAAAATGCTAAATTACACTATGTTCTTTCTATGGTTTACCTTTCCTTTGCTCTTTCTTTTTCTTTTTCCTCACAGTAAGTAATAATTTTTATGGCTTTGCACACCGCACCGGGAAATAAACTGTTCAGTACTACTCCGCATGCTTTATTTACAAAGCAATACGAGTCTGATATTCGAGAGTTATTTGCAAAATTCCAGATATTGGAAACCAGCTTTGAAAAATACCAGGTAGTTCCGCCGGAACGAAAGCCGGAACGTTTAAAGCAAAGTCTGGCTCTGTTCCGTATCTACTGGCGGAACGTCTTAAAAACCCTGCTTCCTCACATCCACGAAACGGAAATTAACCATCCGCGTTTGTTTATGCGCTATGGTCTGTTACACTTGTCCGATCTGTCGGAAGAAGATGTCGAGACTCTCAGCCTTGTTGCCCTGCATACAGAGCAGCAAAACTTCATATTCTACATTGACGAATGGTTCCACAACATTGGGACAGGAGCTGTAACACCATTAGTCAAAGAAAGTGCACAGGCCAAAACAGAGAAGAAAGACAAAGACAATGAGACTCCGGGTAGCCTACGTCTGATCCGTGAAACCATGGTTTTAGAAGGTGTCATGAGGGACTTGCTCTCACTGTCAAAAAGCGTGGCTACACCATTCCTGCACAAGAAAGACCTCTCTCGACCCATCATCCAACAAATCACCTCGCGAGAGGCAACACAAAAGATCATCCGGTTGGTAAGAAATATTGATCCTCAAGTATTCACCAGAAAACTGTTGAAGGACTCTGTTGATTTAGAGCCATATGTCATACTGGTGCCCAGTTACTCAGATTTTGGCGGTTGTCCGGAGGCTTTTGACCGCTTGGACCGCACCGGTAGCCGGGGACACATTGTGATCCCTCTATATGCGCCGGACACCCAACACGCAGTGCTGGTCGCCTTGGCAAACTACCGCTGGGAAACGGCGAAGCTGACAGCGGGAAGCTACTGGCTTGAAAAGGGCCTCACCAGTGAATTTTATGATCTGTACCGCAAGTTCTCCTTGCCGGGTAAAGACGAGCAACAGGCCTTTGTCGCAGCTTATTGCCAATGGATTCTCGATGAGTCCCGAGGACAAATCTGCTTTCACCCGGAATTGAGAAAATTTTTCTGGCGGGAAATTCCCTTTGAACAAAGCCGCAGAGAACTGTTGGTAAAGTATTTTGCCCAATTCCGTGATGTAATCGAAGCAAAACCGCAAAGAACTAGAATACAGTAGTCTAGTCCATTGCACAGCCGAAAACCGGGAGTGTACCGAGTGAAACCCGGTCGATTGACAAAAAAAATCAATTCCTCTAAATTTGCGCCTACTTAATCGCCTGGGTGGTGGAATTGGTAGACACGCTAGTTTCAGGGACTAGTGGGGGTAACTCCGTGAAGGTTCGAGTCCTTTTCCAGGCATAAAAAGAGAGCAGCTTTGCTGCTCTCTTTTTATGCCAACATTACTCCCGGCCACCGGACATTAATCACACAGTATCAATACGCTAACGTTGAATTAACGTTGAATCACCTGCTCTCGCCTCGGTCCATTAGAGATCCGGGTAATACTCACTCCCAACTCCTCTTCCAGAAATGCCACATAGTCCCGAGCCTCTTTCGGCAACTTGGAAAATTCGCGCACGCCGCTGACATCCTGTTTCCACCCCGGCAAACGGACCAATATCGGTTCCATCTGCCCCTGCTCAGTCTGGGCCGGAAAATGACGCAGCTCTTCCCCGCTTTTTCGGTTCCGATATCCGACACACACCGGGATCTCATCCAGATAGCCCAACACATCAATATTGGTTAAAGCGACCTCTGTCGCGCCCTGAACCTCCACGCCGTAGCGTGTCGCCACGGCGTCAAACCAACCGACACGGCGTGGTCGCCCCGTGGTTGCGCCATACTCGCCACTGTCGCCGCCACGGCGTCGCAGCTCCTCGGCTTCTGCACCGTCCAATTCCACGACAAAAGGCCCCTGACCCACGCAGGAAGAATAGGCCTTAGTTACAGCCAGCACATTTTTCATTTCCCGAGCCGGCAGACCCAAACCGACAGGTGCAAACGTGGCTAGCGGTGAAGAAGATGTCGAGTACGGATAAATGCCGTGATAGATATCCCGCAACGTCCCTAATTGACCTTCAACCAGCACTTGTTTTCCCTGCTGCAATGCCTTGCCGAGTAAGACCCTCGTATCACACAAAAACGGAGAGAGAAACTCACGGGCGACACGCGCTTCAGCCAGTAGTTCATCAATCTCTAAACCGGGATGTCGATACAATTCGCGGAGCAAAATATTCTTCTGCGGCAAAATCAATTCAAAGTGCCGCCGCAAAGCGGCCTCGTCAGATAGCTCGTGTAGTTGTACCCCTATCTTGGAGTGCATGTCACTGTAAAAAGGCGCGATGCCCGAACGTGTCGAACCAAAGTCGGCCCCCGCTCTACGCTCTTCTTCCAGGATATCAAACAATTTGTGGTAGGAGAAAAGTAACTGGGCTCTCTCCGAAATGATCAATGTTGGCCGAGGGACAGCACACCTCTCCAACTCTTGCAGTTCCTTCTTTAAAGACTCAATGCAAACGGCCACACAAGGGCCCAAAACATTGTGCGTATTTGGGCTAAATACACCTGAAGGAAGTAAATGCAAGGAAAATTTGCCATATTCATTAATGATTGTATGTCCGGCGTTGCTGCCTCCCTGAAAACGTACCACAAAGTCCGCATGTTGGGCCAGGAGATCCGTAAACTTCCCCTTCCCTTCATCGCCCCAGTTGGCCCCGACAACAGCTGAAATAGGCACTGCTACCCCCCGTAAGGACGTGTGCACCCCACCCCGGACCGACCACGCACCACACCTGCAAAACAGGTTGCAAAATATACTTGTGAAATCTACATCTAAAAATACGAACCGGGATTTTAGATCCCGGTAAATTTGGAGAAATAGGCAAAGACCTCGGACAGGAATTCTTTCTCAATCCGCTCATTCAACAAACGCTTTAGCGTCGTGACCGTACGAGAAATCGAAACCCCGGACTCGCGACCACTCCTGCTAAATTCCAGCAAAGTCTTCTGAGGCCCGCTACCGTCAGCGTTCTCATTTTGCGTGAAACTAAGCTGTAAGTCCCAAGCCAAATTCTTATAGCGATTGTTGGTTTCGACATCCGTCAGCACCAACTCGATGTCAAGCACCAACGCCGTAGCTTCGTCACGACTACGCGAAAATCCCAGTTTGGTCATTTGATCGGCAATGTTTTCCCCCAAGAACGTCAGGTCTTCATCGCCACTATAGTTAACAGCAAAAGAAAGGCGACCGGCAAACTTGTTGCGCTCTTCCGCGAGCTGCACCGAATTGTAATCAATCTTACCGACTATTCTTTCATGCATGGATTTATTGATGATTTGCAGCTGCTCCAACAACATCCGATTGCGCAAGGCCTGATCTACGCTGTAATCATAGAGGATAAAGCCCTCCAGCAGATTTTTTGTGCTACTGTCCCCGGCACTTAACTTTTGGGCACGGCGGCGCAACTCCGCAATCTCATCACGCCGGTCCTCAATGCGCTCAGAATACAACTTACCTGCTTTTTTCCGGTCCAGATAGGCCACGATATACACGCTACCCCCGCCACGAAAAGGTTCGGAGTACTCCATCCCGGAAATTTCCTGATCACTGCGGATCCGCACGCTTTGGTCCACACTGCGAGAAGTACGGCTATTTTCACCGGACTCCGAATAACGGAATGTTGCCGTTGAATCAAATTTTATTTTGGCCGTAAACAAGGCCGCCAATTCACCGGCAGCATCGCGCTTTGCCTGACGTTCGTTACGACCTCTGCCCCTAACCGCCAAATAAGCCTGGTTTGGATAAGTCTGATTGACATCCGTGTACCAAGCCGGGGCTCCGCCGCCGCTCGGGGTGCCCGGCGCAGAAGCTCCGCCGGATAAACAACCCAACAGAAACATGCAGCCGGCTATTACAGCCAACCAAGGCGAAAAACCCATTTTATTCTTCATGTGTTCAAACTTCCTAAAGGACACCGAGAGACTCTGCGGAAACGAAGGCATTTTTGTGGCCGAAACTCTGATTTCAGACTCTACTCTTCAACTTCAGCTTTCGTCACCAGAGTCAAAAATAGCTTCCGCTTCAGTGTTATCAGAGTCAAAAATAGCTTCCGACAGTTCGCCTTTGCTCTCTTCCAAGCCATATCCGGCGGCACTCAAGTCATCGCTCAACTTGGCAATAGTCGCCGTATCCTCCTCATCCAGCTCCTGCTGAGCCGCAGCCCGTTCAATCGCCTCATTCATGAATTTATCCAACAACGATTTCTCGATGACATAAACAGCGACATACTGGTATTCTTCTTTCTCATCTTCGTACTGCAACTTGATCCACCAGTCCTGCTGCATCCGCAAACCGGAAATATTCTGCTCAGAAACAATCTCCGTGACGATATCCATTGTTGTCTGGATGCTGTCTTTATTGCCGCTGACCGAGTTTTCAGCCGTGAAATTCACACTGGTCTGAATGCGCTTCGCCACTTCGGCCTGAACGGAAAAATTGTTGGCCCACATCATCAGGCCGTCCAAATTCCGACCTTTCTGGCTGGCAACAAAAACATAACTATCCGGGAAGTGCTTGCGAGATAACTCTTCAGCAGCCTGAGTCATCGCATCTCTAATCAAAGTCGGGACCCTGGCACCAGCCAAAACACCTTTGTGGTCAACAATCTTGTAATTGGGACGAACATGTTGATCCAGAGTTGAGCACGATGCCAAAACAATAGCTAAAAGCATTACACTCATACTTATACTCAATAATTTTTTCATAAAAACTCCTTTTTAGTCACAAAAGTGGATTTCAAGCCAAATCTTAGTACTTCCTTGCAAAAGATCAAGCAAATGAGACTATTTCCGACATGGCTCGATTTTCAGACTCCTCACCGGACGTCTCCCGGCAGACTCTATATAATGCCCTATAACAAAGTGGGAATCTGTGCATTCAACAAAAATTACAAAAGAAACAGTAAAAGCGACTCTCTGTTTTCAACTTCTTTAATATCTCATTATATCTGACTATTCGGTCATGAAATTCTGCTGTCAGGTAGGCATCATCCTGTAAGATCCCCCCGGCATCCCGACCGGACCTTGGCTAAACACCGGCGACCGGGCAGATCTTCGGATGAAATTGCAGGTAAAATTCCGAACGGCACTTTTCAGTATCATCTCTACATATATTAGGATAGCTCCGGAATCTCCCCATGTCTGATTGTTCTCAGCTTCTCTGCCGAAAAGTACCACCCGAAGGGGGTTTTAACCTCACAGTTGCTTATATGCAGCAGCTTTTTGCGACCGGTCAGACACAACAAAGTGTTCGACTGTTTTCTACTCCTATACCCGACGCGATTCTTCATACGGCCGACAGCAAGGAACGCAACTGGCTGGCCCAACTTCGTCTGATCTTTAAACCGCACCAATGCCATACTGTGGACTCAAAGTACAACGACGCACCCAGCTTGGAAACATACTTGCAGGATTATTACGGCAGCCTCCGTCTGCCTCCGGAAAGCGGCCTGTTGCAACGGCTGGATTATGGCACCGCAGGTCTGCTACTCCAAAGCCCGGATTTGGAAACACACACACAACTCCGCGCTTTGCAAACACAGGGTCGCATCAAAAAGTTCTATGGTGCTTGGAGCCCCGTTTTGGTCCCTGCCGCCGAGCTACCCAAATGCGGCCAATATCCCGGCTATTTTCGGTCCCACGGACCAAAAGGCAGAGAAGTCCGCATAGTAAAGTCTCCCAACCCAACACATTCGAAAAAACGCCCTCTCGTTGGCCCCTACCGTACCAGAATTGAACATGCCTACAGTACAGTTTCCGGTTGTTATTTCGCCATCAGCCTGCGAAAAGGTTTCCGCCACCAAGTGCGTGCTCAACTGGCCCAACTCGGTTTCCCTTTGTGTAATGATGACATTTATCTGGAAGCCTACCCGCCCTTTTCGACATCTTGCGCATCTTCTGCATCAATCGGGCCAAAAGCAATCGTCCCAAGAAAAATTGCACCAAGAGCAGTGGATTTCCCCTATCTGGGATTGTTTGCCTGTGCCTTGGAAATACGATTAGAGGACTATACCCTCCAATTCAGCTTTGTCTAATTACCAAAACCGGCATTCACGTCTCTACTACCTTCAAGTCCGGTTTTGTTGCCCAAGGTTGGACGGACCCAAAGGATGCAAAAAGTAAAGAGTTACCGAACTCGTCCAAGCTAGACTATAATGCCGATAGTCGAAGGCAAGCTTTAGCTCAAATCTTTTTCGGCACCATATTTTTATAGTGATATGACAGAAATTGTAATTCTTGACTTACAAGACCAGACAAAATAAGAAAACTTGATTATAATAGCCCTGAGATCGTTCATTGAATGTTCCACTTTCAACCTGCTTTTTGTCATTTCGTTCATCATTCTCATAAAATTAAGATCTTGACAGAAATGGCACGGCTGCGTGACCTTAAGTCCGAAAGTAATGAATTGACAGATGGCAATTATGCTAAGGGGAAGGTCGTACCAAACCCCGTGTAACAATTGTCCGGGGCAACAGCTACTCGGAAAAGCTTCGAAAGTCTCCATTCGTGTTGTTTATCCGGTTGGGTCGCTATTTTCACGCAACCAAAAGACTTTTATGCGAGCTTGGCCGAGGTTTATTCCCCATAGACATGACTCCGGACATGACGCAAAATTCCAACAACAAGAGAATAAAGGGATTCTATGTTTGTAACCTCTGTATTTATTGGTGTTATTGTTTTGTTTCTGATCATCATCGGCTACATTTATAAACAAATCAATTATCGAGAATGGCTGAAAACTGATGATGGCCTTTTACAGGTCGCATTGGAAAAACTCAAGGACAACCCCAAAGATATCGAGACTCTTCGGCTTATCGCAAATCTGCTCTACAAGAAAAGAAACTACGAAAAGGCATTTGAGTACTATTCAAAATTTATTGTTCTTACCAGCCCCACTATGCCTGAGCATATCACCATAGAGGAACGTTTCAACATTCACTTGGAATTCGGACTGACGGCCTATCACCTGAAAAGACTCGGCGATGCTTTGATGAGTCTTCAGAAAGCCCGCCGCACGATCCCGGAGGCCAACAATCTCCAACTTTCTGCTACTCTCGGGAAACTGCTGTTCAAAAAACAGCAGTTTCCCAACGCCGTGACAGAGTTAGAGCGTTTTCATAGGTTAGCTCCAAATGACTCTGAAAACAATTTCTATTTGGGTATGTGCTATGCCAATCTTGATAGATTTAAAGAAGGCCTTCTCTTGTTACAGCCACTGGAAACCGAACGTTCGGGAGACCAGAATTTTTTGCTGGCCTTGGCCAGTTGCCTTGACAAGACCGGAGAAACCGAGTCGGCTATCAAACATTACAAAAGCCTGATCGAAAATGGTCTCCTCGGGGCCGTCGCTTCCGGCAATCTTGCTCATCTCTATCTGCGACACAACAATACGGGAGAGACTCTGAGATACTTGGAAAAAGTTCCGGAACTGGAAACCCCTACAGGAGAATTGTCCTACAAGGCCCTTTATGACAGCGCAAGGGTTTATGTCAAACTCGGCAAGCTGCGTGATGCCTGCACCCCTCTGCAAAAACTCTGTGATATGAGTCCCAATTACCGAGATGCGGAAACCCTGTTACAGAACTACCGGGAAATGGCCAGCAATTACAACCTGTATCTGCTCTATTATGGTGAAAAAGACCAACGCAAGGAGGTCGTGCACCAACTGCTACAGAAACTGATTTCCAATGTTCATTATGTTGATAGTGAAACCTATACCAGTCATACCATTGAAGTCGTTGCGAACTCTGTCAACAAACAAGACGCACGTGGCTACTACATTTGGATAAGCTTGGCCAACGAGCCCACCCGGCTGGATCAGGTACGCGAACCGGCGAACCGTGGCAGGCAGCGTGGTTGCAATCGTTATGTGTTTGTCAGTACCAATACCTTTGACGATAAGGTGAGGGCTTTTAGCGAAGTTCGGCCTATTGATTTGGTTGAAGGTCTCGAGCTGCGCGAAAAATTGCTGGAAATTTCATGATGCTTCAATCAGGCCGGTCCTGCAAATAATTTCGTCCTTTGCCAAGATTCTTTGGACACAGATGCACTTAAAGGCAAAGGCAAACGTATACATCTTGGTATGCCCTCCGGCAAGAGAACAAATCTAACTTTCAACAGACCTAAAAGCCGACATAGGCTGTCTCCCCTCTCAGAAAGGAATGGGAGAAGCCGCCATTCCGGAGAAGTTTTGGGTTGGCACACCATCGGCAAAAAGTGACGGGAATTAGGAATAGTCTATAAAATCAGGTAAAATTGTTTGCGAATACTCCACCGCAAAAAACGGTAAAGAATATTATGACTTGCTGATTTTATCCTGAAAGCCTATTCTAAAGGGTCTATACTCTCTATACTTTTATTGTACTCCGCCGGTAAAAATTTTGTGAGGTTTATATCCTATGCGTGAAAAAAAAACAGAAAGTTTACTGGTTGAAGATCTTGGGGAACGCAGTATCCCCTCTCCAATGAATTACGCCTACGGAGAAACCAGTGATGCCTTGGACAAGATCAACGGAGTCAAGTTTACCCGCGATCCCTCCCGTACCCGCGTGCCCGTTGCCAACCGCTTCCATTGCCTGGGAGAAGAACAGCCCATCATAGTCGAGCGCGAACATTCAATGGAACTTGCGGGCCCGCGCAGAGAAATATTTTTTGACCCTCATGAGACCTCGGCGGCCATCGTCACCTGTGGAGGTCTGTGTCCCGGCCTCAATGACATTATTCATTCCATTGTCGATACTCTCTGGGACTGCTACAAGGTCCACAATATTATCGGCATCCGCAACGGCTATCCCGGATTCAAACCTGATGTGCCGACCATCCAGCTCAATCCCAACGTGGTGAAAACCATCCATAAAATCGGAGGTTCCTTTCTCGGCTCGGCACGCGGCGGGGGCAAAGACATTACACAGATTGCCGCACGGATCGAACAACTGCGCATCAATATTCTATTTGTCATCGGTGGAGACGGGACCCTAAAAGGGGCAAGGGACCTCAGCGATTACCTGAAGGCACAGGGTCGTAAAATCGCGGTGGTTGGCGTACCCAAAACCATTGACAATGACATTTTGTTTGTTCACAAAACCTTCGGTTTTGACACCGCTGTATCTCTGGCCACCCAAGCCGTGGAATCTGCCACGGTAGAGGCTACCAGCGCGCCCAATGGCATTGGGCTCGTAAAACTAATGGGCCGCGACTCGGGCTTTATTGCCGCCCATACGGCAATTGCCTCCCAAGATGCCGATTTTGTTCTGATTCCGGAAGTTCCATTCGATTTGGACGGGGCCAATGGTTTGTTAATGCATCTCAAGCGGCACCTCCGCAAAGCCGGACACGCTGTGATCGTGGTTGCCGAGGGGGCAGGACAAGAATTCTTTACAGAGAACTCCCAGGCCAAAGACAAAGGTGGCAACCTGCGGTACAAAGACATCGGCACCTTTCTGCGCGACCGTATCAACACCTTTTTCCAACAGGAAGAGATCGACATTAATCTAAAATACATCGACCCAAGTTACATGATACGCGCTGCTCGGCCCATTGCCACCGATGCCTTCTACTGTGCCAGAATGGGTACCTATGCGGCACATGCGGCTATGGCGGGCAAGACATCCGTGCTGATCTCTTACTGGAACAGCACGTTTGTCCACATCCCGATTTCGGCCGCCGTCACAGCACGCAAAACAATCAGTCACGGAAGCACCCTGTGGCGTCACGTAATTGAGGCTACGGCCCAACCTGTTTCCATGAAAAACGACTAAATCGACGGTCTGAATTTCTTTGAGGTTTCGTATGAATCCGATTTTTTCGGCTATCGTCTTCACAACAGTCTGGGCCACGACTCAAACCGAGATTTTAATGGTGTCCCCCCTTGCCAAAATAAGAGCCATGAACTCTCATTCCGCAACAGGTACAGAGGCTACAACGGATACAACAGAGGCAGAAACAGACAGAGCCTTGGGTGACCGACTGGTCAAAGGCAAGCTTCCAAATGAGCTTCTGTTCGTACCGGACTTTGATTTTTCTGAGCAAAGCTTCCAAAAATTTGTCCAAAAATACTTGGGAAAAGTCCCTTTACAGAAAACTCTAAAGCAGCCCCATGATTTCTTAAAGCTGTTGGGTGCCGTCATAGAGCAGGAGGACAGGGAACCCTATCTTAGCCTGTTGGTGGATAAAACCCACAGTCTTCCGCAGAATTATGCCCCGAAAGACCTGGTCCCACTCAAAAACTACCCGATGCTAAAATTGGCCGGGAAAGAATTACAACTCCGCGCTCCGGTAATACCTGATCTGCTAAAGATGAATGAAGCCGCAAAAGCAGACGGAGTCTCCCTTTCCCTCGGTTCAGCCTATCGCTCTTTTTCCTACCAGTTCGATGTCTTTCGCCACTATGTGGGGCGTGAGGGTCTACATGCCGCAAACCGTTATTCGGCCAAGCCGGGCAAATCCCAACATCAGTTAGGCCTCGCACTTGACTTCTTCCCGATCAGCCAAGCCTTTGCCGGCACGGCAGCCGGGAACTGGCTGCTCGCCAATGCGCTGCAATACGGTTTCTCTCTTTCTTACCCCGAAGGCCGGGAAGCCACCACCGGCTATATCTATGAACCTTGGCATTATCGCTATGTCGGACCACTAATCGCCAAACTAATTGCCCTCTATTTTCAAGGTTCCCAGCAAGAATTCTTCTCGTTCTGGAATCAAGCTGCCGCCGAACTGAAACAGCACTATATCCCCGAAAGCAAAAGAAGTTGACCGCCCCCAATGTCCTCCTTACCCCGCACCCACCCTGCCAAACCTTCAACCCGTCATTCTCCCTTCCACATTCTTATTGCGGACGACGAACCGAATATCTGTAAAGGCTTGTGTAGTGCCCTAAGTTCGTCAAGCTCCGGAGCCGACTACGCCTTTTTTACTGCGGAAGACGGTGATAAAGCTTGGCAATTTATGACGACGGAAGACATCGACTTGGCCATCATTGATCTGCGGATGCCCAAACTGAGTGGTGAGGAGCTGTTGGAGCGCATCAAGCGCGATTATCTCACCGTACCCGTTATCATCCTAACGGGGCATGGTTCCATCGAAAATGCCGTCAACGCCATGCGAGCCGGGGCCTATGACTTTCTAACTAAGCCAGTCGACCTGGACCGCTTGGAGCTGCTCACAGAACGAGCTCTCAGCTCGCGCGAAATCAACCGCAAGAACCGTGCCCTGACTCAGGAAGTGGAACGCTTACGCGCCAAAGAACAGAAAAACGTTAAGTTCACCAGCAAAAACCGGACGATGCAGCGGGTCCACCAAATAGTTGGACAAGTGGCAGACACCCGGGCATCCGTACTGATTACGGGAGAAAGCGGAGTTGGCAAAGAGCTAATCGCGGAATCCCTGCACCGCCTTTCCGAGCGCAAAGATAAGGAACTGGTGAAAGTCCACTGCGCAGCCTTGAGCGAGGCCTTGCTGGAAAGCGAACTGTTCGGCCACGAGAAGGGAGCTTTTACCGGAGCCAACAACATGCGTCGGGGACGTTTTGAGTTGGCCGACGGCGGAACAATCTTTTTGGATGAGATCGGGGAGATTGACAGTACCACACAAATCAAATTGTTACGGGTGCTCCAAGAGAAATGTTTTGAGCGTGTGGGTGGTGAGCAGACTCTGGAAGTCAACGTGCGGGTCATTGCTGCGACAAACCGGAACCTGCAAGAGGAAGTGGCCCAAGGCCGCTTCCGCGAAGATTTGTTCTACCGCCTGAACGTTGTCAATATTCATATCCCTGCCCTGCGCGAGCGCAAAGAGGACCTGCCTTTTTTAATTCCTTATTTCTTGGAGCAGTCCGTAAAGGAAAACCGGCGCACTCATATTGAGGGCATCAACTCCAAGGCCCTGACTTTACTCTATAACTACTACTGGCCGGGTAATATTCGGGAGCTGCAAAATACGGTGGAAAGTGCTGTGGTTCTGTCCACCCACAACATCATCCAACCCGAAGACTTACCGCCTAACATCCGGCAGCAAAAAGATATGAATCATATCAGTATTCGGCTGGGTTCCAGTATGATGCAGGTAGAAGAGTCGGCCATTCGGGCAACAGTTGCCTATGCGGGCGGTAACAAGACTCAGGCAGCCAAAATTTTGCAGATCGGGCGCAAGACACTACACCGCAAGATCCATGACTACCAAATGTTTGACTTGCTCAACGACAAAACAGCGGACGAGTAAAACGGCCAAAAAAAACAGTCAGTATAAATCTACATAATCTATGTATTCAGGGAGAAAATATGGCACTATCTCACAAGTGGGCCCTAATTACCGGTGCCTCCAGTGGCATTGGCAAGGCACTGGCCTACGTCCATGCCAAACGTGGTGGCAATCTGATTATTGTCGCCCGCCGGGAAAAACAACTCTTGGCTCTGAAGGATGAGTTGGAACAGACGTACAGCGTGGAAGTCGAGGTCATAGCCAAAGATCTCACCCAACCGAACACCGCTCAGCAATTATACAACGAAGTGAAAACGCGCGGTCTGTCTGTGGAGTATTTAATCAACAACGCGGGCTTTGGCGGTCTCGGCAAGTTTCACGAGCGACCTTGGGAGCTGGACAAGGCCATGATTCAATTGAACATTCTGGCACTCACGGAGCTAAGCCGACTCTTTCTCCCTGACTTCGTAGCCCGTAACAGTGGCAGGATTCTAAATGTCTCTTCGACCGCCAGCCTTGTGCCCGGACCATTACAAGCCGTCTACTATGCCGGCAAGGCCTATGTCACGTCTTTCAGCTACGCCTTGGCAGAGGAGCTGCGCACCAGCTCCGTCACGGTCACCGCCCTACTGCCCGGTGCCACTGAAAGCGAATTTGCCGGCGTTTCCGGCATGGACAAGACTCTCTTATTTCAAAAACCCTACAGGGCCTCTTCCGTGGCTCACGCGGGCTATAAGGCCATGGAAGCCGGTAAGTTGTCTGTGGTTGCCGGAATCAGCTTTGGCCAACGCCTGATGCTTCTGGCCATACCTCTACTGCCCAAAAAGCTGATTCTGCAACAGATCTCTCAGATGCAGCAGCCCCGGTCTTAAGCCTGAATCTCAGTCCGGGCTTTGGGTTCCTTTTGGCCCGATCTTCCCTCCCCTACTCTTCCCCCCCTCATTGCCTTACATTCTCAAGCCACTTCTAAGCCCTGATGCAAATCACTTTATAAACGTAATACTTAAACAGCAAGTCCTGTAAATTACCACTCAACTTGACATCCAAATTGTAATCTTGATTCAGCTTCTGGATTTTGCGCAATTCCGCCAGGCTGTATTTTTCTGTCCCCAAGCGCATATCCGCTTTTAGGGCCTTAGTACGAATGTACTCGGTGGCACAAACTTCCTCAAATGAATCAAAGCTCATTCGCTCCTTGATCTGGAGCAGTTTATCCCACTGATACAGCAATTGCATAATCACGGCAACGGCCTTTGAACTGCCCTGCAACAACAGGCTATCGACCGTCTGCAAGCTTTGCCCCAGATCACGCCCCACCATCCGGTGGAATAAATCATAAACGGTGGCATCCCGGCTTTGCGTAAAAATTTGGCTCAGTAAATCTTCGCTAATTTGAGTATTTTCCGGGCGATTCGACAAATAAAGAAAAACGGTAGCTAAAGTTCGTTCCAAAGTCACGACATCACTGGAAACCCGCTCAAACAGAACCTCTGTTGCCGATGGCTCGATCTCTTTGCCATTGTTCCGACAAAAATCGGCTATGTGCCTCTTTTTTTCTTCTCTACTCAGCTCCCAGAATACTTTTTGTTCACTTTTAGAGAACACTTTACCCAAAGCCGCAGAAATCTTGTATTCCTTGCTAAATAAGAAAAAGAGAGATTTTATTCCCTGTGCCTTACGGCACATAGCGCAAAGTTTAGCCAAACGGTTCTGCTGTTTGGTGTTCAGCATATCTATATCTGTCAATAAAACAGCCGGAATATTGCCAAACAGCGGGGGCGAAAGCAGCAGGTTCTGTATCTCATCCAAATTCACACCGGACGAATGATAATTCTGCAATTCTTGTATCGTGAATGCATTTTTTCGCAAAGTTTCGGCCATAACTTCGCGCTTGCGGAATTCTTCCGGCCCTAAGTATAAGAACAACTGCATTACTGTAAGAATGCGTACCTAACGGAAGCCATTGACAAAAAGTTTCTCCAAGGCCTCAATTACGGCTTCCGCATTTTCCCCCTCGGCCCGCAAGATAAACTCCGAACCTTTGGCCAATCCCAAAGAAAGTATTCCTAAGATAGAACGAGCATCAATAACCTTACCCTGGTAAACGAGCGCAACGGTAGCATTATACTGCATCACCGTCTGCACAATCTGTGCGGACGGTGATGCATGTATACCCGAAGCATTAGTCACTCGAATTTTTTTTTCCATAGATAAAGAGATTCTCCTCGGTCCAACATCACCTAAGCCATACGGTCAAAAGTTTTACCGGAATTACTATCCTATTATTGTCCTGCTAAAAATGAGGTGTATGTTTATCATTCCCACCACGATGATGATCAACACGCTTGGAGTGCTCACGACGACATTTTTTTTCCAACTCTTCAAAAAGATGTTCCAGACCCGGGTACAGCTCCCGACTGCTGTGAGACACATGGCACTTTATCTTCCAATGAAAATGAACATCAGCTGTCAAACTGTGAAGATGCTCTGTCTCTTTGTGTATCGTTATGGTTAAATCCTCAATATGCTCTTCAAATTTCTCAATGCGATGCAACATAGTATCTATAAACGCTCTATTATGGTCGCTCACATGAAATCCGGCACCTTTAAGCTCAAAGTTCATCCAAAGGTATCTCCTCATTATATAAAGTTAAGACTAGCGTAGCCTTAATTGGGCTACCAGTATAACAAATTTGAGAACGATACACAATATTTTTAAAAGCATTCCATAATATTTAGTATTTCCACACTATAATTTATTTTTTGTGATTATAATCGCCCTTCATTAGCCAATTCAGCACGATATTTTGCCACCGTTCGACGTGCAACTTGTATGCCAAAACCCTCCAGTCTCCTGCCTAATTCGGCATCACTAATCTTTGGTTTCTTCTCCATTCCTGAGTCTGTCACCAATAAACTCAGAGAGAATTCCTGCAATATGTCTGCTATCCGTTCCTTTATCTGTTCCCGAGACTGCCCGCTGCGCGGGCCCTGACTAAAGAAAAATCGCATGGGGTACGTACCCCATGGAGTTTTACAATACTTGCCCTGAATACAGCGTGAGATTGTCGATACGTGAAAATTCAAATCTTCGGCTACCATTTGCAGTGTCAAAATCTGCATATCCTTCGTTCCTCCAAGGACAAAAGCTTGTTGCCAGCTAAAAATACTCTGCGAAATGTGCAATAAGGTTTCCTCCCGTCGTTGCAGTTGCTGGAGCAAGACTTTGGCTTCCCGAAGCTCCTGTCTTTCCTCACCATCTTGATGCCCTCTCGGTACGATCTCCAGCTTAGCCCCTAAATTATTAAGCAATTCAATCTCTATCGTTCCGGTTTTCTCCCTCAACTGTACCTGAATTTCCGGATAAATACGGAAGTTTTGAGAATCATTGCTTATTCGATAACCTCTGGCCGGATAAGGCTCCAATTTCTGTAAATCTTCCAGTAGCTCATGTCCTTTTTGCTCATTGAAGCCCAGTTTATGAACATGTTCAAGAAAATCTTCTACGCTGCCCAGCATCTCTAAACTGTTTAAACTCCGCAAAACCTGAACCAAATCAGAATTGGCATAGCGCAACTCTGCCTGTACAGTCAGGCTCTGCAATGGAGAATCACAGGCACACCCCGGCGGGTCCAATTCTTGGATACGGCGTAACAGCTGCGCCAACTTCTTCCTCCACGAAAGGCTCTTGGGCAACAGTGTGACTGCAATCAGTATCGGGCTCTCAAGATTTAAACCTCGTTTATCTAAATTCTGCAATACCAGTTCGCAAAATTCCTTTTCTTCCCCGTTTAAGTTCCACAGGTACATTTGCTCCCGCAGCACTTCCCGCAGTTCAGCCGTACCGTCATCGTCCGAATAGTTTTCCAGCATCTGCTGTTTGGCATCACTGTGCTCCGCCAGCTCCCCGACAGATAAAAACCTGCCATTTTGCCATTGGTTCTCCAATCTCCATTCACCCGGGTACCGCTTCTGCTTTTTAGCTTCGACATTGCCCTGTTCCCATTTATTAGGCTTGCCATCCTTCCACCTCAACTCCGGATACTTTTCTTGCCATTCTTCAATTTCGGAAAGCAATTCGGTGACACCGCTCTGCAAAAAATGCAGGGACTGCTGCTGGAACTGATTTAACCTCATTTCCTGAGACGCAGTTTGTCTTTGCTGTAAACTCTGTTTCATATTTAAACGCCCCTCAATCCGATAAGCATCATACAGCCTGCGTTTCCAGCAAATACAGACCCAATGCCAAATGCCCGACCACTTCGGTACGCAATGTCAAAGGACCCAAGCTGCAATTCTGAAAACTTTGATCCTCAAACGCCTGTAACTCTTTTGAGGTCCAACCCCGTTCCGGCCCCACAGCCATAATATACGGCTCCGAGCTTCCCGATCTTTGATACTCTCTGGTAGCACCCCCTTGGTCCAAAACAAGACAATTCTGTGACAAGACTTTCTCTCTTTCCCGAAATATCTTTGATTCTGCCAGGTAATCCCTCAACGGCAACCCATTTCGCTCCTCGTAATTCAACTGCGGCAATCGATTAAGCCGCCCTTGTTCCGCTCCCAAGATTAAGAATCTTTCCAAATCATCCCAGATGTGGCTTTTCCGATAATCTCCCTCACATAAGTCCGCCTGTATTAGGGTGATCTCCCTTAGGCCGGCAGAAGCCAAATCCCGCAACAGACGCTTCAACACCGGAGGACGAGGCAGACCCAAACCTAAACTCAAATTCTGCCAACGATTTTTTTCCTCTTCATCTTCCTGCCCCAAAAATCGGGCAAAAACAGAACCGTCAGCCCCAAGTTCCAAAATTTCAAAACATCCGGAACAACTTGTATGCAACAGACCCGCCTCAAGCTGCTGGCCCAACTTCACTTTCAATACTTCTTTCAAATGTCGCGCACGATAATCGTCCGCCGGCAGTATACAACAAGATTGGCTATCCAATTCTTTTCTATTTAATAAAATCCGATTCATGATCTGAGGCAACCCATATGTTCCACGTGAAACAATCTCCCCGAGCTAGATCACCAGCATGCTCTCAACTGCAAACACATCTAAATCTATTCAAAAGGTTCTGCCGGATACTATTCTGCACGTTATTCTGTACAAACCGAGGCTCTATCCGGCGAAGAAGACTCACCACACACAAAATTTATACTAAGTGACTTGCTTTCTCCTTTTGCGGGATATATTTAAATCTAGCCAATTAGAGCATTATCAGAACTATTCTCGCCAGTACATTACTCGCTGGATACTACATACCCCAACAAAGACAGAACGAATGATCCCAACCCGTTTCACCAGCCGGTTTTGTCAATTTTTGTCGGACACCCATCGTGAGGCGAGAAGTACCACCTACCAAAGAAGGCCTGTCAGGCAAAAAAGATAGACTTCTCAGAGCTTCTCTCTATAATTATCTTTCACGGCAAACTTCAAAATCCACCGAGGCAAAGCCTTTGCTCGACCTTTCACATTCAAAAACAGCCCTGGTTTTTTCAGGATTGGAATACGATATGTTTCAACAAATTCAATCAGACTACCGTCAGGGTCTTCCAAATATGCAAATCGACCACTGGCCAGTTTTCCCATCGAAAAGTCTGCTCCCGTATCTACCGTGAAGTGTGCTCCAAGCCGAGCGCAAGATTCGGCCAATTCTGCCATCTGACTGACGTCAAAACATAGGTGAATAAAACCCGGGTCCCCCCAATATCGATCGGAGTACAGATGAGTTCCCTTACTTAAACGGAGACCTTCCTTAGTCGTTTGCCAAAGTTCTCCAAAGGAACTATGAATGGTTTTAATGAGTTCAATTTCGCCTACTCCAAAAACTTTGGCATATAATCCTGTTTCAGGATTTTCTCGTCTCAACAGCACTCTGCGATAGACCCCCGAATTAGACTGGTTTAGGTCATAGAAACCAGTCCAATCCGACCATTCACCCTCTTTATCCTGAACGATATGATTATAACCCAATACATTGCGGTAGAACTTCAAAGAACGTTCCATATCATCCACGCCAACCGTCACACCCATAACACCGGCACAAAAAGAAGTTCCTGTATCCCGAAAGTAGCCGCATTTCTCTTCAACCAATTGGAACCAAGAACCAAAAACAGAAAAATAGCAGCAACGCTCTCCTGTGGGTCTTTCTTCAATATTCCCGATAATACTCAAGCTAGGCTCTCTGTCAGCCCAAAGTTGCTCTATAACCGCATCAATCCCCTTACAGCGAACCTTACATATTAGAAAACCAGTACTGTGCAAATTCATGTTCTTTGGCTGTGCTATTGGTTGCCGACTAATATGCTGCCATATTTCCAGCCCGCCGCCGCCGTGAGAATTCAAAACCAAAGCTGCATCTCTTTGGCAAATCTCACCACCCGTATATTGGGTCATAAAAGTTGCATCACCCTGATCATTAAAGATGACTGTTCGGAAACCCAGCACTCGAGCAAACCATTCTAAGGTAATTTCCTTATTGATCACTCCCAAACCTAATTGTTGGATTGCATTGATCATCGTATCTCCTTAAACACAGTTCAGACACATACTCACTCCGTGTCCGGAGGCAAGCTCATTTCCCTATTGTCATATAAAATCTGCCTGCTCGGCACCGAAAGTATACACATTAGCCCTTCCGAACCAAACCCTGCACTATTCTCCCTCAAAAGAGATCTTAGTACCCATTTTCCCTATTTTGGAAAATAGATTGTTCCACGTGGAACAACGGTGTATTCCTCATTCAAACTTACAAGTGTTTTTTTACAAACATTTTATATGCGAATAGGCCAAGTCAGAAACTGACTTGGCCTATCAGAAACGAAGTTCGTTTGGCTAATGGTTCTTTGCCTGGAATTCTGCCATAAACTCCAGCAGAGCATCCACACTTTCCGACTTAACAGCGTTGTATATAGAAGCTCTCATCCCTCCTACGGATCGATGACCTTTCAAACCTTCCATACCACGCTCAGAGGCTTCCGCTAAAAACGCCGCCTCCAAATTTGTATCACTCAATAAAAAAGGGACATTCATCTCGGAGCGAACGGCTCTTTCTACCGGGTTAGAATAGAAACCGTCACTTGAATCGATAAATTGGTACAGTTTATCCGCTTTCGTTTGATTCTGTTGCTGTATGCCGGACAGACCTCCTCGTTCCAAAACCCACTCTAGCTGAAGCATAACCATATATACGGCAAAACTGGGAGGGGTATTATACAGAGAGTTATTCTTGGCATGAATATCATAGCGCAGATATGCCGGAATGTTTGTGCTACACTGCGCAAGCAAATCCTCGCGAATCACAACGAGACACAGCCCCGCCGGCCCCAGATTTTTCTGGGCCCCGGCATAAACAATACCAAACTGATCCCACTCCAAAGGCCTGGATAAAATATCGCTGGACATATCCGCAACAATAGGGCAGGGGACTTTCGGAAAATGCTTCCACTGAACGCCGTGTATCGTTTCGTTGGAACAAAGATGCAGATATACATCCTCTTCCGGCACATCGAGCATCTCGGGCAAACTGCGATATTCCTGCTTCTTGCCGTCATAGACAACATGGACATCTTCTGCAATTAACTTGAGATCTTCGCAAGCCTTACCTGCCCATGCACCGGACAATGCGATGCCAGCCTTTCTGCGATTCCCGTGCAGGAGATTCATGGGCACCATACCAAACTGCAATGTGGCACCACCTCCAAGTAACAACACCCGGTGAGTGTCCGGAACCTGTAAAATTTCGGTCAACAAACGGATACAGCGAGAGTGTACCCCTTCGTAAATCTTTCCGCGGTGACTCAGCTCTAACAATGACAGTCCATAGCCCTCATAATCCACTAGCTTTGCTTGGGCACGTTGTAGAACCTCGTGCGGAATTGCCGCAGGACCTGCGGAGAAATTATGCTGCTTCTTCATTATTGCTCCTCAAACATAGAAAATCTGACAGAAATATTTTCGATAATTCGATAATTCGTATTTTTATAAAGACAATCCAAACAAGCGGCAAGCATTTTGGTACAAAGCCTCCCGAATTTTCTCTTTCGACTCATCCCGAATTTTACAAATCTGCTCGATAGTATACTTGAGGTTGGCGGGATGGTTTCGTTGGCCTCGTTTCTGCTCCGGCACCATAAACGGACTCTCCGACTCTACCAGTAAGCGATCCGATGGAATTTCTCTGACCACATCATTCAAAGATTTTGCAGTCCGATACGTGATATTACCCGAAAATGAGAAATATAAATTGTCATATCTTCCCAAAA
Organism: Candidatus Haliotispira prima; assembly: GCA_029867005.1. Lineage (GTDB taxonomy): Bacteria > Spirochaetota > Spirochaetia > SP-2023 > SP-2023 > Haliotispira > Haliotispira prima. The sequence continues at coordinate 2,879,268 of CP123443.1, read as the reverse complement.
ACTTTCTGGCGACCGCCAAACCATCTGAATAACAGTGCAATACAGCACCTTTGGAAGGAAAGTGATCCCGCAATATCTCAAATATATCCTGGCTGGCATCACGATTGTGAATGACCACCGGTTTCCCGCTCTGTTCCGCAATATCCAACTGCTCCGTAAACAAACCAATTTGGGAATCACGACTACCGTATTTTTTGTAATAATCCAATCCGGTTTCTCCCAATGCCAGTACTTTGGGCTTCCGAAGAGAATCACAGAGCCTTTGCTGCCACCTCGCACCCGGAGTTTTTACCTCAGACGGAGATATTCCTGCCCCAAAATATACATTCTTTGCAGAACTCAAACATTGATAAAGGTCATCAAAATCATTCAAATTATTCGTTATGCTGAGAATTGCAGTAATATCAGCCCGCAATGCCTCCTGCGCCACCATATATCGGTCGACAGAATCCTCAACAATTAGCCCCATGTGACAATGAGTATCAAACATATGCATAAACAAACCTATCAAATCTGTAATTTTGGTATCTTAAAGGACGGTATAAAATGTAGGAGAAATAAATAGTTGCTGTTAATTAGCACGGACAAAACCAAGAAACCGGCCCCGATAATGTCTGGGTACAAAACACTTGTAATCCGGAGAATCTGAAGAATCCAAACGGCCTGAACCAAGTTTTATGGCTAAGCCTCATAAGCCCTGTAAAAGCTCAATCATCCGGCACGTTCTTTGAGCTTCAACAATGTTAATTTCAACTGAAGTAATTTTTGATTTTCAGGATAAGTATTCAGGCCATCACTCAGAATTTTTTCCGCTTCCCGATATGCCCCTTCGTTAATCTTAGAAACGGAATTATTATAGACATCAACTACATACGCATTCTCAATTTCGGCCAGTGTCTTTTGAAAGAATGCCGTATCTTGGCTATCTGTAGGGTAGCCATCCATTGTATCCAAAGCCGCTTGGTACCGGCCCATTTTCAACTGTCGGAGAACTTCATTACGGTAAACCAGCCGATAAAGCTCATTCAGCTTCCCACTCGACAAAATCTTACCTGTAGCAATATCGCGAACAGCAGCTAATTTTTGGCCAAACGTAGCTTGAGCCGAGTTGACAATCTGCTCAAGCTGCCGTTTTTTCAATCTTGCCACCAACTTTAGGTCGCTATCCTCGTCCAATAAAGCGCGGGCCCGATACTTGGCCAAGCGCGCATGCGCTTCGTCATATTGTCTCTGATCAATTAGAGCAAAAACATCATTAAAAGCCATGACATTGCGGACTTTCACAATGCTCTCACGACTCCCATAGGTTTCAAGAACAACATCCGTCAAACTTAAGCCCTGACCGGCCTCTCCGGCCAAACTCAAATGAAAACTATACTTTGAGACCATGGAAAAGAAATTTTGAATATCCTTTTCCGACTGTGTCAAAGTAGCTAAGTCCGCAGCCATCGGTATCATTTGCTCTAAAACACGATAATCCCGGCTATTTCGATTCAGTATGTACAGACGATTTTGCAAAATTAAACTAATAAATACGGCATCCGTTAAAAGTTCACGCTTTTGATACTTCTTCTTAGGAACATAAACTAAACCTGTCACAGACGTAAATGTATCGACAAATTTCTGTGTCGTTCCCGGATCAAAACCATACTTGGAGGTAGTTTCCACATCAATGTGCCTCCCGTCACTTAACTCCAAATTGACAAACGCATGGTCATAGGTACCAACACCGGTAACCTTCAAGTCAAATGCACGAGCTAAAACAACATAAAGAAAGGCCGAAGAAACACAATTATAAGAACCGGTTTCAAACAACACGTCCATCCGGGTTTGAAGAGCCTCATACGAACCAAGACGACGGGACATGAAACGCAAAATTTCCGCACCGCGCTCATAATCGTCGGACATCGATTTCAGACGCGGCCCAAGCTTCGAAATATACGATTGAATCTTCCTCCGATATTTAGGAAAACGATCGACAGGAACACCCGAAACATCCAAACTGAAATCCAAAAGGGCCTCCCAGCTATAAAGATGATCAGCACGATTCAAAAGCTCCAAATATTGAGGCTTTGCGACAACACGAGGGTAAGAAGTATGCTCTGAGACCGCCGGTAACGGCATCACAATCAGACCAAACCCGACAAATACAAAGAACCTCAACAGAGAAACCAAGAGACAGAACCCCTAAAAAAGAATAACAGAAAGACTAAACAGATCACACGAAAAAACGAAAGTGGAAAAACAAGAACATTAAAAACAAACAAAAGGCAAAGCCAGAAAAGAAACAGGATTATACAGAGAACCAAATAAAAAAACGAGGACAAAAGAACAAAGAACAAGAAAAGAAAAAGTCTGTAAAACATGTAAAAGAAAAAAGATAAAGAATTGATACCATAAGTAACAAACCCAACAAATACAACAAAATAAAAAAATATGGATAAATGTAATCTATAAGGATAAAAATTAATAAAAACAAATTGTAATTAAATTGTAATCAAGTTCATTAAAACTGTGTATATATCATTTAAATCAATATAATTAAATGATATATATACCTAAGATTTTTTTATTTTTTTTCTCTCAAAGTCTTGTTCCCTCCTATCAATTATGCTAAATTTTTAGCAGAGGGACGGGGAACAATTCATAACTTACTCTAAGTCTAGGTATCTATCGAGCTGGATAGGATGCCCAACTTAGATCTATTGTTCGGTCTCCACTCGACAACATGTAGAGCGGAGCATACTTATGGAGAACACTGAATTTATTCAATTATATAATGAATTCAAAGAAGAACAACACGATGACTTCCATTTCCAGTTATTGTCTGAAATGATTGCCATCGAAGAAATTCGGGACAATAAAGTCATTTTGAGGGCTCAAAATGACTTTAGTCGGGATAATTTTGCGGCTCGTTACTTAGTCTCTTTGCAGAAGAAACTTCTGCAAAAGACCGAAGATCCCCTTATCCAAATTACTCTGGACCGGGAACAAACCGAAAAATCAGTACTATCTCCTAAACCGACGTTTGATCCTTTGCCCGCCACATCTCTTCACAGTCAGGAATTCCAATTTGGAAGCTCGAGCAGAAGTGCGGACAATGTCAATTCTAAATTATCCTTTCTGAACTATATTGAGGGGATTCACAATCGTTGGGCTGTAGCTGTGGCAAAGGCTTTAAGCCGAGAACGTAATGACAGCTATAACCCTTTTTTCATCTGGGGAAATGTCGGACTTGGGAAAACGCACTTGCTCCATGCCATAGCTAATGGGTGCAAAGAGCGTCATCAAAAAGTGCTTTATACTAATGCCGAAACATTTTTTAATAATTTTGTACAAGCTATAAAAACGAGCAAGCAAGATTATTTTAGAAAGAAATACCGAAATATAGATGTCCTTTTGTTTGACGACATCCACGATCTGAAAAAGAAAAATATAGCCCAAGAAGAGCTATACTATATCTTTGAACACTTCCGCGGAGAGGGAAAGCAACTGGTTTTTACCTGTGATCGACCTCCTCATGAATTAAAAGAATTTACGGAACGCTTGATAAGTCGGTTAAAAAGTGGCACAAATGTTAGTATTGGAGTGCCTTCTTACGAAGTCCGTTTGGCTATACTTGAATCAAAAGGAGCAGAATTAGGACTATTGCTGCCTCGTGATGTTCTGGAATTCCTGGCGGAGAACATTTGTGATACTGTACGGGACCTCCATGGAGCCCTGAAGAAAATTCATATTTTTACAGAGCTTCTGGGTCAGGACATCAGTATCAGCATGGCCAGTCAAGAACTACAGGAATTCTTTGGCCAACAGCAGAAACCGTTACTTGTCCGGAGTATTCAATCTCATGTCGCGGCCCACTATAATTTGGAGTTGGTGGATGTTTTGGGTAAGCGGCGCAATGCCAATATTGCCCTGGCGAGGCAGATCGCTATGTATATTTCCCGTACGATGACGCCATTATCAACGACAGAATTGGGGCGGGAATTTAATCGTGATCATGCCACAATTCTTGCGGGTTGTCGCAAAATCGAAAAAATGCAAAAGACGGATCAAAAATTTGCCGGTGAACTGGATTCACTGAAACGAAAGTTACAGGTAACCTGCTAAACATTCTATTTAGGACAGAAGGAGTTTTTCATGAAATTTAATTGTAGTCTGACAAGTTTTTTAGGGCGGTTGAAGCTGGCCAACGAGGTCGTGTCCTCGAAAAACTCTGTGGGTTTGTTTAACAGTATTTTAATACGTGCGAATAAAAACCACTATATAACTGTTCAATCAACGGATACCAAGATTTCATTCAATTCGGTCTTTGCTGCCGAAGTGCTGGAAGAAGGCGAAATCTTGGTTTTTTGTGGCCGTTTGATGGGCATATTGGGCACAATGAAGGATGGCGATATTTGTTTTCACAGCGATGATGAGCAAGGACTTCTGCACATTGAGCCCCTGACCGGGCAAAAGTTAAAGTTGGAGTTGCGCCTACTCAGTCGGGACCGTTTTCCGCACATGCCGGAAATTGCGGACAGCGAATATTTTGAGGTGGGGCAGGAAACCTTTTTGGATATGATACACAACACGAGTTTTTCTGTTTCACACGATGAAACTCGTTATTATCTGACCGGCTGTTATTTGGAAAGAAGTGAAGACGCATTTACCATGGTGGCTACGGATGCCAAACGCCTGGCATTGTTTCATACGGAAGAACAGGATGTTCCTATTTTTGACGGTGTGATCATCCCACCCAAGGTTTTGCACTTTCTCTCAAAAGTTACCGGTGGTGAGGGCAACTTAAAGATTGCAGTGACACCAAAAAGGATCTACTTTAAGGTTGATGAATACGACATTTCATCGGTATTGATTGACGGAAAATTTCCTGAATACAATAAGATTTTGCCAAAAAGTTCAGAATCCTGTCTGGTTTTGAACAGAGAAGAGTTTTACGAAGCGGTGCATCGAATATCGATTATGACCGAACAGGATTCCAAAACCTGTTCCTTGGTTGTTCGGGGAAATAACACCCTGATGATTTCAGCCAAGGGTAATGAGACCGGCAGTGCCGAAGAGGAGATATCTTACGAGGGTGAGCCTGCCAAGGAGATATCCTTGGTTCTGACCAGCCGCCACTTGTTGGAGCCTATGAAGCAGATGAAGGCATCGAAGATCGTACTGGAGTATAGTTCACCCAAGGATCCGGTAAAGTTGCAGGCAGAAGGGGAGCTCCGTTATTTTCACATCTTCATGCCCCTGAGCCAGGATGAGTAATTCAGGCACAGGCTGGTTTGGCGATAAAAATTTTGCCTGTATCTGTGTTGTGTCCTTCTCCGAGTTTGGTAATAATGTGGTAAAGTAGACTTCGGGGCCGTTGATCGGTTTCCAGCCTTGGTCGTAACTTTGGTTGAGGCTCCAATGGTATATAAGCGGATATACGTCCCAAACCGGTTCCGATTATTGTTTAACTTTGAAACTGCCAAAATAGCTCAGGGGTAGAGCAACGCACTCGTAATGCGTAGGCCGTGGGTTCGATTCCCACTTTTGGCTAATTTTACATTCGTAACTCCGGTATACTGCGGGCTTCAGGTGTTGGCAGAAAAATGAAGGAGGGCTGCTTGAAGGTACCTGTTTTATTGCGAGTCGCACAATCAATAAGCCCTATAACATGTTTTGTTTTCTTGATCATGTATTCCTTACAAACCCAAGAGCACTTGAGACGGGATGTGCCCCTTTCTGTCATGTCCTCTCAGGAAAACTTTCGGAGTTCATCCGCCCCTAAAGCTGATGAGTTGGAACTTTTAGCCAAGCTGCCGATTGTGCCTCAGGAAATGCGGGGTTCTTGGCTGGTTACGGTGCATAACATCGACTGGCCCAGTAAGCCGGGAGATTCGACAGAGGAGCAGCAGGCTGAATTGCTCCATTTGTTGGACAGGGCTCAGAAGCTTGGTTTAAATGCGGTATTGTTCCAAGTTCGAGACGTGGCGGATGCATTCTACCCTTCCTCCATTGAACCTTGGTCTGTCTTCCTCACTGGCTATCAGGGGCGTGCCCCGAAACCCTATTGGGACCCTTTAGCTTTTGCCATTAAAGAAGCCCACAAACGTGGGTTGGAACTGCATGCTTGGTTAAATCCCTACCGAGTTGGTTACTTGAACCAAAGCCGTTTTGATCCTCAGCATATTTTTCGTCGTCGTCCTGATTTAGTGCGCCTGTATGGCGACAGCTATTGGTTGGACCCGGGAAATCCTGATTCTGAAAAATATATATTGAAAATTGTCCGTGACATTGTAACTCGCTACAAGGACTTAGACGGTATTCACTACGATGATTATTTTTACCCGTATCCGAAAGCCGGGTTGGTTTTTCGCGACAGTGTGACAAAAAAAGCTTACGCTGCGGACGAGAATTTGGCTGGCTGGCGCAGAGAAAATATAGATCGGCTGGTGCAAGATACATATAACGTAATCAAAGAGATAAACCCTTATTTAAGTTTTGGTATCAGCCCATTTGGAATTTGGCGCAATGACCGGCCGAGAGGTACCCGGGGTCTTGAGTCTTTCCACGAATTGTATGCCGATTCACGAAAGTGGCTGCGCCAGGGGTGGGTGGATTATATGGCCCCTCAGTTCTACTGGGCTCCGGATGCTCCCCGTCAGCCTTACGGCAGGATGTTGGATTGGTGGATCGCGCAGAATACCCAAAGCCGCCAGCTAATGGCTGGTATAAACGTGGCCAATTTGAGAGAAGAGGGGAACGTAGACTTCCGGGAAATTTTGGAAAAGGTAAATTTGCGCAGAGAATATCAGGGAAATGGAGAAATCTATTATTCTTTGGGTAAAATTAATACCAAGGAGTGGCAGCAAAATCTGCGTTCGCTCTATCCTTATCAGGCTTTGCCTGCTTTGGTCGGACCGAACAGGCCTCCGCTGCCGGCACCGAAAGTCCGGATTGAGCGGGAGCGTCATGTAGCAGCCCGTGTAGATGATTCGGGAAACTCTACGTGGCAACTGAGTTGGACACTGGAGGATGACGGGATAACTCTGCCTCAAATGCTTCCCGGGGGCCCGAAATTTTGGGTAATGTACTATCTGAAGGAAGGGATTTGGAATTATAAGGTCTTTCCGGGTTGGGTACGGGGCATTAGGATAAACAGAAGCCAAGGATCAGGGCCCCGCTCTTTTGCGGTCGCCGCAGTAGACAAGGGGAATGCCATGGGAAACATCACTTGGTTTGGGAATGGTATTGAAGGTACGGCTCCTAAAAGTTTGGCAGAAAGGTAGATAAATAAATACCGCAGGTTTGATTCTTGTTTCCCGGGTTAAAAGGAACAGAAGAATACAGCCTGAGTTGAATCCCGAACAGTCGGAGTCGGCGATGGCAGAGCCCTTCGCTTTTAAGTCAAGGGGTTGTCAAAATCCGGGTACATTTGTTGTTTGAGGCACTTTTCGGAGGTACTTTGTAAGGGTCTCTCCCACCTGTTTCTACCATAATGTTTTGTACGCTGTGTTCTGTAACCTATTTGGGGGTTTTGCCTTTCCTCGTTGGGCCGGCGTTCCCGGAACCGGGATCAGTATCTCCCGTCAGGATATTCCTCAATTCGATCAGGCTATCGGTGATTTCTCTGCTGGTTTTGGAAGATAACTCCAATAGTTGTAGTAAAATGTGCTCTTGACGAATCAAGGCATCGTTTTGTTCTTCCAGTAGTTCGATGCGTTCGGCTTGGGCTTGCAAAGCTTCAAATAGATTGTGGTCCTCATCGAATTCTTCTTCGTCCGGGACGAATAATACGTGCATTTGACCGCTTACAAAGACATTTTTTATCATTGCAGCCATTCTAGGCATCTTGGCCGGAAAGGACAAGGACAGAGATCTTTTTCATGTCTTTACCCGGAAATTGACCTTTTGTATTCTGTGATTAGGGTAATTACACTGTTTGAGGGCGGCCTCGAAGGCTGGTAACCACTGGTTTTGCTGCAATGTCAGTTCCTGCAAAAATACCGAGTGGCGAACAGAGAGTAGCAGATGTTTTCGCTCCAATTCAATAACTTGGCTGTTTTGGGCCAAGATGTGAAAACCCAAGTCGTTTAACACTTGGGGCCAGAGGCCAAAGACATCGATTGGTTTTTCTTCGATTTGTTTGCTGATATGTTCGTTTTCACGGAGAAATTGTTCGAGAAGATCCTTGGCGTTTTTCATGGGAGTTTCATGTCTGATTGGGTGATTTTGCCGTGTTTCAGTTGCAGAACTTGGTAGTCAGAGAAAGGGTAGGATTTGTAGTCTTCGTCGGGAAGCAGAGTGAAAAAGACTTGCTGGTAGTCCGGCAGGCAGGCCAGGAAAAGTTTGCGCCGGGTACTGTCCATTTCCAGCAGAACATCGTCCAGCAGAAGAATGCCGGGGTTGTCGGATCTTTTTTGCAGATAGCTGGCCTGTGCGCTTTTGAGGGCCAATGCCGCCAGCCGAAGCTGGCCGGTAGAGGCCAATTTGGTAAAGTCTTGCGTACCCGCTTCTGCTTTTGTTGAAATCTCCGGAGTTTTCTGTTGACCATTTTGTGTGCTTTGGGGAGAAACAGAGAATAGCAACCGGTCGCGGTGGGGGCCGCTTTGACTTGAACCCAAGAGCAAATCGCGCTGTTGGCGTTGTTCGATATATTCCAGGCAACTTTGTACGGCTTCACCGGCGTTCTGTTTGTCGTCTATGTGTTGCCAAGAAGGTTGGTATTCAATAGATACAGGGTAATTGAAGTTCGATACATGTTGAAAGAGCTCGGAAAATATACGTGATAATCCGGCAATGTGTTGCTTACGGGAACGCTGAATCTCCAAGCCAATTTCGACCATTTGTAAAGTGTAGGTCGGTAGCAGAGCGGTTTGTTTGTTTTTCAGTATCCAGTTTCGTTGAGCCAGATTGCGGGCATAGTTTCGGGAAAGGTCAACGTAATGAGGATCGACCAGGCTGATCGTTTGGTCGATAAATTGTCGCTTGTCCCTCGGACTGCCGTTGATGTAGACAATGTCTCCAGGGGCGAATACGATGCCGGGGCTGATATGCAGCAATTCTTTGCGGTCTTGCATCCTTTTGCCGTTGAGAACAATCTGTTTTTTGCCGGCGGCTTGGTTCTGTGCCTTATCGTATTGGACCTGAATATTGGAAAATTGGTCTTGTTGCCGGACACTGCCTGTGATGGAAAAAGGCTGATCCTGCTTTCTCAGGCAGTGTTCTAAATTTTTTTCCCGAAATGATGATCCATAGCTTAGCAGGTAGAGGGCTTCGATAAAAGAACTCTTTCCGGCCCCGTTTTCACCAACCAAATAGTAAACATTATTGCTGAGTTCAACTTCTTCGTCAGCCAAATTGCGAAAATTATAGAAACGGATACTCTTGTAGGCCATGTAGCGGGAAATGTAAAGAGGTAGACTCGGAATAGCAAGCCTTACCGTATTCCCGGTCTGTCAGGGTACATCCGGGGAAAGACGGCTTTTCAAAGCGGAGCACAACAGAAGATCCTTGTTGTCTGGATAAACCGGGACAGAGCTTGTGGTCGAAGGCAAAAGATGAGGAGAGTAGGGGGACTCTACCGTACTTCCAAGGCAAAACCGAGGTGAACCCAGTCCTCTCCGGCAAAGGAGTCTAACAACCATTGGTACCGCGTGCCTCCATATTCTGCCGGCAGATTGCTCAGATTGCTGCGCGTTGCAGAAGGCGGGCATAGGATTTCTACGCGCGAGCCCTTGGCTGTTTTCCCGACAAAATAAGAAAATGGCATCGGTAAAGCATCTTTGCCAAAGCTGATGATTACCGGTGAGTTTTGCGGTCTGAGTCCGCCAAAAGCTTTTCGCTCCAAGACAACGTTTAAGTCTTCTCCTACTTTAGGCAGGGCACCTTTGCCTTGCTGTATTGTGCGAAAGTAATAGCCAAACTCATTGCGTTGCCAATCTTCACCTTGTTGTAACAGAGCTGCCAAATCCGGCCATTGGTCCTTTATCTTGTTTTGCCAGTACTGTTCCAAACTGTTCAAGTAGGCTTCCCGGTCGCCGCTGATACTTGCCAGATAATCCTCGGCAACAGGGTCGTTTGCTTCCACTGATACAAATCTCAGGCCCTGCTTGGGAGATACTCGGCTCGGTAACCGGCTTTGCTCCGTTAACAAGTCGGCGAAAAATACCGAGTTATTTTGATCGCGCATTTCAACTTTTGTATTGCTGAGTACCAATATATCGCTGCGCAGCACACTGCCGTTGCGCCAGAAAGCCAGCCCCGGTTCGGGGTGCGGAACGGAGACTGTGTTGGGCTGACTGTAGATGCCTTCGGCGTTCGGCAAGCTGGTAAATGCGTTGCCATAGACGCCTTGGCTTTTTGAGGCATACCGGACTTTCTGATATAGTTGTTCTTCCTGTCGGATGAGATAGAGAAATGCTGCAACCAAGCCTGGGTACTGTTGATAACGGAGGGCGTAAACTAAGTTGTTTTGGCCCCCCGTGTTGGTTCCTTTGCCAAATGCCAGCCGAACGACTAGACCTGTATCCGAATCTGTATCTGAAGAGGATTGCACTTCTTTTGTTTCTAAGCTTTCGGAGGGCTCCGGGTTTTCGATAATGTCCTTCGCATCGTTGTTATCCCGAGCGACACTTTCCTGAGGATCGGCCTGAATTTGGTCTTGGGAGAAAAGCAGGGGACTGGCTGAGAAAAGCAGTGCCACCGCCAGTACGGATATCCAGCCTGGTTTTTGGCTCTTTCGGCTCTTTCCTCTGGACATTCTTTGCTGCTGCATTTGTCTACCTACCTTATCGCATGTCTAGACGATTCACTGATCGCACTCATAAAATAATATAACATATCGTTGAGTGATAAACTGGAAAAGTGCCCACAAAAAGTGCCCACAATCCGCGGGAGCTTGGCACGAATTTTACTCGTGGTTTATGGTCTGTATTATTTGAGACCTCTGGGCCGGTATTTGGGCATTGATTGATGTGCCGGGATCATCGGAGGAGGTCATGACGAGACGGAAAGTTCCTGTGTGATTTTGGTGTGATTATACATACGGTAATATTTTTTAGATTAGATCTTGAAAGTTAATCCTATGGCGAACATGGTGAAAAAAGCCACACAGAAAGGCCGAATCCGGTGTGGCGTCAGTTTGTTTTGATCTGATCAGAACGGACGAATCAAAAGACAGAAATTCTTTGGACCGGAGTTTTGCCCAAATTTCAGCAGAAATTCTCTTTTTTTCGGTGAATGCTCTGTCTCTCTTCCGACGCAATCACAGATTATTCATCTCTTCCTTTTTTTTGGCTTGGATATATTCCAACGCCTGTTCCGCAGCTTGTTTTTCCGCCTGCTTCTTGTTCCTGCCCCTGCCACTGGAAATGTATTCTTTGTTAATGTACAGCTTTGCTTCAAAGCCAGAAGACAACGGTGTATTTCTCTCTTTTTTGCCCGTTCGGCATTCGAATTGCTCGCGCCCTTGCTCCGGTCCCAAGACAGGCTCCGAGAGAGACTCTAAGAGAATCTCTGTGGTCTTATACTCCGGCAGGTTTTTGTAATATTTTTGTACGTGTTCTTGTAGCCGCAGCTTGACATCTTGGGGCGAGTGACCGCCATCCTGATAGCGTTTCAGTTGTCCGGCGAGCAGAAACAGCACCAGTTCACGCGCTCTGGCCAAACCTTGGTCCAAATAGCCGGCCCCAATTAGGGCCTCAAGTACGTTCGCCAACAGGGAATCTTTGTCTTCTCCACCGTCTTGACTTTCTCCTTTGCCCAGCCGGATAAAGCGACCCAAGCTGTGTTCGCGGCCGGCTTCAGCCAAGGATTCTGCGCTGACGATATAAGACTTCAACTTAGATAATTCGCCTTCGTTTCTCTGCGGGAAACGGAGGAAGAGATACTCCGTAATACAGAGGCCTAAAACCGAATCACCCAGTAATTCCAAGCGTTCATTGTGTTGCTGCTTGGCCTCTCCTTTTTGTTCGTTGGCAAAGGAAGAATGTGTTAAGGCCAGCAGATACAGATGGGACTGATCAAACGGAAAGCCGAGTATGCGTTCCAGCTCTGAAATATCATCACGTGTTGCCATCGTCACCACAATCCAAACTTCACCGGAGTTCCGGCATCCAAAGGTGTGTCATACTCCGGCACAAAAATAAAAGGCGCGGGAACCCCACGCCTTTTATTACAGAAGAATCAGAAAAAAACATCTGCACCCCGCAATTTATCACGCGGTATATCCTCTTTAATAAAGAAAATTTGCAAAGATATTAGAATCCTTTAGCCTCACAAATATACTTGTAAGCATCTCCTACAGTTTCAAAACCGGCTGCCTTTTCGTCTTCAATCTGGATATCCAGTTCGGACTGAATGGCAAATAACAGTTCGTAAGTATCCAAGCTGTCCGCGCCGAGATCTTCGCGGAAGCGGGCTCCTTCTTCTACTTTGCTTTCTTCGACTTCCAGCTTCTCTACAACCAGAGCTTTCAACTTGTCGTACAGTTCTTCCTTAGTCATGGACAACTCCTTGTTTACTTTGTATAGGATGTAACTTCAAACAGAGAATAAAACCGGCCTTACTCCACATCAAGGACTTGACGACCCCGATAGTAACCGCAAGCAGGGCAAACCCGATGTAAGAGCTTACTGTTACCGCAGCTTTTGCATTCAATGCGATTCACCACAGTAACGCGATTATTAACGGCACGCCTGCGCCGAGAACGAGATTTAGAAGGTTTATGTTTTGGCACTGCCATACTTATAGCCTCTCAACCGATAGAATGGGCAGTAATGTAGCTATCCTGTCCATATCTGTCAATACAAAAACAAAAGAAAAGCCCTTGATTTTGACGTTTAGACATTTTCTGTCCGGAACTTCGGGAATGTTTCGGTGTCTGTGAAGCCTTACCCGGCCGGGAAAGGGAGAGGGGGATAGGCAGATGAGGGGAAGATTTCGGGAAAAGATAATAAGGCAATATATCAGGCTCTGTATTCCACGTTTCGCACGGCAGACTGTATCTCTTCCTCCAAGCGGGCAATCTCCATTCCGGTTCTGTTCACCACATCGGCCACGGGCCAAAAAGTCTTTGGTGTCTCTTTCCCCTGTTTCCGGCCACGCAGACGGTATTCTACACCGCCGTTCTCCAGGGAACGCTTGCCAATCATCAAGCGAATGGGGATACCAATTAAGTCTGCATCCTTGAATTTGAAGCCGGGACGCTCTTCTCGGTCGTCGAATAAGACTTCGATTCCGGCTGCTTGTAGGTCGCGGTAGATTTGTTGTGCCACTTTTTCCGCTTCCGGTTCTTTTGCCCCTGCCAAAGACAGCAGGTGCACTTGATAAGGAGCCACACTGATCGGCCAGATCAAACCATCTTCATCGTTGTGCTGCTCGGCAATACAGGCCGCCAGACGGCCAACCCCAATGCCATAAGAACCCATGATTATCGGCTTTTCCTGTCCGCTCTCATCCGTGAAATAGCAGTCCATTGCTTCGCTGTAAAACGTGCCCAGCTGAAAAATATTTCCCACTTCGACAGCTTTTGTGCTCTCCATCTTTTTGCCGCAATTGGGACAGGGATGCTCGGCGGCAGCCGCACAGATGTCTCCGACCTGTTGTGCTTCAAAATCTCGGCCATAGTTCAGGCCTCGGACATGAAAGCCTTCTTTGTTGGCCCCTCCGATCCAGTTGCTGCCGGCGATGATCAGTTCGTCTGCCACCACAATGCAATCTTCCGTTTGAAGCCCTACAGGGGAGGCATAGCCTGCCACCGCTCCGGCGGCGGCAATTTCGGCCTCTTCTGCCGGGCGAAGTTCCCTGACACCGAACAGGGAATTGAGCAGAGTCGTCAGCTTTGTTTCATTCAGTTCCATATTGCCGGGCAGTACGGCAGCTACCAGTTTCTGACCGTTCTGTTCCTGAGTCTGTTGCTGTTTCCGTGTCTGTCCTTCCGGATAGGTAAGACTGGCCACAAAAAAGACCATTTTGGCACAGTGGTTTGGTTCCACCCGTAAAAATTGAGATACCTCAGCAATGCTTTTGCAGTTTGGCGTGGCGACTTCTTCCAAAGGGGAGAGGGGTTCTTTGACTGGCACCGGCTTTTGAAATTTTGCCACTTGGCGATTGGCACTGTACCCGCAGTCCTTGTCAGGACAGAACAGGATTGTGTCCTCTCCCACTTCGCCGGGGTACATAAATTCGTGAGCGATGCTGCCACCCATCATACCTGTGTCGGAAAGGACGGCCATAACGGGAAGGCCACAGCGGTCAAAAATACGGAAGTAGGCACTGTAGTGATTGCGATACTGCTGCTCGAGGCCTTCCCAACTGCTGTCCAGTGAATAGCTGTCTTTCATTACAAATTCCCGCACCCGAATCAGGCCCGCGCGGGGACGCGGATCATCACGCCATTTGGTTTGCAAATGGTAAATTAGGCGGGGCAGGTCGCGGTAGCTCTGAATAAACTGGTGTACCAAGTCTCCGGTCGTTTCCTCGTGTGTCATGGCAAGTGCCATATCGTGGCCTTTGCGGTCGATAAAACGACTCATCTCCGCTCCAATTTTGTACCAGCGGCCACTTTGCTGCCACAGATCCGCCGGTTGAGCTACCGGCATATTGACTTCCTGGCCACCGATGGCTTCAATTTCCCGGCGTAGGATCGCAGAAATCTTTTGCATCAACCGCTGGCCCAGCGGCAGATAGCTGAAAATACCTGCTGCAACTTGGTGAATATAGGCACCGCGCAGCAACAATTCATGACTGCGGGCACTGGTGCCCGCAGGGGCTTCCTTGCGGGTCTGGCCAATTAACCGGGACATTTTCATAGACCGTATTATGCCGGTTTTTCTTTTTTAGCAAAGTGCTTAGGCCTGTTACAGAGAAACTCGTACAAGCAGCGGGTATCAGATATCGGGTCGCAGTTAGCAGGTAGTGGTCAACAAACAGAAAGCAAAAAGATACCGACAGGTTTCAAAACTTGCGGGAAATCATAAAAAGTTTCCAATTCCTGACTATGCTCTACATTTAGGCTCTTCGATTTATTCGGGGGTTGCCTGCCATCGAGGCAAATAACAAGGTGCTCAATGACATCAGAGCAATGGATAACCAAGACAGACCCCGAATTCCTTCTATCTGTATACCTCCGAAATGCAGGCTCCAATTGCTGTCCAGTAGGGCATAGCTGACAAAAGGTCCCAGCAGGCCGCGCGTGCCGTTTAAAAATACATGAACTCCCATATAGCGTTCTACGTATTCTTTTTTTGGGGCTAAGTGGGTTATCCACAGGTTCCAGATGAACTGGCCTCCGGTCTCGGCCAGGCCGAGCACGGCCACTCCGGCCACCAAAACAGCCCAATTATCGAATTGAAAGAATAATATTGTGGCAAGTATAAACAATATATTTGTCAGAATGCGAAAGTGCAGGAGTGGAATATGGTCAAATAATTTTCCCCCGCCCAAAGTCCCGATGATGCGAACAATACCGGGAATCACTTGCAGTATTAGTACTAAACTGAGGGCTCCGAATACGAGACCGTTTTCTCCCTGATTTCGCAGAAATTCCACCCGCATTGGAATTAGGGCTAAGTTGCCAAAACCCAGCAGATACCAAGCAAAACAAATGTAGAGAAATAAGCGGTCACGGAGCACCAAGGTAAAATTCTGCCCGACTTGTCGCCAAAACTGTAGTCGTTTTCGGCCTGAGTTTGGCCCGGAAGGTGCGGTAAGGTAGTTTTGCCGCCCATTGAGGTAACTGTCACAAAAACGTTGCGATGGTATGAAAAAAGTGATGATACCACTTAACAATATGAAGCCGGCATAGATGATAAAAACTTGGTGGTAGTTCTCCGGCCCCATGTCGATGACGAGCCCGGCCAGCAGGTTTAATAACAGACTGCTGACATTCCGCAAGGTGCCGCCCAAACTAAACAATTTACCTCGGCGGGAACTTTGATAATTCTCGCGATAGATTTGGCTAAACAGGGGGACTTTGATACACAGGAAAATAATAAAGAGACTGCAATAGATCGTGTAGTTTAAGGGATAGACACTGATACCGGCCAGAAGCAGGAAGATGCCACTGAAGATGTTACAACAGGCGGCTAAAGAACTACGCCGCAAACGGCTGTAGGAAAATAGCATAGGGAGAAACGGTGCCAAACAGAAACCAATAGCGCGGCTGGCTACGAGCAAAGCTTTTTGTTCGCCGGGTAGTTGGAAGACTTCAATCGCAATATATAAGAATATGATTGAAGCCAGTGATTCTCCACCGCCTTCTACACCCTGACGAAGTGTGTCGTAAAATACAGTTCGACGTTCTGTCGGATGTAGCCTGCGGTAGGATGCGACGAATTTCTGAAAAAACAATCGGGAGTCGTTCCCTTCTTTTTTGTCGGGTCCGGGATTCAGGGTTCTGGTCGGCGACTATTGTCCAACCGTCTTTTCCGTCTTTTCCAACGTTTTGTCAGGCTGCCGATAAGGCTTAAAGACCCAATTGCGGAACAGAGTGAATCCCAAGAGTGTAACGGTCAGTACCACCCCCAAGCTGACGAAGAGGAAAGGTATATCGGTCATGCTTAATGCCCAAGTTGCCAGTTGGTTGCCGGCCAGAATTAGCAGCATGGCAATACCATAGAACAATAGGTGTAGGGGGTGTAGTCGTACTTTCGGGTCAAAGGTGAAATAACGCTGGCCAAAATAACTGACGGGCAGGGTTGCCAACCAGCCCCAAGCGGTACAGGCCTGAGGCGGCAGACCCAGCATTTCTAAGACGTTGCTAACGGCAAACAATACCAAGGAGCTCAGTCCGCCAACTAAGGAGTAGCGTAACCAACTTTGTGCAGATAACCAGCGGATAGCCTTCAACAAAATTTTAGATCTCCTTTTTTTATCTTATTTTGCAGGAACTAAGTATTTCCGGAATTCTCGTTTTTCAATTATTTTTTTCGGTTTTTGTTTCCGTTAATTCGCCTTGCTCGTCTGCTTTTGTTTTCGGCACGACCTTCGGCTTATTTTTGGTTTTTGGCTTTCCATAGACCGTCTTTACGCCGTCTGTCCTGGGTGGCAGCAGACGGAAACCCTGACGCTGCTTTATCGCCTGCAAATTTTTCTGCGCCAGGTTTCGATAGCTTAACGGGAAAACGTCGGTACCGACTTCCGGCCGTTCATAAAATTGAATCACATTTTGGTAGTGTTCTTTGGCTTCTTTGTCGTGCCCATTCCAGGAAAAATATATTTGTCCAATGCTGAATTCTGCCTCTAATGCAATTGTAAAATTGTCGGCAAAACGCAGCTGAATGAGCTTATAAAGTTCTATCGCCTGCCGCCGTTTGCGTTGGAAGCGGGCTGTTTCTGCGGCTTTAAAATAGATGCTGGGAGCTTTTTGACTTAGGTCCGGAAGACTGCTACAGGAGAACAGAAGTATGGCCGAGATACCGAATAACAGAATGCCGCCACCGGTTCGTTTCTTTGCGGCTTGGCCAATCCGTCCGTATGTGACCATCCTGACTATGCGCTGTATGTTGAAGTTCATGGGTCTCATTATACGAAATCTGCTTGAGAACAAAAGCAACATCGCCATGTTTTGATTTTGTGACGGCTATTATGAAAATTTTGCAAAATTCAGAGGGCCTATTCATGACCGGTGCGCAAAATAATAATATCGACACGCTCTGCTTTAGTTCCCCGGCCTTCAATTGGAGCTGTGCGCATTTTTCCGTTCTTGTCAAAACCCAGCAGCCGATCCGGAATGGGGGCTTTATCGGCAAATCCAGCCACTTCAAAGTTATCTTCGCTGACACCAAGGTTTACCAAGTGGTGAAGGACTCGGACTGAACGAGCAATGGAAAGTTCCCAGTTACTTGGGTAAGGGCCATTAGGGTCCGTGGGTGTGTTATTCGTGTGCCCTTCAATCCGAAAGCGGCGGTTGCTCAGCTCCGGAGAACTGAGCAGGCTGGCCAGTCGCCGGAGGATGGGTCTGGCCTCCTGAATATCCAGGTTGGCCGTTTTACCGATGAAGTAAAAGTCTCCCGTGAGAGAGATAATCAGGCCGCGTTGGTCTTGGGTTATGATGACCTGCTCGCGGCGGTTTTCTGTCTTAAATGTGTTTACGGCTTTTTGTCGTGCCTTATCCAGACGACGTAAAGGTGTGACAGAGGGCAAAGACATTACATTGTTGCCCAGCTCGGCCAAGGGGCCGGATTCTAACGTGTTGCCACCTTGGAGCACGCCCATATTGTTTAAGCTGGCCATGATCAACTGTAGTCGTTGGGTCTCTTCAATTGGCGGGTTGACCAGAAGGACAAAGAAACAAAGGAGAAGGGTGACCATATCCCCATAGGTTGCCATCCAGAGAGGGAGGCCCTCCCTGCATTTGCGCTTTCTTTTCGGTGTATCATCGGTCATAGCTTGGTTCCTCTGCTCTGCGATCCAAGTTTAGTACGCGGAACTACTCTCCCAAGTTGGAAGGACGCATACTGGGCGGGAGGAAGGAGTATAGCTTGGTTTCCAGAATTTTGGGGTTTTCGCCACCTGCAATACCTATGATACCTTCGACCATAATGTCATATTTTAGCATCTCATCGGAGTTGCGGTCTTCCAGTTTATTCTGAAAGGGCGTCAGCCAGGCATTTGCTAAGAGTGAACCGTACAGGGTTGTAATCAGGGCCACAGCCATATTGGGGCCCAACGAGGCGGCATCGCTCAGGTTTGCCAGCAAACCAATCAGACCGAGCAGAGTCCCGATCATTCCAAAGGCCGGGCCCAGAGCGGCCCACCGTCCAAAGAATGCCGCACCGGAAGCATGGCGTTCTTCTGTCTTCGATTGCTGGGCGTAGAGCATCTTTTTTACAATAGCGGGGTCGGTACCATCGACAATCATGCGCATGCCGTTGCGCAGAAACGGATCTTCAATATCATTGACCGCATCGTCGAGGGAGAGCAAACCTTCTTTACGGGCACTCTCGGCGAAGCCCACCATTTGCGTAATGGTAACTTCATAATTATTGGGCTGAAGATTAGAGACAATTCTACAGTACTGCATGAAATTCTTCGTGATGACATCCAAGGGAGAAGCAGTGACCATGGCAGCAAAAGAACCACCGACAACGATTAGCAGAGATGGTGCATCGACATACAGCGACATGGAGTTACCGCCGATTAAAATACCGATGATAATCAAAGCAAAGGTGGATACTAAACCAGCCAGTGTAGCTATATCCATAGAAGTCTCCCTTTTGATCTCCCTAAAGTATTTGCATCATTGTACAAATACAGCAGGCTCTTTCCAGTAAATTATTCTGTTTCAATTTTTCTGACGTGCCGGATCGGTAGTCTTGGCAATCATATCTCATTTTTAAATATTCCGATATTGCGACGGTACAGAATAATCCGCTTGATTACCGTTTCCAAAGTCTCCATCACGCGCAAACGTTTGCCGGACAGCATAACCAAGGTTGGATTGTGTTTATCATTCTCAATGTATTCAATCTGGTGAGGATTAATAAAGATTTCCTGCCGTTGTGTTCCTAAAAGCGTAACTCTTACCACGATAGCTTTCCTGACTTGTCCATTTTGTCACCGCAGGCAGCAGGCAGGCCCGCAGGAATACTTTTCTCCGGAAGACTTTATTCGGCAATGTTCCTTTTGCTTGGGGAATGCCTGCTGTATTTATAGGTTATGGTTAGCGTTTCAGGGTCAGCAGTTCCTGGAGCAGTTGGTCTGATGTTTGGATAGTGCGGCTGTTTGCCTGAAAACCACGCTGGGTGGTAATCATATCCACGAATTCCTGTGCCATGTCAACGTTGCTCATTTCCAGTGTTCCGGAGGCGATACTGCCCTTGCCGGCGGTCAGTGCTTCCCCGACACGGGCTTCCCCGGAGTTTACTGTCTGCATGAAATTGTTACTGCCTGCCTTCTCCAGACCACTCGGGTTTGTAAAGGTTGCCATGGCAACCTGAGCCATGGTTTTGCGAATGCCATTATCATAGACTCCGGTCACAATGCCCCGGTTGTCAATTTCGTACTGGGTCAAATAACCCAATTTGTATCCATCCTGACGGACAGCTTTAGATGAAGCCGCCGCACTGTCCTGAGTCAAAGAATCATTAAAATCTCCGACGTTCCCGGCATCGATGGCCATGACCTGACGTTGGAGGGCACCTTCGGCATCGGTGTTGGAGCCTTGCACGTCATAGGCCAACCGGAGGCTGAGATTAAAATCGGGAACCGGATCACCGTTGGCATCCAGAGCTCCTGCTACAACGTTACCTGCGGCATCAGTCAGCTGCTGAATGCCGCCGGTATTGTCAAATTGTACAGTAAAGGTATTGCCCTCAGCCGGAATGTCGGCACCAATGCCTAATGCGGTGTTGCCACCGTCAGTCACTATACCTTGGGCATCGGTTGTCGGGTCGACGTAAGCGGTGACGGTCCAGTTGTTGGGGATGGGATTTCCCGCGCCGTCCAGCGAGCGGGTAAAATCTAAACGTAGGGAATGCTCTGTTCCAAAGCCGTCATAGATCGTTTTGGTCACGGACCAAGTGCCTTGGGCTACTTGCTCAGGTGTAGCGTCAGGGGGAATGATCGGAAGATTTTTATTCAAATTACAGGCGAGGTCTACCTTGCCGGTGGACTGGGGTTTGAGTTTGCCGTAGAGGGGGATGGAAATTGATTCGGGGGTCCCCGATGTGTTGAGGCGTTCTGCTTCATCTGCCGTCCAGCCCAGTACCCGCATACCGGAAGCAGGGTTTACCAGTGTCCCGTTTGTGTCAATACCGAATGCACCATCTCGACTGTACACGTTTTGGTCACCCTGTTGGAGTACAAAGAAGCCATTCCCTTTTATGGCCAAGTCGGAGGAAACTCCAGTGCCTTCCAGGCTGCCTTGGGTATGGATGGTGTCGATGGTGGCCACGCTCATGCCAATACCAATTTGTTTGGGGTTGATGCCGCCAATATTCTCGTTGGGCCGTGAAGGACTGCCCTGGTTTTGATAGATGATGTCCTGAAAATTCACACGATTCTTTTTAAAGCCGTGGGTGTTGACGTTGGCAATGTTGTTACCGATCACATCCATCCGCTTTTGGTGATTTTGCAGGCCGGAGACGCCTGAGAATAAAGAACGCATCATAATAGGGGGTGACCTCCCGTAACTTCCTTGTTACCTTGGTATTTGGTTTTTCCGTCCATGTTGCAGCTTCCCGTATACAGGAACAACCACACAAGCTAGTTTCGGCTGATGGAGTATTGGCTTTAGTGTTTTACTGTCACACAGGAAAAATGGCGCAAACCCCGGAAATCAATGCGGACTATGTTAGAAGTTGTACACCGGCCCCTTTTCCAGTGTAGCCGGTGTACCCGATTTAGGAAAAGGGTAGGGTGGGGCATGGGAGCGGGGTGACTGGGGCAACCATATGTGCCGGATTTACATTAATGTATTGAGAAATCTTGTTTTTGGCAGGATGTAAGGCCGCTAGCCGGAAGAAGAATTGTCACACAATTCTTGATAGGCCAAGATACCGCCTTCCATGTTCCAAAGTTTCCTGAAATCCTGAGCGGCCAGATATCGGGCAGCCTCCAAAGAACGGACACCACTGTGGCATTGCAAGATAATGCCTTTGTCCTTGTAAGGCAGAAGATCCGCCCATTTCCCGTTCAGAATTTCTGCCAGCTCCAAATGCATGCTACCGGGGATCGAAGCTTCGGCATACTCTTCAGCACGCCGCACATCGAGCAACAGGACTTCTGAACCGGGCCCAATCATATCCAGGCACTCTTGTGCGTTTAAAGATGGAATGTCTGTTTTCTTTGCAAAAAACATGAAGTTATTCCTATTCTTCTACATTGAGCCACTTGCGGATCAAATGACTCAAGCCCTTGTTCTCTCTAGCCTCTTCGCGTTCCAGACGGCTGACGATGTTGCGTATGCAGGAAGTGGCCTTTGCCTTTGGGTCCATCACATAGAACGGACGCTGCCGCCGCACTGCCTGTTGTACGATGGGATCATTAAACACAAAGCCCAAATAGTCTACTTTCATGTTCAAAAATTGAGTCGAAATATTAGCCAGACGCTGGGCTACACCACGCCCCTCAGATACGGAATTGACCTGATTGACAATCAACTGTACCTGAGCCCGCTCTTTTTGCACTTCGGTGGCGATAATCTTGATCATGCCGTAGGCATCGGTAATGGCCGTAGGTTCAGGGGTCGTCACAACCAGAATATCATCGGCGATGTCAACAAAGTCGACCACGCTGCTGTTTATCCCTGCTGCTGTGTCAATAATAATTATGTCGGCAAAGCTCAAACAGGCTAATCCTTGTAAAAATGGCTCGCGCTCATCCGCGTTCAAATTGGCGATTTGTGAAAACCCGGAAGCCCCTGCAACCAAGTAAATACCGTACTGGGTCTTCAGCAAAATCTCTTCCATGGTTTTTTGGCGTCGGATCACATGGTAAAGATTAAATTTCGGCACGACATTTAGTACTACATTGACATTGGCCAAACCCAAATCCGCATCAAAAACTACGACTTTCTTACCACGTTCTGCGTATGCGATAGCCAAGTTGGTCGAAATGTTTGTTTTACCTACTCCACCCTTACCACTGGTAACAGTAATCACACGCGTTTTGCCGTGTTCATTCTCACGCTTTACTAACTCACGTAGAGTTTCTGCCTGATCTTGCGCCATTCTCGTCAATCACCTACGATCCAGTCAGGCATAACCACACAGCAAAGCCACCTAACCTTATTAAATATTTCGCTATACTCTACCAAAATTAGTGTTTTCTTGCATAGCTTAGAATATGTTTTCTTCCAATTTTTGTGCAAAGCTTTGCCAGTTGACCTGCACATCGGCCAACTGTTGGAACAGTACCAGAGCTGATGCCGGACGGATATCTTGCGGTACCTTTTGCCCGGTAGTGACATAAGATAACGGAATGTCTTCCTGTAGAAATGTAGCCAGGGTGCCACCGATCCGGCCCAGCTCATCCAGCTTGGTCAGGATCACCGAGCGGAAACCAAAAGGTTTAAACTGGGTGATGATTTCCCTCATTGCGCTGGCCCCGGAAGTCGCACTCACGGTCAAATGAATTTCACAATTGCCGCTGAATTCCAGAAAACGGCGCATTTCGGCCAGTTTCATGTGGTCACCGGGACTGCGCCCCATGGTGTCAATCAAAATCACATCGGATTCCTGGTCTTGAGCAATGCAGCTTGTTAAACCTTCTGTGGTTTCCACGCAGTCTACCTTGGCTCCCAGGATCTCCCCATAGGTCCGGATCTGGTCCTGGGCCCCGATACGATAATTATCCAGCGTAATCAGATGCACTTTCTTGCTGCCACCCATCGCCTCAACACACTGCCGTGCCGCCAGCTTGGCGATGGTCGTCGTTTTACCTACCCCTGTGGGTCCAACCAAAACCATAATCCGGGAATGGGGCTGTTGGACATCAACAAAGCGCATATTCTCGGCGATGTGGAGTAAGACATATTCCCATAAGACTTCCAGTTTTCCCAGCTCTTCCAAGGGCAATTCCCGCTTCATTTGACTCACCAGGCGGTCGACAAACACCGGAGGAAATTCGTTTTGGTACATACTTTCGCGCAGTTGGTTCAGACTGTTTGGCTCTGTCAGACTACCCCGGCGGTCGAGCTTGCGCTCTAAGTTTTCTAAACGTCGTAAAAAAGTTGTTTCGATCTGGTCTGGGTTGTTTTGGTAGTAATTGACGGGGTTGCCGGAATATCCTTGTTTTCCGTTATCGTAAACTCCTGCCCCTCGAGGGGTCCCCCCTCCGTAGGACCGGAGAGTATCATCGCCCTGATATTGAGGATAATACCCTTGAGAATAGCCTTGAGAGTGTTCCGTAGCCGCCTGGGCGTAATGGCCATAGCTACCGACCGGCTCCCGGTTCCCGTTTTCCCAAGGTCCGTTGGTCGTATTAGCCGTGTTGGGCATGTTGGCCATATTTTCCGGGTAGTTCGCCTGTGGAAAGTCTCCCTGCCAATGGCCTTGCCGCCGGGCTGTATTCGCAGCAGGGGATTCGGCTGATCCTGTCGGTTCTGTTTTGGGTCCTGTGAACCTTGATCCACCGCTGCTCGAGCTCCCGGGCTCTACAGTCGGATTGGGATGCAGACCGTGCACAGCATTCAAATGATTTTCTTGGTTTGCCGGATCCCTTGGAACTTTTCTGAGATTCCCGTGGCTGTGCGGAGCACTTTTCCCGGCAGCCGATGCCGTCAGCACATCGTAGTTGACACTTGCGAATTCGGGGTCTCTTGCTGCTTGTTGAGGATTGTGAATCGGGGTGAAGCCCGGGTTCTTGCCGGGTGGGGAACCGGGCAGAGAATAATCAGGCACTCCCGGATGAGGTGTGCCCTGATGCTGTCCTGCAAAATGTTGTTGGGTATGCTCAAGATGTGGAACCGGGGGTAACACGGCCCCTTGTCTCTCTTCAGTCTCATGCTCTTTGTGTTGCCCCTGTTCCAGCACCAGTTTTTCTTCGCGCAGCAGACGCTGGACTTCCTTATTCTTGGAAAAACGGGTCAGGATATCTTCCCGACTGCGTTGGTCGCGTTCGGCCTGCTCTTCTTCGGAGACCGGAAAGTATTCTTTTTCTGAACTGTTTTGTTGTTGCTGCGGAGTCGGTTCATTGAGGCCAAATGAGCTGCCGCGCCATTTTTCGCCCCGTTTGACAGAGGCATTTGGGCTGGCCCGGAGCTCTACAGCCGGACTTGGGCTTTTCAGGCCCGGGATGAGGCGTTGTTCCGCGTCCTGTTCGTTGACGGATTTTCCGCCTCTGCCCCGTCCCGGCCGGTTGCCGGCGACAGAGTTCGTCTTTTCTTTGATATAGCCAAAGTATTCTACACCGGTACGGCGGCCCACACCAAAAATGCCGCCAAGTTTTACCATTTTGCGTGTCATAATCTGATAATTGTCGCCGAATTTTGCATTCAATGCGCCAATTACTTCGTGGTCGCTCTTTCCCTGTTCGCGAAAATAGCGCATGAATGCTCCTTCCCCGGCGGTGTTACCGGCCCGGAATCCCATCCGGTTACAGAGTTACGGTCTGGGTAAGACCTGTGGTGTAAGACCAGTCTCCGGTTCTGCCGAGGCTGTCCAAGGCTATCGTGACCACAGGCCTGCCGGGAATATAGCAGGAGCCTTTCCCGAGGGCAAGCTTTGCATCTGTCCGGGATTCTGAAAGGCTGGGACGAAACTTCATTACATGCCGGGAGGGAAAATATTCCACATCCGGACCGTTAGCTGACTGCGGCAGCTTGCTGCGAACCAAACGGCACCCGGGCAATAACTTCTAGTTTTACTTCTCTCACGACTTCCAAAGTGGACAGGACGGCCACGTCCACTCCTTCACGCTCGCACAGCGAGCGCACCAAAGTGCGGGCAGCTTCGCTGCACAGCACAATCGGCAGAAAGCCGCGATTCTGGACATCGAGTACTACTTGAGAAAATTCCTGTGTCCAGAGTTCCTGTAACTGTGGTTCCAAAGCGGCGACCGGACCGGTTGCGGTATCCAGGCGAGCCTGGATGACAGCGTTCTCCCATTCCGGCGAGAGGGTGATTACCTGCAAGGTCTTTTCGTCTCCGCCATACTGTAGCGAAATCTGACGGCCCAGGGCCTGACGGATTTTTTCGGTAATGTAGGCTGAATCCTTGGTAACCCCGGCAAAGTCTCCGATTGTCTCCAGAATATTGACCAGATTGCGTACCGAAACCTGTTCGTGTAGTAGGTTTTGCAAGATCTTCTGGATTTCTCCGACACTAAAATCTTTGCGAGCTTCTTCAACGACAACGGCAAAATTTTCTTTGAGAGATTCAAGCATAGCCTGAACGTCCTGGCGGCCCAGAATTTGGGCGGCATTGCGTCGTACCAGTTCACTCAGGTGGGTGGCCATAATGGATGGCGGGTCGACTACGGTATAGCCGCAACGTTCGGCCTGTTCGCGCTGCTCTGCCGTAATCCAAATCGCCGAAAGGCCGAAGGCCGGATCTACGGTCGGCATTCCTTCGATAGTGCCTTCCTCGGCACCACCGGGGTTGATGGCCATCAAACTGCCCATTTGGATGGAGCCTCGCCCGATTTCCACGCCGCGCAATTTGATCAGATAGCAACTGGATTCGAGCCGAATATTGTCAATGATGCGGATTTTAGGCACGACGATACCCAGTTCCAGAGCTGTTTCCCGGCGAATATTGGTGATGCGGTCCAGCAATTCGGCACCGCGCTCCTGGTCTACCAGAGGGATCAGGCCGTAGCCCATTTCAATGGAGAGAGAATCCAGGGGGACTATCGGTGCCAGTTCCCGGTCGGCCGGGACTTTTTCATCGGCTTCGGCCTGACGTTGAGCTTCGGCCTCATCGGCCTTGCGTTTTTTTTCCAGATGGTAGCCCAGGAAAATGGAAGCCGCCGCCAGTGCCACCAGCATTAGCCACGGGAAGCCGGGTACGAAAGCCAACAAGAGCAGAAAGGCCCCTCCAATATAGTAGACGTAGGGCTGCATGCTGAATTGTTGCTTGGTCTCGGAGCCAAAGCTGGCTTTGGCCCCGGCGCGGGTAACGACCAGGCCGGTGGCAATGGAGATTATCAGAGTCGGGATCTGAGATACCAACCCGTCACCGATCGTCAGTTGAGAATAAGTATTCAGGGACTGTAGGAGGCTTTCGCCGCGCCGGGCACCCATGATTAAACCGCCGATGATATTAGTCAGGGTAATCAGGATACTGGCTTTGACGCTGCCGGAAATAAATTTGGAAGCACCGTCCATTCGGCCATAGAAATCCGAAGTCTGTTCTAATGTCCGTCTGCGATTGCGAGCTTCTTCTTCGGTGATGGCCCCCGAGCCGAATTCGGCATCAATGGCCATCTGCTTCCCCGGCATGGCATCCAAGGCAAAACGTGCGGCCACTTCAGAGATGCGGGAGGAACCCTTGGTGATGACCAAAAATTGCACAATGATAATGATAATGAAGATTATCAGACCGGTCACCAAGCCATTGGTGCCTTCGCTGCCGACCACAAAGCGAGCAAAGGCCCGTACCACTTGGCCGGCAAAGTTGGGTCCTTGGGTCAGAATCAGACGAGTCGAAGCCACATTCAACATCAGCCCGAATACCGTTCCGACCAGTAGGACCGAAGGAAATATGGAAAATTCCAGCGGGTCGCGGGCGTAAAGGACCATCAGAATCAGGAAAAGACTGATGGCCAAGTTTAAGATCATCAGGAAGTCCAGTAAGGGACTGGGTATCGGAATAATGAAGATCAGGATGACAGAAACGACACCAATCGCCACAGCGATGTCGGTACCGCGATCGCCCAAAAGCCTGCGCATCAAAGCCGACAAACTTGTCATAGTGTTCTTCCCTTCATCCGGTATACTTCCGCCAGAATGCGAGACACGACATCCCAGTAGTGTTCCGGTATGATCTCCCCCTCCTCAACATTTTCGTAGAGGCCCCGGGCCAAGGGCTTGTTTTCCATAATGGGCACGTCATTTTCCTGAGCGATGCGACGGATACGAAATGCCACCTCATCGGCCCCTTTGGCACTGACCATAGGGGCTTCCATGCTGTCGCGATCCCACTGCAGGGCCACGGCAAAGTGAGTAGGGTTGGTGACTATAACATCCGCTTGCGGCACATTTTTGCCAAGGTTTACCTGTAACAGATCCCGCATTCTACGGCGGATTTGAGAACGCAGCAAGGGGTCGCCCTCGGTTTGTTTCAATTCGTCCTTTACTTCATGTTTGGTCATTTTCAGTGAGTCGAGATACTGGCGTCGCTGAAAAATGTAGTCCAAGACAGCAATAGCGATAAATACGACCGTTGCAAGCAAGAGTATTTTAAACACCAGAAATCCCATGAATCTGAGGGCATCGGAAGCACTGCGCACGCGCAGCAGCATCAATAGGCGCGGGAAATCCGGGTATACCATTATGTAAACGCTGAGCATCACCACGCTGACTTTGCCCAGCGTTTTCCCCAAGTTGAATATGCCCTCCGGCCAGCCAAATGAGCGCATGAACCATTTGCCAAGATTGGGCGCGATTTTTTTAAAGTCTGGTTGGATCGGCTTGCCGGAGAAGCGAAAACCTCCGGTTTGTAAGAGACTGGCCAGGACCGCCCCCGTGACCACGGCAAACATCAGAGGTGTGGTCAGTCGGATAAAAAAGGACATTGCACCCTGCCACAAGACCGTTCCGTTCCAGGAATTTACTTCGAGGGAAAAATAAAAGCGCAGCATTTCGAGCAGGCGAGCCAGACTGTAGGAACCCAAGAGCCCTAAAGTCACAACCCCGAACAACATGGTGACCGCCCCTGTCAGGTCGGCGGACTTGGCGAAGCGTCCTTCTTCCTGCGCCTTGCGAATTTTTTGCTCTGTCGGGTCTTCGGTGCGGCCTTCGTCCTCAGCAGCAAACCAGTTCAAGTGCATTTGTGCCAAAAGGACAGTCTTGTCTTCTCCCGTCTCGGTATCAGACAGGTATTGTTCAAAATATTGCGTGAAATTTTGGGACTCGGTGTCCTTTCGCCTCCGTATCACGGCCCGACCCTCGTTCCGTCTGTGGTGCCAAGGCCACTTTCCGAATAAGAGCCTGTACCCAAGACATGGAGTATATCATGCAAGCCGTAGTCCAGTAGTCGGGCAATCTGTTCCAGGAGAAACGGCATCACCAGCAGCAGCACGATGAAACCCATACTGGTTTGGATGGGAAAGCCCAGTACCAGTAAATTCATCTGTGGGGCAGCCTTGGCCATTAAACCTAACGTGATGGAAACCACCATAATTGTAGCCACGATGGGCAAGGCAATAAACAGGGCCTGTTGCAACAAAAAACTCATCGTATAAATTGTCACATCCAGTAAATTTTCGTGTGCCAGCAGTAAGACTCTGGCTGTTGGCAGAACAGTAAAGCCTTGGGCCAGTACCCGCAGCATAAAATTGTGCAGTGGCCCCACGCTCAAGAATAGCAGCAAGGCTATGGTTTCCATATACTGGGAAAGGAGGGGCTGTTCGGATTCTCCCATTGGATCAAAGATTTGCGCAGCGGAAAAGGCCATTTGCATCGAAAAGATTTCTCCCGCCGTGTGAAAGATCGCAAATATAGCTAAAACCAGCAGGCCGATTAAAATTCCAACCATGATTTCCGCGAGGATAGAGAAGATGAAATCTCCTCCATTTAGGCTGGGGCTGACCGGATAATCCTGCACCAAGGGCATTACAGCCATGCTCAGGAAGAAGATCAAACCGCCGCGTGCCGGCGGTGGGATCGAACGCGCTGATAGAAATGGCATGGTCAGCAGCATGGCCGTAATGCGGGCGAAGATCAGAAAGTAAATCTGTAGCTGTGTTTCAAAGTACATTGTCTGTCTTTAGAGTTCGTTTAGAACCTGTTTGAAAGCTTGCCTTTTGGTGAGGCCGGAATCATTTTGCCAAATGAGGGGGATTTGTCTCTGCACTTTGGCCTTTTGGGTCCCTTTGGTTTCTTTCGATTTATCCCAGATTCGCTACCTGTGGCACCATCTCGATTAATTGTATGGTGTAATTTGCCAACGTGTTCAGCATCCAACCGCCGAGAACGGCAAAAATCAGCAACACCGCCAGAATTTTTGGCACGAAGGTTAGAGTCTGGTCTTGAATAGAAGTAGTGGCCTGGAAAATTGAAATCAACAAACCGACCAGCACAGCTATCAGGAGAATCGGGCTGGCAACCAACAAAACTTGCAGCACCCCACCCTGTAAAATTTGAGTGATCAAGGCACCGGAGACATTATCCATCAGCTAAAACCTCCCATATTCTGCTGTATTGACAAAATAACTTGGCGGGCAATCAGATTCCAGCCATCGACCATTACGAACAGCAGCAGTTTAAATGGTGTAGAAATCATCACAGGCGGCAGCATTATCATACCCATCGACATCAGTACCGCAGAAACAACCATGTCAATAATGATAAACGGTATGTAGATCAAGATGCCGATGCGGAAAGCGACGGTCAGTTCGTGCAAAATATAGGACGGCACCAGAACCTGTAGCGGTATATCCGCTAAGGTCCGGGGTTGGGGCACTCGCGAAGTTTCGAGGAAGAGTTCCAGGGAGCGGGTATCTCCGGCCAGTTGTTGGAACATAAATTGTTTCAGCGGAGCGCGGGTGCGCAGATAGAATTCCTGTAAGTCAATTTGCCCATCACTGAAGGGTACGAAAGCGTTATCGTAGATCAGTGAGAGCACCGGCCACATGACGAATACTGCCATGAACAAGGCAATACCCATAATCACATTAGTTGGCGGGGCCTGTTGCAATGCCATGGCCCGGCGGATGAAATCTAACACGATGGAAATACGCAAAAATGAGGTAAGGAGTACGGCAAAGGTCGGTGCGAGAGTGATAACCGTGAGGAGCAGCAATAGTTGCAGGGACAGGGCCACTTCGCGGTTGGTCTGCGGTTGGCGGATATTCAAATCAATATAGGGGACATCGGGGAGTTCCAGCAGAGGCCCGACATTCCCGCCAGTTCCGACATTTGCCCGTCCCAGTTCCCCAAGTGCCTGATCGGTCAGGTCATCTCCGGTAGCAGTACCTTGCTGAGCATCGCTCAGTTGGGCATCTAAGGCACTCAAACCCATAAATATCAAGGCCAAAACGACGCCTATGCGCAGTAGTTTTTCCCGCCACCGGAACCATATTTCCTGTTCCGCCCGGATGCATAAGGGCAGTGGTTCCATCATCGTTTTTCCTCTTGGTCCGGTCGAAGTGCTTCGGCCGCAGAGCGCACGCGCTCGCGATATTCGTCGGTGCGCAGCGATGGAGCCGATCCGGTGGGCTCCGTACTGCCCTGCTCCGAATGCTCCCTTGTCTTTGTCCTTGTCACTGCTCTTGCCCCGCCAAACCTGTCGAGGCCACCACGGTTCAGACGATTGCGCACCAACTGCAAGAAGTCCGGCACGGCATTACCACGACGGACTAAGGAACCTTGGGCTTTCGTTTGTACTGTGGCTTCCAGGATCACTCGGTCTTTTAACTCCGGGTCGGTGTAGTGGTCCAACAATTGAACCCCGCCGGCACCGGAACCGAGTAAGTAGCATTCACCCCCGACTTCAACTATATGAAGCATATGGTCTCCATGGAGGATTTGGCTGCTAAGTATCTGAATCCCTTCACCCTGATCGGGCAGCTTGGGTCTTTGCAGCGACAAGCGACGGAGGAATTTTAAGGTGAAGTAGATCAGGACAATTAGGAAGCTCAGAATCAAAAAGACTCGGAGGTATAATGAGGCAGAAACCAAATTACTTTCTTCGGTCTGATTCCCGGGTTGAGGCTGATTTGCTTCGGTAGCACTGTTCCGGCCCAGTTCCACGGGAATGGCATTCTCGTCAAGCCAACCACGATCGTTCGTTTCGCGCGGCTCCTGCACTTGGATCGAAACAGCGAGGCAGAACCAGACCAACGCCGGCAAGAGAAGAATCCTTATTGTTTGCGTCCAACTCATTGCAATTCCCTGACAGATTCGGATAAACCTTTTAAAATGCATTGTTTAAGGTATTCTTGGGGGCCTTCCGCTTTGTCCTTTTCCGTTGACTGCTGTAAAATCTTGTCACAGAACACGCAACTAGACAGAGATCAGTGCCGAAAACAGGGGCAAATTATACAAAAATAGCGCAGCAGGGCCAGAGCACCGCTGCGCTATTTACGATAGAGAAGTGTGATAGTTGTGTTGTTACATACCCTTTTGCATCATCTGCTCGAAGGAAGTAATAATTTCTGTAATCCGCACCGAGAAGTTCTCATCGACAACCACCACCTCACCTCGGGCAATCAGGTTGTTGTTGACCAAGACGTCGACCGGTTCCCCCGCCTGCTTTTCCAGCTCGATGATGCTGCCTTCACCAATGGTCAGTACATCGCGCAACTGCCATTTAGTGCGACCCAGCTCGACAGCCAGGGTTACGGGCACATCCATTAGCAGTCCCAGGTTCTGCTCTTCCTGAGGTCCGATTTCTGTCGCCCGGAAACTTGGGAAACTTACACCTTCCACTTTTGGTGCCTCACCGGCCTTTGAAGCACCGGGACTTTTCACAATTTCCTCTTGATGCAGGAGCTTACCAATGCTCTCGGCAAGATCCTGGTTGATAATCTCGATAATGGAAAGTGCCTTCTCTCCATCGAAATTCATGTCGTACAACAAGGTGAATACGGGTGGAGTTAGAGCCAGAGAACCTTTCCCGATAACCTGTATATCCAGAGGGGCCCCTTGAGAGATATGTTCCTCAAATTCTCTCTCAACAAAGGCCAGTTGTGCGTTGACAGATTGAGAAAAAGCTTCACTAATCGCCGAGAGGGCTGTAGCATCCAGCTCTTCGCTGTCTACTCCCATCATCGAATTGGCAATCAGTTGGGCCTCCGTCTTGTCCATATAGTAGCTGTGTGAACCACTGTATGCTCCCCGGAAGTTCAGTTGAATTTCAACCAGTTCTTCGGGCAGTCGTCCCAAAATATCGGAAGGCGAAGTCAAGAGCACCTGCGGGTCACTGACGGTGCAAGTCTTACTGACCAAGCTACCCATAGTTTCTGTGAAACTTGGCATGGTCCGACGGTTGACACGCAGGAAGTCTTCCAACAGCGGAGTCAACTTATCGCTCTCCGGAGTCAGGAGGGCATTGATTTCATCTTCACTCAGATTATCACCCATATTAGATCGAATCGCCTCCGCCTATAATTAAATCGTCCACGTCAATTTCGTAAACATCAGTTGTCTTGTCAATTACCTGTATACCAATGCGCTTGTTGTCTAACACGCCAACGCGGCAGTCAAACTTAGCCTTTCCCCCGATATGCAACAATATCGGATTTTTAGCCAGAGAATCGAGTTGAATTACATCTCCGACCCGCAAGCTCATAATTTCAGACAAGTTTAGTGCCGCGCGTCCCACCTCGGCGACCAAGGATAACTTCACCTTACTCAGACGCTCTTCGACTTGGGCCAAATTTTCCGGGGAAGTCTGGCGATTGCGCGACGCATACCAAAACTGGGATGAGAGCTTGCTGATGATGGGTTCCAACGTCATATACGGGATACAGAAGTTAATGATGCCCTCAGTCTTGTCTATCGCTGCTTCCAGTGTAATCAGCAGGATCATCTCGCCGGGTGCCACAATTTGGACAAACTGGGGATTGGTCTCAATATGGCTCAGGCGCGGGCGCAGATCGATGAGTTGGCTCCAAGACTCGCGCAAATTGCCGAGTATCCGCACCATAATCATTTCCGCAATAGAGATTTCAATGTCGGAAAGTTCCCGTGTCCTGTCCAGAGTTTTGCCCGGGCCGCCCAACAAACGGTCGAGAATGGCAAAGGTCACGGCCGGATCGACTTCCAGTATGGCAGACCCTTTCAGGGGATCCATTTGAACCACGGCCAAAGTCGTAGGACTGGACAACGAACGAATAAACTCATCGTAAGTCAATTCATCCACGGCAGCCACATGAACGTTGACGATGGAGCGCAATTGGGCGGACAGAGATGTCGTTGTCAACCGGGCAAAGGTTTCGTGCATCATCGAAACCGTGCGCATCTGCTCCTTGGAGAACTTGCTGGGGCGTTTAAAATCGTAAAGTCTTACCCGCTTGCGGCGTTTTGGTTTGCCGGTTTCCTCGGACAAGGCCATATCGGGAGAGGGGTCTTCTCCATTTGATATGGAGTTCAGGAGCTCGTCAATTTCGTCTTGTGAAAGTGCTTCCGTCATATTTTGCTCCTGCTCAGGTCCAATTCAGGGATGTTGTCGACAATTCTGACACGTTGTCCAACTTAGAAATCCAAGACTTGGAAATCGGTAAATACGACTTCTTCAATTTTGCCATTTTGCAACAGTTCGTTGATCATCATTTTTAATTCTTCCTTGACACGATTCTCGTTCGTGCTGCTAAGTTCCCGCGCGGTGTGGCTGGAAAAGTATTTGCGGAAAAAGTCGGTCAACTGAGGCTTGCGCCGAGTCAATTCTTCACTCAGATTGACAAAGGTCTCGCCGTCATAGCCGAGCTCAATCTTCACGGTCACGGAACGCGGCGAAGCATCTGCTGTACGGGCCCGCAAATCCGGAATTTGGTCATAGTAGGTGTAGATTGGATTGCTGACAATGAAGTCATTGGATATCTTGGTCAATTGCGTATTGCGATCGCCGCTGTCCAATATCCGGTTTGTGACATAGGCAACGACTACCATTACGATCAGGAAAATCAACGCTACCAAGACATAGACAAGCACCTTCACGATGATGCTGCCACCACCCTTACGCTTCTTGCCGCTGCCGGAATCGTCTTCTTCTGCAACCTCTTCTATTATATCATCCGCCATGGTGTCCCTCACTAGTATCCACAATGCCCGCTGGCCAAATGCATCACGGGCCATAGCTGTGTCCGACCGTCGAGCCGAATCTCAGCAGGATCGGAAACCCAACCAAATATGAAGTTTCCGGCTCTTTTTTTCAAGTCAGAAAAATCCTGTAAATGTGACTGAATGAAATTTTGTCCCTGTTTTAAAGTGAAACAGAACAAAAATTAAAGCCTATTACAATCGGTTTCTATTCTCGTGCTGCACAGCTAAAACTTAAGCAGTTTCTCTTTGTGTGCAATAAAATCAGAAGTTTTTCTCTGCCGCAGATTTTTCCCGAAAAGATACGAGTCTGTGATAATTTTGTGAGACTACTCGGAAACCGGAGTGATATTCTGTATTTCTCTGTCGGGCACATGCCATTCTTTTATAAAATACCTGTTGTAACTTTGACTTTAGTATCTTAGCTCTATAGTATCTTGCGAATGACAAATCTCTTTATTGTTTTTCTGTTAACTCTGCTTGTCGCAGCCGGTTTCTTTGCCTATCTCTTCAATTATCTCCGAAACAATCACAGCGAAGCCGAGAACGAGCCCGGCGAGTTGGGAGCCCGGGATTTGCAGGAGATGGCCAAGTTGCTTAACGGTGGCGGGGTAAATAATGCCCGTTTGGTCATTGAGCAACTGACGCATCGCAAGCTAAAGGGCCGGAAAGCAGTAGATATTTTGACCTTGAGGATGCGGGCCTTTTGCAAATTAAAAGAATACCACAATGCTATGCATTGTGCTCAGCAACTGGTCCAACAGCCACAGAGCCGTTTCATCACGGAAATGGAGCTGATTGAGCACATGGCGGAGATCTATGCCGCCCTTGGGCACAGTGAGAAGTCTTATAATGAATACCTCGTTTTGATGCATAAACGCCCCAACAATGCAAAGCATATATTCGGTGCGGCTTCCCAAGCTTTAGAGATGAAACAGTACGAGACCGCCGCTTCCCTGTGTGAAAAAGTACTAAAGTTAAGGCCGGATCATCACGCCTGTCAGACTAAGCTGGGTCGTATTTTTTATGAGAGAAAATTATATACTCGGGCTTTAGACTACTTGGGTCAGGCGTATTCCGGCAACTATGACTCCAACGAACTGCGCTACTATTTGGCACTGACCCTTATGCAAACCAGCGGCAAGGATATGGCCGCACTCTCCCTGTTGCAAAGAGTGGCGGAGGACCCTTCCTGGACCAGGCAGGCATTACCGCGTTTGGTTAAGCTTTCAGCGAAGCTGGGCAACCATCGGGAAGTCATTAGCTCGACACAGCAATTTTGTACCACGTTTGGCCGGGAAATGAGTGAGAGCGTGCTCAACGAGCTGAAGATGTTGAGAGCGAACGCCCATCGGTACCTACATGAACTGGAGAAGGCTTGTCAGTTGTGGTCCGAAATTGATCTCGGTACGGCCTACTACGAAGAAGCCCAGGATCACATTGCTATGTTCCGGGTCTTCACCGAACCCGGGGTTTTCCTGGACTATGTCACGTTAGGGCCGGGGGATTTTGTCGATCTCTGCACCAAGGTATGCCATTACAACCTGAAATCCCGTGCCCCGAAGAGTCTGTATAAGCTGGAGAGCCGTACCCTTAAAGTCATGCCGGAACTGTCCGAAACGTCCGAAGATTCCCCTTCCGGTACTTGGGTGCGACCGATTTCCGGAGGTGCGATTATTTTGCAAATTCCCCAGATTCGTTGGGCACCGGACTCCGGTAAGCCGAAGACCCCGACCCCGGCCTGCCACATCTTTTTGCATCTGGACCAGGATGTTAGTGATGCCGACCTACAGGCAAATTTGAGAGAGCTTGGTATAGGTCAGGAAGAACAGGACCCGAAGATCGACATCCATATCTATGCCTTTCATTTGATCTCTCCGTTAACCGGCGCGCAGCCGGCAAAGTATAATATTCATGAACATCAGCCGAGTGAGTTTCGTCTGCTCATGCTGGGGTTTCGGGAGCAATATGGAAAAAGCTCGGCCACAGGCCGAGGCTCGGCCCGATTGCAGGCCAAGACAGGTGCAGACAGGAAAGTGACTGCTAAAGTGGATGCTGATGTTGTCCTCCCCGCAGCGGCAAAGCATTCTGCGCGGGAGATATTGGAGCAGAGTGCCAATTCCGCCGGTTTCCGGCCTGCTCCGGTCACGGGTCTCGGTTCCGAGGCGGATCAAGTGAGTCGGAAAGAAGCCCGATCTGGGTCCCCGTCCCCGCCAGCCGAAACTCAGGCCGCTGATTTAATTGCTCAACTCGGTGAGGCTAAGCAGGATTTTCAACTGGCCAAGGATGAGGCCGGAAGTGAAGCGAAGAATGAAACAGGTAATAAAACAAAGCAGGATACGGCGAAAGATGCAGGTAAGGCCGACCCAATACAGAGCTAGCTCTGGTGTAAAGTAAAGTATAGGAGCCGCCACTTATTTTTTCTTTGCATCGAAATAAGATTTGTCTACTTCAAAATCTTTGTGATAACGACATTTTTCAGTGCCCGGTGCCGTAGCTTTTATCTGTATGTTTGATAAAGATTGTGTTTATCATGTTACGGTTGATTCCTGTATACCTTGCCGTTTGGGCTGTTTAGGCCGTCTGAGCTACCTGATTCGTTTGGCCCCGCCTTTGCGACAGCTTTGGCGTACGTAAAACAGAACAAAATCTGCCGAAATTTTGTCTCCTAAATATGCGTATGCCTACAGTATTTATTTCTCATTGTTTAGACAGAGTTTAGACTCTCTATAAATCATCTAAATTTGTCCGGACCCATACCGTTATTTATTGGAGCCCCAATAAAACTGCCTAATTAATAACGAGATATGGGGATAAAGATAGTGATTGATTGCCCACCAGCCTGAGTATAGGCATTTTGTACTCTTTTATGCATAACAGGTCCTGACCGGTCTGCCAGAATAGAATAGTTATAATCAGACGTATATCCTATAATTTCCCCGTAATTATAATAAGAGAGACCGCTGGCAACTGCCCCGCCGGAAGGAGCATAGGTACCGAGAACAGAGAAGGTATTAAGATCTTTAGAGACATTAGTAGAAACTTCATAAATAAGAAGTGGCGCGGAGAACTGAAAGTAAGTCACTACGATGCCTGTTTGGTTTTCCATAAAATGGTACTCGTTTAGACTGGCTACATATTTTTTGGCTGTGAACTTTTCACTCCATACCGCATCCCCCGCAGCGGGTAGACTCGTCGTAGTAAAGGGGATTTCAATCCGGTCTCCCTTAATCTCCCCGCCCGTAATATTTATTGTTCCCAGGTCAATAGCCGTGGGCATATACAGGTACAATTTGTAGGCTGTATTGGGGGCAAGGACATCGGCGAGAGTGACACCATCGGCGAAGTTGGTCGTATAGTGCTGGCTGAGACTGAATTTGCGTGTACTGTCCGCATCTATACTCAGGCTGACATATCCCTTACTCGCTTGGGCCTCTGTTTGGGTCGGAACGGCTTTGGTGGCCAGGTGAATAAGGGCTCCCGCATCTGTAACGGCCGGGACACTGGTCACCTCTAATTGCAGAGAGGAGGCCACGGCGGTGACGGAAAAGGAAATATCGGTAGGTTTGACTGCGGGGGGTGACTCCTTATTATCAGACAATGGAGCACAGCCGAGCAAGGTTAGACCGAGAATGAGGAGAAGAAAGGAGGCAAAAAGGCAGGAACAGAGACGTGAAAAAAATAGGGAAAAATACTTATAACTAGTTGATATACAAAGAAATAAATACTTTCTTTCTAAAGTAGTGTGATATTGGATATTGGATATTGGATATTGGATATTGTACTGTTTAGACGGATGTCAGTCAACATGTTATTTTGATCTCTCATGGGGGCACTCCTGCAAAGTGGGATAGATTCAGGGCAAATTGTATATTCATTTAGGGTTTTTGGCAAGAGGCCAAATAAGCAAAAGGGACACAAATACCTTTATTTATTGAACTCCCAATAAAACTGCCTAATTAATAACGAGATATGGGGATAAAGATAGTCCTTGATTGCCCACCAGTCTGAGTATAGGCACTTTGTACTCTTTTATGCATAACAGGTCCTGACCGGTTTGCCAGAATAGAATAGTTATAATCAGACGTGTATCCTATAACTTCCCCGTAATTATAATAAGAGAGGCCGCTGGCAACTGCCCTGCCGGAAGGAGCATAGGTACCGAGAACAGAGAAGGTATTAAGATCTTTAGAGACATTAGTAGAAACTTCATAAATAAGAAGTGGCGCGGAGAACTGAAAGTAAGTCACTACGATGCCTGTTTGGTTTTCCATAAAATGGTACTCGTTTAGACTGGCTATATATTCTTTGACTGTCAACTTTTCGCTCCATGCCGCATCCCCCGCCGGCCGAAACTCAGGCCGCTGATTTAATTACTCAACTCGGTGAGGCTAAGCAGGATTTTCAACTGGCCAAGGATGAGGCCGGGAGTGGAGCTGCGGATAAAACAGGTAATGAAACAAAGCAGGATACGGCGAAAGATGCAGATAAGGCCGACCTAATACAAACCGGTGGGTCCGGACAAGTTTAGAGTGGATTCTTCTTCAGAATTTTTAGCAGAGCCTGATACAAATTTCTCTCTGTGGTTCCGCCTAAACTCACACTCCTCTAAATGTAGATGAAAGTCTCGGCACTGAGTCCACCGGACTCTTTCGGCACCAAAATAGGACTCGTCAGCTTCAAAATCCCCACCGTTGTAACTCCCCTCCTCCGGTCGGAGGAGGGGAGTTACAACGGTGGGGATTAGGGGAGGGGCCTTTGAAAAGACTCTATCGGAAAGCCCGCTTTTTCAAAGGGTTATCGATGAACTTGGGTTATTGAACGGAGTCGAAATGCCACAAACAAAAATACCATTACCGACTGCCGTAGCGTGTGAGGGGTGCTTGGAGATAAATACTTTGGAAACCATCTGTAACTTCAAGTCTGAAACTCTTCCCGGACATTTTCTCTGTATCATCCGTACTTATTATAGTGTAGTAGTTCTCTCCGTCAGGATAGCTACCGCCTAGTTTTGACAGGTCGAAAAGAAATCCCAAATCGGGTGCGAATGAACCTACCGAAAAACTTCCTATGGTTTGCAGAATTGTATTATCTGCTGTGCGATTGGTGACATTTATGGAAATAATACTGGATAAATTAATTTTTGTATAAGCGACAAAAACGCCTTTTTGGTTTTCACTGTAGCTCCACTCAGAAAGGCTTCCGACAAATTGCTCTGCTGTCCATGTGCTATCCCATACAGCATCCCCCGCCGGGGGCAGGGCAGTGGTGGTAAATGAAAGGGTTGCTATATTGTTTGCAAGGGTAGCCCCTTCAATGGTGGTTTCAGATGGAATCGTATCAGGTTCAAAAAACAGATACAGTGTGTAATCTGTATTGGGAGTCAGTACATCAGCCAAAGTAAGGCCATTGGTAAAATCACTGCTGTAGTGTTGGCTGATACTGAATTTTCTTGGGCTGCCGGCCGGAATGGCAAGGCTGACATAGCCTGCATTGGTTTCGGCTTCTGTCTTAGAGGGAGCATCTCCCGTGGCTAAACGAATAACCGCCCCTATATTGGCAATGGCAAAGCTGCTGCTGATTTCCAATTGTACGGAAGAGACCACGGCGGTGGCGGAAAAAGACATGGGCTGTTTTGTGGGTGGGTCATCCGAGATCGGAGCACAGCCGAGCAAGGTTAGACCGAGAATGAGGAGAAGAAAGGAGGCAAAAAGGCAGGAACAGAGACGTGAAAAAAATAGGTAAAAATACTTATAACTAGTTGATATACAAAGAAGTAAATACTTGCTTTCTAAAGTAGTGTGATATTGGATATTGGATATTGGATATTGGATATTGTACTGTTTAGACTGAGGTCAGTCAATATGTTATTTTGATCTCTCATGGGATACTCCTGCAAAGTGGGATAGATTCAGGACAAATTATATATTCATTTAGAGGTTTTGGCAAGGAGAGGCCAAGAGCGACCGTGCTGCAACTGCGGTACCGGTTTTTACAGTTCCAGATAGAAAAGACTGCGCTGGTGGGAACACTGTGGCAGCTCAAAGAAGCATTCCGTGATGGTACGGACTTTTAGAAGTTGTCGCTTGGATGGTGACTCCTCTGTCTTCGGCCCTCTCGATATTTGGTTCTCCAGCTCTTTTTGGGCCGTTTGTCGGTTTCCCTTGTATAACAGTATGCCCCTGGTTTCCGTTCCGAGTAGCTGTAGAGGTTTCAGCAGCTGTTTCCGGCTTTTCCTGTCGAGTGGGCGAAAGGCTCGACAAGTTACGATGCGTCGTGCGTTCTTCTCCTCTCGGAGTTGTTCATCCGCAAACCCCTGCATTTTGCTCCATTCTTCCACCGTGTGCTCACAGACTTGGACGGTACTTTGCAAACTGAGTTCGGCAGTCATGGAGCGCAGTATGTTGGCCCTCCGGGCAGCCGGCTCGACCAGAAAGATCCGGTTTTTTGGTCCCCCATGTTCCCGTTCCCACAAAGTCAGGAAAATTGCCAATGGCAGACCCGGCAGGCCCAAGCCGCTGCCGACATCTATAATTTGCAGGAGGGCTTGTTGAAAGCAGCCTTTTCCCGCCAGCAACAATGCCCCGCTGACACTGTCCAACAGGTGCAGTGCAACAAAGTCCTGATTGTTTTGCTGCCCCAATAAATGAAAAACTTCCTGCCATTGCAGCAGAATCTTTGCGTAATGGGTCAGTGCTTCCTGCAAATCTCCCTGCCGTGCCTGTAAAAATGAGTCAATTCGGTCCCAGGCGGCATCGGTGATGTCACCTTCCTTGACTGTTGCGTCTCGTAAACGTTGGGACAGAGCCGGCAAGCCCTGCTGTAATTGTCGGTCCTGAGCCTCATTCCATTGTCGGTCTGTCACGCCGGAAGACTCAAAAGGAGGAATATCCCTCCCATGACAATCATTAGAATGAGTGCCAGCATCTCAACACTTTCGCCGAGGAGACCTACAAGTTTGCTTTTGCCCGGTCCGGAAACGGACGTACCGGGAGAGAGACCTAAGACCGAGAGCAGCAGTGAACCAATCCCTTTTTTGCCGCCGATTACCGCGAAGCTCAGCATAGTCATTGCGACCATACCGCCAAGGGAGACACCGAAGACCAGGAAGATTGCGACCCCAAGCATTTGGTTAAGCAGGCCAAACACTAACAGTGTGGTGCTGATCGGGCACGGCATCAGACCGATGCCCAAGGCAAAATACCATGCGGGCCTCTTTGGTTTCCCTTCTCCGGCAGAGCCGGGTGGTTTGTGGTTGTGCGGGCCGTGGTTGTGGCTGTGGCTGTGTCCGCAGCCATGGCCCTTAAAAAAGTGGCTTAGGAGGTGCCACAAGCCCCAGAACACGATAATGCTGTAGCTAAATATTGCCACGATGGCTTCTACCCACTGACTCTGACTGAAGGTCAGCTTGAGGAGCCCATAGGTAAGGAAGACGACCATCCCGGCAGACAGACTGTCCACCAAGTTAATCAGTGCACTGAGCCATAGCCCTTCCTTTAGAGAAGACTTGCGGGACATAAAATAACTGATGGTAAATACCTTACCGTGCCCCGGCCCGGCAATATGCAGGAACCCGAACGCGATGGACAACAGCAAAGAGAGAGCATACAGGTGCCAAGACTTCTTCCAGCCGCCTTCTTTGATCTTTATAGCCGTGCTGCTGATCTGAGCCTGGATATTGCGCTGGTACTTGCGAAACCAAGAGGGCATGGAAAACCATCGTTGTAGTTTCTCTCGCCAAGAATGGGGACGGGGACCGGAATCTCCGGCCTCGGGCACGGCACCGGCCGTTTCGCTGTGGGCACTTGTGTCTTGGTTGGTCTGTTCTGCGCTGTTTTCGGTTTTTTGTCTGTCAGCCCGTTTACTCCCTCTCTTAAATGGGTCCTGTTGGGCTTCCAGTCCAACCCCTATGCAGGTGCCTAACAGCAGCATCAAGCACAAGCCGGTAAATTGTAGTATCCGGGTTCGCACCGAGAAGATGGTGACGGTGACCTTTGCTCCGGCCTCTACAAAGGACGCAGACGAACAATGACAGTTTTTCACAGCAATTCCCATCAGTCTTTACATGCCTCTCACACTGACAGCTTGGACGGGATAGGGCCCCCACTGTAAATTTTGTACCACAATTTCTTTACGGCTTATCGTCACCCCTCTGAAGGGAATGCCAAGCTTTAGCAATGAATCAAAGGCAATGAAATATTCCGGGTCTTCCAGAAAAATAACAAATTCTTTACGGCCACCCAGTTGTATCCCTTTGGCCGTACCCCCGACAAATGGCACATAAAATTGATAGACCATCTTGCCGTCATCAATGGATGCGCGAAAGTCATCGGCTGTGCCCGGGCGTATCTTTTGGGTGCCGGTTTGGGATTTCGGTTCAATCTCGAGAAAGTAGTCTATTGCTGCTAAGTGGATAAAAGCCTCTTCGTAGATCACCGTTTTCTCGGCTTCGTCAATTTTACCATT
Organism: Candidatus Haliotispira prima; assembly: GCA_029867005.1. Lineage (GTDB taxonomy): Bacteria > Spirochaetota > Spirochaetia > SP-2023 > SP-2023 > Haliotispira > Haliotispira prima. The sequence goes on along the minus strand of CP123443.1, from coordinate 2,836,451 downwards.
CTTGTCCCGGTCAAAATCAAGAATCATTTGAGAGCTGTAAATTTGGTCAAAGGCCCAGCGGACTTCGGTGCCCACCAAGTACTGCCCGTCCGGTGAAACTTTCGGGGCCAAGGTCCCGGCAATGAAAACATGGGGATGTGCCATTAATTGCCCTGCTCCGAGAAATGTGACCAACACAGGCAATATTATCTTAAGAATAATTCTTGGCCATTCCGACTGACGATAGCTTGCATAGTTCAATTTTCCCATTCTGATCTCCAAATTCGGACTTCCAGTTGCTGTAGTACTTTTGAAGTGTCTCTAAGACCTTCTCTCAAAAAGACCGGCCCCCAAATAGTTCCCTCCGGCACTTTTTATAGTACAGGCTTGCAAGTACCGGAATGATATTTTGCTATAGTATAAAGCTCAAGCAGATAATCATCAATATTTTAGGGTGTGTTGTCACATAACGGAAGGTGAATAAAAATGAATAATTTGTGACTAAACGTTATATTGTGAATGAACATTTTATATAATATTCTCTGCGGGAAAACGGGTTTTGTGGAATGCTCTGTGCTTACCCGTCAAATTTTGGGTAGCTATTGTTTTAGGCTGATGAGGATTTTTCCTCTGTATATTGAGGAATTTCTGTGAACATTCCGTCATCGTCCGGGCATTGTCTATTTTATGCTAAAATAATACAATGCCCGCCTTGTCGATTTTCAATTGTTCCATCTATTTACTATCATTGGCAGTGATCGTATTAAGAGATGGTTTGTGGCATAAGAATCGTCACTGCCGGCTGTTTATATTTTGTGTCAAAAAGCACTACGAGTGAGTGTTATTTTATAGATAACAATATTTTATTTTCCGGGTAGCGTAGTATGAAGTTATCCTATAATAAAGGAAGAATATATGATTAAAACTGTCACTATCGTAGACGGAGGTTATTTTAAGAAGGTAGTCGTTACTGAACATAAACTGGCTCACCGCCGGTATACAGACTTTCTCTACGATAATATCCGTTCCTGTGAGGACGACGATGAAGATTTGATGCGTATCCTGTACTACGATTGCCTGCGTTACGAGGGCGAGCAGCAGCTCCCGATTTCGGGAGACAGCAAACGCTTTTATGGGAACCCGGCAGAGTTTGACGGTCTGGCATCCTATGACCTGATGGCTATACGGCTTGGGGAGCTGCGCTTTCGCGGTTTTATTCTGAAGCAGGAAGACAGCACTTTTAGCCGAACTTTGGGCGACAGTGATTTTCTGCCCAGTTTTGAGCAGAAGGGTGTCGACATGCGCATCGGTCTGGACATTGCGCATTATTCCGAAAAACGTTTGGTGGACCGCATCATTTTGATCAGCAATGACACCGACTGTATCCCGGCCATGAAAGAGGCGCGGAAAAACGGTGTGCAGATCGTAGTTGTGGAATTTGAGGGCCAGAGTCTGCATCGTGATCTGGTTAAGCACAGCGACTATGTGCGCTGGCGTGAGATTATTGAGCCGAACTTGGATTGAGAGAGAGGTCCCCCCCCCCAAAAAGAAGGGGGGAAGGGGATAAGGCCTAGGTCGAAGAGGGGAAAATCTGTTGTAAGACTTCTTCGATTTGGTCCAGGCGGGTTATCCGTACCTTGGCTTCTTCTTCGTTCCCGGTATTTGTACTTCGTTTCTGGGGCAACAGAATTTGCTGCATGCCAAAATCGGCTGCGCTGCGCAGCCGCAGCTCTTCATGTTTGATAGGCCGCAATTCGCCGGCTAATGACAGCTCGGCTGCCGAGGTCAGATACTTTGGCAGGGGCCGTGTCTTCCGGGCACTGAGCAGGGCCAGGGCCAACGGTAAGTCCAGAGCGATATCCTGCAAACGCAAGCCGCCTGCGACATTGATATAAATATCCTGATCGGAAAATATTACCCCCGTGTGTCGTTCCAGGACAGCAGCGATGCGGGAGACCCGTGCATTGTCCAAGCGGTCGGCAAAGATGCGCGAGACGGAGCCCTTGGCCGGAACGGTCAGGGCCTGTACCTCCACCAGCAGACTACGCGAACCCTCGTGCACCGGAGCGATGGCAATCCCGGCAGGCAGCTCCCCGCTGCGCTGCGAGAGAAAATATTGCTGTGGATTCTTCAGTTCTTCCAGGCCCGCATCGGTCATTTGCAAAATGCCCATTTCGGATGTGGAACCAAAGCGGTTCTTGTTTGCCTGCAAAATGCGCAGATCGTGTTCCCCGTGTTCAAAATAAATGACACAGTCCACCATGTGTTCCACGGTGCGGGGCCCGGCGATTACACCGTCTTTGGTTAGATGGGCGACCAGCAGCATGGTCAGTTTGTATTCCCGGCAGCAGTCCTGCAAGATTTGGGTCACATGGCGCAGTTGGGAGGGTGTACCCGGGACGGTGCCGAGGCTGGGTTCCAAGATTGTCTGCAAAGAATCGACAATCAATAGTTCCGGTCCGGTACTGCCGGTCTCGGCGCGGCGGTGGATGCCGGCCACTAGATTGCCCAAGTGGTTGTTGCACAACAGCAGAAATTGGCTCTCGGCGCAACCCAGGCGTTCAGCCCGGATCTTTAGTTGCAGGGCGGATTCCTCTGCCGAAACGTAGAGGACTTTGGTTCCACGCTGCTGCAAACGGGCAGCCATTTGGAGCAGGAGTGTGGATTTGCCGATTCCCGGCTCACCGCCAAGCATCACCACGGAGCCGGGTACCAACCCGCCCCCCAAGACGCGGTCCAGTTCGACAAAGCCACTGCTCTGTCTCTGTATTTGCGGGATGGGCACCTCGGCCAAGGCCACCGCCTTGCTGTGGCCCTTCTGTTCGCCTTTGATACCGGTGCCCGCCCGCCCTTGGACCGGTGCGGAAACGCCGGGAATCCCACCGGAGGGTTCTTCGCTGAAGCTGTTCCAGCTGCCGCAACTGCGGCAACGCCCCTGCCACTGGACTTCCTGTTGGTTGCAGACCGAACAAATGAAATGTTTCTTTAGCTTTGCCATACCTAATATTGTCGGCAAGTCGGGCTAGAGTTTTGTCGCATCCGAGTTGCCGTAACCAAACTTGGGTAAAAACCAGGCAATGTAGTGCCAAATTCTTCTGTTTTATTAAGGTGTTTGAGGGGGCTTTTGGGCGATCAGGGTGGCGAAGAGGCCGCGCACCGGCAGGCCATCTCCGGCCATCTTGCCCAAGTGACCGTAGTTTTCCCGATATTCCAGAACGGACCAGCCCTGTTTCATGTAGAGCAGTTTGACTTCTTCGCTTTGAGGCAGGAAGTGGAAGCCTCCGGGCCAGACAATGGCAGGGTTTTGGCTGGCAATGGGAAAGACGGCCAAGTGCAAAGCACCACCGTTTGCCTGCTCCATGCAGTGGGACAGCAGCTCTGTGGCTGCCCGGGCCTCTAGAAATTGGAGGCTGACGATGGCCATGGCCACATCATGCGCGGGGGCTTCCCGCCAATGGTTTAAATCGGTCTGTCGGCTGATAAGTTTTCCCTGCCCGAAGCCTTTGGTTTGGGACATGGTATTCCAGGCTGTCAGACTTTGGCTACTTTGGTCCAGACCGAGAACATTGTACTCCTGTTCTCGGTCCCCGGCAAAGATTACGGCATTGCGGCCTCGGCCGCAGCCGAGGTCCAGAACCTGCAAAGTCCGCCGACCAAAATCGGGGTGGAGGTGGCTGTAGGCAGACTTAAAGTAGGCTACTTCGCTGTGGGGTTGCCCTAAGCCATTGCTGCTGTTGAATTTCTTGTTGAAATACAGATTGGGGATCGTAGAAAATTCGGCCGTTCCCACAATACTCTGTTCTTCTTTCTGTTTTGCAGCTTGTCCTTCCTCCGTTTCTTTCGAGCAGAGTCGGAAAAATTGTGTTGGCTGCAAAACGAAGGTCTGCCCCCCACACAGCTCGTGTTCGCCGCAGGATACCAATTGCATATTTTGGCCTTCCTGTTGGTACTCAGGGCTGAGTCTGTAGAGGAAGAGATGCAGCTGCTCCGAACTGCCGGGCTTGAGCTCCAACCAGACCCCTTCGGGCACAAACTGGATATCCTCTTTGGCCAGGAGCGAGAGCTCCACGGTTTGGAATACATTGAATTTGCCTGAGTTGTGGGTATGGGACATGGAAACTCCTGTGTGCCTGTATGCTTTGCATCCTAAACATTTTTTTGTTGCCTGGCCTGCTGTTGTGTGGGATGGGATTGTAGTGTGTTGATAGCGGGAGTGGCAAGTGGGGCACCCTAGCCGTCATCTTTTCTTAGGCTGTCTTGGATAGCTTTGAGAACCTTTTGGTCAAGGAAAATGGGAGATATCTCATCTTGTTACTATCTTGTTACCATTCTGTGAGCAGATTGGAACCACTTTTGGAAAATGGTGGAAATGTGAAGCAAAATTGGAGGAAATAGGGCCGGAAACGGGATAACATTAAATGTGGAAGTGTTCAGACCAAAGTAGCCCCAAATCCAAGGTGGAATGGAAGAAGGTGGGATGGAAGGATGTATCGTGACTCAGCAGGCACAACGGTAGAAACATTTATATCAGGAGACGGACCCAATTTGACGATTTTTATGATCCCTATGAGTCCTGTGACTCCAATTTATCGGAGGGTGACGGATCGGGACTTCTCTTTACTTTTCTTTTGTCATTTCTCGGTTGCCGGTTGCCGGAAGTTCTGCGGGTAAAGCCTCTGCCCCGGTCATTGGCAGGACGTGCCGGGGAGGTGCTGTCGTGTTGGCATAATAATGTTGCTGCCGGATGCTTATTTTTAATATTAATACTCCTGTATTTATTCATCCATTATATCATTAGGCTGTAAGAGATATGTTATTCTATTTAGAATATTTTCCCTGGAATAAGTCTGTACAAAAGACGGAGGTCTTTGACAATATAGGGGAAATATCTAACAGATTCTTTGGGCCGAAGCCCGCTAAAGCCCATTTTGGGATTTGGTGACCGAGAATGTCAAATAAATATCTCGAATATCTTGAATTTTTGGATAATAGCTTCTTGCCTTATCAATTTTTTCTTGTAAACTGGCGCAATTACGCTGGAGTGTAATGTGCTGAAGTATTGGGCACGATTTTCCTCGGTCAGGGCCTTAAAAGCAGGGGGTATCTATGTTTGAGCGTACAACATTTGGCAGGACGTTAGATATTTTGGAACGTTCCATGCAGGTTGCGAGTGTGCGGCGTGATGTAATCGCCAACAATTTGGCCAATGCGGGTACGCCGAATTTTAAGCGCAGCAGTATATCTTTCGAGGCACAGTTGGGTCGGGCCTTGGCTTCGGAACAGGAGCCTGTGATTCCCGTGAAGACGGCAGACCCCCGGCATGTCGATCCGTTTCGGCTTCGGGACTATCAAGCGGTTCAGCCGCGCCGGACTTTGGATTATCTGAGCCAAAGTGACAACAATGGCAACAACGTTGATTATGACCAGGAAGTCGGCGATGCGCTGAAAAACCAGATGCGCTATGAGTCCATGGCCGCAGCGGTTGGCTTTGAATTTGGCCAAATCAAGAAGGTACTGTCCTAAAAACCAGCTGTTAGGAGTTTGAACAATGGGTATTTTTTCCGCTATCAATGTGGCCAGTTCCGGCATGAGTGCGCAGAACGTGCGCAAGGATGTAATTGCCAATAATATCGCCAACGCGAGTACTACGCGGACTCCTGAAGGCGGGCCCTTTCGCCGCAGTCGCACTATTCTGAGAACGATGAATTCACAGCCGTACTGGCGTTCCCCTTTCCTGCCCGAAGCCTTGGATAATGGTATCGGCAAGGGTGTGAAAGTTGACAGGATCGAGAAAGATATGAGCGATACCCGTTTGGTCTATGACCCAACTCATCCGGATGCTCACAAAATCGGTAAACTGACGGGCTACGTAGAGTATCCGAATGTGAATATCATGGAAGAAATGGTAGATATGACGGAAGTACAAAGGGCTTATGAGGCGAATGCACGGATTGTTGACGGTTCAAAAAGTATGTACAAAAGTGTTGTTGATCTTTTGCGTGGATAATGATAGCTTCGGACCTCGGGTCTTTCAAAATTATAGGGAACACTTATGAATATAATGCGTAATTTGCCAAATTTTGAACCAGAAACGGCTCAGTATTCTAATATAGAGCTCCGGAAGACACATCCGCTGCATCTGAAAAAAGACGGAGGGCCGGAAGGCATCTTTGAAGCCCGGGAAGTGAAGTCGGGTACCTTTGGGAGCATGGTTCTGGATGCCCTGGGCCAAACAAACAATCAGATTATGGATAGTCAACTGTTGCAGCAGCAAGCCATTGTAAGCCCCGATTCCGTGGATCCTTCTACCGTAGTAGTGAGCATGCTCAAAGCTGATATGAGCCTGAGTCTGACGAAAGCGGTGATCGACCGTGCTACTACTGCATTCAAGGAACTGACTACGATCCGCTAGAGTAAGTCGGTCTTAGTGGATAATAGTATAAGGAATTTTTATGAGGGGCATATAGAATGGGTGATTTTTTCCAAAACATCCGCAATGCCATAACGAATCTTTGGAATAAATGGTCAACCATGCAGCGAGCTATCGGCCTCGGTATCTTCGCCCTGCTTTTGGTTGGCCTTGTTTCGTTGTTTTTTTGGGGTGGTTCCTCGGTACAGACAGCGGTTTTCAATGTTTCTATCCAGGACCAAGTGGCCTTAGATCGGATGGCCCTGCGCCTGGACCGAGAGAATATCTCCTACACGGTAAGCAATGGCAAGATATACGTAGCCAACGGCCAAACGGCAAGAATGGTGCGTGCCTTGCTGGTGCAGGAGGACTTGGTGCCGAAAAACATGGACCCTTGGTCTGTGTTTGACGTTCAGCGTTGGACGACATCTCAATTTGAAAATGACGTGCGCCTTCGGCGCGCGATTACGCAAAATTTAAATCAGCACATTACAGCACTGGAAACTATAGACAGTGCCTCGGTGACTCTGGTGACACCGAAAAAAGAAATTTTGAGGGAATTGCAGGAACCCACGACAGCCTCTGTCATCTTAACACCCAGACCCGGGGTGGATCTGCTGGAAGACAAAAAGCAGGTCCAAGGTATCGTACGCTTGATCAGCTTTGCCGTGGCGGGCCTGTCTGCGGATAATATTACCGTTCTGGATAATAACGGTTTGGTATTAAACGATTTTGACAGTCTGAAGGATTTTGACCGCTTGGCCTTGGGTACCAAGATACTAAAGCAGAAGAAGATTGAAGAAGCGGAACTGACGCGCAAGATTGCCCAATCTCTGAGTGCGATTGTGAGCAGGGAGCGTCTGGAAATCATCAATGTTGCTATCGACCTCGACTATATCGATCGCAAGGAGCGTTCCAAAGAATATCTGCCCATCACTTTGAAGAAAGATAATCCGGAAACGCCGTATGATGAAACGGAAATTCTGGCTCCGGCACCAATCTCGGAAGTAGTCACTAAGGAAAATTTTGAGGGCAGTGCCTTCAATCCGGAGGGGCCTGCCGGTCAGGAAGGACAGACCCCGCCCGGTTACAAAGAACTGGAAAACACTCCGGGGAAATATGTGAAAGATTCGACTGTAAATAATTATCAGTACGGAGAACTGGAAAAAGAAGAAATTGCGAGTCCTTTGGAGACGCAGAAAATTGCCGTGGGTGTGGCGATTGACGGTACCTGGGAACGGCTCTACGACAAGTCGGGTAATGTTCAGGTGGTAAATGGCAAAATTCAGCGTGAGTATAAGCCGGTTCCGCCCGAAATTCTGGAAAGTATTCGCAATGTGCTGAAGAATTCTCTGGGAATTAATGAGGTGCGGGGGGATACTGTCATCGTGGAGAACATTCCCTTTGACCGCAGCAGGGAGTTTGACAAGGAAGATGAGACCTACGCCGGGGCTGTGGCCCGGCGGCGTATTTTATTGGTTTTACTTGGGGTCTTGGCCGCTTTGATCGTACTGGGTCTGCTTTTGCGCATTGTTATGCAAGAGCGTGAGCGTCGCAAACGCGCGCGTGAAGAAGAATTGGCGCGCCAGCATCAGGCGATGAGAGAATCCGCCTTGCGCGCGGCTGAGGAAGATATCGCCAATTCCCAGATGGCCGTGGCAAATCGCGGCAATATTGAATTACAGGAAAGTGCGGTCAATTTGACGCGAGATAACCCACAAGGGGTTGCTCAGCTGATACGCATGTGGATAGCGGATGATTAACGGTAGTTCGGTCAGGGACAGGAAGGTTTGACCTGTTGAACTTGGGAGGGATTCGCAAAGAGATTTCAGAGGAGTACGCAGATGGCGAAGTCTAAATCAGGTGGGGTGCCGAGTGGTGATGAGGAACTGACAGGCCGACAAAAGGCGGCCATTTTTCTTGTCACATTGGGTTCCGAAATCTCTGCGGCCATTTTTAAGCATCTCAACCAAGAAGAAGTGGAGACGATTACCTTTGAAATCGCTCGCTTGGGCAATGTCAGATCGGAAGACCGGGACTTGGTCCTACAGGAATTCCAGGAAATGATGATGGCCCAGGATTTCATGGCAGCGGGGGGTGTTGATTATGCCCGGGAGCTGTTAGAGAAATCGCTGGGTTCGGACAAAGCCATCGAGATTATTAATCGTCTGACCTCGTCTCTAAAATCTCGCCCCTTTGATTTTGTTCGGCGGGCTGACCCACAACACATTTTGAATTTCATTCAGCAGGAGCACCCGCAGACGATAGCTCTAATCCTGTCGTATATCGAGCCGGCCAAGGCTTCTGCGGTACTGGGCGGGCTTGACCCGGATATGCAGTCTGAAGTGGCCAAGCGCATCGCTAACATGGAACGTTCTTCCCCTGAAGTCATTCGTGAAGTGGAGCGGGTGCTGGAGAAGAAATTGGCCTCCATCTCCTCCGAGGATGTCGCGGTCGCCGGAGGTGTCGACAGTATTGTAGAGATCCTGAACACTATCGACCGCGCCACTGAGCGCAGTATTATGGAAAGTCTGGAAGAGGATGACCCAGAACTGGCTGAAGAAATCCGCAAGAAGATGTTTGTCTTCGATGATATTGTCATGCTGGATGATGGTTCAATTCAGCGGGTACTGAAGGAAGTAGACCAGCAGGACCTGACCAAGGCCCTGAAGGCTGTGGACGATGAAGTAAAAGACAAGATCTTTCGCAACATGTCTAAACGTGCGGCGGCCATGCTGGAAGAAGACATGCAGTTCATGGGGCCGGTGCGTATGAGTGATGTGGAAGAAGTCCAACAGAAGATCGTGGGTATCATCCGCAAACTGGAGGAGGCCGGGGAGGTCATCATTGCGCGCGGCGGTGATGACGACTTACTGGTCTGACAGAAGCGTAATGAGATGGAGATGGTCATGATTAGGTGCGGGAAATATGCAGGTGGCAGGCAGAGCGAATGAACAAGCGAGATAAAATTTTTCATCCGACCGATGTCATTGATCTGACGCGACAATCGCAGCGCGAGATCAATATTGTTGTACCGAAGTTTGATGATATAGAAGAGCCGGAAGAAGTGTACACTGGCCCTACTCCTTACGAGATACGTTCGGAGATCGCCAATTTAAAGGAAGAATGGGCGTCCCGGCAGCGGGAGGAAGAGGATGAGCTTCGAAATCAGCTGGAGATACAGCGTCATAATCTGAATGAAGAATTGCAGAATATGCGCGAAAGTGCCAAAAGTAGTTCGGAGCAAATAACCTCCGGTGCGGAGCAACAGGCCAAAGATATTATCGCCCGGGCCGAAGAACAGGCCCGGGAAATGATTGAAAATGCCAAACTCAAAGTTGAAATGGTCGAAGAAGAAGGGCGGGAGAGAGGTACGAGAGAAGGCACGAAGGAGGGCTATGAGCAGGGTTTTGCTGAAGTCCGCCGCCTAACGAACCAGCTACATTATATGATTTCCGGAGTCTTGCGGTCCCGGGAGGAAATCATTGCCTCTCTGGAAAGCGACTTGATAGACCTGACTTTATTGATTGCCCGCAAGGTTGTGAAGGTTCTGTCGGAAAACCAAAAAGATATTGTGATTTACAATACCTTGGAAGCCCTGAAGAAGCTACGCTATCGGGGCAGTGTGACATTGCGGGTCAACCCTGAAGACATGGATGTCAGCTTGGAAAATAAAGAACATTTCATCCGGGTAGTAGAAAGTTTGGAGGGTATCCATATTGTTGAAGACCACACGGTTCAACGTGGGGGCTGCATGGTCGAAAGCGATTTTGGTGAGATTGATGCCAGGGTATCGTCGCAGTTGCGCGAAGTGGAAGATAAGATCCTCTCTGTGCGTCCGGTGCGCCGGCGCGGTCCGCGCAGGCTCAGCGAGGACATTATCCGCAAAGACGAAGAGGAGCTGCAGAATTTCGTCAATTCGATTTCTTCGGAGAAGCTTTCTGAGGGTCCGTCCGGATCTCCGAGTGCCCCTTCCTCCGATCGGGTTTCTTCGAGTTCTGAGGGTTCTCAAGCCCCTTCAGATTCTTCAGATGCAATTTCTCCGTGACGGGACAGGCAAATGTGGCCGAATTGTTGGGACACTGACATAACGGAGTCGGGCTTGCGCTGCGGTACGGCCCGGGGAGTGTCTGTATGAGTCTCGATACTTTCGATTCGGTGCTGCGCTGTCGGGATGCACTGAATGGTTTGGACACTATCAAGTATGGTGGGCGAGTGGAAAAGATCCAAGGTCAGATGCTCTACTGTAGCGGGCCGGTGGCCCAAATTGGTGAAATGTGTCGAATCTTTCCCTCCAAGTATAATCCGTTCACCCGTCAGAATGGTCGGAATGTGGATGAATCCGGTGACGATGGAGAGGAAGACCGGTCTTTTTGGGGAGCTGCCCTTCCCGGGACTGAATTTCTTGACACTGCGCCGGAGTTTTATGGTGAGGTCGTGGCTCTGGAGCGGGCACACTGCTACATTATGTTGTACGATCATCCTTCCGGTTTGCGGGTCGGAGATGAGGTGATCGCTCTGGGTCATGAGCTGGAAGTTCCGGTTTCTGAGGAGCTGCTGGGGCGGGTGGTCGATCCGTTGGTGCGACCACTGGACAAGGGCCCTTCGATTGCAGCATTTATCAAGTATCCGGTACAGCGCGAAGCCCCCGGAGTGATGTCGCGTCCCCCGATTGATGAGCAGTTAAGTATTGGCGTGCGTGCGATTGACGGCTTGTTGTCATTGGGTAAAGGCCAGCGAGTGGGGATCTTTTCCGGCTCCGGTGTGGGCAAATCGACCTTACTTGGTATGATTGCCCGCAATACAAAGGCCGATGTAGTTGTCATTGCTCTGATTGGGGAACGTAGTCGAGAGGTGCGGGAGTTTTTAGAACGGGACTTAGGTGAAGAGGGCCGTGCTCGCTCTATTCTCGTTGTCTCGACCTCGAACAGCCCTGCTCTCTCACGGATTCGGGGTGCGTACAGTGCTACAGCGATAGCCGAATATTTTCGTGACTTGGGCAAGGATGTCTTATTGTTATTCGACTCAGTGACACGTTTTGCCACGGCCGGACGCGAGGTGGGGCTGGCGATTGGGGAACCCCCCACAGTGCGTGGTTTCCCTCCGTCTGTGTTCAACAGCCTGCCTTTGTTGTTGGAGCGGGTGGGACGCAGCGAGCGCGGTTCAATCACCGGGATTTATAATGTCCTGGTGGAAGGCGGCGATTTGGATGAACCGGTTTCGGATACCATACGTGGTATCTTAGACGGTCATATCATTCTGTCTCGGCAACTGGCCGAACGCTACCACTATCCTGCTATTGATGTGCCGGCCTCTGTTTCGCGTCTGGAACAAAAGGTTTCTGTTGTGGAATTTCGTCCGGTGATTGCCCATGTCAAACGTCTGCTGGCCATTTATCGGGAGCGTCAGGATTTGATTGAAATTGGAGCGTATGCCACGGGCAGCAATCCTCTGCTCGATGAGGCGATAGAGCGACTGCCGGATCTGCTGGGGTTTTTGCAGCAAGGCACCGATGAAAATACTTCATTGGAGCAGACTCTGCAAATGCTTTTGGACTTGGTGGGGGAGAGTGCCCCTGTCCGAAGAGAAAAGACTGGTGGAGGAACGGAGGCCGGTTTGCAGAATAAGTCCGGTTCAACTACGGTAGGTCGGCAGGGAGAGGCTCTTGGGGGCGATGACCGTCAGAGGGCCGGATTATTTAGCGGGAGTGGATTGTAATGCAACGTTTTCAATTTTCTTTGGATACTTTGTTGTCCCTCCGCCAAGCTAAGTTGGAGAAGCAGGAACAGCAATTGGCTGTCGCCGTGTCGAACTATAATCGTCAGCAGGAGAAAATGCGTTTTAACCGTGAAAACAGTGCCCATACTTGGGCGAACCTGCGAGGTTCTGGCTCCGGGGTGTTGCGGGATTCGGAGTCGCCGGACCCCCGGAAAAGCCATTCGGACTATTTGTACCTGGATAGTTTGGAGAAGCGAAGCCGGGAGATTGACGAAAGAATGCACGAAGCTCGTCTGGTGATGGAAAATGAGCAGAAATGCTATGCAGATATGCGAAAGGATTTGCGCGTGCTGGAGAAATTGCGCGACCGGCAGCATCAGAAGTACAAGCAGAAGCTGGAAAAGGTTCAGGACGAAGCCTCTGCTGAGATGAGCTGCGTGCGTGCCTTACTACGTAACCGTTATGGGCTGCAAACAATGAGTCCTGCTATCGGTACTGCAAAAGAGGAAGATTGATGGCCAACACGTTGACAAAAAGTATGTTGCTGCTGTTGCTGATATTGCTGATTATGATCGGCGGCTTGGTAATTTTTGACTGGCTGGGCCTGGTGAGTCTGCGCCGGGAGTTTGCCCCTGTGTTGCGCCTGGTTGGTCTGAATGCGCCTACGGACAGCGGAAGTTCCCAGGGTTTGGATGCGGGGGAAGACGGTCTGAATGATGCGCGTTTGCGCCAGCAGCTGGAATCATTGGAGATCAAGCGCAAAAATCTGGATGAAACGGAAAAAAAGTTGCTCCGGCGTTTGGATGAGTTAGAGGAGCGGGAACTGGAAATTACACGGGCAGAAGAGCAGTTACAGCAGCAGCTTAGTGCCTTAGAAGAGCGTGAAAATTTGTATCGGGACCGCAATGTCAAGATAGAGCAAATCGCTCGTAATTTTAGCGGAATGCCCCCCGCCCAAGCCGTGGCTCAGATGAATGAGATGGATGCCCTTTTGGTAGTGGACGTGCTGCGTGCGGCAGATCGCATTGCCGTCGAAGAGAATACCAACTCTCTGGTTTCGTATTGGGTGTCGCAAATGCCTTCGAAACGCGGAGCGGAAGTCAATCAGTTCTTGGTCGAAAAACCGTAGTGTCACTGCAATGCTCATGACTGAAAAGACCAATTAAAAAAAGGCCCAAATGCTACATTTTTCCACTGTCAAACCACCTGAATTGAAATTGCGGTGGTCTGCTGTGTTCTGGCGTTTGCTGGCGTTTGTCTTCCCCGCTTATGCGGTGTGGCAGGGTTTGTACCTGAGGGAACAAGCTTGGTTTGGTCTCTTGGCTTGGGGTCTGTTCTTGTTGGCCTTTCTCTTTTTTCTCTCTCAGGAGAGTTTGACTCTGCTGAGTAGTGAGTCGACAAAATCACTGCATGCCCGCTTGGGTCGTTTCTTGGGAGCAGTCTTGTCGGGAAGGTCCCCCTCAGGTACTCGGGATGGGAGTGCTGCCAGTGCCGGGTCGGAGAACTCTTCGATCTTTGGCAACTATACAAATGACGGCAAGGGAACTTGGGGGATAGAGAAGGAAGATGACGATGGCGTCACTATTGAGGACTATTTGGCCCGGCACAAAGGGAAAGATGTAAGGACAGGTTTTGATTGGAACTGGCGGCATAGCCCTCAGCAGGAGCTGTTAGAAAAATACAACTGCAAGCCGGCTCGGCCTTGGTGGGATTCGTTATTTCGCAATGTGATATCGTTGCCAAAGACCTTGCCCGAATTCTTGCGGGACAAGGTACAAAAAAGTTGGGATAAGAACTGGACACAGGCTTGGAAACAAGGGGTTCCGGATTATCAGCAGCGTCGCCTGTGGCAGATTGCGTTGTGTAGTTGCCTGTTACTTGGCCCGGTGCTCTATTGGCTTCTTGGCCCTGCCGGAGACAAGGCCCTTCCGGCCCGGCCCTTGGGTGTACAGGCTCATAGCATTTTGAGCCATCCCGGCCTGTGGGCCATCCTGCTGGTTTGGAACATTTTTTATCCGTTGCCGGAGCAGTATTTTTGCCGCAAACTCTACAAAGCATTGCTGTCACAGCAGGCACTATACGCAAGTTGGGTGACGGAAAAATCAAAACGAGGGTCGGAATCGGGGATAAAACTATTGCGAGTTTTACCCGTGCTATGTAGCCTTGCCATCGAAGGCGGTCTGTCTCTCGCCCTTGTGTCGGCACTCTTCTTTTTGTTTCCATTGTCTCCTGTTGATCTGCCGATCTTGTTGCGACAAGGAATGATTCCAATACTGTTGTTGTTGGCAATTCATCATCAAGTGCGGGCAAAGCTGCACTGTAAGATACAGGAGAATTTTCCGGGCTACCTGCACCGCCAATTGTCCTGTCTGAGTGTCTCCATCGGGATTCTGCTACGCCTTTGGTAGAGGAAAGAGTAAATCAATCATTTGTTCGATGTTCTATTGTCTGGGCAGGAGCAGAAGAAAAATGGTGGAGATGCGGATATCGGAATTTTACCACGTTTAGCCCGTGGATATTGCTCCTCCATGGCTATTTGTGAAAAAGAGAATGGGGCGGAAGGCCTCAAAAATGACAAATTTTTGTGGAAAAGCCAAATTATTGGAACTTTTATGTATTGTTCTTGACATAAACAGACAATCCGGCTAATTTCTGCGACACTTCAGTTGTAAAGCATATCTGTAGATATATTTGTATATTTGCTGACTCATCGTGCCAAGGGAAATTGAGAGATACGGGCTCCCTTGGTATGGTTGTATTGTGTATGCGAGCTGATATCCATTGGAGGATGTAGGATGCCAACGATTAGCCAACTGGTGCGAAAAGGTCGCAAGTCCGGCGTAAAGAAGACAAAGTCTCCCGCCTTGCAGGCCTGCCCCCAAAGGAGAGGCGTGTGTACCCGTGTGACGACATTTACCCCAAAAAAGCCGAACTCCGCTTTGCGTAAGGTCGCCCGTGTGCGCTTGTCAAATGGTATTGAAGTTACAGCGTATATCCCCGGCATCGGTCACAATTTGCAGGAGCATTCCGTCGTAGCCATTCGTGGTGGCCGGGTGAAAGACTTACCCGGTGTGCGTTACCACATTGTTCGCGGTACTCGGGACACCTTGGGCGTCAATGACCGGAGAAGAGGTCGTTCCAAATATGGAGCGAAGAGGCCAAAGGCGTAGTTGTCAGACCTAGTTGGGATTATCCGGAGAATTTGAAATGTCAAGAAAGAAAAGAGTCATACCAAAAAGGGTCTTTGCAGACGCGCGTTATGGTAGTCGTGAAGTGGAAAAGTTTATTACACGCATGATGTTGGATGGCAAGAAATCGATTAGTGAAAAAGCTGTCTATACGGCGCTGGACCGTTTGTCTGACAAATCCGGTGAAGAAGTGTTGGTCGCATTCCGCCGGGCCCTGGAGAATGTAAAGCCGGTCTTTGAGGTTCGTTCACGCCGCGTCGGTGGTTCGACTTATCAGATCCCCGTTGAAGTTCGCGAAACGCGCCGCGAAGCATTGGCGATGCGTTGGCTGATTCAGGCCGCCCGTTCGCGCTCCGGGCGCGGTATGGATGACCGTTTGGCCAGCGAATTGCTGGATGCATTCAATGGTACCGGTACGGCAGTGAAGAAGAAGGAAGATGTTCACCGCATGGCAGAAGCCAACAAGGCTTTTGCTCACTATCGCTGGTAATCGAAAAGAATTGCTTCAAACCGCAGGCTTGCAGTCTGAAGGTGAAGCTGAGGAACTTGAGAGAGTTTCTGAGTCTCCCCTTTGGTCTCTTTTTGCAAGCTTGGGCGAAAGCTCAAGTTTCTTTTTGTCTTAGAACTGGCGCAGTCTACTGCGAAACAAGAAAGCTCAAATCCATATAGGAGGAAATATGGCTAAGGAAAAGTTTAAGAGGGATAAGCCTCATATCAATGTGGGAACTATCGGGCACGTTGACCACGGTAAAACAACTTTGACGGCTGCAATTTCAAAGTACTGCGCTGCCGGATCCAATAGTAAGGTAATTTCTTATGAGGATATCGACAATGCGCCGGAAGAGCGTCAGCGGGGTATTACGATTAATACCCGTCACGTGGAATATGAATCCGAAGCCCGACATTACGCTCATGTGGATTGCCCGGGTCATGCGGACTACGTTAAGAACATGATTACCGGTGCTGCTCAGATGGATGGTGCTATTTTGTTGTGTGCGGCAGACTCCGGTCCTGAGCCGCAGACTCGCGAGCATATTCTGCTCGCTCGCCAAGTTGGTGTGCCCAAGCTGCTCGTTTTTATGAATAAAATGGATCTGGCTGACCCGGAATTGGTTGAATTAGTTGAAGCCGAAATATTGGAACTGTTGGAGCAGTATGGCTTCCCCGGTGACACTCCGATTATCAAGGGTTCGGCTTTCCAGGCAATGAGCAACCCGGATGATGCCGAAGCCGGCAAATGCATTCAGGAGTTGCTGGATGCTATGGATAGTTATTTTGATATTCCCGAACGTCCGATTGATAAAGATTTTCTGATGCCAATTGAGGATGTGTTCTCGATTTCCGGTCGCGGTACTGTCGTCACCGGGCGCATTGAATCCGGTATCGTTAAGGTCGGCGATGAAGTGGAAATTGTGGGTGTTACCGACACGCAGAAGACCACGGTGACTGGTGTGGAAATGTTCCAGAAAGAGTTGGACCAAGGCCAGGCCGGAGATAATGTAGGTTGTCTCTTGCGTGGTATCGACAAGGATAAAGTGGAGCGCGGCCAGGTTTTGGGTAAGCCCGGTTCGATCAAACCGCATCGGAAGTTCAAGGGTGCGATAGTCTCGTTGACTAAGGACGAAGGTGGTCGTCACAATCCATTTTTTAGTGGATACCGGCCGCAGTTTTACTTCCGTACTACTGACGTTACCGGTTCCGTTACGTTGCTCGGGGGCAAAGAGATGGTAATGCCCGGTGACAATTGTGAGTTGGAAGTTGAACTGATTAGCCCAATTGCTATGGATAAGGGACTGAAATTCGCTATCCGTGAGGGTGGTCGTACGGTAGCTTCCGGTCAGGTATTGGAAATTATTGAATAATTTGTTGTTTTATAAAAGTAGAAGTTGCTCTAGGCACGGCTATTCTGAATCGTTAGGATGGCCGACCGAACAATTTTTTGCTTTTATTTTACGCATGTGACTTGTGGTTTTGAGTAGATTCACCTGTATAGTGCATGGTGACAGAAGGAATTAGTGATGAAAGATAGAGTCCGGGTTCGATTAAAGAGCTTTGATGTGCGTCTGATTGAACAAAGTGTCAGCTCGATTGTGGATACGTTGGCGCAGCACAATGTCAAGGTTGCAGGACCCATTCCTCTCCCTACGAGAATTCAGAAGTTCACTGTAAACAAATCAACCTTCGTCAATAAAAAATCTCGGGAACAGTTTGAGATGCGAACACATAAAAGACTGTTGGACATCATAAATCCAACCGGCACGGCAATGGATGCGTTGCAACGCGTGGAGCTCCCCGCCGGGGTTGATGTGGAGATTCGCTAGGTCGTCCTTTGGGCGGCAGAGTTGCTGTGAAGTTGGAGTGAGATATAAATGATTGCAATAATTGGCAAGAAACACGGCATGACGCAGGTTTTTGATCAAAATGGTTCGGTGATGCCTGTGACCGTGATTGAAGTGGAAAAAAATCTTGTTGTGGCGAAGAAGACAGCAGAACAGAATGGTTATGAAGCTGTTTTACTGGGCCACACAGTGCAAAAGTCGCAGCGTTTAAATAAAGCCGATTTGGGTCAGTTTCCCGATGGTGCTGCACCGAGGGCGTATTTGAAAGAAATGCGTGATTTTAGCCCGACATGTGAAATTGGTCAGGAATTGGGTTTAGAAGTTTTAGAAGGTGTGCGCTATGTCGATGTAGCCGGTGTTTCCAAAGGGAAAGGCTTCCAAGGCGGGATGAAGCGTCACGGCTTTGGTGGCGGGCGCAAGACCCACGGTTCTAAATTTCATCGTGACTTGGGTTCGACAGGTCAGGCGGCGTGGCCTTCGCGCACGTTTAAGGGCCAAAAAATGGCCGGTCGCATGGGTGGTGAACAGACTACGGTACAGAATCTGGAAGTTTTGCGCATTGAAGCGGATAGAAATCTGCTGGTAGTGAGGGGTGCCGTTCCGGGGCCTCGAGGTTCCCGCGTGATAGTGCGGAAGGCCAAGAAAAAAGCTTAGAAAGCTTGAGTTGTAATTGTAAATTGAAACGTGCATCGTGCGGTCCGATTGTTTTGCGGGATGCAGGTTGAACAAGGGTTGACAGATGGAAAAGAAGCTATATTCCATAGATGGTAAGGACGTGGGTTCGATCCAGTTGGCTGATGAGGTTTTTGGAACTGAGGTCAATAAAGGCCTGATTCATCAGCTATTGGTCATGGAACTGGCTAACAAACGTCAGGGAACTGCCTCTACGCGTCGTCGCGGTGAAGTGCGGGGTTCGACTGCCAAACCTTGGCGACAGAAGGGAACCGGTCGCGCTCGTTCCGGGCATAAGCGTTCTCCGATATGGAAGGGTGGCGGTGTGGTTTTTGGGCCGCATCCGCGCAGTTATCGTCAAGCTATGCCCAAGAAAATGAAGCGCAATGCTTATAAAAGTTTGCTGTCTCTTCGGGTGTCTAACGATGAAATCGTAAAGATTGTAGAGAATTTTCAGATTGAATCCGGTAAGACCAAAGATTTTGCGGTCAAGTTGGCAAACTTTGCCACAGTAAAGAAAGATCGGGTTGTGGTTATTTTGGGCGACAACCGAGAAGAAAACACACTGATTCGACGGGCCGGGAGTAACATTGCCAATTTAACACTGCTCGACTACTGGCGGCTGGAAGTGCATGATTTCTTCTACGCTAAGAAGATTCTGTTTACAGAGTCTTCGATTAAAGGTCTGAATACATTTTACCGGGACAATGCCGGCATTGAGAAGGCGGTGTGATAATGGAAGTAGAGGAAATCTTAATTTGTCCTCTGTTGACAGAGAAGACAAGTATGCTCCAAGCCGGAGTCTCGGGTTATCGGAAATATAGTTTTCGGGTAGATGTGCGGGCCAATAAATTTGAGATCCTGTATGCCGTGAGGAAGCTGTTCAATGTAGAACCGTTGTCCTGTAATATTGTCAGCGTGAAGAGTAAGAAAAAGCGCAATTTGCCAATATCTAAAAAGAGCTTTCAGCGTGGGCACGGCAAAACAGCACCATGGAAAAAAGCGATAGTCACTTTGCCAAAAGGGCAGTCTATCGAAGCCTTGGAAAGCCTGAATGTCAATGAGACATAGTAAGTTTGAGGTATTGGGATGGCATTAAAGAAGTATAATCCAACTACGCCGGGCAGACGGCATCTTCAGACGGTAGACTATTCTGAATTGTCGAAGAGTCGGCCGAATAAGAAATTGTCCGGGGGCACGAAGAGCAAAGCCGGGCGCAGCAGTTCCGGGCGCATTAGCGTTCGCCGGAGAGGTGGCGGGCACAAGCGTTTGTATCGCCGGATCGATTTTAAACGTGATAAGACAAACATCCCGGCTCGAGTGGAGGCGATAGAGTACGACCCGAATCGGTCTGCCCATATTGCACTTCTGATTTATCGGGATGGTGAACGTCGCTATATTTTGTGCCCGCACGGTTTGGAAGTTGGCGGGGAAGTACTCAGCGGTCCCGATGTGGAAATTGCTGTGGGCAATAGTCTGCCGCTGGAAAATATTCCGGTTGGCCGCGTGGTACACAACGTTGAACTTACTGCCGGTCGGGGTGGCCAGATTGTTCGTTCTGCCGGTGCCTCGGCTATGATTACGGCCAGAGACGGTGACTATTTGTCCCTGAAATTGCCTTCCGGTGAGGTTCGCCTGGTTCATAAAAACTGTCGTGCGACAATTGGTACCTTGGGTAACGCCGATCACATGAATATTAGTTTGGGCAAGGCCGGGCGTTCTCGCTGGCTTGGCCGCAGGCCGAAGGTTCGCGGTGTGGCAATGAACCCGGTAGACCATCCGCACGGTGGTGGTGAGGGGCGCACGAAAGGCCGTCATCCACAGACACCTTGGGGCGTTCAGACTAAGGGTAAGAAGACTCGTTCCCGGAGTAAGACTTCCAGTCGTTTCATCGTCCAGAGTCGCAAGAAGAAAAAGCGGTAGTTAGGCAAGAGAAACAGGAGTACTTTAGGTTATGGCTAGATCGATCAAGAAAGGTCCTTTTATTGAAGGTAAGCTGTACAAGCGTGTTATGGCACAAGTGGAAATAACCGGTAAAAGGCCAATCAAGACCTATTCCCGCGCTTCAACGATCATTCCGGAAATGGTGGGATCTACAATTCAGGTTTATAATGGTAAGGTTTTTATTCCTGTATTGGTCACCGAAAATTTGGTTGGTCAGAAGTTGGGTGAGTTTGCTCCTACGCGTTCATTTCGCGGACATGCAGGTTCAGATAAAAAAGGCCGGAGGTAAGGGGCACACAGATGACATCATCAACTACCGGTTACAAAGCTATCGCAAAATATTTGCCAATTTCCCCTTCAAAAGTCCGTCCAATAGCGAACTTGATTCGCAGTCGGTCCTATATTGAAGCGGAAGCTGTCTTGGGCACTTTGCCGCATAAGGGGGCGGGTTTCCTGTTGAGAACCCTGCGTTCTGCTGCCGCGAATGCCATGGACTTAAACAAAAACATTAATGAAGAGAGTTTGTTTATCAAGGAACTGTTGGTAAATGAAGGGACTCGCCATAAGAGGATATGGGCTCGCGGCCGAGGCCGCGCCGACCGTCAGCTGAAGCGCTATGCACACATTGCTGTAGTGTTAGATGTGAAATAGGTCAGAGAAAAAGGGTTTATAATGGGTCAGAAAGTACATCCATACGGCTTCCGCTTGGGAGTAAATAACGACTGGAAATCTCGTTGGTATTTGAGCGGTAAAAGCTATGCCCGGGTTCTGCATGAAGATTTGCGTTTACGCAAAGCCTTGTTCAATACTCCGGAGGCGCAGTCCGCCGACATCAGTGATGTGGAGATTATTCGCAAACCGAAGCGTATCACTTTGCTGATTCAGACCGCCCGTCCGGGCTACATTATTGGTTCTAAAGGTGCCAATATCGAACGTTTGCAGAAAGATTTACAGAAATTGACAACAGACAGTTTGAATATCAAGATCAAAGAAGTCAAACGGCCTGAAGCGAGTGCTCAAATCGTGGCCCTGAATATTGCCCGTCAGTTGCGCGGTCGGGGTGCCTTCCGTCGTACTTTGAAAATGGCCTTGGCCGGTGTGATCAAACAGGGCAATGTCCAGGGTGTCAAAATCAAAATTTCCGGTCGTTTGGGTGGTGCTGACATGGCTCGGGCACTGGAATTGAAAGAAGGTCGGGTTCCGTTGCATACACTTCGGGCCAACATCGACTACGGTTTCGCCGAATCCCTGACAACCTATGGTATCATTGGTGTCAAAGTTTGGATATGTCTTGGCGAGATTTACAAGAGCAATGCGAAAGAAGACGCGGGTAATCTGGTTCGCAGGCCCAGTGATTCAGTGGAATAGTTCGTGCATAGATGGTTGATATTAGAGGAGTAATGAGATGGCACTGTTAAGTCCGAAACGGCTTACTTATCGTAAGAGACAGAGACGCTCCTACTGTGGTTTGCGCGAAAATGCTACCCGTGGCAATAACATCTCTTTTGGTGAATTTGGTTTGGTGGCAGAAGCTCAGAAGTATTTGACGGCGCGGCAGATTGAAGCCGCTCGTGTGGCCATGACGCGCCATCTGAAACGTGGTGGTAAAGTGTGGATTCGGATTTTTCCTGATGTGCCCTACACAAAGAAACCTGCGGAAACTCGTATGGGTAAGGGTAAGGGCAATCCGGAGATGTGGATTGCGCCTGTACAGCGCGGCACAGTGTTGTTTGAGGTGGCCGGGGTCCCTGCGGATTTGGCTCGTCGGGCTATGGAGCTGGCAGCCAGCAAATTGCCGGTCCGGGCACGCTTTGTGCAGAAGGCACATGCGTAGAGCATTTGTAGGATTGGTTGAAAACAGAGGGAACACATATGAAAGAAAAGTTTGATGATCTTTCTTTGGCGGAAATGATAGTGAAGCGGAAAGAATTGCTGGAACGTTGGCGGAAATTGCGATTCGATAAAGTAATCGGCCATGTTGAGAGCCCGATAGAAATTCGGACTACTCGCCGCAGTATTGCACGCCTGAATACTAAAATCCATCAGCAAAGCAAGGCTAACGCTTAGTTGTTAAGGCCCAAAAGGTAAGGGAAATGAAAGCGAATAAAAAGACGTTTATCGGCATCGTGGTTAGTGACAAGATGGAAAAAAGCATTGTTGTGAAGGTTTCGACACGCAGGTTGCATCCGATGTACAAAAAATATGTTGCCTGGTCCAAAAAATACAAGGCTCACGATGAAGCAAATGATGCCAATGTAGGGGACCGTGTTCGCATCGTGGAATGTCGTCCGGTCAGCAAGGAAAAGTGCTGGAAGCTTATCGAAGTCGTTGAGCGTGCGCGTTAGTCTGTGATTTTGGATAACGGATATTGAGAGAGGTTATATAGTTATGATTCAGATGAGTTCTCGCCTTAATGTAGCGGACAACTCCGGTGCCAAGCGAGTGGAGTGCATCAAGGTTCTTGGTGGCTCCAAACGCCGTTGGGCCAGCGTAGGGGACATCATTGTCGTAGCAGTAAAAGAAGCGTTGCCTCAGGCCGGCGTCAAAAAGGGTGATGTGCGCAAGGCTGTGATTGTTCGGGTCCACAAAGAATACCGCCGGGCTGATGGTACATATATTCGGTTTGATGATAACGCCTGTGTGATTCTGGATGGTAATTTAAACTTGGTAGGTAAGCGTATTTTTGGGCCGGTGGCCCGTGAACTCCGGGATGCGAACTTTATGAAGGTAATTTCGCTGGCACCGGAAGTGCTTTAAGTTGAAGAGTAGGTAGGTACAGGAATGAATGCAAACGCCAAGAATGCTGTTGATCAGAAAGTGAAACTGGCGAAGGGTGACCTGGTTCGTGTCATTGCGGGAAAAGATCGAGGCGGGAAGAGCGAAGGACGCATCATTAAGATTGACAGAGCAAGACGCCGCATAATGGCGGAAGGACTAAACATCGTTAAAAAAGCCAAAAAGCCTCAACGTGAAGGTGAGCAGGGCGAGATTATTGAAGTGGAAGCCTATATGGATATTTCGAACGTGATGATTGTCTGTTCCGGTTGTGGACCAACCCGTGTGGGTTACAAGGGGGAAGGGCGTAAAAAAGAGCGCATTTGTCGCAAGTGTGGCAAGGCACTTTAAGGAGCATAGGTGATGGCTGAAGTGAGAATGAAGAAGATTTATAAGGAAGAAGTGCTCCCGGAATTGTATAAGCAGTTTTCCTATAAATCTGTGATGCAGGTCCCTGCGTTGGAAAAGATTACGGTTAGTATCGGTATAGGAGAAGCAATTCAAAACAAGAAGCTGTTGGACGGTGCCCTATCAGAATTGGCTTTGATTACAGGCCAGATGGGTGTGAAGACCAAGGCCAGGAAATCTGTTGCGGCCTTCAAGGTGCGGGCAGGTATGGCTACCGGTGTAAAGGTGACCCTCCGAGGGAGTAGGATGTATGATTTTTACGACCGATTGGTTAGCATCGCATTACCTCGTGTCAAAGATTTTCGTGGTATTTCTCCAAAGAGTTTTGACCGGAATGGTAATTTTTCCCTGGGTATCGATGAGCAAATCATTTTTCCTGAGATCAATTATGATAAAATTGAACAGATTCGCGGTATGAACATTAACATTGTGACCACTGCCAAATCGGATGAAGAAGGTTACGCTCTGTTAGACAAAATGGGCATGCCATTCCGGAAAGGGGCATAACGATGGCCAAGAAATCAATGATTATTAAGGCTCAACGCATTCCGAAGTTTTCCACTCGCAAAGTGAATCGCTGCGGTTGCTGTGGCCGTCCGCGTGGTTACATGCGCAAATTTGATCTTTGCCGAATTTGTTTTCGCAAGCTGGCGAATGAAGGTATGCTTCCTGGTGTTACAAAGTCCAGTTGGTAGATTGAAGGAGAGTCAGAAGTAATGAGTGTTTCAGATCCGGTAGCAGATATGTTGACCAAAATTCGCAATGCCAGCAGGGCCGGCCTTGAGAAAGTGGATGTCCAGAGTTCTAAGGTAAAGATGGAAATAGTGCGCATCCTCAAGAGCGAAGGCTACATTAAGAATTACAAGAAGATTAACGAAAACAGTAAGTTTACCATTCGCGTCTTTTTGAAGTACGATGAAAATGAAAAATCCGTCATCCAGGGGATAGAGAGGGTTTCCAAGCCCGGCCGCCGGGTGTATTTTGGCTATCGTGAGATGCCTCGGGTGTTGAACGGTTATGGTACTTTAATACTGTCAACTTCGACGGGGATTATTACGGGCAGGAAAGCAAGTCTGAGCAGAGTCGGTGGTGAACCTCTTTGCAAGGTCTGGTAAAAGTTTAGAGGTAGGTGGTAACAGTAATGTCGAGAGTAGGTAGTCAGCCGGTCGCTTTGCCTCTTGGTGTCAGTGTCTCGGTAAATGACAATACGTTGGTTGTCAATGGTGCAAAAGGGGAGCTGCGACAGGATTTTCGTCCCGAAGTTTCTTTTGAGATTGGCAAAGAAAAAGTTTGCGTGAAGCGCATTGATGATAGTAAGATTGCCAAATCTATGCACGGTTTATATGCGCGGCTGCTGACGAATATGGTCACGGGGGTTTCCGGGGGGTTTCAAAAATCTCTGGAGATCAATGGCGTGGGCTATCGGGCAGAGCTGAAGGGTGGCAACTTGCTGTTCTCTTTGGGCTATTCGACTCAGATTGAATATGAGGCTCCCGAGGGTGTGCAGCTTTCGGCAGAGGGCAATACCAAGGTTTTAGTTTCCGGTATTGACAAGGCTGTCGTAGGCAAGGTAGCCAGTGAGATTCGTGGCCTGAGGCCGCCGGAACCCTATAAGGGTAAAGGCGTGAAGTATGCGGATGAGGTCATCCGCAGAAAATCCGGTAAGTCTGGTAAAAAATAGATAGGAAATAGAAATGGGTTCTTTATCGGATAAGATTCGTCAACGAAATCGTCGTAAGGGCAGGATTCGGAAGAAAATTCACGGAACAGCACAGCGACCTCGTTTAACAGTTTTTAAAAGTCACAAGTACCTGTATCTTCAGGCAATAAATGATGAAGAAGGCCGTACTCTTGCGACTGCATCGACGCTGAAGTTGGGTGTGCGACCCAATATTGAGGGCGGTGTTGCCCTTGGGAAGTTGATGGCAGAAGAGCTGAAAAAAGCGCAGGTTTCGGTGGTGGTCTTTGACCGTAACGGCTATAAGTTTCATGGTGTTGTCAAGGCGATTGCGGACAACATACATGAAGGCGGGATTGAGGTTTAGGAGAGTATATGTCGAACTTTCAAGACAATGAAAAAAATAGCCTGATTGAAACTTTGATTGAGGTGAAGCGCATCTCTAAGGCCGTAAAAGGCGGTCGGAAGATGTCTTTTTCCGCTCTGATGGTTGTCGGCGATGGCAATGGCAAGGTTGGCTACGGTTTGGGCAAGGCCAACGATGTTGCGGAAGCAATTCGCAAAAGTACCGAGCGGGCTAAGCGCAGCATGATTCGTGTGCCTCTGTCGAGTAAACATAGTACGCCTTATGAAATTAAGGGTAAATATAAGAAGAGTGTTATCCTGATTAAACCAGCTGCTCCCGGTACAGGGATTATCGCCGGTGGTTCGGTTCGCGCCGTCTTGGAAGCTGCCGGGATTAAGGATGTATTGGCAAAATCTCTGGGTTCCAATAATTCTCTGAACATGATTTTGGCTGCGCTGGAGGGTTTAGGATCTTTGATCCCGGCTTCTGTTAGGGCGAAGTATCGCGGCAAGGAATTGCAGGACATTTGGGGTTAGGGCCGGACAGGCAAAGATAAATAAAATGTGGGCAAAAGTAGGAAAGAAGAACAATGGCACAGATTGAGGTGACGCTGAAACGCAGCATCATTGGCCAGAGACCGGCTGTACGTAAGACTGCAAAAGCACTAAAGTTAGGGAAAATAGGTTCGTCTGCCAGTTTTGACAGGACACCTTCCATTGAAGGTATGGTGCGTGTGGTGCGCCATTTGGTAGATATAAAAGAACTGTAAAACTGTATTGAGTGCAATTGAGACTAAATACAATCGGTAAGAGCCTTATGTGTTGGCCTTCGTATTTGATCCGCTATCGTTGATCGGATTCAGGTCGGGTTGCTGACGGCAGGAAGATTCGGAAGATTCTGGAGAAAAAAAGATATGTCTGTGTATGAGTTAAAGCCTGCTGCGGGTTCAAAGAGAAAGCGCAAAATTGTCGGGCGTGGTACCGGCAGCGGTTTGGGTAAGACTTCAGGCAAGGGCCACAAGGGGCAGAAGGCCCGCTCCGGTGGTGGTGTGCGGATGGGTTTTGAAGGTGGTCAGATTCCGCTGTACCGCCGCTTGGCTGTGCGGGGTTTTTCCAACCACCCGTTTAAGAAAACTTGGGTCGTCATCAATTTAGACCGTATCGATGCCCTGTTTAGTGATTCTGAGACGGTAAATAGGGAAACGTTGCAGGCCAAGGGCTTGATTAAAAAGAGTGAGACCAATGTCAAAATATTAAATCGAGGTGAATTTAACCGCAAGGGACTGACAGTAGAAGTTCCCAGTATTTCCAAGGCGGCTTGTGCCCGCATTGAAGATTTGGGTGGCAAAGTCCGTCTGAGTACAGGGGTGCCGGTCTCGACAGAGGCTTAAGGCGAGAATAGTAAAGAGGAAATAGCTGGATTATGGCGAGCTCTATAAGCGATATATTTCGGATTGCAGATCTGCGTAAGAAGATCATTTTTACGCTTGTAATCTTGATTTGCTACCGTATCGGGACTTTTATTCCGATTCCGGGGATCAACATTATTGCTTTGCAAAATGAGCTTGCAACCTCAAGTGGCAGTGGTTTCTCACTTTCCGATTACTTTGATTTCTTTTCCGGCGGGGCATTTAACAATTATTCGATTTTCATGCTTGGGATTATGCCTTATATTTCCATGTCAATCATCATGCAATTGTTGATGATTGCGGTGCCGGCACTGAAGCGTATGGCAGAACAGGATGGCGGGCGCAATCTGGTTAAGCGTTACACACGCTACGGAACTTTGGTATTGGCTGTGTTGCAGGCTGCGTTCTTACCGCAGTTGAAGGGTGACACAGCAGGTTTGGTTTACCCGAGTCTGGGGCCCGTGGCCTTCATGCTGATTTCGATTATTACGGTTACGACAGGTACGATGATCATTATGTGGCTGGGTGAACAAATTACCGCGCACGGTATTGGCAACGGGGCTTCGTTGATTATCTTTACCGGTATTGTGGTGCGTTTGCCGGAGGCTGTGGGTATTTTGCAGCGGCAGATGCCGGATCAAATCAACCCAATTTTTGGTCTGCTGGCTTTGGGTGTCTTTGTCGTGATGGTGGTTTTGATTATCTACGAACAGCAGGCCCAACGCCGCGTTCCGGTGCGTTACGCCAATCGGGTCGTCGGGCAGCGTATGTATCAGGGGCAAAGCACCTATATACCGTTTAAGCTAAATCCCTCGGGGGTGATTCCGGTAATCTTTGGCCAGGCCGTGTTACAGTTTTTGGCCTTTGTGTTGGGAACTCTGGCCCAGAGGGCCACTTGGTTGCAGGGTGCGGCAATTGCAATGGCCCCGGGCGGGTTGGTGAACACTATTATTTATGTTTTACTGATCGTATTTTTTGCTTATTTTTACACGCAAGTGACCATGAGCCCGATTGAGATGGCCCGCCAGATTCGGGAGAACAATGGTTCGATTCCCGGTGTCCGCATGGAGAATTTGGAATCGTATTTGGGCCGGGTGTTGAACCGAGTAGTGCTTCCGGGCGCAGTTTTTCTGGCCTTTATCGCCGTTGTTCCGACCATTATGCTTGTGTTCTTTCGCTTCCCCTTACAGGTGGCATACCTGATGGGTGGCACTTCACTGCTGATTATGGTTGGTGTCAATCTGGATACGATGAGTCAGGTTGAAGGCCACTTGAAGATGCATAACCACGAAGGTCTTCTGAAAAAAGGCCGTATACGCTCTAGAAATTTATAGAGAAATTTGAAAGCTGTAAGGCCTTATCTTTCTTTCATTCAGATAAGTTGTCCTTATTTACAGACAGGAGAGACCCATGAAGGTTCGCGCAAGTGTGAAGCCGATCTGTGAACATTGCAAAGTAATCCGTCGTTTTGGTGTTTTGCGAGTTATCTGCCATTCAAACCCAAAGCACAAACAGCGGCAGAAAGGTTAATAGGAGTATTTAATGGCACGTATATCTGGCGTTGATTTGCCAAATAAACACACAGAAGTTGCCTTGACCGCAATCTGCGGTATTGGGCGTTCTACGGCTCGTAAGATATGTGAACGGCTGAAATTGAACCCCGGCACGAAAATCAATGACCTGAGCGCGGAAGAAGTGAATGATCTGCGCAGATTGATTGACAGTGATTATAAAGTGGAGGGTGCACTCCGCTCGGAAGTCGCTTTGAATATTAAGCGGCTGCGTGATATTGGCTGTTACCGTGGTCTGCGTCACCGTTTGGGCTTGCCGGTGCGCGGCCAGCGCACTAAGACAAATGCCCGTACCCGGAAAGGTAAGGCAAAGACGGTTGCCAATAAGAAGAAGTAGGCGAGTTAGGAATTAGGAGGAAGCTGTCTTGGCTAAAGCAAAGAAAAGAGAAAAGCGAACAATCCACGAGGGAAACGTATATATTCAAGCTACGTTTAACAATGTTATTATCACTATTACTGATCTGCGGGGCAATGCAATCTCTAATGCCAGTGCGGGTGCCCTTGGTTTTAGGGGCGGCAAGAAATCAACTCCGTTTGCGGCACAGCTTACGGCGGAGACCGCAGGTAATAAGGCAAAAGAAGTTGGTTTGTCAGACGTTCATGTTTTTGTTAAAGGGCCTGGTATTGGCCGTGAAGCAGCGATTCGCTCTCTGGGTAATGTCGGGTTTAACGTACAGAGCATTCGTGATGTAACACCAATTCCTCATAATGGCTGTCGCCCTCGTAAAAGTCGCCGTGTCTAGTGTCTTATTATAGACAGATTGGCTGAGCAAAGAAGATAACGGAGGAAAATATGGCGAGAGGAAACCTGCTGCGTGGTTTGAAGCACCCTAAAGAGGTGTATTTTGAGGCTGAAGAGGAACGTGAAAATTACGGTCGCTTCATCGCTTACCCATTTGAGCACGGCTATGGTTCGACCATAGGAAACAGTCTGCGTAGGATTTTGTTGTCTTCTATTCAGGGGTACGCAATTTCTGCGATCCAAGTGACGCATCACGATGTAGAGGGTGTTGTGAAGACAGTCTCCAGCGAATTTGATGTGATTCCGGGTATGGTCGAAGATACTTTAACCTTTATCTCGAATTTGAAGAAGTTAAACATTTCGTTACTCAACAGTGAAGAGGAAGAAGCTCGCACCATTTTGATTAAAATTCAGGGTGAGGGAGAGCTTACGGGTGCTGATTTTGAGACGGAAGAGGGGATAAGAGTTCACAATAAAGATCATCATCTGGCAACTTTTATGCCGGACACCAGTCTGGAAATTGAGGCTCAGATTGGCTTTGGCCGCGGTTATCGCAGTGCGGAGGAAAATCAGCCTTTCATTGAGATTATTGGCACGATTGTTCTGGATTGCAATTTTAGTCCGGTTGATTGGGTGCGTTTCCGGGTGGAGCCTACTCGGGTGGGACAGCGTTCCGACTACGATAAGCTGATTCTGGAAGTGGAGACCAACGGAACCCTGATGCCTGCGGATGCTGTAGCTGAAGCGGCAAAGTTGGCAAAAGAGCAGTATTCCGTATTCATCAATTTTGATGAAAGTCTGATTGTGGCCGAAGAGGAAGTCAGCGAAGACGAGCTGAAGGTGAAGAAGCTGCTGGAGAAAACGGTGGATGAGTTGGAGCTGTCAGTGCGTTCCAGCAACTGTTTGCGCAGTGCCCAGATTCGTACGGTAGGTGAGTTGGTATCTTGGACAGAAGATGATATCGCCAAAACCCGGAACTTTGGCAAAAAGTCTTTGCAGGAGATCAAGGATAAGTTGGCATCTTGGGGTCTCAATTTTGGCATGACGGATTTTCACGCTATTTTGAAATCAGTAAAATTGAATGAAATCCAATAAGGGAAGATAGTTAGATATGAATAAACGCAGTGGTATAAACCGTTTGGATGTGAAGGCTTCGCATCGTAAGGCGATTCACCGCAACATGACGATCTCTGTGTTTCGCTATGGTCGTGTACAGACAACTTTGCCGAAAGCCAAGGCGGTTCGTCGTACAATAGAGAGACTGATTACGCGGGCCAAAGTGGACTCTGTTCACAATCGCCGCGAGGTAGCCAAGTTCATCCACGACAAGGATATTCAGAATAAGTTATTCACGGAAATTGGCCCGGAATTTGTCGGTCGTCCCGGTGGTTATACCCGGGTGATGAAAACGGGTCTGCGTCGTCATGATGCCGCCGAGATGGCACTGATTGAGTTAGTGGGTCATGGTTTGGAAGAGCCGGAACCGAAAAAGAAGAATAGTCGGAAGGCAGCGAAGGTGGTCTCCGAGGTGAAGCAGGAAGCTGCACCTAAGACAGAGGAGCCGAAAGCAGAAGACGCTGCTGCGCCTGCGAGCGAAGATTCGCAACCTGAGTCTGCCGCTTCGAAACCGTCCTAAAGAATCTGATTCCGGCCATCAATCCGGTCTCTAAGTCAGACTGTATCTTCTTCATTTCGGGGCTTTGGGTGGTTTCAGGGAAAATCAGTATTAAAAAACGAATTCCACAAGTCAGGTCGGATAAGATAAGAATAGAGTAGGGGCTTCGCTCAGATTGAGAGAAGCCCCTACTCTATTGTCCGTCTTGTGCTCGTCTTGAATCTATTTGTCGGGGTGGGCGGACTCGAACCGCCGATTTCCTGCACCCGAAGCAGGTGCCTTAGCCGCTAGGCCACACCCCGATAGCACCCAATAATAAGGTGGCGACATTCTACTGAGCTTTGGTTTCTGAGGGAAGTTATTTCCTGAAGTATTGGGAAGAAATATTAGGGAGCTGTTTCCATTTTTTTTCGGGGCTGTAATAAAGTAAATTGAGGAATGGGAAACTATAACACAATATCTGTAAATAATTTAGATGTTTGAATATCAGAGAAGTGACCCCATAATTCTGTCCCGTGTGAAAAAATATCTATTTGACAGAATACAATTCTTTGTTAGTATGATAGAGTTACGGGTATCTGAGTTTAGAACTGTCTCGGTGCCGGTATTCCGGAAACCAATTTTATCTTTTGACTTATTTTATTTTCCCCTGTTTATTCTTTAACTAGATTCTGTGTTTAAGGTTGTCATCATGGCGTACGACGAAAGTGCTTTCATTTTCCGGAGGCGGTTGGTGTTTGCCCTTCTGGCATTGCTTGCCATCTTTACCTGGAGTTGTGAGGAGTCTACGGATAAGAGATCCAGTGCTCCGAAATCCTATATGGTAATCAAGAAAGACCCGGTGACTGCGGATGACGGGCGTTATGTCTTCGAAATGACCAGCTTTGTCAGTGCCGATCAGATGATCTATGAAGAGGGCGATGTCCCCAACGAAAAATTGCAGGCATTGTGGACTTCCGCCGTCGTGCGCTGGGGCTTCCGCAGAAAGGACAGCCCGGACCGTGTCTACTGGGTTCAGAAAAACAGGGCTTACACAAAAGATGATGGCAATTACTACTCCACAGAGGTGGGGGAGAAAGACAAAGCGAAATTTGTCCCGCAGGAACTGCCATCTGCTCTTTTGCAGGTGCCGGAAAGCAATCTCGAAATCTATGCCATGGTCAACGTGGAAGATCTTGAAATCATGGGGACTTACGATCTTCCCGAAGATTTCAAGACTAAGATCATGCAGGTCACGGAGCTGTCCGGCCGGGTGTTCAATTTCTCCTCGATGAGCGGGGGCTCGGGGCGTGCGAAGATTGTCTCCGGTGCCGGCATTTATTACATCCACAAGGACACCGGCAAGATTTTTCATACGTTCTCGGATGTCGGGGGAAACTACCGGATTTCGGTGCAGTACTACGGCGCGTTTTTTCGGGTGGTGCTGACTCACAACATGGCTCCTCTCGTCGCTTCTTATAACTTGGACTATGTGGCGGGCCGCGCTCTGGTCTCGCAGGTAGATATCGGGATTAATGAGCTTGCCACCGGCGTGAGTGTGGCGGAAGGTCAGCTCTACGATATCAGTTCGGGTATTCTGGGCGTTCTGCCTGCCGGCGGTACGCCGGTGAGCGGGAGCACGGTTGATTCGCGCAACACGAAGATGATTCCGGGGGCCTTTTTGTTGTTCTACGACAAGGGTGGTCAGCGAATCTACTTTTTGAAATCGGGTCTTGACGGGCGTTTTAGTTTCAGTTTGCCGGCTGCTACTGTCACTGTGAATTCCGAAACGCCGGTGAGTTCCCCGAGTGGTGGTGATTCGCTTCTTTCTTTTATTCCGGGGGCTTACGGCTATACGTCAATCAGCGGCTATACAGTCTTGGGCGTAGGGAAGACTCCCGCAGCAGTCTTGGGAGTGGTGGGTTTTGAGCCGAAGGCCGGGATTGAGATGTCTGACTTGGACAGGGACAGTCTGCTTGCGAACCGGGACCTGAATGACAAAAACTGGGACTATGACGGCGACGGTATTCCTGACGGTGCGGATGTGGATATCGACGGGGACGGGACGAAGGACAACGGTAAAGACACTGACGGTGACGGCATTAATGACATCTCCGATGCCCTGGCCGGTGATCCGGATGCGGACAGAGACGGTATTAAAGATAGTAGAGATAGGATAGATAACAGGAAAGATCAGGATAAAGATGGCCTGCCCGATGACATTGATCCCAATGACAGTAATCCGGATACCGACGGTGATGGTATTCCTGATGGTGCGGACGTGGATGTCAATAATGACGGAACGAAAGACAACGGTAAGGATACGGACGGCGATGGTATCAACGACCGTGCGGATACAGACGCAAACGGAGACGGCAGCCCGGATACGAATAAGCCGGACGCGGACAGCGATGGTCTAAGCGACGTTTTGGACCCCGTGAATAATAATGCGGATGTGGATAAAGACGGCTTGCCCGATAATATTGATCCGAATGATAATAATTGGGACACGGACGGAGACGGTATTCCGGACGGTGCGGACGTGGATGTCAATGGTGACGGGACAAAGGACAACGGTACAGATACGGACAGGGACGGTATCAATGACCGTTCTGATGTGGATGTGGACGGTGACGGAAATTGGGATACGGGCAGGACAGACAGCGATGGTGACGGCATCCGCAACAGTACCGATACGATAGATGCCAATGTGGACGCGGACAGAGACGGTCTGC
Source organism: Candidatus Haliotispira prima (assembly GCA_029867005.1). GTDB lineage: Bacteria > Spirochaetota > Spirochaetia > SP-2023 > SP-2023 > Haliotispira > Haliotispira prima. The sequence continues at coordinate 2,802,945 of CP123443.1, read as the reverse complement.
CAGACGGGATTGACCCAAATAACAACAATCCGGATGTGGACAGCGACGGTATTCCGGATGGTTCGGATGTGGATATAAACGGGGACGGGACGAATGACAACGGTACGGACAGGGACAGAGACGGTATTAATGATGCCAATGATCCGATAGATAACAATGGTGACAGAGACAGGGATGGTTTGGCAGATGGTCCGGACCCCAACGATGATAACTGGGATACCGATGGAGACGGTATCCCGGATGGTGTGGATGTGGATGTCAACGGTGACGGGACGAATGACAACGGCACGGATACGGACGGAGACGGTATCCGTGATCGGGCGGATGTGAACTCCAACCCGGGTAAGCCGGATAGCGACAGAGACGGCATCATCGATATCTACGATGTGGCAGATAACAGAAGGGACGCAGACAAAGACGGTCTGCCGGATGCGTTCGACCCCAACGATGATAACTGGGATACAGACGGAGACGGTATTCCGGACGGTGCAGATGTGGATGTCAACGGAGATAAGACCGATGACAACGGTAAGGATACGGACGGAGACGGTATCAATGATCGGGCTGATATAGATGCGAATCTGAGGAAGAGCGACAGTGACGGGGACAAGATTATTGACGATGTCGATACGATAAATAACAAGCAGGATGCGGATAAAGACGGTCTGCCGGATGACATTGATCCGAATGATAATAATTGGGACACGGACGGGGACGGTATTCCGGACGGTGCGGACGTGGATGTCAACGGTGACGGGACGAATGACAACGGTATTGATACCGATGGAGACGGTATCAATGATCTGGCTGATATAGATGCGAATCCGGGGAAAAGCGACAGTGACGGAGACAGCATCATTGACGATTTTGATACTATAGATAACAGGAAGGATGAGGACAACGACGATTTGCCCGATACCATTGATCCGGACAGGACAAACGTCGATACGGACGGAGACGGCATTAAAGACGGCAATGATGCGGATGTGAACGGAGACGGAATCACTGATAACGGCAAAGATGCTAACAATGACGGTGTTCGGGATGGTGTGGCCGATGTGTTGAAGCCGAGATTGTCTTGGGATGTTTCGGCGACCACGAACACGCAGGATCTCAACGGAGGCAAGTTCGACTTTGGCGGCAGTCCCGTGACGGTGAATCTGCGCATTGTTGCGAGTGCATTAGGGGACAGAAACTTTACGTACAAGTGGTTCCGGGGTACGGGTACCACAGTGGCCGGGGCAATCTTGGACAGTAGCCAGACCGGTGCATCGGCAAGCTTTCGGTTGAACAGCCCCGGTCCGAACGTGATTGTGGTCAGAGTCCGAAACTCCGGTGGTGAATCGCTTCTGTTCAAGACGTATGATCTGAACAAACCGCCTTACGGTTTGAGGATCACATCCCCGAGTGCGGGACAGTCCCTGAATCTGAATGCGGGTGCGGCCGTTCCGTTGAGTGTGTCTGCGACTGAAGACGATAACGGTCAGACTCTGAGTTACAGTTGGCTGATCGCCCCGGGTCGGGGTGTGACGGCTGCCTCTGCTTTTAGAGTATTGGTTGTCGGTGCGGGCAGTACCTATGTCTTTACGCAGGCTGCGGGGGACTATACCCTGAAAGCACGGGCGTCGGACGCAGACGGAGGCAGCGTAGAGGGAACAGTCAGCGTGATTTTGAGAGGGGATGCTTCGGGCATAAGTTCGAGCACCCGGTTGGGTATCGGGGCCGGGTCGGGTTCGACCCGGCCGGCTCCGCAGAATGACCCATTTAGCGGTGACGGTTCTGTGACCAGTAGTGCCACCGTGACGATGAACAATGTCGTCCGGGAGAATGGTGGTGTCGGGATTCGGTCGGTGAGCTGGCTGGTAGACGGTATAACCCAAACAGGTACAACAGCCTTTACTTCCGGCCGGTCTGCGTACGGCGAGACCTTTACCATCCGTGATCCGGCGATACCCCACACCATCACGATGGTTGCAGTCAACACTCTTGGAGAAGAGACGCGCCGAAGTCAGACCTACTACCTGAATCAGGCTCCGGAGTTTGACGAGTCAGCGACCACCGGTACGGTGCAGTCCTATGATATTTCGACAGCTCAGAATATCAATGTGACGGCCAGAGATGTTAACGGTGGAACAATGGCCTATACGGCTTCGGTTGCACCTGGTTTCAACGTGCCGGATACCGGAACATACAGGGATTTGACCTCAAGCCTGACGGGCCCGTCAGGTGTCACAAGGGCTATACCGCTGAACTTCGACATTGGTCTGAGTACGGGGAGCTACACTCTGCGCATCGTTGTCAGAGACCAGCACGGAGGTGCCCGGGATGTATTGCTGCGCAATATCAGGCTGACAGGTACTTCAACGGTGATATCGCCCACGGCCCCCGCAATCAGTTGGGTTAACGGGACCACCAATTTTGTTGCCGGCACTGATACGGCTTCGGCGGCGAATTCCAAGAGCGATCCGGCTACAGTCATCCCCTATGTGAACCCAGTCGGCTCCAGTTACGAAACGGGCAGTCGGGCATTAGTCACCGTGCGGGTCACGGATCGGCGTGCCTCGCCGAAGACCTACGGTTTCACTTATCGGTGGACACTGGATGGTTCCGTTCTGCAAAGCACGCAAAGCGGGATGCAAAGCAGCGTGGTCGTTCCGAACATGCGGCTGGGTCTGAGTGTCCTTAGTCTGATAGTGACCAATGATGACGGCCAAAGCAGTGCGGAGGCAGTGCGCAAATACTATGTCAACAAGGCACCGGAAAATTTGCGCATTGCGGATCCGACTTTGCCCCGGACTATTCAGTTGGCCGGCAGTGCGTCCAAGACTGTGAATTTCAGGGCTGAGGCCACAGACGGGAACAACACCCCGGGCAGCGGGGCCACGGAAGACCCGATAAATTATACTTGGAAGGTTTATCCCAAACTGGCGGACGGACGTTTCAGCACCACATCGTACGATAATGCGGTGCGTACCGGCTCGAGTTACAACATAGATTTCAGCAGCTTTACCGCCAATGAATATCAGATTGTGGTGAGTGCCACAGACAGCCACGGGGCCGCAGCCGTCCCGGCTACGGCGGGCAGTGATCGAATGACGATTTACGTGAATGCCGCCCCTGTGGTGAATTTTGTCGCACCGACATCGGGCACCGCGTCTGTGGGCTCGGATGTGGGCTTCCGAATTAGTGTCAGCGACGCAAATCTTGCCTCTCCCAATTTGGACACGGACTTTGGGTATGCCTGGGATTACCAGACTCCGGGGAATCTGGGCTCGTCAAGCTGGAGTACATTGCCTTCTGACACTGTGGTAAGCAGGTACAACGTGATATTGAAAACCGGAGGCCTTTCCGCGACAACCGGTACGACGGCTTACAGGATGAGAGTTACGGTGCGGGATAACAAGGGCGGTACGACGATCCGGACGTTTGATTTGCGTTTGACTGCGAATGCCGGTCCGACTTTAAAATTCCTGGGTACGACGACAGTCACGGATAATGAGAAGTTTCAACTGACAAGCGTGAATGCGGGAACTCCGGGGCAGAATTTCTATGTGAATGGCGATGATCCGGATGGTCAGACCCTGACCTACAGTTGGACAGTTAACGGCCGGAGTGAAGGGCCCGGGGGGACGGGAGCAGCCGGCAAGAGTCTGCTGAACCGGGTATTCTACTCGCCAATGCGGGGCAATACCAAGACGCCGGCCCAGTTGACAGCCGAATTGACGGGGCTGAGCGCAACTCAACGGACCGCCCGGCTACGGGCCCGCCACGAGGTGGTGGTCAGTGCCTCGGCCAGTGACGGAATGGCCTCTGCCACGTCAAACCGGAGCTTGCTCCTCAATGTGGTACCGGTGATCAGCATTGTGACAGCTCCGAAAAGCTCTTTGAACCCCGGCGAGAGTGTGACGTTTACGGCAAGTGTGTCGGATGCGGAAGGAGACGACCTAAGCTACGAATGGGAATACTACCCGGAGAGCAGCCCGGGAACAGTCCTGCCGATAAACGTTGCTTCCGGCCACAGACTGAGCGGTAATACAGCGACCTTGGTTATGGGCTCGGACTGGGCTCTGGGGGCTTACAGGGTCAGAGTGCGGGTGAGGGACAATTACGGCGGTTCAGCCAATACCCACGCTTCACCCAAGCAGGTAACACTCTTGCGGGCGATAGAGAAATTGGCAATGCCGGTCCCGGGGACCGGTACCGTGACGGCTACGAGTATTACACTGAATTGGAGCCGTGTTGCCAATGCCAGCAGCTATACATTGACCCGGACGGGCAGTAGTGGCGTTGTGACGAAGGGCAGCAGCGATACAAGCCATACTTACACAGGCTTGACAGCCAATACTCTGTATACCTTTACTGTTAGGGCACGTGGTGTGGGTGGCTACTCAGACAGTGATATCGGTACCAGACAGATACGCACATCGAACCAAAAGCTTGCCACACCGGTTCTGCGGGCCACCAGGGTGGCGACAACGAGTGTGATTCTGAGTTGGGCCAGTATCCCCAACGCCGGCAGCTATACATTGTCCCGGACGGGCAGCAGCTCAATTATCACGAAGAGTCGTGCCTATACAAGCTACCAATTTACAGGTTTGACAGCCAGTACCCAGTATACCTTCTCTATTACGGCACGTGGCGCGAGTGGCTACTCAGACAGTGATACCGGTACTCTACAGGCGAGGACATCGGCCAGTCAGCTTACCATACCGGCTATATGGCGAAGCCTGGAGAATTCAACGAGTGTGAAAATATTTTGGCATGCTACTCCCAACGCTACGGCATATGCGTTGTCCCGGACGGGCAGCACTGAAGTTATACTAAAGACCGCCGACACAATAAGCTATACTTTCACGGGTTTAACACCCGAGACCGAGTACACCGTCTCTGTCGTAGCTGTTGGTGAAGAAGGTCTCTACTCAGACAGCCCGGCCGGCAGTAAAGTGGTGCGCACACTCAAACGAAAGCTTGAGACACCGGTGCTGCGGGAGGGTGATAAGAAGGATTTTCGTGTAACATTGCATTGGAACACTATTGCCGGTGCCACCGGCTACGTCATTACCGTGACGGGCAGCTCCAATGTTGTGACGAAGAGTAGTAGTGATACAAGCCACACCTTCTATTTAATCACGGAGGCTAAAGAGGCTAAATCCGTATATACCGTTAGTATCTTCGCAAAGAGTGATGGCATCAGCTATTTAGACAGCGATGCCGGCAGTCTGGAGGTGCGTATAGTCAATGAGAAGCTTCCCACACCGGTTCTGCGGCTTGATCGTGTGGATCAAACGACTGTGACTCTGCTTTGGGCCAGAGGTCTCAGGGCTGACGGTTACAGATTCGTCTACGAGAAGACAGGCAGTAATGACAGAAGTGCAGTGATAGAGAGCATGATGAGTGTAAGGCCCGGCACCAATGATATAGCCCAGACTTTCTCAGGTCTTAGCCTCAACACGTCGTATACTTTCTATGTCGTGGCATATGATAGTGGAGGCTACAAAGATAGCGATGCCGGCAGTCTGGAGGTTCGCACACTTAAACGAAAGACTTCCGAGGTGCCTTCTCTGAATCTCGGCTCGGTGACAGAGACGAGTGTGACAGTGTATTGGGCCACTGTGGCAGGCATCCACGACGGCTACATATTGTCTCGGTCGGGCAGTGCCGAGACGGTAAGAAAGCCCAAGAACACTGCGAACCACATCTTCCAAGGTTTGACAGCCGATACCGAGTATACCTTCTCTATCAAGGCAATTGGTGTGGGCGACTACACAGACAGCGATCCCACGACTTTAGTGGCGCGCACAGCAGCCTCACCCACCGAAAAGCTTGCCACACCGGTTTTGAGTACCGGTACGGTGACGGCAACGAGTGTGACACTAAATTGGGCCGCTATTGCCAATGTCGGCAGCTACAGAGTGTCCCGGTCGGGGGGCCTCGGTGGGTCTGTGACGAAGGGTAGCAGTGTGACAAGTCATACCTTCACAGGTTTGACAGCCGGCGAAAGTTATAGCTTTGTCGTCTGGGCAGTTGGTACGGGCTCTTACTCAAACAGTGATCCCGGGGTTATACAAGTGAGTACACTCGGTCAGGCCCCATCCACCGAAAAGCTTGCCACACCGGTTCTGCGGACGGGTGTGGTGACGATAGAGGGTTTGACACAGAATTGGGCCGGTGTGACACTGTTTTGGAACAGTGTTCCCAACGCCGGCAGCTACAGAGTGTCCCGGTCGGGTAGCCTCGCGACAGTGACGAAGAGCAGCAGCATGACAAGCCACATCTTCACAGGCTTGAGCGGCAACACTATGTATACTTTCTCTGTCACGGCAGTTGGTACGGGTTCCTACACGGACAGTGATACCGGGACTATACAGTTAGAGATTGGCGCACAAAGGCTTGCCGCACCGGTTCTGAGTACCGGTACGGTGACGGCAACGAGTGTGACACTGAATTGGGCCGCTATTGCCAACGCCGGCAGCTACAGATTGTCCCGGACGGGCAGCGACGTGTCGGTGACGAAGAGCAGCAGTGATACAAGCCACACTTTTGCAGGTTTGACAGCCAACAATTTGTATACCTTCTCTATTATGGCAGTTGGTGCGGGCTCCTACTCAGACAGTGGAACCGGAACCAGACAAGTGCGTACACTCAGCCAGGGCCCACCCGCCCAAAAGCTTGCCACACCGGTTTTGAATGCCGGTACGGTGACGGCAACGAGTGTGATACTAAATTGGGCCGGTATTGCCAACGCCGGCGGCTACAGAGTGTCCCGGACGGGCAGCAACGTGACGGTGACGAAGAGCAGCAGTGCGACAAGCCATACCTTTACAGGCTTGACAGCTAACAACGCGTATACCTTCTCTGTTACGGCAATTAGCACGGGCTCCTACTCAAATAGTGATGCCGGTACTTTACAGATACGAACACTCAGTCAGGTCGTCCCATCCAACAAGCTTGCCACACCGGTTGTGCGGACAGGTACGTTGGCGATAGGGGGTGCAACACAGAATTGGGCCGGTGTGACACTGTTTTGGAACAGTGTTGCCAACGCCGGCGGCTACAGAGTGTCCCGGACGGGCAGCAGCTCGCCGGTGACGAAGAGCAGCAGCGCGACAAGCCACACCTTCACAGGCTTGACAGGTGACACTTTGTATACCTTCTCTGTTACGGCAATTGGCACGGGTTCCTACTCAGACAGTGATCCCGGGATCGTACAGAAACGTACGGCCAAACAAAAGCTTGCCACACCGGTTTTGAATGCCGGTACGGTGACGGCAACGAGTGTGACACTGAATTGGGCCGGTATTGCCAACGCCGGCAGCTATAGTTTGTCCCGGACGGGCAGCAACGTGCCGGTGACGAAGAGCAGCAGTGACAGAAGCCACACTTTTACAGGTTTGACAGCCAACAATGCGTATACTTTTTCTATTACGGCAGTTGGTACGGGCTCCTACTCAAACAGTGATGCCGGGACCAGACAGGTGTCTACATCCGGGCAGGTTGTCTCATCTAACAAGCTTGGCACACCGGTTCTGCGCGCCGGTGTGGTGCTGGCAGGGAGCGTGTCACTGAATTGGAACAGTGTTGCCAACGCCGGCAGCTACAGATTGTCCCGGACGGGCAGTGACGTGCCGGTGACGAAGAGCAGCAGTGACAGAAACCATGTCTTCTTGGGTTTGACAGCCAACAGTCTGTATACGTTCTCTATTACGGCAGTTGGTACGGGCTCTTACACAGACAGTGATATCACGACTATACAGGTACGTACAGGCTCAGCAAAGCTTGGCACACCGGTTGTGCGGGTCGATTCGGTGACGGCGAGGAGTGCGACACTCCTTTGGAACAGCGTTGCCAACGCCAGTGGTTACAGATTGTCCCGGACGGGCAGCAATACGGTGACGAAGGACAGTAGCGCGACAAGTCACATTTTCGTAGGCTTGACACCCAGTACCGTATACATCTTGAGTGTTACGGCAATTGGTACGGGCTCCTACATGGACTCCGCTTCCGGCAGTAGCCAGGTGAGAACAAATAAACAAAAGCTTGCCGGAACGGTTCTGAGTACCGGTGCGGTGACGAGGACAAGTGTGACAGTAAATTGGAATGCTGTTAACAACGCCGGGAGCTACAGACTGTCTAAACGGCTTCTCCTCGGTGGTGAGACCGAGTATGTGACGGTGGAGAGCTCTGGCACGACGTATGCTTTCACGGGTTTGTCAGAGAGTACTCAGTATCTTTTCTCTATTGTGGCGAAGGACCCGAATGATGTTCTGGAGCAGAGTACACCCAGTACACTGGCGGTGACTACAAGTGGTGGCTCTCAGCAACTGCCAAGGCTGTCAAAACCGATTCTGAATGCCTATCAGGATACGCCTACGAGCGGGAATGTGACACTGACTTGGGCTCAGGTGGAAAATGCGACTGGCTATACTTTGATTACGTATCCGCAGAGTGATCCTTCTCGTTACGTCATTGTGGAGAAGAGTGGTGCGGACATTAGGCATAACTTCAGGGGCTTGTCGACAGAGCTAAATTTTTTCCATATTGTGGCCAAGAACCCCTTCAATTATCAAGAGAGTCTCAGCAGTTCCGCCGAGGTGAATATACTTATCCGGCAATAGAAACGGAGAATCGCCCTGGGGAGGGCGTGGACCGGAAGTGGAGTCTGTTACGTCTGCGAGTGTAGCAATCCATATAGCAATCCATTGGCCAAAGATAGCTAATGGATTGCTATTTCCTGTCCGGGAATTACAGTATTGAGTCTACAATTATAGGTAACCCAAAAGTGTGTGCGGAAAAGATGAAATTAGAATAATCGGGAAAGTATTTACACCGCGTTGCGGTCATGGGCACATTCGCCAAACCGTTGCGCACTGTATTTGGGTATAGAGATGAGCTCATTTTATTATCGCTTTTTAAGTCAATTGTCCGAGCTGGACTTTAATGATGAGAGTTGCCAACACCACTTAGCCAATTCATCATTGGATGATGAGCTGATAAAAATAATAGATGGGACAAAGCAAGTCAGGCAATTAGAATCATTATTATCTTGTATGAAAGAGATCCCAAAGGATCTCTTCGCAAAAGCCCTGCAAAATCTGCAAGAGCAGCAGGATAAGATCCTTTATTTTTACGAGGGCCTGTTTGAAGATAAAGAGTTTATAGGAAGTGATAAAGCTTACAATAACCCGGACGTAATTATCATATTAGGCTGTAACAAAACCATATTAGACTTGAGGGTGAAATGCGCAATTCCCTATTTTAGGGCTCACCCTGATTCTTATGCAATACTTTCCGGCGGCGGATTTTCTGCTACAGAGACCGAGAGTGATTATATGCTCACATTATTGGAGCGGGAAGATATTAAAAATAAAGTTATACAAGAAAAAGTTTCGATGGATACTCTCGGAAATGCGTTATTTACAAAGTTATTATTAAAAAACAGAAATATCCTGCGTCCCAATCTGAAGATATTGTTGGTCACCTCCAGCTTTCATGCACCCAGGGCGATTCATTATTTTAATACAGTCTATAATAATTCCGAATCATTTGAAATTGCTGTCAAAGGAGTCAAAACAACAGATCATGATCTAAAAAAACTGATGATTCATGAATTGTCCACGGAGTATCAAGCAGAATCAACACTCGGTATATTTACAGGCAATAAGAAGGACCCCGTAGATGATACAGCCATCTTAGTCCGATTATTCCAAAACCATGGCCTCTATAAAAACAGATACGATATCTTAAGAGAATTTCTACATATTACAGCGTAAACATCGTACTCATGCCGGTACATTATCCAACACCCGGGACAAAGGCGATAAAGGGCAAAGGACAAAGCCTGGCCCCAAGCCCCAAGCCCCAAGCCCATAAGGATAAAAGGACACCGGCCGAATAATCCCATCTTTGCATTACCCGGGCTACCCTTTTCAACTTTCTCCAACTCCCCCTCTTGTCAAGGTTCGACAGGCTCACCTACCGACAAGTCTACGCAGCCTTTGGAACCTTCCCCTTGCCAAAGATTCTGAATGAATATACAATAGGCCAAAGTCACAAAATCTTGGAGGATTTTTCCTGTGAAATGTCAAAAAGGGCTGTTGACCACTAACCAACTAAACAGTATAATATCCAATATCCAATATCCAATATCCAATATCCAATATCCATACCATTTTTATAATATATATACAAACACTTTTTCTTTTTTTACTGCCCAATAAATCAAAGTTTTCCAAACCTTTTCCGGTCTTCTGTTTTTTTTCTATTCTGCTTATTCATTTGGTTCTGTCCGCCTGCGACCCCCTGCCGGACACGAGTGACCCGCCTGCGGCTCAACCTCCCGCTGCGGCAAGCCTAAACACTTCCATGGCCTGGGTCTCCATGCGGGAAGGGTTGGTACAATTTGACAACGGCACCCAAGGGGCCAGAAGAATCGGCGTTATTGTCAGCAAAGATGCCACAGCTCCCAACTATGCCGACGTAAAAGACCTGCCGGGCTTTTACACTAGAAAAACCAAAGCGGACGGGACAGCCAGAACCGTTTATCTTTCGATGACGGATAAAATGACCACGGCTAAGTTTACTACTCATATAACGGTTTCTGTTAATGGGCAAGCCACAGACTTTGTCAGTGCCATTGATTCCGCACCGGAGATTTTACACCCGAACACCGGCTATTATGCTCATTTCTATGAGATAACGGGTACTGCGGGCACTGCTATAGAAAAATTGGAATTTACTACAGAAAATTTTCCAACCACCTACCCCACTACAAGAGGCACATACAGCAGTGTTTATAATAAAATAGCGACTGGTAGTACCTCTCCCGCTATAGAGTACAAGACTTCTGAAAGTTATTTAATCCCGGCAAGGTTTTATTATGTTAGTGGGTCAGCGATTAATCAATTCCTGCAGTCAACTACTTTCCATCGTGTAATCCCATCTTCCGGAACAATACGTCCTTTCCGAAATCCGAGTCCGGTAATTTTATTTTATGACTTATACAATATGACTCCATCAGGGCCTAATGAAAACATAACCCTTTGGGACGAGATGATAGGAATAGGTAGTATAATTTATATGGATAATGATGGTAAAACTTATACACATAGTTTGAGTGAGGACTGGAAAATTAATCACCAATTTGGGGGGCAGGAATTTTCCTTTTACGATAATAAAAAGGCAGTATTAGTGACGGATTAGGGGCATTTTCCCCTACTTCTGTTCCGCTGTTACGTATTCTGCCCCGGTTGGTTTGTCTTTGGTTTGCTTTGGTTTGCTTTGGCCGGGGCCTGCTCTTGGAGTTTGTCGAGACTTGGGCACGTCCCCTCTTGTCAAGGTTCGACAGGCTCACCTACCGACAAGTCTACGCAGCCTTTGGAACCTTCCCCTTGCCAAAGATCCTAAATGAATATACAATAGGCCAAATTCGCACAATCTTGGAGGATTTTTCCTGTGAAATATCAAAAAGGGCTGTTGACCACTAACAAAATAAACAGTATAATATCCAATATCCAATATCCAATATCCAATATCCAATATCCATACCATTTCTATAATATATATACAAACACTTTTTCTTTTTTTACTGCCCAATAAATCAAAATTTTTCAAACCTTTTTCGGTTTTTCCGGTCTTCTGTTTTTTTTCCATTCTGCTTATTCATTTGGTTCTGTCCGCCTGCGACCCCCTGCCGGACACGAGTGACCCGCCTGCGGCTCAACCTCCCGCTGCGGCAAACCTAAACACTTCCATGGCTTGGGTCTCCATGCGCGAAGGGTTGGCACAATTTGACAACGGCACCCAAGGGACCAGAACAATCGGCGTTATTGTCAGCAAAGACGCTACGCCTCCGGCCTATGCCAACGTGAAAGACCTGCCGGGCTTTTATACCAGAAAGACCAAAGCGGACGGGACAGCCAGAACCGTTTATCTTTCGATGACGGATAAAATGACGGTGGCCAAGTTTAATGCCAGTGTAACGGTTTCTGTTGACGGAGGAGCTACAGGTTTTGTCAGTGCCATTGATTCTGCACCGGAACTATTGCACCCGAACAGCAACTATTATGCTCATTTCTATGAGATAACTGGTGCTGCGGGCACAGCTATAGAAAAATTGGAATTTACTACAGAAAATTTTCCAACCATCTACCCCACTACAAGAGGCACATACAGCAGTGTTTATAATAAAATAGCGACTGGTAGTACCTCTCCCGCTATAGAGTACAAGACTTCTGAAAGTTATTTAATCCCGGCAAGGTTTTATTATGTTAGTGGGTCAGCGATTAATCAATTCCTGCAGTCAATTACTTTCCATCGTGTAATCCCATCTTCCGGAACAATACGTCCTTTCCGAAATCCGAGTCCGGTAATTTTATTTTATGACTTATACAATATGACTCCATCAGGGCCTAATGAAAACATAACCCTTTGGGACGAAATGATAGGAATAGGTAGTATAATTTATATGGATAATGATGGTAAAACTTATACACATAGTTTGAGTGAGGACTGGAAAATTAATCACCAATTTGGGGGGCAGGAATTTTCCTTTTACGATAATAAAAAGGCGGTATTAGTGACGGATTAGGGGCATTTTCCCCTACTTCTGTTCCGCTGCTACGTATTCTGCCCCGGTTGGTTTGTCTTTGGTTTGTCTTTGGTTTGTCTTTGGTTTGCTTTGGCCGGGGCCTGCTCTTGGAGTTTGTCGAGACTTGGGCACGTCCCCTCTTGTCAAGGTTCGACAGGCTCACCTACCGACAAGTCTACGCAGCCTTTGGAACCTTCCCCTTGTCAAAGATCCTGAATGAATATACAATAGGCCAAAGTCACAAAATCTTGGAGGATTTTTCCTATGAAATGTCAAAAAGAACTGTTGACCACTGACGGAATAAACAGTATAATATCCAATATCCAATATCCAATATCCAATATCCAATATCTATACCATTTCTATAATATATATACAAACACTTTTTCTTTTTTTACTGCCCAATAAATCAAAGTTTTCCAAACCTTTTCCGGTCTTCTGTTTTTTTTCTATTCTGCTTATTTATTTGGTTCTGTCCGCCTGCGTCCCGCTGACGGACACCGGTGACCCGCCTGCGGCTCAACCGCCCGCTGCGGCTGCAAATCTGAACACTTCCATGGCTTGGGTCTCCATGCGGGAAGGGTTGGTACAATTTGACAACGGCACTCAAGGGGCCAGAACAATCGGCGTTATTGTCAGCAGAGACGCTACGCCTCCGGCCTATACTGACGTGAAAGACCTGCCGGGGTTCTCTACCAGAAAAACCAAAACAGACGGGACAGCCAGAACTGTTTATCTTTCGATGACGGATAAAATGACCACGGCTAAGTTTAATACAAGCATAGTTGTTTCTATTGATGGGGGAGCTACAGGTTTTGTCAGTGCCATTGATTCCGCACCGGAGATTTTACACCCGAATACCGGCTATTATGCCCATTTCTATGAGATAACAGATACGGCAGGCACAGTCATAGAAAAGCTGGAGTTCACGACCGAAAACTTCCCGGCCACTTTTCCTGCCTCACGGGGAACCTACAGCAGCTTCTATAATCAAGTCTCTGCCGGCAGTGCTTCTCCCAATATGGAATACAAGGCTTCTGAAGAATTTCTCATTCCGGTGAGATTTCATTACTTTCTTACAGGAGGAGGTCCGTATACTTTGACTCCCGGAGTGTTGGCACCATACGACCTGCCGGAAGGCTCCCCAAATATGCGCCCTTTTGGGATTACGGACACGTCAACGTTATTTTATGATTTATATAATATCACGTCCTCAGGACCGGGCACAAGCGTAACTATTTGGGATGGAATAGTCAAATCAGCAAATTTTAGGTTGCTTATAATTGATCATGCTTTTGGATCAACTGATGATCGTGCCCGATTTCTATTTTACGACAATAAGAAAGCGGTATTGGTTACGGAATAGGGTTATTCTCCGTTACTTCTGTCCCGCTGCTACGTATTCCGCCCCGGTTGGTTTGTCTTTGGTTTGCTTCGGTCGGGGCCTGCTGTTGGAGTCTCCCAAGGCTTGGTCAGGCCCCCCCTTGTCAAAATCTCTAAATGAATATACGGTCTATCCTGCAACCAGCTTGAAATTACCTTTGTTCACAGGAGTCCTCCCATGGAAAATCAAAATAGAATATTGAAAAATATTGGTATAAACAGTAAAATATCCAATATCCAATATCCAATATCCAATATCACACTACTTTAGAAAATAAGCATTTACTTCTAAGTCGATTAGCTAGATTTAAGTCATTTTATTCAAATATTTTATATCTTTTTTCCGCGCTCTTTTTGCTTATTATTGGTGTAAGCTTAGCGGGCTGTGTCCCGCTGCCGGACACCGGTGACCCGGCACCCCCCGCGCCGAAATACACTTTTACCATATCTTTCACAGGAATACAGGCTCTGGAACTGACCGTAAACTCTGTTGAAGATATAACTGTCAGTGCCATTGTGCGTTTAGCCGATGAACCTGTTCCTGTTTGGGCGGATATAGAGAATAAGGTCAGCGTACTCACTCGAAATATTGTAGCCGGAACCCCCAAACGGATCTTTACGGCCAAACACTACGGCACCAATGACAACCTAAAGACCAATATTGGAGCCATGAGCGCAGCAGACTTTTTACAACCGGAGACGGCCTATAAGGTCTACATTTTTCGCGATAACAGTGTAATTGAAACACTGCCTTTCACCACCGTCGCGATTCCTCCGGCAAATGCATTTCCGTCAACAAAGACAGGGACCAGTTTAAATTTTGCACCGAACGTATTACCTTTTGGGGCAGAGGTAACTTATACGACAGAAGAAGGTGCTGAAGGAAGAGGTCTCTATGAAGTGTATGGCAAAGAAGGAGAGGTTTTGTTGATTCCTGTCTATATGAATTCCATTCAACCGTTAAAAACCGGATGGCATCTTGCTAGTGGTGGGAATGTACTTGTTGTTGCCTGTAATCAAACTTCTTGTCTGCCCAACCCGGGTTATACTTTGACACCCGAACTTATTTACCAAAATGTTGCTAACACATATCACAAAGTCCTTTGGGGATTTCAATCTTTTAATAAACGTTTTGATAAGGAAGGAAACCAAATATCAATAGATGCAGGTGACGCCAAAACAAAAGACGGGCCGGACGGACAGACTTATGTTATTCGTTTCATTGCAGATAAATAGATGGGTTTGAAATGGGGTTAAAAAGTCCGTACCTCACCGCGAAAAAGTTGGACATGCGGCCCCCTCCGGCGCAACAGATACATACCGCCTCACCCGCCTTTTTTTCCAACAAATCCTCGATATCTCTCGATATCTTGGAGGCGGGCCTTGTCTTTGACCTCGGCAATCGCCGCCGAATTGCTCTTAAAAAACAGAGGGTTTAGACAAATTTAGATGATGTACAGAGAATCTAAACGCCGTCTAAACCCATCAATCTGAGGGATGACAGCAAAAAACAGATTCGGTATGTTGGGCAGATTCCGGAATTGGAGACTTTTTCCCGTCTCCAATACTATGTGGAGATGTCCATCTCTTAGGAGTCCTGTGTAATGCTTTCTCTCTTTCTTTCCTTCCTATTCCGCATCCTTCCGGGCGAAAAGAGTTATCACGCTGTTGTGAATGCCTATAAGTTTTTACCGGCGTTCCTTTTCAGAAAACCGCAAACGCGGCCGGAACTGTCCACAACATTCTTGGGTAAGACTGTACCGCACCCTATCGGGCTGGCGGCGGGTTTTGATAAACAAGGTGCGATATATAACAAACTCGGCACTGTCGGATTCTCGTTTGTCGAGGTTGGGTCCATTACCCCGGAGCCCCAAAGCGGCAACCCGCAGCCACGATTTTTCCGGTTAGAAAAAGATGAAGCTTTAATAAATAGGTTCGGCTTTAATTCCATTGGTTCCCAACAAGTACGGAAAAACATGGGCCGGAATCCTCCGAAAACGGTTCTGACAGGTTTCAATCTCGGGGTCAATAAAGGCGTAGAGCAACCCATAGAAGACTATTTGCGGGGGATAACCGTATTCCGGACTGTCGCAGATTACTACGTTATCAACATATCATCTCCAAATACGAAAGACTTGAGAGATCTCCAAAATGTGCCTTTTATAGAAAAGCTATTGGCAAAAATAGAACAGGACATTGCGGATTGCCCGCCGGTGTTATTTAAACTTTCACCCGATATGGAAGAGGCCCTCTTTCTGGACATAGTTCATTTTTTGACGGAAAGACATGTCGGTGGCCGAAACCTTGGCCTGATCATTGCCAATACCTCTGTTGCCCGGCCGGACTCGCTGAAGAGCCATCACCAAAAAGAAGTCGGCGGACTCTCGGGAAGACCCTTGGCCGCAAGCAACACCGAGCTTGTCGCCAAAGCCTATTCTATTACCCGGGGCCGGATTCCGATTATTGCCGGTGGCGGAATTTTTACGGGGCAAGACCTTTTTCTTCGGCTCCAAGCCGGTGCGGACCTCGTGCAGTTGCTGACGACATTTTTTTACAATGGGCCGGCCGCCATTCAAAAAATACTTCGCGAATTTGAACTGATCATGGATGAAAAAGGGCTCAAAACAATCCGGGACATACGGGCGGTCCGGGGCAAACCCGAATAGGCGCAAGACAGGGGCTCGTGCAGAGGGCACGCCGAAAGCAACGGATACAGTTGAAAACAACAGGCAAACGAACAAACGGCAAAATGAGCACTTGAGAGTAAGGTTCCAGGTTGATTCTGCGTTGATTCTGCATTGATTCTGCATTGATTCCGCCTTTGCAACGGCCACTCCGGCAATGGAGACTGTAGTTCGGGCGGTTTTCATTTGATTGTCAAGATAGAGAAACTTTCGCTACACTCCGGTGCATGACTTGGCACAAAGAAGATTTAGAAGAAAACACCGTGCGCGATCTGAGCAAGGCTCTGGAGTTGGATGTCCTGCTCAGCTCGGTTTTTGCCCGCAGGGGTTGCACGGATACCGAAGAGCTCCTGTATTATCTCGAAAAGAACGAACGTTATCTTCACAACCCCTTCCTTCTGCATGAAATGGACGATGCCGCCGAACGGACCCTTACGGCCATTGACGAAGGCGAACAGATCCTGATCTTTGGAGACCGGGATGTCGATGGGGTCAGTTCCACGGCCATACTGTACCACGGTCTGTTGGAGCTGGGCACGGCGCGCGAGTGCCTGCAATTTCGCAACCCTACGGCGGATGATGCCTATGGTTTGGTTCTCAGTGTGGTCGAAGAAGCCGCTGAACAGGGCGTGACTTTGATTTTGACGGCCGACTGTGGCTGTGCCAACCACACAGAAATTGCCGCAGCCCGCGAGTTGGGCATCGATGTAATCGTGCTGGACCACCACACCCCCAAAGAAGAACGGCCCCTGGCCTATGCCTTGGTCAACCCGCACAGTTTGGACGGAGAGGGGCCACGCTATCCGTTCAGCGGCATATGTGCCGCCGGCGTTTCCGGCAAGTTTCTTTGGGCTTTGGCCTATATGAAGGAGCAGGGCCAATCGGAAGGTGAAAGTCGTCGACTCTGCTTGCTGGACATCGTAGTCCAGGAAGCAGAGCCAAAAGTGTTGGTGCGGGCCGCGAAGTTGCAAAACCTCTGTGTGCAGAGCCGCCTGGAATTGGAAATTAAGAGCCGTGAAGATGCCGAACGGCTGTACCACTACCTTCAGAATGAAGTGCTGTGCAGTTTCACAGCCTTGGCCACACGCGCCGCGCTCTCCGATATCTATGGCGGGAGCAGCGATATTTATTTGCTGAATCTTTGTGACGAATTGCTGCGCCGGTCCCCCGGCCTGGCCGAACGGCTGCGCCGATCGGGAGCCTTGGCCAATGCCGGGCAGCTGCGCCGGGAACTGCTCGCTCTGAGCCGTTTGGCCCGCTACCGCAAGCTGGATTTTTTTGACAGCCAAGTGGAACTGCTGATCTCCATGTTGAGCCGGCAGTTGGAACTGCCGCAAAAAATACTTGCTCAAAGTCTGGATTTGATGGCTATGGCCTGTATTGCTGACATGATGCCCTTGCAAAATGAGAACCGCATCATCGTAGAACTGGGACTGCGCAAAATTAGCCGCGACCCGAGGCCCGGCCTGCGAGAACTGTTGTTGGAACTGGGGCTGCTCGGCCAGGAACTCAGTGCCAGAGAGCTGTCCTGGAAGGTCATTCCGGTACTCAACGCCGCCGGTCGCATGGGCAATACCGGCTTGGTCACCAGCCTGCTGACCGCAGATAGTAGTGATGAACGCCGGGTACTGGCCCGGCAATTGATGGAGCTGAACCAGGAACGCCGCGAACAGAGTGAAAAATTTCTGGCCTTGGCCCAGGAGCCGGCCCGCAAAAGCTTTGAAGAATCCCAGGGTCAACTGGTCTATGTTGCAATACCGGAGTTGTTGCGCGGCATTACCGGCCTAATCGCCGGGCGGCTGAGCCGGCAATACGGAGGTGTTCCCTGTGTCGTCACCGTCCGGAACCCAGTAGAAAAAACGGAAAAAACGGAAGAAGGGGAGGAAGGGGAAGAAAGTTGTTTTTGGTCCGGCTCGCTGCGCTCAAGCGGAGACCCTTCAGTGCTCTCCCTGCTGGACCCGCTGGCCGATTGGTTCCGCAACTACGGCGGCCACCAAGCCGCCGGCGGTTTTTCTGTCAGCGCGGAAAAACAAAAAGATTTGTGGCAGGCCTTTCTTTCCCTCCTGCCCCTGCCGAAAGCCGGGCAGGCCAATCAGATTGCGGGAGCCGAGGGGGCAGCCGAGCCCGGGCATATCATTGATGCGGAGATCCCGCTGGAAATACTCAATCAAAGCTTATTGGAACGGCTCTGGACCCCGCTCTCGCCCTACGGCATGGAGTGGCCCGAATTGCTGCTGCTGAGCCGGAACCTGTTGCTCGAGGATGTTCAACCCATTGGTGCCGACGATGCGGGGCACCTGCGCCTGATCCTGCGTCCGGGTAACAGCGATAATACGGAAGGCAAGGGCTTGAATGCCGTTTTTTGGCGTTCTGCGGAAAGATATCTAAAAGATTTTACAAAAGGGGATATAGTCGATATCCTTTATCACATTCAGGCAAATTACTATCAGGGACAGATGAGGTTCCAACTGGAAATCATCGATATCCGGCGTCATGTTGCCGATGGTGCCGCCTAAGCGCATAAGCATAAGAGCATAGGGACAGGTGTAAACAGATAAATGGCACGACCTAATTTTCCCGTGTGCCTGCGTATGCCTGCTGTTTGGAGTAAGAGAATTGGGCCGGAAACAGAGAGCTGGAGGGCTGTCAGAATGAAGAGAGGGGCTTGCGTCCCGGGCTGCGCCCGCAGGGCAGAAACAGCGGAGCGGGAAGCCGGGAAACCTTGGGTGCGGCAAAGTCTCGGTCGAGGTTTTGGTCAACGTTTCCGTCAGGGGAAATGCCTGCCCGTTTTGGGTCTACTGTTGTTGGCATGGTGCCTATCGGCACAGTTATCGGCGCAAAAACTGTACGCTCCGGACCGCGTAGGGCAGGGCCGGATACTGCAATCTTTTATCTATCCGGTGCGCAATTCGGACAGTGTGGAGTTTACCCTGCTCAACTCTCAGGGGAAGGTCGTGGCCCGGAGCCGCGGTTTCCTGTTGAACTATGAGCGTGGCACCTTGGTCAAAAAATTGGATGGCCGGATGAAGGATTGGGTCACCGTAGGGCTCTTGGGTATCACTTCGACCCAAGAGTCGGGAAACTACATACTGCGCGCAACCATCGCTAAAAAGAAATCGCGCAGTCAGTTATTGGAGCGTCCCATCTATATCCGGAAACATGAATTTCCCGGTGAAACCATTAAAGTCAGTGCCAAAATGAATAGCGTCCTCAACCCCAAGGATCCGGACCTGATTGCCAGGCAGCGCACGCAATCCAACGAGTTGTGGGCCATTCTCAAGAATGACAACCCGGAATATCTGTTTTATAATGGTGCCCTGCTGCGCCCGCTGGAGGATGGCCAAGGCCGGACTTCGTCGGCCTACGGCTACG
Organism: Candidatus Haliotispira prima; assembly: GCA_029867005.1. Lineage (GTDB taxonomy): Bacteria > Spirochaetota > Spirochaetia > SP-2023 > SP-2023 > Haliotispira > Haliotispira prima. Next base: position 2,782,920 of record CP123443.1, on the reverse strand, counting down.
TACGGAAGTACGTCTACCCGGGGGGCAAGACCGTCAACAGCGTGCACAAAGGTTATGATATCGCGGCTGCACAAGGCATCCACATTCTGGCTTCGGGCGATGGGCTGGTGGTGATGGCCAAAGATCGGATTGTCACCGGCAAAACGGTGATGATAGCGGTACTGCCGGGGATATTCCTGAAATACCAGCACATGAGTGTCATAAGTGTGACGGAGGGTTCCTCCGTCAAAAGGGGCGATCTGATCGGGGAAGTGGGCCGAACCGGTTTTGCCACAGGTAACCACGTACATACCGAACTTTGGGTTTCTGCCAGACGAGTGGACCCGAGCCTGTATTTCAATGAACCGTTAATTGACACGAACCGGATTATTTCTATGATAGCGGCGAATTAGTTGGTCCCGCCACCTTTGTCCGCATCTTTTGTGTTTGGAGCCAAGTGTCAGGAGTCAGGCTCCTGTCTTGTGGAAAGGTGCCATTCAGCGCAGTCTGCGGGCACTGCAAGTGTTTTTTCTGTCCTGTAGTTAGGGTGCAAAATGTTTTGGGTGCGGCCGGGCCGACCCGCCGGGCAGACAATACCATGTTACGAAAATAAGTATCCTTGAAAAAAGGGGGTGATGAATATCGCACTGGTAAAAGTTGGCAATGATGAGCCATTGGAAAAAGCGATCAAACGCTTCAAACGCCTGATCGAAAAAGAAGGTATTATTCGTGAATGGCGTCGCCGCGAATACTTTGAAAAACCCTCACTGGTTCGCAGCCGTAAGCGTAAAGCCCTGATCCGCAAGCAAATGCGTAAAGATCGTATTGAAGCTCGCAAACAGAGTTACGGTCGTTAGGAATTAGGAATCTGTTTCCAATCTTGCCTCCGCTGTAAACAATGAATATCTTTGCAGCGGCGGGGAGTTTTTTGGGAGAGTTTCTTTCGGCATAGTTCCGGGGTTTGTACCGAGCCGGGCGGCGAAGACCGGTCGGTCGGTGCAAATCCGGTAAGAAGACAGATCCTTTTCTGCGACAATTTTGCGACGATGCATTTGTATCTCTTGATATCTAAGCAAATAGATTGATTTCGTCCGGCAGTGCCGGCGAAACGGAGGGGAAGCAGGCCGCAAAAAGCTTGAGTACCTTAGAAATACCCCAAAATATTCAAAAATACCCGGGAATATCCCCTAATTTCCCGAACACATACTGTGTTGCGTGCCATCGCCGGGCACTGCGCCTGCGCTTCAGCCATTTCGGCCGTTTTGGCCATTGAGATGGCAGGGAACAGGATGTCTTTCTGCGTTGGCAAGAATGGCAAGGCTTGGTAGGAAAAGATGCCCGTGTCCCGGCAAAAACAAAAATTTATAGAGTTGTACCAATGTCTGCGACAGGAGACCCCGGACTACCCGGTATTTCCCGATATTTCGCTCGCCCCATTTACCACATTTGCCGTAGGTGGCAATGCCGACCTGTTATTGTTGCCGCGTCACCGCAGGGAATTGTTGCGCGCCTTGGAATTGTGCGAACAGTTGGAGCTGCCTCTAATCGTGTTGGGGGGCGGAGCCAACGTCTTAGTCTCAGACATTGGAATCAGGGGCGTGGTGTTGAGCCTCTGCGGTTTGCAGGACATCGGCTGGAATAGCCGGGATTTTTTGTTGGAAGCCGAAGCCGGCTGGGACATGTCGCAGATATCTGGCTACAGTGTTCGGCAGAGTGCGGCCGGACTGCATCACTTTTACGGCATGCCCGGCAGCTTGGGTGGTGCGGTCTATATGAATGCCCGTTGTTACGAGGGCGAGATGTCGGAGATCGTGCGCAGGGTATTGTGCATCCCCCGGCAATCGGTTCCCCCGGCACGGGAGGCGCATGCCGACCAAGGTGGCCAAGCTGAGCAAGCTGATAAAGCAGAGAGTTTTTACAGGCCAAGTGAGCTGCGCTGGGTGGAACTGGGGCTGGGTGATTGGCATTACAAATACTCCCATTTCCGTCCGGATTCGGGCCACGCCTTGGCCGGAGCCCTGATCGTAGCGGTGGAGCTGCGTTTGCGGGAACAGAGCCAAAGCGGCTTGGAGCGCGAAATGCACAGTTTTCTGGAGGATCGCATCGTCAAAGGGCACTTTCGCGCCCCTTGCGGGGGCTCCTTTTTCAAGAATGACCGGGCTTTCGGTGCCCCCACGGGGCAGATTATTGACGGCTTGGGGCTGAAGGGGCTGCGTCACGGTGGTGCTCAGTTGGCCCCTTGGCATGGCAATATTATTATCAATGCCGGCCGGGCGAGTGCCGGTGAAATATGGCAGTTGAGCTGCCGTATCCGCGAAGAGGTGCGGCAACGCACCGGTTTTGAGCTGGAGCCCGAAGTACAACGCTTGGGTGATTGGCAGCTGTGGGACTCCGGACATTGAGCGGACTTTGAATTGGGAAACGTCCCGGCCCGGGAAACAAACAAATGAAAGATGAAACCGGAAATTGGTGCAGGGGTGAGCTATGGCTGAAGCAGTAAAAGAAGACACGCCCATGATGCGACAATATAAAGAGATCAAGGAGCAGCACCGGGACTCTGTATTGCTGTTCCGCATGGGTGATTTCTACGAGATGTTTTACAGCGATGCGGAAGAAATCAGCCAGTTGCTGAATCTTACCCTGACCAGTCGCCAAGGTGTCCCAATGGCAGGTATACCTTACCATGCTTTGCAAAGTTACATGAAGCGGCTGCTCCGGTCTGGCCGGCGGGTGGCTATTTGTGAGCAGACGGAACTGCCCCGGAAAGGCGAGAGCGGCCTTACAAAGCGCGAAGTAGTGGAAGTTGTTTCGCCCGGAACGGTGTTGCAGGACGATTTCCTGGACCGCAGTTCGAATAATTACCTTCAGGCTTTCTGCAAATTGGGCCAATTTCTGGGCATGGCTTTGCTGGACTATTCCACGAGCGAGTTTGTCGCAGCCAGCTTTGTCGCGCCGAGCACAGAATTGCGTGCCGAAGTCCTGCAACGCGAGATGCTCTTGGCCTCTCCGCTTGAATTGTTGTTAATGGAGGAGCTGCACGATGAATTCAACGAGGAATTTTGGAATCGGGGCAGCGGCCATTCTTCCCGGCTTTCGGGGTCCGGGTCGGGGAAGCAGGCACTGCTGTGCAACCGGATACCGGCTTGGTGCTTTGCTCCGGACGGTGCCGAACGCAAGCTCTGTGAATTTTTTGGCGTACAGAGCCTAAAGGGCTTTGGCTTCAGTGACGAAAGCCAATTGGACATGGCCAACGGTGCCGCTATCGGCGCAGCTTGGGTGATTTTGGAATACCTTCGGGAAAGCCGGAAACAGGACGGTGTACTGACTCATGTTCGACGTTTGCTGCCGCTGCGGCGCAAAGAGCTGTTGCAGTTGGATTCAGCAGCTTTGTGTAACCTGGAGATTTTTCAGAACATGCAAAATGGCAGCCGTGATTATACGCTGTTCCACGTATTGCATCAGTGCCGGAGTGCAATGGGCTCGCGCTGCCTCCACCGTTGGCTGCGCGAGCCGATGCTGCAACGAGACTTGCTGACACAGCGTTATGAAAGAGTCGAAGCCCTGCTGGAAGATGGCCCGCTGCGTAGCGGTATCCGCGACAGCCTGAAAGAGCTCAGTGACTTGGAACGAATTATGAGTCGGGTGGCTGCGGCGAAGACTAACGCACGGGATTTGGTGGCTTTGCGCCGCTCGCTGACCCTTTACGAAGACATTCAAAGTCGGCTCGATCAGAGCAAAGACCACGATCGTTTCCGGGGTCTTTTTCATAGTCTTTGCAAGCATGATCATGGAGAAAGTCCGAAAGGCAGACCGGGGGAGTTGGACCAAGCCGGAGAGATCCGCAAGGCTCCGGCCCGTTCCCGGGCAGCGCAGCAGCTTATCCAAGACCTGCCGTTTTCCAATACCAGCCGGGAAGAGCCCGTTGAAGAATCCGTTGATCAGCCCGTTGATCGACTTGGGGGAGCCGGCCGAACCCGTTTGGCAGAATTGTCTCAGTTACTACAGCGAGGGGTTGTGGATAACCCTCCGGTGGTGTTGCATGAGGGCGGTATGATTGCCGATGGCTACTCGGCAGAGCTGGACGAGTTGCGTTCGCTGCTGAGCGACCGCCGCAAAATTTTGGACGACTATGTAGCCAGAGAGCAGGACCTGGTCGGCTCGGTAAAGCTGAAGCTGAAATATAATAAAGTTATAGGCTATTACTTTGAGATTACCAAGGCTCAGGCGGCTCAGGCAAAGTTGCCGGAGCATTTTATTCGTCGTCAGTTTGTCACGAGCGGAGAGCGTTACAGCACCGAAGAGCTGGCTCTGCTGGAGTCTAAGCTCAGCAGTGCCGATGAGCAGATCATGCAACTGGAACGCCGTCTGTTTGAGGAGCTGCGTCAGCAGCTCCTGCCGTACTTGGGTTTGGTCTTGGACTTAGCTCATGCCCTGTCCGAACTGGATGTGCTGGCTAATTTTGCTGAGATCTCCCTGCGTTATAACTATGTGCGCCCGGAATTGCTGGAATCCGGCTCTTCTCTGCATATTGAAGAGGGACGGCACCCGGTGGTGGAGTATTATCTGCGCGATGAAAGCTTTGTGCCCAACAACCTGGAGCTGGGTGAAGAACAGTTTTTCGCCCTGATTACCGGGCCTAACATGGCCGGGAAATCGACGTATTTGCGGCAAAATGCTTTGATCGTACTAATGGCACAGATTGGCTGTTTTGTGCCGGCCAAGGGAGCCCGCATTCCGATTGTTGACCGAATCTTTTGCCGGGTCGGGGCCTCCGACAACCTGTCGCGCGGCGAGTCGACGTTTATGGTGGAAATGCAGGAGGCGGCCCGCATTCTCAACGAAGCCGGCCCCCACAGTTTGGTGATTATGGACGAGGTGGGGAGAGGCACCAGCACCCGTGATGGGCAGGCCATTGCCCAGAGTATTTGTGAGTATATTTTGCACAAGATTCAGTGCATGACATTATTTGCGACGCACTACCACGAACTGACCAAACTTTGTGAACGGCATCTGAAGTTGCTGTGTCTGGATGTGGATGAGAGCGGTGAACAGATCCGTTTTCTCAAGCATGTCCGGGAAGGTTCCATCGCCAGTTCCTATGGTATACATGTTGCTGCACTGGCGGGGATCCCCTCCGAGGTAACCGAGCGGGCAGAAGAGATATTGGGAGGACAGAGTCCCCTGGAGCCTGACCGGAAACTTTCCCTCTCCGATAAATTCCCCGGTTGGCAGCAGAGTCAGGCCGAAGAGTTGTACGAGATGAAGGCCGAATTGTCGTGTGGGGAGGTGGCCGAGCCGGAAGTTTCAAACTCGGGAACCCCGGTCTCCGAAGTGCCAAAGACAGAATCGGAGGAGAAACAATTCGCTGTGGCCGGAGGGCAGGCGGTTGGAAAGCTTGCCCCTAAGGATAGCCTGAATCAGTCGACAGAGTTATTCTCGCGTTCCCAAAAGGCCCGTGACTCCAGTCTGCTATTCAGCGAGGCAGATTTATTGTTTGACGAGCTGAAAGAATTGGCGAGGGACGGTGTCGGATTGGAGCAGACCCGGCCTGCTGCGGCCCTGAAGATATTGCGGCAGTGGGCCCAAAAATATTTGTAGGTTCTCATACACTATTCACAAAATTTTTCTACAATAGTTTCAACAATGGGTTCAATGCTTCCGCACAACAAGAGCCCCCGTTTCGGTGTCGGGTGTCCCCCGACTTTTGGGTATGGGTGTGTGCCCCTTCGCGGACGGGAGCACCGATAAGGAGTAATTCGTGCAACGACAACAATGTTTCTCCTGTTCTTCAGGGTTTCCGGGGTTTGTCCGCCGGCCGCTGTTTTTCGGCTTGGTTGTCATGTCCCTGGGCTTATTTTCCTGCAATTTGCAGAACAAAATTGTGCTGGAAGGAGAAGGCCGGGGCCGTATGACTCTAAGCTTGGAGCTTCCGCCCTATATCTTGGACAGTATTGATATTTTGGAGGCAGGTATCCCCGGCGGAGAAGACCTGTTGAAACCGGACAAGATGGCCCAGGGTCTGCGCCGCACCAAAGACATCAGCGACGTAGAGGTCAAATCGGCAAAGAAAGGTGCCTACCGGATTGATTTTCGTTTTCGGAATTTTGAGCGAAAGAGCCGTGTGGCCGCGAAAGACTTTCTGGAATGGAACAAGGAATCGAATGGTGGTACCGGGCTTTCCATTACGATCAATCGGGAGACCTATCGGGAGTTGGAACGTCGTTTCCCGGCGATGCGTGACAATGCTTTGTTACAGCTTTACGGCCCGGCCACGACCGAGGGCATGAGCCGCAGTGACTATTTAGACATGATAGAATATAGTTTTGGCAAAGAGGCACGCAACAATCTGCCCGAGGCTGAGGCGGTGATTCTGATACAGGTGCCGGGCCGAATTGTTTCCCAAAAGGGGGGAACAAAGAAGGGTAAGAATATCGTGGAATTCCGTCTGAGTCTGCTGGATTTTGCCCTGTTGAACCGGGAAAAGTCCTATAGCATAGTGTATCGTTAGGTGGATCTGAATCTTCACCTGATTGGCGGAAACGGTGACAGAGCCGGGTTGCGAAGCTAAGAGCGTTTCAGAGGGCACACAAGCCAGACGCTATAAGCATAAGCATAAGCGTAAATATAAGCATCGTTATGGACCTTGTCTGTCTGTTGTCTGGTTCTGCGTCTGCCTGTTGTCTTGGCCACATTTGGGAGCGCAGGATACTCAGGAGAAGCCGGCCGAGGGTGTCGGGCAGCAAGTTGCGGAACCGGACCGCATACGTCTTTGGCCTGACGGCCCGGCATCCGCCGTCCCTCAGGTCTCGGCCGTTTGGCAGGTTTCGGAGGGCCGGCCGGCTGGGTTGTTCCTCATCACAAGCATTACCATTCCCGAGGGCTATCACCTAAATCGCGACCTGCTGGCCATTCGTTCCGAGGTAGTGGAATTGGGCTTGGTCCCGCTTGGCGAGGACGATTTCCCCCCGGTGTCCGGTGAGGTCCAGGGTACCCGCTACTATACCGGCCGTCCGGAGCTGCGTCAGAAACTGTCTCCCGGCCCGCAAGCGGCGAAATTGGCGGGTACGGAGCAGGAATTTCTGCTGGAATATCAGTTGTGTGATGAGCGGGGGAATTGTTTCCTGCCGTCTTCTTTGCGTTTCCGTCTCCCTGTCCCGGAGTACGTTGGCACGAAAAGATGGGAAGCCGCTTTTTCGGAAAACAAGCCCCCCCCAACTACCGAAAAGAGGTCTCCATGGTTCTGGCCAGGGATTTTGCTGCTCAGTCTGCTGGGGGGCATGATGCTGAATCTGATGCCCTGCATCTTCCCCATTTTCTCCCTAAAATTGCAAAGACTCCTGCGTTATTTGCCGGATGCTCCGAATGGTCGGGAAACAGCACCTCCTTTGCCCAATTCTTCCGGTATTTCTGCCGGCAGGATGTACCCTAAGATTCGCAACAGCCTGCTATATACTTTGCTGGGTATTGAATTGAGTTTTGTCGTTCCGGGTTTGGCCTTGTCGGCCATTCATTCCCTTCGTCCTCCGATTTCTGCGGGCCAAACGGGGTCTGGTGTGTTGTGGGGCTCCCAATTGCAGCAGCCTTTGCCGGTTTACGGCATTCTGTTGTTGTTGTTCGTCATGGCTCTGAGCATGTTGGGTATTTTTCACTTTCGCGCACCGCAGCTCAACCTAAAGCGAAAATCGAACGTGCCAAAGTTTTGGTCGAGGTTATGGCCAAAGAACAATAGCAGTGAGGCCTTGCGTGACATTGGCCAGGGGTTTCTGATTGTGGTAATCGGCACACCATGCTCGGCACCTCTGTTGGGCCCGATATTCGGCTTACTTCTGTTGCACAGTTCTGTGCTCATCAGTGTCGTCGGCCTGCTGGTTATTGGACTGGGCCTTTGGCTGCCTTACGCTCTGTTGGCTATGGCGTTGCTGCGCGGTAGCGGTGGAGCCCGGTTTGGTCGAGTGGTAGAGACTTTGCAGCAGCGTATGCCCTTTGTCGAATCGATTTTGGGCTTTGTGATGCTGGGAGCTGTGCTGTATTTCTATTTGGTATTGCAGCACTTGGTCGGTGTGGGGCAGGCGGCTCGTGTTCTTTGGTCCCTGCTGTCTGTCGGGTGGACAGCTTGGCTCTGGGGGCAATTACAGAGCCGGAGATGCTCCGGAAAATGGACCGAATACAAGGGCTTGACCACAGCATATGTAATCAGCCTCCTATTTTGCCTGACGTTCAGCGTGCAATCGGCCCTCTCTTTCGTGGCGGAGGGTAAGCGTGATAATGCCGCCGGCGGGAAGACTGTCTCCGGTTTGGAAAGGGAGGCCTCTGAAGGTACCGTGGGTGCCGTGCCCTTGCTGTCCGTATTGTCCGTGTCGGATTCTTCCGGCGGGTCGGGCGATAGTGTGCCCCTCGAATTTTCGTCTCCCACATTTTTGTCTTATACGGGCAGCGCGGCAGAGCGCGCTGCCCTGGAAAAGTGGAGGAAGAAGGGTTATGGTGTATTCATTGAGTACACGGCGGCTTGGTGTGTGACCTGCAAATTGAACCAAGCTCGCTTGCTGCACACGGCACGTTTTCGCAAATGGCTGGGAAGACAGCGGATCCTATACCTGAAAGCAGACTTAACCAAGCCGGACTCTCTGTTGGCGGCGGAGCTAAATGAACTGGGGCGAGCCTCCTTGCCGACCTACCTGCTCTACCTGCCGGGAGCAGAGAAGAAACTGCTGCCCACCTTCCCCGGCTATGGCGACTTCACCGCCACATCGGAATAATCAGGAACAGTACGCCGTTCCGCTGTTCCACTTCTTGAATCCGGACTTGGGATGCAATATTATTTCGCTCGCTCGCTTGCTTGGTTCGCTTGACTCTTTTGGTATTTTGGTCCTTTGATTCTTCGGTTCTGTGGACTCGCCGGGTTCCCGATTTCTAATTTGCGGTCGATTGTATACAAATTTTGAGGAAGTTCCCCGATGTATCCCAAATTCCGGAAGGCCGTAGTACCATTGGTTTTGTCCTTCGTGGTCTGCTTGGCATATACGTTGTTCCTACATCCCCGAATGCGGGAACAGAGCATAGATTTCACCGTGGAACGCTCGGCAGATTCGCTCAAAACTTTCGGAACTCTGAGCCTGATTAAGGGCGGGATCGAGGCAGGAAAGAGCATTCCCGTCCTCAGTGCCGTGATCGGTTACGCGGAACCCATCGAGGAACTGATTGACATCCTCTGGCGTTTGTCCTTGTTTTCCTATGTTCTGAATCAAATTCTGGGGCTCTATACTTCTCTTGGTTTCATTCCCGGCCTTTCAATAGTCCTGGTTCTGCTGTACCTGTTGGTTTTCCTTTGTGCTCGGCTGTGGCCACAGTCCGGGGCGTATCGTTCAACAGTACATTTTCTCCGCCGGCCTCTGTTGAGGACACTGTTTCGCTGTGCTCTGTTTTTGGCCGTTGTGCTGCCCCTATATATCCTGTTGAGCTCTGCCTTTTACCGCTATTATGAGAAGGCGTTTATCGAACCCGAGTACTTGGCCCTGACGGCCATGTTTGCCGATGTACGCGAACTGAGCGAACAGTTGGAACAAAAACAGGGCGAGGAGATGCTTCTGCAAAATGAGCTTGGGGCGCGAATCGAACAAAACCGCGAATTGGCCGAGGGGTTGGCCGAAGAAATGGGTATTCTTGACCGGGATATTGCGGCGCGTGAGAAGGTCCGGGGCTGGTTTCAGAGTAAAGACCCGGAACAACTGGAGCTGGAGGCCCGGCGGCGGCAGTTAGCCCGGCAGCGCAGGGAGCTACTGGAGACAACAATCCGTGAAAGCAGAGAATTAGCCCGTTCCCAAGGTAAGGGGACGGCCGGGCTGAGCGATATTGTATTCGACTATTTAAAAGAATTTAAGGACTACACTCAGGCCTATCGTCAAGCTTTTTTGCGTTTGATGTCGGCCGAGGGCCAACAAATTATCCGCAACTATATTTTTAATAGTTTGGTGCTCTCCACCCTCTATTTCGTGGTATTCCCCCTGTTGATGTTTTTGCTGGTGCGCAGCATGGTCAAAGGCAGCGAGACTTCGGAGTTACGGCATTTTAGCCGGGAACTGAAAGAACTGAGTGCCCAAGTTCGCAGTCTAAAGGCAGAGGGGGGAATCGCCCAAGAGTCTAAAAGACGAGCACTTGAAGGACGAGAGAAGTAAAGAGAACTCGGGCCGGGCGTATCCCGGGCCGTATCTCATTTATGATAGGTCTGGCCGCTATTGATTTTTAGGCAGCGGTAAATCTGCTCGCAGAGCATGAGCCGGAATAGTTGGTGTGGAAAAGTCAGCGGTGAAAAGGAAAGCTGTAGGTCCGCGCGCTCTAAGACCGCAGGACCCAGCCCGTTTGTGCCGCCGATTATGAAGCAAAAAGAGGAGTGCCCTTGGCTTTGCAGGGCCGCCAATCGGGCGGCCAGCTTTTCTGAACTGTAGAGCTGCCTTTCTTGGCATGTGGGACTGAGCGCGATACAGTAGCCGTTTTGCCAGGCTGGTTTGTCGATCTTGTCAAACAGTAATCTGTCTTCTCTCAGGTACGGCTCGTTGCACTTGCCGTCTTGTTCCGGCACTTCGAGAATTTCAAACTTGCAGTGTCTGCGAATGCGTCCACTGTAGTCTTCCACGCCTTCTCTCAGATAGCTTTTAGCCAGTTTGCCCACGGCCAGAATCCGGATGGTCATGACGACAGCATAACGATGTTGCGGGCGTGAGTATTGGCGAATACCGGAGACAGGGCTGTTTCATCAAGCTTTTGGGCCTTGTGTTTCTTCCGTGGTTGATTGGTATATGGGTCGGGTAATAAATAAATGGGTAAATAAATAATAAATAAGGATTTATGGGCAAGGCAAATAAAAAAGGGAAGAACCGATGGTATCGGCTCTTCCCTTTAATACCAGAGATCAAACTAGCGACGCAGACCGAGTTTTTGAATCAGCATGCGGTAGCCTTCAAGGTTGTTACGTTCCAGATAACGCAACAGGCGACGACGGTCACCGACCATCTTTAGCAAGCCACGCCGGGAGGCGTGGTCTTTCTTATGTTTGGCAAAGTGTTCCTGCAATTCGTTGATACGATAGGTTAACAGAGCCACTTGGACTTCGGTTGACCCGGTATCTTGGGTACTTTTGCCGTGTTCAGCGACAATTTTCGCTTTGGTATCTTTATCCATTCGGACCTCCACAAATATTCCCGCAAATCGAAAGCCTGTTTTTGAATGACCCCGAAGCCGGAATACCGCATTGTATCGCTAATATGGGCCTGTCAAAAAATGCGTTTCTGCCTTCCTGCCAAGCTGCTTTTACCGATCTGTGCCAACGGATAAATAAGTACAACGGAGCAGAACGGTACTTACAAATTTCGCCGGAAGTCGGAATTTTTTATCGACAGTGAAAAGAGGGCAAGAACACACACAAGAACGCACACATGAGAAATAATGGGGCATTTGTCAACAGACCCGATATGTTGCAGCTTGAGTATACCGGAACGGGGATAATTTACAAGGACGTGCGTAGGTCCGGTGCAGATCCGGTAAGAAGGATATACTTTTCTGCCGGGGTTATTTATCCCCCAATATCTAATATTTCCCTGAATTTATATATTCCATAGGAAAGTCCTGTTTGTAAGCATGCACATTGGTCCGGGGAAGTTGGAGCGGGTCCGGGTTGCAGGATTTATGAAAAACAGGTAGATGTACCACCTTTCTGTCCTCCGCTTGAAAACAGAGGTTACAGAGATTACAATATTGCCCCAACAGATCCGGACTATTCCGGTTCCGGCATTTGGCCCGTATATGGGCTTTGGAGCTGAGCTGCCGAGTCTCAGGGAGGAATAAAGACCATGCCAAACCCCATCAAAAAGTTTTTGCCATCACCCCTGCTCCGAATGCTGCAACAGTATAAAGGTCAGCGTCAGACCGTACAGCAAGGGCGTGGTCAATCCTTGCTGCTTAATGATTTCCTCCGGAATTGCGATCTTGGAGACACACACCGCAGTGCCTTTGCCCGTTACTACTTGGGCTATGGCTACCGTGTATTTCATGGTCACTTTATAAAAGCGTGGCAGTTACGACATTATTTTCCTCCGGAACAGCGGAATCTCCTTAAAAAAAATGATTTTTTGGTGTATTTACGCCTAAGTAATATGGCTGTCCTGCCTTTGTCAGACGGGCCGGAGGCGACAGAGGTATTTTTGCACAAACGTATTGGCCCCAAGGGTCGGAATATGTTGCGCAAGGCTGAAAAAATTGGCTACAGTGTCCGGCCCATCAGCTACGATGAACATTTGGATGACATCTTTACCGTCAATACTTCCAAAAGGGAACGCCAAGGCCGCGCCATGAGCGCAGCCTATCTGGCTTATCCGGTTAAGCGCAGCGAACCGCTGTACAAGCTGGGTATCGAATATCATTCCTTCGGCAGTTTTCACGAGGGGAGCGGGGAGCTGGTTGCTTATGCCGGTTTTTACCGCTTTGGCAATGTTTTTCGTATCGACAAAGTGTTGGGCCACAGCAAACACCTGACCTATGGTATTATGAACCAGTTGTTTGCCCAAGTAGCCATACTGTTGTCCGAGGATTATCCCGGTAGCTGTCTGAATTATTTGACGATGAACACCATCGGAGACTTTAAGGCCCGGTTAGGCTTCGAGCCGCACAATATGTTGTTGGGTCTGCCGGACAGTGCGGCAGTGAAAAAATTGATCCGTGTCGTACGACACTCCGAAGTCGAAGACTGGGAGGGCGACTGGGCGGGACGCTACATAGAACGAAGTCTTTCTCCTACAGGGAATTGATAAGAAGAGCCCGGCCGGATGCAAAAATTTGTCGAATCTCCGGTAGCCCAATTTCCCGGCAGAGATTGGACAAAAGAAGAACTGACAACCTCCTCCTCTCCTCTCCTTCTTTTTTCTTCATAACTTTCAAAATATTGCATATTTCTACATAAATATAGTATTTTTGACCTTCCATTTTTCTAAGAAAATAAATAACCAGAAAGAATAAATACCTAATGTAATTAGACATAAGAAAAACCATTTTATCCAATTACCAAAGAGCCCAACCGCACTACCCACAAACTTCAAACGTTTTCCATTTATAATAGTATGGTTAATTTTCCAGCCATAAACCATACATAAAGCCCAAGGATAACAAATACCTAAAGTCAATAATGTAACTAGAGCTCCTAGTATACTCCATCCCAAAAACTGAAATAGGCCTCCATCAAATACCGAGTTCTCTTCAGTCATAAAAACCTCCATTTCTATAGAGAAAAAGAATAAAGATATGTAAGACAATAAATAATGCCTCCTGCTTATATTCCTTTTCTGAATCAACACAATTACTGAGGGACTGCATCCTAAATTGATTTCTTCACTCGCACAATATCCAAAGTACAAAAAAAAGTCGGCAACGACCTACTCTCCCGCCTTACGGCAAAACCATCAGCCCCAAAGTGTCCGGTGGTTAAAATTGGGCTGAGTTTGGAATGGGATCCGGTGTTTTTGCTTTAATTATTTCCGGCTGTCATCACCGGCATTATATCAATACAAATTGGGAGGAGGCCCACAAAAAAGTGGGCCTCCTCCCAAGAAATTTTTCGGGCAGAGTGTTAATACTCCGGAATCGGTTTCTGTTTACCCGGCTCTATTTACCCAGCAGACCCTTTACTTCCTTGCGTACGTTTGCGGCGGTGTAGCCCAGTTTTTCATCCAAGATCCCAGCGGGAGCGGAGAAACCGAAACTGGGGAGACCCCAGACCTTGCCGTTTTCGCCGACCAAACCTTGGAGCGTTACGGGAAGACCCGCCGTCAGTCCAAAACGTTTTACACCCGGAGGCAGGACGTTGGTTTTGTAGGTCTCATTCTGTACGCGAAACAAGCCTTCGGACGGGACAGAGACTACTCGGGCCTTGATGCCGTCTTCGGAGAGCAATTTGGCTCCGGCCACTAAAGTGGCCACTTCGGAACCGGAAGCCAACAGTACCACGTCGGGAGAGGCTTCTTTAACTACAACGTAGGCACCTTTTTCTGCTGTGAGGGCCTCCTGATAGCGGCCGGAATCAGCCGGAAGGCTTTGAATATCCTGGCGTGAAAAGACGAGAGCGGTCGGGGTGTCCCGGTTCTCCATTGCCATCTTCCAGGCCACGACTGCCTCGTGTGCGTCTGCCGGGCGCAGTACCAAAACGGAGTTCCTATGGTGGTGATTCTGCAAATGTTCCATCAGGCGCAGTTGAGCCTCGTGTTCAACCGGCTGGTGCGTTGGGCCGTCCTCACCGACACGGAAAGCATCGTGTGTCCAGATAAAGATCACTTGCAGCTCCATCAGAGCACAGGTGCGAAGCACCGGTTTGATGTAGTCCGAGAATACGAAGAAGGTACCACAGGCCGGAACTACGCCGCCGTGCAGGGCCATACCGGCGGCAAGTGCCGCCATGGTCAATTCAGAGACACCTGCTTGCAGGAAGGCCCCGGAAAAGTCTCCTTTGACGAAGGCTTTGGTATTTTTGAGAAAACCTTCGGTTTTATCGCTGTCAGACAAGTCGGCAGAAGCCACAATCATGTTTTCGACTTTCTTGGCCAGCTCGCCCAGTGTGCTTCCGGAGGCCGTTCGGGTCGCCACATTTTCTTTTACCGGAATCCGGGCAAAGTCCAAGTCGGCGGGGAGCTTGCGTTCAAAGAACCGGTCCCATTTGGCGGCCTGAGCGGCGTTGGCTTTGCGCCAAGCCTGCTCTGCATCCCGTAATTTTTTGACCTCGGCCCGTTTTTTGTCCAGACATTCGGCATAGTAAGCCTTCACATCGGCAAAGATTTGGAAGGGGTTAGACGGGTCGCCACCAAGGTTCTCAATGGTTTTTTCCAATGAGGCTCCGGCCTTAGACAGGGGTTGACCGTGGGTAGTGTGGCGGCCTTCAAAGGGGTTGCCGTCCGCATCGCGGGCTCCTTCGCCCATAATGGTTTTACCGATGATCAGGGTTGGTCGTTGCTTCTCTGTCTGTGCGTCTTTCAAAGCTTTGCGGATCTGATCCGGGTCATTACCCTTGATTTCAATTACGTTCCAGTTCCAGGCGCGGTACTTGGCAGCGGTGTTTTCGCTGCTCACTACGCTGGTGGGGGAGGATAGCTGGATGTCGTTGGAATCGTAGAACATGATCAGGTTATCGAGCCCCAAGTGCCCGGCAATGCGCCCGGCACCCTGAGATATTTCTTCCTGGATGCCGCCGTCTGAGATGAAGGTATAGATATTGTGCTGCATCCAATCGCCAAAGCGGGCTTTCAGAAATTTTTCGGTGATAGCCGCACCGATAGCG
Source organism: Candidatus Haliotispira prima (assembly GCA_029867005.1). GTDB lineage: Bacteria > Spirochaetota > Spirochaetia > SP-2023 > SP-2023 > Haliotispira > Haliotispira prima. Next base: position 2,767,631 of record CP123443.1, on the reverse strand, counting down.
AATGTGTGGCCTTGGCCCAAGGGCCCGGAAGTATTTTCAATGCCTCGGGAAAAATCTTTCTCCGGGTGACCGGGGGTTGGGCTGTCCCACTGACGAAATTGTTGCAGTTCGGCAATCTCAAAGGCTCCTACTAAGGCCATCTGGGAGTAAAGCATCGGAGACATGTGCCCCGGGTCGAGGAAAAAGCGGTCTCGGTTGTGCCATTCCAAGTGATCGGGGTCAAAGCGCAGAAATTCAGAGTACAGAATATTGATAAATTCTGCTCCGCCCATTGCTCCGCCCGGGTGTCCGGACTTCGCTTTTTCTACCATAGCCGCACTGAGAATGCGGATGTTGTTTGCCGCTTTTCGTGAAATGTCACTCATATGAACTCTCCTGAAATAATGATGATTTGTGTGTATCTTGGAGTACTTCTACAGATCACTCTGCGTTTAGGGGTTCTTTTAAAAAGCACTCCTGCAATACACCAAAAAAATGAATCCACTACTATAACGGCTTTTTGTATTATGCCAAGGGTTTTTTTCTGTGGGTCTCGCAATCGTCCCCTAAATATTTGCTTGGAGTCCGGATAAAACTATAGAGAATTTTCACACATAACACCTCTATATTTAGTATTGTGTGGAAGTTCCGGCACACTAAACAGAATAAAACCCGGCGAAATTTTGTTTCGGAAATGGGGGAGGCCAACGGTACCTATTTTTCATTTCCCAGACAGGATTTAGATCCTCTATAAATAATCTAAACTTGTCCAAACCCTATTTTTATGTACTGTCGTGGACATCCTGTTTCTCTTCAATAATAAAACTTACTTCGTCCAGATTCAAACCAATCCCTTGAACAAACACTCTTAATCTCGAAAGAAAGGTTTCAACATTGAAAGAGGAAGAGAGGTAAAAATCATCTATTTTACTGGCACCCTTCAATATCGTACCTGTGTATATATAGTCATTTTTCTTTGCTATTTCACGAAATTTTATTGGGTCAAGTTCATATAATAATAGGGAAATTTTTTTATAAAATTCCTTCCAGCTATCTACTTCTATTTCCCGATTTTCCATTAATTTGAATGAAATAATTCTCTCCCCTGTAAAGATTTTATCATCATCATCAAGAGTAAATAATCTGGTATTATCATCCACTAACTTGTAGTTACTTTCCGGGTACTTCCATATTAATAGTGCTTTATCCTTTAGATTATTGGCTCTTTGTTTTATAGTTGATTCATCCCATTTACTAAGTGTTGACAGCATATTATTGAGAAATAGACGACTTTCCTTAAAACCTTTATTCATATCACGCTTTTCACTAAATACTTTATTACTCATTTCAGAGTTATATCCGGTTAGTGTTATATTCCCAATTGTATTTAAATACCGTTCTTTTATCTCAGCATGCTTTTCTCCTAAACTTTCTCGCCATGCCGGGCTTAGAGTCTGCGGCATAATATGCTCAACAGTCAATTCATTTGTAGATACAAGATTTTCTACATCAACCCTTTCTTTGTTTTCAAAATTCTCTAATTGCTCTAATAAAAATAATCTGTTCTTATTTTTAAAATTATAAATATCCTTGATTAAGATTTTTGAAGAAAATTCATCATCATCAGGGAATCGCTGATAAGATTTTTTTAAAGTAATTACTCTTTTAAAAATCTCTACATAGTTATCCTTATAGTCCGAATATTTCTTGATTCTACGTCCTAAAACCATAAAGATTTTATTTAATGCATTGGGAGGTATTTCACAAATTAATCTTCTAAAGACAAATGAAATTATAATCTTAATAATAACTTCAAGGTCTTCTTCTCTAATAATTCCATTTGAACAATCATCAAAAGCCTCCATAATAAAAGGATAAGTTACAATACTTTCCAGTCGATTAACCTTTGATAAGGCAAGCTCTAAACCTCCGCCTGTACATTTTGCATCAATTATTCGTTTGTAATAAGATGAATATTTCAATAAATCTTTTAGTAAATCTTTATTACTGGATATATTGCCAGTCACATAATTTTTGAAATAGAGATAGACTTTATCTTTATTAGGAATTACTCTCTCTTTAATAGTAAGATAGTGTCTAATATAATCACTTACATTATAGTTAGTATTTAGCTCTATTTTGTTCCAATAATTATTATAAAATTCTTCCTGGACTGTAGAAGTTTCTTTCATAAGAACAAAATTTCGTACTTTATCAGCTTCGGTTAAATCTAAACCAGTTGAATTGAGGCTCTCAAAAATTAATTGAGGGTCATCCTCTCCTTTCTTTAACTCAATTTCAACGATAACTAATTGTTTAATTGCTGAAAAAAGGACATCAATTGAAATCTCATTTTCTTGGATTTTATTATAGAAATAATAAAAATTAAGGGTCACGTTTGATTCACGTAAATAATCGGCTTCTTCCTTAAATAAGGAAGAAAATGCATTTTTATCATTTTTTACAGGTTTTAACCTAATTTTTTTATCGTTCTTGGAGTATTTATTGATCAAATACTCATCACGGATCTGCTCTTTACTAATTTCACTAACTACTTTGTTTTCATCGATAAGTTTATAAATCGCTAATAGAAGTAACGAGATAGTCGTAAGCCTCTGCTGGCCATCAATAATTAAATATTCTCGATCGTCACCATCATCATGATAAATAGAAACGATTGAACCCAAAAAGTGCGTTCTGTCATTCTTTGAAACCTCTATCAGATCATTATATAATTGGATACAGTGTTCTTTTTTCCAATCATAATTTCTTTGATATACCGGGATTACAAAATGTTTATCCGAACCTTCCAAAAAGTGTAGAAATCGTTTTTCTTTTGCTTTCATTATTGTTTCCATTTACTCATGGTGAATGCCGTTTCAATTGGCCTACACGCAGTTACCATACCCATAATTGTACATTCATTCAAAGTCTTTGCAAGTCGGAACGGGAGCGGTTTGTACAGCTCTGTCCAATCTGCCCAATCTGTCGGGGTCGAATCGGGAACTTGGCTGGCTAGGACCAGACATTCTGCTGCAAGTATTGCAACAAAGTCTCCGTGTCGTGTTCGATTACGCTGTAGTGTTCTTCCGCAGCGGAAAAGTCCAGGCCGGCGGGGTGCTCCGGTTCCGGCCGTAAGGCTGTCGTTTTTGACTGACGGAGGGCCTGGAAGACTTCGGGAAACTTGGCCGGATGGGCCGTGACCAGACAGATGGCCGGCATGTCTTGGGGCAGGCGGATGGAGGCGTGGTAGGCACAGGCTGCATGGGGGTCCAGTATGTAACTGTACTTTGCATAACAGTCCGAAATGGCTTGCAGAATATCTGTGTCATCGGCGCAATGGGACTGAAAATCTGCGACCAGCCGCGCGTGTTGTTCCTTGTTGAGCTGTTGCCGTTTCCCCTCTTTGGCCGGCCGGACAAAATGGCTGAGCATGCTGTCGTCACCGTCAAACAGAAACCACAGGTAGCGTTCAAAATTGGAAGGATGGACGATGTCCATGGCAGGAGCGAAACTGGGTTCTACCCGGTCTCCGGCCTGATAACTGTTGTGGGCAATGAACCGGTGCAGAATATCGTTCCGGTTGGTGGCGACAACCAGTTGGATGGGCAGGCCCATACGTTTGGCAAAATAACCGGCCAGTACGTTGCCAAAGTTGCCCGTGGGAACCACGAAGCGCACCGGATCCCCCTGCCGAATGTCGGAACGTCGGGCGATAACGGAGAAATAAAGGGTAAAATAATAGGTCATCTGCGCCAGGATACGGCCCCAGTTGATCGAATTGATGGCACCTAATTGTGGGATGCCGGGCTCGTTCCCGCCGCGCCCCATGATTTCTTTGACCATACTTTGGCATTGGTCAAAGTTGCCTTTGACGGCAATATTACAAATATTGTTGTCCCGTACGCTGCACATCTGCTTGCGCTGCACCTCGCTGATGGCATTGTGTGGGTGCAGAATGGTCAGTTGGATGTTGTTCATGCCGCGCACGCCGTAGATTGCCGCGCCGCCGGTGTCGCCGCTGGTGGCACCCAGCAGGGTCAGTTTGCGGCCCTGTTTTTGGAGCAGACGTTCAAATACCTGGCCCAAAAACTGTAGGGCGATATCCTTGAAGGAATAGGTCGGCCCGTGGAACAACTCGCCGGTGTAGATCAGGCTGTCATCCAATTGTTGGAGGGGTGCAACTTCCGGGCTGCGGAAATTGCGGGTGCTGTCAGCCATGAGCCGGCTGAAGCTGCAATCCATTTCTGCTTCCAGCTCCGGGGCATAGAGGTGGAGTAGCTCCGTGGCAATTTCGTTGTAGGTTTTGCCGCTCCACTGTTGCAGAGTCGGCATGTCCAATGGAGGAATGCGTTCGGGGACGTAGAGCCCCCCGTCCGGGGCCAAGCCTTCCAGCACGATGTCGCTGAATGATCGGGGGTTTCGGCCGGGATCGCGAGTACTAAAATAGAGCATTTTGTGTCCTTTCCGGATGAACCGGGCGCAGCAGGTGGAGTGAGTGAAGCGGCCTGAGTCTCCAATCCACCTGTGAAAAAACCTGTCCGTTTGGGGCTTCGGCTTGGGGATTAGGCTGCATCGGCGGCAAGCAATTGGTGCAGATACCGATGGTTTTATTATACGAATAGAAAAAAATGGAGAAAGGAGTCGGAAATTCAAAGTTAAAGTTTGACAAACAAAATGGAATTTATATACTCTGCACTCACTCTGAGATGGCTCCTCTGGGAGTTTCCTCAGCGGTGTTCCGGGGGCATAGCTCAGCTGGTCAGAGCATCGGCTTTGCAAGCCGAGGGTCAAGGGTTCGAATCCCTTTGCCTCCAATGTCCGGATCTGGATGGAAATCCAAGCGCAAGGAGTGAGCGAGTGCCTTCAGGAAAGAAGCGGAAACGCAAGAAGATCGCAACCCACAAGCGAAAAAAACGCTTGCGGAAGAATCGCCATAAGAAAAAGAAGTAGCATGAGCTGCACAGCCCTTCCGTATCGGAAGGGCTTTTTTCTTGATTGTGATTTAGGGTATTTTTGATATGTGTCAGGGCGAAGCCCCTTATAGTCGGCGAAGCCCGATCCAGCCGGAAGGGTTCCGGTTTTCTGCGGGCGGCAAATAATTGCGAAAAGCCTGCCATTTGCGCAGATTGAACCAAGTGATTGAATCAAGTGTAGGAGTAGGATATGGCCAAGAAGATTGCTGTATTGCCGGGGGACGGGATTGGCCCGGAAATCGTGGCTGCGGCCCGGGTGGTGTTGGATCGGGTGGCCGCACTGGACTCTCTGGAGCTGGAATACCGCGAGGCCCTGGTGGGCGGGGCCGCTTATGAGGCTTCGGGGAGCCCTCTGCCCGAAGAGACTTTGCGTATTTGCGACGATGCCGATGCCATATTTTTTGGTGCGGTGGGCGGCCCGCAGTGGGAGGGCTTGCCTCCCGAGCAGCAGCCGGAACGGGGTGCTTTGCTACCGCTGCGCAAGCGGTATAATTTGTATGTCAATATCCGCCCGGTATTGGTTTACCCCAGTCTGGTGGATGCTTCGCCGCTGAAGAAGGAACGTTTGAACGTTGATGGCGGCGGTGTGGACTTTGTCATTATGCGTGAACTGACGGGCGGGTTGTACTTTGGTCAACCAAAAAGCATTGATCGAGAGGCGGGTGAGGCGTTGGACACCCTGCGCTATAATGTGACCGAAATTGAGCGTATTGCCCGGACGGCCTTTGAAACCGCCCGTGTGCGGCGCAAGAAGGTTTGCAGTGTGGACAAGGCCAATGTGCTCTCTTCCGGTATCCTGTGGCGCGAGACCGTGAACCGCTTGCACAGCAGCGAATACAAAGATATAGAGCTGTCTCATTTATATGTGGACAATGCTTCGATGCAATTGATTTTGAATCCCGGTCAGTTTGACGTGATTCTGACCGAAAACACCTTTGGTGACATCCTCAGTGATGAGGCGGCTACCCTGCCCGGTTCGATCGGGTTGTTGGCTTCGGCTTCACTTAACGATACGGGTTTTGGTCTGTTTGAACCATGTCACGGCAGCGGCAATTATCCGCCGTCCATCGCCGGGCTGAATGTGGCCAATCCGGTGGCTCAGATTCTTTCTGCGGCCATGATGCTCCGCTACGCCTTGGGTTGCGAGGGCAGTGCCCGGAAGATTGAGGCGGCCGTGACCAAGGCCATCACGGCGGGCAAGTTCACCCGCGAACTGGGCGGCTCGCTTTCGACTGCGGAAGTGGGTCAGGCCGTGGCCGACCTGCTGGCGTAGCAGATCCTTCCATTCTCTCCATCTCCCTCACGGGCAAGGACAGGATACGAGGTCTGTAAAATACTTTTGGAAAGTGGAGAGATGGCCTTTTCCAAGCCTCCTTTTTTCTAAGATTCTCCTTCCCGATAAAGGGAAAACGGGGAAAAATGGGGAAAAACGGAGAGCAAACGAGGGCAAACGAGGGCAAATGAGTTTTTTGGCGCGAAATTTGTGTTTTCTTCGGACTTGAAGTACAACCAAGCATAGTTTTATGCTTGGTTGCCGACACATAAAGTGCGGAATGCGAAATATTTCGGAAGAACCGTTTTCGGGGGCCCTTTTTGGGGGACCATTTTCGGCCCGTTCTCAGATGCATGTGCATGAGGGACTCGTTATGTGGGAACTATTGGAGAACCTTCCGGAAATCTTCGGGAGACAAAGTACATAAATTCTTAACAGACTTGAAGGTAGGAACAGTGAAAAAACTCGCGTTACATTCTTGTATACATTTTATTTTGGCTACAGTGCTGTTGTGTGTGACCACAAGCGGCCTGCTGGTTGCGCAGAATCCGGCCGAGGGGCAGAGCGGTGACGTGGCACGCAATGAGCTGGAGTCTGTGGAACCGGTTGATTTTACCAGCTATGTCGGGCCGCACGATGGTGTCGACAGTTTGGCTGATATCATCGCTATCGGTACAAGTCTGGCCAATCTGGACGAGGAAGGGCGTTCGGACTACGGCGGAAAATATTCCATTCGGCACATCCCCGGTGATGGTCCGGGCGGATTGCTTGGCGCGGACATCCTGAGTCTCAGCCCGCGTGCCGGGGTGGACCACGTACGAAATTTGCGCCATATCATTTCCGGTTATTTGCAGGCAAGGTATGGCTATGAAGCTGATGCGGCAGATACCGTCAGTACTTTTGTGACATACTATAACGCTTACTTTTACCGGAATGCCAAGTACTTCGGGCAGAAATTCAATGAGGCGGTTAATGGGGCCCTTTCTGCGGAGGCCATCGGCCTCAGCAGAAATTATGCGGAATGGCCCGGTGCGACAGAGATCCTGATACCATTGAGTGCCAATCCCATATTTGGCCAGGAGTCTGGCCCCAATCTGGATGAAACCGGTAAAAAAGTGATTGCCACGTATCTAAAGGACGGTGAAGAAGATAAACAGGCGGCCAAGGATGTGCGTCAGGATATGTTGGATTTGCGTAGGGAAAAGCTGGGTGAAGAGCAGGATGCTCTGCAAGAAAGGCGGACTACACTGCAACGGGAAAACCGGGATGCAAAGAGGGCTCTGGAAAAAGCCGAAGCGACTCTTACAGGGACGGATGACCTGAAAGAGCGGGAGGGAGCCCAAGAGAAAGAACAGGAACTGAAAGAGCAGTTGCAGGACAACCGGAAAAACCAAAATGAAGTCAATGCTGCGGAGCAGACCATTGCTCAGAGGCAGGAGAATTTGGGCAAAGATCAACGCGAGTTGAGTCAGGAGCCCCCGCCGTCGGAGGATTCGGAAGGCGGAGAAAAGGGAGAAGGCGGAGAAACCGGAGAAAAAGAGGGAGAAGGCGGAGAAAACGGAGAAGGCTCCGAGCCGGCGGTTTTGCCTGCCGGAACAGAAGTCGTATTGCTGCCTGTCAAAGACCGTCTTTACCGGTTTTATGGTATCGACAGCACCGATTTACAAGTTGTGAAACGTTCTAAGGTCAATTCCATCCGCAGCGAGGACATTGTGGCCAATGAGACCGGCTACATTGTGGTCGCTGCGGCGGGTTTTGATACTGCGGAGGCTTCGGCGGAAGAAGAGCGTTCCGGCGGTATTCGCCTGTTGAAGTTGGATACGAATTTGGAAACGGATAAACAGGGGGATGATGATATCCATGCTGACAGCGGTGTGTGGGAGATGAACGGCGAGTTGTTTGCCTTTTTGGACAACGGCAATCTGGGCCGTTTCAATATGGATCTGGAGTTGCAGGCCCGGTCCGGGGAAGTATTGTCACCCGAGATGACCCCTCAGTTTGTGGAGTCCTATGTGTTGGTGGAGAGTGAACAGAGCGAATTTCTGCTGTTGGACCGCACAACGATGGAACGCAAGCAGGAGCTAAAGCCGTAAGCCGCCGGTCTGCGGTAACTTCCGGCGAGAGAAACTTTGTTTATGCGAGACCTGAGTTCATTTGGTACCAAAGACTCCAAGGATTCCAAGGACAATCCCTGTTCTGATTCTTTTACGTTGCTGATGTCCTGCCCGGACCAAAAGGGTGTCGTGGCCGGCGTGGCGGCCTTTATTCACAAGCATGGTGGCAATATCTATAGTGCCAATCAGCATTTTGATAAGGATGCACAGCAGTTTTTTGCCCGGTTTGCCTGGACTATGTACCCTGAGGACAGAGAATTTAGGGACACGGAATCCGGTGACAAAGAGCTTGGTGATACGGCGTTTGGTGACAATGGCTCCGGTGAGTCCGGGAATGTTGCTGAGTGGTGTTTGCAAAGATTGCGGCAGGACTTTGCCGAGCTGGCGCAACATTTTTCGATGAATTGGCAAATGGACATCAGCGGGCGGAAATTGCGCAGTGCCATTTTTGTCTCGCGCTATGACCATTGTCTGTATGACTTGTTGGTCCATCGCGATGAACTGAATTGTGATTTCCGCTGTATCATCAGCAACCACCGGAAATTAGAGGCCGTGGCGAAGCATTTTGGGTTGCGTTTTTATTACACGGACTTCAGCGGGCTCGGCAAAGCCGCCGCAGAGAAACAGCAGTTGGAGATTCTGTTGCGGGAGCGGATTGAATTGATGGTTTTGGCCCGCTATATGCAAATTCTCTCCCCGGAGTTTTTGGAGCAGAGCCCGGCCCCGGCAATCAATATCCACCATTCTTTTTTGCCGGCATTTAAGGGGGCAAAGCCTTACCATCAAGCCTATGAGCGTGGGGTCAAAATCATTGGGGCCACCAGTCACTACGTGACTGCGGATCTGGACCAAGGCCCAATTATTGCCCAGGATGTCCAGGCCGTAAGCCACCGTGACAGTGTGGAAGATTTGGTACGCAAGGGCCGCAGTATTGAAAAGTATGTACTGCTGCAAGCCGTGCGGGCCCATACGGAGCAGAGGGTGTTGTGTTTTGGAAACCGGACGGTGGTATTTCCCGGCTAGGTTTGTTTAGACAGGCATTGCCGGGTGCCGGACGGCCGGAATAAGCAGGCCCTAATAGGGCGATTACAGCAAGTACAATTGACCGTGCCGACACCAATAAGAGTCGTAATCTGATTAAAGCAAAGTATTGGTGTTCCACTTCCCCCATCTTGGGAAAAGGGAGTAGAATGTCTCTATTCCGTCACCAATACCGCTTTCTTATTGTCGTAAAATAGAAAACCATTTCCCCCTAAAAAATAAGTAATACGAGAGAACGTACCTAAATTATTTACTTTTATCATCCCATCCCAAAGGCTTACGCTTGTGCCGGGCCCTGAAGTAGTAATATTGTATAAATCATAGATCAAAATTCCCGGACTGGAATTTGCAAAAGGGCGAGTCAATCTCGAGGTTTCTGCGACTTCATATGTTGATTGGCCAACAGCAAGAGCATACGGCCCCCCATTAGTCATATCTAAGCAGAATGAGATAATTTTCAGAAGTCTTGTACTCGATAGCCGGAGAGGTGCTACCGGCCGTGATTTGATTATGAAAGCTACTGTATGTCTCTCTTGAGGTCGGGTAGGTGCTTGGAAAGTCTTCAGTGGTAAATTCCAGTTTTTCTATGGCTGTGCCTGCCGTATCCGTTATCTCGTAGAAATGAGCATAATAGTTGCTGTTCGGGTGTAGAATCTCCGGTACGGAATTAATGGCACTGACAAAACCTGCGGCTTCTCCGTCAACAGAAATCGTTACATTGGCATTAAACTTGGCGATGGTCATTTTATCGGTCATCGAAAGATAGACGGTTCTGGTTGTCCCGTCCGCTTTGGTCTTTCTGGTATAAAAACCCGGGAGGTCTTTGACGTCGGTATAGACAGGAGGTGTAGTGTCCTTGCTGACGATAACGCCGATTGTTCTGGCCCCTTGGGTGCCGTTGTCAAATTGTACCAACCCTTCACGCATGGAAACCCAGGCCATGGAGGCGTTTAGGTTTGCGGCCGCAGGCGGGTCACCGGTGTCCGGGTTTTTGCTGTCCGACAGCGGGACACAGGCGAGTAAAGTTATGCCAAGAATGGGCAGAAAAAGAAAAGAGGAAAGATATAAAAATAGTGAATAAAAAGACTTAGAACAGTGTAATAGAGTTGAAAATAAATAGATATTCTTTAATGATATTGGATATTGGATATTGGATATTGGATATTGGATATTCTACTGTTTATACCAATATTTTTCAACATTTTGTCTTGATTTTCCATGGAAGGGCCCCTGCAAACAAAGGTGATTTCAAGCTGGTTTCAGGATAGACCGTATATTCATTTAGAGATTTTGACAAGGGGGGGCCAAATTAAAGTGACCAAGCTTTGGCAAGCTCCAACAGCAGGCCCCGACACAAGACAAACCAACCGGGGAATACGTAGCTGCGGAGCAAAAATAGTGGAGAATAGCTCCTACTCCGTCACCAATACCGTTTTCTTATTGTCGTAAAATAGAAAATTAGAGCCTCCTAAAGAGTAACTAATTTGAGCGAAGGTCTCTGAGTTATTTCCTTTTATCATTCCATCCCAAAGGCTTACACTTGTACCGGGCCCTGAAGTAGTGATATTGTATAAATCATAGATTAAAATTCCCGGACTGGAATTTGCAAAAGGGCGAGTTAATCTCGAGGTTTCTGCGACTTCATATGTTGAGGCGCTTGCTGAGGTGTTAAGAGCAAGAGCAAAAGCATACGGACCTCCTGCTGTAAGAAAGTAATGATATCTAAACGGAATGAGAGATTTTTCAAAATCCTTGTACTCCATAGCCGGAGAGGTGCTGCCCGCAGCTATTTGATCATAGAAGTTGCTGTATGTTCCCCTTGAGGTGGGGTAGGTGCTTGGAAATTCTTCGGTGGTAAATTCCAATTTTTCTATGGCTGTACCTGCCGTATCCGTTATCTCATAAAAATGAGCATAGTATTTTGTGTTCGGATGTAATAGTTCCGGTACGGAATTAATGGCACTGACAAAACCGGCGGCTCCTCCGTCAACAGAAACCGTTACATTGGCATTGAACTTAGCGGCAGTCATTTTATCGGTCATAGAAAGGTAGACGGTTCTGGCTGTTCCGTCTGTTTTGGTTTTTCTGCTGTAAAACCCCGGCAGGTCTTTTACGTCGGTATAGGCGGGAGCTGTGGCATCTTTGCTGACGACAACGCCGATTGTTCTGGCCCCTTGGGTACCGTTGTCAAATTGTACCAACCCTTCCCGCATAGAGACCCAGGCCATGGAAGTATTTAGGCTTGCCGCAGGAGGTTGAGCCGTAGGCGGGGCACCGGTGTCCGGGTTTTTGCTGTCCGACAGCGGGGCACAGGCGAGTAAAGTTATGCCAAGAATGGGCAGAAAAAGAAAAGAGGAAAGATATAAAAATAGTGAATAAAAAGACTTAGAATAGTGTAATAGAGCTAAAAATAAATAGCTATTCTTTAATGATATTGGATATTGGATATTGGATATTGGATATTGGATATTCTACTGTTTATACCAATATTTTTCAATATTTTGTCTTGATTTTCCATGGGAGGACTCCTGCAAACAAAGGTAATTTTAAGCTGGTTTCGGGATAGATCGTATATTCATTTAGAGAGTTTGACAAGGGGAGGCCAAATTAAAGTGACCAAGTCTCGGCAAACTCTGACAGCAGGCCCCGGCCAAAGCAAACCAAAGACAAACCAACCAGGGCGGAATACATAGCAGCGGAACAAAAGTAGCGGAGAATGGCCCTATTCGGTCACTAAGACCGCTTTCTTATTGTCGTAAGATAGGTATTCATCTCCTCCAAGGAGAATGTCGATTCTGGATGTCTCATCCAAAGTTCCTATTTTTATCATCCCATCCCAAAGAGTTACGCTTGTGCCTGGTCCTGAGGGGGTGATATTGTATACATCGTAGATTAAAATTGGCGGGATCGTAGTCTCAAAAGGACGCATATTTATAGAGGTTTCGCCCATTTCATATGGGGGTCTTGTACTAAATCTAAAAGCATACGGACCTCCTGCTGTAAGAAAATAATGATATCTAAGCGGAATGAGATAATTTTCAGAAGTTTTGTATTCCATAGTCGGGGAGCTGCTGCCGGCAGCTATTTGATTATAGAAGTTGCTGTATGTTCCCCTTGAGGTGGGGTAGGTCGTTGGGAATTTTCCCGTCGTAAATTCCAGTTTCTCTATAGCTGTACCTGCGGTACCGGTTGTCTCGTAGAAATGAGCGTAGTAGCCGGTGTTCGGGTGTAATAGTTCCGGTACGGAATCAATGGCACTGACAAAACCTGCGGCTCCTCCGTCAACAGAAACCGTTACATTGGCATTAAACTTGGCGATGGTCATTTTATCCGTCATCGAAAGATAAACAGTTCTGGCTGTTCCGTCTGCTTTGGTTTTTCTGGTGTAAAACCCCGGCAGGTCTTTGACGTTGGTATAGACCGGAGCTGTGGCATCTTTGCTGACGATAACGCCGATTGTTCTGGCTCCTTCGGTACCGTTGTCAAATTGTACCAGCCCTTCGCGCATGGAGACCCAAGCCATGGAAGCGTTTAGGTTTGCCGCAGCGGGAGGTTGAGCCGCAGGCGGGTCTCCGGTGTCCGGCAACGGGGCACAGGCAAGTAAAGACACGCCAAGAATGGGCAGAAAAAGGAAGAAGGAAAGATATAAGAATAGTGAATAAAAAGACTTATAATAGTATAATAGAGCTAAAAATAAATAGCTATTCTTTAATGATATTGGATATTGGATATTGGATATTGGATATTGGATATTGGATATTCTACTGTTTATACCAATGTTTTTCAACATTTTGTCTTGATTTTCCATGAGGGGAACTCCTGTGGACAAAGATAATTTCAAGCTGATTGCAGGGTAGATCGTATATTTATTTAGAGAGTTTGGCAAGGGGGGGAGCCACCCCCAAAGGGGGCCGCCGGAAGGGGCCTTAGAGTTGGTCTTAAAGCGAAATAAAAGGAATGGAGAATAGGCCTACTCGGTTATAATTTCTATATTGTAGGCAATATCCGGGTTTGTGCCTTCTTTTGCAGACCAATCAGATGGGCTGATCTTTTTTTTTGGTGACAGTATATACACCAAAGAAACAAGTGTATCGGAAGGAACAAGCCCATTGGCTTCCCGTCTCAGAGTATATACAAATGTTCCCGGTACGCCCGTCCCACAAGTCGGAGAGCAACCTCCTTGTAGAAAAGTATTCTCATAATAATTTACTGAAGCTCCTCCAAAAGTATCATCTGCATAAGGGAGAAGCATGATCTCATCGGGTTTTCGTTCTATCGCAAGGGACACATTGGCTTTGGCAAATGCTGCCAATCCTCCCATATAGGCGATAACTCCTTCCGAGCCTGTCTCTCCTGCGGAAAAGGATTTGGTGGTAAAGGTTTTCTCCAGTATCTCATCTCCGTCATACATGCGTATTTTGTAGGCCGTGTTTTCCTGCAATATGTCGCTTGTTTCAAAATGCGTATCGCCGGCTGTTGCGCCTGTTGTGAACGGAATGTCTGTGCTGCCGGGAGTGAGATTATACGAGGTTCTCTCGTGCAGGAACATAAAGACATTTCTCGACTTTTGGGCTTCCGTAAATTTTCTGGTGATGTATCCTTTCCCGGCCTCTGCCTCTGCCTTGGAAGGGTTGCTGTCTACTGGTGTTATGAGGAAACCGACCGTTTTGTCTGCGGACAAATTGGGCTCATCAGCCGTGAAATGGACGTAGTGCAGGCCGGAATAATTGACTGTAATGGATTTTGTGGGGTTCGATGCGGGGGGTGCCGGGTTATTGTTGCCGTCCGTCAGCGGGGTACAGGCAAGTAAGCTCAGACCGAGAATGGGCAGAAAAAGAAAAAAGGAAAGATATAAAAATAGTGAATAAAAAGACTTATAATAGTATAATAGAGCTAAAAATAAATAGCTATTCTTTAATAATATTGGATATTGGATATTGGATATTGGATATTGGATATTCTACTGTTTATACCAATATATGCCAATACTTTATCTTGATTTTTCATTGGGTATCTCCTGTGAACAAAAGTAATTTCAAACTGGTTTCCGGATAGATCGTATATTCATTTAGAGAGTTTGACAAGGGGGGGCAAATTAAAGTGACCAAGCTTTGGCAGATTCCAACAGCAGGCCCCGGCCAAAGCAAACCAAAGACAAACTAACCGGGACGGAATACGTAGCAGCGGAAGAAAAATAGCGGAGAGTGTCCCTAATCGGTCACCAATACCGCTTTTTTATTGTTATAGAATATAAATTCATCTCCCCCAAGGACAGCATCCGTTTTAAGTATCTCACCTAAAATTTCTACTTTTTTTATCATCCCATCCCAAAGAGCTACGCTTGTGCCGGGTCCTGAGGGCCTTATATTGTATAAATCGTAGATTAAATGGGGCGGAATAGTATTTTTAAAAGGACGCATATGTGTAGCGGTTTCTTGCAGCTCATTTATCTTGCTTGCACCCCGTCTAAAAGCATACGGACCTCCTGCTGTAAGAAAATAATGATATCTAAGCGGAATGAGATAGCTTTCAGAAGCCTTGTACTCTATAGCCAGAGAGGTGCTACCGGCCATGATTTGATTATAAAAGCTACTGTATGTCCCTCTTGCGGCAGGGAAAGTAGTTGGGAAATTCTCTGTAGTGAATTTCAACTTTTCTATAGCTGTGCCTGCGGTACCGGTTATCTCGTAGAAATGAGCATAATAATTGCTGTTCGGGTGTAATAGTTCCGGTACAGAATCAATGGCACTGACAAAACCTGCGGCTCCTCCGTCAACAGAAACCGTTACATTGGCATCAAACTTAGCGATGGTCATTTTATCGGTCATCGAAAGATAAACGGTTCTGGCTGTCCCGTCTGCTTTGGTTTTTCTGGTGTAAAACCCCGGCAGGTCTTTGACGTTGGCATAGACCGGAGCTGTGGTATCTTTGCTGACGATAACGCCGATTGTCTTGGCTCCTTCGGTACCGTTGTCAAATTGTACCAACCCTTCGCGCATGGAGACCCAAGCCATGGAAGCGTCTAGGCCTGCCGCCGCAGGAGGTTGAGCCGCAGGCGGGGCACCGGTGTCCGGGTTTTTGCTGTCCGGCAGCGGGTCGCAGGCGAGTAAAGACACGCCAAAAACGAACAGCAAAAGAAAAGGGAAAAGACGGAAAAGGAAGAGAAAAAGAGGTTTATAATGGTTGGAGAAAGAAAAAAGTAAATGCTTGTTTTCTAAAGTAGTGTGATATTGGATATTGGATATTGGATATTGGATATTATACTGTTTATGCCAATATTTTTCAACACGTTATCTAAATCTCTCATGGGTGTTCTCCTGTGAACAAAGGTAATTTTAAGCCAGTTTCAGGATAGATCATATATTCATTTAGAGAGTTTGGCAAGGGGGTAACTGATTTACAACAGTAGAAACCAATTAGGTCTCTTAGACCGGTCGGCTCCGGAGCTTGTCCAATGATTGGTGGGCCTGTCCAATGGTTGGCGAGCCTGTCTAATGGTTGGCGAGCCTGTCTAATGGTTGGTGAGCCTGTCGAACCAATCTACTGTAATAGAGACTGGTTCCGGATATTCAACCACGAAAAGAGACCCCTTCCGGAGGGATAAGACAGGCCCAAGCAAAAATACCATTACGGACTACTATAATGCATGAGGGGTACTGTAAAGTTTACTGTGAGCCTAGCCGGTGGAAGACTATCTGTCATTGCTAATTGCAAAGCCTTTCCGGATACTTTTTTACCATAGTCTCATCACGATATAGAAGGCAGCGGTCAGTGCAAAATATAGGAATGGTGCGTATAGCAAAGTACGTCTTATAAGCCAGTTTCTATGTATGACTGCTTCCTTCGTGGCAACCTGAGCAATAGAGAAGGTGAGCAAAATAATCGGAATAGACATGAATACGGCATGACCGGCACTTGAATTTTGTATTGCTGCAAATGAAAGCTTTTCATTAAAATATGTGCCCATTTCGCTTTGCAGTGACATGAACAACACATTTCCCCCGACATTTGACCCGGTTGTATAGCCACTAATCATTCCAATAAGAGGAGAAATAAAGATATTTTCGGTCAATGACAAGTCAGACCCATTGGAAGCCAGTGCCTTTAAAATTCCACTTGAACGCTGAATCCGGGCAAAAATAACAAACAGCAAAATGCCGGTGACAGGATAAAAGGCTTTCTTAATGCCCTCAAAAAAGAAGGTGTTACCCTTTCTAAAAGTTCTTGAAAATATATATAGGCATATAATGGTTATTAATATAAAGAACCCGGGGCTGGTGAAAATAGAAAATCTTATATCTCCATTTTTAACAATAAAAAAGTTATGGAGGTAATAATGAATAACTTCTATTCTGGAAATTGCTATTAGAAGGATCAGGATGATGTAGGGAGAAAATAACCGGAGCGTAGCCTTTTTTGAGTATGCCGGATTCGAAAATGCCTTCCTGTTAAACACAAACTCAACCACAAATCCGGCAATGGCAACACTGATACCGGAATAAACGCCTGCCAACTCTGACGCAGCGTAAACATTATAAAAAACCAAGAAAGAGGAAAGGAGAAGTCCGGCAATAATCGGGTATAATACTTGCCCAAGTTGTAAAGAGCCGTCTTTTTTACAGATAAAGTAAATGAAAAATCCTATCGTTGGAAACACGAGAAAGCTTGTCAGGCTTGTCCGACAGGATAGTTCAGCAAAAGACAGCTCTGTTATCTGTGAGCCTATCAGTGTTGCCAATGCCAATGTTCCCCACGGCATTATGTTCATGCTAAGCAATGACAGAATAAGAGCTTTCCTTAGACTGAAGAGCTGCATAAGCACCGGAACAGTAAAGAACAGCGATACGCCAAATCCGGTTAGGGATTCAAGTGCCGGTGCCATTCCCAAGACTATAATTGAAGCCAGTTTCAGCTTTGAAATTTTAATTGCTTCGATAGATTTCCCAATCTCCTTGATGATTCCGGCTTGCTTTAAGAGAGAGTTCATGATCTGACCCGGGAAAATTACCAGAGCAGAAGAAAGTGTCAAAATCAAAACTACAGGCAGATCACGCACTATGACCATATCTAAGTCTATTTGGTAATCGGCACTGTAGAAATACGTAATAAATAATGCGGTCAATATTCCGGCAATGGAACTGACAATGGCTCCCCGTTTTGAGATGAGGAAAGCCATAAATACGACAAGAGGAAGTGAAGCAGGGAACAGATTATCCATTAAAATATCTTAATAGGTTACCGTACATTATAACACCGGCAGCCTTGGCAGACTCCGACAGCAGGCCCGCCCCGGCCAAAGCAAACTAAAGACAAACCAACCGTGGCAGAATACGTAGCAGCGGCACAAAAGTAACGGAGAATAACCCTATTCGGTCACTAATACCGTATTTCCACCATCTTCGTGATATTGTAAAGAAGGATCTCCTCCAAAAGTATGATCTAACCTTTGTAGCTCAGCAACATTATTTTGTCGTACCATTATATCCCAAAGTGCGACATTTGTGCCGGGTCCTGAGGGTGTAACATTATATAAATCATAGATTAAGATACCTGATGGAATGGTATTTTTACTAAAAGGGCGCGTAAGCGGAGCGGACTCGAAGAATTCATATGATCTAGTTGTAATGCTAAAAGCATACGGCCCTCCACCGGAAACTATGTAATGGTATCTGAATGGAATTAAACAAGCTTCAGAGTCCTTGTACTCCATAGCCGGAGAGGTACTGGTAGCAATGGTATGGTTATAGAAGCTGCTGTATCTCCCTCTTGTGGTTGGATAGGTGCTTGGGAAGTTTTCGGTTGTAAATTCGAGTTTTTTTACGGCTGTTCCTGTCGTACTCATTATCTCGTAGAAATGAGCATAATAGTTGCTGTTCGGGTGCAATAGTTCCGGTGTGGAATCAATGGCACTGACAAATCCTGTAGCTTGTCCGTCAACAGAAGCAATTATGTTTGCATTAAATTTGGCAACTGTCATCTTATCCGTCATCGAGAGGTAGACGGTTCTGGCTGTCCCGTCCGCTTTGGTTTCTCTGGTGTAAAAGCCCGGCAGGTCTTTTACGTCGGCATAGTCGGGAGCTGTGGCATCTTTGCTGACCACAACGCCAATTATTCTGGCCCCTTGGGTGCCGTTGTCAAATTGTATCAACCCTTCCCGCATGGAAACCCAGGCCATGGAGGCGTTTAGGTTTGCAGCCGCAGCGGGCGGTTGAGCCGCAGGCGGGGCACCGGTGTCCGGCAGCGGGGCACAGGCGAGTAAAGACACGCCGAAAACAAACAGCAAAAGAAAAGGGAAAAAACGAAAAAGGAAGAGAAAAAGAGGTTTGTAACGGTTGGAGAAAGGAAAAAATAAATGCTTGTTTTCTAAAGTAGTGTGATATTGGATATTGGATATTGGATATTGGATATTATACTGTTTATACCAATATTTTTCAACACTTTATCTAAATCTCTCATGAGGTGACTCCTGTAAACAAAGATGATTTCAAGCTGGTTTCAGGATAGACCGTATATTCATTTAGAGATTTTGACAAGGGGGGGCCAAATCAAAGTGCCCAAGCCTCGGCAGACTCCGACAGCAGGCCCCGGCCAAAGCAAACTAAAGACAAACCGACCGTGGCAGAGTACGTAGCAGCGGCACAAAAGAAATGGAGAATAACCCTATTCGGTCACTAATACCGTATTCCCGCCATCTCCGTGATATGACAAAGAAGGATTTCCTCCAAAAGAATAATCTAATCTTTGTTTCTCAGCAACATTATTTTGTTGTACCATTACATCCCAAAGTGCGACATTTGTGCCGGGTCCTGAGGGTGTAACATTATATAAATCATAGATTAAGATACCTGATGGAATGGTATTTTTACTAAAAGGGCGCGTAAGCGGAGCGGACTCGAAGAATTCATATGATCTAGTTGTAATTCTAAAAACGTACGGCCCTCCAACGGGATCTAGATAGTGGTATCTGAATGGAATTAAACAAGTTTCAGAAGCCTTGTACTCCATAACCGGAGAGGTGCTGGTGGCACTGGTATGGTTATAGAAACTGCTGTATCTCCCTCTTGAGGCAGGAAAAGTGGCCGGGAAGTTTTCGGTCGTGAACTCCAGCTTTTCTATGGTTGTGCCTGCCGTATCTGTTATCTCGTAGAAATGAGCATAATAGCCGGTGTTCGGATGCAGAAGTTCCGGTGCGGAATCAATGGCACTGACAAATCCTGTAGCTTGTCCGTCAACAGAAGCAATTATGCTTGCATTAAACTTGGCCACCGTCATTTTATCCGTCATCGAAAGATAAACGGTTCTGGCTGTCCCGTCCGCTTTGGTTTTTCTGGTGTAAAAACCCGGCAGGTCTTTGACATTGGCATAGTTGGGAGCGGTAGCATCTTTGCTGACAATAACACCGATTGTTCTGACCCCTTGGGTACCGTTGTCAAATTGTACCAGTCCTTCGCGCATGGAGACCCAGGCCATGGAAGCGTTTAGGCTTGCAGCCGCAGGAGGTTGAGCCGCAGGCGGGTCAACGGTGTCCGATAGCGGGGTGCAGGCAAGTAAGCTCAGACCGAGAATGGGCAGAAAAAGGAAGAAGGAAAGATATAAAAATAGCGAATAAAAAGACTTAGAGTAATGTAATAGAGCTAAAAATAAATAGTTGTTCTTTAATGATATTGGATATTGGATATTGGATATTGGATATTGGATATTGGATATTGGATATTTTACTGTTTATACCAATATTTTTCAATATTTTGTCTTGATTTTCCATGGGATAGCTCCTGTAGATAAAGGTAATTTCAAGCTGATTGCAGGATAGATCATATATTCATTTAGAGAGTTTGGCAAGGGGGGGAGTTGGAGGGGCGGAAAGCCCCTGCACCCAAAGGGAGCGTTGGAAGCGGCCTTAACGGCGGAACAAAAATAGTGGAGAATGGCCCTATTCTGTAACTAATACCGCTTTTTGATTTCGATAATAAAAAAAGTTGTCTCCTCCGAATGAATGGTGTATTGACCCTGTACCCAAACCCTCCGTCTCACCTCTTTTTATCATTCCATCCCAGATAGTTACGCTTGTGCCGGGTCCTGATGAAGTGATATTGTATAAATCATAAAATAAGAGTGGTGGAACAGAATTTCTCAAAGGCCGCATATTTGCGGAGGTTTCCGGCAGATCATGTGATGAAAGATCGTGCATAGAATCATTGTGAACAAGAGCGTACGGCCCCCCTCCCACAACAAAGAAATGAAATCTGGTTGGAATGAAAAAACTTTCAGAGGCCTTATATTCCATATTTGGAGAAGTACTGCCGGCAGTGACTTGATTATAGAAGCTGCTGTATGTCCCTCTTGTGGTTGGGTAGGTGCTTGGAAAGTTTTCGGTTGTAAATTCGAGTTTTTTTACGGCTGTTCCTGTCGTACCCGTTATCTCATAGAAATGAGCATAGTAGTTCGTGTTCGGATGCAATAGTTCCGGTGCGGAATCAATGGCACTGACAAAACCTGTGGCTCCTCCGTCAACAGAAACCGTCACATTGGCATTGAACTTGGCAACCGTCATTTTATCCGTCATAGAGAGATAAACGGTTCTGGCTGTCCCGTCCGCTTTGGTTTTTCTGGTATAAAACCCCGGGAGGTCTTTTACATCGGCATAGTCGGGAGCTGCGGCATCTTTGCTGACCACAACACTGATGGTTCTTACTCCTTGGGTACCGTTGTCAAATTGTAGCAATCCCTCCCGCATGGAAACCCAGGCCATGGAAGCGTTTAGGTCTACAGCCGCAGGAGGTTGAGCCGCAGGCGGGTCACCGCTGTCCGGCAGGGGCGCGCAGGCAAGTAAAGACAGGCCGAAAACAGACAGCAAAAGAAGAGGTAAAAGACGGAATAAGAAGAAATAGAATGGTTTAGAACAGTTGGAGAAAAAAAGGAATAAATGCTTATTTTCTAAAGTAGTGTGATATTGGATATTGGATATTGGATATTGGATATTATACTGTTTATGCCAATATTTTTCAACACGTTATCTAAATCTCTCATGGGTGTGCTCCTGCGAACAAAGGTAATTTCAAGCTGGTTGCAGGACAGATCATATATTCATTTAGAGAGCTTGGCAAGGGGGGAGCCAGGCTCCAAAGGGAACCATCGGAGGGGGCCTTAACAACGGAACAAAAGGAATGGAGAATCGCCGGAGAACGGACCTCCTCAACATCGCGGTCGCCAAAAACCGACAGTTGCTCCCCCAATAGAACGGAGTAGAACATCCATTTCCGGCTCCTTGCTCCACTTGCGAGGGGTATTTTGTTCTAAACCTGCTTTGTGTCAAATCATGTCGTCGGTCCGGCGAAAGTACGAACGGACTGACAGAGAGAACTTTTTTCTGATAATGAATATAGTCTATTTTTAGAGTTACAAAATTCAATTTCCTCAATTCTTTTTACCGAAAGATCTAAGAATCTATTGACACTGCTCCACAAAAACATATATTCATAAATTATCTTACTATTTCATAATTGACATGGGTCAGGACAAATGTAGAGTGGATTTTCCTCATAATTTTAGCAGAGCCTGATATGAATTTGTAAGGAGTTTTCTTATGAAGATTTTTGTAATGATCCTGTCTGTCAGCATGCTGATAGTTTCTTGTGATCTCATCAATGCCACCATCAATGCTGACCATAACAGTGATACCAATACTGACCATCATGACGGTGATAACGGTGACCATGATGGTGATAACGGCAGCGATAAAACCCTTGTCGGCACATACCGGCTCGTTGCTACATTAGCGGGCACAGCTATCACGGATGATATGATTAACCGCACAGGGGACCTCGGCACTTTCATTCACTGGGCCAACATACTCATAACCGTAGAAGCTGATGGCTATGTTGAATTCGACATATTTACTGCCGGGATAACCAATTCCGGATCGAGAGCCCCCCTGGGGAAATTTCCCACAGCAGATGGACAGGGTTCACATAGAACGACCATAAGATCGGATCTGCCTATTTCACTAACCGAAGCTACGGCTCTTGATACTATTTTTACCGATACTGCCAAAAGAGACATTTTATATTTATATAGAGATAAAGGCAGAAGAGGCTTAGTAGGAAGCCTTACGGATCTTAGTAGTATCGAACTCAAAGTGCTGAAGTTTACCGGTAATCCGGGATCAGACCCTATTACCAATTATTATGTATCTTCATACGACAAAACTCAGGTAACGAAAACGAGCCACTAACGCCTGAGATTTGTGCCTGACCTTTCACTTAAGCCGGAAATATCCGGCTTTTTTTGTCATCCGTTTCGGCTGCCCAACTGCCGGTGAAATTCCTGTTCAAAAATATGTTCACCAATTAACGCAGCCGCCCCGAAAGAACCTCCCCACAAAAAGTCTTTCGTCATTTGGATGTTCAATTTCATGGTCGCTAAGTGCGGTGAACGATAGAGAATATGTTGATGAATGGCCCTCAGCAAGTACAGACCTCCGGCTTCAGAGACACTCCCGCCAAGGATAATCGAATCCGGGTTCAAAACATTCACCAGCGAACTCAGCACTGAACCGATTCGTTCACCTTCCTTTTGGAATAGTCTGATGGTGAATGAATCATTCGCTTGAATTGCGGCCTGTAAATCCCGAAGAGCCAATTTTCTCTGTCGGCCTTTTGCCAACAGCCCTTGCAGAAAGACACTCTCCCCTTCCCCCACGGCTTTCTCCGCTTCTGCCAGCAACGCTTCGCGCCCTGCTGTGGCCTCCAGACAGCCCGAATGGCCGCAATGGCAGACCTTGTTTTGCTCTGATACGGCAATATGTCCGATGTCTCCTGCTGAGCCCTGAGCCCCTCGGTAAATACCCTGATGCAGCACAATACCGCAGCCGATACCTGTTCCTAATTTAATAAATAACGTGTTATCCAGCTTCGGCTCCCGCACAACTTCGGCCCAAGCCATCACATTGACATCGTTGTCAATCAGTACGGGAATCTCCAAACCCTCACTATAGAAATCGACCATGGGAAAGTCGTGCCACAACGGAATATAGGGCGGTGAATCCGGTTTTCCCGCTTCAAAATTAACGGGAAAAGGCAGGCCCAAACCCAAACCAAATATCCGGCCCTGGACCTGAGGGTTCGATTCTATCAATTCCTGCAAAGTCTCCAGCAAGAACGTATTACAACTATGGGGGTCGTGGATATTCTGTAAGTGGCACTGCATTTCTGCCACTACTTGATAATGTAAGTTGACAATCTGAACACTAAAGCGTCTGGTTCCCAATAGGGCCCCAATAAAATAACCCTTTTCCGGATGGATGGAGAGTTTTAACTTTCTTTGTGATAGATTCTTACCTGCTTCCTGTAGGAAACCGCTACGGAGCAGCTCCGCAACTTGCAGTGATATCGTAGAGCGAGCCAACCCTGTCCTATCGGCCACTTCGCTGCGGCTCAAGCCAACTGATTTCCGGATCGCATTATAGATACTAATACGAGCTCTATCATTATATGTCATGGAGGAAAGTATGATTATTTTCCTTATATAATCAACTTGTACTCAATAGTATCAATATAAAAATTGTTATGTTCTATTTGTTAATTATTTGTTTGACAAATAAAATATTTGTTATATGATATGGAAAAATAGGTGCTTAGCGATGGAAATAGGGTCTGTGACAAATGCTTGGGGAGCGGTTCTAGGAATTTCTTTAATTAAAGATAGGTCTGGACCCAAGAATATTTTTGGCAGGTATGCTTGAGTGTTCTTGCTTGTTCCAGGTTGTTCTTGGGCAGAGGCCGGAGGATAACCTGAACGGCAGAAGTCTCTTAGCCCCTTGACTATATTTTGTATTTGGCCCTAAGATAGCTCATTTCCGGGACGGAATTGTCATTAAAAAATGTGAAGGAGTACACACACAAATGAAAAAGATAGCGTGTTTCATGGGCAGTCTTTTGCTCATGTCCGGTTTTCTGTTTGTTTACGGCTGTGCAAAGAATGAAGCAGCAGGCGATGCGGCAGAGGACGTAAAAAAAAGTGTAGTTATCTACCAAAATAAGGTAGAGATCAACGATGCGCTCAGTGCGTTTGCCGCAGAATATAGCGAAGAAACGGGCGTTGAGGTCATCGTTAAAACTGTCGGTGGCGATTCACCGTACGGAGAACTCCTCAAGGCGGAATTTCAATCCGATCGCCAGCCGGACATATTTGTTATTGAAGGTCAGGGCGGATACAACACTTGGAAGAACCAGATTGAACCCTTTGTCGGCCAGGAATGGATGAACCATACTTCCTTAGCCTTTCAGGCGGACGGCAGTGTCTATGGCTTCCCCGTAGCGATTGAAGGCTGGGGTATGGCCTACAACAAAGCCATGCTGGCCAAAGCGGACATCGATCCCGCAACTCTGACATCCCAGGCGGCTTATACCGAGGCTTTTGCCAAATTGGACTCCATGA
The DNA here is from genome assembly GCA_029867005.1 of Candidatus Haliotispira prima. Lineage (GTDB taxonomy): Bacteria > Spirochaetota > Spirochaetia > SP-2023 > SP-2023 > Haliotispira > Haliotispira prima. The sequence continues at coordinate 2,742,813 of CP123443.1, read as the reverse complement.
AAGATGAGCTGGAAATCGATTCGGTTGTGGCAATGACAGCAGCCCCGGACATGACTTGGGTGACCGGACTGCATAATTTTAACGGATATTTGTCCGCCGGACTGCCCTACGGTGAAAAGAGTGTCCTCGAGTCGCTTTTGAGCGGTCAGGCAGATGGGGCCCGTATTGAAGAGTATGCTGACTGGGTCGAACTGTTGTTCCAATACTCTGATAAAGCCGTGTTGCTGACCGGCAATTACGATGCTCAGGTCGGCCAATTTGCTACACAAAAATCGGTGTTTATCCATCAAGGCAATTGGATTGATCCTTGGCTGACAGAAAACGGTGTTAGCTTTGAGATGGCCTATGCTCCGCATGCCTCGGTGGGCGGTGACCACAATGCCATTTTCATCGGTGCGCCCTCTTACTATGTGATGAACAAAAACAGTGAAGCCAAGCAGGAAGTACTCGATTTCCTGAACTACCTGGCGACTCAAGAGAAAGGCCATGATTACATGGTCAACCAAGCCAAGATGATTCCGGCTTTTACCAATGTGACTTTAACACCTTCCACTCCTCTCTCCGCTTCGGTGGCAGAGTGGAACAGTCGCAACGCTGCGTACACATGGCTGCAAAACGATTTGCCTGACGGTTTTGGCATGGGGACTCTGGGCCCGATTTACGGTGCTTTTGCCAGTGGTGACATTGATAAACTGGGCTTTATTGAGCAGGTCACGGCGAAAATTGCTGAGCTGAAATAATTCCCGCTTTTGTTTCCTGGGCCTGGAGGGGGTCCTCGAAATGAATCTAATTTCCGGATGATTCCCGGACGGAGACTTGGGAGAAAAGGGAATGGTAAATTCCTTTTTCTCTCCATGCTTCCCGTTCTTCGGGTTTCGTCCTCGTCTCCCGTTCGCAACTCTCAAGTTTGTGCGTGCGGGATGCTAACGGTCTCTTGCCGGTAATTCCGCAGACCTGACGGAAGAAGGCCGGCCAATTGCCGGTTGCTGCCGGTTAGAACTAAGGCCCTTTTCCTGTGGCTCTTTTTTCTTAAAGTCTTTTTTCTTTGCCCTGTTCCCAAGGCCGTCTGCGGCGGGATCAGTTTTTTCCATGATTTCCCGAACGATTGAAACCGGACTATTGAAAAAGGAGAAAGCGATGGACAAGACCAACAAGCTTGTCTTTTGGGGCTTCCTGTTCCCGGCACTATTTGCCTTCACAATGGTTTTGATCGTGCCTTTCCTGATGGGACTGTACTACTCTTTAACCGACTGGTCGGCCATTGCCGGAGAGCCCGTCCACTTCGTCGGTTTGGCAAATTATGGGGGTATGTTTCGGGATGTTCAGTTTCTCTACTCCTTTGGCCTGACTTTCGTATTCGCGGCTCTCAGTATTCTGTTCATTAATTTTATCGCCTTGGTCCTCGCCATTTTGGTGACCCGCAAACTCCCCCTCAAAAACTTTTTTCGCGTTGGGTTCTTTATCCCTAACTTAATTGGTGGGCTGGTGCTGGGTTTTATCTGGCAATTCATCTACAAAAGCATCGTCCCCGAGATCGGCGAATTGTTGGGCTGGCAGAGCTTAGAAGATCTGTTAATTCTGGCCGATGCCAATTTGGCATTATTGGGCGTTATTGTCGCCTACACTTGGCAATATGCCGGCTATATTATGATGATTTACATCGCCGCTCTGTTGAATGTGCCGCAAGAGCTGGTCGAAGCCTGCGACCTGGATGGTGCCGGTTTCCTGCAAAAATTTCGGCACATCACGTTTCCCTTGATTGCCCAAGCTTTCACGATTGCCTCCTTTCTGACCTTGGTCTCTTCGTTCAAGCAATTTGACATCCTGATTGCGCTCAGTGCCGGGGGGCCGACGACACAATTCCAAGGCCAGACCATCAATTCTACAGAACTGCTGGCCCTGAATATTTACGATGTCGCTTTTAAGTATAACCAAATGGGCCAAGGCCAGGCCCGGGCCGTGATCTTCTTTGTTATTCTAATGGCTATTTCCTTGATTCAGGTGCAATACAACAAAAAACGCGAAGTCGAAATGTAGGCGGAGTTCACGGATGGATACGGTTCAAAAACAGAAATTAGAGAATATCGCTTTATTGCTCCTGACTTCTGTTTTTTTTGTTTTCGCGATGTATCCCTTCTTCATCATACTGATTAGTGCTTCCAAGGCTTCTCTGGAAATCATGACAACTTCGGCCCGGCTTCCGACCAACTGGGGCCAACTGCCGGAGAATATTATGAAGGTCTGGAACTCTCGCTCAATCAACTACCCTGCCAGCGTTTGGACCAGTACCGTTATTACCACAATGTCCCTGTTGCTGGTTTCCCTCTCCGCCTCGATGGCGGCTTGGGTGCTGGTGCGGAGCAAAAGCAAACTTGCGCATGTAATGTTTCTGGTATTTGTCGCCGGATTGGTCGTGCCTTTCCAGGTGGTCATGTTTCCGTTGGTGCAGTTCTATCGTGTGATCTTTGAGACCTTGGGCCTGCGCATGTTGCGCACCTACCACGGCATTATCTTTGCCTACATCGGTTTTGGTGCACCGCTGGCGGTGTTTATGTTTCACGGTTTCATGAAGAGTGTGCCGCTGGAATTGGAAGAGGCCGCAACCATTGACGGATGCAGCAAACCGGCGATCTTTTTCCGCATCATTGTGCCGATCTTAAAGCCTATTTTTGTCACCGTCTTGGTGCTGAATGTGCTGTGGATATGGAATGATTACCTGTTGCCGTCTTTAGTGCTGGGCCTGGGCCAGAAGTTGCAGACGGTGCCACTGGCAATTCAGGCTTTTGCGGGGTCTTTCGTCAAGAAATGGGACTTGATCATGACCGCAGTGCTAATGGCAGCCATACCGATTATCGTCTTTTTTCTGCTGATGCAGAAGCATGTCATCAAAGGCATGGTTGCCGGCTCGATCAAATAAGCCGGCAGACAAATTGTTGGTTTCTGAACTCGATCGATTCGGAGGACGCGCGCTTTTCGGCCTCTCTCCGGTCCTTCTTCGGCTTGGCCTCTAAGATAAAAAGCATTATGCTCATTGCCCTTAACGAAAATTCACCGAGCGAAAATCCGCTGAGGGTACAATGATCCAACATATGATTCGGGCAGAGGGACTGAGCAAGTACTATGGCTCGCTCAAGGCCCTCAACGGCCTGAATTTTTCCATTGCCAAGGGTGAAGTTGTCGGTTTCCTGGGGCCGAACGGAGCGGGTAAATCTACCGCTATGAACATCCTGACCGGCTTCCTGTCTCTTTCGGAAGGCAGTGTGGACATCAATGGCTATGACATTTTCGATGAGGCTTCCCAAGCCCGGGCCAGTGTCGGCTACCTGCCCGAACAACCTCCCCTCTGCCCGGAACTAACCGTTACCGAGTATTTGCACTACGTTTGTGGCCTTAAGAAATTGAAACGCAGGGTATGGAAGGCCGAGCTGGAACGCATCCTGCCGATGTGTTCGCTGGATCAGGTGGCCCGGCGCAGGATTGGCCACCTGTCCAAAGGATTCCGTCAGCGTGTAGGTTTGGCCCAAGCCTTGGTCGGTCAGCCGCCGCTGTTGATTTTAGATGAACCCACTGTGGGCCTTGACCCCCAACAAATATTGGAAATCCGCGGGCTGATCAGTCGGCTTAGCGGCGAACATACGATATTGCTCAGCTCCCACATCCTCTCCGAAATCGAGGCCATGTGTCAGCGTGTTCTGATCCTGAACCGAGGCCGCTTGGTGGCCGATGACAGCACGGCGCAACTGCGGCAAAGGCTGAACGTCGAATCCTGCCGTTTGGAACTGGAGTTGCTGGGCCCGGCCGGCACGGCGAGCCGGACAGCCGATGCCTTAGCCCGAACACTGGAGCAGCAGGGCATTCTCGAGTTTAGCTGCACCGGCCAAGCCGTTGGGTCTGAGCAGACTTTATACCGCTTGGAATTTGAGCTCTCCGGTGTTGGTGTGTCCGCAGCGGGTGTTTCCGAAACGGGTGAGAATGGAGACGAAGTCCCCTTCCTGGCCCCGCGCAGGGAATTGGCCGGGGCTCTGGCTGCAATGGGTTTTACCATTGTTGCCATGGTGCCGCATCAACGCAGTCTGGAAGATATCTTCCTCAATTTGACTGCGGACTCTCCTGCGGAGCAACGAAAAGAAATGATACAAACAAAGGGGGTGCAGGCGTGATTGCTTCCTACCGCAAAGAACTCTACTCGTTCGCAGTCACCCCTTACGGTATGGTCTTTGCCGGCAGTTTCCTGATGCTCAGCGGTCTGACAACGGCTTTGAGCAACCTGTTTAGCCTGGACAGTCACTTTGAGGCCGGGACTCTGGCAATACTGCCTTGGTTTCTGCTGCTGCTGCTGCCATTGCTGACCATGCGCAGTCTGGCCGACGAGCAGGCCGCCTTGCCATTGCTCTATACTTCGGTCACGGAACTATGGGAGATTGTACTGGGCAAATATCTGGCCGTTCTGAGCCTGGTGTGCGGGGTTTGCGCGGTGACGATACTCTACCCCGTAGTGTACGACTATTATGGTTATGTCAATTGGAGCAACATTATGAGTGGCTACCTGGGCCTGATCCTGCTGATTGGACTATACAGCAGCATCGGCACTTGGGTCTCTTCGGTGAGCAGCAGCCAAGCCGGAGCCGCTGTGTTAACGGTACTGATTTTCTTGGTTCTGCTGCTCGGTGGGCAATTGCTGCCGAGATTGCCGCAGGGCAGCCGCAGTCAAGTCGCCATTTTGGCTGTCCCGGCGATTTTGGCCTTGCTCACGGCCTACCGCAATGGTCTGCGACCCCTCTATTTGTTGTTGCTGTTTTCTGTTCTTCTGCTGTTATTCGGCGGCTTGGCCATCGCTCCTCCGCGCTTTTTACAGGGCTTTGTCGGGCGCACCGGTGCCTTTATTTCGCCGCTGAACCATTACGCGACTTTTACCCGGGGCCTGATTCGCATTGCAGACATCGTGTACTTTCTCAGCGGCAGTGTCTTTTTTCTCCTGCTCAGCGTGTTGCAGATGGAGAAGCGCAGATGGCTGTAGACAATTTTTTTGCCAAATTCCGGCAAGACCTGCAATGGTTGAAAGGCTCGCGGCACGGCAGTCCGCAGGATGAGCAAAAATATGCTGTGAAACAGAAAAGCCGGGCGCGGCGCAGTGGGTTGGTCTTGTACAGTGGCCTGTTGTTTTGGGCCCTGCTGCTGGTTTGGACTCTACTCAATTTACTGGTTTCGCGCTTTCCGGCCGAATTGAACATGGATGTTTCGGATGATCGGCTGTACAGCCTCAGCGAGGCCACGGAAAACATTTTGTCGGGTTTGGAACAGGAAGTTACCATTTACGCCCTGTTTTCTCCGGGGCAGCGACCCACTCAGCCACTGGACATCTACCGCTACTTGGAACTGTACGCTTCATCCGGTCCGTATATTCGGGTGGAAGAAGTGGATCCGACACTGGATCCGGACCGGATCCGGCCCTTTATCACCGGGGAAAAAAAGGGGGATGAGTACCAAGGCCGGGGGGACAACAAAGCCCCGCAGCGCAATTCGCTGATCGTATTCACGCGTGGCGCAAAGCCGCGTTTTCGGGTCATCCGTTACAGCGAACTGTATTATGTGACGGAACGTTTTGGGCCCAAGAATGCCGGCATCCGTGCCGAGCAGCAGATCAGTGCGGCCATTGCCTACGTCAATGGCGCAAACGTGGCACGGTTGGGTCTGCTGAGGGGGCACCGAGAGCAAAATCCGGCTGTCATTCGGCCCAACTTTGAGCAGTTTAACATTGCAGCGGAGAGCATACAGTTATTGCCGGACACAGAGACTTCACAGGGTTTGGAGGATTTGGACGTGCTGCTGGTCTATAAGCCGCAGTTGGACTTGAGCGAGGCAGAATACCGGTTGCTGGGTGGTTTTTTAGAACGTGGCGGGGCCCTGTGGCTGATGCTTGATTTTCAGACCGAACACCTGCCCCGGTTCTATCAATTGGCTCGGGACTACGGCATGGAAATTATGGAAGGTTTGGTATTGGAACGAGACCCCAAACGCATCCGGGCCGGCGGTGGCTACACGACCTTTATTTCTCCGATCAGTCGACCGTCCGGGGCCGGTGAACCGGGGGGGGTGCATCCGATCATTCGGCCCTTGCAGGACAATGAGATTGCCGATCTGTTGTGGGTGCAGAGTATGGCTGTGCGGGAAAGTTTGCCTCATTCGCGGAGTCTACGCTTTTACAGCTTGGCGGAAAGCAGCCCGTCTTCGCTGCTGCGCACTTCACGTGACCCTACCGGCACTGTGCAATCGGAAGATGACATCGGTGGCCCGCTGACTTTGATGGGCATGACCGTGTGGCAGGACGAACAGGGCCGACGCTCCGGCCCTGCTGTATTAGTCAGTTTCGATGTGCCCGGGCCGCGCTCCGTGTTTAGTACGCCCGGCAATCTGCAACTGTTCTACAGTGCCCTGAGCTGGCTGGGCCAACCGCAGCAAGGCGCAGACGGAGCCGAAGCGGGGCAGGGGAACGGGTTGATCTTTCCCTCAAAAAGCCTGCTAATGTTGCCGATGCGCTTGTCGCAGGCCCAAGCCATTTGGTGGGCTGCCATTTTTGTGGTATTGATCCCGTTGCTGGTGTTGCTGGCCGGGTTTGTATTTCTGCGGCGCAGGAAGCACTTGTAGCAGAGCCGGCAAAAAGAGGGCAAAGGAAATGTATGGCGAGCAAAAAGCATCTGCGTAAAATCACCGTTCTGGCAACGATATTATTGATTCTCGGTGTGCTGCTCTATCTGCAAAATCTGCAAAAAGTTCGAGAGCGGCAGCGCAGGATTAACCGGGGAGAAAACAGCCGATCTTTACCGAGCGGTGAAAACAGCCGCTCGAATATGCTGAACCATATTCCCGACTGGGACCCGGACGCCGTTTCTGCGATCGTCATTTCAAGACAGAGCTTTAAAGAAGGAGGAGAAGACTCTCGTTTGGAACTGAGCCGAAGTTCCGGGGAATGGCAGCTCTCCTTTCCCAAAGGGATCCCGTTGCGTGACGGTGCGATGGAGACTTTGGTACGGAGTGCTTTTGGATTGCCGGGCAAAGAGCTGCCGGGTAGTTTTGACCTGAGCCGGCAGACCCTACAGGAACGCTACGGTTTTAACCGGAGTGAACTGAACATTGATTACTTTGGCCGGGGCGAAGAGGGACTGTTGGCCCGGGTCTTGATCGGTGCCCGGATACCCGGTGTCGGAGGTTACTACGCCACCGTTGTTCCGGGAGTGGGTGTTGCGCCGAAAGAGGGAACAGCCGGTCGGATACTGTTCCGCCTTCCGCAGGATCCGGTGGACCGCCTTGCCACAGATGCCAACGGCCTGCGCGAACAGCAGCTTCCGCAGGTGATATTGCTAAGCAACCGGCAAGAGTACCTGAATGTGCTGGAACTGCGCAATCGCAGCAATACTCTGCGCATCGAATACAAAGACGAAGATATGGCCAAACGCTATGACAAGCTCAATGAGCTGCAAAGTTTTGTCATGACCCGGCCCTATTCCGCCGCACAGGGGGTCGATCAGTATCGGTTGGAACAATTGCTGAAGAGTATGCCCAACCCGATTAAAATTATCGACTATGTGGAAGACCAACCGGCCGATTTAGCATATTACGGTTTGGACAAGGCCCGGCGACAGGAAATCTACGCGGAAGACAACAAGGGGAATACGGTTGCCCTCTGGCTGGGCAGGGAAGCGCAGGCAGATCGTGTCTATGCCATGCAGGTTAATTACGAGAGTGTCTTTACCGTCAGCAAGGAGGTCTTGGCGGTGCTAAATTTTGAGCCCTTTCAGATCGTAGATAAATTTGTGCTGCTGGTAAATATTGATAAAGTGGAGCGGGTGAGTCTGCGGCAAAGTAGTGGTGTCAATTACAACCTGGAGATACAGCACAGCATTCCCACCGGAGCCCAAGCTAAAACTCAAGCCGAAGGTGTGGACAATCGGGAAATTATCAGCAGCAAACTGACCGGGACCAGAGCCGGGGAAGAGCGCAGTCTGGACGAAAACGGGACAAAGGACCTGTATCAGGATTTTCTCAGTATTCTCTTGGCCGGGGAGGTTTCGGACTCCTTTTTTCCGGTAGACAAAGCAGAAGTGAGCATGATATACTCCTTTCGTGACGGACAACAGCGGCGTGCGGATTTTTATAATTACTCAGCAAAGGATTATTATGTTGTTTCCATCAATGGCGGGAAGGCGATCTTTGTGACGGAAAAACGACAATTGAAACAGTTGCTGGAATCTTTTAGTCGAGTCTTACAGACAGGCTGGTCGGATATCGTAAGATAGCAGTGTGGTTTCGCCTTGTACGAGCGGACTCTTGAACTTTTGAACTTCTTGGATTTTTTTGTTACGCGGGGCTGTGTTGATACTTGTGGTGTGGCAGCCAAGGGGTTTCTCCGGACCTTTGCCGGGTTTTCAGGGGACCCTTTCAGGCTCAAAAGGCCGGCGGACGAAATTGCAGGTGAATTAGGAGACAGACTCAGATGGCGAGCGGAGCAGTGACCGGCAAGAATGGATCCGGCGAACCAAGCAAGGTCTCATTCTTTAACAGCCAAAAACGCACGTGTCCGGTTTGTGAGGAATCCTTCAAAAGAGAAGAGTTGCTCACCGGCGGTGGACGGCTCAACGCGAAGGCTTTGACAGATGAATTGCACCGCCTGTTCCAACCTACAGAAAAATATGGCAATGTGCATCCGCTAATCTACTCCATATGGACTTGCCCAAATTGCTACTATAGTGCCTTTCGTGAGGACTTTAGCAAGCCTAAAAAAGATACCCTGATCAACTTGCAAACAAAGGTTGCGATGCAGATGCGCAAAGGGGTGGTTGAGGGCATCTTTGACGATATCAATTTTTCCGGCTATCGCCATTTGGAAGAAGGTATTTCGGCGTATATAATTGGTATTTACAGTTATGAGCATTTTCCAAAGACACAGGCACCGATTTTAAAACAAGGTATCTGTGCGATCCGTGCCGCTTGGTTGGCGGTGCATCTCCATGACGAAAATCCCGGCGAAAATTATGATTATTTGGCCCGTATTTTGTATCGCAAAGCCGGTTATTTTTACAGTCGGGCCATCGAGTTGAATGATATTGCGGAACAGCCCCTGACTACTACGGCGATTATCAACTATGGCCCGGGTGCCGATCACAACTTCGGATTGGACGGGGCCATTTATCTGGCAGGAATGTTGCAATTTAAGTATGGCCAGCGCAGCGATGTCGATCTGCGTATTAAGCGTCTAAAGGAAGCAAAGATCATGATTGCCCGTTTGGTGGGTTCCGGTCGCGCCTCGCAAAGTAAGCCTACGGTAATTTTAAACCACAGCCGGGACCTGTACGGTCGGATTAATGAAGAGCTGGGCACTTTGTGCGGGCTCTGAGAATATGCCCGAGAGTATGTCTTGGAATTCCAGCCTCGATATCGGTGCCCTGATACCGTAGATGGCAGAAACAGATGAACAGACTCCGGATGGGGTCTGTGGCACTCGGGGCGGTGCCCTTCAGGTGATAAAGGGCTTGCGCAATATCGCTTTGAGGATTGCCTATCAGGGTGATAGTTTTGCGGGCTGGCAGTACCAGCCCCGTGAGCGCACAGTGGAGGGTGAACTGCGTAAAGCACTGAATAAGCTGCACAAACGCAGTCCGGTCGAAAGTATTCGGGATGGCGTGACATTGTACGCCGCCGGGCGCACGGATGCGGGAGTTCACGCTACGGGACAGGTAGCCAATTTCTTCAGCGATATTCGGACGGAGAGCCTCTCTGCCCCTAAATTCCGTGAAGCACTGAATTCTCATTTGTCCAAAGATGTGCGGGTTTTGCAAAGCCGGGAGGTACCCGGGGACTTTCACGCCCGTTACAGTGCCCGGGCTCGGGTCTATCACTATCGCCTCATTCAAGGCCGGGGCAGCAGCCCCGACCAGCGGCAGAATGCTTGGTATGTGGGCACCCCTTGGTTGGATGTGGCGGTGCTGAATTGTATGGTGGGCCCTCTCATTGGGAAGCATGATTTCAGTGCCTTTACGGTGGCGAGAGACCAGGCAAAGACGAAGGTGCGCCGCATTTATGCGGCGTCCTTTTATCCGGAGGGGCCTTACCTGGTCTTTCGTATTGTCGGGAATGCTTTTTTGTGGCACATGGTGCGTAGCATTGTAGGTACGGCGATTGGTCTGTACAGTCAGGACTTCGGAAAAGCAGGGTCGTTGGGGGAGAGTATGGCTGTGCCGTGTTGTCCTTTGCCTTCTCCTTTGTCCTCCGGCGGAGGCTTGACGGAGAGTCCTGCTATGAGTTCTGCGAAAACTTCTGCGGAAGTGTCTGTGACGAGTTGTGGGGGAATGGACAGAATGGAAATGGGCAGAGATGCTGAGACGGAAAGTCCATCTCAGGGTATGTATGAGCGGCGTTTCCTGCTGCGTGACCGGATGGCCGGGTATCTCCGACAGGAGGGTTTGACCGGTGGTCATACGGGCTTTAACGCCCCGGCCCATGGTTTGACATTGAGCCGGGTGATTTACCCGGGGCAGGATGGTCTGCCTTGGCAGTGGCAGTTGTGAACGGGTTTTCCAAAAGATAACAAGGACAGAAGGATAGGCAAGTTTAGCGGAATGGACGGTACGGAAAGAGACGGGGCCAAAGTGGGAACTAAGGCCGGAGTTGCAGGCTTGACACGGCAGTTATGGATGCAGCTTTGGGCCTGCGCCACGCGCTTACAGAGGGAGCTTTCAGAAGAACCTTACGAGCTTTGCTGGAGGCGTTCCCAAGCCCCTTTTCCGCCCTTCCGTTTGCGGACCTCTGAGGAAGGTCGGAATGAAGAGACCAAGAGCGAAGAAGTTAAGAATGAAGAACCCAAGTGGGACGGGCCGTCTGCCGACCAAGTGCCCGTTGTCCGTACCTCCATATCCCCGAGAGAGATAGAAAGTTCCGCTGATACGAAGGCGGATGCGAATCCGGCTCGGGTGAATCCGGTCCGGGTTGCCGAAGATCAGACTGAAAATAGGACCCAAGATGGGGTCCAAGATCAGGCCAAGCAAACCCAAGTACAAAAGGCATCTTGGCAAGAAGCGATTGTACAGTGCCAAGCCTGCCATTTGGGGCAGGAAACTACGCGGATTCGCCGACAGGCCATAGTGGGCTACCCGGAACAGCGTTTGAGCGACCGGGAGAAGGTCGAGCTGCTGCTGGTCTGCGATGCCCCGAACTGGGATGCTGATCAGGAAGGGGTGCCTCTGGCACCGGATAGTTTGGAATATCTGAGCAAATGGCTGGAGGCCATTCGGATGTCCGAAAGTTATTATCTGACGAACTTGGTCAAATGCCGCACACCGGGAAACCGTGCGGCTTGGCCGGAAGAGATCAAGAGTTGTACATCACATCTAAAACAGCAATTGCAGCTATTCCGGCCCAAGGCAATTTTGGCACTGGGCAGCAGTGCTGCGCGCAGCCTGAGCCGGCAGCGCAGCGACTTAAACACCCTGCGGAGCCGCGAGCTATACTACGAGTTTGCCGACAGACAAGTGCCCTTGTTTGTCACCTATTCTGTAGCAGAAGTGCTGCAAAATCCGAACGAGCTTCGGGCCCCGGTGTGGGAGGACTTGAAGCGCTTGCGCGCTTTTTTGGGTCAAAACAGTCAAACATAGGGCCTGAGTATCACAAAATGTACAGATATACTTGGTCTAAGTAGGCGGATCCACAGATGTCCGAGCTGTTGTTCTACTGTGAAGTCTGCTTTGCTGTGCCGTTGCAGCAGAGTTTTACCTATATTTACCACCCTAAATCTTGGGTGCCGCCATCGTTGGAAAGAAAGCGAAAAGGCAAAAAAGCGGTAAAAAAATCCGACAAGAAGGAAGAAGAAGGGTCACTGGCACAGGAAGAGTCTCCGGTCGACACGTCGCCCGGGCTTGTCTATCCGCAGCCGGGACAACGGGTATTCGCCAGCCTTGGCCGCAGCCGCAAGGAAGGCTGGATTATTTCTGCTTCGCAGAAGCCGCCGCCTTCTTTGCAGGAGGCTATGGCCGCAGGCAAAGTGGAGCTTTCCAAGCTGAAAGAGTTGGAAATTGCGGAACCGAAGCCCTTGTTTGGCGAACAGGAGCTGCGACTGGCCCGCTGGTTGGCCCAATATTATATTTGCTCGTTGGGAGAGGCTCTGAGCTGTATTTTGCCTACCGGCAAAAAAGAAAAAGAACCGTTGTTGTACAGTGAGAGCTCCGAAGGTGGAAAAGGAAATGAAGCGGACGGGGGCAAGGACTTCCCGGAGCGGCCGATTCGGCTTTCCGCAGAGCAAATTGCCGCCGTGGCGGCAGTTTGCTCTGCTACTCTTTCCGGTTCCCCTGATTTAATAGGGCAAGCTGCCGAACCGTCCCCGTTTTTCTACTTGTTCGGGCCGACAGGTTCGGGCAAGACTGAAGTGTTTTTACAGTGTATGGCCCATGTCCTAAAGCAGGGTAAAAGTGTCATTTATCTGGTGCCGGAGATTTCCCTGTGCTATCAGCTACAGGAGGAGTTGGAACGCAGATTTCGGGAACCGGTGGCTTTACTGCATTCGCACCTGAGCGCGGAAATGCGCCTGTGGTATTGGCGCAGCTTGCAGGAAGGTCGTTGTCGCATTGTGCTGGGTGCCCGTTCGGCGGTTTTTGCGCCGAGCACAGAACTGGGCCTGATCATTGTGGACGAAGAACACGAGCAGAGCTACAAGGCCGGCGATACACCGCGCTACCACGCAAGGCAGGTGGCCATGCGGCGTTGCCGTGACAGCAAGGCCATCCTGTTGATGGGCAGTGCCACACCCTCGTTGGAGGCCATGCACGCCGGCAAAGGTCTGGAGGGACAGCCGGACGAAGTGCAAGGCGGGAAAGAACCGGAACTTTCCGGAAAGCCAACAGAGGAAGAGGCCCAAGAAGAGACTCAAGAAGAGGTTCAGAAGCAAGCAGAACCGGAAAATATTTTGCCGTCCGGCCCGATTCCTGACTACTTGCCGGATTTCATCAAAAAGGCGTGGCGGGAAGCCCGCGGAAGCAATTTGCAAGAAAGTGAGCCGCAGAAAAAGGAGGAAACGGCGGAGAGAGAAAAGCCGGCCTCGAACCCGGACCCGGGAGTTCTGCGAAAGCCGCCTTGGTCCTCTGTCCGAATGTTGCGCCTGACCCAACGTCTGGCGGGGGGTTGCTTTCCCGAAGTGGAGATCATTGACTTGCGCCGCAGCAAAACCATGATTTCCGAGCAATTGGTACGCGAAATCGACGCAGTTACCGGTCGCGGCGATCAGGCCATTTTGTTTCTGAATCGCAGGGGCTACTCACCGATTGTTGAATGCTTTTCCTGCGGTAAAGTGCAGGAGTGCCGTCATTGTAGTGTGGCACTGACCTATCACAAGAATGCAAACCACCTGAAGTGTCATCACTGCGGTTTTTCCACTCCGATGATTAGTAGTTGCAATTATTGTCACAAGAATGAAATGGAGTTTGTTGGCTTTGGCACAGAGCAGATTGAGGAAGAGTTGCAGCGTTATTTTGGGCACCTGCGCATTGCCCGGCTTGATACGGATGTATCGAGGAAGAAGGGCCGGAGTCAGAAAATCTTGCAAGATTTTCGCAGCGGTCAGTTAGATCTGCTGGTGGGTACCCAGATGGTGGCTAAGGGTCTGAACTTTGAACGGGTTAAGCTGGTCGGAGTTGTACTGGCGGATACCAGTCTAAACATGCCGGATTTCCGCGCGGCAGAACGAAGTTTTAGTTTGCTGGTGCAGGTGGCCGGCCGAGCCGGCCGTTTCAGCAAAGACGGGAAAGTTCTGATCCAGACCTACCGGCCGGAGAGTGAGGTCATAGCCCAAGCCGCAGCTTTGAACTGGCGCAGCTTTTATCCGGCAGAACTGGAATTGCGCCGGCTGACCAACTATCCGCCGTATAGCAGGTTAATTCGTTTCGTGTTTCGCGGCGGGGATGCGGCGAAAGTCAAAACAGAGGCGATGCAGTGGTACAGTCGGTTGCAGCAGGTCGTGGCCGGGCTTGCAACTCACGGAACTGATTCGTCCGGAGAAGGGAGCCGAGAGCTTGTGCCTGCGCCTTGCCTATTTGTCCCTTGTGAGTGCCCGTACTTTCGGGTGGCAAACAAATATCGTTACCACATGTTACTGCGCAGCAGCGGCCGGCATTTTGCGACACTGCATCGCAGTGTACGAGACCATTTTTGGCAGTCCAAGCGCAATCCAAGTGTCTATGTCGAGGTAGATGTAGACCCAAGCTTGATGATGTAAGAAGTGTGATGATGCGAGAAACCTTGTGCCTTTCCGAATCACCACACTTGATTTTCAATGGATCTTTTATTGATCTTTCCGGCGTTCGCCTCTTGCCCCTCTTGCCCCTCTTGGGGGTTTCCGGGGAGGCGGACCATGAGAATGTGGCTGGTGGCCTGTGTCGAGTGATCCTTCAGTACCGTAAAGTTGGCGCGGCATGTACGGAAAATTACCTGTAAGGTGGTAATGATACACGGTATATGTGTCATCTGTGCTGTCCTTTGTGCCCAAATAAGAAGTATCCCATGGATATTTGTCCATTTCAGCGGCCGGCACCTTGCCGATATGGCCGTTTGCCAAATCGAGGATGCTGCTTTGGTCGCCGGCCACCAAGTGGGCCACATCGACGCTGCCGGCGGCGAAGGCATAATCTTCGACAAAGGTGCCGTCGTAATCGCCTCCGGGGTCTTGGCCATCGATGGCACTGCGGGCACCGCCATTATTCTTCAGCTTCCAGTTGCCATACATCGTTTCTATGGCCGTACCGGCCTCATTGTAGCCATGGGGCCCAAAGATGGGGAAACCGTCCATGGAAAAGGCCACTAATGCAGAATGTTGGGAGCTGTCCGAATCGAACAAGTTCGTGCGTTCGGAAATAGAGTGATAATGATAGGTACCGGTGGGCTGGACGTGCCCCTTGTAATCGTCCATGCCGACAAAATCACCCGTACCGTCAGAACCAAGCCCGTCGTAGGACCATTTATAGGCATCACCTCTGGTACGCCGGCCGGTTGCAGGGTCCCAGCGTTCCGCCGTCCCCGGCTCCATGAGCACACCATTCGTTGCAATACCGATGATTCTGACATGGTTTGCGTAGCCGGAACCTTCGCTCGTCTTAGACCCGGCGGTTACACCGGAAGCCTTTTGAGGATTGAGGGGCAGTTTAGCCAGCACTTTTTGTCCGGAGATTGTATTGGGGTTATTCGGATTCGGGAAAGTACCTGTGTTGTGGTCGGGGACACTGTTCGAAGAGATGAGGCGGGAATCGCCCTCTACGGTAAAGCGTACCGAATTGGATAAGGTTCCATTATTTGAACTGCCGGTTGAGCTGCAACCAAATAACAATAATGTTATTACAAATGTAAAGAAGAGATTTTTTGCCATAATGTACCACTCTTATTTTTGGCTATGGAGACTCTAATCATTTTAGTTTGGAATCTCCACTAATATAAAATGATGCTATAAAACGATGCTATTGCCCTTCGATTACCCTTTACAGGGTTCGTCTCTCCGGCGTTTCCGGAGAGACGAACCCTGTAAACGTGGCCAATGTTTGCTTATTGGTCCTTTACTTTATTGAACCTTGGGTACCGTAAAGCTGGCGCGGCATGTACGGGAAATTACTTGTAAGGTGGTAATGATACACGGTATATGTATCATCCGAGTTCTTTGCGCCCAGATAAGAAGCATCCCACTGATATTTGTCCATTTCAGCGGCGGGCACCTTGCCCCTATGGCCGTTTGCCTGGTCGAGAATGCTGCTTTGGTCGCCGGTCACCAAGTGGGCCACATCTGTGCCACCGGCGGCGAACTCATAATCTTCGACAAAGGTGCCGTCGTAATTGCCCCCGGGATTCTGGGTATCGATGGCAACGCGGGCACCACCATTAGCCTTGAATTTCCAGTTGCCATACATGGTCTCTATGGCTGAACCTGCTTCATTGTAGCCATGGGGGCCAAAGATGGGGAAACCGTCTGCGGCAAAGGCGACTAATGCAGAATGCTTGGTGTTGTCTGAATCGAACAAGTCCGAGTGCTCGGAAATGGAATGATAGTGATATTTACCCGTGGGTTGGACATGCCCCTTGTAATCGTCCATGCCGACAAAATCACCCGTACCGTCAGCACCCAGTCCGTCGTAGGACCATTTATAGGCATCGGGAGGACTGCCCATGCCACCTGTAGTTTGCTTGCTGGTTGCAGGATCCCAGCGTTCCGCCGTTCCCGGTTCCATGAGGACACCATTTGTTGCAATAGCAATAGTTATGACACGGTCTGCGTAGCCGGAACCTTCGGTCGTCTTAGTTCCGGCGGTGACACCGGAAGCCTTCTGAGGGTAAATGGGCAGTGTGGCCTGGATACTTTGCCCGGAGATTGTATTAGGGTTCTTCGCATTCGGAAAAGTGCCTGTGTTGTGGTCGGGGACACTGTTCGAAGAGATGAGACGGTTACTGCCCTCTACGGTAATGCGCACCGAATTGGATAGGGTGTCATTATCATCTGAACTGTCGGTTGGGCTGCAACTAAGCAACAATAATGTCGTTGCGAATGTAAAAAAAAGATTTCTTGCCATAACATACCTCTCTTATTTTTGGCTATAGGGATTAAAATTATTTCAATATGAAATCCCAAATAATATAAAGCAATTCCTCTTTATACTGTCATATATATTTTATTTTGTACAGACTGGACATGATTAAATAGAAAACGAATTCCGGCAGGGGCCAGTAAATGTCCAAATACTCCGGATGCTCCAACGCCCCTCAGTTGCAAAACTCTACCCTACTTCACTATGCTGTTGGGCTTTCCTTTGATGTCCCTGATGTCCCCTGCTGATGTTCCTGAAAGTTATGTGAATGTTTCCCGACAGGTTCCCTAAATTCCCCCACAGAGATCCCCCCCCCCGCAGAAATACACCGAGGTTTCCCACCATGAGCACAGAA
Organism: Candidatus Haliotispira prima; assembly: GCA_029867005.1. GTDB lineage: Bacteria > Spirochaetota > Spirochaetia > SP-2023 > SP-2023 > Haliotispira > Haliotispira prima. The sequence goes on along the minus strand of CP123443.1, from coordinate 2,725,857 downwards.
CTGGCAAAAAACTACAACCCGGCTGATTTTGAACAACGTATTTACCGGCAATGGCTGGAGCAGGGTGCGTTTACGCCGGACTCGGAGCAGGAAGGGAGCTACAGCATCGTAATCCCACCGCCGAATGTCACTGGGGTGCTGCACATGGGGCATGGCCTCAATGGCGTTTTGCAAGATATTCTGATTCGCTATGAGCGCATGCAGGGCAAAGATACCTTGTGGCTGCCGGGTACCGACCATGCGGGTATTGCCACCCAGCATGTGGTGGAGAAACGGCTGCACAAGGAGGGCAAAACCCGTCGCGACTTGGGTCGGGAGGCGTTCCTGCGAAAGACTTGGGAGGTCAAAGAAGAGCACCACGCCACCATTAGCGAGCAGTTTCGGAGTCTCGGGGCTTCGGTGGATTGGAGCCGCGAACGTTTCACTATGGATGAGGGGTTGTCCCGTGCGGTGCGCGAAGTGTTCGTGAGTCTCTATGAAGAGGGCCTGATTTACCGGGGGAAGTATCTGGTCAACTGGTGCCCGTCCTGCACCACGGCCTTGGCCGATGACGAGGTAGAGCATGAGGAGGAAAACGGCGGTCTCTACGAACTGTTCTATCCCTTTGTTGAAAAGGATTTGAGCCTGACACTGAGTACAAAGCAGCTCGACGGCGGCGAAGAAACCCGGACTCTCGGCGGCATTGTGGTGGCGACTACCCGTCCGGAAACGCTGTTCGGAGACCAAGCGGTGGCCGTCCACCCCGATGATCCGCGCTATATTGACCTGATTGGCAAGCAAGTCCGGCTGCCGTTGAGCGGACGCACAATCCCAATCATCGCCGACAAATTCTGCGACATGGCCTTTGGTTCGGGTGCCGTAAAGATTACCCCGGCCCATGACCCCAACGATTACCAGGTGGCCGAACGGCACGGCTTGGTACTGCTTAACATTCTCCATCCGGATGGTACGCTTAACGCTGAGGTACCTGAGCCTTTTTGCCGTCAGAGCTGCCGGGAAGCCCGGAAAATGGTGCTTGCGGCATTAAAGGAAGAGGGCCTGTTGCTCAAATCTCAAAACCATCGTCATCAGGTGGGGCACTGCTACCGTTGTTCCGGTGTGATTGAGCCTTATCTGTCAGAACAGTGGTTTGTCAAAATGCAACCGTTGGCTAAGCCGGCTCTGGCCGCTTTGGAGCGTGAAGAAATCCGCTTTTATCCGGCTCGCTGGTCCAATACTTACCGCCACTGGATGAATAATATCCGTGATTGGTGCATCTCGCGCCAGTTGTGGTGGGGCCACCGCATTCCGGCTTGGCACTGTGCATCCTGCGGTCAGATTAGTGTCAGTCGTGAAGACCTCGGCTGCTGCCCGGATTGCGGGAGCAGCGACATCCGTCAGGATGAGGACGTGCTGGACACTTGGTTTAGCTCTTGGCTTTGGCCCTTTTCCACTCTCGGTTGGCCGGAAGATACGGCGGATATGCGTCGCTTCTACCCCACTAATACGCTGGTGACGGCCTACGACATCATCTTTTTTTGGGTGGCCCGTATGGTGATGGCCGGCCTGCACTTTACCGGGCGGGTTCCGTTCCGTGACATTTATATCACGCCCCTGGTGCGGGACAAGCAAGGCCGTAAGATGTCCAAGTCTCTGGGCAACGGCATTGACCCGCTGGACGTGATTGCCCGGTACGGTGCCGATGCCATGAAGTTCACTATATCTTATCTTTCGGCCCAAGGCCGGGATTTGCCGCTGGACATGGACAGTTTTAAGCTGGGTTCGCGTTTCTGCAATAAGATATGGAATGCGGTACGTTTTCTGTTGCTGAATGTGGACACCGATGCCCTGCCGTCGCCGGGCGAGGTGGAAGGGTTGAGCTACGAGGTCGCAGACCTGTGGATATGGGAGCGGTTTGATGTGACGGTGCGGGCCGTGGAACAGGGCCGGGCGGCCTACCGCTTCGACGATATGAGCCGGGCATGCTACGAGTTCTTTTGGAACGACTTTTGCGACTGGTATGTGGAAGTGGCCAAGCTTAGGCTTGGCCGAAGCGGATCAGAGGCCTCAGCCGAAAAATCGGCGGCCGGGGCCAAACTGATCGAAATTCTGGAGGCCGGTCTGCGACTGCTGCATCCCTTCGTTTCTTTTCTTACGGAGGAATTGTATGCCTGCTTGCCTGCCGCTTATCGGAACAAATCATTGATTGATGCGCCGTATCCCCGGCCGTATGATACTGATACCGGAGAGACAGAGGCTCGATATGCCGCCACGAAAGAGCAATTGCAACACTTTGCCCGATTGCAGGAGTTGGTGACGAGCGTGCGCACTCTGCGCAGTGAATTTTGCTTGCCGCCGAGCGAGAAGATTGCGATTGCTTATGAGCCGGGTGTCTGTGACAGTGGTTTTGCTTCTTTCTTTGCCGGGCAAAGTGAATGGGTGGAAACCTTGTGTACAGCTCAAGTTCTTGTTGAGACCGGCGACAGACCCCGTGCCGGGGCCATTGGCAATGCCTTGCAGGAAGGTGAGGTACTGCTGTTTGTGCGCGATTTCATTGACGTAGAGAAAGAGAAGGGGCGTTTGGCCAAGCTGATTGCCCAAGAGGAGAAGTTGGTTCGGTCCGTCGAAGGGAAGTTGGGCAACGCCCGGTTCCTGGAGCGGGCCCCTGCGGAGCTGGTAGCCCAGGAGAAACAGAAGTTGGACGACTATCGGATTTCACTGAAACGCAACCAAGCGTTTTTGAAACAATTATAGAAAGTTTTGCCGGGAATTTTGGGACATGGAAGAGTGACGGGGGCTTGCCCCCGTCACTCTTCCATGTCGCCTCCGGCCTGCTGCTGCGGTTTCTGACAGGAGAAAGCTACGCGACAGCAATGCTCTTTTTGACTGGCTCTTTCCGGGCAATGCGGATGCTCAGGATGCCGTCCTCCAAGCGGGCTTCGATGTGTTCGCGGTCAAGTGCTTTGCCCAGATAGAACTTGCGACCAAAGTCCGGGGCTTGAGTTTGTGTTTCGCCCTCCCGGTCTTCTGGGTTTTTGACTTGGATACTCAGAGAATCGCCCTGCTGATCATCTTGCTCAAGGCTGATTTCTAAGGCATCGCGTTTGATGCCGGGGATGACTATTTCGATCACAAAAGCACCTTCCTCTTCCCGGATATTGCCGGACGGTTGCTGCTGATACCGATGGTAAGGCTCATCGTGCAGGAGCCGAAAGGCGCGAAGAGCAGGGGTTTGTGTGAAAACAGAACTGTTGTAGAACATTAGTTCCTCCTAAATAATTTGGCCAAGGCCAATGGATGTGTGATATGCCGGCTTCTGCCGGCCTTCACAGATACTTAAAGCAAAAATTATGCCGGTCTTCCGGGCCAAGACACTTCTGTCTGTTCCTGAATGTGCTCGGCACCTTTTGATATCCATTGGCATGATTCCATCGGGATGACTCCACGCCCGTACGAAATCGGGCAAACAGAACTTGATGATGGTGTCCGGGTGATACTTGGATGATGTCTGGTGGGTCTCCTTCCCCCCGGCGGGTGGTGAAGGTACCTCGGTTGTGCTTTTTTGACCCGAAGGTGGACGGGAACCATTTTGAATAGAGTCTTTCTCTCCGTTTAAGAGGCAGATGGAAGGCTGGTTGTCAATATATTGAGTCAAAAAGGCCGACAGCCATATTTAATTTTCCGGCTCCGGAGCTTTCCCGGTATCTTAAGAAGAAAACGGTTTGCAAAGATTTCACTTGTCTTTGTATACCGGCAGACAGTCTCCGATAGTAGTATGCTCCGAGTAGATTGTAGGTCGGCCGTTTGTTCCTATTTTTCGGCCCCGTATTTTAACGTGCCGGCAACGGATGGCGGAGCCCGATAATGTGCCTGTTGGGCAATGGGCTTCCACCGATGAGAGAGAGATTTCCGGTTCGGTTGTCCCGCGAAAAACCGCAGGTGCAGCGCGGAGTTGGCATTTTCCCACAGACCGAAATATAATGAGGCGAGAAGTTATGGCAGAGAAATTTATTTTTGTAACCGGCGGGGTCTGCTCGAGTCTGGGCAAGGGCATCGCCGCAGCATCGCTGGGGACTTTGCTGGAAGCCCATGGCTACAAAGTCTCCATGATTAAGATTGATCCGTACATCAATGTCGATGCCGGAACGATGAGCCCTTTTCAGCACGGTGAGGTCTTCGTCACTGATGATGGGGCCGAAACCGATTTAGACTTGGGTAATTACTCTCGTTTTACCAACGCTAAACTCAGTGGCGGCAATTCCATCACCACCGGTCAAATCTATCAGGAGGTGATTCGGAAAGAGCGCAAGGGCGAATACTTAGGCAAATGCGTTCAGGTCATTCCCCACATTACGGACGAGATTTGCCAGCGTATCTATCAGGCCAGTGCGGAGGCAGAGATTGCCATCGTCGAAGTTGGCGGGACTGTGGGAGATATCGAATCCATTCCCTTCCTGGAAGGCTGTCGCCAGATCATTTTGCGGAAGGGCCATGCCAACGCCATGACGGTACATCTGACACTGGTTCCGGAAGTTGGCGGAGAACTCAAAACCAAGCTGACCCAGCACGCCGTGAAAGAGAGTTTAGCCATTGGTCTACAGCCCGATATCTTGTTGTGTCGCAGCCCGGAACCACTTGATAGCAGTACCAAACGCAAGATTGCCCACTTCACGAACGTCTGTGAAAATGCCGTGATTTCGGCCCACAACGAACCGAGCCACATCTATCGCATACCCCTGAATTATCGGGCCGAACGATTGGATAGGCTGGTCGTTGAGCATTTGGGCCTGGAGGTTACGCCGCTGGACTTGAGTGCCTGGGAAGAGCTGGACCGCAATTACCGGCAGGCCGGACTGAGTCTGGATATCGGTATGGTCGGCAAATACATAGACTTGCCCGATACGTACAAATCCATTGATGAGGCCTTGATCCATGCCGGGCTCAGCGAAAAGCTGCGTATCAATATCCGGAAAATTGATGCAGAGCAATTGGAAAAGGGAGAAGTGGATCCCGATGAACTGTTCCTCGGGATTTCGGGGCTGCTGGTGCCGGGTGGCTTTGGCAACCGGGGTGTGGAAGGTATGATCCACGCGGTGCACTATGCCCGCAGGAATGGTCTGCCGTTCTTTGGCATTTGTTTGGGCATGCAGGTGATGGTGATTGAGTTTGCCCGCCATGTTCTGGGTATAGCCGAAGCGAATAGTACCGAATTTGTCGAAAACTGCCGGGAACCGGTGATTAGTCTGCTCGAAGAACAGGGCCGCATAGACATTCTGGGCGGTTCGATGCGACTGGGGCTTTCGACCATGGAATTGGAACCGACCGGTAAATTTGCCCGGGCCTATGGGGCCACTGAGGCCAAGGAAGTGCATCGGCACCGTTACGAGGTGAATAACGCCTATTTGGAACGTTTGGAGAGCGCAGGTCTGACGATCAGTGCCCGTTACTCTTCACAGAATTTGGTGGAGGGCTGTGAATGGCAGGGTCATCCGTTTGGGCTGGGAACTCAGGCCCATCCGGAATTTCATTCCCAGCCGGTAGGGGCTCACCCGTTGTTTCGGGCTTTTATCCAAGCCGGTGCCGAGTATGCCGGCGTGCGGCAGATAAGCGTGCGGTAGATAGACATGGAGCAGAGAAGGACGGCCCAAACCGGCTCTAAGCCCAAACCGAAATCTAAGTCTAAATCATAAGTCTAAACCGAAGTTTGAGCAGAATAGCCGAACGGAAATTTATCCGTTTGCCTGTCTGTTCATTTACTCGTTTACTCGTCTCATCAGTCCATTCTCCGGACTACCCTCAGCTTGGCACTGCGTTCGGATGGCAGGGGGCTGTCGTGGGATGCTTGGATGGTCTTTTTGTAGACCCATTGTACTCGTCCTTGGTCCTGCCAATCGCGAAATTGCTGTTTGACCAGGCGGTCTTCAAGCGAATGAAAGGTGATAACAGCCAGCAGACCATAGGTCCGCAGCTGTTCCAGTGCGGCCGGCAGACCGGATTTCAACTGACCGAGTTCGTCGCCCACGGCGATGCGCAGGGCTTGGAAGACTTGAGTGGCGGGGTGGATTTTGGCTTTGTTGCCTTTATTGTGTTTGCCGTTTTGCTTCTTTTTCCCCGGTCTCGCGGTCGGGTTGATCTGTCGGAGGAAATGGGCCAGTACCTGTGCCTTGTGCAATTCCATGTTGTCGCGTTGTGCGACAATGAGACGTGCCAGCCGGCGCGAGTTGCGCAGTTCTCCGTAGGAGTAGAGGATGTCGGCCAGCTCGGCCTCGCTTAGGGTCTGTAGCAATTCAGCGGCACTTTGTCCTTGGGCCGGATTCAGACGCATGTCCAGCAGCTCTTCCGGGTCTTCGGGGCGGAAACTAAAGCCGCGTGCGGCTTCGCTGTTGTAGTGAAACAGGGAAATTCCCAGATCAAACAAAATCATATCAGCTTGAAGCAGGCCGGGATCCAAGCTGCAAAAGTAGTCGCTGAATCTCCGTTCCACGAACCGGCAACGTTGTTGCCGTTGTTCTGATCCGAGAGCCGCATCCAGAAAGTGGCGGGCCCGGCCCAGCATCTGTGGGTCAGCATCAATGCCCAGTAATTGAGCTTGGGGCTGTTGTTCCAACAGTAGACGGGCATGGCCGGCCTCGCCCAAGGTGGCATCGACATAGAGCAATTGGCCATTTTGCGGTAGATCAGGCCGGATGGAGGGGCAGGGTGCCGGTTCACGGTATTTGTTGCCGGGCTTATGCCCGGGCCCGGGTACCATTGAGGGTTGCACTGCGGACAAGGGTTTCTCGTCCAGATCCGGCCGGAAATAGGCCTGCCACAGTGCGGCGACCTCCTTGCGGAGAACGGGCTTGTGCATCTCCGGCAGTGCGGCCGGAGCCGTAGAATCTGCTTCAGACATAGTCAGGGATAGTCAGACATGGTCAGACCTGTACCGGCACGGTTGGAACGAGGGGGATTCCTTCCAGCATTGTATCCTGTTGGGCAAAATCCGACTCCTGGCCTTGGTTGTCCTCCGGATTGTCTTCCTGAGAGTCGGAGCAGCTTTGCAGGCGTACCGAAACCATTTCACCGCCCTGTCGGACAGAATTCGCATCCGAGATGCGGGTGCGAACATAGTTTTCGCTGTAACCCAGCCAGTAGCCGTCCTTTCGTTCTTCCAACAGCACCTTGACCTCCCGACCCAGGCAGTTTTGCAGATAGGAGTGCTGTAGGGTTGTGGCCAGTAATTGAATGTGTTGCATGCGCTGTTTGACGATACTATCCCGGACTTTAGGCATGGTGAAGGCATCCGTGCCGGGGCGGGGCGAATAACTGAAAGCATGGATAGCCGCAAATTCTTTTTCTTTTAGTAGTTGGCAGGTGGCCTCAAAATCTTCTTCACGCTCACCCGGGAAACCGACGATTACATCGCAGGACAGAAAAGCATTAGGCCGCAGTGCCTTCAAATGTTCGATGTAGAGCCGCTGCCGGGCGGCGGTGTAGCCTCTCCGCATCTGGCGCAGGACGTGCTCGGAACCGGATTGGACGGAAATGTGGAAGTGAGGACAGATGCGCTGTGAGGCCAGAGCCCGTATCAGTTGCCCGCCGTGCTCACTTTCCGGTGCCTCGGGCTCCAACGAGGACAGGCGGAGACGAATATGCTCCGTATGGGCGATTAGCTCGCAGAGCAATCCACCCAAGTAGTAATCGCGTTTTGCGGTTTCGTCCCGGTAGTGGTAAGAATTAATGTGTACACCTGTAATTACAGCTTCGGCGTAGCCGCGCGCCTCCAGATCCTGAAGTTGTTGAACCAGGAGAGGTAATGACAGGGAACGGGAAGGCCCGCGTGCGATGCGAATGCGGCAGAAACTACAGGTGCGGTTGCAGCCGTCTTGGATTTTGAAGAAGTAGCGCCGGCGTGTTTTGCCCCGCGAGACAGACAAAGGAGTTGGGGGGGAGACGGGAAATCCGGGTTGTCCGGCTTGTTTTGTAGTTACGGGGGGCCCAAGTTTTAGCCCCGGTCTTGGCCCTGAGTCTAACCCCGGGCCGGGTTCGGCCGGTCGGGCCGGCCTGTCTTGTCGCTGCGTAGCTGAGTGTAGCAAGGTCGGACGCAGCAGGGCTTCAGGAAAATCGGTCGGTCGGACCACTCCGGCCTCTAACCGGCGGCCTCCGGCCGCCAAATGCTCGGCAATACCGTTGCGCAGCAACTGCAACAATTCATCGCTGTTGGCCAGCGGTTTATCGGCCAACAATCGGCAGATTTGGGCCGGTTGGTCGCTTAAAGCGCAGACACGCTCACCCAAGGCTTCCAATTTTTCACGTTCCAGCACGGCGTAGCAACCGGCAGCGAGTACCACGGACTGAGGCCAAAGTAACTGTACTTGGCGGATCAGTCGGCGGGCCTTCTGCTCACCCTTGCCGGTAACGGTACAGGTGTTGATTAGATAGAGATCGGCACCCGACTCCCAAGGGACAATCTCGTAGCCGGAGTCGGCCAGGATGCCAAGGGCCGATTCCGTTTCACTCTGGTTTAGTTTGCAGCCAAAGGTGTAGGAACTGATACGCAGCATTTGGGGCTAGGAGTGTTCCCTGCCTGTGTCTTTGGGCTCACTGTTCATGATGCTGCGGCCTTCAAAGAAACTGCCGGGTTCAATGTTGAGGTTCGGGGTGTTGATGTCCCCGGTGACGCGGGCACTTTGTTCAATTTTGACATCTTGGCTGCAATGGATGTCGCCGGTGATACTGCCCTGAATCTGTAGGTGACTGGCTTGGATGTTGCCTTGGATTTCGGCGTGTTTGTCGATAACCACTTCGGACCGGGATTCCAGGGAACCCTCGATTTTGCCTTTGATCAGAACATTTTCGGGGAAGTAGATTTCCCCTTTAATTGCGATATCTTTTTGCAGCAAACTGGAGAATTTCTTCTCATCAATCCTTTTTGCATGTATTTCAGCCATGGTTATGTCTCCGGACAGGGTCTTTGAGTCTGCTGGTCATGTGGGTGCGCCGGCCGACTTTTTGCCGACGGGCTTGGTTTCTCTGTTTAGTGTCCCTGCTTAGGTCCTTGATGTGCCCCAAGCTCGGCAAGAGCGGTACAAACTGTCTCAAATGCTTTCTGTAGCTCGCAGCGCATTGCCGGAGTATAGTTGTTTTGTTGCTGAAGGTCGAGAAAAAGTTGCCAAGTATCGTGGCAGGTCTGTTCCCGCAGCTCGCAGAGAGTCCGGTAACCGGTCGTGGCCATTGGGCTTTCGTCGATGTCAAAAGCTTCGAGGACGCGGCCCAATAGGTGGGTCAGACCTTGGGTGCGGGCGGCTTCCCGGTCGTGAGCATCGGCACTCATGACAATGGACCGAAAGCCCAGCTGCAGAAAAGACTGCTCCCAGAACAGCAGCTCGGATCCTGATGGGCCGCTGCCCGGCCTTGAATTGTCTTTTGAATCTGTGATTTGGGGACAAAGTACTAAGCGCAGATCCGTATTAGAGTTTGAGTCCCGTATCGCAGTATCCGGCACCTTGCTCTGCCCGACTTCGTCATCTTCCCAGCGCGCATCAAGAGGATGAAAAGCATGAAGAGCATGGAGAGGCGGGCTTTGAGGCACAGAATTTGAGTTGAATGAATCTGGGCCAAACATTGGGTGCAGCCCCAACAGGCGGAAAGAGCTTTGCTCCCCGGTATCCCCAAGTTGGTCAATGGTGTGTTGGATATGTTGCATCGGTTGTACTTTGACGGAGCAGGTGTCCATTAGCCAAAGGGGCTTGACCGTTACGGCCTGCCGGCGGGAGATCAGGCCGGGCCCCAGTTCTATCAGGGTCTGCTGCATGGCCGAAATCGGGACGCAAAAGAATAGTATATCGCAAATTCCGAGGGCCTGATGTAAGGCCTTCAGGTCAGGCAGTTGTGTGTGTGTGTGGTCCGATGCCGGAGGAGGAGAGACAGCAGGATCGTAGGTCCGCACCCGGCCGAGGTGCGAGACACAGTCGGCCCACAGACGGCCAAAGCGACCCAAGCCCAAGACGATTATATCAAGGGGCTGACTCGGAAGTGTGCTTTGACTTTTGGCAGAACTCAGATTGGCAGGAATACAGTCGGCAGGAGTACGGTTCATTTCGCGTTCCGCAAGTTCGGGGGATCGGAGCAGGGAGTATCTGCGAGCTCCTCTGCTTTGACTTCGGGTTTCTCTATTTTTTGAGGTAGTTCCGCATGCGCCGGATCACGATTTCCGTAATGTCAATTGCGGTATCGAGCCATATGATGCTCTGGCTATTCTTGTCCATAATTAGAGAATAACCCTGTTCTCGGGCAACTTGTGAAATAATATTGGGCAGTATTTTTTGTACATTATTGTTGGATGAGGAACCGGAGTTCTCCTGCTGCAAAGCCACAATTTCTTTGTTCTTACTTTTCAGGTATTTGCGTCCATAATCTTGCTGTGTCGTGATTTTGCTCCGAATACGTTGGACCTCCCTGTTCTTTCTTTTGTCTTCAGCCTTGGCAAGGTCCTTTTTCAGTTGTTGGAGTTGTCCCTTCAGGCGTTCCATTTCTTGTTTAACTTCGGCTTTCAGGTCGCTGATGCGTTGCAGCCCCTGGCTCTGGAGCGAAAAGGCTTTAAGCACGGCTCCATAGTCCAGTACAGCAACCAGAGTGATCTCTTGGGCCCGTAAACTTACACCTTTGACGGCAAAGAGTCCGGTAAAGAGGAGAGCAACAAAAACGACAAAAGACGTATAAATACGAATACTTTGTAGCATATTTTACTCCTTAGAATGTAGGGGAAATTGCGCTTCTGCTGTGGATAACAGGCTGCTTCTGTTCGGTCAAACTGAATCACGTGCCCGGGAAGAAGGCCAATGAAGCTTTCCAGCCGTGAAGCTCCTAATGTAGTGGGCCTGTGCGGTGTTGTAAAGCTCTGTCGGCAATGCCGAGAGGCACAGGGAAAGAGACGTTAGAATTTTCCGCGACAGTGCCCAACGGTTTCCGGAAAATGGGGATCATGTTGCCTTTGTCACAGAACGGAAATCCAAGTGAAAAGCTGCACGGTGTTGTAATCCTTTTCCGGTTTTTGATCAATAGTGAAGTAGTGGAACTACAAATCAGAACTGCAAATCAGAATTGAATATTAAAAACGAAGCTGAAAGCCCAGCCTTGGTCCATGACAATGTTATCCGGTTCCGGGTCACCATCCAGGCTGCCATTGTTGGAACGGAAGTTTTTGGTGACGTAAATGGCCAAAGGTAGTTGGGGTATAGTCAGGCGAGGCCCAAAGCCAAGGGTAAAGCGGAAATCATCTAAGCCGGTGCTGCTGATTTGGCTAAGCTCGCGCCACAGCATGATGGCGTCAAAGAATAAATCAATGGTCAGAACGCGGGGGATTAGCGGGTAGCGGATTTCAGCGGTGGTATTCCAGAAGGCCCGGCCATAATCATAGGTCCAGCTTCCCCTATTGAGCATGGTGTAGCGCAACAGTTGACTGCCATAGATCTGGGCATCCGGGGTTGCGTCTTGCCAAGGGTGTTGGAGGAGAATGTTAAACGACGTGCCGAAGTGGAAGATCAGGCGGAATACATAGTCACTTCGGCTGGCATGGACTTCGACAATAGGTACATAGAAATCAAGCGAGCTGCGACTTTGCAGATAATAGATGTTTTTATCGGCGGGAACCAAGCCTCCCAGGGTAAAGCGTTGTACCAGAGAAATGCCTCGGTTGGGCTCTGAGGGCACGTCCGTAGTGCTCCAACCCAAGCCGAACTTGAGGGTATCGCTAAAGAGCCAAGTCTGGAAGTTCCCACGAGAACGTTCACTCAGGGGCCGAAAGACATCGTTGTCGTAGTCGACATAGCTAATGCCGGTATTGTAGCCGTTGCTGAATTCCAGCCGGCTGTACTGGTTAAAAATCGGAATGCGCCAAGTCAGGCTGCTGTTGATACCCAGATTGATACTGCTGGTTTCATTGCGCATGCCATAGCTACTGAGATACTGCGAAATAAGGGTGGCTGAAGCATCTTCAAAGCTTTGTTTGGTCAAAAACGGGTCGAGGATGCCGTTGCCGTCTAAATCTTGGCCGATACCGCTGTTTTGGCTGTGGCTAAAGCCCAGGGAGAGACCGATGCCAAAGTTGGAACCAGAGACGCGGGAGTTGCCAAACTTCAACTGCACGTTCTGGGCATTGATACCCAGTTCCAGGTTGGTGCCCAGCGTGTAGCCCCGGCCCAGGAAGTTGTTCTCCGAAAGCTGAAAAGTACCACTGATGGGAAAGGAGCCCTCTGTCGTTGAGGGCGTAATGCGCAAGCCGGCCGTGACGTTCATCGTCTGGCCCTCGCTGACGTTTAGGATGATGCGAATCAGGCCGGGGGCGGAACCTTGGACGATCTGGGGGTCTACCGTCTCGAAGAAGCGGGTATAGACCAAGTTTTCAATGCCTCGACGCAGCTCGGCACCGTTAAAAATATCGCCGGCTTTGAGCGGAATTTCACGTAGGACAACGTAGTCTTTCGTCTGGACATTGCCTTTTATTTCAATGGATTCAATACGATTGCGTACTTTGCTTTCCGTAATTTTAATTTGGTAGGACACCGTCAGCTTGGTACCGTCCTTTTTTTCAACCGGGACAACCTGAGTCTGTGCGTAACCCAATGAAATATACTTCTGTTGCAAAGCCCCCAGACTGGCATTGAACGCTGACATATTAAAGGGTTCGCCCTGTCCTCCGGGAAACAGCTCTGAGAGCTCTTCTTCGGAAAACAGCTCGTTGCCTTCTATGCTGACCCCATCGTAATTGTAGCGGGGCCCTTCATCGATGTGGTAAACCAGTTTGAGGTATTTGGTCCGGGCAATCTTGTTTTGAGAGACTTTCAGCTTGGTGCGGCTGACCCGGAACAGGATCTCTTCCACCCGAATAATGCGCATGTCGAGGTAGCCTTCGGAACGATAAAAGGCTTCGTATGTCTGACGGTCATCCTCAATATTTCGGGCTACATAGTCTTTCGGAAAAAAGAAAATATCGGTCTTGTAGTTGAGCGGCCGGCCGCCGGCACCTAAGGCACTGAACAATTTGCTTTTGCTGTAACTGCTGCCGACGAAGTCGGCTCCGGTGATGCGCAACCGTTCCCCTTCGTTGATGAAAAAAGTCACAATGACGGCATTGGACTGTTTTGTATCGTCTTCCACCGAGCTTTGCACCTTGGTGTTGAGTGCCCCTTTTTCAAAATAGGCTGCTTCAATGCGCCGTTCATCGGCGCGGACGGTGGCCTCTTCGTAGAAACTCTGGCGTTCCTGCAAGTAGATGGCTTCTTTCAGCCTGCCTTGGCCCAGAAGTGAACTGCGGCCTCGAAACCGGATGTTGGAAACCTGTTTCTTTTCTTCAACGATGATGTACAGGCGCAGGGACTTGGCCGAAATTTTTTCGTAGGCCGGCTCGACATTGGCAAAGTATTCCAAATTAAAGGTATCGATGATGATGTTGCTGATGATTTCGTTGCTTAGCTCTTGGTCCAGATTGTTGTCGCGCAGCACGCGCAATTCGCGCTCACGCACGTTGATCAGGCCCTGAAATACAATGTCTCGAATACGCAGACCCATAAACTCTGTAGGATCGCTGTTAATCGTATTTTCCGCATTTTCTGCATTCTCGACATCCGCGACAGGAGCAATCTCATCGGGGCCGGTCTCGGACTCTTCTTGTTTGGGGGGGGCTTCTGAGGTCTCCGTCGTTTCCGCAGGCTCTTGGGCGGGAAGCCCAACAGTAAAGGCCTCAGAGAAAGAAAAAGCGAGCAGACCTGAGAACGCAAGGAATAGCCCAATGTTCCGGGACCTTGACCTTAGGGCCCCAGCATAGCTCGGGAAGGATGGGGGCTTTGGGAATCCGGGGAGATTCCGGAAAAAGGGGAAATTAGTACTCAATTTCAGCTCCTCTGGCCGTGTCTGTTATAAGTTGCCTTATAATTTGTTTCCAAAACGGTTTGTAGTTGCCATCCGGGGTGTTGTTCGTTCATTTTTCCGTGTAGAGTGTTATGCATAAAATATTTACAGTATGACATTTACAAGATTAATCTTCGGACTGCTTTGTAATACGAAAGGATACCGACAGCGGGCAATAGACCAAACCCTGCCTTACAACCTATTTTTCAGCTTATTCTTCGGTTTATTCTTCAGCATACGGTACCGGCTCATCGTTGATGCGTTCTTCTCTGCGTTCTAAGTTTGCCAACCGCCTGCGATTGAGGAATTTGGTCAGAGACCACTCCAGCAGCAAGCTGCTGTCTGTAATGAAGAAATCATTGACGTGGGCAATACCGATGTCCCAAGTGATGTCGATCAATGGCGTATTGAACTTTAGCCCCAATCCCGGAACGATTTGGAGACCCTCAAGTCCCAACAAAACCAGCTCAGTGTCCTGAGGCTTATAGAGAAGGTCAATGTTAAATGACAGCAAAATTGTATTATTGCGGTCGAGGTAGCCACCAAAGGATATTTTTGTGTTATCCAAATATTTAAGCCAGTTATCGGAGACGAAGTTCGGAGAGTTGTTCGGTGTGGAACTGCCGGTCAGATCTGAGTTATTTACTGTTTCAGAAACATTATAATTAATACCTAAATAGTCATTTAATAGATTGCCGAGCAAATCGGTTTTTAAACTGACTTCATCGAATTTGAATCCTTTGCGAATAAGCTCTTCCACCGGTTTGAGCACTACGCTGCTGCCCAGATGAGAAAGTACGCCGGAGAAAACCTGACTTTGTTTCACGCTCAGGTCATCGGTGGCCGCACCGCCACCGGAGCTGAGTTGGGCCGCAACTAAGTAACGCAATTGTTGTTCGGACAGTGGCGGCTGGGAGTAGAGGGTCGGACTCCAGTTCTGTTCGGCCAGATTGTTCAGGTCGCCGTTGTAGTCCATGTTGACTCGGATGTTGCGGCCCTGCCGGTCATAAGTATAGAGACTGAAGAACAGATTGATGTCGGGGGAGAAATCGTCAAAGGTTTCGTCAAAGACCAGTTCGCCTTTGTGCAGATACATTGGGTTGCCCAGGAGATAAAGCTCGCCTTCGTAAAGAGTGATACGCCCTTCTATACTGCCCTGCCGGTTTGTGCCATCGTAAGAAATGAGCAGCTCATCGCGCGGGTTGAGACGGGTACTGAAGATTGGGTTGGCCTGTTGGGGGTAGGACAGCCGTGCTGACCGACCGATTTTGGCGCGGATGTCGAGGGAGAATGGGTAGGAAGGCGGAAGATTCTTCCGGCCTTGTGCTCCTGTTGTCACCGGGCCGGCATCCAGGGTGTTAACGCTCCGGCTGCCTTGCATCAGCAGGCGATTGAGTTCAAATTCGGCGTTGAGATAGCCGCCCCGGTCGTCTCCTTCCAGGGTGGCCGAACCCTTGGTGTTAGCGACGTAACTGATGCCGTAGGCATCGTAGAAAATCGGTATACCTTCCTTACCTCCGGCGTCAAAGCTCAGGTAGTAGCGGTTGATTCGCAGGGCTTGGTGACGCAGGTAGGCGGACTCGTGGCCGGGGCTGTAGAGGTACCCGTTGCGAAACCGGATGCGAAAGGGCTTGGCCATGATGATGTGGCCCTCGGAAACTAATTGGATGTTGAGGATGGGCGAATCATCGGGAAAATAGGGTGAATACAGGCGGATATTTTGCAGGTGCAGGGAACCTTCGATTGACGGGTCGAGGATTTTGCCATAGAGCCGCAGAGTTCCGAGAATGCGGCCCTGCTCGAAGCGAATGATCGGTTGCTTCATGATGGCATCGTCGGGCATTAGGATATTGAGCAGTTGCGGTTTTATGCGCAAGTCATGGAGACGGGCATCAATGTCTTCACCGTCACTGTAGCCCTTGGCGCGGAACGAGATGGGGAAAACGGTGCCGACATTGAGCCAGAAACTGTGGGCCAGAATTCCCATTTCAAAGTCTTTGGGATTGTGACGGAACAGGCGCAGCTCGCTGCCGGGACGGTTGGCAACGGGAGGTTCCTCTCCTGTCGCAGCGTCTTCGGCGGCCGATCGTGCATCGGTGTCCGGTACCATGGTGATACGTGACTCGAGGAAGATGTCGAAACCGGGGTATACCCGACGGATATTCTGCCGTCTGTTGTTGCGTGAATCGCCGAAAACGCTGTCGCGCAAGTTGCCGGCGATAGCTAAGATGGAGCCGTCTTCGGCAGCCGGGGATTGTTCTGTTGTACTCAGTGAATGGGAGTTTAGCGGATAGCTGTAGAGACTGCCGCGCCAGCGCAGCAGCTCTTGCTCCACGGCACTGAAATTCTGTTGAATGGCCGCGCTGTTCTCCTGATCTCTGAATTCCGGAGGCAGGGCGGCGAGGCTTTGCCGAGGCCGGGCAATACGTGCCAGATTGAGGGCAATGGAACTGCGGTAGTAGTTTTCTCTGTTTAGTCGGATGGCGTAGTTGAGTAGGCCGGTAAGCTTTTGGTCGGACTGATCGGCCCCATCGTTTCGGAAGTTTACGAAGCTGCGTTCGAGCAGGAATTGGCCTAAATGGCCCTCTATATCGGAAAACAGCCAGGCACCGGAAGTGCCGCCCAAAAGGGGTTCTTTGGGGGGGACTGAGGAGAGTTCTGCCGGGGACTCTGTGGCCGCCTGCCACAGAATTCGCGAGCCAATTTCCAAGTCATAATTGGCATAGCGGGCTTGAGCCAGTTGCCACCGACCTTGCAATGTCTGAAACTGAAGAGAAAAATCCTGTTGGGATTTTGCCGTCTTGCTTGCGATGTCCAGTTTTCCGGCCGGCAGTGCCGTACCGGAAAACTGCCCTTTGGTCTCCACATCAAATTTCAGAGTGCCTTGGCGCAAAATTTCACTCTGACGGCCTCTGATAAGATATATTATTTGAGTAAAACGGGTTGCATCGAGTTGGCCGGTTCCTTTTACCGCGAAATTTTGGCCCTCGGTGCTAAGCTCAATTTGCAGGTTTTCTCCGCCCTCAATCCGTGGCAGACCTTGACGTATTCCGGTCTCTGTCAGGGCACCCTGTAGGCGGAAATTGCCGAGCCAATAACCCTGTGATTCCTCTGTTTGTGGGTTTTGTTGTTGTTTCTGCTCCTGAAGTTTTTGGGGCAGGGCCAGGGCCGGCGGACTCGCCTTCCGGGTGGCAGAGTAGGAGTTTTGTTCCAAGGAAGCAGGGGCCTGAGCAAGGGGTGGAGAAGAGGATAATGGAGAGTCGGAGACCTCCGGAAGTTTGACGGGGCCGGCCTCGGAGGGACTGTTTGCCCGGGTAGGGCCCGGTGCATCGTAAAGCCGGGCCGCAGGAGATATCGGAACCAACGGCCGAATCAATCGGAGGCTGCCTTGGCCTTGGAGCCGGCGCTGTGGTTCCAGCAGTACGAACTGTTGGAACTGCAACCGGTCGGGGTGCCAAAAGCCGGCAAAGCGCAGATCTGCACCGCCGGGGAAATAGATACCCCCTTCAGGAATTTGGAGGCGTAGTGCAGAGACTTCGATTTGCCAGTCCTGCCGGTTCAGGCTTTGGCTCCAGTCCGGGTAGACACCGGAGACATCGAGGTCCAGCAAGCTGCTAACCGCATCCGTATCGTTATTACCTGTATTATTGTTTGGGGTGGTGCGAAGCCGGTTCAGGCCCGGCAGAACCGGCAGGGGGAGTTGTTGAAAGGCCACTTTGTAGCGGGAAGAGTCAAAATAGGCGTATAGCTGATAGTCTCCCTGTAGCAGCCAGCCTTGCCTGTCTCCGGGCTCCGGACTTTGGCCGGAGTCTTGATCTTGGCTTTGATCCGAATTTTGGCTCGGATAGCTTACATCGGGTAGCCGAATATGTTTCAGGTTATAGTTGAGGGCCTGGTTCTGTAGTCCGAGCAGGCCCTTGCCGCTTTGTTGCTCAATGTCCCACAGGAAAGTATTGTCGATCTTCAGAGTATCCCAACGGAGTTGCATCTTTTCGAGGTGGAGTTGTCCGGGGTTGGCCGTACCTTGAATCAGAAGGTTCTGTTGGCTGTCCCGGCCTAGGATTTCCAGTTCGTCCAGCCAAAACCGGAAGTTCGTGAAATTGCTGAGGAGGCTGCTGCGCAGCCTCAGGTGGGAGTTGCTTAGGCCGGGGAGCAGAAATTCCAGGCTTTGGGGCAGTGCCCGGCCCAGCAGGGCAACCAGTGCCACCTCTCCATTGCGGATGCGTTGCTGTTCTCCATCCCACTCCAGGGTGTTGATTTCCAGCTCCAGAGGGGAGCCGGAAAGAGAGCCGGAAGACTTGCCGAGGAGAGCATCCCGGTTTAGCGAACCGTAGATACTGAGAATCGGCAGCAGGTAAAAAGAAGGGTCGCCTAACTCCTGCCGGAGTTCGGCCGGGGACCGGGTCTGTCTGTCCGGAAAAGCGTCAAAGTCTTGGGAAACGGAAACGGAAGAGGAAAAAGAATACGGGGAAGTTTGGGCTATCGGTATGGGGCCCGGAGATATTTGCAGGGCCGGGAGGGGGGACTGCGCTCTGTATTGTTCCATGTTCTTGGCCGGGTAAAGGACACTGCCCTTGTACAAGTAGTCTTTAGTGTTCTCCCTTTGTTGTTGCCCTTGTTGCCCTTCTTGCAGGATTTGTTCCGTTTTCTGCATTTGCTGCTGACTCAGGGGGATGCGCAGTTGAGCACTAATGTGGTAACTGTTTTGACGGTAGAGTACAAAAGTGCGCAACTGGGGTTGGGCCCAAGGCGGCAGACCGACCAGCAGTTGTAAGCTCTGCTCTGTGTTTTGCGCGGTTTCTGTATCGGGTGTCTGAGGCCCTTCGATTGTGGCCGGGAGTAATTGCATTGAGGGCAGCAAGTGACTTTTCGGCAGACCCGGGCCGGCAAATTGGCTGCTCAGGGTATCAATGATCAGCATATCGCTATCCAGGCCGGAACGTTGCAATAGAAAGCTGCCCCCGTAAGATATTCCGCTGTCTGCCCATCGGACAGCAAGCGTGCCGTTGGGCAGCAGGGTTCGATAAACCAAGTCTCCGCTGAACTGTAGTTGTTGGTTGCCTTGCGAGACTTGGATATCGCGGGCTTTCAGGCCCTGTAAGTCTCCTTCACCGTCGAAAGTCAGGTTCAGAGCCAGGTGGGGCAGGTAGGCTCGGATCTTTGCCTCGTATTGCAATTGTAAAGTAGCACGTTCTATTGTCTGCGTGGCCACCCGGTCCGTTGCTTGAGAGTCCGGGGCTTCGGTCTTGTCTTCCGCCCTGTTTTTCGATGTGCGGGGCAACAGGATTTGAATCCGGCCCTCACCGTTGAGTCGGGCTCCCAGCAAGGGGGTGAGTGCCTGTAGTAATGCGGTGTTATTCGGGTTTCGGTCGGCCGGTTCGAGGTAGTCTTTCAGCAGGAAGTTGTTGGCCCGGAATTGCCAGTCCAGGGACCTGGATGCAAAGAAGTATTTTAGTTGCCAGTCCAGCGTCTGTATCTTGGAAAGGGCCTGAAATTCGAGGGCTTCGGGCCGGTATTCGACTTTGAACCGGGTGGGAAACAGTCTGACATAATCGCTGTCGAGTTCCCGCAGTTCCATGATCAGATAGATTTGGCTGAAATCCCACTTCAGGCCGCCGTTGGCATGGAGCAGACCTTGGAACGCCACGGTCTTGTCGGTCTGTTCCGATACCTCGGAGGAGCCTCTGTTGCCAATTCGGCTGAGAAAGCGGCCCTGTATGTCAAAAAGGTAGCCGGGTGATGGTTCCGTGCTTTGAGTTTCTCGATTTGTCCGGGATGTGAAAGATCTCCAAGGGAGGCCGGCTTGGTACCACCGATAGCCGGAGAACCAATTTAGGATGTTTTGCCACAGGCTCTGGCCTTCTTGTCCTTTTTGTCCTTCTTGCTCCAGCTGCTGCGGATTCCCCACAGAGGTTCGGTCGGTCTGCCTGAAATCGTCCTGCCGTTGTAACAGAAAACGAATGTCTTCTCCCTCAAGGATGTATTCCCGAGAATTGAAGTCCAATTCCAAAGAGTGAATTTCAATGGGAAAAGGGCGCAGGGTTTGAAGAAATTCCTGCCAGATAAAGGGTTCCGATTTGTTCCCCGCGTTTTGTCGTTTCGCCCTGTTTTTTGCCTCCGATTCTTCCTTTTGTCCTCCCGGGGAATTGGCCGGCAGGACAAGGGTGTATATTTCCAGTTCCGTTTGCCCAAAGGATATTTTCCGGATGTTCTCCAACAGTTGAGACAATTTCCAATGCCAACCGGAGTCCGGAGCAAGCCCGGACAAGTCTTGGAGTAATGCCGGGACAGCAATGCCTACTCCCGTTTTTGAGCTTGTCCG
This sequence comes from Candidatus Haliotispira prima, assembly GCA_029867005.1. Classification (GTDB taxonomy): domain Bacteria; phylum Spirochaetota; class Spirochaetia; order SP-2023; family SP-2023; genus Haliotispira; species Haliotispira prima. Next base: position 2,705,669 of record CP123443.1, on the reverse strand, counting down.
GAATCCTTTCGTGGGGGCGGAATCCTGCATTTGGGGTTTGAGTCCTTGGAGGAGCAGGGACGGCAGACTGAAGTTCAGATTCAGCCGGTCAGCTCGGAAATAGAGCTGCACGTGGGTGGGCAGTCCGGCGGAGACTTTCTTTTGCGGGAGCTCTTGTTGCACCTGCCGTATCTGTTGTGCGAAGGTTTCGGGTAACAGATTCAATATATTTTGCAGATTTGGCGTTTCGACTTGGGAAGGAGGGGGAATCATCTGCCGGAATGCCACATCTTGGACCGCCCGTGTCTTTTCCTGTGCCCGTGCTCGAGCCTCTGCTCTTCTCTGTTCCGGACCGGGGGGAGCCGGCACAGAGAAGGGCCGTGCCGTGCCGCCGGGCAGTGGTCGAATGCTTTGGACTTTCGGCCGGTTGTGCGGAACCGCTGAGGTTTCACCGTCCAATGAGAGGGGGGAGACGGGGACTTCAAAACGAACCTGAATATCACTCAGACGGATTTGGTGTAGGAGGTAAAGGCCGTCGAGTCGGAAGCGTATTTGGACACCGTATTGTTGTTCGAGTGTGGCAAACATGCCTTGAATATTCTTTTGCAGTTCCCATTTCCATTCCCGGACGGCCATAAAAAGCCAAATACTGAACAGCAGGGCTGAGAAACAGCTCAACGAAAAGCCAAAATAGAAACATTGGCGCAATAACAGTTTGCGGTGGAAATGGGCGTAAGAAGAACGGTAGTGTCGGAACAGCTTGGAGGGATAGAGCAGACCGTGGAGCCCCCGAAAGAGTAGGGAGCCGGGGCGGATCAGTACTCGGGCCAGATTCAATAGCAGATTGACGGCACGGTGACCGTATCTTGACCATTGAAATGATTGAAACAGTTGGAACTTTCGGAATCCTTGAAATCTTTGAAATCCCGGAGCCTTTTGGGCCTTTTGGGATTTTGGGAATCTTTGGAATTTCAGGAGTCCCTGCGGAAGCCTGCCGGATGTTTTGTGCCTCTTTCCCGCGCCTTCCCGCCGGGGGGGGAGACCTTTTCGAGGGAGACCTTTTTTGTATGCTGGGAGCTTCAGAAGTTTCAGGATTTTTCGGAAGAATCCCGCCGGAAATATGGGCCAAAACTGTCGTTTATGCGAATCTCGGCTGCGTAGACTCCGATTTTCTCGGCAAGATAGCCGTTTCAGAGAAGCCGGAGCCGACAGGTTGGGTGTGTGTTCCGTTTGTTTGGAGATTTTTCGGACTCTCTTTGTTGGCTCATATCCCTTCTGAAGTTGTTGTTCCAGTTTTTGACATTCATGCTCTGCCAGTTTGCGGGCATTTTCTGCGGTACGCTTCAGTTGCTCCCAAGACTGCGGTTCTTCTTCGGTTCCCGTGTTCGACATATCCGGCGTATCCGGAATAAGGGTACGGGCATTTTGGGCATTTCGTTTACCTCTTCGCCTGTTTCCGGGGGAACGCATTTTAGTTGGCCACCCCTTCGGCTCGGTTTCTGCCTTTGGTTTCCCGCTCTTCCGTATGTTTGCCTAGGGGAAGAGCCAAGGAATCGGGAATGGAACCGGAAACGGAGTCGGAATTGGCTGTTTTTTCTGAGATAACCCGTTTTGTCTTCCGGTTTCTCCCTTCTTGCCGTTTGGGGCCGTAGGACACTGCCGCAGTGTTTGTCGGGAGAGGGTCCGTCAGAGGCTCTTGCGGAGCGGTCCGGTTTTGGCTGAAATGAAAGTTCAGTCGACCTTTGTGCAGCCACGGAGAGGATGAGGTCGATCGGGTCGTCGGGGAGGTTTGGGAAGGCTCGAATACAAACCGGCCAATTTTTTCCAGAAGCAGGGAGTTAATCTGCCAATTGTAGGCTTGGAGTTGGGGGCCTGTGAAACTGGCACTGACCACATTCCCACCGGCATCGACCTGAAAAATGATTTCAACTTCCTGATCTTCCAGTCCTTGCAGCATTTGAACAGGGAATTGCAGGTCGGGCAAGTGGCGCAGTCGACGTTGGCTCCGGCCTTCCCACTCAAATTTCCAACTCAATTCCCGCCCATTCCGGAGAGGAAGAGACGGTGCGCGAATGCCGGGCAGCGGAATATCTTTACCGGCGTATGCTGTTCGTTGTTCGGGGCCGGCCAAGGTGTTTGGGGCCGGGGTTTCTGATCTATCGGGGTTGGTGATGTTCTTGGCAATGTTCTTGGGACGGGTGGCAGAGGCAGGGGGAGGAGGGGCGGCCTGTTCCTGTTTTATTTGGTTTGGTTCGATTCGGGAAAGGGTATTGCTTACTTGGGTATTGCGCGGTCGGGAGATGGCAGAAGGTTCTTCGGTTTCGTGTTTAAAGGGGGTGCTGCTGATTAAGGGTCGTGGCCGGTAGTCCTTTGTGTTGCTGAGCAAAGGCAGAGGCAGCAGGCCGGAGGTGGGAGACTGATGTCTTACGGCTGCCGGGCTCGGGTTTGGGTTTAGACTTGGACCTTTCTCGGGGATCTCCGGCAGACCCGGAGTCGGAACATTGGTCGGCTCGTCGGATTTCGTTGCGGGCTCATTTATTGGCCGTACTCCTGACCCGATTCTTGACCCGGCTTGATTCCCTGCCCGAGTCTTGGCCTTGGCGACTGTACCGGATTTTGTCGGACTTCCTGTTTGGGCCCGGTTGGTATGGTCAGTCGGTTTCTGGCCAGTCGGTCGTTGGTCGGCTGGTTTGGTCTGAGTTTCGGCCTTGGTCTTAATTTGGGCTTGAATAGGGGTTCCGTTTTGGTGTTCGGCCACAGGCTCTGGGATGGGTTTAGATACGAAGGATTCCGGTGTAAAAGATTCTGGTGTAGAGGATTCAGATGCAAAGGTTTCCGGCTTGAGGTCCTGGCCGAAGTATACGCTCATAAGTTCGGAGTTCGTGAGTTCGAGGTCTGTGCTTACGGTATCTTGGCTTAATACTTGGCCTGTCAGGGATTTGGGCAGAGACTCGGACCGCCATAGTCGGAGGGTCGGAATCAGGGCTATGATCCCGAGGTGGGCCAAGCTGACGGCGACGAAGATATACGGGCGCAACTTCAGTGTTCCTTCTTACAGGTCCGGGTCCGGGTTTTGGTCTAAATCCGGGTTTAAATCCAGATCTAAGGGCAATTGCCAGCGGTATAATAAGCCACAAACAGCGATTACCGTGCCGTAATCTAAGCTCCGGTCTGCGCGCAGGCGAATGCGGCGAATCCGGGCTAAGGTTTGCTGTTGGGCTTGACGGCTTCGCAATTCAGCCAAGGACTGTTCCAGTCGTTTCAGTTGTCCGGTGCCATCCGGAGCACTCTTGTCATCGGAGGGTTTGGCTGAGTGGTACCATTCCTGTGAGGCACTGGAGTCTTGCGAGCTTTGCAACTGAATACTGTAACTCAGATCCGGGCGTAGAGCCAGGAAGAGGATGTCGGCCACCGGCTCTGCGCCCGGTGGGGCCGGGCTGTCTGATGGTTGCTCGGGGGCACCGGGCATGTGGGGCGGTTGGACTCCGAGGCTACGCCGATTCGGGCCGTTGTTGACCATAAAGAAAATCAGAACCAGAAACATAATATCGATTAAGGGCGTCAGCATGGGCCCCCGGTCGAGCAGGCTGTGACGCGGAGAGATCCTATTGCGGCGCATGGTTGCCCCCATCCCGGTCTGTCTGAGAACCCTGTTTACGCTTTTTTTGGGGTGGGTTCTGCCGTGTTGTGTCGGCATTAGTCGTCCGGGCGAGTTTGCTGAAGAGGTGGAACTCTGCTTCGTTTGTTTTAGTCTCGTTTATACCTGTCTCCGGTTCTTCTTCACTATCTGTCGGCCCTTTTGTTCGGTCTTTTGCGGGTGTTTGTGCAGATGCTTGTGTAGGTGTTTGGGTCTTCATTCCTCCCAGTTGTATCTTGCGGGCCCGTTCCCGCTCGCGCTGGAGCTCGGCGAGTCTGGTGGCAAAGGCATTGTTCTCACCGGCCGAATTTTGGGCTGGGGCCTCTTGGATCTCGCCCCTTGCTTTAGTCTCTCCGGCTTTTCCAAGGTCTTTGGATTCCGGGTTTTGGATTTCGGGGGAATTTGGGGAGGCCTGAGAGCCCGGGAAGTTTTGGGTCTTCTGTGGTTTTTGTGATGTACTTTCGCTCTGTACAGACTCTGCCGGGGCAGGATTTGGGGCCTTATCCTGATGGAGCGGGATAGTCTGCAGGTCAGAAGATTCTTTTATTTCTCTGACAGGGGCTTGGTCCGGCCGTTGTGGTTTGAGGGAATCGAGAGTGCGAGGGGCCGCTTTGGAATCCGCTTTGGAACCCACCTCGTGATCTGTCTTGGGAAAACTTTGGGGAAAGTCTTTAGGGGTGTCTTTGCCAAGGTCTCCGGGAAGGTCGCGGGGAGGAGATGTAGGATATTTGGGGGTCGTTTTGGGGATGGCCTTGGGAAATGTCTTAGGATATTTCTTGGGTGCAGCCGTGGGAGAGGGAGAGACTGGAGAATGGGCGGCATCGACATGAGCCGGGAAGGTCTCGATCTGTTTGGACCGGACTTCTGTGGCTTTCGGGATTGTGGGATTGTGGGCCTCCTGAAGTTTCTGTATCTCATCCGCGTTGTGGGGTACTTGAGAGCTTCGAGAGGCTGGAGAAATCGGTTGCCGAGCCATGCGGGCCAAACGTTCATTTTTTTGTCTAAGGGCATTTTGACGCAGTTCATGGAGGTCTTTGGCACTACTGTGCAGCCTGTTGTGGGCTGAGGCAGGTACTCTTGTGTCAAGGGTTTTTTCGTTAAGGGTCTTTGGGTCGGAGAATCCTGTATCGGAGAATCTTGTGTCGGGGAACCCTGTCTCAGAGGATTTCGAGTCACGGAGCATTGTGTCCCGGAGTCCCGGCGGCTGGTTGGTTGAGTCTCCCATTCGTTGATGGTGGTCCGGCTGTTGGCCGGCCAGGTAGCTCCGTTGCCGGTCGAGTCGGCTGTGCTGAAAAAACAGAATGTCGTAGCCCAGTTGCTCCAGACCGGCGATGCGCATGGTGCCGGCGTTGAGGAACAATTGCTGGCTGACAATGGCCGGAATGGCGACAATCAGGCCGCCCGCAGTAGTAATCAAGGCTTGGGAGATGCCTTGCGCCAGTTCGGCACTTTGGTTCAGCGCGCCGCTCCGGAAGGCGTAGATCATACCGGTAACAGTGCCCAGCAGGCCCAGCAGGGTTGCTACATTGGCGATCAGGTGAAACAGATTACTGTGCTTTTCCAGTTGGAGGCTGAGTCTTTCGATACAGGTTTCAATCCGGTGTTCCAGCCGGCTGATTCGGTTGTGGTACTCAGTATGAAAACCGGTCAATGAAAGGAGGGGCATGGTACCTGTGCCCGCTTCCGGGTTTTCGGGTTCGATCGGCCGGGCCAGGGGCCCGTATTCGCTGTCAAAGGCCGGGGCCGGAGTCTCGGACCTTTCGTTTTGGACTGCCTGTGCCGGATAGGTTTTGGGCTCTTCCAATTCGTGTTTGATAAAATAGAAACTTTTGCGCAGCAAAATGGCTTCCGGGCCGTGTTCTGCTTCAATTAAGCTGCTGAGTTGTTCGAGGTTGGCTTCTTTGAGCAGATTGCCGGCCAGGGTGGGCAACCGCTTGTTGCGGCAACGCCAGCGGTGGAGCAGCAGCAGCTTTTCAATGATCAGGCTGACAGAGCAGATAGAAAGCAGCAGGAGGAGAGCAAAAAATGGGGCATTGAGCAGCCAGAATTGCAGGTTGTCGGTTTGGAATAGGTTGGAAATCATAGGCATTAAAATATATCAAGTTTACCGGAAAAGAAATTTGAGCAGAAGAGACTGTGTGTGCCGCATGCCGACCGCACTCAGAGCGGCGGGATTGGGACCAGGGATTCGTCAAGTAATATGTCTTGAGGTTTGAAATCGGGGAGAATGCGCTTGTCCGCATCGAGGAGCCGCGATGGTCTGCCGGCGCGAGTGCGCCGAACATTACTGCTTGGGCTGTCTGTCGGACTGTCTTGCTGTTGTAGCTCGCGGGCAAAAGTTTGATTGACGCTGTCGGTTGCCTGTTGTTCCTCGTCCAAGATATTTACATCGTACCAATCTTGGGAGCTGTCACGCACTCGCAGGTAAAAGTCATCCCGGTCATAGATCGGCAATTCGGGCAGGCTCAGTGCCTCGTTCCGGTCTGCCATAGGGGGCAGGGTGACGCGGAAGCTGTAATTCGGCAATGAGCTGTCATCGCTGCCGTTCCTGTCATTGCTGCTCAGCGGCAGCAGGCTGCCGCTGAGCAGCAATGACAGCAGAAACAGGGGACCCCGCCTCTGCCGTGATAAAGACTTATGTTTTCGGTACTTGTGAGAAGGTACAGGAGGCATGAGGCCATTGTAACCGGATATTTTGTCATCGGCAATTCTAAATGGAGGGGAAAACCGATGCTGCGGATGATAAGCAGTTCTGAGACAGGTCTTCGTGGTGCGAAGAGGGGAACGGCCCGGTGTGGAATGGCGCAAGAACAGAATGGTGCAAGGGCGCAGGAGCGAAACAGCAACGGAGATGAACGGGGATGAATATTCTGCATAAAGGGTGAACAGCCACTAAACAGGTTGTTTATACATTGACTGTAAACTTCGTTTCGATTATAATCCAACGCCGTTCCGGATGGCAGCCCGATGAAAGTTTTATCGGAGCCCCTTGGGCAGTCTCCGGCGGGCGGTCTCCGGCAAGCAGGACTTTGCCTCCTGTTTGCTCTGTATCGGAAGCGGGCACGGCAGGCCCTTCCCAATAATGGGGAGTCTTGTTGTGGTTGCTGCCGGCAGAACGCGGTAAATTGGCATCTGTTTGGAACATTGGCCCTGTTGATTTCGTTGATTCAATCGGGCGGGGGAGGCTCCGAACAGCCTCTGAAACAAAACACGAGTATTTATGTATGGAGATAGCGATGTACGCATTAGTGGAAATCAAAGGGAAGCAATACAAAGCTGTGAAAGGCGAAACCCTGAAAGTTGACCTGTTCGGTGAAGAAGTGGGGACAACGCTGGAGTGTGACAAGGTCATGCTGCTTTCCGATGGTGAGAAGAGCGTGGTAGGTCAGCCATATGTCTCCGGTGCCAGTGTCCGGCTTTCCTTGGGTGAGGCTGTGAAGGGCCGTAAGATTCGGGTCTTCAAGTACAAGCGGCGCAAAAAATACCGTCTGACTCAAGGGCATCGCCAGCAGTATAGTTTGCTTACGGTTGAGGACATTCAAGGGAATATCTAGCAGAGTTTCCCGCGAAGCTCTTTTCGGGGAAGTCCGGCGAAATGGAAGCTCGTTTGGTTTGGCACGGAGAGATTCTTGTCCGTGTGGAAGTGACGGGCCATGCCCCGACGGGGCAGCCCGAATTATGTAATGCGGTAAGCTGTCTGTTGCGCAGTGGTGCCGAGTCCCTTGAGGTTCTGCGGGAGAAAAGTCTTGGAGGAGTTTCGTCCGAGACTTTGGAGTGGGCTTTGGATCTGCCCCGGGAAGGGGAGTTTTTTCTGAGCCTGCATTGCTGGCCCAATGAATGCGAGGGTATCCTGCGGGGTATTTCGCTGGTTTTGTCCTGTGGTCTGCGCCGCTTGGCTCGGGACTTTCCGACATTCGAGCTTACGGAGTCCCCGGAGCTTTTGGAGCTGCGGAAAAATGGGGATGCTTGAGCTTTGCGGATGGAAGTCTTAAGTCGATTAAAACGACTCAAAAATTGAAATTGAAATTGAACCGAAACAGAGGAAGAGTAGAGTTATGGCACATAAAAAAGGGGGCGGCAGCTCCAAAAATGGTCGCGATTCCGAATCAAAACGCTTGGGTGTCAAGCGTTTTGGTGGCCAACTGGTCAAAGCCGGTGAAATCATCGTGCGTCAGCGCGGCACCAGGTTTCACCCCGGAAAGAATGTGGGTCTGGGTCGTGATCATACGCTGTTTGCTTTGGAAGAAGGACATATCCGTTTCCATTTTACTTTGGGCAAAAAGCGCGTTTCTGTGGATGAGCAGGCTTCTGTCTGAGGGTAATTTCTCCCTCCGTACATTTGGATTGGACGCATACGAAAGTCTGTTTCCAATTCCGGCAGAATCTGAATCTTTGTAAATTGCAATAGATTGGACATACGTCCGCAATTTGCAATCTATTATGGGCCGATCTCGATCATTTGTTGACTCTGTACACTTGGAGCTTTGCGCCGGAAAGGGTGGCGATGGGGCTGTGTCTTTTTTGCGTGAACGGTGCCGGCCGAATGGCGGCCCGGACGGTGGCGATGGCGGGCCTGGTGGCCATCTTGTCATCGAAGTTTCGGAGAATCTGAATACCCTCTCGCACTTGGCAGGTGTCAACGGAATTAATGCCGGTGACGGCAAGAGAGGCGCAGGTGGCTGTCGGACAGGCCATAGCGGCAGCGATTCCCGTGTTTTGGTGCCGCCCGGTACCTTGATCTGCGATGCAGAAACTGATGCTCAGATACTCGACACTGCGGCTTTGGAACGTGGCCGGCCCTACCGGCTGCTGAGTGGCGGACGAGGGGGCAAGGGCAATCATCATTTCAAGGGTCCGCGCCTCCGGTTGCCTCGCTTTGCCCAAGAGGGTGAAGAGGGTGATAGAGGGTTCTTCCGCTTGGAATTGCGCCTGATTGCCGATATTGGCTTGGTCGGTTTGCCCAATGCGGGGAAGTCTTCGCTGCAAAACTTGCTGACCAATGCCCATCCGAAAGTTGGAGCCTACCCCTTTACCACTACTGTCCCCAATTTGGGTGTATTGAAAATCTTTGGCGAAGATATCGTGATTGCCGACATTCCGGGGATCATTGAGGGTGCTGCTACGGGCAGCGGATTGGGCCTGCAATTTCTCAGCCATATTTCCCGTGCTGCGGCCCTGCTGTTTGTCGTTGATGCTTCCGTGGAAACTTGCGGGGAGGACATCCTCGGGCTCCGTGCGGAATTGGGCAGTCACGATAAGCAGTTTGGCACTCGGTTGCTGCAAAAGCCGTGGGCCATTCTGGCGAACAAAATCGATATTCCCGAAGCTGCGGAGCGGGTGGTTGAGCTGCGCCGGGACTATCGGGAAATCGAAGTGACGGAAGCTTCTTGTTTGGACCCCCAATATGTGCAGATATTGCAAAAATTTCTGTTTCGCCTGAAAAGAATAGAGGCGAAGGCCTCAAGTCCGGCAGCAGATTAACGGTAAATTGACGATGCAGTGGACTGTAGAGCAGTTGCAGGAGCGTCTGAGGGAAGTTTCGGCCGAGAGCGGGGCCGGGTGGCCTGTGTTCTTTGGCGGCAGCTTTGATCCGTTTCACCGGGGCCACGCAGCGGTGGCGGCGGCCCTGCATCGGTACTTTTCGCCTTGGCCGGTGACCCTGTTGCCCAATCGGGTTTCTCCCCTGAAAGTCGCAGAGCGAGAGAAGACAGAGACAGCGAAGAAATACACAGGTATAGGGTCCCGAGGGAGAGAAATCCGACCTGACGGGGTACAAAAAATTGGCCTGATGGAGGCCGTTATACAGGATTTGCGGCGGCAGTTGCGATTGCCTTTGCAAAACTCCTTGCCGGGTTTGGAACTTTGGGAATTGCAGCGGGAAGGTCCCTCGTATACGGCGGAAACACTGCGCCATCTTTTGGCCCCATCATCGCAGTCGGGGGGGAAGGCTTGTGTTCTGGCCCTCGGGATGGATAGCTTCTGCACTCTGAAACAATGGAAAGATTGGCCGTACCTGCTCGATACCTGTGTTTTTATTGTGTTCCGGCGCGATGGGAAGGGTTTTTTTCCGGATGGCTTTTGCCCGGACGGGGAAATTGAGGCGAGGGCGGATTATCTGATGTTGGATTTGGATGAACCGTACTCTTCCACAGCAATACGGCAGCGATTGGTCGGACTGGAGAGGCCGCCGAGAGAGGCGGAGCGGCGGGAGCTGGAATATGTGCTGGGAGAAAATCAGTTGCGTTATATTTTGGAACATGGCCTGTATCGGCTTGGGGAAAGCCGGTCTGTGAAAGACTGGTAATAAGCCCCGTCTTTCGCTACCTTAGCGGTGCCGGAGCATTGGTGTTGGCAAGGGCATAGGCAAGGGCATAGGCAAGGGTATAAGCAAGGGCGTTGGCAGGGTGTCTGCAATATATTTTGTCTCGGGATGAATCAATCGTCCGGGCCGGCCTTGCTGTAGAATTTCTTTGAATTGCCGCAATCGGGTGGCCAGAGTTGGGTATGGAAAGCACAGAAAGCGTACAGGATACACAGAGTGGGCAAATACAGGCTGTTCAGGAATATTGCCAAAGATATCTGAGCAAAGAACGTTATGAACATTTGGTGCGGGTTTGGGAAACGATGCGGGAGGTGAAACAGAGGCATGGGCTCTCTGTTTCGGAAGAGAAGCTGGCTTTAGCCGGTTTTGGCCACGACATTGCCCGGGAGCTGCCCGGGGAGGTTTCGGCTTTGCTGCTTCAGCAGTCCGGTGTGGAACTGGAGCCTTGGGAAAGGGAATTCAAGCTTTTTTGTCACACCAAGGCCGGCATCCTGATTTTGCGGGAGTGCTTTGGTGTAGATGATGAGGAAGTCTTTCAGGCGGTAGCGCACCACACTCTGGGGAATTCCGGCCTGTGCCAATTGGCCCGGCTTTTGTATATTGCCGACTTCCTTGAGCCCAAACGGCCCTTCCTGACGGATGAGGAGCGCGAAAATTATATGGCTATGGAGTTTGATCGTACAGTTTATGAAGTGTGTCGCAGGACGGCGGAATTTTTGCGGGATAGCAGCAAGCCCATTCTGCCCCCAACTCTGGCCATGATTCGGGAGCTGGAACAGCACTTGGGCATTGGCCCGGGGCAGTGCTTTGTCTTGCCGTCTTAGCCCGACATGAATATACAATATAAACAGACGAGTCGGGTTTCTCCGGCTTCCCTATAGCAATTATGTCTAATAATATTATCTATGACCCTAATCAAAACAAAAAAGTATTTTCCCGCATCTATGGGGTACTATTTTTTGTTTTGATTATTGCTTTAATTACAGTAATATTTACCTTAATTCGTACAGATGTCGTCACTAATAGTGTGTTGAAAAAGGAAAATGTGCCTTTTTTATTGATTATTAGTGATGAGAATGGCCCGTTACTGACTGAGGCCGTATTGTTTAATGCAAAGACCAAACGTCTGGCCCTGATCGATGTGCCTTACGAGGCCGGGGACTTGCTGTCTGATCTCAAGCGTTCGGACCGTTACAGCGTGTTTTACCAGCAAGGTGACGGAGAGGCGTACAAGCGTAGCATTGAGAACCTGCTGCGGTTCAAATTCCTGTTCACCTTGGATATCAACATTGAAGATCTGGTGAAACTGGTGGACCTGCTGGAGGGCATCAGCCTGTATTTTTTTGCCCCGATTGATCGCATCAATCCGTCGACTCAGAAGCGTTATATCTATCATGCGGGCGAGCAGCTCTTGGACGGTGACCGGTCCCGGGATTTTTTGTATGCGGGCACAAAAACAATTGCGTATCCGGAATATTTGGAACTGAAACGCAAGGAGAGAGAGAGGGCCTCCGGTTTGCAGGCGGGTCTGCCCGGACTGATTGGGTCGCCCGGGCAGGCGGAGACTGATGAGCTCGCGGAGAGGATAGAAGAGGACAACAGCTTTGAGAAGAGCAACATTTTGCGGCAGAAAAACCTGCGCTTTGTTCGGGAGTTGTTGTTGAGAATTGTTTCGACTTTGCAGGAGTATAGTTCTGAAAGCGAAGAATATATAAATTTGATTTACAATTATTTCCGGACAGATTTGAATAGGCGTTCGCTCTCTAAACTATTGTTGTACTTAGGTGAGATAGATGTGCCATCTGCGGAGGTCATTTTTCAGGATTATTTGGGTAAGGTGCGGATGGTCCAGGGGAAGAAGATCAACTTCCCGATTTATAACGGGGAGGTGATCCGTTCCCAGGTGGTGCGGATTTCCACGCAGTTGCAGACTCGGGGGGAGATTGTGACGGAGGAGTACCCGGTGCGGATTGAGGTGCTGAACGGAACCAATATCGCGGGCTTAGCTTCCAGGACTGCGGCAATCTACAGTCGTGCAGGTTTTGACATAATCAGGGTCGACAATGCAGATCGTTCAGACTATGAAAAAACGGTCGTGGTCAACCTGCACAGTAACAGCTTGAATGATGTGCGCCGGGTGGCGGACCTGATCGGTGCGGCGAATGTGGTGTTGACACCACTTCCGGGTGGAGAGCAGGCCGAGGCCGAGGTGCGTGTGGTGTTGGGAAGGGATTTCGATGGAAACCGAGTTGAAAAATAGCGTTGTACAGTTGGCCGCTTCGGTACAGGAATGGAAGGGGGAAAATACCTTGGCACTGCGCCTGGATCCCTGTGTTTCCTGGGCTGCCTACTGTGTGATAACCACTTGCAATAGCCAGACGCACATGCGCGGCATCCTGCGTTTGCTGCGCGATGAGCTGCACCGTGAAAACGAATTATGCTATCTCGGGACGGTGGGGTTGCCGGTGTATCATTTGCCGCGCCACCCGAAAGATGCCTCCTGGTGTCCGGTTGACATGGGGGCTGTGGTGTTGCATTTGATGAGCCGGGAGGCTCGCGAGTTTTACGAACTGGAAGAATTGTGGCCGGTCGCGGAGGTGCTGAGGCCCGTTTCGTGACGAGAGGCTCTCCTCAGTCGGTCAGGGCCTCCAACAAGGCGGGCAATAGCTGTTTCTTGCGGGACATCACGCCGGGCAGGTCATAAATTTGTTTTTCAGACTTTTCATAGCCGAGTTTGGCTTGACCGCGTGCGTAATCGGAGCTGAGCAGGATGCTGTCACAGGTGTGGATGTTGGTGACCAGCAGCACCGTCCAGTGGTAGGAACCGCCTTTGGCCAGAGTCAGATTGTCCAGCCCGGCAAGCAGCCCGTCCCTCATGTCATCAATTTCGCAGATGCTGACTACTTCTATTTGGCCAACGCCCAATTTGATGCCGTTGTGTTCAAATTCCTTGAAGTCGTTTTTGATGATCTTGTCAATCGGCATGCCCTTGAGCATTGAGCCGTTAGTGTAGATGTCGGTGCCTAACTGCATCGGGTCTATTCCGGTGATTTTGGCAAGGCGGGTCACCACTTCCCGGTCCCGGTCCGTCGTGGTGGGAGAACGCAACATGACGGTATCGCTGATTACACCCGAGAGCAGGATTTTAGCCGCGTCCATCGGCAGGGTTTTGCTTAACTCCAGAAACAGTTCGGAGACGAGGGTGCAGGTGCTGCCCACCGGTGCGGTGAGAAAATTGATTGGTTTGCTGGTTGGGCGCGGTGACAGCCGATGGTGGTCAATGATCTGAATAATTTCGGCGTGTTCACTGCCCAGAATGGACTGGGTCGGCTCGTTGTGGTCGGTCAGGATCAGGCGCGGTTTCCTGATGTTGATGACATCGCTGCGGCGTACCATGCCGTAGAGCCGGCCTTCGTTATCCACTACCGGGAGGCCGGGTTGGTATTCGAGTATTTGCTTGGCTTCTTCGAGCAGGCCATCGGGGGTGATGGTGCGGACTTCCCGGCTCAGGTGGGTGCGCACTGAAGAGGCCATAGCACTGGCCCGGGTGACGTTTTCGGAATGCTGACTGCTGCGCAGTACCCAGCCTTGGTAGCTGGGGTCGAGTTCGCGGATTTCTTCGTCGCTGAGGCTGTCGCCGGTGATGATGACCCCGGCAATGCCTTGGGCCATTGCCGCGCTGATAATGCGGCGGCGGCGGCCTATTACCAGGAAGAAACGGGTCAGATCGAGATTGTTGAAGTATTCTGCGATCTGGTCGCGGTCCATGCTGCCGACCAGGAAGCCGGCGTTGACGATGGTCTGTTTGCCCCGCATTACGACTTGGGCATCCAGAATGTTGATCAGGTTTTCCAGCACAATTTCATAGTTGGTGTAGGTGCTGCGGGTGCGCTCGATCAGGAAGTTGGTCATTTCATCCAAGGTGTAGACACCTTGGTATTGGTCCTGTTCGTTCTGCACCGGTACCAGGCGCAGACTTTGTTCCTTCATCACTTGGGCCGCTTGGGAAATGGAGGCGTATGGGCTGCTGAGGCAGACCGGTGACATGATGTTGTGGACCCGGTAGTTAATGTCCGGCAGCAGGGGCGGGGGTTCGATGCCCAGGTGGGAGAATATATACTTGGTCTGTGGGTTGAGGCGGCCACAGCGAACGGCAATATGTCGGCTTTCCTGACCTAAGGCTTCTTTGTAGCGTTGCAGGCCGTAGGCGGAGCAGACCGAATCCGTGTCCGGATTGCGGTGGCCGCAGATGATGATGTCTTCTCTCAGGTTGATGTCTGCTGTACTTTTATGCATGAGGGTACTCGTATATAATCCTTGTGTGTGTTTTGTTTGTTTCCCGGTCGTTCCTCCGGGCTTTTACAGGCAAAAGGCCGAAGGTGTCGAGTGATTGTATTGGAATGCGGGCTGTCCTGTGTGACCGGTGATTGTAAGTAAGGGAAAGGGCGGGATCGACAGCCGCGCGGATTCTACTGCAACCGGTGATAAACTTCAAATGGAAATGCCTCATTTTGCAATGTGCCGGAGCTTTTGGAAAAATCGCGGCAGGAGGATTGGGACTTGGTTTACAAGTTAATTCGCAAATTGATTCGCGAGTTGATTGGCAATTTGGGCAGGGAAAGGAGGGCCATCTTGGGCAGGAAACATCGTCCGGACTTTGACGCAAGTCCTGTTGTCGGTACTCCGCTGTCGGCAGGAATGCCGGCGGCAGAAGAACCGGTGCGAGAGGCTTGCGAAGAGACTTTTGAAGAACCTTTTGCAGAACCTTGGCAAAAGCACTGGCAGCGCAAGCAGGAATCGCAAAGGTCTCTGCGCCGGAATTACGTACAGTTGATATTGTTTACGTTGTTGTTTGGCATTCTGACCATTGGCCTGCGTTTGGGTTTGCGTTCCGGGTCGATATCCATTTTGAGACTCCGGAGATTTTCGGAGAATGTCTTACAATATTGGAGTTCCGGGCCGGGGCAAACAGACCAAGGGTCTGAAGAGTCTCAAGGGCCGCAAGGCCGGAGAACGGAAAAAGAGAGCCGGAACGGATTTGAAGCAGCCCTCGCCGACAAGCAGCCTTCGGCCGGTCAGCTCGAAGCTTTGATTGGCAGGGAGTTGCGCCCGGAACAGTTGTGTTGTTGGGGGCCGGGAAGAGAGCAGGCCGGCAGCAATGAAGAACTGGAACTGTTGTATTTTGCCGAGGCCGGGGTGTACCTGCTGCGCGGGCGCAGCGACCGGCGTGTCGCTTATGCCGGGAGGCAACGCCCGTGACCATTACAGGCGGAGACCCTTACAAAACAGGGCTTTCGGCCATTTGAAAGTGTGAAAATATGATGGATAGAGCGGGGAAGGCGAATCTTCTTTTCATCATTGTGTGGCGGAGATTGTGCGGCGAGTTTGGGGATAACTTGACATGAGATAATCGCTTGGCTACCATCCGACGATCATACTACTATTCTCCAGGAGGAAAAATGAGAAAATATTTGTTAATTTTGTTCAGCCTTACGTTGGCATTGTTTGTAAGCGCATGTTCTTCAGTGACCATTAGCTGGACGCCGGAGGGTTCGGAGACCACTACTATCGGTCTGCGAACAGAATCAGGTGCGGATGTCCATGTGGCCATTCGGAACGTAGACGGTCAGTTTCAAGCAAACCCCTGGACTTTCTATGTACCTCCTAAGTCTAAAGGGAGACGGCCGAAGATTTTGGGCGAAGGCAAGGATGCCAATGTTGTTGAGATCGAGGTTGGTACAGATTACGAGCTTGAATTGGGTTTCTTTACGCCCCGGGGTCTTCTGCAAAAAGCGGGAGCGGATTGGAATGAAGGCAAGCCGAAGATTACACTGAAAGCTTTGGAAGCAGGGAAGACATATACCTTTCTTGTGAAAAAGCGGGGCCAAATCGCTCTGGGGAGCCCTGTTCCTGCTCCGGGTGAGCTCAATGTGGCGACTTTAATTCTAAAAGGCGGTAAAGGGCTTTTAGACATGAAGGTAATGCAGCAGTGGCGTGTGTATGTGGCCGGGGATGCCGAGAAGCTTGTGCAGAACTTAACTGGCAAGCCTTACCTGGTAGAGGAAGAGGAACCGAAGAACGGCTTGTTCTAGGTTTTACATATCGGGCATAAATAAAGGGGATGGTGTTGCACCATCCCCTTTATTTATGCCCTTTTGTTTTTATGTATCTCCATATATTTCGATGTAGTGTGATTTTGGAGAAGGGCCGGGAGGTTGCGAGAAGGGGCGGCCAGTGGTCTCATCCCTTTGCAGGACTACGGCGGCTTCTAAATGTTGGGTGTGTGGGAATTGGTTGAAAACAGCGGAGGCCGTGATTTGGTAATTGGCTCCGTGTTCGTGCCAGAAGGCCAGATCCCGCAGCAGTTCTTGAGGGTTGCAGGATATGTAGAGGATGTTCGGGAAATGCATGGCAAAGTGTCGGCATTGTTCATCGAGGCCGGAGCGGGGTGGGTCGAGCAGCAGGTGCCGCAGCTTGTAGCCGTCCAGGTCGATATCGGCCAGGCGCTGAAACCGGCGTACGCCGGCCAGAGCTTCGGCCGTCTCGGCGGCCGAGAGGCGGGCTACGGTCACATTGGTCAAACCGTTTTGTTCTGTGTTGTGGCGGCAGAGTCGGATGGATTGGCGCACAATCTCGGTGGCCAATACCCGGCGGAAACGGGGGGCCAGAGCGCAGGTAAAATTGCCGATGCCGCAGTACAGTTCCAGTAAGTCCGGGCCCGGGTCTTGTGTTGGGCCTTGTTTGGGGTTTGTATTTTGGGCCGGAAAGTGCTGCCGTGCCCAGTTGAGCATGTCCGGGTTGGTGTAGGCGTTTGGTTGGGTAAAGCAGGTGTCGTCTTGGCGGATGTGCAGCACTTGGCCGTTTTCCATAGTCAGACGGCTGTCCAAATGGGCCGGGCCGGCGTGGAGCAGGCGGGACTTGCTGCGTCCTAAGACGCTGTGCAGGTCGAGTGCTTCTTGCAGCCGCTGCGCGGCTTCCTGCCATGCTTGGTCTTGGGAAGTTTGGTCTGCATTTTGTTCCGGGTTTTTGCCCGGCCTGCGCTTGCCGTGGTAGAGGAGGCTGAGCATGACCCAGCCGGCCGGGTCGGCGCGCCAGTTGACTTGGAAGAGGCGGCGGGACAGGGCCGGCTCCCCTTCGAGAAAGTGTAGCAGCGGGGGCATTCGCCGGCTGATTGCCTGTAGCGGTACATCCGAGGTCTCCAAACGCTGCACGCGTTTTTCGTTGTCGAACATGACGTAACGGAACTGTGTGGTGCCGTCTGCGGCATTTATGCGGTGGAGGGCAAACTCCATGCGTGCCCGGTAGTGCCGTGGTGGCGAGGGGAAGCGTTGCGGTGGCTGCTCTGTGCCGGGAATGGCGGTGAGCCTGCGCAGGCCGGCCGCAAATTCTGCGGCCTTGGCCGCGAAGTTTTGTTCGCAGTCTCTTTGAGAGATGTCTTCCGGGTCATTTTGTGGGTTGTCTTGTTCCGAGTCCATACGAGAATCTATGCCAAAGTCTATGCAGGGTACCGGATTTTTTTGAGGTCGTCTCCGGCCCAAGTCCTTGCTGTATTGACGAGTGCCTCTATTTCTAATTGTCTGTATTCTTGTTTTGGTTGTTTATTTTCCATTGCTTTTTTAATCTGCTCTGCGATCAGTTCGATGATTTTTACAGTGACCGTATTTCCGGCAACCTTTCTTACTTGATTGTAGGCAACATTAATTTTAAAAGTATCCGGAAAACCCTGAAGTCGTAACATTTCCCTGCCGGTTAATCTTCGCTCTCCATTTACCAGCAAGTAGTTATAACTTCCACCTGCTCGCAGTGCACAAGAGTGAGGTAGTATAGAAATATTACCACCAATATTCTCATGCCATATTGAAGGATAAGGTGCATTCAGTGTCATTTTAGAGAGTCTTTTTTGCCTGATGGATTCACTTACATAGTATCTTTCCGGAATGTCTGTCTCGGGTTCTAAAATATCTTCCAAAGTCAGCTTTTTGTTATCAGGCTTCGGAAATTGAAAATGAATTTTATCTTTAGATCCGACTATATAAATTCGCTTTCTTAATTGAGGCAAGCCATAGTCAATTGTATTCAGTACTTTATAGTGAACGGTATATCCTAAATTTTCTAATTTATCCATTATTACTTTGAATGTTTTGCCTTTATTGTGAGTAACTAACCTGCTGACATTTTCCAATAAAAAACCGTAAGGTTGTTTTTCCTCTAAAATTCTTTCAATGTTAAAAAAAAGTGTGCCTCTTGTGTCAGCAAAACCAAGTTGTTTTCCTGCGATGCTAAATGGCTGGCAAGGGAACCCGGCTAAAAGGAAATCGTGGTCCGGTATATCTTTGGGGTCTATATCATTAATGTCACCAACCGGTCTTTCTCCAAAGTTCTCTTCATAGACATCTTGTGCGTATTTATCCCATTCACAAGAAAAAACACATTTTGCACCAATTTTCTCAAAACCAAGCCTGATTCCGCCAATGCCGGCAAAGAGGTCAATTATCTTGAGCCTTCTGTCCATTTGTTTTCAATCCTTTGTCTTTTTTTATTGCTGAGCACGGATTCTGCCGGATGAACAGCCTAGAACGATTTGCTTTACGTGTAAAGCTAGCCCAAGTCCTTGCTGTATTTGCGGGTGCCTTTGATAAACTGGTAAATGAAAAAACTGCTCAGAATGCGCTGGAGGAAGTCTATGCCGTAGGACAAACCGTTTGGACCGGAACTGTCCTTGGACAAGTCTATGATGTAGGACAACCCGTCGAGGCCGGAACTGCTCTTGCCCTTGGGCAAATCTATGATGTAGGACAATCCGTCCAGACCGGAACTGCCCTTGCCCTTGGGCAAGTCTATAATCTTGTGCGTTGGGTTGATAAATTCAAAAACAAGGTACCAATGTTCTAACTGCCCGCCTACAGACCAGAGGTAGAGTACAGAAAGCATAACAGTGCTGATTCCAAACCAAAGGAAAGGAAACCAGTGTTCTGAAAATTGCCTGTCTACAGACCAGAGGTAGAATACAAAAAGTATAACAGCACTACTTCCAAGCCAAAGGAAAGGAAACCAATGTTGTAAAATTTGCTCGTCCACAGAGCAGAGGTAGAGTACAAAAAGTATACCGGTACTGATTCCCAGCCAAAGCAAGGGAAGCCACCAATTGGTGCCGTGCCTGTTTGTATATTTACTTATATTTAAGATAAATAGATCGGTCCGTACCTGTGTCTTAGAGGAATCTTGGAGTTGGTCTCCGAGTTCTTCCCCGTAGGCATCCATTTCTTTGGCATAGTAGGCCAGGGCATCGATTTTATTGTTGAGTCTGAGACACTCGTGTTTGATGGTGCGGAAGGTTTCCCGATTGCCTTTTTCTATTTTTATCGAGTCAAAGTTGACCATGGCCGTAAAGCTCATGGATTTCATTTCGAGTTCTTTGGTAAATGTTGTATTGGCCAGGTTGCAAACGCCCTTCATAAAGAGGGTGTCTAATGTCACCGGGCATGTAAACCGAATTCCCGAGGCATTGATATCTTCTTCGATGGTGGCACTGCGCAGCACCAGTTCTTTTAAGTCCAGCACATTCCCATTGCTACGGGCATAAGCGAAAATGGCCTGCAAGACCTTGCCGTCAAAACCTCCCGCAGAGGGGGATATTTGGGCTTCCCTCAAGTTTGCTTTGGTTAAATCAGTCCCGATTAGCGTAGCCTTGTCAAGAGTTGCATTGGTTAGATCAGCCCCGATTAGTTTAGCCCCGTCAAGAGTTGCATTGGTTAGATCAGCCCCGATTAGTTTAGCCTCGGTAAGAGTTGCATTGGTTAAATCAGTCCCGATTAGTTTAGCCTCGTCAAGAGTTGCCTTGGCCAGATCAGTTCCGATTAGCTTAGCCTCATTAAGAGTTGCATTGGTTAGATCAGTTCCGATTAGCTTAGCCTCGTGAAGAGTTGCATTGGTTAGATCAGTCCCGATTAGCTTAGCCTTGTGAAGAGTTGCCTTGGTTAGATCAGCATCGTTTAGCTTAGCCTTGGTTAGATTAGCCTCGGTTAGATCAGCTTTAGTTAGATCAGCCCCAATTAGCCTAGCCTCGTGAAGAGTTGCCTTGGTTAGATCAGTCCCGATTAGCTTAGCCCCGTCAAGAGTTGCCTTGGCTAGATCAGTCCTGATTAGCTTCGTCTCGGTTAGATCAGCTCTGGTTAGCTCAGCCTCGTGAAGAGTTGCTTTGGTTAAATTAGCCCTGATTAGCTTAGCCTCGTGAAGAGTTGTATTGGTTAGATCAGTCCTGATTAGCTTCGCCTCGGTTAGATCAGCTCTGGTTAGCTCAGCCTCGTGAAGAGTTGCATTGGTTAAATTAGCCCTGATTAGCTTAGCCTCGTGAAGAGTTGCATTGGTTAGATCAGTCCTGATTAGTTTAGCCTCGGTTAGATCAGCTTCAGTTAGATCAGCTTCAGTTAGATCAGCCTCGGTTAGATGAGCTTTGGCTAGCTTAGCCTCGGTTAGACCAGCTTTGGTTAGATCAGCCCCGATTAGCTTAGCCTCGTGAAGAGTTGCTTTGGTTAGATCAGTTCCGATTAGCTTAGCCCTGGTTAGCTGAGCCTCGTCAAGAGTTGCATTGGTTAGATCAGCTCCAATTAGCTTAGCCTCGTGAAGAGTTGCTTTGGTTAGATCAGTCCCGATTAGCTTAGCCTCGTGAAGAATTGCCTTGGTTAGGTTTACCCCATTAAGAATTGCATTGGTTAGGTTTGCCTTAGTGAAAGCTGCTGCACTAAGGTTTGCGTGAGAAAAAGTACATCCTGATAAATCATACTTGGTGAAATTTCTGCCTGAAAGGTCTACGCCACTAAAATCTGCTCCGGTTAAAGTTGCCCTAGTCAGAGTTGCCTTGGTTAGATTAGCCTCGGTTAGATCAGCTTTAGTTAGATCAGCCCCGATTAGCTCAGCCTCGTGAAGAGTTGCATTGGTTAGATTTACCCCGTGAAGAATTGCATTGGTTAGGTTTGCTCTGGTGAAATTTGCGCCACGAAGGTTTGCGTGAGAAAAAGTACATCCTGATAGATCATAATCGGTGAAATTTCTGCCCGAAAGGTCTACGCTACTAAAATTTGCTCCGGTTAAAGTAGCCCTGTTAAGAGTTGCATAGGTTAGATCAGTCCCGATTAGCTTAGCCTCGTTAAGAGTTGCATAGGTTAGATCAGTTCTGATTAGCTTAGCCTCGTTAAGAGTTGCATAGGTTAGATCAGTCCCGATTAGCTTAGCCTCGTTAAGAGTTGCATTGGTTAGATCAGTTCTGATTAGCTTAGCCTCGTTAAGAGTTGCATAGGTTAGATCAGTCCCGATTAGCTTAGCCTCGTTAAGAGTTGCATTGGTTAGATCAGTTCTGATTAGCTCAGCCTCGTGAAGAGTTGCATAGGTTAGATCAGCCCCAATTAGTTTAGCCTCGTTAATAGTTGCCCTGGTTAGATTAGCCCAGTCTAGTTTAGCCCAGTCAAGAGTTGCTCTGGTGAGATCAGCCCCGCTAGTTTAGCCCAGTCAAGAGTTGCCTTGTTAAGAGTTGCATTGGTGAGATCAGCCCCGCTTAGTTTAGCCCCGTTAAGAGTTGCATTGGTGAGATCAGCCCCGCTTAGCTTAGCCTTGTTAAGAGTTGCATTGGTGAGATCAGCCCCGCTTAGTTTAGCCCCGTTAAGAGTTGCATTGGTGAGATCAGCCCCGCTTAGCTTAGCCTTGTTAAGAGTTGCATTGGTGAGATCAGCCCCGCTTAGTTTAGCCCCGTGAAGAGTTGCATTGGTGAGATCAGCCCCGCTTAGTTTAGCCCCGTGAAGAGTTGCATTGGTGAGATCAGCCCCGCTTAGTTTAGCCTCGGTAAGAGTTGCATTGGTGAGATCAGCCCCAATTAGCTCAGCCTCGGTTAGATGAGCCTTGGTTAGGTTTGCCCTAGTGAAAATTGCCCCGTTAAGAATTGCTCCGGTAAAATCATCACCTCGGCAATCCTGCCCGCTAAAATTATAATTTTGAAGGCTCCGTCCTCTCAAATAACGGTTCATAACGTAACGCCCCCAACAGATCCATGTAAGCCATTCGGCCAAATGGGGCCAACGGCGAGGGTGCCATACGTTTTCGGTAAATTACGGCCTTGGGTCTTTGCCCGGCAGGCTGGTGGTGGTTCCATCCATACCTCACCCAGCCATAACAATTTGTTCATTTATGGATTCTACCGGAACATGTATTTTCTGTTCTACCTTTGGGTATCTGCCCTTGCCAAGGGTTCGACAGGCTCACCCACCCCCCGGTCTAATCGACCCAACTAATCCCCATATGTATAATTCCCCTCCTTCGGAGGGGGCAGGGGTGGTGATTCCCCTCCGTTGGAGGGGCAGGGGTGGTCTGTCTCCCCCTTGTCAAAACCCCTAAACGAATATACAATCAACCCGCAAATCAATTTTTCCTATCTGCCCAAAGGAGTACCTCATGAAAAGGCAAAACAGCATATTGACCGGCACGCCGGCAAACAGTACAATATCCAATATCCAATATCCAATATCCAATATCACACTACTTTAAGAAGTAAGCATTTACTACATTCTATCCAAAATCAGTCCAAACCTTCTTATCATCTTTTACCGCTGCTTTTTCTCTCCCTTTTTGGCCTGTTTCTCCCCGCCTGTAGCCCGCTGGCCAACGACAATAACCCCCCGGCCAACGACAATAACCCCCCGGCGGTCAAATACACCGTAAGTTTCCAAACCGACGGGGGCAACACCCTCTCTCCGGTTGAAGTTACCGGAGGCTCTACCCTCAGTAAAGCCATAACGGCCCCGACCAAAACCCCAAGCGGCAGCACAAACTACTACTTTGGGGACTGGTACACTGTCCCCGCATCTGCGGGGCATACGGGCAAGACCAAATACGATTACACCAGGCCGGTGACGGGGAATCTCACACTCTATGCCCGCTGGTATACCGAGCAACCGGTTGACAGAAGTGCTCTGGATACCCTGCTTTCCGGCCTGGGAGATACCGGCAACTTCAACCATATTGATGTGCGGGAAGTGATAGATATGAGAGCTTTATTTAAGGATAGAATCAACTTTAACGGAGATATTTCCGGTTGGGACACTTCCAAAGTATCCGGCATGGATCTGATGTTTCGGAGGGCCAGAGCTTTTAACCAACCCATCGGTGATTGGGATACTTCCAAAGTCACTAATATGTCTGGTATGTTTTTTGATGCTCAGGAGTTTAATCAACCATTGGCAAATTGGAATACATCCCAGGTTGAAAATATGAATGAGATGTTTATTTTTGCTGCCAAGTTTAACCAAAACCTCGACAACTGGGATACTTCCAATGTTCTCGGGATGAACGTGATTTTTGGCAGTACTCCACTGGAAAACAACAAACCCGGCTGGTGTACCGGCACCCGTTGTGACTGAATCTTCACAGGCTTTCCAACTGCCGGAGACAACTAAGGCTACAGCCTGCCCCTTAGCCTGACAGGCGGAAATAATCCCCACCGTTGTAATGCCCCTCCTTCGGAGGGGGCAGGGGTGGGGATTCCCCTCCGTTGGAGGGGCAGGGGTGGTCTGTCTCCCCCTTGTCAAAACCCCTAAACGAATATACAATCAACCCGCAAATCAATTTTTCCTATCTGCCCAAAGGAGTACCTCATGAAAAGGCAAAACAGCATATTGACCGGCACGCCGGCAAACAGTACAATATCCAATATCCAATATCCAATATCCAATATCACACTACTTTAAGAAGTAAGCATTTACTACATTCTATCCAAAATCAGTCCAAACCTTCTTATCATCTTTTACCGCTGCTTTTTCTCTCCCTTTTTGGCCTGTTTCTCCCCGCCTGTAGCCCGCTGGCCAACGACAATAACCCCCCGGCCAACGACAATAACCCCCCGGCGGTCAAATACACCGTAAGTTTCCAAACCGACGGGGGCAACACCCTCTCTCCGGTTGAAGTTACCGGAGGCTCTACCCTCAGTAAAGCCATAACGGCCCCGACCAAAACCCCAAGCGGCAGCACAAACTACTACTTTGGGGACTGGTACACTGTCCCCGCATCTGCGGGGCATACGGGCAAGACCAAGTACGATTACACCAGGCCGGTGACGGGGAATCTCACACTCTATGCCCGCTGGTACACCGAGCAACCGGTTGACAGAAGTGCTCTGGATACCCTGCTTTCCGGCCTGGGAGATACCGGTAACTTCAACCATATTGATGTGCGGGGAGTACCGGATATGAGAAGATTGTTTCACAATAGAGATGACTTTAACGGAGATATTTCCGGTTGGGATACTTCCAAAGTATCCCGTATGGATGTGATGTTTCGGGCGACCAGAGCTTTTAACCAACCCATCGGTGATTGGGATACTTCCAAAGTCACTGATATGTCTGATATGTTTTTTGATGCTCAGGAGTTTAATCAACCATTGGCAAATTGGAATACATCCCAGGTTGAAAATATGAAGGAGATGTTTACTTTTGCTGCCAAGTTTAACCAAAACCTCGACAACTGGGATACTTCCAATGTTCTCGGGATGCGCCGGATTTTTGGCAGTACTCCACTGGAAAACAACAAACCCGGCTGGTGTACCGGCACCCGTTGTGACTGAATCTTCACAGGCTTTCCAACTGCCGGAGACAACTAAGGCTACAGCCTGCCCCTTAGCCTGACAGGCGGAAATAATCCCCACCGTTGTAATGCCCCTCCTTCGGAGGGGGCAGGGGTGGTGATCCCCCTCCGTTGGAGGGGCAGGGGTGGTTGGAGGGGCAGGGGTGGTCTGTCTCCCCCTTGTCAAAACCCCTAAACGAATATACAATCAACTCGCAAATCGATTTTTCCTATCTGACCAAAGGAGTACCTCATGAAAAGACAAAACAGCATATTGACCGGCACGCCGGCAAACAGTACAATATCCAATATCCAATATCCAATATCCAATATCACACTACTTTAAGAAGTAAGCATTTACTACATTCTCTCCCAAACCGTTCCAAGCCTTTTTATTCATTTCTTTATAGTCTTTTACCACTACTTTTTCTGTCCGTTTTGGGCACGTCTTTCCTCGGCTGTGTCCCGATCTCGGACACCGGCGATGACCCGCCTGCGGCTGTCAAACCCACCATGTCCTTTTCTGCCACTGCTGTGGTTTCTTCTGTGCAATTGAAAATGAGCAGTAGCTTTGCTATTGCCAATATAGGGGCCGTTATTCGCTTAGCTACGGAGGCGGCCCCCACCAAGACAGAAGCCGAAACCAGTGCGGGCTATGTCAGTCTTGCCATTGCGGCCGGCAGTCCACGCAAATTCAGTATCAGCCAACACTATGGCAGTGATTTTACGGATGGGCTCACTTTGGTCGATGTCCTTACCGCTAATACCCAATACAAACTGTATTTGTTTTTTGAGGCCAACGCCATTCCATCGGAAACCACGGTTGAGGGGGCCACCCTGAATAATGATGTAATAGCCCTGCCATTTACCACCGCTACGCTACCTCCCGCAGGAGATGCGATATGGAATAATGCGTGGACAAGCGAGCAGCTTGTCGGAAGCCTTGCCGAGTGGGGATATAGCGAAAACCAAAAAGGTGTTTTTGTGGCTTATACAAAAGTTAATTTTTCTTCTATTACTAGTCTTACGGTCTCCAGTCACACAGCAGATAATACAAGGTTACAAACTATAGGGAGTTTCTTGCTCGGTAGTAACCTCCCTGTTTCGGGATTTCTTGGAAAGATATCTAAACTGGGAAGTAGCTATCCTGATACAGGTAATTACTACTATATAATAAGTGCCGATGACACAACAAAAATAAGCGGAAAGTTTCTGCAATTACAAGTTACAGATGGTGTGGGTTCGACAACACATGCGCTCACAGCAATTCTCACGCGTTACAGTAGCCCATAATCATATTTTTTACCTTGTTTTCTTCTATGTGTAGCGGTTTTTTTAACCCGTTGCACTACCCCCTTGCCAAATCTCCTAAATGAACATACAATAAATCTGTAAACCAACTTTGCCCATTTGACCAAAGGAGCACCCCCATGAAAAACCAAAACGGCATATTGACCGGCACGCCGGCAAACAGTACAATATCCAATATCCAATATCCAATATCCAATATCACACTACTTTAGAAAACAAGCACCTACTCCATCCTCTCCCAAACTGTTCTAAACCTTTTTATTCCTTTTTCTATCGTCTTTTACCACTACTTTTTCTGTCTGTTATTGGCACGTCTTTCCTTGCCTGTGCCCCGATCTCGGACACTGGCGATGACCCGCCTGCGGCTCCGCCGGTAAAACCCACCATGTCCTTTTCTGCCACGGCTGTGGTATCTTCCGTGCAATTGGAAATGAGCAGCAGCTTTGCCATTGTCAATATAGGGGCGGTTATTCGCTTGGCCGGGGAAGCGGTTCCCACCAAGGCAGAGGCCGAAGCCAATGCGGGCTATGTGAGTCTTGCCATTGCGGCCGGCAGTCCCCGTAAATTCAGTATCAGCCAACACTATGGCAGTGATTTTGCGGATGGGCTCACCCTTATGGATGTCCTTACCGCCAATACCCGATACAAACTGTATCTGTTTTTTGAGGTCAAGGCTATTCCGTCCGAAACCACTGTTGAGGGGGCCACCCTCAATAATAATGTCGTGGTTTTGCCATTTACCACCGCTGTGCTGCCCCCCGCAGCGGAATCCGTATGGAATAATGCGTGGATAAACGAGCAGTTTGTCGGAAGCCTTTCGGAATGGGGATATAGCGAAAACCAAAAAGGTGTCTTTGTGGTTTATACAAAAGTTAATTTTTCTTCTATTACTAGTCTTACGGCCTCTAATCGCAGAGCAGATAATACGATCTTGGAAACTATAGGGATTTTCTTTTCCGGTAGTCAAATTCCTGTTTCGGGATTTCTTGCAAAGATATCTAAACTGGGAAGTAGCTATCCTGATACAGGTAATTACTACTATATAATAAGTGCTGATGACACAACAAAAATAAGCGGAAAATTTTTCCAATTAGAAGTTCTGGATGGTATGGCTTCGACAACACATTTGCTCAGAGCACCCCTCACACGCTATAGTAGTCCGTAACCGTATTTTTCTTAGCCGTTCCTCTAAGCGGAGTCTCTTTTCGTTGCAGGAACCACGAAAACCACAAAAGAGCCATTAGACGGAACATTGTAATTCCCCTCCCTTGAAGGGGTCGGGGGTGGTCAATTCCCCTCCGTTGGAGGGGCAGGGGTGGTCTGTCTCCCCACTCTTGCCAAATCTCCTAAACGAATATACAATCAACCCGCAAACCAATTTTGCCTATCTGACCAAAGGAGTCACCCCATGAAAAACCAAAACGGCATATTGACCGGCACGCCGGCAAACAGTATAATATCCAATATCCAATATCCAATATCCAATATCACACTACTTTAGAAAACAAGCATCTACTACATTCTCTCCCAAACCATTCCAAATCTTTTTATTCTTTTCTTTATAGTCTTTTACCACTACTTTTTCTGTCCGTTTTGGGCATGTCTTTCCTTGCCTGTACCCCAATCTCGGACACTGGCGATGACCCGCCTGCGACCCCTCCGGTAAAACCCACCATGTCCTTTTCTGCCACTGCTGTGGTTTCTTCCGTACAATTGGAGATGAGCAGTAGCTTTGCCATTACCACCATAGGGGCGGTTATTCGCTTGGCCGGGGAAGCGGTTCCCACCAAGGCAGAGGCCGAAGCCAATGCGGGCTATGTCAGCCTTGCCATTGCGGCCGGCAGTCCCCGCAAGTTCAGTATCAGCCAACACTATGGCAGTGATTTTGCGGATGGGCTCACCCTTACGGATGTCCTTACCGCCAATACCCAATACAAACTGTATCTGTTTTTTGAGGCCAACGCTATTCCGTCCGAAACCACTGTTGAGGGGGCCACTCTCAATAATAATGTCGTGGTTTTGCCATTTACCACCGCTGTGCTGCCCCCCGCAGGGGAAGCCGTATGGAATAATGCGTGGACAAACAATCAGTTTGTGGGAAGCCTTGCAGAATGGGGATATAGCGAGAATCAAAAGGGTGTTTTTGTCGTTTATATAAAAGTTAATATTATTGCCACTACTGTTACATTCTCTAATAATTCAAGACCATTTTTAGAACCCATTGGAAGCTTTTCCTTCGGTGTGGTAAAGCTTGAATCGGGATTTTCTTTTCAATATACTAAGTTGGGTGGTAATTATCCTGATACAGAAAACTACTACTATGTAATAGGTGCCGATGATACACAAAAAATACTCGGAACTTCTTTTATATTAGAAATTACAGATGGTTCTACCGTATTTGAAGCCACAGCACCCCTCACACGCTATAGTAGTCCGTAACCGTATTTTTCTTAGCCGTTCCTCTAAACGGAGTCTCTTTTCGTTACAGGAACCACGAAAACCACGAAAAGGTCATTAGACGGAACATTGTAATTCCCCTCCCTTGAAGGGGTCGGGGGTGGTCAATTCCCCTCCGTTGGAGGGGCAGGGGTGGTCTGTCTCCCCACTCTTGCCAAATCTCCTAAATGAACATACAATAAATCTGCAAACCAACTTTGCCCATCTGACCAAAGGAGTCATCCCCATGAAAAACCAAAACAGGACATTGACTGACATCATTATAAACAGTACAATATCCAATATCCAATATCCAATATCCAATATCACACTACTTTAGAAAACAAGCATTTACTCCATTCTATCCCAAACTGTTCTAAACCTTTTTATTCATTTCTCTATCGTCTTTTACCACTATTTTTTCTGTCCGTTTTGGGCGTGTTTTTGCCGGCCTGTGCCCCGCTGCCCGAGACCAGTGAGCCGCCTGCGGCGGCCAAACCAAGCGTATCTTTCTCTGTCACTGCTGTGGTTTCTTCTTTGGAACTGGAAGTGAGCAGTAGTATAGCAATCACAAAGGTAGGGGCGGTTATTCGCTTGGCCGGGGAAGCGGCTCCTACCAAGGCCGAGGCCGAGGCGAGTGCGGGCTATGTGAGTCTTGCCATTGCGGCCGGCAGTCCAATAAAATTTAGTATCAGCCAACATTATGGCAGTGATTTTACGGATGGGCTTACTCTAGCCGATGTCCTTACTGTTAATACTCCATATAAACTGTATTTGTTTTTTGAACCTGACGCTATTTCGTTGGAAACCACGATTGAGGGGGCCACCCTTACGAATGATATAGCAACTATTTCCTTTACCACCGCTACGCTGCCACCGGCAGGGGATGCCAAATGGCTTAGCGATAATGGCAAATGTGTGCCTGGCTTAGATGCATTATATTTTATGCCGGAACAAAAGGGTGTCGTAGTGTGCTATTTTTATCTGAAATTTATCCCTGTTTTCTTTGAAGCTTCCGTTCAGAGTAATAGTGGTACATACAATAATTTAGGGATTTATGTTCCAAATACGGTAGAACCCGCTGCCGCTTTTAATTTCACATACGGGTCCATTCCCGGTTATACATCCGACTCAACCAACCATTATAGTTATTGGATGGGTGCAGATAAGTCGAGTATCCTGCAAAACACTACTCAATATGTCTTTAGTGACAAAGGAGGTCATAACTTCCTATTTTCTATCCCTGTGACTCGCCATTAGGTATTGTTCCCCCCCACCCTGGGTGGGGGAGGGGGAAGCGTTATGGTGCCTGCGCAGGCCGGCCGCAAAGTTTTGTTTGCAGTCCTCTTTGAAGATGTCTTGGGAGATGCCTTGTGGGTTGGCTTGTTTCGAGTCGATGTCGGATTTTTTTAAGGCCGTCTCTAGCCCAAGTCTTTGCTGTATTTGCGGGTGCCTTTGATAAACTGGTAAATGAAAAAACTGCTCAGAATGCGCTGAAGGAAGTCTGTGAAGTAAGATAACCAGTTTTGACCACTACTGTTGGGCAGGCTTTCGATCTTGTGCGTTGGGTTGATAAATTGAAAAACAAGATACCAATCCTCTGAAAATTGCTCGCCTACAGAGCAGAGGTAGAGTGCAAAAAGTGTAACAGTACTGATTCCAAGCCACAGCAAGGGAAGCCACCAATTGGTGCCGTGCCGGTTTGTATATTTGCTTACAGTTAAAATACATAAATCGGATAATGTCTGTAGTCTCAGAATCTGTAGATTAGTCCATGCTTTTATTTTAGAGGAATTTTTAGGTGAGTCTTTGTCAGTCTGTATTTTAAGGAGACCTTTGAGTTCTTCCCCGTAGGCATCCATTTCTTTGGCATAGTAGGACAGGGCATCGATTTTATTGTTGAGTTTCAGGCACTCGTGTTTGATGGTGAGGAAGGTTTCCCGACTGCCTTTCTCTATCTTTATCGAGTCAAAGTTGACCATGGCCGGAAAGTTCATGGATTTCATTTCGAGCTTGGCATCTTTTGTAAATTCTGCATTAGCCAAGCTGCAAACACCCTTCATAAGCAGTGTGTCTAATGTCACCGGGCATTCAAAGCGAACTCCCGAGGCATCGATATCTTCTTCGATGGTGGCACTGCGCAGCACCAGTTCTTTTAAGTCCAGCACATTCCCGTTGCCACGGGCATAAGCGAAAATGGCCTGCAAGACCTCGCCGTCAACACCTTCATCAGACAGGGATATCTTGGCTCCCTTCAAGTTTGCTTTGGTTAAAGTTGCCTTGGTCAGGTTTGCCCCGTTTAGAGTTGCCCCGTTAAGGTTTGCCCTGTCTAGATTTGCCTTGTGTAGTTTTGCCTTATATAGTTTAGCCTTATGTAGGTTAGCCCCGTTTAGGTCTGCCTCGTTTAAAGTTGCCTTGGTTAGATCTGCCTCGTTTAAAGTTGCCTCGTTTAGAGTTGCCTTGGTTAGATCTGCCTCGTTTAAAGTTGCCTCGTTTAGAGTTGCCTTGGTTAGAGTTGCTTCGTTTAGAGTTGCCTTGTTTAGAGTTGCTTTGTTTAGAGTTGCCTTGTTTAGAGTTGCCTTAGTTAGATCTGTCTCGTTTAAAGTTGCCCCGTTAAGGTTTGCTCCGTTAAGGTTTGCATCGCTAAGGTCTGCCCCGTTAAGGTTTGTTCCGTTAAGGTTTGCATCGCTAAGGTCTGCCCCGTTTAAAGTTGCCCCTCTAAGGTCTGCGTTAGAAATATCACATCTTAATAAATTACAAGCGGTGAAATTTTTGTCCGAAAGGTCTGCTCCTCTAAAATTTACCTCGGTTAGAGTGGTCTCGGTAAAAGTTGTCCCAGTTAAAGTTGTCTTGGTTAGATCTGTCCTGGTTAGATCAGCCTTAGTTAGATCAGCCTTAGTTAGATCAGCCTTAGTTAGATCAGCCTTAGTTAGATTAGCCTTGGTTAGATCAGCCTTGGTTAGATCAGCCTTGGTTAAATCAGCTCTGTTAAGGTTTGCTCCGGTTAATATTGTTTTGTTTAGAGTTGCCCCAATTAATATTGCCTTGGCTAGGTTTACCCTGGTTAGATTTGCCATGGTGAAATCTGCCCAGCTTAAATCTGCCCGGCTTAAATCTGCACCGTTAAGGTTTGCCTTGGTTAATATTGTGTCGTTTAGGTTAGCCTCGGTTAGGTTAGCCTTGGTTAGGTCTGCCCGGTCTAGTTTAGCCCCGTTTAGGTCAGCCCCGTTTAGGTCAGCCCTGTTTAGGTCAGCCCCGTTTAGGTTAGCCCCGTTTAGGTTAGCCCCGTTTAGGTTAGCCTCGGTTAGGTCTGCCCGGTCTAGTTTAGCCCCACTAAGGTCTGCGTGAGAAAAAGTACATCCTGATAAATTATAATGGGTGAAATTTCTGCCCGAAAGGTCTACACCATTAAAATCTGCTCCGGTTAAAGTTACCTTGTTTAGCTTAGCCCTTTTTAGGTTAGCCTCGGTTAGGTTAGCCCCGGTTAGGTTAGCCCAGTCTAGTTTAGCCCCACTAAGGTCTGCGTGAGAAAAAGTACATCCTGATAAATCATAATGGGTGAAATTTCTGCCCGAAAGGTTTACGCCACTAAAATCTGCTCCGGTTAAAGTTACCTTGTTTAGCTTAGCCCCGCTAAGGCTAGCCCCGCTAAGTTTTGCTCCGTTAAGGTTTGCATCGCTAAGGTCTGCCCCGTTTAAAGTTGCCCCTCTAAGGTCTGCTCCACTAAAATTTACCTTGGTTAGAGTGGTCTCAGTAAAAGTTGTCCCAGTTAAAGTTGTCTTGGTTAGATCTGTCCTGGTTAAATCAGCCTTGGTTAAATCAGCCTTGGTTAAATCAGCCTTGGTTAAATCAGCCCCGCTAAGGTTTGTCCCGCTAAGGTTTGTCCCGGTTAATATTGTGTCAGTTAGATCAGCCCCAGTTAATGTCAAGTTGGTCAGATTTACATCGGTTAGATTTAACATGGTTAAATCAGCTCCGTTAAGGTTTGCTCCGGTTAATATTGTTTTGTTTAGAGTTGCCCCAATTAATATTGCCTTGGTTAGGTTTACCCTGGTTAGATCTGCCATGGTGAAATCTGCCCAGCTTAGATCTGACTGGCTTAAATCTGCCCCGTTAAGGTTTGCCTTGGTTAATATTGTGTCGTTTAGATCTGCCCGGTCTAGCTTAGCCCCGTCTAGGTCAGCCCCGGTTAGGTCAGCCCCGGTTAGGTTTGTCTTAGTAAAAGTTGCTCCATTAAGGTTTGCGTGAGAAAAAGTACATCCTGATAAATTATAATGGGTGAAATTTCTGCCCGAAAGGTTTACACCATTAAAATCTGCTTCGGTTAAAGTTGCCTCGTTAAGGTTAGCCCCGTCTAAGTCAGCCCCGGTTAGGTCAGCCTCGGTTAGGTTTGCCTTAGTGAAAGTTGCTCCACTAAGGTCTGCGTGAGAAAAAGTACATTCTGATAGATCATAATCGGTGAAATTTCTGCCCGAAAGGTTTACGCCACTAAAATCTGCTCCGGTAAAATTTGCCCCATCCAGGTGAGCTCCGCTTAGATTCGCTTTAGTGAAATTAGTCTCACTAAGGTTTGCCTTAGTGAAATTTACTCCACTGAGGTTTGCTCCGGTAAAATCGTCACCTCGGCAATTCTTCCCGCTAAAATCTTGATTTTGAAGGTTCCATTTTCTGAAATCACGGTTCATAGAGCAACGTCCCCGATAGCTCGATGTAAGTCATCCGGCCAAATGGGGCCAACGGTGGGGGTGCCATACGTTTTCGGTAAATTACGGCCTTGGATTTTTGCCCGGCAGGCTGGTGGTGGTTCCATCCATGCTCCGTTCCGCCATAACAATTCGTTCATTTATGGATTCTACCGGAACATGTATTTTCTGTCCCACCCTTAGCGATCTGCCCTTGCCAAGGGTTCGACAGGCTCACCCACCATTTTGACGGGCCCACCCACCATTTTGACGGGCTCCCCCTCCCCCCTGTCTAATCGACCGAACTAATCCCCATGTGGTCAATTCCCCTCCGTTGGAGGGGCAGGGGTGGTCTGTCTCCCCTCCCTTGCCAAATCTCCTAAATGAACATACAATAAAGCCGCAAACCAACTTTGCCTATCTGACCAAAGGAGTCACCCCCATGAAAAACCCAAACAGCATATTGACCGGCACGCCGGTAAACAGTACAATATCCAATATCCAATATCCAATATCCAATATCACACTACTTTAGAAAACAAGCATTTACTCTATCTCCTATCACACCGTTTTAAGCCTTTTTATTCATTTCTTTATCATCTTTTACCACTATTTTTTCTGTCCGTTTTGGGCACGTTTTTCCTTGCCTGTACCCCAATCTCGGACACCGGGGATGACCCGCCTGCGGTTCCTCCGGTAAAACCCACCATGTCCTTTTCTGCTACCGCTGTGGTATCTTCCGCACAGTTGGAAATGAGCAGTAGCTTTGCCCTGAGCACCATCGGGGCCGTTATTCGTTTAGCTACAGCAACGGCTCCCACCAAGACAGAAGCCGAAGCCAGTGCGGGCTATGTGAGCCTTGCCATTGCGGCCGGCAGTCCACGTAAATTCAGTATCAGCCAACACTATGGCAGTGATTTTACGGATGGGCTCACTCTGGCCGATGTCCTTACCGCCAACACCCAATACAAACTGTATTTGTTTTTTGAGGCCAACGCTATTCCGTCTGAAACCACTGTTGAGGGGGCCACGCTCAATAATAATGTCGTGGTTCTGCCATTTACCACCGCTACACTCCCTCTCGTAGGGGATGCCGTGTGGGATAACGCGTGGACAAACGAGCAGTTTGTCGGAAGCCTCTCGGAGTGGGGATATAGCGAAAATCAATATGGTGTTTTTGTCGCTTATACAAAATTGAACCTTAATCCTACTAGTATAGTACTTACTGCCCGCACGACAATTAACACTCTTTCTCATAGTATAGGAAGTTCTTCGATTGGTAATGTAATAGCTGACCCAAACTTCCTTTTCAATATAGTAGAACTGGGAGGAAGCTATCCTCATTCTTCCACATATCCTAATTATTACTATGTAATAGCTGCTGATGATACAAAAACAATGTCGGGAGTGGCTATCCGATTGGAAGTAGCAAACCTTAGTATATCAGTTATACCCAGAGCACTTCTTACACGTTACAGTAACCCGTAACCGTACTTTTCTTAGCCGTTCCTCTAAACGGAGTCTCTTTTCATTGGAGAAACCACGAAAAGGCCATTAGACGGAACATTGTAATTCCCCTCCGTTGGAGGGACTGGGGGTGGTCAATTCCCCTCCGTTGGAGGGGCAGGGGGTGGTCAATTCCCCTCCGTTGGAGGGACTGGGGGTGGTCAATTCCCCTCCGTTGGAGGGGCTGTGGTGGTCAATTCCCCTCCGCTGGAGGGGTCGGGGGTGGTCAATGCCCCTCTGTTGGAGGGGCTGTGGTGGTCAATTCCCCTCCGTTGGAGGGGCAGGGGGTGGTCAATGCCCCTCTGTTGGAGGGGCTGTGGTGGTCAATTCCCCTCCGTTGGAGGGGCAGGGGTGGTCTGTCTCCCTCCCCTTGCCAAATCACCTAAATGAACATACAATAAACCCGCAAACCAACTTTGCCCATTTGCCCATCTGACCAAAGGAGTCCCCCCATGAAAAACGAAAACAGCATATTGACCGGCACGCCGGCAAACAGTACAATATCCAATATCCAATATCCAATATCCAATATCACACTACTTTAGAAAATAAGCATCTACTACGTTCTCTCCCAAACTGTTTTAAGCCTTTTTATTCATTTTTCTATCGTCTTTTACCACTACTTTTTCTGTCCGTTTTGGGCGTGTTTTTCCTCGCCTGTACCCCAATTTCGGAGACTGGTGACCCGCCCGCAAAATCGTCTATTTCCCTTTCCACCACCACTGTGGTATCTTCCGTACAATTGGAGATGAGCAGTACCTTGGCTATTGCCAATATAGGGGCTGTTATTCGCCTGGCCGGGGAAACGGCCCCAACCAAGGCAGAAGCCGAAGCCAGTCCGGGTTATGTCAGTCTGGAGATTCCGGCCGGCGGCACAAGGAAGTTTAGTATCAGCCAACACTATACGACCAACTTCGCCGATGGGCTTACTCCGACGGATGTATTGGCCCCCAATACTCAATACAAGCTGTATTTGTTTTTTGAAACCGGTACTATTCCGTCTGAAACCACGGCTGAGGGGGCCACCCTTGCTAATGATATGGCAGTCCTTTCCTTTACCACCGCTGTGCTACCCCCCGCAGGGGATGCCGTATGGGCCCGTTCACAGGCAGGAGAACAGTTGGTTGGCAGTCTGCCCGAGTGGAGCTACAGCGAAAATCAAAAAGGGGTCTTTGTAGTCTATATACAATTGGTTAATGGTTTTACCAGCTTTGCGTTAAATATTCGCAATGCAGATGATACCGTGGAAGATATCTTAGGAATACTATCCCTGGGCAGCAACAGACCAGGTCCGCTATATCTGTTTGGTTTTTCTACATTGGGCGGTAGCTATCCTGATGCAGATAACTACTACTATGTAATAAGCACAAAAAAAACAGGAAAACTATCCGGAAAGACTTTCCAGTTAGAAATTGTAAAATTCTCCGATAAAGTGGAGCACCGAGTACCGCTCACTCGTTATGGTAGCTGACGATATTCTGCTGCGCTAACTCAAAACGCGTATCTATATTGTGCTGCATGGATTCAAAACGTTTATCGATCTGCTTAAAACGCTTATCCATTTGCTGCATAAACAGTTTGATCAATTCCTGGTTCTGATAGATCAATTCACGTTGATGCTTTAGCTCTTCCTTTATGCGCACTGTACGCTCACTCAGGGAAGCCATTCGTTCATCTACTTTTGTTATTCGCTCCGGCAACTCAACACCAATGCGGCCAAACGATTCATCGCCGGCCGGTTTGGGTCTGTTTTCCTGTAGCATAGAATACACCAACAGGCGAACCTGTTCTTCACTGATCCCTTATCCTTTAGTCATGACTGAAAAATCACAAGTTAAGTATAGGCCACCCCCGGAAAAAGGCAAGCCCGGCTTGGTTATGCAATGGAAGATAGGGTTATTCCAAAAGAATCTTTATTATCTATCCATAGCTATTACATAGTTTTATTGCTATGGCACTCTGGTTTTTCATGAGATTCAAGAGATACTACACCCTTACAAAAAATATAGGAAATCGCGCATGTTATACCACAAGCCCAAACCCGGGAGCTCTTTTCAGTATGTCTAAATCCGGAGGTCGTTACCTTGATGCTAATAAATACTATTATAGTATTTGTCCAAATCTTAGCCGTTCCTCTAAGCGGAGTTTCTTTTCGTTGCAGAAACCACGAAAAGGCCATTAGACGGAACATTGTAATTCCCCTCCGTTGGAGGGGTAGGGGTGGTCAATTCCCCTCCTTTGGAGGGGCGGGAGTGGTCAATTCCCCTCCGTTGGAGGGGCAGGGGTGGTCAATTCCCCTCCGTTGGAGGGGCAGGGGTGGTTTGTCTCCCCCCTTGCCAAATCTCCTAAATGAACATACAATAAATCTGCAAGCCAATTTTGCCCATTTGCCCATTTGACCGGAGGAGCACCCCCATGAAAAACCAAAACAGCATATTGACCGGCACGCCGGCAAACAGTACAATATCCAATATCCAATATCCAATATCCAATATCACACTACTTTAGAAAACAAGCATCTACTACATTCTCTCCCACACCATTTTAAGCCTTTTTATTCATTTCTCTATCATCTTTTACCACTATTTTTTCTGTCCGTTTTGGGCACGTCTTTCCTTGCCTGTACCCCGATCTCGGACACCGGCGATGACCCGCCTGCGGCTGCCAAACCCACCATGTCCTTTTCTGCCGCCGCTGTCGTATCTTCCGTACAATTGGAAATGAGCAGTAGCTTTGCCATCAGCACCATAGGGGCCGTTATTCGCTTAGCGGGGGAAGCGGCCCCCACCAAGACAGAGGCCGAAGCCAATGCGGGTTATGTCAGCCTTGGTATTACGGCCGGCAGCCCCCGTAAATTCAGTATCAGCCAACACTATGGTAGTGACTTTACGGATGGGCTCACTCTGGCCGATGTCCTTACCGCCAATACCCAATACAAGCTGTATCTATTTTTTGAGGCCAACGCTATTCCGTCCGAAACCACTGTTGAGGGGGCCACCCTGAATAATGATGTAATAGCCCTGCCATTTACCACCGCTGTGCTGCCTCCCGCAGGGGATGCGATATGGAATAATGCGTGGACAAGCGAGCAGCTTGTCGGAAGCCTTTCGGCGTGGGGATACAGTGAAAATCAAAAGGGGGTCTTTGTCGCTTATATGAAAATTAATTTTTCTTCTTTTACTAGTATTACGGCCACTAATCGCAGAGCAGATAGTACGCTCTTGCAACCTATAGGAAATTTCTTTCTTGGTAGTAACCTTCCTGTTTTGGGATTTCTTTCAAAGATATCTAAACTGGGAAGTAGCTATCCTGATACAGGTAATTACTACTATATAATAAGTGCTGATGACACAACAAAAATAATGGGAACGGCTTTCCAATTAGAAGTTACAGATAGTTTGACAATAGTTCGTACCCTAGCACCCCTCACTCGTTATGGTAGCCCGTAACCGTATTTTTCTTAGCCGTTCCTCTAAGCGGAGTCTCTTTTCGTTGCAGGAACCACGAAAACCACAAAAGGGCCCTTAGACGGAACATTGTAATTCCCCTCCGTTGGAGGGGCAGGGGTGGTTTGTCTCCCCACCTTGCCAAATCTCCTAAATGAACATACAATAAATCTGCAAACCAATTTTGCCCATTTGACCATTTTCTCAGAGGAGCACCCCCATGAAAAACCAAAACAGCATATTGACCGGCACGCCGGCAAACAGTACAATATCCAATATCCAATATCCAATATCCAATATCACACTACTTTAGAAAACAAGCATCTACTACATTCTCTCTCAAACCGTTCCAAGCCTTTTTATTCATTTCTCTATATTCTTTTACCACTATTTTTTCTGTCCGTTTTGGGCACGTCTTTCCTTGCCTGTACCCCAATCTCGGACACCGGTGATGACCCGCCTGCGGCTGCCAAACCCACCATGTCCTTTTCTGCCACCGCTGTGGTATCTGCCGCACAGTTGGAAATGAGCAGCAGCTTTGCCATCAGCACCATAGGGGCCGTTATTCGCCTGGCTACGGAAGCGGCCCCCACCAAGACAGAGGCCGAAGCCAATGCGGGTTATGTCAGCCTTGGTATTACGGCCGGCAGCCCCCGCAAATTCAGTATTAGCCAACACTATGGCAGTGACTTTACGGATGGCCTCACTCTGACCGATGTCCTTACCGCCGACAGCCAATACAAGCTGTACTTGTTTTTTGAAACCGGTACTATTCCGTCTGAAACCATTGTTGAGGGGGCCACTCTGAATAATGATGTAATAGCCCTGCCATTTACCACCGCTACGCTACCCCCCGCAGGAGATGCCGTATGGAATAATGCGTGGACAAACGAGCAGTTTGTCGGAAGCCTTCCCGAGTGGGGATATAGTGAAAACCAAAAAGGTGTTTTTGTCGTTTATACAAAAATTAACTTCTCTGCATTTACACTTACATTAAGTTCTCAAACAGCAGATAATACAAAGTTACAAACCTTGGGAACTTTTTCGTTGAATTTAGTTGACCCTGGTATAGGCGTTTTTTGGGGGTTCTCTAAGTTAGGCAGTAGCTATCCCGATGTAGATAACTACTACACTATAATAAGTGCTGATGACACAAGAAAAGTATCCGGAAAAACTATTCAAGGAGAGATTTTCAGTGGTTTCGCAACATTTAAAGCCACAGCACCCCTCACGCGCTATAGTAGTCCGTAGCGGTAGTTTTGGCCCGTTACACATAGCCTGTTGTAGAGACACGTTATAACACGTTTCTACAACAGGTCTCTTGCAAAAAAAGCCCCCCCCTTGCCAAATTTCCTAAACGAATATACAATCAACCCAGAATCCAGACCAACTTGCAGGAGTGCACTTATGAAAAGGCAAAACAACATATTGACTGACCTCAGTATCAGCAGTACAATATCCAATATCCAATATCCAATATCCAATATCACACTACTTTAGAAAACAAGCATCTACTACATTCTCTTCTAAACCGTTTCAAGCCTTTTTATTTATTTCTCTATCGTCTTTTACCACTATTTTTTCTGTCTGTTTTGGGCACGTCTTTCCTTGCCTGTACCCCAATCTCTGACACCGGCGATGACCCGCCTGCGGCTGTCAAACCCACCATGTCCTTTTCTGCCACCGCTGTGGTATCTTCCATGCAATTGGAAATGAGCAGCAGCTTTGCCATCAGCACCATAGGGGCCGTTATTCGCTTAGCTACGGAGGCGGCCCCCACCAAGACAGAGGCCGAAGCCAGTCCGGGTTATGTTAGCCTTGCCATTGCGGCCGGCAGTCCACGCAAATTCAGTATCAGCCAACACTATGGCAGTAATTTTGCGGATGGACTCACTCTGGCCGATGTTCTTACCGCCGACAGCCAATACAAGCTGTACTTGTTTTTTGAAACCGGTACTATTCCGTCTGAAACCATTGTTGAGGGGGCGACCCTGAATAATGATGTAATAGCCCTGCCATTTACCACCGCTACGCTACCCCCCGCAGGAGATTCCGTATGGAATAATGCATGGACAAACAATCAGTTTGTGGGAAGCCTTCTCGAGTGGGGATATAGCGAAAATCAAAAGGGTGTTTTTGTGACTTATATAAAATCTAATATTGATTTTACTACTGCTGCCCTTTCTAGCCGCACAACAGATAATGTATGGTTACAAGGCTTAGGTAGTTTTACACTTGGTAGTATAGTGCCTAAATCAGGCTTTCTTTTTAATATACTTAAAATCGGTGGCAGCTATCCTGATACAGATAATTACTACTATATAGTAAGTGCTGATGACACAAGAAAAATAGTGGGAACGGCTTTCCAATTAGAAATTACAGATGGTTTGACAATAGTTCGTACCCTGGGAACCCTCACGCGCTATAGTAGTCCGTAATCGTATTTTTCTTGGCCGTTGCTCTAAGCGGAGTCTCTTTTCGTTGCAGGAATCACGAAAACCACGAAAAGGCCATTAGACGGAACATTGTAATTCCCCTCCGCTGGAGGGGTCGGGGGTGGTCAATTCCCCTCCAATGGAGGGGCAGGGGTGGTTTGTCCTCCCCCTTGCCAAATCTCCTAAATGAACATACAATAAATCTGCAAACTAATTTTGCCCATTTGCCCATTTGACCAGAGGAGCACCCCCATGAAAAACCAAAACAGCATATTGACCGGCACGCCGGCAAACAGTACAATATCCAATATCCAATATCCAATATCCAATATCACACTACTTTAGAAAACAAGCATCTACTACATTCTCTCTCAAACCGTTTCAAGCCTTTTTATTCATTTTTCTATAGTCTTTTACCACTATTTTTTCTGTCCGTTTTGGGCACGTCTTTCCTTGCCTGTACCCCGATCTCTGACACCGGTGATGACCCGCCTGCGGCTGTCAAACCCACCATGTCCTTTTCTGCCACCGCTGTGGTATCTTCCGCACAGTTGGAAATGAGCAGTAGCTTTGCCATTACCACCATAGGGGCCGTTATTCGCTTAGCTACGGAGGCGGCCCCCACCAAGACAGAGGCCGAAGCCAATGCGGGTTATGTTAGCCTTGCCATTCCGGCCGGCAGTCCACGCAAATTCAGTATCAGCCAACACTATGGCAGTGATTTTACGGATGGGCTCACTCTGACCGATGTCCTTACCGCCAATACCCAATACAAGCTGTATCTGTTTTTTGAGACCAACGCTATTCCATCGGAAACCACTGTTGAGGGGGCCACCCTCAATAATGATGTCGTGGTTCTGTCATTTACAACCGCTGTGCTCCCTCTTGCAGGGGATGCCGTATGGAATAATGCGTGGACAAGCAATCAGTTTGTGGGAAGCCTTCCCGAGTGGGGATACAGTGAAAATCAAAAGGGGGTCTTTGTCGCTTATACAAAAATTAATCTTTCTTTTATTAGTGTTGGATTAACTAGTCGTACAACAAATAATACAAGGTTACAAGACTTGGGAAGCTTTGCGTTGGATTTAGCTGATCCTGGTATAGGAGTTCTTTTCGATCTGCCGAAACTGGGCGGTAGCTATCCTGACGGAGATAACTACTATATTATGATAAGTGCTGATGATACAGAGAAAATATCAGGGAAGAGTTTCAGATTTGACGTTACAGATGGTACCGAAGATATTCGTTTCAGAGCAATCCTCACGCGCTATAGTAGTCCGTAATGGTTTTTCTTAGCCGGAGTCTCTTTTAGTTGTAGAAACCACGAAAAGGCCCTTAGACGAAACATTGTAATTCCCCTCCGCTGGAGGGGTCGGGGGTGGTCAATCCCCCTCCGTTGGAGGGGCAGGGGTGGTCAATTCCCCTCCTTTGGAGGGGCAGGGGTGGTCTGTCTCCCCCCTCTTGTCAAATCTCCTAAATGAACATACAATAAATCTGCAAGCCAATTTTGCCCATTTGCCCATTTGACCAGAGGAGCACCCCCATGAAAAACCAAAACAGCATATTGACCGGCACGCCGACAAACAGTATAATATCCAATATCCAATATCCAATATCCAATATCACACTACTTTAGAAAGTAAGCATCTACTACATTCTCTCCCAAACTGTTTCAAACCTTTTTATTCCTTTTTTTATTGTCTTTTACCACTACTTTTTCTGTCCGTTTTGGGCACGTCTTTCCTTGCCTGTACCCCCATCTCGGACACTGGGGATGACCCCCCTGCGGCCCCTCCGGCAAAACCCAGGATGTCCTTTTCTACCACTGCTGTGGTATCTTCCGTACAGTTGGAAATGAGCAGTAGCTTTGCCATTACCACCATAGGGGCCGTTATTCGCTTAGCTACGGAAGCGGTTCCCACCAAGGCAGAGGCCGAAGCCAGTGCGGGTTATGTCAGCCTTGCTATTACGGCCGGCAGTCCACGCAAATTCAGTATCAGTCAACACTATGGCAGTAATTTTGCGGATGGTCTTACTCTGGCCGATGTTCTTACCACCAACACCCAATACAAACTGTATTTGTTTTTTGAGACCAATGCCATTCCGTCCGGAACCACCGTTGAGGGGGCCAGCCTGAATAATGATGTAATAGCCCTGCCATTTACCACCGCTGTGCTACCCCCCGCAGGGGATGCCGTATGGGATAATGCGTGGACAAACGAGCAGTTTGTCGGAAGCCTTTCGGAGTGGGGATATAGTGAAAATCAATATGGTGTTTTTGTCGCTTATACAAAATTGAACCTTAATCCTACTAGTATAGTACTTACTGCCCGCACGACAATTAACACTCTTTCTCATAGTATAGGAAGTTCTTCGATTGGTAATGTAATAGCTGACCCAAACTTCCTTTTCAATATAGTAGAACTGGGAGGAAGCTATCCTCATTCTTCCACATATCCTAATTATCACTATGTAATAGCTGCCGATGATACAAGAACAATATCCGGAGCGGCTATCCAATTGGAAGCGGCAAATCTTAGTAGGTTCGTTATACTTACAGCACCTCTAACACGTTACAGTAGTCCGTAATGCTTTGATGTAGCGGGGGTTTTGGCCTTTAGAGAAGGGCCTTTGCGCATCATAAATAAAAACGCATAATCGGTTTTCTTCTTGCCTAAGAATCTTCGGAGAACGCTAACATGTGCCATTTTAAGGCCGTTCCGTAGCTGACATCACAGTGCAGGCGGCTACCCAATAACCGCTCCAGTTCCCAAGGCTCGATGGCACCCGATGGGCAGGGCCGCAACACAGACACGTCCTCGCGCCGCAAAATGTCGCCCGCCCGCAGATCACGCAACACAAAGATAGCCCGGCCAAAGTATCGGGAAGCCTGTTTTTTCTCGGTCAGACGGTAGTCCACCCGGCCGATGGCCGCTTCCGCCGTGCGAATATTGGCAACCATGGCCCCAAACTCTGCCGGTTCCATGGAAAAACCGGCATCCGGGCCGCCAAGATCCCGGGACAAAATAAAATGTTTCTCGATCAATTCTGCCCCCAAGGCCACGGCGGCCACCGCCACCGCAGAGCCCGGAGTGTGGTCGCTGAGCCCCACCCGGCAACCAAAAGTCGATTTGAGATGCGGCAGCATGGCCAGGTTGGCCTCCGCCGGCGAGGCCGGATAGGCCGAGGTGCATTGCAACAAAGTGACATTGCTGTTTCCCTCCGCCTCACAGACCTCCAAAAAACGCTCGATGTCAGCAAACCCGGCAATGCCCAGCGAAACGATGATCGGCTTGCCGGTTGCCGCCACCCGGCGCACCAGCTCCAAGTGCCCAATCTCGAACGAAGCAATCTTGTAGCACGGTGTTTCCAATTGCTCCAGAAAATCCACCCCGCGCGGACAAAAGGGCGTGGAAAAAATCGGCAGGCCGAGCCGGGCGGCCAATTTGTACAACGGCTTATGCCAAGCCCAAGGCATAGCAGCCTCTTCGTACAGCGAATAGAACGAACGGCCATCCCAAGGGCCGACAGGCCCGGCAGACTTCGTATCACTCTCAATA
This sequence comes from Candidatus Haliotispira prima, assembly GCA_029867005.1. Taxonomy (GTDB): domain Bacteria; phylum Spirochaetota; class Spirochaetia; order SP-2023; family SP-2023; genus Haliotispira; species Haliotispira prima. The sequence continues at coordinate 2,661,751 of CP123443.1, read as the reverse complement.
ATAAAAGGAGGCCGGTCTAACGGCAAAGTCAGACTCTGCGAATCATAGGATTGCAATTTAATGGCATCGGCCCCCGCCTCAGCCATGGCCCGCAAGGTGCGAAAAGCCAAGTCCAGGTCCTGCCTGTGATTGGCCGACAGCTCGGCGACAATATCGACTTTTTTGGTGGCGGTCTTTTCCTCTGGCCTCTGTTCTTCCCCCGCTTGGACAGGCCCTGTTTCCTGCCCGTTTACCTGCTCGTGTTTCTCCGCATGTTCTTCTGCGTTTACCTCGGCGTGTTTTTCTGCCTTGGCTTGCTCCGAATGCCCCGGCTCAGAGCCTGCCAAACCTTGCGTCACAGCCGCCTGCTGCTTCGGTTCCTGTCCGGGTGCCTGATGCAAATCTTGTTTCAGCTCCTGCTTTAACTCTTCTTCCGCCGGCCTGTGCGTCTGGGGAGGGCGCAGCGGTCGGTGATTTCGCAGATTTTGGTAGCCTTCCGTCATTTTCGTCCCCTTATTTCTGCCTGCCGTGCGGCCAAAAAACCTTAACGCAAGCGACCAAGCACGCCGGAAGGCACTTCCAGAGAGGCTGACTCTCGCCGCAGTTCCGCAAAATCGGCAAACAGAGGGTCTTGCAATAAATTCCTGCTACTGGGTAAATAACGCTGATAACAAAGTAATTGACCGCGCTCATCCCTGTCCGGAGAAAGAGACGGGCTGCCCCTTCTCGTCCGGTCCGCCGCACTCTCGGGCAGAAAGCCCAACTGGCGGGCCAGCTTTTGCAAAGCCCCGTTCCGGCTGTAGCACTCCATAAATATTTCGCGTAAGCCCAAATCACCGGCACGCAGCATCGCGGCAAAAAGCAGGGCCCGGCCTAACCGGATGTGCGGGTAATGATACAGGTTTTTGTACAGGCCCAACAAAGGCCGTCCGGCAATGCGCATATCAATGCTGACCACCCCAATGATGGGCCGCAGCACTTTCAGACTGCCGGCCGCATCCTTGACCCGGGCATCCAGGTACTTATCGAACAAGGTGTTTTCCTGGAGCAAAGAAATGGCATCACAAAACAGGACGCAGCAGTCAAACTTAGGCCGGTGGCGTTGCAACTCCCGCAAATAATCTTGATGGGCCGCATAACTGATCAGGTTCCGGTTGTGAGACATGGCGCAGACATCCGGGTGGTTGCGCAAAATCAGAACACGATCCTGTAAATCCTCTCCCAGCTCGGAGAGCCGTATCAGGCGAGAATGCTGCCAAATACGCAATGCCGTGGGCATGACAGGCAAGCCACTCTTCCGTACCGGGGCCCGGCCCCTGTCTTTGGTTTCAGACATCGCGGAGGAGGAACCTTCAGCGGAGGCCTTGGAGACCCTGCGCGCAGGACGGAATACTACAGTTTTTTTGCCGGAACTCATGGTCTGATACCCCCGGAGAGAGTCTGTTTAGACTGCGTTTCCGCCACGGAATGGAGATGTTGAGAGAGATTGGGAAACAGAGAGATTGTCACAGGGCAGCACTCTATGTTCAAGGTCTGAAAGGCCAATTTTCTGTAGAACTCGCGACAGGGCCAGACCATCGCTCAGCCGCCGGACAGCAGAGTTCGGCAGCAACGGGGCGTGCTGTCCGGCGGCCAGACGGGAAAACTCTTTCTGCAAAAGCTTCTGCAAGCCTTGCTGTACAGAGTCGGCCCCGGTCCCCGGGCCTAAAACAGAACGCAGATCCATGCAGGGCAATTTTACTCCCGACTGCCGCAAAAGCTTCAGTGCCGGTTCCTGATTATCGGCACTGAGCAGGGAGTAAATCTGCGGTTGCCTCACGTGTACAGCCTCTTCGGGAGCTTTTGGGGAAGCCTCTTCCCAAGTCTCGTGTAAAGTCCTGTGTAAAGTTTCGTGTAAAGCCGGCTCCGGTTTCGGGGAACGCAATGCCAGAACTTCCAACAGACTTTGCCCCGCCGCACAAAAGATCTGCGAAGCCCCCAGATACAAAGGCCGCAGTTGCGCCGCATTCAAACCGCTAAGCCGGATTATTTGGCTATGTTCTGTTCTTTTTTTTCTTTTCTTATGGTTCCCTACGGTATCTAATTCCCGGGTTTGCAATCCCGGGGTTTGACACGGAGTTTGACACGGAGACAGTAGCACCGCAAGCCGCGTATCCGACTCCGGCCCAAAGCCAAATTCCGGCTGCCCCAGCAGCGCGGAAACAAAGATTTCCACCTGAGATGCCGAAAAGGCACTGCCCGGCACCAACAGCACATAGGGGTGATCTTTCAAATCTCCCAATATCGACTCCGCGTCTTGCCGTTCCGTAGCTTGGTGGTAATGCAGGCTGAACTCCGGGCGCAACACTTGGTATTCCAAGCCGCGCAAATGCCTCGGGACAGAACCTTCACTCTCTGTTTCGTCCGTTGCCACAGGCGGTATGGTGGCCTGCAACACAAAAAATTCCTTCGGATACGCAAACCGCTCAAAATCATCCAACGCCAAAAGGCGACTCTCGGGAAACTCCGTGATACAGGACCGGTACAGGGCCGGCGATAAATGATAGGAGTCCAGCACAAGCAAACGGAAACGGGGCCTCACCTGATTTTTTGTTTGGCCCTGCTCTTCTTGCAGACAAAATTCTTCCCAGCCCGGCAACTGCGTCAAACTCACCAAGTTTTGCAGTTGCTCCGGACTAAGGAGGCCGCGGTAATGCCTCGGCTCTTCGTCCACCCGCCGGATCTTCTCTTCCCCGGGAAACTCTACATTGATGGGTATGGGCCTTGTTCTCGGTGCCGGCCGGAGCTGCAACTCCAGCAGGGAGACTTTCCAACCGAGCATTCTCAAATGGGCAGCGAAAGACCGGCAACGAAACAGGTGGCCCTGTCCAATGTCCGCACCTAATCTTTCATCCCGGCCGGAATCGCAGACCAGCAGGGCCGAGGGCGGCTGAATATTCCCTTGCCGTCTCATTGCATGCCCTGTTTTGGGAGTCTTATTGCAAGCTCCGCTCTTTCGGGCTTACAGTTCGGCCAAGCGGCAGACGGCACGAATGACACGTTCCTGTTCCCCGAGCCGCAGGCCCGGATAGAGAGGCAGGGACAGAGCCCCGCCGTAGTAATTCCACGTATTTTCCAGCCCGGCCATGTTGTAGCCCAAGTGTCGATAGAAAGGCTGCATCGGTATCGGGATGTAGTGTACCTGACTGCCGATACCCTGCGCCCGCAATTCGCGCATTACCGCATTTCGGCTCAGACGCAGATAGGCAAAGTCAATCTGCACCACGTAAAGATGGAGACAGGCCGTACCACTTATCTGCGGTACCCGCATCCAGCTCACATCCCGGAAAGCCCTGTCGTACCGCAATGCGAGGTCCCTGCGCCGCCGGGAAAAGCCTCTCAGCCGGCGCAACTGCTCAATACCCACGGCCGCATGAATATCACTGAGTCGGGCGTTGTACCCCAGTGCCTGCATCTCGTAATACCACATGGGTGTTTCAGTCCGCCCGGGCAGGTTCAGGTCAACACCTTCGCAATTCTCTGCCGCATTCAGCCAAAACTCGGGGTCGCGGGCAATACCATGATTCCGCAGCAACAGCAGAATTTCATGCAGTTGCGGGTCACGGCAGGTAATGGCCCCGCCTTCTCCCGTGGTAACCGTCTTCACCGGGTGAAACGAAAAACAGCAGGCATCGCTGTAGACACAGGAACCGACCGCATTGGCCCCCTCCGCCCCAGCCTTTCCTTTATGCCAGTCCCCTTCGGCATAGTAGGAACCCAAAGCATGGGCAGCATCCTCAATGATGGGCAAGGGCCTTTTAGATTGCGGTGCTCCTTCGCTCATTTGTCCCGAGACCGTTTCCGCCGCGCGCGTCCCATCGTTCTCATCTGTCCGGTTTAGGGATACATTTGCGGTTCCCGGGGCATCCGGCCCGGCTTGCTTTCCGGCCTTTGTCTCGGAGGCATATTCCTGGGCTAACCGCGATAACCGAGCCATATCCAATGGTTCGCCGGCAAAATGCACGGGCAGCAACAATTCAATTGGTTTTTGGGAATCGCTGTCCTCACCGTTATGCCGGGCCAATAAACGCTCTGCCTTGCTCAGACTCAGGTTGTACGTCTCCGGAGAAATATCGCAGAACAACGGTGTCAGCTGGTTGTAAAGCAGGGCGTTACTGCTGGCCACAAAAGTGTTGGGTGTGGTCAGTGCCAGGGCACCTTCCTTCAGACCGCACTGCATTTTGACGGCACGAACGGCCAAATCCAGGGCCATTGTGCCATTGGCCACGGCCACGGCATAGGGGGCTCCGGTCAATTTTCTCAGGGCCTCTTCAAAGCGTTCTACGCAGGGGCCCTGCGTCAGAAAGGGGCTTTTGAGCACGCGCCGCACGGCGCGGTATTCCGTGCCGGCGAGCAACTGCCGACCGTAGGGCAAGAATTTATTCCGCTTATTCCCAAACATGAGACCCTCAGAGCATATCAGTCGTTTTCGACAATGGTTTTATCGGTGATGGCCTGCAAACGATCGCGGATTTGGGGCACACCCAGCCATCGGTCGTTCTCCCCGGATGAATAACAGAAGCCTTCGGCCACCTTCACACCTTGGATGGTGCGGGGGGCACTCCACCAATTGTGGGCCGGGTAAATCACATAGTGCCGGTCACACTCGTAGGCATAAGGCGCATCGTCTTCCGTAATCATGACCTCATGCAGTTTTTCCCCCTCGCGGATACCGACAAGCTCAATGCTGCCGCCTTCGCTCTTCGGGCTCATGGCCTCGGCCAGATCGGTCATCTTTATCGAAGGAATTTTGGCGATGTAGGTTTCTCCGCCATCGGTCTGCTCTAACGCCAACAGCACTAATTCCACCGCTTCTTCGGTGGATATCCAGAAACGCGTCATACGCGTGTCCGTGATGGGCAGACACTTCTTGCCCTCAGAAAGCAGTTTGCGGAACAACGGCAGTACCGAACCGCGGCTGCCAAAAACATTGCCGTAGCGCACTACCGCAAAACGCGTAGCTCGCACGCTGCCGACATAGGAGTTGGCGGCAATAAACAGGCGATCCGACACCATTTTGGTGGCACCGTATAGATTGACCGGGTTGACGGCCTTGTCCGTAGAAAGGGCCACGACCTTCTCAATGCCGCAGTCCAATGCCGCTTCAATCACATTCTGGGCCCCGTGGATGTTGTTTTTGACGGCTTCAAAGGGGTTGTATTCGCAGGCGGGCACCTGCTTCATGGCTGCGGCGTGAATAACGTAGTCGACCCCGCCCTCTAAGGCCCGGGACAGGCGCACCTTGTCGCGCACGTCACCGATGAAGAAGCGCAGTTTGGCAAAATGCTCCGGAAACTCGGCGCGGAAACGTCGGGCCATGTGAAACTGCTTGTACTCATCGCGCGAATAGATGATGATTTTAGAGGGGTTGTAACGCAATAAAATATATTGAGTAAAGAATTGGCCGAAGGTTCCGGTCCCTCCGGTGAGCAGAATGGTTTTTCCGTCCAACATATCCCCACCTTATAGAGTGACAGGACTCCGTATTATGACAATTAAGTATGGCCCTATTCCAGCTCCGGCAAAGTTCGTCTAAACGAAACCCCACCTCAAGGTTGGAAGACTCGGGGTGGGGCTTACCGAAATAAGTTGCATGAGGACAACATGGGCCTGACAAGATTTGAACTTGTGACCTCACGGTTATCAGCCGTGCGCTCTAACCAACTGAGCTACAGGCCCTCAGAAAATTGTGCTGCCAGAATAAAGATTCCGCCGAGCTTGTCAAGCATTGTAAATAGAGAATAAGCACATTATGTCCGGATTTGCTTTCGCAATGTCCGAAACGGTACTAGACATCCAGACAGGAAAATATCTCCTGTTCCAGCTCCGCGCTCCGTTCGATCGATCTCACATCAAAACAAGTCACTTCGCGGCAGGGCCGCATCGAAAGCACCATGACTTGGTCGGCCAGCAGAATCGCTTCACGGATGTCGTGGGTTACAAACAGGATGCTGCGCGGATGTTCCCGATTCATCCGCAGGAACCAATACTGCAAAGACTGCCTGGTCAGGGCATCCAAAGCCCCAAATGGCTCGTCGAGCAACAGCAGGTCGCTTTTTATCGTGTAGGTGCGCAGCAGGTTGGCACGCTGCCGCATGCCCCCGCTGAGTTGGCTCGGATAGGCTTTACGAAACGATTCCAGGCCAAACAGGGCAAATAGTTCCTCAGTCCGGGCACGCGAATGCATGGGCAAGTGGCGCAGCTCCCGGGGCAGGAGCACGTTCTGCTCAATGTTGCGCCACGGTAGTAACAAGTCTTTTTGCAGCATATAGCCAACGTGAGGGTTCGTACCTGTTTTCCGGCCCGATTCCCGGCTCAATTCCCGGCCAAAGAGCCGGATCTTGCCGCCGTACTCCGGGTCCAGGCCGCTGACCAGATTGAGTACGGTGGATTTGCCACAGCCCGAAGGCCCAATCAGGGCCAAGGTCCGGTGCTCGGGCAGTTTCAGGCTCAGGTTTTGGACCACTTCCAAAGCACCAAAACTCTTACACAAATGGCATAATTCCAAGGCTGGAAAGGCGGCTCCGCCGCCGACTTCGTTCATAAGTGCCCGGAATCCCCGGAGATACAGAGATTGGAATAGACTAAATGGCCGAAAGAACGGAAGGAACGGTCAGATACACCCGCTTTGGATGACGCAGCGGAGCTGAAACGCCGTTCCCACATGCGGCAGGATTTGGCCGATACGGACAATGCCAAAAGGCGGCGCGAGGCGGCAACAATCATTACGGCAGCAAAAGCTCATTCGTCATGGCATCCTCGGCGGAAAGCGGCTTTTTGATCAACTGATTATCGTACATCCATTGGGCCAGATTATTCCAGGTCTCCGGGTTCTGCCGGCCCCATTTGCCGTCCTCATCGAGATAATACTGCGCCAGATACTCTTGGGAACGCATTACCAGTTCGCGGTCCAGCTCCGGGGCGAAATCGAGCAGAATTTCGGCCGCCTCTTCGGCATTCTGTGCCGCATACTCATAGCCCTTGGCTACCGCTTGAATGAAGCGTTGGGCACTATTCCTGTTCTGTTCCAGATAGCTGCGGTTCGCAATAATGATGGGGGTATAGTAGTCAAAGACCGGGTCCAAATCTTTGAGAGGGATGTAGTGGGTTTCCAGACCCTGCAAATCGAAACCGATGTTTTGCCAGGCATAAAATGTCCAAGCGTAATCTACTCGATCCTGCAAAAGCCCGGCCAGACTGGCCTCGCCGATAGTCACGCTCTCAAATTGCTCCGGGTCACCACCGTCAAGCTGAATCAAATACCGGATCAATTTTGTTTCAAAGGGGTTGCCCCAACCGGCGTACAGTTTTCCGCCGAAATCAAGCGGCCTTTTGATGTTGCGATCTTTCATTGAAGTAAAGCCGGAAGTGTTGTGCCGGAGTACGGCAGCCACCGAGACGATGGGCATGCTCTCGTTGGCGATGGAACTGGTGCCAAACTCCTGAAATCCTATGCCAAAAGATACCCGGCCACTGGCCACCAGTTGAGTGACGCTGGTCTGGGGCATTTTGATGTCAATCCGCAACCCGGCATCGGCAAAGTAGCCCAACTTCTGTGCGACATACAGCCCGGTGTGGTTGGTGTTGGGCGTCCAGTCCAGGGCAAAGGTGATGTCTTCGAGTTGCTCCTGTTTTTGGGCCTCTTGTCCGGAGTCTCCCGGAGTATGTTTCCCGCTGTTGTCCGTGTTCTGCCTGTTACAGCTAAGTTGCAGTAAGACGGCCAAGCCTATAAGGATTGCCGGCGCATAGCCGGCCCGGCGCAATGTATGGCGCAATATATTTTGCATGGTATTTACCTCCTAAGGTCGAGTTGGTGGCGACACAGCAGACGTTCGGCCACGCCGACAATAGCGACCAGACAAATGCTGCTGAATACGATAATAAAAGAGATCAGGAATAGCAGATCGGTGCGCGCACCGGCAAAGGCGCTGCGCATGTAGATGCCCAACCCCTTGCTGGAGCCAAAAAATTCGGACAGCACAGCTCCGGAAACGCTGTAGGTGGCCGCGACCCGAAGTCCGGCAAAAAGGCCGGGCAAGGCGTGGCGGAACTGCACTTTGGCCATGATCTGCCAGAAGCCCGCGCCAAAGCTGCGCAGCAGGGTGCGATAGTCCGGATCCAGGCTGCGCAGGCCGCTGCTGAAGGTGGTGGCAATGGGAAAAAAGCAATACAGGGTAATCACCGTTATCTTAGTGACCATGCCGAAGCCCAGCACGATCATCAGCATTGGAGCGATCACGATGACGGGCAGAGTCTGCGACAGCACCAGCAGGGGAAAGATGCTCCGGTGGAGGAAGGCAAAACGTTCCATCAACAGGCAAAGCAACAGGGCCAACAACAGGGCACTCAACAGACCGCAGGCGGTCTCCAGCAGGGTGATTTGGGTATGCTCCCAGAGTAGCTCGCGCACCTCCCTCTGATAGAGCAATGTACCAATGGCCAGTGGGCCGGGCAGGATGTACTTTGGGATATCCCACAGGCGCACCGCCAGCTCCCAGACCGGAAACAGCAGGGCCAACAGGGCTGCCGAGCTGCCGAATCGCTTGGCGAAAGACATCACAAAGTGCTTCGGTGCGGAGATTAAATGCGGCCACAGTCTCACGATTGTCTGCCCGCCCAAGGGTTTGGCACAAGTTTGGATTGTGGCACATCGGCGGCCTGTCGGTGGGCTGCGGGGTTGTAATCAGTTTTCCGGAGAGAGACAGCGTTCCGGGCCTGAGCGATGAGGGCCAAGAGCTGGTGATCGTACCGAGTTGACCGGGGAGGAGTGCTGAAACTACTGTTGGATTCTGCCTGAGGGGCAAGCGAACCAAGCCGAGCAGGCGAGAGAGGCGAAGTGGAGAGAGAGGACAGGGATGCACCTCCAAAAGGAACAAAATTTCCCGGGGTGCAGAGGCCACAGCCAACAGATACAGAGAGAATACAGAGGGAGATCGAGCAGATTGTGTGCCGCAGGGGCAGAAAGGTGCCCTGACGGTCACCCGGCAATCACTCGGTAAATCCTTCCCTACGCCGGTATGATCCGGATCAGGTTCTGTGGGTTTGCTCTCAGGTTTGCAACCACCCCAAGGATGTACAAGGACGCTGCCGAGCCTAGGCAAAACGCTTTTTCCTGTCAAGTTCCTCCCAAGAGAGGTACCAATGTCAAGAATGTCTCAGGCACTGGTAACAAGGGGACCGGTAACACCAAATAAAATATGGGGAGACGAATCACCATGCACGGAATATTCCGGCACAGCGTATTCTGAAATGTTCTGAAATACTTTCATAGTATCTTGTCAAAGATACTCTTTTTGTATATTCTGGCTCAGCTTCTTTAGATTTTTTATCTTTGCTGGTCTTGGTTTTGGGCATTTGGGTTTTCGGTTTTACCCTTGGGTTTCAGGCCTCTGACTAAGGCTGTCTTTTAAAAACGATGGTTTTCAAAAGACAGCCGGAGTGCAGTTACCGTAAGGATTACATGTTAATCGTTTATGGGGGTGTACCGGATTCGACCGGAGGATTTCGGTGGGTGGACGGCAGGTGGAGCGTAACTCCTAAAACTGCAAATTCTTTAGTTGCCAAAAAAGAAGAAGAATTCGAACTCGACGTTGTTGAGTTCGAAGAATTGGCACTGGCAGCTTAGCTGCCACGAGCTCCGGGAATGCTGCTTCGAAGTCCCGATAGCTTGTTAGAAACCGAGGCTTGCTGTTGTGTTTGCATTGTGACATAGCGGGACTTTCAGCAGTGCTGGCAAGGACGGAGCGTGTTACCTCTTCTCTGTTCTTGTGAGATTTGATAGGTGACTAAACCTGTAGAAGTTCATTTGTCGCCCTTTGGGACGCGGGTTCGACTCCCGCCACCTCCATAGAAAAGGCCAGCCGTTCCCGGCTGGCCTTTTCTGCGCCCTGCCGCATTGTGATGCATTTTTCCTCAGGAAAGCTAATCAGGCAATCCGGCATCTTGCCTAAGCGTTTTCTCATCACAGGACATTGCCGCCGCCGCCTTTCGCCATGTTCCAAATTTGCTTTTTGACTCTAATGCAAGTTGCTTCTTAAATTGATTCAATAGTTGTGAACGGGATAATCCCATTGTGGGTGATATTCCATTCATACGTACTGTATTTTCTCTTGTAGAATAGTGATGGGAAAACTCCTGAAGAGCGGTGGAAATACAGTTTGAACTGTCATTGTCTTGCCAATAAGCCATTATAAGGCAGACAAGTCGCTGGAGATCACGAAGATTGCCCGGTAAGTCTGAGGTGTACAGAAAATCTTGAATCTCCTTCGTTATCGGAGCTGTTGACGGAAGACTGTCACTGACTCGAAGTTCAGCCCAGACATTCTGCCAATCTGTCAGAAGGTCTTCACGGCAATTGCGCAAAGGTGGGAGTGTCGTGGTTAGCATGGATATTCTGTCAAAGAAGTCTTTATCCAGAGTTTCTGATAATTCTGCCAATGGTCGATTGGACGCACAAATCAGATCGAAGGTGACGGAAATCTCATCATCGGAACCGACCGGCCGATATTTTCGATGACTATCCTGTAGTACACGAACCAGTTTTCGTTGAACGGACTGTGGTAAATCCTGTATTTCGTCTAAGAACAAAACTCCTTTGTCGGCTGTTTTCAACAAACCGTCTCTCTCTGTGTCAGCCCCTGTAAACGCGCCTTTCTTGTGGCCAAAGAGCACGCTGTCAACTACATTAGAATCTAAGCTGCCACATGCAAGGGTCGTCACGTCCTTTTGCTTAATTGTTTTCACTACAGTCTCAATAACCCGGGTTTTTCCGATACCTCTTTCTCCAATAACCAAAAAGGGTAAACCTGTCAGTGATGAAAAGCGTTTTACAGAGTCAAAAGCCCGTCTTCGATCAGCCGATTTGGATTCTATCTCGTAGATTGCAAAAGAATTATCACTCTTTTGTAATGCGCGAATTTCTGACAAATAGGTCGTAATCGGAAACTGTACTTCTTTAATGCTGTTTCGTTTCGTTTCGGGGCTTTTCTGAGAAGACCATAGTTTTGTTCCGGCAGGGAACCGTCCACCTGCATGCAGGATTAGCCAAACTGCATGCATAGCGGGCGTACCCGGCGATACATTGATATGCAGCGCAGATAGGGCCTTAAGCTTAGGCAGGACATGCTCAATCATCCGATTATAAATAATCCTGTGATCTGTCGGATCTTCAAGTTCCAGTGCAACCGGTTCGACTTGAACCTTTTGCACATCATCTTGCAGGCCGGAAAGGTCAATCTTGTGCTCCGACTGAGTTAAAAGCAGAACTTTTGTTATCAATACCTTCCGTTTCTTTAAGGACTTTATCGCATTAACAAGAACATCATTTCCGGCGCGGGCAGAATGCCAACAGAGTAAAACTTGAGCATCTCCCATTTTTACCCTCCCTGTGCCGACCGCATCACAATCTTCGCATCGGGAAATTCCTTATTTCTGAGTGCTATAGCAGCCTCCATTTCGTCAGCGGTGTTAATTGCAATAACCTGTCCCGCGTTCTTTGTCTTATACACTTTGGGGTCATAAGAATGCTTAACGGTCTTGTACTTCTTTTTCTGTTTGGCTTTTTTACCGGCATCCTGTTTGTCCGGGTTCTTTTCTTCCCGCTGTTCTTCCCAAAATAGTTCTTCCGCGTCTTTGGGCAAAATGGGTGCGGTTACCTTCCATTGATATTTGAGTTCATGCGCCGGGAAATCAAGCCAATGGTCATTCGGGATTGCGGCTTCTCTATCGAGTGTCGAGGCGCATGTGGCAACAACACCCTTGAGTTTCCTCACCTCCTGCTTCTCAACTTCAATATCAGTAAATTTCTTAACTTCAATATCAGTAAGTTCGTTAGAACCCCATATTTTAACCGGCCCGAGAAGCTTGCCAAGCGTGGTATCTAATACCAATTCAGAATGCGGTTTATTCAGGAAACCCAGCAGGCTATTCTTCAGATTACTTGCTCTGCTCGCGGACAGCCTTATGCCGATTTCAAAACCCGTATCCAGCCCCTCGTGTTGTAAGTTCGCAGACATAAGCATGGCTTCATTTGCATCATTCCATATGGCTTTTGCGTGTAGCCACTTAAAGCCATATACATTGGCTCCGGCCAATCTAAGTTTTGTCAGAGTCTTCATGGAGGCCAGACGTATACGCGTTAGAATTACAACGTCCACTCCTGCCTTTGCCTTTTCACAAATGGCATCGGTAATTTGATGATCCTCCTGCCAGCCAAAACTTGAAATAATGAGGTGCCGGTCTGCCCTTTCTATAAGTTCAAGTGCGTAGCTTCGGATCGTATTACTTTCAGTCGTTGTCGTCAGCATACAATCCGAACAATCCGAAGATGACGGATGCTCAATTTCACCTAAGGGTTGGACAGATTTAAAATCTACATTGTCGAGCATTTCGTGTTCGGCATTTTCAAACAGAGCCCATTTAAAAATAGCAATCATTTCTTCTATTTCAGGTCGGGATAAAGAGATTGCCAGCTCCTCATTCCTTTCTAATGCTTCGCAGGTTAAATTGGCTGTAAGCAAAAGCCCTTTGGCCTGTGAGCGTTGGGGGCCAAGGGCATCAATAAGGACTGCTTTGGCGTGATAGTGGGGAGCCGACCGCACCATTACTTTACCGGCCAGACGTTTTAGCATCGTTTTGTGCTGATCCAGGCACATCTTCCCAAAATCGTCATCGGGATTATCATTGTCCAAGCGTGTTTCACAGGCCAACATCAAGTAGATACGCACGCCCCGTTCGGCGGCAGAATCAATGGCATCTTCTACCATTTGGTCCGCCAGTAAAAAGCTGCACAATATGGCTGTGTGCTGTGCGGAATCCAACATATCAACAATACACTGTGTCAATAGCCGATCACTTCCGGAGCTGATGATTGGGCCGGAGCTGTTTTCGGGTTTTGAACTGTCAGCAATAGGATTACGAGGCTCCCAAACCGACGGTACTTTTGTTTCTCTCCGGTCAACAACCTTTGATTGGCTTCTTTCTAAAATCTTCATACTCATTACCCTTTCGTTAAGTGATAGCCTTTTCCATAATCACAGCTATATACCTGTAAAATGACTTTTTTTTCTTCTCGCAAAATATTCGCACGTTTTTCTGCGTCTTCTCTTGTGTGATAGCACTGTTTCAATCCGCCTGATCTATCTGTGCAACCACACTCAAATGATGGAGTTCTCCTTTCCGGAGGTGATAGATGCCAATCTCCGCACTCTTTACAATGATAGGGAATGAGATGAGTGCTATAATTTGATTTTGCGTAATCTGCTCCCACTTTTGCCTCATCTTCTGAGGAGTAAACCACTTTGGGTTCACCGTTTTTTTTAAAACAAGTACTACTTTTCATAATTTTTCCTCACTAAAGTGTCCAATCCGATGCTGCAATCAAATGCCACGCTCTGATTCTATTCTGTTTCGTTTGGCCATCAGACTCACGCCATATCTTTGCTGCGTACTCATCACGTTCCGGCAAATTAATGCCAAATTCGCCAAAAGGTGCCAGAGCTTCTGTAACCCATTGTTGATACTTAGCAATGCTTGCATAGCTATTGATCGATTCCCGTAATCGCCACTCCGACCATTCTTCGGCATCCGCTTGGGTTGCGGCGCATATGTCAATATTTTCAACAACGATGTCATCGAAAACGCCATAATCCGTACCGTAATCCGTACCGTTTGCAAAAATTTTCGGTGACTCGAACTTAAAATCATTCCTCATCAATTGGCGGGCATCTTTAGGAACCTCCTCAAATGCCATTGCCAATTTACCGGTGGAAGAATTCTAATCATCAAGCCGGTCTTCGTTATGGAGAAGGATTTCCCATACATCGTTCCAATCAAGTCCGGGACCTTCAAACTGATTCAGAATTTTCTTATTGTTGTCCGGCAATTTGTTGTCCGACAATCGAATACTGTTTTTTGAAACAGTCCATTCGAGTGTAATCGATTGTTTTGGAGATGCTTTCTCTCCTTTATCTTCTATTGAATCGATTCTTAGTTTCTTTCCTCCAACATGTGGAGACAATTCCCCCAATTTAGTGACCTGCCTTATCCATTGAGGGAGACGTTTTATCTTTTGCTTGCGCTTCTCCAGTTCTGATTTGGCATCCTTACCGATTGATTCAGAAAACGCATTTGATTCTTCAAATGAAGCAACCTGAATAACACTGTGTGGCAGTAGAGGGTCATTACTTACAGACAGTGCCCAACACCCATCTTCCGGTACGAAAACTTCTTTAGTTTCCAGTGCCTCCTTTCCTTTGTCCGTTAGCGAATACACACCGCTGCTTGGCTCCTCATCTGTTAAACCATAAAGCTTGGATAATGCCAGCATTCTTTGGGCTACGACTTGCCTGGGGTTGTCATCGCCAACAAATAGCAGTTCGGATGCAAAGTCTCGCGCTCTGTTGTCTGGAGGTTCAGCCAGGAATTTCAGTACAAGCATTATCTCTTTTCTCTCCTGTGCTTTTGCAATCGTCCCCTGAATGTGCCAGGTTTCGATTTCGATTTCGCGCGTCAGTAGAATTTCACTATTCATCGCTTCACTCCTTTATTATCGTTTTGAGCTAATGATTTGTCCCATGTCACAGCTTTCGCAAACTTTCCCAGCACCCCTGATGCCTTTTTCATTCTGTTTCGGTTACCAAATACCACCAGTTGGTATCTCGCTCTTGTTATTGCCACATTCAGCCTATTTGGACTTTCGAGAAAACTAGTCGCAAAAGGACTGGAGAAACTCAGCATGACAAAGTCAGCCTCATGGCCCTGAAAGCGATCGACAGTGCATACTTGGATATCCAAATATGGAGTATCTGTTCCTCCCCGATGAAAGTGCCCAAACTCGGATTTAGTCTCGGGCCAGTCACGGACAGCTTGCCTTAGTACTTTTTCCTGCCCCCTGTAAAAAGTGAGCAGCGCGACTTCCCAAGACTTTTTTCTGCCGGACTCAGTATTGGGGTTTGTCTGTGCCCACGTATCAAAGGATTCTAATTCACGGATCACTGCATTCACTTCGTCTTGGTTCGCATTGGAAGGGTCTTTTTCGCCATTTACATCGTGCCATAGACACCGCTTAGATCCCGGTCTGTATGTCCATTGTCGTTGTCCTTCTAAAAATTTCGGTGTATGCAACGCTTCTCCGTTGTAAATAGATTGATGAGGGAATTCTGCCATTTCGGGGTGCATTCGATGCTGCCATGAGAGCGTCACTAAACGTTGTTGAAGTACCTCATCCGGTAAACCATCACTCAATGCGGTATCATCTCTTTGGCGGGTATTTCGCTCAAAGCCTTTCTGAAGGGATTCTAAAACACTGGGCAAGGCAACCCGCCTGACCCGGTCTATCCCCTCCCATACCGAATCTTTTTTGTCCTTGTCATCAAATGGAAGTAACTGTTGGATTTGCTCTTTTAACTTTTTACCGGTTGTACGTTTATCGGAATCTTCCGACTTAGTCTCTTCATTCAGTCGCTGCTCATACCATCTGGCGAGTCGCCAGGCAATTTCTGCTTGCCAGGTGCCCGGCTCAAAATTGTTACCGCTTTCTTTACTTAGACGACAATAAGCTTTCGATTTTCTTTTTATCGATTCCGGCACCCTCTCCGGGGACCGAATATGCCCAATATCAAGAGGCAGGTTTTCTTGGTTGTATTCCAGAAAATCTGAAGCACCAATGACTACGCTTGCATAGCAAAGCTCGTCTTGGCTTGAATCCGGTGTCCCGGCCAATACTTCTGCGGAAGCAGCTTGTTGTTTGCAGAACTCTATGGTTTTGGGGGCACCGGAACATATAAGAGTAGAAACCCTTTGTTTTGATGCTTTAAAGACATCTACACACGCATTTCTTTTGTATTCTTCCGGCAAGCAAGGTTCGATATTTACCGCTGTCGATTCATCATCCACATAGGGAGACAGTTGTTTGGGGTCCCCGACCAACACCCAACGCTTGGCCAGCAATGCGGGAACAAGAAATTCCTGAAAAGTGGTTTTTGATGCTTCATCGATGATCATCAAATCAAACTGAGGAGATTGCTTTTCGCGGTTCTTAATATCCGGGTGCTGCAAAATACCAATCGTTGTGCCGCATACCAAATTTGCCGAGTCGAGCACCATCTTTTGGATCGTTTCACGGCCGGCGCGCAATTGCTCAAATAGCTCCTGTTGTGCATTATTGAAATTCTTGACCTTTCGCAGTTCATTTAATAATCGCTTACATTCTGTGTCCATAAATTCGTTTAACTGCCAGGGCTTTGCTTTTGGCGAGACATTGGAGCTGTCGCCAATCCGGATTGGAAGAATGCAGTCCCGATGCTTGTTATTTTCATCCATTAGACGTTCAAGCACATTGTCCACTGCAACATGAGTGGAGGCACACAATAGTGCTCTCTTGCCTCTACGGGCCAGTTGAATCACCAGCTCACAAATAGCGGTTGTTTTCCCGGAACCGGGGGGCCCTTCCAAAAACGTAAAATCCGGAGTATGTAAAGCCATCTCTACCCACTTGCGCTGCTCATCTGTACCCGGCCGTTGGTCATCCGTCAGTATATACCAATACGTTACGGGGTCATCAAATCTGTCAATACCCTCCCACTTAGCATGACTTGATGCTTCAAACAGCCTAAGTAGTGGTCTGTGACTTTGAGATGGTTTGTCCTGAAGTGCCTGTATAGCCTCTATCTGACACTTAATCTGATAGGTGTTGGGACGCAGTACAAGCAAGCTTTCATCAGGGCATCTATTGAGTTTAAGCTGTTTTTTTTGAGGATCCCGATCTAAGATGTCCAACTTGTTGTTATTACCAAAATGGACCCTACCATTCAGGTCTTTTTTTAAGTGCCAGCCTTGCCCATGAGGGCACTCATAGAACGAGAGATCAACTTTTGCGTTTTCTGCCACTTCGACTGCGTGTTCTTTAGACTGATATGCGATTTTGGGTTTTCCATTACGCGGCTTACACTGAGTGCATTCACGGGAAGCGGCTCCGATATTTACCCAGTTTTGGCTGTTGGCTTCATACACTTCTTCGTTGTTTTCATCTAAGAAATGTTTAAAGTTTGCATCAAAGTTTTGGGAAATGCCTTTAGGTCCCACAAGTTTGACCCAAAACCCGCTTGATAAGTGCCAGCCTTGTCCCTTTGGACATTTATACACGAAGGATTTGAACTTTAATGCTTTTGCTCTTTTATTAGCATGTTCTTCAGATTGATATGATATCTCCGGACTTCCATTAAGTGCCTTACAGTGGGGGCATTTGCGAGCAGTCGATCCGATATTTGCCCCGTTTTCCTCCTCTTCGTCTCTAGTTACGGGCTCCCACCCAAGACACTTGACGGCCTTCTCGCTCTCCAAGTATTGTTTAGTCGTGTTTAGGAATTTATAAAAATCCTGTAAGCCACCAAATGTCTTACGCATTAACATATCAGGGCGATGATCTGTTAAATTTTCATAGTACAGTAATGCCATTGTTTACTCCTTATGTATCTTCAATGTCTATATATCTAAAGCAAACATCATGCCGGATATATTGAGCCCGGAAGGTATTTGTGTGGCAAGGGCTAAAAATATTAAAGCTATTATACATGAGGATTTTAATTCCGTATAAGGGTATTTTCACCCGTTATTGTGAAAGTCCATTGCCAAAATTCGGAGCCGGACTATAAAGTTGGCCTTTTCCGGGCCGCACCGGCCGCGCGCGCGCGCCAATCCCTTGCCAAAAAGCCGCCCAAATTCTAGACTTGGGGGAACTTTGGTAAGAAGGCTTCCCATTCCATACCTGTAAACCAAAGAAAACGGTTTGCAAGAAAAAGTAAAAAAAGATAATCCGAGGTTACTTTCCATTGGACTCAAATGTTTCTGCCGGTTTTCCCGCATTGTTCACTTTTTTACCGGTCATTTCTCTGGCCTTCTTCGCATTGTTTTTTTTCCTGGAATGGCTACAGGCCAATAGAGGGAAGAGAACTCGTCGCCCTCGGAATGCGCGGTGGGTTTCCTATCGAATAAACCTCAGCATCACCGTTATCAATCAGGTGGTGCTTTTCTTTGGCTCGGCCACCGGTCTGTATCTGGTGAGTGAGAGCCATTCTTTTAACGGACTCGCCCGACTGCTCTTTTTCACAGAGTCCGATACCGTGTTGTACCATGCATTCTACTATGTGGTGGCCTTTGTCTTCTACGACTTTTTGGTGTACGTATGGCATGTACTCAACCACCGGGTACATTTCCTTTGGCAGTTTCACCGATGCCACCACTCCGATACCGACCTCAATACTTCTACGGGGATCCGTTTCCACATCGCCGAGCTGACTTTTTCGCTTTTTTACAAGGCAGGGGTGATTCTGTTGTTTGGCTTTTCCGGCGGCTTAGTGGTGCTGTTCGAGGCGACCACCTTTATGTTCTCGGTGTTTCATCACAGTGACTTACAGTTAAAGGATCGGTGGTTGAAATACGTTTTGGTCATGCCGAGTCACCACGCCACTCACCACAGTGTGGACCCGGATTATTACAACAGCAACTATGGCGTGGTGTTTCCCTTCTGGGACAGAATGTTTCACACTTATCACAACCACCAACCTCAGGAATTTGGCCTGAAAGAAAGCAGTGAGGGGGTAAAGACTTTTTTTAACCCAAAGCTGTTTTCTTGGGTCTCGGTGTTGGGCTTTGGTTTGGGTTTGGGCTGGCTGCTCTGGTATTCGCTGTAGGGTTTATTCTCCGTCCGGTGCAGGATGGTGGAAAGAAATAGGCAGAAAACCGATGAACCACGAAAGACACGAAAATCACGAAAAAATCCTTTTTAGGGAAGAGTGTTTTGAAATCGGGGGACTTGAGGGCTATTTTCGGGCAGACTCTTTGTACAGTCAAAAGACGAAGAGGCGGTTGGCCGGCACCGTGTCCGTGATGAGACCCATCTCGACCATTTTGTCCAACAGGAACAGGTATTCCTTCGCGTCAGCGGTACCCAGCTTCGTAAAATCCTGCTGTCCCAACAGATGGTCCCCCAGCAGGTTCAACTCTTTTTGCAGGATGGCAATTTGGTTGACGCTGAACTCCTCTTGGTAAGGCAGCACCACATCCCAAGCCGAACGGTCGGGATTGCGCACCAGAACCTGCATACCCTCCAAAGTAGTGCGAGAATTCTTTGATGGCTAGTGATTGTCTATTACGTCCGTAAAAGATAGAATATTCCCATTGATAGCTGGGATTTTCGGCTTGGTGGATTGTCCCAACGTTTCTCCGGATGGAATGATATGTATTTTCTGCCCGAAGCGGTGGCGAAGTGCGACCGCAAAAGAATGATCGGCTGCGGTAGGGCCGTTTCGATGAGGCTTTGGCTCTCAAGTAGCTGCGCAGCCTGTTGCGAGATAAGCCGCAAGGTTTTTAGGATATTAACCGATTGTTCATGAAAGAGATGCGTGGTTGGAGTAAAAACGGAATTGGTTTGGGAGCTTTCCACTCTGCCGGAGCAGAACTTGCTGCCCTGTGATGGAAACTGTAGTCCCAAAGATCTCGAACAAGATCTTTGGGGAGGATCCCAAGCTCCTCATGTGATACGGTCAAGCAGTGACGCGGATAGCACAGGAGGTTTAGAGTGAGCAAAGGTAAGAACCTTTCTATAAGATTAAAAACTATATCCATTAAAAACTATAAGGGTATAGATTCCTTCGAAATGGATTTCCCGATGCCGAAGCTGTCGGGAGACCCTGACATGCAGGTTATGGGCAGCGAAAATGGTTTGGGGAAAACCTCCCTTATTGAGTGCTGTGCTCTTCTTCTTATGTGCCTAAGTGTCAAGGAAAGCCATTTTGAGTTGGAGAATGGCCCCCGTTCAATCGATGTCCCGGACCTTCTTATTCGGGCAGGGGCTGATGTTGCTGAAATAAAAGGTGATATCACTATTGGTGAGGAGAAGGTCCGGATTGGGATGGGGATTGATCGAAGTGGTTCGGTCAATATAAACGGTGGTAGTTGGGGCCTGAAATGGTTTGAAGATAACTTCACTGATGCTAATAGGGATGTAGATGAATTGATCAACACGATCTGTGGATTTTCGTCAAACCCGGTTATTGAGCATTCCTTCCTTCTGTTCCACAGCTATCGCAAAGTCCAGGAAGGGAATCCCGAGCTGGGTACGATGATTAGAGATTCCGAAACAATCCGACCATTGCGAATACGTCGACGTACGAGGTCATTGAGTACATTAAAACTTCTTATCTTGCGTTTATTGATGAATAAGGCCGATCTTTTTGAGTTTACTACCGGAGATGAATCGAATGACGGGACCCTTGATCAATTAAATGAACTCGTAAAATTTTACGCAGGCGGAACCATCAGCAAATTGAGACCCTCGGCAGAAAATACGGTCGATTTTAGGATTACGCCGGTCAATGGCGGTAAATCTCTTACGTTTGATGGATTGAGCTCCGGACAGAAGGAGATCATCTCAACGTTGTTTCTTATTTGGTATCATACCAAGGATAATCCCACGGTCGTGTTTATTGATGAGCCGGAACTCCATTTGAATGCCCAATGGCATCGAAGTTTTGTCAACAGACTGATTGAGCTGGCACCCCGAAATCAGTATGTCATGGCCACTCACTCTGAAGACATAATGGACTCTGTTTCAGAGGACCGGCGTATTCTGCTCCTGAATGACAAAGAGAACGCTAATGATTAGCGTAAAAAGATCTATTCGTTCTGAGGAAGTCCTTCATGATGGTCAGCATGTATTGTTTGTTGAGGGAACAGACAGTGATTCCGTTGACCCCACGGTACTGAATGAACTTTTTGACAACGGACTCCGCATTAGACCGCTTGGCCCCTCTTTTTCTGTAAAAAGTGTGGCAAAGGCTCTGTCTCATCATCCATCATATTACTTTTTAATTGATCGAGACCATCAGGATGACGCATTTATAGAAGAATGTTGGACAAATTTTCCCAACCCGGATACGCACAATCTTTTGGTCTGGAAACGCAGAGAAATCGAGAACTACTTTTTAGAACCGGATTATCTTGTTCGTTCGACGTATTGCAAAGTCAGCAAAGAAAAGCTTGAAAGCAAGGTTCTTCAGTTTTCACAAGAACGTTTGTTCTTGGATGCTGCAAACCATGTTATCATTGTAATACGAGAAGAATTGAAGCAGAATTGGATTCATAAGTTTTCGTGTTCTGACGACTTTCCGAACAAAGAGAGCGCACTGGAAATGTTAAAAAAGGCTCCGGATTTTGGAGCGCATGCATCTAATGTCACTCGGCAAGTTTCGGTTGATGAACTTGAAATTCGATTCAACGAATGCCTCTATTCCATGACGGGTGGGCAAAATCAAATATCCTTTGGTACAGGTCTGTGGCTGGAGATGATTCAGGGGAAGAAGGTCTTATCCCATGTCATCAACTCGGAATGCTTTTGCGTTAAGGCTACAGACGGAAAGCTATTATCCGGAAAAGAAAAACTAAATGCGGTTATCAAGGATCTGCTTAAGAAGGATGAGATTCTTCTTCCGGATGACTTTAGGAAGCTAAAGAAACTAATTAGCAAGCGTTTGAATGGGAACTAATATTATAAAGCTCTCAGTGATAGATTGGAAATACAGCGCAATGCAAAAAGTGTCTGCAAGATTGTTGATGAACAGACTTTGTGAGGGTGAGTTTGCCGAAAAGTTCGGGAAATTTGTGTAATTAGGAATCTCCGCTTCAAACCGCCATGCGGAAACTCTGCCCGATTTGTGCCATAGCACATTTTCGCGATGTGCGTATTACCCACTGGCCGTGCGCTATTTGCACAATTAAAAGACGAAGAGGCGGTTGGCCGGCACCGTGTCCGTGATGAGGCCCATCTCCACCATCTTGTCCAACAGGAACAGGTATTCCTTCGCGTCAGCGGTACCCAGCTTCGTAAAATCCTGCTGTCCCAGCAGATGGTCCCCCAGCAGGTTCAACTCTTTTTGCAGGATGGCAATTTGGTTGACGCTGAACTCCTCTTGGTAAGGGAGCACCACATCCCAAGCCGAACGGTCGGGATTGCGCACCAGAACCTGCATACCTTCCAAAGTAGCGCGCGCAAAGCGGCGCAACAAAGCTCGGTTCTGGTCACTGAGATAACTTCGCATTGCCACAAAGGCATCGCCCGGCAGGGCCTGGTCCCCCTTGCGGATAACCTGCCACAGAAAATAAGGAAAATCCTGGCCGTCGAGCAGCCCCGTCACCTGGATACGATTGGTAATGGCCGCATCTAAATTCAGGTTCAGCAGGCTGTTGATCGGGTCGATCGGGGTCTGGATTATGTCTACCCCTCGGGTTAATTCGTAGCGTTTGAGGAATAACATCAAAGCCAAACGCGCATCATAATCGGCCACGGCAAAGCCAATGCGCTTGCCGACCAAATGACTTGGGTCATTTAAGTTGGGGACGGAAGCGGCAACGATGGCGTAGGGAGCCTGATGCATGTATTGCATAAAAATGCCCAGTTGCCGGTTCTGGTAAATGGCACGCACGATGCTGACAGGAGGCATAAGAGCACCGTGAACACGGCCCTGCTCCAACAGGCGCAGCACCTCTTCTGTCGAGCCGGCATAGTACAGGGTCAAGCGTATGCCCTGCGCAGTATAAAGCCCATTGACTTGGGCATAGTATATCGGTGACAATTGAAAGTTGGCCTGTTCGTGATACACGGCGATAGCCACGTCTTCCAGCCGGGCACCACGCTTGCCCCCGGCATGCAAAGCCGCCTCCGTATGGGATGCCGGAGCTATATCGGTCGGGGCCGTGACAGTCCGGTCAGACTCGGCAGATTCAGCCCCGGAATCCGGCAGTGAAACGATTGCCAAAAATGCCCAGTTCCACAACAGCAACAATGTGCACAAACGCAAACGGCGGTTCTTTAACACTGGACGTATCTCCCCAATCCTATTTTATTATCCACTTGACCTTATCTATTGCTCACTATCCACTACTTCTTGTTCCTTGCCGCTATATTCGGTTCATTGGACTGTTACATGTGGCCTGCCACAGTGAAAATGAGGCAGAAAATTCCGGCTTCTTCGGACCGTAAAGACAAAGACAGAAAGGTAAAGAAATCCGGAGAGCAAAAATTACAGCACTCCGTTACGGCAGTCCGTCACAGAAATTTATCATCACCGTACTTCATCACAATGGCCCGTTATCGAAGTCCATTATAACAGTCTATTATAGCAGTGCATCATAACAGTCCATTATAAAGGCCCGTTATAAATCCGCAGCAAAGCGAGCAGGAGCAGAAGAAAAAAGGCCATGGTCAGGGCAAATACCAAGGGATTAAAAGAACTCTGTGGCAGTTCTTCCTGCAATTCTGTGGCGGCTTTCTTTCTGCGTCCGAGGCCTCGCCTGGATTTTTTGGAGCTCATATAGCCGCATTTGGGGCAGCCATCGAAGAATTTGTGCTCTTTAGCTTCGTGGTGACACTGAGAGCAGTGAACCAAATTACCAAAGAGGGCACCACAACTGGGGCAACTATCCACATCTGAGGTGGTCTCTGTCCCGCAACTATTGCAAAGAAATGATGGGGCTTGGCGTTTCATACGGTGTCTTTACCTTTCGGGCCCCCACTCCGGACTTCTCCGGAACGAGAACGTTGTCTCCGGGAAAGTCCAAACAGATTTGCAAGCCGAGCAGAAACAAACCGCCGCCGGGGCTTAGTGACATAGTTTAGCGAAATAGTTTGGCCCGCAATTTATTGCGGTAGGCATGTTCGGCCGGATCTTCGGCGGAGGGACTGGTGACGGCATCAAAGCCGGAAATCTGTTTCGGCAGACTCGGTGTTTTCCCCTTGGCCACCAACCACAATACCACATCCGCTCCTTTGGCCCCTTTTGTTTCTTTTGTGCCCTTTGTTCCCACGGATCGGGCCAGAGTCTTGGTGACTATTGCTGCTTCACTCTCGTAGGCCACGATCAGAACCTTACCGTCCGAGGCATTCAGAGACGACGGGAGTTCGGCCAAACTCTTTACGGTGACTTTTGTGCGATAGCGTCGGCTGTCGGAACTCAGATCCTTGCGCAAATCATTGTAAAAACCGCGGTCACGGTTGCTCAGGTAGGCGGTGATTCCCTTGTCTGACTGAGCGTACAACCCCCAAGGCCGGACACCCGACAGCATAACGCCGGCACTCAACAGCAATATCAGGCCGGAGATTCTAAATAAATCGGAATGAAAGATTCTCATATTTGTAATCCTTTCTATAATTGTACGGAGCAAATTCTTGTAGTAAACAACACAAATCATGGCCAAAGCCGGATAAAAACCGCCAAATCACTTTGGAACCAGTCATTACATCCTGACAGAATCAGAAACAGACAGAAGGACTTCCGTCAATGGCTTGGCTTCACCTCAGTTTGGCTATTCTAATCACCTGCTGCCCCAATAATATAGCATGATCTACTTTACCAAGACAATACCTTTCTGGCAATAAGTGCAATTCATAGTTGAGACAGTTGTCTGTATGCAATCTCAAGCCAGTATATGTGAAATTTACTTGAAAGATAGAAGCGTTGATAGATTTGCAGGCGTTCGCGTTCCGGCTGCCCCGCCTCCAATTGTTCCGGGCTGCGCCCCACCATTTGCGAGAGGGTTTCGGTGAAAAAGAAACTGAGGATGCTGCGGCTGGGTGACCGGGAGATTTTGCCCTGTAGTTCCTGCAAGCGTTTTTGCTGGCTCTTGCTGCGGCGGTTGTAGCAAAGCAATGCCAACAGTTCCGCGCTCCAGCGATGGATATCGCGCACTTCCCGAAGCAGTCCGTCTAAGGCTTTCAAGAGTTTGTCCCGGTAGCCTGACGGCTTACTGAGGCCCTGCGCTTGCTGTTCCCGGATGGTCCCTCGGACAGAATCAATCCGCTGTGTGATTTCCGGGCGGCATTCCGGTTGCTTCAAAGCGTCCTCCAGCCGGATCAGTTTCATGCCTTTAATCTTTGCGGCGTGGCCTTCGGAGCCGTCAATAACGAAGTTGGGCCAGGGTTCGACACCCGATTTTTCGGCCAGAGCCAGATTCCGCAGGCTTTCTTCCAGCCAGTTGCGATAGACATTCATGCGTTTGTCACTGAGTACTTTCAACTCGGGCCCTTGCCAGCTGTCGACCTGCCGGGCCCCGGCAGAGATGGTGACGCGCCAGTTTATATGTTCGATAGGTTCCAGACGTTTGCCGCGAATCAGGCTTTGAGACTGGGACAAGGTTCCGGGGCAGTGCGAGCGCAGGGTGGGGTAGGACAAGTCCAGACCGGCAACATAGAGGGCCGAAGCCTTGCAGTTGCGGGCAAAGTCCCAGGCAGCGGTGGCTACCGAGCCGCCGCTGCGCACTTGGCCAAAGCGTCCGACTCCCGTACCGTCTTCCTCGGCCAAGTGCTTCTCCAGCCGCTCCATCAGTGGAAAGTGGGAATGAAACAAAGCGCGGAAACCCCAGCGACGCTGAAAGATCGTCGGGTAGATACAGGATTCCGAAACCAGAATGGAGTTGGGCGATTCACAAAAATCAAAATGCCGGGCATTTAAAAGTTGAGGGTCTACGCTGACGACAAAATCGGGTTCGATGCCCTGTCGGAGCAGCAGGCCCAAAGCTGTATCCACGGCCAGCAGTACGAAACGTTGACGCAACCGGTCCAAGGAGGGCAGCAGGGCCTCCAGTGAAGGGCCTGCCGCAATCAGCAGGAAGGGCAGACCCCGAAAACGTTGGTAGAATACCGCAACATCGGCGGTGTCGGCCACATAACGGAGATTCATGGCCATGTTCCGTACCCACAGCCGACCAAAGCGATTTAAGGTATTGGTATTGATGCGGAAACGGCTGAGCAGATTGAAGATACGGCGTTGCAGCGGTTGGTAAAATTTGTGTTGGCAATTGTAGAGAGCCTGCAACTGATAAAACTGGAAATTGCGTTCGGAAAAGTGATGCAGGTAGAGTTCGAGGTTCGCTGCCGGGCCCACGGAGCAAAAAAAACAGGTGTTGGAGAGCAGCCCGCTCAGGTCGCGTAGGCACAGGGCTGCTTTAAACAGGGCATAGCCGGGCTCAACCAAGAGGATCAGGGCCTTGGAGCGATGGCGCAACAACTCTTCGATCTGGTAGCCCAAGCCGAAACCGGCAAAAATGGCCGCATTCGTTTCCTTGCGCAGGTCCTTTTCTATCCACTTTCGGCATTCTTCGAGGGGCCGGTAACGCGAGTACAGAGGCTTGTCCCGGAAGTGCAGGACCCAGTGTCCGTCTCGGCTGCGCCGGACGCTGATGGCCGCCGCCTGAGCGGCCATCTCGGTTATACCGGAGTCCGTTCTGTTTCCGGTTGCGGCCATTTTACTCTCCCCGGTTCCGGGGGCGGCCGGGTTCCCGGAAAAATTTGGCGGAAACGGACAACTCTCCAATTGTTGAACCAACTCCGGAGCCCGGGGCCTCAGCACCTCACAGTTGTGGCGGAAATTGCTTAGGCTCAGGCTGCCCTGCCAATTCCAGTCCGGCAGGATTCCGGAGGTTTCCGTGACAGGCTCTGCCGGGTGGGCTGTTACGTTCGGACTGTCCTGTTGGTTTTGTGTCTCATGGTTATATCGCGTGTGGTCCTCTGAAACAAACATAAACAAAAACTCTCCCCAACTTACGCAGAAGGATTATGACTGAATTGGCTCATTGTAACCAGACTTTTAATAGCAATGGCTCAGGCTCCGAATCCGGCGGGGACGTCTGCCCGGAACCGACGGGTCCGCTTCCGCTTCCGTCTTGGTCTTGATTTTGGGTGCGGGTACGAACTTGTACTTGGGGAAGCTCCGTGCCCGGGGGCAGATTCTGACGCATCACATGGCCCTCGCCGATAATCTGAACAATCAGGCCCGGAATATGAAGCAACGGGAGAAGTTTTCGCTTGGGCAGGCCGCGCAGGTCCGGCAGTTGCTGTAATGACCGACTCAGGCTCTGCTTGTGGGTTTTCTGCAATTCCTTATCGATTAAAGTTTGGACATCCTCATTGAAATAGGCGATGCGATTGCCCTTGAGAGGCAGGTTATAGTGGGTCGTCAACTCGCTGATGGCCTCCGTGACCATGGGCGATACCAAACGTCCGCCGTAGCGCACTTTGCTTTTAGGGTTAAAAATGTTGATGTACAAAATGAAGTGCGGGTCATCTGTGGGGAAGATAGCAATGGCGGAGCTGTTGACCCGTTCCGGGTAATACTGTCTGGTCTTGGGATTGATGACCTGGGCCGTTCCCGACTTGCCGGAAATCCGCAACCCCTCTACGCGCGAACCGCGCATAGTGCCTAAGTCCGAGGCCACAACCTGCTCCATCATCAACAACATATTTTTTGCAGTAATTGGTGAAATCACCTCGTATTCGGGCTGCCGGCTGCTTTGCAGCCGGATGTCGCCGTTTGGTTCTTCGATGCGGTCGATGATAATGGGTGCCAGCAGCATGCCGCCGTTGGTGAAGACGGTGGCCGCCCGCACCATCTGGATGGCGGAGACCCCGATTTCCTGACCAAAGGCTATAGTTGGCTTTGAGCGAATGGACCACTGCGAAGACCGCTTGAGAATGCCGTTGGACTCACCGGGCAGCTGGATACCGGTCGTCTTGCTGAAGCCGAAAAGCCGCAGTTTGTTGTAGAGGGCCTCGCGGCTGATGTTTTCGGAGGCCGTAGCCATGCCGACATTGCTGGAATAGATCAATACTTCGGTGGCCGAGAGGGCCCCGTGGAGGGTCACATCACGGATCGGCTGTATATTATTGCGCTGAAAGGCCGGCGGGTCGTAGACTGTATTGATGTCAAAGATGTGGTTGACGTTGAGGGCCTTCTCATCAAGCATGGCTGCCATGGTGTAGATTTTAAAGACTGAACCGGGCTCGTAGGCCGTGCTGATAGCTTGGTTGCGCAGCACTTCATTGGGATAGCGGTTGAACAGATTGGGGTCGTATTCCGGCAGACTGACGAAGGCCACTAAGGCACCGGTGCGGGCATCCATCAGCATCGAGACCAGATAGTCGGCCTTGGTGGCAATCATGGTCTTGCGTGCGATTTTGTCGATGATGTACTGGGTATCGATGTCGATGGAAAGGTAGACTTTGTTGCCGTAGAGGACATTGTGCCGGGAATTGCCCGAGCTGCTTATGCCGTCCGGGATCTCGCTGTCTTTGGGGTTGAGCCAGCTTTCCAGGCTGCGTTCCACTCCGTCCAGGCCGACGTTATCGATGTTCGTGAAACCGATCAGATGGGAGGCCAGTTCGCCCAGGGGGTAGTAGCGTTTGTATTCTTCGCTCAACTTGAAACCGGACAGCTCGCCTCGGGCGATATGCTTGCCCAGTTCCTCGGCCTCGCGCTCACTCAGAAAACGCTTGATCCACATGTAGTTGCGCTGCGAGTTCATCAGGCGTTGGTAGAGTTGCTCTGCATCCATTTTCAGGATGGGGGCAATGATCCGGCTGCTGAGTCTAAAGTCACGCACACTGGGCAGCCAGACATCCAGCGAATGGCGTTTGATCTGATTGGCGAGCAGCTTGCCGTTGCGGTCAAAGATGGAGCCGCGCACCACTTGTGGCTTGGTTTTAATGCTATTGTAACCGGAGCTTTCTTCACGGAGCATCAGGTCACTGAACTTCCCCAAAACCATTACGGTCAACAGAAATGCAACAACGATATAGAAAATTAGAATACGATTGGAGTAACTCATTCGCCACCCTTCCGGCAACGGTACCTCTGTATGGAATATGCCGGGAATATGACCGAAACCGGCAATTATCGTCATTCTCCCTCTTGAGGGAAGCGGAATCGGGCGTGATTTCCGCGCAGATAAAAAAACGCCCTGCCAATTGGTACAGGTTTCCGGCGGATACCGGGACTTCCGATCGGGGTGGGGTATTCGAGCCTTTCTAACTATGGACCGGATGGCACCGGTCTGTCTAAAATCCAAAGTTGGGCAGGTATCTCCGACCGTTGTCCAATTTATGACTTTGAAAATCAAATACAAAATCAATTATAAAAAGAAAATGTAGCTTTGAAACAGACAAAATAAGGACAAAATCTTTTTTTTATAGTATCATTGGGGAGCTTTGGTTTTTTGGCGGTGTCTTCGTGCTTTTTCGTCTTTTCGTTTTTGCACTGTTTTGCCGTCGGAATCGGAAAGCAAAACCATCGGAATCGGAGAACAAAAATGGAGAATCACAGCCCGTGATCTCAGATGAGGGGAATGCTTCTCCCGCTCGTGAGGGTCTTATTCCGGAAGGGGGGGGACACCCGGACAGACAGGCACTTGCCGTAGCAGCCAACCGACAGCGGGTCGCCGCAATACGCAGGGTATCACTGGTCAGCATTTTTGGCAACGGGGTACTGTCTCTGTTAAAGCTTCTGGCCGGAGTCTTGGGCAGCTCCCTGGCTTTGCTGGGGGATGGCATCGACAGTCTTGCCGACACGGCATTCGCCGTGGTGAGTCTGTTTACCGCAAAGCTGTTGTTGCAACCACCGGATGCGAAGCATCCGTGGGGCTACGGCCGGGTGGAACCCATTGCCACCAAAGTTATGGCCATGCTCATGATTTTTGGTGCCCTGCAACTGCTGCTCCGTGCCGGCTCAGAGCTGGCACGCGACTTTGGCTGGTGGCAGAGTGCCGACAGCAGACTGGGGCTGCCGGGGGCCATCACCCTCTATGTCAGTGCCATTTCCGTGCCGGCCAAGCTATTGCTGGCTTGGTATAAGTATCGGGTTGGCAAGCGCATCAAAAGCAAAATGGTGCTGGCTGATGCACGCAATATGCTCAATGACAGTATTTTATCTGTTTCGGTCTTGCTGGGCTTGGGGCTGACTCTGTGGACCGAGTTGCCCATGCTGGAGCACCTTTTGGCACTGGGGGTGGCCCTTTGGGTACTCTACAGCGGCGGCTGTATTTTCTTTGAGAGTTCCCGCGAACTGATGGACAGCAGTGACAGCACCAGGCAGTATCACTTGGTATTTGAGGCTGTGGCCAGCATCCCGGAGCTGAGTAAGCCTCACCGGGTCCGCATACGCAAAGTCAGCAACTTGTACGAAATCATTCTGGACGTGCTGGCTCCTTCCCACCTGCGTCTGGACGAGGCCCATGTGCTGGTCGAGCAGGCCGAGGCGGCCATTCGCGAACGCATCCCGGAAATCTTTGACATTGTAGTCCACTTGGAACCCCAAGACATTGGCGCGGACCACGAAAAAGATGAAGGTTTCGGTATGAATCCGGAAGCCCTGGAAATTTTTGAAAGCCGTTACGGTTATCAAGGTAAAGAGAATCTAAAGACCCGTCCCTAAAGGCCCATAAAGTTCCTAAAGACCCATAAAGGCAGGCTTTGCCTGCCGGGTTTCATCCGCCTTTGAATAACTGTTGAGTAACTGCGGAGCAACTGTCCGTGCTAATGGGGGGCAAGGCCGAAACAGTGCCCCCCAATTAAAGACAGATCCGGGATCCGGGCCTTTTTTCCTTTTCCGAAATATGCCCAAATTATGTTTGGGCCGACCGGTCGAACTTGTAACCCTGTCCGGACTCAAAACCGCCTCCCTCAATGATTCGAGGTTGGGAGGTCAGAGCCCAAAACAGAGGGAGGGGATGGAGGCAGGAATTAGAGTTTGGCCTTCATCGCCGCCAATTTCTCGGCCACGGAGCCGGAAACGTGCTGTTTCTCCAAACCGGCGAACTCCTTCTCCAGAGAAGTGGCACCGCTGTCTTCGATCAGTTCACCGGCGGCATCAGCCTCGTAGGAACTTTGCCGGGCCTTTTCTCTCATGCGTTCAATCAGATCATCCGTATTGGACTTTCCAATCTTGGCCTTAGCGTTATAAATATCTTTTTTTACTTCGGCCGTCTTGCTTTGGGCCACAATCAGACTGCGCTCGCGCTTGAGCGAAGCAAAGTCACTCTCCATCTCCCGCAGAGCCTGCTTCAGCTTGGCACTTTCGGCATGTTGCAACTGCCACTGCTCCCGGTAGGTTTCGGCTTCGCGCTCGTATTCTTCCGAACGCTGCAAAGCCTGGCCTGCCAAGTCTTCTTTCTCGGCCCGCAAAGCTATTTCCGCCTTGCCAACCCATTCATCCTTGTTGTGCAGAGCCCGATCCAGCGCGGCTTTGGTCTGTTTCTCGGTCGCGATTACTTTGACGATGGCCTCTCGGGCTCCGGCAATCTGTTGTTCCCGGTCGCGGATCGCTTGGTCGATCATCTTTTCCGGATTCTCCAGTTTATCGAGCAGCTGGTTGGTCTCCGCTTGGCCAATTTTAAACATGCGTGATAGTATTCCCATACTACAATCCTCCTAAGATAGTCCTCTCGTCTCTGTCAATCGAGCAGTTGCTGTACTCGCAAGCAGGCCAGACCCATGGCTTCCAACACGGAAAGCACTTCGTTGTTGTCCAGATTCCCGCTCTCCAGGCTTTCGACCAAGCACAGCCGGGGTTGGCCGTCTTCGCTGTTGACAGCCACACTGACGGGGGTAATTTCGCTGTTCAAATCCAACAATTTGAACAGAACGGGAGCGTTCTGTTCAAGGTTGCCCAACAGGCCCAAACTGAGCTCAAAATAGAGCCTGCCGATCCCTTCTTCATGGTGTTGCTGAGCAATATAGACAGTAGGGCCGCCCACTGATTTAACGGCTAAAATATGCGGACTCAGTGACTCTACCAAATAGTCTTGGTCCTCAAGGAATTCAGACAGCCCCTGTCGGGTACTGCTGCGCACGGTGACATCCATTCGCTACCTCCTAAAAGTGTTTTAAAGTGTTCCGAGCCCTTTTCAGGGTACTCTCTCAGAGTACTCTCAGCCCGCTCAAATATAGACAGAGCACCCGTGAAATACAAGAGAATAATTTGATCCTGCAAAGCTTTTGGCCGGAGAGAAAGGAAGCATGGCCGTTTGCCAAATGTTCCCGGACGAATTTTTTAGTGCACCGAAAACCAAACGGGTCGGACCGGGGGGGGCCTGTGAGGCTCTCCCTACAGGGAAATCTGTATATACAGGCCAAAGAGAAGGTGGCCCAGATTGTAACGCCCTGCGTTGGAACCCTCGTAGGGAGAAATATTTAGGACGAACTGGCTACTGATGCCGAGCGACAGAAACGAATAAAAGTAGCGGGAAAACGACAAACCGGCAACGACACCGGGACTGAAGACACTCATGGTCTCAGAATCTTCTGTTGTAATCGTCGTTTTCTGCACCAGTTGAATATCGCCCAGAAAAAATTCTTCAGCGTATCTTTGGTAAAAATTAAAATGAAGGGACGGCCCGACGTGAAACTGTAATTCCCAAAACGGAGAAAAGAGGTAACTGATGACGAATACAGGCTGAAATGCATAAAAAATCCGCAAATCCTGCTGACTGTGGAAACTTTGGAAAGAACGTTTTTTATCGCGGTAGGCCAAACTCGTGGTCCCTACGCTCAGCATATTGCGCAATTGAAAGCCCAATGCCCATTTGTGCAGGTTGCCGATTTGCGGCTCACGTACTTTGATCGGCTCAGCAAAGTTGCCCCCGTGCCCTCTGCGACCCTGTAGCCAGATTATGCCCCAATTCAAAGTCGCACTGATACCATAGCGCAGATCGTCGCCGGACTGAGAATAGGGGTCTATCAGGCTCAGATATTCTTGGGCGTTGTCTAGAAATTGAGAACCGTTGAAGCCCAGCAGAAAACCGACATCACTACTCAGAATATGGCGGTGTGTGTCTTCCCGACGGATAAACTCCGGCCAGCCGGCAGAAGTTTGTCCGGCGGGCACATCCTTTATTTTCTCATCCTTCGTTTTTTCCTCTTTCGCTTTTGTCTCTCTTTGTTCCGTTTCGCCTTTCTGTTCGGATGCTTCCGGTTCCGGTTGTTTCGTTTGTTCTGACTGCTTCGCTTGTTCTGACTGTTTTGCTTGTTCCGGCTGCTCTGTTTGTTCCGATTGCTTCGCTTGTTCCGGCTG
The DNA here is from genome assembly GCA_029867005.1 of Candidatus Haliotispira prima. Lineage (GTDB taxonomy): Bacteria > Spirochaetota > Spirochaetia > SP-2023 > SP-2023 > Haliotispira > Haliotispira prima. Next base: position 2,628,842 of record CP123443.1, on the reverse strand, counting down.
TTTCGCTTGTTCTGACTGCTCTGCTTGTTCCGGTTGCTTCGCTTGGGACTGAGCCGCCAACGGCCTGCCGGCCTGCCACGGCAGGACAACCAGCAAAAGCCCGAAGAATATGCCCCGTACGAAGTGGTGACGCGGATTGGCCCGGTCGGTCATCGGACGAGGAATTTTCACCTTGTGGCCTCTCGGTTTTTTCAGAGGATTCGGACAGGATAGAGCCGGGGAGGAAAACACCACCGCTTATCCGGCAACGGTCAGACCGGAGAAGCGTAAGTCAGGCGTAAAGAAACTCTTGCCGCCGGTACTTTTCAACTCGCTGCCGACTGCACTGATCTGCTGCAACATCTTGTAGAAATTGCCCGCCAACGTGACATCGCGCACGCCTTGCAGGACTTCTCCGTTCTGGTACAGCCTGCCGGTGCATGGCAGCGAGAAGTCTCCACTGGTGGCATCACAGCCGGAATGGAGGCCGCTCAACTCCTGTACTTCCAAAAACCGGCCGCTGCGCATATCCGCGCCACCTCTATCCGGTACGATCAACAGGCAGTTCCCTGCCGTGCCCAGGTTGCCTCCGGCCGAACGTGCGCCCCGTGCGTTGGATTCCACGCCAAAATATTTGGCTGTCTCGCAATTGTGATAAAAATTTTTCAACATCCCGTTTTCAATCAGCATCAAATCCCGGGGCACTAAGCCCTCAGAATCAAAGAACTGCATGTGCAGCGAATCCCGGTAGCGCGGCATGTCGATAATTTGCAGTTTCTCCGAAGCGATGGACAGCCCCAATTTATCACGCATCGGATTCGTTTTGGTTTTGGCGGCAAAACCGGAAAACATCACTTCAAAGCAGCTCAACAGGGAAGCCAGGGCTTCCGGGCTAAAGATTACGTCGTAATTGCCCCCGGCAATCGGTTTGGCACCCAGCAACATGGTCGCTTCGGCCAAGGCCTCGGACACGCAAAATTCCGGATCCAGATCGGCAAAACGTCGGGCCATACTGGATTCGCCATAATCGGCCTTGACCCCGCCTTCTTCCATCAGCACGTAGGTATAACAGTTGTAACCGCGAGAACGTTCGTAGCAAAATACACCGTTGCTGTTGGCCACATAGTGGCCCGAACGGCTCTCACCAAAACCATTGTACGGCACCACTTGCACGCGCGCATCTCGTGCGAGCGGCTCGCTCTCCAGACTCAGCGTCAACGCCTCTTTTTCTTCCAGGCTACTCTGCTCTGCCTCCGGACAGTACTGGGCTGAGCAGTCGGGCAGCAGGGCTTCCGAGGCCCGGCTGTGGATGCCTCGGCTCGGGTCTTCTTTGGTGAATTGGGTATTACTCAGTGCCATTTCGACCATAGTGCGGAGGTCTTTTTCCAGCAGTGACTCACTGTAGGACAGGCCAACACGGCCATTCTTCTCTACTCGGAGGCCCATAATTCGGGAAGCAGAAATCTTGTTCTCGGAAATTTTCCCTTTTTGGGCCTTCAGACTCCGGCTTTCGCTTTCTGCCAGCACGATGTCGGCAGCTCCGGCACCGGAGCTAATTGCCATGTCGAGAGTTTGATGGATGCACCTGGCGGTTCCACTGTCCATCTCACTCCGGGCTTCGGAAACTTTCTCGACTTCCAAACTTTGGTAGTTGTGCATTACTCATCTCCCCCGATCAGAATTTCGTCGACTTTAATCGCCGGCTGACCGACGTTGGCCGGGATACTGCCGCTGACCGAGCCGCACATGCCTTGGCCGTACTCCGGATTGTCGGCCACCATGCTGATGCGCCGAATCACTTCTTCGCCGCGCCCGATCAGGCTGGCAGAGCGCACCGGTTCGGCAATTTTGCCGTTTCGGATAATATAGGCTTCATCGGCCGCAAAATTGAATTCGCCTGTGCCCGGGCTCACAGAACCGCCACCCATCTTGTGGGCATACAAACCGTAATCAATGGAAGCGATTAGTTCTTCGAGTTTGTGCGGACCGGCCTCGATGAAGGTATTGCGCATCCGCGATGCCGGTGCGAAGCGGTAGGACTGACGCCGTCCCGAACCGGTTCGTGCGTAGCCCGTTTGCATCGAACCCACCAGATCAACCATATAGCTTTGCAAAATGCCGTCTTTAATCAACTGAGTGCGCTGGGTTGGCATACCCTCATCGTCAAAATTCAACGAGCCCCATTCGCCGGGGAGCGTTCCGTCATCCACCGCGCTGACGCAGGAATTGGCGATTTGTTCTCCCAGCTTATCGGTAAAGACACTGGCTTTTTTGGCCACCGAAGTCGTTTCCAGGGAATGGCCACATGCTTCATGAAAGATCACACCGCCAAAACCGTTATCGATCACCACTGGCAGTTTGCCCGCAGGGCAGGCCACGGCGTCCAGTTTTAACAAGGCTCGGCGCACAACTTTGCCGGCCAGGGCTTCCGTATCCAAACCTTGGGCATACTCCCATCCGGCTTGGGCTCCCGGGGCCTCGTAGCCCATGCTCTCTCTCGTGCCGTCGCCGGCGATAGCCTGACAAACACAGCGGATATAATTGCGTTCATCCTCTGTGGAAGTACCTTCACTGCTAAATATCTGCACCTTTTGGCGGCTCTGGGAGAGCATGGCATAGACCTGAGACAATTTGTCCCCGCCATCCTTGCGGGCCGCCCTGTCGATGGCCTGCAAAAATTCGACCTTTTGGAGGGTCGGTACATCATGGTCCAGGCTTAGCAGCTCCATGTTTCCGGCCTTGGTTCCCGGCCGCAGCACGGAAAATGGCGGCCGGGATGGTGACCGAAGTGCGGTTCCCCCAGCCTGTAAACGTGGTTTCTGCTTGTAGACCAAAGCGACCAGTTCATCCTCGTCCAAGGTGTTACTGTAGACATAGTAGACTTGGTCACCAAAGAGCAATCGAATGCCGACCCCGGCATCGATACCACTCTGGCAACTTTCCATTTCCGAGCTCAACAGCGAAAGGGAGGCGCGGTAGGTGTTTTCGACAAATATCTCCACATAATCGGCACCGGTACTTTTGCCGGCCTCCAGAATTTTTGCAGCACTTTCCTGTTCTAACATAAATAACTCCTTCTGTTGCTATCCGGGCGTACAAAATCTGCCGGGATAACTTTGCGCCTGAACTCTCATCCTCATTGCGACCGTCGGTAGGAGACCGCAAAGCGGCAAAGAAGAGCGGGGCAGCAAAAAATGTGATTATCGCAGAGCAGAGTCCAAGCCGCAACAAGCGGCAATAATGAGGACAACCGGCAACAATATAGTCTGGCTATAAAAGCTTGACTATGTAAAGTTCGGAATGGCACGAAAATTGGCGGAATGAGAGAAATGAACAGAATTTCAGAAACAGATTCTTCCAATTCGACTTCTATTGTGAACAAAAAGGACTCTTTCCATCACGGCCAAGATGAGAGTATCCTTTGCCGCAGATCTTTGCCACAAAACCTTTACAGTGAAATCTTTGTCGTGAAGTCCAAGATTCTAAACAGATCCTTCGCTCTCTGAGAGGCCGTCCAGTTTTCCCTGATCCTCCAGGCTGTACAGCTCATCGCAGCCTCCGATATGGCGGTCGTTGATAAATATCTGGGGGAAGGTTCGGCGACCGCCGGACCGGTCGACCATCTCCGCAAATAGGGTTTGATCCCGTTTGGCGGGGTATTCCCGGATAACCCAACCTTTCTGTACCAACAAAGCTTTGGCCCGGATACAGAATGGGCACCCGTCTTTGTAGTACATTTCCACTTTTGCATTTTTGTTCATTTTACAAAACTCCTGAATTGTCGGATATCTATATTTTTTAGAGTGAGGAAGGCGGTAAAAGGCCCATACCGGACTCTTTCGCCCCTGGTATCTGGTATGGGATTCCCGGCAGGCACTCTCAGCAGGCACTCTCGGCGGGCTAATGTAGACAAAATGCGGACAAAGAGCAAGCTTGGAAGAGCCGGTTTGATTCTCAGCCGCGACTGCTGCTCTCTCGTGCGACAAAACGGCAGTTAATCTCCTGGCTTACCGGGAAATGGGAGCCTTCCTGTTTTTTTTCCCCGAGCGTCAACTTTTCGAGAAGACGCTTTATCGCACGTACTCCTATTTCCCTGCGCGGTATGGCTACAGAACTCAAGGGTGGAGAAAAGAAGGGACTGGAAATCATATTTTCAAAACCGACTACGGCGATATCTTCCGGAATACGAAAACCCATCTCCTGCAAGGTTTTAATGATACTGTAAGCCTGAATATCGCTGTAACAAACAAAGGCATCCGGGAATTCTCGGCCCGCGTCCCGGTGCAATTGTTCTAGCTGTTGCCTGACCAAAAGGCCTTCATTATCGCCTCGCAGGGAGGCCCCTATAAGCCGTGGCTCCCCACCCATACCGTAGTGCCGCATGGCCTTGCGCAATGCGGCACTACGGCTGCTGCAATTGGCTGGTGATTGACTGGCTGGTGATTGACCGGCCTGTGATTGCAGGGCATGAACATAGGCCGGGTTCCGATAGCCCTGTTCCTTTAAATGCCACACAATATCGTACATCACATGAGTATTGTTGATATTGACAAAATCATAGGGCAGCTCCGGGTAGGGTGCATCGATAAAGACAGAGGGGAGGTCAATGTTCCGGGCCAGACGAAAGATGTCTTGGGCATTCAACTCTGTGGCAATAACCAGCAGGCCGCGCTTCAAAACATTTTTGGGCGGCACAGAGGGGTTCTTCGGGTCTGTTTCCGGCGGTTTGTCTTGGGCGGCCGGGTCGTCCGCCGGGTTACCCGTACCCGCCCCGGAATCCGGGGCGGGTTCTTCCTTCGTCTCTGTGCTCCCGACAATGCTCCGGTCCGGCAAGTCCCGGCCGAAGGCACTGCTGAGGGCCGCCTGAATATCGGCCAAATCCCAATTCGTATTGCGGACTTCCAAGTGTATTTCCCGCTCCCCCTGCAACCCTATCGTGTAGTCGACAATACCTGAGGTAAAGCTTTCAAAACCGGCGAGCTGCGTTTCTATGAAGTCGCCTTCCTTCCGTATTTGGAGGATGCAGACTTGGGCCACAACATTGCGCATCTTTAGTTTTGGACTGAGCCCTTTGTGGTAGCCCATTTCGAAAGCGATTTGCTGTACCCGCTTTGCCACGGCCGAACTGATGCCTTTGCGGTTGTTGAGAACCAGGGAAACGGTTGCAGGTGACACGCGTGCCATTTTTGCGATGTCGCTGACTCTTGTCGTCTTCTTCGCCATACGCTATAAATTATACTCGGATTCGGAAAAGTCAAACGGTTTAATTGGAAATTCTGAAAGATTCTGTTTTCTGCCGTTTGAGGATGGGGCGGGGCCGCAATCCGGGCACAGCTAAGCCGGTCCCGGACGACTATAGTGGGCGAATGGGCGATATGAAAAATGATAAGACCGTTCCTGCGCGTCTTGTTTGCAGAGTGCGCAGAATGAAATCAGCATCCTTCCATGTCTCGGCGGTATTGTCCGCAGGGTTGGTTTTTTGTCGTCGAGTGTGTTCGCCCATACCTTCGGTTCTCCTGCTTGGCTTCACAACCTTCTTGGTAATACTCTTTTCCGCCGTTTCCGTTCCCGAATTGTTGGCTCAGGAAGTGGAGGAGGAGGCTCAGGAAAGGACGCTGAGCAAACTGCCCCCGAGGGGGGCCTCCGGCATCATGACCGAGCCGGAAGAAGAAGAGTTTGAAGAGTTGGAACCGGAGATTTTTGTTCCCAATACATTCAGTGGGAATTGGGAGCCGCCATTCCCCTCCGGGGATGCGTTTTTCCGGCTTTCTGCCGGAGATTTCCGGGCAGTCCTGCAAAAAAACCGGACCGTAGTGAACCTGATTGATGTGCGCGAAGATTATGAGTTTGCCGCCGGACACATTTCCGGGGCGACGAATGTACCGCTGAGTAAACTCAGCGTGAGTTTGGCCAAAAAGTACAGTCAACGTCCGGTGCTGTTGTACTGTCGTAGCGGAGTGCGCTCGTTGCGAGCCTATCGGGACTACTTTTCCCGCAGCGGCGCGGCTGTAATATATCACCTGCAATCAGGTTTGGTCGACTGGCAGAGGATGGGCGGCACGGTCGAGTGACAGAAGGGGACTCCCCCCTCCGAGACTCCGCCATTACCGTGCCATTATTTCCTATTATTTCTCGTCATTATTCTTCGGATTTGCGGAAGACTAAAGCCGGTCGTTTGCGGGGGCCCAGCCCTGATTCGCGATGTTCCGAATCCGTTTCGAGTTGTTCCAGTTGTCGCTCTAAGGCGTAGGCTGCGGCAATTAAGATACCTTCCGACCCGGCCTTGCTCACCAAAGTGATATTCAGGGGGCGGAAACCCTTTTCATAGCTTCCCCCGAGAGCCCCGCCGTACCCAATCGGAACCGAAAGCGCGGTGTAATCCGCCATCACGTACTGAAGAGAGAGGCTGTTGCCCACACCGGCTACTATGTCCGGCGGCTCGCTGCCACCTGACCGGAACATGGCTTCCATATCTGCGATGGCTTCCGTACGGCCGGCCAGGAAGACGCGTTCCAATTCTTCCGGACTTTGGTCCTCTTGGCTCAGGGCCGCAATAAATTGGCCCTGTCCATATGGGATTGCCAGATCCGGATCCAACATGTTGAAATTGACTATATCACGTAATTTGCCGATGGGAAAGTCCACCCCCGCCTGAACAAAATATGTTTCAATATCAGTGCGCAGGCCTTGGTAGAAAGCCGAAAAGAAACCATTCTGTAAAGCCTCCCCGAATTGAGGTTGGTATTCGATGGGGAGGAATGCTATGCCCGCCCGGTCAAATAAATCCTTAAGAGCGGCCAACTGCTCGTCGTCCAGATCAAATTCCCGGCCATCGTAGCTCGGCAGATTGACGGCAAAACCAATCCGCAATTTGCGCTCCCGGACTTTGTCCGGGTCGAGGAACTCGCGATAGTCTGTTTGACCGGAGGCAATGACACTGAGGGTAATGGCCAAGTCCGTGATATTGCGGGCCATTGGTCCCGGGGTATCCAGATGATCGGTGATGGGTATCACCATATCCTGCGGTACCAAGTTTCCGCCCGGCCTCATACCGTAAACGGAATTCAGCGATGAGGGGTTGATAATAGAGCCTGATGTCTCGGTACCGATGCTGACGGTGCTAAACTCGGCGGCGACAGAGACGGCGGATCCGGAGCTGGAGCCGCCGACATTGAGGCTCAGGCGATAGGGGTTTCGGGTCTGACCACCCAAGGCCGAATAGCCGTTGGGGGCTTGGTCGGCCATGGCATTGGCCCACTCCGACAGATTGGCCTTGCCCAGGATAATGGCACCACTTTCCCGCAACCGGGTGACGAGTTTGGCATCTTTGCCGGCGGCGAAACCTTTCATGGCCAAGGCCCCGGCTGTGGTGTGTAGCTGCCCCGCCGTTGAAATATTGTCTTTCAGCAATACCGGAATGCCATACATCAGGGGGACTTCGCCGTGCTTTGTCTTTTGCTCGTTGCGTTCGTTATCGCGCGACCGGGCCAGCTCCAAAGCTTCGGGATTCAGCTCTATGATGCTGTTCAATTTGTTGTCGTAGTCCCGGATACGCTGCAAATAATAGAGTGTCAATCTTTCATAACTGAGGGCACCTTCTGTCACCAGTGCCTGAATATCGAGAATGTTGGCCCCATCCAGTTGCCGGTCCAACCGGGTCATATCGGCTTCATCAAGCCAGGGTCGGTCTGCCGGCATGTTAAAGTGTAGGGGTTGTTTGGCTGGCATCTTCCGTGCGCCATAGACCCCACCGCAGGCATTGAACAGTACAACCGAGAGCAACACCCCCGATAAATACAGGATTTTCATCTTTGAACCCATGATTTTGTCCTTTTGAACTGTATTTTCGCGCTACTCCGATCCACCGAAATGGAGAAGACGGCAGCTATATCGTGAGTAACCTCGGTGAGCAATCTTGCCACAAGTTATGGTAGCAAACCGGGCTTGTCACGGCTATAGTCTTGTTTGTAGAGTGTTTCCCTTTAAGCGAAGGATTGATTATAATCGTTTGTCCCGGTCTGTCCGGAGCAGGAACTCGGCCGGAGACTTTGAATCTCCGAAGTTATCAGAGCAAATAGTAGGAAAGCGCAGTCGTTTGTGGTGAATTTACGAAGTATGTCGAAAAAGATTTTGCATTTATTTTGCCGTTCCGGCTCATCCGGAATGAATTCTCTGCGGAGTTCCGGAAAGGCAGCAGATTTGTTGTGGGCCGTCTGCCTGCTGTTTCTGCTGACCGTGGCCTGTAGCGGGCAGCCGGTAGCCGAGTATAAGATGGTACTGGTGCAGGACTCCTCGGAGGAATCATGGGAGGACTCATCGCAGGAAAATCGCAGTGGGAAAGTGAATGGAGCTTCTGAGGCGGGATTAAAGGAACCCTTGGTCGTGGAATTGAAGGCTGCCAAGCTGGCCATCGAAAGATTCAATGCGGAAACAGATATCAACAACTTGGTATTGGAATTGGAAGTTTTGGATCTGGCCAAAGTCGAGATCGACTCAACCGAGGCTTTGCAATCGTACGTCAATCAGTTGCAGCGCAGTAATTCCGGCGGCAGAAGGAGCCAGCAGCAACGTTCTGTCGTTGTCGGCTTTGTGATAGGGCGGGGTGAAAGCAGCTTGCTGCGCGGGTTTGTGGATTTGTTCGGCAGCAAAGATATGGTTTTATTGGGCAGTTGGCCCTCCGGCTTGCCGGAGACCGAAGGGGAGAATCCTTTGCTGTTGAATATGGCCAAGCCGAGATATGGGGGAAACAAGTATCTTTTGCAGTACATAGACCAACATCGCAATTTAGATTCGCTTTATGTCGTTTACGATGAGGACAACAGAGATAAGGCAGGTGACTTCCTGGCCCGGAGCCACTCAACCGGGCTGAGCAATTTGGTTGAGCTGGAGTACACAAACGGAAGGGGCAACTACAATGAGGGCCGTATCCGGAGTTTGGCCGAATTACTTGGGAACCAGAGGGTAACACTGCAAAATTCGGAAAAGAACTCCGGCGTTGTGTTGTTTTTGGATCAGCAGAATGCCAACGAAGTGAACCGTTACCTCGCGAAAAGTCCGTATCGCTATTTTTTCGATCGTCTGGATTTTATTTTGAATGGGAACACCGTATCTCCGGCCGAGCTGACAGACCCGGACAGTCCGCGATATTTCGTTTTCCGGCAGCTTCAGGATGCGGACTCGGAGCAGAATTACCGGCGGTTTGAACATCAATACGAAAAGAACTACCATCTCAGGGCGGGTGATGAGTCCGCGTATCTGTTCGACAAGGTGACTCTGCTGGCCTATACAGTCAAAAAGACGGTTGAGGGAGAAGAGATGACAAAAATCTCCGGCAACTCTTTGTATCAGGACCTGTTGGAAACCCAGTTTAAAGGCAGCACAGGAGACATTTTGTTTGATGAGAAGGGGCAGCGTCTGGTCGGCTACGCCGCCTTCCGCTTTACGGGCGGGATATTTAAGCGTATCGGTTATTTCCCGGCCGGCCAGGAGAACTTCGTCACGAACTAGTTTCCGGATTCCGGTCCGGGGAAATGGGTACTGTGGGACGGCCGGCCAAGGGATGCGGTCGGTGCAATCTTTGAAGGTAATTGAAAGCATTGCAAACATTAGTATTGAAGATATTGGGGCCGATTAGGGATGCCTCGTTTTTATAAGTAGTTTGAAACGGAAGAAAAGTGAGATGCCGTTTGAGAGGTTTAGGGATGATGAAGGACTTGCTGCGAAAATGGTCAATTGTAGGCATTTTCGTACTGAATTTGGGCTTCCTGTCTTTGGACTTGGGCTTTTGGCGATGGGAGCCGGGCAAAACATTACAGGCCCAAGTCGGCATTGATTTTAATCGGGGGGAAAGCAGCGGTACGATCAACTTGGCGACATTCTATCGTGCGCATCACAACCTCGGGGGAATCGTACCCGGGGATCAAAATTCCATGCACCTTACGCTCAACGGTTTTTTTTGGTTGAGCAATCATCTGTCCTCCCGTTTCACGGTGGGAGCAGGACTACCCTTGGTCGGTCCGGAGAATCTAACAAATTCGAGTGAGGCCGCCAAATCGCTGTTCTTTTACGAAGGCGAATACACGCTGCGCTTTACGCTGTTGAAAGCAAGCAATGCGGCCTTGATGCTTGGAGTTTTGATCGATGCTTCGGAAGGGCATTCCGGCAGTGTCTTGCTGTTCAACCCGGAGGCTTCCAACTCCTACTTGCAGACAGGGTTGGGATTTGAGTTGGAAATGGCACTTGCCTTGGGTTTGGAATACCTGTTCTATCTCCGCCTGAAAGTGCCGGTATTCACATACAATTCTATGTTTGAGCAAAATTTGGAATGGGGTTTCTACCCGAGACAGGGGTCTTTGGAATTGGCCTTTTTATTCCATAAGGGCCCGTCGTTTCAGCTTTCCAAAGCTACACGGAATATGTACTTTGGCCCGTTTTATCGCTTTGATGCCCGAGTGCTGAGCGTTGTACCCGATGCCAACCTGATACTGTCTCATACCGTTGGCGTGACCTACTACGTCAAGCCGCCGTTTTGAGGTTGGGCGTTTGTCGGAGACTCTGAAACGAGGCCTTTTTGATTGGTTTTGGCTGATAAGTTTGGGTTGATAAGTTTGGCCTGATAAATTCTAAAAAGTAGTGCCGTAAATTTTCGCCACCCGCCTGTTTCTTTGTTATTATCGAACATAATATTTGACCGTTTTTGCACTGCATTGTTCGCGGGTCGACTCCGTCTGTTAAGTCTGGCTGTCAATTCTGACTGTAGAACGGGGCTTGACCTAATAGGAATGTGCCGGAACAATGCTTAGCTTATGCCACCTACTGAGTACCAATACCTATGTTTAAAGTGTGGGAGACAATACCCGGGAAGCCTCACAGCGGATTCTTTTCGCCTTCGCTGTGACGATTGCGGCGATCAGACATTACTGGAAGCCCAATACGCAATACCTTTGGGTGCCACTTCTCCGGAAGCGGCGTGGAAGTCCCTCCATTTTGACTTGGAAGATACGAGTTTTTTTCGGTACCGAAGTTGGCTGCCGGTGCATCGATCCTTTGCTAAAGCTTCTCTGCCCGGTCTGCTCAGGAGTGAGGCCATCGCCCAAAAATTTGGGCTGAAAGACTTGGATATATTATTTTCCGGTTACGATCCCGAACTTGGCTCGGACATCCGTTCCTTAACATTCAAGGAGTTTGAGGCCCACAGCGTGTTTGCCTACGTTCGGGACTGTTGTGCCGAGGGCCGGATTCTCGTTGTGGCCTCGGCCGGCAACACCGCTCGGGCCTTTGCGGAGGTGGCACTGCGGGAGAACCTAGCCGTATTGCTGGTCGTGCCGGATGTTTCTCTGCGGGATATGCAGTTGTCTTTGCCTATCAAAGAGGATTCCAAGGTCGTCTTCGTGGCCGGCACGCACAAATATGACGGCAAACCAAGCGAATATGAAGAAGCCATTGCCATTGCAAAAATCCTTTCCGACTCGCCCCATTTTTTCCCGGAAGGCGGGGTCAGGAACATCGCGCGCCGGGATGGCTTGGGTGTGGGCTACCTCCATGCCCAGTACAGCCGTTACCTGCGGCGGCCGGATGTCGCGCCTTATCGGTACTACTTTCAGGCCATAGGCAGCGGTACAGGTGCCATAGGCAGCTATAGCATGTACAAGCGTCTGAAACGGGCCGGTTGCATTCCAGAGGGACACCAATTTTCGTTGATGCTGGGGCAGAACGCGCCGTTCATTCCCGTTGTGGAGCACTGGCGCGAAAAACGCTCTGATTTCCGGCCCTACGAGACCCAAGAAAGTTTGGAGCGCAACGGACAGATTCTCGCTCCGGTGTTGGGGAACCGCAACCCGCCCTACGCGATAACGGGCGGGTTGGCGGATTTACTCCGGGAATGTGATGGCGATGCATTTGCCATCGAAAATACGGAAGTCGCCGAAATGCAGGAACTGTTTGCCGCAGAAGCGGGTCTGGACCTCGTGCCGGCGGCGGCCGTCGCCGCCGGAGCCCTGCGGCGGGCGGCCTCAGAGGGCCGAATTGACCGGGAAGCACCGGTACTGTTGCACCTGACCGGTGGCGGCCAGAACAAATTGGATCGCGATTTCCCCAAACGTTATAGTGTCCGTGCCGCCCGCACTGTGGACCTGACGGATTTACAGCGTTTCCCGGAGCAGCAACGGGAGCTGATTCGGGATATCGAACGACTGTTTCATTTCTGATCCGTTTTCCCATTCTTCTGCACTGGTTGTTTCTCCTCCGGATTGGTAGAATCTTCTGTTTCACAGCGTTGTCACCGGTTTGGTCTCCCTCTTTGATAGTGTTTCTGCGGAGGAGTTTTGCCGGAAGGGCAGAGCATAAATCATACAGCAGAGTCGACTTTGCCAATGTCGGTCAACACCGAAAGGGGTGAAGCAACTCGTCAAAGAAGAGGTCCGGTTTTGAGTCAGGAAAACGTACAGCCAACAGATATCTTTGAAAAGTGCTATGGGGATGACGGTTATTTTGGGGTGTACCGCAAAAGTGACCCGAGAGGTGTCACCCGGCCGATATTGGACGCAATCCCTGCTCCGGAGATGAATTATCAAGGCCGGAACTACATTATGTGGTCGGTCAATAACTACTTGGGCCTGGCCGGGGATCCCTCGATTCAGGATGCCGCGCGCAATGCTTTGGAAACGCACAGTGTCAGTGCTCCGATGGGTTCGCGTATGATGAGCGGCAATACTTCGGAACACATTGCCTTGGAGCGTGCCTTCGCCCGGTGGCAAAATAAAGATGCCGCGATTTTGTTCAATTTTGGTTACATGGGTGTGATGGGCACCATTTCGGCTTTGGCCGGGCCGGGTGATACCGTTATTGTCGATAAATTGGCCCATGCCTGCATTCTCGATGCGGCGTTCTTGTCGCGGGCCAAGCTGCGTTTCTTCCGCCACAATGACCCGAACGACTTGGAAAGTGTGCTGAAAAGTGTCAATCAGGGACGGACGGGAGGTGTCCTGATTGCGATTGAAGGGGTCTACGGCATGACGGGGGACATTGCCAAGCTGAAGGAAATCTGTGAGCTGAAAGAACGATATAATGCCCGTCTGTTTGTCGATGATGCCCACGGAGTCGGGGTTGTGGGAGAGCATGGCCGAGGTGTGGCGGACTTCTGCGGTGTGCAGGATAAAGTGGATATCGTGCTGGGTACTTTTGCCAAGGCTTTTGCTTCGATTGGCGGCTTCGCGGCAACCGGACAGGAAGTTTGCGACTGGATTTCGTTTAATGCCCGCACCCAAGTCTTTGCCAAGTCTTTGCCGATGATCTACGTCAAATCGCTGCAACAGACTTTGGAGTTGTTGAGCCGGGATGATTTCCGCCGCGAGTTGATGTGGCAGCGTTCCAATGCCTTAAAAGAAGGCCTGCGGAGCTTGGGCTATACGGTGGGTTTCGGTGAATCGCCCCTGTGTGCCGTGTACATTTCTACGGCTAAGGGCCATGAGACCGGGGAGAAGGTACTCAGTTACCTGCGGGAGAGGGGTATCTTCGTAACGGGGGTAGTCTACCCGGTGATACCGCCGGGATTGGTGATGTTTCGGCTGATTCCCACGGCCGGCCACAGTGAGGAACATGTGGCGAAAACTCTGGAAGTTTTCGCCGAGATGAGAGAAGGACTGTCGATTGGCGCGGTAGAGGGCGGAGAGTTGGAGAAGATCAAAAAACTCTACCGGATGGTCTAAAAGCTCTATTTGTCATGCCGGATCTGCCCGGTCCGGGGGGCCCAAGGTCTTTCAAGGCCCCTTAAAGGTCCTTCAAAGGTCCTTCAAGGTTCACGGGTCTAAAGGGAAATGTACCGAACAGATACAGATTGAAATGGGTTGGCTCTGACAGTAGTTCTGTCGGAGCCAACCCATTTCAATTTCTGATGTATCCCGCCCAAGCTGGAACCTTATTGCTGCAACTATGGCCGTCTGTCGTTTAAAAAAATGTAACTGTGATCCACAGTGATTATGACTTGGGCAGAAGTATTTCCGACGGTCGCCGTATCGATGCAACGGAGATCATGGCCTGAAGCCAATCGAGGTAAATGGAAGTTCTTGTTGAAATATCTGCTGCGGAGAGAGCTCCCAGGGCATATGGACCCAACTGCCCTTTATCATTGTAAAAATAGGCTATATAAACACCCCCGAAGTCCCCGTGTCGAGTGTTTGGCCGTACTTCTGTAAAGAAATTGTGTCCAAGAGGATAATCTGTGCCAAAACTTGCCGGGGGACTATAGGGTGCTTTCCGAGTGGTATATTGGTAGTCCTCACCCTCAGAAAGATGATGGACACTGTGGATTGCCACGCTACCACCGACCGGGATGCTGTCAAATTGCTTGACGGTTGGAATCGCAAGAATGGGTAAATCTTTATACGGGTTTACGACAGAACGAGGTGTATCTAAAACCAGCAGAGCGAGGTCGCGAGACATTGACCCTTTGTAAGAAAATCTGTCAAGAGGTGGTGCTAAATAATATTCTCTTAGAGGTGATACCATTGTTTTTCTTTCACCGGATAGAGAAAAGTATTCAATCTCTATCTTTGTATCAAGACCGGGATATGGAAGATCTTCGAGGCAGTGAGCAGCCGTTAAGATGACTATCGAAGAGAGAAAGGCTCCATTACATTGTCCTCCATTGTATGTGTAACGTATGGCATATCTGTTTTGAGGCCAAACCTTGCTATTGGGTTCGTAGTTACCGGGGGCATCTCCGGTGAGATCGACACCATACGGTGGCCATGTACAGCCAGCAAGAATGAGAACCGCGAGAGTTCCAAGAAGCATCCATTTATTTTTCATAATATCTTCCTTTTGAGTCAGAATTTTCAAATAATAATAAAAAAGTAGTTTAATTGCCATTTTTTGTCAACAACCACTACCGGTACCATTTTATTGACAGTAATAAGTAAACAGTATGGATTCAAATACAGGGTTTTCTCCTCTTATTTTTCACTTTATGCATTTGGCAGGTTTGGGGAAGTCTTCCGGTTTCGTATGTCAAACGGCTCTGCAATAAACTGCGGACTTTCGCACCCCGTTCCAAATCAATTTATTGATCCGCAATCAAATGAATAACAAACGAGGGGCCGGTCCCCCCATCTTTGACATCGGCATAACCGGCATCTTTTATAGTCTGCGTATTGAAAGTTTGAATCCCCAAAAGAGTCTTGTAATAGGTGTTGGCAATACTTGGATAAATACTCTCCGGAGTTGTCGATCCGTAACCTGCATCGGGTAAACAAGAATCTAAGGTACAGCCAATACGAAGTATCCCACTACCATTAAAAAAATTCCATCCAAAAACTAATGGTTGAACAGAATTCATATACAGAGGAATCAACAAAACTTCGCCTTCTTTGGCATACAATTCATGGATGCCTTTGCGTTCGGTATTGTTTTTAGTGTAAGTTACTTCTGTATCAAAAGGCAGTACGTTCGGCGCGAAATGAAAGGTTGAGGGAAATTCACTCGCCGGGGGAACGGCTGCGGTGGTAAAAGGCAGTGTTGTGATTACATTCTCCTTGTGAAAAACATAGACCTTATAGGCCGTCTCCGGTTGTAAAATATCCGCTGCGCTCATGGCTGCAATATTGGTTTGCAGATCGTCATTGGTGTCATAATGTTTGGCGGTAAAGATCCGTTTGGGGGATCCGGCTACGAGGTTTCGGCTGAGCAGGCCGACCTTGTTCTGTATATCGGTCCAAACGGGGACCGGTTCACCCGCTAAACGGACAATAGCACTGACGGCCATATCTTCAACCGAATTTGCGGTCAATTCGAGGGCCTGTATTCCGGTAAAAGATATGGTAAAAGTGTACTTGGGAGCGGGAGCAGCAGGCGGGTCACCGGTGTCGGACAGCGGAACACAGGCGAGCAAAGAGACACTGATGAAAATCAGAAAAAGGAAGGGGGAAAAACGCAGAGAAAATGGGAAAAAAGACCTGTAATTAATTAATAGAAAACGAAATAGTGGTATTTTCTCTAATTGAGTAGGATATTGGATATTGGATATTGGATATTGGATATTGTACTGTTTGCCGGCGTGCCGGTCAATAGTGTTTTTTGATGTGTCATAGGGAGCTCCTTCAAGATTGTGTGATCTTAGACTATCGTATATTCATTTTGGGTATTGGGCAAGGGGGGGTATGGACAAGAGGGGCCATGCCCAAGAAAGGAGAACGGATTATAGAGCAGTTGCGGGATTAGGGAGATGTGCCTGAGGGCATCTTTGCTTTTGTCAAAGGTGCTCAGATGTTTGACTTAGCGTATCATTAGGGCCTTGGATTAGAACTTGTATTAGAACTTGTGCCGGCATCAAGACCAGACCTGTGCCGCAGATCTCCAAAGCCGAATAGAAAGGGCACCCTTGTCAAAAAATAAACTTGGAATGAAACACAGAACAAGCCGAACAACCCTATGAGAGATGGCGACGGCCGGTTTCACCCAGGTCTCCATCTCTTTATTGTCCAGATCGAGAAGAGGCTGTCTTTTAAAGATAAGTATAAAAACCAGTAGTATATTTAATTCTTTACTACTTAGTCCCAATATTTTTGCTGTGCCTCTATTTAATTAGTTCTACTGTTTTTTTGTAAAATATTGGGATATAATAGATACTTTAGACGCAGTAGAATTGTTTAAATTGCCAGGGAGATTTCTATCTTAATACTATCCAATATTTAATGTAAAATATTTTTTAATAATGTTTTACATAGTCTTACCAAATATTTCAACTTTTGCTTTATACCAGAGTCTTTTTTTCTATGAAGTTCAATAATTTGGGGGTAATGAGAAGTAGCATATATTTCTTTGAAGTCATTACCAAATTGGGAGGGATCACGATATGCCGGGATCTCATGTTTTTTCGTCAATAAACTAAATATAGACTGATCATGCCTATGGTCTTTAAAAATTTTATAGTTAGATTTTCTCATTATGTTATCATTATCTGTAATTAGTCTTTCATCTTTTGAGTAAAAAAGCCATTCATCAATAAATTTCATAGTGAAAGGGGTCTTTTTCCATAAAATGAAACTGGCTAATCTTTGACTTGTGTCAGTGTATTTTGGCTGATCACAATCCATAATAATAAATATATCTCTTTTTGTATACATCTTTTCAATATGTATTAGCTCAAATGGGACTATATCTTGATCTATCTCTTTTAAGTGAGATACGGAGTCTATAAAGTAAGATCCTGAGTCGCAATAAAAAAGATAGTCATTCCAGTCAATTTGTTCTAAAGTTTTTTTAATGAAATAAGGTTTCCACAACCAATATCCATTTCCTCTTTTATTATCAAGAATTTTTTTGTTTGATAAATAGAAGTCTTGTTCAATATCAGATGGAGAATAGGATATTACTTTTGACATCCCCCCATATTTTAATCCCGTTTTACTGTTAAGCCTTTGACTTTTTTTATAGTTTTTATCGGAGTAATTAATTAAAGTGATATTTTTAAAATTATTTTCTATCATTTTATTTTCCTGACAGTTTAATTATAATACATATTTCTCAGAGCATATAATATAATTATTGTTGGATAATAGTACTTGTATCCTCAATATTATTTATTTTTTTCGAGACTCTGTCAAGGAATTCTCCAAGATTAAAGAATCTCACTCTACAAATTCCACTTGGTGATGTTTTCTTGTAATCATTTTGTCCAAAATTTTTGAGAAGAAGACCTATGGTCATGGGCAATGCGTCATACTTTTTCCGAAGATTCTTTAACATTTGCCTAAACTGCTCCCTCAGTTCTTTCATGCTCGGTCAGAATTTCTACCGAAATTCTGACCGAGCATTCATCTCAAATTATTGCTGTAAATTGGAGGTCTTATAGTAGGCTGTAAGGCACCGTATGTCAAACGGCTCTGCAATGAACTGCGGACTTTCGCACCCCGTGCCAAACCGATTTATTGATCCGCAATCAAATAAATAACAAAAGGGGTGCCGTCTGCCCCATCTTTGACATCGGTATAACCGGCATCTTTTACCGTCTGCGTATTGAAAGTTTGAATGCCCAAAAGAGTTTTGTAATAGGTGTTGGCAATACTTGGGTAAATACTCTCCGGAATTGTCGATCCGTAACCTGCATCGGGTAAACAAGAATCTAACACACAGGTAATAATAACTATCTTATTGCCATTGATAAAGTACCATCCGGTAGCTAATGGCTGAACAGCATTCATATACAGAGGAATCAACAAAACTTCGCCTTCTTTGGCATACAATTCATGGATGCCTTTGCGTTCGGTATTGTTTTTAGTGTAAGTTACTTCTGGATCAAAAGGGAGTACGTTCGGCGCAAAATGAAAGGTTGAGGGAAATTCACTCGCCGGGGGAATGGCTGCGGTGGTAAAAGGCAGTGTTGTGATTACATTCTCCTCGTGAAAAACATAGACCTTATAGGCCGTCTCCGGTTGTAAAATATCTGCTGCGCTGATGGCTGCAATATTAGTTTGCAGATCGTCATTGGTGTGATAATGTTTGGCGGTAAAGATCCGTTTGGATATTCCGGCTACGAGGTTTCGGCTGAGCAGGCCGACCTTGTTCTGTATATCGGTCCAAACGGGGATCGGTTCACCGGCTAAACGGACAATAGCATTGACGGCCATATCTTCAACCGAATTTGCGGTCAATTCGAGGGCCTGTATTCCGGTAAAAGATATGGTAAAAGTGTACTTGGGAGCGGGAGCAGCAGGCGGGTCACCGGTGTCGGACAGCGGAACACAGGCGAGCAAAGAGACACTGATGAAAATCAGAAAAAGGAAGGGGGAAAAACGCAGAGAAAATGGGAAAAAAGACCTGTAATTAATTAATAGAAAACGAAATAGTGGTATTTTCTCTAATTGAGTAGGATATTGGATATTGGATATTGGATATTGGATATTGTACTGTTTGCCGGCGTGCCGGTCAATAGTGTTTTTTGATGTGTCATAGGGAGCTCCTTCAAGATTGTGTGATCTTAGACTATCGTATATTCATTTTGAGTATTGGGCAAGGGGGGCATGGACAAGAGGGGGACCATGCCCAAGAGAGGAGAACAAATTATACAGCAGTTGCGGGATTAGGGAGATGTGCCTGAGGGCATCTTTGTTTTTGTCAAAGGTGCTCAGATGTTTGACTTAGCGTATCATTAGGGTCTTGCATGAGAACTTGTATTAGAAATTGTGCCGGCAGAACTCCGGGCCCCCCCGAGCTGCCCCTGAAAGGCCCGTTAGGGCCGAAGGGAAAGTACCGAAGAGATCCGGATAGAAATGGGCCAGCTCTTACAGGGATCCTGTCATAGCCGGCTCATTTTCGATTTATCCTGTCTAACTTTTCCATGAGAATGCGGCAATTATCCTTTGGTCCTCAAGCCAACGGTAGTAAATGGAGGTTCTTGTTGAAATATCTGCGACACTGAGAGTCGCCAGAGCATATGGTTCCACCCGACTGACACCATTGTCAAAATAGGATGTACGAAAATAAGCTATATAAACACCACCGGAGTCCCCGTGTCGAGCGTTTGGCCGTACTTCTGTAAAGAAATTGTGTCCAAGAGGATAATCCGCACCATAAGAACTTGCCGGGGGACTATAGGGTGCTTTCCGAGTGGTATATTGATAGTCATCACCATAAGAAACATCATGAATACTGTGGATGGCCACGCTGCCACCGATAGGGATGCTGTCAAGTTTTTTGGGGTTTATAAGGGTAAGAATGGGTAAATCATTGGGTTTATCAATGCCGGCTAAAAACATCACAGCTACATCGCGAGACTTTGACCCTTTGTAAAAATAGTCACCAAGGGCCGGTGCTATTGCATAATTTTTGAAAGATACTACTGTTGTTTTTCTTTCACCGGATGAAGAATAATATTCAATAGTTATCTTTGAACCGGGATTGGGCTGTGCCTTACCTTCCAGACAGTGAGCAGCGGTCAGGATAAGTACCGGAGAGAGAAAAGCCCCATTACAATATCCATAATATGTGTAACGTATGGCATATTTGGTTTTAGGCCAAGTCTTTGCATCGGCTATGTAGGTATCGTTTCCATTCCTGTAGAAATCAAAATCCTCATCACCCGGTTGCAATGTACAGCCGGTAAAGATAAGAACAGCAAGAGTTACAAGAAGTATCCCTTTATTTTTCATGATATTTTCCTTTTAGACTAAAATTTTCAAGTTAAAAGGAAAAATAATTGAGTCGTCATTTTTTGTCAACCACCACCACCGGCACCATTTTATTGACAGTAATAAGTAAACAGTATAGATTCAAATACAGGGTTCTCTCCTCTTATTTTTCACTTTATGCATTTGGCCGGTTTGGGGAAGTCTTCCGGTTTCCAATGTCAAACGGCTCTGCAATGAACTGCGGACTTTCGCACCCCGTGCCAAACCGATTTATTGATCCGCAATTAAATGAATAACAAAAGGGGTGCCGTCTGCCCCATCTTTGACATCGGCATAACCGGCATCTTTTACCGTCTGCGTATTGAAAGTTTGAATCCCCAAAAGAGTTTTGTAATAGGTGTTGGCAATACTTGGGTAAATACTCTCCGGAATTGTCGATCCGTAACCTGCATCGGGTAAACAAGAATCTAACACACAGGTAATAATAACTACCTTATTGCCATTAATAAAGTACCATCCGGTAGCTAATGGCTGAACAGCATTCATATACAGAGGAATCAACAAAACTTCGCCTTCTTTGGCATACAATTCATGGAGGCCTTTGCGTTCGGTATTGTTTTTAGTGTAAGTTACTTCTGCATCAAAAGGCAGTACGTTCGGCGCGAAATGAAAGGTTGAGGGAAATTCACTCGCCGGGGGAATGGCTGCGGTGGTAAAAGGCAGTGTCGTAATTACGCTCTCCTCGTGAAAAATATAGACCTTATAGGCCGTCTCCGGTTGTAAAATATCTGCTGCGCTGATGGCTGCAATATTGGTTTGCAGATCGTCATTGGTGTGATAATGTTTGGCGGTAAAGATCCGTTTGGGGGATCCGGCTACGAGGTTTCGGCTGAGCAGGCCAACCTTGTTCTGTATATCGGTCCAAACGGGGACCGGTTCACCGGCCAAACGGACAATAGCACTGACGGCCATATTTTCAACCGAATTTGCGGTCAATTCGAGGGCCTGTATTCCTGTAAAAGATATGGTAAAAGTGTACTTGGGAGTTGGGGCAGCAGGCGGGTCACCTGTGTCGGACAGCGGAACACAGCCAAATAAGGTTAGACCGAGAATGGAGAGAAAAAGGGTCAGAGAAAGATGTAAAGAAAATGGGGAAAAAGACCTGTAATTAATTAATAAGAAACGAGATAAGTGTATTTTCTCTAATTGAGTAGGATATTGGATATTGGATATTGGATATTGGATATTGTACTGTTTGCCGGCGTGCCGGTCAATAGTGTTTTTTGATGTGTCATAGGGGGACTCCTTCAAGATTGTGTGATCTGAGGCTATCGTATATTCATTTTGAGTATTGGACAAGGGGGGCATGGAGTAGAGGGTGAGACACAAGAGGGACAAAGATGACCAAATTTGCAGGTATAAGTATAGAAAGACTTAAAGAGCAGCAGGCTGTGCAGTCTTCTGCTCAGATACTTGAAATAGCTTATTTCTAATGCATATTTATTGTCATGCTCCGGGACACACCGGATCCATGATTTATAAGTGTCCATATCCCTTTATTAACAGCATCCCGAGTAGCAAGCTGTTGGATACCAAAGCTGAGCCGCAGATATGTATCGGCTGTGACAGTAGTGTGTTCAAAACCCTGCTCCAAAGCATAACCGGAATCGGTAATACAACGATTACCCGCAGCGGGTGTCTGACAGCTAGCCACGGAGATACCGCCAGGTGTAAGAAGACTGCTTCCTTGATCAATGAACTTTTTCCAGTAGACAGGCAATAGCAGAACCGTTCCCTCTTGGACATCAATTTGATAGGTACCATCCCGATAGGGAAATGTCCCGTCAATAAACTGTTTGCTTTCGTCCCAATCGGCTGCTGCGGGCAGGGTCAAAGTGCTAAAGTTGAGGGTATTCACCAGGTTCTTGTCCCGAAAAACGTATGCCTTGTACGCCGTGCCTGCTGTGAGGTAGTCTCCCGTTGCGGCTGCGGTTATATTGTCGGCAAGATTCCGGTTGCTGCCGTGGTGCATGGCGGTATAAAAGTAATGCGTGCCTGAAGTTACCGAACGGCTTTGCAGGGCAATATTTGTTTCAACATCCGTATAGCTTGGGGCCGCTTCGCTTGCGGCCCGTACAATAAAGGCCGCTGCCGCACTTTCGTTGGTGTTGATTTGCAGCTCTGCGGCGCGGATCCCCCGCCAGGAGATGCTTGGGCTGAAGTTTTTTGTCTCCCACTTGGCATACAGGGTGAGGTTCCCGGTAATCGTCTCCTGAGTAAAGTTGAAAGGGTTGGCCAAAGCTTGTTCTTTGTACCATCCGCCAAAGATAAGATTTGTCTTGGTTGGGTCTGTGGGCTTTTCCGATTTTTCTCCGCTTGCTATCGTTTGTGTAGCAACCTCTGTGCCGCCTTGCGAGTTGAAAGTGACGGTAAAGCTTGCCGTAGACGCAGGTGGGGCACTGGTGTCGGACAGGGGGACACAGCCAAATAAGGTTAGACCGGGAATGAAGAGAAAAAGGGTAAGAGAAAGACGTAGAGAAAAGGGGAAAGAAGACTTATAATTAATTAATAGGAAACGAAATAAGTGTGTTTTCTCTAATTGAGTAGGATATTGGATATTGGATATTGGATATTGGATATTATACTGTTTGCCGGCATGCCGGTCAATAGTGTTTTTTGATGTGTCATAGGGAAATCCTCCAAGATTGTGTGATCTTAGGCTATCGTATATTTGTTTTAGATATTTGGCAAGGGGGACGGGTAATGAGAGAAAGCGGAGAAAAGGGGCCGGAGAGGAAAGGCCGTAGAAGATAAGACCAAGGATAAAGAAGGATAAAAAGAGGGGAAAGGGAAAAAAGGAAGACGCAACCGGGGGATCTTGGGTACAGGGAGGCGGGTGGCCGGGGTTCCGGCTCAATCCCATGTAGTTCTGAAACGATAGTTTCTGACGAATTGAGAGAATAATGGTACTTTGTCTCTCTGCCCGTTATAATTATAGGTTGGTAAAGACCAGCCCGGCGAGAGTACTATTCATTATTTTAAAAGAGAAGCTATGGAAAAATTGCTTGCAGAAATACGAAATTGTAAGACTTGTCTGCCCTTTCTGGAACATGGAGTCCATCCGGTGCTGTCAGCTCATCCGAAGAGTAAGATAGCCATTATTGGTCAGGCCCCGGGGAGCATTGTTCACAAGACGGGAATCCCATGGGATGATAAAAGCGGCGAAAGATTAAGAGATTGGTTGGGTGTCGATACATCCGGTTTTTATAATGCGGAACTGTTTGCGTTGATACCAATGGGGTTTTGCTACCCGGGCAAAGGAAAAAGTGGTGATCTGCCTCCCCGGGGAGAATGTGCTCCCCAATGGCATAAGCTCCTTTTTAGATCTTTGAATGAAATAGATTTGATATTATTGATTGGTAGCTACGCCCAGAAATACTACTTAAATGATAGGGCCAAAAATACCCTGACGGAAACGGTGCAAAATTTTGAAGCATACTTACCAAAGTACCTGCCTTTACCACACCCCTCCCCGAGAAATAATATTTGGTTTAAAAAGAATCCATGGTTCAATGATGACCTTATACCCGTATTGCGGGAGGAAATAATGCGGTACCAAATCTAGCACCCAATTCCCAATTCATTTGGCCCGACAGACAAACGTACACCCAAGCCGGACACTACTCGCTTACCAATACCGTCTTGTTTTTGTTAAAGAAAAAAAATTCTTGTCCTCCAAATAGATAGTCTATACTAACAGGGTAACTGAAATTCGTAGTTTTGATCATGGTATCCCAAAGGCTTACGCTTGTGCCCGGTCCTGAGGCTGCAATATTGTATACATCATAGACTAAGAGTGGTGGAACAGAGTTTCCCAAAGGACGAGTATTTGTACTGGTCTCCGCCATTTCTATTGTAGGATTAGATGAGAACCTCCAATGGTAGGGCCCCCCACTTGTTAAAAAGTAATAAAACCTTGCCGGCACTAAATAACTCTCGGAAGCCTTGTATTCCATGGCCGGAGAAGTACTGCCCGCAGTGATTTGGTTATAAAAACTGCTGTATGTTCCTCTTGTGGTGGGGTAGGTGGCGGGAAAATTTTCTGTGGTAAACGCCAGTTTCTCTATGGCTGTACTTGTCGTACCTGCTATGTCGTAGAAGTGTGCGTAGTAGTCGGTGTTCGGGTGCAGCAGTTCCGGAGCGGCGGCAATGGCACTGACAAAGCCTGTAGATCCTCCGTCAACAGACACCGTTACATTTGCATTAAACTTAGCTACCGTCATTTTATCGGTCATCGAAAGGTAGGCGGTTCGGGGTGTTCCGTCTGCTTTGGTTGTTCTGGTGTAGAACCCCGGCAGGTCTTTGATATTCGCATAGGCGGGAGCTGTGGCATCTTTGCTGACCACAACACCAATGGTTTTTATCCCTTGGGTACCGTTGTCGAATTGTACCAAGCCCTCCCGCATGGAAACCCAGGCCATAGAGGTGTTGAGTGTGAATTTTTCCCACTTCGCGTACAGGGTGAGATCTCCGATAATCGTCTCCTGAGTAAAATTAAAAATGGTGGTCAAAGTCTGCTCTTTGTACCATCCGGCAAAAACAAAGTTGGCCTTGGCGGGGTCTGTGGGTTTTGGGGACTTGTTGCCGCTTGCGATTGTTTGCGTAGCTACCTCTGTGCCGCCTTGGGAATTGAAAGTGAGGGTGAAGGTTACGGTAGCAGGCGGGTCATCGGTGTCCGGCAGCGGAGCGCAGGCAAGCAAAGACAGACCGAGAACGGACAGGAAAAAGAGAGGTAAAAGACAAAGGGAAAGTGAATAAAAAGATTTAGGACAGTTTGCGGGGAGACGAAGTAAATGCTTGTTTTCTAAAGTAGTGTGATATTGGATATTGGATATTGGATATTGGATATTATACTGTTTGCTTGGTCACCGGTCAACAGTATTTTTTGATGTGTCATGGGGAAATGCCTCCAAATAGTGTAATCTTGGCCTATCGTATATTCATTTTGGATGTTTGGCAAGGGGGCTGTGAAGGGGCCTTTTACAACAGAAGCTCCCCCACCACCGGCGGGGGGATACTCCGCAGTGAGATAAGAGTAGTGGAGAATAACCCTACTCAGTTACTAACAACAAATTTTCAAGGATGGTAATCGAAGAAGGCTCTCTTCCCAAAGAGTGACTCAATCTAATTATATTCGTAATATTATTGGGTTTTATCATTCCATCCCAAAGTGCTACACTTGTGGCGGGTCCTGCGGCTGCAATATTGTATAAATCATAGAATAAGAATAAATCTCCGGGAATCCCATTGCCAAAAGGGCGCATAAGCGGAGAGGATTCTGCGAATTCAAATGTGCTACTGGAGATAGTAAAAGCATACGGCCCTCCACCGGTAACTAAATAATGATATCTGAACGGAATTAAATGACTCTCTGAAGCCTTATACTCTATGGCCGGAGAAGTGCTGCCGGCAGTTATTTTGTCATAGAAACGGCTGTATCTTCCTCTTGAGGTTGGGTAGGCAGCCGGGAAGTCTTCGGTGGTAAACGCCAGTTTTTCTATGGCTGCGCCCGCAGTACCGGTTATCTCATAGAAATGAGCATAGTAGTTGGTGTTCGGGTGTAATAGTTCCGGTGCGGCGGCAATGGCACTGACAAATCCCGTAGATCCTCCGTCAACAGACACCGTTACATTTGCATTAAACTTGGCAGAGGTCATTTTATCGGTCATCGAGAGGTAGGCGGTTCGGGGTGTTCCGTCTGCTTTGGTTGTTCTGGTGTAGAACCCCGGCAGGTCTTTCACGCCGGCATAGGAGGGAGCTGTGGCATCTTTGCTAACCACAACACCAATGGTTTTTATCCCTTGGGTGCCGTTGTCCAATTGCACCAAGCCCTCCCGCATGGAAAGCCAGGCCATGGAGGTGTTGAGTGTGAATTTTTCCCACTTGGCATACAGGGTGAGGTTCCCGGTAATCGTCTCCTGAGTAAAATTAAAAAGGGTGGTCAAAGTCTGCTCTTTGTACCATCCGGCAAAAACAAAATTGGCCTTGGTGGGGTCTGCTGGCTTTTCCGATTTTTTGCCGCTTGCTATTGTTTGCGGAGCTAGCTCTGTGCCGCCTTGGGAGTTGAAAGTGAGGGTGAAGGTTACGGTAGCAGGCGGGTCATCGGTGTCCGGCAACGGAGCGCAGGCAAGCGAAGACAGACCGAGAATGGACAGAAAAAGGAAGGGTAAAAGACGAAAGAGAAATGAATAAGAAGGTTTAGAACGGTTTGCGGGGAGATGAAGTAAATGCTTGTTTTCTAAAATAGTGTGATATTGGATATTGGATATTGGATATTGGATATTATACTGTTTGCTCGGTCACCGGTCAACAGTGTTTTTTGATGTGTCATGGGGAAATGCCTCCAAGATTGTATGATCTTAGGCTATCGTATATTCATTTTGGATATTTGGCAAGAGGGGCTACGAGGGGCCCTTTTGGCCCCTTTTTTGAGGGAGTTGGAGGAGGCTGTACGCCTACTCCGTTACCAATACGGCTTTGTTGTTCTCGTAAAGTGCAAATTGCTCGCCTCCGAATACATAGTCTATAGTGACATAGTAACTTAGATCCGTAGTTTTGATCATGGTATCCCAAAGGCTTACGCTTGTGCCCGGTCCTGAGGCTGCAATATTGTATACATCATAGACTAAGAGTGGTGGAACAGAGTTTCTAAAAGGGCGGGTATTTGTACTGGTCTCTGATATTTCTATTGTAGGATTAGATGAGAACCTCCAAAGATACGATCCCCCACTTGTCAAAAAGTAATAAAACCTCGCCGGCACTAAATAGCTTTCGGAGGACTTGTATTCCATGGCCGGAGAACTACTGCCGGCGGTGATTTGGTTATAAAAACTGCTGTATGTTCCTCTTGTGGTGGGATAAGTGGCGGGAAAATTCTCTGTGGTAAACGCCAGTTTCTCTATGGCTGTGCCTGTCGTACCTGCTATGTCGTAGAAGTGAGCGTAGTAGTCGGTGTTCGGGTGTAATAGTTCCGGTGCGGCGGCAACAGCACTGACAAAGCCGGCGGCTCCTCCGTCAACAGACACCGTTACATTTGCATTAAACTTAGCTACCGTCATTTTATCGGTCATCGAAAGATAGGCGGTTCGGGGTGTTCCTTCTGCTTTGGTTGTTCTGGTGTAAAAACCGGGCAGGTCTTTGATATTCGCATAGGCGGGAGCTGTGGCATCTTTGCTGACCACAACACCAATAGTTTTTATTCCTTGGGTGCCGTTGTCCAATTGCACCAGTCCCTCCCGCATGGAAACCCAGGCCATGGAGGTGTGGAGTGTGAATTTTTCCCACTTGGCATACAGGGTGAGGTTCCCGGTAATCGTTTCCTGAGCGAAGTCAAAAAGGGTGGTCAAAGTTTGCTCTTTGTACCATCCGCCAAAAACAAAATTGGCCTTGGCAGGGTCTGTGGGCTTTTCCGATTTTTTGCCGCTTGCTATTGTTTGCGGAGCTAGCTCTGTGCCGCCTTGGGAGTTGAAAATGAGGGTGAAGGTTACGGTAGCCGGCGGGTCATCGGTGTCCGGCAGCGGAGCGCAGGCAAGCAAAGACAGACCGAGAACAGACAGGAAAAGGAAGGGTAAAAGACGATAGAGAAGTGAATAAGAAGGTTTAGGACGGTTTGCGGGGAGACGAAGTAAATGCTTGTTTTCTAAAGTAGTGTGATATTGGATATTGGATATTGGATATTGGATATTATACTGTTTGTTCGGTCACCAGTCAACAGTGTTTTTTGATGTGTCATGGGGAACTCCTCCGAGATTGTGTAATCTTGGCCTATCGTATATTCATTTTGAGTATTGGGCAAGGGGGTATGGGCAAGAGGGGTCTTGGTGTAAAGGGGTAGTTCCCCCCTTACACCAAGACAAAAAATACGGCTATGGACTGCTATACCGCGTGAGAGGTACTCTGAAGAGAGTTTCTTTGGAACCATTGTCAATTTCCAGTTGAAAAGCCTCTCCTGATAGTGTTTTTGTATCATCAGCACCTATTACATAGTAGTATTCATCAGGGTCGGGATAGCTGCCACCCAACTCAGAGAGCTCAAAAAGAAATCCTGTGCCGGGGGAAGCTAAACCCAATGCAAGGCTTCCGAAGCTTTGTAAAACTGTATTATCTGCTTTGCGATTAGTGACTGTCAAAGTAACAATAAAAGTATTCACTTTTGTATAAGCGACAAAAATGCCCTTTTGGTTTTGACTATATCCCCATTCGGTAAGGCTTCCGACAAATTGCTTATTTGTCCATGCGTTATCCCATACGGCCTCTCCTGCGGGAGGCAAGACCGTGGTGGTAAATGGGAGGACTACCATATTATTAGCAAGGGTGGCCCCTTCAACCGTGCTTTCAGACGAGACGGCATTGGGTTCAAAAAACAGATACAGCTTGTATTGGGTATTGGGGGCCAATACATCAACAAGAGTAAGGCCATTGGCAAAATCACTGCCATAGTGTTGACTGATACTGAATTTTGTTGGACTGCCGGCTGTAATGGCAAGACTAACATAGCCCGCATTGGCTTCTGCTTCTGTCTTGGTGGGAGCCGCTTCGGCAGCTAAGCGGATAACGGCCCCGATGTTGGCAAGTGCTAAGCTACTGCTCATTTCCAATTGTACGGAAGAGACCATAGCAGCAGTAGCAAAAGAAATGCTTGGTTTGGGCGCAGCAGGCGGGTCACCGGTGTCCGGCAGCGGGGCACAGCCGAGCAAGATTACGCAGAGCAGAGACAGGCCAAGAACGGACAGGAAAAGGAAGGGTAAAAGACGAAAGGAAAGTGAATAAGAAGGTTTAGGACGGTTTACAGGTGGTATAAATAAATGCTTGTTTTTAAAAGTAGTGTGATATTGGATATTGGATATTGGATATTGGATATTATACTGTTTGCTCGGTCACCGGTCAACAGTGTTTTTTGATGTGTCATGGGGAAATGCCTCCGAATAGTGTAATCTTGATCTATCGTATATTCATTTTGGATATTTGGCAAGGGCCTGCGCTCAGCGAGCGCAGGAGAAGCTATAACCCTACTCCGTAATGGTGTTGATTTGCAGCCTGTAGACTACGTATGTACCTGTCAGCAACGTCCATGTGGCCGAGTCGGCAGGGATATTCGGCACTGCCAACACGGTATAGTAATCAAGGTCACTGCGGTAGTGTTGATAGCTTTTAAAACCATCGTAATTAGGTGTGCATGTTTGTGAGGCATACGCACAGAATACGGAATCTGTGGAGCCTATCCGAATTTTACTTATAGCGTAATTACCGCCAAAGATGGCAGCGGGGAAAATAGTCAGTTCACCGGCCTTGCGCTCTATGGTTCTGGTGATACTCGCAGCATCGGTATGGCCCAAGCCGTCCAGTGCTGCAATGGAGTTGTCGGCAGCATTGAGAGCCTCGTAGCTCATGGTTTTGAATGCCTGGGGTTCCGTGGTCAGGCTGCCGTTGAAGATGTGCAAATAGTAATTGGTGTCCGCTTGCAAAAAATCGGCGTTTTCAAAGGTGTTTTCCGGGTCGGTCTCGGTGTAGGCTGTGGCATCGTGCATAAACAACAGGAGCTGCCTTTTGGGAGTGCTGCTGCTAAAGGTTCTGCTGATGTAGCCCTGCTTGCCCGCAGGGTTTTGGGGAGCTGTGGCCCCGCTGCTGATTAAAAATCCCACTTCCAAATCTGTGGTGATCGTTTTATTTACCGTCATCTCAAAATGGATGAAATGGGGACCATACAAGGGCTTGCTGACAGAAATATCGGATTGGGATTCCGGAGGTTCCGGGTTTTTGCTGTCGGGCAGCGGGGCACAGGCCAGCACAGAGACAGCGACAAAAATCAGGAAGAGAAAGGTAAAAAGACGTAAAGGAAATAGGTAAAAAAGCTTGTAATTAGTTGATATAGAAAGAAATAAGTATCGTTTCTCTAAAAGAGTAGGATATTGGATATTGGATATTGGATATTGGATATTATACTATTTGTGGATTCACCAGTCAATAGCATTTTTTGCTGTTTCATAAAAACCTCCGGAGTTTTCCCGAATTATAAAATGTAGTGATATAGCCTGTCAATGGCTTAGATTTTTACACAACTAAGGTTCTTTACGCTTGAGTCTTATGCGTCTTTGTTTCCGAAAAGGCTTTTTGAATATATTTATGATCTCGTTTATACTAAAACAATTGGAGGAAGATCAAGAATGATGATAAAAAAGACCTGTTTCATAACCGGGGGAAATTCCGGCATTGGAAAGCAAGCGGCTATTCAATTAGCTCAATCCGGATTTCATGTTGTCATCGGGGTCAGAAACCTAATCCGAGGAGAGGCCGCACTTGCGGAAATTAAAAGCAGATCAGGTAAAAGTGCCATTGAATTATTACAGATAGATATGTCATCAAAGAAATCAATAATACATGCAACAGATGAATTAAAAAGCAAAAATCAGAAACTTGACGTGCTTATTCATAATGCAGCAGATTTTGATATTACACGTAAGCAAGCGGTACAGTCTGTGGAAGGAATTGAGAGCGTTTGGGTGACAAACCATATTGGGCCTGTACTGCTGACAAATCTACTTATGGATTTGTTAAAAAATAGTGAACAAGGCAGGGTCATAACAATTGCTTCACAAGGTTTAGTCGTGTATCCCGGGCTGACAATAGATTTGCAAGACCCTGAATTTAAAAGAAGAAAATTTAGTGTTTCTAAGGCTTATTATCAGTCGAAGCTTGCCCAGGTAATGTATACGTATTGGTTGGCTGAGCAACTAAAAGACACAGCTATAACAGTAAATTGTATCCGAGTGACGAATGTCAAACTTGATATCAATCGCTATGCCACTTCAAGATTTCTTCGCTTTATGTATTCGATAAAAAGTAGATTTTCAATTTTACCTGAGGAGATGGCAAAAACATATCTACATTTGGCAACATCCACAGATATAACTACAACAACAGGTACGTATTTTAATGAAAAGAATCAAGCCGTTTCTTCGTCCCCCTATAGCATGAAACAAGAGAATATTGATGCCGTAATGGCATTAACGATGACATACATTGAATAAATTGCGCAGAGCGAATCCGGGACAAGCTATAAACAACGCTAATTCTACTCTGTAATGGTGTTGATTTGCAGCATATATATTAGGAGTGTGCCTGTCAGCAACGTCCATGTGGTGGTGGCTGTCTGGGTATTTGGGCCCACCAGCATAGTATAGTAATTAACGTCACTTTGGTAGTGTGGATATCCTTGAAGTCCTCCGAAAACAGACGTACATGCTTGTGTGGTGTATGCACAAAATATTACATCGGTGCTGCCTGTCCGGATTCTACTTGTAGCGTAATTACCGCCAAAGATGGCAGCGGGGAAGATCGTCAGTTCACCGGCCTTGCGCTCTATGGTTCTGGTGATACTCGCCGCATCGGTATGGCCCAAGCCGTCCAGAGCCGCAATGAAATTGCCGGCGGCATTGAGAGTCTCGTAGCTCATGGTTTTAAATGCCTGGGGTTCAATGGACAGACTGCCGTTGAAGATGTGCAAATAGTAATTGGTGTCCTCCTGCAAAAAATCGGCGTTTGTAAAAGTGTTTTCTACATCGGTCTCGGTGTAGGCAGTGGCATCGTGCATAAACAAAAAGAGCTGCCTTTTGGGAGTGCTGCTGCTAAAGGTTCTGCTGATGTAGCCCTGCTTGCTCACAGGGTTTTGGGGAGCCGTGGCCTCGCCGCTGATTAAAAATCCTACTTCCAAATTTGTGGTGATCGTTTTATTCACCGTCATCTCAAAATGGATGAAATGGGGGCCATACAAGGGGTTGTTGACAGAAATATCGGGTTGGGGTTCCGGAGGTTCCGGCTCTTTGCTGTCGGACAGCGGGGCACAGGAGGACAGAGTCAAATGAATAAGAAGAATGGAAAAAAAGCAGAAAAATGAAAAATTCGGTTTATCTAGCCGTAAAAAAAGGTAAAATGGCTGTATATACTTTTTAAAAATGGTATGGATATTGGATATTGGATATTGGATATTGGATATTGGATATTATACTGTTTAGCCGGTCATTGGTCAACAGTCCTTTTTGACGTTTCATACGGAAATTCCTCCAAGATTGTGTAATTTTGATCTATTGTATATTCATTCAGAATATTAGGCAAGGGGGCATGTGCAAGATGACAGGGCGGCCGGAGAGATGCCGGTGGCCAGAGTCAATGGTTCTCACGGTGCATAACGGGTTATAACGAACCCGGGGGAGCAGAAGACTGATATATCAGATCCTTAATGAATATTCATTGTGATGTACCGTTCGCGATTATTTGTACCATTTACGAATACCCATCTCGTTCTATGGATAGCCGCAAGCTGTTGGATACCAAAGTTGAGACGCAGATATGTATTTGCGGCAACCGTAGTATATTCAAAACCTTGCCACAGAGCATAGCCGCTGTTGGGGATACAAATGCCACCCGCAGAGGGTGGCTGACAGTTAACAGGGTAGGTGCTGCCGGAGTTAACAGGGTCGGTGCTGCCGGAATAAAATCTAACGGCTATTCCTCTGTCAATCAATTCTTTCCAGTATAGAGGCAATAGCAACACCGTTCCCTCTTGGAGATCAATTTGATAGGTATCATCCCGGTAGGGAAATGTCCCGTCAATAAACTGCTTGCTTTCGTCCCAATCGGCGGCGGCGGGCAGGGCCAAAGTGCTAAAGTTGAGGGTATTCACCAGGTTTTTGTCCCGAAACACGTAGGCCTTGTACGCCGTACCGGCTGTGAGGTAGTCTCCCGCTACTGCTGCGGTGATATTGCCGGAAAGTGTCTGGCTGCTGCCGTGGTGCATGGCGGTATAAAAGTAATGCGTGCCTGAAGTCACCGAACGGCTTTGCAGGGCAATGTTTGCTTCAATATCCGCATAGCTCGGGGCCGCTTCGCTTGCGGCTCGCAAAATAAAGGCCGCTGCGGCACTTTGGTTGGTGTTGATTTGCAATTCTGCGGCGCGGATTCCCCGCCACGATATGCTTGGGGCGAAGTCTTTTGTTTCCCACTTGGCATACAGGGTGAGGTTCCCGGTAATTGTCTCCTGAGCAAAGTTAAACAGAGTGGTCAAAGCTCGCTCTTTGTACCATCCGCCAAAAATAAGATTTATCTTGGTGGGGTCTGTGGGCTTTTCCGATTTTTTGCCGCTTGCTATTGTTTGTGTAGCGACCTCTGTGCCGCCTTGCGAGTTGAAAGTGAGGGTGAAGCTTGTCGTAGATGGGGGGAGCTTGTTACTGTCGGACATTGGGGCACAGGCGGATAGAATCAAATGAATAAGAAGAATGGAAAAAAAGCAGAAAAATGAAAAATTTGATTTATTTAGTGGTAAAAAAAGGTAAAATGGCTGTATATACTTTTTAAAAATGGTACAGATATTGGATATTGGATATTGGATATTGGATATTGGATATTATACTGTTTGGCTGATCATTAGTCAACAGTGCTTTTTGACGTTTCATACGAAAATTTCTCCAAGATTGTGCAATTTTGATCTATTGTATATTCATTCAGAATATTGGGCAAGGGGGGGGCATGTCGTAGTAGAAATTAGGCCACTCCCGGCCCTTCCAACCACCCCCTGACCCTCCAAAGGAGGAGAATTGACCAACCCCCTTAGCCCCTCTGAGGGAGGGCAATCATTAGATTGAAAGTGTAATATAGACTCAATCACAATACAAGTTTTCTTTAGATACAACCGCCGGGAGGGCTGATAGGGTCAACTACAGCTACCTCCGGTACCAAGTAACGGAAATCCGAAGCCATTAATATACATATTGGAGATTTCATTTAAATTATCAGTTGGCCTTAAAATTCTAATACTTGCTGATTTTGGTACCATAATACCCTTATAATTAATCGCTAAAAAATAATACTGACATATAACGCCGCATTAAACAGACTAAAATTTGGGGTTATAATGTGTAGCGATGCGAAACTTAATCCACTGTTTTAGTTCCGTTTAAATGCCTTGTCAGCCGTAAATTTTAGACGCAGAACTTGCTGTCCGGTAGGCTCATACAATTTCTCTTCTAAATGCTGAAAACCGTACTGTAAGTAAAACTTACGACCAATTGAATTTTCTTTAAAGACCTCCACTTCAAGATCTCCCCGTAATTCTTGTGCTTTGTCCATTAACATTTTACCAATCCACTTTCCATGATAAAGAGGTTGAAGAAATATTGCGCCAACTTCATTACCGATGAGTGCGATAAAACCTTGCATTTCGTTATCTATCTCCACAACCCAAGTCTCTGCGTTTGGCATCTAAATATCAGCGACATTCTTGCGCTCTTTAGAGATAAATTCATCGGTCATAAATTTATGAGCCAACCGTGTTGCAACTTCCCATGTATCGAGAACTGCGTTTAAGTCTGAAGCCCTATACTGGCGAATTTCTATTTTCATCGTTTTCCTACTTTCGTTAATTAATGGAAGTAATTCTAGTGAGCCTCTATCTATATTGATTGAATAAAAACGACAGTTTTAATTGAATTCAAAATTTCCGTAAGTATCTATAGCCAGATCTCGTTTTTTAGCATATTCAGCAGGTGTCCTGCCGATTGAGCTCTTAATATGGCGAATGAAATGAGATTGATCGCTAAAGTCATACTTGCCGGCAACATTAGCCCAATCAATCTCATCTTCATCCAGCTGAGATAAATAGTTAAGTATTGCCTCTAAGCAGACCATAGAGTTATACTGCTTCATCGTTAGCCGTGTAACTCTCATAAAACTTCGCTCAATAGTACGTTGAGAACGATGTAGTTTTTCACCAATATCAGTTATAGGGGTATTTTTCAGCAAGGGTAAAATTTGACGAACTAAGTCGCTATGCTTATCTTCGAGGCTCGTTAATAACCAAGCAGATAAAATTTCATCCAGCATATTTCGTACTTGCTGCTAATCCGGAGCGTTCGTTATTAGTTGCTCTATACTGGCTTGCTCCAAGCCAAGTAGTTGATTGGATATCTATTGGTTCAACATTATCTAAACCAGAACTTAAATCATAAAGATTTAAAGAATAGAGGGCCCCGACTCTAAATTTAATCCCAATGATTTTAAAAGGAGACAAATGATCCATCGTATATGTTTTAAGATGCGGAAAAATCCAGTGACTCCCTTGAACAACTTGAGATGTCGCCTGGTGATCATACTGATGTAAATAATTATCGCTGGCAATAATTAAATAAGCTGATGGGTCAGGGTTTAATTTGGGATGGATATGACTATGATCATGTGGTTCTCTTTCTAAAAACCAATAGCACTCAACATAATTAAGTACTCTCTCTATTTTAGGGCATAATTTCCAATTTTTCATCTAAATAACCCAATTTACTGTGAAATCAATTACAGCTAACAAATTATTATCCTACAATAGTACTAATTATACTATAATATGAAAATATAAAAACAGATAAAAATTAACTTTATATAATATTTTATTTAAGTATAATGATATAATAGCCATAAAATAAATTATATCACAGTGAAAATAGATTATAGGCATGAAATTATCGGATCAAACACGCCAGACTATCCGACAAAAGCACTACAGTGTTCAAACTAAAAAAAGCTATATTGGTTGGATAAAATGATATATTTTCTTTCATAACAAACAACACCCAAAAGAGATGGGAAAAATAGAAATAGAAGCATTTTTAACCTGCCTTGCTAATAATAGGGTTGCTGCAACCACTCAAAATCAAGCCTGTAATACCTTAATGTTTTTACACAATCAAGTATTAAACCTCTCTATGCACGATCAGAATATTCAAGCACGAAGAGCAACACAAAGAGAGCGTATCTCTGTTGTACTCTCTAAAGAAGAAGTCAAGATCATTCCGGATATAATAACGAACCCCCGGCATCATTTGGCGATTTCATTACTTTATGGCTGAGGATTAAGATTAAAAGAGATGCTGACACTGCGCATGCCCCTGTTCCACCCGAAACTTCTCCGCTGGTCGCATCTTGTGTGGCACTAATGCGCAAGGCAAGTTGGATGATCTTTGCGGATGTTCCGGAAAAGTCTATTTCCCGATAGACCAAAAGGTTTGAGGCATCGCTTGCCGAAGGGATGGTATCGGCAACGGCAAGAAAAGCCGCTGTTCCGCTTTTCTTCGGGGTTAAAGATACCGGAGCTCAAGTTGCGCCGACAAACTCTGCCGAAGCATTTACGGCAAATTTGACTTCTACACCGTCATTGCTACTGCTTGTCTCATCACATGTCAAAAGAATAATGAAAAACAACAGATAGAATATTGGGTTCTTAAGTTTCCTAATTTAAAATTTTATTTGGTAATAGGTAATGGAATTATTTGGGTCCAAGATAAATCTTGTCAAACATTTTAATAAATATTTCATAAAAATCTCCTGGTTTTTTCGATATTGTAAAATGTAGGGGATTTTTCTTTGTAAATTTAGCAATCGCCCCCAAGTTTAAAGGCAATAAATGTTGTAAGTACATACTCACAATATTTGAACTAACGTATAGGTTAGTTTTGTGAAAATAGACCTGAAGACTAGATTATATATTTAATTCCCAGTGAGATAAATAATATACTAATGGAAATAAAAATTAATGGTTTGATTATTTTTTCTCCGTTTTTAAGTGTTAAGTGGCTTCCAAGATAATTGCCGGCGATACTTCCAACTACCATAGGAATACTAATCAAAAAAGCCATTTTTCCGGCAATGGCAAAGGCCACAAATGCCCCAACATTAGAAGCAAAGTTAAATATTTTTGATGTTGCAGATGATTCAATCAGTGGCATACGGGCTAAAAAATGCAGCGCAAGTATCAGCAACGAGCCCGTTCCCGGCCCAAAAAATCCATCATAAAAACCAATGACAAAACAGGTTAAAGGCAAAACAATCCAAATATCTTTTTTGCCGGGTTGATATTCTTTATCACTTTTAGTTCTTTTAGGCATAAAGGAGAATAATAAGCCGATTGGTATCATAAAAAAGATGATTTTTCCCACAATACTTTCGTCGATGGCAAGAATCACCTTCCCACCAAGATACGCACCAATTAATGCTGTGGGAATACCGTATCCGACAACTTTCCAAATAATTTTTCCATTTTTAAAATAATTGTATATAGCGGATATAGTACCTAAAGTAGAAACTAATTTTTCTTGCCCCAAAGCAAGCTGTGGGGGCATGCCTGTCAAGATGAATGCAGGGACAAGAACGAGACCGGCCCCGCCTGCAATACTATCTAAAAATCCTGCAACAAAAGATACAAAAACTAAAATTGAAATACCAATTATTAAATAATCAGCAAGTAAAGAACCATCTATAAACATTTTTATTTCTCCCTATATAAAATTAGTGCTGAGGTATCAAAAACACCACAGTCTTTTTCATCCGGACATTGGTATTTCTTCTATATTTGTTCCGTGTTATCTAAGTTTAATTTCTTATTTTTTGCTCTATTTAAAGCAGATTTTACATCTTTGATCATCTATTTAATTGCAAAACCCCAATTGGATTCTCGTTTGTGCATGGTTATTAAGTTATTATATATTCATTTTGGATATTGAGCAAGAGGGGGCCGGCCCCGGCCCCCGCAAGGAGTGAGTCCCCCGCTCTCCGGGAAGGGGTGAGTCGAAAGGGAGGGGGAGGGCTATAGACCTAGTCCACAATAGTGTTGATTTGCAGCGTATAGACTGGACCTGCCGCCTGTAACGTCCATTTCTCCGAGTCGGTACGGGCATTAGGACTCACCAGCATGGTATAATAATTAACGTCATTTCGGTAGTGCTGATAGTCTTTTAAACCGGAAAAATTAGGGTAGCATTTTGAGGTACTGTAGACACAAAGCATTGTATCCGCATTTTTCTGCGTAATTGTACTGGAAGAATAACCGCCGCCAAAAATGACAGCGGGGAAGATCATGGGCTCACCGGCCTTGCGCTCTATGGTTCCGTTTACCAAACCGTCCAGTGCCGCAATGGAATTGCCGGCGGCATTGAGAGTCTCGTAACTCATGGTTTTAAACGATGGGGGTTCGGTGGAAAGACTGTCGTTAAAGATATGCAAATAATAATTGGTATCCGCTTGCAGAAAATCGGTACTTTCAAAGGTATTTTCTACATCCGTGCCGGTGTACACAGTGGTATCGTGCATAAATAAAAGCAATGACCGCTTTGGGGTACGACTGCTAAAGATTCTGCTGATATAGCCCTGCTTGCTTGCGGGATTCTCGGGAGGGGTGGCCGCAGTGCTAATCAAAAAACCCACTCCCAAATCTGTGGTGATCGTTTTGTTGACCGTCATCTCAAAATGGATGAAATGAGGGAAATACAAGGTATTGCTGATGGAAATATCCGGTTTCGGTTCCGGGTCACTACTGCCCGGGTTCTTGGTGTCCGAAAGTGGGGCACAGCCAAGTAAGATTGCGCTGAGAAGAGACAGAAAAAGGAAAGAAAAAAGACGTAGAAGAAATGGAAAAAAAGACTTATAATTGATTAATAGAAAACAAAATAAGTGTAGTTGCTCTAACTGAGTAGGATATTGGATATTGGATATTGGATATTGGATATTCTACTGTTTAGCAGGCTCCCTGTCAATAGTGTTTGTCGATGTTTCATGAGAAAACTCCTCAAAATAGTCTAATTTTGGCCTATTGTATATTCGTTCAGGATATTTGGCAAGGGGCCATTGGCAAGGGGGGCCATCAAGGCCCCAAAGAGAGGATACCTAATAGCGGGTCACAGGAATACCGGACGATACTGATAGTCCAACGCTGTTCGTAAGATCGACTTGTATAACGGCTTGTAGGGATGTCACTTTATCTGCACCAATCCAATAGGTATAACGGTTGCTTGCGTTGGCTGTATAGCCGGAGATTGACCCGTATCCAAAATGAAAAGCGGCAGCGGCAGCCGCCATACCACCATCATATCGGCCTATATTATGGAGCTTACTTGTATTAACACCATCGTGAGTCGAGAATACAGAGATGAGAGGCGCATGGTTTGTATAGTAATAGCACATTACCACACCTGTTTGTTCCTGCATAAAATATAAGTTGTCTAAGCTTCCCACACATTTGCTGCCATTACTGTTCAGCCATTTGGCATGACCCTCCGCAGGCAGTATGGCGGTAGTGAAAGGAACTACGGCTATGTCATTGGTGATGCTTAGTCCCGTAAGCTCCGCCGTTGTCGTAATACGGCCTGTGGGGAAATAAAGATAGAGTTTGTAAGCCGTATTGGGGGCAAGCACATCGGTAATGGTAAGGCCATCGGCAAAGTTCGTGGTATAGTGCTGGCTGATGCTTATTTTTCGTGTAGCATCGGGAGGTATGGTGAGACTTACATGACCCGCACTGGCCTCTGTTTCTGCTTTAGTTGGAGCCGCTTCGGTAGCTAAGCGAACAACCGCCACAATGTTGGTGATTTCTATATTGCTGCTGATCTCCAATTGCAAAGAAGAGGCCACAGCGGCAGAGGAAAAAGAAACGCTTGGTTTGGCAGCCGCAGGCGGGTCGCCGGTGTCCGGCAGTGGGGCACAGCCAAGTAAGATTGCACCGAGAAGAGACAGAAAAAAGAAAAGGGAAAAACGTAAAAATAATGGGAAAAAATACTTGTAACTAGTTAATAAAAAACGAAATAAGTGTAGTTGCTCTAACTGAGTAGGATATTGGATATTGGATATTGGATATTGGATATTATACTGTTTGCCGGCGTGCCGGTCAATAGTATTCTTTCATGTTTCATG
Organism: Candidatus Haliotispira prima; assembly: GCA_029867005.1. GTDB lineage: Bacteria > Spirochaetota > Spirochaetia > SP-2023 > SP-2023 > Haliotispira > Haliotispira prima. Next base: position 2,588,961 of record CP123443.1, on the reverse strand, counting down.
GGAAAATCCTCCGAATAGTTTGACTTTGGCCTATTGTATATTCGTTCAGGATATTGGGCAAGGGGGTGGCACCACGCCCAGACCACCCCTGCCCCTCCGAAGGAGGGGAATTGACCACCGTAAGGGTTATGTAAAGGGCCTTTACATACTTAATAACGAGTTACAGGAACGGTGCGGTTGGTATTTCTTCCCTTATTATCCGTAATCGCGATTTGGATTCGGTTTGTCAGGCTCTCCGTTTTATCTCCGCCTATCCAATAGACATAGTTGTTGGCAGAGTCGGACGTATAGCCGGAAATTGACCCGTATGCAAAATGAAACTTGCTGCCGGGCCTTACTGCACCGGAAGTATAAGTAGCCAAGTTATGGCTCGAGAACAGATCATCGCTTGGTTTCACACTCCATACAACGATGAAAGGGTTAAAGTTTGTATAGAAATAGTAAACTGCTATACCTGTTTGTTCCTCCATAAAATAGAAGCTATCTAAGCTTGCCACAGATGCACTGCCATTACTGCTAAGCCATTTGGCATCACCCTCAGCGGGCAGTACAGCGGTAGAAAAAGACACTACGGCCATATCATCGGTGACGTTTAGCCCCGTAATCTCCGCCGTTGTGGTAATACGGCCTGCGGGGAAATAAAGATAGAGTTTGTAAGCCGTGTTGGGGATGAGCACATCGGCAAGAGTAAGCCCGTTGGTAAAGTCACTGCCGTAGTGTTGGCTGATGCTGATTTTTCTTGCGACACCCGCCGGTATGCTTACGCTTACATGCCCCGCACTGGCCTGCGCTTCCGCCTTGGTGGGGGCCGCCTCTGTAGCTAAGCGAACAACCGCCCCTATACTGGCGAGTTCGATATTGCTGCTTATTTCCAATTGCAGAGAAGAGGCCACAGCGACCGAGGAAAAAGAAATGATTGGGTTTACCGGGGCCGGTGGCTCAGCCGCAGGCGGGGTATCCGTGTCGGGCAGCGGGGCACAGCCGAATAAAATTACACCAAGGACGGACAGAAAAAGGATAGGTAAAAGACGAAGTAGAAATGAATAAAGAGAATTAGAACCGTGTGATAGAAAATGGAATAACTGCTTGTTTTCTAAAGTAGTGTGATATTGGATATTGGATATTGGATATTGGATATTATACTGTTTGCCGGCTCACCGGTCAATAGTATTTGTTGATGTGTCATGGGGAAATGCCTCCGTAATAGTGTAATTTTAGGATATTATATATTCGTTTAGGGAATTTAGCAAGGGGGGGCCACCACGCCTAGACTACCCCTAGACCACCGCTGGCACCTCCGAAGGAGGGGAATGAGGATTAGTTGCATCTATTAGACTTTTTGCGTGTTTCTTGTCTTTCGTGGTTCTCTGAACAGTGAGGATTATTGGGGACTACTATAAACGCGTGAAAGATCCTTCCGGAGTGCTCATAATCGTATAGCGATCGGTTCCACTTTTTAGTAATTTACAGATCATCTCGGCCTCCCCTCTGTTTTTCTGTGAACTTGTTGGCAAGAGACAAACCGGTTGCTCGTAAAAGTTTTCAAACTTAAGTTCACCAACCACTTCTCTCTGTGTTTCTAACCGAACTTTTTCCGCACATTCTTTTTATTTTTTAGGTACATCAATCCATGTACACAAATTTTCGGTTAGCCGTTAGCAGTCTATTTTGATATTTTATAAGGAAATTCTGCCAAAATTGTAAAATTTTGGCCTATTATATATTTGTTCAGGCAGACGTGTAAAAAGAAAGGTTGGAGGGACTCTGTTCTTCCCCCATTTTTTTGCATGGTCTGGCCCCAAAAACAAAAACGGACTATAATGAGAGGCGTTATGGATAATACCCAGTTTGACAAAATGATGCAGGGCATGTTTCAGGGCATGACAGAACTTCGGGAATCTCAGGCTAAATCTCAGGCCAAGGCGGATCTGGAGTCTCAGAAACTTCGCGAATTACGGGCGGAGACGGAATTACTGGCCCGAGAGTCTCAGGCTAAGGCCGATTTGGAGTCTCAGAAACTTCGCGAATTACGGGCAGAGACGGAATTACTGGCCCGAGAATCTCAGGCCAAGGCTGATTTGGAGTCTCAGAAACTTCGCGAATTTCAGGCCGAGACAAGCTTACAGATCCGGGAATTTCAGGCCGAGACAAGCTTGCAGATCCGGGAGTCTCAGGCCGAGACAAGCTTGCAGATCCGGGAGTCTCAGGCCGAGACAAGCTTACAAATGCGAGAATCTCAGGCTAAGTCGGATTTGGAGTTTCAGAAACTTCAGAAATTTCAGACAGAGACAGGCTTACAGATTCGGGAAATGGGACGCAGGGTTGACGATGTTGCCAAACAATTGGGCCATATTGGCATTAACACGGGTGATTTTGCCGAGGAGCTGTTTTGGAGCAGTCTGAAGGCAAACCCAATGCTTGGCGGGACTCTCTACAACAGGGTCGTGCGCAACGTTTGGGACGACGATGGTAACACCGAGTACGATATCCTGCTTTTTAACCATGATTCGGTCGCGATTATTGAGGTCAAATACAAGGCTAAGTCTTCTGATATCAAGAATTTGTTGAAAAAAGTGGATACTTTTCGTAACAGCCACCCGGATCATGCGAAACACAATATATACCTGGGTTTGGCGACAACGACCCGGGACCGCTATTATGAAAAGCTGGTTGCGAAGGCCACTGAGGCGGGCATTTACCTGCTGGGCCAGGAGGGGAATCATGTCGAATTGCTCTCTGATAAGGTCCGGATTTTTTAGGCTCATTGTAAACCACTCTATTTATTTGCAATAAAATAAATAGAGTGGCCTTTCCTGTCACCATTCCAAACAATACCAAGGCCCTGATCTTTCGCAATTTCCTTATTGGAAGATTATACCCCTCAATAAAACTCTACTAATAGCGGGATATAGGAACCACAAAACTAGTTGAGTCTCCGTCCCTATCAGTATGGGTAGATTGGAACCCTATTTTTAGAATAGGCAGTTTCTCTGAAGCGATAAAATAGAAATAATCAAATGTATATCCCGTAATTCCTCCGTAATTATAGTAGATATTGGTACGGGGGAATGCCCCACCGGAAGGAGTATAGCTAGCCCTAGTTTCGTAGATAGGAGTATCCTCGGACTTTCGACTGGAAAATTCCTGGAGAAAAGTCGGCTTGGCTATCTGAAAGTAAGTGACAATTACGCCCGTTTGTGCCTGCATAAAATGGTATTCTTTTAGATTGATAACATCTGCTGTAGTTCCTAACGCTCCGCTCCATACCGCATCCCCCACAGCGGGCAGACTTGCTGTAGTAAAGGGAATCTCAATGCTGTCTCCCTGAATCTCCCCGCCTTTAATTTTGGTTTGCCCCAAATCAATAGTTGAGGGCGTAAACAGATACAGTTTGTAATTCGTATTGGGGGCCAGTACATCGGCGAGAGTAAAGCCACCGTCCTCAAAATCACTGTCATAGTGTTGGCTGATACTGAATTTACGCGTACTGTCCGCATTTATGCTCAGTTTGACATAACCCTTGCCGGCTTGAGCCCCGGTTTGGGTCGGAACAGCTTCGGTAGCCGGACGAATAACGGCCCCCACATCCTTGACAGTGAGGTCGCTGCTCACCTCCAATTGCACAGAGGAAGCTACGGGGGTGACGGAAAAAGAAATATCCGGTTTGGGAGTGGAGGGAGGGGTATCAGTGTCCGACAGCGGGGCACAACCGAGTAAAATTGCACCAAAAACGGACAGAAAAAGGATAGGTAAAAGACGGAAGAAAAATGAATAAAGAGGATTAAAAGGGTGTGATATAAGATGGAATAACTGCTTGTTTTCTAAAGTAGTGTGATATTGGATATTGGATATTGGATATTGGATATTGTACCGTTTGCCGACTTGCCGGTCAATAGTCTTTTTTGATGTATCATGAAAGAACTCCTCGAAATAGTCTGATTTTAGCCTATTGTATATTCGTTCAGGATATTTGACAAGGGGGCTTAGATCACCACCCCTGTCTCCTCCTCGGGAGGGGAATTACCACCCCCGGCCCCTCCATTGGAGGGGAGCTACAACAGTAGCAATTATTTCCGTCTATTAGACTTTTCGTGTTTTTCGTGGTTTCTGCAACTAAAAGAGACTCAGCTTAGAGGAATGGCTAAGAAGAATACAACTACGGGCTGCCATAACGGGTGAGAGGTACCCGGAGTTTAAATGTTGTGGAACCATTGAAAATCTCTCCTTGAATAGTTTTTCCGGATACTTTTGTTGTATCACCGGTACTTATTATATAGTGGTAGTTATCTGCATCGGGGTAGCCGGGGTAGCTACTGCCTAACTTAGAGAACCCGAAAAGAAGCCCTGTACCGGCAGCAACTAAACCCAACGAAGAGGTTCCCAAGGTTCGTAACGTTGCATTATCTATTGTGCGACTGGTTAGTGTAAAACTGGCAAGAGAAGTATTAACTTTTGTATAAGCTACAAAAACACCTTTTTGGTTTTCACTGTAGGCCCAATCGGCAGGCCCTCCGACAAACTGCCCGTTTGTCCATGCGTCATCCCACACGGTATCCCCCGGGAGGGGCAGGGCCACAGTGGTGAATGAAAGGGTTGGGACATCATCCGTAAGAGTTGTCCCTTCAATCGGATTAACCGTGTTGGCTTCAAAGAACAGATACAGTTTGTATTGAGTCTCGGGGGCCAATACATCGGCCAGAGTAAGGCCACCATCCCCAAAATTACTGCCATAGTGTTGGCTGATGCTGAATTTGCGAGTGCTGTTTGTCGTAATGTTAAGGCTGACATAGCCGGCATTGGCTTCAGCCTCGGCTTTAGTGGGAGCCGCTTCCGTCGCTAAGCGAACAACGGCCCCTATGTTGGCGAGTGCTAAAGTACTGCTCATTTCCAATTGTACGGAAGAGACCACAGCACTGGTGGAAAGGGAAACGGTCGATTTTGCGGGCGGGTCATTGTTGTCATCCGGGAGTGGGGCACAGCCAAGTAAGCTTACACCAAAAACGGACAGAAAAAGGATAGGTAAAATACATAGTAGAAATGAATAAAGAGGATTAAAAGGGTGTGATAGAAAATGGAATAACTGCTTGCTTTCTAAAGTAGTGTGATATTGGATATTGGATATTGGATATTGGATATTGTACTGTTTACCGGCGTGCCGGTCAACAGTCTTTTTTGATGTGTCATAGGGAAACCCTCCAAGATTGTGTAATTTTGGCCTATTGTATATTCGTTTAGGATATTTGGCAAGGGGGCATTGACAAGAAGGCCAATGAGGGGCCATAGAGGCCCCAAATAGAGGATACCTAATAGCGGGTCACAGGAATACTGAGCGATGTTGTTCGCCCAATGCCGTCCGTAATAGCGAGTCGTATAACGGTTTGTAGGGATGTCACTTTATCTGCACCAATCCAATAGGTATAACGGTTGCTTGCGTTGGATGTATAGCCGGAGATTGATCCGTATCCAAAATGAAAAGCGGCAGCCGCAGCCGCCATACCGCCATCATACCGGCCTATATTATGAAGCGTACTCGTATCAACACTATCCTGAGCGGAGAATACAGAGATGAGAGGCGTATGGTTTGTATAGTAATAGCAGATTACCACACCTGTTTGTTCCTGCATAAAATATAAGCTGTCTAAGCTTTCCACACATTTGCTGCCATTACTGTTTAGCCATTTGGCATCACCCTCCGCAGGTAATATGGCGGTAGTGAAAGGGACTACGGCTCTGTCATTGGTGATGCTTAACCCCGTAAGCTCCGCCGTTGTCGTAATACGGCCTGTGGGAAAATAAAGATAGAGTTTGTAAGCCGTATTGGGGGTAAGCACATCGGCAATGGTAAGGCCATCGGTAAAATTCGTGGTGTAGTGTTGGCTGATGCTAAATTTTCGTGTAGCATCGGGAGGTATGGTGAGACTTACATAACCCGGACTGGCTTCTGCTTCTGCCTTAGTCGGTGCCGCTTCGGTAGCTAAGCGAACAACCGCCGCTATGTTTGCGAGTTCGACATTGCTGCTGATCTCCAATTGCAAAGAAGAGGCCACAGCGGCAGAGGAAAAAGAAATGATTGGTTTGGCAGCCGCAGGCGGGTCGTCGGTGTCCGGGAGTGGGACACAGCCGAGTAAGATTACACCAAGAATGGACAAAAAAAGGATAGGTAAAAGACGAAATAGAAATGAATAAAAAGGACTGGAACAGTGTGATAGAAAATGGAATAACTGCTTGTTTTCTAAAGTAGTGTGATATTGGATATTGGATATTGGATATTGGATATTGTACTGTTTACCGGCGTGCCGGTCAACAGTCTTTTTTGATGTGTCATAGGGAAACCCTCCAAGATTGTGTAATTTTGGCCTATTGTATATTCGTTTAGGATATTTGGCAAGGGGGCATTGACAAGAAGGCCAATGAGGGGCCATAGAGGCTCCAAATAGAGGATACCTAATAGCGGGTCACAGGAATAATGAGCGATGTTGTTCGCCCAATGCCGTCCGTAATAGCGAGTCGTATAACGGTTTGTAGGGATGTCACTTTATCTGCACCAATCCAATAGGTATAACGGTTGCTTGCGTTGGATGTATAGCCGGAGATTGACCCGTATCCAAAATGAAAAGCGGCAGCGGCAGTCGCTATACCACTATTATACCGGCCTATATTATGAAGCGTACTCGTATCAACACTATCCTGAGCGGAGAATACAGAGATGAGAGGCGTATGGTTTGTATAGTAATAGCAGATTACCACACCTGTTTGTTCCTGCATAAAATATAAGCTGTCTAAGCTTTCGACACATTTGCTGCCATTACTGTTCAGCCATTTGGCATCACCCTTGGCAGGCAGTATGCCGGTAGTGAAAGGAACTACGGCCCTGTCATTGGTGATGCTTAACCCCGTAAGCTCCGCCGTTGTCGTAATACGGCCTGTGGGAAAATAAAGATAGAGTTTGTAAGCCGTATTGGGGGTAAGCACATCCGTAATGGTAAGGCCATCGGTAAAATTCGTGGTGTAGTGCTGGCTGATGCTAAATTTTCGTGTAGCATCGGCGGGTATGCTGAGACTTACATAACCCGGACTGGCTTCTGCTTCTGCCTTAGTCGGTGCCGCTTCGGTAGCTAAGCGAACAACCGCCCCGATCTTGGTGATTTCTATATTGCTGCTGATCTCCAATTGCAGGGAAGAGGCCACAGCGGCGGAGGAAAAAGAAATGATTGGGTTTACGGGAGGGGCCGGGTCTTTATCGGTGTCCGGGAGTGGGGCACAGCCCAGTAAAATTACACCAAGAACGGACAAAAAAAGGATAGGTAAAAGACAAAATAGAAATGAATAAAAAGGACTGGAACAGTGTGATAGAAAATGGAATAACTGCTTGTTTTCTAAAGTAGTGTGATATTGGATATTGGATATTGGATATTGGATATTCTACTGGTTACCGGCATGCCGGTCAATAGTTTTTTTTGATGTTTCATGGGGAAATCCTCCGAATAGCGTAGTCTTTGACTATTGTATATTCGTTTTGGATATTGAGCAAGGGGGGCACCACGCCCAGACCACCCCTCCCCCTCCCGGGGAGGGGAATCACAACGGCAGAAATTATTTGGGTCCACTAGATCAAGGGACAGGTCAGCTTGTCGAACCTTGCGCAGTGGAGGGGCCGCTTCGGTAGCGAAGCGAATGGCCGCACCTAATGGCGGGTCACGGGGAAAAGAAATCTTTTGTCCCGACCCTTATTATTCGTAACTGTATTTTTGACTGTATTTTTTATAATTTTTGTTCTTTCTTTATCTGTCGCAATCCAATAGTAATAATGGATTGCTGAGCTGGATGTATACCCGGCAATTGATCCGTATGCAAAATAAAAATCGATAGCGGGAACCACCATGTTTGCAGCATAAGTGCCTATATTATTAAATATACCATCATCTCTTTCATATGCAATTTCATGTATGAGAGGTACATAGTTTATATAAGAGTAGCACACGACCACACCTCTTTGTTCTTGCATAAAATATAAGGCATCTAAGCTTGCCACGCATTTGTCGGCAAATAAGATACCACCAAACCATTCCGCATCACCCTCAGCAGGTAATGCAGCCGTAGAGAAAGGCACTGCGGCCATGTCATCGGTGACGTTTAGCCCTGTAATCTCCGCCGTTGTGGTAATACGGTCTGCGGGGAAATAAAGATAGAGTTTGTAAGCCGTATTGGGGGCCAATACATCCGCAAGAGTAAGCCCATCGGTAAAGACGCTGCCGTAGTGTTGGCTAATACTGATTTTTCTTGAGACACCCGCCGGTATGCTTATGCTTACATGCCCCGCACTGGCTTCCGCTTCCGTCTTGGTGGGGGCCGCCTCTGTAGCTAAGCGAACAACCGCCCCTATGTTTGCCAGTTCAATATTGCTGCTTATTTCTAGTTGCAGGGAAGAAGCCACAGCGGCGGAGGAAAAAGAAATTACCGGGTTTACCGGGGCCGGGTCTTTATCGGTATCGGGCAGCGGGGCACAGCCAAGTAAGCTTACACCAAAAACGGACAGAAAAAGTAGTGGTAAAAGACGAAATAAAAATGAATAAAGAGGATTAGAGCCGTGTGATAAAAAATGGAATAGATACTTGTTTTCTAAAGTAGTGTGATATTGGATATTGGATATTGGATATTGGATATTGGATATTCTACTGTTTTTCTTCATGCTGGTCAATAGTATTTTTTGATATTTCATGGGAAAATCCTCCAAATAGCGTAGTCTTTGACTATTGTATATTCGTTTAGGATATTGGGCAAGGGGGGGCTTAGACCACGCTCAGACCAGCCCTGCCCCTCCGGAGGAGGGGAATTACAACGGTGGGGATTATTTCCGCCTATCAGACCAAGGGGTAAAGGGGTAAAGGGGTCGGTGAGCCTGTTAAAGCGGTGGGTGAGCCTGTCGAACCCTTGGCAAGGGGGGAGAGTTGGAGGAGACAAGATAACGGGAACAATACAGGCAAAAAGTGCGGTAAACGCACTAGCCGGAGAGCAACTCTTCGGGCAAAATGGCGTGTTGGTAAGGGATCGGAAGTGGTACTCCCTATTTTTGCGCACCGGGAAGGAAGACGATGAAAAAGTGGCTGAGCCTGTTCATTGTTATGATACCACTGAGCATGATGCTCAACGTACATCAGAGTAAGACATACTCACAAGTAAAACTGGCAATTAACAGCTTGCAACGCAAGCAAAATCAATTGCTGGAAGAAAACCAAAAAGTCATTGCCGAAATCGCGCGCAGTGGTGCACCCACCGCCATTGAGCAGTTGGTGCGGTCAGAAGGCCCAAACTTGGGCAAGATCAGCCCGGACCAAGTCCTGCGCATCGTTGTTCCCGAAGAAGATGTCTCCCCGTAGCCCGGTTAGCCCGGTTAGCCTGGTGCATTGTTTGTGAGTCCAAGTATGAGTCACGGACAGACCTCGGCAGAGCCGGCGGCCCGCCACAGCCTCGGTGAGATCGCAAGACTTTTGCGCGAGCAGGGTTTTGAGCCGCAGCTTTGTGGCCGGGTGCCGGGTGCAGAAGAGGGCCGGACAGAATATCTGCGAGGTGCGGTGACAGACTCCCGCGAAGCGGCCGCAGATCTGTTGTTTGTGGCCCGCAGAGGGGAAGAACAGGACGGGCACGCCTACATTGAGGCCGCCTACGGGCAGGGCTGCCGCAACTTTTTGGTGTCGCAGGACTGGCTCGCCCGGCAGGGCCGGCCAAGCGCGACTGGGTCTACAGGGGCCATCCGGTCGGAAGCGTCTTTCATTGCTGTCACCGGTTCGACAGAAGAGGCTCTGTTTGCCTGGGCTCGGTTCTACCGGCTCAGCCTGAGCCGGTTGTTCGTGGTGGCCCTCAGCGGCAGCCACGGTAAGACCGGCACTAAGGAATTGCTGGGCCGGATGTTGGGCCGCCGCTACCGCTGCCATATCACCGCCGGGAATCGGAATGCTCCGGTAGGTTGCGCTCTGACCATTCTGGGCATTGCCCCGGAAACCGAGATAGCGATTTTGGAATTGGGCATAGACCATCCGGGCGAAATGGATCTGCTCTGTTCCCTGTCCTCGCCTAATGCGGCTTTGCTGACAGGCATCGGTTCGGCCCACCTGGGCGGTTTTTCCTCTCAGGCAGAACTTGCCCGGGAAAAGGCCCGGATTTACGCCCAATTGCAACCCGGTCTCCGGCACCCGGCGGAGGGTGCCGAATCCGGCACCGCTCCTGCGCCTATGGCCTTTCTTCCGGCGGAAGATCGCTTTTTGGCCGCACTGCGCCGGGAGATCAGGCCGGGCAGTCGCGAAGTGCTCTACTCCGCCGAACTGGCTCAGGAAAAAGGGTATACGGCCGAAGATCGCGGCTTGGAAGGGCTGCGTTTCCGCTCGGGCGAATGGCATTGTGATGTCTCCCTGTTGGGGCTGCACACCCGGCAAATGTTTTGGGCGGCGGCGACAGTGGCGGAAAATTTGGGGCTTAGTGTCCCGGAGATTTTTGCGGGTGCCCGGGACTATCGGCCCCTGTTCGGGCGTGGCGAATTGTTGCTGAGGCATCTGCCTGAGGCTCAGGCCGAGGCCGGTGAGCCTCGGCCCGTGCGGCTGTTGCAGGACTGCTACAACGCCAGCCCGGAATCGTTGTATGCTCTGATTCAAATGCTGCAAGCTTGGAGGCAAAATGGTTTGGCACCTCCTTGTGTTCTGGTGCTGGCCGATATGCTGGAGTTGGGAACCTTCAGCGCAGAATGCCACCGTAAGGTGGCCGAACTGCTCCAAACCTTGTTTTGCGCCCCCTTGAAACAAGAACAGAAACAGCAAGAGGAACATGGCCAAGTCAGCCCAATTTTCGTCTTCCTCTACGGCAAAGAAATGGATTCGGCTTGGCACCAATTACAACAATTACAGAAAAGAGAGGCAGCCCCGAGCTCCTCCGGAGCCGGTGAGATCGATCCGGGTGAGACGGATCAAAGCAGCCGAGGTTTACACGAGATAGGTTCCCGGGAACAGTGTGCCGGCACCGGCTGCGCTTACGTGACCGATGAGGCCGAGTTGGCCCGGGCCGTGGAACGGCAACTGCGTCAGGTCGCCTGTGTGGCTCAAAAGGGAGCCGGTCGGGACAAAGGGCCGCTGTCCGTACCTCTGCTTGTTCTCAAGGGTGCCCGTGCGATGTATTTAGAAAAAATCGCACAGAAGATCTTACTTTAGGCCGGCTTGGCAAATACAATCCCCTGCGGGAGTTTTGCTGAATGTCCGTTCGGCATTGAACAGTTTCCCTGAACAGTTCCGGAGTCGAAAATCCCGCTTCGTCCTGTTTCCGGCGGAAAGCCTCGATGCCGGTTTGGCATCGAAATGATATTTACCGAGTCTTCCGCAGATATGTTGCAGGAAGCTGTGACAGAAAGCTGTGACATGGGGAGGGCCGGATGATTCTGAGTCTGTTTGACTACTTTGTTGAACACTACAATCTGCCGAACATTTTTACCTACATTTCTTTCCGTTCCGCTATGGCAGCAGTCTGCGGCTTTTTGATTGCGCTGTTGCCGGGCCGTTGGGTGATAGACAAGTTGCGCATCATGAAATTTGGCCAGGAAGTGCGCAGTGACGGCCCAAAAACGCACCTGAAGAAATCGGGCACCCCGACTATGGGTGGCCTGTTGATCATCCTGTCCGTGCTGGTATCCTCGGCCCTGTGGCTGGATGTCCATTCGCTGTACAACTGGATTTTGCTGCTTGCCATTGCCGGCTATGGGCTGCTGGGTTTCCTGGACGACTATTTGAAGATCGTGCGCAAAAACAGCGATGGCTTGTTGGCACGTTTTAAGCTGATCGGTCAATTTCTGCTGGGCATTAGTATCGGCTGCTTGGTCTACTACAACGGCAATGAATATACCACCTATATTTATTTCCCGTTTTATAAAGAGCCGATACTGGACTTGGGTTTCTGGAACGGTATCCCCTATATTGCCTTTGTCACCCTTTTGCTGACGGCATCTTCCAATGCAGTCAACTTAACGGACGGTTTGGACGGTTTGGCCACCGGTTTGACGTTGATCACACTGGTACCGTTTGCGGTGATTGCCTATGTTATTGGACGTGCAGATTTTGCCTCGTACCTGTTCCTGCCTCACATCGCCGGTGCTTCGGAACTCAGTATCGGTATTTTGGCCCTGCTCGGGGCCTCACTGGGTTTTTTGTGGTTTAATTCTCACCCGGCCCGGGTTATGATGGGAGATACGGGTAGTTTGGCCTATGGTGGGGCCTTGGGCACCATCGCAATTTTGCTGAAAAAAGAGATCCTGCTGCCGATTATCGGAGGGGTTTTCGTGCTGGAGACGCTTTCGGTAATTTTGCAGGTGCTGTATTTTAAATGTACGGGAGGCAAGCGTCTGTTCCGCATGGCACCATTGCATCACCATTTTGAGCTGAAGGGCTGGCACGAAAATCAAGTGGTCAACCGCTTTTGGATCCTGGGTGTAATTTTTGCCCTGATTGGTCTGCTGGCTTTGAAGGTACGCTAGTGCGGATGCTGTTGCTGACTTTAGAATATGCAGGTTGACAGAAGAGAATCCGGAAGAGAACTAAAGGGTCGGACAGGTAAAGGCCCCGAATTGCAGGAAGCGCAAAGGTACAGGCCGTCCGGTCGTCCTGCGGTTGGCTCCGTCTCTAACTCCGCTCCGGCTCCGGAGCCGGACGGCAGACCGGACGGGGTTGGTCTCCGGGGGGCCCAAGGTGCCCAAGGTGTCAGGGGTGCTCACAGCCCGAGGCCGGATCTGCCCGGCCGGGGCCTGTGGTACAGTTTGCAGTTGGTTTGGTACGAACTGGCAGAAGAGTTCCGCGCCGATCAGTCGTATTCACCGTTTCTGCTGCTGTTGACCCTGGAAGTTTTGTTGATACTTTCCGGAGCCACATTCCTGTACTCTAATTCTACTAATTATATGCTCCAACGTCACTTGATGTGGTTAAGTCTCGGGTTCTTCGTCAGCCTGGTGATGTACTTGGTGCCGATCCGCACTATTGTGCAGTGCATCCCGTATTTTGCCGTATTGGCTCTGGTCTTAAACGCCATGCCTCATATCCCGGGTTTGCAATTGGCCAACGATGGCAGTCCGCGCTGGATTCGCTTGTGGGGACTCTCATTCCAGGTTTCTGAGACTTTGCGTTTAATGCTTGTACTGTATTTTGCCCGTCGTATTAGCATGGATTTACTAAAGCACCAGAAGTGGTTACAGGAAGATAGCGGCATCGACAGGCAAAATTTTATTGATTACTACCCCAAAGTTCTGTGGTATCCTTTGTTGTACTTATTACTGACTACTCTTTTGGTCATTTTGCAGAAAGACTACTCGACCACAGTACTGCTGCTAATCGTGGCCTCGGCGATGGTGGTACTGGTCGGCTCCTGGGCTACCTTGGGACTCACCTTGTTGGTATTGTCGTTTGTCACGGTGGTGGCCATGTTGTTTTTGGGCCAGACGTTTCGCATCAATCGGGTCAACGAATGGATCGAAGGTTCGGGCGAGCAAATCAACTGGGTCTACGATGCCTTGCGGGAAGGCTCTCTGTTCGGCATCGGATTGGGTCAGGGGCGGGCTAAGCACCTGATTCCCGCTGAAATGACGGACTTCCCCCTGGCCGCAGTGGGCGAAGAAGCCGGTTTCGTCGGCATCATCTTTGTGTTCTGCCTGTTTCTGTTGTTTGCCATTGTCGGTTTCAGCTTGGCCCGCCGAAACCGAATTGTATTTGTGCGCTATGCTACAGCGGGCCTTACGGGTTTGATATTCATACAAGCTCTTGTCAATTTCTCGGTAAGCTGCGGCATCCTGCCCGTGACCGGGCAGCCTCTGCCCTTTTTCTCGGTGGGTGGTTCTTCCACTTTGACATACATGGTGACTCTGGGCCTGATCAACAGTTTCAATCGGCCGAGCCGAAATCTCCGTTCCGGGAATACCTTGCCGACAGGGGGGATGTCGAGAGACAATGTGTCCGCCGGTCATCGCAAACAACAGAGAGGTCGGCATCTGTACCGCGCTTCTGTCCGGAGCCCGAGACTACAAAAAACGGCCCCAATGGCAACGGCCCCAAAGAGTTCCGAAAATTATCACCGTTACCGGGTTCCGGGAGCCGGGGGGGAAGTATGAGAAGCTACAACCCGCGCCATTATCTTTTGTATATGAATTTTGCTTTGTTACTAATACTACTGTTGGAAATCAGTTTTTATTTCTTTATTTTTCCGAGAGTGGCCGTGACCAAAATTGAGCTGGACAGCGATTTGGCTCTCAGTGATGAAGATGTGCGTGAACTGTTGGACTTTCACAGCTCGCGCAATTTCTATAGTGTCGACTTGGCGGAACTGGAGCGGCACGCCCGCAGTTTTGCCCTGGTGGAAGATATTCGGATCAGCAAAGATTTTCCCGATCGCCTGAAAGTATGGCTGAAGTCCCGGAAACCGGTATTGGTAATGCTCCAAAAATTGTCTTTAGAACCGCCACCGGAAGCATCGTCTCAGGACTTGGGCAAAAATTCCGGCTCCGAGAGAGGAGACCGTTGGCAGAGTGTCCCCGTTCTGGTGGATGCGGAAGGCGTAATGTTTCAAATAGGGCTGGGCAGTTATGATGATGTTCCGGTTTTGTCCGGCTTGGAATTTTCCCGGAGAAATCCGCTCAACAGTTTGAATAGTCGGCTGCCGTCTCGTCTGCATCTTTTGGTTGCTGCTTTGGGTAAGCTACAGCGAGAGCGACCGGAGCTGTACGCTCTGGTTTCGGAAGTGCGGGTCCAAATGGACGTTGCGAATCTGGAAACGGATATCTATCTGGAAGACAAGCTCAGCTACATCAAGACCGGCGGGAAGATTGACGTGCACATAATCGAAACGGCATTGATTGCGCTGGAAGTGCTGCGGCGCAGCAACGAATCTACGGCGTATCTCGATATGCGCACGACCGGCATTGTCTACCGGCCGGAAGGTGGCACAAGCGGGCGATTAATCCCCGTTCTGTCCGGCAATGGCAAATCCGGGCCGGAAGAAGCTCTCTGATGTATGTCTGTGTAGTGGATTTGGGCTCTTTGTCCTGCCGGGCCATGTGCCTGGGCTGGAATGCCGAAGAGCAAAACTACGAGCTGTTTGGGCTGGCGGAGGTGCCTTCCGGGGGCGTGGTGCAGGGCGAAGTCGTCAATGTGGAGAAAGCCTATAGCACTTTGGCCGAGGTACTACAGTTGCTGGAACACCAAGTGCAAATCCCGATTCGGGAGATTAGCTTGGTGTACAGCGGCGTGACGTTGGATTGTCACAATTCCTGGGGCATCACGGGAACCACATCCATTCGCAATTATAGTGACCCTCGCGACAGTTCCTCGCGTTGCATCACGGAAGAAGATATCAGCCGTGCCCTAAACTCCGCAGCGGAGCTGCGTCTCAGTGCGGATTTTGAGCGTTTACACGAGATTCCGCGTTGCTATAAGCTCGATGGCAAAGTGGTGCGCCGCGACATCTTGGGCAGCAATGGCATCCGGCTGGAGGTGGAAGTACATATCATCACCTGCTTGCGCGAGGCCATCGAAAACCTGATTGAAATTTCGAGCAGGGGTAACTACCGCCCGGTGGAAATTGTGCACAGCAGCATCGCATCCGGCTATATTAGCCTGACCGGGGAGGAACTGGAGCAGGGTTGTCTGTTGTTGGTCATGGGCTATGGCAGCACATCATTTCAGTATTCTTTTGAAGGCCAGCCCCTGGTTACCGAAAGTGTCGGGCTGGGAGGCTATCACATCACGCGTGACGTCGCCGAAATATTCGAGATTCCGTTTGATGTGGCCGAACAGTTGAAGTTAGAGCACGGCCTTTGTTGGTCGGCTTTTGTTGTCGGAGACGAACGGGTTATCATCCCCGGCGGGCCCACTTCGATGGCTCGGGAAATCACACAGATGGAACTGTGCGAGGTGCTGAATGCCCGTGTGGAAGAGATGTTTGAAATCATTTGTGGCCGTTTGGAACAGTGCGGTATCAGCCGGGAATATGTCCGGAGTATTGTGCTGGTCGGTGGGTCGGCCCTGCTTTCGGGTATAAGTGAGCTGGCCGAAGAAGTGTTTGCAAGCCCGGCCCGGCTGGGCTTGCCTTATGAGCCGTTACTCTCTGTAAACCCAAATCCGGTACAGATGCCCAATTGGATGAGCCCGCAGTACACCGTGCTGTTTGGTCTGGCGATGTACTGGCTGGAAGAAGAACACAGTCGACAATCGAAAAACAACGCTCCCGGTTTGGCGGGTTTACTGCATCGGGAGGGCCGCGAGACCGGTGACAAGCGTTCGCAAAGTGTCGGGAATGCTTCCGGTCGGGGAAATCTGTGGAGCAGCCTCATAGATTGGATTAAACGCAAGCTGGCCTAAAAATTTTCGTTGCAATATTTCGTAATGATCTTTACAAGATTGGTTCAGTTATTTACCCTATTTTCCGACAATTTGTTCACTGAGGATCTGTCTGTGGATAAGTTGTGCACAGATGTGTAACCGGGTATGCGGCAGGAGACCGGATGTAACTCGTGGGTGGGGAGTTAGTTTTTTCGTTCGGTGCTGCGGTCCTGTTCTTTGCGGAAATGCCGCGATGGTCAGGTCGGGTTTGGTGCCCTCGCTATACCTTGGAGGAATAATGCAATTAGAGCTAGTAAGCCGGGAATCCGGCTCCCACCATACTGTAATTCAGGTGATTGGCGTTGGCGGGGGGGGGAGTAACGCTGTACAGCGTATGATCGAGCATGGTCTCGAAGGTGTACAGTTCGTGATGGCGAATACGGATTTACAGGCTTTAGAGCGTTTTCAATCGCCCAGAACGCAAATGCTGCCGCTGGGGGAACGGATCACCGGCGGTTTGGGGGCCGGCGGCAATCCGGAAATCGGACGCGAAGCGGCGGAGGAAGATGAGGAGCAGATACGAAATCTCCTCGCCGATGCCCATATGGTCTTTGTCACGGCAGGTATGGGCGGCGGTACCGGTACCGGTGCCGCTCCGGTAATTGCCCGTGCAGCCAAAGATCTGGGCAAGTTGTGCGTTGCTGTGGTGACTATGCCGTTTCACTTTGAGGGGCAGCGTAAATACCAATTGGCTTTGCAGGGTGTGAATGATCTGCGCAAGGAAGTCGACACTTTGATTGTCATTCCTAACCAGTTGTTGCTCGACATTCTGGACCCGGGTACATCGGTACGTCAGGCTTTCCTGAATGCGGACGAGGTACTGCGGATGGGGATCAAGGGTATTGCCGACTTGATTACCCAGCCCGGCGACATCAATGTGG
The DNA here is from genome assembly GCA_029867005.1 of Candidatus Haliotispira prima. GTDB lineage: Bacteria > Spirochaetota > Spirochaetia > SP-2023 > SP-2023 > Haliotispira > Haliotispira prima. The sequence continues at coordinate 2,571,686 of CP123443.1, read as the reverse complement.
ATTTCAACGATGTCTGCACCGTGATGCGTGATGGTGGCGAAGCCCTGATGGGCATTGGCGTTGCCACAGGGCCTCAACGGGCGCAGGATGCGACTTTTCAGGCTTTGGAAAACCCACTGCTTAGCGGGGCACAGATGAAGGGTGCCACAGGTCTTCTGGTACAAATTACGGCCGATGAATCGTTTAGCCTGGAAGAATACAGCTGCATCATGAACGAGATCAATGCCTATGTGGATACAGATAATGCTATTGTAATCTCGGGTATTGCCATTGATAATCAGAAGAAAGATGAAATTAAGGTCACTGTGATTGCCACCGGTTTTCTCCAGGGGCCGGAGTCAGACGGAGAGATCGAAGCTCAAATTCAGGCTCAGGCCGGAGCCGGGTATCATCGGGCAGGGCTCCGTGGCGGAGATAGTCGCGTGCCGACAGGCTCGGGCGGCCCGGATCATTTTGGCCACTCAGGCTCCCGTCCCAATTCTGAGCTTAGTCCCCATCAGGGTTCCCATTCGGGCCAAAGGCGTTTTCCGAATCAGGGAGCCGGTCTGCAAAGTCCATTACAAGCACCGTTATCAACGCCGCTGTCGGGTACTCAATCCGGTGTTCCCGCCACCCGGCGCGGTTCTGCCGGCAATTCGATGAACGTGACGGGAACGGGGAGGGCGGCTTACGGTAACGGTGTCCGCCACCAGGCATCTCCGGGTGCTGTCAATATGACGGCCGGGCAGGCGGCTCAGATGCGCCAGGCCTTGCAGCAAAGCCAGCCGCAGGCGGCCGCCGCGCCGGTTGAAGTCCCGGATCGGGTGGTCTATCAGATGGGAGATGAGGACAACCGTTTGGCAGAGGAACGGCTGGATCAGGTCAGCAATACGGAGTTGCAGTTGCTGTTTTCCGAGGGTTCCGGCGCAGGTCGGAGGGACTCTCCCCGGAACAGCTTGGAGGCCCAAACGGAAGGGTTTGCACCGCATAGGGGGCAGACGGGGCACCCGGGACATGCGGGGCCCGGTGAAGGCGGGTCCGGGAATGCAATGGAATCTGCGGAGCTGACGGGACCAAACGGCCGTGGTTTTGGCCGGAAGCGGGCGGAGCCGCAGTTACCGCCGGGGCAAAACGAGGATTTGTACGTTCCGACATTGCTGCGCCGCAAGCAGCGCAACAAGCGTTAAGGGTCCACATCGACATCCACAAATTCGGCAAATAATGAGAGCGGGCGGCACTGAAAGTGTGCTGCCCGCTCTTATTTTATCCGAAATTATGGTAAACTCAGAAACTGAGGATGCTCGAGTTGTCGGACGAAAATACCAAAAACGGTCACATACTTTCACTGTACAGTAACTATCTGACTTTGGAAAAGGGTTTGAGCAAGGCCAGTATCGAGGTGTATTGCTTTGAGGCCGGTAAACTCTGTGCTTTTCTGGGCGAGCGAGACCTCTGTGTAATAGGCTACACGGAGCTGGAAGAATACTTACAGATGCGTTCGACCGAATTGGCACCTCGCAGTCTGCTCAAAGTGAATAGTTGCCTGAACGCCCTGTTTCGTTACCTGCAATTTTCCGGCCTGCGCTTAGACCAGCCTTTTGAGCTGCTGGATCGACCCCGGAGCCGGGAGCGATTGCCGGTTGTGTTGAGCGTGGAAGAAGTGGAGAGTTTGCTGGATGTGGTACTGCATCCTTTGACAAAAGAAGTAGAGAGAGGCTGTGGTGGAGGCACGAGTGGAGGCACGAGTGCCCAACCCGGCAGTCGGAGGATGGAATTGCAGGTGGCAGGATGTTTGCGCGACCGTGCCATACTGGAACTAATTTATAGTTGTGGCTTACGTGTTTCAGAAGTTATAGCCTTGGAGCGCGGGAATCTGTACTTTGAAGAAGGTCTGTTGAGAGTGGTGGGCAAGCGCGATAAAGAACGGTTAGTACCCTTGGGAGAAGAAGCGGCCCACTGGCTCAAGAAATACCTGACGGAGGCTCGCCCTCGTTTTGGTGGGGGAGGCCGGCCAATGTTGGGAAGCTCCTTGTTTGTCAACCAAAAGGGTGGGGCCTTGAGCCGTAAAGGTCTGTGGAAGCGTTTTAAAGAATATGCTGCGTTGCTGGGCTTGGAGTGCAAAGTGCATACCCTACGCCATTCGTTTGCCACTCATTTGTTGTTGGGAGGGGCAGATCTGCGGTCTGTGCAGGAGATGTTGGGGCACAGCAGCTTGGTGACGACCCAAGTTTACACGCATTTGCAGACGGCTGATTTGGCCCGAGAACACGAAAAGTTGGGCCGCTAGGTTCCGGGAGAAGTATTGGTGACAAGACAGGAAATGGAAGTCGGTGAAAGGGCAAACAGGTCCAAAGGCGGGCTTGGGCGGAAGAGCTTGGGATTTTGGGTACTGCTGTCGATTTTGCTGCTGTCCTGTTCCGGCCGGAACGCTTTTGACGGGCCCGTGCGCCCGGAAGAGCAGTTGTTGAGCATCGAAGAGCAGAACCCGGTGGCAATGTTGCGTGAGAAGGGGTTGAGCAAGTCTCAGGAACAGCGTCTGAAAGCTCTGGCCAAAGAATTGAAGGTTTTGAGTAAGGACATCCAAAAGCCGTTATTGCAGCGGGCCCGCTATGCGAACCGCAGCCAGGCGATAGCCTTAATCTTTATGAACCACGGTATGTACCGGGAGGCACGGCGTTATTTGGATAAGGCCATTGAGTTTGAGGGTAATAATGCTACATTATTTTATTATCGCGCATTGTGTTCCGGCTGGTTGATGAAGAATAGTATTGACGGTGATGAGCGCATTGTGTACCAGGGACAGGCCGAGTGGGATTATGAACGTTCTTTGGAGATTAAACCGGATTACACAGATTCCCTCTATGGGCTGTCGGTGCTCAAATTGTTTGAAGAACAGGACTTTGAGGAAGCTGCCCGGCTGTTGGACCGCTATATTGCCGGGCGCAACATTCGCAAACAGGCGGCTCAGGCACGGGGAGAGGATCCCGGTCGGCGAAAGAAGGCCCGGACGCTGCGCGAGGCACAGCGTCAAGCCAAGGAGTTGGGCAATATAGCCGGGAGTAAGGACATCAATGCCCTGTTCATGCGGGCCCGGGCCGCATACGGGTTGGAGCGTCCGAACGAGGCGGCCGGTTTCTACGAGTGGGCCGGAGCGGTGGCCATTTCTCAAGAGGTGCGTGAACACGCGGAGCAGTTGAAGAATAGAGTCTTGCAGGAGAACGAGTACCGCGCGGACACGCCTTAGTCTGTTTTTCTCTGTGGAGGCATCTCTTTTGCTGCGGGTTTATCGGCAGGAAAAATTTGCAGTTCAGCTTGGCATTGCAGGCATTGCAGGCATCGTTATTTTCTGACAGGTATTGAATGCCAAGTTTGCAGGGCCGGGGCTTCCGGGGCTTATTGAGGGCTTATTGACAAAGGCCGGAAAACCGGTAGGATGCTGCGACTTATTCGGGGTGTAGCCTAGTGGCTAAGGCGTCTGCTTTGGGAGCAGAAGATCGGGGGTTCGAGTCCCTCCACCCCGACTTTTTTCCGTTTCCCGTTTCCCGTCTCATTGTGGCAGAGGGCCGGCCCGAGTCGGTAGAAACTAAAGCTGCCGCCCGTGCCCGGCACGGTTTTGTCGTCCTGTCCGTAGCCGGTGGCCACGCGGCGCACACGTTCGGCGGTGATGCTTTCGGCATAGTCTTCCAGCTCAACCAGAATAAATTTCCTGTTTCCGCCGTCTTCCCTGTTCAGCTTCAACACCGCGTGGGCAGTGGTGCCGGAACCGGCGAAAGAATCCAGGACGATGGAGTCTTTGGTGGTTGCCTGTTGTAATAAAGCTGCCACTAATTCATGCGGTTTTGGAAAAGCGAAATTTGCCTCCGGCATGATTTCGCGGACAGAGCGGGTCCCGTGCAGAGTAAAACCGATATCCGAATCTAAAATAGTTGAAAAACCAGTGTATTCACTGGATAACTCACGGAGAAATTTCTTTTCACGAGGCCGGCCCCCCGGCTTGTTGGGGAAAAATATCCTTTTTTCTTCTATTTTCTTTCGCATTGTATCCCGTGAATAACGCCAACCGGTGTTGGGAGGGCAGGGGTACGTGTTATTTGTTAGAGAGTCTTGAATCTCATAATGCAGGTTGGGTCTTTGCTCAGCACTGGCCAAACCCAATAGACTGCTACTCATCCAAGGGCCACGTTCATCATTGTCCGGATTTGAATATTTGGATTTGTCCGAAGCTTTGCCTCTCAATGAAAATAGATCTGACTTGCTGTATACATAAATATATTCATGGTCTTTTGAGATCATCGTTTTATTTCTGCTGTCCGCAATTTGTCTGCTTTTCCATATGAGATTTGCCTGATAGTTCAGCACTCCAAAGATTTCATCCAGCATTAATTTTAGGTTGAATGCTTCGTTATCATCGATGGAAATAAAAATAGCCCCGTCTGCGGCCAGCAGCTGGCGTAAGAGCACAAGCCTGGGGTACATCATGCACAGCCATTTATCGTGGCGGGAGAGATCTTCCCCTTCTTTGCCTACTACGCTGCCCAGCCAATTCTTGATCTTGGGGTGATTGACGTTGTCGTTGTAGACCCAGCTTTCGTTGCCGGTATTGTAGGGTGGGTCTATATATATACACTGAATTTTGCCTTCGTATAAAGGCAGCAAGGCCTTGAGAGCTCCCAGATTATCGCCGTGGATAATCATATTGCCGCCCTCGTCACCCTCCTCGTCAGGGGTTTCATTTCGGTCTAAAGTTTGTCTTGGGGTTTGTTCCCTGTTTTGTTCTGCGCCTTGTTTCGGGCCTTGTTTTAAGGTCGATTTTGAGTCTGCACAAAAACGATAACAATGTTCCAGCTTGCGGAATGGGACTTCGCCGTGATGGGTGACGACTTGTTCTTTACCAATCCAGTTGAGTGTGGGCATGGGGAAGGGTTCCTGGAAAGACTCCTGAAAAAGATTCCTGAAGGACAGAGTTTCTGCCATTTTCCGGTGGCTTTCCGGTTTTTCATCTCTCGCCTGAATTTTCTGCCCTGAGTTTAGAACCGGGGACCTGTCAGAGAGTCTAGAGAATAAATCTCACAGAGTTTCTTGGCTGTATTTTCGCATCCGGGTCACTGTATCAATGCGCGCTGTACCGAGAGGCCTGCGCTGAGGCATTCGCCCGGCACAAAAAACGAAATCCGGTTTGGGGTCTTCACCAAGCTACCGTACTTTTTTGTCTTTGCGACCTTGATTTGTCCGGGGTCATTGGTGTGTGTTGCGGATCAGACCTTGTTTATGATGTCCGGGTAGTTGCTCATAATCCCGTCCACGCCGAGTCTCAGGCAGGTTTCCAGTTGGTACTTGGAATTGACTGTCCAGGGGTATATTTTGATGCCTTGCGTTCGCACCCACCGCACGTCTTCTTCCCTTAGCAGGGAGATGTAGGGATGGTAGCTAAAGACGGGGAAGCTCAGTTGCTCGATGTATCCGGGCAGCCGCTCCAAAGTATCGCCGACCAGTAGTCCAATCTTGATTTCCGGGGCCAGCCGATGGAGTTGGGCCAACAGGTTGTGGCTAAACGAGGAAATCACGATGTTTTGCTGTTGTTCTGTGCTTTGGCTCCGCACAATGGCGACAATCTTTTCGACAGTGCCCCGCTGCTCTGAAAACAGTTCCTTGATTTCTATATTGACCAGTTTCTCTGTGTCCTGTCGGGACACGAGGTCTAATACTTCTTTCAAAGTAGGGATTTGCGTCCCGAGAAAAGAAGCATCGTACCAAGAGCCTGCGTCCAGACGGCGCAGTTCGGCGGCCGTCTTTTCCCGCAGCAGGCTTTGGCCGTCTGTGCAGCGTTCCAGTTCCCAGTCATGGAATACCAGAATTTGGCCGTCTGAGCTCTGCTGCACGTCAAACTCAATACCGTCACAACCCTGTAGAAAGGCCGCCTCAAAAGAGGGCAGGGTGTTTTCGGGGTAGTGCCCCATGGCCCCCCTGTGCCCAATGATGATCGGAGCTTTTTGCATAGGAATCCCTTCCGTCCCCGTTTTGTAGTCCGGGAAAGTTGCTGTCAAAAAAACCGCCCCGAAAAGAGGCGGTATAACAGTCTATTTTTGCAGCAGTGAAGCGACTTTCAGGTTCACTCCCACTCCGACGCGGAAGAGGGAGAACTCTGTGGGTTTTTCGAGATTGATGGAGCCGTTGAGTTCGAGATAAAACATGGAAAGAGAGGTACGCAGCAACATATCAAACTTTGGGGCATTGAATGCACTGTCGAGAAGCTGGGCACCTTTTGCCGCACCTTCCAGAGGTTTGGCCGTGAAGTCCTGGAGGTCTTGAGAACTGGCCGAAAGAACGACACCAAGCAAGCCATCAAAGCGCAGAAAATCGAGAAACTCCAGGGCAACGTAGGCGTGTATGGGCACATCAAACATGATCATCGTGCCTTGGTCCGCAAACACCACATTCTCCAGTAAGCCCATTCGCAGACCGCTACTGGCCCCTAAAGCCAAGGTGATAACCTTGGTATTGAGGGGCTTGAAACCGAACTGGAGCCCGAAGCCAAAGCGGGTGTTGGCCAAGGCCTCGGTGAAAGCAGACGCGGCACCGTTGTAACCCTGAATTACTTTGTTCAAGTCCGCTCCGGCGGCGGCAAGGTCGGTAAAACTGCCACTGCCCCTCTTATAGGCTGCGTCCAAAGATATCGCCCCTTCGGAAAGCTTTTTCATATTTTCGGCATAGTCGGTCAAACTCGATAAAGTGGTATTGACCCCCAATTGAATGTTCAGGTCTATCGGCACTCTTTGGGCAAAGGCGCGCGGGGCGATTAGCAACAGAGTAAAAAGTAGGATTTTGGCTTTCATGTAGTCTCCTTTTCTTTTCTTATCTCGCTTGACATCATACCGCTAAACGGCAGGACATCCCGGATTCCGAAACCGTTATGGCAGAAATCACGGCAGACCGCTGAAAATAAGAAACGATGACCCAATGTATCCGAATGATAAGAGAGGGGCAAGTCTGATCGTGTGGAATGCGAAGATGTGCCAAGTACCGGGACAAGTACGAAACAGGATTGAGGCCGCTTGGGTGACAGAATTTTATTGCGCAGAACCGGACTTTTTGCTAGGGTGTCCGGACAAAGGAGTCTTTGATGAAAATGAGAGATCAGTATCGTATTGCTTTTATTGCGGGTAAGTTGGGAGATGTTGACGGTGTGTCTCTGGAAGTGGACAAATGGATCAAAGTACTCCAAGAGCTTGGTCATGAGATATTTGTGATTGGGGGAGAGTTCCCCAACCCGGTGGAAAATGTAGCCGAAGAGAATCACTTTTTGGTCCCGGAAATTGGTTTTGGCACCCAAACACAGAAGGAAATTGGAGATTTGGCCTTCCCGTATATCACCAGTAACAGACTCTCGGCTCCGATGGACGAACAGACTCAACACCAATTGATGAGCCGCATTTGGAAAGAAGGAGTCGATGTCGCCAACAAACTTCAGAGCTTTTTCTTTGAGCGCAATATTGATGTGATGGTTGGGGAAAACACCAATGCCATGCCGATGTCCATCTTGGCGGGTGTGGCCATTTACACTATAGCAACGGAACGGAACATGGCCTGCCTGTTCCATCATCACGATTTCTGGTGGGAGCGCAGTCGATTCTACAATAACCACATTGCCGAACTTCTTAACAAGGTAATGCCACCCAATGCACCCGGCATTGACCATGCGGTCATTTCTTCTTATGCCGAACATGTTCTGTTCACGTTTAAACGCATCACCGCCACTATTGTGCCCAATTGTGAAGATTTTTCGAATCCTCCACTGAAAGACGAGTATAATAGTGACTTGCGTCAGAGTTTTGGCATTAAGGACGATGAGTTGTTTGTGTTACAGCCGACTCGCATCGTGCCGCGCAAAAAAATTGAAGATTCCATTCGTTTTCTGAGTGCCTTTGTGCAAAGGTTCCCCAAATACCAAGGTAAGGTTCGTTTTATCATTTCACTGTATGCCGGCGACGAAGGAGAGGGCTACCTGCCGCAGGTTGAATCTCTGGCCAAAAGCCATGGCATCAGGATGGAAGTTATGGCCGGTCGGGTGGAAGCTGTGCGGGGCACAGATGCCCAAGGCCGCAAGATCTACACGAACCGTGATGTGCTGGTCAATGCCGATTTTGCCACCTACCTGCCGGTCTGGGAAGGTTTTGGTAACGCGTTGTTGGAAGCTTGGGCGGCCCGTCTGCTAACTGTCGTCAGCACCTATTTGGTCTATAAGACCGATATCCGTACTATCGGTCCGCGCGGTGTGGAGATTGTCGATCGCTATGACGAAAGTGGAAACCTGATTATTCCGGACCAGGCGTTGGAAGACTTGGAGAGGATTTTATGCAATCCGGAGCTGAAGAAGACTATTGTCGACCACAATTGTAAGGTGGCAGAGAAAGCCTTTAGTTTAGAGGCCCTAAAGAATATTTTGGATGATATTTTTACCGATTACGGTGATGAAATTCGTGCCTCACGACGACGTATGAAACGTGCGGGCCATATTTTTAGCGTCTAGCGACGTTTTCTAATCCATTATTTATGAAGTCTCTGTACTGTGTTCCTTGATGTCATCCGGGCGTGACGGGATCTTCCTATGAAAAAATACATACACTTTACGGTCAACATCAGTGTCCAGTCCGTGCTGCTGATATTGGCTTATTATCGGGCTCTCGGTGTCTACCGTAGTTACTTTGATGCAGCCTTGAACGCCGTGCCCATGTATGTGTCTTTTCTTGGTGTATTTTTGGCCGTCTACTTCACCCTGATGTGGACGGAGCTTTACGCCCACGGAGTGCATTCTTACCTCAAAGTCACCACTTTAATTGTGGGCAAAAATCTGGGAATTGCCACCTTAGCTGTCGCTTGCGTTATCGCCATAGAATCTGTCGTCGTCAGAGATTTTGAGCTGGCCGCCTGGAAGGCCATAATTTTCTTTGGTTTTGGCATTGTGACTCTGTTCGGAATGCACCTGCTCTACTTCCTGTGGCTCAAAAGTCTCTCCCTGCATGGCTATTTTCACAAAAAGGTGATGCTGGTCGGGCGTTCGAGCGGCCGCTTCCGTGTGGACAAATTCTTTCAGGATATGGGTGGAACAAAAGAATTTTGTGGCACTCTGAGCAGACTGGAGAAACCGGCGGGGTCGGACAGGCTCAGCAAAGATAAGGATAAAGAACAGGTTTGGATCTGGGATAATCGGCCAACTTGGGACCCCGATCATGCGTATCGGGGTGACCCGAAACCGGAATACTACGACGACTTTATGGATGTCATTTACAGGCACCATATCGGAGAACTTGTGATTTTCCTCGGGCCGAAGCTTTCCGAAGAAGTGTTGCAGCAAATCACGAGGGCCTGTGACGAACATGCTATTGGTTATTATATAGTGCCTGACCTGTCGTCCCTGCCCGATACCCGGCACTGGACGAAGGTCTTCTCCTATATCCCGATTGTAGATCATACAACTACAAATCGGGATGATCTTTTCAATATTACGATCAAACGTCTGTTTGACATTGGAGTATCGTTCAGTGTGTTGTTGTTGTTCCTGCCCTTGGGGCTGTTGATCAGCTTGTTGATCTTCCTCTCTGATTTTGGGCCGGTGTTCTATGTCAGTAAACGGGTAGGTAAGGACGGGCAGATCATTCCGTTTTTCAAATTCCGTTCGATGCACAAAAATGCGGAACAGGCCAAGGATGAGCTGTTGGGCCGGAATGAGCGCGATGGCGATGGCCCTTTGTTCAAAATTAGGAACGACCCGAGGGTGACACGCATTGGCCAATTCTTACGGCGTACCAGCCTGGATGAATTTCCCCAATTTGCCAATGTGCTGCTGGGGCATCTGAGCATTATTGGCCCCCGGCCTCATCTGGAGGAAGAGGTTAAACACTATGTAAAAAGAGATTTTATGCGTCTGGAATGTATGCAGGGCATCACCTGTCTGCCCCAGTTGCACGATCGTGACCACATGGGTTTCCACGAGTGGGTCAGTCTTGATTTATACTACCGCAGAAATTGGACTTTGGGTCTGGATTTCTACATCTTTTGGAAGACGAGCCTGTTGTTTCTCCGCTCTTTTTTCCGGAAGGAGTCTTTCGGAGAATATTGTGGAAAGCCGTCCGAAGAATCCGGTAAAGGAAAAGAACCCGACGAACAAAGTGGCAATGACTCCCGTATTGATCAACTGTCATAGGTCCAACCCCCCGTAGGAATCTGACAAGAGCCTGACAAAAGAGCCTGACAGAAGCTTAATAGGAGCCCAATTCGGACATGTCCAAACTGTCATTTTGCAGAAATGCCTTGCATCACTTTGCTCTATTTTCTGCCGGATCGCTCTTCGGAGGTTCTCGCGGATGTCCATTCCGGAATGAACAACGATCCTCCCGAAAGGTCCTTTTGAAAAGAAAGGTACCGCAGCTTCCCTTTCGGAGGTTGGGTTTGCTGGTCTGTTTATTTATCTGGCTGGGAAGTCTGGGTCCGGCACTGCTGAGGGGAGAGGAGCAACCGTTCCGGCGCACTTTGCGCAACCCGTATCCGGACGCTCCCGAGTCCGAAGATTTTGGCAGGCCGGAAAGGCTCCCCGATACTCCGGAAGATCGGGACCCCGCCGATCCGAACCGGAAGATCGAGCCAAGCGGTCCGGTTCCGCCCTACCCAAACTACCCCGAATCAAATCTGCCCAGCCCCCCGAGGCCACCGAGACAGCAGGAATACCTGTATCTGAACCACCTGTATTTTGAGCCTTTGGCCACGGCCGTCGGTGGTTTTTTTAGTTTTGGCTGGCTGGGAATGATCGGTTCCGGTAAAGCCTTCCGCTTCGGATTGGATATCTACAATGCAGGTACCAATCTTTCGATCCTGTCCCAAGGACAGGGACAGAACCCGGCTTATCAGCTTACCGCAATCTTGCTGCGTCTGGGCCTGCATTTTTTTATTGAAACTACTCAGTTGAAAGGGCTTGATGTTGGTTTGGACCTGCGTTCGGGGTTGATTCTCGCACCGAACTCCGGGAATGCTGCAATTATCCAAGTCTCCCTGGAAGTACCGTTTGCTTATCGCTTTGTCGTTAGCTTCTATTCCGGAACCGGGCGACAGGTGCTAAATTTGGGCTTTGCCCCGCACTTCGTACTAAGTCTGGGCAGTTATCTGCCGACTTCCGGTACTGTATCCAGTTTACGCAGCACAGATAATGGGTTCTCCGAGTACTTAAATAACGGTAATTTGTTTTTTGAGCCGAATTTTACCAGCGAAATTGACCCTATTGGCCTGAGAATTGCGGTGCGTTTTGGCTTTGATATAAGTGTAGTATTTTGATGCTTACCACCATTTACGTTCTGGTGCTGATAAATTTGAGCTTTCTGGTCAGCCTGTTTTTCTTTTTTCGTCTTTATATTCGGCGCGAGTTGGGCAAAGTATCGTATGTACGGCACTTGGAGAAAGAGCTGCAACAGTTGGTCATGGATGTCAATCGCAGCGGTGGAGAGATTACGGAGGTAATTGAAGACCGTATAAGACGGTTGAATGAGTTGTTGCCGGAGCAGGAGCGGTTGCAACAAGAATGGGAGCGGAAGGCCGAAGAGCTTGGGAAACAGAATTATAACATGGAGCAACAACAACTGCGCCTGCGCGAATTAAAGCAGGATGGCGAAGGTGCTCTGGAGAGCTTCCGGCTGAGGGTACTGAATTTGGAGGAGCAACTGAGTAAGAACAAAGAACGTTTTGGCATGGAACTGTTTCGGTCGCTGAGTGCGAAGGTGGAGGGGGAATTGCTACATGGTGCCCGACTGGAATCGGAACATTGGCAGAGAGACTTTGCAGAGCGGCAGCAAAGATTGGAGAGGGATCTGTCCGAAGACAGACGGAACTATGCTGAATTGGCAGAGCTTGTGGCAACGTTTGCGGTACGGAGCGAGGCCGGATCAGCCGATGCAACTAAGCCCGCCGAATTTCCGGCGGCAGAGTCGGAACAAGCACCCGAGCCAGAGCTGGAGCAAGAGCCGAAGCAAGCACGGACGGAGCAGGATGTGCAGGAGACACGGTGGCAAACAAGATTGCCGGAGCCCGCGTTGCGCTCTGAGATTGAACAGTATGCGGATATGGGCTTAGATGCCCGGATCATCAGCCAGAAGACGGGAGTTCCACTGAATCTAGTGGAGATTCTGGTTAGCGTGAGGGGATGATCACACCGGTCGTGCCCGGGTTTGCCGGCAGGTTAGGTTCCAATTGTGGTACGTGAATCCGCTTGAATTTTTCGGCCCGGCCAGCGGACTTTCCCTGCGAACTACCGCCAGACTTTCTCCTGTCTCTCCGATGAATTCTCTTATTTCTTGTGTCGGGATAAGGCCCCCGTCCGGCGTAGGAAGTTGGGACTGTGGATTCGATTCAATATGGTCGGTAGCAAGGGACAGCAGGTGAATAGAGACAAGCAGGGGCCTCTCTGCTACAATCCCTGCCGACATGAAATGATTTTACAAAGGAAGAGAATATGATCTTTACTATGCCCGCAACTGTCAAAGAAATTTTGGCCGCCGAGGCAAAGGGGCAAGAGGTTGAGCTGCATGCTTGGGTACGCAGCTGCCGCGATTCCAAAAATATCAGCTTTTTGAACCTCAATGATGGCTCCTGCGTCAGCGGTATCCAGGTTGTGGTGGATGAAGAGTGCCGGAAGGCCAGCCCGGCTTTCGCCCAAACGGACCAAATCAACGGGATTAACCAAATCAGTAATGGAGCCTCGTTGCGCGTGAAGGGCAGGTTGGTAGCCAGTCAGGGCAATCTTCAGGCCGTGGAGATCCAGGCGAGCGGAATTGAACTGTTGGGTGCCGCACCCCAAGATACTTATCCTTTGCAGAAAAAACGCCACAGTTTTGAATTCCTGCGCGAAATTAGCCATTTGCGCGGTCGCAGCAATAGTATTGGTGCGGTGATGCGGCTGCGAAACCGACTGAGTATGCTGGTCCATGAATTTTTCCAGCAGCATGGCTTTTATTACATTCACACCCCGATTATTACCGTTTCTGATGCGGAGGGGGCCGGGGAAATGTTCCGGGTCGAATCCTCAGGCTGCCTGGACGAGGGCCGTGGTGGAGAGAGCTTGGGGGAAAAATCTGCGGAGGAGAAATCTACGGGGAAAAAACGGAAATATTTCTTTGGGCAGGAGGCTTTTTTGACGGTATCCGGCCAGATGGAAGGCGAGGTCTACGCCCATTCGCATGGCCGTGTTTATACCTTTGGCCCAACTTTCCGCGCAGAGGAGTCCAATACTTCTCGCCACTTGGCCGAGTTTTGGATGATTGAGCCGGAAGTGGCATTTCTGGAGCTGGATGGTCTGATGGATTTGGCCGAAGCCTTGGTTCGCCATTTGATTGGCGGTACTTTGCGGCATTGTGCCGAAGAGTTGGAATTGCTAAACAAGTGGATTGAGCCGGAATTGTTGCGCTCTCTGCAAAGTGTGACGGAAAGCGAACACTTTGTGCGCATCAGCTACACGGAGGCCATTGCTTTGTTGGAAGGAGCCGTCCAAGGGGGCAAAAAGTTTGACTATCGCGTGGCTTGGGAGGATGGCTTACAGACCGAGCATGAACGCTGGTTGACGGAGGAGCACTTCCGACAGCCGGTGATTGTTTACAATTATCCGGCAGAGGGCAAGGCCTTTTACATGAAGCAGAATGAGGATGGGAAAACCGTCCGTGGTATGGATGTGTTGGTGCCGCGTTTGGGAGAGATTATTGGTGGCTCGCAGCGGGAGGACGATTACGAGAAACTGAAGGCCCGAATGTTGGCTGACGGCATGGATCCGGAGCATTACCAATGGTATCTGGATCTGCGCCGCTTTGGCGGGACACCGCACAGCGGCTTTGGTTTGGGTTTTGAGCGTATTGTACAATATGTCACCGGAATGAAGAATATCCGCGACGTGATTCCATTCCCGAGGGCTGTTGGTCAGGCATCCTAGCCCGTTCTTTACCGCCGCCTCAGAACATCTCTCTCGGGACAGAACCCAGTCTGAGTTTGGGTTTGGAAGAGTTTTACAAAAGTTCGTACAAGGTTTCCTACAAGGGTACAAAGCAAATCGATAAGGACAAACAGAACATCACACTCGAACGAAATCCGGTCTTTTCCTTTTCTTTTGTACTTGCGCCGCCCGGCAACAGGCAGTCCGGAACTGAGATCTTTGTTTTGACCGGACGCATTTGTCGGTGAAAATGTGAGGAGTTTTAGAGGCCTGCCTTCGTAACAGTGAAATATGATTTCACCATAGTTCCGGTTTATGCAGCGATGTAACGCAATCAAACTTCATTGGTATTTCGCCAACAACGATGTCACTTAGCAACACACCCAACCATCCAAAGGGATATCTTAATGGATACGGCGGCACAAATGAATGAGCGGTTTCTTTCCTGAAGCCAAACCGTCCATAGTAATTTGGGTCACCGTATACCAACAGAATATCAATACCGTCTTCCGACAGCATCCGTTTCCCTTCATCTATGAGTTTTGAGCCCAGACCTTTCTTCCGGTGATAAGGTGAAACAGCAAGTGGAGCAAGAATGTATCCGGTGATTCCGGCATCTCGATGCGAAAATATCGGACTGTAGGAGACATAACCAACCACTTCACCATCAATCTCCGTCACCAGAGATTTTATTGGCGGAGTGGTGGTTTCTGATAAGAGGTCCGCAACAAGGTTAACGATGACTTTGTCCTCTTCATCAGAAAACGCAGTTTCAATCACCTTCCGGATTGGGTCCAAGTCTGTTTTTTGAGTAAGTCTTAGGTTCATAAGGTTAGACGAAAAGATCAAACGAAAAATAGTAATTACGGCCATCCCGGTGGCAGAAGCCGGCAATCGCTGCATAGCAACCCCGACCAAGCTAAATATAATTGAAGTTCGACAAAACCCACCGGCACCCGATCCTATTTTGGATTCTTTTGTCTGCTTTGTTTCATCCGTTTGCTTTGCCGTAGGGTGAAACCGGTAGGAGGCACCGGAAACCCCAGATTTAAAATAAAAGCAGCCCGTTGTTTTCCAAATATTCTACCGCTCGGGCCAGACCGTCATCATCGTGGTGGGTGGTGACGTGATGTGCCAACTGCTTAACCTTGTCCGGGGCGTTGCCCATGGCAATGCTGAAGTTGGCGGCTTGGAGTAACGGAATATCGTTTTCGCCATCGCCAATGGCAATGAGATGCTTTGTCTGTTGGGCCACGCGCTGTACCCCGACCAGCTTATTGATATTTCGGTCGACAATATCCAGAAATAAGTATTCGGGAAATACCGGATACAGGCCGCCAAATTCGAGAACCCGCTGTTGGAGTTGCTCCAGCAAGGCGCGATGTTTCCGACTTTGAATCTCTTTTTCTTCTCGGTTTTCTGTGTGTTTTTTTGCTTGGTAGCCTGCGCCTTCGGCGGCAAAGACTACCTTGCAGACCCTTATCTTTTTTCCGGTTTCGTTCCCGTCTCTGTCTCTTTCTTCCGGTAACCGGTAATCCGACTGTTGGCGGATTTCAAAAGGCGGCGAAGCCGGGTAATTCTCAAAGGCAGAAAATTGGTCCCGCAATTTAATCAGACCGCAGTCGCAGTCGAGGACAACATCCAGCGGGTAGGGTCGGGCCAGCTCCACCAATTGGCTCACCAAACCGGTGGGTAAAGCTTCAAAATGATTCTGTTCGGCCGGGTTTGCCGGCTTTTTAGGTGGTTCTCTTTGTTGGCCTTGTGCCGAATCCTGTGGCAGGTAGATAAAAGCACCATTGCAACCGATTACGGGTCCGGACAAACCCAGTTCCCGGTAAGATTTTAGCATCAGCATTGGGTGGCGGCCCGAGACCAACAAAACTGCATAGCCAATTTGGCGGAGCAGTTCCAGGGCCTGTTTATTGGCCGGAGAAATTCGACCTGACGAATCCAGGAGGGTTCCGTCCATGTCGCAGGCGAAGACTTTTTTATTCATATTATTTCCTCAGGTCTCTGATTGTCGGGATTTTTTTTCTTCCGGGTGCAGGGGCTTCTTCCGGGTACATGGGGCTTTGGGGACGCAGTCGCAACATTTTTCCGCCATTGGTCCGGGATACGTTGGCCTGGGAACTGTTGGTCAGAAGGTAAATGGCACCGTCCGGACCCAGACCAACCCAACGGAGGGGCCCTGAATGATTTTTGAACAATTGCTCGCGAAATTCGAGTCGAAAGCCGTGTTCTCTTGTCGCGTCTTGGCGGAATGCCAAACGATAGAGGCTCCGGCTCTCGAAAGAAGTAATGAGCATGTCATCTGCCCAAGCCTGAAATACATTATTCGTGCGAGAATTTCGGGCCGGTAGTACCAAAGAAGAACTCCAGCCGTGGGGTTGGTCCCGGTCGAGAACCGGGCCTCGATTCCGGCCGTTGGTTTGATTTGGGGCTTCATTTGAGATCTGATTTAGGACTTGGCTCCCGGCTTGAGCCGTATTCGGGTTCCGTGCACGGGAATCGGAGAAATCCTCCGGCTGACCGTACTCGGATTCCGAGCGTCCGGCCTGTTCTGTCACAGAGACTGCACGGCCCCAACCATAGTTCAGTCCCTCTTCCAACAAGTTGATTTCTTCATTCAAGACTATACCGTTGCGTATTCGCAACTGCTCGACAATCCATACGCGGTGTCGGTACGGATCCCAGAACAGATCCTGAATATCGCCGTGCCCGATGCTGATCATGACACTGCCGGAGCTTGAGTTGTGTCGCAGTGCCGGAGCCAAGTAGCTGACAGAGCCGGGAAAGAGCTCGCGCAGCCCAAATCGTTCCCGAGGAGCTTCGGAACCTTTACGAAGCGAAATTTTGTTGATGCTGCCCCAGTGGCTTTCCGGGTTCTGTGCTTGCGGAGGCCGGCCTCGGTTACCCAGACCGATGTAGAGAAATTCTTGGGTTGCGCTGAGCCTGCCACCGTAGCCTGTCGGCTGATCGAGCGGAGGATTGGCCCGGAAGATTTCCAGAACACCGGTGGCAATGAATTGTTCCTCCGTATAGCGCAGCAGAAAAGAGAGCACGGATACCGTGTTGAGATTTAGACTCATCTGCTTGGTATAACTGAGAAACAGGCGTCCCAGCCAAGGGTTGTAGAGTATGTCAAGGTAGCCGCCTTCGCCCAGTTGTTCCACGTCTGAAGGCAGATTTTGTACGGGGTAGAGCGTCCCTCGGAACAGGACCCACAAGCCGCCCTTCCGCTCAATGACAAGCGCGGCGTGGCCACCCTCGCCGGAGAATCGGTTATAAGGATCGACATAGTCTTTATTTATGGATTTCATTGGCACCCAAGCTATGCTCTGTGGTTGATTTAGGCCCCTCAGCACCGGCTCAAGGATTAAGACTCCCTTCATGCTGGGTATTTTGCTCTGATTGCGCAGTTGGTCGTCGTCCTGAACAGGGTATGGAATAGTTTGAGTCTCCAGGTACGGGAGGGCACACAGACCCTTATACAGGACCGCGAGACTGAAGATTATTACTTTCCATTGGAAACAAGTTGCAGAGAAAATTTGATTGGGGGCAGCATTCATGGGCAGAGGCATTATAGTCGGTTCTTGGTTCACACTTGGCGAGTGCGGATGCTCGTTCGTGGCAAAAGGTGGTGCCGGAATGGATGATGTCCTGCCTGTCGGGAGATTCTGACTACATAGAAAAAGAGAAGCCCCGTAGCAATTACCAACGGCCCAAGGCTTCTCTTTTTGTGCGGGTCTTGTTACAACGATCGACAAACTGTCTTCGTGGCTAAAGCTTCTCGTCAATCATCTTTTTCAGCTTGAGCAGGTCCTGATTGAAAAGACGGATGCCCTCGGCCAGTTTTTCGGTGGCCATGGGATCTTCGTTGTGTAACCAAAGAAAATCTTTCTCTTCCAGGTGCACCTTCGCATCATCGGATTTCTGTCCGGGACTAAGCTTTATGGGCAGCTCACCGTCTGCGGCTTTCAAGTCGGCCAGCAGGGCGGGAGAGATGGTTAGTCGGTCACAGCCACAAAGTTCTTCAATCTGGCCAACGTTGCGAAACGATGCACCCATGACGATTGTCTTGTAACCATAAGTATTATAATAACGGTAGATGCGCTGTACAGACAGCACGCCCGGGTCTTCCTGCGAGGCAAAATCCCGGCCTTCGGCCTTTTTGTGCCAGTCCATGATGCGGCCGACAAAGGGTGAAATTAGGGTCACTCCGGCTTCGGCACAGGCTATGGCTTGGGCGAAAGAGAACAGCAAGGTCAGGTTGCACCGTATCCCTTCCTTTTCCAGTACAGCGGCAGCCTGTATCCCTGCCCAAGTCGAAGCCATTTTGATCAGAATGCGGTCGCGGGTATAACCCAATTCTTCGTACCAGCTAATAATTTGGCGTGCGGTGTCAATCGAGGCATCGCGGTCAAAAGACAGAGAAGCATCGACTTCGGTGGAAACGTAACCGGGTACGATTTTCAACAGTTCCGAGCCAAAAACTACGCCAAGGCGTCGGCAGATCAAATCGTTGAGCGTCTCCCCGCCCGCATTTTGTTTTTTGCCCCAACGGATGGCCGAATCGAACAATTCGCTGTACCGGGGCATGGAAGCGGCTTTGAAAATTAAAGAAGGATTGGTAGTGCAGTCCTGGGGCTGGAACTCCTTGATACTATTGATGTCACCAGAGTCGGCAACGACTATGGTGTTTTTTTTCAGACTGTCTAAACGAGACATGGTTTTCTCCTTATCTAAGGCATTGTTGCTTGGGGGTTGCGTTTTTGTTGCACAGGGCCGTGTCGCGGAGGCACTCTCACCATTCGGCAATTCCTCCGATGCCGAGCCCGCATTTTGCCGACGATCAAGAAGAATTGCAGGAACACCGAATTGAACTACCCGACACGTTCCAGAGAGACATAGTATAGAGTTTCATTCCAAGGACGTATAGTGGCGGAAGTACTCCGTTTTGGCCGGCAGAAATTGCGTTACAGTTTCTACAGATTCCGAAAAATCTCGTTTTTGCCGGGAGAAACAAAAATTATCCATTTTGAGATGGAACGATAGTAAAAATTTATTATACTTATTCGTAAGTACCTGTTTTGTAGGATATTAAAAGGATGTACGTAAATCTGTGTGGTTTATACGTATTATAGCCCAATTGTGTCTATTCCGGGCATTGAAATTGTAGGGCTATAATTTGCTTGAATCATTTGCTATAACTTAGTATCATTCTTAGTCAAGTTGTCTAATTCTAGCGGAGAGGAATGATATAGTGTCCACCGTTGCCCCTAAGGAAGAGATTGAAATCTCAAAGAAGCGTATCAGTGATGCTGTTGCTCAGGCGAGGCTTCGCTTCGAGACCATCATCAATAACCATCTTTTCTCTGCTGTGATGAACCGCAGCATGGAACTTGGTGGTTTCCCGCCATTGCGCTACTTGGAATTGCTCTTTTCCTATGCAGCTAAGGGTACGCAGGAGGGCAAATACAACTTTGATACGCTTTATCAGCTTATCGAAGTGCTGTCTTACTTCGTATATCATTGTAAGATTGTCATGGATGCAGAGGCCGAATCCAAGGCCTTTTTGCCGGGACAGAGTGCAAACGTCCGCATTCAGGTCAAATTGGCCATAGAAATGTTTCCCCAGAATTTGGTGGCTTTGTGTAACAACACCCGTTTACTGTTGGCCTACGTGACGAATCTGGAACGTACTACTGTGGAAAATCCGACGTATAAACAGCGGCCTCGCCTGTTCAAAGTGGAAAAGCTGATTTTCGCCACCGATCGGCTGCCTGAGGTCCGGGATTTTGCTGATACCTACAATCAGGTCGCAAAGCGCAAATAGTTTATAAGTCAGGTATATAAAAAGTTTCGCCGAAAATTTTAGATAATACAACAGAACAAAAGAAAGCAATAAACTGTCTAGATAAATTCCAGAACTTCAATACTCAGTTCTTCCAAGGCAACTCCGGCATGACGGTGGAGGCTGTTGACAACATAATTTTGCAATTTATATAGGTAGCTATTTAGTTCGGAGTTTTTTGCACCTTCTACACCCTTTGTGTTTTTTGTGTTTTGCGAGTCTTGTCCTTTGATTACTCGCAGTGGCAGGGTGATGAATATCTTGACTTTGTACGAAGTGCGACTGATTCGGATCTTTATCCTCTGTACCCAAATATCTTGGCTGTATTCGTCAATGCAATGCACGATCATCTGGCGCAAAGCATTCTCCGTGATTTGAATGCGGCCGGTTTTTTTCCCTTGGGGGACATCTTCCAGAGCCCTTTTCATGAATTGAGGCTTGACAACGGTCTTTTCAAAGATTCTTTCCTTTTTGCCGCCCTTCGGTCGTCTTCGAATCTTCTTTTTTAAGTAGTGTTTCATTCCCATGCGCAAGTCTGAGAGAAAAATCTGGAAACCGTCGCGAATCAGATTGCTGTATTCCCGAGAGACTTCAACGGCGGGAACAGGAATGATGTGATGTCCGGAGCTGCGGCTTTTGCGAGCCTGTTCAATTTCTTCCGGGCTCGAAATTTCTTCGATATGAGTGATATCGCTGTCGGCAATCTTTGGAAGTCCCAAACGTTCTGCGACTAAACGCACCATTCTGACCGAAGTTCCAACCAATAAAATTCGTTGTACCTTGTTTTCTTTGATGGCTTGGCAGACCTCTGCCAAGTGTTCCGGACTATCAAACAGAGCGGTCTTGATCGCTTTGATGTAGATCAGCTCGTTTTTGGCGGATTGTCCCGCAACGATACGCCCCCCCTCAATCAATATCCCATCATCAATCAGGTAGGGGATATTGTGGTTTTCGGCAAAGAGCAGGGCGCGGAAGCTCTTGCCCGTACCGCTGGCTCCGACCAAGGCAAAGGGACGCGGCCGGCCGCCACGCAGTAAAACATCCAGTTTTTGGACTACGTTCTGGTGCCCTTCAAAGCGTGATTCGATGATCGGTTCAATCCGTTCGCGCAAGGATTGGAGTTGCTGCCGGAGGCCCAGTCTTTCCAAAAGGAGAGTGCCGCGATTTCGTCTGTGCCGCATGTTTTCCGGTTTTGGGTCTGCCTGCCGCGACAAATTAGACTCTTCGTCCGGTGTGTTGGCATTTTGCAAGGGCTTGAGCCCCGGTTGGGAGTGTGCAGAGTCCTGTTTCGCAAGGATGTTTGGGTCGACCGCCTTTTGTTGTCCGGATACAGGCTCTGCAATCGGTTCTTTGCTAAACCACCTTTTTTTCATGAAAATAACCTTTGTTCTCCGGGAATCTGCGGAAAGTATTTATTTCAGAACTATGCTATACAATTCTTGTGAAGGTATAAAATTTATAGCACACAAAATCATTATTCTGTCCCAATATCCAAACGTCACAGAGATGGGATGTGACCGAATATGTAATGAGACGAAAGGCGAAGTGACAGAACTGACAAAGGGCAAGGTGACAAAAGGCAACGAGAAAAGGCAAGGTGAAAAAGGGCCCGCCGGTTCGGAGTCGAAATAAGGCATATGGCTCCAGCTTTGGAAGCATTGAGGCCCCCTCATATCCGGCAAATAAAATGACGGAAGGTTATGCCGGAAAAGACTATGCGGAAGTGGTTTTTGTTGTACCGGGAGCAGCAGGAGCGGGACTTTCACTCTTTTTAGAATCTGTCTTCTTGCTGTCGTTTACATAGAATCCGCTGCCCTTAAAAATTACGCCTGCTCCGGAAATCAAACGGCGTAATTTGGGTTGCTGACAATGGGGGCAATCCTGTAGCGGCTCGTCATGGATGGACTGGAATGTCTCCAGTTCCGCATGGCACGAATCACATTGATAATCATAAGTAGGCATGGTTGACCTCCGTGTCTGTCCGGGGAATCCCACTTTGGCAGGGAACGACCGCAATTTCCGAATGGACCCCGTTGTTCAACTGGGTGCTCAACGGGGTGCCGTCGTCCTTCGGCGGGCCCGGGCCCGCCGAAGTTCTTTGGGTGCCTGTCACAGAATCGGGAATCCTAAACAGACTTTAAATTCGTTTATTTATTCTTCTTACCCTTTTGTTATTTTTAGTGGGACAAGCCGGAAACCAGTGTTCGGAATGAAGAGCACAATGGTCTATAGAAAAATAAGAAAAAAGTAAACGAACGGAAAGTTCGTTTCCCGACAGGTGCGAAAATTCCGTAGGAGTATTTCTTCTAAATTGTTCCGGGTACCAATTTTAATATATCCTTGATCGAGAGGCACTGTTCGCGGACTTCGCAGGCGCGGCCGTGCTTCAGAATCTTGTGGGCGACATCCCACATTGCCGGGTAGGCGGATCGAAGCATGTGGTTTGCATAAATGCAGACATTGATACCGTGGTCGATCAATTCATGTTCGTAGACCTCGTCGTAACTGGTTGGCACCACAATTAACGGTACAGTCTTGCTCAGGCGGTGAAAACGGGCGCAAAATTCGTACACTTCGGCGGGATTTTTGTGGCGGCTATGGATCATAACGGCATCGGCACCGGCACCGATATAGGCCTCGGCACGGGCAATGGCATCGTCCATGCCCGCATCGAGAATGAGGCTCTCAATTCTGGTCACTATCATAAATTCCGGATTGATTCTGGCTTTGAGCCCTGCCTGAATTTTGGTGCAGAAGCCTTCAATGCTGTCCTGTTTTTGTGATACTTCATTGCCCAGCAGTGAATTTTTTTTCAGGCCGGTTTTATCTTCGACAATTACCGCAGAGATACCGACACGTTCCAAGGTGCGGACCGTAAACGGAAAATGCTCTAGCTTACCGCCGGTATCGCCGTCGTAGATCATGGGCTTGGTTGTGACTTCAAAAATATCGTTGATGGTAACTAAGCGGGAAGTAACATCCACAGCCTCGATGTCGGGTTTGCCCCGACTGGTGGAGTCAGTCAGGGAACTGGACCACATGCCGTCAAAACAGACGATTTTTCCGTCCCGTTCTACCGAAGCATTTTCGGCAATCAGACCGGAAAGGCCGTTATGAGATTCTATAACGCGCACAATATCTTTGGCGGCGATCAGACGTTTCAGACTTTGCAATCTCATGGTGGGAGTGATCCCCGTGCCGGAAATGTTTTTGACGATATCCGAGGAGCTGATATCCCGAGTATAGGGGACTTCCACTAATTCACCGCCCCATTCGGAGAGGGCTTCCAACACTCTGTTGCGGAAAATGTCCATGGGAGCCTGTTTCCAATCGTCTCCATGAACCACATAGTCCGGTTTTAATTCGCGCACCATGATCGAGTCGTCCCAGTCCTGCTGGGGCAGGACTTGGCTGACACCCCTTACATTTTCCAGGACTTGCCTGCGCTGTTCAAAGCGGAGATGAGGTAAACGTTTGTATTCGGTAATGGCCTTATCCGTCAGCAGTCCGATGGTGACTTCTCCGTACTCACGGGCTTTTTCAATCACGCGAATATGGCCGTGATGAATAATGTCTCCGCTCATAGAAACATAGACTTTCTTCATACACACTCCTAGGCTTCCTGAAACTCCGGGGAAGGGCCGCATCTTACCTGTAGACTATGTTCTCAGCAAGTGTTATGGAAGACTCCGGAAAGGATTTGTCAGGGGAACGAAAAACGGGCGGGGCAACCGTTCGGGGCCGAAACCCGTCCTGTGAAAAAGGTTCGGTTTTCGCCACGGAATTGGGAAACTTTGGGATGATCAGGTGTACAGGGTAGGAAAGAGAGCTATATAACCGCTATAAGAAAACGAATGGCATTTTTAGCAGAATATCAAAAAATGCTTGAGCCGTAAATTAGAATCCAATAGAATCAGCAGGTATCTGCTTGAATTGACTAGGTGTTTAGAACGATTCAGACAGGTGACTCTTCTTGAGGAATGTTTATGAATGAGAAACGGCACTACTTCGGTGCGGTTCTGTTCTTGGCAGCCGTTATTGCAATTGGCTGCAAGAAAGAGCCCGTGTATATCGGTCTGGCCAAGTATAATGCCAGTCCTTCGAACAACCTGCTGGCGGATCGTATTATGGCGATTGTCAGCGAGAAACATCCCGAGGTCGTTTTTGAGAGTGAGAATGGCGAAGGAGATACGGAGAAGATTGAGCAAATTTCTGCGGCTTTTGCAGGTGACGCTCGGCTTCAGTTGCGCATTGCTATAGACGGACCAATAGCCGAAAGATTTGCCGAAGATGCCGGTGCCCCCATTATCTATGCGGGAGTTACCGACCCTGAAAGTGCCGGTCTGCTGAGCGGCAGCAATCAGATCACGGGCTACAGCGATGCGGTATCTGTAGAAAATGCCTTTTTTGATATTATGGCCATGATGCCTGAGCTGGATAACTTGGGGCAAATCGAATCCGCGAACGAGTCTAATTCTCAGTATATCAAAGGGGTCATCCGCTACCGTTCGGCCTTGGCAGGTATCAATTCCGTGAAAACCACTTTAATTCGCAACGTTGGCCAGATCTCGGACGCAGTAAGTGCCTTGGTTTCCACGGATGCAAGAGTGGATGCCCTGTATCTGGCCAACAGCAGCGACCTGTTTGAAAATGTGGGAACGATTGTCCAGATTGCTAACCGCAATTTGGTGCCCATTTTTTCCTCCGACCCGGTGTCTTCTGCCGGGACGGGAGTGATGTTTTCCTACGGTGCCAACTATCACAAAATGGCGGAAGCCACGGCGGATCTGATCATTCGGTATATCGAGGCCCAGGCTGAGGAAGAGAAAGAAGCCATTTTTGCCCGGAACGTCCGTACACAGGACGGAGATGAGGCTGCTCAAGTTTATGTCGATGAGGAAGTGGCCAAAAAATTTGGTGTAACAGTACCTGAGTACATTCTTGCCAAGGCCGGCACTTCGGCCACAGCAACTCCGCCGGATCAAGGTGCGGAACAGAATGAAGCGGAAACGGAGTAGATTCCTGTAGATCCCTTATACCATGCGGATATTATGAGGGTGTCCCGCATAGGAAACCGGGACAGCGATGGCTCTCTTCGGGCTTCGGGGAAAAATCACATATCCGGCTTAGCAGAGAGCCACAGTGCCTTGCCTTGAATTTCGGACACCGGAACCAGCCCATAGTTGCGGGAATCTACCGAGTGGTCCGTATTATCTCCCAGTACGAAAACAAAGCCTTCGGGCACCTTGGTCAGGCCGTCTAAGCTGTTGCGGACCTCTTTCCGGATTTTGACATAGCTATTCAAAGATGGGATGAATAAACGGGAGTTACGCCACTGCAAAGGTGTTTGAGGTGCCAAGGCACAGCGTTTAATCATAAAAAGAGACAGTTCTTCAGTCAAAGGGTGCTGTGCTGCGGGTGTTTGACCGGTCCGTTCTCGCGCATTGTCTGTTGTTTTGTTTATCACCCGGCCCGTCATTTCGCCCATCATTTTGCCGGGCGCATGGCTCAAATGACGGCGGAAGACCAAGACATCGCCAACTTGGATTTCACCGAATATATAGGCCGAGCGGTTGAGTATGGCCAAGTCTCCCGAGCGCAGAGTTGGGCTCATGGAGTTTTCGCGTATTTGGATGAGAGGGAACAGCCGCAGCAGAAAGACAGAGGCGGCGAGGAAGCTGCCACAGATGAAGGCCAACAACATGAACTGCTGCCGTTTCATGTCAAAGTTCCAATTCCCTTTCCGTTTTCTCTTCTCCACAGTGTAGACTGGGACTGCGGGTCTGTCATCACCGTGGACTCGGGGTCGGGGGGATAAGTCCTGCTATGCCTTAATTTGCAGGTGTTTGTCCAAGGCCGGAGGGAGTTCTTCAGACTGCCGGTGATATAATTCTCCGTTCAGGGACAGCAGTGTCGAATTCCAGCCGCAGCCGGAAGCTTTGACGTTTTGCCAACCGTCAAGACAAAAGGTGGAGTGATTCAAATCACATTCCTGCAAGAGACAATGCTGCATCTTCCAGCCGCTGTCCTGCCGGCTTTGGATACCCTGTAAATTGCAATATTTGATATTCCCCTGCAAAAAGAAGCACTGTTCAATATCAATTTCCCGGGCTGTATTGGCATGCCACAGGAAACGGCGCCAACAGGATTGGTACAGTATGATTTGATCCAAGTGACAGGACGAAATACTGCAATCACTCAGATCGCTGTTGGTCCAGTTGCTGTGGCTCAATTGACAGTCCCGGAAGTGGGCCTCTGTAATTCGGAGATTGGAGAGGTTGATGCCTACAAGATAGTAGTTCTCCAAGACGAAATGCGGGGGAAGGTACCCTCCGGGACGATTTGTCTTGTCGGAATAATTGCGGGGGTAATCGGAGCCGGGGCCATTGGCATCTGTCCGGCTGAGCAGACTGACGGTGGCTTGGTCGCGAAAGGCCCCCAATTTTTGGAAATCCTTCAAAAATAACAGATAGTAGAGCCATTCGTGCAAGTGGCGGATCTGTTTGGAGAAGATCGCCGGCCGGTCCGGGGAGCCTGTAAATGCAGTGGATTTATTGGCAAACAGCAATTGCCGGAAGTCGACCGCAGAGAGCCATTTGCGCAGGGCTTCTTCAACCAGAATAGAGGGGGAATTATTATACTTTGTCTGGTACCAAGAGCTTCTGGTCAGTTTCAGGATATTTTGAAATTCTGCAATCACTCTGTTCTGAAAGTATCTTGCTTCCGCAAAGGCAAAGGCATAGAGCATATTGACAGCGTGCAGTTGGTTGTACGAATTTGTCGGGCCGGAATACTGGTAGATTTGCAGTAACGTGCTTTGGAACAGGGTTTCCATACTTTGGATGTACTGGTTGCGCAAAATGGTGAGAGACAGGGTGCTGACCATGAGAAAAACGGCACCAAAGAGCCAAAGTAAAGGACTGATTATTTGTCCCAGGTAGCTTATTGTCAGCAGGATACACAATAATCCGGACAGGATCGTCATGAGGCTTTGCAGGCTGTAATTCCATTTTTTGCGCAACAAAAATTTTAGACTGGAGTAAAATTGCTCATTTTGCTGCTCCGTATCGTAGTGCTGTCTGGCCTCTTGATTCGGTCTTCCAGGCGTTGAGGCCGCTTCCGGCCTCGTTTTTGTCTTGGCTTCGGCACTGCTCTTGAGTGCCCGGATGAATCCTGCTTTTTGTACTTTGTCCGGGACGGAGCCGTCCGGCACCGTCTCCGGGTCGACCGGCTCTGTCGTGCCAACATCCGGTCTGCCAAGAGTATTTTCTTCTGTCGCGAAAGAGGAAGCTTGGGGAGTCTGGGGTTTGTGTTCCCGTTCTCGGTCCCGGCCCGTTTGAGGTTGCACAAAATGGGGGGAGAGACCGGCATTCATAGGTTCGCTTACAGGATGTTTTGCCGGGAGTGGCTTGATTCCTTGCCTGAAAATTCTTTGCAATTTTCGGACCGATTGAAACAACAGAATAATAGATGCTGTGACAGCAATAGAAAAAAAGGCAATGAAGAATAATATTAATAGAATATTACCTTGACTGTATGCCAAGAGCCGGCGTAAGTATTGCAGGAGTGACAGATCGTGTTCCGGGAGCGGTACCTGTAAGTAGAACAGGCTGGCGATACCGTAGGTGAGGAGGAAGCAGAAAAAGGCCAAGGTCAGGCTCGCGAAAAACAAACTGCGTTTGCTCCGGCCGGCTCCGGACCGGCCGGCCTTTCTGTTGGACTTGCCCGCAAAGGCATTGCGTAAGGGGTCTTTCCATCTGTAGCTCGTTTCGATGGGAGCCTGCAACATCGTTTGTGCCGTATAGTCAAATTCTTCTATTTCCGGATCGGTACCACCTTCGCCAACCACAGGTTCCTCGACCACAGGCTCTGAGACCAACTCTGCGCTTTGCGGTCGGTCCGTGTATTCCTCCCCATTGCTATTTTTCTGTGCCAACTTCCTGCTCCTGTAACTCTGTCAGTCTAAATACATCTTGGCATCTTTGTAAACCCAAGTCTGTCAGAGCCTGTTTCACCATGAACCGAGGCCTGAGTTCCCTTTCTCTCTCACCAAACGGAGTGCACTTCATCTTTAATGTCTATTGTTCCATCCGAACGAAGTCCGGCAGAAATCGAATAAAATACATCCCATAGCAGATTTTTGGAGCACTTTATTCGACATTCGATCGGTCGTGCGTCTGCCGGAAAAAGGGCGTTGTTACTATGTACTGTGCATACCGAGCTTGGCAAGGAGTTCCCGGTCGCTTTCGGCATCCTGATTGTCCGTAGTCAGCAATTTGTCGCCGTAAAAGATTGAATTGGCTCCGGCATAGAAGCAGAGGGCCTGCATTTCTTGGGACATGCGAGTCCGCCCGGCAGAAAGGCGGATTCGGGAAGCGGGCATCATAATCTTGGCCACGGCAATGGTACGGACAAAATCAAAGGGATCAACCCGTGCTGCCAAATTTAAGGCACTGGGTGTACCTTCTACCGGGACCAACATATTGATCGGGACCGATTGGGGGTGTGGTTCCAGAGCGGCTAAGGTGCAAAGCATGGAAGCGCGGTCTTCCACCGTTTCCCCCAAGCCGATGATGCCGCCGGTACAGACCTTGATGTCATGTCGTTGCAGGCCCTTCAGGGTTTTGATGCGGTCTTGGTAGGAGCGGGTGCTGACCACCTTGCTGTAGTATTCTTCCGAGGTGTCGACGTTGTGGTTGTAGTAGTCTAAACCTGCGTCTCTGAGTTGGGTGGTCTGCTCGTCACTGAGCATGCCCAAGGTCATGCAGGTTTCCAGACCCAGCTCCTTAACCGTGCGCACCATCTCGAGCAGGTGCGGCATGTCTTCATCGTTCGGATTTCGCCAGGCAGCTCCCATGCAGAAACGCCCGGCACCCAGGTTTTTGGCCTTTTCGGCGGCTTCTTTGACGGCGGTAAGATTCATCAGGCCGGTTTCTTTGACACCCCCGCTGTGGTGGGAACTCTGCGAGCAGTAGCCGCAATCTTCGCTGCAACCGCCGCTTTTAATGCTGAGCAGGGTGGAGAGCTGGATTTGGTTCGGGTCAAAGAAACGGCAGTGCAGAGAGTGGGCCTGATGTAACAGTCCCATGAAGGGGAGTTCGAAAAGTGCCAGACTTTCCTCTTTGCTCCGGTCGTAGCGCAGCAAATCTGCTTCTTTGTCCGGGATGTCTTGTTCGGTCTCCAGGATATCTGCCATAGTTATTTCTCCCGATTTTCGTCCCACTGCCGAATTTTGCAGCCGCTAGCCGTCATTTATGGCCGCCTGTAGCTGTTCGTGTTCATTGGTAGTCATTATCGGCAAAAATATCGTTCGTAGATAAAAATATTGCTCAAGTAGGGTAGATAGACAGAGGGAGTACACGAGGTACATAAGGTACATCGGGTATATGAGTCAGATGGATAGTCTGTAAAAATCCTTCTAAAAATTTGTTTTTGGCACGAACCGGCAACGCCGTCAGAGTTTCCCGGTTGCCTCGTGTGAAATGTGGATCCGGCCGGAACGGTTATAATTCCAGTTCCCGGTAGGCTGCGCGGAGAAAGGCCCCCTGCAAGTCAAAACTGTGCTCATCAAGCCTCAGGTACACGGTTTCCGCCTCCGTTTTCCAGGAAAAGAAATTGGCATAGCTTTGCATCGTTTGAGGTAGCATCGTTTGGAGCCGTCGCTCCAACTGTTGTCGAGCCTGTAGCGGCCTTTTATTTTGAGATTCTTTGCTTTGAGGTCCTTCACTTTGAGATCCTCGGCTTGATTGTTGCGGTTGGAACAGATCGACAAACTCGAGTGCATCGATGCCCCGCCGCAGGCGCAGGGCCATCAGCAGATATTCCCACAGGCTTTCGCGGGGCGGAAGCAGACTACATTCTACACCAAAGTCGGCCGATTTGAGGTAGTTGTGCCAGCCCTTAGGGCCTTTGGTCCCCTGCATGCGCCAGACTACGGCCATTTGATCTGCCGGCCCCGGCTCCGGTATCGCTATCGGGCTGAGCAGGGCGGCACCTACAGCCGAAGGTCCCAGACCCAAATATGGTTGCCAGCGCCAGTACATCTCATTGTGTTTTGATGAATAAAGGGTTTCTCCAAGTGGGGTATCCGTGCCGCCGGGGCGGGGGCGGGCAAAGTTGGAAACCTCGTAGCGTCGATACCCCAGACTGTCCATGGTGTCAGACAGCAAGAAGAACTGTTTTTCGCTCTGCTCACTGTCCGGTTTGCGGAGTCGTCCCTCGTTCTGCCACTTGCCAAAAAGGGTTTCGTCTTCAATGCCCAGTTCGTAATAGGAGACATGGTGGGGTTGATAGTGCCGGATAAAATCCAGGCTATCCTGAATATCCCGGAGCGTCTGGCCCGGGATGCCGTAGATAAAGTCAAAAGAGTATTCTCCGGCAAAGTATTTTTGCAATACCGAGCCTAAATCTTCGTGATCCCGGCGCGAAGAACGTCTGCCCATGAAGCGCAGCAGTCTGTCGTTGTGACTCTGCAAGCCGATACTCAATCGGCCTATGCCCAATTCCTGCCACAATTTCAGGCTGTCGCGGTGGATCAGTTCCGGATTGCTTTCCATGCTGAGTTCTGTAAGTTGAGAAAGGCCACCGTGTCCGCTTTGCCGCAAGCGGGTTTCCAGTTCCCGCAACAGGAGTGTCAAGGCCCCCGCACCGAGCAGGCTGGGTGTGCCGCCCCCCAGAAAAACGGTTTCGAGTCGGGAGAGCAGATCGGGGCGTTGCTCCAAGTAGTGGTCGAGTTGTTCTGTCAAACGCCGCACAAATTGGAAATGCATCGTCTCATCTCGGGAGACGATGACGTAGAAATCACAGTAGGGACAGCGGCCGGCACAGAACGGGACGTGGATGTAGAGTGCTTTGGGATAAAAGTTGGGATAGAAATTCGGAACCGGCATTTGGAGAGACTAGGGCTCGCTCAGGTAATCCAGTGGATTGACGGCCTTGCCTGCCACGAAGATGGTAAAGTGAACGTGTGCCCCTGTGCTCCGTCCGGAGGAGCCAATGCGGCCGATGGCGGAACCTTGGGTCACCTTTTGGTGTTTGCTGACCAACACTTTGGACATGTGGCCGTACAGAGTTTTGATGCCCTTGGCGTGTTGCAGGATTACATAGTTACCATAGATGGTGTGGTAGCCCACAGAGGCCACAGTGCCGTCGGAAGATGCCCTGACCGGGGCTCCTTGGGAGCCGACGATGTCCAGACCGTTGTGAAATTCCCTGCGGTTGCGACGAAAGGGATCTCTCCGGTAGCCAAAACGGGAGCTCAGACGACCGGCGTAGGGGTAGATATACAAGTTGCCAAAGACCTTGCGCAATTCGTAACTGCTGAGTGTGGCCCCCGGAATAAAAATTTGCGAACCGGCAATCAATTTTTCGTCCTGCAATTGATTGGTATCAATCAGAGCCCCGATACTGCTGTCGTATTTCCGGGAAATTCCGGCCAGGTTGTCTTTGTTCTGTACTCGGTAGAACAGACCATCTATGTTGGGGATCTGAATCTTCTGTCCGGCGCGAAGGCTCTTGGCCCGTTCGATGTGGTTGACGTTGATTAACGTGGACATATTGAGACGGAAACGCTGGGCCAGCAGGGAGATACTTTCACCACTCTGCACGGTGTATTCATAGCTGCTGTAGCTTGGATGGAGAATGGCCTGAATCGTCTCCGGCTTGGTTGCCCTTTGCTTTATTGTCTCCGAGGTCAGGCCGGGGACGGAAGCCAACGCGATGGTCCGCCTTGATTCTCCTCCGCCGACACCCATATTTGTCGGTTGTTTTCGTCTTCGGTTGTTTGGACTGCCTGCCGCGTTCGTGAGGAGAATATCTTCATTGAGCAGTTGGTCCAAAGTATCTTCGGAGGGCAGCAGCAGAACATTGGCGGACTGATCGAAGTAGTAGCGACTCAACGGCGGTATGTATTGTTGTACCAGCAGAGAAAGGACGATGATCTGAAAGAGGAATAGCAGACCTTCAAGGCGCAGGGAGTGTATCAGCCACAGCGAAAAATTGGCCAGGATTTCCCAAAACCCCTCATTCATTTCCTTGTTGTAAGTCTCGTCCGCTGTCGCCCCCGAATAGGATACACGGGCCCCGTCATGGACTTGGTGGCCAGTAGTCTCCTCGCCTCTGTGGTCTTGTCCAATAGGAGAGGCCCGGAAGGGGCCGTGTGCCTTGGTCTCATTCGTGCTTTTCATGCGCAGGAAGGCAGGAAGCTCGGAGTTCGCCCGTTCTTTGCTTCCCCACTCTGTCCGGTCGTCATGGGTGTAGCCCGAGTTTCCGGAGTGGAGAGTTCCCGGGAAAGGCTTTGGCGGAGCTTGTCCCTGAAAATCCGAATCCGTTCCCGGGGAAAAGGCTTGGGGTGCACTCTCCGGAGAGTCGGAGAGTGGGTAGCCGGGGTAATCTGGTTGCTTGGGTCCACCGGCAATGGAGTGCTGAATGGTATTCTTTCCCGAGAATAGTCTGGCCAACAAAACATTTATACGTAATGGGGTATTCTTTGGGTTTGCGACCGAATAGGCGTCTCGGCCCCGGTTGTCATCAATATCTCGCCCGTGCGAGACGGAAAGTACTTTTTCGGAGCTCGGTCTTGATGCTGCCTGGGATGCACCTTGGGTGTATGTTGCGCGTTTGGAATGCCCGGAAAAATCAACAGAGAAATCAGCAAGGGAGTTGGCGGGAAGATTGGTCGGAAAATTTGTTTGGAGAAAGGCAATGTCTTCGAGATCACCGGGTCTGTTTCCCTGTCCCATTCGTCCAATGGTTTGCGGATATTCGTGAAAGGGTTGTTCTGCGGCGGCGGGCCGGGATGCTTTGCCATTGCGATTGCTTGTTTTGCGGGCATTTATTTTGCGGTAATCGGAATCCGGGGCACTCAGTTTGCGCGAGGAGAACGCAGCTAAATTGAGTTTGCGCCGCCCGGGCTTCGGAGTCTGCCCGTCCGTCTGCCTATACCGGTTCTGACCATCGTGATTTTGGTACCGTTCGCTGCTGATGCGCATGTACTTCGATTATTCCTCAATCCTGAATCGGCTTTTATGTTGGCTTTGTTGGGCAAGTTCTGCCGCGTGTGTTTTTGCTCTTGGTATGTGAGCCTGCGACCACCTGTCAGGTATTCTCCAAGAGCCTTTCCGAAGTAGCTCTTGGGAGGTAGCCCTTCCGAAGCAGCCTTCCCGGGATGTCCTTGATGCCCTCCCGACATCCTCCTAAAAAATAGGGGCCTTTTGCCACACTGAAACGGCTATATCATCGGTATTTTAGTAAAAAAGTCAGCCGGAATTAGAGATTTTTATGACACGGGAAGAAAAATCCGAAACTACGTTGTCGTGTTGAGATGTTTTACCGGTGCCGGAGAAATCCCCGGAGAAGAGAGACGGAAGAGATACCTTGTCTGAAGCAGGCAAATCAGAGTAGGCGACTTACGGTTTCCGGGCCTTTCCGCGTTCTGCCGGTTGTTTTATCAAAGGCAGAAAAAACTCTTTGGCTGCACGCTTGGCGGGCCTTTCCGCGCTGGGACTGCTGACGGCATCGAAGCCTTGGCCCATCAGGCCCCGGACAGACTTCGGCAGCACAGGAGTTCGGCCTTTGCCCATGATCCATAATCCGATGGTTTTCTTTGGGTTTTGAGGGCTTTGAGCATTTGGGGAATCTTGGGAATCTTGCCCTTTACTGAGCAGAGTGAGGAGCTTCTTTATACGATTTTCCAACTTCGGGCCCCAATCTTCTTCGTAGATCACTACAGCGAGGGAATCCCCGGTATCCAAAGACTTCCGGACATCATTGGCCGAGCCGGAGAAAAAATCATCTAGCGGATAGAACAGCAGTTCCGTACCCTCCTTGCGAGTTTCCTTGTCGGCCTCTGCCACCACGTCGTTGAATGTGGCTCGATCTTGTTGAGTGACGTAGAGATACAGTTTCCGGCCGGTGAGTTCCGGCCGGCAGGCCGGCAGTAATGACAGCAACACAGCCGCCATGGTACCGTACCACCTCAGAGATACATTCATACGATTTTCCTTTCGCCCGTATTGCTTGTACACACGTCGACAGCGGAAGAGAGGAGTCTTCGTAGTCTTTGTAGTCTTTGTCGCTTTTGTTTACAGGGATTACAGTATTTTAACGTAATTTTACACAAGGGTCATGCCCGCGTTTTCTCTTTTTCCGTCCTCGGCTATTCCACCGGCTCTTCCACCAGCCTTTTCGTTTGCTCCGGTCTTACTTCAGTTCTGTCCTTATTGATAGGAACAGTCGGTTGGAACTGCGTTGTTCGCAAAAGGTTTGCTGAATCAAAGAGTCTCGAAGTCGGTTGTTTTGTTGCGCCAATGTTTTCAAGGTTTCTGAGGCTCTCAAGGTTTTCATGGTTTCCATGCAAAAGTAAATTCAATAGACTGGGCGGTCTTGGCAGTTATTCATCTTTATTTATCTTTGCCTTTGTGCCTTTGCGCCTTGGGCACTGCCATCCGGCCAAATCCCCGCAATTCCCGTGTGCCGGCTGTAGTCTTCGGTGCTTCGATGAAAGACAGTATTTACCCAAATTACCAAATGCGAAAAACTCGAACAGAACAGGCGGGGCCTAGCCCCGAGTGCCCCGAATACGAGTGGCTCATAGTCGGAGGGGGGCTTCAGGGCTGCTACTTTGCCGGCCTGCTCTCCCATCTTTGCGGCCGAGGCAAGGTTGCCATTCTCGACCCTCAGCCCCGGCTGTTGCACCGTTGGCTCAAACGCAGTGATGCCTGTCACATGAAGTATATGCGTTCTACTTCGATGCACCATTTGGCACCCGATCCCGGAGATCTGTTGGATTTTGCCCGGATCAGCGGTTACGGAGAGGAGCATTTTACCGAGCCCTATCTTCGTCCTTCTTTGACTCTGTTCAATGCCCATTGCCGGAGAGTCCTGGAGACTTTTCGGCTCGGCGAAATCCATATTTGTGGCCGGCTTTGTCGGTTGTCCAAATTGGATTCGGGGGGTTGGCAGGTCCGGTATCTTGATACAGAAGACCGGGAGTCAGGTTTGCGTAGCCAAAATATTTTGTTGGCATTGGGTGACCAAGGTGAGTATCGACCTGATTCCACTTTGGGGGAACAGTATGAACAAAGCCCACACCTCAGCTCCGTAGATTTCTCGTTTGACGAGGTCTTGGCTAAGACCTTCCGGTGGCAGGCCCGGAAGCCGAAGCAGGCCTCCGATATTTGCCTGGTGGGCGGCGGCATCAGTTCGGCACAAATGGCATTGTACCTTTTGGAACAAGGGTTGAAGGTACAGATTGACAGCCGCTACCCGCTGCGCAGTTTCCAGTTTGACAGTGATCCGGGTTGGCTCTTCAAATTCCTGCCAAAATTCCGGGCGGAGACCGATTTACAAAAACGTTGGCAGATCATTATGGAGGAACGTCACAAAGGTTCGGTGCCACCTCGGCTCTACGAAAGTCTGCTGGGTTATCAGCAGCAGGGCCGGCTGCTGTTGGGTAGCCGGGAGGCCCGGGACGGTTCCGATTCCGATGGCTTTGGGGTGTGCGGAGCCATTCCGGTGGTGCTGGCGACCGGTTTGCGGTACGAGACACCTGACTGGTTGTTGGAAGTGGCCCGCGAGTTGGGATTGCCCCTGCTCCGCACCGCCGCCGGCGAAAAGCCGGCCTTGGATTCTTCGTTGGAATGGGACAGTGAAAGGGCTCCGGGCCTCTATTTGACCGGTCGCTTGGCCGAGTTATTCCTGGGTCCGAGTGCCGGGAATATTTCCGGCGCGCGCGTAGCCGCGCGCTACCTGCCGATAGAATCGGAGCATCCCGGTTCGTTTCTGGGTGGCGGTAGTTACGGCTATAGAGACAGAACATGAAACGAGCAGCCGGAAAAGGGAAGCGCGGCTGACACTACTCTGTTCGGCTCAGCAGGTAGAGGGACTCCCGGCAGGGGAAATGGCCGCCTTGCGGGGCCGCCCGCTCTGCGGTGTCCAGCCGGCGAATATGGCAGGAACCGCCGTATAGTTGCTGAACCTCTTGTGGACTGATGCTGTACGGTGGGCCCTGCATGGCTCCCTCAGCGTATTCAATGGTGATGAGCAGCATGCGCGAGGATAGCAGTTTGAGGATTTGTTGCGCGTAGCGCGGTCGCAGTTCGGCATTCATGGCAACTAAGGCTGCGCGGTCGTAAATATCGTAAGAGATCGTGCTTTGGAAGGTAAAGAAGTCTCCCTGCCAGATGGAAATATTTCGGCTGCGATAAACCTGAAATGCTGCTTGGCTTCTGCGCTCTGCCGTCAGGGACTGTTCTGCAAAAAAGCTTTCGACCGCCTGCGGTACCAATTCTATGCCGGTGATCAGCTTTCCCCGGTCGGTCAGGTGGATCATGTCCAGACTTTTGCCGCAGAGCGGCACCAACACGTTCGGATCTTCCAGTTCGTGGCCGTGTTTGGCCAACCAAGGATTGATTTCCGTCTCGTGAAAGCCGATTCGGTTTTCCTGCCAGCGTTCAAACCACTGTTTTTGCTCTGTGGATGGGGTGTCTGCCATCTTTGAGTCCTCTCTTTTCTCTTTAGTCTTTCTTGCCGGCCGGCCGGGCTGTCATTGAGATAAGAATGTGGAGATATGCCGGCTCAGCCCCGACGCCGGAGGGAGTAGCAGGTTGTGTCCTTCGTCTGCGAATTCCTGCCGGGAGTTGGGCAGGAGCCGGGCCAGGCTCTCGCTCTGTGAGGCCGGAATGATGGCATCTCTGCGGCCGCTGAACAGCAGGGTGGGGTGGGGCAGGGGGCAGTCGCGCAGTCGCCGGCGCAGGTCACAGCGGATGAGGTACTCTAAGCCTTCTGTCAGGGCTTGACAGGTGTCGGTGTGCAAGGGCGTGTCCGAAAATGACCGGGCCTGTTCCAGGTAATTTGCGACAAAGTTGGCCGGGTCGTTCTGTCTGTCTCTGAGGCAGTGGAGAGCGAAGTCCCGCAAAACGGTATTTTGTGCCTGCTGCAACTTGCGTTGCATCAGCCGCAGGACTATCGGTTTGACTACTTGATAAGGGGCCAGGTTTGCCCTTTTTTCTTCCCCTTCGTTCCGGTCTCCGATTTCCTCCGTAGGGCACATGGCGGCCGTGCCGCTGAGCAGTATCAGACGTTGCCGGCCGGTTTGGGCTTGGCCGTGGAGTTCCGGACTTAGTTCCAGACCGAGCAGGCAGCCCAAAGACCAGGCCAGAATGACCACGTCTGTCTGTTTATCCCCTTGGGTTCTTCCGTCTGTTTCCCGAGATAAATACCGGTGCAGTGCCGCCGGGCGGGTTGCGTCCGGCAGGCCGACAAAGTCTTGCCAAGGTATGTCAATTCGATGGCGTTCGGCGAGCAGGGGGCACTGGGCAATTAGTGGTTCCAGAATTTGACAGTGGCTGCCCCAGCCGCTAATACAGACCAGAATTTTTTCATTGTTCATGAGGTAAGCTC
This sequence comes from Candidatus Haliotispira prima, assembly GCA_029867005.1. Lineage (GTDB taxonomy): Bacteria > Spirochaetota > Spirochaetia > SP-2023 > SP-2023 > Haliotispira > Haliotispira prima. Next base: position 2,534,493 of record CP123443.1, on the reverse strand, counting down.
CCTACTGAGGGCTTCGGCACAGTGGAGTAAGTCCGCTTCGCTGTGGGCGAGACTCAGGGAAAAGCGCAGCCGGGCCGTACCGGGGGGGACGGTCGGGCTGCGAATGGCCTTAACCAAAATGTTGTTGTGCCGGAGCCTTTCCGCTGCACCGAGGGCCTTGCTGTTTTGCCCCAGTATTACCAGAATGATGGGGCCATACAAGGGGCGCAAAGGTTGGTGGGAAGGGTCTTGAGAAGGTTGGCGGGCTTGCGACGTTTGCCGGGATTCCGGACCGGTTTCGGATGATTCGCTTTGCCGTTCGTCCCGGACTCTGTCATAGAACAAGATGCTGCGTTGCAGTAATTGCTGACCCAGTCCGGCAGTCAGTCCGGGGTAGGCCCTCATATTCGGGGCCAAGGCCGAAATGATTTCCGGTGGATTTGGCGGTGGGGTTTGTCGGAGGTTTTCCGATGGTTTTCCGGCTGGGGGTTGGCCGGGACCGGAGGTCTCCGTGTTGCTATTCCGGCACTCTCGTTGCACAATCCGGACAGAGGTCAGCGCGGCGGCGGCACTGGCGGGCGGCAGGCCGGTGGAATAGATCAGGCTGCGGCAGAAATTGACCAGGTACTCTTTCCATTGGTGGCTGCACAGGCAGTAGCCGCCATAGCTCCCCAGAGCTTTGGCCAAGTTCGCAGTGACAAAGTCCGGCAGGCGGCCGTTATTCTGTCCTTTCCCATGTTTTTCCCCCTGTTCTTTCTTTTGGTTCAGGGCTTGGTTTAGGGATTGTGTGAGACCGGCCCCTTCGGGCCCGTAAATGCCTACACCGTGGGCTTCATCCACGATCCAGTGGAACTGATACTGCTCGGAGAGGGCGGCCAATTGTAGCAGTGGGGCAATGTCGCCATCCATGCTGAACACGGATTCCGTCACCAGCCAGATGGGACATTGAGGTCTTGTCTGTCGTATGGTCCGGAGTCTCCGTTCCAAATCTTCCATGTCGCAGTGTTTATAGCGTTGCCATTCCAAGGCGCGGGCGATTCCCTGTGTTTCCCGGCCGTGGGCCGTGGTCAGCCTGTTGCCGGCCAGGCGCAGTCCGTCAATCAGACTGGCATGGTTGAGCCTGTCAAACAGGACTACCGCATCGGGTTCGGGTCCCAGCACGGCCTGAAGGATGCCGCAGTTGGCCAAATAGCCGCTGCCGAAACTCAGGGCGGCTTCATAGCAGCCGGACCAGCGGGCCAGTGTTTCCTCCAGTTCCTGGTGCACATCCAAGTGTCCGGAGAGCAGCCGGGAGGAAGCGGCACTGCAACCGTAGTGCCGGATTGCATATATAGCAGATTCTTTGACCTCCGGGTGCTGAGACAGGTTCAGGTAGTCGTTGGCGCAGAAGCTCAACAACTCGTCCGACAGTTTGCCTCCCGCAGCATGGAAAGTTTCCAGATACCGATACTGTTGTTTGTCCCGAAGCTGTTGCAGAACAGAATCCGGTTTCACAAAGATGCCTCCTTTTTCCTCTTTTCTGTTTTGCCGGAGGCCCGCTGTATCCGAGATACCGGATAGTTGTGATAAAGCGTGTACGGCGTAAAAGCCGGCATTTTAGTTTGCCAAGGACTATGAAAGCAATTAAGCTGGGCGCGGAAATTTGCATGAAGCAAGGCGAAAAAACGGTATGCCGAAGCCTTGTGCCAAAGTCTTGTATTAAAGTCTTGGCTCTGTCTGATATAGTAACGGTATGGGGCATGAATGTGTTGGACAAATTTGGCTTACAAAGCTCACACGGTTTGAAAGGATTGAAGGGAAACAGACAAAAAATGGCTTGGAACAGGGGGAGTATAAGGACATTCTGCCGGATAATTTCGGTGGTATCGACAGCAATATGGAGATGGGCCATACTTCAAATATCGAATGGAAATAAGTGTGGATATGGATATGTACACGGGAAAAGACCGTGGTATCAGCTCGCGCTGTTCTGTTTGCCGGGCCTGTCTGTTTTGCTTTATTCCTGTGCTCCGACCCGCGACCCGTTGCGGGTCAGTGCTTTGCTGTACACCGACAACGAACGGGAAGAGAGGTTCATTGAGCAATACAATGAAATATTCCCCAACGGAAATCTGGAATCGAAGATTTTTCGGAACAAAGAAAGATATTATGACAGCATCCGTATCCTGTTCCAATCCGACCGTTTGCCGGATATTTTCTCTGTGTGGGACAATAAGTTGTATCGCTTTCTGTCAGAGTCTCCCAAACTGGCGGATTTAAGCAATATGATTCGGCTGGATACCTACAATGCGAATATTTTTCACGTAGAGCACAGCTATGATCCGGTCCGGGTGCTGCCTGTCCGTTATAACTATGGCAATGTCATGTTGATTAACATGGAGATACTTCGGGAAGTATATCCGTCATTGGATATCCGAAAGATCATCAGTTATGAAGATTTTCGCAACTTGGGAGAGGCAACCGGAGAGAAGGGCCTGGATTTTCTGGTAATCGGAGATCCGAACGAATCGAGTTTGGGAGATCTGTTTTTTAGTGCCGTGGTGGGCTGGCAGGATCCTTTCTGGCTGGCAAAATACGAAAACGGCACGGTCAGTATGTCCAACAGACGAGTCGTCCATTTGATGTCCAACTTTTACAGTAAGTTTGGGCAGCTTTTTCCGGACCCGAAACTGGCGAAGTTAGACCGCTCCGCCGCAGAGCAGATGTTTTTGGATGGGAAGGTTTTGCTTATTATCGGTGATACGGAGCAGCTTTTGCCGCTGATGCAGAGAAGCTCAATGGAAGTGGAGTGGCTGCATTTTCCCCGGACGGTACACTGGTACCGGGACGAGGAAGAAGAGTCGGACGAGAGCGGGAACCAGCGAGATCCGGATTATTCGGAGAAATTGGATGTGGTCGAAAAAGAGCGGCGGGGAGCGGTTCTCAACGATGTGTTGGCCGTGGCGGTATCCGATAGGGTTGAGGACTATGATCCTATGCTTTACAGCGAAGTTATATCTGTCCTGAACTACTACACAGGTTTGTATGCCAACGGGGAGCGGATTCGCAATTGGAATATTCCGGTGCCGTCCGGCCATTTTGTGGTGGTCGACAAAGAGAATACGATCATGAACAAGACGATAGATTTTCTGGACAGTGTTAATCATGTTTATTACCGTCCCGGTGTTTATCTGCCGGAGGAGTTAAATACCTTTCTCAATGAGGAGACGTGGCGTTTACTACAGGGTGAAGAAAGTTCAGAGTTGTTTGTAAAGAATCTGCTTGGGTTTGCTGAGCACAGTGAAGGTCTCCGTGCCGGTGCTGTTGAAGGTGAGGAATCGGAACCGAATCGGAAAAACTGAGTTTGTCGCAAAAACGGCGTTTGCACGGGTGAAATTTACACGGGTGAATTTAGACGGGAAATTGAACCTGCCGGGTTTGATTCGGGTTTGATGGTTTCTGCCGGTTTTAACGAATTGAGGAGACAGATGGAAAAAGACAGTCGGATATTTGTAGCCGGGCACCGGGGTATGGTAGGTTCGGCGATTTTGCAGGAGCTACAGAGGCGTGGTTACAGCAACCTGCTTACGGCGGAACGCAGAGAGTTGGACCTGTGTCGGCAGGATCAGGTCCAAGAATTTTTCACCGGGAAGAGACCGGAATATGTGTTTTTGGCTGCCGCCAAAGTCGGCGGAATCATGGCCAACCAAAGCTACCCGGCAGATTTTATTTATGTCAACACTTTGATTGCCGCCAATGTGATCAATGCGGCCTATGGCAGCGGGGTGACCAAGTTGCTGAACTTGGGTTCATCGTGCATCTATCCCCGGGAAACGCCCCAACCGATGAAGGAAGAGTATCTGTTGAGCGGTCCGTTGGAACAGACCAACGATGCTTACGCCATCGCCAAAATCTCGGCAATAAAAATGTGTGATGCTTATAACAGACAGTATGGGTGCAATTTTATTTCTGCGATGCCTTGCAATTTATACGGCCCCAACGACAACTTCCACTTGCAGAATTCTCACTTGCTGCCGGCCTTGGTGCGCAAGATGGCGGATGCTCACGCCGGAGGCGCTCAGGACCGGGGAGGGGAAGACTGTGGTGAAGTGGTGTTGTGGGGTGATGGCACGCCGCGCAGGGAATTGCTGTTTTCCGAAGATTTGGCGGATGCGGTGATATTCCTTATGGAACATCAGGATGTGCAGGATGTCGGCGAATTCATCAATATTGGCAGCGGCTACGATATAGAGATACGGGAATTGGCCGATACAGTGGCCGACATCGTCGGTTTTCGCGGCCGGATTCGTTGGGATAGGAGCTATCCCAACGGCACCATGCGGAAGTTGATGGATTGCTCAAAGATACGAGCCTTGGGCTGGAAGCCCAAGGTCGGCTTGGACGAAGGCATTCGGCGTTTGTTCGAGGTCTATCGTTCCGGTTCTTATCGTGAACAGTAGACCGAGGGTCTAAATATTCCCTCCCTGATTCATACCATGGGCCATAGTATGGGCTATTGTATGGCCCACTCCCTGAGTCGTCCCGGAAAAAATGGGGGCATGTCGGCGAGCTTGTCTCTTATGCACTGTCTTGGTGCCGTTTTGGGGAGTCTCGCCGCTTGGGTATTGAGTGCTTGGCTATTGAGCTATGGGGCATTGAAAAATCCTTTATTTGTCCGTCTTTGAAGGCGGCTTAAAAACAGGAGAAGAGCATGAAGAAAGTCGCCTTTATTACCGGTGTTACCGGCCAGGATGGAGCGTATTTGAGCGAGTTCCTGCTTGCAAAAGGGTATGAGGTTCACGGCCTGAAACGCCGTTCCTCGTCGTACAACACGGACCGCATTGACCATATTTTTGAAGAAAGTCAGAAAACAGGTCGTCCATTCTTTCTGCACTATGGCGATATGAATGATAGCACAAATCTGATTCACTTGGTGCAGCAGATCCGCCCGGACGAGATTTACAATTTGGCGGCGCAAAGCCACGTCAAGGTTTCGTTTGAAACGCCGGAATACACGGCCAACGCCGATGGCATTGGAGTACTGCGCCTGCTGGAGGCGGTGCGCCTGCTGTGCATGGAAAAGCGGTGCCGCTTTTATCAGGCGGCCACCAGCGAGCTCTACGGTTTGGTGCAGGAGGTGCCCCAGCGCGAAACCACGCCGTTTTATCCTCGCAGTCCCTACGCAGCGGCGAAGCTTTACGGCTACTGGATTACGGTCAACTACCGGGAGGCTTACGGCCTGTATGCGGCCAACGGCATTCTGTTTAATCACGAAAGTCCGCTGCGCGGTGAAACATTTGTGACACGGAAGATTACGGTCTCCGCCGCGCAGATCGCGGCGGGCGGGGACCAGGTTCTGGTACTGGGGAATCTGGATGCCAAGCGGGATTGGGGTTTTGCTGGAGACTACGTGGAAGCCATGTGGCTGATGTTGCAACAGGATGAGCCCGAAGATTTCGTGATTGCCACGGGCAGAACGACCACGGTGCGGGATTTTTGTGAACTGGCCTTTCGAGAGGCAGGCATGGAATTGCGCTGGGAAGGCCGGGGTGTAGATGAAAAGGGCTACGATCGGAATGGCGTGTTGCGCGTGTGCGTGTCACCGGAGTATTTCCGGCCTACCGAGGTCGATTTATTGATTGGCGATGCGACTAAGGCGAAGGAAAAACTGGGTTGGCAGCCCAAGATGGATTTGGAGGGTTTGGTCCGATTGATGATGCGGCACGATATGGAAAAGGTGAACAAAGGTTTGCCCCTGCAAAAGAGTCTGTCTCTCTAGTCTGTTGTTCTGTTGTTTCTCTGTTTCTCTCTTCCCAGGGTCCCCCTGCCCGGTTGTCGGAAGAGTTTGGTTTTGAAAGTTTTTTTCCCGTTCTTTTGATGAAGGATCTCATCGCCCGTCATTTTTCCCGGGCTGCCCGGAGCTACGACGCTGTCACGCCGGTGCAGCAGCAAAGTGCGGAAGTTCTGTTTGCTCTGTTGGAGGACTTTGTCCCCCATGCGGCGCGGCCAACCTTGCTGGATGTGGGAGTGGGCAGGGGGCGTTTGTTTCGTCTGGCCTGCGAACAACGGAGGCGGGCAGGGAAGCAAAATTGGCAATTGCACGGTATCGACTTTGCGCCGCAGATGCTGGCCGAAGTGGAGAAGTTGTGGCCCGAGTCCGTCCTGCACTGCGTGGATGCCGAAGCGTACGATTACAAGGCGGACAGTTTTGATCTGATTGTGTCCAATTTTGCCTTGCAGTGGTGTGAGGCCCCGGTCTCTTTGCTCTTGTGCCTGTACGCCGCGTTGCGGCGCGGCGGTCGGTTGGCCGTTTCGTTTCCACTGCACGGCAGTTTCCGCAGTTTGGCGCGGCGGTTGAGGGAGTGCAGCGGGGAGGAATTGCCGATCTACCCGCTGCCGAAAAAAGAAAATATGACTTGTCTGCGGGAGCAGTTGCCGGGTGTTGCTTTGACAGAGCGGGATTTTGTTGTCGAATATTCAAGTGCCTATGCGGCGTTGCTGGCTATTAAGCGGGCGGGGGCCCAAACGGTGGCATCGGATGCTCCCCGTTTGAGTTATGCGGCATTGCGGGCCTTGCAGAAAGATTCGGAGCCCCTTGTGCTGGACTACCGGGTTTTGTTTGTGTCGGTTCAGAAGGCTTGAGACATATTTAATGACTATGATCTAAGTTCTCAGCCAGTGCAATAAGATCGGAAACCTTAATCTCCAGAACATCACAAATCTTTTCCAGTCTGTTTATGCTTACGTTTGTTTTGTTCGCTTCAATAGAGTACATGTACCTCCTGGAGATTTTTGATTCCAACGCCAAACTTTCCTGTGATATGTCTTTCCTCTCTCTAATTATTTTTAAAGCTTGCCCAATATCCATTGATAGATTTTGATATGATGAGTAGTGTAGAGCCACGCTCTATTGAGCGTATAAGGAGAATAAGTTATGTCTAAAAATGTGACAAAAGTTGTAAATATAGGAGTCAATGGAGGTTGGTTCGGAGGATCTGCGGCCAATCAGCTAAATCGGAAAATTAAAAGAAACGTTGATAGTACCGAAGAAAGTTGGGGGATCGTTCAGATCATTCCTAATAGGCGGAACGTCTTTATACTAGGGCTGTAGCTGTTATGGCAATAGTTACAATCGGCTTTTTGGCACCTGCTCCGGGATTTGCCGTGGTCTTAGAAAAGATCAATCGCTAGTTATACGTTCCTTATATACAAGATATTTTATATATAAGGAAAACATTTGGGACAGACCTTGTTGTTTTCCTCCTTGGGTTTGGCATAGCCCGGGTTCGACATAGGATGTCAGAAATGTCAATTGGGTAGGATTTTGGGCACTACATATACAAAATTGGTGGCATGATGGCAAGAAATGCAACAAACACTTTGCTACACAATGCAAAAAAAGCAAAAAATGATGAGTTTTATACCCAATTTTCAGATATAAAAAGGGAGATAGAACACTATACAAAATATTTTAAGGACAAAGTTGTTTACTGTAATTGCGATGACCCCGGAGTGAGCAACTTTTTCAACTACTTTTTTGTAAATTTCGAGCGATTGGGCCTTAAGAAACTAATAACCGTTTGTTACAAAAAACAAAATTATGATCTATTCAATGCAGAAGAATCTGAAAAAGGATTTTTCTTTGTATATTCGGGAGAAAAAGAAGAAAAACATAGGCTGATCAAAGATAAAAGTGTTCCATTTGAAGGTGATGGAGACTTTCGCAGTAATGAGAGTATAGAGCTATTAAAACAGTCTGATATTGTCGTCACAAACCCTCCATTTTCTCTATTTAGGGAGTATGTGGATCAGCTTGTTAAATATGACAGGAAATTCCTTATTATCGGTAATATTAATGCTATTACATATAAGGAAATCTTCAAATTGATTAAGGAAAATAAAGCGTGGTTAGGCATCAATCTTGGCAGAGGTATTTCCGGCTTTATTGTACCGGATCATTACGAACTTTATGGGACAGAGGCAAGGATTGACGGGAGTGGAAACAGGATTGTTTCCCCGAATAATTGCTTATGGCTAACTAATCTGGACAACTTTAAACGTCACGAATATATTAATCTAACGAAGAGTTATATTGGGAGTGAAATTGAATATCCTCCATATGATAATTATGAAGGAATTAATGTAAATAAGACAAAAGATATACCGTATGACTATCAAGGAGCTATGGGTGTCCCTATAACCTTTCTTCATAAATACAACCCGGATCAGTTTGAGATAATCAAGTTTAGAAAAGGAGATGACGAAAAAGATGTATCAATAGCCGGCAAATATCCGTATTTCAGAATTTTAGTGCGAAACAAACAGTACAATTGTGATCTGTTTGAAAATGCAAAGAGCACCCCGGATGTGGCCCCTAACGGTGTAACTCTTCCTTTTACTTGTTTATCAAGAGATGAAAGGGTTCGGTATGTGACTCCTCAAAAACATTGATGGTACCGGGAAAGTCGGGGGGAATACGGAAAATGCAAATGCAGGGTTTCTTTATTACGGCAACGAATACAGACCGGGGTAAGACCCTGGTCACAGCCGCACTGCGGCTGTGGTTGCAAAAGCGGGGGCTGAACTGTCTGGCGATGAAATCGGTGCAAACGGGCATGGAGGGCCGTAGGCTGAGTCCGGATTTGTATTCGATCTATGCTTTGGACTATTCCGGGAGGCCGAAAGAGGACGAGGTACTGCGGGATTTGGATCCCCTGCTGCACTTGTTGCAGCCCTATTGCTACCAAGAACCTTGTTCGCCGCATTTGGCGGCGGAGCGCGATGGTTTGAAACCGGTGGATTTACAGCATTTAAAGCATTGCGCCCGGGAGTTACAGGATGTCGGCGGGCACTGTGACTTTCTGCTGGTGGAGGGCGCGGGCGGGTTTTATGTGCCGATTGATCGAGACAGACAACTGACCGTGGCGGACATAGCCGAAGAATTGGGTTTGCCAATAATTCTGGTGGCACGGAACGAGTTGGGAACGATCAACGAGACTTGCCTGAGCTTGCTGGCGATGCGGCAGCGCGGTCTGGCGATAGCGGGTTTTTTACTGAATGATTCGAAGCCGGCAGAGTCATTGGAATCATCGAAATCATCGGCTGCTGTGGAGGCTGTGATCCGGGAGGACAATCCGAGGATTATTGCTGAACTGAGCGGGGTTCCCTACCTTGGTTCTTTGCCCTTTCAGCCCCGGGCAGAGGAGAGTGCGGAGCTGTTGCGTTCTTTTGAGGGCCTTTGCGGGCTGGATGCTCTCAATCCTTATTTGCCTTAGCGAGAGCGGTTTTGCCTGTTTGGCACAAAGATACGGTTTGGGGTGGATTCCGTAAATTGGCATTTTTGTACGGGCCCGATATACTGAGCGACAGATGAGCAAGAACAATACGGAAGTGTCCGAAACCCCGGTCAGTGACGGGCTGGAATCCGGAATCCCCCACGTACATTTGGCCTTTGTCAACGCTATCCACTTGAATCCTTATGCATTGGAGGCATTGGAGGCCCCGGATGTATCGGGGGGCGGGACGGGCGGGGAAGATTCCGGGCCGGTGCCTGCGTCTTCCTCTTGGCAGATTTGCCTGGAGAAACTGGCTCAATTGCCGCACTGCCGACTGCCGTCGGCTCAGGATTCCAATTCGGGCCTGCCCTGCATCTGTCTGCTGCCTCCGGAACGGACACGTCCGGACGAGGCCGTAGCGGCGGCTTTGGAGCCGGAGTGGTTGAAAGGGCAGGGCCTTCACCCGATTTTTCTGGAAGATTATTCTGAGATGGCTTTGTTGCGTGCCGTGCGAGAGGGAATAGAGTTATTTTATCCCGATGCCTTCCGTCCGGATGCCACAGTGAAAGCCTTAGAAAACTATTTGGACTGTTTGGACAGGAAGGAAGAGGCCGGAGGCACGGACCTGCCCGATACGGGACGGAAACAGTCGGCCCGTGTAGAGGTCTTTGGCGAGGATGTCGGCTTGCCGTTGGCGATGCGCTTCGGGGATGGACAATTGGGCCGGGAACAATTCCGGCTGCCGGAAAACCTGACTTCGCGCCAGATTCATTGCTACTGGATTGAAGGTGATGCTCCGTTTTTGTCGCCGGAATTGACCCGAAAATTGTACGACAGACACCACGATCACGCCGCCGAGCTGAGTCTTTCCGATATCTATCCGCAGGGTTTGGTGCCGATGCTGTTTCAGGCTGCGGTGTTGAGTCGGTTGTCTCTGCTGAGGCGGGACGGGACAGACGGGGTGAACGGGGCAGACGGAAAGGCTTGCAAGGATGGGGGAAACGCAAGTTACCCAAGTATTCCGGAAATTGCCGAGCGCGATCTGAATCTGTTTGCCACCGAGCTTTTGCCGGCGGACAAGGATTACCGCCTGCTGCGGCTGGAACTCCGAGCCGGTAATAAGCGTCAGTTTCAGACCTTGCGAAATCTGTATTGTTCCCTGGCCGGTACCGGAAAGGCCGGGGCGGACGGTTATTCGTTGGAGCAAATTCTGCACTGGCTGGAGGTTTCGCCGCAAAGCTCGCGCAGTTTGCCGCGCTACTTCCCCATTCAGATTTCGGCGTTTTGTCCGCAGCGTTGCAGTTACTGCCCGTACCCGAAGATCATGGGCCCGGAATTCTTTCCGCCCGGGGCGGGGGTGTTGCAGAGAGAATTGCAAAAGGGCAAAGAGGCCGTGAATGCTCCGAAAAATAATGCTCCGAAAAACTCGGCGGCATTTATGCCGCGCCAATTGTGGAGTGATCTGCTGGGTGCCATTGTCCGCTTTGCCGGAGATGGCGTGATCAATCTTTCGCCCTTGGGCGAGCCTTTGTTGCACCCGGAATTTGTCTGTATGGTCGAAGATTTGCTGCGGCAGCCTTCGTTGCAGTTGGTGATAGAAACTGGCGGGGCAAGTTGGCAGGCCGAGGATATCCGGCGTTTGCTGGCTCTGGATCAGAAAGAGGGACGCATCACCTGGATAGTCAGTCTGGACGCTCTGGACCCGGAGCTGTACCGGGAGCTGCGCGCCCCGGATGAGGATATTTCGCCGTTGACGGGGATGTGTGCCAGTCAGCAAAAGGCTCACGCCTTGGTGGAGCTGCTGTTGCATTCGCCGGAAAGCCGACCGGGTCAGGTCTATGTTCAGGCCGTTCGGATGAAGGAGAACGAGGCCGATTTGGAAGCCTTTTATCGCTACTGGGCCGAAGGCCGCAAGCCGGATAAGAGCCGGGTGCCCGAGTTCTCGGCCGTTTCGGGCATTTCGGACATAGCCGCTGCACCCGCTGTTCCGGTGAGGCCGCAGGTTATTGTGCAGAAATATAATACCTATGCCGGCCTGCTTCCCGACCGGCAGTTGTTGCGCCTTGATCCGATCGAGCGTCTCCCCTGCCGGCGTTTGGCCCGGGAAATGGTCTTTGGTTTGGATGGCCAGTGCTATCTTTGTGTTCAGGACTTGCAGCAGGAATTGGCCCGGCGGTTGGAGCCGGGCCAGCGTTTAGGCTGTTTCCCGCAGCAGAACCTGGAAGATTTGTGGGTTTGTGGCCAGAGTCTTTACGAGCAGCATATTGCGGGCCATTACCCGGGGATCTGCCGCAACTGCGATGAATATTATGTCCACAACTTCTGAAAAAGGCTCCGAAGCCGTGCCCGGCGAAGACCTCAGCCGTGAAAGGTCTGAAGGATCTGAAGGGTTTGAGGATCAGAACTCTTTGCCGGAGTGTTTGCAGCGCGATCTGGCCGAATTGCCCGAGCGGCCGGGCATCTATTTGATGCACAGCCATAGCTCCCAAATTCTGTACATTGGCAAGGCCAAAAATCTGCAACGCCGGGTTCGTTCCTATTTCCGGGGACGCAAGGACCTGAAAACGGAAATGCTGCGGCGCAAGGTGGTCCATGTTGAAGTGCTGCTTTGTGCCAACGATTATGAGGCCTTGATCCTCGAAAATAATTTGATCAAAAAGCATAAGCCGCGCTACAACATTAACCTCAAAGATGACAAGACCTACCCGCTGATTTGCATCAGCCGGGATGAGTTTCCGCGCATCTTTAAGACGCGGCAAATCAAACGCGATGGTTCCCGGTACTTTGGCCCCTATCCCGATGGTCTGCAACTGGAGACCACGTTGCAATTGCTCAGCGAATTGTTCCCGCTGCGGCGTTGCAAGGGGCCTTTGCGCCGGCGCGACAACCCGTGTCTGTATTACCATATGAAGCAGTGCCTGGGGCCGTGTATCGGTGCGGTGAGCAAGGAAGATTATCGGTCCCAGGTGCAGCGGGCCAAGCACCTGTTGGAGGGGTCGAGCAAGACTTTACAGCAGGAATTGGAGCGTGATATGCGCCGGGCTTCCGAGGCTTTGCGCTTTGAAGAGGCGGCCGGGCTGCGCGACCGCTTGCGCGGTCTGCGGAGATTACAGCAGGACCAGAGTGTGGAATCGCAGGAGCGTCCGGAAGTGGACCGGGACTATCTGGCGGTTTTGCAGATGGAAGATTACTACTTCTTTACGGTGCTGCTGCTGCGAGAGGGCAAGTTGTTGGGGCACCACCACTTTTCCAGTCGTTATTTGCCGGAAGGGTTGCAGGCGGGAGTGCAGGCCGGGTTGCAGACAGAGACACAGGAAAAAACAGGGCCGGAGCAGGCAGAACAAACAGAGCCGGCGGCAACTGTTTCGGATGGAGACTGGCGGCGCAAGACGGCCATGAGCAGTGCCTTGGTCGAATTTTTGTGTCAGTATTATTTGGAGAGCGGGCACGAGCTGCCGGACGAATTGCATCTGCCGGAGCTGGATATTGAATGGGATGGGCCGGAATTGTTTTTGCGCTTGCTGGAAGAGCAGCGCGGCAAGCGTTTTGTTATTCGGCCTTTCCGCCGTGAACGTGAAGCGGCAAACGACCGCTTGTTGTTGCTGCGGGCGCGGGAGAATGTGATCCGGGAGCAGCAGTTGTGGCTGCGCTATCAGGGGCGGGGTCTGATGCTGGAAGAGCTGCGCTCGGCCTTGGATCTGGAGGAGCTGCCGGAACATGTTGAGGGTTTTGATATTTCGCACATGGATGGGCAGGCTACGGTGGCTTCGCTAATCGTTTTTCGTTCCGGCCGGCCGGCCAAAGACGAGTATCGCAGCTTTAACCTGCGGAGTACGGAGGGCCGTATTGATGATTTTGCCTCCATTCAGGAGGCCGTGTCGCGCCGCTATACCCGTTTGCTGAATGAGGGAACGGAATTGCCGGACTTGATTATGATTGACGGTGGTCAGGGCCAGGTCAATGCAGCGGCCGGAGTGCTGCGTTCCCTGGAGTTAAGTATTCCGCTGGTGGGCTTGGCCAAGCGCGAAGAGATTTTATTTTTCCCCGCCATCCCTTATCGGGATGGGGTGTCGGACCATTATTCCGAGCCGCGTGCGCCGCTGGATTTGCCGCTGAGTCACCCTGGCCTGAAATTATTGCAGCAGTTGCGCGATGAGACGCACCGCTGGGCCCACGGCAAGAACCGTAAACGCTACGAAAAACGGGTTTCGGTCAGCGTTCTGGAAAATGTGCCCGGGGTGGGCAAGAAGCGCAGCAGTACGCTGTTGCAGCACTATGGCTCATTGGAGGCGTTGGGAGAGGTCGAGCCCGATGAACTGGCCAAGGTGGCCCACATGGGTCTGGACGTGGCCGAAACCTTGGCGGAATACCTGACACGGCGCAAACAAAAGACTTGAGAAGTGCGTATGTCCTTTCCTACCCATTTCCCCCCTTGCCAAATATCCTAAACGAATATACAATAGGTCAAGATTACACTATTTGGAGGCATTTCCCTATGACACATCAAAAAAGACTATTGACCGGCAGGCCGGCAAACAGTACAATATCCAATATCCAATATCCAATATCCAATATCACACTACTTTAGAAAACAAGCATTTCTTCCTCTTTCTATCACATCGTTCTAATCCTCTTTATTCATTTCTATTTCGTCTTTTACCTATCCTTTTTTTGTCCGTTCTCAGTCTAATTTTACTTGGCTGTGCCCCGATCTCGGACACCGATAAAGACCCGGCCCCTCCCGTAAACCCTACCATCTCCTTTTCTTCCGTTGCTGTGGCCTCTTCTCTGCAATTGGAAATAAGCAGCAATGTCGAACTTGCAAACATCGGGGCGGTTGTTCGCTTGGCTACCGAAACGGCTCCCACCAAGGCGGAAGCTCTGGCCAGTAAAGGGCATGTCAGTGTCAGCATACCCGCCGATATTACACGAAAAATCAGCATCAGCCAACACTATGCGACCAATTTCGACGATGGTCTTACTTTGGCCGATGTTCTGGCCCCCAATACGGCTTACAAACTCTATCTCTATTTTCCCGCAGAACTTATTACCACAACGGCAGAAATTACGGGACTAAACGTCACCGATGACATGGCCGCAGTCCCTTTCACCACTGCAATTTTGCCCGCTGAGGGTGATGCCAAATGGCTCAACAGTAATGGCAACAGTTATGTGGCCAGCTTAGACAACTTGTACTTTATGCAGGAACAAACAGGTGTCGCCGTGTTCTATTTTTATACAAACTTTATTCCTCTCAATTCTGAATTCTCAACTCAAGATGAGACTGGTAATTTCCCGAGTATAGGTAACTATGCTGCGAATACAGTGACTCCCACTTCCGAGTTTCATTTTGCATACGGGTCCATTGCCGGCTATATATCTAACTCTACCAACCGTTATAACTATTGGATAGGGGCAGATAAAGTAAAGATTATAGAGAAGACTACCCGTCATATTCTTTTTGATAATCTTAGAGCTAAAGACATCGCAGCCTCTATTTCTGTGACTCGCCATTAGGTATTCCGGGGCCTTCACCCGGTGGTTGCCCTTCCTTTGGGGGGCATGAAGGCCTCTTGCCAAATATCCTAAACGAATATATAATATTCTAAGATTACACTATTTGGAGGCATTTCCCCATGAAACAGCAAAAAACACTATTGACCGGCAGGCCGGCAAACAGTATAATATCCAATATCCAATATCCAATATCCAATATCCCGCTACTTTAAAAAGTAAGCATTTATTCCATTTCTTCTCAAACCGTTTTAATCCTCTTTATTCATTTCTTTACCGTATTTTACCACTACTTTTTCTGTCCGTTCTCAGTGTAATTGTACTTGGTTGTGCCCCGATCTCGGACACCGATAAAGACCCGGCCCCTCCCGTAAACCCTACCATCTCCTTTTCTTCCGTTGCTGTGGCCTCTTCTCTGCAATTGGAAATAAGCAGCAATGTCGAACTTGCAAACATCGGGGCGGTTGTTCGCTTGGCTACCGAAACGGCTCCCACCAAGGCGGAAGCTCTGGCCAGTAAAGGGCATGTCAGTGTCAGCGTACCCGCCGGTGTCACACGAAAAATCAGCATCAGCCAACACTATACGACCAACCTCGACGATGGCCTTACTTTGGCCGATGTTCTGGCCCCCAATACGGCTTACAAACTCTATCTTTATTTTCCCGCAGAACTTATTACCACAACGGCAGAAATTACGGGACTAAACGTCACCGATGACATGGCCGCAGTCCCTTTCACCACTGCGATCTTGCCCGCTGAGGGTGATGCCAAATGGCTCAACAGTAATGGCAACAGCTATGTGGCCAGCTTAGACAACTTGTACTTTATGCAGGAACAAATAGGTGTCGCCGTGTTCTATTTTTATACAAACTTTATTCCTCTCAATTCTGGCTTCTTAACTCAAGATAAGAATGGTATTTTCAATGGTATAGGCAACTATGCTGCGAATACAGTGACTCCCAATTCCGAGTTTCATTTTGCATACGGGTCCATTGCCGGCTATATATCTAACTCTACCAACCGTTATAACTATTGGATAGGGGCAGATAAAGTAAAGATTATAGAAGAGATTATCAGTCATAATTTTTATGATAGTCTTAGAGATAAAGACATCACAGCCTCTATTTCTGTGACTCGCCATTAGGTATTCCGGGGCCTTCACCCGGTGGTTGGCCTTCCTTTGGGGGCATGAAGGCCCTCTTACCAAATATCCTAAACGAATATAGAATAGGTCAAGATCAGACTATTTGGAGGCATTTCCCTATGACACATCAAAAAAGACTATTGACCGGCAGGCCGGCAAACAGTACAATATCCAATATCCAATATCCAATATCCAATATCACACTACTTTAGAAAGTAAGCATTTATTCTATTTCTTCTCAAACCGTTTTAATCCTCTTTATTTATTTCTTTACCGTCTTTCACCACTACTTTTTCTGTCCGTTTTCAGTGTAATTGTACTTGGTTGTGCCCCAATCTCGGACACTAGTGACCCGCCGGCCCCTCCGGTAAATCCAGTTATTTCTTTTTCTTCCGCTGCTGTGGCCTCTTCCCTGCAATTGGAAATAAGCAGCAATGTGGAACTTGCAAACATCGGTGCGGTTGTTCGCTTAGCTGCGGAAACGGCCCCCACCCTGGCGGAAGCGCAGGCCAGTAAAGGGCATGTCAGTGTCAGCATACCCGCCGGTGTCACACGAAAAATCAGCATCAGCCAACACTATACGACCAACCTCGACGATGGCCTTACTTTGGCCGATGTTCTGGCCCCCAATACGGCTTACAAACTCTATCTCTATTTTCCCGCAGAACTTATTACCACAACGGCAGAAATTACGGGACTAAACGTCACCGATGACATGGCCGCAGTCCCTTTCACCACTGCAATTTTGCCCGCTGAGGGTGATGCCAAATGGCTCAACAGTAATGGCAACAGTTATGTGGCCAGCTTAGACAACTTGTACTTTATGCAGGAACAAACAGGTGTCGCCGTGTTCTATTTTTATACAAACTTTATTCCTCTCAATTCTGAATTCTCAACTCAAGATGAGACTGGTAATTTCCCGAGTATAGGTAACTATGCTGCGAATACAGTGACTCCCACTTCCGAGTTTCATTTTGCATACGGGTCCATTGCCGGCTATATATCTAACTCTACCAACCGTTATAACTATTGGATAGGGGCAGATAAAGTAAAGATTATAGAGAAGACTACCCGTCATATTCTTTTTGATAATCTTAGAGCTAAAGACATCGCAGCCTCTATTTCTGTGACTCGCCATTAGGTATTCCGGGGCCTTCACCCGGTGGTTGGCCTTCCTTTGGGGGCATGAAGGCCCTCTTGCCAAATATCCTAAACGAATATATAATATTCTAAGATCAGACTATTTGGAGGCATTTCCCTATGACACATCAAAAAAGACTATTGACCGGCAGGCCGGAAAACAGTACAATATCCAATATCCAATATCCAATATCCAATATCCAATATCCATACATCTCTTAAAACATATATACAGTCAGTTTATCTTTTTTTACTGCCCAAGAAATCGAAATTTTTCAAGCCTTTTTCGTTTTTCTCATTTTTCTGCTTTTTTTCCGTTCTGCTGTTTCATTTGGTTCTGTCCGGCTGCGATGATATATCGAGTAACACAAATAACAATGACAATGGTGATAGTGGCCCATCTCTTTATTTGGGAACGTATCGATGGGTAGGAGTTTCCCGCAATAGTCCCGTAACTGATGCAATGCGGGATAGGACGGAGTCAAATAAGCCCAGAGTGAGTTACGCCAATATAGAAATAACAGTTGGTTCTGATAGTTTTGTCACTCTTGTCATAGGCGGAGCAATAGGACTTGTTGGTCCCTTTGAGATAAACGGGCAGAAATTGGCAACCATTAGATCGGATAAAATTTTACCGGAAGATGGAGATATCAGTGGTATCTTTGATAGTAATAAGGCTATCTTACCAAGTATAGAAGGGAAACTCTCTGATCTGAACAGTGTTAAATTTCCGAAAATAATTTATAGTCGGGGCGAGGGAGGCTATATTGTACATGAATGTGTGGAACTATAAGAAAATTCTGTGCGGGCGTGTATTCACAATTTCACCGTCGGTTCTGCGGCCTTTGAGGTTCGGCCCTCAAATCGGTATCTCATCCCGGAGCCATTCGGTCTCCGACATGCTGCCGCCTCTAGCCAGGTTCGACAGGCTCACCTACTCCCGGTCTAATGAACCTAAATGATTTCTATCGCTGTAGAGGGGTGAGGTCTCCAAACTCCCTCTAAGGTCCCCCCTTGCCAAGCTCTCTAAACGAATATACAATAGGCCAAAGTTGCACAATCTCGGAGGATTTTTCGTATGAAATGTCAAAAAATACTGTTGACTACTGACCGACTAAATGGTATAATATCCAATATCCAATATCCAATATCCAATATCCAATATCCATACCAATCTTAGAACATATATACAGTCAGTTTTTCTTTTCTTAGGGCCAAATAAACCTCAATTTTCCAAAGCCTTTCGGTTTTTCTCATTTTTCTGCTTTTTTTCCGTTCTGCTGTTTCATTTGGTTCTGTCCGGCTGCGCGCCACTGTCCAACACTAAAGACTCTTCCCCCGGTGATTCACCCCCCGCCCCAACAAACACTTTCACCATATCTTTTACCGGAATACAGGCTCTGGAACTGACCGTACATCTTATTGAAGATATGGCTGTCAGTGTCATTGTGCGCTTAGCCGATGAGCCCGCCCCTGTTTGGGCGGATATAAAAGATAAGGTCGGATTACTCACTCGCAACATCGTAGCCAACACCCCTAAACGGATCTTTACCGCCAAACACTACGGTACCAATGACAGTCTAAAGACTAATATTGGGGCGATGAGCGCGGCCGATATTTTACAACCGGAGACGGCATATAAGGTCTATATTTTTAGCGATAAGAGTGTCATTGAAACACTGCCTTTTACCACGGCAGCCATTCCGCCGGCGAGTGCGTTTCCGTCAACAAGTATAGGATACAGTCTGAATTTTGCGCCGAATGTACTGCCTTTTGGTGCAGAAATAACTCTTAATGATTACACCGGTGTTGAAAGAAAAGGTATCTATGAAGTGTATGGCAAAGAAGGCGAAGTTTTATTGATTCCTTTGTATATGAATCCCATTAGACCATTAAAGACTGGATGGTACTTTCACAATGGTGCAGCATCACTTATATCTGCCTGTACTCTAACTCATTCCTGTTTACCTGATCCGGGTTATACAAGCACATCCGAGGTTGTTTATCAAAGTATTGCCGGCACTTACTACAAAGCTCTTTGGGGGTTTCAATCTTTTAATACACTAACTATAAAAGATGCCGGTTATACGTTGGTCAAAGACGGGGCAGACGGGCAACCCTTTGTTCTCCATTTGATTGCAGATAAATAGAGTGGGTTTGGTATGGGCCTAAAAAATCCGCACCTCATCACAGAGCAGTTCGGCATGCTGCCCCCGCCCTTGCCAGGTTCGACAGGCTCACCTACCGATACCGAGAAGCTGAGCTACTCCCGGTCTAATGGACCCCCTTGCCAAAATCTCTAAACGAATATACAATAGGCTAAGTTTGCACAATCTCGGAGGATTTTTCTTATGAAATGTCAAAAAATACTGTTGACTATTGACCGGATAAACGGTATAATATCCAATATCCAATATCCAATATCCAATATCCAATATCCAATATCCATACATCTCTTAAAACATATATACAGTCAGTTTATCTTTTCTTAGGGCTAAATAAGCCTAAATTTTCCAAACCTTTTTCGTTTTTCTCATTTTTCTGCTTTTTTTCCGTTCTGCTGTTTCATTTGGTTCTGTCCGGCTGCGATGATATATCGAGTAACACAAATAACAATGACAATGGTGATAGTGGCCCATCTCTTTATTTGGGAACGTATCGATGGGTAGGAGTTTCCCGCAATAGTCCCGTAACTGATGCAATGCGGGATAGGACGGAGTCAAATAAGCCCAGAGTGAGTTACGCCAATATAGAAATAACAGTTGGTTCTGATAGTTTTGTCACTCTTGTCATAGGCGGAGCAATAGGACTTGTTGGTCCCTTTGAGATAAACGGGCAGAAATTGGCAACCATTAGATCGGATAAAATTTTAGCGGAAGATGGAGATATCAGTGGTATCTTTGATAGTAATAAGGCTATCTTACCAAGTATAGAAGGAAAACTCTCTGATCTGAACAGTGTTAAATTTCCGAAAATAATTTATAGTCGGGGCGAGGGAGGCTATATTGTACATGAATGTGTGGAACTATAAGAAAATTCTGTGCGGGCGTGTATTCACAATTTCACCGTCGGTTCTGCGGCCTTTGAGGTTCGGCCCTCAAATCCGTATCTCATCCCGGAGCCATTCGGTCTCCGACATGCTGCCGCCTCTAGCCAGGTTCGACAGGCTCACCTACCGATACCGAGAAGCTGAGCTACCCCCGGTCTAATGAACCCAAATGATTTCTATCGTTGTAGAGGGGTGAGGTCTCCGAACTCCCTCTAAGGTCCCCCCTTGCCAGGTTCGATAGGCTCACCTACCCCCGGTCTAATAGACCTAAATGATTTTTATCGTCGTAGAGGGGTGAGGTACTCGAACCCAGTCTAAGGCCCCCCCTTGTCAGGTTCGACAGGTTCACCTACCGATACCGAGAAGCTCAGCTATCCCCGGTCTAATGGACTTAAATGATTTCTATCGTTGTAGAGAGGGGGTGAGGTACTCGAACCCAGTCTAAGGCCCCCCCCTTGTCAAACGCTCTAAACGAATATACAATAGGCCAAAGTTGCACAATCTCGGAGGATTTTTCGTATGAAACGTCAAAAAGCACTGTTGACTACTGACCGGATAAACAGTATAATATCCAATATCCAATATCCAATATCCAATATCCAATATCCATACCTTTCTTAAAACATATATACAGTCAGTTTATCTTTTTTTACTGCCCAATAAATCGAAATTTTTCAAGCCTTTTTCATTTTTCTGCTTTTTTTCCATTCTGCTGTTTCATTTGGTTCTGTCCGGCTGTGAGCCGTTGTCTGACAGCAAAGACTCTCCCCCCGCTGATTCACCCCCCGCCCCAACAAACACTTTCACCATATCTTTTACCGGAATACAGGCTGTAGAACTGACCGTAAATCTTATTGAAGATATGGCCGTCAGTGCCATTGTCCGTTTAGCCGATGAACCTGCCCCCGTTTGGGCGGATATAAAAGATAAAGTAGGATTACTCACTCGCAACATCGTAGCCAACACCCCTAAACGGATCTTTACCGCCAAACACTACGGTACCAATGACAGTCTAAAGACTAATATTGGGGCGATGAGCGCGGCCGATATTTTACAACCGGAGACGGCATATAAGGTTTATATTCTTAGCGATAAGAGTGTCATTGAAACGCTGCCTTTTACCACGGTGGCCATTCCTCCGGCGAGTGCGTTTCCGTCAACAAGTATAGGATACAGTCTGAATTTTGCACCGAGCGTACTGCTTTTTGAAAGTCTCTATGAAGTGTATGGCAAAAAAGGAGAAGTTTTGTTGATTCCTCTGTATATGAGCCAATTATTAACTGTCGGATGGTCTTTTTTCACTCGCATAAAGGCTAATGATACTGTTCGTGTTAGTTGTGATCTAAATTCTTGTTTAGCTAATTCAGGTGTTGCACTAATGAATGAGTATATTTATGAAGATATTGCCATGTACACGTATCATAAAATTCTTTTGGGGTTTCAATCTTTTGCCGGATTAGATGAAGATAAGATCCGAATTGTAAGTAAAGACAATGACCGTCAATCCTATACTATTGATCTCATTACAGGTAAATAGTTGCTTGGAATGGACCTGAAAAATCTTTGGGGGGATAAAGGGCAAGCATCATAGAGAAAGTCGGTCCGTGATTGAGCTTGCCGCATTATACAAATCTACAATCACTAAAATCAAATGTGGAAGTAAGATATATATGTTGAATGAAAAAGGCACACAAAGTATGCCGAATAGGTTGACAGAATCTAAGGATCTCGTATAGTGATCTGAGAGTAACATATCTGGGTATCTCGTATCTTGATCTCGATTAACAGAGGAGAAAGTTTATGAAAAAGGAATATTCAAATGGAATCAGAACACATCGGGGCGTATCAATTCGACCCTGCAAAAGAAGCCTGGCTAGTCCGGGAACGCCGGTTATCATTTGACCTTGTAATTAAGGCAATGGAATCGGGGAAATTTAAGGTTATACCCAATCCTAGCCCCAAGTACAAACACCAGTATATCATTCTGTTTTTGCACAATGACTATGTTCATGTGGCTCCAATGGTGCCAAGTACAGAAAACAATATGGATAGATTTTTTCTTAAAACAATCTTCCCTGCAAGCAAATACCAGGGATACTATTATCATGAGCTTAAAGAATTATAACTGAAAAGCTACTAAGGATATCATGGACATTAAAGTTCAGGATCAGGAAGAAAAAGACCTGATAAATGAAACGGAAGCCCACGCACAGCCCGGTATTCCGGAAGATATGGCAATGCGTCAAAGACTGCAAAGTGCGGCAAAACGCGCCCTAAAAACCGAGCGGATCAATATTCGTCTGAGCAAAGAAGATTTGGAAGGTATCAAACACAAAGCCCAAGAGCAGGGCCTGCCTTACCAAACCCTTATCAGCAGTATTATCCATCAGTATGTGGCGCGGTGATTTTGTGTCTGCCCCCGCCCTTGCCAGGTTCGACAGGCTCACCTACCGATACCGAGAAGCTGAGCTACTCCCGGTCTAATGGACCCCCTTGCCAAAATCTCTAAACGAATATACAATAGGCTAAGTTTGCACAATCTCGGAGGATTTTTCTTATGAAATGTCAAAAAATACTGTTGACTATTGACTGGATAAACGGTATAATATCCAATATCCAATATCCAATATCCAATATCCAATATCCATACATCTCTTAAAACATATATACAGTCAGTTTATCTTTTTTTGCTGCCCAAGAAATCGAAATTTTTCAAGCCTTTTTCATTTTTCTGCTTTTTTTCCATTCTTCTGTTTCATTTGGTCTTGTCCGGCTGTGAGCCGCTGTCCGGGACCGGCGACCCGCCGGCTACACCCGGGACCGGCGATCCGCCGGCGACACCAAGCCCCACAAAATCTATTACGGTCAACTATTCGGGTCCGCACTACGTCCATTTTACGGTGGACTACGCCAATTTGTTCGCAGACAACACAGTGGGTTTCCTGATAACGGGAACGGACAGCAGCCCTTCTAAGGCGGAGGCAGAGGTAAAAAAAGGCTACATTACCAGAAAATTTACGGAAGCCAAAAAATCCAGGGATATTTTCATGTTCCTGCACGAGGGAACGGCGTACGAGTTTTCTGCCGGCAGTACGAATATTCCGTTTGTTGCCAGTGCCACAGCCAGCGATACAAGCTTTGAAACAAGTGATATATTGCAGGAAAACACGTCTTACAAGATAAGGGTATATGACGGAGACACGATATTGGAGAAAACGTTTACCACCAAATCGTTTTCGGCAGGAGATGTGAGCTCAGAAGGTCTTATTGCCTATATGGGAGGGTTGGTGGGAGCAGCAAAAGCGGATGTCACTCTTACAATAGAACGAAAACCCGAAGAAATTATGCTCATCCCTTATGCTGACGATGCCTTCGTAGCGGAGGCAATTAGCTATATAGATAATACGGTACAGGCAAGTTGCAGTCCGTCTTGTAGCTCGAATATATTGGGGGCGTACATATATGCTATAAAAGCTATTCAATCGGGAACCAATACGATTCTTTCTTTGCAAGCCGGTAAACTTGTTTCTTTGGTCTATATACTTTCTCCTCAAGTAAGAATAACTCCGGGGACTTGGACTGCAAGAAAAGGGGCAAGTTTTGTGGTTTCTTACAATATAGAAATCATAAGCGAGTAGGGGCAGGTATTTTCGGGCAAGGTTCGAGGTTCGACAAGCTCACCTACCGATACCGAGAAGCTCACCTACTCCCGGTCTAATGAATCTAAATGATTTCTATCGCTGTAGAGGAGTGAGGTACTCGAACCCAGTCTGAGGCCCCCCTTGCCAAACTCCCTAAACGAATATACAATAGGCCAAAGTTGCACAATCTCGGAGGATTTTTCGTATGAAATGTCAAAAAGCACTGTTGACCATTGACCGGCCAAATGGTATAATATCCAATATCCAATATCCAATATCCAATATCCAATATCCATACCAATCCTAGAACATATATACAGTCAATTTATCTTTTTTTACTGTCCAATAAATCGAATCTTTTCAAACCTTTTTCATTTTTCTGCTTTTTTTCCATTCTTCTCATTCATTTGGTTTTGTCCGGTTGCGCGCCGCTGTCCCAGACTGGTGATCCGCCTGCTACACCGAGCCCCGCAAAATCGATTACAGTCAACTATTCGGGCCTGCACTACGTCCATTTCACGGTTGCCGATCCCGGTTTGTCCGCAGACGAGACGGTAGGTTTCCTGATAACAGCGACAGACAGCAGCCTTTCTAAGGCGGAGGCAGAGGTAAAAAAAGGCTACATTACCAGAAAATTTACGGAGGCCAAAAAGACGAGGGATATTTTTATGTTCCTGCACGAGGGGACGGCGTACGAGCTTGCCACCGGTAGTACGGACATTCCGTTTGTTGATGAAGCCACAGCCAGCGATACAAGCTTTGAAACAAGCGATATATTGCAGGAAAACACGTCTTACAAAATAAAGGTGTATGACGGAGACACGATATTGGAAAAAACGTTTACCACCAAATCGTTTTCGGCAGGAGATGTGAGCTCAGAAGGTCTTATTGCCTATATGGGAGGGTTGGCGGGAGTTTCAAACGTGGTAGGAGACCCGACAGACTCGGAGATAGTAGCTATAAAAGCGAGTATACCTCTTAAAATAGAACGAAAAGCCGAAGAAATTATGCTTATACCTTATGCAGACGATTATTATGAGGGAGGTTCTGTTGATTATTTTGAGAATGGTTTGCTACACGGCCGCTGCACTCCAACTTGTGGGGCGGGAATATCGGGAGTGCATGTATACGGTCTGAGAATAGAACTCAATAAACTGGCTTCTGTTCTATATATAGTTTCTCCCCAAAGGAAGGTAAGCCCATCGCTGTGGACTGTAAAAGAAGGTATAAGACCTGCTTTTGCTTACAATACAGAAATCATAAGCGAGTAGGGGGCGGGTATCACAAAACACGGACAGAATGGGAACAGTATCCTGTAATACTTTTGGCAAAGGATTCGAGCTGATTCTATAGGGCAGACTTCTTTATTTTCCGGGTTTTTTATTTTGGTAGAGTGACTTGGAGCAGCATAAGGCTGCTCCAAGTCACTTACAAGCTTTTATGATTTTGTCAAATAAGATTTTTGCATCTTTTTTATTTGCTTTAATATGCTGCAAGTAGTTACAAATAGTTTTTTCTATAAATTCAATCTCATAATCTGTTTCATATTTATAAAATGCATCATGTGTGCCTCCACGAGTTTTACTGGCAGAAACACAAACTGTACAAGAGTATTCATTGATCAGCGTATTTAAATGAGAGAATACATCATCGTAGGTATCACCTGCACTCGTAATACCAACAACTGTTTCGTCTATTTTCACAACGGCAAGGATATCCCCCGGATCTTTGATGTCCTCCGGACCTCTATAATGTATAACCCTATAATTTTCCTTTAAGTATTTATTATAAAGTATTTTGATCGTCGTCGTTTTCCCCTCATTTCCACGAGCCTTTAAAGCCATAATCTTACCCATCACATTATCCTTTTTGTTAAGTATATTAATACATTATTCAAAATTAGATTCTTTGGTCAATAGTTCCCGAGATAGAGTCTTTCGCTCTTGGAGGCGGGTCTGAATTGCCTTTTTCATAGGGTTAAGAGAAGATAAAGCCTGCGCTCGATTAGCCCCTTTGCCAAATTTTCTAAAGGTTCGACAGGCTCACCTACCGATACGGACAAGCTCCGCTATTCCCAGTCTAATGGACCTAAATGATTTCTACCGCTGTAGAGGGTGAGATACTCGAACCCACTCTAAGGCCCCCCATACCAAATATCCCAAACGGATATACAATAGGCCAAAATTACACAACTTCGGAGGACTTTTCTTATGAAACGTCGAAGATGACTGCTGACTGCTAACCAGCTAAACAGTTATATATCCAATATCCATACCTCGCTTAAAATATATATACAGTCAGTTTATCTTTTTTATGGCTAAATAAGCCGATACTTTTCAAAGCTTTTTCCTTTTTTCTGCTTTTTTTCATTCTTCTTATTTATTTGATTCTGTCCGGCTGTGCCCCGCTGACGGACAGCAAAGACCCGGAACCGGCCCCCGATATTTCCATCAGTAACGCCTTGTATGGCCCTCATTTCATCCACTTTGAAATAACTGTCAATACGGTCATTCACACAGATATCGAAGTGGAATTTCTCGTTGGTACCGGTGCCACCCCTCCCAAAAATCCCGCAAGCAAGCAGGGCTATATCAGCAGAACCTTTGGCAACAAGACCCCAAAACGGCAACTCCTTTTGTTTATGTACAAGGATAATGCTTGGCACCTTCAATAAAAATATTGGCACCTAAAATATAGAAATAATTCAAAGTGGCTGCCCCCCCTTTCGACAATTTATTTTGTATATCAGACAAATGACTATAGCTTACCCCCGGGAGCTGTGCCGCATCCCGCACCAAAGTTTGATTGGTTTCCACGGAATGAAAAACCTGTTCAGCACAGCTGTGGCCCACCGCAGGACAGCGGGGTTAATCTTGGCTTCACTCATAAGAAAAAACGTCCCTCCAGTTCCCTCTGCCGGTATCGTACCAAAACGGACCGTGCCCAGACAAAATGTAGATAATATTTCAGGCATTGTCTACAGAGCACTGTTGATCAAAAACAAACAGTGTTTAGCCTACTGCATTAGCCCGAGGGGTTGCCCAAGTAGCCGGAATCTTTGAGCGCAGTTAAACCGCCTGTTCTGCGTATTTCCGGTACATCCCACAAAAAAGAGCTTTCTGTATTCTTCGTATCTCTCAGTATAAACTGTTGGCCCCAAGCCCGCAATACCTGCCCATCCTTGCCTAAACCGGCAAACCAAGTCTTGTTTTCACTCAGGTACAAGCTGCCCTTACAATTCTCAACCCCCTTCCCAAGATTCGGCAGGCTCATTTACTGACAAGCTTACCCGGCCCTTGGAACCCCTCTTGCCAAATATCCTAAACGAATATACAATAGACTAAAATTACACAATTTCGGAGGATTTTTTTTATGAAACGTCAAAATGCACTGTTGACTATTGGTCGGACAAACAGTATAATATCCAATATCCAATATCCAATATCCAATATCCAATATCTGTACCTCTATTAAAACGTATATACAGTCATTTTACTTTTTTTACTGCCAAATAAATCAAAACTTTCCAAAGCCGTTCCGTATTTTCTGCTTTTTTTCTATTCTCCTTGTTCATTTGGTTTTGTCCGGCTGCGCACCGATGACGGACGTAGACTCAAAGAGTGAAACCCAATTCAACGTCCGTGCCTCGACAACATTTGTGGGCGCAACGCAGGCACTGGTCTCTCTGACCCCAACGAAAAGCGGCTCAGCGGCCTTTCTTGCCGTTGCAGATACGGAAACCATCCCCTCTGTAACCTCTGCTGAAACTCTTTTGGCCTACCGGGAAATAGACTTTTCCGGGACTTCGGCACAGATTATCCAGTTTGCCCTGAGCATCCGTGCCACACAAGATGCGACAAACGGAGAAGTTTCGGGTGGTACCGGAGCGGTATTACAGCCGAGTACAGCCTACAAGATTGTGGTGTACCGCAGTGGCAGCACCGCCACATTGCTAACTTTTACGACTCTTGGCCACTTGGCGGAAGGATATACGTTTGGTGGTGTCGGTGGAGTCTATCCTTTTGATATGTCGGCGCATAATTTCCGGACCGGAACAGACGGAAGATTTCAGGTGCCCTTTGTTTTTTCGTGGGTACAGACTTCCGGCGGTTTGCTTGCTGAAATAGATAATGGGGAGAGTGGTGAATTAACACCTATTGGAAGTTTTATTTCCGGCTCTGCCGGTTTTGGTGTCTCTACTTTGTATAATATGCTGGTAAATCATTTTGGAGATCAGGATCGGGGCGGGGTATTTTTACATACACCCCGCAGTGGTGCCATTCGGAAATATCACCTGGCAGTGACAAATGGAAAAGGGAGCGATATCTCTATTTTTTATAACTAGAGATATCGCCCCCTTGCCAGGTTCGACAGGTTCACCTACCGATACCGAAAAGCTCACCTAGCCCTTGCAAACCCCCCTTGCCAAATATCCTAAATGAATATACAATAGGCCAAAATTACACAATCTTGGAGGATTTTTCTTATGAAATGTCAAAATGTACTGTTGACTGTTAGTCAACCAAACGGTATAATATCCAATATCCAATATCCAATATCCAATATCCAATATCCATACAAGTACTAGAAAATATATACAGTCATTTTATCTTTTTTTATGGCTAAATAAGCCCACACTTTCCCAATTTTCTTCATTTTTTTACTTTTTTTCCGTTCTTTTTATTCATTTGGTTCTGTCCGGTTGCGCGCCGTTGTCCGATAGCAAAGATCCGGACACCAGTGCCCCGCCTGCTGCGCCAACCCCCACAACATCGATTATGGTCAATTATTCGGGCCTGCACTACGTTCATTTCACGGCTGATGACCCCAATATATCCGCAGACAAAACGGTCGGTTTTCTGATAACACCAACGGACAGCAGTCCTTCTAAGGCCGTGGCGGAGACCAGGAAAGGCTACATTACCAGAAAGTTTACGGAAACCCAAAAGTCAAGAAATGTCTTTATGTTTTTGCACGAGGGCACGGCTTACAGACTCGGCACCGGCAGCATGGACATTCCATTTACCACAGGTGCCACAGCCAGCGATACCAATTTTGAAACCACCGATATCTTACAGGAAAACACGGCCTATAAAATACGTATGTATGACGGGGATGAAATACTGGAAAAGTTATTTACCACCAAATCTTTTTCCGCCGGAGATACGGGCTCAGAGGGTCTTACGGCCTATATGGGAGGCTTGATGGCAGCTACAAAAACGGCGGTTTCCCTTACAATAGAGCGAAAACCCGAAGAAATCATGCTTATCCCTTATGCAGATGATACTTATGAAGGAAATTCCATTGATTATTTTGAGAGTGCTTTGCCACAAGGAGGTTGTTCTTCGCGTTGTGGAACAGGTATAGCAGGGGCGTATATATATGGTCTGAGAAGAGAAGCCAACAAACTTGCTTCTATAGTATATCTACTTTCTCCCCAAATAAAGACCATCGCATTTCCTTGGACGGGCAAAGAGGGTACAAGACCTATTTTTGCCTATAATATAGAAATCATAAGTGAGTAGAGCCGACATTCTCCCGAAAGATAGGGCGGGGTGTTTACCATCTGCTGTAAACACCCCGCCCTATCTTTCCCTTTCTTCTTGTCCTCTTGTCCTTGCCCCCAAGCCCCCCCCTTGCCAAATATCCTAAACGAATATATAATAGACTAAAATTACACAACCTCGGAGGATTTTTCTTATGAAACATCAAAAAACACTGTTGACTGATAACAAAAAAAATGGTATAATATCCAATATCCAATATCCAATATCCAATATCCAATATCCATACCAATCCTAGAATACACACACAGTCATTTTATCTTTTTTTACTGCCCAATAAATCGGAACTTTCCAAACTTTTTTTATTTTTCTGCTTTTTTTCCGTTCTTCTCATTCATTTGGTTCTGTCCGGTTGCGCGCCGATGACGGACGTAGACTCAAAGAGTGAAACCCAATTCAACGTCCGTGCCTCGACAGAATTTGTCGGCGCAACGCAGGCACTGGTCTCTCTGACCCCAACTAAAAGCGGCTCAGCGGCCTTTCTTACCGTTGCAGATACGGAAACCATCCCTTCGGCAACGGCTGCCGAGGCCCTCTTGGCCTACCGGGAAATAGACTTTTCCGGGACTTCGGCACAGATCATTCAGTTTGCCCTGAGCATCCGTGCCACACAAGATGTGACCGGCGGAGAAGTCTCGGGTGGAACTGCGGCAGTATTACAGCCAAGTACGGCCTACAAGATTGTGATGTACCGCAGTGGCAGCACCGCCACATTGCTAACTTTTACGACTCTTGGTCACTTGGCGGAAGGGTATACGTTTGGTGGTGTCGGCTATCCTTTTGATATGTCGGCGCATAATTTCCGGACCGGAACAGACGGAAGATTTCAGGTGCCCTTTGTTTTTTCGTGGGTGCAGACTTCCGGTGGTCTGCTTGCTGAAATACGTAATGGGGAGAGTGGTGAATTAACACCTATTGGAAGTTTTATTTCCGGCTCTGCCGGTTTTGATGTCTCTACTTTGTATAATATTTTGGTAAATCATTTTGGAGATCAGGATCGGGGCGGGGTATTTTTACATACACCCCGCAGTGGTACCATTCGGAAATATCACCTGGCAGTGACAGATGGAGAAGGGGGCGATATCTCTATTTATTATAACTAGAGATATCGCCCCCTTGCCGGGTTCGACAGGCTCACCTGCTGACAAGCTCACCTAGCCCTTACAAGTCCCACTTGCCAAATATCCTAAACGAATATACAATAGGCCAAAATTACACAATCTTGGAGGAGTTTTCTTATGAAACGTCAAAATGTACTGTTGACTGTTGGTCAACCAAACGGTATAATATCCAATATCCAATATCCAATATCCAATATCCAATATCCATACAAGTACTAGAACATATATACAGTCATTTTATCTTTTTTTATGGCTAAATAAGCCGATACTTTCCAAATTTTCTTCATTTTTTTGCTTTTTTTCCGTTCTGCTTCTTCATTTGGTTCTGTCCGGTTGCGCGCCGATGACGGACAGCAAAGACCCGGAACCGGTCCCCGATATTTCCATCAGTAACGCCTTGTATGGCCCCCATTTCATCCATTTTGAAATGACGGTCAATACGGTCATCCGCACAGATATGGAAGTGGGATTTCTTATTGGTACCGGTGCCACTCCTCCCGAAAACCCCGCAAGCAAGCAGGGGTACATTAGCAGAACCTTTGGCAACAGCACCCAAAAACGGCAACTCTTTTTGTTTATGCACGATGGCACCGGCTACACCGACACCGACATAGCAAACACCTTTGAAAGTGCCGACTTTCTTCAGGCGGACACCAATTACTATCTGCATATTTTTAATGACAATTTGACCACTACACCGCAAGCATTTAAAACCATGAGCTACGAGACTCTCAAAACTGCCGGCAATTCCATTGCGGCATTAGACGGACTGGGAAATACCGATGCGGCAAGTCTTACCAGAACCATAGAGCGCAAGGCCGGTGAACCGACCATCGTCCCCGCCGTCATCTTTGGCGGCAACTATGCGACAGGCACAATTCGGGGGAGCGATAGCGATATAGCCTATTGCGCGCGTAATTTTGTGTCTGGTTCGCAACGGTGCATCCCGAATTTTTTGGGGCTGACAGAGTATCTGTATTATCAGGACGGCAATACCATTGATTACGTCACCCTGCTGGTCCACCCGAACAACCATACGGAACATAATCTATGGTCCGTGCTTACAGGTATAACGGAATTGTATAAACTGCAAATCAGCACCATTTCCCGGTAGTTTGGCAGCTTGGCAATCCGGTAACCCGGTAATAAAGCGGCCTTTTGCCCGGTGCCGTCTGAGAGGGTGTTTTAAATGCCCAAATCCCGCAGTAGCCCATCTTCCAGGCTGTAGATCCAACCGTGGAGGTGCAGCTTCTGCCGGCGGCCCCAAGCCTGCTGCACTATCGTAGAGCCAAGCACATTGCGCACCTGCTCCACCACATTCAGTTCACAGAGACGGTGGCAACGGGCCTTGAAATCCGGCAACGCTTGCAGCTCATCGCGGTGCATACGGTAGACATCCCGGATATGGCGCAGCCAATTGTCGATCAGGCCGTGCACCTCCCCGCTTTCCTCGGCCGCCAGAGCCGCCGCCACCCCCCCGCAACCGTAGTGCCCGGTGACAATGATGTGCTCGACTTTTAAGACTTCTACAGCGTATTGAATCACGGACAAACAGTTCAGGTCCGTATGTACCACCACATTGGCGATATTGCGGTGGACAAAGACCTCTCCGGGCGGCAAACCGATAATCTGGTTGGCCGGGACCCGGCTATCTGCACAGCCTATCCACAGATATTTGGGACTCTGCTGGAGAGACAGATCCTCAAAAAATTCCGGTTGCTGCTCCATAATGGACTTGGCCCAAGCACGGTTATTTTGGAACAGGGTTTTCAGTCTGTTATCCAAGCTGCCTCCCGAATCATATAAAATCTTGCTTTACAGCACATAGAAACTTTTGCTTTCCACTAAACGCAGGGTTGTAAACAAATGCTACGTATCCAATAAGATCATCAGCAGGGAAATATCGCTGGGGCGCACACCGGAAACCCGGGAAGCCTGGCCCAAATTTAGGGGCCGGACTTCATGCAATTTCTGCCTCGTCTCCACGGAAATGGCCTTGGCAGCCAGCCAATCAAACCGGGATGGCACCCGGATATTTTCCAGGTTGCGAAAGCGATCGACTTCCCTCTGCTGTCGGGCGATATAGCCTGCGTACTTGATGTCCAACACCGCATGTTCGAGCCATGGCTCCGGGTAGCCGGCCAGTTCCGGCACCACTTTGGTCAGCTTGTCCATGCAGATATTCGGGTCGCGCAGGGCACGGTGCAGGGAAGGGTCCTCGACAAGAATGCCCAGTTCGCCGCGCTCGCCCCGGTTTAGTTTGCGCTGTGCGACCAACTCTCCGATGCTTTCCAGCGCGGCTTGCTTCTCATAACGCCGCGCTAAACGCTGCGGCTCCAGAATACCCACCCGTTCGGTATGTTTCAGCAGGCGCAGGTCGGCATCGCCGTGGCGCAGAGCCAGACGGTATTCCGCCCGAGAGGTGAACATGCGGTAGGGTTCCTCGGTGCCCAAGGTCACCAAGTCATCGACCAAAACACCGATATAAGCGTCGGAACGACTCAGTACCAAAGCTTCGTCTGCGGCCCCGGCCGCGCCGCCTTTGCGGCGCAGTTTCAGCCCGGCGTTGATTCCGGCCATGAGACCTTGGCTCGCCGCCTCTTCATAACCCGAAGTACCGTTGATTTGCCCGGCCAGAAACAGGCCGGGATGCAGCTTGCTCTCCAAGTCGGGATGCAAGCCAAGCGGGTTGACAAAGTCGTATTCCACCGCATAGCCGGGGCGCATCAGCACTGCTTCTTCCATGCCCGGAATGCTGCGGATGAAAGCTTCCTGCACGTCTTCGGGCAGTGAAGTGCTCAGGCCGTTGAGATACATTTCCTGCGTGTACATCCCTTCCGGTTCGACAAAGACCTGGTGCCGATCGCGGTCGGGGAAACGTTTGACCTTGTCCTCAATCGAAGGACAATAGCGCGGCCCGGTACCTTGGATTCGGCCACTGAACAGCGGCGAACGATCCATATTCGACCGGATAATGTCGTGCGTCCGGGCCGTAGTGTAGGTAATGTGACAGGGCAGTGCCGGGCGATGGCGCAGCCGGGCGGAGTAGTCCTCTTCTATGTTGTCAAAGGAAAAGCCGCCGACAGCTTCATCGCCCGGCTGGATTTCCATCCGGCTAAAATCCAGACTGGAGGACTGAACCCGCGCCGGGGTGCCGGTCTTCAGGCGGCCAAGCCGATAGCCGTATTGGTTCAATTTCTCACTGAGGCCCAGCACCGGTTTTTCCCCCAGCCGGCCCCCGTCCGCCATGTATTCCCCAATGTGAATCCTGCCATTGAGGAAGGTCCCCGTGGTCAGTACTACGACTTCGGCACTGATTTCGTGGCCGCGCTCGGTGCGCACGCCATAGCAAATCTCCCGCCCGTCCGCCTGTTCGGCTCCGTGCCCGGGACGCAGCAACAAGTCGGTTACGGTGTCCTGATAGCAACGCAAATTGGCCTGCTGCTCCAGGCAGTGTTTCGCCAATTGAGCGTAGAGAACCCGGTCGGCCTGGGCCCGGGGGGCCTGCACGGCCGGCCCCCGGCTGCGATTGAGGACGCGATACTGGACCATACTCCCGTCAATCAGACGGGCCATCTGGCCACCCAAGGCATCAATTTCGCGCACCATATTGCCCTTGCCCAAGCCACCCACGGCCGGGTTGCAGGACATTTTCCCGATGGTGTCGAGGTTCTGGGTTATCATCAGAGTCGAAAAACCCATGCGTGCCGTGGCCAAAGCCGATTCAATCCCGGCGTGCCCACCACCAATCACAATCGCCTGATAATCTGCCATATATTTGCAGCTCCTTTGGCGGTTGGTCTGAGAATTTAATGTCAAACCCATCTGCTGCCACTTGGTGGCCGATAATATAAGTAACGATAATACAAGTCAATAATTAGAAAAATTCGTGTTCACCCGCAGGGCATGACCTTGGAAATTTCCTGCGAACAATTGCGGCAGAATGTGCACTCTCCTCACTTTAGATTGGTCCGTTCCCACCCCTGTCAGGGAAAGCCGGGGGAAGAAAGACACGGAGGGGAAAACAGGAGAACAAGGACACAGAAAACCCACTGTTCTTTCGTCTATGTCTTCGCTATCTTGGCTGATCTATGCCGGTATCCGAACTGATTGACGATTTTCTCCACTACCTGAGGCGTATCCGGGCCTACAGCCCTCATACAATTACAGCCTACCGGCGGGACCTGGAGGAATGGCAGTCTTATACAGAACAGCAGGGAGCGAAGCTCTCCCAAATTGGCATGCCATTGGCCCGCAGCTACGTGGCGCAGCTCAGACTCGGCCATTCGGCAGGCCCGAAGGGCCTGTCAAACCGCAGCATCAACCGCCGTATTTCGGCCCTGAAAAGCTTCTACAGATATCTGCAAAAACGCAGCACGGCAGCGGGAGACAACCTATCTGCGGACCCATTTGTCAATCCATGGGACAGCATCGGTCTGCTGCCTCAAGCACAAAGGCTACCCAACTACCTGAGTCTCGACGAGCTGCAAACATTGGCAGAGGCTTGTACCACTGCCTTTTCCGACCCCTATTTACAAAAATTGGCTCGTGCCCTACTGGAATTTGGTTTCTCCTGCGGGGCCCGGGTCAGTGAACTTTGCGCCCTGAACTTGAGGCAGCTACTCCGACATCGGACCCCGCCGAAGGAGCAGGGAAACCCGTCTGCGGGGTATAGCCGCGCGGAGCTTCCCGGCGAAAACGACATAGTGGAAAAATTGCTCATAACAGGCAAGGGAGACAAACAACGCTTTATCTTTCCGGGGCAAAATGGTCGTTCCGCTGTGGCGGCCTATATCTGCGAACGCCGCGAGTTTTTGCATCGGCTGGCCGAAAAGCCGGGTCGGAAAGCGACAATCGAATGGGAGGCTCTGTTCTGCAACAGTCGGGGAACCCGCCTGCAACCGCGCTCGGTACACAGCTTACTCGCCCGGCTGGGGAACGCAGCCGGGCTGGAGAAACCTCTGCATCCCCACCTCCTGCGCCACAGCTTCGCTACCACCCTGCTCAATCACGGAGCCGGAATCCGCTCGGTACAGGAACTGCTGGGACATAGCTCACTGAGCAGTACGCAAGTCTATACCCACGTGAGTATCGGACATCTGAGAGACACCCACCGCGCCGCGCACCCCCGCGCCCGCCGCCGGGCCGGGGATGCGGCATCCGATGCCACAGACTTAAGACTGAGAGATGACGAACTGACAGGCGGCATACAAGGGCAAAGTTTAGGAAGCCACGAGAAGGAAGAGATATGATCATTACCATTGACGGACCTGCCGGTGTGGGCAAAAGTTCCGTTTCGGGCTACCTGGCCAAAAAAGAAAATATACTGCTGCTGAAATCCGGCTCTTTCTACCGTGCCCTGAGCCTTGGAGTGAAGGACGAATTGGCGGCTCTTCCGAGCGGCGACCCGGAGACCTGCTATGAATTGCGGGACAAAAGGTGGCAGAGACTGTGGCACAGAATCCAGTCTGTTTACATCCGCCAGCAAGACGAACAAATCTTGCTGAACGGGCAGGACGTGACCGACCGACTCGGAACTCCGGAAATGGATTTTCTGACACCGCTGTTGTCCAAACTGCCACCGGTGCGTCATTTTATCAATAACCTGTTGCGTTCCCAGGCCGAAGGCCGCAGTCTGATTGCCGAAGGTCGGGATATGGGCACGGTCGTTTTTCCGCACGCCCGGCACAAATTCTTTCTCGAAGCCGGGTCCGGAGTCCGAGCCCGGAGGCGATGGGAGCAACTCCATCCTAAAGAACAGGCCTTGCGAAGTCTTGCAGAGATAGAGAACCAGATATCTGTGCGCGACAAAATTGACCGGAACAAAAAAGAAGGAACCTTGCGTGCCGCAGAAAATGCCCACATTATTGACACTGGTAGCTTGACTTTTGAGGACGTTTGCCAGATAATTGCCGGAAGTCTCAACAATCGCAATATTTGCAATCATCTTGGCTGACTTTGGCTGATTCTGCTTTCTCGTAAGGTCCGCAGGGAAACCTGTAGTGGCCGGCAAGGGCGGCAAAAGACCCATAAGCGCATCCAAAAGGAACCACTGAATGTCTAATAATTTCAAATCTTCGACAGCAACAATTGATACAGAATTTGATTCTTCGGCCTTTGAGAAAGCACTCGAAGAAGAAGGGCAGAGCCTGAATCATGGAAGCAAGGTCAGCGGTATTGTTGTCAAAGTGACGGATGATGAGATTTTTGTTGACATTAACTATAAGGCCGAAGGTCGCATTCCCCTCTCCGAATTTGGCGATAAAGTGCCGGCCGAGGGCGATACGATCGAAGTGGTCTTCACGGGAGAGGATGCCGAGGGCAACGTGCGGGTTTCTTTTGCGGAGCTACAGCGCGTCGAAATAAAAGCCCAACTGGAAGAGGGCAAGATCCTCACGGCCAAAGTTGTGAAGTTGCTGACCCGCAAAAGAGAAAAAGAGAAAGACCACGAAGAAAAGCCCATTCCGGTTGGCTTTCAGGTCGAGTTGGCCCCCGGCGTTACTGCTTTTGTACCCCTGTCCCAAATTGACCTGTATCCGGCTCCGCCGGAAGGCTACATTGGCAGCAGGCTGGAATTTCGCATAGATCGTATCGAAACCAAGGGACGACACCAAAACATCGTGGTCAACCGCCGCAAACTCCTCGAAGAGGAGTTGCAGAGCAAGCAAATGGAATTTTTCGCTGCTCACGAGGTCGGGGACGTTGTCAAGGGCCAGGTACGAAGCTTTGTCGAATTTGGTGCCTTCATTGACTTGGGCGGTTTTTCCGGCCTGCTGCACATCATGAATATGGCTTGGTATCCCGTTAAGAAACCGGAACATTACCTCAAGCTTGGCGATGAGCTTGAGCTGCAAATTTCGGATTTGAACCCGGAGAAGAAGAAAATTGGTCTCTCTCTGAAGGCTATGCAGCCTAATCCTTGGGATGAAATTGTTGATAAGTATCAGGTGGAGCAGATTATCGAGGGTCGTGTCGCTCGTTTACAGACCTACGGGGCCTTTGTCGAACTGGAACCGGGCATTGAAGGCCTGATCCACGTCTCGGAAATGTCGTGGCTCAGACAGGTCAAACACCCAAAAGAAGTGTTGAGCGTCGAGGATCAGGTGAAGGTTCAAATTCTGGAGCTTGACTTGGAAAATCAGCGTATCCGGCTGGGATTGCGCCAGACTCAACCCAACCCCTGGTTGACCATAGTTGAACGCTATCCCATTGGTACCCGCCTGACTCTGGAAGTGCGGAACATCATCAAGAGCGGGGCGTTTTTGAACATTGAAGAGGGCATCGATGGTTTCCTCCATCAGGACGACCTGTCCTGGACAAAACGACTCAACATAAATGAAATAACTAAAGTTGGCGAAACTTTGGAAATCCAGATACTCAGTGTCGATTCGGAGGACCGTCGGATTCGTTTGGGTGTCAAGCAGCTTGAAAGCAACCCTTGGCAGGAACTGAAGAAGTATAAGAAGGGCACTGTCATTGAGGGTACCGTTGCCGGCAAAACAGACTTCGGTATCTTTGTTGCCATCAACGGCGGGATTGAAGGTTTAATTCACAAGAATGATCTGACGAATGACCGCTCTGTGGACCGCGAAGACTTGCTGAAGAACTACAAAGAAGGCGATAAGGTGCGCACCCTGATTGTCGAGATTGACGAAAAGAAGCGTCGTTTGGGCCTTTCTATTAAGGCTCTGGAACGGAACGAAGAGCAGCAGAGTATTAGCCAGTATCTGGTCAAGAGCGATGA
The DNA here is from genome assembly GCA_029867005.1 of Candidatus Haliotispira prima. Taxonomy (GTDB): domain Bacteria; phylum Spirochaetota; class Spirochaetia; order SP-2023; family SP-2023; genus Haliotispira; species Haliotispira prima. Next base: position 2,496,343 of record CP123443.1, on the reverse strand, counting down.
GGCGGACAGTGGTTTCACGATAGGTGATATCCTGGAGAAATAGAACTCTAATGCGCAATAAAAAAATGCCCGCCGGCAATATGCACAAAACCATCAAAAGTACTATCAAGAGTACTCTCAGGCCTAAGGCCTCCACGCCTGACAAGAGCAACTCCGGGTTGAGTTCTGTCATTGTCGCCCGCCAGCCTGTTTTTGCAAATGACCTCACAATATGGGGTTATGAAGTACTATTTCGTTCTGTTCACGGCAATAATCCGGATCAGTTGGATGATTTCGATGATATTGTTGCCACCCGTTCCGTCCTTTCAGATGGTCTGGGCTTAATTACCCCGTCTTTGTCCGAAAAACAACGCCTGCTGGTCAATTTCCCGGCCCCGTTACTTGAAGATCGCACAGCAAAACTTTTGTCTCCTGAAACAGGTGTTGTCGAAATTCTGGAAACCGTACAGCCGACCCGGAAAGTGTTGACCGCCGTGGCCGAATTAAAGGCCGACGGTTATATGATTGCCCTCGATGATTTTGTCGGCCAGAGAGAGCTTTTGCCGTTCATTCCTTACGTCGATCTAGTTAAGGTCGAGGTTTTGGGTCTGGATTATCGGCAACTCCAGATCATCGTACAGAAGATCATGAGTATCAAAAAAGTCCGCTTGCTGGCAGAAAAAATCGAAGACAAAGAAACGCTGGAAAACTGTAAAGGGTTGGGCTTCACTCTCTTTCAGGGCTACTACTTTGCCAGGCCGGAACTTAAGCACGGCAAGAAGATCAACCCGTCGGAAATGGCCAAAGTGCGCCTAATCAGCATGTTGAATGACCCTGATTTCAAGATCAACGAAGTATCCAAGATCGTACAAAGTGATGCGGCACTGTCACTGAAGTTGTTCCGGTACCTGAACTCCTCTGCGGTCGGCCTGAATACCCGCGTGGAATCGGTGGAGCGAGGTCTTTCGATTCTGGGCTCGGAACGTTTGATTCAATGGTTGACGGCCACGGTTTTGAGCCAATTAGCTTCGGATAATTTATCTTCACAAGTCGCCTTAAATGCGGCATTGGCCGGTTTTTTTCTGAGTGCTTTGGTCAAAATAAAAAACACAGATTTGCATGACATAGGTCTTACATCGGATGGCTCTTTTCTGTTTGGTTTGTTAATCAGCCTAAAGCCTCTGTTAGGGGATTCGTTTAACGAACTCGTGGGCAATATGCCTATACAAACTTCGATTATTGAAGCCTTGCTCCACGATGAGGGGCCTTACACAGTCTGGATTCCGTTGCTCAACGGCTATGAACGCAATAATCTGACGGCCATTCAGGATTTTTGTCAAACCTATCTGATATCGGAACAACGGGTCAACGAAACCTATTTCCGCAGCAGTGCCATCGTCCACGCAATGTTTGATAAGCAGGATTGACGGTTGAGGCGAAAAGCCACCTTCAGGAAATCTTTTGCAACGGGATACTTGGTCTTATAAATGAAAGAGGTTCTGTTTGGCAAGACCTTGACGGAGTTGCAAGAGCTCTGTCGCCGACTCTGCTGGCCCGAATTCCGCGCCCGGCAGATGTATCAGGCCATGTATGCCCGGGGCTGCAATCCGTTTGAAGAATGGACAGTGCTCAGCCGGGCGGAGCGCGAATATTTGGGTCAAAATTTTGATTTGGCCTGCTACGAAGCCCTTAAGCTGCAAACGGCCGGTGACGGCACAATAAAATTTCTCTACCCTTTAGCGGAATACTTTTCCGCAGACCATGCTTCAGCAGAAGCTCGCCGGAAGCTTGGTCTCGGCCAATCGGAACTAATCCCGGCAGTCGAAACGGTGTTGATACCCAACCCCAAACCGGGGCACAAAGGGGAATATACCCTCTGTGTTTCATCGCAGTGGGGCTGCCGCTGGGCTTGCCAGTTCTGCCAAACCGGGGAAATGGGCCTGAAACGTCAACTCAGCTGCGCCGAGATTCTGGCCCAGCTGCGCTGTGCCCGGCTTCTATTAGAGGGACAATCCGCCAAAACACAGACCGCGAAACACGTCAACCGCATCGTCTTTATGGGTATGGGAGAACCCTTGGAGAACCCGCACCTGGAAAGAGCACTGGAAATCCTCAGCGATGAGGGAAAGCGTGGCGGTTACGGCCTGAGTGCCCGGCGTATCACCGTGTCTACGGTCGGATTGGTGGAGTACCTGGAGCTATTCTTTCAATTTGCCAAACCATACCGTTTGGCACTCAGCGTGCACAACCCGCTCAGCGAAGAACGCAGCCGTCTGATACCGGCCGAGTTCGTCTCGCCCCTGGAAGATGTAATCCGGCTGATGGAGCAGAGGCAAAGCTTGGGTGATAAACGCCGCATCACTTTTGAATACACCCTGATCGCGGGGGAAAACGACCAAGACTACCACGCGGAGGCCCTTGCAGATTTGGCATTGCGGGTAGGGGCCCGGGTGAATTTGATCCCCTGCCACGAAAACAGTGCCGGCTACCTCGGCAGCAGTGCTGCCGATCTCCACCGCTTTCAGACCTGGATGAGTCAACGAGGACTGCGCTGCACTATTCGTAAGAGTCAGGGGGAAGAGATTCAGGCCGCCTGCGGCATGCTCGCCGGCAGCAACGACCCGGCAGAAATCGATCCCGTCCCGGCAATTTGACCGTTGGTTCAGACCTCAGAGAATTGGGTGGTACTTTTGCGGGAGAGGTTTATTTCTCCCTTTCCCGGATGTAGTTTAGAGCATCTTCTAAGCAATCCCTGCCATTTGTAAATCGCCCCAGCCCGGTGTTGCAACTGTCACATATAAAATCTCGTATGTTGCCGGTCCGGTAATTATAGTCTGCCATTACTTTGACTGTGACCCCTGTTATTGATACTTTTTGGCATATCGGACATTTGAAAGGAGTTCCATCCGTGGGTTTGTTTTTTTCAAATTCTTTAGCCTGTTTGCTTTTAGGTACCTTTTGATCCATACTTATACGGCAAGTCTTGCATGTCGACCTGCGGGTAATGGCCTGTGGATTCTTTTGATTTGGAGGAAAAGACTCCGGAGGTAGTAAGCAATGGCAGATATTACATATTTTTTTTTCGTGCTTATCGCCTGTTTGTAAGATATCAATTAGCACTACATCCGCAGGCAGAATATCCCACGTCTCGTCAGTGCCGATCAGCCAAACGGTCAGAAATTCATCCTCGATGTCTTTGACGATACCGACGGAATTTTTTTTGAAATGCCTTTCCCGATTTAAGGCAAAACCATTATCATGTAGATATCCTTTGCCCTGTAAGCAACAAACCCACGTATCTAACCCTATTTCCATCATGAATCCTTCCCAATGTCGTTTAAGCATCTCTTGGCCATTGAATTATTGACAATAGAGCGTGCGAAACACTGGTATTGATCATAGGGCTATGGCATTTATATTCTACTGCTTTTCTGAGTTTGTTTGGCAATTATACGGCACAATCATTTACTTCAGCAAAAAGCCGTGTTCATAAACTTTGGGTACAATCTGTTTTCTTAACACTTCCATTTGCATTTTTAGAATACCCAACAGATTATTATAGGTAGTATCAGTACTCTTGCTGTTCATCTTTCCCGCATCATTGCGGCCTTGGAAGTGTTCTCTTATATCGTAGAAAGAAGCGTTTCCATTCACAGCTTCGCAGGCGTGGTAATACCGCCACAACTCCCTGCCGGCATCAAAAACAGCCTGCGCTTCAGTGGAAAACTCCAGGGGTTTTTGAGGAATAAAAGCGCAAGATTCCTCGTTTAAACTTCTTTCTCCTTCATTTTTTTCTATTTGGATTTTTCCGGAGATAAATGTATGCATGAAATTGCTTGTAAACGTTTCTTTGGCCTCTACTTCTGTCTCTGTAAAAGGGATCCAGTGATTTAGTTTTTCTTTGCCGGTAATTCTGTTTTGCCTGTGAAATAGTGCGTAAGCCAGGCTGTTATTTTGGAATTCCGTATCCGTTAGCCATGATTCTTGGGGGTACAGAAACTGGTCTCGGTCATTGAGCCAGGTGGCCTTTATGCAATGGCGGACAGCTAAGTATATACACATTGGAATTATATTTGTTTTGGTAATATTTGTCGTCAACTTATACTTGAAGTCATTTTCTGATGGTATAGTCGTAAAAAATATGTCTTTATTATGTTGAAAATCTGTACCGAGTAACCTCAAGTAGGATATTCTTGTATTTAATTTATCATAATACCCTCTAAGCCAATCTATTATCAGAGTCCCTTTAGCATATGGCTGGAAATTTTTGTGATATAAAAAAGAACCTTTTTCGTTATAAACATGTAATTTTGATTTATGAATATCATTTTTGCTATTTAAGTCCCATATCATAAAACCTATAGGAAAATTACCTTTGACATTATCAAAGGTATTTGCGGGAACAATAAAACCTTTTTTAAACTTCGCTTTAAACTGGCTCCTAAATTTTTCAAAATTGCCGGCCTGCACAATCTTTAGTGTTGAAAATTGAGCTAGTATACATCCGTTAATATCTTTGTTAATTCTTAATAAGAATTGAACAAATAACTCTCTGGCAGAAGTCCCGACTTCTTTATGAAAGTCTTCATACATTTTTGTTTTGTTGGCCACACTAGTCTTATTTGTTCCTGTTCCTGTAATAGTTGTGGCTGTACTCGCTTCCGCATAGGGAGGGTTGATGTACATTACAAGTTTCTTGCGTTTCTCTTCATTATTAATAATTTCTTTGAGCTTGGGAGGCAGTTTAGAGAAATCATCATTCAAAAAATCAAACTGAAAGCAGTGGCTTTCCGGCAGGTTGGCTCCGTTTTTAATGCGGTCGTGCATTACATCGACATCCTGCTTATCCAGCGTGCTGGCCCAGATGTTATATTTATTGGTCAGTCCCGCCAGCAAGTTGCCGGTACCTGCGGCGCAGTCCCACACGTAGTATTCATCCTGCCAGTCTTTGCCCAAGACATCGGCAATGTACTCTTGCGATTTTTCCACCCAAATTCGCGGGGTAAAAAAACTGCCTTTGCGTTCCCGTATGTCTTCGTTTTCTTTGGTTTCCATTCGCTTTTCTGATTTTTTTGGCAATTATACATTATTTCAGCAGAAAGCCGTGCTCATAAACTTTGGGCACTATCTGTTTTCTCAGCACTTCCATTTGTATTTTTAGAATACCCAACAAATTATTATAGGTAGTATCAGGACTCTTGCTGTTCATCTTTCCCGCATCATTGCGGCCTTGGAAGTGTTCTCTTATATCGTAGAAAGAAGCGTTTACATTCACAGCTTCGCAAGTGTGATAATACCGCCATAACTCCCTGCCCGCATCAAAAACAGCCTGCGCTTCAGTGGAAAACTCCAGCGGTTTTTGAGGAATAAAAGCGCAAGATTTCTCGTCTACACTTATTTCCCCTTCGTTTTTTTCTATTTGGATTTTTCCGGAGATAAATGTATGCATGAAATTACTTGTAAATTTTTCTTTGGCATCTACTTCTGTTTCTGTAAAAGGAATCCAGTGATTTATCCCTTCTTTGCCGGAGATTCTGTTTTGGCCGTGAAATAGGGCGTAAGCCAGGCCGTTGTTTTGAAATTCGGTATCCGTTTGCCATGATTTTTGAGGATACAAAAACTGGTCCCGATCATTCAGCCAAGTGGCTTTTATGCAGTGGCGGACAGCAAAGAGAATTGATGTTTGTATAAGTTGTATTTCACAAATATAAGTATGTAAACCGCCAAATGTTTTTTTATCGGTAGAATTATCAATAAAAACATCATTTTGATGCTGGAAATCGTTGCTATTGGAATGGACGGAGCCAATTAGAATCTTTCTGTCTGCCAGATTTTTTGAAGAGTTTTGCAGCCAAGTATTAATCTTTTTCTTTCCGTTATAGTTATAAATCATTTTTTTTATAGACCATTGCGCATCCCGATCAAAACAATCCGCTTGAATCTTAATAAAATCTTTACTTACAGCCGTATTCCAAATCATAAACCCTATAGGAAAATTGCCTTTTACATTATCAAATGTTTTTGCCGGTACTAAAAAGAGCTTTATCAACTCCGGTTTGAAATTGTCTGTAAAAACATTAAAGTTTGGAGATTGAAGAATTTTTAATTTAGAGAAATTGGCAATCCTGCAACCGGTAATTTCTTTGTTAATTCGCATTAAAAACTGGGTAAACAGCTCATTGCTTGCTTTTCCTAATTGCTCTTTATAGCGGTTGTATATTATATTTACAGTAGTTGTACTTGGTTTATTACGACCCGTTCCTACCAGTTGCTTCCTGTTCCCTGCCTCCGCATAGGGAGGGTTGATGTACATTACAAGTTTCTTGCGTTTCTCTTCATCGTTAATAATGTTCTGTAACCCCTCCGGCAGTGTAGAAAAATTATCATTCAAAAAATCAAACTGGAAACAGTGACTTTCCAGCAGGTTGGCTCCGTTTTTAATGCGGTCGTGCATTACATCGACATCCTGCTTATCCAGCGTACTGGCCCAGATGTTGTATTTATTGGTAAGCCCTGTCAGCAAGTTACCCGTACCTGCGGCGCAGTCCCACACATGGTATTCATCCTGCCAGTCTTTGCCCAAGACATCGGCAATGTACTCTTGCGATTTCTCCACCCAAATTTGCGGGGTAAAAAAACTGCCTTTGCGTTCCCGTATGTCTTGAGGGACCAGTAAATCTCTGCGGTTGATAATATAATCCCAGTACTCTTCTTTCGGGGGCCGCTCGTAGCGGTTCCAAAATTGGGTATGGGCTTTTTGCCCATCGTTAAATTGGGCTTCCTTTGAGCTGGATAAGCCGAGGCTGTCAACATGTTTATCTAGCTTATAAATATTCGTTTCCAAAACAACAAACAACTTCTCTTTTAAGGTTTTGTTATCCTGAGAAAGCAAGTCGGCCAGATAAAAATCTCCGTCAATAATACCCTGCCTTTGCGCCGCTGTCCAAACCAAAGCGATACTGGGTTTCACTTCCTGTAACCATTTATTGTACACAACCATAAAGTTGTTTTTATCAATCTTTACCTTATGGGTTTCGTGTACACCCTGTACAAAGTTTTCTTTTATGAAAGTCAGCAGCTCTTCCGAGTCTTTTGCCAAGTTAAAGAGTAAGGATTTTTGTTCTAAGGTTTTCTCAACCGTTTCTAATATCAGTTTGAACTCTTTGCTGTTGTGATTGGAGGAGGTCACATTCCAATTAAAATCATTTAGGTAAAAAATGTTATGAATATCACCATACGGAATAAAGGCGATTCGCTCAAAATCAAAAGCCCCAAGAAATAAAGGGGGCAAATGGGCATCAAAAGTCCGGGCCTTACCTATAGTCAAAATTAACTGTACTAAAGATTTATAAATATCTGCTTGGCCCTTTTTCGCTTCGGCCCAGAAAAAGGACTGCCTGTGATGGAATAAGTAAGAAGGGTCATAGTCCGCCATCTTCCCGGTTCTGTCCGATTTCGGAGCCACGCAAAAATCAATCTTGCCAATGATCCTATTGCAATCAAATTGCCGAAAGAAGTCAGAGGCAATGCGGTTCTTCAATTCTTCTTCTAAGATATTTCGGTATTTCATCCAAGCCCCTTATTTTTGTGTGCGGATTATAAAAAGAAACCCTCAAACCGGGAACTCCGCTTGAGATAAACCTTGAGATAAACCTTGGGGGGAACCGGGGCGACGTTGTCCGGAAATACCTGTACAGAGTAGGGCAAAGCAACTAGTCTACCGATCATGAAGCCAATTACCTCCCCGAATCATCTCTATCCCGGACTCTACGATTCCCATTGTCACCTCTTTTTGCTGAGAAAAGTGGGGCTGGACGTTCGGGCGGTCTTGCGGCAGTGGCGTGCCGATGGGTTGGAGTCCCTGATGAACATCGCGTTGGAGCCGAGTGAAGAAGACTGGAACTGGCACCTGGATCTTTTGCGCGAGTGCCGGAATCAGCCGGAACTCTACCCCAAGTTACTGTTGGCCGTGGGTATCCATCCCAATGACGCAGACGGCAGCTCGGGATCGCGCTACGTTTCTGCCGCAGTGACGGGAGGGAGCGGCCCCGACGGGGATGCCCCGGAGCCCGGGTTGGAGCTGTTGGCCCGTCGGGCGGCAATGGAGGAAGTGCAGGCCATTGGCGAGACCGGATTGGACTATTACCGTGCGGAAGAGAACAAAGAGCTACAACAAAAGAGTCTGGAATTTCAGATTGGACTGGCCCGGCAGCACCGCAAAGTCTTGGTCATCCACAATCGGGACAGCGATGAGGACATACGTGATTTGCTGTGTCGCAGTGAGAATCAATTGCCTGCCGGCGGCATCATGCATTGTTTCAGCGGCAACCCGGCCCTGATCGATGCTCTGCTGGACAAGGGGTTTTACTTCTCCTTTGCCGGCAATGTCAGCTACAAAAATGCAGAAAATCTGCGCCACGCCGCTGGCCTGGTGCCCGCCGAGCGGCTGTTGATTGAGACGGATGCTCCGTTTCTCGCGCCGCAGCCGGTGCGTGGCCAGATAAACCATTCCGGGTTTATTGGCCACACCATGGATGTTCTGGCCCGGTGTCACGGCATGGAGACCGAGACCATGTTGGCGCAGTTGCGCCGCAACTGGCAAAGGCTTTTTCCGTGTTTAGACCTGAATGACTTGGATTGAGTCGGGGACTGTTCTATGCGTTTTGTTCCGTTTGTTTCGTTTACTCCCTTTGTTTCGCGCGTCTTCTGCGCTTTGCTGCTTTGCTATTCGATTGCCGCGCTTGTGCCCGCTGTTGTTCCTGCGCTTTTGTCTCCTCTTGTCGCACGGGGAGAAGGGCCGGAAGCGCAGAAAGACAGCCCCAGCCCCTCGAAAAGGGGGCAAAATCCGGAGGAGCGAGCGATGTATCGGGCTCTGGAGGAAGCGGAGCAGCGGGCCGAAAGCTACCCAAATCTGCGGGTTTTAGCCACGTTTCCCGGCCCGCTGAAACAAAAGGTGGACAAGGATCTGGCGGGCCGTTTTGGAGCCATTTGGAGTGAACCGAGTTTGTACGAGGCCTTTCTTTGGCTGGCCAATTTCGGTTTGGTTAGTTTTCTGAGCCCCTCCGACCGACAGGTTCTGGCTAATGTCCTGATGCAGGTATTGCAGGTGGCGGCCGACTTGATCGGTGTGGCAGAGCAAGCCCAAGCACAGGGCAAAGAAAAGAGCGGAGAGAAGCAAAGTTACGAGGGAGAGTTAGGCCGCATTTTTATCAAGGATTATTTCCGCCGCATTGCGGATAGTCCCTATCCCGGTCAGGGTTCTTGGTTGGTACTGCGCATCTTCCTCGACCCGGTCAACGAGGCTGACGGGCAGGCGAGGCGGCTGAGCATTTTGTACAATGCCTACCGTGAGACTGCGCCGCAGGCGACTATGAGCCGGGTGGCTCCGCTGATGCAAGATTCGGACAAACACCCGATGCAGCGCAGCAGCGTGTACCCACAGAAGAGCAATGCCCGGCTCAGTTACCAATATATGTATCTGATACCGCAGACAGAGTCACCTGATGAACAGGCGGAGGGAGGCTCGACCGGCGAGCGGAAAAAGGTGGTGGACCGGCCTTGGGCCACTCCGCCGGGTATGGGGTGGAAACCCCCCGAGGCCGATACGCCGGAGAGCGGAGAAGATAGCGGGGCAGAGAGTGCCAAAGAGGGTGCGGCAGATTTGGCCGCAGGCCCCGCAGAAGAGGGTTGGAAGGCTCAGAGGAGTCGGCAGGCAAGGCCGCTCCGGTACTACCGTTTGAGCTTTATCGAACAGTCTCAGCTTTATGCCCGGCCGATTCTGCACGCACAGTACAGCTCGGCAAAGTATCTGGAAATTCTGCGCAATTATCTGCGTGACGGGGATAGCGACAATGACAGTCAGATAGCTTCTGCGATACAGACTCTCAGCCGCAGAGAACTGGACACAGAGAGCGATCTTCTGTTGCAGGAGGTCATTTTGTACTACTATTTGCTCTATTTGCCCGCGCGCTGCAATTATTTTATCAGTTCGCAGCAGAGCCGGCAGCAGTTGAACGATGCGGGGCCGCTGCTGAAAAATTTGTGGCGGGTCGAGCTGCCACGGATTTGGAATGCGATAGATATGGTACGCCTGCGCTACAGCCGTGAATTTGATCGGCTTTTGCCGGGTTAGCCGAGTTTGTTAAGGGACTATTAGGGAGCCGTTTCCGTAAAAATGTGGAACGGTTGGGAGCCGGGGGCCGGGCCGATGCGCACCAAATCGCCCTCGTTGTGGTTGGCCCGGAGGCTGATTGGGCCGCTGTTGTGCACAATCAGGGGGACGGAGTCAAATTCCGGGCTCAGGCTCAGGCAGTGGGTCTCGCTGTAGGAACCATAGTAGTACTGACCGACCACTCGGGCGGGGCCGCCCTCGTTTTCGCGGCAAAAGACCAATTCGTGCGGGCGCAGGCATAGCCGTTCTACCGTTTGGTTGGTCTCGGCAAGTTCCTGTTTTCCGGGGAGTCCGGTGGAGCCTTTACGTTCTGTGGGTCCGGCGGGTGTGGGTCCGGAGGTTGTGGGTCTTACGGGTTCTGTGGGTTCGATAATCCCGATGGGGCTGTTCCAGGAACGATTCCCCGGTACGGCAGCCAACCGCAAAAGCGGCAGGATGTTGGCCTTGTCAAAATACCTGGCCACATGGGCATTCACCGGTTGCCGGTACAGCTCCTGTGCCGTACCCTGCTGGAGCAACTGCCCTTGGCGGATGATCGCCAGCCGGTCGGCAATTCGGAACGCCTCGTTCCTGTCGTGGGTGATGTACAGCAGGCGCATTTGGTATTGCTCGACCAGTTGCTTCACGTGGCCCAGTATGCGTTCCCGTGGTTCAAGATCGACACTGCTGAACGGTTCATCGAGGATGAGCAGGTTGGGGCGGCTGGCCAGGACGCGGGCCAAGGCGACCCGCTGCATTTGGCCGCCGGAAAGTTCGTGAGGGCGGCGATTGGTCAGGTTCAGGTGTTTGAGGTGAAAGGCTTCCAGCAGGTCGTGCAGAATCTCCTGCTTCCGGCTGCGCGATGTGCGGCCGGGCACGCCAAACAAGATGTTTTCTGCGACATTCAGGTGGGGGAACAGGGCATAGTCCTGAAACAGTACGCCGACCTTACGCTCTTCGGGACGAACGAAGGTGTCGGGAGAGGCCGAGGCCACGCGATTTCCGTTGATGAAGACAGAGCCGGCAGTGGGCCGCAGGAAGCCGGCAAACAGGCGCAGTATGCTGGTTTTACCCGAGCCGCTTTCGCCGACCAGAGCGGTCACACCGGTGTCGGCGACACGGAAGGACAGATCCCGGATGCAGGGCGGGTCATTTTTTTTGTACGAAGCTTCGACAGCGTTTAAGCAGGTTTCCATCTGTGTTCAATCCATTGGAATAGTAAAGTACCAATCAGGCCAATCACAATGATCACCAGTGTCGGTATGGAGGAGGCCATCAGCATCTCATCCCTGGCCAGCAGGTAGGCATTGATGGCGAGGGTATTGAAATTAAACGGACGCAGTATCAGAGTCAACGGAATCTCTTTTAAAAGCTCGATCAGAAACAGCAGGGCACCACTAAAGATAAACGGTGCGTTCAAAGGCAGGGCAATCCGGAAAAAAGTTCCGGGGCCGGAGGCCCCCAGGCTGCTTGAGGCATCTTCGTAACGCCGGCCGTAGTGGTGGAAGCCTTGGTAAACCGGTTTGGCGATGACAAAGAAAAAGCGCAATATAGCGGCAAAGACCAGCCCGACTATGGTCTTCCCGGCCAAGAGCTGGGAAATCCCCGGGGAATCAAAGAGCCCGACCAGAAAATAAATCAGTCCCAGCACGGCGATGGCGGCAACGGTGCTGGGGATGGCGTAACCGAGCGTCATATAGTGGAAAATGGTTTTGTATATTTTGTTCTGCCGGAGGTGGTGCATGTAGCTGAGAAAGACGGCGAGACCAATACCGATACAGGCCGTGACCGCCACAAAATATAAAGTATCTTTGGTCATGTCCCAAAGTCGGGACAGCGAGCCGGTGGAGACTTGGGCCCATTGGATAAATTGGGAGACGGGCAGAACAAAACCGAGGAATATCCAAAAGGTGCAGAACAGGCTTGCCGGCAGACCCTTAGCCAGGGGGAGTTTCTCCCGGTGTACCGGGTAGTGCCGGTTGATGTCGTAGCGCATTCCTTCGTCTTTTTTCCGGAAAGCGGTGACCAGCAGCAGCACGAGCAGCAGCACGATGCCGGCCAACAATTTGGCCGAACCGATGTCTTTGTAGACGAACCAGGTGCGGAATACGGCACTGCTGATAGTGGGGAAGCCAAAATAGGAGATGGCACCGTATTCGTTTAGGGTGTCCATTAGTACGACGGCGGCACCAATGCGCAGGGCGGGCCCGGCGACAGGCAGACCCACGGAGAAGAAGAGGGAGCGGTGGCTGTGATTGAGCAGACGCGCCGTATCAATGATGCTGCGGGAATTTCGGTTGTACATTGTGGCGGTAAAGACGTAAACGTAAGGGAAGAGGGACAGGGTCAGCGTCAGAACCAAAAAGGGGAAATTCCACCACTGATTGAGCACTGGCAGCAGATCGGGCACGTATTTTTGCAGGACGGGGTAGGCGGCAAACTGCAAGTTGTTGGCATATTCCATGAATACCAAGCCGCGCATGTACGGTGAAATAATGATGGAAATGGGCAGCAGCAGGGTGAAGACCCTGCGAAGGGGAAACTCGTATTGGGTGACCAGCCATGCGGTGCTGACTCCGATAGCGAGGGAACCGAGCAGAACACCTCCACAGAGTAACAGGGTATTGACGAGATAGGAGCCCAATACGGACGTAAACAGAGTGCGTAAAACGTCGGAGTCGGCCTCCCAGGCCCCGCTGCCGAGCAGGATGAAGGGGGCCAGGTACAGGGTGCCTACGAGCAGTACCAGTACTAAAGAACAGGTACGCAGGACAGGGACGATTTTGTGTGGGTAGATTTTTTGCATACCTATAGCGTCAGGTCTCTGTCCCGGAAGAGTCTTCGCCCGGAAGTTCTGCGGCAAAAAAATCCGCAGAACTTCCAAGACGGCTGTGTGTTTACTGCCAGCCCTCCTCATCGGCAATTTTCGCCGTCAGTGTAACTTGGGCCGCAATCCGGTTCAGATCGCCGGTATCTTCTCGAAATTCGCCCCAAGAGGCAACCAGCTTGTTCGGTTTGACGGAGGCGTTGGCCGGATACTCAAAGTTTTCGTCCGTGATGCGTTGCTGACTTTCTTTCGACAGCAGAAATTCGATCAGGGCGATGGCATTGCTCCGGTTGCCTGCGTACTTGGAAATTGCCAGCCCGGAAATGTTGACATGGGTTCCGCGCGAAGTTTGATTGGGGAAGATGATGCCGAGGGATTCCCCGACCATGACTTCTTTGGGGTCTTGGGAACGCAGCATCAGGCCGAGGTAGTAGGTATTCATGACGGCGTAGTCGGCGATTCCGGCGACTACGGCCTTTGCTTGACTGCGGTCATTGCCTTGGGGCGGCCGGGCCATGTGGCTGACCAAGTCGCGGACCCATTGTCTGGCTCCGGCTTCTCCGTTGGCGTGGATGATAGAGGCCAGCAGCATCCGATTGTACGAATTGCCGGAAGAGCGGATGACCACTTTGTGCTCACCCTGAACCAAGTTCTCATAGTCGGTCACCAGGGGGGTGGGGTTTTTGTTTTTGTCGTAGACAATAACCCGGGCCCGTTTGGAAGCGGCAACCCATGTTCCGTCCGGATCGGAGAGATTTTCCGGTACCAGGCTCGTAATGTTTCCGGGAAGTTGGCCCAGGATACCCTTTACTTTTAGCTGGTAGAGTACGTCTGCCCCGGTGACAAAGAATACGTCTGCCTGAGTGTTCTTCCCCTCGGTGACAGCCCGTTCTACCGTTTCTCCGGCATTCCCCGCGACGACGTTGACGGCAATACCGGTTTTTTTGGTGAAGGCTTCGTAGAGTTTGGTATCTATATCGTAGTGTCTGCCGGAATAGACGTTTACCGTTTGCCCGCTTTCGGGCGTACTGCCTCTGGCCCAGAGAGCCGCACCCTGACTAAGCAGAATAATGGTGCAAGCAATGAGCTGTAGAGCATGTTTTTTTTTCATAGATCCTCCTGATCCATCATTATCCGTGTTCGTTTTCCTGTCCGTTATCCGTGGAATATCAGCAAATAGCATCGGATAAATTGATAATGATAATTACAATCGTTACTATAAGAAAAGGAAGAATAACTGTCAAGTCCATGTTTTGTCGTTTTACAGAGAGACTTGTTGACGTGTCCCTACAAACCGGCCCCCCCCTTGCCGGATATTCCAAATGAATATACAATAGGCTAAAATTACACTGTTTGGAGAAATTTCCCAATGAGACATCTTGACAAACTTGACCGAAATACGGTAAAATGGTACAATATCCAATATCCAATATCCAATATCCAATATCCAATTCTTTGATGAACGGAATATTCGACAATATTATTATCTTTTCTCCAAAAAATTATTTTCCTTATCCTTTTTTTCCTGTTTTTTTATCTCTCTGTTTCTCCTCTTATTTTTAGGGGCCTGTTCCGACCCTCCGGGCAGTAATGATCCGCCCGCGTCCGGGACAACCTTTACTCTCACTTTTAACTCCCAAGGCGGCACAGAGGTAACTCCACAAACGATAGCAAGCGGTGAAAAATCGGAAAAGCCCACAGATCCAACCAAGACAAACCTTATTTTTGGCGGATGGTACAAAGAACAAACTTTGACCACCCTTTTTAACTTTACTCAGGAGACAATTGCCGGGGACATTACCTTGTATGCCAAGTGGGAAGCAAAAGAGTTCACCCCAAGCATTTCGTGGCGGGGAATCAGGGCTGTAGAACTGCAAATCAGTACCAACGAAAGTGCCGCAGCGGCTTTTATTGTGCGGGCCGCAAGCGAGGCGGCCCCGGCCTATGCGGATATTGAAACAAATATTGCGCTGCAAAGCCGTTCGGTAACTTCAGGCACGCATTACTTTTATACCGCCATGCATCACGGCAGTAACCAAGCCCTTTCCTCCAATATCACCGCCGCCGCAGCGGGGGACTACCTGACAGCAGGTACGGCGTACAAGGCCTACGTGTTTCGGGACAAAAACCTGGTGAAGACCCTGGATTTTAGCACGTTGTCCCTGCCCGCCGCAGCGGACTGGGACGAAACCAAGCTGTTTATTGACGGGACATTTCCCTACCGAGAGGATACCTATCAGATTGATGTCCAAGAGGGAACGGTGGTCTTGATGTCTGTTTACTGGAAAGAATTGATTGATAGGGGAATCTCAATTACGAGACCTGACACTTTCCTTCCTGTTAACTGTCAGGCACCCTTTGCGGGTGGTATTTGTGTCCCCAACTCCGGTTATGCTTTGGAGCCGGGTTTTGAGCACACAACGGTTGCCGCAGATACATATCTGCGGCTCAGCTTTGGTATCCAACAGCTTGCTACTATTGATTTTACTGCTACAAATCCTGTTAATAATGGGAGATGGACATTCAGAGATGGTTTGGATCAAGTCCGGGTGGTGACGGTGAATATGCATTAGGGAAATGTAGTGGAGACACGTTTAAACGTGTCTCTACTACATGGCACCCCGACAAATCGGGCCCCATTGCCAAATATTCAAAATGAATATACGATAGACCAAAATTACACTGTTTGGAGAAATTTCCCTATGCAACATCTTGACAAACTTGACCGGAATACGGTAAAATGGTACAATATCCAATATCCAATATCCAATATCCAATATCCAATTCTTTGATGAATGGAATATTCGACAATATTATTACTTTTTATCCAAAAAATTATTTTTCTTATCTCTTTTTTCCTGTTTTTTTATTTCTCTGTTTCTCTTGGCCTGTTCCGACCCTCCGGGTAGCAGTGACCCCGATCCGGGCACTAGTGACCCCGACCCCGAAGAACAAACTTTCACGCCAAGCATCTCATGGCAGGGAATCCGGGCTGTAGAACTGCAAATCAACACCAGTGAAAGTGCCGCTGTGGCCTTTATCGTAAGGGTCGCAAGCGAGACGGCCCCGGCCTATGCGGACGTAGAGACAAACATTGGCCTGCAAAGCCGTTTGGTAACCTCGGGCACGCATTATTTTTACACCGCTATGCACCACGGCAGCAACCAGACACTTTCCGCCAATATCACCGCCGCCGCAGCGGGGGATTACCTCACAGCAGGCACGGCGTACAAGGCATATGTGTTCCGGGACAAGAAGCTGGTGAACACCCTGGATTTTAGCACTTTGGCCCTGCCCGCCGCAGCGGACTGGGACGAAACCAAGCTGTTTATTGACGGGACATTTCCCTATCGGGATGGTATCTATCAAATTGATGTCCAAGAGGGAACGGTGGTCTTGATGTCTGTTTACTGGAAAGAATTGATTGGTGACGTAGTCATTGCTATTACACCTAACGAGGTTTTCGTTGCCGGCTGTCAGCCACCCACTTCGGGTAATACTTGTGCTCCCGACCCCGGTTATGCTGCGGAATCGGGGTTTGAACACACAACTGCTGCCGCAGATACATACTTCCGGCTGAGCTTTGGTATCCAACAGCTTGCTACTATTGATTTTGTTGCTGATAATCCTGTTGATAACGGGATATGGAAATTCAGAAATGGTAACGGTCAAGCCCGGTTGGTGACGGTGAATATGCATTAGTTTGTAGGGCCCTTGTAGTAGTAGAGACACGTGTAAACGTGTCTCTACTACATGGCACCCCGACAAATCGGGCCCCCTTGCCAAATATTTAAAATGAATATACGATAGACCAAAATTACACTGTTTGGAGAAATTTCCCTATGCAACATCTTGACAAACTTGACCAAAATACGGTAAAATGGTACAATATCCAATATCCAATATCCAATATCCAATATCCAATTCTTTGATGAACGGAATATTCGGCAATATTATTATCTTTTCTCCAAAAAATTATTTTCTCTATCCTTTTTTTCTTGTTTTTTTATCTCTCTGTTTTTCCTTTTATTTTTAGGGGCCTGCTCCGATCCTCCGGGCAGCAGTGACCCTGACCCGGGCAGTAGTGACCCCGACCCCGAAGAACAAATTTTCACCCCAAGCATCTCATGGCGGGGAATCCGCGCTGTAGAACTGCAAATTAACACCAGGGAAAGTGCGGCTGTGGCCTTTATTGTGCGGGCCGCAAGCGAGGCGGCCCCAGCCTATGCGGATATTGAAACAAATATTGCGCTGCAAAGCCGTTCGGTAACTTCAGGCACGCATTACTTTTATACCGCCATGCATCACGGCAGTAACCAAGCCCTTTCCTCCAATATCACCGCCGCCGCAGCGGGAGACTACCTCACGGCGGGCACGGCGTACAAGGCATACGTGTTTCGGGACAAGAACTTGGTGAACACCCTCGACTTCAGCACGTTGGCCCTGCCCGCCGCAGCGGACTGGGACGAAACCAAGCTGTTTATTGACGGGACATTTCCCTATCGGGATGGTATCTATCAAATTGATGTCCAAGAGGGAACGGTGGTCTTGATGTCTGTTTACTGGAAAGAATTGATTGATAGGGGAATCTCAATTACGAGACCTGACATTTTTTTTCCTGTTAACTGTCAGGCACCCTCTGCGGGTGGTATTTGTGTCCCCAACTCCGGTTATGCTTTGGAGCCGGGTTTTGAGCACACAACGGTTGCCGCAGATACATATCTGCGGCTCAGCTTTGGTATCGAACAGTTCGCTACTATTGATTTTGTTGCTGATAATCCTGTTGATAACGGGATATGGAAATTCAGAAATGGTATTGCTGACACAGATCGATCCCGAGGGGTGACAATAAATATGCATTAGTTTGTAGGGCCCTTGTAGTAGAGACACGTTTAAACGTGTCTCTACTACAAGGGCCCCTTGCCAAGCAGCACAGAGAAAGCTAGAATGGGCACCTGACCCAATCTAATTCCAAGGAGTTTTTCCTATGCAAGATCTTGACAAACTTGACCGAAATACGGTAAAATGGTACAATATCCAATATCCAATATCCAATATCCAATATCCAATTCTTTGATGAATGGAATATTCGACAATATTATTATCTTTTCTCCAAAAAATTATTTTCCTTATCCCTTTTTTCCTGTTTTTTTATCTCTCTTTTTCTTCTCTTATTTTTAGGGGCCTGTTCCGACCCTCCGGGCAGCAGTGACCCCGACCCCGAAGAACAAACTTTCACGCCAAGCATCTCATGGCAGGGAATCCGGGCTGTAGAACTGCAAATCAACACCAGTGAAAGTGCCGCTGTGGCCTTTATCGTGCGGGCCGCAAGCGAAGCGGCCCCAAGCTATGCGGATATTGAAACAAACATTGCCCTGCAAAGCCGTTCGGTAATCTCGGGCACGCATTACTTCTATACCGCCATGCACTACGGCAGCAACCAGACCCTTTCCGCCAATATAGGAGCAATGGCTACAGGGGACTACCTGACAGCAGGGACGGCGTACAAGGCATATGTTTTCCGGGACAAGAACTTGGTGAACACCCTCGACTTCAGCACGTTGGCCCTGCCCGCCGCCGCCGACTGGGACGAAACCAAGCTGTTTATTGACGGGACATTTCCCTACCGAGAGGATACCTATCAGATTGATGTTCAAGAGGGAAGTGTGGTTCTGATGCCTGTTTACTGGAAAGAGTTGATTAATAAAGGAATCGTAATTACGAGATCTGACACTATCCTTATTGTTAGCTGTCAGGTACCCGCTGCGGGTGGTATTTGTATTCCCAATATTCCCAACTCCGGCTATACGCTGCGGCAGAATTTTGAACATACAACTGTTGCCGCAGATACATACCTGCGGCTCAGCTTGGGCATCCAACAGCTTGCTACTATTGATTTTACTGCTCCGGATCCTGTTAATAACGGGATATGGATATTCAGAGATTTTGACGATCAAGCCCGAAGGGTGACAATAAATATGCGTTAGTTTGTAGGGCCCGTGTAGTAGTAGAGACACGTTAACACGTGTCTCTACTACAGGGTCAGCCAGCCCCCTTGGCCTTACCCTCTATTCCTCCCTTGCCAAACAGCACAGAGAAAGCTACAATGGGCACTTGGCCCAATCTAATTCCAAGGAGTTTTTCCTATGCAACATCTTGACAAACTTGACCGAAATACGGTAAAATGGTACAATATCCAATATCCAATATCCAATATCCAATATCCAATTCTTTGATGAATGGAATATTCGACAATATTATTATCGTTTCTCCAAAAAATTATTTTCTCTATCCTTTTTTTCCTGTTTTTTTATTGTTCTGTTTTCCCTTTTATTTTTAGGGGCCTGTTCTGACCCTCCGGGCAGTAGTGACCCCGACCCCGAAGAACAAACTTTCACCCCAAGCATCTCATGGCGGGGAATCCGCGCTGTAGAACTGCAAATTAACACCAGGGAAAGTGTGGCTGTGGCCTTTATCGTGCGGGCCGCAAGCGAAGCGGCCCCGGGCTATGCGGATATTGAAACAAATATTGCGCTGCAAAGCCGTTCGGTCATTTCAGGCACGCACTACTTTTATACCGCCATGCATCACGGCACCAACCAAGCCCTTTCCTCCAATATCACCGCCGCAGTAGCGGGGGATTACCTCACAGCAGGGACGGCGTACAAGGCATATGTTTTCCGGGACAAAAACGTGGTGAAGACCCTCGACTTCAGCACGTTGGCCCTGCCTGCCGCAGCGGACTGGGACGAAACCAAGCTGTTTATTGACGGGACATTTCCCTACCGAGCGGATACCTATCAGATTGATGTTCAAGAGGGAAGTGTGGTCCTGATGCCTGTTTACTGGAAAGAGTTGATTGATAATCAAATACATGTCGCCAGACCTGATGCGTTCTTAATTGCTGCCTGTCTGTCACCCGCTGCGGGTGGTACTTGTCTTCCCATCACCGGTCATACTGCTGATTATAGTTTTGAACATACAACTGTGGCAGCAGATACATATTTGCGGCTCAGCTTTGGTATCCAGCAGCCTATTGCTGTTAGTAATAGAGGATCATGGGACTTCAAAAATGGTTTAGGTGCTCGAAATCGATACGTGACGTTGAATGTGCATTAGATTGGCCGTTTTGTAGTAGAGACACGTTAACACGTGTCTCTACTACAGGGCACTTCTCCGGCTACAGGGCCCTTCTAATGCCATCTGTTTGCCCCCTTGGCCTTACCCTCTATTTCTCCCTTGCCAAACAGAACAGAGAAAGCTACAATGGGCACTTGACCCAATCTAATTCCAAGGAGTTTTCGCATGCAAGATCTTGACAAACTTGACCAAAATACGGTAAAATGGTACAATATCCAATATCCAATATCCAATATCCAATATCCAATTCTTTGATGAACGGAATATTCGGCAATATTATTATCTTTTCTCCAAAAAATTATTTTCCTTATCCCTTTTTTCCTGTTTTTTTATTTCTTTGTTTTCCCTTTTATTTTTAGGGGCCTGTTCTGACCCTCCGGGCAGCAGTGACCCCGATCCCGAAGAACAAACTTTCACCCCAAGTATCTCATGGCGGGGAATCCGCGCTGTAGAACTGCAAATTAACACCAAGGAAAGTGCGGCTGTGGCCTTTATTGTGCGGGCCGCAAGCGAAGCGGCCCCGACCTATGCGGATATTGAAACAAACATCGCCCTGCAAAGCCGTTCGATAATTTCAGGCACGCATTACTTTTATACCGCCATGCATCACGGCACCAACCAAGCCCTTTCCTCCAATATCACCGCCGCAGTAGCGGGGGACTACCTCACAGCGGGCACGGCGTACAAGGCATACGTATTTCGAGAAGAGAACTTAGTGAAGACCCTCGATTTTAGCACGTTGGCCGTGCCCGCCGCCGCCGACTGGGACGAAACCAAGCTGTTTATTGACGGGACATTTCCCTACCGAGCGGATACCTATCAAATTGATGTCCAAGAGGGAACGGTGGTCTTGATGCCTGTTTACTGGAAAGAATTGATTGATAAAGGAATTAGTGCTATTAGACCTGACAGTATCTTCGTTGCTGACTGTCAGGCACCCGCTGATGGTGGTATTTGTATTCCCAACTCCGGTTATGCTTTGGAGCAGGGTTTTGAACACACAACTGTCACCGCAAATACATATCTGCGACTCAGCTTTGGCATCCAACAGCTTGCTACTATTGATGTTGTTGCTCCGAATCCTGTTTATAAAGGGATATGGACATTCAGAGATGGTAACGGTCAAGCCCGGTTGGTGACAATAAATATGCATTAGTTTGTAGGGCCCGTGTAGTAGTAGAGACACGTGTAAACGTGTCTCTACTACTACACGGGCACAGCTAAAAAATGATTTCGTACAGCAAGGTGAAAATCATCTTATAGTTAGGCTTCACATTAGGCCGATCACGTACATTATCGAATAAACCCGGGTCTAAACGCACATCGGAGTCTATTTCAGGAAAACGAGAGGCGAGGATACTCATAGGTGTCTTCTTCGCATCGGCTAAGAGCTCTTCTTTCCGGGTATCTTGCTCAGGATCTTTCCTGCTGCGACACCCAAAGCATACGCCTCTGCTACGATACCGGCCTCATCCACAACGTTTTTAGTCTGTAGCAGCAAAGCGTACGCATCAATCCGGTCAGGCATGCTCTGAATCTCTTGGTAAGAACTGCGCAGCGCAGCAACCACTTCAACATAGTGGGCGACACCTTCGATGCGATCCAAGTATACAGCTATGGCAGCTTCTTCCGGGAAATGCTGCCGATAAGCATTATGATTGGCTATTGCCTGTTGTATCAGGCGTATTTGCTGTTCTTCATTCTCCCGGTTATCCAAGGCTTTCCACAGCAGAGCCAGGGTCTGTATGCGCCAAGTACGGCCCTCCGGGTTTTCCATAGAAGAACTTCTCGCAGCGTTTCCTACCTCTGCTCCATCCCAACTATCACCGACCTGTCCATAAATATGAAAACCTCATGGACGTAGCTTAAAAATTTATCGTAAGTACCCAAGTAAAGATAATCTTCATAGTCTTTTTCATTGAGAAGTTCCCTCTGACGAATTACTTGTACAAATGAATCTCTGTTGTCTTTGTCCGTGGTGGGGAAAAACTCATCCGGATAACCCCTGATTTGTTCTGCCTTAGGAACGTTCTCCATCTCAATGGGGGCATACGTACCTTCTGTAATTTCAACTTTCCAAGCCTGCTTTTTATCTCCGGAGACAAAGTACAAAACCTGGTCTTGCTATACATCCCTCGGCCGGGATTCTAAGCGGTCACGGTAGAATTGCCCTAACCGGAGACTTGTCACGGCAACATATTCTTTAAGGCTCTTTGGTTGTTCACTGCATGCATGTCCCAGGCAAAACCTGTCATTTTCTATTTTTACCTGGGAAGTATTGGGACTTGGTTTCAGGAATAAATGGAAGCTAAGCTACAATATAACCGGTAGAGAGATTGGGAAGTATTGGGACTTGGTTTCAGGAATAAATGGAAGCTAAGCTACAATATAACCGGTAGAGAGATGATGATGGCAAAAAGGATTAGTATGACCTTTCCTATTTTCTTTATTACCATCTGTATTTCTCCTGTTGATGCTGCTTACCTCTTGCCACTCAAATGGAAAAATCGGAGGCATAATGGTCCCCCCTCTTTTTTTGGCGCAACAGAACCTCGGCTTTGGTCTGTACCTTGGAATAGGGTGCCACCGAATAAGTCAAAAACACGTTGCCGCCGATGACGCTGTGGTGTCCGACCACGGTCTGGCCCCCCAGAATGGAGGCGTTGGAATAAACCACCACGTTGGATTCAATGCTGGGATGGCGTTTCTGCGAGGCCAGAGAACGCTCTACCAGCAGGGCTCCGAGCGTCACGCCCTGATAGAGAGTAACGCCGCCGGCAATTTGCGTGGTCTCGCCGATCACAACACCCGAGCCGTGATCAATAAAAAAACTCTCGCCGATTGTGGCACCTGGGTGGATGTCGATTGCCGTTTTGCTGTGGGCGTACTCGCTCAACAGCCGGGCGCAGAGCTGATCTTGGGCCTGCCGGATGATATGGGCCACCCGGTGGATTTGCAGGGCCCAAAAACCGGGGTAGCCAAGCTCTATCTCCTCACGGGACTGAGCGGCCGGGTCGTGGGCAAAGGCGGCCTCCACATCGCTCCCGGCCAGTTGATCCAGTTGCGTAATCTGGCCGCAAAGTGCCTCACGCAATACCTTGCTGCTGGTCAGACCAAAATCCTGAAACCGGTCACAAAGCCGGTCAAAAGCCACTTCGGTACCATGGTTCAGGCGGTCGCTGTAAAGGTGTTCGACAACATCCTGAATAGAAAAACGCAGACGCTGGTACGGTTGAATTTCATTGCAAATTTTCATGAATACTCCAAAAGAAAGTCCGGGCAGCACGGCAGGAAAGGCATGAGAGAGGAGCGAAGGGTCCCCCTCGGCCATAGTAGGTAAACCGGGCAAAAATTAGATAAATTAGATAAAGATTAGATAAATTGGATAAAACTTGGGTAATCGGTAAAGGGGCACTGATCGAGACGGTTGGGGATCCATTCCGTCCTCCCATACTGTTCCACCGTGGCGGCCCTTTAGAAGACCAAGTGAGAGAGTACCACCTAAGAGGACCACGCGGGCAATACAGTGGAGGCACCGCAGAACGGATCATTTCCGGCAGGCAGGCAGGCCCCGAGCACAGAAAATCAGGAATGGCAGTTCTTACATTTGCCATAAAGGACATGAGTGTGAGAAGTTAGCTCAAAAGAATACTCTTCGGCGATCTTCTCCTGGAGGGTTTCCAGAACCTCATTGTGAAATTCCAAGTGTCGGCCACACTGAGTACAGACCAAATGATCGTGGTGCTCGCGCGCCAGTGTCGGCTCAAAGTAGCTGGACTGGGCGTGGCCCCCGTGCGAATGCAAACTCAGCTCGTGAGCAAAGCCATTTTCGCACAACAGCTTTAAAGTGCGGTACACCGTAGCCTGGCCAATCTGTGGCAAATCCTTTTGCAAAATATGGTAAAGGGCCTCCGCCGTCAGGTGCTCATTCTGCTCCATAAACGTTTCAAAAATCAGGCGGCGTTGCTTCGTGTCCCGGAGCCCATTCATGGACAAGAAGCGGTCATACGCCGTAACCGTGGATTCTTTCATGCGTTCCAGTATATTGACATGGATTTTTATTATCCAGTCCTGTATTTTTCCGGCCTTGCACTTTCCCGGTTCCCTATTTAGCAACTGTTTCGAGGCCGTCCGGCACATTTGTGCGGGCAAAGCGGTTTGAAAGTCGCATCCCGTAAAATAATGCACGATGCAGATTTTTGTGAGCAATAGACTGAAACGGCGTACAACTGTGGGTAGAATCGGAGTAGACTCCGGCAGACGATTCTAAAGGGAGCCCAAAGCCTGGGAACTGCCGAAAATGGTATAGTCTACAACCCAAAAATGATGGAATATCTCCGGATGCCTGATATTGGCCATAGCTGTTTTGCCCGTTTTGCCTGCCTTGACCGGCGTGCCTGCCGCGTCACAGCCCGGAAACTTCTGCCGGTATGCCTGATCGCTCTTTGGACTTTGGGGCCCTTGGGGGCCATCGCCATCCGATTTCCGTCCGCCGGTCCGGTGGTATCCGTCCATGCCCAAGAGGCAAATCGGGAGCCAAACCAAGGCTCAAACCAAGGCCCGGATCAAGGCTCCAATCGAAATCTGAATTTGGAAATTTTTTGGCAAGACATCTTTGAGACACGGAAGGCGGAGAAGCCCCGACCGGATTCGAGCGAATACCCTGTGCCCCCTCCTGTGCTCAGTTTTGGCCACCGGTACCGGGACGACTATGCCATTGACCCTGCCGAGCGCCCTCAGGAAAGAAATCCGGCACTGCCTGCGAACCTGGAAGAAAGAGGGATATGGGAGAGCTACCGCAAAGGGCAAAAGAAGCTGGATGAGAAAATGGCCCGGCAAGAAAAACGGCGTTTTAATGATGAATTTCGTTTGGGCTTCGTACTGGATACCTACTTGGGTGTTCCCAATCTTCTGAAAATTGGAAATCTGACAAGCTCCGTCAATATACCCACTCCGTATCTTTTTGACCAACAGATTACGGATGCCACACCTGCAAGTAAGAACGTCCCCATTGCCAATAATTACTATGAATTTAGCGTGGTTCTGCACATGGCGCAGTTTTTTGAACTTGGCTTGGGTCTGGGCTACCAGTCGGATGCCTTCCTCAACCGGCTGTCAACGATTGGCGACAGCAAAGAATATCTCGACGGCAATATCAGCCGGCAGGCTCTCTACGCGGTCAGATATCAGAAAGACATCCTATTTTTTGGTTTAGGTGTCGCGTTTCTGTTGCCTTGGGTCCTCGAGACCAAATCGAAGACCGTGCTCGGTCTCCGGGTCTCGGGTTCTCTGGCCATGGGCATTGTGACACAGGAGGTTTTGGATTTGGTGCGGCCAAGTCTGCCAAGCTCCGTCACGCCCCTGAACACGGATCCGGATCCGGCCTATGCGAGAATAAGCGGTATTACTATAAATAACGATAATTTAAATTTTAAAATAACGGCCTCTGTTGGGGCCTATTTTGAGATTGTCGGCTTCCGGCTCTATGTGGGCTACTCCCTGCGCTACTTTCCGGAACGGCTCTACCCTGACAGCACATACTATGTCTTGCAGGACTTTGGCTCCGGTGGGAACGTCAGTTACAGTTCCATTGGGTTCCCTGAAATCCAGACGATCCACAGCGTCAATATCAGCATCCAATACTGGCTCAATCCTTTGGAACTGCTGGGCAAACGCAGCGTCTACCTCAAGGAACAAAAAAAACGCCGCCGTCCCGCCCGGCCGCTGAGCCACCGTATTGGCTGAGATCCGGCCGGCCTTAGGAATGGAGGACGGGCAATGCCGGGCAACAGAGCCGACTAGTCTTTATCAGACTTGGAACCCGGAGCCTCCGTTTCTTTGCCTTCCCCGGCCGGCTTCGCCGACTTGGTTTGCAGGCGATGTTCCAACAAATCCTGTTTGCGGGCAATATCATTGATACGCAAATCAATCGAATGCAGGATCCAGAAATTGAAATGGCTCATTTTGCTCAAGCTGTGGATCAACATAATGATTTTAATACTGATTAATAAAATACCAAATTCCACTGTATAAATTGGATCAACTAATTTAAACATAATATTCAGGGCAAAAGCAGCAATGGCAATACATAAAATGATGACGTTGAGAATGCGCTCTTTTTTGTGGCTCTGCACACCACCCAATTTGCCCAACATGTTATCGACATTGGTATGTTCCCTTTGATAGAGCTTTATTTCTTCCTGCAATAATTCTTCTGCATTCTTGGCCCGCTCTTCCGCCTGTCCATCGTCTGCCGTGCTGTCATTACTGTCTGTCATGTATCACTCCTGTCTGTAAGAATAATCCGGGATTTTGCCAATCTGATTTGCCAATCTGAAACGGAAAAGTCTGCTGTTTGTGAGGCCGTATAGTAAGCTTTAATTGGTAAAATGCAGAAGATCCAGCCGGATGCGGACATCCTGCAAATCAAAATCAACCTCTACACCTATACCGGGATGGAAGGTCAAAAAATCGAATTGGAGGCCCAAACCTATGGCCCGGTTCCAGTAGTGTAGCGTCAGTCGGAATTGACCGACATAGTCAAAATAAAGTTTTGCCCGAAAGTGATCAACAAAATCCTTACTGTTGGCCAAGTTGAACCTCTGCTTCCTTTCGGACACCATGCTGATAAATTCGTACATATCGGCACCGATGCCTATGCGCAGATCGAGACCGATGGGAATCCGCAGGAACGTGCCAAAATGTAGGTCAATCGGGTAGTACAAGTCCCCCCAAGAGTTTTTTGAGGCATTGTTTTGGCCCGGCGCAAGACCTAGCACATCCGTCACCATCAGGCTAAAAGAGAGCCACTCCAGAGGCCGAATCAGGAAGCTGACATCCCACCCTGCGTGCACACTCACTCGGTAATTGGCCGGATCGTAGATGAATAGGGCCAGTTTGGTCGGACTGTTGGTATCGAGGACCGAGGGGTCGATCATCAAACTATCCAGACCCAACAATAGCTGGCCCTGAAACCGGTTGCCGATGTAGAACCACTCGGTTATGGGAACGCCAAAAGAGATGCGCACATTGGGCTCAATCACATGGTAGAGGTTGATATAGGATTGTTCAAACAAAGAACGGAGCACCAAGGTACCCAGAGTATTGGCATTCAAGGCACCGGCCAGGTTATTGATGTATGAGGTCGAGACCTGTTCCATTGCGAGTCGGAGATTTGTGGTTGCCGTGACGGAATTGGCGGCCCAATCTGCATTGGACGGCAGGGTTGTGCCGTCCAGGCTCATTTGGGGCAGAACGATGCCGCTTGTATCCAACGTAAAACCGGACAAGTCGTCCGCAATCTCCAAGTGGTTGCGGACGTTGATACCAAAGCTCAGGGCAACTTGTCGGTCCGGCAGAAAATCCGCATCGAAGAGTTGCAGATAGACCTTGCTTGTAATAAAAGACTGGTCTTTTACATAATCGGCAATGACCTTCTCCAGCACATTACCCACGTTGCGTGACATAATTGCGCCATCTCCCTCCAGTCGATTCTTGTATCTGGTGTAGTCGGCAGATGCCTCAATCTCGGCCTGGCTGAGTCCGGGTGGAGCATTCGCGGTGGCAATTCCGGCCAGGGGCGGAATTACATTCGTCTGTAAGTCCGTAATATAAGCACCCAGGACATCCTGATATATCTGATTGCGCGATGACAAATTGGTAAACGTCACACTCAGCCCGGCAACCAGATCATTGGTGTACTTGTTCAACGTATCATCAAGGCCGGGCGGGTCCGTGATAAAAAGATTGGAGAGTAGCTTGTAGGAAGCCATTAGATCTATCATGCGGAACTGAAAACGTTCGGGCAAATCAACACGCAGGGCATCCCGGCCCAAACCGAGGAATGCGGGGTTGTAATGAGGCGGTTCCCTGTTATCGAATTGCCCGAGCATTGGGGTTTCAGCCGTTCGGTATGACGCACTGGGATACTGCGCGTGCAATTCCATCGGCAGATTATCGGGGGACAGCAAAATCAGGAGCACGACCAATAATCCCCGGCCGCAGGAAAATCGGGAACCTGTCGCGTGCGTCACATAGGCCGCCGGCCAGGTACGGAGTACGCGGAAAAAAACCGGTGCCCTACCCGCGCCGGTCAGGCTGCGGCTGCTCCGGCGTGTTGCCGTTCTGCTGCGAATGGCTGCCCGGTTTACTAACAATGTACTGCGTACCCCCGAAAACGAATGCTAAAGGGGGGTCAGTACCCTCCTCCGGCTTCTTCAGTCTTCACTGATGAAACAGACTTCCTGAGCGCAGACCATGGTGACCTGCCCATCTGCGATGACCTGCCCGAACATCTTGGCAAAAAAGCCATCGCTGTGGCCCAGTTGGCAAGCCTGCAATTCCACGGCCCGGCCCGGCAATACCGGGCGAAGGTAGTAGGCACCCAAGACCCTGCTGGCGCGGATATTCAGCGTTCTGTCCTGTTCCGGAGCCGGAATCAGAGGAGCCCCGGTTGAGCCATGGCTCCCGCGCAGCAACTCGAGCTGCTCCTGAAAATAACCAAGACAAAGGGCCAGTTGGCCGACCATCTCCAACTGCAAGACTCCGGGGTAGACCGGGTAATCGGGGAAGTGCCCCCGAAATACAGGGTCATCAGCCGCTATGTAATTTTGGCCCGACAGCAGACCGGAGGGGCTGTCGGGCAGCCCTACATCGGCAAAACGCCGCAACTCCCCGCACAACAGGAAGGGACTGCGGTGCGGCAACAATTTGTGCAGCACGTCCTCACCAAACCGGAATTCCTGCCACCTGACGGCCTCTGTCACCAAGGACCACAGCGGTTTCTTGCGCCACTTTCGCAGTAGGCGGTCTATTTCGTTGGCATCCATACGGGTATTTCCGGGAGATTGGGCTAAATGATTTTGTGCTTGCGGGCCGAATCTTGAATAGTGTCGATAAAACTCTGCTTATCCTGTTCCGGCATAAAGCTCGTCATCACATTATTCTCCATAATTTGCAGTACTTCGGCCGCTTTGAAGCCACAATCTCGAATTAAGATTTGATACTCGTCTCGTAACTCTGAATGGAACAGTGCCGGATCATCGGAATTTAGCGTCAGGAGCAGTCCCTCGTCCTGGAACAGCCGCACCGGATGCTGAGAAGCTTCCGTGACAAAACTTCGGGTGAAGGTATTGCTGGTGATAGATATTTCCAAGGGGATTTTGCGCCGTTTGATTTCCGCACGTAATTCCGGGTCTTTCACGGCACTGGTGCCGTGGCCAATACGCTCCACACCCAGAATATCGATACTGTCCCGTATGGATTCCGGGCCCGCATCTTCTCCGGCATGGGCCACACAACGCAATTGATTCTCTCTGGCTTTGGCAAAAACTTCCCGGTAATCTTTGGCCGGGCCCCTCTGTTCTGACCCACCCAAACCGATGCCAATAATGGCCTTGCGAGGGTTCGCCAGAACATTATTCAGATTCGCCATGGCGTTTTCCGGCCCGAAACTGCGCGAGACATCAATCAGAAATTGGCAAGTATAGCCTGCCGCCGCCAGTTGTTCCGTACCCTGCTGCAACCTATCGGCGATATCGGAGTAGCTCACACCTTCCTGAACCAGCTTTGTCGGAGAAAAGAACAGTTCGGCATAACGAACATTGTTCCTATCCATATAGTTTTGTAAATCAATAAAATAATACGGGATGTCTTCTGCCTTACAAACGCACCGTTGCAACACATTGATGAAAAAATGGACAAATTGGTCGAGGTTTTCCATTTGGTACAACTTCGCCAAGTCTTCCTTGTTGGAAACACCTTCGATGTCTACCTCATTTTTTTGGTACAGTTGCCACAATGTGTCTAACTGGATACACCCCTCCAGATGTAGATGAACTTCTGCCTTTGGAACCTCTGTTATAAAACGTTCAAGCTTCTTTTGCATCACTATTCCTCACCCAAATCTCTTCGGACAGAAGAGGGTAACCCGGTGTGGTTCTTCCCCACCTCGCAAAGTGCGCTCGTGCAATGTATGGCAAAAGCAATTCACGAAGGTTCAGCTCTGTGTCCGATTTAGTCTTTCCGTAAAAAATAACAGGGGTTCGCCTTTGCCTTTAGTCGGATATTATGCCGGGCAGCCTGCTTCATATATTATGAAATATTTATCGACAAAATACTACTACAAAACAAAGTATACGGCAAGACCTCGGCAGGAATCATGGCACAAAAGTTGTCCACTCAGCAAGAGGACACAGACCACAAGTAAGGCTGACCGTCAATCACGGACAAAGAATAAAGACTGTCCGTACCCTGGTTCGGCTCTTAGTCCCGTCCTTGTTCGTACTCTCTTGGGGCCCTGTTTGGACTTTGGCGTATATCGTTTCAGATACAAATTAGATAGGTTTATTAAATGAAATTTCCGCCGTCTGACACGGAATGGAATCTACAAAAATCTATTTGGACAATATGTCTTCCAATATATCTTTAATTGCCTTTTCCGTGGCTGCGGCTTTGGCATACGAAACCAGATAGCTGGTTTTGCTGTCCGGCATACTGATCAGCACTGCGGGGACACCGGATATTGGATACTTTGCCTGTAATTCTTTGATTTCCTGTACCTTGTCTTCCGCCAAAGACGATTCAAACATGCTGAGGAAATCCTGCTCCGTGCTGTCATAGTACTGTTGCAGCCACTTTGCCACTGCCGTAGGATCTTTGGCGAGACGTTCCTTGTCCGGCCCTTGGCGGGCCTCGTAATAATTGGCTAACAGGCCATCCGTAGCCAAACCAAGCTCCCGTATGGTCACATAGACACGGGTATCAAAAATCCATGTGTCAAACGCGATTGGCACAGAACGAAATTGTACGGCACCGTTAAACTGCCGCTTTAAAGATACCCAATTTGTATGAAATTCTCGGCAATGGGGGCAACCCAGCCAGAAAAACTTGATGACTTCCACCTGCCCCGGTGTTTTTAGGGCGTGTTGTGTCTCCAGCTTCGAGACGTTATTTGGCAGGGGTTTGTCACCGCACGCTGTAAATAAGCCAGACAGAACGACGCAAATAAATAGAATTTTTCGCACGTGTACACTCCATTTTACAACAGTTTTTTAGCTACAGCGGGGCCTGTCGTGAAGACACCGACACTTTGGGGAAATTGGGGAAGACCTCGTTTGGACTCCGTTTTGGCCTTTGACTTTCGGCTTTTGCTTTTGGATTGAGGCATAAACGAAGCTGGCTTAGCAGGTACGGACAATAGGAAGCTACCCGGATGACCAATTATCCCCCGAGGTGCGAACCTCTTAGGTTACTACGCGGGGCATTATGGCGTATCCGTACGGGATGGGCAAGTAGAAGTCCTGGCCCGCGTAAAACTACCTATACAAAACTGCTCGCGTAAAACTCTGCATGTAAAACGGTAAGAAAATCTTGATCACTCTCGTAACGGCGCTTAGAAGATACTTCGTCAAACTGCGATCTCTTTCGGGCTATCTGCGGCAATCTCTGCGGCAAGACCAGCCCCCGCACTCCGTCAGTAAGGGTAAATTCGCTGACTGATCCAACCCTGCACGCCGCTCATGCGACGGTTAAAAGAATTGCCTAAATCCAGCTCGATGCCCATAACTCGGGTGCGCTCATTGTGGATTTGGCTCAGAGCATAAATCAAGGGGCTTTTACCTTGGTCTTTGTTGGGCAAAATAACAATTTCGTGGCGTACTTTTTGGGCATCAATGGCTTTAAAATAGAAAATAAACTGGACATAGATGGGGGTGATGTTATTCATCGTCATGCGCAACGAGCCGTCTTGGCCGACACGAATGGTCACATCGTACCAAGTGGCCGTAAAGCGGTTGTCATCCTGGCGGATAATGATGCGAATCGGCTCTGTGGGCAATTTGCGGAACTGCGGCGGCTCCTGTTTTTCCTTGCTTTTTGCCGCGTCAACAATATAGCAGGAAGTAATGTAAGTGGTCATTTCCTGCTGGCGGGTGGAGAAATACCGGGTTCCGGTCATGGTTTCCATTTGCAGCAAACGGTTGAGAATATAGAGCGTGTCCGCATTGGCCGGAAATTCCTTCATTTCAAAAAACAGCTCGACAAAATCATTGGCACCATAACTCCGAAAGTCTCGCAGCAAGTCCTGTTTTCCGCTGAATTCGGGGACAAACTGAGGTTTGTTCAGCCCGATAACCGGCGTTTGCTCAATTTGGACCTGTTGGCCTTTAACTGTGTAGGTTTCGTAGCGGTCTTGGCCGCGGCGGAACAGCTTCTTGTAGTGGTAGTTGCGTCCCTCTTTACCAAGGACAAGATCCTCTGTTTCGATGGTCTCCGTTTTGATGGCCGGGTCTTGAGCCACAAGGGAGGGTACGAGACTCAGGGCCCCGGTCAGCAGCAGCACCCCGATTTTGCAGATATTCCGTTTTCTCAGAATGGCAGAGACGAGGGAACAGAGAATAGGAGAATGCGTCATAGGAAGTCCTTTAAAAGTATGGAAAAGGTCAAATATAGGAAAAGGAAGGCGGTAGATTATAGCGGTATGGCCGGAGAAAAGCAGAGGATTGGCGGTGACAAAACAAAAATCTTGCAGATCGAGCTTGGTGCGTGTGTGATTTATGAACGGATTCGGAGGATTCAGGTTCTGGGCCTAAAGATTTTCAAGAGTCCCGAGAGTTTAAAAAATTCAAAAAGTTTTAAAGAAAAGGGAAAGACCGAAGACCGGAACCTCAACTGTGAGGAGAAAGCAGGGGCACCAGAAAATTGATTAGTTGTCGGGTCAGCGAGGAGATGGGCAGCAGGCGGTAGTTAAAAACGGCACTCAACAGCAAAATAGCCAAGAGAGAGAACTGACCATAGCGTTGGAAACTGCGTTTGGTTTGCTCCATGTGCTTGGGGATCAATGCAGTTACGAGGTGGGAGCCGTCCAGCGGCGGAATGGGCAGCATGTTGAAAATAAACAATACCAAGTTGAGATGGATGACCAAATCCAGCATGGGCCCGACGGGAATGTTGGGGATGCCCGGGATTCCCAAAAACTCCAAAGGCAGGGTGTAGGGGAACCAGCCGCGCAGAGAACCGGCCAGCAACAGGCTGGCCAGCAACAGGTTGCTGAAGGGTCCGGCCAGGGACACAAAGATCTCGCCGCGCACCGGATGCCGGAAATTGCGGATGTCAATCTGAACCGGTTTGGCCCAGCCAAAACCGACCAGCAGTATGGCCAGAAAGCCAAACAGGTCAATGTGGTTTAAGGGGTTCAAACTCAGGCGGTTCTGCTGTTTGGCGGTGTTGTCGCCCATGATATAAGCCGCCCCGGCATGGGCCCACTCGTGGAGACTGAGGCTCAGGAGCAGGGTTAGCACCAAAGCGATAATCTCCGAGGTTTCGAGCCGGAAGATCACGATATCTCCAGCGGCGCGCAACGCCAACGGAGCCAATTTTCCTGCTCTTCATTCAACTTGCCGCTGCGGAGAACCCGTTGCAGGCAGTTGGCGTGGTACCGGTTTACCCAAAGCTTTTCCTGCGGAGTCATCTGTTCCAAACATATCAGTTCCCGCTCGTAGGGGAAGACCGTCACCGGCTCAAAGCAGAGCCAGTTGGGGTCCTGCTCGTCGACTTGGACCAGCATAAGATTCTCGATGCGGATGCCAAAGGCCCCTTCCCGGTAGTAGCCGGGCTCATTGGAAATCAGCATTCCGGCTTTGAGCAGTTCATTGAGAGGGGAGGGACTGATGGAGGCCGGGCCTTCGTGGACATTGAGGAAGCTGCCGACACCGTGGCCGGTGCCGTGCCGGTAGTCCAATCTCTCGGACCAGAGGAAACTGCGGGCCAGAGTGTCGAGCTGAATGCCGAGGGTGCCTTGGGGAAAACGGGAATTTTGCAGGAGTAGATGGCCGCGCAGTACTAGGGTATATATCTTTCGGAGGTCTTCCGAGGGCGCACCGGATTCAAACCGAGGTGCGGCAAAGTCGGCTTCCAGCGAAAAGCAGCGAGTCATGTCCGTGGTGCCGCCGAGATACTGGCCGCCGCTGTCAATCAGCATCCAGCCGCCGCTGCGCCGGATAGTGTGGCTGCCCTCGGCCGCCGCACTGTAATGGGGCAGGGCACTGTTGTCACAAAAGCCGACAATCGGGGCGAAACTTTCGCCCCGGCCTCGCTCTCCGGCAATTTGACAGCGGAACTCGATAACTTTTTGACCGATTTGGTACTCGTCAAATTCCCGGTCTTGCAAATCGATGTTTTGCCGGGCCGGGGACGTGCCATTCTGTCGGTTCGGCCGGGGCCGCAGCCAACTGTGGAAAGCCACAATGGCAGCACCGTCAATGGCCATGATCTTGCGTAATTGCTCTTGTTCCGTCGGGTTCTTGATGGTTTTCAAATCGGTGATGATGTCGCGGAAGAGGGGGCCGCTAAGCGGCTGCATCAATTTTCGCTGACTGGGCTTGTGCGTCTCCGGCTCTCCTCCTCCCCGGAGCAGAATGCCGAGTATCATCATGTTACAGCGTTGAGTGAGGAGAAATCGGGCAGGGGGTTGCTGCCGCGCCAAGAGTCGGCAGTCGCGGTAAAATTCGCCGTAGGGCTTTATTTCCAACTCGGGAATGTCGGAGCGCAGCTCGGCAACCAATTCCCCGGAAATGCGGTGCTCCCCAATGTACCAGCAAACGCTCTGCTGCCCCAGTATCAGGTAGCTGATGGCCACCGGATTGTAGGGGATGTCATCGGCACGTATATTTAGCAGCCAGGCAATGTTGTCCAGCAGGGGGATCGGATAGTAATCGGAACCGGTGGTGGCCATCAATTCACGGACCTGCTGCACCTTTTCTTTGCGACCCTGACCGGCGTATTCCGGCTTGTAGGAACATACCGGGCTGTCGGGCCGTGCCAGGCGTGTGCCTTGTTCTGTTTCCGGTAACCAGAGCTCCCCCAAGCAGAGGCTTTCACCGTCAATCAGGCCACCCAGCGAAGCGGAAATGGACAGCAGCCTGTTCAGGCTGCTGTGCGAAAAACAGCTGCCGTCAAACCCCAGGCATGTCTGCTTGGTTGCGGCGGTCAAACATTGCTGCCAGTATTCATGGAGCGGAGGTACGCCGGGATTGCCGACGTGGAATATCCGGATTGAGTCGGGACACTCGCGCTCGGCTTGGATGTGGTAGCGGGAGTCGACCCAGAGCCCGGCAAAGTTTTGGCTGACCAAAAGGTAGCCTAAA
This sequence comes from Candidatus Haliotispira prima, assembly GCA_029867005.1. GTDB lineage: Bacteria > Spirochaetota > Spirochaetia > SP-2023 > SP-2023 > Haliotispira > Haliotispira prima. The sequence continues at coordinate 2,461,104 of CP123443.1, read as the reverse complement.
CTGCCGGTGAAACCCGAAACCTCAGCCAAGTATTGCCAATGGGCGGGGACGTATTCATTGCTGTGCGGGTCGGTACTCCCAACCAGGTAGTAGTCCAGTTGTTTGTCCTGCATCTTTTGGCGCAACAGGGCCAAAGCGGTTTCAGCAGTCGTATGATTTGACATATCAAGTCTCCCCCGGATTGTCGGAGTCTCCAATTTTTGTGGCGGAACCGCAAGCGGTTTCAGGCAGCTTCAGGCAACTTCCAATTCTTTGGTACCGTCAACTGGTACCGTCAACGAAGTCTTATTTCATTGTACGGCCTTGCCGGCGCGGAAAATTCTCGTGGTTCGGAGCGATTGTCGAGTCGGTCAGGCTCCGTTCTTTCTACTGTTTTTTCCATTTTTTTGCCAGTGGAAGATCCGGGGGCCTTTCTGCCTGTAGGTCTGGTTTGTAAGGGTTTACAGTCCCTTTTTTGCCTTTTCGCCTATCTCTCTGTCCGGCGATCCGCCGCTGTTAGCTGAGTTTAGCTGTGATCCTGATGAGAGAGGACTTTGTGCATGGCCATGGCAGGCACCATCATTTGCAGGTATTTTTCCTGACACTCAATTTTGATCGGATTCCTGCCGCCATGTTCGCCGTCGATGTTCCAGTCCAAGCGTTTTTCGGCTTCAATAGAAATCTTCTTGCCGCGCAGATGCAAAATACCGGATTCCGTTGTACTCTCATTGACACCCATGGCCATACTGCGGACGGCAGACCAAAGTACTTTAGGGTTGCTTTTGGGGAGCAGCAGAATGTCGAAAATCCCATCATCCATGCAGGCGTGGGGGATGACCTTGCGCATTCCGGCAAAGTTTGGCGAGTTGATTACCAGAGCAATGACGTATTCGCCGGAAATCTGCTGACCGTCAATGCTCAATTGCAGGCGAAAGGGTTTTTGAATCAGCGGGATTTCGCGGAAGATGTCTTTGAGGTAGGCCCATACACCCAGAACGCGTTTGAGATGGTGAGGGGTGGTGTAGGTCAGCCGGGTGAAGGCCCCGGCGGCGACAATGTAATTGAAACTGCGCTGCCCGTTGATGCTGCCGATATCGATGTTGGCACGGTGTCCCTTCGTAATAATTCGCACCGCTTTGCGCACATCGGTGGGGATGGACAGGGCCGAAGCAAAGTCGTTAGAAGTGCCGGAGGGGATGTAGCCCAGTATCGGACGTTTGGCGGTATTTGTAACCGGCCGACCAAAGGAGGCCAAACCGTTGACCACCTCGCTGACAGTGCCGTCCCCGCCAACAGCGATGACTAAGTCGCAGCCATTGAGATGGGCATCGCGGGCGGCTTCGGTGGCATCGCCGGCAGCTCTGGTCGGATAGACTTCGACATTGCGGCAGCCACCTTCACTGAGCTGCTCAATGACATAGCTCATCAAGGGCTGCAAGCTGCGTTTACCGCTTTTGGGGTTATAGATGATTTTGGTTTTCACGGATTCTTGTTGTTTGTCGAATTTGTTGAGACTTTTGGGCTGGCACCGGCTAAGTCTTGGATTCTAGCGATTTTTTCAGACCGTGTGTACGGTTTGAATCGGTTTGGCCTTGTACTTTAGCCTTGCATTTTAGTCTTACACTTTAGCTATCCAATTGGGTAATAAGGCGCAAGAATCACCGGGTTTTGCCCGTAGCCATTCCTACTCAGGTCATTTCTACTCAGGCTATTCCTGCCTCGGACATTCCTGCCGCCGGAAAACTTTCTGTAATTATTCGATTCTATAAAATACGTATCTTCCAATTTTTTCTTACTAAAAAGATGATATGGAAATTTTAGAAAGGTAGTTCGTTCCCTGGAAATTTTAACTTTACCGGTACTTTAGCCGGTTTCCAGTTGTGATAATTATCTGTTTTACATTAGTTTATCTCTCATTCGGTAAAAGACGACTCTCCATCTTCATTTCTAAGATTGGAATTTTCCAATATATTTTGACATTTTTGGCATTCCTGACATTCTTGACATTCTTGGCACAGCAGTGCGATTCTTTGGGACTTTGCGCTGTTTTGCGCCGGATTTTGGTCACTTTTGGTTGCTCTTTAATCGCTTTTGGTTGGCTCCGGATTTGCGAAAAACCTGTTCTGATATGATTCGGCCGAAGTGTCCGGAGATCCTCTTTTGGGATAATCATAAGTGAAATTATGAGTATTCAACCCCTTGCCGTCGTGCCATATTTTTCGTAGAGTTTCGGCCGTGATCGAATTGATTGAAAAAGAGGCGGGCTACACCATCTTCCGTATGGATAGTACCGAAGGGCCGAATATCTTCACCGAGGATTTTGTGCGCTGCTTTATTGGAAAGTGGCGGTATCTGTGCAAAGAGCTGCGCCCCAAAGTAGTGGTCATCCAGGGCCGCAGCGATGTATTTTGCGCCGGCGGCGCGAAAGATACTCTGATTGGTTTGACAAAAGGCCGGATCACGGTGGATGACCTGATTATTACCGACCTGATGGTGGCGGCACCTTTCCCTATTATCGCTGCAATGGAGGGCCATGCCATGGGTGGTGGCTTGGTCATGGGTGCGGCCTGCGACATCGTGCTGGCGGCTCGGGAGAGCCGTTATGGCGCGGTGTTTATGAATATGGGCTTTACCCCGGGCATGGCGACCACCACGTTGCTGCCTCAACTGATGGGACCCTATGTGGCCGCCGAAATGATGTATACCGGTAAACGTTTTAAAGGCAGTGAATTGGCCGGAAAGGGTAGCAATATCAACTACATTCTGCCCAAGGTCGAAGTCCTGCCCAAGGCCGAAGACATTGCCGCCCAGATGGCTGAAAAACCCGGAGAAAGTCTCTACCTGTTGAAACACAGCCTTGGTGCCGTCAAGAAGAAACTGGTGGTCGAGGCCCGTTTACAGGAAGACCTGATGCACAAAATCTCGTTCCATTTACCTGAAACCCAGTCGATCATCCGAGAATTTTATGCGGGGAATTAGGCCGAATCTTCATTCGTAATGTTTGAATCAAAACATTTGATAGTAATGAAATAGTGTTAGGTTGAGGTTCGTTCGTCCGGGGAATACCGAGTGTGGCCGGGAAGATGGCAAAAAACCAAGACTATCCGGGTGCTATACAACCGAGGCGTTGAAAAAGCCGAAATCTCGGGATTAACCGGCGTTTGGGTATACGGGGAAGACCTTTCAGGAAATACTAAGAGCCGGGAACCAAGTGCCAAGGACCAAGCACTCCGGAGGCTGTACCTGAAACCCCAAGACCAAGACCGGCGATAGAGTCACAACGGAGGAGCATACAATGTTTACCATCAATATGCAGGGCAAGAATGTTTTGATTACCGGCGGAACCAAAGGCATCGGTTTGGGAGCTGCGAAATATTTTGGTCAGGCGGGGGCCCAGGTCTACCTCACTTACAAGTGGGGCTCTGCTGACATGGATGCGATTGAGCGGGAATTCAGCACAGAACTGAAAGCCAAGGCTCCCATCTTTATTCAGGCTGATGTCTCGCGCGAGGAAGAGACCGAAGAAGTGATGGCTGAAATTGCCAAGTACTGTGATTATCTGGACGTATTCATCAGCAATGTGGGTTTTGCCTTGAAGACGGATAGCTTGGATGATTACAAAAAGCGTTCGCTGTACAAGACCTTAGATTATAGTTCCTGGCCGATGATTGATTACTGTCGGAAGGCCAAAAAGCAATTTGGCAAGTACCCCCGTTACGTTCTGGGCGTGTCCAGCGATGGCCCCGACCACTACTATCCCGGCTACGATTTTGTCGCGGCCTCTAAGGCCATGTTGGAGTTTTTTGGTCGCTACTTGGCGGTGCACCTGCGAAAGGAAGGCTCCAGCGTCAATGTGGTGCGCTTTGGCACCGTCAAAACGGAGTCCTTTGAATTCATTTTTGGCGATGAGTTTTTTGAGTTTTCCAAGGAAAACGGCGTAAACCCGGATTGCCAATTGGTGCCGGACGACTGCGGGCGCGTATTGTTTGCTATGTGCTCCGGTCTGTTTGACGCGTTGAATGGTCAATTGCTTCAGGTTGACCACGGTTTGCCATTTCAGGATAATCTCATGAACCGTTTCAGCTTCCTGCGCAACCGGGACTCCCCGGACCGGATTTAGAGTTCTCCTGTCGCCCACAGTTTGATATTAGCATTAATTGTTTCAGAATGTTGAGTGCCGTGTTCTACCAAGAGTTTAGAACGGATACATTTTAAGAAACTGAACCTTTACAAGGAGTAACTTATGACGAAAGAAAAAATCATTGCTGTGATTAAAGAGCAGATTGTAGATAATTTGGATGATGTCAACATCGAAGATATTGACCCCAATAAGTCTATGAAAGACTACGGAGCAAACAGCTTGGACATCATTGAAGTGGTTTCCTGTACCATGCGCGAATTGAAGATCAAGGTGCCTCGTGCGGAACTTGCCGATATTACGACTATTGACCAACTTGCCGACAAATTTGTGGAAGTGGCAAATTCCTAGTCTGTAATTGCCTGTCTTTTCGGAAGCATCTCATTTTGAGGTGCTTCTTTTTTTTTGTACAAAAGTTTGAGTGTGTCGGAAAGCGTCTGAATTTGCCCCGTTAAAGTGTTTTCGCTATAGTTCCGGGTACTGTCACAGCGAAATTCGGAGTAGAGTCGCCGGTGCATTTTGTTGTCAGGAACGGCCAAGTCTTCCGGGTTCCGGCAGGAATATTACAGACTTCGTTTATTGCCCGGCCTTTCTTCCTTTTGGTTTCGTTATAAACAGAAACCGGACTTCGGCCTGCAAGGTTAAGGGTAACGGTTAGGGTGGGAGCGAGAATAAAGGCAATGGCGAGAGTCAGGGCCGGAGCAAGGGGCAGAGTAAAGGTAAAGAATAAGGGTAAAGATAAAGGCAAAGATAAGGATAAGGGTAAAGGTAAAATTTATGAAAGAAGACCAACTGCTGAGCTTCAGCCTCGCAGATTTTCATTACAACGATAACCCGGATGTATTGCAGCCGCCGGAAGATTTCAAGCAGTGGCTCTCCCATTCAAAGGTTCGCAGCGCGTTTAGTTTTTTTGAACAGCAGTTGCTGACAGCTCCCAAGGCTAAAAGTCGGGTGCGCAATAATTTTGACGGTAAAGAGCGCGATATCATCAACCTGACATCGTACAACTATCTGGGTCTCTCCACCCATCCCGAAGTGATCCAAGCCTGTAAAGAGACTCTGGACAAGTACGGCATGGGTGCTTCGGGTGCACCGTTGCTCTCGGGTACCTTCGATCTGCATGCCGAGCTGGCAGACAAGTTGGCTGCGTTTAAGGAAAAAGAAGGCTGCCTGTTGTATTCCAGTGGTTTCGGGGGCAACGTAGGTGCCATTCAGGGTATACTGCGCAAGGGTGACATCGCCATTATGGACGAAAAAATCCATCGCAGCATTGTCGATGGGGTGACGCTGTCCGGGGCCAAGATGGCCTTTTTCCCGCACAACAACATGAAGGGTCTGGAGGCGTTGCTGGAAAAACACCAAGGTAAGCGCAAACTGGTATTGGTTGAAGGGGTCTATTCGATGGACGGCGACCTGGTCAAATTACCCGAGGTCAGTGCGCTGTGTGAAAGTTACAATGCCGGGTTGTTTTTGGATGAGGCCCACTCGTCTCTGATCTTTGGTGAGCACGGGCGCGGTGTCGGTGAACACTTTGGTCTGGAAGACAAAGTGGGTGTCAGCTTCGGCACTCTGAGTAAGTCGTTTGGCGGGGTAGGGGGGTTTATCTGCTCCAATCAGGGACTTATTGACTACCTGAAGGGCTACTCTTCGCCGTGGAATTTTTCCTGCGCCATTGCGCCGCCGATAGTCGGCGGCCTGCTCAAGGCCTTGGAGGTCGCAACCCGTGACTCCACGCTGCGCGACAAGCTCTGGCAGAACACGCACTATTTTCGCAAGGGCTTGGAGGCTCTGAACCTGAATTTGGGACTTGCGGAATCTCAGGTTATTCCCATTATCATCGGTTCTTCGGGTGATATGTTGCTGGAGATGGCCAGTCAAGTACAGGCTCGGGGGCTGTTTCTTCAACCGGTGGACTATCCGGCTGTGCCGGCGCACGAGCGACGTTTTCGTATTTCGGTATCTTCGCAGTTGAATAAGGAAGAGATCGATCAGGCCCTGAACATCATTGAAGATGTCATTGCCAAGGGTTTGGGCACGGTGGGGAAGTGAGTCCCGGGATTCCGAACAGAGATACTTAACTGAGTTGGCTAACAGGCCGTGTAGTCGGACTCGCAACGCCCGGTGTTTGGGGTCTGTGTTTGCCCGTTCTGATGTGAATAGAGTTTGAGAGAACAAGCAGCGACCTTATGGAAACAAAGAAAATTTCGCACGATAGCATCTGCGCCTTGGCAGGAGTAGATCGAGAGAGTCAGCACAAGGCCGTGGTGGCCCCGATCTACACTTCTTCGATCTACCGCATGGCTGATTTTGGAGTGGAGGGTGAGCACGAGTATGCCCGGGTTTCTCATCCCAATCGCAGTCATCTGGCGGAGGCCCTCTCGGAGATGGAAGGCGGCTGTGGCAAAGGCATTATTACGGCCTCGGGCATGGCGGCCCTGAATCTGATACTGCAACTGGTACAACCGGGGGATTGGGTGGTTAGTGGGCACGATGCCTACGGCGGTACCCAGCGTTTCCTCGATGCTTTGGCTCCGCGAGGTTTATTCCGCCTGCATTGTTGTGACATCAACAGCCCGGATCCGGCGGTTGCCGAGCGGGCCATGGCCCTACAGCCGCGTTTGGTGCTGCTGGAAACACCTTCAAACCCCTTGCTTGGGGTCTGTGACGTTCGCGCCTGGATTGAGGCGGTGGCCAAGACGCGCGATGCGCAGGGCCGCAGGCCCGTCGTCGCGGTGGACAATACCATGCTCAGTCCGGTGAATTTTCGGCCGTTGAGCTTGGGGGTGGATCTGGTCTGGCATTCCACCACCAAATATATTAATGGTCATACAGATTTAATCGGGGGTGCGATCATTTGCCGGGAACCGGATTTGCACGATGAGCTGGACTGGTGGGTGAAGACTATGGGCCTGGGTGCTGCGGCTTTTGATGCATGGTTGACCACTCGGGGCCTGCACACTTTACCGTTGCGCATAAGGCGAGAGCAGGAGAGTGCCGGTCAGGTAGCCGAATTTCTGGCCGGTCACCCTAAGGTGGATCAAGTCTTTTATCCTGGGCTGGAGAGTCACGTCGGGCACGAACTGGCTGTGCGCCAGTTCGCCGGCTTTGGCGGCATGTTGAGCTTTGAATTGCGTGGCAGGGGCGGACAAAAGACCGGTGCGGATACCACGGCGGAGGAACTGAAAACTTTTATCTATGCCCAGAAGGCCGCTTCGTTTGCGGTTTCTTTAGGCGGGGTTTCCAGTCTGATTTCTCATCCATCGACCATGACGCACATTGATATGAGTGAGGAGGCCCGTGCGGCGGCGGGTATTCGCTATGGTTTACTGCGCTTTTCGGTCGGGCTCGAAGAGCCGGAAAGGCTGATTTGTGGACTGGAACAGGGTTTTGCTGCCTTATAGCGTTGAGTGCAGAGTTGGGCTTAAAACCGGGCTCCGTCTTGGTTTCGGCTCGCCGCGAGAATGCTGAAACTGTGCTTGGCCTCTGCGTCACCGCAGCGTTTGGCCCTGCTGCGCCAGATCGGCTTGGAACCGGAGCTTTACCCAGTAGAAACGGCCGAAGAGTTGCCGGACCATACCGCTTTTTTGGAGAGCTGCGGTTGTGCCCAATACGGGCCGGAGGCGGAGCTGCGCTATATTGTGCAGAGAATTGCGGCAGAAAAACTGCGTGCTGCGCTGCGCTGTCACAGAGATGGCCGGCCGGCGGCCGGCGAGCTGTGGTTGGCAGCGGATACTTTGGTTGCGGTGCCACTTCGGGATGGGCGGGCCTCCGGAGAGTTGGAGAAGTTGCTGTGTGCGGGAGCCAGAGCCTGGGGGCACTGGCTGTTGTTGGGCAAGGCCGGCAGTGTGGAGGACGCGAAGACGTTCTTGCGTTTGTTGAGCGGAGTCGTTCAATCTGTGTGCAGTGCGGTGGCCTTTCGCATATCGGACCACCCCGTTTTGGAGGGGTCGGCGGACCAAGCTTGCGATAGTCCGGGTATTTGGGCTATTCCTGTTGAGGCTTCTGTCGATGATGGGGGCGAGTGTTTGGTTTACGGTGAGATCAGTACGTTACAGTTCCGCAATTTGTCGGAGGTCGAACTGGAAGAATACGTGGCCTGCGATGAGTGGCGCGGTGCGGCCGGTGGCTATCGTTTTCAAGGTTTGGGAGGCAAACTGGTGGCGTGGGGGAAGGGTAGCCAAAGTAATATCATTGGTCTGCCGCTGGAGTTTTGTAAGCAATTGCAGGGGCTTATCGGCTAGGGCCAAAGACTGGGCACAGACCGCAGACCTCCCGCTATCGGCAGAAAGCCGGAGGTCTTCAGGTCTTTGGGCGTTCTCTTTGGTACCCTGTAATCTGGTTCTTTCAATTATTATAAGATGTAACGCGACAAATCTTGGTCTGTGGCAATACCCTGCAATTTTTTCAGCACAAACGGCTCGTCAATCACAACCGTTTGTCCGGCATGGTCACCGGCGGCAAACGAAATATCTTCGAGGAGAGTTTCCAATACGGTGTGCAAGCGTCTTGCCCCTATATCTTCTGTACTGGCATTGACCTCAGCGGCGATATGGGCCAATTTCTTTAATGATTCCGGGCGAAAGTCTAAGGTCACACCTTCCGTTTCCAGCAACTTGGTGTACTGGAAAATTAGTGAATTTTCCGGCGTACTGAGAATCGCTTCCAGTGAATCGGCGGTCAGAGACTCCAGCTCTACGCGCAACGGGAACCGGCCCTGAAGCTCGGGGATTAGGTCTGACGGTTTGCTCAGATTAAAAGCCCCGGCAGCAATAAATAAAATATGGGTAGTATCGATCATACCGTAGCGTGTGCGAACCTGTGAGCCCTCGACAATCGGCAGGATGTCGCGCTGTACCCCTTCGCGCGAGATTTCGCCGCTGCCGCCCCGGCTGCGCCCTTCGCGCACGGCAATTTTGTCGATTTCGTCAATAAAGATGATCCCTTGGTTTTGTACCCGATCGCGTGCCAGCTCCAAAGCGGCTTCTTCGTCCACCAGCTTCTCGCGCTGTTCCTGCAAAAGGATTTCGCGGGCCTTACTGACGCTGACTTTGCGTGGCTTACTGCGCTTATTGCCACCCATCATGCTGTTGAAAGCTTCTTGTAGATTTTCGCCCAAGTTGCCCAGATCTTCGGGCATGTTGGTAAAAATTTCCACATTGGCATTGCTGCCCGGTGTGAAGCTGAAGCCCCCAAAGGAGTTGCCCTTATTGTCCTGATTCAGTTCCACCATACGCTCATCCAGTTCGCCGGCGCGTAGCATTCTTCGAAACTTTTCACGTACTTTTTGCTCCGGCCCGGGATCCTGTTCGGCCTTTTTTTCATGGGCGTTGCTGTTGTCCGGGTTTGGATGGGTTTTTTCCTTGTCCTCCCCGTTAGCCTCTTTCTGAGCCTCTACCTCAGCCTCAGCCTCGAAATTGGGGAACAGGCTCTCTCCGGCATTTTGACGACCGGAACGGCTGACATCGCTCTCCTGTTCGGCCTGAACCTGAGCCTGAGAAGGTTCTGTATCAGTTGCTTGATCAGTATTGTCACTGCTGCGCTGCTGGTTGCCGGGCAGCAATAACTCGAGCAATTGTTCTTCTGCGGAATGCCGGGCTGTTTCTTCCACGGCTTCCTGTAGTTCCTTGCGCACGGTGTTGACTGCCGCCGCCATCAGATCGCGCACCATCGATTCCACATCTCGTCCGACATAGCCTACTTCGGTGTACTTCGTGGCTTCGACCTTGATGAAAGGGGCCCCCGAAAGCTGAGACAGACGCCGGGCAATCTCCGTTTTGCCGACACCCGTGGAGCCGATCATGATAATATTTTTTGGGGTGATTTCCCGTTGCAAATCCTTATCTAAGAGGCTGCGCCGCACTCGGTTTCGCAGCGCAATCGCCACGGTTTTTTTGGCCGCCGTCTGACCCACGATGTAACGATCCAACTCCTGCACCAGTTCTCGGGGGGCCAGTTCATCAATCTTCAATGCTTTTTTTACTTTCGTTTTCGTTTTTTTTGTCATACAAATTTTCCGTCTTCCATTTCCCGTTTCTTTGCCTTGACACTGCGCGTTCATTTGTTATTCAGCAGCAAGAGTATGATTCTAAACAGATTTTAAATCGTTTCTACCACAATTTGCTGATTGGTAAATACACAAATATCAGCGGTGATTTCCAATGCCTTGCGTGCTATGCCGGCAGCGTCCAAGCCATCCGCCGCCGATTGCCCCCCCATTGCGGATAGAATACCCCGCGCGGCAGCAAAAGCATAGGCTCCGCCCGAACCAATGGCAATTACGTCATGTTCCGGCTCAATCACGTCTCCGCGCCCGGAAATTAACAAAATGCGTTGCGAATCGGCACAGAGGAGCATCGCATCCAAATTGCGCAGGGCCTTGTCCATTCGCCATTCTCGTGCTAATTCTACAGCGGCACGGGTCAGATCACTAAATTCCTTCAACTTGGCCTCAAAACGCTCTTCCAAGGTAAAAGCGTCTGCCGTTGAACCGGCAAAACCGCACAATGCCTTGCCTCCCGCAATACGTCGCACTTTGCGGGCATTGCCCTTCAGAATGATTGATTCACCAAAAGTTACCTGACCGTCCCCGGCCATTGCCACCTGACCATGGTGTTTTACCCCTACTATCGTTGTGCTATGCATGTCTGCCATGTTTTCCAACCTCGATAATTTTCGATTCCTGTCATTTCTTCTGTAAACTTGAGATGTGCCCGCGAGACATCTTTGCAAAGGATTGGCCACAGACTACATTGTGGACCAAAAACATACCGACATACCGACTCAACTGTGCCACAGGGACGGGCACGGACACGCCATCAGAGATGAGCGGGCGACCGGAGACCCGGCATTCCGGAATGTTTCCCGCTCCTCGTTTTCACTTCGGCTTGTTTCGGTTTGCCTTGGCGTGTTTCCGTTTGAAACCCGACCCACCATAAGGAATACGCACTGGTCGTACAAGATACCGCCGGATTTCCTGTGTCGGGTTCTCTTCCTTCCCCGCAGGGATCTCGCTATAATACGGTTTCTGTCGGGATGTGCCCATCTTCATTTGTGTGTGTTTCGTTTTTATTTTTATGTGTAGGAGGCTTGACCGGAAGGAGTCTCCGACAACTAAGAGTCTCCGGGAATCAAGATTCTTCGACGACAGGAATTCTATCACACTAGGTTCTCTTCCTTCCGGGTCCCGCCCGCCTGCATTTGTCCTAATGTCCCTCAGTGTCAAAAGATGGTCAGAAGATGGGCCAAAAATAGCCCAACGCAGGCGTTGGTGTTTCTGAACAAAGTAAGCCCGAGGTTTTATATGCTAAAAGACATGCCGTCTCAATTACAGATCATACACAACGAAATGGAAGCTCCTCAAGAGTTAAAGAGGCTGAGGGAGTTCCTGCGCGAACAACCGGACAAGACCCAAAGCCAATGTTTTGAGACTCTGCTGGCTTGGGCCGGGATGCGCCGGGATACCGGCCCTGTCGCCTTGGCTCTGTCTGCCGATCCAAATAGTCCCGGCCCGGGCAGTTCGCACCCTGTTGCCCTGGCGGCTTTGGCTTCCTGTGAGGTCGTGAGTCAATGGGCTTCCCGCCAAAGCCTGCAACTGTTGCTGCCAATCTACGCCCGCAGCCCGGAAGACTTGTCCTGCCTGCTGCAATTGGCCTGTGATTATGCCAAACAGGAGTTGGCAGAGAACAATTCGGGCTTGCTGACCTTTAGTAACAGAGCAAGCTTCGCTGACGAATGGAGCAGAACGCACAACTTCGTCAGAGCTTGGGAGTATGTCATCACAGTGTCTTTCCCCATTCCCGAAGAATCGGTCTGGTTACTGCCCCTGCAAGAGGCTGAACTGCAACGCCACGGCGGTGAAGCGGAACTTCCCCGCGATTTGGGTATGCTCTGGGATTGTTTGATCTAGAGGGAGGGAGCTGTCGTTTCCGGTCTTCCAATTTTCATAGAGAAAATGTGGGCACATTTTCCGTCTTTCCCGGGGAGACTTCGGCGAGCGGCGGGACTTCTTGGTTTTCTTGCCCGTGCTCTCCGGTTAAGTCCTCCGGTTATGGCCTCGGCCCATGTCTTTGATTTATGGCTTCCGGCTGTGGTCTTTACCCGTGTCCCCCTGTTATTTTCTGATAATGATTATCATATATATTATGTGGTAAAGAGTTAGCTTGACTATCTGGAATCATTACAGTACTGTTTAGATATCAGAAAATCAAAAAAGGAGTAGAGTATGAAATTCATTTGTACTGTGTGTGGTTATGTCCATGAAGGGAGTGCGGCACCCGCTGAGTGTCCGCATTGCAAGTCCCCTTCTGATAAGTTTCGCGAGCAGCGTGTTAACGCCGGAGGCAAGATTGAATGGCTTTCCGTGCACAAGATCGGTGACGGTCAAGTCAGCAATCAAGACGTAGTGGAAGGCCTGCGTGCCAACTTCAATGCTGAATGTACAGAAGTCGGTATGTACCTTGCTATGTCACGTCAGGCAGAACGTGAAGGTTTTCCCGAAATCGCTGAAGCTTACAAGCGTATCGCTTTTGAAGAAGCTGAGCACGCTTCAAAGTTTGCTGAGCTGTTGGGCGAAGTTGTGGTTGCAGACACCAAGCGGAATCTGCAAGCGCGTGTTGAAGCTGAGTATGGTGCCAACGAAGGTAAGCTGGAATTGGCCGGTTTGGCCAAGAAGCTGATGTTGGATCCGAACACCAAAGCAGACGAAAAAGCCAAGTACGACGCTATCCACGACACTGTTCACGAAATGTGTAAGGATGAAGCCCGCCACGGTTCCGCCTTTAACGGCCTGTTGGGTCGCTATTTCGCTTAAGATTCAGAATATTCATCGGGTCTTTCCGGTATGGTAGCTTTGCCTGTCATATCGGAAAGACCTGTTTTTTCAGCACGCATCCTGTCGGTTCTTCCGGGTTATTACGGATTTGCCGAGGCTTGGGTCCGGAGGTTCGATCTGCAAGATTCGATTTGGTTTTATCGGTGCAGTTCGGGATGTTTCGGCTTTGCTATCTTCCGACCGGCTAATTGCAGGCGGACAGATTGGCTTGGTGGCAATATAATGAGGAGATGAATTTCTCACCTGCGTCAGAAATTCGACAGATTGTATGAACCGGCATGTCCATGATTTGAGAAGTCGGGGTGTCCACCCTTCCTACCAGCGCGTCCGAATATTGGAGTTTGTGCGCAATTGTCGGGCAGAAGATTTTTTTGAACCGGGAGACGCAAACGCACCCGGTGCCTTTGCCCCGTCTTCGGCCAATGAAAGAAAAGACTACCATCCCACGGCCGAGCAAATTCACGCCTGTTTGGTTAAAGATATACCCACGCTTTCCAAAACAACCGTATACAATACGCTCAGACTATTTGAAGAGAATGGTCTGATTTCTTCTGTCATGATTGATCAACATGGTTCTCACGGTGCCCTGCGTTACGATCGTTACATTGAGGCGCACGCGCATTTGTTGTGCCGCAGTTGCGGTGAGTTGCTCGACTGGCCCTTGGCTTCGGAACTGGAAACCCGTTTGGCCGGTCTTTGTCAAACGGACCCGGAACTTCATTCCTGGCAGTTGGTCCTTCGCGGGGCCTGTCGGGCTTGTCAGCCGAAGTGTAGTGCCTGAGAATGTAGTGCCTGCCAAGCTTTGACAGAGATTTTAAAATGAGCAGCCTGTTTTCCCTTTTCCGGGGTAGCACTTGGCCGGAACCTGCTTACGCTTGGGTCTCAGGCATCCGGGTATCAGGGACTTTGGGTACTCAGGCAAATAGTTGTGCCAACCATTGCCACTTTTCGGTATCTAATTTTTCCAAGACTTCGGCCGATTGCAGGTTGTGTTTCATCTGAGAGGTCGAGCTGGCTCCCAGAATCACACTGCTGACTCTGGGGTTAGCGGCACACCAGGCAATGGCGAGCTGTGCAGCACTACAGGAAAATTCTTCTTCCGAGATTTGGCAAAATTGGGATAATGCGTCATTCTTATCTTTGCGGAGCAAATGGTTGCGCAGCCAAGTATAACCCGGCAGTTCTGCCCGGCTGTTTTCCGGTACTGTATTCAAGTACTTGCCACTTAAGAGTCCGCTGGCCAGAGGGCTAAACCCGGTGACACCCAAACCGATATCTTGATATAAGCGTTGATACTCCTGTTCTACACGAGTACGGGTAATTAAATTATAACAGGATTGCTCGGTAATCGGCTTGTGCAGGCCGTGACGGTCGGCGATATCCCAGGCGGCGCGGATATCGCCGGCACTCCATTCGCTGGTCCCCCAATATAAGGCCTTACCTTGGGTAATCAGATCGTGCATAGTGTGCACGGTTTCCTCTATCGGGGTTTTGGGATCAGGCCGGTGGCAGTAAATGATATCGATAAAATCAAAACCGTAACGCTGCAAGGAAGCTTCTACCGCTTGTATCAGATATTTTCGGTTTAGAGTTTGCTTCATATTGACCACATCGCCAGGATGTATGCCAAAATAATATTTACTGCTGACACAATAGCTGTAGCGTGGCAGACCCAGTTTGCGGAGAGCTTCCCCCATCAGGCGTTCCGATTCTCCGTTTTCATAGCCTTCTGCATTGTCAAAGAAATTCACGCCGGCATCATAGGCGACCTTGATTGTCTCCGCAGCACTGTCCAATTGATGTTGTGTGCCAAAAGTCACCCACGAACCCATTGATAACACGCTCACCTGCAAGCCACTGTTTCCCAGATTCCGATATTTCATATAATTGTCCTTTTTCCGATAAGTATTCTGTCCGCAAAGGTTGACCCAAGCCTGCGGCGGTAATTTACACTGTGTTTTGCTTCACGAATAGTCTCCTCATTTTGTGATAAGGAAAAAGCGAAGGTTCGCAGAAGCTACAATCTGATACGGGTTCCTATCCCTCTGTCCCCGAAATTCGGGGGGTTCTCCGTCCGGCCGTTTGTCCGGGCCGTTTGCCCTTCCCGGGACAGAGTGTCAGACGTACCATCGATGATAAAAATTTCTTCCAGAGAGTTATTTTTGTCCCGCAAGACGGACAGAGCCCCTTCCACTTTCGGAATCATGCCACCACAAATTACATCGGAGGCTATCATTTCCTCTATCTGGGCAGCATTGACTTCTGCAAGAATATTTTTATTGCTGTCCATTATGCCGGGAACATCGCTGACAAAGACCATGCTCCGGGCTTGCAGGGCATTGGCAATGGCACTGGCAGCATCATCTGCATTGACATTCAGCAATTGCCCCGGAGCGACCCAAGCCTGACCTTCCATATCCTTTGCATGATTCTTGATATGGAGAGAAACAGGAGCCACCACCGGCAAAAAACCTTGGCGACAGAGCATTTGTAATATTTCGGATTTTACCGCGACAATCTGTCCGACCCAACCCAGTTCTTCATAGTTTTTTAATTTGGCCTGCAAGAGACCACCGTCAAAGCCGGAGAGTCCGAAGGCGGTGACACCGCTTGCGGCAAGCAGAGAAACCAGTTGGCTGTTCACGCTGCCGCAGAGGCACTGTACCACAACATCCAATGTTTCTCTGTTTGTGATACGCCGGCCCCGGCTGTCGAATTCCGACCTCAGGTTTAATTTTCTTTCCAGGTCTGCAATGGCCGGACCGCCACCGTGGACCAAAACCACATTTTCGAGTTTCTGCCATTCTTTAACAAAATGGGCAAATTCTTTATTTAGTTTTGGCAGGCTGCTGCCACCACACTTAATAACGGTCATTTTAGATCCTCAATGACTGCGGATGCGGGAATTGCCTAAAACCATAAGATTATGCTGTTCGCCTTCAACTGCGAGTAAATTATTCCAATAATTATTATAGATATAATTATATCGGACTTTAGTACCTAATATTCTTGAAGATTCATTCTGTAAGATAGAAATTGCATAGCTCAAATACAGCATATCTTCACGGTTGTCATCTTGGGAATGTTTTTTAAGATACAAATAATAGAAATAATGAAAGATATGTTGGAATGGACTAAATTCAAATGAAGGCCGCTGTGTGATTTGTTGGAGTATCTTTTCTGCAATTTCCGGTTTGCCGTGAAATGTGTGAAGATATGCAGTGAATCCTTGTATGCTATTTAACATAGGGTCTTTTTTTGCTTTGCAGGATAGGAGCTGTCCCTCATGAAGGCTATATACATTATCAAACTCTCTGCAACCCAAGGTTGTTCTCTCTGTAGCTCTTTTGAGAGAGAGTTTCAGGGCCTTTGTGGCAACGTTTAAAGATTTTTCTTTCTCGTTGTTAAAATACAGGCCTTCACTTAGAAAATAGAGTTTCTCCTCACAGTCTTCTGTCTGTTCAAGATAGCTGAATCCTTGATGGAACTCCCCTGCATAAAATAAGACCCTGGCAATCCAGTATGTAAAAGAATTATAAAATTTCTTGTATCCGTAGTACTCCGATAATTTTAGGATTTTTAAGAGTAAATCCCGCGCCATCATATATTGGCCGATTTCAAAATAGATTCTCATTACAATCAGATTAATTTTAAAATACTCCTCAATTTCTCCATACAAATTCAGGTATGTATCAAAGTTATATTTTTCGATAATGGAGACGGCCAAATGCAGGTCTTTTTTTAAGAACAGACACAGAATCTCTAAATATATAAATTTATAAAATAAATTGGGTCGATTGATATTTGGCAAAGATTCTAATTCGATATTGATATATTCAATAGCCTCTTTGAACATACATTGAGAGATAAGAATTCTAGCCTGAATAAGGAACATATTATCAATATAAATTTTATATTTCGCATTACTATTAAAGAGGTATATAGATTCTTTATTGACAATCAGAGCTTTTTCATAGTCCTGAATCAAAAAATAGTAATTGGACATTGGAAAAAGAAATCGGATATTATCTTTATTCACAGAATAAGAATCAAAATAAGGCTGTAGTTTAATGAGCTCTAATCTGCTCTTGTTGTGCATAGAGTACCACATTTTTATTGCAGGAAAATAATCATGAAAAATATCACTTTCAATAAATAGCTGTACTGTATTTACAAATCCTTGGTCCAGCATTCTGCATAGCTGAAGTTCAATTATTTCATATAATAGAATATTATTTATAGATAATACGTATAGAGAATAAATATCTGTTTGGTAGTAGTCTGCATTATTTTCAAAATAATGTACAATATTATCTTGAACAGATGTTGATATTTCCACAGATATAGGGTACTGTTGACTATTTAGAGTGCAAAATAGATGCTTGCCGGAATAATCTTCTATCTCAATCAGAAAATAATAGTCTAACAGATAGTCAATAACCTCATAAATAACTGATGTTCGGAATACTTCTACTAAGATGTACCGGTTTAACACATAGGGATACTTCTGTATTATGGAGAGAATCATCAATTCCTGACTTTTCAATCCATCAATCAGTAATGCGTAAAAATCCTTGTATTTTTTGGCATCGACTCTTTGGCTGGGCAGAATCGCCAGCAGGGTCTCCTTGACGGAAAAAAGAGAAGGTTCCGACAAAAATGCTTCCGATAACACCGCATGCTCCGCATTATCGGAGACATCGATAGCCTTGTCTCTGCCGCCTCTGTGTTCAGAGAAATGTATAACTTCATCCTGTTCCATGGGATAATAGATGCCGGTCATACAACAGATCAATTTAGACTGTATTTCTGTATCGTGTAGTTTCCGATATATCAATTGCAGGAGCTTCACCGCTTCCACAGGCCAGTTATCTAAGTTATCACAAACAAGCACGATCTGACGGAGTCTGCTCAGGTGCTCCAGTAAACTGTAGATGTCGACCTCAATCTGTTTGTAGGTCAGCATATTCGTCAGTTGAACCTGTTGAAATAAGTTGTTTAGCCTCTCCGCATCGGTTTCCGGCAGGCCGTCCGCAAAATGTTGCTGTAACTGATACAGCAGCATCACAAACGGATATGAGGCCCCTTGGTATTGGCTGTGGGCACACACATAAATAAATTTCTTTGTATCTGATCGACAGAGCCTGTGCAGAAAGGCTGTTTTGCCCGTGTGTGATTTCCCGATGACCCCTATCGTGCGGACACGAACATTCTGTATTGCCTGATGAATTGTTTCTGTGAGACTACTGTAGGATAAGATATTTTCCTGATACTTCTCCAGAAAATTTTGCTGCTCTTGGTTTACAGCAATGACTTCCTGTACGCCGTTATCTAAGTTTGAGATTTGGATGTTGTAATGGATAACAGGATTATTTTCTTGTAATATCCATATTTTATTGTCAGATGAGACTTTTAGCAGAGAGTTTAATATTTTTCTGCTGATTAATTTAGAATCAACGTTTGTTTTGAATATTAAAACATTAAATTCAAAGATATTCTTAGATCCTGTTAATAGAGACTTTAATTGCATAGAAAATTTTATAATATTGACTAAGCTATTCAGTCTGGTATCTGTTGATTTAAAAAGAATATAGTTGGCATCGATATTCTCTTCTGTCTGAAGGGAGAACTCCGTGGCAATCTGCCGAATCTTCGCAAAATCTTTCTCTAAGATATCATTGCGCAGTTTATAAATCTTACTGAGAAATAATATTTCTAAGGCAGCAACATAAGCATTATTTTTGAGATAGTTTTCCACTGATTCCTACAAACACTATGTGTTTAGATAATTTTGGTGCAGGTAACATATTGTATCTGCTTGGTCTTTCTGCTTGATGATAAAGGAGATATTGTTCTCTGTAATGTCCTGTCCGATAGCCAGAATATTGACACCTAAATTTGCCAGACCGCTGAAAATTTCGCCCACGGTTCCGACTTTCCCCCTCATTTGTTCTCCGATGACTGAGATGATGGAAATATCTGCTTCTTCCTCGGGGGGGGCAAAGTCCCCATTGTGCAGTTCTCGATCAAATTCATCAGAAATTGCGGAGATTGCCGCTGTAATCTGATCTTTGTAGATGGTCAGACAGAGTTTATTGTCTGCGGTCACCCGAATCACCATAATTGGCTCAATTTTGTGCTGATCAAAGGATTGAAAGACTCTGGATAAGAATTTTACAGAGCTGATGAATTTTCCATCCAAAAGAAGTAAGCTGGCATCATCAACATAACTGATTGCTGTCAGTAAGCGTTTCCTGCGGATGACATCATGCTTGGGTCGGATCATGGTGCCCGGCTCTCCCGGGTTGAAAGTATTACAGATACGAACCGGGCAGGGATGAGTGATGATGGGCAACAGAGTCTGTGCATGGATGACTTTGGCCCCGAAATAGGCCATTTCCATGGCCTCTTCCACACTCATTTCGGGGATGATGGAAGCCTCCGGCACAATGTTGGGATCGGTGGTCAGAATGCCATCGACATCAGTCCAGATTTCTACGAGGTCGGCCTCCATGCCGTAGGCCAAAATGGTGGCCGAATAATCACTGCCGTTGCGGCCCAATACGGTGGTACGGCCTTCGGGTGTAGAGGCGATGAACCCGGGAAAGACGTTGACCCGGCGCAGTTTGCCCCGTGCGGCGGCCCAGTTAGTGCGACAGAGAGGCAGATCAACATTGGTTCGGTCACTGTGCTTTTTGCTGACAATAAATTGTCTGCTGTCAAACCACGCACTGTCGATATCATTACTCTTCAGGTATAGAGTAAATAATTGGGAAGACAACAGTTCTCCTTGGGGTAACAGCAATTCGAGCAGCTCATCCGAAAGATTATTTTGCAGGGCAATCGCTTCCAGAATTGTTTGGATATTGGCAAAAATCTCCTCGGCAATCCCTACATACTCGGGATAAAGCGCCTCATTCAGCAATTCCTGAGCTGCGGCCAAATGGTTTTGGCGAAGGGGATCCAGCTCTTTTGCCAGCTTCTCGGTGCGCACCGGACGGCTATCCTGAAAGCAATCGCAGCTGATGGCAGCCAGGTTTTGCAAACGGGTCGTCACTCCACCCATGGCGGAAAGCACCAAGATTAACATTGGTGCGGGAGCATCCGTGCCGGCTTTGGTTTTGTCCGCCGGCTCTGTCAGTTTGCCTTTGACAATCTCCAGCACCTGCATCATCGCTTGAGGCCCGGCCAGGGAAGTCCCGCCAAATTTTGCTATCTGCATATCTTCATTTCACCAAGTCGCCAAGCGGCCTGCAACTATAGGTTCGTCTGCTGGTTGCGGGTTTGTTGTTTTTCAATGTAACCAGGCAATATATCACTGTAGAACAGTTTCTGCAATATCACCAGTTTCTCTTCGATGACCTCTGCCTGCCTTTCAAAACGTTGCGTGATATCTCCGATTATCGACTGATTGCGATCCTCCACGTTGAAAAGTCTGACCAGTTCGGTACGCAGCCGATAAAAATCGTAGTGGGCCTCCACTATATCCCGGAACTCCGGGTAATCATTAAAGTACTCTGTGCCATAGTTCTGTATCCAAGCTTCCAGTTGGGTCCCGTTGTAATTTCCGGCATGTTCTTCGGAGAGGATGCTGTTGCTGCTCCAGGAAAGCATGTCGATGGCCTCTTTGCGTTTTTCCTGCAATTCGATAAACAGACGGCCAAAGTCATTGTGCATGTTAAAGTTGGCCTGCTCATCTTCGGGAATTGCGAAATGGGAAACCTGCTTCAGCAGATCCAACATGTTGTTAAAAGTCAGGCGCGACATGCGTGAATTGCTTTTTTGCAGTATTTCGATGGAAAGACTCTGCCTGGCCAGGTTGGAAACGCGAGATAGGTTGCGCTGGGAGAAATTATCGATTTCTTCGAGCAGCCGCTCGATGTTGAGCACAGAATCCTGCACGTTGTGGGTATGCTCCAGCAAGGTTTCGGACTTGTCGTTAAGTCCGCTCATCGAATCATTAATTTCGTGTGAGCCGGTCGAAATTTCTTCTGTACTGGTGGCGATACTGCTAAATGCCTGCACAAACTTCAGTACCTGTCGTTCAATTTGGTCGAAAGCACTGGAATTTTCTTCGCTGGACTGCTTGGCCTGTTCGATGACACCGACCATAGTTGTCAGCGTATTGTGGATACTGGTGGAGTTCTCAGCGGTGGTCTCCGCCAACTGACGGATTTCATCGGCAACCACGGCAAAACCCTTGCCACTTTCTCCGGCGTGTGCGGCTTCGATAGCTGCGTTCATGGCCAGCAGGTTGGTCTGTTGTGAAATTTCGTTGATGATGGTAATGACTTCCCGCATTTGGGTGATATTGTCCGAAATGCTCTCAATCGTCTCGGTGAGTTCTTCCATCGAGGCCGTACCCTCTCGTGTCACCTGAATCAATTGGTCCGAGGAGCGACGGCTTTCTGAAGCGATGCGGGCCATGTTCGAAATACCGGCGTTCATCTCTTCCATGGCCCCGGAAGTCTGGCTCACCGCAGCCGAACAATCCATTACTAACTGGGCTTCTTCTTCTGTGATGCGTCGGACACTGCCGGCAGCAGTAGCGGCACGTTGTGCCGCATTTTGCAGTTCAATAGAGCCTTCGTGAGCCTGTTCCAGGTTTACGGTGATATTGCTGGCCATGCCGCGCACAATATTGTTGGTGTTCATCAGGTTTTCCATGGCTCGCCTGCCGCCGGAGACCAGCACGCGCACGGATGCCAAGCTGCGGCTAAAATTGTTCAGCGAAGCGTTCATGACCTTGGCCAGTGTTCCCATCTCGTTGCGGCTTTTGAATTGCAATACGCTTTTGTCTGTGGCCAAGTCTCCGCGCCCGACATTCTGCATAACTGCCGTCATGCTGGATATCGGATTGAGAAAGTAGGAAGTCAGGCCAAAAATAAACAGTCCGAGCAGGACCAAGATGAGGAGAATGATCATCCAAATCTTACCAAAGCGGGTGTTGATGTAGACTTCAATCTCTTTGACCGGGGTCACAATGACCAGTTTCCAGTCTTCGACTCCCACCGTTGTGCCGGTCACCCAAAAGGAACCTGAAGAACGCTGACTGTTCATTCCGGTAAAGCGGCCGGTGACAATCCGTTTGTTTCCGTTGGGGTCTGTATCTTGGTTTCCGGGACCGGAATCCAGGGTGTGGAGAATGTCCCCCAGCTGGGTGTCGAAGGCGACGTTGTCCCGGTAGATATTTGTCTTATTTTTTACCAAGTTAAAGTCGGGGTGATAGACCACATCACCGACACTGTTGACAATGTAGGCAAATGAAGACGGGAAAATATATTCCCATTTGGCTGTTATGTTGGTTTCGAAAGCACTGTAGCCGGTGTTGAGTACATAGGCCCCCAACATTTCTCCCTTTTTCTCCGTCTGGTTCTGAAAAATGGGTACGGAAATTAGAAAGGTGTAGCCGTTGGATTGTGGCTCGTAGTACGGTTCTGTGGTCACCCCACTGCGTCGCTGTTTCACCAGTTGATACCAGGGTTGCCGGTTCGCCAGGTAGATGGAATCTGTCGAAAAGGTTCCCGTCAGAACGTCTTGGGTTTTCTCGTTGACGATGTAGAGCCAGACCAAGTCCGGGTATGCTTTTTTGAATTCAACAATAGAATTTCCCAGGTTGGCGTATTCGTTGCTGAGCAGCGGGTCTATGGGGCTGTCGAGCCGCCGCACCGGAATTGAACTCAACAAAGACTTTTCCCGGTTGGAATAACTGTTCAGCGACTGTCGAATGACCCGTTCGTCCTGTTGTAGTGGTTCCCGGAAATAAAAGCGTTGGTTCACTTTCTCGACCAGGACGCGATAGGAGGGCACTTGGGTCAGGACGCTGACCATAGTGTTGCGCTCGTCGAAGTAGTGCTGTACGTCCTGGGAGTACTTTAAGGTATTATTTTTGATAATATTTTGGATGTTTTCCAGTATCACGCTGCGGAACATAAAGATGGACATTCCGACGAAGGTGCCAAGCGCAGGGATCAATGCGCCCAGCAGCCACATGGTAAATATCCACTTTAAAGACCGACTTTTCTTCATTGTTATTCCCACTCCCCGGCATTGCGGTGTGTTGCCTGTCACCGCTTTTCCCAAAACTCTCCGGGCCCCCGTCTCAGAGCCTCATAAGGGATCTCACAAACCTCATTAAGGGGCCGTAAAAGACCTGCGGTTGTCTTTCCCGTATGGCTTTTGATCCGGAGCATATAAGCAGAAAGTCCAGGATTTCGCAAGGCTTTTTCTGGGTTTTTCCCTATACAGCAGTAGTTTCCGAATTTCTGCAAACGGTTGTTTCACAATGTTCTATGGTATAGAGAGCGGGTTCTCCAAGGAGATTTTGTACAGATTTCAGAGCATTCTTAGAAATAGTAACCGATTCGAATGTTGATGGTTTGGCTGAATGTATAAAAGGCATTTTGAGACAAGTTGCCGGTTTGCGTACTGTTGATAATCGGAATATCGGGCAGGGACCTGCTCAGTGGCCCGCGATCAATGATAATCGGCAAGTCTTTCGTGATTGCACCTTTG
The DNA here is from genome assembly GCA_029867005.1 of Candidatus Haliotispira prima. Lineage (GTDB taxonomy): Bacteria > Spirochaetota > Spirochaetia > SP-2023 > SP-2023 > Haliotispira > Haliotispira prima. The sequence goes on along the minus strand of CP123443.1, from coordinate 2,437,642 downwards.
GTGCTGAACTGTAACAAGATGCGAAACTGCAAATACATGCTGACAGAAAAATTGTGCGACTGTAGCCGCCAGCCAAGGTTGGTGGTCAGTCCTCCGCTCAGAATGTTGTCTTCTACCTCTCTGCTGAGGTTGCTGAACATGAAGCGGAGGCCCAGCCCCAGAATGAGGCCCGAACCCCAACGTCGAACATCCTTGGTGACCTTTGAATTGCGGGCGTAGAGCAGGCCGGTCAGGCCCAGTTCAAAGCCGAGTTGCAGATGGTTGTAGGATTGGTTTTGGAACTCTTCGGCAAAGTTGAGCCCGGAGGCGAGGTTGCTGCCAAATTGCAACTGGAGGTAATAGGCCATGCTGTCGCGAAAATAGTGTTGAAAGCGCGGCTCAAAACGACCCTCTATTGCGTTGATCATTTCTAAAGAAATATTGTTGCGCAAGCCCTCAGGTGCCTTTTCCTGTGGGTTAAAGCTCCGTTCGGCCCAGTTTAAATCATCGGCCCGGAGCTTTGGTTGGAGGCCAGAGTCCGGGGACAGCCAGAGCCGGCAAGCCGTGATTACCATGATTACCGTGATTAGCCTGATCCTGGACACAATGAACTACCTCTGCCGAGTTCTTCCGTTTTGCGCGAGGCAGGTCGGATATTCTGCCTGTGTTCCCAATGTATTTCTGCCGGGCGGGCCGTCAACGCGGTGAAAGAAAGGTAAATGGAAACATACTCTGTCGTCTGAGAAGGTTTTGCCCATAAGCTTTGGATGGTGCACCTCAAAGTATGCTGTCATAAAACGATGCTGAGCTGATGCTGACCTGTATGTACGGAGAGTCTCCGACCGTAATGAACAATAACAGGCAACAGCAGGCAGAAAGAGACAATAACAGACCATAACGGGCAATTAAGGGATTCCGCAGCGATCTTCTATTGCCTTGTATGTTCCTTTTGGCAATACTATCGTTAAAGGCTAGTTCTCTCAGCTCCAAAAATGACTTTTTAGAAGTGCCTGATAAAAAATTGAGAGAATTTGTAAAATTGAACAGCCATGCTGCAATCCGTTCCAATTCGTCACACGGCGACCCGAGTTTTCATCCGACTTGTCTTCTGTCTTGCGTTCCATCTGGCGATTACCGTTTTGTTATGGGCTTGCAGGACTCCTCCGGCGGATTTGACGCGCCAAAAGCTCCTACAGGTGGCCGTATTGCTCAGTTATGACCATCCTTTGGCCTATCGTAATGTCTCCGAGGGTTTGGAGCAGGCAATGGGCGAGCTGAGCCAAGTCAATGCCGTGATTTTTGAAGGCCCCCCGGAAGTAGAGCTGAACCGGCGTGAGCGGCGTTGGGCCCGACAACAGCAGCGGCGCGACGCGCGGCGCGTTGCCCAAGTGAAACCGAACCTGAAAAGCAACTACTTGGCCCATGTCGCTTGGAAAAAGGAGCAAATTCAGCAAATCATCGACTTGGACTACAACGTTTTGGTCTTGTTCGGCGATGAATTGATTGACCTTGACGAGAGTTTATTGGCAGCGCAGCAAGCGGGTTTGCTCATCGTTTATTGTGGCTTTGCCGGCAAAGCACCGGTCTCCGGCGATCCTTTAAGCAGCTTGAGTATCCCCGGCATCCCGGTTGTCACGGCAGACGGGAGGGATGGAAGCCCGCAGCGGTACATCCTCAACGAGAGTGCTGATCGCAGCCGCTTTTTGGATGAGGATTCCGAGGATCTTCCTATGGATAGCAGGGGTGTCCCGTTGTCTTACCTCGTGGAGGAGGGACTCGGTGAGGAAGCTCCGTTGCCGCCGGCAATCGGTGTTGGCCCGGAAACCCAACGGGAGGCGGAGGGACGGAGTGCCGTCTCCCCTCGGCCTCCCGTTGGGTTGGTCCACATCAACATCCGGCCCGTAGGGGTGGATGCTTTGTCGGCCGGTTTCACGAAATTCCTGCTGGATACAGACAGACCGGAGGCCACCCCAAGGGGCTTGCCCGGAAAGGCTTCGGTACTTTTGCTGTTCGGTCCGGCAGAACTGCCTTTTACCCGCAAGCTGTACCGCCAAATGCGTCAAAGCATTAAGACTCACCGTGACGTAATTAAAGCGGTGCGTTTTCTTGATCCGCTGAATATTGACAGCCAGGACCAAGTGCGTCGTCTGGTTTTGGACTTACCGCCTGACGGGCGCATTGTGGCTATGGAGCCCTTGCTGTTCTATAGCAGTGCGCAAATTTTACGGCGTTATAGCCTGGGTACCAAGATTGCCGGCTTGGGTTGGCAGGATGCCGGCAATGCATTGCCGGCCGGCGGGAACGTCCAACTTCTGGTGCCTTTGCAGTACGAAGCATTGGCTTATGCCTCACTCTATGCTGCATTTGCGTTGTACAGTGGCCGGAAAGAGGGGAAGAGCGGTGAATATTTTCTGCTGGGCGACTACGGCCTGCGCCAAGTCGGCCCGGAGGGCAGCTTGGTTGTTGACAGTTTCGACCCGTCAGCGGGAGCTGTAGGGAAAGGGGACTACAGAGTATGGTGATGCGAGGCAACGGATGATGCATGATGCATGATGCATGAGTTCCAGACTTCAGAGCCAGCCTAAACTATAGGGATCACGCTGGAAATATAATATAAATACAATAATAGGGGAGGGGGGTAAAGAAGTCGGGAGAAAAAACCGGAAAGATGCTCGACTTTTGGGAAGTTTCACAAGGTGAATAACAGCGTAAACAGGATATTTTTCAGGTCAAAAGAGGGCAAAACAAGGACCTGGACATAAAGGAATTACTCTGGGGAACGACCCTGGTCCCGGCAATATCCTGGCAAGCATCTCCAGGGGGAATTGAACCCCCGTTGCCAGAATGAAAATCTGGAGTCCTAACCACTAGACGATGGAGACAAACAACCGATTAACCGTTTCACAGTTGAGCCGGACAGGATTCGAACCTGTGACCCACGCATTAAAAGTGCGTTGCTCTACCAGCTGAGCTACCGGCCCTTCCCAAACGGTAGCGACAATATAGCGAAGCCTAAAAAAGCCGTCAAGAGTGACGGTTACAAACTAAAAAAACCATACAAAAAGCAGATAGTCTTGATAAGTCGCCCTGTTGAAGAGAATATTCTATTTATGTTCTTCGGCCGGAATTGGTGGAGTTATTTTATTTGTCACTTTGTAGAGACAAATAAAATAGAGAATCTGTTTTAGGCTATTTTTCCATATGATTGTCTAATATAAAATTTATATTAATTAAAAGCTTATTTTATATGTTTTTTATAATGATATTAGATGTAATTTGAAAACAATATGAAGGAATATTTTATGCCGGGCAAAACTATTCGGCAGGAGTGGTCCAAGTTCCGGCATAGTTTTGACGATGGTATCTTGCCCTATAGGTTTCAGATTTAATATACCCTATATATCTCTGTTGAATAAATGGTAAGCAATTTTGTGATAACAGAATTTCGATTTTTGTGTAATGTGACTAATAGACATGGGTTGTGTGTAATACGCACAAATCAGATGCCCCACCCATCCGTACTGATCTCCCCAAATTGGGCGCAACAAGGCTTACAAGGTAACGGAGTAACGGAGTAATTCATGCTTCCGAGAGGATTCTAATAACTCCTTCTTTATCCTGATTTTTGAGGGAAGAACAAATGTAGGGGATTCAAAACTAGTTTTTTTGGGCTAAGTTTACATAATGGCATGCAGAATTAAGAAGGAGAAATATATGCAAGCTCTCAGTCTGCGCATCGGTGCAGAAGAACTCAATTTCGAAGTGGGCAAAATGGCCCGTCAGGCCAATGGCTCTGTCTTGGCCCGTTATGGTGGCTCTGTAGTTTTGGCCACGGTCTGTTGCAGTAGTGAAACCCGTGAAAATCTGGATTTTGTACCTGTATCTGTCGATTACAATGAACGTTACTACGCCGCAGGGAAAATTCCCGGCGGTTTCTTAAAGCGCGAAGCGCGGCCCAAGGACAAAGAAATCCTGGTCTCCCGTCTGATTGACCGCCCGATGCGGCCTTTGTTCCACAAATCCTTTGGGCGGGAAATCCAAGTAATACCCATGACTATTTCTACCGATATGGTCAATCCTCCGGACATCTTGGGTATGAATGCGGCCTTTGCCTCTGTCATGATCTCAGATATTCCGTTCAACGGCCCGGTGGCCGCAGTACGTGTGGTGAGTATCAACGGCGAATACGTCATCAACCCCAGTTTTGAGCAGATTGAAGCGAGCGAGATGGAGATTGTGGTGGCTGGTGGCCACAATGGCATCTGTATGGTAGAGGGCGGTGCCAAGGAAGTTTCCGAAGAAGTCATGCTCAGTGCCATCCGAACGGCCGAAAGCGAAATCAAGCGCATCTGCGACTTCATGGTTGAGTTGCAACAAAAGTGTGGCAAAGTCAAACTGCCTTTGCCCGAAGGCGGCAAGAAGGATTTCCCGTTGGCGGCCGAAATCCGTGAACTGGTCACACCGAAGTTGCAAAAGGCGTGCTTCGAGGCCACTAAAGAGGAGCGCAGTGACGGCATCGGAGCTGCGAGAGCTGAAGTTCTGGCAAGTATCTCAGGCAAGCTGGAAGCGTTGGCGGCCGAAGAACCCGCAGTTCGGGACTTGGCAAACAGTGTGTTGCACGACGTGGAAAGTGAAGTTGTACGGAGTGCAATTCTGAAGAAGGGTCTGCGCTGCGATGGTCGCAAAACGGATGAAATCCGTCAAATCACCACGGAGATCGGTACGCTTCCCCTGACGCATGGCTCTGCCCTGTTCACCCGGGGTGAAACCCAATCTTTGGGTGTCATTACTCTGGGCAGCGTTTCGGACGAGCAAATCATGGATAACATTGATGGCGACCGCCGGGCCAGTTTCATGCTGCACTATAATTTCCCGCCCTACTCGGTCGGGGAGACCGGTCGCCTGGCCACCGGTCGACGTGAGATCGGTCACGGTCATTTGGCTCAGCGTTCACTGGAAAATGTGCTGCCAAACAAAGAAGATTTCCCTTATACCATGCGTGTGGTTTCGGAAGTTCTCGAATCCAACGGTTCTTCTTCCATGGCCACAGTTTGTAGCGGATCGATGGCTTTGATGGATGCCGGGGTGCCGATCAAGTCTCCCGTGGCCGGTATTGCCATGGGTCTGATCACGGGGGGACAAGGGGCAGAATCTGAGTATGCAGTGCTTTCCGACATTCTGGGTGAAGAAGATCACTTGGGTGACATGGACTTTAAAGTAGCCGGTACCAAAGATGGCATCACGGGCTTTCAGATGGACATCAAGATCTCGGGCATCAGTTTGGAAATTATGACCAAGGCATTAGACCAAGCCAGAGAAGGTCGTATGCACATTCTGGGCATCATGAACAGTACTATTGACGAAGCCAGACAGCAGACCTCGGATACGGCTCCGGCGGTGCTCAGCTTCAAGGTTGAAGTGGACAAAATCGGTGCTGTCATCGGCCCCGGCGGCAAGTTTATTCGGGCCATTGCCGAAGAGACGGGTGCCAAAGTTGACATTGCCAATGACGGAACCGTGACCATCTTTTGTGCGCAGCGCAGCGGTGCCCTTGCCGCCGAAGCCCGGGTTAAAGGAATGGTTAGTGAACCGGAAGCCAATACTGTCTACAACGGCACGGTAAAGCGCATCATGGATTTTGGTGCCTTCATCGAGTTTCTGCCGGGCAAAGAGGGTTTGTGTCACATTTCCAAAATTTCTAAGGAGCGGGTCAACTCGGTGGCGGACCACCTCAAAGAAGGCCAGGAAGTGCGTGTCAAATTGTTGGAAGTAGACCGGATGGGCCGCTACAACCTTAGCATCACAGACGCTTTGTAGCGCATTTTTGCGATACTGCTTGTCCGCTGCCTTATGTCACTTGTTGTGGTGTTTGGGGTCTGCGCGGTCCGGCAGTTGGCTGGTTGGGCGGTTTTGTTCTTCGCGGTTTCACCGTAAAATTGGTGGAACCGTGGCGTTCTTCGGCAGCAGATTTCGCTTTCTGAAGGGGTTTGTCGCCTGACCATGTTTGTAAGGTTAAGAAACAAGAGTTCGTTATGATTCGGTTTTTGTTTGCCTGCCATTGCAGAGAATGTTTGTAATTTGCGGCGGGCGGGCGATTCCGGACAAGTACGAAAGCAATTTATTTATATTTTGGGAGGGCTATTTTCATGATACGTCTGAAGTCTTTGGAAGACATTGAAAAATTACGTCTATCAGGCAAAATTCTGGCCGGAACCTTCCGGCATCTGGAACCCCATCTGAAGCCAGGTATCAGCACTTGGGACATCGACTGCATGGCCGATGAGTTTATCCGATCTCGGAGTGCTCTACCTTCCTTCCACCGGTATCGGGGTTTCCCGGGGCACATTTGCACTTCGGTCAACGAAGTGGTAATCCACGGTATTCCTGATAAAAAGCAGATACTGAAAGAAGGCGACATTATCGGCTTGGACATCGGTGTCAATCTGGATGGTTATTTTACCGATTCGGCCAAGACCTATGGTATTGGCAAGGTTTCGGAAGCCGACCGCAAGTTGATGGATGTTACCGAGCAGAGTCTGATGTATGCCATAAGCGAACTGGCACCGCCCAATCGGAAAGGCCGGATCAAGGACATCGGCAAGGCGGTGACCCGCTTTGTTGAGCCCCACGGTTACGGTATTGTCGATAATTTTTGCGGCCACGGTGTCGGTTTTGAGGTGCACGAAGACCCTTCGGTGTTCAACTGCCACCCTTCGCCGGGACTGAATCCGCGCCTGAGGGAGGGCATGGTGCTGGCCATTGAACCGATGGTATGTTTCGGTACCCACGAAGTTGATATTTGGGATGACGATTTTACGGTGGTGACTCTGGACGGCAAAAATGCGGCCCACTTTGAGCATACGATTGCCGTGTTTGAAGACCGTCTTGAAATCCTCACTTTGGACTAGGGTTTGGTCTTTTCGGGAGAAGGACTCCGAGGGCAGAAGGCAAAGGCAAAGGCGCGTCGATCTTCCGGCACAGCCGTTTCTGCCAAAAATTAGAAGACTGGTTTGAGAGATATTTTGTTTTGTTATAGATGTTTGGTTGTAAATTTATTGGGTGACAGAGAGCGAGCAAGAGTGCAAAATTGGCATTTCACAGCGAGCCCCTATTAGGATTGGGAGAGATTGCTTTGGTTGTCACTAAGAATTCGCTGAGTAGATTATTTTTGTTGCTGCGCCTTCCACTTTTGCTGGCTGCGTTTGTTTTGCTTGTGGTTTACAATGCTATGCCTGTGGCGTTGTGGGCCCAAAGTCGCGATACGGGGCAGCAGACAAAAAACGGCTGGCCGTTTTTCCGTACAGAAAATGTGGAAGTGTCCGAAGCCGGTGCCGAGGACAAAGATTCTAAGGCTCCCATTAAAAAATCTTTTGGGAAACCTTTCTATTGGCACATTAATGGTCTGTATATTAATGATTTCCAGAACGGAAACCTGGTCATGAATCTGGATAATCGCTACACGTACGGTATGGGTACGCTGTTTTCGTTGAATAATTGGGATCTTTTCATTAATTACCGCTCTTTGACCGATCGCTATATCAGTAATACCCGCATGGATGAGCTGGAAAGTGGGATACGCTACACGCTGGGAAACCTGCTCAGCTCCAAATTCCGGGGAGGCAAGGCCTCAAACTACAGTCGCCGGATTGAGAGAGTATACCTTCCAAGCAACCCCTGGTATCTGGGGCTTACGTTCTCCGGCAGCTATTTTCAGGCCGGAGATATCTACGGAGAAGCCATCCAGAATCAGATGCACGAGTTTACCAAAGTGCCTAAAGTCGCTGCCTCGTATCTGGATCGTGTCCACACTGTGGGGCTGGGCGTAGAAGCCTATTTTGCATACACCATAGGTTTGAACAAGGAAGTGCCCGAATGGAAGGATGCCAGGCTGGAATTGGGAATCCGAGGCCGGGCTGAGACCGCAGTGGCCTATCAGGAATCTTTTCTGGTAGGGCTGCGCAGCAAGTTGTACAGCGGAAACCAATACCTGCAATGGGATTTTTATTTACAGCAATTGGGCTATTATAATGGTTTTGGCAAGCCAAATACTTTGGAGAGCACCTGGAGCGATACCAAGACTGCGTTCTGGTTGGCCTTTAGCTCCCGCGTCGGCCTGTACCAACGCCGAGTTGATATGAGTTTTGGCAGTTTGTCCAAGCATGACAGCAACTTGGCAGAGCAGCTGCCTTATTCTTTTGGTTTTGGTTCCCTGGAATTTAGTTGGGCCCACTTGGAGAAGCAGAAAAAGTTTGTCAGTCCGGACTTCTCACAGTCTGTACTGCTGGGCATTAATAACAGTGTTGTTTTAGACCGTTTTGCCTTTTTCTTCCGGTTTGCAGGCCGCATACCTGCTGACTTCAGCATTATATCCTTGCGTCATATGTCCGGCGACCCGCGCCTGTTCGCAGACAATAATTTGGCCCGGAAGGGGGAAGCTACCTGGTTGGCTATGCTGGATTTTCGTCCTACTATCAACTTGGGAATATTGGGTTTTCTGGAGTTTTACGCCGGAGTCGGGTTGGGGGTTCTGACTTTGGAGGTATTGGAATCAATAGAAGTTCTGAGCCCGCGCAAATCGTTCCAGTATTTTTCTGTCGCCGGGCAGGCCGGGCTGCGTTGGTACGGCTTGGCTTTGCGCAAAGACGGCGCCGTCTATGGTATTGAGACCGCCCTGCTGGCCATTCATCCATTTCACGATATGGGGACCGGTATGCGCTTTGCGGATACCGGTTTGGTACTCGACAGTCTGAAACCGAGGTTGAGTTTGATGGTCGGGTTGACAGTGCTGGCAGACTGGTAGCGCGGAGGCTTTAAACTCCTTAGGCTTCCCGGATTCCCCGTACTCATACTTTACGGGAATGCTTGCGTGGGGGGCTTTTTTTTTATAAGCCTGCTCTATAGCTGATTTTCTGCATACTGCCGGATATAGTTCTGCAAAGTAGAGAAGTCGCCGCGCAGCACTTGAGTGGAGGGTAGGGAATGCAGAAAGTCCCGGCCGTAGCGTTTGCTGACGATACGGGGATCCATAACAGCCACCAAGCCCTGATCGCTGCGGAGCCTCATCAGGCGGCCAAAGCCTTGGCGAAAGCGCAGGATGGCTTCCGGCAGGCTATATTGGAAAAAAGCGTTTTCGCCGCGCTGCTCCAAATATTCCGTGTGGGCTGCCACAATTGGGTCATCCGGGGCGCGGAACGGCAGGCGGCAAAGGAGTAGCTGCATCAATGTCCGGCCCGGGGCATCCACACCCTCCCAAAAAGAATCCGTGGCTAGCAGGCTCAGGCCTTCTTCGTCTTTAAATCGCTGTAGGAGTCGGGCACTGTCATCCTCGCCCTGACGCAGGATATCGAAATTCCCGGTGTCCTGTAGAAATTCGTAGCATTTGTTCATTGCAGCATAGGAAGTAAACAATAGTAGACTGCGCCCGCCCATGGTCTCGAGGGCTTCCCGGGCGAAACGGGATACATAGGTCTCAAAATCCCGGCCCATGGCCGGGTTCGGCGCATCGGTAGCGAGCAGCAAATGTACTCGGTTGTGATAGTCAAACGGAGAGGCGTAGACCGAGGCCGTGAGCCGTTCATCATCCGTCTCACCGCGCTCTTCTTCGTCTGTCTCCCGGCTTTTTTTCCTGTCTTGGTGATTCGGTTTCGGATTTTGGGGTTGGCCGGGCTCCTCAGATGTGGAGGGTTCCAATGTTTTCAATGTTTCTTCGGCCGCCTCAATTTTTGGGGCTTCTTGGGTTTCTTGGGCTTCCGGCTTATCCAGACCGACTCGGGAAAACCAGTAGTCAAAGCGGCCCCGTACTGTGAGTGTGGCCGAAACCAGTATCACGCTGTGCATCGGCCGGTACAAAAATTGCCGCATCAGGCTTCCGATATTGATTTGGGTGGAAACCAGACGGTAATAATATTGTGGACCATCGCCGCTCGATCGGCCACCGCGTCGGTGCCGCTCCAACCAGAATACCCGTTCGGTCTCTTCTTCCTGTTTCTCCGCGATAGTGTCAATATCGCTTCCTTGCCAACCCAGCCAATGGGAGACGACATCGCGAAGACCCTCCAGGCGGCGCGACAACTGCCGCCATTCGAGCAGCAATTTCTGCTCTTCGCCTTGCAGTACATTTTCGAGTAGTTCGAAGACTTGGCGCATGGCCCGTAGCAAAGTTTGGAATGCCATATCTACGCGTTTCAACTGCGGCCATAGCTGTCCGTCGAGAGTCTCTGCTACTGCCGGTGCCAAATTCTGCCACTGCTTCGGTATGCGCAGACTGTTGCTCCGGCGCGCTTCCGGGCCGCCTTGGGCTGCGGCCTCCATCACCCGGCCGGCCGCGCCGCCCAGTTCGGTTAGGGCCAGCTCCAGCCCGTCACTGCACCCGGGAATATCGGGCAATTCGGCCTGGTTATCAGAACCATCAGTACCATCGGTGTTACAGCCAATTTCCAGTTCGGCATAGCGGCGCAGCCGGGCCCAGATACCGCGTTCGCGGTTCTTACGCCTCAGGTACAAACGCCGCAGGCTACGCTGAGCACTAAACTGACTCAATGTTTTGGAAAAAAAAGACTGGGCACTGCGTTCGATGTTGTGGGCCTCGTCCAGTACCGTATGGCGGTATGGCGGCAGGACGGCGGTCTTCTCATAACCGAAATCACCGGCGGCACGCAGCTCCAAGTCGGCAAACAATAGATGGTGATTGACTACCAGAATATGGGCGGCCGCTGCGCGCCGCCGAGCATGAATAATAAAACATTTTTCATGAAATTCGCAGCGCAGGCCCAAGCAATTGTCGCCTTCGCCACAGACTTGGTTCCACACGCCGCTTTGGGGCCGGAAGCTCAGGTCACTCAGGGAGCCGTCCTCAGTGGTGTCGGCCCACTGAGAAATGTCGGCGAGTTCGGTGGCAAATAGTCCGGATGGGCTCTTTTCTGTTTCCAGGCCGAGGCTCGAGGTTTCCTCTTCCTCGGCTTGTTTTAAACGCCGCAAACACAAGTAATTGCTGCGACCTTTGACTAGTTGGGCCTGTAAGTCACTCAATCCGCTGATTTCCCGAATCAGAGGTATATCTTTTTCGATCAATTGTTGTTGCAAGTTGATGGTTGCAGTGGAAACAACCACCCGCTGTTTGTTTCGCACGGCCCAAAATGCCGCCGGCAGCAGATAGGCAAAGGATTTGCCTATGCCGGTGCCGCCTTCGGCGACCACAATTTTACTCTGGTTGAAACCGCTGCCCACCAGGCGCAGCAGTTCCTGCTGTGCCTGCCGTTCTTCGTATTCGAGTCCTTCTTTCTTCGCTTTTTGGGCCAGAGAGCCATTGGTGCCGAGCAGATCACTGATCTGCTCCAGGTCGAGCGGTTGTTCCCGCCTTTCCGGTACGGGCTTGGCCACCACACAAATGCGCGTAAGTTGGTTGTTGACAATATAGAAGCCGATGCCCTGCATCGCCAGTTCGCCGGCCACGGCCAGATCGGCATCGCTGGGTTGTACCCCACCCGAAGGGTGGTTGTGTAGTACCACATCGCCGCGTTCCATGTACGGAAAGTGGGCTAAGACACTGTCTTCATTGCCACAGGCGGCGGCCTCGACAAAATCTACCTGAAATTCGCTGTCGGCCTTGTCCTGATTGTCCCGATGTTCATGGTTCTGTTTATTGCCCCGTCCATCGTTTCGTTCATCATTCGGCTTGCCATGGGAGGCCGGACGTGCGGGCTTGGTACAGAGCCTGCCCCACCAGAGTACTTCTCCGCCGTCATTGGCGGCGATATCCTCTGTCATTTGTTCGCGCACAGCACTGCTCAGCAGTGCTTCGATGTCATTTAAGGCCGGTCGCAGCTTCGCCATCAGTTATCGGTCACTGGTTTTTGTCATTGGTTATCCGTCATTTCCGGGAATTTCTGTGTATCTTTAGCTTGGTATCTGTTCGGTACTTTAACGCAGATGTTCGTATTTATAAATGGCGGAAAAGTGCAGAATATTGCGAATGTACTGGGTAAATTTGCTGCCGGCCAGAGCACCGATCTTGCCGGAGAATCTTTCCAAGTCCGGATAGTAACGGCAGCCGTCGGATTCTTTGCGCAAGTATGGAAAATAGACCTCATCAAAGTCTTCGCAATCTTCAAAAATTATGGTGATAGTTCCGGGGAAGTTAAAAATATAGTGCCAGAAGAGTAAGTTCATATTCTTCACCCAACAATTTTTGAATGTCAGATTCAGGTGCAGGATACCGGTGTAGCCCCTGACACGCTCCCCACTTAGCTGATGGGCCAGTCCCGGATAGAATAGGTCAATATTAGCACCACGGAAGTTGGTGTCAAGAAATGTAAGGCTGGTATTATTTATTGTCACCGGTATGCCCGGCTCTTCGATTTTGCCGGCGGCCGGTGTCCGGGATTCAGCGCGGAAGTAGAGACCGATCCTATGTTCATTTAAAGCATACATTTGGCGCGAATTTTCCGCACCCTTCAGACGGTATTGAAAATTGCGCAGCTTGCCTGCATCGGCAACGACACCGGTACCCATATCCAGAGGCACCATTAGAATGCGCTGCTTTTCCAGATGGTTGATCACGGAGTCGGAGATGTTCACCTTTGGGTGTTCCTGATCTTGTTCTTCGCTGCCGGAGTCTTCCTTCCGGTCTTCGGTTTCTCCGGCGGACTCTTTCTGTTTCAGTACACACTCAATCATCCGGATCGAGTGTAGGGTTTCCCGAATGGCCTCGTAAATCTTGGGGTCATCCGGATTGTGTTCACGCGCAAAGTTCAGGGCATAAATATAGGCCAAGGTCTCATCGTTGATCAGATTACTTTTTAGGGCCTCGCGAATAGAATCTCTCAATATTATTTTGTGCATTCACTTCCCAAGTCTGCGGCTACAGTCTGCCGCTGCGTTTCTGTCCGTATCATGGTACAGACTCCCTCGAACTCTTCCGAGGTTCTCCTGTGTCTGTGGCTGATCCACCGTTTTTGGCCGGCTGAAGTTTCCCGCGAAGGGCCTGTACGTCCTCAATTTCATCGGATTGTACCGAGTTTTAGATATTTGCTCCATTAGAAAATAAACCCTCGATGCAAAACTTTTTTTTCGTCGACCGATCAAAAAAAACTTGACCACGGCCCCCGGCTTGCGTAATTTCGCATCCGGGAGAATGCGTTGTGTGGACGCTTAAATCCTTACAAACACAAAATAAGTGGCAGATACACCGGCATAGCGGAAATGAGAAGGAGTCCGGATTTTGAGCAAGAAGAAATTGGATAAGGCTGAGACGGGAGAGCAGGCTCCAAGTACTGACGAGAATTTGCAGGCGAAGCAGAAAAAGCAGGGGCCGCAGGAAGCTGTTGAAACCGCCGGAGCCGCCGAAACCAAGGTGTCGGCGGACGATGCTAAAGCCTCGGCAGAAATGAGCCCGGAGGATCGAATCATCCGACTCGAAGCGGAAAAACAGGGATTAAATGAGGCTCTGCTGCGCAAGCAGGCAGATTTTGAGAACTATCGCCGGCGAATGCAGAAAGACAAGGAAGAGGCGATACGGTTTGCCAACAGGAGTTTGATTGTTGAATTGCTGGAAGTCCTGGATAATTTTGAGCGGGCCTTGGTTTCACATCGGGATGAGAAGGATTCCGGCCCGGGAATGAAGAGTCTGTTTGAAGGTTTGGAACTGGTGGAGAGACAACTGGTCGGAATGCTTTCCGGCAACTGGGGTCTGAAGGCTATTGACAGCGTGGGTCAGGAATTTGATCCGAACATGCACGAAGCTCTGGCGATGGAAGAGAGTGGTGATTACGAAGTTCCCACTGTGGTGGAGAATTTCCAAACCGGCTATATCCTGCACGAGCGCGTCCTGCGTCCTGCGCGTGTCAAAGTGCGGGGACCTGCAAGCTGACAAAGGCGGTTCGGCCACGCGGTTCGGTTGCAATGCGAGCCTCTGTGCCCCAGAAAGCCGCTTTCAGTTCCGGCGTGTACGCTCGCATTTTAAAATAGAAAAAAATCTAAACGTCCCTGTTTTACTGATCTTCAGGGAATTTTGTATAAGGATAATATCATGGGAAAAATTATTGGTATCGACTTAGGTACGACCAACTCCTGTGTTGCCGTCATGGATGGCAGCAGTTCTGTTGTAATTACGAACGAAGAAGGGCAGCGAACCACGCCATCTGTGGTGGGTTATACGGATAAAGATGAGCGGCTGGTAGGCCAGGCTGCCAAGAATCAGATGGTGACCAATCCGCAAAATACCATCTTTTCCATTAAGCGTTTCATGGGTCGCCGCTACAACGAAGTGGCCGAAGAGTTGCGGCACTGCCCGTACGAAATGATTCAGGGTCCGAATGAAGATCCCCGCGTTCAGGTTCGCAAAAAACAATTCTCCCCGCCCGAAATTTCTGCGGCTATTTTGCAGAAGATGAAGAAGACTGCAGAAGATTATTTGGGCGAAGAAGTCAATGAAGCTGTCATTACTGTTCCGGCCTATTTTAATGATGCTCAGCGTCAGGCGACCAAAGATGCCGGGCGGATTGCCGGGCTGGATGTCAAGCGTATCGTCAACGAGCCCACTGCGGCTGCTTTGGCCTACGGTTTGGACAAAGTGAAGAAGGAAGAAAAGATTGCCGTCTATGACTTGGGTGGTGGTACTTTTGATATTTCCATCCTCGATCTGGGTGACGGAGTGTTTGAAGTGCGCTCGACCAATGGCGACACTCATTTGGGTGGTGACAACTTTGACGAAGTGATTATCGATTGGATTATCAAAGAATTTAAGGGCCAGAGCGGTGTCGATCTCTCCGGAGACAGTATGGCCTTACAGCGTTTGAAGGAAGCGGCCGAGAAAACCAAAAAAGAGCTGTCTTCGGCCCAGAGCAGCAGTATCAATCTGCCCTACGTCACCGCAGATGCCAGTGGGCCTAAGCACTTACAGTTGGAACTGAGTCGTGCCAAGTTTGAATCCATGGTCAAGAGTTTGGTACAGCGTACCAAGGAGCCTTGTCTCAAGGCATTGAAGGATGCCGGCTATTCGGCTTCGGATATTGATGAAGTGATTTTGGTTGGCGGTTCAACGCGGATGCCGGCCATTCGGGAAATTGTCCGGGAGATATTCGGTAAGGAATCGAACAAGAGCGTCAATCCGGATGAAGTGGTGGCAATGGGTGCGGCTATTCAGGGCGGCGTGTTGGGTGGTGATGTCAATGACGTGCTGCTGCTTGATGTGACTCCGCTGTCTTTGGGTATCGAAACCGAGGGCGGGGTATTTACCAAGTTGATCGAGCGCAATACCACTATTCCGACTCGCAAGAGCCAGATCTTCTCCACGGCAGCAAACAATCAGACGGCGGTAACGATTCACGTCCAGCAGGGTGAACGCCCGATGGTGACTCAGAACCGCAGTTTGGGTAACTTTAACCTGGAAGGTATTCCCGCCGCACCGCGCGGCGTGCCGCAGATTGAGGTTTCTTTTGATATCGATTCCAATGGTATTGTCCACGTTTCGGCCAAGGATATGGGTACGGGCAAGGAACAGAAGATTCGCATTGAGTCGTCTTCCGGCTTGTCCGACAGCGAAATTGACAAGATGGTGAAAGATGCCGAAATGAATGCGACAGAAGATGAGAAGCTGAGGAAGAAGATTGAGGCCAAGAATCAGGCCGAGGGCCTGATTCATTCGGTGGATCAGACTTTGGAGTCGGCTGCCGACAAACTTTCTGACGAGGAAAAAGGCGATATCGAGACGGCCAAAAAAGAGTTGCAGGATGCTATAGCGGCGGATGATCTGGAACAGATTGAGGCCAAAACCAAGAATTTGCAGGATGTGGTGAGCAAGTTTGCCGAGAAGCTTTACGCCCAAGGCGGTGCGGAAGCTGCCGCCCCTGAGGGCGGCGGCGGTAGCGATACCGGCAGCGGGCCCGCTGAGGATGCTCAGGATGCAGATTTTGAGGTGGTGGATAAGTAGCCCCGAATATGTTGCGGCTTGGCTTGTGCTTGGTGCTCAGGCCGCAATATTTTGGTAAGCATGAAAAAGAGATCGGGAACACAGATGTTGGCCGGAACCTCCGCATTCCAAGTCCGCCGGCTTTGAACGGCGGTTTGGGAATGCGGTTTTGAACGGCGGTCTGTTACACGGATGCGAGACCGAGAGCTCCGGAGGAGGGAACATGATTTTGGAACTGGCGATATTGGACGTGAAGACGGGCCGGGAAGAAGAATTTGAAGGGGTCTTTGCCCGGGCCCAAGCGATTATTTCCGGTATGGCGGGCTATATTTCCCATGAGCTGCGGCGTTGTCTGGAGAAAAAGGGCCGCTATGTTTTGCTGATCAACTGGCAAACTCTGGAGGATCACACGGAGGGCTTTCGCGGTTCGCCCGAGTATCAGGAATGGAAGAAACTATTGCACCACTTTTACGAACCCTTTCCGGAGGTGCAGCACTACGAAAAAATATCGCTCTGAGATTTTGGAGAAGGCGTTTGCAGAACTCTGAAAGAAAGATTTTTTAGGGCTGCTCAACTTAGAGCCGCTCAACAATGAAGAAATGAAGAATTGGCTGAGGACAATAAACGGTGTCAAAACGAGATTATTATGAAATTCTTGGAGTGGGCAAGAGTGTCGGCGGCGAGGAAATTAAGAAGGCCTACCGTAAGCTGGCGGTGAAGTACCATCCCGACCGCAACCAAGGCAATGCCGAGGCCGAGGAAAAGTTTAAAGAGGCCACGGAAGCTTACGAGGTCTTGGCCGACACCAAGAAACGCCAGACTTACGACCAGTTCGGGCACGCCGGTTTGGGTGGCTCGGGTGGCATGGGCGGTGGCGGTTTTGATTCGTCTATATTTTCTGGTTTTGAGGACCTGTTTGGCGGCGATTTGAGCAGCATCTTCGGCAGCTTTTTTGGCGGGGGTGGCCGTTCGGCGCAGCAGCGCGGCGCGCGCGGTAACGACTTGCGCTATCCCATGGAGCTGACTTTTTCGGAGGCCGTGTACGGCTGCAAGAAGGAAGTGGTCTTCCGCCGCACCGGTGCCTGCGGCACTTGTGACGGCACCGGCAGCAAGGATGGCAAGGAACAGACCTGTACTCAGTGTAATGGTATGGGCCAAGTGCGCCGCTCCCAAGGTCCGTTTTCGGTCGCCGCAACCTGTCCGGGCTGTCAGGGTTCGGGGCAGGTCATCACCAACCCTTGTGGTTCTTGCCGGGGCAGTGGTCGGCAGCAGACGGAACAGCGTGTGAGCGTCACTGTGCCCGCCGGGGTGGACAACGAGAACCGTATCCGGCTGGAGGGGCAGGGGGACCGTGGCCGAGGCGCACGCGCCTCGGCGGGTGACTTGTACATTGTCTTTATGGTTCGTGCGCATTCCCATTTTGAACGCCATGAACACGACATGTACTGTGTCCTGCCTTTGAGTCTGTCCCAGGCGGCCTTGGGCGGCACGATGTACCTACAGACTCTCGATGAGAAGAAGGTCAAACTCAAGGTTCCCGCCGGTTGGCAGTCCGGCAAGAAAATGCGGATCAAGGGCGAAGGCATCCCCTATTTGGGTAACAGCAGTCGCAAAGGGGACCTCTACGTACAGTTGACGGTGCGAACGCCGCAGAAACCTTCGGCCAAGGCCAAGAAGTTATTCGAAGAACTGGCCAAGGTACAGGAAGACAAGGATGACCCCGGTCTGATTGCCCTGCGGGACCTTCCGAGGGACTAGGTTTGTCTTAGTTTGTTTTGGGCTCCCTTAGTTCGGGTCCAAATAAAGAAGGCCCTTGCAAGTTGGACTTGCAAGGGCCTTCTTTATTTTAGGTCTTTATTACAGAATCTCTATTTACATTTTTGAGGTTTGCATTGAGTGCGGCACCCAGCCCCCTTGTCAAATGAGTCTGTTCCACCTAATCCTTGGTTTTGTAGTGTTATATGTCGAATCTGTTTGAATATTGAGTTTTGGTTCATATTATTTTTACAGTTTTGATCTCGGTATTGTCTCCATCAGAGTGCAGAGACTTACCCATCGGTCTGGCTTGGTGATGTACTGGTCTGAAAACATAGGTAATTACTGCTTACTTTCAACATGTCTAACAAATTTATCTAATGTCCAAATATCTTCTCTATGTTCTTTCGGGAAGCTTGACAGGTAAGGTTTTGGAACAACAAGTGTAACTCCCGAAGATTTCATTTCTGTTAATTGATTTCCTGAAATTCCTTGTTGTAAAACCACTATAGATAAAGTAGTTATCTGCTCCAAAATTGTTTTGTCACTTTATTTAAAAATATTCAAAGAACGCAATTCAATGAGTTTATTTGTTGAATACCTTTCTATCTCTAAAATATAGTCCGTTTTATTCCAGTTAGTATTCTTATTCTTTTCTTCAAAATTTTTTGCCCAATAAATTATCTCTTGAATATCCGCTCTGGAATCTCCGGAGAAATAGCCAGCTTTTCCTAATATGTAAGCAAAGTCAGCCACCGTTTCCAATAATTTTTGATTATCCATATTATTGTTTGAATCTCTCCTGATTATGATATTTTAAAAACTCACTATCAGGTAAAAACCTTGATGGAAGTATTAAATCTTGATTGTGAATATCTTTAAAATATTTGTCGTTTGCAGATTCTTTAGAGAGCAGAAGTTCTTTACAAACCAAAACTTTATAATCTGTCGTAATTGTTATGTAACCATATTCAAATGCTTTATCATGTAGAGCATTAACCAAAATGCCATTTCTTGGATTCAATCTATTCTTGTCATCAACAGACCACGGCACGATATGACTTGCAATCAGAAATTCGGTGTTTGATATTCCTGTAATACAGCACCTGTTATTATAGGAGGCCAATAAAGTTGAACGGAAAAATGATTGATTAACTCTTGTTTTTATTATTCGCTCTTTTTCTTTTCCTTCTTTTAAACTATATTCTTTCCCAGATACATCTTGTTGGTTTCTTTTATAAAGGATCATCTCACTCTCAAAAGCTAAACTGTTCCAATTATTATAGAATTCTTCCCAAACTATTTTGTCAAGTTTACTTGTGTTTTTCGCTCCTTTTATCCCTCTTGCTTCCAGACTTGGGTCTAAGCTGGCAAAATTCACAAGTTTCCAACTTAAAGCGGATGGTGTCCTTCCCAATAATCCGGCAAGTCTAATAATATCAGGATTTTCTTTGTGTAGTCTGCCAAAGGGTATCTTGCAATACAGGTTTATTGCAAGCATCAACTCTTCCTTGTTCCAAAGTTTCCTTTCTTTCATGCAGTAGCTCGTGTTTAGGTTTAAAGCGGCAGCCGTTGTTTTGCCGCATTAGGGATGTATGTAACAAGAGGGGAGCCACAGAAAGCCACCGGAGTACCACAGCACTTGTGTGGTAAAATCAAAGCTATAAGGGAAAGCCCCACCCTTGTAGTAATTCTATTCTCATCCTTTAATGGTTCAATCTCTATATTATCTCTTAATTCAGAGTATTTTAACATGTTATTCTCGTCTTTTGCAGAAATCTGCTTTCTGCGCTTTTCTTGCCACTATCTTAGGTTCTCTTCAAAGAATGTACAGGCTTGGTTTTTCCGATATGAAATACAGCGGTTTGTGTCCGAGTAGTGGCAGATTGAGTTGTGTTTTTCTGTATCAGACCACACGGAAGTCAAAGCGGCCTATGGCCTTTAATCCTACCATAGAACCGGTTCTTATTCATCAAAATATTTATTTATAATTCTCTCCTGACAATTTAGAGAGAATTATAATCCTGCTGGCTAATCAGACCCTTATATTTTACGTCAACAAAAAGGCAGTATTTATTCTCCGGTATTTTTGTTCTGCTGTTAAGGTATCCCCCTTGCCAAAACCTCTAAATGAATATACAATAGGCAAAATTCAAAATATCTTGGAGGAATTTTCGTATGAAACGTCAAATCTCAATGTTGACTGTTAACCAACCAAACGGTATAATATCCAATATCCAATATCCAATATCCAATATCCAATATCCATACCAATCTTAGAACATATATACAGTCATTTTATCTTTTTTTAAGCCTAAATAAACCAAGATCTTCCAAAGCCTTTCCGGTTTTTTCCCTTTTCTGCTTTTTATCCATTCTTCTTATTTATTTGGTACTGTCCGGCTGTGTGCCGCTGTCGGACAGTAGTGAGCCAGGCAGTGATCCGCCGGCGGCCCCAACAAACACGTTTAGCATATCTTTCACAGGAATACAGGCTGTAGAACTGACCGTAAATCTTATTGAAGATATGTCTGTCAGTGCTATTGCCCGTTTAGCCAATGAACCTGTACCCGTTTGGGCGGATATAAAAGACAAAATTAGCTTACTCACTCGAAATATTGTAGCCGGAACCCCCCAACGCATTTTTACCGCCAAACACTACGGCACCAATGACAGTCTAAAAACGAATATCGGGGCGATGAGCGCGGCCGATATTTTGCAGCCGGAGACGGCCTATAAGGTCTATATTTTTCACAATGAGAGTGTCATTGAAACGCTGCCTTTTACCACCGCAGCCATTCCGCCAGCAAATGAGTTTCCCTCAACAAGCACGGGATACAGTTTGAATTTTGCACCGAACGTATTACCTTTTGATGCAGAGATAACTTATAATAGAGACGGTGCTAAAAGAAAAGGTTCCTATGAAGTTTATGGTAAGGAGGGAGAAGTTTTGTTGGTTCCTCTGTATATGAATTCCATTCAACCATTGAAGACCGGATGGCAATTGGTGGGTATTGGGGGGGGATTTCCCCTTTTCTGTCGGCAGATTTCTTGTTTACCTGATCCGGGTTATATGGGCGTAACCGAATCTATTTACCAAAGTGTTGCTGTGAACACATATCACAAAGTTCTTATCGGGTTTCAATCTTTCAATAAGAGAACCGAGAAAGATGAAGGTATTGGAGCAGTTAGAGATGGAACAGCCGGACAACCCTTTGTTATCCATTTTATTGCAGATAAATAGATTGAGTTTGAAGACACATTTTAAGGGCCGGCGTTTTCGCACAAGATTCGGCAGGCTCACCTACGGCTTTCTAATTAGGTTGCCCCTTGCCAAAAACTCTAAATGAATATACAATAGGCAAAATTCAAAATATCTTGGAGGAATTTTTGTATGAAACGTCAAATCTTACTGTTGACTGTTGACCAACCAAACGGTATAATATCCAATATCCAATATCCAATATCCAATATCCAATATCCATACCAAGCCTAGAAAATATATACAGTCATTTTATCTTTTTTTAGGCCTAAATAAACCAAGATCTTCCAAAGCCTTTCCGTTTTTTTCGTTCTTCTGCTTTTTTTCCATTCTTCTTATTTATTTGGTTCTGTCCGGCTGTGTGCCGCTGTCGGACAGTAGTGAGCCAGGCAGTGATCCGCCGGCGGCCCCAACAAACATGTTTAGCATATCTTTCACAGGAATACAGGCTGTAGAACTGACCGTAAATCTTATTGAAGATATGTCTGTCAGTGCTATTACTCGTTTAGCCAATGAACCTGTGCCCGTTTGGGCGGATATAAAAGACAAAGTCGGCTTACTCACTCGAAATATTGTAGCCGGAACCCCCCAACGCATTTTTACCGCCAAACACTACGGCACTAATGACAGTCTAAAAACGAATATCGGGGCGATGAGCGCAGCGGATATTTTACAACCCGAGACGGCCTATAAGGTTTATATTTTTCACAATGAGAGTGTCATTGAAACACTGCCTTTTACCACCGCAGCCATTCCGCCGGCGAGTGAATTTACACCAACAAGAACAGGATACAGCATGAAGTTTGCACCCAATGTATTACCTTTTAATGCAGAGATAATTTATGATCAAGGTGATGGTGAAAGAACAGGTCTCTATGAAGTATATGGCGAAGAAGGAGAAGTTTTGTTGATTCCTCTGTATCTGGATGCTGTTCGGCCATTAAAGACCGGCTGGTACTTTTTCAATGGCAGTAAAGTAATTATAATTACCTGTGTGCTCGATAGTTGTTTACCTGATTCTGCTTATGGAGTGATAACTCCGGAGGATATTTACCCAAGTATTGCCATAAAAAGGTATTACAAAATTCTTTTTGGGATTCAATCTTTCAATACGAAGACTGTAAAAGATGCAGGTTATGGAGATGTCAAAGATGGGGCAGACGGAGAACCCTATATAATTCATTTTATTACGGATCAATAATTAGGTTTGCGTCCGTACTTTAGAGCGGGGCTATAAACACCGGAGGGAGCTTCTGCCCGGCTGGCTGCTTCCCTTGGAAATTGCCCCCCCTCCTTGCCAAATATCCTAAATGAATATACAATAGGCCAAAATTGCACAATCTTGGAGGAATTTTTGTATGAAACGTCAAAATGCACTGTTGACTAATGACCAAACAAGCGGTATAATATCCAATATCCAATATCCAATATCCAATATCCAATATCTATACCAATCTTAGAATATATATACAGTCCATTTTTCTTTTTTTAGGGCCCAATAAACCGACCTTTTCCAAAGCCTTTCCGTTTTTCTCATTCTTCTGCTTTTTTTCCATTTCTCTCATTCATTTGGTTCTGCTTTCCTGTGCCCCGATGACGGACGTGAAACCTGACTCCGGAGGCGAAGCCAAGTTCGGTGTCAGTGCCTCGACAACATTTGTGGGTGCGACACAGGCACTGGTATCTCTGACACCAACGAAAAGCGGCGCAGCGGCTTTTCTTGCCGTTGCGGATACGGAAACCATTCCCTCGGCCATAGCTGCTAAAACTCTCTTGGCCTATAGAAACATAGACTTTTCCGGGACTTCGGCACAGATTATCCAGTTTGCCCTGAGCATCAGTGCCACACAAGATGCGGCCGGCGGAGACGTTTTGGGCGGAACTGCGGCCGTATTACAACCGAGTACGGCCTATAAAATTGTGATGTACAGCAGTGGCACTACTGCCACATTGCTTCGTTTTACGACTTTTGCCAGCGTAGATACCGGGCATCAGATCGCTCCCGGTACCAGACCCTTTATTTTTGATATGTCGGCGCATAATTTCCGGGCCGGCACAGGGGGAAGGTTACAAATACCCTTTGTATTTTCGTGGTTGCTGTCTTCCTCTCTGATTGCTGAAATAAGTAATCCGAAGGGGGATGGGTCGTCTGAGCTTATCGCTATGGGAGGTTTTAGCAGTGGTACAGCTGTCATTGGTGCTAAGTATGCGCTTTTGGCAAATGCTTTTGGAGATCAAGCTCGGGGAGCTCTCTTTTTGCATACACTCCGCAGCGGTGCCGTTCAGAGCTATTGGCTAGCCTTGACAAATGGTGTAGGGGACACTTTAAGTATTCGCTATAACTAAGGGAAAAATGTCAGGAAGAAGAAAAAGCCTCTCTTTGGAGAGGCTTTTTCTTCTTTCCGGTTGGTCCCGGCTGGTTTCTCGTCCCCCTTGTCAAAACCTCTAAACGAATATATAATAGGTCAAAATTGCACAATCTTGGAGGAATTTTCGTATGAAACGTCAAATTTTACTGTTGACTGCTGACCAATTAAACGGTATAATATCCAATATCCAATATCCAATATCCAATATCCAATATCCATACCAAGTTTAGAATATATATACAGTTAGTTTTTCTTTTTTTAGGGCTACATAATCCTAAACTTTCCAAACCATTTTCGTTTTTCTCACTTTTTTGCTTTTTTTCCATTCTTCTTATTCATTTGGTTCTGCTTTCCTGTGCCCCGATGACGGATGTGGACTCAAAGAGTGAAACCCCATTTAACGTCAGTGTCTCGACAACATTTGTGGGTGCGACACAGGCACTGGTATCTTTGACACCAAACAAAAGCGGCGCAGCGGCTTTTCTCGCCGTTGCGGATACGGAAACCATCCCTTCAGCCATAGCTGCTAAAACTCTCTTGGCCTATAGAAACATAGACTTTTCCGGGACTTCGGCGCAGATTATCCAGTTTGCCCTCAGCATAAGTGCCACACAAGATGCGACCGGCGGAGACGTTTTGGGTGGCACTGCGGCCATATTACAGCCGAGTACAGCTTATAAAATTGTGATGTACAGCAGTGGCAACAGCACCACATTGCTGACTTTTACAACTCTTGGTCACTTGGCAGAAGGATATACATTTAATTCTTTAAAAGCGATTACTTTTGAGATGTCGGCACATAATTTTCGGACTGAAACAGACGGCAGGTTTCAGGTGCCCTTTATTTTTTCGTGGGTAGTGGTGCCGGCCGGTCCGGTTGCCGGCTCTTATAATGAGTTGGCCGGAGGGGCCAGGCAGGGTATTGGAATTGCAACTCTGACAGATCATGTCGTTAGTTCCGGGTATGCTGATTTGGCAAATGTTTTTGGAAATTCAGCCCGGGGAGCACTATTTTTACATACACCCCTCCGTGGTGCCGGTGGGGTATATGTGGCTTCCGTGTCAAATAATGTTGGGCGGGAGCTGACTATCATTTATAACCAGGGAAAAAGCGTTGAATAAGTAAAGGCTTCTCTTTGGAGAGGCCTTTACTTATTTCCGGTTGGTCCGGCCCCTTGCCAAAACTCCTAAATGAATATACAATAGACCAAGACTAAAATATTTTGGAGGAATTTCTATATGAAACGTCAAAATGCACTGTTGACCAACGACCGACCAAACGGTATAATATCCCATATCCCATATCCCATATCCTTACCAATCTTAGAACATATATACAGTCATTTTATCTTTTTTTAAGGCTAAATAAACCGACACTTTCCAAACCATTTTCGTTTTTTTCATCTTTCTGCTTTTTTTCCATTCTTTTTATTCATTTGGTTTTGTCCGGCTGCGCGCCCATGACGGACGTGAGCACTGACCCGGCACCTCCCGCTGTGGGGAGCCTAAACACCTCCATGGCCTGGGTCTCCATGAGGGAGGGACTGGTACAATTGGACAACGGCACCCAAGGAGTCAGAACAATAGGCGTTGTGGCCAGCAGGGAAACGGAGCCGGCTGCCTATGTGAGTGTGAAAGACTTGCCGGGTTTTTACACCAGAAAAACCAAAGCGGACGGAACGCCCAGAACCGTATATCTTTCCATAACCGATAAAATGACTGCCGCTAAGTTTAATGCCGGTCTGACGGTTTCTGTTGACGGGCAGGCGACAGGCTTTGTCAGTGCCATTGCCGCCGTGCCGGAAATTTTACACCCAAACACCAACTACTACGCTCATTTCTATGAGATAACGGGTACTACAGGCGCAGCTGTAGAAAAGCTAAAGTTTACTACGGAAAACTTCCCGGCCACTTATCCCATCGCAAGGGGGATATACAGTAGTTTTCATAATCAAATCACGGCCGGTAGCAGCTCTCCGGTTATGGAATATAAGAGCACAGAGAGTTATCTCATTCCGTTTCGATCTCATTATTTCCTTGCAGGAGGAGGTCCGTATGCTGTTGCTTTTGATACAATTTCATTGACACCATATGATCTGACAGCAACCTCCGTGCATATGCGTCCTTTTGGGACTCTTTCCCCGCCAATTTTATTTTATGATTTATACAATATCACGCCCTCAGGTCCGAGTACAAGCGTAGCTCTTTGGGATGGGATGATAAAATCAACAGGTTTTGGGTGGTCTCTTGTGATTGACCATCATCTCGGGGGAACAGGGACAGGGAGTTCATTTACATTTTACGACAACAAAAAGGCGGTAGTAGTAACGGAGTAGATTTATTCTCCGGTACTTTTGTTCGGCTGTTAAGGCTCCCGCTCTCTTCGGGAGAATGGGCCTCGCCCCCCTCTTGCCAAATATCCTAAATGAATATATGATAGGCCAAGACTAAAATAGCTTGGAGGAATTTTCGTATGAAACGTCAAATTTCACTGTTGACTAATGAGCAACCAAACGATATAATATCCAATATCCAATATCCAATATCCAATATCCAATATCTGTACCAATACTAAAATATATATACAGTCATTTTATCTTTTTTTAAGACTACATAATCCTAAATTTTCCAAAACCTTTCCGTTTTTCTCATTCTTTTGCTTTTTTTCTATTCTTCTCATTCATTTGGTTCTGTCCGGCTGTGTGCCGATGAGGGACAGTAGTGAGCCGGCGGCGGCCTCAACAAACACGTTTACCATCTCTTTCACAGGAATACAGGCTGTAGAACTGACCGTAAATCTTATTGGAGATATGTCTGTTAGTGCCATTGTGCGCTTAGAGAATGAACCTGTGCCCGTTTGGACGGATATAAAAGACAAAGTCGGCTTACTCACTCGAAATATTGTAGCCGGAACCCCCAAACGCATTTTTACCGCCAAACACTACGGAACCAATGACAGTCTAAAAACGAATATCGGGGCCATGAGCGCAGCGGATATTTTACAACCGGAGACGGCGTATAAGATCTATGTTTTTCACAATGAGAGTGTCATTGAAATGCTGTCTTTTACCACTGCCGCCATTCCGCCGGCGAGTGAATTTACACCAACAAGAACAGGATACAGCATGAAGTTTGCACCCAATGTATTACCTTTTAATGCAGAGATAATTTATAATAGAGATGGTGAAAGAAAAGGTACCTATGAAGTCTATGGAAAAGAAGGAGAAGTTTTGTTGATTCCTCTGTATATGGATGCTGGTCGACCATTAAAAACCGGCTGGTACTTTTTCCCCGGTAGTCAAGTACTTACTATTGGCTGTGCGTTCAATACTTGTTTACCCGATGCAGGTTATGGAGTAATAACTCCGGAGGATATTTACTCAAGTATTGTTCCCCAAAGGTATTATAAAATTCTTTTTGGGATTGAATCTTTCAATACGAAGACTGTAAAAGATGCAGGTTATGGAGATGTCAAAGATGGAGCAGACGGAGAACCCTATATAATTCATTTTATTACAGATCAATAATTAGGTTTGCGTCCGTACTTTAGAGCGGGCCTATAGAAACATAGACTTTTCCGGGACTTCGGCACATAATTTCCGGAATCGGGACAGACGGAAAGTTTATGTCTCTATAGAAGCGGCCATAAAGTCTCCCTAAAATGAAAATGATATGTAGTATAGACGCAAAAGCTGCAACAGGAAGCCAAGATTTTGGGCGACTAAGTGGTGGGTTTATTGGAATCATAGGAGTTTGAACCTTGATGTGCTTGATTCACCTGATTATCTGATTACTTAATTTTGAAATGATTGCAATCATGGTAATCTGAGAATCCCTAACAATCAAGGTTCAGAAAATGTGCCTGATTCACCTGATTATCTGATTACTTAATTTTGAAACGATTGCAATCATGGTAATCGGAGAATCCCTAACAATCAAGGTTCAGAAAATGTGCTTGATTCACCTGATTATCTGATTACGTGATTTTGAAACGATTGCAATCATGGTAATCGGAGAATCCTTAACAATCAAGGTTCAGAAAATGTGCCTGATTTACCTGATTATCTGATTACTTAATTTTGAAATGATTGCAATCATGGTAATCTGAGAATCCCTAACAATCAAGGTTCAGAAAATGTGCCTGATTCACCTGATTATCTGATTACGTGATTTTGAAACGATTGCAATCATGGTAATCTGAGAATCCCTAACAATCAAGGTTCAGAAAATGTGCTTGATTCACCTGATTATCTGATTACTTAATTTTAAAATGATTGCAATCATGGTAATCCGAGAATCCTTAACAATCAAGGTTCAGAAGATGTGCTTGATTCACCTGATTATCTGATTACTTAATTTTGAAATGATTGCAATCATGGTAATCCGAGAATCCTTAACAATCAAGGTTCAGACTGGATACGATGCACATTGCTTAATTATACTACTATAAAGTAAATATATGGACAAATATAAAATTTGTAATGATTCTGTCTAAATGTATTGACCGGAACTATCACTACTATGTATGATCCTGCGGCTAAAAATAAGGGAAGGAGTTCATAGGTGAAGAAATATATTTTAGTTGTAGCCTTAATTGTATCAGTATTTATACTGTTTAAAGTTTTGCAACCCAATTCCGGGGAGTTGCTTAGTATTTCCGGGCCGTTTGAATTCAAGGGCCAGGACCTCTCTACGGATGGCTTTTTGTTCTCCCGCCTACAGGTGACCGAAGCACTGGTGGAAGTTACGCCGGATGGAGAACTCCGGCCCCTGCTGGCCACAGATTGGTCAGAAGACGGAGCCGTCTGGCGTTTCACAATCCGGGCAGGTGTAAGCTTCCACAACGGTGAAGAACTTGGTGCTGAAACGGTTGCTCGCGCCTTGCAGCAGGCTGCCGCCCGGCCCGGTGTCATTCAGAAAGTGCCGATTCAGGAAATTCGGGCCGAGGGCAATCAGGTGGTGATTGAACTGAGCCGGGACTATCGGCCTCTGGCCTCGGTACTGGCACACTACTCCACCGCCATCAGTTCGTTGGAAACTCTGAGCGGTGGGCCGCTCAAGGGTACCGGTCCCTATCAGGTGGAAAAACTCAGTCCGCCGCACAAGCTCGAAGTACTGCGCTACCCCGGGTACTGGGGCAAAAAAGCCCGCATCGAGCGGGTTCAATACCTGGCGGGGCACCGCAGTGAAAGCCGGGCTCTTCTGGTCAAAACCGGCGAAGCCGATTTAGCCTACACCCTTGACCCCACCGGCATTGAATCGCTGCAAGAAGACAAGAAACTTACGATCAAGGCGGAAGCCCTACCGCGCACGGTTCTGCTGAAGCTGAACAATGCCCATCCCTTTCTCGAGGACAAAGAAACACGCCAGGCGATCAGCTTGGCACTGGACCGGGGCGGTATTGCCCGCGAGGTGCTGCGCCTGCCCGGTGCCGAAGCCTACCAATTGTTTTCTCCGGCGTTAGGTTCCTGGCACCTGAGCAACCCACCTCGGGCCCGGCGCGACCTGGAGCGTGCGCGCGAACTGCTCACAGCCCGGGGCTGGGCCGTGAACAGTGCCGGGTTACTGGAACGCGATGGTCAGGTATTTGAGCTGAATCTGACGACCTATGCCGACCGTCCCGAGCTGCCGCTGATTGCCACGGCTTTACAGGCTCAGCTCCGCGAAGTTGGCATCGATATTAACATCACCATTGATAATTCCGGGGCCATCCCGCTCAAGCACAACGACGGCAGTCTGGAACTGGCCCTGATTGCCCGCAATTTTGGAACTATCGCCAACCCGCTGGCCCTGCTGCTCTCTGACTTTGGCAGCTACGCAGGCAGCGAATGGGGGCCGATGAACTGGAGTTCCCCGCGCATGAGCAGCCTGCTCAGTGAGTTGTCCCGGGGCATCGGCAGCGGTGCACCGGGCAAGGAACAGCAGGCCGCTCAGGAAGTAGCCGAGATTCTGGCTGAAGAGATGCCCCTGATTCCACTGACTTTCTACACTCAGTTGATTGCTGTCAACAACAGGGTGCAGAACTTCCGTTTCGATCCGTTTGAAATTAACTACTATGTGGCGGATATGCATTTCCGGTAGCAGAGCACAAAAGGTTAAAGATGAACCTGTTGGGAAAAGGGCCGCTTACGCTGCCCGCGCGCGGTTTACTGTCCATCATCGGCAAGCGTCTGCTGCAAGCCTTATTTGTGGCCTGGGCGGTTGGCAGCATTACCTTTGTGCTGATGCGCCTGCTGCCCGGCGATGCGGCTTATCGCATCGCCGCCAGCCGCTATGGTTACGATTACGTTAACGTCCGGGCCGCCGAAGCGGTGCGTGCTGAACTGGGTTTAGACCGCCCGGCTTTGGAGGTCTATGGCCGGTGGTTGTTCGACCTGCTGCGCCTGCGCCTCGGCAACTCGTTGATCAGTGGACAGTCAGTGCTGCACGAAATAAGCCGGAGCCTACACTATTCGGTGCAATTGGCCGGATTGGCCATGTTGTTTTCCCTGCTGTTGGCCGTGCCTGTTGGCATAGCCTGCGGTAAAGGCCGGCTGCGTGCCGAGCACCGGGGAAAACGCAGTGGCCTGCTGCTGGATCACTTTGTACTTTTTGTCTCCATTTTTATCCGGGTGCAGCCGGTTTTTGTCGTGGGCCTGCTGCTGCTGCTGATTTTCGCCCTGGGGCTGGGTATCTTTCCGGTCGCGGGCTACGGCAGCGGGCCGGACTCTTTGCGTTATCTGATGCTGCCCGCTCTGTCGTTAGCCCTGGGCAGTGCCGCCGTCTCCAACCGCATCGTGCGCAACGCCACCATGAAAGTCTGTGACTCACCCTACTATTTATTTGCCCGACTCAAAGGTCTCAACGACGAACAGGCTTTTGAACGTCACGCCCGGCTCAATATCGCCCTGCCGTTGATTTCCTTTATCGGCATCCAGACCGTCACCCTGATTGAAGGCATCGTGATGATTGAATCGCTATTTTCCTGGCCGGGCATTGGTCACGCTCTGGCCCATTCCATCTTTGGCCGCGACATTCCCATGATCCAGGGCGCGGCCTTGCTGATGGGCCTGTTATTTGTATTGGTCAATACTGTCACCGACCTGCTGCACTATCTGCTCGACCCTCGCCTGCACGGCAGCTCACCCCGGCTCGGTCTCACTCCCGAGTCTGCTTCAGAGTCCGCTTCAGGGTCTGCTTTAACGCTGAAAGCTCCGGAATAGGAGGCCTGTCCGTGAAACCCATTACGAATCTACTGAAGCTTGGGAGCTTCAGCGGCAGCCAGTGGGTCGGACTGGGACTACTGACCTTGTTGCTGAGCCTGGTCGCTATTAACGCTCTGTTCTACGCTCACGACCCGGCCCTGCAAAATCTGGAAAATACCTTCGCCTCAGCCAGTATCGCAGAACCACTGGGCACGGACCACTTTGGACGCAGCAATCTGGCCCGGCTGTCTTCGGCGATTCTAAAATCCCTGCTGATGGCGTTGTTTACGGTAGCTACTTCGGCCCTGCTGGGAGTCAGTGCCGGAGTATTGGCAGGCTGGAAGGCGGGCTGGTGGGACCGGTGTTGCTCGTTTGCTGCCAATATCATTTTGGCCCTGCCGGGCCTGATTCTGGTGCTGCTCTTCGGAGCATTGCGCCCCGGTTCGTTTATAATTTTATACTTTGCCATTTCGCTGATTCAGTGGGTCGAGTACTTCCGTGTGATTCGCAGCCGGACCCGCGCGCTGATACCTTCTACCGAAGCCAGCAGACTGTATGGCTTCGGCGATTGGTATATCTTCCGCCGCCATCTTTGGCCGGAATTGCGCAGCGATATTTTTACCTTGGCCTGTTTTGGGGCGGGTAACGCCATCCTGGCCCTGGCCTCCATTGGCTTTCTGTATGTCGGTCTCAAGCCGCCGGAGGCCGAACTGGGCCTGCTGATGGTCGAACACCTCAAATATATTAGTCAGGCCCCTTGGCTGCTTCTGCTGCCCATTGGTGCTGTACTGCTGCTGGTAGGCAGCTTCCACCTGTTGGTGCGCAGTGCCTGAAGTGAAAACGTACTCGGGATGAGATACAAGAATATGGACGAAAATACCGCCGGAAATCGAAGCGACATACCAGTACTGGAAACCCGGAATCTGGCTATCTATGCCGGTTCCCGATGCCTGCTGGAACCTCTGTCGCTGTGCATTGAAGGGCGCAAACCGGTGATTGTGCTGGGGCAGACCGGCTCCGGCAAAAGCCTGCTGGCCAGTGCCATCATGGGTATTTTGCCGGAGGACTTCCGGGCCAATCGCTCCAAAGGTTCCGGAGGTTTCAAAGACAGTAAGGGTAGCAAAGACAGTAAGAGCAACAGGGAAAATTGCCCGGAAGTGTCCCGGCTGCGCAGCGAGGGGCAGATAGTGTTGTTTGGTCAGCGTATTGACCGGACTGAACCGGAAAACGAGAAAAAGAGAAAGCAACATGCAGAGCAATACTGGGGCCGTAGACTGGCGATGCTGCCACAGGAACCTTGGTTTTCGCTGAGTCCGTTGGTGCGCTGTGGTGAACAGATTGCCGAAGTGGGCCGCCTGGTGCTGAACCGCACCCGGGCTGCTGCGCGCGAGCAAATGCGCCACGATATGACAAAAATGGGTCTGGAACGTGATTGCGACAAGTATCCTTTTGAGCTTTCCGGGGGTATGGCCCAGCGCGTGGCCTACCTGGCTGCTACAGCAGCAGGCGGCGCGAGCCGGGGAAACAGGGCCACGGATGATGAAGGCGGAGCCGAACTGCTGCTGGCCGATGAACCGACTAAGGGCCTTGATGAGAGTCGCCGCAATCAAGTAATAGATCTGCTGCTGGGACACCTGAGCCACGGCTCGCTGCTGTGCATTACCCACGACCTGAAGGTCGCTGAGGCGTTGGCCGCAGTAGTGGACAGCGAACTGCTGGTCATGCGCCGGGGGCAGGTCATAGAGCGCGGCCCAGCCCGGCAGATACTGGAAAAACCGCAAGCCGTCTACACTCAGGCCCTGATCCGAGCTCAACCGCAATATTGGCCCCAAGCTACAGATTCGGCTACAGATCAGGCCACAGATAATGAATGCAAGGCAGGCCAAAAAACGGTAGTCGAGGTCAAAAATCTAAGCTTGGAGCGGGGCGGCAAATGCCTGTTCTCTGGCCTCAATTTTCGGCTGGAGCGCGGCCGGGTGATGGGCTTGAGTGGGGACAGTGGCTGCGGCAAATCCTCACTCGGCGATGCCCTGCTCGGTCTGCTGGCTCCCTGCGAAGGCCTGATCTGCTTTGCCATGCCTGACGGACAATTCGCCGCCCCCGGTGCGCTGCCCGCAGGTCAGGTACTTAAGCTTTATCAGGACCCGCCGCGCACAGTACCGCACTCTGTCAGTCTGAAAGTACTGCTGCGCGACTTATGCAATCTGTACCGCTTGGGAGAAAGCGGAGAGCACCGGATCAAGCTGTTGCTCCGGCGTTTGGAACTACCGGAAGCCTTGCTGGAACGTTACCCCACCCAGATTTCCGGCGGCGAACTGCAACGCTTTGCCATCCTGCGCGCCCTGTTGTTGCGCCCGCGTCTGCTGGTCGCCGACGAGCCAACTTCGCGGCTCGACCCAATTACTGCGGCCCGGACCCTGCGTCTGATTGTCGATGTCAGCCGTGAGACAGGTTGCGCCTTACTGCTTATCAGTCATGAACATCTGGCCTTGGAGAAGCTATGCGATACCGTATTAGTGCTGAGTGAATAAGGCCGGCACTACACCAGTTGCTTTTTGCTTTGTTAACCACCAGCCCCCGGCAATCCGGCAATTGCTTGTATTCCGGAAGTAAGTGGCCGGCAGGAATCTAAGTCTCGCGGAGATCATGAGACTTGCCGGACGTTTATAATCATGGTAGTCTGAACCTTGATGTGCCTGATTCGCCTGATTATCTGATTTTGAAACATTTGTAATCATGGTAATCCGTCAATCCTTGACAATCAAGGTTCAGACATAAGGTCCAACCCCTCTGCCGGGAAACAACACTCCTTTTAGGCAAATTTCAGGGGATATTACTCGAATTTGAGAGAGATTATGGCAAAACAATCTTTCAGACAAACATGGCATGATCCGCCGAAACAGAAAGCGGACGAGCTACCGGCCTCTATCTTAAAACCGGAAGCTATAGCTCAAAGAGAATGTCGGCTTGAAGACTTTATTAGCCTCGAAGAATTGGAAAAAGTCACGCAGCGTTTGCCCCCCGATTTTTCTCAGAGGTTCCAACAATTCAAGGGGAAATACAAAATACCTTGCGCCAACGAATTAGAACAGATAGAGGAACACACCCAGAATACAGCCCAGAGGATCAAACACGACCATCCGTTTTTACTGCAAAATATCAGTTATTTCCTTTACCAAAATGGTATCCTGCTCTTTTGTGTTCCCCAAAAGCTGTTTCAAGGAATAAAGACTCGTGATGGCCTCTGTTTTATACCGGAAAAAGAGACTGATTACCCTATCATTATCATTTCGGAAAAAGCAGCTACGCCCAGGCGCAGATTCTTTACTATCGCTCACGAAGTGTACCATTTACTTGCCGGAGACGGGGAAGACTGCGCCGATAAATTTGCCGGATCCATGCTGATCAGCAAGCAGGAAATCATTCAAGTATTGCAATTAGACGAAAAGAGTCCTCAAATTGAAAGATCAGAACTGGAGGAAGCTTTACATACATTATATCATTGGTTTCCGGTATCGCTGGAATGTATTATTTTTACGTTAGCAGATTACCAATTGATTTCTAAAGATATAAAAAAAACATACAGCGGAAAGCCTAACGCAAAAAAACGTCAGCAAATGATAAAAAGCTGGGATGTACCGCCCGACCTCGAGGAAATAACAGATATTCGCAATTTGCTGACCACTCACAAAACAGACCGGAATACAGGCGAACTTTACCGAAATATCAGTGAGTTTCCCGATATTGAAATATCCGAGGACTTTGACGAAGAAATGCCTGTCGGCACGTGGCAAAGGTTGGAGCAGTGAGCCGGCCAACGGCCACAAAGGCCTATCTGCTGGATACCTGTGCTCTGCTTTACTGGGCTAAAGGCACAATGGTACAAGAGCTGCAAAAATTTTTACAAAGGCCCGACATTCCCGTTTATTTAAGCGCAGTATCACTTTGGGAAATAGCTATTAAACGCCATAAAGATAATAAAAACAAGACAAATAAGCTGGTAATGTCGGATGCTGACTTTAATAAACTAGACGAAATTGTTGAAGGTCAACTAAGAATTATCCCTTTACAAAAGACTCCAATAAAAATATTTGCAGACGTTTCGAGTGGGTGTGAGACAAAAGACCCATTTGACCGTATGTTAATGAGTCAGGCCATAGAAAATCATTTAGAATTTATCACAACAGACCAGAAAATTATGAAGTCTAAAATTCCCAAGTTCTATTGTTATCAAAGCAAGGTTAAATAAAATAGATAAAAAATATATTGACTTAGACGGTAAGGGAAGAGTCTTTGATACTTTTATAGATGTAATCAAACAGGCAATTGAGAGAAGCAATCAAACGCAAGAAATTGAGTGGAAACACAGCTTAGAATAGCTTATTTTTTTTGCGAGGCTTGTCGGACGTTTATAATCATGGTAGTCTGAACCTTGATGTGCTTGATTCGCCTGATTATCTGATTTTGAAATGTTTGTAATCATGGTAATCCGCCAACCCTTGACAATCAAGGTTCAGACATAAGGTCCAACCCCTCTGCCGGGAAACAACATTCCTTTTTAGGCAAATTTCACGGGATATTGTATGTGGCTGTAGAGTCCGGTTGGCCCCCCCCTTGCTAAATAACCTAAATGAATATACAATAGACAAAATTCAAAATATCTTGGAGGAATTTCCTTATGAAATATCAAAAGGCACTGTTGACTCTTGACCGACCAAACGGTATAATATCCAATATCCAATATCCAATATCCAATATCCAATATCCATACCAAGCCTAGAAAATATATACAGTCATTTTATCTTTTTTTAAGGCTAAATAAACCGACACTTGCCAAACTCTTTCCGTTTTTCTCCTTTTTCTGCTTTTTTTCCATTCTTCTTATTCATTTGGTTCTGTCCGGCTGCGTACCGCTGTCCGAAACCAGTGATCCGCCTGCGGCACCGAGCCCCACAAAATCCATTACAGTCAATTATTCGGGCCTGCACTACGTCCATTTCACGGTAAACGACCTCAATGTGTCCGCAGACAAAACGATAGGATTCCTCCTAACGCCAACGAACAGCAGCCCTTCCAAGGCAGAGGCAGAAACAAAAAAAGGCTATATCACCAGAAAATTCACAGAGACGAAAAAATCCAGAGATGTGTTTATGTTCCTGCACGAGGGCACGGCGTACGAGCTTGCCGCCGGCAGCACGGATATTCCGTTTGTTGACGAAGCTACAGCCAGCGATACGAATTTTGAAACCACCGATATATTGCAGGAAAACACGTCTTACAAAATAAGGGTGTATGACGAAGATACGATATTGGAGAAAATTTTTACCACCAAATCTTTTTCTGATGGAGATTCCAGCTCAGAAGGGGTTATCACCTATATGGGAGGATTGGTGGAAACTATAGTCTTTACTTCTACAGACCCGAAAGTAGAGGAGTCTAAAAAAATAGCTGTTTCTGTAGCTGTACCCCTTAAAATAGAACGAAAACCCGAAGAAATTATGTTGATCCCTTATGCAACTGATGCGTCTCAACGAAACAATCCTATTAGTTATTATGAGAATAGTACCCTGCGAGGAGGTTGCAACATTTCCGGTTGTGGGACGGGACTATCGGGAGTGCATCTCTATGCTCTAAGATTGGATGCCAATACACTTGCTTCTACTGTATTTATAGCTTCTCCCCAAAGAAAGGTAACTCAAGCGGACTACTGGAGCGGGATACAGCAGTCACGCACTGAGGTTTTCTATCATATAAAAATCATAAGCGAGTAGAGGGCGGGTGTTCCCGCCGGACTTGTGCGGGAACACCGGAGGGAGACTCTACCCGGCTGGCTGCTCCTTCCGTAAATTGTACCCCCTTGCACTTCGCCCTAAATGAATATACAATAGATAAAATTCAAAATATCTTGGAGGAATTTCCTTATGAAATATCAAAAGGCACTGTTGACTCTTGATCGACCAAACGGTATAATATCCAATATCCAATATCCAATATCCAATATCCAATATCCATACCAATACTAGAATATATATACAGTCATTTTATCTTTTTTTAGGGCTAAATAAACCGACACTTGCTAAACTCTTTCCGTTTTTCTCCTTTTTCTGCTTTTTTTCCATTCTTCTTATTCATTTGGTTCTGTCCGGCTGCGTACCGCTGTCCGAAACCAGTGATCCGCCTGCGGCACCGAGCCCCACAAAATCCATTACAGTCAATTATTCGGGCCTGCACTACGTTCATTTTACGGTAAATGACCTCAATGTGTCCGCAGACAAAACGATAGGATTCCTCCTAACGCCAACGGACAGCAGTCCTTCCAAGGCAGAGGCAGAAACAAAAAAAGGCTATATCACCAGAAAATTCACAGCGGCTAAAAAGTCCAGAGATGTGTTTATGTTCCTGCACGAGGGCACGGCGTACGAGCTTGCCTCCGGCAGCACGGATATTCCGTTTGTTGACGAAGCTACAGCCAGCGATACGAATTTTGAAACCACCGATATATTGCAGGAAAACACGTCTTACAAAATAAGGGTGTATGACGAAGATACAATATTGGAAAAAACTTTTACCACCAAATCTTTTTCTGACGGAGAGACAGGCTCAGAAGGGCTTATAGCCTATATGGGAGGGTTGGTGAAAACTGTAGTACTTACTTCTGCAGACCGGAAAGTAATAGAGTCTGAAAGAATAGCTATTTCTGTAGCAGTACCTCTTAAAATAGAACGAAAACCCGAAGAAATTATGCTGATCCCTTATGCAACTGATACAGCTAAACCAAATCGCCCTATCAATTATTATGAGAATAATACTCTGCGAGGAGGTTGCGGCATTTCCGGTTGTGGAACTGCACTATCGGGAGTATATTTCTATGCTTTAAAACTGGATGCCAATACACTTGCTTCTACTGTATTTATAGCTTCCCCCGAAAGAAAGGTGACCCAAGCGGACTACTGGAGCGGGGTACAGCAGTCAACCACTGAGGTTGTCTATCATATAAAAATCATAAGCGAGTAGAGGGCGGGTGTTTCCGCACAAGCCCGGCGGGGTCATTTGCACCAAACGATAAAAAGCTCTATATTTCTCCGCTTGGTTTCTCCGCCTGGTTTCTCCGTTTGATTTTATCGCTCGGTTTTATCGCTTGATTTTATGAAAATCGGCCTTTTACCAGGTGTGGCGGAGTGCCCAAATAAGGAACGACAGGAGTATAGCATGGCGAAAAAAGCAGCAATACAGAGTGTGGTCAGCCTGGAAACGAAAGAAGAAAAGAATAAGGCTTTGGGCGTGGTCCTGGAACAAATTGAGAAGCAGTACGGCAAAGGTTCGCTGATGCGCATGAGCGAAGACCAGAAGCTGGAAGTCGAAGTGATTCCCAGCGGCTCGATACTGCTGGACGAGGCCTTGGGGGTGGGAGGCTATCCGAAAGGCCGCATCATCGAAGTGTACGGCCCGGAGTCTTCGGGGAAGACGACCTTGACTCTTCATGCCATCGCGGAGTGCCAGAAGCAGGGCGGAACCGCCGCTTTCATTGATGCGGAGCACGCCCTCGACCCGCAGTACGCCAAGAAGCTGGGTCTGAAGATTGAAGACCTCTGGGTCTCTCAACCCGACAGCGGCGAGCAGGCCCTGGAAATTGCCGATACCTTGGTGCGTTCCGGTGCCGTGGACCTGGTGGTGATCGACTCGGTCGCGGCTCTGACACCCAGTGCGGAAATCACCGGCGAAATGGGTGATTCCCACGTGGGATTGCAAGCCCGCCTGATGAGTCAGGCCCTGCGCAAGCTGACGGCCAATATCTCCAAGTCCGGCTGCATTGTGTTTTTTATCAACCAAATTCGCATGAAGATCGGGGTGATGTTCGGCAGCCCGGAGACTACGGCCGGGGGCAACGCTCTGAAGTTCTACTGTTCCGTACGTCTGGACGTGCGCCGCATAGAAACCCTGTCCAAAGGAACCGATGAGGCCTACGGCAATCGCGTGCGCGTCAAAGTGGTCAAGAATAAAGTGGCCCCGCCGTTCCGCAAGTGTGAGTTCGACATCATCTTTGGCAAAGGCATTTCGGCCTTGGGTTGCCTGGTAGATGCAGCCCTAAAGTGCGAATTGATCAAGAAGAGCGGCAGTTGGTTTTCCCGCATCACCGAAAAAGGCGAGGAAAAAATCGGCCAAGGCCGGGATAACGTGATTCAGTTCCTCTCCGAAAATCCGGAATTGGCTGCGGGGCTCGAAACTGCTGTGCGCCAAAAGCTGTTTGAAACGAAGGCTGTGGACGAGGGCAAGGGCACCGCCCCTGCGGCGAAGAAAGTGCCGAAAAAAGCGGAGGCAAATATGCCCGAAGACGATGAATCGTTGGAGATGGAAAGCAAAGAGTAAGCGAAGAGTGAGCAAAAAATAGGCAAAAGAGTACGCAAAAAATAAAAGGCAGAAGAAGGATCGGAATGTCCGATGTACCTGTTTCTTCTGCCTTTTATTTTCTTTTTTGTTTTCCCTTTCTTTTTTTGTGGATCCAAATGCTTTCGGTATGCTTTTTCTATATGTTTGCTACGGACCCAAACTATTTTTCCGACTGAAATCAAAAATTCGATGAATATACCATTTCTCTTCTGCGTAACGGTATAGTTTACAGTATATCGCCACTGATATAGCTCCGCCGAGCAGAAGGCCCAAGACATTGGCAATACTGCTACCCCAAAACAGGGCCTCGGACGTGTTCCAAGACCGAATCCCGGACGCAACCTGAATTTTAGAAAATACGAATTCACAGAGTGTGATACAACCCGGCACCATCAAGATTAAGATGGCGGTATTGGTTGTAATAAAACTAACCAAAAAGAATAAGTATTTTATTTTTCTGTTCATTTCCCCTCCTGACAGAAAATAAAATCTATTTTGCTGAAATGTTGTTTTCCTTCAGTCAAACCTCCTTTTCATTACCCGGATCAATTCGCCTCGGTTTTTGCCGATTCGCTTCCGTATTTGGGCC
This sequence comes from Candidatus Haliotispira prima, assembly GCA_029867005.1. Taxonomy (GTDB): domain Bacteria; phylum Spirochaetota; class Spirochaetia; order SP-2023; family SP-2023; genus Haliotispira; species Haliotispira prima. The sequence continues at coordinate 2,398,209 of CP123443.1, read as the reverse complement.
TATATCAATGTTGCTATTCTATTGCGGTTCTCATTTCTTGCGCGCATTCTTTTGCGCATTTTGATCTTGGGACTTTTGGGACTCTGGCCGCACTTGCCCGACATGGTCCAGCAGAAAGGCGCGTTCTTGCTTTGAAATAAAGAACATCGTGTACACGACTAAAATAATCATGCCAACCAAAACAGATGCATCCGCAACGTTATAGGTTGGCCAGCGGTACATGCTGTAGCGGAAAATCGCCCAGTCGATATCGATGTTTATAAAGTCCGTGTCAACAAAATCCACTACGCCCAGAGGACGAAAAAATCGGTCGATCATGTTGCCCACGCCCCCACCGATAATTACGGCCAGACAAACGCGTTGGGTTTTATGTAAGTATCTGTCTTTGGCCACAATATAGGTTATATACAGCAGGACAATCAGCGGAAGGAACTTAAACAGTATGGTTTTTAAAATAGTCGGCAAGCCGCTGCCTATGCTGAAAGCGATGGCCGGGTTGCGCACATGAATGATGTTGAGATAGCCATTCCACATGCTGAAATACGGGTTGTGAAAATCATTGAGCGGCACGTTGGCCACTATGTAGTATTTACTCAGTTGGTCGACAAAAATAATACCCAAGGTCCAAAGGAAGACCAACCGGCGCAGCCTCGTATCGCCAGTCAAATTTCCGGAGCCTCCGGCTGTCTTTATTTTGCCTGCGCCATTTATGCCCTTGAGGCTCTTTGAACCTTTGGCATTTTTGGCACCTTTTACTATTTGGAGGATTTCGGCCTGCGGCCTGTCCTGTCTTGTCATGGGCTCAAACCTTACCTGTCACAGCCCGGTGGGCAGATCAATAAAATCCGTAGTAATGGAAGGGTAGTGTTCTTTCAGCATTCCCAGCAGACGCATGACCCCCCCCATTTCACTACGGTAGTGGCCTATGGCTAAAATACTCAGGCCCAGTTCTTTCGCCGCATGGTAGTGCTGGTGAGAAATCTCTCCGGTCAGTAGCAAATCGTAGCCTTTGGCGGCCGCTTCACCGATGGCCAAGGCTCCGGCTCCGGAAACGATGCCCACCGTCTCGATACTCTCCGCTTTCCCTTTGCGGGAAAATTCCAGTCGCAGGGCATTTTCCGGGGCATCGAGAGCTTGGCAAACATCATCCATGCTCTGCGCCTCGGCAAATTTGCCGGCGCAGCCGATGTTGCGGCCTTTGTAGGATGCAAAACCGCAAATATCCTGCAAGCCAAGACGTTCGGCCAAGTGGATATTGTTGCCGTACTGCATGTGGGCATCCAGCGGCAGGTGGGCGGCGTACAGAGCCAGTCGTTTTTCCGTCAGAAAAGCCATACGTTGATAATCGGGCCCGACAACAGGGCCGCACTGACCCCAGAAAATACCGTGATGCACAATCAGCAAATCCGCAGCCAAATCAGCTGCGCGTTCAAAACTTTCCAGAGAGGCATCTACTGCGGCGGCGATTTTGCGCACTCGGCGCACTTGGCCGGTTTGACCCATGTGACCTGCGGGACATCGGGTATCGCCGACTTGCAGCCCATTTAGGGACCTGTCCACGCTCCGAAACTCGCTGCACTGTAATTCCCCGTCCAGATGCAGGACAAGTTCTTCCAAGTGCGGATACTCGTCCGCTGACGAATGCACGGGGCCATTCGTCACATCCGTTGCCGTTGCCGTTGCCATTGTCATGTCCCCTCTAAACGCTTGAGGCATCGGCACACCGATGCGTAACGTTGCTTATGACGTGCCTAAAAGTGTAGGCAGGCTGCCGGTTTTGCTCAACTTGTTCCGGCCCGTTTTTCCGGGCAGCTCCAAAAACTGCCTACTCGGTCGTCCCCGTCTTTCTTTCGGGACTACGCTCATTTTCCTCTGTTGTATTGATGCTGTTTATGCTCCGGTCATTTGTACTCCCGCGCTCCGGACTGACATCGGCATGGACGCCGGTATGGACACCGGGCGGGCGGGTTTCTTTGTTGAGCCGGGCAGGGGAGGCTGCCCGGCTCCGTTTGGCCGAGGAATATATGCGAAAGGCCATGTAGCCGATGAACAGCAGCAAAATCAGCAGGAGGGTTTTTTGAACGGTACGTATATTTTGCAACAGATGGTGGCTATAGTGCCTGCTGAGGAAGTAGATGATCGAGATGCTGAACGAACTGGGAATTGTATCCAGCAGCAGAAATTTCCAGGCGGGCAGGCGGGCAATTCCGGCAAACAGGGAAATGGCATTGCGTATACCAAAGGGTATCAGGCGGCCAAGCAATATAGTCAGGGCGGAGTGCTTGGCAAAATGCCTGCTCAGGAATTCCAACCTGTGTGGTGGCATCACCCGCCGGAAGAATCGTTTTTCGAGCAAGGGTCTGCCAATTTTGCGGCCCATGGCATAAGAAACCATGTCGCCGCTAACGGCACCGGAAATCAGGGCCACATGCATCAAAATACTTGGCCGTAAAATCCCCGAAGTCTGATGGGAGGCCATTGCGGCGATGAACGCTCCGGCGGCAATTACGGTCAAATCTTCAGAAATGGGTATGTTAAATGCCGCTATGACCAAGGCCAGAAATACAATTAGCGGTGCTATCGCAGCGTATTGGGTCAGCAAGTTAGCAAGCGATTCCTGCATGGAGTTACTCCGGTTCCGATACAGTCGTCATAGTTCGGAGCCCGTGGAGAATGAGGATAACGTGGGGAATCCGGTTCATACAGATGAATACCGCCTTTTTCGAATCTGTTTATGTTTGTTGGACTGATTATAAGGAGCTTCCGGCGGAATTCCAACCGACTGCCAAAGCTCTTTCCTAAGAGTGGCTCAATAGTTGTCCGATAGTTGTTCAAGAGCCGTTTAAGAGTCGTCCGGAAATTTCCGGTAGTCCGAGCCGGGCCGAAGTAGCCGAAACAAAGAATTGCCAATACAATCGGCCCTATGTTCGGAAATTTTGACGAAGATTCATTGCGTCTTCACCCTGAAGCGAAGTTGGAAATTGGTTCGTTTGCTTTGTATCGGAGCGAGGCGGCTATTGTCAGCGATATAAGCATGGAAAAGAAGCAGGTCAAACTGCAAATCCAAACCGAGAGCAATAAGAAAGTCAGCGTGAGGCTGAAAGACATCCAACTGCTTTCCGGCAGTATTGGCAATGCTTCCTCCGCTATTAACCGGCTGGGAGAGCTAACCCGGAGGCTCAGCCGTGAGGAGCTGGAAGATGGCTGGAAGCTGCTCCGCGAAATGGGGTCCGGTTGCAGTTTGGTCGACTTGGCCGAAGCCGTATTTTCCGGTTCGGGGCCTTGTGAATTATATAACGCTTTTTGCCTGATTAATGAGACTCCTTACTTTAAGGGTCGGCCCGATGAGATTATGGTGCGCAGCAGCGAGGATGTCAGCGAAGAGTTGGAGCGCAAACAGCGTAAGCAACAGGAGGCTGAACGTTGGCAGAATTTCTACCGGCATTACCGGGATGGCCAATATAGTGACGAAGATCGACCCTTCATTGAAGAGATTGAAGCTATCGCCTATGGCGAGAAGCAGAGTTGCCGGCTGTTTCGGGAGATCAAGCTGGAGTCCTGCCCGGAAAATGCTCACGAATGGCTGCTGTGTCAGCAATTGTGGAATGAGCGTCTCAACCCTTATTTGCGCCGCAGCCGGGTTGCCGGGGAGGCTCCCAAACCGGAACAGTTGGACGGAGACGGGCAGGTACTGGTACCACAATGGCAGCAACTGTGGGAAGGTTATCGGGCCGCGTTAAATGGTCTCGGTCTTTGCGACTCGGAAGAGCCGGAGAACGGTAACTCGTCCTTGCAGGAAGGGGTGCCGAAGGCATTATTGCAAGCTTTGGAGCAGGTTGTCGGGCAGTTCTGTTCCGGGCAGGTGCTGCGCTATCCGGAACAGGATTTGCCGGAGTCGGATTTGAGTGAGACTGCAAAGCCGGATTTTTGGACGGGAGCAGCTACGATTTCGGAGGCGATTCCGGTTGATACAGACATTGATGCGGAGATTGTTGCCGGGCCCGGCCCGGGCTCCGAGAATTCTGCCGGTGACTTGTGGTACTGCGGGGGGCGGCGCGATCTCACCAGGCTTTGTTCCTGGGCCATTGATGACCCTTGGAGCACCGACCCGGACGATGCTGTCAGCCTGGAAGATGATGCTGCCTTGTGGGTCCACATTGCCGACCCTGCCAGTCTGCTGCCTTTTGGCAGCCCACTGGCCAATGAATCCATGCAGCGTGGTGCTACAGTCTATACCCCGGAAGGGGTTTCGGCCATGTTGCCCCGAGAATTGGTGCAAATTCTGGGTTTGGGGCTGCAAGCGGTCAGCATGGCCTTGTCGGTCAAAGTCCGTGTCCTGCCATCCGAATTGCAAGCGGCCCGATCCTTGTCCGATAAATCTTCCGAAGAGTCTTTAGATAAGTCTTCGGGTAAGTCTTCCTCCGGGCTGAGACCTACGGTCGAAGTGCTGGACCTTTGTCGTTCATGGGTCAGGGTCCGGCGCATCAGCTACGGGCAGGCGGACCGATTGCTGGCAGAGGATGAATCGCACCCACTGAAGCAGATACGCAATCTTTGTCAGGCTCACGAGCAGTCGCGCCGGAGCAACGGCTCTGTGCATTTTAATATGTATAACACAAAGGTGGTGGCCGGCGATCCGATCCAAGTCGAACCTTTGCCTAACACGCCTTCGCGTGACTTGGTGGCCGAGGCCATGTTGATGGCCGGTGCCGGTATGGCCCGATTTGCCCATGAGCGTCGACTGCCTATTGCTTTCCTGTGCCAGGCCCCTCCTAAAGATGTTCTGCCGCCGCTCGATTCGATGGCGAATATGTTTTTGGCCCGCAAGTCGATGTCACCCAGCACAGTGCGCAGTGAAGCGCAGCACCACTCCTGCATCGGCGTGCCGATGTACACGCGGGGTACCAGTCCGCTGCGCCGTTATCTTGACCTGTTGACCCATCAGCAATTGCACGCTTTTTTGTTGCAGGCCGAGGGCCGCCCGGTGCGGCCCCTGAAGACGGATGAATTATTGTATTGTACAGCGCAAGCGGAAATGCAGGTTAGTCGAGTGAACGCAGCTCAGCGTTGTTCACAGCAGCACTGGCAGATGCTGTATTTACGTCAAGAGGGCAAAAAACGCTTGTACAAAGCTATCGTCCTGGATGTTCGGGGAGGGCGGGACCAGGGAGGAGGCTCGCGGCCGAATTCGGGTTGCAGGGCTCTGTGCAGCCTTCCGGAAGTTGGCATCGAAACGGTAATTTTTTCCAGGCAGGCGTTGTCTTTGAACCAAGAGCTGGAAGTTCAGCTCAAAAGCGTGAATTTGAGCCGGCGCGAGGCTCATTTTCAGGTTACCGGTACGAATCCGGCGCAGGCATCCGCCTAAATCTTTGCCGGTGTTGCCGGTGTCACCCCCCCCTTTTTTGCCGCAGATCTAATTGCCCGGCTCGTTCCTCTTAATATTTTATTTATTGGTAATGTAAATAGATATGTCCGAATAATCAATAAAATACGGCAATAACACAGATTTTTGGAAGTTGCACTTGACAGGAAATAAGATCCGACTATAGTACCGCACACATTGCAGCCATGCTTGGTGCAGTTCATTGACATAGAGAAGAGTAGGGAAGACATGACGCTTGTGCAGTGCGTTCTTGTGTAACTTCGGTTTGCAAGGATGCCTGTCATGAAAAAGGATAAACTTTGCCGGCTTCGGCCGGTTATATAATGGAGAGTTTGATCCTGGCTCAGAACGAACGCTGGCGGCGCGTTTTAAGCATGCAAGTCGCACGGTAGACGGGTTTCGGCCTGTTGAGAGTGGCGAACGGGTGAGTAACACGTAGGTGATGTACCCTAAAGTTGGGGATAGCTCATGGAAACATGGGGTAATACCGAATAATCCGGCAGTTTTTGTACTGTCGGGAAAGGGGCTTTCGGGCCTCGCTTTTGGATCAGCCTGCGGCTTATTAGCTTGTTGGTGAGGTAAAGGCTCACCAAGGCGACGATAAGTAGCCGGCCTGAGAGGGTGACCGGCCACATTGGGACTGAGATACGGCCCAGACTCCTACGGGAGGCAGCAGCTAAGAATCTTCCGCAATGGGCGCAAGCCTGACGGAGCGACGCCGCGTGCACGATGAAGGCAGAGATGTTGTAAAGTGCTTTTATGGGTGAGGAATAACAGAGGCAGGAAATGGTCTTTGGATGACGTGAACCCATGAATAAGCTCCGGCTAATTACGTGCCAGCAGCCGCGGTAATACGTAAGGAGCGAGCGTTGTTCGGAATTATTGGGCGTAAAGTGCGTGCAGGCTGTTTATTAAGTCTGATGTGAAATCATACAGCTTAACTGTATTGGTGCGTTGGAAACTGATGAACTAGAATTCGAGAGAGGAAATTGGAATTCCTGGTGTAGGGGTGAAATCTGTTGATATCAGGAAGAACACCTGAGGCGAAAGCGAATTTCTGGCTCTGAATTGACGCTGTAGCGCGAAAGCGTAGGGAGCAAACAGGATTAGATACCCTGGTAGTCTACGCCGTAAATGTTGTACACTTGGTGTTGGTCCCTCCGAATCTGCAAAGGTTTTGTGGATTAGGGGGGATCAGTGCCGGAGCTAACGTGTTAAGTGTACCGCCTGGGGAGTATGCCGGCAACGGTGAAACTCAAAGGAATTGACGGGGGCCCGCACAAGCGGTGGAGCATGTGGTTTAATTCGATGATACGCGAGGAACCTTACCAGGGCTTGACATGTACGGGGACGGTATAGAGATATGCCGGCTGCTTCGGCAGCCCGTATACAGGTGCTGCATGGTTGTCGTCAGCTCGTGCCGTGAGGTGTTGGGTTAAGTCCCGCAACGAGCGCAACCCTTGTTGTCTGTTACCATCATTAAGTTGGGGACTCAGGCGAGACTGCCGGTGATAAACCGGAGGAAGGTGGGGATGACGTCAAATCAGCATGGCCCTTATGCCCTGGGCTACACACGTGCTACAATGGCCGGTACAATGCGCAGCAAGACGGTGACGTGGAGCGAATCGCAAAAAGCCGGTCCCAGTCCGGATTGGAGTCTGCAACTCGACTCCATGAAGTTGGAATCGCTAGTAATCGCGTATCAGCATGACGCGGTGAATACGTTCCCGGGCCTTGTACACACCGCCCGTCACACCACCCGAGTTGGGAGTGCCCGAAGTCAGTAGTTTAACCGCAAGGGGAACGCTGCCGAAGGTAAGTCCGGCGAGGGGGGTGAAGTCGTAACAAGGTAGCCGTACCGGAAGGTGCGGCTGGATCACCTCCTTTCAAAGTGAAAGGGCAATGGAGTTTGTACACTTCAAAACAGACAGCCTCCTTAGCTGTCGAAAATGTCATGTCTTCCTTACTCTCTTTTATCTTTTAGAAAACAGAAACGCCCCGGTCATTTGACCGGGGCGTTTCTGTTTCGAGACTTCTTCAACACAATTAAAGTTGGAATCTTCTTTGTGTGTCCAAATGGGAAACAAGTAACTGCGGGCCACCCCTAAGGTCAGCGAAAGTTTCAATACGGTTATTCTATTTTGTAACATAAGTTAGATATATTATTGAAAATTTATTTATTTCTTTTTGAATTATTTAATATCTATAAAAAATTTGTATAATAAGGAGGTAGATTTGATAGAAGTATAAGGTTCTAATTTCGTACACTTGAAACAATGTAGCGTTTTCCTTATTCTGTTTTATTTTAATATTAATGCATTTGTATTAAAGGAAAAACCAACTTTAATGAGTCGGTTTTTTTGTGCGTGTTGATTTTTTTGGGATGAATATAATTGATATTGATCTGTATTAGGATTTGTATAAAATGCAATTCAAATTCTAATAAAAATCAACTCTGAAAATCTATTTATGAATTATATATATTTAATGAAATAGGGAAGGCTACTCACATTATCAGAGAAAATGCTGATAAAATTCTGAGGGCTCATTACCAATCTTTCATAACTCCTGGTGATAATTCATATCGTGATTACTCTCTAGGCAAGATGGAGAAATTCTTTCGTGAAAAAGAAAATAAAGGAGAAAGAGTTAATTCCATAATTGAGTTTTGCAAGGAATTACAGAGTACGTTTAAAAATGTAGAAGCATTGGAAAATAAAAGGAATGAAGAGTATGCGAGAAAATATTTTTACCAATTTAATTAAAAATGAAGATAGTTTTACAGAAGGTCTTGTGAATCTAATCGGAGGCTTTGAGCAAGTGCGAGAAGTATTTTGTGAATTGCTCTGTGCTGCACTGAATGATATCTCTAAGCTTGAGATCAAATCAATTGAAACCCAGAAGCAACGTGAAGGTGAACGACCGGATATAGTACTGCTTACTAAAAATCAAAAACTTATTCTAATAGAGGTGAAAAAAAATATAAATATTCCTCTACAAGTAAGTCAAAGTAACAGATATAAAAATTTTATTGCAGATTTTAAAAAGGAAAACCCTTTGATAAAGGATGACGATATTTTATTTCTGATACCACATAATTATCGTTATATATGTAATATTTCTAATAATAAGATTATTAAATGGGAAGATCTTTTGACTAAATTGAGGGCTAAATTGAGAGATAAGCTGGAATCTGAAGATGCATATGTAATCAAATCATTTATAGAAATTGTAGCAGATCAAATTTATGACATTCCGGAGGTTCGAATGGATTTAAGTGAAGTAAAGAAAATGGCTCCTGAATTAAAGGTATTTTTTCCAGTTTGGAAAATAATGAATATTATTAAGGCTGTTGAATATTCATGCAGGAAGAAATCAATTGGAACTTATGAAAGTTACAATGAACAGGCAAGTATCATTGGCATATATCATAAGGGAAAACAACCTAATATCGTCATTGGCTTTGGGGTTTGGGATGAAATTTGGGAAGAATCAAAATTGCCTCTCTGTATTTATGTTTACATAACGGATGCGGGAAAGCATTGGAATATAGAACGCTGTAAAGAAATATTCAAATATTTGAATAACGAAGAAACCCGCAAAGCACTTAATTTGGACAAGGGCACAATAATTAAAAATTCTAACGAGATTCATTATTGGGTTTTGAACGATGAGTTTTATAATAGTGATGAAGAATTAGGAACTAAAGCTTCTAAGATTATTCAAGAACTGTGGAAAGTCGCTGAGGGAAACGAGTCTTAGTTTGATTTAGTTCAAGTAAGGCATCGGAAGACATGGCACACTTTCATAATTGCGTCATGTCTTCCTCATTCTTTTTTATTTTTTAGAAAACAGAAGTACCTCGGTCAAGTGCCGAGATACTTCTGTTTTGATATTCATTAAAAAAATCTGGCATGAATATATCTAAGGTTTTTACAATTTAGACACCGTACTTCAAACTTTTGAACTGGTTCATTTTTGCATTATTGAATATCTGAAGATAATTTGTATAGTGACTGAAAGTAGGTATAGGCAGAGGGTCAGATCCGAACCTTATACACTTCAAATAATGTGTCTCTCCTTCCTCTCTTCTGTCTTTTAGATATTGATTTATAAATCTTGGAGTATTGTAATGTACTCTTAATATAACAACCTTAGGAGGTTTTTATGGCAAAAACAAATCAGGGCAATCGCCCAGTAAGCCCACCTGGCCGCCCCGGAGGCAATATGCCGGGAACTACGGGGAATAAGTCTGGCGGTGGACGCGGAAATTGTCCTCCGAAACCCAATAAATAAGCTGGGCTGCTTTGGGTGGGTAGATATGGAAGGCTTCCGGCCCCTGGGTTCGGAAGCCTTTTTTTTATGTCCAATGGAAAACAGGTAACTGCGAGCCACTCCTAAGGTCAGCGAAAGTTTCAATACGGTTATTCTATTTTGTAACGTAAGTTAGATATATTATTAGAATTTTTTGAATTAATTTACTTTTGAATCATTTAACATCTATAAAAAATTTGTATAATAGCTAAAGACAAATTTAGCAGAATGATGAGGTTGGAATTTAGTACACATCAAATAATGTGATGTCTTCTTTACTCTTTTTTACTTGTTAGTTTATATACTTTATAGGAGATGTAGTATGCGTTTTTTTAAAATTGGGTTGTTCAGTTTATTATTTTCGATATTATTTTTTGGTCAGAACCTTTGGGCAACTGACTATGGTTTTGACAGAGGAGTTTGGTACCGCGTTGCCGGAACAGGTACAGCAAAAAGTAGATTTTTGAATGGGACTGATCGTTTTAATAAAAATGATAGAGGTATTTATATATTATTTGGTATATTAGATACGTTTAGCAAGGTTAAAAGAGCTGTTTATGGTGATTGGTCCGTGTTGAAGACACAAGCAATTGATGGTTTTGATATTTTAACTAGAACTGCTTCTAGTTATGAGGCGATGGAAGCATACCTCGATGATAAGCTTGCAATAACTTGGAATCTTGAGCTTGATATAGAGTTCTGGTATGCAGTTGTTTTTATCCCTTATTAAATAACCAGTAAAAAGAGACACATTCAAGTGAGTGTGCTTGAATAAAAAGTATCATTTCTACCTACTCCTCATATAGCGGGTTCTTCATTTGAAACTCAGTTATAAATTATGCAAAAAGCCCTAAAAATTCTTGATACATGGGATAATAAACAGTAAGGAGAAAATATGAAAAAGTATAAAAATCTTATTTGGGAAGGTCGCTTTTCCCCTGTTCACAATGGTCATTTATCTACTATTGAACAGATGGCTTTGCAGTGTGAATGCCTTTGGATTATTGTTGTCGAGAATAAGATAGGAGATGTAAATAAAAGCCCGGTACCTTTTTTTACAGAAGTTGTAAATAAACATCATTTTCCGCAGAAAAATATCTTTCCTCTATGGCTTAGGGTACAAATGCTTCAAAAGGCAGTAAGAGACCGTTTTCCTTCCCAATTTATAGTCGTGTCCTTTGGTCCAAGGTTGGACTTAGCTTGGAATTTTTACAAAGAAATACTACCTCGAAAACGTACTTTTGCCGTTCCTTATCGAGATGATTTTGACAACCTGAAAGAAACGGCATGGACAACTCTGGGAGAAGAGGTCTGTCGTATTCAATGTGTAGAACCTTCTCCGATTTCTGCTACTCAAGTGCGATCTTATCTTTCCGAGAATAGGTCTCTTGATGTATTACTTCCTGGTGGTATTGAGAAAATGATTCGGAAATTTTTGGATAATGAAGAATAACATTGCGTCTTTAATTACAAAGCCGTGTATCTGGTTTTACCTTACTTAAAAGTTTCCGGTTATGCTTGCCGTTTTGAGAGTTATGGTTTGACTGTGATGGAGGCAAGGTCTTTGCAGGAATGGCAACCCGTTTGCTTATACTTCTATACGGCCCTTTAAAGAAATTTTTGCTGATGATCCTAGGGCAATAACCGCTGCTGATATCTCGGGGAATGCATTGACTGAGATAATGCTAGATAGTTTGAAATTTTCGTTTCCAGAAGAATCTTCTGAGTTATTGCTAATTGCTGGTTTTGTTGAAGGAACAAGCCGTAGTTTACCGCAAATGCTGGGTTGGGAGATTTTGTCTTTCTCCGCCAGTGAGATCGATATTATTATGAATGACTGTTATAGTAAAGAGACGCTGGTGAAAGATATGCGGGATTTCTCCCGTCCGGTATTGAAATTGGTGCACAAGGCCGGATATTTTGAAGAATCATTTGTGACAGAAAGACTTGCCGGAGAAGGCTTCCCTGTGAATCTTTTTTTATCCGCATAGATTGATCGAATTGTTTATGTTCAAAGTACCGTTTTCTAAAAAAGAATATCGTGCGGTCTTTTCGCTGGCTTTGCCCATCATCCTGGCAAATACGATTGATACCATAATGATGCTCGTGGACCGGGTCTTTCTTGCGCATTATGCCTCCGGTAATAGCGAAGTTGTGCTTGGGGGCAGCATGGGCGGCGGAGTTCTCAACTGGTTGTTGCAGGCTCCTCTGACAGGTTTACTGCTGTATACCAACCCCATGATCTCCCAAAATTTTGGCCGCAAAAAGCTACCGCTCTGCGCGGGCATTAGCGTGCAGGGTCTGTACTGGTGTGTGCTCTACTATCCCGGGATGCTTCTACTGGCGCAGTTTTTACCTTCATTACTGCTATGGGTGGGGCATGCCCCTGAGCTGGTAGAGCAGGAATGGAACTACGGCTGGCTATTGCTCTGTGGCTCGATCTTTACCCTGTTGCGGATTCCTCTGAGCAATTTCTTTATTGGAACGAATCGTACCGGCCTGGTTTTGAAAGTGACTTTGTTCGGTTTGTTGTTAAATATTCCGTTAGATTACTGGTTTATTTTCCACACAAAATTTTTTGATACGGATCTTCCGGGAGATGGCATTCAGGGTGCGGCCTTAGCTACAATTACGGCACAGGGCTTGGTCTTCCTTTTGTTGTTTATCTGTTTTCTGAGGCAAAAATGGCCATATCGTTTGAAGCGGGCTTGGCGTATAAACCGGGTTATCCATATCGAACTGTTGCGTTTCGGCTTACCCGGCGCGGCAGAGAATTTTTTGACTACGCTCTGCTTTAACGGTTTTCTTTTAATGTTTTATTCTATTAGCCCGCTGGCAGCAGCGGCCGGGGCCATTACGTTCAGTTGGGAATTGTGTAATTTTATTGTCATGACCGGCATTGGTACGGCGGCAGCCACACTGATGGGCCAATGTCTCGGAGCCGGCAACCTGACTCAGGCCCGCCGCTACATGCGCTTAATTCTGTACATGGGCTTATTGTATTCCGGTTTTATCAGCCTCTGGTTTGCTTTGGCTCCCGGTTTATTGGCACACCTGTTTATTACGGAGCAGGTAGCTGACCCCGAAGGCTTGTTGCAATTAAGCCGCCAAATGTTGCAGTTGTCCGCTCTCTATTTATTTGCCGATGCTGCGGGAGAAATTCTTCGGGGCGGTCTCAATGGTGCGGCGGATACTTTCGCCGTCATGGTCGTTTCCGTGACCGTTCGACTGGGTCTTTTAATAGCAGGAGCCTTGGGACTATACCTTTGGAAGTTATCGGCACTGCAAATGTGGGAATTATTTATTATTTTTGTCTTTCTTATCAACGGAGGTTTTGCGCTGCGCTATTTCAGCGGCAGGTGGACTCGCAGGTGGACACTAAAACCGAAAGGGGAGTCTTAGCCGCAAGAATGATTACGGCCAAACAACAGCTACGCATAATAAAACAGGATTTGATAAAACAAGTATCTGCAATGCTCCTCAAATTGGCGATTTTGAAGTGGATAAACCGCTGTTCGTGGGCAAAGAGAATCCGTACCAGACGCGGTCATGAAGCTGCGAAAAAACAGCTATATTGTGGATATGAAAACGAAATCGACAAGTTTTTAGCACGATTGTAAAGGACTGTACAAAAGGATGATTCGTATCTATAATAGTGCTCTATAGTCTATATGAATAAACAAGCTTCTATTGGTTACTATATTACTAAATCTTCACGTCTGGTTGTGCGGATGTATCGGGATGCCTTGGCTCCTTATAATATTAGCCCTGCGCAAACGGGGGTCTTGTTACAGCTTGAATGGAATGGCAATTTATCCCAGAAACAATTGGCCGACCATTTGTTTCTGGATAAAGTCAATGTTCACTCTATGGTACATAACTTGTTGGGGAAGGGCTTGCTGGTATTGGAGCCTGACCCGAAGGATAAACGCCGCCAGCGAGTGTCTTTGAGCACAGAAGGGCGGGCACTTATCCCCAAACTTGTGGAAGTAGACAAAAAAATTTCCGAAGCTCTGGTTGAAGAATTCGGCGATAGCCGGAAAATCAGTGCCTATAGCTATCTGTCGGCAATTGTCGAAAGTACAACTCCCGAATTATAAATAATTACCGGCCTTTTCGGTTTTCTGCCATTGGTCTCAGCGGTACCTATGATTTATCCCCGTGATGCTACAAGAGCTCTGGAGGTTCTGCTTACTTTTCAGCACATGTTTTTTTGAAAAAGTTTGGGGCATTACCGGATGCTTTGTCTTTTTCGTCTTGGGCAACGAGAACTTTAGCCCGGGTTGAGATGGATTGGGATGAATGAGATCAACGGGAAACTGTATACCCAAAGGCGATTCTTCTCAAATTAGGGCGGACAGAATCCTACATATTTCCCCCATATCAAAGATCAATCCGGCATCTTTTTGACTTGGTATTTCAAGCAGAAAGTTATGACTTATATCATTAGAACTGCCGATTCGAAATATCGTGTATTACCATTAATCGACTTTGCAGTATCCGGACGTATTTGAGCCTGCTCACCCAATTTATCCATGCGGGTAATTCCTGCTTCTTCTTTGATTATGTCAATAAATACAGTGTGAATCCTCTCCCTGTTAGTTTCGCCTGCGCAATGAAACTTGGAAACTTCTAAAAACTCGTTTTTATTTTCTTGCGAAGCTCCCCCATTCCATATTATGGGGCGGACAGCCGGGAGATGAGTTGGAAGAACAATTCTTTGTATTTTTAGAACTTAGGGATAACGTTCATCGGCAATATAGAACGCGCCGGAGCATAGAATTGGAGTTTTTAGAAATTCCACTTGACTCTTACACTTTTCAGAGGTATTTTAATATTAGTTAGTTAGCTAACTAATATTAAAATACCTCTAAGGTAGGATTGGAGAAATCATGAAAAAATTTATTGGCTTTTTAGGCATACCACTTTTAGCCTCAATGGTATTTATGGCGTGTACCAGTAGCGTTACAAGACCTTCTGAAGTTATATTTACTTCGGAGAATTTGTTTCCTGAAGGGGTTGCAGCTTTGCCGGACGGTTCCGGTTTTCTGGTCTCGTCGCTGACAAAGGGAACCTTGGGCAAGGTTGATTGGGAGGGCAACTATACACTTTGGGCAACGCACCCGACACTGGTATCTACTTTTGGTATTAAGGTTGATGCTGCGCGAGGTTTGGTATTTGTAGCTAACGGTGACCCCGGCATTAGTGAAAAGCGTGATTCCGGAGCTACACCGGCAAAGATGGCCGGATTGGGTATCTTCCGTTTGAAAGATGCCGGTTTTGTTAAATATATTGACTTGGCTGAACTTGCCGGTGACGAAGGCGGTCATGTAGCTAATGACATGGTCATTAGCCCGAACGGTGATGTATACATTACAGACAGCTTTTCTCCCATCATTTATAAGGTTGACAGGGACTTTCAAGCCAGTATTTTTGTGAGAAATGAGGAGCATTGGTCAGGAGAAGGTTTTTCTTTAAATGGCTTGATTTATGACAATGGTTATTTGGTGGTACTGAAATATAACAGCGGGGAATTATTTCGCGTATCGACAGAAAATCCGGAAGATATTCATCGCATCCCGCTGGCCAACCCTATTCTTGGAGCGGATGGAGCTGTCTTAGCTGACAATAAACTATACATTTCTGCGGGCATGTCGCACAATAAACTCTATGTTTTTGAAAGTGGAGACCAATGGAATTCTGTCAACGTACTGGATACCAAGGATCTTGCGGCAAATGTCACGCCGACAACAATCACAAGTCTGGGCAGCCAGGTCTATTTTATTGATGCAAAATTAGATACTTTGTTTTCTGGCGGTAGCGAACAAGTCTTTTCTATTAGTGCTTATTAAAGACTACCGGAAATAAGGTGTCCGGAATTAGGCCGGGTACCCGGAGATAGTCGTTTTCTCTGTTATATTGAGTTATCCGGTTTTCTTATCCTCTCGGAACAAACCAATGTCGATATCGACATTGGTTTGTTCCGATGATTTGGGTTGCGGGATTGTTGGTGTCGGTTCCCGGGATTCTTTTGAGCCGGCGGGGAGAAAATCCCTCATAAGATATAAAATTCATAGACGGGTAAAATGAAAGTGACTGGTTCCGGCTGATTGAAGCGAAATGTCTTGAAGACTTGCCTCTAATTGAATGCTAAGAGAATGAGTCCGGACTGTTCCATTGTTCAAAAGAGTCTCTTCTGTCCGGGAGGGCCTGTCCGGTAAGGAAGTCGGGCCCCCAAACAATAAAAGGAGAATCTGCGGCCGGCCCAGCTCTTTTCAAAAGTGAAAGGTAAATTTAAGTTTATATACTTAAAGCAGATAGTTTTCCTAACTCTCAAAAATATGCTGTCTTCTTTATTCCTTTTTATGTTTGACAGGAAACAGATGACTAGTAGGGGAATACTGAAATCGGATAAAGTTTGAATACAGTTATCTTATTTTGATAATGTAAATTATGTACACTATAAGAAATCTCTGAACCAGTCTATTCTTGTATTATTGACTATTCAAAGAGAGTTTGTAGGATGTCTGAGAGCTTGTCTGCTAAGAGACTCAGGTTGCAACAACGTAGTCACGGACTGGGTTTCGGGTTGGTTTTGTGGCGAAGAGTCTTCGCTTTCATTTATTGAAGTGGGGTAGGGGAGACTTTGTAAATCTTAGAGATATTGTCTTCTCATAAAATAATGTGCAATAAAGGAGGCTTTTGTGCGCAACAAATTTGTTTTTGGGTTACTTTCCGTTTTGGTATTGATGCTTTCCGGTTGTATTACCAGCCAGTATAGCAATTTACAATACGGTTTTGATACGGAGGGCTACAGTGAGGTTTCTGACTTAGATGTCCGTGTCTCGTCCGTGGAATTTTTCGGGGATTCCGGCGGGATCAATCTTTTTAATATTAGTGCAACTAATACAGATAAGGTAACAAAAGCTGCGATTAAAAAAGAAATTGAAGCAGCCGGTGGTACAGCAGCCCGAAATATCAAACTGGTTCAAAAGGCCAGCTTTTGGAATCTTCTTGTCAATATGATTACTCTGAAGATTGTGGCACCTTCTAAAGTGATGATTACGGGTAATATCATCAAGAAAAATAGTGGTGCTTCCGGTTCCGGAGCAGTGAATGTTACTGTTAATAACAACAATACCAATAATAACAGTAACAGTAGCGGTGGTACCGCCAATGACAGCGACAGTGACAGCTAAACTTTGCTGCTGATAGTTTCTGACTTTGGCAGATTTCTGCTGTAATGTTTTGATAAAAAAGGCCTCAATTCCTTTGGGAGTTGAGGCCTTTTTTATCACCCTATTGATTTTATAGGTACAATATCCCTTATGAAGAAGTATATATTTGCATTGTTGGGCTTGAATGTTATTCTGACGACAGTACCGATTTGGGCGCAAGACAGAAGTGATGACGCTTCTAAAGATCAAGAGTCCGTATCCAATTCCCGCATTTTTTATCTGGCTGACGGCAAAGAGCTGGTAATTGATCTTCCGGTGGTGGAAACATTGCAGGGAGAGGGGAAAGAGACCATGATAACGCTTGAGCCGGGGCAACGGATTGATTTGAAAATGAAGGAGCGTTTGGGGAATCGCAAATTTCCCGGTCTTACGTTGCTTCCGTCTGAAGAGCTGACCGGGGTGAAAAAGGCTCCTTCCGACTTGTTGGTGTATTTCTCCCAGGATTATGATTCGGCAAATAACGTCTATTCACAGGCTCTGGTGTTGATGAATTTTCGCAGTAAGGGACTGATTTTGAAATGCCAACTGGAAACATATAGGGCCGAAACACAAAAGTGGCAAAAAATCGGAACTTTGAAGCTAAAGGGTGATGGGGCTTCAGATCAATTTCAATTTCGAGCTATTTTGGCGCGCATCCGCTTGAGCAAATTCCGCTTGGCCGGATATCGGACCAAAGAGCGAGCCAAAGACTGAATCCTGATGGTGATATTAATTAGGGTCCAGGCTGATTTGTTGTACAAAAGAGTCACTCTTGTCTGCCGGAGGGTACCCTTCGGGTTCCGGATGTCCCGGATAGGGGATGCTGTCGATGGGTTGTCTGCCAGGGGGAAAGCCACAATGAGGTGGCCCTCAAACAATAAAATGGGAAAGATGGGACCGGATCACCTCCCTTTAAAGTGAAAGTAAAATCAAAGTTTGTACACTTTAAATCGATACTTTCCTTAGCTATCGAAAGTGTGATGTCTTCTTTGCTATTTGTCTTTTTGTGCTGTTTCCCTAATGTTATAAATCAAAAAAAGAATCTTAGGAAGAATAAGAATGATATATCTTAGATGATAGATACTCTTTTCAGAATTTTTGTGAGAATAGTCTTTAGGGTAAGATTTTTTATTTTAATAAGTTACAAAATTAGTTCTATACATAAAGGAGTCTTGGATGTCAGATTCAGAAAAGGATAAAGAAGAAGGGCGGACTGTCATTGTTCTGTCTCATTCAAGTAAATCGGAAGTTCAAGTTATTCAATCACCTAAGATTGTCTTGGGTTTTTCCAAAACTATACGAGAATTAAAAGATGGGTTACCTTGCTTAGAGGATAAGGATGTGTTGCCTGCACCGGTGAGCAAGATTGCGAAGTACCGGTCTTGGCTTATGTATGCACTGTTAGTCTTTACCTTTCTTTTGACTCTGGGTTGCTTTGAGTTGCAGCGAGAACAACGTAGTGGGTTGGCTCTGGCAGTAGCTATATATATCGAGGGGCTTTTCGATGTTGATGAGGAGACTGGAGATATTATTAGTGATGCACTATATGACGCTGACTTAAGTTACTATGAAATATCAAAGGGGCCTAACGAGTTAAGTGCCAACGTTTACTCTACTATCGTTAATATAAAGATGATAGATGCATTGAAGATTCTATTTTCTGATGATAACGTTTGCCGGAAAATTACAAATGGCGGTGATTGTGATGATCTCCAATCTTTAATAGGGCTATTTATCTCCGAGGAAGATCTTTCTGAAGAAGTATTTCATAAAGTGAAAATGACGTATGAAATTGAAGATATAGGGGATGACGAAATTGCCGTTATACTTCAAGATTACCAAGAGTATTAGAGTTGTTGTCATGTGAGAGAGCTGAGTACAGCTGCCAATAGTCCTGTTTTTCTTACTCTTTGTTACTCTTAAAAACTCCCGGCCTTTGGCCGGGAGTTTTTTCTATTCTGCCCTTTTCGCTTGTAAAGCAAAATGAATAAGGAAAAGGGCGGGGCAGAAAGGGACGGCTGTTCCGGAAAAGAACAGAACGAAAAGCCCTAAATGGAGTTGTCTGGATGTTTTGCTACCTATCCCCGCGAAGTTAGCTATGTGGCCCTAAACCCCGGAAATGGGTATAACGGGTATGACAACTCAGGGCGATACCGTAGAGAATGCCTTGGCAAATTTAGATGAGGCTACTCAAGCAATCGAATACTTCTCTGGTAGAATTTTCGGAGTTGTTCGGCTGATAAGATCGTGCGTATTATACACAGCCTGAAAAGAGTTCTCAGGCGGAGTGCCGAAATGTTGCCAGTCTAACCGGCAATGGTGAATGCTGGCAAAGGGTTCTCCACTAGGGGGAAAGCTATAAGGAGGTGCCCCCTCAACAATAGAATGAAAAATAGATAATTGCAGATCATTCCTGAACTTTGAGAAAGTTTTAATACAGTTATTCTATTTTTATAGTATAAGTTACGTATATTATTAAAAATTTTTACACTAACTTATTATTGTATTGTTGAGTACCTAAAGAAAGTTTGTACAATTGCCGGTAATGGTTCCGGTAAGAGAGTTGAGGTTGCAACTTCGTACATTTCAAACAATGGCATGTTTTCCTTAATAGCCGATTTCGATGGTGTATTAGTGAATGAACTCTCTGTTGGGAGAATTTATTATAATATTCTACATGCAAACGAATGATAGCTAAAGATTGGCTGGTAAGGAGCCTGATTGTAAATGAAGGCTTAGTGTATTTATAATGAATGATGTAAAACAAATACAACAGAAAAATAGCAGAGATCAAAGAATGGCACTGAAAATGGGACTGAGGGTTCTGAATCCCCAGTATTGGGATAGATAGTATACCTGCTTATGAGAACCTCTCTGACAGGGTTGAGGGACATGGCCCAACAGAATCAATGACGAATGGAATGCAAAGATTTCGATTGACCCTTGGCTATTATCTAATGGAGAATCTAATCTTATTTTTTGGTCCAACGTTGAATCATCTGTTGATATCCGGGAATGGAAAAGGCGTATCTTATAACCCATTTTACCGTATTAATTCTGTATAAGAGCCATTTTGGCTGGGCTGGGCGTCTGGTTTCAGTTGCCGCTTTTCTTAAGTTTGGATTCAGGTTACCGGCGTGGCAAGAGTTTCGCACTTAGACTTGAAGAATTTTGTCAGATGGATATTTAGGAATATAGAGCAGATTACGGGAGGCAGATAATAATGTCCAAAACAGAACCTGAAGAAATAAAAAATGAGCCAAATGAGCCAGGCAGGAAAGGTCCGGAGCTGGTTAAAAAAGCGGCTATATTTAGTGCCGGTGCCTTGGTCGGGCTTGGAATATTTAAAATTTTTAATAGTCAGAAATTGACCCCGGATGATCTTATTGGCAAAGATCTGCCTACAAAAATTGAGAGTCTAATGAAACTAAACTTATCAAATGCCGGTGAAGATCAAATGCGACTATGGTCTTCCTATATGTACCCTATTTGGGACGAAATCTTTAAGGCCCTTGCAGAAAAATATCAGCTTAAAAAGAAAGAACCCAAACCCAAGCAGGTAATAAAACATTTATCTGATAAAAAATTAATAGGTGAGGAATTGAGAGATAAGCTTTATCATGTAGTTGATTGTCGTAATAAAATGGTTCACGAGGAATCGACTGTCGACATGCTGCGAGGTTACTTCAGGCAATTTGATGATGTCTTACCTGTCTTACGAGAACGCTTGTAAAAAAAAGAGAAATTGTTTAGAATTTTAGTGTCCTTTAGTTTACGGAGTCATTCCGCTAAAGGACTCCCGGCGGGAGGCGTAAGCCTCTCGCCTTTTTTTATATTTTAGGCTTGTTTTTTTTCTACAATGAGACTACATTAGTGGTGCCTTTAGCGGGGTGACTCCTTTACCAAAAGTAAAGGAGTCTTCTATGACCAATGTATATCTTCCAAAACCATTTCCGCAGTGTCCTTTTTGTTGGGGCTGCAACGGTAACCATAAAAAAAGTTATCCTTCTAAGCAGATCGCACTAGAGCAGGCGGCTGTCTCGGAGAGGAAAAGAGATTGTCGTCTCCACGTTTATCCTTGCCGCTGGCAATCCCTTGTATATCACCTAACAAAATCTCGACCTGAAATCCCTCCCAATTATCAGGGTGGGTACGGAGAAGAAACTTACCCTATCGGTTCGGAAAAAATCGAAAAGATTAAATGGGACTTCGACTCCGGAATACGAAACATTGATCGGCTCTGTAATATAGATGGAGAAGTTGTCCTTAATTGGCACGTTTTAGAGACGTGTAATTTTGCTTGTAAATACTGCTATGCAGAATGGGGTAATGTTCCGCCTTTAAATAGAGAGTCCTCTAAGCAATTGCTCGAAGAAATTGCACAATTAGGAAAGTCCTTGGGGAAGCCTATACGCCTTTCTTTTGCAGGAGGCGAGCCTCTTCTGGATCCGTATTTAGGTTTTAAAATAGAGACTGCTTGTGATTTGGGTTTGAGTGTATCATTGATTACCAATGGATACGACTTAAGCGAAGAGTTTATGAGAACTCATGCCCGGCGATTAGATGTGATAGGTATAAGCATTGATAGCTTTGATGATACGGCCAATCAAGAGATTGGTCGCGCTATGGATACAGAATTGCTTTCTGTAAAAGATTTGAAAGCGGTACTGAAATTGGGGAAAGAAATAAACAATGACTTAAAGGTCAAAGTGAATACTGTCGTCAACCGTTATAACTGGAAGCAAGACATGCGAAAAGAGATAGCTGATTTTGGCGTAGATAAATGGAAGATTCTTCGGGTTTTGGGCAGTACAGCAAAAAGTAAGCTTGAGGAGATTTTAGATGCCCAATTTAAAGGATTCTGTGAAAGACACAAAAATGTCGTCAATGTCAGGGATGTCAAGATAGAAGACAATTCACTAATGAAACACAGCTACCTGATGATTAATCCGGGAGGTTGTTTCTTTAGTAATTCAGAAACGAAATTTGAAAAACAGGAAGACTATCTTTATAGCGAATCTATCCTGAAAGTAGGAATCTTCAAAGCTCTGGAACAGATCTCTTTTGATGATAAGTCTTATCAAGGCCGATACTGAAAGAGCCGTTGAAGTTTGTACATCTAAACAGACGGCCTCCTTAGCGATCCAAATACAAACCCCCCGGTCATTTGACCGGGGGGTTTGTATTTGGATACTCATTCAAAAGAATCTCGCATGGACACACCCAAGGCTTTGGCAAGTGTATCCAACAAAATTAAGGTTGGAACCTTCTTTTTGTCTTCAATGGAAAACAGAAAATAAATCATAACATGTAAAACCATATCAAAAACAGAATATCTCTGTATTCACGTATGATACCGAGTTACATGTTATGGGAGGCATCTCGGATCTTTAGCAGGCATTGCCGACTAAAGAACACTTAATAACACTGAGTGAAGTATCATATTCTTCATAATAGTTGTGCTTGAGATCGCGAAAATGATCAAATACATGGGCAATTGTAGATTCTTCCTGCATAATTTCTATGCGGACCCCTATTTCTTCGTTGAGCATGCTTGCTGTTTCCGGCGTAATAACCTTAACTATCGCGGAGGCCTCCGGATTTTGTTGAAAGTAGGCAGATAGTTGGGACTCTTTTTTCACTATCGCATAAAATTTGGCCATAAATACCAGATAATTCAACTTTATCATTTGTTCGGCAAAAGTAAATTCCATTACCCCAAAATCGTTCATTTCCATCGTGTTTATTCTCCTTGTTTTATACCCTTCCGGGTATTTTAAAATAAATTCCATTACTTCTAAATTACTCATTCCCATAAGGTTTATTCTCCTTGTTTTATACCTTTCCGGGCATTTAAAAGTAAATTTCATTACTCCCAAATTGTTCATTCTCACAATGTTTATTCTCCTTGTTTTAACCCTTCCGGGTATTTATTAAGATGAGCTTTCCATAATCCCATCATTTTATACGGCGTACCGGGCTGGGTTTTTCCCGCAAAATAACTTTTCCTGCAAAGCCTTGTGATACAATAAAGTATTGTCTTGTCATTTCAGATTCTGTACTATTACAGGAAATTCCTTTGTCCGCCATGGAAGGCCTATTTTTCTATAGGCCAACTTGTCTAAATTCTTTGCCTTTCCCGTTCAGGCCGCTAAGAGTCTGTGGAGAATGTTTACTTTTGCTGTGAACAACATACATTTTAACGGCTTCTTTCAGACTGATGGCGAGGAGAACGGGGGCATAGTAGGCTTGCTTTCGGGTTCCCTTTAGTTACTGTAGCTTACCCCGGCAAAAAAGGTAATCTCATCGTGTAGATTGTAATAATCCTTCTGACTGCTGCGGCCATCCTCAGTACCTTTGGCGAAATGCAAGTTGTGGAGCAGGTTCTCAATCCCTCCATAGACCTTAAAGCCGCCGGGCAAGGGCTGTTCTATGCGAAAATCGAGCAGCAGCAGGTCGGGACTGGTTTCATCCTGGAGATTTTTTGCATATGTGCTGCCGCTCTGGTATTCTTGGGTGGCCTGCCAGCGAAATCCCAGGCGAAACAGGGTTTGCAGTTCTTGGATTCGATAGGAGAGAGAACCTTTGACTTGATGCTTGATTTTATTCAGCATATCGACAAATTCCGTTTTACCATCTGTTTTTTCCTGGGCTACAATCAGCCAAGAATATGCTAAGTCAAAGCCCAAGCCAAAATCCGGAGAAATCTTGAGGCCAATATCTGCCCCTGCGGTGAGGGCTTCATCCACATTTTGGTATTTATAGTTTGTAGTCCGCCCTACTTGACTTTCCTGGCGAGTCGCAATCATGTCTAACAGATAATTAAAGTAGCCGCCCATGCCGAGTTCCAGCCATTTTTGCAATTGCCAGTTGACACTCAAATTTATGCCGTGAGAAATCTCCGGTTTCAGATCCGGATTACCAAATACTTTATATCCACGGGTACTATGGTCCAGCGTATAGTATTTCTCCTTGAGTGTTGGGGTCTTGTAACCCATACCATAGGATGCCCGAATGCTAAATTCTTTTGCAGGATTCCAGCGCAGGCTAAATTTTGGAGTGGCGTGTACTAAAACAGTATCTTCTGTACGAGAGGGCGGATTTACATCCAAACGGCCGCCAAAAGCTAAATAAAATTTGTCGATGCTGCCCAAATTCCAGGTATCCTGAGCATAAAGAGCAAAGACTCCGGCTTTTTCATTTCCTCCCCCGAGGCTATCACCGGTCAGGGTCTCCAGTTTCCCATTCAAGCCAAAAAGCAGTCGATGCGAAAACAACGTCATGTTATAATAGATTTCTGCTTCAAAATCTTCAAAAGTATTGTCTTCCATTGTCTCACTGTTTTTATCGGTGTAGGGACCTGTCGTAACGCCGGAATCAAAATACTTCCAACGGGCAAAGCCTCCCAGGTTGATATTCTCTTGGATTTTTAATTTACCCGATACACCCGCTTCCAAACGTCTGGCTTCCGTGTTTGACCCCGTATGTTTTTCTGTATCAGAAGTATAGGAATTCGAAAATTTTGAATACAACCCTGACAGCTCCAGAAAACCCATGTCACCCCGCAAACCAATCTTGGGGTTGATACTCCCCAGAAAATTGACGGGTACCAGGTAATGCACTATGGGCAGCTTTATCTTTTTGGTCGCAGGTACATATGTACGTGTCGCAGGGTCGTATTTTTGGTATGATTCCGAAAAGTTTTCGCTATCGTAAACGGTCTTCCTGTGTCCATCGTCATAGTCATAACTGCCGGCAACAGAAAAATAGAAGAGTCCCAAGTTGATACCGGTAAAAAGTCTGCCGTTAAAGGCTGTGGCGGAAGTCGCTTCCTGAGCGGCTTCTAAATAAATGGGCTTTTTTTGTTCCTTTTTGGTAATAATGTTAATCACACCGCCAATTGCTTCAGAACCATAGAGAATCGAAGAAGGGCCACGCACAATTTCGATTCGTTCAGCATTTCCTATGGGGATAGTATCCAAGTCCACAGCATTACCGCTATCACCGACAACTTCCACGCCATCTACCAGTATCTTGACATACTCACCTCCCAGCCCCTGAAGCGATGCTGCACTGGCCCCATGTTTGACAATGTTCGCACCGGGAATATTTTCGATGACTTGCCGCAGATTCTGTACTCCCATCTGTTCAATCTGCTCACTGTCAATTATTTCAACATTCGCGACAACTTCCTGCTCACTTTGTTCGGTTTTGGAACCGGTGACTACAATCCGGTCTACTTCTACGTCACTTTGCTTTTTTTCTGTGCCGTTTGTATCTTTTACTGACACATCTGCTTGTTCGTCTGCATTTACTGACACATTTGTTTGTTCGTCTGCACTACTTCTATTTTCGATAGCTGCAGTTGTCTCCCCGTCGGGAATATTGCCGGGTTCTTCTTGATTTTGGTCAGTATTCTGAGCTTTTAGTGGTTCCTCACCTGCTTCCTGGGCCAAGAGTAATTTCATTGTCAACCCAAATGATAATAGAAATATAAGAATTACCCTTCCGGCAATACTTATGTAATAAAAATAATTTTTCATACTATAACTCCTTTGCATGATTCGTAAAAAATTACGAAAGAAAGATTTTATTCCTTTAACTATCTGCTAAAAGGAACTCCATGGCAAATATCAACTCAAATTGTGTTGTGTTTCCGGGGAGCGGCGGGAAGGGTGATGCCTTTTTTACCGCTCTCAAAGCTGCTTCATCGAGAAAAGAAAAACCGGAAGACTTGCGCAGCTCAAGTACCTGTAGTTCTCCGGAAATTCCAACATTCAAATAAAGTAGTACTTCTCCTTCTTGTCCCTTTAAGCGTGCTCCAAATGGATAGACTTTTTTTTGAGCCATCTGCATTAATACCTGGCTTTTGTAAGAGTCCGGCACATTTTGCGGGGCTTGATTTTCTGTGTTCCCCCTCATTTTGTCCGGAGTTTCCAAGCGGTTGCTCTGCCCCGGCTCTGTTGTTTCCGCCGCAGATTCCTGCCGGTCGGAAAGGCTTTTGCGGGCATCTGTCGGCCGTTCTTTACTCTGTGTCTTTATCTGTTCCCGATGATTTCGAGCTATTGGGACTTGTTCGAGGGGAATAGCTTGCTCTTTAGGTGCCGTTAACATAAAAGAACCGGTAAGCACAGTAGAGCGGATATTTTTATTGGGTATTTCTGCCGAATTACGGGCTTGTTGATCTATGCGGGCAAGACAAACCCCAAGTATCGCAAAAATGCAGCCGGTGAATATCAGGCTAAAAATTTGGCGTTTCATGTTGGAAATAAACATGGGATACCTCTGCTTTCTCTATTTCTGCGAGAACCTCTAACACGGAATCAAAAGTCAGGTCTTTATCAATGGCCAGAATCAATGAAAGTGTTGGCTGTTCACTTTTTTTCTGCACCAATATCTGATAGAGTTTATCTACAGGGAAAATTTGGCCATCTAAAGCAATTCTGCGGGACGAATCGAGAGACAGAACGAGGCTGCCGTCTTCCTTAGGCACAGGGTTTTCTTCAGCTACCGGCAATTCCAGCGATAGCGCGGGCTTTTGGAACTCGGACGTAATCATAAAAAAGACCAGTAAGATGAAAATTACGTCAATCAAAGGTGCCAGATTCGGACTCATCCGGATCTGCTCTGCTCGATGGAATTTAACCATAGTTGGCTACCTCTACAGAATGGGGTCTTTCAGCCTCAATTTCCCCCGCAACCGGCTCCGGAGGGGTTGCCAAGCTCATCAAAAACAATCGCTTGTCGGCAATGCTTTGGAAATAACTGAAGAAGAAATGTGCCGGAATTGCTACCGTCAGCCCCATTGCCGTAGTGAGCATCGCTTCCCAAATACCTCCGGATAAGTTCTGGGCATTTAGATTACCTTTCATTGCAGCCATTTCCTGAAAAGTGCGGATTAAGCCAATAACTGTGCCAAGGAGACCCGCAGAAGGGGCAGATGAAGCAATAAAATTGAGAATCCAGAGTGGCCCAAGCATTTCCCGGCGAATGCGCTATCCCTCTTTTTCAAGTACATCCTTACGTACTGCGGGGGGCAAATATGCCGTTTTAGAAACTAAGCCGGCAATGCGCGCACTCTGAGAGTGAATGGACTTTTTTTCCGAGACATCTGCTGTAGAATTTGACGCAGTATCAGGTTTTGAATGGGTTTTCTTTGTGCGCGTCAGCCAAAAATAAATACAGCGTTCCAGAGCCAGGCTAAGGGTAATAAACAGCGTTACCAGCAGCACAATACTAATTATCCCACCCTTTTGTATGTATTCCATTAGGTCTCTTCCTGCGAATTTAATAAAAGCCCTTCGGCCCTGTCCGGGCTATGTGTTTGGCTTTGTGCGGCTATTATGCCCACCGCTCTTACTACCGGTATCTTGCGTCATTACCGAACCCTGAATTCGGTAAGCCATGCCCGGCCCCAAAACCAAGCCCCCACGCCGGGGGCGGCACTCCACAATGTGAAAATCCATTTCCATCATACTTTTTGCTGCCGGACCCAGCCTTTGGACAAAATCCGACCGGAGGGCCTCAGTCGTTTCAATAAAATGGGTTTTACAGTAATAACTCAGCCGTTTGCGAAAAAAAATACTCTTGGCACTTTGCTCATCTTCAAGGAGCATTAGGCTCAATTCCATATGTTGCCGAATATTTTGGTAATGCGGGGCCATCTCGCTGATAAGAATATAAAAGCACTCATCTCCATCGCCAAATTCCTTGTGAATACAAGTGGCATAAGAAGTATGAGGTTCTCCGTTTTCATTATTTGTTGCCAACACCACGGAACGAAAATTCTGAGGGAATTCTCTGCGGACCTTTTTTGCTTTACACATACACAGTGCTGTTTTGTCTGTCATGGTTTTTCCTTTCTTGCTTAATCCCATTTCAAGGGATAGCTAAAAACAAATTATTGTTTTGAAATATCACTTCGGCCTCTATTCCATAGACTTCCCACAGCAATTCTGATGTCAGGCAGGACTGTGGGCGGCCCTGTGCCGCTACCTGTCCGTCCTGCAACACGACAATGTCCTTGCTGTATTTTGCTGTCAGACTTAGATCATGGAGTACACAGAGGACTGTAAGCCCGTTTTCTCTGTTAAATTTGGTAATCAGACGAAGTAAATCGTGTTGGTGCTTCATATCCAAATAACTCGTTGGTTCATCGAGAATTAGTAGTTCGGGATCTCTGCAAAGAGCCATGGCCAGCCATACTCTCTGTAGTTCACCGCCCGAAAGAGTCGAAAGATGGCGATCTCTCAGACTTGCAATGCCGACAGATTCCATCGCCTGTTCTATACTTTGGAGGCAAGCATCTGTGAGAGATTGGAATGGTTTGAGGTAAGGGTGACGACCATAAGAAACCAGTTCTTTCACATTTAATCCCTCCGGAGGATGGGATTGCTGCATCAGAATAGCCACCTGTCGGGCAAAAACCTTGGGTGGATATAAAGCCCGGTTTTTGCCGCAAAACTGTATACTGCCCCGAAAGGGCAACAGTCCGGCAACAGACTTGACCAAAGTCGATTTACCGCAGCCGTTAGGTCCGATAATCGTGGTAAAGCCTCCCTCGGCAAGTTCAAGGTTCACACCCTTGAGAATATGACAATCTGCAATCTGTACTTGGAGTTTCTGAATAGAGAGCATCTAAGCCTCCCGTCGCAGGAGGTACAAAAAGAACGGTGCACCAAACAGAGAAATCACGATCCCTACGGGCATTTCCATCGGTGAAAATATAGCTTTTTGTAGTAGGTCTGCCCCCAAAATCAGAATAGGCCCGAGCAGCAAAGAGAGGGGATAAAGAATTTTATGATTTACCCCTGTCAGGAGCCTGGCAATGTGAGGAATCACCAAACCGACAAAGCCGATAATCCCGACAACGGAAACCGAAATTGAGGCTAGTAACACGGAGGCCAAAGACACAAAAAGCCTAATGCAGGCAAGTGATTCCCCCAAATTGTGAATAGTATTGTCGTCCAGCAGCATGAGATTGGACATGCGAATCAGCAAAAAGCCCAAAAACAGAGCCGGCAAGCTGTAGGCCAATAGTACTTGGGCCTGAGAAGCGGAAATACCGGCTAAAGAACCGTTGAGCCAGCTCAAGGCACTTTGTAATCTATCGCTATTATAAATGGTCAAAATGCCAATCACCGAACCAAAAAAAGCATTGACAGCAATGTCTGCCAGAAGCATCCGTACGGCACTCACACCCTTTCTGTAAGAGAGAAACACCACCATGGCAAAAGCGATCAGTCCGCCCAGAAAGGCTCCGGCAGGCAGAAGTTTTACGAGGGTAGGCCGGGCTAAAATGATGAACATAGCTACCACGGTAGCACCGGACTGAACCCCCAGAATCCCGCTATCGGCCAGATGATTGCGCATGACGGCTTTAATAAACACGCCGCTGCCGGCCAGAGTAGCCCCGGCACAAACAGCAGCGAGAGCTCTGGGTAGCCGGATTTCCTGAATGATGATCGCAAAAGTCTCTTCTGTCTGGCCGTTCAGGGAACGCAGCACAGTACCCAAAGGAATGGAGACCGAGCCGATGGCGATGTTGAGTAAAAAAAAGAACACCAGGAGTACAGCCGCACACAGAAATACCACAAATAGGTATGAACCTTTTTTGATAGCAGCCGATTTAAGAATGTGCATGAGAATCCCCATACATTTTACGGGCCAGCTCCAGCAGTAGGCCACTTGTTTCCAAATTGGCACTGCCCGGATCAGGGATGACGATATAAGACTGATTCTTTATAGCCTGCATGCCCCGATATACACTATCTTCATTACCCAAGCCCACTGCAAAATCGCGCGCAATGGTTGCCCCATTGTTGCCATGCCCGTAAAGGATCAGAAATTTAGGATCACGCAGCAGCAGGGTTTCCATGTCCGGCTCTGAGCTTCCGGGAGCTTCCGGGAAAATATTTGTGATCCCAATTTTTTGAACCAGAGTACCGATCAGACTTTTAGAGCCTTGAACAGAATTATTGCCGGGAGAAACCTGAATAATAGCTGCTGTGGCATTTTGTATTTTGCTGTTTTCGGCCAGATCTTTTGCTTCTTTGATATCTTGCGCCATTTGCGCTGCAAAGACAACGGCCTGGTCTGAAACACCATTTTCTTTAAGTACCTGTAAAAGCAGGAAGATATCTTCCAAACGACGCTGAGGTAACAGGATCAAGTCAAAAAGTCCTTCATCAGCTAATTTTTTCAAGCTCCCCGGAACATGGGGCATGGCATTGGAAAGTAATACGGCAGAAGGCTTGAGAGCTACTATGACTTCTGCATTCGGGCTAAGTGCACTGCCGATATTCCCCACGCTGCCTTCGTCCTGTAGGGCTTGTAGGTCGGGAATTAGGTTCTTGCTCTGAATGACTCCCAGTGGCCTGATCTTTAGCTGATGAAATATATTTGCGGTAGAAGATGTCGCAAAAATCAAGCGGTTCCAATCTTGTATCTGACTGAGTTCCGTTTTCAGTGCATCATACTTTGCCTGTTTCCGCTTTTCTTCGAACCGGAGGTAATCTTCATTGTCCTCATTCGTTTCCGCAGAATGAAATACTGAAGGCTCCTGCGTTATGTCTTCCAGCGGTATTTTTTTACAACTGTGAATACTTCCGGCACTGACAAGTAGCCAAAAAACAAGGGTCATTTTCTTCATGGACAAAACTCCTGAACTCTTTGCTCACAATACTCATTCACATGGCCCTGAAGCACCGGCTGCGGAGCATCTGTAAGAGAGTCGGTTTTAATGATAATGATATCCTTTATCATTAAAAAGATCTTATCCAAGTGTTCTATTTTGTCAAGAAGTTTCATGAAAATAGTTGATCAAAAAATAATCTGCCTGATCTATGGCTTTAGTTACTTGCTCTCATGCAGATTCCGGATCATTCCGGCTGTTCGATGAACTGGTCTGTATTTCAGTTGGGAAGGGGCGATTATAATTGAGCCGCCGACAAATTTGAAAATATTTGACAAAATCTACTTTGTCTTTTCCGAGTTCCGGATGTTCCCGATAGCCGCAACTACTTCGGGGTTGTCAGTGAGGGGAGGGGAGGGAGTTTGGTACAAGGTGCCCCGTAGATAATGACAGGAAAGGCAACCGCCCGGTCGTGTGACCGGGCGGTTTGTATTTTGACACTCATTCAAAAAAATCTCGCATGGACACACCCAAGGCTTTGGCCAGTTTATCCAACACAATTAGAGCTGGAACCTTCTTTTTGTGTTCAATATAAAACAGATAGCTGTGGGCCACCCCTGAAATTCGTGATAAACTTTAATA
The DNA here is from genome assembly GCA_029867005.1 of Candidatus Haliotispira prima. Taxonomy (GTDB): domain Bacteria; phylum Spirochaetota; class Spirochaetia; order SP-2023; family SP-2023; genus Haliotispira; species Haliotispira prima. The sequence goes on along the minus strand of CP123443.1, from coordinate 2,367,020 downwards.
TCATTATTTTATTTTTATAATGTGATTTACATATCTTTTTTAAAATTTTGAACTAGTTTTTTCTTGTATTATTGAATCTTTAAAGAGAGTTTGTAGAATGTCTGAAAGTGGTTTAGGCAAGGGACTAAAGTTGTGAATCTGTGTACTTTAAACAACGTCATATTTTCTTTACTCTTTGTTATCTTATATGTTAAAATTCTACAGGTATGATATTGCATCATATAAAAATAGTTTGAAATGAGTATGATTAATGTCTGATAGGCAAATAATGTTTAATAGAGCAACTATTCAAAAGATTTTTGGTCATGAAGCAGCTGAAAATAAAGATATAGAGAATCTAAAACGGTATTATTTTAAAAATGATATCTATGAAAGAGTTACTGAAGATTTACCGCTTGGAATCTTAGTTGGGCACAAAGGTGTAGGAAAGTCTGCACTGGTAACAATCGCGAAAAGTGAAGATGATAAACAGGGCATTGTGACAATTTTAGTTAAACCTGACCAGTTTTCTGAATTGCCAGATGGAAATGACATGCTGGGTCTTATTTCTATATGGAAAAGAGGGATAATGGATATCATCCAGCAACGTGTGCTGGAAAACTTGGGGGCACCTAATGCAAAAAATAGTTCCCGGTTTTTTTCTATTACACAAAATGATGGTGTAAAAATTGCTATGGATGTTTTGAAAGGATGTCTTAAAAAGGAAGGTAAAAATTTTGACTCTGCTATTAAAAAATATGCTAATGCTATAGCTAAAAATAAGAGGATTAACGTCTATTTTGATGATATGGATAGAGCATGGACTGGTGATAAGGTCAGTATTATGCGTTTCTCTGCATTATTAAATGCTCTCCGTGATTTATCAACTGAAAAGAAGGGGCTAAATTTTATTCTCGCTTTGCGTACAGATGTTTATCATTTAGTTAGAACTTCGGATGAATCTACTGATAAAATAGAATCATCTGTTATATGGTTGAAATGGACAAATCATGAGATTTTAGCAATGTTAATTAAAAGAATTCGACTGTTTTTGAATAGCAAGCAGAAGATAAATGATAATGAGCTTGTTAGCGAAGTGCAGAGTAATTTAGCTGAGGATTTAAAACATGTTATGAATCCAATATTTAATGGGAGAGGTCTATGGGCAAATATTCCAGTACATAGGATGTTAATGACTTTAATCAGAAGACGGCCACGTGACCTTGTGAAATTGTGTACTCTTGCAGCAAATAATGCCAGAGAGCAAGGGCACTCAAGAATTGAAACTACAGATTTTGATTCAATTTTTGACGATTATTCACAATCCCGATTACAGGATGTGATCAATGAATATAAGTCTGAGATCACAGATATTGAAAAGCTCTTACTTGGTATGAAACCAACTGAGAAGGAGCGATTAACTTCCTATTCTACTCATAAGAAACTTAGTTGTTACACTAACGATCAACTTATTAATAAAATAAAAAATATATGTGAACAGGGGGTTTATAGACTAAATTCTAAGAAGATGGAACCAAGTGAAATAATTGAGTTTCTGTACAAAATAGAATTTATTACAGGAACAAAAGATCAGGGCAAAAAAATTATTCGCCATTATTTTGAAACACAACGTTTTTTAGCTAATGGTAATGTTGATTTTGGTTTTGATTGGGAAATACATCCTGCATTTAGATGGGCATTAAACCCAAATAAAAAAGAAGATATATTTAATCATATTAAAATATCTGATGGTGATATGTAATATTCTAGGTATTTTATTTTTAAGGAACAAAAGCAAAACTATCTCTTTGTAGTATATATAGGTATAACAGATCATAGTGAAAACTGGGATATAATATGGTCTATAAAAATGTCTAAGTATTTGAGTAAAAAAAACTATTCTAAGGTATTGAGCTTGACAACTATTCTTGAAGTAGAGAATAAGGGACATAAGTTTATTGCTGGAAAATTAGTTGAAGAACGTTACGATAGTGATAAGGACTTGGGATAAAAATTGATAAATAACCATAGAGTAATGGCCATACCTTCCTGACTCTCTGTTATTTTTCAACAGCTCCCCCGTCCCCGAAAGTAAAAACCGGGAGCTGTTAAATCCTGTCCTTGTGGCGGCAAAAAAAGGAATTCCTTACCTGAATTTAGCAGCAGCAACAAAAATATTGAGAGAAGATGAATGTTTTCGAAATTGGGATGATTTCCGGGGTGGTATTTTTACAAGTTTGAATCCTGACAGGATTAATTTATGGAACTATATTGTGAGTCGGGATCCGGCTTGCCCGGAAGTATTGAGTCCTGCCGGGAGAGTAAGAGGATTATGACTTATAATCTAAAAAAAGCGGGTATGTATGCTTTGATAGCTGCTGCTTTAAATGGAACCATTGGCACGCTGACGCGCTTGGGTTTTACAATGGAAGCAACACATCATCAGATAGCTTTTTATAAATGTTTTCTTTCATTTCTTTTATTATTAATCTTTTGTATATGTCATTCCGGATACCGTAAGAAATTATTTTTACTACGACAAAAATTTTGGCATTTTTCCTTACAGGCTCTCTTGGGCATATTTGGACTATACTTTTTTGAGACATGGGCCTTTTCTAAAATTTCCATACCATTGGTTTCTTTCTTAACATATTCTGCCAGTATAATTACGCTGGTTTTATCTGTGGTTTTTTTGAAAGAAAAATTTAAAATCCATACTGTTCTGTCATTCCTACTTATTATTGCAGGTATATACCTGATGTTTTATTCTGAGATAGGAGTATCCGGAAATACCGGGAGTATTTTCGGGATGGTGCTGGCGATTCTGGGTGGTACCAGCTATGCTCTGTTTATTTTTGTTTCTAAACTTCTGCGAATTGGCAGCGGTATTCCTCATCTGGTTTGGATGCTGGGGTTGGGCAGTTTGTACCTGCTGTTTCCCGTACTTTATGAGAGTAGCCCGACCAATTTTGCGTGGCCCGGCATCTCGGCTGTTCTCGTAATTGTTTCTTTGGCATTATTTCCGACAATAGGAGGATTTTATTGCACAACCAGAGCAATTGATCTTGGTCAGGCCGGGCGGGTGCAGATTATTGAAACAAGTGATCCGCTATTTGCTACTTTTTACGGTTTTCTCATTTTTGGTGACAAGCTGAGCTTAATGGGGAGCCTCAGTGCCGCCTTGATTATGTTGGGACTGGTATTTGCCATGCGTTAGCAGATAGTCATCTGAGAAAGTTTGAAATCAATGCCCGAAGTCCGTCGTTTAGCCGCAAGAGGGAAATGTTGCCCAAGGCTTGGCCAGGGGCCCACCACTCTTCTAAAGTGAAAGATATTTGAAGTTTGTACACTTTTGAAATGGCCTAGCTTCCTTGCTCTCTGTTATTTTTCAACAACTCTCAGCCCCCTCCGAAAGTAAAAACCGGGAGCTGTTAAATCCTGCCCTTGTGGCGGCAAAAAAAGGAATCCCTTTCTTACAAAATAATTGTAACACCAATATACTCTAATAACGGATATATATTTATTTATAATCAAAGTTATATCTATACTACAGTAAAAAAATAACATTTATCCAACTTTTTCCGAAGATTCACCTTCCATCCATTTATATTTCTTATATTCTCAGAAGGAAACGAGAGAAAATCAAAGCCGTTGAACCCGTGGGCCTGTACAGGTACCGCAGGTCAAATCCGGGCGGCCATGTTGATTCTTACCAGGAGGAATACAATGAAGAAATCTATCTTATTGCTGGCTGTGTTATTTTTGGCAGGCAGTACCGCATTGCTTGCCCGAGGAGGAGGCAGTGCCCGGGGCGGCGGAAGAGGCAAGGGCGAGAACAGGCACGGCCGCCATATGGCCGAACTGTTTGAGAAACCGGAGCAGGGTGAACTGCTGGTCGGACTGGAAGGCGAGGTCGTATTTGTCGAGCTGTCCGGGGCCCCGGATGGCAAATCGCGACTGCTGAAAACGGCGGATGCCGTATATTTGTTGCCACCCAGCCGGGACCTGAAGGAAGGGATGAAACTGAAAGTGGACGGTTACATCTTGCAACCCAAGGAAGGTGCGGAGCTGAAAGGCTTTGATTATGAGGGTAAGAAAATTGTCCCCGCCCTAATGGTGACCATGGCCAGTGACGAAGAAGGTAGCACCCTCCATATGGGTGGAAAGAAAAAATACGACAAGCGGAGGGGCCGAAAAGGTAAGGGAGGCCGTAAACAAAAGGGCCACCGTGACGGGCATGATAACGATTGGGACGATAGCAGCCCGGGCGATGCTGAGCCGGAAGGACAGGCCGACACGGAAGAAGAGGGTGACACGGAAGGACAGGACGAGCCAAGCTAAGAGCAGAAGAAGGCTAAGAACAGAGGAAGCATGAGAGCACAGCAAGTCTGTGTTTTCATGCTTCTTTCTGTCACTTTATGTTGCTCGGCCGGCCATACCGGGAAGCGGGCAACTTCAGTATTTTTTCCGGTGTGATTCGGTTTTGATTAGGTTTTGACTTGGTGCCTTATCGCGTACCATGGTTTTTTAGTGTGGGGAGGAAGTCTTTCAGGTATAAAGCGAAAGAGTACCAAGAAGCAATGACGCATACCAGGAAGCTCAAAGGCAGCAGCCAGGAGTGCACTACCGTATAAATAGCTAAGAATATATTTTGAAAATAGGCCCTGTTGAGTGTGAAGGCACAGATTTTATCGAAATCCCCGCTGCCCAGGCCTGCCGCTTGGCCCACTATTGCAGGATAACCCAAACCCGGCCAGTTGGCGAACAGAAAGGCCAACAGCCCAAGAATTGTAGTGATAAAGTAGATGACGGCTTTGACCTTGCCTGCCCAACGGGCCGGCAGAGCTTCCTGTCCGTAGAGCTGCACCAACTGGCGGACAAACAGCATGCTGATTTCCCGCCACAAAATCAGGATAAAGGCATAGGTTGGCATGATGCCGACTTGGTAGAAACAAAAGAAGTACGTTACCCGACTCAGCACATCGCCGAACGGGTCCATCAGCTTACCCACCCCGGAAACTTGGTTCATCCTTCGGGCCACAATGCCATCCAACAGGTCGCTGAGTTCAGAGGCAATGAATAGCAGCAGCAGAGCCACGAGGACAATAATTTGCACGGAGCCCGGCACATTGAGGACTTGTTGGGAGGCCAGTTGAAACAAGCCGAAGAACAGCGGAGCAATGATGATCCGCGACATTGTGATTTTATTAGCCGGCGTCATGGAGAATCTCCTTCAGAAACTGTCCGGTATAAGAGGTCTGTTCCTGTGCCAACTGTTCCGGAGTCCCTTTAGCCACTATCATGCCACCCTCGGCCCCGCCTTCCGGACCCATGTCAATGATATAGTCGGCTTGCTTGATCACGTCTAAATTATGCTCAATCATACAAATAGTAGAACCCTTTTCCACCAAGTTTTGCAGCACTTCCAGTAGTTTTTTCACATCGGCAAAATGTAGGCCGGTGGTTGGTTCGTCAATAATATAAAGGGTGTTGTTGCCCCCGCGTTTGGAAAGTTCACTGGCGAGTTTGACGCGTTGGGCTTCGCCGCCGGAAAGAGTTACGGCGGACTGACCCAGCGTCATATAGGCCAGCCCGACCTCGGACAGGGTATCGAGTTTGGCCTTGACCTGAGGGATGGCACTGAAGAATTCGACCCCGTCTTCAATGGTCATTTCCAGTACGTCATGGATATTCTTGCCCTTGTAGCGTACTTCCAGTGTTTCCCCATTAAAGCGTTTGCCGTTGCAGACATCGCAGGTGACATGGACATCGGGCAGAAAATGCATTTCGATGCGTTGGGTACCACCGCCTTCGCAAGCTTCGCAACGCCCGCCCTTGACGTTAAAAGAAAAACGCCCGGTGGCATAGCCGCGAGCCCTGGCATCCGGCAGGGCGGCAAACAGCTCGCGGATCGGGGTCCAGGCTCCCACGTAGGTGGCCGGATTGCTGCGCGAAGTGCGGCCAATCGGGCTCTGGTCGATGCGAATGACCTTTTTCAGTTTTTCGCAGCCGCTGAGGGAATGGAACTTGCCTACTTGTCGCTTTTTACCCTGTTTCAGGGCATTGAATACGGCAGGATAGAGCACGTCTTCAAGCAGGGTCGATTTACCGGAGCCGGAGACTCCGGTAATCAAGGTCATCGTGCCCAGAGAAATTTGAATATCTACGTTTTTCAGGTTGTGTTCGGAGGCACCCCGCAACTCCAGGAAGCTGCCATTGCCTGTTCGCCGTTGTTCCGGCTTGGGCACGGGAATGAGCAGCTTACCGGAGAGAAACTGACCGGTCAGGCTTTCTTTGACCCTCATGATTTTAGCGGGTGGCCCTTGGGCCACCACAAAGCCGCCGTGGACACCTGCCCCCGGCCCCATATCGACAATATAGTCGGAGACCCGCAGGGTCTGTTCGTCATGCTCAACCACGATTACGGTGTTGTCCAGGCTCTTTAGGTGGAGCAGGGTATCAATTAACTTCTGGTTATCGCGTTGGTGCAGGCCGATGGATGGTTCGTCGAGAATGTAGAGGACCCCGGTCAGTTGCGAGCCGATTTGCGTGGCCAAACGGATGCGCTGGGCTTCTCCGCCGGAAAGGGTGGCAGCACTGCGCTCCAGGCTCAGGTAGTTCAGCCCCACGCTTTCGAGGAAACCGAGACGGGCCTGTACCTCTTTCAGTATTTGGGAGGCAATTTGTTGCCTGGCCGGGCTGAGTGCCAGTTCGGAGACAAAGGCTCGTGCCTCGCTGATAGGTGCCGAGCACAGGTCTATGATACTCTTGCGCGGCAGTGCCGGACCGGAGTGCAGGTAGACCGACAGAGCCCCCTGTTTCAAACGCTGGCCCTTACAGCTCGGACAGTTTGTTTGGCGCATGTATTCCTCGAACCAGGTCCTCATGCGTTCGGAATCGGCATCCTTGTAGCGTTGCTGTAAGTCGGCAAAGATGCCGGGGAACTTCAGTTTTTGAGTGGAGGTGCCGCCGTGCATGCGCCGGTAGCGGAAACTGATCTGCTCATCCGAACCATAGAGCAGTTTATCCTGTACGTTTTTGCTCAGGCTGCTCCAACTGTCCTTTGTGGAGAAGCCCCAAGCTTCGGACAAGGCACCGAAAAGACTGCGATACCAGCGACTGCTGTCGATGCGGTGCAATTGGAGCAGGCTCTCCTTTAGAGTGGCTTCCGGGTCGGGGCAGAGCAGCTCAAAGTCAAACTCGAAGAGCCGACCCAAACCGCTACAATGATCACAGGCCCCAATCGGGCTGTTAAAGGAGAACAGGCGCGGTTCCAGCTCCGGCAGACTATAGCCGCATTCGCTACAGGAATTGTGTTCGGAGAAGAACAGCTCCTGTGCCTGCGGCTCGGCATCCTTCTCTTCATTCTGTGCCGGACCGGACCCGGCCGATATCGAGAGTTGCACTTTACCACCGCTCAGTTCCAACGCTGTTTCCACGGCATCGGAAAGCCGACGTCGGCTTTCCGCAGTGAGCCTGATACGGTCAACGACAATTTCAATGTTGTATTTGTAGCGTTTGTCCAGCCGGATGTCCTCTTCGAGCAGATGTTCTTCTCCGTTGATGCGCATTCGGCTGAAGCCGCTTCTGCGTGCGTCCTCAAACAGCTTCTGGCCCTCGGTCTTGCGGTTTTTCAGCATTGGAGCCAGCACCAACAGGCGAGAGTCTTCCGGCAGGTGGAGTACGGTTTCCAGTATTTGATCTACGGATTGTTCTTCGATGGGGATATTACAGGTGGGGCAGTAGGGCTGCCCCACCCGGGCATAAAGCAGACGCAGGTAATCGTAGATCTCGGTGACGGTACCCACCGTAGAGCGTGGGTTGCGGTGGGTAGTCTTTTGTTCGATGGCAATGGCAGGGGACAAACCTTCGATGTAATCGACATCGGGTTTTTCCATCAGGCCGAGGAACTGGCGGGCATAGGCAGAGAGCGATTCGACATAGCGACGTTGGCCTTCGGCGTAGATGGTGTCAAAGGCGAGAGAGGACTTACCGCTACCCGACAGGCCCGAAATGACGACCAGGCCCCCGCGCGGAAATTCCACGCTGATATCTTTAAGGTTGTGCTCTCGGGCACCTTGGACTCGCAGGGTTTTCATAGGGTTTTCCTGACTTTCCCGATTTTTTTGGGTTTTTTGTAGGGTTGCAAAACCCCATCATTATTATTTCATGATGCCCTGATTTGAGCGCAGAAGGTATTCACAGCAGCTCTGACAATCTCCAAAATTTGTTGTGAATTATTTGATCTGATCTTTATTGCATATCCGCTGGGCACAAAGATTTTATTGCTGAATACAACTACAGTGTGAAACTCCGGGCGAAAAGTTCTGTACTGCTTTTTTGTCCGTCTCTATTCTCCCGCTTCATTATTATAGTCGTAGAGACCCATATTTTAGCACTTGTCACCCGCCTCCCTGTCTCTTTCCATCCGGGAGTTGAAGAAATAGCCATGCGGCAGATGGCAGTTGCCGGAACTGTCGGTTTGTAGTATCCCCAATAGTGCCTTAATTGGGCGGCCTCATTGCAGAAAGGATGCCGCACTATAGTGCCATTTTGTGGAAGTTTCAAGAACGATCAGGAGTGACATTCCGTGCCTTCTTTCATTCTTCCCTGTCTTCATAGCTTCACAGTTTCATGGGGATTTCTGAGTTCCCCGGCCGGATGTCCCCGGTCTGTCTGAGTGTGACAACGCAGACTGTTGAAAGTAAATAACCCAAGACTTTCGGGACTTTCCAAGGTTCCAAGTATTCCGCCGGAGTTTGTCTCAACCCGCAATTAGGTTTAGTTCTGTTGCATACCGTAGTTGGGGGCCTCACTGGTAATCTGTACATCGTGGGGATGGCTCTCCCGTATACCTGCATTGCTGATCTTGGTGAACTGAACTTCTTGCAGGTCCGCAATTTGGGCGCACCCACAGTACCCCATACCTGAGCGGATACCCCCGGTTAATTGGTAGACCACATCAGCCAGGTAGCCCGTATATGGCACTCTTGCGGTGATTCCTTCGGGAACCAGTTTCTTGGCCAATTTCTTGCCATCCTGGAAATAGCGGTCTCCCGAACCGCGTTGCATGGCCTCCAAAGAGCCCATACCCTGGTAGTTCTTATACTGACGGCCATTGTAAATAATGGTGTATCCCGGCGTTTCTTCGACTCCGGCAAGGATACCGCCGGCCATTACGCAGGACGCTCCGGCAGCGAGGGCTTTGACAATATCTCCCGAATAGCGCAACCCTCCGTCGGCAATTACCGGAACGCCGGCTTTGCCGGCCACACTGTGAACTTGGCAGATCGCAGAAATCTGCGGCACTCCGACTCCGGCCACTACGCGTGTGGTACAAATGGAACCGGGGCCAATCCCGACTTTCAAAGCATCGGCCCCGGCCTCTATCAGGTGTTTGGCGGCTTCTGCTGTGGCGATGTTGCCGACAATGACTTCGACCTTTGGCCAAGACTGCTTCAATTTGCGCAGCAACTCGACTATGCCTTTGGAATGACCGTGGGCGGAGTCTAGTACCAACACGTCTGCCTCGGCTCCAATGAGTGCCGCCGCTCGCTCATGCCAATCGGTGCCGGTACTTAGGGCCGCACCCACCCGCAGGCGGCCTTGGCGATCCTTGCAGGCAAAGGGTTTATCGTGGGCCCAAGTAATGTCTTTGTACGTCATCAGGCCTTGCAGGCGGTCCGTTCCCGGCTCGGTGATGGGTAATTTCTCCACTTTATGTTGTAGCAAAATCTTGGCAGCATCCTCCAAATCAATCATGTGATCTACAGTCACCAGCTTCTCACGTGGTGTCATCACATCATCCACCGTTTTGCTGTGGTCTTGCAGGAAGCGGAGGTCGCGGCTGGTCAGCAGACCCTTCAGATGGTGTTGGCTGTCTACAACCGGAATGCCGCCAATGTTTTCTTCCTGCATAATGCGCAAAGCATCGTCAATATTTGCGCCGCTCAGGATGCAACGTGGTTCCTGGATCACGACACTTTCGGCCCGTTTGACTTGGCGCACCATCATGGTCTGCTGTTCCACAGACATGTTCTTGTGCAGGACTCCCAAGCCACCTTCGCGGGCCATGGCAATAGCCAATTCAGCCTCTGTCACCGTGTCCATGGCGGCAGAAATCAGGGGGATTTTCAGTTCGATGTTCTTGGTCAGGCGGGTGTTTAGGTTGACTTCGCCCGGTAACAGTTCGGCATAACGGGGGATTAACAGTACATCGTCAAAGGTCAGGCCGTCGTAGGCAATACGGTCTTGGAGAGGGTCTTTAGTAGCAGTATTCATAAGAAATGCCTCCTGAATGTTTTTGTCGAACACACAAAAGACCAACCTTTCAGAGCATAACCAAAGGGTCTTTTTTGTACAGGGACCTACCCCTAATTTTCACCGGTTCTGTCCAGCAGGCGTTGGAGCTTTTTCCCCTCTGAGTTGAGGCGTGTGGGATCATCTTTTTGTAATAGTGTCGGTGGAAAGAGTACGGGTGCCCAAGGGTTGGGCGGGAGCAGAAAACCATGTTCAAAAAATTGCTGCCACAATCTTGTGTATTCCGTGTAGGCTGTCTCACCCGTGCCGGATCTAGTCTCTGCACCTTGTCGGTATAGATAAATTCCGTCCTGATGCCAGTTGGGAAGCTGCGCCGCTGTACGGCGCAGCTCCTCCAGAGTTTGATTGCCATAGGTCACTTTTGAGGGCGTTGGATTTGTTTCGGCAAGCAGCAGACTTTCTGTTCGTCCGAAGGCTTGGATTAAGGCCTCCATTTGGATTGGGCTGCAAATATCGGAAGGCGGCAACCGGGCGGCCTCCGAATCGCGATGACTCAAAATCAGATAGGGTAGGGGCAGGGTGGAGAGTGCCGGGACCGGCAGGGTAAAGGGACAGGAAGCCAGATTTTGTTGGGCTTCCGGGGACAAGGGCCGCCACAAAGAGATCCCGGCACTTTGACGGAAACAGAGTAGCTGTGCGACAGAAAAATCCTTTTGGAACAGCTCCATGTAAGCCAAGCTGTGGTAGAGACGAAAATCTTGCATATGGGGGAAGAGGCGGGAGAGCAGAGCGCGAAGATGCCCTTCCTGCTCTATACCTCCGGGGAGGACGGAGTAGAGGCCGCGTGACATTACATTCTTGAGCCGGGCAGTGACACCGTTGGGACTGTGCCCGTGGAGGGCTTGGCCACCATCCAGGTACAAATCGCAAAGCCGTGCGACTTGGTTGCCTTTTTTTGGGATGATCGCAGAATTCCGACCCAAGTGCCGGAAGTGGTCAAAATAGAGGTAATGGGATCGGGCCCGCCGCAGGCGGGAGCCTTGGAGTTGCTCCCGACAATGTTGCAATTGTCTTTGCAGTCCTATTGCAGCCGCGCAGTCAAGTCCTTCTCCGAACTGTTCTGCCTGCCGCTCGGTCGGAGACCGGTGCAGAGACCAAGATACAGACCAATACAAAGCAGAAAACATTCCGGTACCTCGTGGTTAGAGAAGCCCTGATAAAGAGGAGACCGAATTATAATGGGAGCTCGAAACAGAGCCTACATAATTCAATAGTAACCACTACTCAGATTGTCATACTTGCTTTGGGCCTTATCGGCATTATTGCCGTCACCCAGTTGTGTGTAGATTGTGACTTGCAGCTTGTAGACATCTGCCAACTCAGGGTTGTAGCGTAAAGCCTGTTCGGTATCGGTCAAGGCTCCCCGAAAGTCTCCTCTCTCTACTTTTATGGAGGCCCGGCCAAAATAGAACGGTCCTCGCTTGCTGTTAAGCCGTATAGCTTTCTCGAAATCGGCCATGGCCATGTCCATGTTTTCATTGCTCAGCAGCACCATCCCGCGACCAAAGTAACTTTCCGGATTCTGCTCGTTATAGCTCAGAGCTTTCATGTAGGATTCGTAGGCCTCGTCTAAGTTCCCCATATTACGCTGGACATCACCCATGAAGCGCCAAACTTGGGCATTGCCGTCATAATTGTCTAGATAGTATCGAAAGTCTTCCAGTGCGGAGTTGTAGTCAACCATCTTCATAAAGGTACTGCCCCGCCCGATATAGGCCCTGGGCTCCGGTATTTCTACTTCCTTAATGGCTGCGTCAAACAGGTCCAACGCAGTGTCATATTTTTTTTTGTACAAAGCAATAATTGCCTTCCCGTACCGGCCTTGGGATCGGGTTTCTCCGTGTTTGAGCAACTGATCGAATAACACACTCGCTCTCTTGGTCTGGCCCAGAGCTACCAGAGCCTGGGCGTAATTAAATACCACCAAGAGGTCTTCGGTATTGGCACGGTAGGCCTTTCCCATGTTCTCTTCGGCCGCTCTGTAGTCTCCCAGCAGAAAGGCCAAGTGCCCTAAGAGAAAGTAGGCATTGGGGTTGGTGCCGTCTGTGTTCAGTACTTGTGAAATATCACTTCTCGCCTCACGATACTGACCCAGCCGGATTTCCAGGTTGGCACGTTCCAAGCGGAAGTCATCGCGCGTCTCATCCAAGTCCAGTGCCTGGTTGATGTGCTCAAGTCCCTCTTCCACGCGCCTGTTTTGGGCCAGCAGAATTCCCTTCCAGAACAGGTTCTCGGGGTCTTTCGAGTTCAGGGCAATGGCTTTGTCTATGTCCCGAAAGGCATCCCCCGGCCTCCCCATCTTTTGATGCAGCAGTGCTTGCTTGCGGTATAGCTCCGCCGATTGGGGCAGGATTTGCAGTGCCATTTCGTAGTCTTCCAAGGCTAATTCGTTTTCGCCACGGCTTTCGTACAGACTGGCTCGCAAAATATAGAGATCCGCATTTTCCGGGTCGACATCCAAGCCGGCATCGGCATCGGCCAAGGCCTCATCGAGCAGGTCCAGCCGGAAATTGGTCTTGGCCCGCAGCGCATAGATCTTGCTATAGTTGTGGCGTAGCTGAAACAGGGCTTCCAGGTTTTTCAACACTTCGGTAAAAGAGGAGCGTTGATACTGCACTAAGGCCAGAGAGTAGTAGTACTCCGGATTGTCACCATCGTAGTTGATGGCCTTTTGGAAAGCAGTTTCGGCCTTGGCGTAGTCGTTGAACTTGGCGTAGACCAAACCTCGGTAGTAATAGGCACTGGCATTCTCGGGTTCCAGTTTGATTGCTGCGTTGATGTCGATCAGCCCGAGCTCGAGTTCTCCCATCTGGGCCTTGGCACTGCCGAGGAGATATCGCGGTTTGGCCGAACCCCGACCTCTCTTGGGGGCCAGAGACACAGCCTGCTTGTAATTGGCCAAGGCTTCTTCGAACTGGCCCTTGGCCAATTGGACACCGCCAAGACCAATGTAAACACCGGAACTCTCTACTTTGCGGTCCAATAACTTCTGGTAGGATTCCATTGCCTCGTCAGGCCGGCCCATCACCAGCAGGACATCGCCGCGATATTGGTACGGGAGCAGGAGCCCTGTCTCGTCGAGAGTTTCACCCTCCCGGGCCTTGAAAAAATTGCTGTTGATTCGGTCGATGCTTCTGTTGTAATCGTCCAGAGCGTCCTGGTAGTGGCCCTGCCATTGGTAGAACTGACCACGCATCATGTATCCTTCGAAGGACTTCGGATTCAGATCCACGGCTTTGTTGAAATCCGCCTCGGCCTCTTTTTCCCGGCCGACTTGTTGTTCCAGTCTGCCCTTTTGCCAGTGCAGATCGGGAATCTCTGGATTGCGCGCGGTAGCTTCCTTAAAATACTTCCTTGCCAATGTTTCTTTTTGGTTCAGCGTTTCTATGGTACCCAACCCGATGTAGATATAGGGGTTATCGACTTCATAGCGTTTGGCCGCTAACAAAGACTTCTTGGCCTCTACAAATCTCTGCTGGTGTAGTTGGCTGACACCGAGCCCGACGAGGGCCGGGCCATTTTGGGGTTCCAGCTTCAGGGTTTCCGAATAGTCTTTTTCTGCACCCTTCCAGCGCCGCTGGGCCAGAGCAGCATTACCGCGTGATAAATATAGTTTGGCTAATTTGCTCCTGTCCCGGGTGTATTTGATAGCATTGTCATAATCGAGCAAGGCCAGAAATGCGACGTAAGGCAGAAGGACATCACCGCGCAGTGCATAAGCCTTTGCATTTTCCCGGTCGAGCTGAACAACGCGACTGTAGACCTGCCAAGCCAGTTTCGGATTATTGCGCTCCATGGCGATGCGCCCATAAGCGAAATAGGCCTCAAAGGCACGGTTGTCCAAGCCAATAGCCTTGGCGTAGCTCTTCAGAGCGGTATCATCATCGCCGGTGGCTTCAAAAACTTTGCCCAGAGCCAAAAAAGCTTGCGTGTAGTCAGACTTCAGTTGCAAGCTTTTGAGTAAGAACTCTTTGGCTTGCTGGTAATTTTCTTCAGATATCGCTCCCTGTGCCTGTTCATAAAGGGACTCGGCAGTCTGCGCCGCCAGGGAGGAATTAGTTGCACAAACCGCACAAAGCAGAATGGCCAAGGACAGCACTCGCGTTGTTGTTCGTTGCTGCTGCCAAATATGATGTAACCCATGTAAAAATAATACTGTTGCCCGCCTCATTATCTGAACCCTGTTCTTCCTTCGGCTGTTTACTCTGACAGGTCTCTGCCTGTACACCACAATATTACAATATTATAATATAGATATGAATGTTTTCGGAATAACAAATAAAAAATAGGGTGACTTTGTGCTGTTTTTTTGAAATCTGCTACCCTGCATTGGCAGTATGGCAAGTGATAAAAATGATCCGGCGGCCTTCTCCAGCAGCTTCTCCATTCCGGAGACAGTTCTTCGAGTATAGCCGGTTGACCGAATAAGAAAAGTGGCAGGCCGTCGGAAATTTTAGTACTTCAACTACCGGGGCCGCCGGCTTCACAACGTTGCAAAATCCCGTGCAACAAGTCTTGCTCTTCCTTATCTAAGGGCCAGAGCGGTGAGCGAACATGCCGGCCTGCACGTCCTTCCAAATGCAGCAGTGTTTTTACGGCCAGCGGGTTATTCCCTACGCTCAGGAGTGCCCGCATCAGATCCAGCCACTGGAATTGTAGGGCCCTTGCCTTCTCTATATTCTGTTCGGCCAAGGCATTGATGAGTTTACGCATAACTTGGGGCCGGAGGTTGCTCATCACTGAAACGGTACCGCTACCGCCCAGGAGCATCAAGTGGAAGGTCAGGGCATCGTCACCGCTGAGGACGGCAAAATCAGAGGGGGTTTTACGGATTACATCGCTGATCTGGTCAAGGTCTCCGCTGGCTTCTTTGACCCCCCGGATGTTGGGAGCCGCTTCGATTAGGCGGAGCAGAGTCGGAGTTTCGAGATTTACCCCCGTGCGGCCTTTGATATTGTAGAGTAAGATGGGTCGTTCGGTCGCGGCGGCCAGACAGCGGAAGTGCTGAAACAGACCTTCTTGTGTGGGCTTATTGTAGTAGGGGTTTACGATCATCATGGCATCGACATCCAGACGGTCGCACATTCGGGTTTCTTCTTCGGCAAAGGCTGTGTCGTTGCTGCCGGTGCCGATGATGATTTTACAGTTCCTGCCGCGCGTTTGCTCACGCACAAAGCGTGTCAGGTCTTCCATTTCCCGACCATAGATTACCGGGCTTTCGCCCGTGGTTCCCATGACCACCAAGCCGTCCACTCCGGCTTCGATCTGTTCCGTCAGGAGCCGCTCCAAAGCCTTGTAGTCAATTTTGTTATCATCCGTAAAAGGTGTTATCAGAGCGGTATACAAACCGCTGAAGAATACACTCATTGTCAGACCCCTCCCCCAAAACCGAGCTTCCGGCTGTTCGGCTCCCATCGGCAATCCGGAAGCCCAAGCTTGCAAGTCCAAGAATAAGGAAAATAAGAAGGTGATGCAAGTTTGGGCCGCAGTTTCACTTAGTCAAAAATGTCAATTTTGGCTTTACAGTCTGTTTTCGTGTTTTTCCGGCTGTCCGGAAGGTCTCCGTTAACATCCCTAACAGCCCTTACACAAGATTTGTCAAGAAAGTTGGGCTGTCAGGAAGTGGTCCATTAGATCGTCCATGGTAAAAAAGCCCGGCTTGTCGTCGCAAACCTGCCGGTGCAGAAACTGCGCCGCGACGATAGCTCCACGTGCGAAGCCCGTGCGATTGTGCGCGCTGTGGGATACCACAATGCTATCCTCCGGGCTGTCGCACAGCAGTTGGTGGACTCCGGCCACACGGCCAAGCCGCTGGGAGCTGATTTGCAGCTCCTTGGCCGCAATCGGGCGGTCTCTGCCATCGGGATCCTGTGGATTGCCACAGAGCATTTCGGTCTTGCGTCCGACCTCCTCCAGGACAATCTGTGCAGTGCTGACGGCCGTACCGGATGGGGAGTCTGCTTTTTTGTTGTGGTGTTGCTCGTGAATGCTGATGTCATATTGGGCAAAGTTGTCCAGCAGACGGCTGGTTTGGCGGACCACACGCCAGAAGATATTCACGCCAATACTGTAATTATTGCTGAACATCAGATGGCCTTTGCGTTCAAGGCACAGCTTGCGTGTGCCTCCGTGTGTATCGTCTTTCCACGGGGTAGAACCGCAGACTGTCGGGACATCGTGTTTCAGCAAATAGTCCAGGTTACGGACGGCAGCCGCGCCGCAGGTAAATTCGATAGCGACAGGCGAGCCTTGGCTTGTCGCTTTCAGTTTGCCGTCCCGGTCCAATTGCTCCAATTGCTCATAACTGTCGGCAACACCACAGACCCTTACGTCCATTTCGGCGGCCTGTCTTTCTATTTCTTTTCCCATACGGCCATAGCCGACAATGATGATTCCTTCCACAAACACTCCTCATTCAGCAAGGCTGTTCAGCATACCGTTTCCCTTTCTCTCGGTGAAGTATAAGAAATATAATACGGTTCGGGCGCAGATTGGGGATCAGGCTTCCGGCACTATTGGGGAAGGCTTTGTCCGGAATTCTTTTGATTGGGCTTTAACTATTTAATTGGGTGACTATGCAAAATTTGGACTATGCAAGCTGGTCAAGTTGTCTTTGTCATTTGTGATTGACTTGATGAAAAAATTAGTTATAATCCGGTGGAAAGAAAAGGAAGTTGCAAAAGAGATCCCTGAAGACTTGCTTAAAACACTTGCAAAAATTGATCTAAATATTGACAATGATAATAAAAAGGTCTTATTCGAAATAAATGGAGAAACATCATGCAGAAGGAATTATTCCAAAGGTAATGTTTGATGATAACTGAGAGAAAAGATGGGTAAAATATTAATTACAGGAGTGTCCGGATTTATTGGATTTCATACTGCAAAAGAGCTATTAGAAAAAGAACAGCAAATAATTGGAATTGATAATATAAATAATTCCTACGATATAACACTAAAAAAATATCGTTTATCAAAACTGAAACAGTTCAAAAATTTTACTTTCTACAAACAGGATATTGCTCATTTTGATGAATTAGAAAAGATATTTTCTCAAAACAAAATTTTTAAAATAATTCATTTAGCAGGAAAAGCAGGAGTTAGAAAAAGTTTAGAAGAACCACAAGAATATATTAATTCAAATATTTTAGGGACAGTAAATCTGTTAGAATTATCAAAAGACTACAAAATTAGCAATTTCATAAATGCATCTTCTTCATCAATATATACTGAAAATAAAATACCTTTTGTTGAAAATAGCTGCATAAATAAAATAAGTTCACCTTATGGTGTTACAAAAAGAGCAACAGAACTTTTTACATATTCATACCATTTAAATTACAAATTAAACATTATAAATTTTAGATTTTTTACTGTTTACGGTAATATTGGCAGACCAGATATGAGTGTTTTTAAATTCATCAAACTAATTGATAATAATAAGCCAATTCACATTTTTGGAGACGGTGAACAAACACGAAGTTTTACATTTGTTAATGATATAGTAGATGGAATA
Source organism: Candidatus Haliotispira prima (assembly GCA_029867005.1). GTDB lineage: Bacteria > Spirochaetota > Spirochaetia > SP-2023 > SP-2023 > Haliotispira > Haliotispira prima. The sequence continues at coordinate 2,349,205 of CP123443.1, read as the reverse complement.
ATTAAAGCATTAGAATTAACAGGTTTTGACACTATAAACTTAGGAAATAATAAGAAATATTCATTGAATTATCTGATTAAGAGAATAGAAGAAGGATTAAATAAAAAAGCCAAAATCATTTATGAAAATATAAACAGTTTAGATATGCTTGACACCTTGCCACAAATACAAAAAGCAAATGAATTACTAAATTGGAAACCTATAATTGATTTAGACAAAGGAATCTCTAAAACTGTAAATTGGCATATTGAAAATAGAGATTTGGTAAATAAGGTTAACTTGTAGAGGAATTTATGAAACAGATAATAGCTATAATAGGAAACGCAAATATTGAAGATGATATTAAAAAACAAAAAATATCTTTTGAATTAGGTAAATTAATAATTAATAATGGTTTTATTTTAGCAACAGGTGGTTTAGGTGGAGTAATGGAATATGCATCAAAAGGTGCAAAAACATCTAAAAAATACACAGAAAATTCAATAATTGGAGTTTTGCCAGACTATAATTCTGACAATGCAAACAAATATATTGATATAGCTATACCAACAGGCTTTGGGTTGGCCAGAAATCTAATGCTAATAAGTATGGCAAATGCTGTAATTGCAGTTGGCGGAGGTTCAGGAACATTAAATGAAATATCAGCATCTTGGCAAATGAATAAACTTATAATTGGTCTCCAGGTAAATGGATGGAGTCAAAAACTTTGTGGTAATGCACTTGACGAAAGAAGAAATGATATTATTTATTGTGCAAAAAATGCACAAGAAGCAATTGAAGTATTAAATAATAAAATATCATACTATCAAATACAAAAATTTACAGGAATAAGTAAACCAATAATTAAGAAAAATAAAGCAAAACAAATAGTTATAGAACATTTTAAACCAAAAATTGAACTTGAATTTTTAGGAAATGGAAATGAAGGCTTTGTTTTTACTGATAAAAACTATGTTTACAAATTAATAGACAAAACAGAGCAGCCATTAGAATTATATTGGACACTTTTATCACTTTCAGAAACTCTGAAAAAGGAAAATAGTATTACTGCTTTTCCACAGTTTGAAGTATCATTTTTAGACAATCAAATTTTAATTAAATATAAATATGAACAAACAAATAAATTTATAGCAAACACCAAAATTCACATTGATAAATTTATTGAATTATTAAAGCAATTCCGCCAAATTAATTGGACTTTAACAGATTTTAAGCCACAAAATTTAAGAATTACAGAACAAGGAGATTTATTAGTTATTGACTTGGGGAAAAGTTTTTTACCTATTTCTGATTATTTATTTAGAAGTATGTGCTGTAGAGCATTTGTAACATATAAATTACAAGAAAAACTATCAAATCCACAAGATTTCAAAAAATACTTATTGCCTGTTAATGAAAAGCCAAATTTTTCGTTAATGACGGAATTTAATTTTGTTGAAGATAATTTGATACAAGAATTTAATGCTTTTTACAAAAAAGTTACAACTGTTGATAAAAAAGATATTTTAAACCCTATTATAAAAAGCATCTTTAGTAATCTTAAAATAAATAGTGTTTTTGATTATGGTTCAGGATATGGCGACATGTCTAAACTTTTACAAAACATAAATTTATCGATTACAGCTTATGAACCTGATGAAAAAGTAGTTGAAAAATATAAGAAAAAATACTACCAAAATGTTAAAGTTTTGGACTATGTAAAAACTAAAAAATTAATTATAAGTAAAGTAAAATTTGATAGTGTCTTATGTTCCTTGGTTTTGTGTTACCCTTTGGCTGAAAGCAAAGAAGGACGGCTGGAAATTATCAATCAAATTATGCGTGACATTACAGCACTTACAAATAAATATGTTGTTATGGTTGTTTGTAATCCATTATATACATACCAAATTTGTTCAACATTGCAAAAACGCATTTTACCTGATAATTTTGATTACAAGAGTGAAACGAAATTTATAAAAAGGATATATTCATCAGGTAGGGAACGTTTTGATGTCCACAGACCGTTGTCATTTTATGAAAACTTGTTTGAAGATTACAATTTCAATATAAAAGAAATTATACAAACAAATGACAATAAAAACACAAATGGAATACATAATTCTGACTTTCTGATTTTTGTTTTAGAAAAAGGCAAGCAAAAAGATAAGCAATATGAATAAAAAAGAAAATACAGATCCAATAATTGTAATTATTGCAACAAGTTTTGCAAGGACTAAACTTTTATTAGAACGTTCTTTAAAATCTGTTTATGAACAAATTAATATTAATCCACATCAGATTTATATTGTTGATGATAATTCAGTTAAAAAAGGTAAACGTTATTCTGATGAACACAAGAATATTCATGATGTTATAAAGAAATTACGCAAGGATATTTTGAAACCTAAGTTTGATAAATTTAAAAAGAAAAGAGAAACATATAATATAAAATTTGAGAATTTTTTTCATACCAATTTAATTCAAAATACAAGGACAAAAGGCTTTTCAGGTACAGGAGCTTGGAACTCAGGAGCATTTGAAGCTTTACGATATTCCGGAAGAAATTACTTTCTTGCTTTTCTTGATGATGATGATGAGTGGAAAATAAATTACCTGGAAACTCTATTTAAAAGTGTTGCTAAACCAGAGAAGAAAGAAATTAACGGAAAATTAAGAAATATAAAGACAATTGCTTCAATTGCCGGTTTTTTGAGAATTGAGAAAAAGAAGACAATAGAAATAAAAGCCAAAAGAGAAAGTTTTAATAAAGAAAGTTTTTTTGTAAGGAATCCTGGATTACAAGGAAGTAATTTATTTATTGAGTTAAAAACCTTTTGGACTATTGGCGGTTTTGACGAAAGTTTAAAAAGTGTAACTGATAGGGATTTAGGAATTAGATTAGCTGAATATATAAGAATTAGACGATTAAAGAAAGTAACTTTTATTGATGACATTTTAATGAATCATTATGCAATTTCAGAAAATAGAGTAACAACAAATTTAGATAATAAAAAACAAGGACTAGATTTATTTTACCGTAAGTATTATCATCAATTTTCAAAAGAATTACAAGAAAAATCACTGAAGAGAGCAAAAGATCTTTTTAATTATGAAATTTCTAATATGATACCCAATATAAGAGATAGTTACTCTTTAAAAAACGAAAAAAAAGATATAATAAAACCTTTTAATTTAGTTATTGGAACAATATCTAATAATGCAAATAATCTAATTGAATTATTTAGATCTTTTTTTAGTTTACATAAAAAATATGGGAAATGGTTGAGTGATTACAGGTTTTTAGTTTTAGAGAATACAAGTAATGAATATGAGATAAGACCGATAATTAATTACTTTGTCACAAAGAAAAATCTAAATATTGAGTTAATTAAAAATACAAAAAATGGTCTTTCAATAGCTGAAAATAGAACATATTTACAAAAAAAGGTTTACGAAAAAGGAAATAAAGAGTTTAACAATAATCAAATATCTTGGATAATCGATGATGACCATTTATTCAAATTCGATACTGAAAATGAAATTCAAACACCCAATTATTTTAAGATTATTTCAGAACAAAAGAAACACAAAGTTGATGCTGTTTTTGGACAAATTTCTGATGCCCCACCATTACCATTTTTAAATACTTTGAGAACCCAACTTATAGACTTTTATTATAATTTGACCTATTTTGCAAATTGCAATCCGAAAGACAAGTTTGAACTAAATGACTTGCAAAAATTTAATATAGAACGAAAAGAGTTTTATTATGACCTTTCAAGCAAACACTACCAACATCTTGAATATCCATATTACCAACATTCCAAAGAACTAACAAATGAAAAAGCATTTCAAAACTTTCTTAAAGAAACAGCTCTTTTATTAAATGGAGTAAATATATTTAGAAAACTAACTTTTAATTTTGAGACAATAGGGAAAATTACAAATAAATCATCAATATATCGAGGTGGAAATACTGTAGTTTACAATTCTAGATTGTTGCTTACACCTAACTATACACCTGAAAGAGAATATAATAGAAGAAGTGATTTTAATTGGTCAATTATTAATAAAAATATCTTTAATTACAAATTATATGAAATTATATTGCCTTTAAAACATGATAGAAACTTACAAATAACACCATTAATTACAAATGAAAAAAAATTAGAAGCAGACATAAAAGGATTAATTTTTTATAGACTTTTTGAAAATATAATAAGTAAAGAGAATTGGGAAGGTAAAATTGAACATAAAAACGAATTAAGATATTATGAACAGATTAAAAGTCAAATTTTCAGAAAGATAAAGATTAATAATTACAGAACGCAGAATTTGATATATTTAATATTAGAAATTCTGAAAGATGCTAAACTTTGGTGGTTTGAGAATGAATATTGTGCAGAAATAAATTATCATGTTCAACAAAACATATTTACATTAGAAGTTTTAAAAATTGAATTAGGTAAAAGAAAATTTCAGAGTTTAATTAAAGATTTAGAAGGTAAAATGAAAATTGATAATAATTTTATAAATAAAGTAATAGCTGAAATAAAAGGAATAAGAGGTGATAATAATGTATATGATTTATGGAGGTAAAATAATAAATAACAATAATTTATAATCAAATGAAACAGCGTTCCAGTTTAACAGGAAAGCACAATATATTTGGCCACTGACTCATAAAATCACTTATTAACTAGTTATAAAACATACACTTATTAACTAGTTATAAAACATAATTTTAATAACGATTAATTTTACAATTTTATATAAGTATAAATCTGAATAATAAAAGTCTAGACAGCAAAGTTCCTCTGTTTTCTTGTAAATCCTGCCGGAATTTATACAATGGCGAAAAATCCGGCGGAAAATCCGGATGTGAAAAGGAGCTTCCTCCATGGCTTATAAGATCGATACAGATACTTGTATTAATTGCGGTCTCTGTATTTCGGAGTGTCCCACAGACGCGATTTCGGAAGGATATGATGCTCATGCTATTGCGAGTGATGCCTGCATTGATTGCGGTGCCTGCGTCAGCGTCTGTCCTCAGGAGTGTATTTCGGCAGAATAGGGTTTCCCTCCTGCGATAAAACATAGGTTGTCAAAACCGCCTCACCCGGAGCATGTCTGCATGTTCCGGATGAGGCGGCAGCGTTTCTACAATCCGTAATCCGTAATTATCAGTGATATCGGTGATTTTGATCACCCGTAATTTAGTTTTCTATTCTGCTCTTCCACTCTCCTTTTTATGAGCCTGACGGAGGGATATTGTCGTGTCTGATACTCTGGCGAATTCATACCCGGATCGGCCCCGGTCCGACCATTGGGCGGACATCTGCGCTCACAAAATTGTGCGGGAGCGTGGGCCCGATCGGGCTGCCGATCGGCCCTTTGTCTGCGCTTCGGGTGTGACACCTTCCGGAACCATACACATAGGTAATTTTCGCGAGATCATTTCTGTTGAATTGGTGTTTCGGGCTTTGAAGGATATAGGGGCACCTGCGCGTTTTATTTATTCCTGGGACGACTATGATGTCTTTCGCAAGGTACCCGACAACATGCCGCAGAAGGAATGGCTGGGGCAATTTCTGCGCCAGTCTATAACCCGGGTACCCGATGTCGTGGGCAATGCCTCTTCGTATGCCAAGGCGAACGAAGAAGAGCTGGAAGCTGTGTTGCCAAGGCTGGGGATTGAGCCCGAATATTTGTATCAGGCGCAAAAATATCAGGCATCAGAGTATGCCGAAGGCATTCGCAAAGCCTTGAAGCATCGGGACATAATCCGCCGTCAATTGGATGAGCATCGTAGCCGGCCTTTGGCTGATGACTGGTGGCCCGTCAGTTTTTTCTGCGGTAACTGTCACCGGGATGAGACGTTCTGTACCGGATGGGACGGCGACTGGATGGTGGGCTATAGCTGTAAGCATTGCGGACATGCGGAACAGTTGGACTTGCGCCGTACCGGTTTGGTCAAGCTGCCTTGGCGCATTGACTGGCCAATGCGCTGGGCCTGCGAGAGGGTCGACTTCGAGCCTGCGGGCAAGGATCACCATTCGGAAGGCGGCAGCTTTACCACAGCAGGGAAAATCTGTAAGGCTGTCTATGGCTCTGAGGCTCCAATTACTTTTCAATATGACTTTGTGCGCATCAAGGGCTTGGGCGGTAAGATTTCTTCGTCTTCGGGCGAAGTCCTCAGTTTGAAGGATGTGCTGAAGATTTATCCGCCCGAGATGGTGCGTTTTTTGTTTGCCGGTACCCGGCCTAATTCGGAATTTGCCATCTCTTTTGATTTGGATGTGCTGAAGATTTACGATGATTTTGCGCGCTGTGAACAGGCTTACTACGAAGCTCCCAAGGATGGTAAAACGGCGAAGAAGCAAGCCAAACTAAAGCGTATTTACGAACTTTCGCAGGTTGGTAAACCCGCTGAACAGCAGCCATTTTCGATGCCGCTGCGCCATCTTTGTAACTTGTTGCAAATTTATGGTGGGGTCGATGCCAAAGCCCTGACTGCGGTCAGGGAGTTCCTCCGGCAAGAGGGTACGCCCGTGCCGGAGCACAGCGACCGGCGTTTTCGCACTTGGACGGAGTGCGCCTGGAATTGGGTTCAGGAGTATGCTCCCGAAGATTTTTGTTTTCGATTGCGGGAACCGGGCGAGGCACCGGCCCCGGACTTCCCGGCCGGTAAGGAATTTTTGGCCTTTTTGCCTCGGCTCCGGGAATATTTGCGGCAGCAGTTCTCCGCCGGGGATCTGGACCGAAAAGCCTTGAGCAATGGTTTCTATGACTTGATGAAGGAGGCGGGACTCGACAGTGGGGAAGTCTTTCCCCAAGTGTACCGGTTATTGATTGGGCGAGATAACGGCCCGCGCCTGATCGGTTTTCTTGAGGCGGTCCATTCGGCCATTGGTACGGATGCTCTGTTGGAATTACTTCAAGTGTCCGGAGATTCCGATGAGTGTTTCCAATGAGAGGTCCTGCGAGTTTGGGTATTAGGTCTGACAGATAAAGCGATGGCCTCGGAGCCGGAGGAATAATATTTCAAAGATCTGTGTTGAAATGCTGCAATAGATACTTGGAGAGTCCTTAGTAAAAAGATTCTTACATAATGGTTCCGTTTTTAAGTAAAAACCCCTTGTCAATCAGGCAGAGAATTGTTAGCATTACACGCCAAATTTGCGTCTGCACATACCGAAAGACTGTGAAGTGGCAATATATATGTTTTGATCTCAAAAATTTTATCGTTGTATAAAGTGAAAATTGAGGAGGAAAAGTATTCATGTTTCAAAAGCAGCCAATGATGCGGAAGGTCTTGTACGCTCTCGCGCCTATCGCGTTATGGTCCATTTATCTATATGGCTGGCGCAGCTTGGCAATCATCTTAGTTTCCGTCATAGCAGGTGTTCTGACCGAGTATCTGTATCTGAAGTACACAGATCCTAAGAAGAAAGTCACAGAAGCTGTGTTGGTGAGTTCTGTGTTGTACGCAATGGGAATGCCGCCGGCACTGCCGCTGTGGATGGTTCCCGTCGGAATCATTCTGGCAGTCATACTGGCCAAGATGGTTTTTGGCGGCTTCGGTCGCAACCTGTTTAACCCTGCTATCACAGGCCGCGCTTTGATGTATCTGATCTTTTCCGGTCCAATGACTTCCCGGTGGTTCACGCCCGGCAATTTTGGCATGAACTTTGACGGCACTGCCAGTCCGACTCCGCTAATGCAGGTGCGTTCCGGTGTAGACCCAAGCAGTCTGGCCGGTGCCGACAACTCTTGGTGGACAGACCTTTTGTTGGGTCTGCACAGTTCCTCCGTTGGCGAAGGTGCCATTGTGTTGATCCTCCTGGGTGCGATTTATCTGCTGGTCACCAATACCGCCAGTTGGCGTTTAATGCTTAGCGGCCTGATCGGCTTCCTGATCCCTTCCATACTTTTTGGCCCCCAAGTCTTGAATGTGGAGACTCTGAGTCCGGCGATTGACCCTGTGGTCGGTACCTTTTCCGGCAGCTTTTTGTTTGTCTGTGTTTTTATGCTGACGGACCCGGTGAGTGCGCCGAAGAAGCGTCCTTCTCTGTGGCTTTACGGAATTATCTTCGGTTTGGTGACTGTACTGGTACGGTACTTCGCTCCGTCGTTTCCCGAAGGTACGAGTTTTGGCATCCTCATAGCCAATGTATTTGCGCCCTGGATTGATGAATTCTTCCCCAAGGCTCCAAACGCAGTGGTCCCGATAAAGAAGAAAGCAAAAAAGACTGTGGCACCGGCGGCAGCCCAAACAATTAAAGCATAGGCAGAAGGAGATTTCTGATGAGAGAAAATTTTGCATACAGCACAGTTTTTACGTTTGTTTTGACTTTTGTCTTGGTTTTGGCCTTGGCTTGGATATACGGTGTTACCGAGCCTCAGGTGCGTTTGAATCAGCAGGAAGAATTGGCCAGGGCAACTTTGACTGTCTTGGGCTTGGATTTGACTGAGGAACCGGTGAATGCCTTCAAAAAACAGTTCGGCAAAATGCCTGCTGAGGCTTCCGGGTTGGAAGAAACCACGGTAGACGGCAAAAAAATTAAGGTCGTTCAGTTTTCCGGTATGGGTCTGTGGGACCGTATTTACGGTGTTATGGCTGTCAATAATGATGTAAGCCAGATTCTTGGCCTTTCGATCACGGAACAGAAAGAGACTCCGGGCCTGGGTGGTCGGATCGTTGAGATCGAATTTCAGGAGCAGTTTCGCGGAGAGAAAATCGGAGAGAAAATTACTATGACTCCTTCCGCTGGAGGTGCTTATAGTTCAGATCGCGACGATAGTGCTTTTGATGCTGTCTCCGGAGCCACGCTGACCTCTACGGCCTTTGCCGTAATCATCAACGATGCCATCGAAGAATTGAAGGCAAACTGAGAGTTGACGAAGAGTTCTAAGATTTCTAAGAAGAGTAATGGAGAGATTTTGAAATGCACGATTCACCTCTGACAGTGTTGAAGAACAACCTCTGGTATCAGAACCCTATTTTTATTCAGATTCTGGGTATTTGTTCTACGCTGGCGGTAACCAATAATGTGAAGAACACGTTGATAATGACTGTTGGCGTGATGTTCGTGACCGGTTTGAGCAACCTGACAGTATCTTTATTGAAAGAACTGATTCCGTTCAAAGTGCGCATGATTGTACAAACTTTGATTATTGCCACCTACGTGATCATCGTAGATATGATTTTGAAGGCGTACTTTCCCGCAGCCAGTAAAGTTTTGGGCCCCTATGTTGGTTTGATCATCACGAATTGCATCATCATGGGCCGGGCAGAAGCCTTTGCTCTGTCCAATCCGGTGATTCTGTCTCTGTGGGACGGCCTGACTTCCGGCTTTGGCTACATGATCGTTCTGGTCGTTATTGCCATAGTTCGGGAATTGTTCGGTTTTGGCACATTTCTGGACCTTCCTGTTCCCGGTTTCTACCAGATGGAGAAATGGACCATTATGGCGATGCCTGCAAGCGCATTCTTTCTGCTGGGTGCCATGATTTGGATCATTCGCGGTAAATTTATTAGGGAGGACAAATCGTAATGGAAGCTATAGCACCAAATATTAACCCTTGGGTTCTGTTGTTCGCATCGATCTTTACCAGCAATATCCTGCTCAGCAATTTTTTAGGAATGTGTTCTTTCATTGCCATTTCTAAAGATCAGAAGTCTTCAATGGGTTTGGGGATGGCTGTCACCGTGGTTCTGGTGATTACCGTAGCCCTGAGCTGGTTGGTCCGTAACTATATTCTGGCCCCTTTTAACATTGAATACTTGGGCTATATCGTTTACATCGGTCTGATTGCCGCTGTAGTTCAGATGTTAGAAATGCTGATTGATCGTTTGTCACCTTCCCTGTACATGGCACTGGGTATTTTTCTGCCCCTAATCACGGTGAATTGTGCCATCTTAGGTGCGGTACTGTTCATGGTGCTGCGCAGTTACAGTTTGTTGCAAAGTATCACGTTCGCTTTGGGAAGTGGTTTGGGCTGGTGGTTGGCAATTGTGTTGTTGGCAGCCATGCAAAAGCGTATTTCCAAAGTCCGATTAGGTCCCGGTCTGGCCGGTCCGGCTATCACATTGTTTTTGATTGGTTTTATGGCTTTGGCCTTTACCGGTTTTACAGCGATGATACCCGTAGCTTAGAAATAGCTTGGAAATAGTCTGAAAAACGACTGTGTTCAGTCAGAATCAGGCCCCGGTCTAACCGGGGCCTGATTCTGACTTGGAGAGAGGACTTCTGTTTGGTTGTTCCCTAGTTGGAAATAGTTGAGTCGGGAATAGCCGGGTTTTGCGGTACAGTCTCCTTTGGTTGTGCGTCTGCGTGCATGGCCTCGGTTCGTGCGGCCAATTCTTTTGGTTCTTGGTTGCCGGACCCGCCGTTTTGTGACGCTTGTTTTTCAAAGTATTCTGAGATAACCTTGATCTTGCTGTGATGCTTGCTTTCGCTATCCTGCCAACGATCTTGTTGCAGGCGGCCCACAACCTTGACGTGGCTGCCCTTTTGCAGTTCTTCCCGGCAGCGTTGGGCTTCTGCTGTCCAGGTCTGGCAGTCGAAATATGAGACTTCATTTTGCCAACTGCCGTCTCGCTTCAAGTAGCTGCGGTTCACGGCAACGGTGAATGTTGCGATGTAGGTTCCGCTGGGTAACCGGTTGAGTTCCGGGTCACGCACCAAGTTTCCCTGGATAATGACAGAATTGATGTATGCCATAATAATATTCCTTTTCAGAAAAGATTTTTTGGATTCTCCACTACTTAAAAGGCCACTTTTTAGCGGTGCTGTAAAAAAACGCAGTGGAAATCTTTATTTTTCCATATACTGTTTCTAAGATTGACGGCGAGAGGGGAACTGTCAGTTCGAGGGGAAGCACCTATGCCTACGCCGTCACGGCTACGAATCGCACAAGTTCCGGCTGAATATTTTCTTTTTGCCAAAGATTTTGGCATTGATGCTACGTTGGGCCCCACAGGTCAGAAAAACCGGTCGTGGGTCTTGTCTTGGGTCTTAGGCTCGGGCTGTGTCCGCAAGCGGAGTGTCAGCCTTCTGCTGGTTGCCGGCCTTTTGTGTCTGGCCTTCTGCACCGGTTTGGTTTTTTTTGCCGGACTTCATGCCGAAGAGCGCGCAGGGCGCGCAGGGCCCACAAAGCCCCCTGAACAATGGGTGGGGAAACAATCCGCAACAGGACAGAGCTATTTTACATCAGGTTTATCGGGAAACTCTCCGGCCTCCGGGTTGACCTCTGCCGGCCGGCGTTTGCTGGAAAGTCATTTTGCCGCCGGAGCAGACAGCAAGAAGGAAAGGCCTAAGGCCGACAACGTGCGGAAACAAAGCTTGGCTGAAGCACCCGGATACAGAGGATCTGCCCCTTTTCCGGAACGGATTTTGCGTCGTGAATTGCAGAGTACCCTACAGGGTTTGCGACTTCAGACGCTTGGTGCGTCTGCATTTATGCCCGTTTCTGTCGGTGTCCCGGCTAGGGCCGGCAGGGGGCCTGGTGTAAAATTGGCGGATTCTTCAATGCATCGCAGTCGCAAGGATCAATATGCTCCAAAGGGTGGAGAAGATCGTGTCACAACGGCAGGAAGAGGTTTTGAGCCTTGGCCCGCCGATCCGTACTCATTTTCTTTTACAGCGGGAAAGCTTGAAGTTTCCCGGCCCGGTATGACACAAAGCAAAGTAACGTATTCGGAAGCACTGCCTCAGAGGCGGGATATCACTCAGGCCTATGGAGTTTTGCTGGAGGCGCGCCCGGGCCGCAGTTTTTTTGACGGAAAGCAGGCTTTTATGCGCGGCAACTACTGGTGGGCCAGTGAAATTATGATGGAAAACCGCTACACCGCCGATGCGATAGCGGATCCATATTATTTGAACTGGTTGCTGAAGTCTTTGTTGGCGGCTCGACGTTTAGAGCTGATACCGCCCTATCTGAAGCAATATCGGTTGCGACGTGAGGTTCTGCGTGAAAGCAGCGATGAGCGTGATGCGGAGTTATTCTATTTAATAGGACGCTACCATTTCGCGCTAGGCGATATGCGTCTGGCCAGAGAAATATTTATCGACTATTTGAATCAGTTTAGTGGTAGCTATTATGTGCCGCAAAACTATTACTGGATTGCACGCAGTTTGGAGCGAGAGGAGTATCTCGAAGAGGCTCGGACAGTCTACTTGTTGGTTGTCAGTTACTTCTCGCGACACTACTTAAACAGTTTGGCCAAGTATAAAGCCGGGGTGATCAGCCTGCGTCTTCTGAAGAAACAGGCGGAGGACTTCCTGCGCTCCCGAGGTGTGAATTGGGGATTGTAGTTTTGGAGAGCCCGGGTATTGGAGACTGGATGCTACAGGAAGGTGGGAAAACAAACGGGGAAAACCGCCTGACCCCGGGCCGTCCCACCGGGACTGTCCCGGGTTGTGTCCCCGGTCGAATCTCGGGTCAGTACCTGGGCCGAGTCTTGGGTTATGTCGCCTTGTTTGTAATGTCTTTCGGCAATTTTTTCTCCATTGCTGCCATAGCGGCTCAAGTCTCAGTGACGGGTACCAACAATCCTGTCGTGGAGAAAAACGATTATATCGTCCGCTTCAGTCCCCGCACCGGATCGTATTCGCTGTATAAAAGAGAAGTGGGCAAAAACAGGTTGGTGCGGCTGATCAATGACCGTGAACCGCGCAGTACATACATCGCCGTGGCCCTCAATGGTCGGGTCCACACCCTCGGACGCAGTACCCGCTACTTGGCAGGTAAGTCTGAACGCATGATTCTGCTCTCGGACGGCGGGGCCATGTCCTGGAAGTTGCCGAAGCGCATCAACGTCAAGTACTATGTCCGCGTTCTCAGTGAATCGAGCCTGACGAGCTACCTCAGACTCAACATTATTGTCGAAAATGCCTCTTCTGTCACCCAAAGCGTGGGCCTGTTCCATATGTTTGACGTTGCAAATAATAACCTTGGTTTGCCGGCTTTTTCTCTGCCGGATGGGGATGTTTTCCGCGAGACGATCTTGGAAGCCAGGCAGGTACCTTATTTTGTCCAAACCAGTTACAACGCCTATTTTTATCTTGATGTGCGTGGTTCGACCCGGCCGGACCGAGTGATTCTGGCGAATTGGACAAAATTGCACGAAGCGGGTTGGAATTATGGTTTCCAGCTTAACAGCCAAGGTTTTGGCTATAATTTGTACGACAGCAATAATCCGGCGATGGGGGTCTATTACGATGCCCGTCCCCTTTCGGCCCGCCAATCGCGCAGCTATGTGTTGTACCTGGCGTTTGATGCCGTGCCCAGTTTCAGCAATTTTAACGAATTTGACGATGCCCAGGTCTTGCTTAGAGAGACTCCGGATGACGAACCGGTGGTTGAAGAAAGGGAACCCAAGTCACCCGATCCGGTATACATTCAGGAGTCTGTCCCTGTGTACCGTGATAATTCGGAAACGGATGATTTGCTGCGCGAGTTGATCGCAGCACAGCGCCGCAATAATGAGTTATTGGAACAGTATGAGGAACCGGCTGCGGCCGCTGCTCCAACTGTGGTGTTGTCTCCGCAGTCAAAGCAGGACTCTGTTGTGACGACGCGCTTTCTACCCGATATCGATATTCAGGCGTTAAATCTTTTATACAACAGCGAGAATAAGCGTTTCGCTCAGCTTGGCATCTGGCAGGACAACCTGGAGGTTGAACAGAAGCTCCATCAGGCCAAATTACAGCAGATTTCGCCGTATCGGGCACTGCGTTCTCCTGAGGAAAGTTTACAAGCGTGGCAGGTACAGCAAACCCGTCTGTTAGGGCAGTTGGATAACTGGAATACCTATTTGGTCAACATCCTGGCACGGCTGCCGGAGCCTTTGCACAACGAGCCGGAAGTGATCAAATTTCACAACAACCTGAGAGATTTGCGGTTGACTTTTAAAGAGTTGAGCGACCAGTGGACGCCTCTGATTCAGCGGGTAGAAGCTACATGGAACGATTGGCAGTCCGGCAAGGTCGGTGAACCGGCCAAACGCATCAGTGACTCGTTCTATCGCAACCAGCAGGCATTAGCGGGGTACATGAACGAGTTGTCGGATTTGGCTCGTTACAGCAATGGTGTTCAGCAACGTCTGGAAGTACCGTTGGCTCCCCTTTACGGAGAAATGAGCAACACTTTGCTGGCGGTGCGCGAGCGTGTTACAGACATAAATGAGATTATCCAAAAGCTGTATCAGGAATTTTCAGATTATGCCGAGCAGTCCAATGTACAGATTGATATCAAAGCCCGACTACAGAAAAATTTGTTTAGTAATGAACAACAGGTAAAAAGCAGCCGCAGGGAAATCGGGTCGATAGAAGGTCAATTGCAGGTGGCGTTCAGCAACATCCGAATATTAGAACAGTGGCAGGAGGCTGTTGATTTACAGAAGAGTCGTATGGCTTATGACCCGTACCGCAAGGAACGGGATATTAAGGAATTGTTACAGCAGATTGGTGCCAAAATCGACGGTCGGAATCAGACTTTACAGGCTTTACAGCGTGCTCAAAATGATTTACAGAGCGAATTAGACGTGCAGCAAATCGTCAAAATAACGTTTGCGAAATCACCTCAAAAATCCGGAGAATCGGGTGGACTATGGGTGTCGGCCGAAGGTTACCGGCCGGCTAAGGACTACCGGCCGGCTAAGAGCTATCAGCCGGCTAAAGGCCACCGGGCAATGCCGGAGATTTTGGAGCAGGCACTCAATGCTTGGGCCGGCAGTGGCCGGATTGCGACAAATCGGGTGTCGGATCCTTTTGGGTATGGAGGAAACGACAGGCAGCCGGTGCAGTTGGTTAATCCGTATCCTTACAAGAGCGGTGAGAGCACCCCGCGCAACAAGATGGCGGACACCGTCCGACCTCAGGTGAATGAAAACGAGTTGTACAATGCTTTGAAGGGTTTTCCGGATGAAGGTGCACCGCCCCTGCCGGAGCGTCGCCGGGAAAGAAAAGTGGAAGTCATAGCCGGGCGTGCAAAGAATCAGGCCCCGACTTCCGGCAGGCCCAAATATAAAGTTGTGACCAATTCTGAGACCAGCGGTCCCATCATTCCCGACAGCGATGCGGTTGGGCCGGGTAGCAGTGTGGCTGTAACGCCGAGTTCAAATACCTCCGGCGGGATATATGACAGACAATCTGTGAGACCTAAGACCTTGGTTCCGGGTAATAACCGTGCCAGATCACAGAGCAGTTCAGTTGTTTCTCCTCCTTATGGGGTACTGAATCCCGGCGAACAAAGTATCCGTTCTGCGTTGCCGCCAAGTCCTTCGGACCAGGGATATAGAGACCGGCGTAGCCGGACAGTTACCCCTTCTCGTGGACAAAATTCATTATTAAAGGGGAATGACAGTCAAGCCTTGGACCGTCCCGGTGACCGGAGGACGAACCTTAGCAGCCCCGGAATCACACCTTTGGGTCCGCAATATCGGAATTTGCTGAGTCGGCAGAGTGGGCAGGTGATTTCGCGTTCAGCCGAAGGCCTAAAGGGTTTAGAGCGTAGCGGAGTGACAACGGCGGATCCGAATTATAGGAATTGGACGAGAGAGCAGGCAGGTCAGGTACTGTCGCGTTCAGCCGAAGGTGTGAACGGTTTGGAGCGAAGCGGGGTGACAACGGCAGATCCGAACTACCGGAGTTGGACGAGAGAGCAGGATGGTCAGGTGGCACTGTCGCGTTCGGCTGAAGGTGTAAACGGTTTGGAGCGAAGCGGAGTGACAACAGCGGATCCGAATTATAGGAATTGGACGAGAGAGCAGGCAGGTCAGGTACTATCGCGCTCAGCCGAAGGTGTGAACGGTTTGGAGCGAAGCGGAGTGACAACAGCGGATCCGAGTTATCAGAGCTGGAAGAAAGAGCAGGATGGTCAGGTGGCACTGTCGCGTTCAGCCGAAGGTGTGAACGGTTTGGAGCGAAGCGGGGTGACAACGGCGGATCCGAATTACCAGAGTTGGGTGAGAGAGCAGGGTGGTCAGGCAGCATTGTCGCGTTCAGCCGAAGGTGTAAACGGTTTGGAGCGAAGCGGAGTGACAACGGCGGATCCGAATTACCAGAGTTGGGTGAGAGAGCAGGGTGGTCAGGCAGCATTGTCGCGTTCAGCCGAAGGTGTGAACGGTTTGGAGCGAAGCGGGGTGACAACAGCGGATCCGAGCTATCAGAGTTGGAAGAGAGAGCAGGTAGGCCAGGCACTGTCGCGTTCGGCGGAAGGTGTAAACGGTTTGGAGCGAAGCGGGGTGACAACGGCGGATCCAAACTACCAGAGTTGGGTGAGAGAGCAGGGTGGTCAGGCGGCACTGTCGCGTTCGGCGGAAGGTGTGAGCGGTTTGGAGCGAAGCGGGGTGACAACGGCGGATCCGAATTACCAGAGTTGGGTGAGAGAGCAGGGTGGTCAGGCGGCACTGTCGCGTTCGGCCGAAGGCGTAAACGGTTTGGAGCGAAGCGGGGTGACAACGGCGGATCCGAACTATCAGAGTTGGAAGAGAGAGCAGGTGGGCCAGGCACTGTCGCGTTCGGCGGAAGGTGTGAGCGGTTTGGAGCGAAGCGGGGTGACAACAGCGGATCCGAACTATCAGAGTTGGGTGAGAGAGCAGGGCGGTCAGATACTGTCGCGTTCGGCGGAAGGTGTGAGCGGTTTGGAGCGAAGCGGGGTGACAACGGCGGATCCGAACTACCAGAATTGGGTGAGAGAGCAGGGCGGCCAGGCACTCTCGCGTTCAGCGGAAGGTGTGAGCGGTTTGGAGCGAAGCGGGGTGACAACGGCGGATCCGAATTATAGGAATTGGACGAGAGAGCAGGCAGGTCAGGTTCTGTCGCGTTCGGCGGAAGGTGTGAGCGGTTTGGAGCGAAGCGGAGTGACAACGGCGGATCCAAACTATCAGAGTTGGGTGAGAGAGCAGGGTGGCCAGGTACTCTCGCGTTCGGCCGAAGGTGTGAACGGTTTGGAGCGAAGCGGGGTGACAACGGCGGATCCAAACTACCAGAGTTGGGTGAGAGAGCAGGGTGGCCAGGCACTGTCGCGTTCAGCCGAAGGTGTGAACGGTTTGGAGCGAAGCGGGGTGACAACGGCGGATCCAAACTACCAGAGTTGGGTGAGAGAGCAGGGAGGCCAGGCACTTTTGCGTTCGGCCGAAGGTGTGAGCGGTTTGGAGCGAAGCGGGGTGACAACGGCGGATCCAAACTACCAGAGTTGGGTGAGAGAGCAGGGTGGCCAGGCACTGTCGCGTTCAGCGGAAGGTGTGAGCGGTTTGGAGCGAAGCGGGGTGACAACGGCGGATCCAAACTACCAGAGTTGGGTGAGAGAGCAGGGCGGCCAGGCACTGTCGCGTTCGGCGGAAGGTGTGAGCGGTTTGGAGCGAAGCGGGGTGACAACGGCGGATCCAAACTACCAGAGTTGGGTGAGAGAGCAGGGTGGCCAGGCACTGTCGCGTTCAGCGGAAGGTGTGAGCGGTTTGGAGCGAAGCGGGGTGACAACGGCGGATCCAAACTACCAGAGTTGGGTGAGAGAGCAGGGAGGTCAGGCACTTTTGCGTTCGGCCGAAGGCTTAAAAGGTTTAGAGCGAAGCGGAGTGACAACAGCGGATCCGAACTACCAGAGTTGGGTGAGAGAGCAGGGAGGTCAGGCACTTTTGCGTTCGGCCGAAGGCTTAAAAGGTTTAGAGAGAAGCGGAGTGACAACGGCGGATCCGAACTACCAAAGTTGGGTGAGAGAGCAGGGTGGCCAGGCACTTTTGCGTTCGGCCGAAGGCTTAAAAGGTTTAGAGAGAAGCGGAGTGACAACGGCGGATCCGAACTACCAGAGTTGGGTGAGAGAGCAGGGCGGTCAGGCACTTTTGCGTTCGGCCGAAGGCTTAAAGGGTTTAGAGCGAAGCGGGGTGACAACGGCGGATCCAAACTACCAAAGTTGGGTGAGAGAGCAGGGTGGCCAGGCACTTTTGCGTTCGGCCGAAGGCTTAAAAGGTTTAGAGCGAAGCGGAGTGACAACGGCGGATCCGAACTACCAGAGTTGGGTGAGAGAGCAGGGCGGTCAGGCACTTTTGCGTTCGGCCGAAGGCTTAAAGGGTTTAGAGCGAAGCGGGGTGACAACGGCGGATCCGAACTACCAAAGTTGGGAGAGAGTAGAGGGTAGCAATGTGCAGTTTCGGAACGCAGAATCCTCGGAAGAGAAGAGGAATGGGAATGGAACCCGGGTGTTGCCCACGGATATCCCGGGTGGTTACTATCGCGATTCAGAGAGTGCTTCTCGTTCAGCCGACGGTTTAGGAGCATTGAGCCCTGAGGATGGCCGGGTACAGTCGAGAGGTGCGGAGTCTTCGGCAAGAAGGAGGGGTGGGAATAGAACCCGGGTATTGCCCACGGATATGCCGGATGGTTACTATCGCCAGTCGGATAGTACTTTGTATTCTCGTTCAGCCGACGGTTTAAGAGGATTGAGCCCTGAAGGCGGCCGGGTGCAGTCGAGAGGTACGGAGTCTTCGGCAGTAAGAAGGGGCGGGAATGGAACCCGGGTATTGCCCACGGGTACGCCGGATGGCTACTCTCGTGGTTCGGAGAGTGCATCTCGTTCAGCCGACGGTTTAAGAGGATTGAGCCCTGAGGGCGGCCGGGTGCAGTCGAGAGGTACGGAGTCTTCGGCAAGAAGAAGGGGCGGGAATGGAACCCGGGTATTACCCACGGGTACGCCGGATGGCTACTCTCGTGGTTCGGAGAGTGCATCTCGTTCAGCCGACGGTTTAAGAGGATTGAGCCCTGAAGGTGGCCGGGTGCAGTCGAGAGGTACGGAGTCTTCGGCAAGAAGAAGGGGCGGGAATGGAACCAGAGTATTACCTACGGGTATGCCGGATGGTTACTATCGGGAGTCGGACAGTACTTTGTATTCTCGTTCAGCCGACGGTTTAGGTGGGTTGAGCCCTGAGGATGGCCGGGTACGGTCGAGAGGTGCCGAGTCTTCGGAACGAAGGCGAGGAAACAGCCGTGCGGGGGTACTGCCCTCGGGTGTCCAGGGCAGCTATAGGAGTAACCGAACGGTCGTACCCGGTGGTATTACCGAATCAGAGGCCGGTATTGACAGGCCGGTTCCGTATGGTGCAACGGGGAATGGGGTGATCTATGACAGAAGACCGGAGACGGTGCGACCGTCTTCCGTGGATCCGGGCAACGGGGCTACTCGTTCAAAGATTCCGAGCAGGAGCGTCCAACGACGACCGTCAAACAAGAATGCAAACGATCCGTATCGAGATGTCAAGATTTTTATTCGGGATGTGGAAGGCTACCTGGGGAATCGAAAACTTGAGGATCAGGATGTCAACAGTAGCGAAAAACGTTGGTCCAGACTGGAAGAGAAATATAATATCCCGAAATGAACAGTAAAAACCGAACTTTGCGCAAGGCTGTGAGATTGCTGATAAAGGGACAGTTAACAAGGTGTATACAGCTTCTAGAGCCTAAAATATCTTTGTTTCTGGATAATGCGGACTATTTCTACCTACTTGGTCGTTCGTACTTTACTGCCGGAGACATGGAAAATGCAAAGTTATATTTAAAGCGCGGTCTGGAAAATAACCCAAACCACGAAGATATCCAGTTGATGCAGGCTTGCTTTGCGATTAAAGAACGCGACACTTACCATGCAATTTCGGTTTGGTTGAGATTAGAAAATGCGGGCTGTCGCCGCGCTTGTCTGCGCTATGGCTTGGATCAGATTCGGCGCATCAATGATACGGAAGAGCTATATAACTTCACCCGCAGCCCCAAATTTGCCAGATTATTCCCGTCTTTGCCGGGAATAATGCTGTATCACTTTGCGCGCATGCTTAGCAGAGTGATTCTGATGGTATCGTTGATAGGAATCATTTGGCTGGGCTACAGTGTCGGCACGCCAAAATTTCAGCAAGTATACAAAGACTGGCGGAATAAGCGCGAACAATCCGGTAGTATTTCGCTTGCGGGCTTGGACAGCGACGAATATTTCTCGTTTGAAAAAAAAGATGTACAGTTTACTTTTACGGAAAAAGAACTGAATACATTGACCGGCAGGATACGCAGGGATTATGACCTCTACAATGACAACTTGGTGCAACGGGATATCAATAGGATATTTCTTTCCAATGCCGGGGACAAAGTAAAGGCAAAATTCCGTCTAATTGAAGACCTTTTGAGCGACCAACAGGAAGTATATGATCTGAAAGATAATTTTGATTTTCAGGAAGTGCGCAAAAATCCGCAGCTATATCGGAATTGTTATATAAGCTGGCACGGTAAGCCTACCAATATTCGGATTGATAAAAAAGGTCGGCTCCGGTTTGTTTTACTGGTGGGCTATACCGACGGAACGGTGTTTGAAGGGCAGACATTGGTGCTGTTGGGGGACTTGATCAGTGTGCCGACGGACCAACCTCTAACCGTATTCGGTCGGGTGAAGATCCTGGACTTGGCTGCGCAAGAACGGGAAAAAGCGGAAGTCAAAGCAGAGGGAATAGAGCAGGAAAACGAGAAAACGAAGGACCGGACAGAGAGTGAAGTCGGATTAGCAGAAGAAGGAACGGGTGGCGGTGGTCCGGCAACGTTCTATATAGAGGCAAAGACTCTGGCTCGGTCTTAAGCGAATTCTAAAGTTGGGGACATACCCGGACAGAAGAGTATCAACGGACCCTGCCGTTCTGCCATTTTGCCGTCTTGTCACGGATAGCCTGCTAAGATATGCTTATCCTTGGATAGATGCAGGGATAAAAAATCGGGGTAATTGAGTGCTGTTTGAAAAAGAAGATGAAGGTCGAGTGCAAGAATTTATTGCTGAATTGCGCAGCATGAATTTGACGGTCGAGGGCATGGTGGAGGACTACGACCGTCTGATTGCCCTCTATGATATTTCGTTCTTTTTCCGGATTTATTTGCGCAGTTGCGCTCAAAGTTTACGCGACCGCGTTTTTGATCAAAGTCAAAGTTCCCTAAGTGCCGGGTATTATATTCAGTTTTTTGAAACGGAACTGACCACCATGCCGCGCATGGTTTATTTATTTCAAAGGGCTTACGGCAGTCGTTTTGTGCGCAGCGTCTACCAGGCGTCTTATCTCACGTTTATCGAGCGTCAGCAGCAGGCAACCAATTTTTTAAAGAAGTGCGTGGCCGAACACGATAAGTTCACTTTTTTTCGTAAAACAATTGCGACCATTGAGGACAATCAGCTAATTGAAGAACCCAAAGTTCTGAATCCGCGCATCAAAGGGAAACCCCACAATCGCCCTATCAGCCAAGTTGCCTTGGGCCGGACGGAGGACGAAACGGCAGACCGGGCATCCAAGAACCGGGTATCCAAGGATGAGACATCGAAAGACCAGACCTCTGACAGCAAACGGCTAGCCGGAAAGGCCCCGAAAAGATTGGGAGACCGTTCGGGCTATAAGCGTGATACTACATCTGCAACGGCAGGTCTCAAGCCATTTGGTGAAAGACCGGCACGTCTTTCGTCCGGTTTCTCGGAGTCTATTTTGGATGACCCGGACTCTGAGGAAGACGAAGACTTGGATAACGACTGGAACGGTAGCGAGCATTTTCCTTTGTAAATCATATAGGGACGAATTTCTTTGGGCTTTCAGCCAAAGTGTGTGGATTTTGGCAACGTCTGTAAATTGCCGGCCAGAGGCTGCAACCCCTTCCGACAAGGTTACAGGCTTGGATGTGCAGATGCCGGTTTCGAACAGGTACGGAATTTGATTGATCTGTCAATATTGTCATAAATGTTGACATTACAGTCCCACGCCAATACAATCTCGGCCAACCTGTCACACAATGGCATGGCTCAGCGAATAAGTCAGATATAAGATTTGGTTTTGTAAGTAATTGGGAGAAATATGAAAACACTCTATGTCACACCGGGCGAGAACCATAAGAAATGGTTTATCATCGATGCGGAAAATCGGCCTCTCGGGCGTGTAGCCATGAAGGCGGCCTGCCTTCTGCGAGGTAAGCACAAGGCCCATTATGTCCCCTATCATGACTTGGGTGACCAAGTTATCATTATCAATGCCGCCAAGGCTGCATTGAGCGGTAATAAATCTGAGGATAAGTTCTACTATGAGCACTCCGGTTTCCCCGGGGGTCTAAAGGTTATGAATTACAAAAAATTGCTCGCCCGTCGCCCGTTGGCTCCGATCGAAAAAGCGGTAAAGGGCATGTTGCCTAAAGGCCCTTTGGGTCGCGATATTTTCCGCAACCTGCGTGTTTATGCCGATAACCGGCACCCGCACGCCGGCCAAGATCCCACCCCGGTAGAAGTGAAATAAACAGGAAGTAAGGAACAGACTTTTATGGCAATCAATAATTTAGCCCAGGCGGTAGGCCGTCGTAAAACAGCCGTGGCTCGCGTCTATCTGCGTAAAGGTAGTGGTAAAATCCAGGTCAACAAGCAGCAACTTGATGTGTATTTTCCCATTGAAAGTCAGCGTACCAAGCTGCAAAACCCTTTGCGTGCCTGTGATGCCGGCAGCTCTTTCGATATATACATCAATGTTTCCGGCGGTGGCAAGAGCGGTCAGGTCGGGGCTTGTGTCCACGGCATAGCCCGTGCACTGGTGGCTTTCAGCGAAGAAAATCGTGGTGCTTTGCACTCCGGCGGCTTGCTGACTCGAGACCCCCGCATGGTGGAACGTAAGAAATACGGCCAGCGCGGTGCCCGCCGCAGCTTCCAGTTCTCCAAACGGTAACGACCGGCAGTATAAAAAAACGTTCTCAAACGAATTCAAACCCGGCCCGCAGCACCTGCTTGTTGACCGGGTTATGTATGCGGTTGCGCTCAGAGATTACGAGATCCAAAGTGGCCTCGATATCTTCAACGCTGGCCAGTTCCGGGCGTAGGGCCAGCAGGCGGCCAACACAGGCAACATTTCCGGCCCGTTCCGAACCAAACCGGCGCGAAAGCTCTGTGGCCGGGAGCCCGACCACTTCAATATCACTGCGCTGTGGCAGATCTTCGATCAGACTGGTGTTGTAAATCAGTAAGCCATTGGTCTTTAGAGAAGTCTCAAACTTCAGAAGGGAAGGGCGGTTTAGGGCAATCACTATTGTGGGCTCGGCCACCAGCGGCGAAGAAATGGCTTCGCCGGAGATCACCACGGAACAACTCGCTGTACCGCCGCGCATCTCGGCCCCGTAAGAGGGAATATCGGTGACATTGAGACCTCTGTTCATACACGCTACAGCGAGCAAATGCCCCGCCAGTAAAACGCCTTGGCCGCCAAAGCCTCCTACGATAATTCGTTCGTGAATCAATTGAGTTTGTCCTGCATCCATGGTCACTGTACCTCTTCAATCTGGGGAGCGGCGACTTGGTGTTCGGCCCCTTGCTTGCTTTGGTCGCCTTGGTCGCGTAAGGTGCCCAAAGGATAAATAGGGGTCAGAGTTTGGGAAATCCACTCGGCGGACTTGGCCGGGGACTTGCCCCAAGCCGTAGGGCACATGGAGAGTACCTCGACAAAGCTGTAGCCACGGCCTTCGTTCTGGTAACGGAGGGCCTTGGCGATGTTGTTTCTGGTCTTGCGCACTTGAGCTGCGTTGTGCAGGCTGCACCGGGTGATAAAATAGGGTGCATCCAAAGTATTGAGCAGTTCGGCAGCACGGATCGGTGCGCCATCTGTTCCCACATTGCGGCCGCCGATGGTAGTGCTGGTTTTCTGTTGGACCAGTGTGGTCGGGGCCATCTGGCCGCCCGTCATACCGTATACGGTATTGTTGACAAAGATGACGGTGATATTCTCGCCCCGGTTTGCGGCGTGTACTGTTTCGGCCATGCCAATGGCAAGCAGATCACCATCCCCTTGGTAGGAAATGACGATATTGTCCGGGTTGGCACGTTTGACACCGGTAGCCACGGCTGGGGCGCGGCCGTGGGCCGCTTCCAGCCCATCGACATCGAGATAGTCGTAGAGCAGTACTGCGCAACCCACCGGGGCCATAATCACGGTGCGCTCGCGCAAACCCATCTCGTCGATACATTGGGCAATTAGCTTGTGCAATATCCCGTGACCACAACCCGAACAATAATGAGTGCGGACTTCTCGCAGGGTTTTAGGGCGGCTGTAGAGCAGCCGGGAGCCTTCACTCTGTGCCTGTTCAATTTTTTCTTTTACGTCTTCATGCATACTGTTTCACCTTCTTTATAATTTCGCTAACTATTGGCGGGGTTCCACCGACGGTGCCGTAGTACCGGATAGAGGTATTGCTGCCGTAGCAGTGCAGTTTGACGTCATCGGCAAATTGCCCCTGACTCATTTCTACTACTAAGATTTCTTTGCGACCCTGACTACTTTCTTTGACTCCTTCCAGGGCTTGGAGCAACTGCTTTTCGGCGAATGGCCACAGGGTTAGGGGTTGGAATAGGGCGACTCGAATTCCGTCACGTTCCAAAGAAACCCGTGCTTCGCGGCACAGCCGTGCCGGCATACCATAGGCGCAGAGCAACAGATCTGCTTTTTCCGCTCCTTCATTTAAGCCTTCAATTACAGCCCGGCTTTCGTTTTGCTGTACTTCTTCATAGGTGTGGAAGAGCTGCCGGACGTGACTCTCCAAACCATGGTTTCCATTTCCCAGATGGATGGATGCAATCTTCCGCCCGGTCCGATCTTCGGCTCCATCGAGAACATAACCATCCTGTTGTGGCCGTACATAGTCACTGCGCAGCCGGGGCATGTAGAGTGGTTCGGCCATTTGTCCGAGGTAGCCGTCCAGCAGCAACATGACGACCATGCGGTAGCGGTCGGCCAAATGAAAGGCCAGCAGTGTCAGCTCAGCAATGTCCTGAGCGCAGGACGGGGAAAGGACAATACAGTGGTAGTCGCCGTTACCGCCGCCTTTGACTGCTTGGTTGTAGTCGCCTTGAGCACCGGCAATATTACCCAAACCGGGGCCGCCCCGCATCACATTGACCACGACTGAAGGAAGCTTGGCCCCGGCCAGGTAGGATATGCCTTCCTGCATCAGCGAGATGCCGGGTGAAGACGAGGAAGTCATGGTACGCACGCCTGCGGCGGCGGCACCAAAGACCATGTTGATCGAAGCCGGTTCACTTTCGGCCTGCAAAAAACAGCCGCCAACCTCTGGCATACGGCGGGCAAAGTATGTCGGGATTTCGTTCTGCGGAGTGATCGGGTAGCCAAAGTAGTGGCGGCAACCGGCTATGATGGTCGCTTCAGCCAAGGCCTCGTTGCCCTTCATCAGCACTCGGAGACTGTCTTTTGGCACGGAGGCAATTCCTTCGGCCAAGTTCTCTCCGGCTTGGTAAATGCGAGACTCAGCCATGAGTTTCTTCCTCCCGGGCCGGCTCGCGAGTCAGCCCGGTCACCTGAATGGCCACCTCAGGGCAGATCTCGGCACAAGACAGGCAGCCGATACAACTGTTGTGGTCAATACATTCCATGGGGTTAAGGCCCTGTTTATTGATTCTGTCGGAAAAACGCAGAATTTTTTTTGGGCAGTTGGCAATGCACAAGCCACAGCTTTTGCATACTTCATCATCTACCCAGATGTGGAAAGTACGTGGTTCTTTGGCCATACTCCCTCCTGTTCAAACCGATTTTTGTGGGGCATCTGCTTGCAATATTGAATCTGCCGGCTGAGACAGCGGTCGAAGCAGGCTGCAAATTGTTTCAGATCTTGGGGGCTGTAGCCGGCTTTGCCGGCTTCTGAGCGGTTGGAATGGTCGGGCCGCAAATCACTACTCCGTAGCTCCAGAGCCAAGTCGCGTTGCCGGCGGCGGGCCGAGACATTTGCTTCGGTATATTCCGTGCCTCGGTCGTTGATTACCCGCAGTCCGGCCGGGCCATTTTCTTTTTGGTAGGTTTGGCACAGTTTTTCGGCAAAGACAATATCGCGGGTTATTACGATATCACCATCTTGGCAGTGCTGTTCGATGAAGTGGTCACAGGCATCCGGACCGGCGGGCACTTCGTGCAGATAAAGCTGCCTGGTCGGATCGGGACAGATGAATCGGTATCGGCCGGCATTGCCTGTTCCGGCTGATACCGGGGCTGCGACAAAATGGAAGGGCAGGCAAAAGTTTTGCGAACCCTGTTCCGGCCGTAATCGGGAGCGTTGCAGCAGTGCGGGCGGATGTTCCCCGTTCAGCCGTGCGGCGGCATGCAGCAAAACGCGGCGCACTTCCCTCGGGCAGGAGTCGGCATCGACCCAGACATGGAGCAAAGGGACTCTGTCATTCGTCCGGGTCTGTTCTGTGTCCGGTTCGGACTCTCGGTACAAGGCTGTGGTCTCCGGCATATGGTATTCTCGATGATATTGGCTACTGGCCGATATAGCGAAAAGATTTGGTTTCAAATATCTTTGGCCACCGCGACATACAGTGTCGCCGACGGTGTCTCCTGTGGGCCTTTACAGATTTTGGCACTGATTTCCCCACAACTGGCCGGGATGATGCAGGACTGACCCTGTTCCAGTGTCATACCATTAATTTCCGCACGGCCCTGATAGACGAAGGCCAACATGACCGTGTGTTTTTGGGGAAAGTAGAGCCCGCTGTCTTCCGTGCTCAGGGACCAGCGTTCCAGGCGGAATTCGGTGGCGTTGGTCGGGTAGTAGCTACGGTGTAAATCCATTTTGATGGCTTCGATGATACGGGGTGGAAATTCTTCAAACACCAGGGTTTTCATCAGTTCAGGAATATCCTGATGCTTAGGTGTCAGGCCACCCCGCAGGACGTTGTCCGAATTGGACATCAACTCCATAGCCGAGCCTTCCAGATAGGCGTGCAATATGCCGGCAGGCAGGTAGATGGCCTGGCCCGGTTCCAGACAAAACAGGTGGAGGTAGAGCGGAGCCAAGGCCCCCAAGTCTCCGGGGTAGAATTCGGCCAGCCGCAGAATCCATTTAGATACGTCAAGCCCATAGTCTCGTGCCCCGCTTTTACAGCGTTGCAGTGTTTGTTCTATCAGGGCGGCCTTTTGTCCCGCCTCCATCTGCATCAAACCGGAGAAGAATTCCTCGTGGTCGTTAAAGTCCGGCAGACTGCCTGCAAAGTGGCTGAAGTTTTGCTTGATCTCTGTCAATGATCTAAAGCCGCACAGGGCCCAAAATGGGGTTAGAGCCAAGGTTATTTCCGGCTTGTGATTGGGATCTTTGTAATTGCGATGCGGTGCGTTCAGCGGGATGCCTGCTTGGTTCTCCCGCCGAAAACCTTCTTCGGCTTGGGCCTTGTTGGGGTGGGCCTGTATGGACAGTGGCCGCTCGGAAGACAGGACCTTAAAGAGAAAGGGCAGGCTTTGGGATTCGGTCGGCATATCGCTGTCGATGCTGCCGTCCTGTTGGTCATTGTTGTTTCGCAGATACCGGCTTAGAGGTATGCGCCCGGATTTGCCTTCGGAGACTGTTTCCACAGAAGATTCTCCGATGGGATGAACGCCCATCCACAGCTCAGCTTGGGGTGTGTGTTCGGGGTTTTCGTAGCCCAGCAGTTCCGGCAAAAAGCTTCCGGAACCCCAAGCAAAGCTTTGGATTTGGTTGTACAGTTTCGCGACTCTCATACGTGTTATCATAGAATACCATTTTATTTTGACAATCGGTCTGTGCGAAATTTAGGGAGTGTTATATTTTCAAAATGATTATATATAGAGTTTTAAATGGTAATTCTGTTTGTAGCAAGACGGAAAAATGCCGGTTTTTCTGTGTCATAAAACAGTGTCATTTAAACAAACTGTTAAAAAGCAACTTAGACGGCGACATTTTTACCGGATTTGTCAGATACCCGACTTGGGATTTACAGGGAATGTCAGCAGGGAATGTCAGTAGGGAAGAATGTTCATAGGAAATATTTCCGGGTGATATTCTCCGGCGATATTGATGTGTATCTTGCGGGCCACAAAAGATGGTTTGGGAGAATCAAGGGCCTCTGAAGAGTTTTGCCCCTACTGAATTGGCTCATGTGCAAAGTTCTGTTACAATCTGCCACCAATTATGATTTCCCTGAATAATGTAAGTCTCCGTTTTGGTCAAACAGTCATCTTTGATGGTGCCTCGCTGAAAATTAATCCCGGTCAGAGACTGGGTATCTGTGCTCCCAACGGTGTGGGCAAAACTACCTTGCTGGGCTGTATTGCCGGAGAAGTGGAAGTCCACAGCGGCACGGTGACGCATCCGGAAAAACTGCGGCTGGCCTACTTCCACCAGCAGGGTGTGGAATTGGGCCGGAAGCGGATCTGTGATGAGTTGGAAGAAGCTTTTGGCGAGTATTTTGTGTTGGGGCAGCAGATTGTCGGGCTGGAAGAAGAAATCGGACGTTTGTCAGAGCAGACCTATGACGAGAGGGAGGACGCTCCCCATAAAAAAATGAGTCGGCTGGGTCGAGCCATTGACGAGTTGGAGCGTTTGCATCAGAACCAAAGGGAAATGGGCTACGAGCAGCGCAAAGCCGAGATGGTTTATATGCTTAAAGGTCTGGGTTTCCGGTCCGATGACCTTGACCGGCCCGGCGGCGAATTTTCCGGCGGCTGGCAAATGAAGGTCGGACTGGCCAAGGTCTTGCTCTCCAAGCCGGATGTGCTGATGCTCGACGAACCGACTAATCATCTGGACATGGAAACGCGGATGTGGCTGATTGAAGTCTTGAAGAAGCTGTCCTGTACCCAAATTATTATTAGTCACGACCGTTATTTTCTCGACCATACGATTACTTCCGTGGCCGAGTTGTGGGATGGCAAGATTACCTCCTATGCCGGCAACTACAGCAAATACGAAATTGATCGTGACAAACAAATTTGCGCCCGGGAAGAGCAACGCTTGGCATATGCACGCTTTGTCAAAAAAGAAGAGGCTTTCATCGAACGTTTTCGGCACAAGGCCACCAAGGCTCGCCAAGTACAGAGTCGCATCAAGCTGTTGGAAAAAAAGGGAGAGCCGGAGCCGGCTGACCGGGAGCGGGGTCGAGTGCGCCTGGAGTTTGTGCAGAGTCGACCCAGCGGTGAGCAGGTGCTGGAAGTGGAAAACGTCTCTAAAAGTTATGAGGGGCAACCGGCTTTGGAGCACGTTTGCTTTACGCTGATGCGGGGAGAAAAAGTGGGGCTGTTGGGCTCGAACGGTGCGGGCAAATCTACCCTGATGCGCATTGTTGCCGGACATGACAAAAGTTATTCGGGTAAGTTGCGCTGGGGCAGCCATGTGCAACCGGCCTATTTTTCCCAGCGTGCTGCCGATTTGCTGGACGAGAGCCAGACTGTTTGGGACTATATCCATTCCTTGGAATCCGCTGCCGACGAGCTGGCACGACGGAAGACCTTGGGCATGTTCTTTTTCACCGACAAGGATGTTTTTAAACCTATTTCCGGTCTCAGCGGCGGGGAAAAGGCACGAGTGCTGCTCTGTTCTCTGGTTTTGCAACCGTGCAATTTCCTGGTGTTGGACGAACCGGGTAACCATTTAGATTTGGACACCCGCCAAGTTTTGTTGGAAGCCCTCCGAAATTTTTCCGGCACGGTGTTGTTTACCACTCATGACCGCCATTTACTGGAACAATTGGCCGACAAAATTGTGCTGCTGGAAAAAGACGATGGTACCTCAGACGATGCCTCTAAAAGGGCGGAGAGGAAATGGCTCGGCGGAGGTTTGGAGGCGGCCCGATCCAAGGTGTTCCACGGAGATTATACTTATTTTATGTGGAAGCGTGCCAAGGATTTGGAGCAGGAGAAATCCGGGGCGGGAAAAGCGATTCGGCAAGCAGAGAAACAGGAGGCAGCAGCATCAGAGCCGGAGCCGAAAAATTTTTACCACGCGGACAGAGAAAAGAGAGCCTGGCGGCGCAAGTTAGAGCGCGAACAGGAGAAGCTGCTGGGGCAGATTGATGAGTTAGAGGGGGAAATTGCCGAAATCCAACAGAGTTTTGCCTTGAAAGAAATTTATTCTGATACGGAAAAGCTGTTAGAACAGAGACGGCGGCTCAGTGCCGGGGAGAAACGGCTGAAGCAATACTACAAGCGTTGGGAAGAAGTTTTGATTGCGCCGGAAGGCGAAGACCAAGCCCCGGGCATAAGCGGGATGATGCAGAATGACGTGGAATAATGTGGACTAATTTGTTGTCCATAACGACAGAGACAGACAGAAATGCGGGAGAGTCCGAGGACTCCCAGTAGAAACTATTTGTATAGATACCGTCTGTGCCGGATCAGCCGGCGATGTTTACCCCTACGGCGGGCTGCTTGGGAGTCTCACACTGGGTGGTTTGCACTTGGGCCCAAGCATCGCGCAGATCGGCAATTTGCTGGCGGATGACCGGCAGCCCTTCCGAATTTTTATTGATATTGGCTTGTATCAGAGCTTTGGCAAAGAAGCGATAGAGGCTGAGGAGGCTTTGGGCAATCTGACCACCATGCTCTATGTCGAGAGAAATTTGCAGCTCGTTGAGGATTTCCTGGGCTTTCGTCAGGGCATTGTGGGCCAAATCGAGTCTTGGGCCTTCCTTGCGCAGCTCAGCCGTACCCAAGTCAATCTGTTTGATCAGACCATCGTAGAGCATAACAATCAAACGTCCCTGATTTGCCGTAACCACATCGTTTTTGCGGTACCGTTGCAAGTTTTGATACATGTTTCCACCTTTGTTTCCAAGCCCGACCGAAGCCCTCAGAGCTTGGAGCTTAGAGCTTTTGAAATGCCTGAAGCGATTGCCCGGGCCTTTCCGTCTCCAATATTCCCAAGGTCCTCAAGGTCTTTGGAACGCAGACCCTTTCAGATTCTCGGTTCAGGATGCCGAAACTTTATTGTTTGTGCGAAAAACCGCAATGTACAAAGCCTTGTTTAGTCTGCTAAAAATAAATTTTTACATTTAATCAGGTGGGGCATCATGCCACGAAACAAAGCGGGCGTATTGCGGTACAAACCGCAGCTCCACAACCCCCACAGGACCATTGCGCTGCTTGGCCACAATCAATTCGGTGCGAAAATCTTCCGGATTGCTTTCACCTTCGCGCAGGTTTAAAGCCCGTTCGCGGTGCAGGTATATGACGACATCGGCATCTTGTTCCAGCGCGCCGGAGCCGCGCAGGTCGGAGAGGCCGGGTGCCTTGCCTTCAGTCTGGCGTCCCACTTGGGACAGGGCGATAACCGGTATGTCGAGCTCCCTGGCGAGGGCTTTGATATTCATACTGATTTCGGCCATCTGTTCGTGGCGCGGTTGCATACTGCTGCTGCTGGTGGTGATGAGTCCCAAGTAATCTATAAAGATAACCTGAACGCCATGGCGGTGAACCATCCTGCGTGCCCTAGTGCGTAGATCGAGGAGAAGGACATTGGGCGTATCGTCAATGAAAATAGGGGCCTTGTACAGATGGTCGACCTGCTCGGCCAGTTTGCGGACTTCTTTGCCACCGAGAAGGCCACTGCGCAGGTGGTGAGAGTTGACCTGTGCCTGGGCGGACAACAGACGTTCCATCAGGGAGACACCATTCATTTCCAGGGAAAAAATACCTACCGGAACGCGCTTTAGTGCGGCGATATGCAGGATCATGGACAGACAGAGTGCTGTTTTGCCTACAGAGGGGCGGGCCCCGATGATGATCATCTCCGATTTCTGAAAGCCCAGGGTCATGCGGTCCAAGTCGGTGAATCCGGATTCGATTCCGGTGTACCGGTTCTGGTTTTTGCGCCGTTCGTTGATTAGTTCAAAAGTCTTGCGTACCAGTGTTTCCGAGTCCAGAAACCGGTGCAGGTCATGGCCCTGCTCGGCGAGGGCCAGCACACGTTTTTCGGCATTGGCCAGTATTTGGTCGGTGTCCAAATCGTATTTGTACGTCTGGTGGGTCAGGTCTTGGGCCAATGATAAAAGCTGACGGCGGATACTGTAGCTGCGAATTTGCCGGGCGTAGTAGGGCAGGTTGACGCTGCTGGGAATATTAAGGGTCAGAGAGGCAATGTAGGAGATACCACCGACATTGCTCAGCAAGCCGCGCGAGCGCAGTTCTTCACTCAGAGTGGTGAGGTCGAGGGCCCCGACTTTCTGGTGCAAATTGTGCAGCACGGTGAAAATAATTTGGTGGGCACGCTTAAAAAAATCCTGTTCGTGCAGTTGGCCGAAAAATTCGTCTCTCTGGTCGACGTTAGAATTGAACAGTAAGGCACCGAGTGCGGAGCTCTCAACTTCCAAGTCGTAAGGGGGCAGTTGGTTCCGGCCGGAGGGGCCGGGCGGTCTTTCACCGAAATCTGTGTCACCTATGGGATTGGTTTCGCCCTCTGTTGGCGGAAGCCCGGTCACCGGAATTGGCGGCAGAGCCGGAGCGGTGCTCGCCCGGGTCGGTGTCGGTGCCGGCAGCTCGTCCGGCAATTCCGGTGTTTCGGTCTCTGTGGTCTCTTGGCTCTCTTGGTTTTTTGCGGTCTCTGCAATTGGCTGGTGAGGTGTGTCGGTCTGGATTGCATCATCGGGCTTGTCAGGAATGTTTAGGTCCTGTTGCTCCGTTGTGACTGTGCCGGCGGCGATATCGGCCTCGATGGCCTGGTCCATCGCCTCATCCCATCCCGGTTCTGATGCCGCATCCATTGAGCCGCCCTGGTTCCTTTCCACTGCTTGATTTGCCTGATTGTATAGGAAAGACAGGCACGGGCAAGATAATTCTGGCGTTTCCCTGTCGGATGCCCAAAAGGAAGTGAAAGAATTGGCGAAAAAAAAACAGCACTTGATGAGCCGCCCCAAGCAAAGGGGTTCGGGTTCGTCAAGTGCTGTCGTAGGGAGGGAGTTGGCCTATTCGGTTGTATTCCCTGTGTTCTTCGTGTCTCTAATCTTGGTGTTCCTGCTGCCCTTCTCCGTTTGACTCTTCCGTTTCTTCGGTAGTGGCCTCAGTCTCCGCAGTCTCAGCGGCCTCGCCGGTTTCCGCAGCAGCTTCAGCAGCGGCGGCTTCAGCAGCGGCCTGCTCTTCTTCTTTCTTTTCCTCTTCGAGGCTACGAATCAGCACTTTCAGGTTGGCAGTTTGCTCGTCGTAGAGCCGGATTTTCACCGTGTAATTGCCGACCATTTTGATGGTGCGGCCCGGTATTTCAATGCGCTTACGCTCGATATTGACACCCAGATGGGCCAGTTGTTCGGCAATAGTGGCATTGGTTACAGCACCGAAGAGGCGGCCACCGTCAGCCGAAGGCATAACGATTTCGATAGAGGCCTCTTTTTCCAGGCGATCTTTGAGGCCCAAAGCTTCTTTGCGCTTCTGCTCTTTACGAGCCGTAATGGCCTGCTCTTTTGCCTGTAAATTGTTGATATTCATGCGGTTGTGAGGTGCCGCAATGTTTCGGGGCAGCAGAAAATTGCGCGCGTAACCATCTTTTACTACGCAAATATCGCCTTCTTCGCCCAAGTTTTTCACATCTTCGTTCAAAATAATTTTCATTCCAAATACTCCGTCACTTATTAGGATTCTGCCTGTTGCCTACTCTGCAATTATTTGGCAACAAATGGCAGGAGAGCAAGCACACGGGCCCGCTTAATGGTCAGAGCCAGTTGGCGTTGGTGCTTGGCGCAGGTGCCGGTAATACGGCGGGGCAGGATTTTGCCGCGCTCAGTGATAAAACGCTTCATGCTCTCCGGGTCACGATAGTTCATGGTCATCGTGTTCTTGCAAAAGCGGCAAACTTTGCGGCGCGATTGGAAGCGGCGGCGATTGTTGTTAAAACGGCGTTCCGGCCGGGGCCCTGACCCTCCCCCTTCACGATTTTCGCGATAGTTTTCGCGGCTGTTTTCGCTCTGATTGCCGCTGCTCTGTTCCGGTTTTTTTTCCGTAACTTCGTTTTCTGTACTCATTATAACCTCAATGTGTGTTGGGAAAGTCTGACAATCTCGCTTCTGATGTCCAATGATCAAGCTTTCGTCCGGCCACCAAACGGGCTGACGAGGGAAAGAAGCTTTCCGTCTTAAAGTTTGTCATTCAAAGCAGAATAGATGCGTATCAGAAATCTTCCTTAGAAGGGGATATCATCCTCAAATTCGTTGTCGATACCGATTGGAGATGGGGATGGTGGGGGTGACTTGGCGGCACCCGGTACGGACGGAGAAGAGCCACCGAAAGAGTAGTCCGGTCCGCCCGACGTTCCGGATGCCGGAGAGCCGGCGTAAGAAGAAGAATTGGATTCTCCCCCGGAGCGGCTTCCGACCAACTGGATGTTGTTGACATCAATTGTAACGCGGCTGCGTTTTTGTCCGTCTTGTTCCCAACGCTCCTGTTTCAAATTACCCTGTACTACAATTTGGGTACCCTTTAGCAAGTAACGCTGGAGAGCTTCGGCACGTTTGCCCCATAAAACCAAATCAAAAAAATTCGCTTCGTCTTCCCATTGTTCGCCATTTTTGCGTCTGCGGTTCACGGCGAGAGACAACTTGCCCAGGGGATAACCACCGTTGGTGTGGGACAGATCCATGTCGCGGGTCAGTCGCCCTACCAGGAAAACGGAATTTACATCTTCAGCCATTGGTTTTACTCGCTCACTTACTTTTTAACTAACAGGTATTTCAGCACGGCCGTATGGGCTTGGATAGCCTCTTTCAAAGATTGGACCGCACTGCCGTCAAACTCGATGTCCCAAGACAGATAGTGACCGTGCTCTTCTTTGCGAACCGGATAGGCCAGCGGCCGTTCACCCATATCTTCTTCTTTGGAAATCTTTCCGTTGATTTTTTGCAAGACTTCGCGCACCGTATCGCTGCCGGTCTTGTAGAGATCTCCTCGCACACTAAACAGCAGCGTGAGCTCGTATTGTTCCATTTTATACCTCCTTATGGCCTTTAGATTTATCGCAAGCATCCTGTAAATTGAGACAAGATAAAAACTTCAATAAATAGAAGGGGAACGAAAAACTGGTGGAACCCTAGTGAAAAAGGGTGACTCTGTCAACGATGGAAGGCCGGTTATCTTTCTTCAGCTAAGTCTAGAAAGTTCTCTTTGGCTTTGCTCCTAAATTCAGAAAATCTCCTTTTTATTGCTAAGATTTGTGTTTTTTTAAAAGAAAGGAATGGCAATGAAAAGCTACTTGTCTCGACTGTTACTGCTAAGTCTTTTGGGGGTGTGCCCCGGGTGTAATTCTGCCGGTCCGAATGAGGAGGCGGCAAATCTGCGTGTAGTCAGTTGGAATGTGCAAAACCTTTTTGATGTGGAATGGCAGGGCACGGAATATGGGGAATACGATCCGCGGCCGGGGGAAGACGGGCGGGCCGCTTGGACAGAGCAGGGTTTCCGCTATCGCTTGGTACATTTGGCCAAGGTCATCGACCGGTTGGATTCGGATATTTTGGTTTTGATTGAGGTGGAGAGTCGGGAGGCTTTGAGCAAACTCAATTTGCAGTTGCGCCGGCCGTTCCTGCACAGTCTGTTGTTGCCTCAGCCGGATCAGGCGATAAATATTGGTCTGTTGTCGCGGGTTGCGGTGCGGCGAAGTCTGAGACACGAGGTTGGTTTCCTGCCGCGCAGTACCCGGCAGCTTCGGGCCATTATCGAAGTGCATTTGGAAAATGGCTTGGTGCTGTTTCTCAATCACTGGAAGTCTCAGCGGCAAGGTTTTCTCCGGACTCTGCCGCAAAGGCAGCAAGCCGCCGCCGTACTTGCCGAACGATTGGCTCGGCTGGAAGAGAAATACGTCTTGGTTATGGGAGACTTTAATGAACCGGCAGACAGTTATTTCCGCTATTCGGACAGTTCGTTTTGGCCGGATAGTTCGGGGTCGGTAGATTCCCTGATAAACCCTTGGTTTGCCTATGCCCAACTAACTTTTCCGCCTGGGGTGTCAGAGGCCCCGATACTGACGCGGCAGGATTGGGAGGAGATGAAGGAGGAGGTTGTGCCGGGAAGGCTTCCGACATCTCGGGGCAGTTATTATTTTCGTGGTGAGTGGCAGGCCATTGACAGTATCTTTTTTTCGCCGGCGTTCCTGCCCGAGCCCGGGGCCGGGGAGAACGCCGGGGGATGGCGGTTTGCCGGTTTCTCCGTGCCTCGTTTTACTCCTTTGCTGGGGCCAAAGGGCGAGCCAAATGCCTGGCGTAAGGAGAGGATGAGAGGGCTTTCCGACCACCTGCCCTTGGTGCTGGAACTGGAGTACAGCCCCGCCCGTGATTAGGGTTGCGGAAGGTGTGGAGACCTTGGTGCGCATGGAGTGTCTGGCCTGTACGGCGTGTATGGAGTGGGGTACACGGAATGGAATGCCTGAGATAGAGTTTATGAAACAGTCAAATTGCTATTTTCCCAAAGGCTCATACAATGGGATAAAAAATGGGATAAAATAAGTAATGGGCTGTTTGTAACAGAAGGTTTGTCGTGTCCGATCGGACAATGGAACCTGTGCAAACCAAGCCCATTGTTTGACTGTTTGACAGGCCCAAATGAAGGCGAAGGAAAGCAAAGGAGTACAACATGGCAAATATTTTGGTGGTCGGCGGTGCCGGTTATATTGGTTCGCACACGGTACGCTATCTGGTACAGCATACGGACCACAAAGTGGTGGTTTGTGATGACCTGAGCAAGGGCCATCGCCAGGCGGTCGAAGTCGTATCTGCGGACATCCCTTTTGAACAGGGTGACTTGGGAGACGGTGACAACATAGAGCGCATCCTCCGGCAGTATCGGATTGACTTGGTGATGCATTTTGCGGCTTCCATTGAAGTGGGCAGCTCTGTGGCCGATCCGGCCTGCTATTACGAGAATAATTTTATCAAAGTGCAGCGTTTGCTGGCGGCTATGCGAAACTGCGGTGTGGAGTATTTTGTGTTTAGTTCCACTGCGGCCGTCTTCGGCGACCCGAAAGCCGAGAAAATTGACGAGCTGCACCCACAGTTGCCGATCAATCCCTACGGCCGCAGCAAGTTGATGGTGGAATGGATGCTAAAGGATTACGAGCTCGCCTACGGTATCAAGTCCGTTATTTTGCGTTATTTCAATGCCTGCGGTGCTGATGAGAGCGGTGTCATCGGCCAGTCTTATCAGCCGCCTACGCATCTGATTTCCATTGTGCTGGAAGCGGCATTGGGCGTGCGGGAGAAAGTGACCATATATGGTGGAGACTGGAAGACACCGGATGGTTCGTGTGTTCGGGATTTTATCCATGTCAACGACTTGGCCGAGGCCCACATTCTGGGCTTGGAAAAGATGCTGAGTGAGAACCGTTCGGCGGATTATAACTTGGGCAGTGGCAGTGGCTATTCGGTGCGGGAAGTGATCGCTAAGGCCAAAGAGCTTTCCGGTGTCGATTTTCCGGTCGAGGTGGGCCCGGCCCGCCCCGGCGACCCGGCCCGCCTGATTGCCGAGAGCGATAAGGCTCGGCGTGAGCTGGGCTGGGAGCCAAAGCGCAGGTTGCATGAGATTGTGGCCACGGCCTGGAATTGGGAGCAACACAAGACGTTTTAAGACCCCGGCAAGTGTCTTCTGTTTTCGGGAGAGAGCTTGCTTGACAGAATGCCAAAGCCGAGTCACAATTGCTGCCATAACCTGCCTCGTATGGGGCAGAGTAATAAACAGACAAATGTCTGCGGGAAAACTTTGGTAAATTTGCCGGTCATTGCGGAACGGGATTTAGCAGGGGTTTCTCCGAGGAGCTTCTTATATGGCAGAAGTAATCTTGAAGGATATTACGAAGGTCTACGACGGCAATGTGATGGCTGTCGAGAAATCGAATATCTGCATCAACGACAAAGAGTTTGTCGTTTTGGTCGGCCCATCGGGCTGCGGCAAAACCACGACCCTGCGCATGGTTGCCGGGCTGGAGGAAATCACCGGCGGCGACTTGCTGATTGACGGCAAGCGTGTCAATGATGTGCAACCGAAAGACCGGGACATCGCCATGGTGTTTCAGAACTACGCCCTCTATCCTCACATGTCGGTCTACGACAACATGGCGTTCGGTCTCAAAATCCGCAAGTTTGCCAAGGATGAGATTGACCGCCGCGTGCAGGAAGCTGCGGGTATTTTGCATCTCAAAGAGCTGCTCGCCCGCAAGCCCAAGGCCCTTTCGGGTGGCCAGCGGCAGCGCGTGGCCTTGGGCCGCGCCATTGTGCGTCACCCCAAGGTGTTCCTGTTCGATGAACCGCTGTCCAACTTGGATGCCAAGCTGCGGGTGCAGATGCGTACGGAGATTTCGGCTTTGCACAATCGCCTTGCGGCGACCATGATCTACGTCACTCATGACCAGATTGAGGCCATGACTATGGGCGACAAAATTGTGGTGATGAAAGATGGTCGCATCCAACAGATCGGCAGTCCGATGGAATTGTACAACACGCCGTGCAATCGTTTTGTGGCGGCCTTTATCGGGTCGCCTCCGATGAACATTGTCACGGCCAAAGTGAAGGAAGAGAATGGCAAGATTGTTGTAGATGAGGGCGGGCTGCGTTCGGAAGTCCCCGAGACCATCGCGGAAAAGTTGCGCAGTTACATTGGAAAAGAGATTCTGGTGGGCCTGCGCCCGGAGGATGTGAAGCACGGTGCCTCGGCCGATCACGGCAGCATACGAGCCAAGGCTGAAGTTATTGAACCATTGGGTGCAGAGACTCACGTCTACCTAAACACGGGCAGCCATCGGTTTATCGTGCGTTTGGGGCCGGATACGGTGGTCCGCATCGGTGATGAGGTGGTTTGCACTCCGGTGGCGGAAAAATTGCACTTCTTTGATCCACAGACGGAGTTGTCTTTGCAGAACAGTGATAAGGCCCCTCTGAATTAAGAGTCCTAATGGGCTGACGAATACGGGGCGGGCTGTTTGCGGAGAACGGCCCGCCCGTTTTATTTTAGATTTGATTTGACCGTTTTATCTGACTATCTGATTTGACCATCTGATTTGACCATCTGATTTGACCATCTGATTTGACCATCTGATTTTGCGGACAGAAACAGGCTTGGCCATGCTACATTTACCAAATATGCCCCGTGTATATTCCTGTGGGTCATCACAGAATGGGTTGCCACAATACCAAACAAAACACATGTCGGGAAAAAATTGCTATGAAAAAGACGAAAATACGTCCGCGATTTTATGTGGGAATAATAGCCGTCTATTTCCTTGTTCGGATAGTCAATCAACATATCCTGGATTACGACCGTTCGGACCTGAAGTCCCTCGCAACTCAATTGGAGGCCGAGAACGAATATCGGCACGAGCAGTTTGTCCTGGATTTTGTGGCTGGTGCCAAGGACTATCTGACTTGGAATATTACAGATATTCCTCTAATCAATGGAAAAAAGGATATCTTTATTACTATTTTACAGGTCTGTGAGAATTATTTTCGCTTGAACTATCGTGTCAGTTCAAGCTTATCATACGAGTGGATAGCAAAAGCGGTATTATTGGAGGCGGAAGCCAAAGCTAATGATTTTAAAGGTACTTCGGCCATTGATATATATGCGGTGATTCACCGGCACTACGATAAAAACGAGAGGTTATATGCAAAATATTTCAATAAAAAAAGAGGTACAATACTGAACATACGTCCAAAAATAAATGTAAGAAAATGGTACCGATAAACGGTAAAAGTGCCCTTAACCGGTCCGGGCCCCACGAAAATAAATGAAAGCCTCTTGAAAGAGAGGCTTTCATTTTCTAACATTTTCCCTAGTTATAATTAAAATCTAAACTGTCACCTGAGATATTTGATATGGATATCTGATATTTCCTAAAAGCACTGCTACGGGGAGTATGTAAAAATATCCCTGCCTGAGTTGAATTTCCAAAACCATTTGCCAAAAGGGGATAATCGAAACCAATTGCAATAGCTGAAGAGACTGCAGTTCCGATACTGGAAACAGCGGCAGATCCATCTCTATTCATATTACTTATCTCCGTAAGCGGACTGGAAGAGAGTACCCACGAAAACACAAAGGGCACCTGAAACTTTCCGTCTGCCCCGGTCCGGAAATTATGTTCTGACATATCAAAAAACAGTTTTGTACCACGACCACTAACGATCGGATTCCCGGCATCTGTGCCGGCAAAAGTCGTAAAACTGAGCAGTGTTGTGTTGTTGTCACTGCTGTACATGACAATCTTATAGGCCGTACCGGGCTGTAATACTGCCGCAGCGTCACCCGAAACTTCTCCGGTTGTCGCATTTTGTGTAGCACTGATACTGAGGGCAAACTGGATGATCTGGGCCGAAGTCCCGGAAAAATTTATTTCCCGATAGGCTAAGAGGTCTTCGGCAGCAGTGGCCGAGGGAATGGTTTCCGTATCCGCAACGGCCAGAAAGGCCGCTGTGCCGCTTTTCGTTGGGGTCAAAGATACCAGTGCCTGGGTTGCGCCGACAAATTCTGTCGAGGCACTAATGTTGAATTTGGTTTCAGTGCCTGAATCCACGTCCGTCATCGGCGCACAGCCAGACAGAACCAAATGAATAAAAAGAATGGAAAAAAAGCAGAAAAATGGAAAAACCGAAAATGCTTTGAAAATTGTCGGTTTATTTAGCCGTAAAAAAAGATAAAATGACTGTCTATATTTTCTAGACTTGGTATGGATATTGGATATTGGATATTGGATATTGGATATTGGATATTATACCGTTTGGCCAATCAGAAGTCAACAGTGTATTTTGACGTTTCATAAGAAAACTCCTCCGAGATATTTTGACTTTTGTCTATTGTATATTCATTTAGGAGTCTTGGCAAGAGGGGGGGCCGAGAGCAAAGGGGAGAGTTGGCCAACCGGTACGGGCTCAACGAAAATAAATGAAAGCCTCTTGAAAGAGAGGCTTTCATTTTCTAACGTTTTCCCTGGTTATAATGAAGGTCTAAACTGTCACCAGATATCTCTGATATAGATATCTGATATATCCTAAGAGCAATGCTACGGGGAGTATGTAAAAATATCCCTCCCTGAGTTGAATTTCCAAAACTATTTGTCAAAAGGGGATAATCGGAACCAATTGTAATAGCTGAAGAGACTGCAGTTCCGATACCGGAAACAGCGGCAGATCCATCTCTATTCATATTATTTATCGTTGCAAGCGGGCTGGAAGAGAGTACCCACGAAAACACAAAGGGCACCTGAAACTTTCCGTCTGTCCCGGTCCGGAAATTATGCTCTGACATATCAAAAAACAGTTCTGTACGAGGACTAAGGATCGGATTCCCGGCATCTGTGCCGGCAAAAGTCGTAAAACTGAGCAGTGTTGTGCTGCTGTCACTGCTGTACATCACAATTTTATAGGTCGTACTCGGTTGCAATACGGCACCAGTGCCACCTGAAACTTCTCCGGTTGTCACATTTTGTGTGGCACTGATACTGAGGGCAAACTGGATGATCTGTGCCGAAGTCCCGGAAAAATTTATTTCCCGATAGGCCAAGAGGTCTTCGGCAGCAGTGGCCGAGGGGATGGTTTCCATATCCGCAACGGCCAGAAAGGCCGCTGTGCCGTTTTTCGTTGGTGTCAAAGATACCAGTGCCTGGGTTGCGCCGACAAATTCTGTCGAGGCACTAATGTTGAATTTGGTTTCAGTGCCTGAGTTTACGTCCGTCATCGGGGCACAGCCAGACAGAACCAAATGAATAAAAAGAATGGAAAAAAAGCAGAAAGATGGGAAAACCGAAAATGCTTTGAAAATTGTCGGTTTATTTAGCCATAAAAAAAGATAAAATGACTGTCTATATTTTCTAGACTTGGTATGGATATTGGATATTGGATATTGGATATTGGATATTGGATATTATACCGTTTGGCCAATCAGAAGTCAACAGTGTATTTTGACGTTTCATAAGAAAATTCCTCCGACGATATTTTAGTATTAGCCTGTTATATATTTATTTAGGAGTTTGGGCAAGGGGGGCTGGTCGGTACCAGCTTAATATAAGTAAAGGCCTCTCAAAAGAGAGACCTTTACTTTCTAATGCTTTTTCCTAGTTATAAATAATAGTTAAATTGTCCCCCAGATCACTTGTCAAGACTATCCTATATTTCTGAATGGTATTATTAAGGGGTGTATGTAAAAATATCCCTCCCCTGTCGCTATTTCCAAAACCATTTGCATAAGCATTATACGTAGAAGTGATACTGGTATTCCTACCGGAATTTACGTCTCCTATAACAAAATCCTGAAACCCTGCTTCTGTCAGGTGACCAATCTGAAGAATCAAAGGATTTGTTACCCACGAAAAAACAAAGGGCACCTGAAATTTTCCATCTGTTCCGGTCTGGAAATTATGTGCTGACATATCAAAAGTAAGCCTTGTATTACCGATAACAAACGGATACCTTTCATTTATATTGCCAAGAGTCGTAAAACTGAGCAGTATTGTGCGGTTACCATTGCTGTACATCACAATTTTATAGGCCGTATTCGGTTGCAATACGGCACCAGTGCCACCCGAGACTTCTCCGGTTGTCGCATTTTGTGTGGCACTGATACTGAGGGCAAACTGGATGATCTGTGCCGAAGTCCCGGAAAAATTTATTTCCCGATAGGCTAAAAGAGCTTCGGCAGCGGTTGCCGAGGGGATGGTTTCCGTATCCGCAACGGCCAGAAAGGCCGCTGTGCCGCTTTTCGTTGGGGTCAAAGATACCAGTGCCTGGGTTGCGCCGACAAATTCTGTCGAGGCACTAATGTTGAATTTGGTTTCAGTGCCTGAATCCACGTCCGTCATCGGCGCACAGGAAGACAGAACCAAATGAATAAAAAGAATGGAAAAAAAGCAGAAAAATGGAAAAACCGAAAAGGCTTTGGAAAGTGTCGGTTTATTTCGCCATAAAAAAAGATAAAATGACTGGATATATGTTCTAAGATTGGTATGGATATTGGATATTGGATATTGGATATTGGATATTGGATATTATACCGTTTGACCAACCAGAAGTCAACAGTACTTTTTGACGTTTCATAAGAAAACTCCTCCAAGATATTTTAGTCTTGGCCTATTGTATATTCATTTAGGATATTTGGCAAGAGGAGGGGGCCAGCCCAAAAGAAGAGGAGGCCTCTCTTTTGAGAGGCCTCCTCTTTCCAACGCTTTTCCCTAGTTATAAATAATAGTTAAATTGGATCCACCGGATGTTGCCCAGTATATCTTATAACTCTGAATGTCAATACTCCTGGGTGTATGTAAAAATGCCCCTCCCTGATTTGAATTTCCAAAAACATTTACGAAAGTATTATGCATATACGAACTTTGATTAAAAGCTGCCATAGTATCCTTTCTGCCGCCATTTTCATACAGATTTTCAATGTCCGCATTTATACTGGAAGTCGTCACCCATGAAAAAACAAAGGGTACTGTAAACTTTCCATCTGCCTCGGTCCGGAAATTATGCTCCGAGACATCAAAAGTATATGTATTGCCATGCGTATACCCTTCATTTATGCTGCCAAGAGTCGTAAAACTGAGCAGTGTGGTGCTGTTGCCGTTACTGTACATCACAATCTTGTAGGCCGTACTTGGTTGTAATACCGCAGTAGTTGTACCTGAGACTTCTCCGTTTGTCGTATCTTGCGTGGCACTGATACTCAGGGCAAATTGGATGATTTGGGCCGAGGTCCCGGAAAAGTCTATTTCCCGATAGGCCAAGAGGGCTTCGGCAGCGGTTGCCGAGGGGATGGTTTCCGTATCCGCAACGGCCAGAAAGGCCGCTGCGCCGCTTTTTGTTGGTGTCAAAGATACCAGTGCCTGGGTTGCGCCGACAAATTCTGTCGAGGCACGGACATTGAATTTGGTTTCAGTGCCTGAGTCCACGTCCGTTATCGGCACACAGGAAAGCAGATTAGCTCCTGTTAATAAAAAGAAAAGAAAGCTATATACAGTCTTAAAATAAAGCAAAGATCTTGTATTTTGTTTTATCGAACGATTATATTTCATAGAATACCTCCTGATATATCTGAACTTGGATAGTAGCACAAAATAGATATTAGGGAA
This sequence comes from Candidatus Haliotispira prima, assembly GCA_029867005.1. GTDB lineage: Bacteria > Spirochaetota > Spirochaetia > SP-2023 > SP-2023 > Haliotispira > Haliotispira prima. The sequence goes on along the minus strand of CP123443.1, from coordinate 2,305,370 downwards.
AGATGGTCGTGAGAACAATGGGAAAGGGCTCATACCGGTTAAGGGGCGATTTTCTGAGTGCCCTTAGTAAAAACTGGTATAGATACTGTAATATAATCTTTTCTATGTGGAAACGTATTCTGAAAAATCAGACGATAGTCGTATTTGTGTTTTAGTCTCCCCGGACAATGCAGAGAGACTCATGATCCCGCCAGCCGGTCCGGATCGGACCGGAAATAATAAATAACTACATCTTTCCTCTTATTTTTCCCCTTACTTTCGCCCTTTCGCCCTTATTTTTTCCGGCCTTATTTTGCCGTATTTAAGTCTAAGACTGCTTTGATTTTGTCTATGTGCTCTTGTAAAGGTTTATGACCAATCAGGTGATAGACTTTGATATCCAGGTTTAAAACCAAAGAACTTTCTTGAAATTCACTGCCGATGCGACGTTCTTCTTTTTCTGTCAACTCGCCATATAGTACCAAGTCGATATCTGAACCCTCTTTGTAGGTTCCCATGGCTCTGGAACCAAAGAGGGCTATTTGATCAATCTTCTCTTTATACGGTAAAAGTACTTCTTTGATGATCTGCATTTCCTTGGGAAAGAGGCCGTACTTATTCACCCGGTAACTCCTTTTGCAGCATGAGATAGACATCGTTAAAGAGGGGGAGATAGCTTGCTTTTATTTCCTGTATGATCTTGTGAAATTCCCCAAAGTCATACTCATGAGACATCTTGTTGCGGGCATCGATGACATCCATCCATATTTTTCTTCTATCGATAATTCCCGCTTGGACAGCAGAACGAATCACTTCCCTGGGTGTGACAGGCTGAATCACGATCCCCTGAAACTCGGTATAGTCTTTCAGTGTCTTCCAAATGAGTTTCCAAGAACACTCAAACCTTTGGATACACCCCTATTGCTCCAGAGGGCTAAGTGGCCGTTTTCCACTCAGTTCCATTGCTTTCTTCAGGAGTCTGAGAACCCGTTGAAAACTGTGGAAACGATATACCCGGCGCGGTGTCTTATCCCCTCTTTCCTTTTCTTCCACAGTGGCAAACTCCTTTCTTTACTATATTTTTTATCATGCTTTATTACCATCCGGGCATCATCATCTCCCTAACCGGTCCGGGATAAATCAGAAATAAAAAAATCTCTCAAAAGAGAGATTGGCAATTTATGGCACTTTACCGCATTTACTCCTGGTTATATAAAATAGGGAGAGAGAGCCCTGCAAGATTCGTGAGAGCTATAGAATATTTCCGAATGGCACCACTGCGGGGTGTATGTAAAAATGCTCCCCCCCGAGCGGAATCTCCAAACTTATTGAGCAAATTGGTATATTCAGACCTAACTGTATTCGCTCCCGGAGTTGCCGTTAGGATAGTTGTTAAAACGTTCGATTTATTATTATTACTGACTTCAACAAATGGACCGGCATCCACTAACCACGAAAAAACAAAGGGCACCTGAAGCTTTCCGTCTGTTCCGGTCTCGAAATTATGTGCCGACATATCAAAAGAAAGTTCTACGCGACCGGGAATAAACGGATACCCTTCACCTATGTTGCCAAGAGTCGTAAAACTGAGCAATGTGGTGCTGTTGCCGTTACTGTACATCACAATCTTATAGGCCGTGCTCGGCTGTAATACCGCTCCGGTACCACCCGAAACGTCCCCGCTGATCGCATTTTGTGTGGCACTGATACTCAGGGCAAATTGGATGATCTGCGCCGAGGTCCCGGAAAAGTCTATTTCCCGGTAGGCCAAGAGGACTTCGGCAGCCGTGGCCGAGGGGATGGTTTCCGTATCCGCAATGGTCAGAAAGGCCGCTGCGCCGCTTTTCGTTGGGGTCAAAGAGACCAGTGCCTGAGTCGCGCCGACAAATTCTGTCGAGGCACGGACGTTGAATTTGGCTTCAGCTCCGGAGTCAGATTTCACGTCCGTCATGGGGACACAGGAAGACAAAACTAAATGAATAAGCAAGATGGAAAAAAAGCAGAAAAATGGGAAAACCGGAAAAGGTTTGAAAAGTGTCGGTTTATTTAGCCGTAAAAAAAGATAAAATGACTGTCTATATGTTCTAAGATTGGTATGGATATTGGATATTGGATATTGGATATTGGATATTGGATATTATACCGTTTGGCCGGCCAATAGTCAACAGTGTATTTTGACGCTTCATAAGAAAACTCCTCCGAGATATTTTAGTCTTGGCCTATTGTATATTCATTTAGGATATTTGGCAAGGGGGCATTGGAACGAGACGAGGACAAAAGGGAAAGATACGGCCGGCTATTTATAGCACATGGTAAAGGCCCCATTGATCTTGTGCGAGAATGCCGGCCTTCAAATGTTTGTTTAGACCCTCTATTTGTCTGCAATGAAATTAATAATATAGGAATCCACGTTTGCCCCATCTTTAATACGTCCAATACCTTCATCTTTCCCGGTTGGCTTATTGAAAGATTGAAACCCTAAAAGAACTTTGTGATACGTGTTGGCTGCAATACTTTGGTAAATAAACTCCGGTGTTGAAGCATAGCCTGGATCAGGCAAACAAGAATCGAGTTGACAGGGAACAAAAGGTATACTCAAAGCATTGACTAAACGCCACCCGGTCTTTAATGGTTGAATGGAATTCATATAAAAAGGAACTAATAAGACTTCACTTTCTTTGCTGTACAATTCATAAAGACCTTTTCTTTCAGCTTTGATATCAATATAAGTTATCTCTGCATTAAAAGGCAGTACGTTTGGTGCAAAATTCAAACTGTACCCTGTCTTTGTTGACGGAAACTCATTAGGCTGCGGAATGGCGGCTGTGGAAAAAGGCAGTGTTTCAATGACACTCTCATTGTGAAAAACATAGACCTTATACGCCGTCTCCGGCTGTAAGAAATCGGCTGCACTCATGGCCCCAATATTGGTCTTTAGCTCATCATTGGTGTTGTAGTGCTTGGCGGTAAAAATGCGTTTGGGGGTACCTGCTACAATATTGCGGCTGAGTAAACCGACTTTATCTTTTATATCGGCCCAAACGGGGGCGGGTTCATCGGCTAAGCGCACAATGGTACTGACAGTTATATCCTCAACAGAACTTGCGGTCAGTTCTACAGCCTGTATTCCTGTAAAAGATATGGTAAACGTGTTTTTGGGTGCGGGGGGCGAATCATCAGTGCTGTCCGACAATGGGGCACAGCCGGATAAAATCAAATGAATAAGCAGAATGGAAAAAAAGCAGAAAAATGAAAAAATCGGAAAGGCTTTGGAAAGTGTCGGTTTATTTAGCCGTAAAAAAAGATAAAATGACTGTCTATATATTCTGGACTTGGTATGGATATTGGATATTGGATATTGGATATTGGATATTGGATATTATACCGTTTGGCCAGTCAATAGTCAACAGTGCATTTTGACGTTTCATAAGAAAACTCCTCCGAGATATTTTAGTCTTAGCCTATTGTATATTTATTTAGAGGTTTTGGCAAGGGGGGTGGGGCGGAGCAAGGACAATAAGGGAGAGAAGAAAAGGGAAAGATACGGCCGGCAGCTATTTATAGCAAATGGTAAAGGCCCCGCCGAGCTTGTGGGAGTATGCCGGCCTTCAAATGTTTGTTCAGACTCTCTATTTGTCTGCAATAAAATGAATAATATAAGGTGCCCCGTCTGCCCCATCTCTAATATGTCCAATACCTTCATCTTTCCCGGTTGGCTTATTGAAAGATTGAAACCCTAAAAGAACTTTGTGATACGTGTTGGTTGCAATACTTTGGTAAATAAACTCCGGTGTTGAAGCATAGCCTGAATCAGGCAAACAAGAAGTTAATTGACAGCTAATCGGAAATACGGCCAAAGCATTGACTAAACGCCATCCGGTCTTTAATGGTCGAATGGAATTCATATAGAAAGGAACCAATAAGACTTCACCTTCTTTGCTGTACAATTCATAGAGACCTTTTCTTTCAGCTTTGTCACTAATATCAGTTATTTCTGCATTAAAAGGCAATACGTTTGGTGCAAAATTCAAACTGTACCCTGTCTTTGTTGATGGAAATTCACTTGCCGGGGGAATGGTGGCTGTGGAAAAAGGCAGTGTTTCAATGACACTCTCATTGTGAAAAACATAGATCTTATAGGCCGTCTCCGGCTGTAAGAAATCGGCTGCACTCATGGCCCCAATATTGGTCTTTAGCTTATCATTGGTGTTGTAGTGCTTGGCGGTAAAAATGCGTTTGGGAGTACCTGCTACAATATTGCGGCTGAGTAAACCGACTTTATCTTTTATATCGGCCCAAACGGGGGCGGGTTCATCGGCTAAGCGGACAATGGCACTGACAGCTATATCCTCAACAGAACTTGCGGTCAGTTCTACAGACTGTATTCCTGTAAAAGATATGGTAAACGTGTTTTTGGGTGCGGGGGGTGAATCATCAGTGCTGTCCGACAGTGGGGCACAGCCGGATAAAATCAAATGAATAAGCAGAATGGAAAAAAAGCAGAAGAATGAAAAAATCGGAAAGGCTTTGGAAAGTGTCGGTTTATTTAGCCGTAAAAAAAGATAAAATGGCTGTCTATATGTTCTAAGATTAGTATGGATATTGGATATTGGATATTGGATATTGGATATTGGATATTATACCGTTTGGCCGGTCAATAGTCAACAGTGTATTTTGACACTTCATAAGAAAACTCCTCCAAGATATTTTAGTCTTGGACTATTGTATATTCATTTAGGGGTTTTGGCAAGGGGAGTGGGCACCCCTCTATTCACAATGCAGATGGCGCGGGGCAAACAATTGCTATTATCATTTTTATCGGGAGTTTGAGAGGCAGAATAATGCAAATAACGGCAGACTTCCACCGCAATAAAAAAGGCGTAAACCAGCAGATCCCAAAAATCGAAAGTCCCCAAGTGTGGCAGTACTACTTGGGCTATTTCCAACCCGGGGCCCGTAAAAACCAGCAAAGAGATGTACCACACCGCATTGATATGCTCGTTCTCCGAGATACAGAAGAAACAACGCAGGGAATAGATAAGAGAATTGAACCAGAGTATATCTACAAGGTAATTTCTGGTGAGAGTAAAATGGGACAGATATACACTACTATTGTGAAGAAACTCTTTTCCACTTTGAATCCAAATAAAATAAGTGGGATTGAATCTGTTTATAATCTGAAAGGCCGTAATATCCAAGATATTTCGAACCAGTGGATACACTAAAATACTGAATAACAGACATAGAATGGAAAGAATAAAATAACACCAACGAAAACCAAAATAGGAACGCGCCGGTGCGTGTGGCAATGACATGGCCGGGAATGAGATGGCAACAGTTGGTTAAGTGACGGTTGGTTGAGTTATGGCTAGCTAAAATCTGCCACGCGTTGACTGACCGCGCCTGCAATCTTTTCCAGTACGCTTGTCACCTGTTTTTTAATGCTCTCTCTTATCGCATCAATACCACCATTATCACCATCATTCGAGGGTACCGTCCAGATAGTGCCGGAGGGATTTTCCGGGTCGATATCCACAACATCGGTGACACGCATGGTCAGGTAATGGCTTTTTGACAGTGTGTAGGAACACAGGATCTTTAGAGAGATAGGATTGCCCTTTGAATTCTCCGGCGGATTAAGTTTTATCACGGCAGAAAGTTTTGCGTAGCTCAATTTTGCATTCGATTCAACCATTTTGATATTTTTTAGCGTGTCGGCAAAGACAAGTTTGGAAATTTCCATCAACTCGTCTGCTGTTAAGGAGTCTGCCATTAGTTTTTGATATTCCAAACTATCAACTAAACGCTCAATAACACCCTGATCGATCTTTACAGTTGGAACCTTCGGAACTTCAACGGAACTTGTCGTCCCGCTGCCTAAGAACAGAATAAAATGGATCAATATGATTACACTGACCATTGCGGTGTTCCCGGTTCTGCGACGATTTGCGTTCATAAATGAACCTCCTTGATTGTCATGGGTCTTGACTAGTTCAGAGGTAATTCTCTGAGCAATTCCAGTCTTATTCTATTGTATATTCATTTAAGAATTTTGGCAAGGAGGCCGAGCGGACGAGGACAAAAGGGATAGAATCATCATCCCGCTAACCGGTCCGGGCCCTTGTTCTGTGTCCGTTGTTATATTACTCCCTTATTCTCAGAGAAAAGGGGGTAATATAAGACTATTCTGTGGTGTATTTTATAGCCACAGCTTCAAATACAGTTCTTCCCGGAAGAGGAAACAACAACAAGAAGGTCGTTCCACTGAGTGTAATCGATTTAATATCAATTACGTCGTCTACGGACTCTCCGTACTCTGCACGAGCTTTTTCTAAAAGAACGCTTTTTAATCCATCATCCATCATGGCACGATCGAGACGAACCGGTTTGATCGAACCTAAAACTTCATAGGTTTTCCCCTGAAGTTGTGGGTCGGACGAATAAGGGCCATTTGGGATATAAGTCGCACAACTTATAAAGACCATAAAGACCATAGCAACTATAGCCGGTAAGAATGTACCTGCCGGATTTCCTTTTTTCATAAATGAACCTCCTTGATTGTCATTTTATAGAGTGATTATATCTTCTTTATAGAATATGTCAATATAGGTCTGGTGTTTTTAATCTGATATTTTTTTAGATTTTAAAATATTAGGACACATAAAAATAAATATTATAATTTTATAAAAGTTCCTTGATAGAATGTCATAAAATACATCATATCGGATTACAATCATCCTATGAAGGAAATTATTGGTGATGTTGTCCGGGCTTTGCGCAAAGAGGCGAAGTTGTCTCAGGAGGCTTTGGTACAGCGTTCGGGCGTGACCAAAAATTATCTGTCTGAAGTGGAACGCGGCTTGAAGTTGCCATCTTATATCACTCTGAGGAAATTGGCCTATGGTCTTCGCCTGCCGCTGTGGGACTTGGTGCAGAAAATTGAACTGCGGGCCTATGCACTCAGTGATTTTCCCAATGCGTCTATTCGTAGTCCCGGCAGAGAGAGAGTAGGGCGGAGGGCCGCCGGGCCGGGTGAGAAATGGCCCGGTGAAAAAGGTGCCGGTGAAAAAGGCGTTGATGAGAAATGGGAAGAAAAATTTGCTGCCATTGATCAGGAAGGCCGCGTGCAGAGATTGCGGGGGCTGTCCGAAGTGCTGGAGGAGAACCGGGAATTGTTGCAGAATACCAGTGCAGAGGAATTTTTGGAGATGATGCTGGCAAAGAAACAAGTCTGAGATTTGCCTGCCCGGGCCAGGTGCAAGGAGGCAGGTGCAAGGCGACAGGTACAAGGCCATAGGTACAAGGCCATAGGTACAAGGCCATAGGTACAAGGTCATAGGTACAAGGTCATAGGTACAAGGTCATAGGTACAAGGTCATAGGTACAAGGTCACAGACATTACGGGTATTGGCCACACTTCATCCGTTGAAAAAAACATGAATCCGGAGAATGCCTTTAAAATACAAAGGCCAAAGTCTTGCGGTATCTTCCTTCCTTCCTTTTTCTGTTCATTTCCCTGTTTATCCCGGAGCTCTTCTCTTCCCGATCTTTTGTATGAGGGACTCGGATGTTGTTGAGCCTGTCTGTTTATTCCCTCCCGTTTTCCTGTCTTCCCGCTGAATATTTCTTCTGTGTTCTTTGCGTTCTTTACAATGTATGCGTCCTTGGAAAGGCTCCGTCCGTTTCTTTGGGACAGCCCCGGTAAGCTCCGCTATACTGTGACGGTTTGGGGCCGGGTTTAGAACCGTAGAGGGAAATAAAGGGAGATGGTGAATATGGCAGGCAGCAGGCAAGTACCGAAGCAAGCCGGAGAAAAAAGTGAGTCTCGCCCTTCCTATTTGGTCGGTCTGAATGAGGGGCAATTGGCCGCTGTGGAACACAGCGGCTCCAACCTTTTGGTGCACGCCGGGGCCGGTTCGGGCAAGACCCGTGTGGTGATCTCCCGCATCATCCGGCATATTCTGGAAGAAGACATTGCGCCGTGGAATATCCTGGCGGTGACCTTTACCAATCGCGCCGCGCGCGAAATGCGGGATCGTCTGGCCGGAGGCTTGGGAAGTGACGGACAAGAGCTGAGCGAGCGTGTGATGATCCGCACTTTCCACTCCTTCGGTGTTTGGTTTCTGCGCCGTCATCCGGCGGCGGGCCTCGCTTCGAGTTTCAGCATCTACGATGATGAGGATGCCCAAGCTCTGTTGAAACAGGCTTGGGTCGGTATCGGCAAAAAGGCCAAACTCTTGCATTATGCCATAGCCAGGGCCAAGGAGTCCGGGCTGAGCTACGATTTGCCGCCGGGCAGTCACCCATCTTCGTCTGAGTTGGAGGAATACGATAGCGACCCGGACTTTCCGGAAGCCTTTGTACGCTATCAGGATGCCTTGCGCCGCAGTGGGAATGTCGATTTCGCTGACCTGCTGGGTCTGCCGCTGTGGGTTTTGCAGCAGCACAGAGAAGTGCAGCAGCAGGTGCAACGGCGTTTCCATCGCATTCTGGTGGATGAATATCAAGATTCCAACCCACTGCAAAACCGGCTGTTGCACCTGCTGTTGGGTGACCCGCAGACTCCGGAGGCCGCATCGGGCCAAGAAGCCGGGGATCCTCCGGCCGGAACCCGGGAATTGTGTATTGTCGGCGATGAAGACCAGTCCATCTATGGCTTTCGCGGTGCAGAAATCCGGCACATTCTGGAGTTTGAGCAGAACTTTGCTCCGGCCCGCATCATTAAGCTGGAGCAAAATTACCGTTCCTGTGCCCCGATCCTGGACTTAGCCAATCAGGTCATCGGGCACAACCGTCAGCGATTGGGTAAGAATTTGCGTGCCACCAAGCCGGGGGGCCGTTTGCCACAGTTTCACCATTTTGAAAACCATGAAGATGAGGCTGTATTTGTGGTACAGTGCATCCGGGAGAAACCGGAGTTACGGAGTGCCATTCTGTATCGAACGAACGCGCAGTCACGAACTTTCGAGCGAGTCTTCCGCGAGTGGAACATGCCCTACCGCTTGGTCGGTAACCTGAGCTTCTACCGCCGCGAAGAAGTCAAGGATGTGGTGGCTTATCTCAAGTGCCTGGCCAACCCGCGTGACTTGGTCTCGTTTGGGCGCATTTACAACAAGCCCAAGCGCGGTCTTGGGCCGCGCGTGTTCGCAGCCATAGAGGATGAGATGCTGGGGCAGGAACCGATTCCGGTTGATGTTCCGGCCCGTACCGGTACCGGTACGGGTACTCCGGCGGAGACCGAAGAATATGCTCAAGCGCAGCCCGATAGGGGTGGAGTGTTACAGGCCATAGAGGCGGTCTTGAAGAGAAAGGATTTGGCCTTGGCCCGACTGAGGGAGTTGGAGAAATTTGCCAAGCAATATAGGGCCCTGACTGAACGATTGAGCCCTGTATCGGCAGATGCAGAACAGGCCGAAGGGCCCTTGCTGGCCGAGCTGTTTCAGGAAGTACTGGAACGCAGTGATTTGCTAAACCATTACCAGGGCCGCGACGAGTCGGAAGGCAGCGAACGCTGCCGGAACTTTGACAGCCTGTTGGAGGAGGTACGTCACTATGGCAGGGGTATAAAGGCCTTAGTGGCCTTTCTGGAAAGCATCGAGTTGGAAACGGAGGAGCTGGACAGTGAAGAAGCGCAGGGCCGGGATGGAAAGCCCCGCCGTGCCGAACAGCAGACTCTGATTACCATGCACAACACCAAGGGCCTGGAGTTTCAGCGGGTTTTTGTCACCGGGCTGGAATTGGGTGTGTTCCCGAAATTTGATGCTCTCAGTGAACCAAACCGGATGGAGGAAGAACGGCGTTTGTTTTACGTGGCCATCACCCGCGCCGAAGAAGAATTGTACCTGAGTGCGGCTAAAAACCGTTTTCTGTACGGCCGTACTGAATACCACGAGCTTTCGCCCCTCCTGTCCAAGGTTGATTCGGCGTTTTACGAAGATTGCAGGGTGGGAAGCAGTGGGAACAAAGGGAAGGACAGGGACGAGGCAGTTCAGAATCGCAGCGGTGAGAGTCATCGGAGTGAGAAGCGCAGCAGTGATTTATCCGGTTGCCGGCAGCTTTCTGACGATAAACTCAACGAGATTTTGGGGCATTCGGGTTTAAAGGAGCGGAAAGGCCAAGAACGGAGAGATGGTCTGAAAAAAGAGTCGGCAAAAGAATCGGCCTCCGACCCATACGTAGTCGGGGCACGTGTCGACCACTTAGATTATGGACTGGGCTACGTGGTGCAACGGAAGCATTCCGGGGACATCACGACTCTGATGGTCAAACTGGACGATGGCCGCTTGATTCGGGTGCAGTTGGAGTTTCAGGCCGGCAAGCTGGACTTTCTGGGTACCGGATTGTAGATTCCCGAGAGTCTGTCCGACAAAATTGTACGGACAGGCAATTTATCGCGTCTGTTCAGGCCGGGTCGGTCGGTTTTCGGTCCAAAACTTTGGGGACCATTTTTACGCTTTGCGGCCGCATTTCCAAGACTTTGCCACCCATATGATAGGCCATGTTGTTGGCAATGGTCTTGGTTTGTTCCGCCACCTCGCCGGCAAAGTGGCGGTCCATGTTTGCCACCCATAGCTCTACCCAGTGGGCAAAATGCTCGCGCGTCAGGCCATAATTGGTGTGTCGGTCTACTTTCAGGTGATTGAACAGTGGCCGACCCTCATAGGTCTCGGCATTGAAGAGCCGGAATTCCCAGAAACCGCCAATTTTTTGCAAATGGGCCGGCCAATGCTCGGCCGGGATAAAGGAATTGAAGATCGGGCCCAACATCGGGTCTTGGCGCACCTTGGCATAGAAGCTTTGTACGACTTTGTCGATGTCTGTCCGGTTTTCCAAGTCTCGCAGTGGGACGGTGTGACTCTGCTCTGTATTTGTATCCATATTTTCGGCCATCTCTGCTTTTGGGACCTTTATCCCGCTGTCTTACCGGCGATCTTTCTCACATGCAACAAAAAGTCGGAACCCGGACTCTTAGATCAGGATTCCGGACCAAGAGTCCGGACAGATTTCGGGAAAAGTCAATGGGATTGGGTACCTCTATAAAATGATCTGTAAATCGTTCATGGTTCGCTCTGTAATTTGTGCTGTAACCGGGCGCGAGCCTCTTTGACCAGTTCGGAGGCACCTTTTTGGCAGATCAGCAGCACACCGTTTTCTTCTACGATAATGAGATTGCTCACATTGCAGATGGCTACAGGCAAGCTGCTGCGGACAAAGTTTCCCTCGGAAGTGCCAACTTCCGTGACAACCGTCCCGGGATTTTCTTCCGTTCCGCTTGTCGGTCCGGCCTCCAGTTTGGCCAACACATCCCAGGAACCAATGTCATTCCACTCAAAACGGGCACACAACAAGGCCAGTTTGTCGGTTTTTTCCATCAGTGCATAGTCTACGGAAATGTTATCGCAGCCCTCGTAGGCGGCAGTCAGTTCCGGCGTAGGCGGTAGCAAAACGGCCTGTTGCCGGAATTCGAGTTGCTTGTCCAGCGAGCGGCCGGCCGGCTCCAGTGCCTTTGGTATGGAGGGAGTCAGCCTGCTGAGTTCCTCGCGGAACAGGCCAACCGGGTAGCAAAACATCCCGGAATTCCAGAAAAACCTGCCTTCGGTCAGAAACTGGCGGGCGGTCTCCAAATCCGGTTTTTCGGTGAAGCGCAGGACTTCATAGCTATCGACCGGTTCGTCTGCGCCGTCCGATACGGTACCCAGTGCCGGGCCCCGTTCGATATAGCCGTAACCGGTCGCCGGATAGTCCGGCTCCAGACCAAAGACCACGATACGCCGGCTGCGGGCCAGCTCTGCGGCCCGGCCAACGGTTCGGCAGAATACAGTCGGGGGGCCGATGAGGTGATCGGAAGTCTGGATCAGATTGATTGCCTGCGGCCCGGCCAACTGCTCGATCAGTTGGTTGACATAAAATAGGGCCGCTGCGGTATTACGCATATGGGGTTCCGGCAGAACATGGGTTCTGCTCGCCTGTGCCGGTGGCAGCAAGGCAATTTCAGAGAGGATGTCCTCACTGTAGCGTCGATTGCAGACGACAAATACACCAACTTTGGGGTTCAGCAACCACGAACGTTCCAAAGTTTGCAACAGCAGGCTCTTCTCCGAGCCAATATTCATGAATTGCTTGGGCCGCTGCTCGGTGGAAGCGGGCCAGAGCCGAGTACCGCCTCCTCCCGCCAGAATACTGACACAATCAACCTGGTGGCTTTCTTTGTCTTGGTTGTTCATGTCTTCTCCTTGTCCCCCGCCTTTATTTTCTCCTTCCGGCCGTTCCGTATCGGCAGGATATGAAGATGAACATTAAGGGGGCTGTTCTGTCTGCCAACAAAACGGCAAAGACGGAGTGTTACGGCCGGCTACTCCCGATCTCGAATTCTCCCCAGCCGCAATGAGGCTCTGGTTCTCGCCTCAATTATGGGGGAGGAAGCATTTTAGAAGAGCATCGGCCCTGTCTCTCTTTCGTTCTGAGCCGAACACCAAACCGGAAACTCACCCCGAAATTTGTTTTGGACTCCTTTTGAACTTCACTGCCTTAATGTGGCAGAAAACAGGCTTGCAAAATTATCTAATGCTTGGACTTGGCGTATTCACCTTGCCATTGGGGCAGGCCCCCCTTGGGGATAGTGTTCTGCGGGTAAAACAGGACTTCCCCCTGACCCAGCATATCTTCTACTATTTCCCAAGCCGTCACCGCCTCATCAATGTGGACAAACAGAGATTTGTCCCCGCAGAGTACGCTGTAGAAGAGTTGCGTGTACGCTTCGACACCATCGCGGCTGCTGTCCTGCCGATACCTCAAGTTGTAATTTAGGCTGAAATCCTGCAATGGAAAATGCTGGCTGTCAATTAGCCCTGGCTTCTTGGCCTTTTGCCATATTTCAATGCCGGGAACGGGTTGAACCTTAATTATAATTAGCTCGCGGTCGTTCGGGTACAAAGAATTACTATCGCTTTTCAGATGCAGAATGATTTCTACCCCGGCCCGATGCAGTTTCTTGCCACCTCGGACATAGATCGGAACACCCTGCCAACGTTCGTTGTCCACGGCTAATTCCAGTTCCACATAGGTTTCTGTCTGGGAGTCCCAGGCTACATTTTCTTCCAGGCGGTAGCCCTCATACTGAAAGCGGTAGGTCCGCACAGAATGCATGGCCTTTAGCAGGTTGTGCTTGGCCACCCGGATGTCATCGGCCTGTAGGGATTCGGGCTTTTCCATCATGGTCAGGGACAGGAGTTGGAGCAAATGATTTTGCACTACATCCCGCATGGCCCCCATCTCTTCGTAAATACTGCCTCGGCCCTCTACACCAATGGTTTCAAAACCGTTGACCTCAACAGCGTGGATGTGGTCCCTGTTCCATATCGGAGTGAACAATTGGTTGGCAAAACGAATCGCCATAATATTCTGCAACGTTTCTTTACCCAAATAGTGGTCTATCAGGTAGATTTGGTTGGCGGGGAAATGCTTGAGCAAGTCTTTGTTGAGCTGCTTCGCCGTTGCTGAATTGTAGCCAAAGGGTTTTTCAATTACGACGCGGGTTTCTTCTGAGGGGAAGCCATCGTCGAGCAATTGGGCACAGCGGTCGATAAAAGCACTGGCCGGCAGGGAAAAGAACACGATATGATTGTCAAAACCACCCGGAATCCTTTTCTCCAAGTCTTTGACATACGACCATAGGCCGGTGACCCCGCGATAGTAGCTATAAGCATCCGTTTGTTCGGGATTTTCACTGCTGCCGCTGCGAAGCCGGAATTCTTCTTGGTTCAAAGCCTTGCGTCCGTTGCCGACAACCACACAGGTCTTCAGGTCGAGATGCTTCCGCTTTACCAAGTTATTTAGAGATGGAAAGAGCTTTTTCTTGGCGAGATCTCCGGAAGCTCCCAAGATAATAATTGCAGTATTAGTAATTTTCATGATCGGGCATTCTAGTCGAAAGGTTCCGGAATGGCTAGATCCGGCCAAAGTCAAAACTTCGATACCGGCCGACTGTGGGCTGGTATGATGGCTATCTGCACGTACATTTGAAGATTTCATCTTTTTTGTTTACGGTGAAGTCAAAAATAAGATTACGGGGAACGAATAGAATCTTTCGTACTCATTTTTGATTTTCCGGGATTTAGCAGCCCTTTCTCCAATAAATGCAGCAGTTTTATCTGTGTATCGTCACGGCAGCCTTTTTGTGAAATTTTCCGGAACAAACGATCGGGGAGGCTCTGTTTCTTTGTCTGAGGTCTGCTCTGAGATCTCCATGACACTTGCCGGTTTCCGTTAGGTGAGTGTTCCGGCAGATAAATATTTTGAAAGAAAAGAATAAGTGTCGGGTAGAGAGTGCCGGTTTCTTGTTCTTGCCTTTCACCGTGGCAACTGTACAATAGCCCCACTTCAACACTCTCGCGAAAGTACAAAATATGGAATGGCAAGGCTGGTTTTCCCTGATACTGATGGCAGGGGCATTGACAGTATTGATCTTCACCCGCATCGGTACTCACTTGGTAATGCTGAGTGTGGTGGCCGTGCTCGGCAGTTTGGGCATTCTGGATTATCGTGAGGCTCTGGAAGGTTTTGGCAATCCGGGTCTCATCACGGTGGCCGCAATGTTTGTCATCGCCGCCGGGCTGCAAGGTGCAGGCAGTGTGGACATGTTGTCGGGCCGACTGTTGGGTCAGCCCAAGAGTGTGCGCTCGGCACTCGCGCGCATTTTTGCCCCGGTGCTGCTGCTCAGTGCTTTTCTCAACAACACCCCTGTTGTGGCAACCATGATCCCGGCTATTCACACTTGGTGCCGCAGGATTCGTATTGCCCCTTCCAAGCTGATGATTCCGCTGAGCTATACGGCCATCCTCGGCGGTACTCTGACGATGATTGGCACCAGCACGAACTTGGTGGTCAACAGCCAGTATCAGGCTCTGACCGGAGAACCGGGTTTTTCCCTGTTTGCCATCACGCCTCTGGGCCTGCCTGTGGCCTTGGTCGGTCTGCTGTTTATGTGGCTGTGTTTTCCCAAATGGTTACCCGACCGAAGCGATAAGCAGGCTTTTGCGAATTTGCGGGAGTTTACTCTGGAAGTTTGTGTGGCTTCCGATGGACCCTTAGTGGGCAAAACGGTCATGGAGGCCGGTCTGCGCGATCTGGAGCGGCTCTATCTGGCCGAGATCGAGCGTCAGGGCTCCATTATTACGGCGGTGCCTTCCGAAGAAAAATTGCATGCCGGGGACCGTCTGACTTTTGCCGGAGATACCCAAGCCATTTCTGATTTGCTGCGCATCAATGGCATAGTGCCCTCGTCGGATAGCAGTTGTTCGCTGGACCGGTCAGAGGGCGGAGGCCAAGGTCACCATGCTGAACGTTGTTTAGTGGAAGCTGTAGTCTCCCCCCACTGCGCCGCAGTGGGGTTGGCCATTCGTGACGCACGTTTTCGGGCGCGCTACGGGGCGGTTGTACTGGCGGTGGCGCGCAGCGGCGAGCGCGTGCGCGGCAACTTGAGCAGCATCGTGCTGGAAACCGGAGACACGCTGCTGTTGGAGGCCCGTCCGGCTTTTGTCAGCCGCCAGCGTTACAGCAAAGATTTTCTGCTCATTAGCGATTTTGACATCGAGGCCCCTCGCCGGGGACGAGCCTATTTGGCTTGGGGCATCTTGTTGGCCGTGGTGGCCTTGGCGGCCTTCAACTTGTTGAGCATGCTCAATGCCGCTTTACTGGGGGCTTTGGCCATGATCTTCAGCGGTTGCTGCTCGGTTAGCCAAGCCGAGAAGTCGCTGGACCTGACTGTGCTGCTGACCATTGCGGCATCCTTTGCTTTGGGTGCCGCCCTGCAAAAGACCGGCGTAGCCGGTTTTCTGGCTCCCCGTATTTTGGCCTTGAGCGGGGGCAGTCCGCTGTTGCTGCTGTGTCTGACCTATCTGGCTGTTTCCCTGTTGACAGCGGTTATCACGAACAATGCCGCAGCCGTTTTGCTGTTGCCGATTGTGCTGGAGATAGTGACCGAGGCCGGGTTGCCCGCCAAGCCCTTTGTGTTTGCGATAATGATGGGAGCCTCGGCTGGTTTTGCCACGCCTTTGGGTTACCAGACAAATCTGATGGTTTACGGTCCCGGCGGCTACCGTTTTAGTGATTTTCTTAAAGTGGGCCTGCCGATGAATCTGCTGTTGGGTATTGTCACCTTGGGAGCCTTGTTGCTGTTCCAAGTCCTGTAATTTCCTCCGGCGGAAACTGCTTCACCGGCAAGGCATTCTCTGAGAGCAGGGAACTTTTTATTGTAGAAAACGGGCCGTTTCGGTATATTGCCCGCAGCATGGAATCCAACCCAATGTCGTCCAAATCTTCCCGACTTTCGCAGCCTTCAGAGTCTTCAGCCCTCCATTCTTCAGGTACATTTACCGTGGAAGGTCTGTGCTTCTTGCTTGTCAGGGGCACAGAAGCTGTAATCAATTTTTTGCGCTACCGGGCCTACAAACAGAAATTGCGTCAACAACGCATCTCCGCCGTTCGCGATTGGTTGGAAGTTCTGCTCTACGTGTTTTGCGCCGTATTGCTCATCAATCAGTATCTGTTTCAGCTCTTTGTCATACCGTCCGGCTCCATGATACCGACTCTCCTGATTCAGGACCGGGTCGTGGTCAGTAAACCGGCGTTTGGTCTGGAACCCTACCCTTTTGCTCCAAAGCTGTTTTCCGAAAAGAAAGTGGAACGAGGTACCGTGGTACCATTTGTTTCACCGGAATATCGGAGACCAAGTACCTTGTTTGTCATTGCCCAACGCATTGTATTCTTTCTGACTTTTGCCAAAGTGGACTTGGATGTTCAAGCCTACCGGAACAAACCCGGCCCGCCCGTGCGCCTGGCTTCCCAGCCCATGCTCTACACGCTCGGTTCCGATCCGTATTACCGGTACGCTTTTCGGGATTATCAACCGCCGTTATTGGTCAAACGGGTCGTTGCCGTAGGCGGGGACCGGGTTCGATTTGTCGAAGGCAACCCGGAAATTCGGCCGGCCGGTGCCGGTGCCTTTATTCGTGAAGAGGTGCTGAAAGAGCAACTGGGTCTGAAATACGAGACGAATCGTGACATGGCTGTATTTAACCGACCGACTTTCTACGCTATGGACCGAAATTACGAGCGGCGAGTTCGCAACTCGTACCTCAGTAACCCGCACGATGTCTCCATACGCAGTCGCTTTGTTGCCGGACGTCTGGGTGATGCTATTCCGCCGGGCTACTTTGAACCATTTGGAGACAACAGGGACCATTCCCACGACGGCAGGTGGTTTGGTATCCTCAGCAGAGATGATCTACAGGGCCGAGTCAGTTATATTGTCGCCCCTTTTCGTCGCTTTCGCAGCTTAGATCCGAAACTCCGGGTATCTCCATAGGAGAAAAACGGGGGATAGAGGTAGCCGGTGCCGGCCGATTGGAGTTTCCGCAGCCTGACGTTCAGGCCCAATGTTTAGAGCGTAGTGTATCATAAAATAGAGGTTTTAGGTTCGATGGTGAAGAAAAAATCCGGAAATAGTTTCCTTGATTATAGCTGGAAAGTTCCGATTATTGTTGTTTTTTTTAGTATTTATATACTACATTTATTCTTTAATACAGTCTTGATTCCCCTGAGAGTCAACAGTATTTCGATGGAACCCGGCATCAATCAGCACAGCTATTTGTTCTATAGTTCTGTCGGAATGCCCAACAATATTATTCCATTCAACCGAAAAATACCGCGCGGTACCGTTGTTGTCTTGGCGGCACCTTACCATGAGACTCTCCCCATCGGGCTCAACTGGCTGAATACGGTGTACCGCTTCATCACCCTGAATATTGCGGACCTGAACCGGATGAAGCACCTTGGCAAAAATCCCTACATGGTGCGCAGAGTCATTGGTGTCCCCGGTGACACCATCTATATGACAAATAATATTGCTCAAATCCAGCCGGAAAGTGACGATGGTCGGGTTGAAAACCGTTCGGAATACTTTACTTCGGAGTTTGAACTCATTCAGAAAAATTACGTCATCCTTTCGGACGAGCAAAAGACCCGTGATTGGCCCAAAAATCTGCCATTGCTGGGCAATACCGAAAGGGTCACGCTGCGTCAGGGGGAGTATTTTGTCCTCGCCGACAACCGGGATATCGGTAACGATTCTTCGTATTGGGGGCCGATCGGCATTGGACAAATCCGTGGGCGGGTTTTATTTCAATACATTAAAAAGAAGAAAAATCTCTGAGAACACTATAAAATAGCTGTTATGTAACTTTACAACGAGGAGAACCTGCTCTTGGAACCCACGCCCCCTTATTCCGGGCATCCGAATAACCCGCCGAGTACGGGACAAAAGACTTTGGCCTATATTGTTCACCTGTTCACTGCAAGCGGTGCTGTGTTCGCCCTCTTTTCTCTTCATTTTATCGCCCGGCACGATTGGTATAACGCCTATCTGTTGTTGGTCATCGCCGTGATTATCGACTCTTGTGACGGTTTTTTGGCCCGTCGTATGCAGGTCAATATTATCCTGCCGGAAATTGATGGCAACCTGCTGGACAATATTATCGACTTTTTGGTCTGGTCTATTATCCCTGCGTTCATTGTCTGGGAGGCCAAGCTGCTGCCTCCCGGCTACGATTTTTTGGTTATCAGCCTGATCTGTATTGCTTCGACCTACCAATTTTGTCGCAGTGACGCCAAATCAAACATTGATAAGGTGGCTAAAGAGCCGGATAAAAAAGCCGGCGATGAAGAAACCGCCGCAAAATGCGGGCCTCAAATTGACCAAGATTACTTTTTTCAGGGCTTCCCCTCGGCTTGGATCCTGCTGGTGTATTTTCTGATTTTTGGCGATACTGGTCAGGTATTCAATACGGTGATTCTGACCGTTTGTGCCGTTCTGTCTTTTGTGCCCATAAAGTGTATCTACCCGACACGCACGAGAATGTGGAAAAAAACTAACATTATTACCACGAGCATTTGGCTGGGAGCACTACTGGCCACTTTTTTTGGCCGCAAGCCTCTGCCTCCTTGGTTTCAGTTTCTTTCGGTAGCTTATGCGGCCTATTATATTGTCGGTTCTGCCAGGTTGACCTGGACGCTGAGACCGTCTGATGGAATCAAAAAAACTTAAGGAAAACTCCCAAGGGAAAGACAAGGGAGACTAGAGAGAATGGAATAGTTTTGCGTTTTCCAGCCAAAACATGGCTTGTAGCATCAAAGCATTGTTAAATGGCGAGGCATGGCACAAAATCAGCCCTTTCAGTTCTGCTATGGGTAGACGATGGGTTTGCAAGGCTTCCAGTTCATCTAAGAACAGTTCTTTTTGAACAGCATTTTCATCGAGTATAACCCCGTAGGTAAACGTTCGGTTAGACATTATTGCGGGATTCGGATAGCTGACCCCGATTTGTTCAAAGCGGAGCACACTTTCCTCTCCGTAGCCGGTCTCCTCCGCCATCTCTCGCAGAGCGCAATGTTGGGGTTCTTCTCCCTTATCGATCACCCCGGCGGGAAATTCGAGCACCGGTTGTTCGCTGCCGTGCCGGAACTGCTCCACCAAGACGACATCATATTGGCCCGTCTCTTGGTTTCGGATCAGGGGAATAACGGTGACCCAATCGTTGGAATCAAAGTAGTAGAAGTCCCCTCTTTTTTCTTCCGGGCCAAATTCCGGGCAGGGGAACAAACGTGTGGAACGGAACATGGTAAAAACGGGCGAACGGAAAATAGCCTCCCGGTCGAGGACGTGCCACCTTAGCTTCCGGTTAATCCGGAACGGGAACGGTTTGCGCAAGGCCAAATTGTTAGCTCCTTCGTGACAATTTTCCGGGCCTGTCAAAGACTGTCGGCCCGATGTTTCGGAGGTGTGACCGTTGGGGGGGATTAGGTGTCCGTTCGGGTAGCTTCAACGGAGCTACCCCATTTGAAACTTTGGAACGGATGCTATGTATTCCCGAACTTCTTCGGAGTGCTGAATAGAAAGACCCGGGAGAGTGGACAATTTGGCGAGCAGAAGCTCCAGTGCCCGGCCCGGCTCCGGGGCCTCGATCCGACAGCCGGCAGCATTCTTGTGGCCTCCCCCGCCAAATTGGGCTGCAATCGAGCCCACATCGTGCTGCTTTAAAGACCGAAAGCCGACATTCCACAGTCCTTCCTCAGCTTCGTCAAGTAAGAGGATCACTTCACAGTTTTGGGTAGCCAGGGACAGGGCATAGAAACTGTCACTATCGTTGCTTTCGATCTCCCAGAATTTCTTGTCTTCACACAGCCCGTAACTGACACAGAGACGACCGTCAAGCAAAAAACCGGCACGGAGCAGCAAGAGCCCCAGCATTCTGCGTGTTCCCCGGAGTTTGCCTCCGGTCATTTGCTGATAGATGCTCTGCAAGTCAATTTTTGTATCGACTAAGGCCGAAACCATTCGTAGCATGTCGCCGGCATTGTCGGGCTTCAAAAAGCGGAAAAAACCGGTGTCGGTAGCAAATCCGAGGAATAGAATATTGGCAACTTTCCGGTCAATGAGAAGACCGTGGAGGTCATCTGTCATTAGACCGTCATATTTTTGCGGTGCCATTTGGAACAGAAACAAAGGCAGTTGCAAAAGTATATTATGTACGAGCATACTGGTCGAAGGTGCCTGCGGATCGCAATAGCAAAAATCTCCGTCAATTTCACCGGATGCATGATGATCGATGATCAGGATCGAGAGGTCATTTAAATCCTGAGCAAAATATGTTCGTTCTGTCGTACTACAGTCCATAATGATGGCCAGTGTTCTGTCCTGCCCATATTGTTGTATTTGTTCCCGGTCTATTTTCGAATGAAAGTGATCGGCAAATTCTACAATTTCCGGCCGCAGAAATGGCCCGGCAGAAACTAACTGAACGCTTTTCCCGAGCCTGCGAAGTGCCATGGACATCGCCAGTTGCGAAGTTGCACAGTCTGCATCGGGTTTCTGATGCCCCAGCACGATGAAATGTTCGAATTGATAAAATGCTTCCAGCACTTCAAACGGTATTTCATTCAGGCCGTTCAGTCTCCGGTCATCTTTCGGGCGACTTTCCGTGTTTGCGTTAGTCTTGGTTATTTCCGTCATAAGAATCCCGTTGGTCAGCCCGAATATAAATCGTCCAAAGCTATGAAAATAAATAAACCCGAACTCCGATTTCCAAAGATATCAAACGACACTGAAGAAACATAAGTTCGGGTTTGTGGCAACCGAAGTTCTGCTCGCCAAATTTAGTTTTGGGTTTCGGCCTCTTGAGTTTCGGCTTCCGTGTCCTGAACTTCCGTGTCCTGAACTTCCGTGTCCTGATTTTCTGTGCCCTGATTTTCTGTGCCCTGATTTTCTGTGCCCTGATTTTCTGTATCTTGGGCTTCTGCATCTTGGGCTTTGTCGGGGGTGGCAGACTTCGGGGTAGATTGAGTAACGACCGGAGGATCAGAAAAAATCACGGTCTCAATGTCAAATTTGCTGTCGATGTCTTCTGTAGCCGGAACCGGAGACCAGATGCTGTATTTGGTCCGGTCCGGTTTGTCGACATAAATGACGAGAGAGCGCATTTTCCCGCCCTCATACCGCAAAGTCAGATAGTTTGAGGTTCTGTTGGCGGCGGTGGACATATAGTTCATACTGGCAGCCACTTCAAAAGTATCCAGTTCCGGATTGCGCAGAGTAGGATCTACAAACCAGGCAATTTTCGCATAGATCGTGCGAACCTGCCCTCCGTAGTTCATAACATCTATTCGATAACCCAAGCGATGAGAATATATCTTGCGGATGTTGTATGTCCGTACCAAAGTGACATGTTCACTCGAATCTGCGCTCCGGTCAGCACTTTCGGCATCCTGCGCAAACAAGTTACTGCCGGTGGGGGCAAAGATGCCCAAGATGGCCAAAATACCAAGCAGTCCGAATAATAAGGCCCATCTGGGAAACCGTAACTCCATGAATCACACCTCCAACACACAATTCTACGGCAAAAAGCTTCCGCCCGTACCGAATTTTTCCCCGACCGAAATAAGCTAAGATCCCTTTCGGCAGACATTTTTCGACAGTGTAGCGGAAAGTGGGAAATTGTCAAATATAGTAATAATAACAAAACGTAGAGAGCCATTTTTACTTTGGTACTTTGAATTATTGCGATTTTAAACCGGAGAAATAGAATCTGTAGATTCCTTAAAATGTTGCAAATAGGGTCCCTTTAACTAATTAGCCGGGCATCGGATGAGATTGGTTTGGTTCGTCCTGTGGTCGTCAGGATGCCAATCCTAAAGTGAGACGGAGTGCGCGTTTTGGCAAAGATCATACTTTCCGGAGATGGTCGGCAACTCATTTTTTTGACAGGCGGTGGATGTCAGATGCCCGGTGTGGAAAGAGGAAAGACAGGCGGAAAGTGGAAAGACAGGCCGTTTTGCTGTATCATGCGTCTGTGTTATGGCCTTCCGGCGGTACCGCTAAACCAATATCGTCAAGTATCTGCGTGATTACAAGGTGTCTGCCCGTATCTGCCCTGCCCTCCGCCGTGGGTATTCTCGGCAGGTTCTAAGCACAAACTTCGCCACGCGGAAAAATGGAAAAGGTATGTCTTCCCGCCCTGTAGAAACTGTAGTGCAAGATTTTGTACCGGAAAAGGCAGCTTTGCTGGCCAATCTGAGCATTGAGGCCTCTGCCGGCACCGGAAAGACGTATACCCTGGAGCAGATCGTCTGCCGCCTGATTGAACACTACGGCCTTCGCATTCAACAAATTCTGTTAGTCACCTACACCAATAAGGCCGCAGAAGAATTGCGGCAGCGTATCCGCCGCAGGTTGAGTCTCCGACTAAAAGAACGGCAAAGCAGTTCCGGGCGTGGACCGGTTCGCGAGCAGGATCAGGATCACGGACAAGCGGAGCGAAACATTGTTCAGGCTTTAAACCATTACAGTGAAGCAAATATCTCGACAATCCACAGCTTTTTTCGGCAATGCCTGGAGCAGTTTGCCCTCGAAACGGGGCAGAGTCTTGCCGGGGCCGGGGAAACGACAATTGACTCGAATGTGCAGCCTGTCCGCGAATTATTGTTGGACGAATTGCAAAAAAATGATTTTGGTGACGGGAACGAGTTGTATCTGGATATAGCTGGTCCGTTGCTGGCCGCGCAGTCCCGGCAGAGCGGAAGAACTACGTTCGGCCTCGGCAGACTGTTGGAAATATGTGAAGCCAAGAACCTGGAAAATTTCTGGCACGGGCATCCCGACTTCGGCCTTGTGCCCGGCGAAGCGGAAATGGAGCAGTTGGAGCTGATTACCCGTCAGTTTTCCCAAGAGCAGGGGCCTGTGTACCAAGCATTTTGCCAATTGGCAGACTGTGACTGGGCCGAAGATGCTTTCGGCAAAAGAGCCGGTGGCAAGGTGCCAAAGAGCCTGCCACAGAGCTATGAGGCAGCCACGGCTCTGGAATTTTTCCGCCGCTTGCGGGCACTCCGCTTGGAGACCGGCCAGGCGGAGACCGGCCAGGCGGAGGCCGGGGAAGCGAAAGCTGGTAAAGTGCACTTGCCGGCTCTGTTTCGGTTGCTGTTGCAGTCTCCCCATCATCCCCAATATCCTGATGACAAAACCAGGTTTCTGGCCCCCTATATGGAGCTGCTGTGTTGGCTGCACCCGCAGAATTTGGAATCCAACAACGAAAAGTATCTCGAAAAATATGGGCCTCTAAAAGACTGGAAATACTATGATCAGTTTTTACATGTTCAACAGTTCCTGGAGGCCCTTGCTCCTTGTCTGGGCCCTTGTTCCGGCTCCGACTTTGAGCCTCGGCAGCAGGTGCAGGCCTTGCAAGCCGTATTTGCTGCCAAGTTTTTGTTAAACCTGCGCAGGAAGATCACTCCCCAACTCCGGATGAGTCAACTGCTTCACGGTACCCGCAGCTTTACGGATATGGTGGAGGGCCTTTATCGGGTACTGGTTCTCGGGCAGTATGGTGATTCAGAGGAGCTGCTTCGTCTTTTGCGCAGGCAATATCGCTGTGTCTTGGTCGATGAATTTCAGGATACCGACCCAACCCAGTGGCAAATTTTATACCGAATCTTTGGTGCTGGCAGGGAGTTGGCCAACAGTCGGCCATTACAGCGTAGTCACAACTTCATCATTGTCGGGGACCCCAAACAAAGTATCTATCGTTTTCGCGGGGCCAATGTCCGGCTATATCATTTAGTACAGGAGTGTTGTGATGAGCATTACCGTCTCAGCTTCAATTACCGCTCCAATGTTTCTGTGATTGGGGCCTCCAACCGGATTTTTTCTGCGATGTGGGGAGATAGGGGCTTGTTCACACCTGCCCGTGCAGGGATGGAAAAGGAGCAATTGCCGATGCCTTTTCTGTTGGAGCCGCAGGCAGAAAGTCCTGATTCCGGGGCCTTTTGTTTCCTTGATTGTGACGGAGGGAATGAAGCAGAGGCATTGGGGCACAAGGAAAAAAGCTCTGTTGTCAGGGAGAGCACAGAAGCTATCGCTTGGAAGGTCGCAGATTTACTGAGTCGGGATTATCGGTTGGTCCGGCTGCCTTCCCGGAAAATTGGTGGATCTGGCGGACCCCCGGAATCCTGCCGGCCTGTCCAACCCGGAGACATCGCCGTGTTGATGGGCCGAAACAGTGATTGTGCGGTGATATATCAGCGTTTGCAGGCCTTGGGTATACCGGCCCAATTTGATGAGGCGAGTAGTGTCTTCCTTGACGGTCACGCCCGATCATTGCACTACTTTCTGTTGGCTCTGTGTGGACCTCGGCAACTCGACCACAGTCTGCGGTTGTTGCTATCGCCTCTTTTCGGACTTAGTGTCGAAGAAGCCAATCTGCTGTTGGGTCGGGCTCCAAGCTTCTCCTCAAATCTTTCTTCGGCCGACTTTGGACTGCCGTCGGACAGCGAATTTGTCTTGTCTTTTACCCGCCAATTATTCCATTGGAAGGAGGAGGTTGACCAAGGCAAGTTGCTTAACGTCATCCGTGAACTCTTTCTCTATGGATCCATAATCTACCGTGAGCTTCGGGTATTGGTACCGGGTAGCCGGCCCTCCCCTGAACTGCGCAAGGATGTCTATAGTCGGATCCTGGGCCGGGCGCGGAACTTTGCCGCCTCGGAGACCGGGAACCGTCATGTGGTTCCCGGCTTGGGTGAGCAAAACCGGGAAGATAACCGTGAATCTTACAATAATCTGCGGCACCTGATTGAAATTCTGACAGAGGAACAACTCCAACGTGCTTTGGACTGTCGGGAGCTGTGCCGTTTTGTGGGGCAGGAGATCAAACATGCGAAGGAAGTTTTGGAATCCGCCAACTCCGAAACCGCCGAATATGCCCGGCAGAGCTGCAATGAAAGCCAAGCCGTGAGAATTATGACCATCCACGGCTCGAAGGGGCTGGAGTTTCCGATTGTCTTGCTGGGCATCGGTTTTAGCGAGAAAAAAAAGGACCGTACAATTTTGCTCAATCGGGTCCGGTCGGAAACCGGATCGGTTTCTCAGAAGAAGCTGCATTGTGACCAAAACCTCTACCTTGCTCCGAGCCTCGAAGTGCGGGCCGCAGAAACTGAGGCCGAGTATGAGGAGCTGCAACGCCTGTTTTATGTGGGACTGACGAGGGCCACCTGTAAGATTTATCTGCCGTTCCATTCTGCCGGCCGGAAGGAGATGCCCTATGTGTCTCTGTTGGAGGAATCCCTGTCCGATTCTTTGCCGGATTCTTCGGCACCCTATTCTTCGGCATCCTGCGGTGAAATTTCCGGTTTGCGCAGCCGACTCAAAACTTTGTTGTCGGAGTCTCCCGAATGTTTTAGTCTGGAAACTGCGAAAATCGGTAAGAATTTGGCTGATTCGTTTGCCGACTTGGTGGACTCGGTGCGTCAACGATTATTTCAGACTAGTGCGGAGCAAGCTTCGGCTGCCGAAACGACTTTAAAGTTGGAATCCCGGGACACTCGGATGTCCGGGAAACAGGCCAAAAAGAAGGCCACAAAAAAAGCTCCGCGAAAAGTGGCGGAAAACCTGTTGTTTTCGGAACTTCACTTGGGAGAGGCTGCTGTTACGACAGACATTGCCACGGATGCCGGGATCGTGTCAGAAAAAAGCTGTCGCAAATTGCAACACGACAATTTGAGCCTGCGATTCCCTGCCGTCAGCAGTTTTTCTTCACTGCAACGCAGCTTGGAGAACGGTGCCCGGGAAAACGTGAGGGAGAAAGTTGGCGAAAAAATTGAGGAGAAAACGGAGGATATCGGGTCAACACAGCCCAAGCTCACCGAGCCGGAAGCATATGGTACCGGTCGGCCACAGAACCATCCTGTGGCTTACTTCAGTCCCGAAGACAGTTTGGGCGGCTTGCAGGACAAGGAGCGCGATGAACGGGCCGGCGAAGTCTCCCTTCCCGATCTGCCCGACCCGGAGTTCTTTGAAACTCCGGAGATTATAGAAGATGCGGCTTTTGAAATGGCAGTGCCGGAATCAAATTCGGAACAGAGTAAGGAAGACTTGCATTGGCACGAGCTGTTGCTGAGCCCCGGAGCCGACTTGGGGAACCTGTTGCACGACATACTCGAACACGCAGACTACGGGATGATAGCCCGGTCGGGCATAGACGATTTGTTGCAAAACTCTCATTTTTATGAGCAGCTCAGTCTGCAAAGCCGTTGTTACTTCCCCAGAAACTGGATACGGAAGGCCTATGCTGCGTTGTGTCGGATGGTTTGGCATACTTTACACAGTGATCTGAACCTGGCCGAAGATATCGAAACCGGCCGAAGGGGAACGGACCTGCCGGACCGGGATACCAATCCTTTAGAGTTGTGCCGGCTTAGTAAGGATCAGCGGCAGCACGAATTGGAATTTATTATTGCCGTTCCCGAAAACTGCCAACTGGACAGCGAGTTGTTCTTGCTCGATGCCGGAACTAAAATTCAGGTTTTCAAAGGCTTCGTAAAAGGTTTCATTGACTTGCTCTTTTTCCACGAAGGCAAGTTGTACCTGCTGGATTGGAAGAGCAATTTATCGCCGTATAGTGACCGGCCGGATTATGCGCTGGCGTCGGCATCGGGACGAAGTGGCGCAGAGCAGCTACGACATATACAGCAGCAGCTCTACCGGCCTTCTGCCCTGCAACAACTGATGACCGGGCACCACTACCGGATGCAGTACCTCATCTATTTGGCCGTGGTCTACTACTATCTGAAGCTGCAATATGGAAGTGATTTCTGTTACCGACAACACTTTGGCGGCTGCTATTACGTATTCTTGCGGGGAATGGTCAGCACAGGTACAGATGCTCCCGGGGTATACCGGCACAAACCGGATGAAGAGTTGCTGATTCGGATATTGGAAGGCTTGGGGATTGGAAACCAAATACAAAACTGAGCAGGGAATGGAGTGCGAAACTAAGTACGAATAGCGAGCCGTCCTTAGGCTAAGTCTTCTAAGTCCGCTAGCGGTAGTCGTAGAGAAACAGTTCCGCAATGATGACGTCTTTGGCCCGTGCTTTATCTCTGGAATCCGGCGCAATAATTTTATTGACCAGTTCTAAAATGTCTTTTTCGATTTCCGGATAATTGTTCAAATCACTCAGATAGGTCTTGCTCTTCGCGGCAACGCTCTGCCGCACTTCTCCGGAAATCTTGTAGCCAAACCTGCTCAACTTTTCCAGAGTCTTGACATCCCCAACTTCGTAGCCGAGCTCAATCTGCAAGTTGAAAATAAGGTTTTCCGTATCGTTGGTGACACCGCTCATTTTGGAAATTTTTTGGTAGTATTGATAGATGGGTACTTTATTTTTGAATTTTTGAAAGGCGATATCCTGAATTGTGTCCGCGTGCTCCTGAATGAGCTTTTCTGCTTTGGACTGGCTCGACAGATCTTCTTCTTTTTTGCTACAGCCCGCAATGAGCAGGCTAATGAGCAAACTACCAAGCAGTATTCTCCATACATTTGGCATCGCATTCAAACGAAAACTGTCAAAAATCGGCTTCCTGTCACCATGACGGTACAAACAGTTGTTCATGTGTTGGCCTTTCTTAAAGAAAACAGCAAATTCTCCATGCCCCTTCTGTATCCGCCAATGCGGTTCGGATGCCATCCTGGCGGGCCTGAATAAATGTTGACCTGCCATTTACGCCCGCGATCTGTGTTCTTTCCGCTTTGGCCCGGCCCGATTCGGCCACAGAGTCCCCGGCCCGACTCGGCATGACCTCGGAAAATGGGAAACGGGAAACGGAAAATGCGGTACGTCGGAAAGGGACACGACAGAAATATTTTAGAGTCAACATAATTGGTCACAAGGCTTGGGCTTCGTGAACGGTGTTGGGCCCCGGGTTTCCTGAACGGTGTTTTGCCGCGTAGAATCTGTTGTAACAGGACACGACGGCCAGAAAGCTGGCCATCGCTGTATCCGTATCTCTACCCACGCCCCAGTATAACTGTCGCTCATCATCTCCTTGGTCTTCCAGTGCCACAAAAGTACAGGCTTCGCTGTCGGCACCTGACTGGATGGCTTGCTCACTGTAAGAGGCCAGTCTCAGCTTTGTTGCATAGGGCAGTTCCTGTTGTATACAGTGGATCAGGGCATCGATGGGGCCGTTCCCTTGGCCGTGAAATTGTCGCATCTGTGGCAAGTTGGTTTCGGCCAACCCGGCACCCAGATTGAACCGGAACCGGCAACTTGTGCTCTGCGCGCTGACACCCTGGACTTCCTCCGAGTTGTGGCTGCTTTGATAACTGATAATTTGCAGAGGATCAGCGACATTGACATAGAAGTTGTGAAAATACTGATGTACCTCGTCTTTTTTCAATTCCCGACCCAAGGCATCCATGACTTTGTTGAAGTCGCGCCCCAGTTCGGTACCCATGGCCTTTGGTACCTGTATTCCAAATTCGGCCTGTAAAATGTAGGCTAATCCGCCTTTGCCGCTCTGGCTGTTGACTCGGATGACTTCTTCGTAAGAGCGGCCCACATCTTTGGGGTCAATCGGCAAATAGGGTACGTCCCAAGGCAGTTCGGATTCGAGCAGTGCACGCAGGGGCTGTGTCGGATGTTCCTGTGCCCAGAAACTGCGGCATAAATCCCGCACCTCCAGGCTACGCGGGTCTTCTTCCTCCGTTTCCGGACCGGACCAGACTTCATTGCTCAGCCGGAGTACATGTTCGCCTAAATCGGGCATCTTACCGCTGATTTTTTGTTCCAGATGCCGGTATTCATCCAAGATCAAAATCTTGTGTATCAAGCTATTGCGCTTGTCCAAACCCTTTTTAATGGCATCCTGATGGCTGCCGGAGAAGGCTGTAAAGACCAGGTTGCCGGCGTAAGGATGGCGAGGATGAACCGGCAGGCCGGTAAATTGCTCATATGCCTCGACCACGTTCTGAATATCCGAAAA
Organism: Candidatus Haliotispira prima; assembly: GCA_029867005.1. Taxonomy (GTDB): domain Bacteria; phylum Spirochaetota; class Spirochaetia; order SP-2023; family SP-2023; genus Haliotispira; species Haliotispira prima. The sequence continues at coordinate 2,276,024 of CP123443.1, read as the reverse complement.
GTCTAAACCGGAATCCAGCCCCTGACTGTCACAGTTTAGGGCCAGGGTCAGCAAATCTACGTTACCGGTTCGCTCGCCGTTGCCAAAGAGAGTCCCTTCAATCCGTCCGGCTCCGGCCAACACACCAAATTCCGCAGCTGCGATGCCGCAGCCGCGGTCATTATGTGTATGAACGCTCAGGCAAGTTCGGTCGTCGTACGAGAACTCTCGGCAGAACTGTTCTATTTGGTCTGCGTAGACATGGGGCCCGGAAAGCTCTACAGTTGCCGGCAGGTTGATAATCAGGGGCCGTCCGGTCTTGTGCCACTCTTCCGCTACCGCATTGCAGATTTCTGCCGCCACGGCGATTTCCGTACCGGTAAAACTCTCCGGAGAGTACTCCAAAGTGATCTCGGTGCCACTCAAACGGTTCAGACCGTCCGTTACCATTTTGACACCATCGACGGCAATCTGACAAATTTCTTTGACACTCTTGCCGAAAGTGATGCGACGTTGCTGTTCCGAAGTAGAATTGTACAAATGCAAAATAGCTTTGGGCACAGACTCAAGAGATGTAATGGTTTTGTCGATCAAGTGCTTGCGGGCCTGGGTCAGAACCTGAACCTGACAGTCGGAAGGAATCTGTCGGTGCTCGACCAGATGGCGAAGAAAGGCGTATTCCGTCTGTGAAGCAGCGGGGAAGCCCACTTCAATTTCACGGAAGCCAATGCCGTATAGCTTGTCAAAAAAAGCACTTTTCTGTTCAATACCCATGGGTGTCGGGAGAGCTTGGTTCCCGTCGCGGAGGTCAACACTGCACCAACGCGGGGTTTTTTCTAAGACTCTGTTGGGCCATGTTCGATCCATTAGACAGAGAGGTCGATATTTGTGATACTTTGCCATAACTCTGCCAATATAAAAGGTCCGAATAAAAAAGTAAAGCTTTTTGGTATACGGACTTTATGCCAATCCGGAGTTACGGCCCCTTTCTCCTTTGCCCTTTCATCTTTATCCTTCTAAAGTACCTTATGAAAAGACTTGTTGTTCTCCACCCTCCATTCTACCAAGTGAACTATGACTTCTACCATGAGTTGGGCAAACTTGTGGACCTGGACGTTTTCATGTTTGGGGACTGGCCGAGTGAAAACCCTGCCTGGAAGGTGCGGGAGCTCTACAAGCCCACAGAGCATAGTTTCCGTCTCCGTATATTTGGTAAGGGTTGCTATCCTAAAAGCCGGATCTATTCCGGGTGCTTTCTTTTCGAGCTGCGCCGTCTGCGTCCGGATGTGGTGCTGACCATTGCCTTTGCCCCCTACGGTCTCTATGCCGCTATGTTTCAAAAGCTGTTGGGTTACCGTTTCTATCTGCTGAGTAACTCGAATCTGGAGAGTGAGAGCCGGCTGAGCCGGCTGCGCCGGTGCTACCGCAGCTTTTTGCTGAGTAAGTGTCACAAGGCTCTCAGTGCCTCGCCTGCGACTACGGTTTACCTCAAGGGCCTGTATCCCGGGCTCCAAGTTGAAGAAGCTTGGCAAACCGCCGATGTGCCCTATTATTTACAGCAGGCGGAATGCTATGCGGAAGACAGTCAGCGCGGACAGTTGCGCCGGGAGCTGGCCACAGAGATTTGGCAGCGCAGGCAAGGGGCCTCAGAGGGGCCGGAGCAGGAACCTTTTGTCCAAGATTTTTGCGGCTCTTCGGTTTGGCTGGGAGTGGGACGGCTGATTGAGCGCAAGCGTTGGCGTTGGGGCCTGACTTTGTTGCGAAACTATCCGCAGTTCCGGTATGTACTGGTGGGGAAGGGTGAGCAGGAAAGCCGGCTCTTGGCTGAGGCAAAGCAGTTGGGTGTAGAGGACCGTTTTCACCTGCTGCCTTTTGAGCCGCCGGAACAATTGGCCCGCTATTACAATGCTGCCGACTTGTTATACTTTCCGCCGACAGGGGAACCGTTTGGTTTTGTCGTGGCTGAGGCACTGGCTTCCGGTTGCCCGGTCTTGTGCAGCGGTCATATCGGGGCGAGTGCTTTGATAAAGGAAGGAGTGAACGGGTGGCACGGAGTAGAAGGCCCTGAGGATAATGGTTTGTTGGCCCCGGAGCAGATCGAAAAAATCTTGGCGGCTTTGGCGGTGCCCAATATTCGGGAACGTTGTAAAGCCGGTATCAGGAGCAGTACTCCCTACGAGCGAGTCAAAAGATTTTGTCAGATCATGGGTTTGGATTGAGGATTGTCGATCGGGGATCGGAGACACTATTTGTTTTGACTGTTCCCAACATGCCTAAACATGACTAAACATGCCCAAATATTCTCCACCATCGGATTCATCAAACCTGTCGGGAATTTTAATTCTGCCGGATGCTCGGCCACAGTGCCGGCACCAGGATATTTTCTTCCGGCCAAAGGGCCGGATCTTTTATTTGCTGTTGTTGCTTGATTTCCCTGCGCAGATCTTCCGGCCACGATGCAATTCGTTGGAGGCTGTGATGCAGTTGCAAAAGTTCCGTTCCACCGGAGACACCTAAGACCAGACGCAGCTTGCCCGGTGCAAAGTGTTCTGCTTGTTGTAGCGCGAAATAGAGCAGTACATCCTGGCGTTGGAGGCCCTGAGCCTCCGGCTCGGCCAGAGCCTGAAGCAAGGGCTTCAAAGGCCGAAAGAACCCGGAATTGAAGTGTTCCAAATCTGTGGGGCCGGAAAACAGGAGCCCTTGCAGGTAGATGCTGCGCAGTTGCAATTCGATTCCCATACGGCTGAGCTGACCAAAGTAAGGTTCAAAACGACGGTCTGCAAAATTATAGGGTATCTGTAATACGTCTATAGAAGGACAGTCACCGCGTTCCTGAGAACGGAACAGGGCCTCCAGTTCCCGGGGGTAGTAAAGCGACAGTCCGATTTTCTCGCCGGGTCGGTTATTTGGCCGGTTATTTATATGGGGACGAAGATGATGGTTGTCACGACATAGCCCTTGCAAAGCTCTCAATTGCGCTGTCGGATTCTCGGCCCCATGCGAATGCAGTAATACGTATGCCAAGCCGGAATGTGGTGCCAGATAGCGTCGACTGCGCCGTAAACGTTGCTGCGCCGCCCGCAATGCTTCCGGGTCTGTCTGCGGCAACTGAATTTTGCTGCCAAAGGCCATATCGGGGTAGTTTCGGGAGCACCGCCAGAAGGCGGCGCGAACTTCGGCACAGCCGTAGGCCTGGGCCATATCCCAAGAGCGATAGCCCAGATGGTAAGCTTTGTCCAGCAATTCGAAGAACACTTCGCGGGACAGAAAACGCCCGCCGGTAATTCCGTAACGCAAACCAAGCTGAGCCCCTCCCAGAATGATTGCATCGCAATATGGACTACGCAACAAAGTATTCTGCCTCTATATCGTGTCTCAATTTCTGCCGATTTTCTTTCATTATTCTGTCGCATTTCTGCGTGATTTCAATGAGGGTTCTATTGTATAATCTTGAGGTAAGATGATCTACTGTATAGAATAATATAATACGCGTCTTTCCCGAAAAAGTGCTTGAGAGAGAGGCATGCTCGGATCATAATTATAAAATTAGAAATTAAATTCTGTAATACGGAAAAATAGCTATTTCTGTGGTATGCGGGTGAACTTCGGGGGGATTGTCGATTGGCCCCCTCCGTCTTGGCTCCGGTACCGTTGCAGTTTTGGGAATAATTTGGGGAATAATATAACTTTTGAATATGGTCTCCGGTTTGAGTTGTAAGTCTCGGTAGTTGGATACGGGGGCTGGTCTTTGCCCTTAAATTCGGGGGATTTCAAACCGCAAAACGCACTGCGTTTTGCGGTAGCGGCTTCGTGCCTGTGTCACAGCATTTCCGGTGATTTTAACTACAGTAAAAGGACAGAAGTAGAGTCCCGGATGAATGGTAATGCTTCCGGCCGGGTGCAGAGATAAGGGCACAGAATGTGAATGAAGACCTGAGGCCGCTTTTGAACAGCTTAAAAGCTGACCGAGACTCCACCGTAAAATATCGCCCCAAACAAGGGGGCTTCGGCGGTCCAGACACCTTGGTCGTCTGTTACCTTTGCCGTGGTTCCTTCTAATTCAAGGCCCAAATGTATGCCAAACATATTGGTGAAGAAGATGTCCAGCAACAGGCCACCTCCGATATTCAGTAGTGCTTCTTCAGTGTATTCCAGGCTTAGAGATGCATTTTTTCCCTTAATCTCACCACGCAGTGAATTGATAGCAATGTAGGGTGCCAGTCCGAGACCACCCTGCTTGTCTGTACCCCAAAGTCCCAAACGAAAGTACGGCCCAAAACTTACACCAAAACCCAGAACTTGGCCGTCGCTAAAATTTATGGTAAAGCTACCATTTTGGACCTTCCCTTCTATTTTATTAATCAATAGACGGAGTTCCAAAAGCGCACCAATGCTGAGCATTTCATTCACGGGGTGGGAATACGAAGCACCCAGACCAATTTTAGTGATTCCGAGCTTTGCGTCCGTTACGTCCCCAACTTTGGTGCCGGATGCAGTGACCTCTCCGCTACCTGAAAGGCCCCCCAGACCGCCGTTGATAAATATGCTGATCGGACCTCTGCCACTTTTCTTTTCGCTTTCTTGGGCAGTCAAATTGGTCACCGGCAGTAAGAACAAGACCAACAATAGTACCTTTCCGTATATTTTTCTCATCTATTTTTCCTCCTTTAGATGTAACTCTATAGAGTTACTATATTGCCGGCTTGAATATTTATCAATAATAAATATAAGATATTGGGATTCTTTTTTATAAAATATTTTGATACATAAAAATATATCGAGAGATTCTTTTGGAGATGCAATTTCAGAGCAGAGGGAAACAGAGTTCTCCTCCAACTTTCCTCTTGCACTGCCCCCTCTTGCCAAGACTCCTAAATGAATATACAATAGACTAAATTCAAAATATCCTGGAGGATTTTTCTTATGAAACGTCAAAATACACTGTTGACTGGTAACTTCCAAAACAGTATAATATCCAATATCCAATATCCAATATCCAATATCCAATATCTATACCAATTTTAAAATATATATACAGCTATTTTATCTTTTTTTACTACCCAATAAATCAAAACTTTCCAAACATTTTTCATTTTTCTGTCTTTTTTCCATCTTGCTGTTTTGTTTAGTTTTGTCTTCCTGCACCCCGATGACGGACATGAAATCTGACTCCGGAGGTGCAGCCAAATTCAACGTCCGTGCCTCGACAGAATTTGTCGGTGCCACGCAGGCACTGGTATCTTTGACACCAAGCAAAAGCGGTTCAGCGGCCTTTCTGGCCGTTGGGGATACGGAAACCATTCCCTCGGCCATGGCTGCCGAAGTCCTATTGGCCTACCGAAACATAGACTTTTCCGGGACTTCGGCACAGATAATCCAGTTTGCCCTGAGCATCAGTGCCACACAAGATGCCACAAGCGGAGAAGTTTCAGGTGGTACCGGAGCGGTATTACAACCAAGTACGGTCTATAAGATTGTGATGTACAGCGGTGACAGCAACACAACACTGCTCCGTTTTACAACTCTTGGCAATATAAATGAAAGATATCCATTTTCTACTGGTAATAACCCGTTTAATTTTGATATGTCAGCGCATAATTTCCGGACCGGGACAGACGGAAAACTTCAGGTGCCCTTTGTTTTTTCGTGGTTGTCGGTGAATTCTATCCTGCTTGTTGAAATAACTACTCATGTGAAAGAAATCTTTACAGCTATTGGAAGTTTTGATGGATCTGCTGGTCGTGTCTCTACTTTGTATAACAATTTAGCAAATCATTTTGGAGATAAAGATCGGGGCGGGATATTTTTACATACACCCCTCAGGAGTATCCTTGGTGGGAGTTATCAAGTCGACTTGACAAATAGTGCAGGAAACGGTTTAGGTATTTTTTATAAGCATGAGTAAGCACAGGACAGAGAAAGTCTCTCTTTGGAGAGGCTTTCTCTTATTTTCGGCTGGGCCCGGACCGGTTGGCTAAATTGCTCCTCCAACTTTCCTCTTGCACTGGCCCCTCTTGCCAAATATTCTAAACGAATATATAATAGACTAAATTCAAAATATCCTGGAGGATTTTTCTTATGAAACATCAAAATACACTGTTGACTGGTAACTTCCAAAACAGTATAATATCCAATATCCAATATCCAATATCCAATATCCAATATCCATACCAATTTTAGATTATATATACAGCTATTTTATCTTTTTTTACTACCCAATAAATCGAAAATTTCCAAACATTTTTCATTTTTCTGTCTTTTTTCTATCTTGTTTATTTGTTTAGTTTTGTCTTCCTGCGCCCCGATGACGGACATGAAATCTGACTCCGGAGGTGCAGCCAAATTTAACGTCCGTGCCTCGACAGAATTTGTGGGTGCAACGCAGGCACTGGTATCTTTGACCCCAACGAAAAGTGGCACAGCGGCCTTTCTGGCCGTTGCGGATACGGAAACCATTCCCTCGGCCACGGCTGCCGAAGCCCTATTGGCCTACCGAAACATAGACTTTTCCGGGACTTCGGCACAGATCGTTCAGTTTGCCCTGAGTATTAGTGCCACACAAGATGCCACAAGCGGAGAAGTTTCGGGTGGAACTGCGGCGGTATTACAGCCAAGTACGGTCTATAAGATTGTGATGTACAGCAGCGGCAACAGCACCACATTGCTGATTTTTACGACTCTTGGAAACCTATCGGGAAGATATACGTTTGGTAGTTCTTTAGCTGATCATAAGTTTGATATGTCGGCGCATAATTTCGAGACTAAAACAGGTGGAAAGTTTCGAGTGCCTTTTGTCTATTCATGGTTGCAGACTTCCGGCCTGGCTGCGGAACTAAGTATTGGAGCCGTTGGAGCAACTACCAATGCTATTGGAGCTTTTGATAGTGGTAGTGGTAGTGTTCATACTCGTTATACTGGTTTGGCAAACTCTTTTGGAGATCAAAACCGGGGGGCACTATTTTTACATACACCCTTCAGTGTTTCCATTGGGAACTATAGAACAGCTTTGACAAATGGTGTAGGGGATGGATTCTCTATTATTTATAACGTAGAGTAAAAACGAGAGAAAAGAGAAAGCCTCTCCAACTGGTGCCGGTTCCCCTTGTCAAATATTCAGAACGAATATACAATAGGCCAAGACTAAAATATCTCGGAGGAGTTTTCTTATGAAATATCAAAAAGCACTGTTGACCGGTAATCATTCAAACGGTATAATATCCAATATCCAATATCCAATATCCAATATCCAATATCCATACCAATCTCAGAATATATAGACAGTCATTTTATCTTTTTTTATTACCCAATAAATCGAAACTTTCCAAACATTTTTCATTTTTCTGTCTTTTTTCCATCTTGCTTATTCATTTAGTTTTGTCTTCCTGCGCCCCGATGACGGACGTGAAATCTGACTCCGGAGGTGAAACCAAATTCAACGTCCGTGCCTCGACAGAATTTATCGGTGCCACGCAGGCACTGGTATCTTTGACACCAACGAAAAGTGGCACAGCGGCCTTTCTGGCCGTTGCGGATACGGAAACCATTCCCTCGGCCACGGCTGCCGAAGCCCTATTGGCCTACCGAAAGATAGACTTTTCCGGGACTTCGGCACAGATCATTCAGTTTGCCCTGAGTATCAGTGCCACACAAGATGCCACAAGCGGAGAAGTTTCGGGTGGAACTGCGGCGGTATTACAGCCAAGTACGGCCTATAAGGTTGTCATGTACAGCAGCGGCAGTAGCAGCACATTGCTGACTTTTACGACTTTTGCCAGCGTAGATACCGGAAATCCGGTTCCTGTTGGTGGTGTCCACTTTATTTTTGATATGTCGGTACATAATTTCCAAACCGGAACAGACGGAAGGTTTCAAATACCCTTTGTGTTTTCGTGGCTGGTGTCTTCTGATTTGTTTTCTGAAATAAGTAATCGCCAGGGAGATAAATCGAATTTATATGACTCTGTTGGAACTGTTGATATCTCTGGTATTCATACTCTCAGCTCTAACTATATTGGTTTAGCAAATATTTTGGGAAATGCAGCTCGGGGAGCAATATTTTTGCATACACCCCGTAGCAATGCCATTCGGAAATATCGGATGGCCATTACAAATGGTGTGGGGGACACTTTGAGTATTGTCTATAACTAGGGAAAAGTGTTGGAAAGTAAAAGTCCCCCTTGCCCAAACTCCTAAATGAATATACAATAGGTCAAGACTAAAATATTTCGGAGGAGTTTTCTTATGAAACGTCAAAAAGTACTGTTGACCGGTAATCATCCAAACGGTATAATATCCAATATCCAATATCCAATATCCAATATCCAATATCCATACCAAGCCCAGAACATATAGACAGTCATTTTATCTTTTTTTACAGCTAAATAAACCGACACTTTCTAAAGCCTTTCCCTTTTCCCCCTTTTTTTCATTCTTCTGCTTTTTTTCCATTCTGCTTATTCATTTGGTTCTGTCCGGCTGCGCGCCGCTGTCCGAGACCAGTGATCCGCCTGCGGCACCGAGCCCCACAAAATCTATTACGGTCAATTATTCGGGCCTGCACTACGTCCATTTCACGGTGGAGGACCCCAATGTATCCGCAGACAAAACGGTAGGATTCCTGATAACGCCAACAGACAGTAATCTTTCTAAGGCAGAGGCAGAAACCAGGAAAGGCTACATTATCAGAAAATTTACAGAGACGAAAAAATCCAGAAATGTCTTTATGTTCCTGCACGAGGGGACGACTTACGATCTTGCCGCCGGCAGTACGGATATTCCGTTTGTTGATGGAGCCACAGCCAGTGATACAAGCTTTGAAACAAGCGATATATTGCAGGAAAATACATCTTACAAAATACGCATGTATGACGGAGACACAATATTGGAGAAGACGTTTACTACCAAATCTTTTTCTGACGGAGATGCGAGTTCAAAAGGTGTTATTACCTATATGGGAGGGTTATTAGGAGATTACAACCTGCCAACTAAACCTACAGCCAAGGAGATAGCAGCTGTACCTCTTGCAATCGAACGAAAAGCCGAAGAAATTATGCTTCTCCCTTATGCAAACGATATTTATGGAGGAGGTGATATTATTTATTTTGAGGATGCTTCACTAAGAGCAAGTTGCTCTCCGAATTGTGGAACAGGCATACCGGGTACACATATATATGCTCTAAGAAAAGAAGCTAATAAACTCGCTTCCATAGTCTATGTGCTTTCTCCTCAAAGAAAGATAAACCCAGCCGGATGGTGGTCTCCGGTAGAGGGTACAGTCGCTGACAAAATATCCAATATAGAGATCATAAGCGAGTAAGGAAGTGGTGTTTTCGCGTAAAATCAGGGGGGGGCGTTTACTCCTTCCTTTGGCCCGCTCCAATACCCCCTTGCCCAAACTCCTAAATGAATATACAATAGGCCAAGACTAAAATATTTCGGAGGAGTTTTCTTATGAATCGTCAAAATACACTGTTGACTATTGACCAGCCAAACGGTATAATATCCAATATCCAATATCCAATATCCAATATCCAATATCCATACCAATCCCAGAACATATAGACAGTCATTTTATCTTTTTTTACGGCTAAATAAACCGACACTTTCCAAAGCCTTTTCAATTTCTCCATTTTTTTCATTCTTCTGTATTTTTTCCATTCTGTTTATTCATTTGGTGCTGTCCGGCTGTGCGCCGCTATCGAACAGTACTGATGATTCACCCCCCGCACCAAAAAACACGTTTACCATATCTTTTACAGGAATACAGTCTGTAGAACTGACCGCAAATCTTATTGAAGACATGACTCTCAGTGCCATTGTGCGCTTAGCCAATGAACCCGCCCCCGTTTGGGCGGATATAAAAGATAAAGTCGGTTTACTCAGCCGCAATATCGTAGCAGGTACCCCCAAACGTATTTTTACCGCCAAACACTACGGCACCAATGATGGGCTAAAGACCAATATTGGGGCCATGAGTGCAGCCGATTTTTTACAACCGGAAACGGCCTATAAGGTCTATATTTTTCACAATGAGAGTGTCATTGAAACGCTGCCTTTTACCACAGCCGCCATTCCCCCGGCAAGTGAATTCCCTTCCGTAAGCAGTACGACAACATCCAGTGAAAAGTTTGCACCGAACGTATTACCTTTTGATCCGGAGATAACTTATACTCATAGCTCTGAACGTAAAGGGCTCTACGAAGTTTTTGGCAAAGAAGGAGAGGTTTTATTGGTTCCTCTGTATATGAGACAAGTTGTAAATAGCGGATGGCGGCTCCTCTATGGCGACGAAGGGACACTTATTTTTATCTGTGCTGTTTCTCCGGGTTCTTGTTTACCCATTGCGGGTTATACAGCAATAGCAGAGTCTATTTACCAAGGTATTGCCACTAATACGTATCAGAAAGTTATTATCGGGTTTCAATCTTTCAGTAAGGCAATCGGGGGGAAAGATGAAGGTATTGGATATATTAGAGATGGGGGAGAAGCACAACGCTATTATATTCGTTTTATTGTAGACCAATAGAAGGTTTTAGCAAACGTTTTAGGATCGGTGGGGCCTTTACTATTTGCTATAAAAACAGCAGGGAGTCTGTCTCCGGCGAACTGCTCTCAGTGCCGCCTCCGGCCCCCCTTGCCCAAACTCCTAAATGAATATACAATAGGCCAAGACTAAAATATTTCGGAGGAGTTTTCTTATGAAACGTCAAAAAGTACTGTTGACTATTGACCAGCCAAACGGTATAATATCCAATATCCAATATCCAATATCCAATATCCAATATCCATACCAATCCCAGAACATATAGACAGTCATTTTATCTTTTTTTACGGCTAAATAAACCGACACTTTCGAAATCCTTTCCGGTTTTTCCATTTTTCTGCTTTTTTTCCATTCTGCTTATTCATTTGGTTTTATCCGGCTGTGCCCCACTGTCCGACAGTACTGATGATTCACCCCCCGCACCAAAAAACACGTTTACCATATCTTTTACAGGAATACAGGCTGTAGAACTCACCGTAAATCTTATTGAAGACATGACTCTCAGTGCCATTGTGCGCTTAGCCGATGAACCCGCCCCCGTTTGGGCGGATATAAAAGATAAAGTCGGTTTGCTCAGCCGCAATATCGTAGCAGGTACCCCCAAACGCATTTTTACCGCCAAACACTACAACACCAATGATGAGCTAAAGACCAATATTGGGGCCATGAGTGCGGCCGATTTCTTACAGCCGGAGACGGCCTATAAGATCTATATTTTTCACAATGAGAGTGTTATTGAAACACTGCCCTTTACCACAGCCGCCATTCCCCCGGCAAGTGAATTCCCTTCCGTAAGCAGTACGACAACATCCAGTGAAAAGTTTGCACCGAACGTATTACCTTTTGATCCGGAGATAACTTATACTCATAGCTCTGAACGTAAAGGGCTCTACGAAGTTTTTGGCAAAGAAGGAGAGGTTTTATTGGTTCCTCTGTATATGAGACAAGTTGTAAATAGCGGATGGCGGCTCCTGAATAGCACAGAGGGACTTACTTTTACCTGTGCTGTTTCTCAGGGTTCTTGTTTACCCATTCCGGGTTATACAGCAATAGCAGAGTCTATTTATCAAAGTATTGCCACTAATACGTATCAGAAAGTTATTATCGGGTTTCAATCTTTCAATAAGGCAATCGGGGGGAAAGATGAAGGTATTGGACATATTAGAGATGGGGGAGTAGGACAACGCTATTATATTCGTTTTATTGTAGATCAATAAAAGGTTTGAACAAACGTTTTAGAATCGGCGGGGCCTTTACTATCTGCTATAAAAACAGCAGGGAGTCTGTCTCCGGCGAACTGCTCTCTGTGCCGCCTCCGGCTCCCCTTGCCAAAACTCCTAAATGAATATACAATAGGCCAAGACTAAAATGTCTTGGAGGAGTTTTCTTATGAAACGTCAAAAAGCACTGTTGACCGGTAATTATCCAAACGGTATAATATCCAATATCCAATATCCAATATCCAATATCCAATATCCATACCAAGCTCAGAACATATAGACAGTCATTTTATCTTTTTTTACGGCTAAATAAACTGACACTTTCCAAAGCCTTTCCGGTTTTTCCATTTTTCTGCTTTTTTTCCATTCTGCTTATTCATTTGGTTCTGTCCGGCTGCGTGCCGCTGTCGGAGACGAGTGATCCGCCTGCGGCATCCAAATCAAGCATTTCTTTTTCTACTGCCGCTGTGGTGTCTTCTGTACAATTGGAAATGAGCAGTAGTTTCGCAATTACGAACATAGGGGCGGTTATTCGTTTAGCTACCGAGGCAGCTCCTACCAAGACAGAGGCAGAGGCCAATGTGGGCTATCTCAGGCTTGCCATTGCGGCCGGCAGCCCAAGAAAATTCAGTATCAGCCAACACTATGGCAGTGATTTTACGAATGGCCTTACTCTTGCCGATGTATTGGCTTCCAATACGGATTACAAACTGTATTTGTTTTTTGAAGCCGGTGCTATTCCGTCCGGAACCGTTGTTGAAGGGGCGACCCTTGCTAATGATGGCACCGCTCTTTCATTTACTACTGCTGCGCTCCCAACCGCAGGTGATGCGATATGGGACAGCTCATGGACAAACAAGCAGTTTGTCGGAAGCCTTCCGGAATGGGGATACAGCGAAAATCAAAAAGGGGTTTTTGTAGCTTATACAAAAATTAATATATTTTTTGAGGTTGTTGGATTTCACAGTTTCAAAGCAGATAACACATCTTTATTACAAAGCATCGGAAGTTTTTCGATAGGTTTTCCGATAGCTGACCCGGGCTTTCTATTCAATCTCTCTAAATTGGGTGGCAGCTATCCTGATGCTGATGATTACTACTATGTCATAGCTTCCGATGATACAGAAAAAATACTTGGAAAATCCTCTTTAGAATTAGAAATTACAGGAACACCACCTCCTTCTACAGAAGGAGGTACAACTAAGAGCATAACCGTTGAACTTCGAGCCCCTTTAATGCGGTATAGCAGTCCATAATCGTATCTTTTACCTTGATATGGCAGACGTTAGGGGGAATGGCCTGATAAATGTAACTAAGTTCTACTGTGGCCCCTCTTGCCAAATATCCTAAATGAATATACAATAGTCTAAGACTAAAATGTCTTGGAGGAGTTTTCTTATGGAACGTCAAAAAGCACTGTTGACTAAGGATCAGTTAAACGGTATAATATCCAATATCCAATATCCAATATCCAATATCCAATATCCATACCAGTCTTAAAACATATATACAGTCCGTTTTCTTTCCCCGTAAACCCCAATTTTCTCCGGCCTCTTCGGTCTCGGTTTTCCCGTTATTTGGCCTTTCTCCCATCCTGCTCATTCATTTGGTTCTGTCTGCTTGTGCGCCGATGACGGATACCGGCAGTCTGCCTGCGGCACCAAACCCCGATACCGGCAGTCCGCCTGTGGCACCGAGCCCCGTAAAGTCTGTTACGGTCAATTATTCGGGCCTGCACTACGTCCATTTCACGGCAAACGACCCGAATTTGTCCGAAGATAAAACGGTCGGTTTTCTGATAACAGCAGCGGACAGCAGGCCTTCTAAGCCGGAGGCCGAGGCAAAAAAAGGCTACATTACCAGAAAATTTACGGAAACCCAAAAGACAAGAGATATTTTTATGTTTCTGCACGGGGAAACAGCGTATGAGCTTGCCGCCGGCAGTACAGATATTTTGTTTGGCACGGGTGCCGCAGCCAGTGATACAAGCTTTGAAACAAGCGATATATTACAGGAAAACACGTCTTACAAAATCAGGATGTATGACGGAGATACAATATTGGAAAAGGCCTTTACCACCAAATCTTTTGCCGCAGGGGATGCAAGCTCAGAAGGGACCATTGCCTATATGGGAGGGTTGACGGCAGCTATAAAAGGAAGAGTACGAGATGATTTTACAGAACAGGAGATCAGAGCATTCACATCGGGTGTTCCTCTTACAATAGAACGAAAACCGGAAGAAATTATGCTGATCCCTTATGCAGACGATATATACACAGGGAATTCTGTTTTTTATTCTGAGAATATTACCATCGCAGGCGGTTGCTTTCCGCTTTGCGGCACCGGATTCCCGGGGGGCTCTGTGTATGCTCTGCGAAAAGAAGCCAATAAACTTGTTTCCACTGTATCGGTATTTTCCCCAAGAAGAAATATAACCCCGGCTATTTGGAGTGCGGGAGAAGATATTCCGGCTAACAGAATGTTCGACATAGAAATCATTAGCGAGTAGGGCCCGCTTGCGAACAGGCCCTTTCTTGGCAATAGGCCCTTTTTGGCAATGGCCCCCGAACCGGTCGGTGAGGAGGGGGATTCTCTCTGCATTGTCCGGAGAGATGTGTCGCCCCCGCCCTCTTGCCAAATATCCTAAACGAATATACAATAGTCCAAGACTAAAATATTTCAGAGGAGTTTTCTTATGAAACGTCAAAAAGTACTGTTGACTGGTAATTCACCAAACGGTATAATATCCCATATCCCATATCCCATATCCCATATCCCATATCCTTACCATTTTTAGAACATATATACAGCTATTTTATCTTTTTTTACTGTCCAATAAACCAAAAATTTCCAAAGCTTTTTCCTTTTTCTGCTTTTTTTCCATTCTTCTTATTCATTTGGTTCTGTCCGGTTGTGCGCCGCTGACGGACAGTCGTGATCCAAGTGATGATTCACCCCCCGCACCCAAAAATACGTTTACCATATCTTTTACAGGAATACAGGCTGTAGAACTGACCGCAAATCTTATGGAAGATATGGCTGTCAGTGCCATTGTGCGCTTAGCCGATGAGCCCGCCCCCGTTTGGGCAGATATAAAAGATAAAGTCAGCTTGCTCAGCCGCAACATTGTAGCCGGAACACCCAAGCGAATTTTTACCGCCAAACACTACGGCACCAATGATGAGCTAAAGACCAATATTGGGGCCATGAGTGCAGCCGATTTCTTACAGCCGGAGACGGCCTATAAGGTCTATATTTTTCAGGGTGAGAGTGTCATTGAAACTCTGCCTTTTACCACAGCAGCCATTCCCCCGGCAGATGATTTTCCCTCAACAAAGACAGGATACAGTTTGAATTTTGCACCGAACGTACTGCCTTTTAATGCAGAAATAACGTACATTGATAATAAATCTGAAAGAAAAGGTCTCTATGAATTATACAGCAAAGAAGGTGAAGTCTTATTGATGCCTTTTTATATGAATTCCATTCGACCATTAAAGATCGGATGGCGTTTAGTCAATGCTTTAGGGCGAACTGTTGCTCCCTGTCAATTCACTTCTTGTTTGCCTGATCCAGGCTATGCTTCAATACCGGAGCTTATTTACCAAAGTATTGCAGCCAACACGTATCACAAAGTTCTTTTAGGGGTTCAATCTTTCAATAAGCCAGTCGAAAGAGATGAAGGTATTGGACATATTAGAGATGGGTCAGACGGGGCACCTTATTTTATTCGTTTTATTGCAGACCAATAGAGGGGCTTGAGTGGCCGGAACAGAATAACGAGGGACTGCCAACCGGAGACTCCCGAGGAACCTCGGAGGAACCCCCGAAAAACCCCCGAAAAACCCCCGAGAAACTTAAGAGTCTTGGTGGTTCTGATGGTTTTGATAATCCGGATGATCCTGATAATACTGGTAAATATACTCGAAGGTCCGTTTGTTTACCCGTGCATGGTTCAGCTTGAGGCCAATCTCGTGCATCAGAGCCTCGATTTCCGGGGTATCCTTGGCTGCATTGGGGGCACGCAGACTCTCTTCCAGATAGACGTAAGAGATCCGGGCCTCCAGAGAAGCTCTTTCCAGCGTGTACAGCTTGAGTTCCAGTTCCGCATGTTCGAGCTTCTCCGCCGTTTTCATGGCCTTGCGCACCTGCCGGATCTCCTGTTCCAAAGTTTGCCAGCGTTCCCGCTCGGCATCTGCTTCTGTTTTTTCAACCAACGGCTCGCCGCTTGTCACAGGCTCGGGCTTTCGCACGGCCGACTCTTGTCGGAAGAAAGCGGGCTTTCCGGGAGCCGGGGCTCCCGGAAAGCCCGCTTTCTTGTTGTCAGCCGGGAGTTCCCGGCGGAAAGTTTTCACCTCAAATGCCCGCCAGCTATCTCTGTTTACAGCCTTCTCCGCCGGGAGAGGCTCTTCTGCCATATTCACTTGTTGCCAACCGGCTACTATTTCGGGGTTCCAATGGCAGGGGGCTTCCGAGTAGTTGGCCAGGCGCAGGATTTCGCCCTTGCCGTCTTCGCTGTTCTTATAGGCCGTCCATTTCAGTTGCGGAGGCAGGGCTGCCGGGAGTATGCGGTGGTCCCGGCTGGGCCTGCCTGCCACGGCCAAGACCGGCAGGTCGAAACATTCGGCTTGGGCCGGGACAGCACTCTGTTCCCAATCTCCCCGGTGCGGATACAGAGCGTATTCGAAATGCATACTCTCCAATACCTGGGCACGCGGGGTCGCAATTTGCGGTCCCGCGTCTCCGATGCGTTCCAGCAGGTCCGTGCGGGCCAGCCAGCCCACACTGCGAAACAGGGTCAGGGCAACCGTGCGTTGATCTTTTTGTACTTCGTATTCGGGTAAACCCTTGTTTAGCACCGCTAAACCTTTCTCTCCATCACTCACATCCACAAACTGACGTTGTGGGAAGCAGGAAATTGGCGAAGGCTCGCGCGCGCCCAGCAATATCTTCTTCAACTCCGGGCTCAAGCCTTCGTCCGAATAGGCCGGCGGGTCAATAGGGTGGGGGGTGACCGCAAACTGGGTGTCCGCGTGAGAAATTTCTGTCTTTAGGCCGGTGGGGAAACACACGCGCAAGCGGTGGTCTCGTGCCGTATTGCTTACCCGTGTTTGAAATTCCAAGCGTGCAGAGCCTTTTTTCAGAGTGATAATTGTGGATATCGGCATGGCTTGGGTGCGGGTTTCGCGGCGGTGGCGGTCTTCCGTCAGTCTCGCCGGTATTTCCGCTACGAAGTCTATCCGGATGCGTGCACGCAGAGGCCCGCGTTCCGGCACGGAAATTTTGGCTCTTGTGCCTTTGCTGTTGATAATCTTATCCTCATGACAAGGGCTATAGTTGTAGGTGTCCCCCGCATCGGCTCCGTCTTCAAAATAATGCAGGTTGTGAAATTCCACGTTTTCTTTTTTGTTTCGCAAGTGGAGCCTGCCATCCGGCAAAATCTTCGCCTGGATAATGCCATTATCCAAGATATATTCCGGAACAATGTCATCGGGCTCTGTACAGACAACAGGAGCGGCTTCGGAAGCCGCCGCCAAATCGGCGTCGGTCATGCCTGCGCCTGCCAGTTCTCCCGTCTCCAGCAGTGCGATAGTCCCCGCTTCTGTCCCTGACTTTGGGCCTGCGTCTGACTTTGCCCCTGCGTCTGCGCCTGACATTTGTCGGGGGCTCCGCCCCTCTGCTTCAGCCAGCTTCAGCGGAACCTCCACGACTTCATGGCGTACGCAGCCAGACGGATTGTAGAAACTCAGGCCGCCATCACCGAGCAAATGCCCGAGTGCGGCTCCGATCCATATTTGATTCTGCCGGTCTACGTGGTTGCATCGTTCGGTGAAGTCGCGGTATAAGGCATCTATGCTCACGCCACAAATCGTATCGTGCGGGTGGTTCTTCATTAGCTCCAGCCACAGAGATTGAAGCTCTTCTCTCGGATATTTCATGCCATTGTGTGCTGCCAGGGAAAGCAATGGTTCCACATACCGTTCCAGCAATTTTTCACCGTAGTGGTTGCGCTGCTTCAGCGGCATTCTGGCGGACAAGGTGCCGGGGAAGACCGAGATATAACGCCCGCTATATAGCGCACCTCTGACGGTATCCAGCTCCGGGTTCTCAGAGAGGACAGCCTTCATATAGTCTTCCGGACTGGAGGCACGCGCCGAAATTTCGGGGTTTGCACGCAGCAGGGCCGGCAGGTTCTCCGGTTCCATTTCCTGGTCGTAGCCATTCATAAACAGTAGGTTTGAAGTAGAGGAGTAGGGTGCCAGTTTGTCGGCGATATAGTTCATTCGCCCCCGGACAATCGCCGGATCCCAATTTATGCGCATCGCGTTGCGGTAGCTGTCGAGCAGATAGCTTGCGGGGATGGCTGTACCGTCCGGACTTTCCCAGAGGAATTCGGTCTTTATACGGCTCGGCTCCAAGCCTACCCCGCGCCAAACGAAGATTCCTTCCAAGTTAAAACCGGCGTGAATTTGGGGCATTTGAGCAATTTGGCCAAAGCAGTCGAGCAGCCAGCCCATATTTTGTATCGGCCCCAATTTTTCACCCAACCGCTTGCCGGCGAGGAGATTGCGCACTGCCGATTCTTCGCTGATGAGCTGCCAGTCCGGTTGCAGGTAGTAGGGCCCCAGAATGATCTGGCCTTTTCGTACTAAAGTGGAAATCCGCCGTTGCGCATCCGCCACACTCCTGCCCCTCTCTTCCAGCAGTTGAAAATAGTCTTCTGCCATGAGCAACTGACCATCCAGAATGAATTTGGCTTCAACCTCGCTCTCTAATATCTGAAACAGAGAGTCAAAAAAGGGAATAAGCCACTCTCTGGTGTAGTGCACGGAAAGAAACCACTCCCGGTCCCAGTGAGTGTGAGACAATACGTGTATTTGCTGTTTTGTTTTCATTTATTTTCACTCTATTCTTACTGAAATTATAGATGTGACAGACATGGTATCCTATTTGGAGAAACTGTCAAGTTGTTTTTTCACTGTGGAAACGGACCAAGCAAAACTATATAAGTAAATAATATAAAAATATTCTAAGTTTTTCTATCTTCTGCTGGACAGTCCGTGGTTGTCATGTTAGAATTTTGAATACCCGCTGATATATACTGAAAATACGGAAAATAAGAAGTGCATACTATGGTAACGATCAAGGATGTCGCCAGATATGCGGAGACCAGTCCCGCTACGGTTAGTCGTGTGTTGCGTAACCGCTCCGGGGTGCGTCCGGATATTCGGGAAGGGGTCTTGGCTGCCGTTACAAAATTGAATTATAAGCCTTTAAGAGTTCATCCTCCCAAGCCGGGGGTGGATGAACGGGTGCCGTTTCCCGGTGTCCATACCTCAGTAGCCCCTATCGTGCGGGCCTTTCCCAAAAATATTTTGTTTATAGCCCCCAACTTCAGTGCTATTACCTGGGTGCTCCCGACGATTATGCACCATTTAAATTCGGAGTTGTCCTGTGAGTTTAACCTTGCCGGCATGAATTTTCAGCATGAATTTACCTTGGAAGCTGCCCGGCAGCGCATCAAACCGGGGCATACAGCGGCGGTTATTTTTTACAATATTCGGCCCGACGATTTGACCGTTGATTACCTGGAAGAACATCAGGTTCCGGCCGTTTTGCTGGGTATCTCCCATCCTCGCCTGAAATCCATTCTTACAGACGACCGTGCAGGAATTTATGATGCGGTCCGGCATCTGGCGGATCGGGGCTATTCCCGGGTTTTTTTCTGGGGTTGGGAGCCAGGTGATTTCTGCCTACAGGAACGTTATGAAGCCTTTCGGGCTGCGACAAAAGACTTGGGCCTGCCGTGTGTGGGTGAGAGATACAGCTCTCTGGATCTGGCCGGTGGCCGTACTTTAGCAGAAGAATTGCTGGCCCAAAATGTCATGAAAAAAACAGACGCTATTTTCTGTGCCGCAGACATCTTGGCCCTTGGTGCCTACGAAGTTTTTCGGTGCCGGCATCGGACTCCGGGCATCGACGATTTTGGGTTGATTGGTTACGACAATATCTACTT
This sequence comes from Candidatus Haliotispira prima, assembly GCA_029867005.1. Classification (GTDB taxonomy): domain Bacteria; phylum Spirochaetota; class Spirochaetia; order SP-2023; family SP-2023; genus Haliotispira; species Haliotispira prima. Next base: position 2,256,265 of record CP123443.1, on the reverse strand, counting down.
TTCTCAGGTCATTGGCCTGACGACCATCGAGCAGTTTATTCCCTATAAGTTGGAAATGGCAAGTGCCTATTTGGCTGAGGTTTTGCGAAGGCCACAGTATGCGGCAGAGATCAAGGAGGTGCAAATTCGTCTGAGCCCTAAATTAATTGAGAGAACAACCACATGATTCTCATGTGGGATAAATTTACCTGTTTTGTGTGGAACTTTGAAAGGTACTTCTGTGCCGGGTCAGGAGCTGTTCCTTGACGGTCGAATGAGCTGTTGGGGTTACAAATACTATCTGACAGACCTTCACAGTCGTGTTTTTTTGAAGATTTTCTAATAGATATAGAAGGAGTGTTTTTATGAATAAATTTGTGTGCTTACTGCGTCCCTTAGTCTTAGGTGCCGTAATCTTGTCTTTTCTTGTGGCTTGTTCCGGTGCCGGCGATAAAGAGCCGGTTTCCATGGAGTTTTGGACGCGGCAAACCCAGGATGATCGTATGGCTGTCATCAATCTGTTGGTGGAGACGTACAATACCCTCAATACGGACCAGGTCGTGAAAGCTGTGCCCGTAGAGGAAAACGATATGGCCCTGCAAATTCGCACCTCTGCATCCGCCGGCACTCTGCCCGGTGTTGCCGAGATTGATGCGGAAATTGCCATTGCCATGGGCAGTGAGGGTTTGGTCGATACCGCAGTACACCAAGAAATCATTGAGGGTATCGGTAACGACAGTTTTTATGCGGGTGCTCTGAAGTTATTTCAAAATTCTGAGAACGAGTACTCCGGCATCCCCTTTAACGGCATGATTCAGGCGATATGGTATCGTTCCGACTGGTTTGCAGAAGCCGGACTGGAGCCGCCGAGCACTTGGGACAATATTCTGAAAGCGGCGGAATACTTTACTGATCCGGAAGCTAATCAATACGGGATTCTGGTTGGTACTATGGAAACGGAGTCTTATGACGAGCAGTGTTTCACGCCTATTGCCATGTCCAATAATGCTTTGATGCTGGATGACAATGGGAATGTGGTGTTCAATTCACCGGCTATGCGTGAAGCTTTGACATTCTATGCGGAACTGGCGCGTTATAACCCTCCCGGGCCCCAGACATGGCGTGGGCGTGACTATTACCTGCAAGGCAAGATGGCTATGTTCTTCTACTCCACATTTATCATGGACGACCTTGCCCTCGAAAATGTTGCCGAAGGTTCTTTGACCAATGAAAATTTTGAGGATTTGAGCGGTGCCGCTTTTGATCCGGAGTTGGTCAAGGCCACGCAGGCCCAATCGGTTATCGGCAACAAGACCGAGTCTTCTTTTGGTGCCATCACCGGGCTTTCCATCCTGAATGCGGATGATGAGGCCAAACGTGAGAGCAGTAAGCAGTTTGTCCAGTATCTTTTTGAAAAGGACAATTATATCACTTACTTGCACATGTCTCCGGGTGGAATGCTTCCGACGATCAAGTCTGTCAGCTCGGACAGTGATTTTCTCAATGACCCTAAAGGCGTGTATCAACGCTACGGCACGGATAAGATCATTGCTCTGAACGAAGGTTTTGACGATCTCAAGTCCTTTGGCATTGTCAACGGTAAGCGTTTTGAATTGGCCAGTGTGGTCTACTCGAAAAAGATCATTCCTCAGATGATTTACAAAGTAACTCAGGAGGGAATGGACATTGATGAAGCCTTGGCATGGGCCCAGGGTGAAATCGAAAAACTACAATAGATAGAGTCGTCATTCCTTACTTTGGCAGGTAAGGAATGACAGATTTTTACTTTTTAGCCCTTTTTGGGGCTTTGTGTCTTTTCCCGTGCTGTTCTTTGCTCGGTAAATACGCTTCTTCTAAGTTGCTGAGGGGCTTATTCTATGGTAAAAATCATGACGGCACAGGAGCGCGATGCGCGTTGGGGTGTCTGGTTCATCCTCCCCTCCGTCCTTGTCGTATCTCTCCTGATTCTCTACCCCATCTTGTACAATGTATACCTGTCCTTTTTTCAGGTGAACCTGAACGGCAGCAATACATTTACCGGACTAACCAATATCAAGAATGTGCTGGGCAACTCGGAGTTTTGGCAGGCTGTGGGTACTTCTGCCACTTATGTGGTGTTTTCCACTGTGGGAACTACGGTTTGGGGTATCTGTGTTGCCTTGGCAATGAACCGGCCCTTTCCTATGCGTGGTTTGGTGCGCAGTCTGATACTGCTGCCCTATGTCGCGCCGGTTATCTCTGTGGTATTTTCCTGGCAGTTTCTCTTTGACCCTGTGAACGGAATCTTCATGGATGTATTTTATCAGAAACTCCACATCTTCAGTGAGCGAGTGAACCTGATTAATGACCCGAAGAACTCTCTCTGGGTGGCCATTCTGTTTAGTATTTGGAAGAATTTTCCGTTTACCTATTTGATGGTGCTTTCCCGCTTACAGGCTATAGACCGGACTTTGTACGAAGCGGCAGAGATTGACGGTTGCACAGGTTTCCAAAAGTTCTTTTCGATCACTTTGCCCGAGATCTTCTATCTGGTGGGTGCCATTGTCCTGCTACGCTTCATTTGGAATTTCAATAAGTTTGAAGAGATTTACCTGCTAACACCCAGCGTTAAGGTAATCCCCGTATATTCTTACATCAAGGTGTTTACCGGAATCCCGGAGATTGGGCAGGGGGCTGCGATTGCCATCGTACAGTTCGTACTAATCTTGGCCATTATTCTTGTATACGTAAAGAAGGTATTAAAATGGTAGTACGTAAATCGCGGGTAGGCTCCATCTTTTTTGGCCTTCTAATTCTTTTGATTGTTTTCTCTTCGGTTTTCCCGTTTTTGCAGATGCTTTCCACTTCGTTGAAGTATCCGCAAGACTGGGGGAATCCCAGCCTGATCCCCAAGCAAATTAACCTTTCGGCCTACCGGGAAATTCTGAACTTAGATTCTTCGGAGAAGGAATTGCCCGAAGCCGCGCAGCGGCTGCTCCGGAATCCGAATCTGACAGATGTTCAGCGCGATGCATTAGGGGCGAAGTTTCGCAAGTCCAAGAATATTTTTCCGTTTTACCGTTTTTTGGGTAGTTCCTTTCTCTTCGCCGGTACTTCTGCTCTGATTACGGTAATTATTGCCGTTTTTGGGGCTTATTCTTTTTCTCGTCTACAGTATAGGGGGCGTGGTACGATACAGCGGGGTGTGTTGTTTGTTTATATGTTCGGTGGTACGTTGCTGGTGATTCCCTTGTATAGCCTGGCTGTGCAGTTTGGTATGCTGCGCAGTGCGGGTGGGACGTTCTCCGCCCTTATTCTCATTTATATGGTGTTGACCCTGCCGGTAGCTCTGTACATGCTGGGAAACTATTTCCGCACGATTCCATATTCCATTGAGGAATCCGCGTCCATTGATGGCTGCAACAGGTTTTTCATCATTGTCAGGATTGTCGTGCCGCTTTCGGCCACGGCCATCGCGACAGTTTACATCTACTGCTTCATGATTGCCTGGAACGAATATCTCTTTGCATCGGTGTTCCTAAAGTCTTATGAAGTCATTAAAACCCTGCCCTTAGGCTTAAAGGCCTTGTTTACAAGCAAGAATGCCATTTGGGACAGAATCATGGCAGCCTCACTGCTCTCGTCCATGCCTGTCATCGTGTTGTTCATGTCTTTCCAACGCTACTTGGTAGCCGGTATGTCCGCCGGCGGAGTAAAAGAGTAAAAGAATAATGGCCAAAGTTTACAACATGTTGGAGTGTTTGGAGCCGTTTTGCAGGAAGTGTCGGGGCGGCTACTTTGTTCCTTGCCAAGTTCCGCCTCTCAAAAAATTAGAATGATCTAAAAGAGCTTGTAAAAAACCTCTTTACCCGGTAGAATGGGTAGTCGATGCTGCGATTTCCGGTAGTGGATCGTTGCAGGATTATTCGGGTGGTTTGCGACTTTCTTGGTGGTTTCCCGGGAGAAGTTGATAATTGACAGTGCATTTGAAAAGAATTAATAGTAAAAAAATTGATAATTATTGATAATTAATAACTTGTCGTCTGGTATTCATATATTTTTTGGGGAATAGTTTACGATATTCGATCTTGTTAAATTCAGAATGCGAACATACAAATAACCATCGGAGGAAAGATGTTAGTAAAAAAACAGCTATGGCTGAGAGCTATAATGCTTGGCCTTTTTTTAGTATTGCTCTCTTGTGATGTGGCAGTCGATAAGGCCGCCACGGGAAAGAACTCTTTGTCGAAAGGCTCCGTTTGGAACGGAAAGCAGACACCGCGTACGCCTCAGAGCACGTCCAAAGCTATCACAATAGGATATTATCCGAGTTGGACTTTGGGCTGGGTGCCTGCGAGTGGGGAGACGACTTTATCGAAGCTGCCCGGTTACGTGACCCATGTAATTTTTTCTTTTGCTAAAGCTAATATGCGCTATACCAAAGGTTCTTATGATATTTCACGAACGGGTATTCAGTCTGACTCGTCTGCCGGTAACCGACTGGCACATTCCATTGAGTTGCTGCGTGCAAAGGGGACGAAGGTCGTTCTGTCGCTCGGTGGAGAGGCCTATTGGCGTGTTCCGGCGAATTACACGGATATCCACTACGATGAGATCAAGGATCTGGTGGATGATTATGGTTTTGACGGCATCGACTGGGACTATGAACCTCAAAGTGGTTTTGCCTTAATGTCTGATCCCACTTACAGGAATTATCTGATTACCTACATCCGTGAGTCCCGTAAGGTGATGCCGAAGTCTGAGAACTATCTGATTATGACCGCACCTCCGGGAGTTGGTGCTTTGGGTGGTTCGGTGAGTGATGATATAAATTCGGATTTTCCGTATAGCTCTCGCGGTACATACGGAGGGATAAATGCCCAAGGTGGATCCTCAACGGAAGCTTCGGGTCTGTTTAATTTTGGTTCGACCGGTACCATGATTCCCGTCCTACAGGCAGACGGCAGTGTTCCGGGGAAAAAAATAGGTCATGATTTAGACTTGGTTGCTTATCAGTCTTATAACACCGGAGCAGCACTATTGTCCGACCCGGTTGGTAACGGCCGCATGATTATGTACAGGGCTTGGTTGTATTACGCAAAACAATATGGTTTTGCCTTGGCGCATGGTACTCATGTTCCCCCTGAGCCGTGGAAGAATCTCTATGTTCATACACCTCAGGAGATGGGGAAAATGTCTAAGTATGTTGCTGACCGGAATGCGTCGGATGGACGGGCGGACGGTATCATGATCTGGCAGTTACTTATGAAGCACCCTCAGGGAGTGCATAACGGTATCAGCTACCTGAAGATCGCTTCGGATATCTTGGGTGGTGCTGATCCAAATACTTATGATTATGGGCCGGTAAAGACTGAAACCAATTCCAATCCCGATTCCAAGGTTCCCGAGACAGGGACTCCCGGGAGTGAAAAGATTACTTCATCCTACACGCCGACGGACAAAAGTCTGCGTCCGTATGATGCGGAAGCCGTTTATAACGAAGGCGGCTATCTGGTTTCCTACCAAGGAAGTATATATGAAAATTCGTGGTGGTCCCAAGGAGATACTCCGGGTGAATCGTTGACGGTTGACGGGAGTCCAAGCCCTTGGGTGAAGAAGGTTGACGTGACAGCGAATCCGGAGGTCTCGGGTGATTCACCTTCTTTGCGTGCTGAGCTGCTGGAAGCAGAGAAGAGAAAGTTGGAAGAAGAGATTGAAGCAGCCAAGAGGAGAGAGGACGGAAGCTACTCGGCGTGGAGCAGTACAACGGTTTATTCAACTTTTGGCACCATTGTTCTTTACGAAGGAGCCTATTACCGATTGCAGTATTGGAGCAAGGATGAGCAGCCGAATAACCCGGATAGTTTGACGGATTATGCTTGGCTGTCGCTGGGTGCGACACTTTCTGATGATGATATTGTGGCTACCGGTAAAATGGTCTTGCTGTCGGAAATTTCAAATCCTAATCTCGACAAGATTCGGGAAAGAGCAAAGGCTGCGGCACTGGCGGCTGTCCCGATCACAGTGAAGTTTTCCAAGGATGCGGATGACCCGGGTGAATGGGTCGCCACGGTTCCTTATGATGGAGAGGGCTACTTTGTTCTTTACAGCGGTAAATTGTATAAGAGTCGCTGGTATGCCGACATAGGGGATATACCCGGTGCAAATGCCTGGGGCAGTTGGATAGAAGTGGAAACCGGTGGTGATCTTGCTCTTCGTCCCGGAGCAGATAATAAGAAGGCATGGTCTGCGACTGTAGTGTATCCCGGTGCTGATTATTATGTAACTTATGAAGGAGTTACATATAAGAGTCGCTGGTATGCCAATGAGGGCGAGATCCCGAGTGCTACTTCTTCTGTCTGGGAAGTCGTTGCTTCAGAATAGTTGTTTATGAGGATTACTTTTGTCGTCCTTTGAACCAAAAAAAGAGGGAGAATTTTCTCCCTCTTTTTTTTCTGCCATCCGCTATTTCTGTGGTTGGGAATGTAGCTCAATCTAAATAAAACCCGGAAATATAATTAACAAAAAAAGATGGTCTATATTTACAGTATATGTAACAATTTATAATAACAAGTTCCGGAATCATCAGAAGAAGACAAAACTGTAGACTACATTGCAAATACCTGTGGTTCTATTTTAGAATGGCTACATTGATCTTTTGAATATCAGGCATATACCTGAGATATTCTGAGTAAGTGTTTGCTGGCAAGTTTAATGGATGGAAAGTAGCCCAGCTTGTGAAAACAAATGGCCGCAGCCCCAATGAATTCTGCATCGCAAATGCTTGGAACATGAATGGCAATTCCGCTGTGTCGGGCCTTCCAGGCCAGCCAGCCGGGGTAGTAGGCCTGACTCCCTGAGAGCAAGGTTTCTTTCTCATGCTCCATAATGGAGCCGGTGAATTTTCGATGCAGAGAGTAGATTGTTTCACAGTGCATGATGAAATACCGAACCAGCAACTGGAGTGTGTATAGACCGAGTTGCTCAAAGCTGCTCCGGTGTAGTTCCCTTTCCAATATTTGGAGAAATTCGGAGCAGGGCCTCGAACCGGAGGCAAAGGTGTGTGCAAACTGATTGGCTCTCTTTAGTTCAGCGGGGGAAGCGTTCAGAAGAATATCTTGCAACATAATATTTTTTTGAGTACGTTCGAGAGAAGCGCAATACAGTGTATTTGATATATCCGGAGCTTCTGCCGGGTGGGGGTGCCGGGGCCGGTGGCTCTGCCAAAGTCCAAACAGCTTGCCAAATAACTCGCCGCTGCCTTCCCTGACATAAGAGAGCAAGGCACCCTTGCTGATAACATGATAGTTGAGGAAATAGCCGGGCGGGAATGTCATTTGCTTCAGTTTGCTTTGCATCACTTCGGGGGTATATTCAGGCAAAAGGAGATTGAAACCTTCTGAAGTTCCGGTGCGATTGCGCAGCAGGGTGGAGGCACAGTAGCTGAGCCCGGCTTCGCCGACAAAAAAATCAACGCCCGGACAAAATACGGGGGTGCCCTGCGAGGCCGGCGGCAGGCCAAAATCGGACAGGGCTCCCGCCTGAATCTCGCCTACTGTATCGCAGAAGGGAGCCAGCTCGGGCAGCAGGTGCAGGAATTGGCTGTCCATCTCGTGGTAATCCTGCGTTTTCGGGCTGTGTACCCGGTGGTGTCCGTCTTTATTGGGAGAATGCCAGTAGAATTTTTCGTAGTGTTCGGGAATGGGGATGACAGTCCGACCGGTCAGTAAAAAACTGACATAGTTGGATGGTGGCAGTATGGAGGCGACGGACTTGCGCTGCTCTTCGTCAAGTCCGGCCCACAGAGCACGGGCCAGCGGCAGATAAAAAGAGCTGCCACAACGGAATCGGTCGATTTCGGGAGCCGTGCGGTGAATCGGGTTTCGGTTGCCGGAAATGGCGCGACCGTTCCGGTCTATGGCAATCAGGCTGGGTCCGTGCCCGGAAAAACTCCAAGCTTCAATTGTCCGGCCCTTTGCCTTCTGTTCCAGAACTTGGCCAATTTCGGAAAGCAGGGCCCGCAAGGTTTCACCGTCTTGCTGTTCCAGCGGTAAATACTTGCGGTAGCTGATGTAAATAACATTGTTTTCCGGGATTCGCCGTTCCTGTTTGTTAGTCTTCGTTCCCTTGGTTTCCGTTTCGGTCTCTTCTTTGGGATTGCGCAGCAAGGCCACTTTTGTGTGGGTGCTGCCAATGTCACAGGCCAAGATCAAAAGAGACTCCCGTTCGGCTGTCCGTAGACCTGAAAGCCCTCGAAATCTTGGCCTTCAGGTCGTAACTATCAACGCAAAGTGAAATTGTCATAACAGGGGTTACTGCAACAATCATTTTGGCCAAATATGCCTTTTGTAGAATTAGTCTTCCTACTCCAAGTTCGGATGCCGCGAAAACAATCGTGAAATCATTTTGCGGTTGTCCAACAGGTCAGTGACAGAATGGTTGTGGTAGATGCGGTCGATGACCTGGCCAAAGAACTTTGAGACATCGGCCTCAATAAACCAAGGTTTAGTCAAAACCTCGGGAGGCAGCATGACCCCGTTTGTACCGATTAAATAGGAGAATAGACCATCATCATAGGCTCGGTCAAAATGTTCAATGGCATTTCCGTTGAATAAGGGCAAAGAAATCCCCAACAAAATATCCTTGGCCCCGTGTTCTTTAATGGTCGACATGGCTTTAATCATAGTGCCACCGGTGCCGAGAATATCGTCCGCAATAAATACGGTAGCTTTGTCCACATTTCCAAGCAAACGCATATTAATGATATTATTGTCCTCAGCATTATTTGACGTGCGGCCATAGTCGCGCTCTTTATAAATTGCACCGAGACGACAGCCCAGTGCGTTGGCAAAAAAGCGGTTGCGTCCTAAACCACCGACATCAGGGGAGACGATCATCAAATCTTTGCGCTTTACCTTGTACAACAGCTCGCGGAGGATCTGATAGGAGGCATGTAAGTCCTCCAAGTTCGTTTTACGGAAGGCGTTTTCAATTTCTTTGCAATGGATATCCAAGGTGATAATGCGGTCCGCACCCAGATCTTCAAGCTGGCGCGAAATTCGGGCCGCAGTCAGCCCTTCCCGCCCCTTGCGTACATGTTGTCGGCTGTAGGGGAAGTACGGCAAAATCAGGGAAACCCGTTCCGCGCCACTGCTGCGCACGGCATCCAGCGTCACAAACAGAGACAACAGATTGTCATTAATCGAGAATCGTTGTTTCGTACCGTTGAGCTCAATGGGTTGGCTGTTGGTAACATCCTGAATAATAAAGACATGTTTACCGCGAATAGATGTGCCGACTTCAGCTTTGATTTCACCATTAGCAAAGACTGTGTGCCGGCAGGGAACCAAAAAACTTTGGGGATTGATGGTACCTGTCAGCTTCGCGTTGGTGTAACGAGAATATAGATACCGATCGATTTTTTCGGCAAAGGCGGCTCCGCCGGGACAGGCGACCAATGCGAGAGAAAGTTCGTGCTCCATCGTGAGCTCCTTGTGTTGTCAGCTTAGACAAAATTATGCGGAGTTTATAGCAGAAATAGCAAAAAGAGTAAAATAATTCAACATTCCCGGCAGGGACATAAACATATAATTTAAATTATTATATCTTCTAAGGTTAGTATATAAATATTTATATAAAATTATAATGGGTAAAAAAGCTCATATCGGAAAATAGCAGGTGCGGAGAAATCTTCAGCTCTGTCTGGTAAACAAGACTTGATAGCGTATTTTATCTGAATTACTAAAAATTCCAGCAGTGAGTGTATTGGTATTTTGAGCCACAGTAAACAGCCAGATCACATCTTCGACTGAAGCATCCAGATAGATAAACTTTTCGATGGAAATACTGCCTTGAAAGTCGCCGGTGTTATAGTTGTAGGTCGATATTGAGGCGTAGGTATTTTTGCCATGCTGAACATCCAGAGCATCGATGTAGAATTGGATGCGGATCAAGTCTCCGGAAACCGGGTCTGTCCCCTCCCAGATTGTATTGCGCACCTCATAACTACTCGGGGTAATGTCCGTGCAGGAAGGGAGCAGGGCACCGGCAAACATGGCGGGCAACAAGAGTCTCAGCAGGAACCTGCTAAATTGAAAACTCAAAATAAAGCGAATACTTTGTCGGTCTTGCATTGATCCCTGTTTTTCCCTAACTTTTCCAATTCTGGCAGGGGGATTTTTGTCGAATCCCATGCTTGCATTTTTGCAGGAGATGAAGCCTAAAGCACTTCGTATTTCGTTTAGGTGGGGCCGTTCCCAATTGTCTTTGGTGTCTTTCGAGGCATTTTTCATTGCCCGTTCCTCGTCATTGCTTACCCATTTTCTTACCAATCGCCGTTGGGCCTGCTGCTCGCCAAGTATCAAAGTATATTGAGAATGTCATTATGGATACAGAACAGAATGCCCCTTTAGGGCCGGAATCTTTGGAATCTCGGTTTCGCCGATTGCTGGATATCGTAGCTCGTTTGCGGGGCAGGGGAGGTTGCCCCTGGGACCGTGCTCAGACTTTAGAGAGTATGCGTTCCTGTCTGCTGGAAGAATGTTGGGAAGCTCTGGACACAGTCAATCGGAGGGATTTGCCGCACCTACAGGAAGAGTTGGGGGATTTGCTGCTCAATATTTTGTTGCTGTGCGATATTGCCAACAGCATCGGAAACACTGAAAAGGGCGCAAGTGGAGACAGTGGAGCCGGGGAAGATTGGCAAAACGAGTTGCCGGACCTTCCCAACTTTAATTCGGATCATTTTCTCCATGCGGTGCTGGAAGATCTGTGTACGAAACTGGTGAATCGTCATCCCCATGTCTTCGGCCAAGCGACAGCGGCTAATGCAGAAGAGGCGTTGGGTAACTGGCAAAAAGTCAAAGAAGCCGAGAAGACAGGCCGGAAATCGCTACTGTCCGGCGTAAACGCCGGACAAGCGGGACTCTTATACGCTCTGAAATTACAAAAAAGGGCGGCAAAAGCCGGTTTTGACTGGCCTGCAGCAACGGCTACCCAAGACATTAGCGGCAAAATTATGGAGGAATTGGACGAATTTCGCGAAGCACTTGTGCGCCAGGAGCAGGATAAGCTTCCCGGTGTCGGACAGGCCCGGCAGGCTCAGCAGGCCCCAAATACCCGGGGAGAGGCTATTGGGGTGAATGAGGAGACCGACAAACTGCGGGAACAATCAGAAGAAGAGCTTGGAGATTTGCTCTTCAGTGTTGTAAATTTGGCCCGTGTCCATGACTTTAATCCCGAATTGGCATTGGCGCGCAGCTGCGAGAAATTCCGTCAGCGTTTTCAGCATATTGAGCAGCGGTTGGCCGGGCAGCAACGTTCCGTGCATGAGAGCAGTTTAGAAGAGATGGAAGCCTTGTGGCAGGAAGCAAAGGCGGACTTGGAGAGGGGCCGAGAGGGAAAGGACAGAAGTCGGGCGTAGGAAAGACAGCCGGCCGGCGCAGTGCCGCCCTTTCAGTCCTGTATCTCAGTCCTATGCCGGGCCCCTATCCTGCGCCGGAATTTCTACCCCTTTCCGTCCCTTTCCGTAAAATTACTTCAGCTTAATTTTGGGTGTCTCCAGTTCATAGCCCTTACGCTTGTAGGTGAATATCGTATTTTTTGCGTTGTTTTTGCTCAGCTCGCGGTAGAAATCCGTTAGGTTGACTACCTTTTTGCCATTGATTTCGGTAATGACGTCCCCTTTCCGGATGCCGACAATTTGTAAAGCGGACTCCGGTCTTACATTGAGCACCAGCAGACCGGAATTCTCATCGCTGCTCAGGCGGCCGTTGGAAACTCTTTTCAATTGTTTGTTAATGTTCTTGCTCAGCGGCAAAACAGAAATACCCGGCCAGTTTTTGTCTAAGTCTTCATTCAGTTTGTCTTCGGGTAAGCGTTCGCCTAAGGTCACGTTGATTGAACGCTGTTTGCCGTTGCGAATCAGCACCATGTTGATCTTTTGGTTGGGCCGCAGCATGCCTACGACAAAGGTTAATTCGCCTGAAGAGCTGATTGGTTCACCGTTTAGCTCTATAATGTAATCGCCGGGCAAGAGACCCGCCTTGTCCGCAGGAGAGTTGCTGTACACAGCAGAGACAAAGGAACCCTTCTTACTATAAACACCCATCGGGCCGAATACTTCTTTGGCGATCTCACTGCCCAATTGTTCTACGAGTTCCCGATACTCCGGTACGGAGACACCGAGCCAGCCGTAGCTGAGCTTCCCGTTTTCCAAAAAGGATTCGATAACGAATTTGGCGTTGTCGATCGGGATGGCAAAGCCAAGTCCGGCACTGCTGCCGCTCGACGAGGCAATCCAGGTGTTGATTCCGATGACCTGGCCGCTCATGTTGACCAAGGGACCACCAGAGTTGCCCCTGTTGATGGAGGCATCTGTCTGGATAAAGTCGTTGATATTGCCGCCGGGGCCGCCACGGCGGCCCATATAGCTGACAATCCCCTGAGTCACGGTCGATTGCAGGCCGTCCGGGCTGCCGATAGCCATGACCATATCGCCAATTTGTAAATCGGATGAATTCCCCAATTCGGCCATATTCCAATTGTCCAGCTCTTTTTCGGCTTCAAACTTAATAATGGCCAAGTCGACACGACCGTCCTTGCCTACGAGTTCAGCGGGAAATTTCTGCTCATCATACGTTGTTACTTCTATTTCTCCCGCATTATTTACGACATGATTATTGGTCAGAACGTAATAGGTTTGGCCTTCCTTCTTGATGATGGAGCCTGACCCCTGACCCCTGCGTTGGAATTCCTGCTTCGGACCTTCGCCGTCGGGTTGACCAAAGAAACGGAACAGGGGTGTGTCCAGGGCGGGGGCTTCTTCCACGGAAGAGACATTGATCTGGACTACGCTGGGCAGTACCTTGGAAGGCACTGCGCGAAAGACTTCTTGCAGTTGGGCAAAACTCATATCGTTGAGCACGGATTCATCCGTGCGCTCTTTGGCATATACCCCATTTTTCCCTACCAGGTTTTCCGGTGCCTTCCTGGAGAAGTTTGCGTAACTGAGTGCATAGCCACCCAACACACTAAAAAATACGATTAAAAATAAAGCAGAATGCTTTTTGTATTTCATCTTTCCTGAACCTCCTGATCGTTGCCGTCTCGACTGCATGCTAAACTTAACCAAAAATCCTTGCCGGAAAAAGCTTTTTTTGCCGGAAGACCCCAAAAATTGTTTGATTATTCCGGCCAATTCATTTTTCTTACAAAAAAGCTTGGGAAGTGTTTCTGTTTGGCTCGGAGTTGACCACCGGCCTTGGTTGCGGAGCTGAGATGCGCTTTAGCTGTATGAAATGATTCTACCGGATGATGCCGAGGGCAAAATCATTTGGTGCAACAAATTTTGTCGGCAGATTTTGTTGAAAAGAGTACTCTCCGGGATACAGCAGTGAAGGCAATAGCTTTTTCCGGGCCGGTTTCCGGGAATGTGGGTGCCAAGACCTTTCCCCCTCAGAATTGTATCTGCCTCAGAATCACATCTTAAATCGGAGAGCTTCGGCTACCGCCGCAGCGAAAAATTTCTTCCATGATATTTTGCAAAGTCGGATCATCCTTGTAGTAATGCTCTTGCCGCTCCTCCATTGTCAATCCGTAGAGTTCATGAGAACTATAGTGTATCCAAAAATCGTCCTCTTCGTTTTCTATCCTGTGATGGACGGCCCAGTAGTCCGGCACTTTAGGCAAGGGTTCGCGGTAGGTAAATTCTTTGTAATCGTGAACGGCCAAACGGAAATTTTCCGGATGTTTGTTATATTTGAGAATCAGGTCCCACAGGTAGTTGGCACTTTTCCCGCTGTCATATATGTCGTCGACTAACAGAACACGGTCCACCGGGCGGATGTTCTCCGGTGTGGTTGTCCAGCCGTCAATGTTGATGGAAGATTGAGAGCCAAAGCCCTGGTAGCTATGGGCAACTACGGCGCAATACATAGACGGGGCTTCCGGCAGCAGGAGCTTAAACACCTCGCTGATAATATTGCCCAAGCCGGCTCCACCTCGCAAAGGCACATAAATCATGCTGGGGATAAAGCCGTCTTTCCACATTTGGTAGGCTATACGGATACCATTATTACGCAAGGTGATGGGGTCTGTAACAATTTTTTTGGTAACCATATATCGCTATTCCGGTTTCTGCCAATTTCTACCTGGGTTTCACTATAACTTCGCCGGTCTGCTGCCCGTCATTGCTTGATTTTGGAAGTTTTGGAAGTTTTGTCTTTGTGCCGGAAGGTGTATACAAGATCGCCATCCGGGCCAACTTCGTTGAGAATGCGATAAAAATCCTTGAGAGTACGGACGGGAGTATCATTCATTTCGGTAATCACGTCATGCTGCCGCAGACCGATAATGTCTCCGGTCGAACGGGGAATGATACGCAGTATCCACAGCCCTTCCTTATGATTCTCGCTGTCGATGGTCTTTAGGTTCGAGTTTAGTTGCTTTATGGCGTTAATCATCTCGGCACTTAGGGGGAGAACTTCCAGACCGGGCCAAGTGCGATGGGACTCGGCATCCAGCAACTCTTTCTCTTTTCGCTCGCCTAAAGTTACGTTGATGTCCTGCGTCTTCTCACCCCGCAGTACTGTCAAACGAGCTTTCCGGCCCGGCGGGACAATGCCGATAGAGAAAGTCAATTCCTGAATACTGCTGATATTTTTACCGTCTACTGCGGTGACGAAGTCGCCGGGCCGGAGATCTGCTTTGGCGGCCGGAGACTCCTCGTAGATACCGGTAATAAAAACACCGTTCTTGCCGTAAACACCGTAATCACTGAGGACGGCACGCTCTACATTCGGGCTGATGTGGTTTAGAATAGCACTATATTCCTGCATCACAATGCCGAGCCAGCCGTAGTGCACTTTGCCCTCGTTCAGGAATGATTCAATGATGTACTTGGTGTTGTTGATGGGAATAGCGAAGCCTAAGCCCGCGTTAGAGCCACTTTGGGAGGCAATCCAAGTATTGATGCCGATCACTTCCCCGTGCATGTTGACCAAGGGGCCGCCCGAGTTGCCGTGGTTGATTGCCGCGTCGGTCTGGATAAAGTCGTTGATATTCTGTCCGGGGTCGCTGTGCCGGCCAATGTAACTGATAATACCCATGGTGACGGAAGACTGAAAACCGTTGGGGCTGCCAATTGCCATGGTCCAGTCTCCGACTTCCAGAGTGGATGAGTCCCCAAATTTGGCAATTTTTAGGGCCTTAGCCTCTTCTTCATTAGTCTCAAAACTAAGCACGGCCAAATCTACACGCTCATCTCGACCAACAAGCTTGCCCGGGAATTTGCGCCCGTTGTGGCTGAGAACTTCAATTTCGTTGGCATCTTCGACCACATGGTTGTTGGTCACGAGGTAGAATACCCCGTCTTCTTGGCGAAAAATCACGCCGGAGCCCATCACGGATGAGCGATACTTGCGCGGGATAGATTCCGGGAACCCTTTGGGAACCCCTTGCTTGTCTTTATTGTTGAAAAAATCGAACAGAAAGTTTGGATTGGCGGGGCTTTCTTTCAGAGCAGAAATATTGAGTTGGACCACGGAGGGCAGAATGCGTTTCGGTACGGATCGCAACACACCTTGGACGCGTTGAAAGTCTTCGTTAAAAGTTTCAGCACCTTTAATTTGCTGATTTTGGGCGGGGAGGAAAGGAAGGAACAGAATCAGGCTGAACAGCATGGCTGCTGGCTGACAAAACCGTCTTCCGGCCGATGCCGGTAGTGAAGATAGGGACGGCAACATAAATGTAATCCCAAATTTCCTGCAAAAACCTTGCTGAATCATCCGATACTCCTGTTTGGTTCTTGGTTGGGTCTCGTAACTCTAAAGCAAAAGAGCTGAAGAGAGGCTCCGACAGACACCTGTTGTCCATTTTTTCCTTTATTCGTATGTTTCAAGTGTTTCACGTGTCCCATGTGTCCCGGCGTTTCACGCATCTCTCTGATCCGTCATCATACCAAACAGACCGGATTAGGCCCTTCCCCAAATTCTTTCCCTCTCAAACTTTCCCCGGAGGTTCCGGTTGGAGACCTGCGAGGCGCAGTGCATAGTTGGGCAGGGCAAAGCAGGCAGAAATGATTTCTCGGTTGAGGTAGTTTAGGCCCTGCTCTGCCTCGGCCAGATTCCGCAGGGCATTTTCGCGCAATTGCCATTCGGAACGCAAGCGTTCAGAGGCATAAATTAAGCTCCAAGTGCCCAAAGGATAAAAAGGAATGGCACTGGTATAGATGCCGGAATCCCGGAACTGTTGTCGCAGAATTTGGAGAATCTGTTTCTGGACGTGGGCCATACCGTAAAAAGTTTCCCCCTGGATAACCAGAATCCCGTCATCTTTCAATGATTTCCGGCAGTTTTTATAGAAGGTCTCGGTAAAGAGACCGGTTGCCGCACCCTTCGGGTCCGTAGAATCGACCAGGATAATATCAAATGGCCGATGCCGGCCCTCGGCACAGTCGGCCATGTACCGGATTCCGTCCGCGATGTGGAGTTCCATGCGGGGGTCTTGATAGCAAGAGGCCAAGTCCGGAAAGTGTCGCTTTGAGAGCCGAACTACTTCGCCGTCAATCTCCACTTGCACCAGTCGCGAAACTTCCGGGTGCCGCAGAACCTCCCGACTGGTGCCGCCGTCACCGCCGCCAATCACCAGGACGCGCTGCGGGTTCGGATGGTGTAGCAGAGGTACATGGGCGATCATTTCGTGATAGGCGGCCTCGTAGGTTTCGGCCAGCATCACGATATTGTCATGCACCAGCATCTTGCCCAGTTCCGGGTGGCGGTAGACGGCGATATGCTGGAATGCGCTGTGCAATTCTTCTATACATTCCAGCTCGGGATATTCGAGAATTAGGTTGTGTGGGGTCTTTTCCCGCAAGGTTCGTTTCATGGCAGCCAGCTGTGGATCCTTTCCGTCCATAAAATCTTTTTGCTCAGACTGTCGGGGACACAAATAAAACTTGCTGCGCTTTTAAAGCGCAGCAAAACAACAATCACGGACAGCGAAAACGAATAAATCAGCAGATATTCGGTTCTTGCCAGCTTTCAATCTCTTCCAAATTACCACGGCGCAGCTCCACGGTGGAAGTGTGCCGGGCTCCCAGCTCGCTGCGAATATAGTTGAAAGCCTTGTGGGTGTCTGTACTGTTACCACAGGTGTACAGGTCTAATGATGCGTAGCCATGCTCCGGCCAAGTGTGAATAGTCAAATGGGACTCGGAAATAACAACAACACCCGAGACACCGTGCGGGTTAAATTGGTGAAAGGCTTGGGTGACGATGGTTGCGCCGGCAAGTCCGGCCGCTTCGCAAAGAACCTTCTCTAAGAACTTAGGGTCATTTAATGCTTTCTCGTCACAGCGATACATTTCTACCAGTACATGGTGGCCTAAAGTCGTATTTGTCATCATTCCCTATAAGCTCTCCCCTGTATTGCGCGATAAGGGGCTACTTTGTACTGAATTATCTTCCGGTTGTCAAGTATGTTACGCTGCCGGGTTGATTCATTATTAAGATATATAATTACTTTAATACTACTTTATAACAAGTAACAGATCTTTCTATCTATCGGTAATTTTTGCCAAATATCCTCGGGTCCTCATTGGAAGATGTTCACTGGTATAAAGAGGAGACAAGCAGGGAGGCTTAGCCAAGCAGGAAGGTTGAACACTGTGTAGGGTTGCTTGTGGATGTGCTTAGAACATTCAATGTGGTCCCGGAACTTCTGTGGTTCCCAAATTTCAGAGGGCGTTTAGCCGTCCGCCAATGTTGCACAGTCGGCAGAAGCTCCCCGGTGGCCGGAAATTTCCGGAGTATCGCTTGCAAATTAATTATTTGGAAATCGGCCCGGGTCGAGTATCATTTGGGGGGGGCTGAATACCAAAGCCAGATAAATAGTGGTCGGTGCACCAACCGGCTTACAAGACAGAAGGGGGATGGTTCTTCCTTTTTCCGGTGGACAAGCTCAAGTCGATGTCCACACCCCTCAGCGTATCCATATCGACTTTCAAACTGATACAGGCTATGTTCCCGGCAAAATGCAGGACCTGCTCATAGAGACTCATGTGCTGTATGGCCTTGAGTTGCCTCGGACCGGGCTGTCGGTGGGCGGGGTAGATGTAGTCTCCCGAGAGAAACATGCCCTGAACAATAACGTTTTTTCCGTTCTCCAATATTTTCATAATGGTTTCTAAAACTGAGTGGAGGATTGCGGCTTTGACGGATCGGAGAATATTGCTCTCCTTGCTCTCTTCGTCTTCTTCGGCTGTGTCCCGGGTATCGCCTCGTTTCAGAAGCCGGAGCACTCTCAGGTTCATGATTACATATTCTAAGACACTGACTTTGCGCAGGATGTCACAGTAGCGGTTCTCCGAGTCTATCTTGACTACGTAAATGGATTTCTTCTCACTTTGATAGAGCCCTCCCGACAGTTCTGCAATCTGGGTATTGTTTTCGTCGTACTGTAGGCTGTTGCGGTCCACTGCGTACCAAATGGGACCAAGGGGCAGGTTTTTCTCTATGGCATCGGAAAGATGACGGTGCAGGGTGTCCGAGTCTGTAATGCGGAATTCTTCTGTCTTTTCGGCAGGTTCCCCTGCCTCATTTGTTTCGCGCTTTCCGCGCCTCGAAGGGCCGGATTCCCAGGTATTTTGTTCCGATCGGTTCGAGTCTTCGGTATTTGACGATTCGTCCGGTTTGACATCCTCGTCCTGAGGTAGAAACTTCCTTGTCTCCAAGTCGAACCTCACGTTTTCTTTCTTTTGGGCCATGAGTTTTTCCTTTACAGGATTCTCCGTTTTGCAGCGAGAGCAAACAAAGCGAACAGACGCTGTCCAACCCTACCGGTGTTTTGTCAGATATAAAAGACGAGTAAATATCTCCTCATAAATGAATATGATTCTGTGCGAAAAAACGGACCCGGGAGAATATCAGAATAATGTCCGGCGTATTTTTGTCAAATTTTTGTAGAATACATTTCGGTTTGCCGGCAGAGCCACACTGTATCAGAGCAACGGTATGCTCGGCCAATCCCGTATTTTCTCCGCATCGCGCCGGAAGAGGAATACCAAAATGGGATTTTATCTGTGAAAAAGATGAAAGAAGGAGCGATTTTGATGAATCAGAAAAAACTGTTGGTGCCGACTCCACATATTGATGCCCTGCAAGGGGATTTTGCCCCTACGGTGCTGATGCCCGGCGACCCGCTGCGGGCCAAATTCGTCGCCGAAAATTTTTTGGAAGATGTCCGACAGGTGACCGGAGTCCGAAATATGCTGGGTTTTACCGGAACATATCGGGGCAAATCCCTTTCTGTAATGGGTTCCGGTATGGGTATGCCTTCGATATCCATCTATGCTCATGAGTTGTTTTCTCTGTACGGTGTGGAAAGTATTATGCGTATTGGTTCGACCGGAGGCTTGCAGGACAGGGTACAGATGAACGATGTCATTATTGCCATGGGGGCTTCTACCTGTTCTAACGTCAACCGGCACCGTTTCATGGGTGGAGACTTTGCGGCCATCGCCGATTATTGTCTGCTGGAGACATCTGTTCAAAAGGCTCGGGAGTTGGGCATCCGACATCATGTCGGCAATATTGTTTCCGGCGATCTGTTTTACGATCCGCGCGGTATGGAGCTGTTTCGGCAGTACCGCAAAATGAATATTCTCGGTGTTGAGATGGAGGCTGCGGCTTTGTACGGCGTGGCCGCAGAACTGGGCAAGCGGGCTTTGTGTCTGTTGACTGTCAGCGACCATATTTTTACCGGTGAGAGTCTGGACAGCGAGGCACGCCAGAATAGCTTTACGGACATGATAAAGCTTTCTTTGGAGACGGCCATTGCCGTTTGAAGTCTGCCTCGCCCGGCAACCGTTTGCACACAAATGTCGATTCAAGGCCAAAGCCAAGCCAAGCGAAGCAAAAGCCAAAGCTAAGCCAAGAGCAAAAGTAAGGTCAGTCTAAGTGTGATAGGAACGCAAAATATCTGCGGTCCGGATGGGCACATGATGTGCGTATTATTCACAAAGTACATTCAAAAATGGGCACTGTTCGCATTTGGCCATCTTTGGGAGAGGTGGGCCTTGTTTCGTTGAAGCATTGCCGGTTAGTCGTCACCGTCTTCGGGGAAGAAGGGATATCGTTGTACCTTGAGTTTAAAGTAGCTGCTGAAATAGACAATTTATGATAGACTGGAATCCTGAAGTTGGAGATCGAAAACGGAGAGGCCGTGTTATGCAGAATTTGGTGCAAAATTTAGAGAATTGGGTGAAGAGATTTTGTTTCTCTGCTTGGTTGCCGCTGGTTGCCGTGTTATTTTTTGTGCAACCTGTGTACGCAAGCGAGTCGGCAAACAAGAAGTCCGAACACCTGGACTTGAGCAGCCTGAGCTTGGCAGGCATCTATGTCATGCCCGTGGAGAAACGGGTCAAGGCACTGAACTTTCAGTTGGAAGACCTGAAGACGGGTCAAGAGGTGACGCTGTCGGATTACCGCGACAAGGTCCTGGCCATCAATTTTTGGGCGACTTGGTGCCCTCCGTGCCGCGCTGAAATGCCCGCGATTGAAGTTCTGCACCGGGAGCTGAAAGATTCGGGACTGGTCTGGCTGGCCATAGATTCCGGTGAAGACCGGGCAATTGTGGATAATTATATTAAGAAGTACAAGTATACCTTCCCTGTTTTGCTTGATCCGGAAAACGCCGGTGTGTTCAAATATGGGGTACAAAGTCTGCCTGCCACAATAATTGTCAATAAGCATGGTTATATCGTTGCCTTGGCCTTTGGCAGTGTAGACTGGCGCAATCACGATGTAGTGGCAGTGTTTCGGAAGTTGCTGGCAGAGTAATTGGAATCTGTAAGATTAGGAGAAGGGAAATGGCCGAATGGAGAGACCCCCAATGGGAATATTTTGCAATTCAAAGTCTTCGGGGAAAGAGTTTTGGGGATGAGTGGCCGACCATTCCCGAGTTCTTTCAATACACTGTGGAGCGTTTCCCGGATAACTCGGCATTTACGACTTTTGCCGGGGAGCAGCGCGAGAGTATTTCGTATCGGGAATTGGCCCAATATGTAGAAGCACTGGCCCGAAGCCTGCAAAATTTGGGCCTGACCGCCGGCGACCGAGTGGCGGTCTCCGGGAAGAACAGCCCGTACTGGGGTATTGTCTATTTGGCGGTACTTTGTGCCGGCTGTGTGGTCGTGCCTCTCGATGCCCGCCAGAATGGAGAATTTCACAAGCATTTGGCAGAGTTTACCGAAGCGAAGGCCGTCTTCATGGATGGGGACTTGTTGGCGAAACTGGAGGAGGCCGAGACGGAACAGCCTGCTTACCGAAAATACCTGATCCAAAGCAGGAAGGATTTTGCGGACGCAACAGGGGCAAAATGGGAAACCATGTGGCAGATGATAGAGTCTCGGAAGGGTGATACTACGGGTGCTTTGAGCTCTCTTGCCCAGATCCGTTCCGATGACATGGCGGCCCTGTTGACCACTTCGGGAACAACCGGGAATGAAAAGTTGGCGATGTTGAGTCACGCTAACTTTACGAGCAACCTGATTCAATGCGTGTATCCCGGTTTGCAGGAAATTCTGAGCACAGATCGCCTTTACCTGTTGCTGCCGATGCATCACTGCTACCCGATGACGGCTGTTTTTTTGGAAGGCATCAGTCACGGCAGTGAGTTGATCTTCCCCCGGGGATTGGCCGTTCAGCAGATCCTACAGGATCTAAAAGATGGTAAAGTTACGGTGTTCATGGGGGTTCCCATGCTGTTTAACAAGATCATTCAAGGGGTTTTAAATAAGGTAAAGGCGCAGCCGGCTGCCAAACAGTTGATGTTCCGTCTGATGATGGGCATTTCCGGTGTTTCGGACCGAATGGGAAAGGCTATCGGTTCCAAACTGTTTAGCGGAGTACTCAAAGCGATGGGTTTTGATCACATTCGGATTTTGATATGTGGGGCAGGTGTGCTGATGCCCGAGGTCGGGGAAAAATACCGCCGCTTGGGCCTGAATTTTATTCAGGGTTACGGGCTTACGGAGGCCGCACCGATTGTGACGCTGAACCCTGCCGGGACTTCGGAAGTTCGTTCGGTAGGCCGTTTGCTGCCAATGATAACGGGCCGGTTGGAATCATCTCCGGAGCTGAGTGCTCCGGTCGTTTCGGTCCGAGGTCACGAGGTCGGAGAGTTGTGTATTGATGGACCCAACAAGATGTCGGGCTACTACAAGAATCCCCAGGCCACCGCTGAGGCCTTCACAGAGGATGGTTTTTTGCGCACCGGAGACATGGGCTATTTTGACAGAAATGGCTATTTCTACATCACAGGCCGCAGTAAAAATGTCATTGTCACTGCGGGCGGAAAGAACATCTATCCTGAAGAGATTGAGGAATTGTTTCAATTGTGTAGCTGGTTTGAGCAGGTGATGGTCCGGGGCTACAGGGAAGATGGCACAGAAAAGACGGAACTTGTGGTGTATCCGAAATTGAGTGAGGACTGTGTGGCAAGGATTGCTGCGGATCGGGATGCGTTTCTGAGCGGAGATACTGTGAAGGATCCTGCGAAACAGGAAGAGATTATCGGCGTGCAGTTGCACCGGGAAATATTGGCGGATGTGCAGCGAATAAGTCGGAAATTGCCAGACTACCAAAGAATTGGCCGGGTGAGGGTTATCTTGCTGTCACTGGAAATGACGACAACGCAGAAAATCAAGAGATTCCTGGCGGAAAGTCGTTTTGCGCAGCACAATGACGGGCTGCTGACCGAGTCTCAAGATTTTTAAAATTCCCCGCAACATATTACTTGCATTGTAAAGAGAGAATGTAAAATGAATATATTATTGCTTGGCTGCGGCAATATGGGTGGTGCCATGTTGCGGACATGGCTTCCGCTTGTGGCAGAGAATTGGCGGGAGGTTTGGATTCTGCGCATTTCCGAGCAGTCGCGTGCCAAGCTGGAGGCGACCGAAGAGTATGCTTCTGTGGCCGAACGTTTTCATTTTGTATCGAGCTTTGCCGAGCTGCGGTTGTGGGCAGAGCAAAGGCAGCTCCACTTTTCTCTGATCGTTTTGGGCATGAAACCCCAAGTGATACAAGAGGAGATGCACAACTGTCTGGCCTTCGATCGAAACAGCCTGTGGCTGACTATGGCGGCCGGTTTGCCGCTGTCTTGGTACAGAGAGCGGAAAGCTGATTTGCGGATTGTGCGAATTATGCCCAACTTGGGGGCACAGGTTGGCGGGAGTGCCAGTCTGCTGTATTTGGAACCGGACTTGGAGCTGAGTCAGGGGGAAGAAGAGCTTGTGGTGCAGTTGGCCCACAGCATTGGGCCTTTTGTCCGGTGCGACTCTGAAGCCCGGTTGGACAATGCAACGCCGGTGACAGGGTCCGGGCCGGCCTATTTTTATTTGCTTACCGAACTCTTGCAGTTGGAGCTGGAAAAACAGGGCTTTGATGCGGAGGCCGCTTGCAGGCTGGCGGAGGCCACATTTTTGGGGGCAGCCACCTGCTTGGCAGATGCCCGCAGGCAAGCCAGGGAGAATCGCTCGGCCATTGCTCCGGGGGCGGGCACAGATTCCGTCGGAGGGCCTTGTGATCTTGCGGCGCAAATGCGCCGCGCCGTGACCAGTAAGGCCGGGGTGACAGAGGCGGCTTTGTCCGTGCTGACACCAAAACTGCAAAGCAGTTTTGCTCTCGCCGTGAAACGGGGCATCGAGCGCAACCGCGAATTACAGAATTTGCAGAATAATTAAAGAGTTTTCCATCGTGACCATAGTGGTGAAAGTTGGCAGCCAGTCTTTGCTGGAAAAGGGCGAGTCTTCCACAAAAAACAGTGGTTTGGCCAAGCCGGACCTATCTTTCATGGCCGACTTGGTTGGTCAGATTGCCTGTCTGAAAGAGCAGGGGCACAACGTCTATCTGATTAGTTCCGGTGCGGTGGCTGCGGGCCGGGGTATTTGGCACGAGAGCAGGCAGCTTGTTGGTCAGACTGCGGAGCGTCAGATTCTGGCCGGTCTGGGCCAAGTGGAGTTGATGCAGATTTATAAGCAGATAGCGGCAAAACACCAACTGCACGTTGTCCAGTTGCTACTGGCCAAAAGCGATTTTATCAGCCGCAATCACTATCTGAATCTGGAGCGTCTGCTGCTGAGCATGCAGGATTTCCCGGAATTGCTGCCGGTGATTAACGAAAATGACAGTGTTTCGGTTGATGAGCTGATGTTCACCGACAATGACCAGCTCGCCGGTGTTTTGGGACAACAGCTCGGTGCCGACCTGCTTTTGCTGCTGACGGAAGCTTCGGGAGTCTATGACAAAGACCCCCGCCAAGCCGATGCCCGGCTCTTTCGGCTGTTGGGCCCGAAACACGGGGGTTGGCCCAAGCCGGAGGGCAAAAGTAGTAGCGGGCGGGGGGGTATCAGCAGCAAGCTGGAGACGGCTGGCAAGATGTGCCGGGCGGGGGTCGTCAGTTGTATTGCTTCTGCGCGGCAGCCCCAAATTATCCTGCGGATTACGGAGGAAGTGGGGCAGCTTCGGGCGGCGTTGAAAGAGGAATTGAGCCCGGAGTTTACAGGTGCGCAAGAACGACCGGAAGAACGATCGGAAGCACGGCCGGAGGAACTGGCCGATCGGGTCATTACCCGGTGGAGTCAGGAATGGTTTGCCAAGCCGGAACTGGGCACCTTGGTGCTTCCGTCTTCGGCCCGGTTGGTACGGTTTTTGTGCGGCTCGGCCACCGGGCCGGCCGAGGGCAAAGGCAAGCCGGCCGTGCGTGGCATCCGCAAGTGGTTGTCGGCCAGAGATTTGGCCGCAGGCCGCGCCGGAATCATTGTCAACGACGGCTTGGTAGAAAAACTACAGGGCAGAAAGCAGGCCGTCAGCATACTTCCGGTTGGTATTGTGAGGTTTCGGGGGGAGTTTGGCAAAGGAGACCTGATCGACATCTACTCGGAACAAGGGGCGAAGATCGGCATTGGTTTGGCCCGCTACAGTCACTTGCAGTTGGCCAAAACGATCTCCAAAAAGAATCAGGAAATATTTATTCATTACAACTATCTCCATATTAATGAGGATGAGACAGCAGGCGGCTAATTCTTCATCAGGCCTTCCTCCGCAAAGGAGAAACAGGATGTTTCGGAGAAAATAATGTGGTCCAGCAGTTTAATACCCAGAATTTTTGCGGCCTCCTGCAATCTTCGGGTAGTTTCCAGGTCTTCTTTGCTGGGTTCCAGATGCCCCGTGGGGTGATTGTGGGCAATGACGACGCTGTGTGCCTGTTCGCGGATAGCGTGGGTGAACACTTCTCGCGGATGGATCAGGCTCCGATTGATGGTTCCGCGAGTAATAAGACGGATGGAGAGAGCTTCACAGGCACCATTTAGGTTGATTGCCACCAGATTTTCCTGTTGGTCGGCAAAGTGGGCAATCTGCTTGTGAATCGCTTCCGGGTTATTCAACTGCTTTGGCCCCGGGTTGAGGAATCGTCTGGCGATTTCCATGGCTGCCAGGACGGAGGCACTCTTGCCCAGGCCCATACCCTTAATATTTTGCAGGCTTTCCAGATTGATATCGAAGGGCCTTTGCAGCAATTGTTGCAGAACCTTGGTTGCCAATTGCCGAACGGATTGTTCCCGGTTGCCGCTGCCCAGTAAGAGGCAGAGCAGTTCAATATTGGTCAGGCTCTGTACTCCATTGGCCTCCAATTTTTCTCTGGGCCTCAAAGTGTCTGTCCCGTTTTTTTCGTTTGTGTCTTCTCCGAAATCTCCCAACTCTTCGGCTTGCAGTTTGCTGTAGAACAAGGACAGCATTTCATTTTCTGTGATTTTGGACGAGAGAGGGGAGCCGAAGATATCCGGCTCTTCGTCTCCGGAAGTTTCGTTTCTGTCTGTCTTTTGCCGTGTTTCCTGCTGCCGTGTTTGTACGGAAGTACCTTTCCCTTTTCCGGCACATTCGGGCCGGGGAGTGGTTTCTTTGCCAAGCATTTCGACACCGAGTTCTCTGCGGAGGGCTTCTATTTGATCGAGCATACTCCGTAAAAGGACAAAAATAGTGGTGAAGAAATAAAAATGTGGAAAAATAAAAAAGAAATTTTAATTGGAATGATTTTTACGATGCTCTGTTGTAAATGACTGGCTGTCTTCGCAGGAATGACGGGGTGAGACAGCCGCCTTCACTGTTGGGCCGGAGGGGGACAACAGCGAAAGGGCTCTGTAATGAGACATGGGTTTTAGCCGCAGGCCAAACCCACTCTATTTATCTGCAATAAAACTAATATAATAGGGTGTTCCATCTGCCCCATCTTGAATATAACCAATACCCGCATCTTTTTTTGTACTGTTACTGTTGAAAGATTGAATTCCCCAAAGGACTTTGTGATACGTGTTCGGAGTAACACTTTGGTAAAGAATTTCCAGTGTCGTTACATAACCGGGATTAGGTAAACAACTAACAAGATTACAGGAAGAAGCATATACACCTGTGCCATTGATAAACAACCATCCGGTCTTTAATTGCCGAATGGAATTCATATACAGAGGAATCAACAAAACCTCTCCTTCTTTGCCATACAATTCATAGATACCTTTGCCTTTATTAAGAGGCAATACGTTTGGCGCAAAATTTAGACTGTTTCCTGTACGTGTTGAGGGAAACTCACTCGCGGGGGGAATGGCTGTGGTGGTGAAAGGCAGCGTTTCAATGAGACTCTCATCACGAAAAATATAGACCTTATAGGCCGTCTCCGGTTGTAAGAAATCGGCTGCGCTCATGGCCCCGATATTCGTTTTTAGACTGTCATTGGTACCGTAGTGTTTGGCGGTGAAAATTCGTTTGGGAGTATTGGCTGTGAGGTTGCGAGTGAGTAAACCGACTTTATCTTTTATATCCGCCCAAACGGGGGCGGGTTCATTGGCTAAGCGCACAATGGCACTGACAACCATATCTTCAATAAGATTTACGGTCAGTTCTACAGCCTGTATTCCGGTAAAAGATATGGCGAAAGTGTTTGTTGGGGCGGGTGGTGAATCACCGGGGGAAGAGTCCTTAGTGTCGGACAGTGGCACACAACCGGACAGAACCAAATGAATGAGAAGAATGGAAAAAAAGCAGAAAAATGGAAAAACTGAAAAGGCTTTGAAAAATTGAGGTTTATTTAGCCGTAAAAAAAGGAAAAATAGCTGTATATACTTTTTAAACCTGGTATAGATATTGGATATTGGATATTGGATATTGGATATTGGATATTATACTGTTTGGTTGATTACCGGTCAACAGTACTTTTTGACATTTCATAAGAAAAATCCTCCGAGATATTGTAGTCTTGGCCTATTGTATATTCGTTCTAAATATTTGGCAAGGGGAGTGTGTGGGGCGAGGACAGAAGGGCAAGAAGAAAAGGGCAAGATACGGCGGGGCGTTTACAACAGATGATAAAGGCCCCGCCGACCTTGCGGGAGAATGCCGGCTCTAAAGCGTTTGTTCAAAATTAGTTTATTTATCTGCAATAAAACTAATATAATAGGGTGTTCCATCTGCCCCATCTTGAATATCACCAATACCCGCATCTTTTTTTGTACTGTTGAAAGATTGAATTCCCCAAAGGACTTTGTGATAGGTGTTCGGAGTAACACTTTGGTAAAGAATTTCCGGTGTCGTTACATAACCGGCATTAGGTAAACAACTAACAAAATTACAGGAAGAAGCAAATACACCTGTGCCATTGATAAACAACCATCCGGTCTTTAATTGCCGAATGGAATTCATATACAGAGGAATCAACAAAACTTCTCCTTCTTTGCCATACAATTCATAGATACCTTTGCCTTTATTAAGAGGCAATACGTTTGGCGCAAAATTCAGACTGTTTCCTGTACTTGTTGAGGGAAACTCACTCGGGGGGGGAATGGCTGCGGTAGTGAAAAGCAGTGTTTCAATGATACTCTCATCACGAAAAATATAGACCTTATAGGCCGTCTCCGGTTGTAAGAAATCGGCTGCGCTCATGGCCCCGATATTTGTTTTTAAACTGTCATTAGTGCCGTAGTGCTTGGCGGTGAAAATTCGTTTGGGAGTGTTAGCTGTGAGGTTGCGAGTGAGTAGGCCGACTTTATCCTGTATATCCGCCCAAACGGGGGCGGGTTCATTGGCTAAGCGCACAATGGCACTGACAACCATATCTTCAATAAGATTTACGGTCAGTTCTACAGCCTGTATTCCGGTAAAAGATATGGCGAAAGTGTTTGTTGGGACGGGTGGTGAATCACCGGGGGAAGAGTCCTTAGTGTCAGACAACGGTGCGCAACCGGACAAAACCAAATGAATGAGAAGAATAGAAAAAAAACAGAAAAATGAAAAAGGTTTGGAAAGTTTCGATTTATTGGGAAGTAAAAAAAGATAAAATATCTGTATATATGTTTTAAAACTGGTATAGATATTGGATATTGGATATTGGATATTGGATATTGGATATTATACCTTTTAGTTGGTTATTGGTCAACAGTAATTTTTGACGTTTCATAAGAAAAATCCTCCGAATTTATGCAGTCTTGGCCTATTGTATATTCGTTCTGAATATTTGGCAAGGGGAGCGTCCGGGGCGAGGACAGAAGGGCAAGATACGGCGGGGCGTTTACAACAGATGATAAAGGCCCCGCCGAACTTGGCGGGAGAATGCCGGCTCTAAAACGTTTGTTCAAACCCACTCTATTTATCTGCAATAGAATGAATAAGATAGGGGTCTTGTGCACCATCTCTAATGAATCCATCACCTGCATCTCTCGTGGTTGATTTATTGAAAGATTGAAACCCTAAAAGAACTTTGTGATACGTTTTGGCAGCAACACTTTCGTAAATAAACTCGGGTGTTATTGCATAACCCGGATCAGCTAAACAAGCATTGAGAAGATTACAGGAACCTAACTCTACTGTAGCATTGCTAACGCGCCATGCATCAGTTAATAGTTCTTTCATATACATAGGAACCAACAAAACTTCTCCTTCTTTGCCGTACACTTCATACATACCTTTCTTTTCAACATCATTGACGGAATAAGTTCTCTCTGTATTAAGAGGCAATACGTTCGGCGCAAAATTCAGACTGTGTCCTGTATGTGTTGAGGGAAACTCACTCGCGGGGGGAATGGCTGCGGTCGTGAAAGGCAGCGTTTCAATGGGACTCTCATCGTGAAAAACATGGACCTTATAGGCCGTTTCCGGCTGTAAAATA
Source organism: Candidatus Haliotispira prima (assembly GCA_029867005.1). GTDB lineage: Bacteria > Spirochaetota > Spirochaetia > SP-2023 > SP-2023 > Haliotispira > Haliotispira prima. The sequence goes on along the minus strand of CP123443.1, from coordinate 2,227,093 downwards.
TCGGCTGCGCTCATGGCCCCGATATTCGTTTTTAGACTGTCATTGGTGCCGTAGTGCTTGGCGGTAAAGATGCGTTTGGGTGTGTTGGCTACGATATTTCGGCTGAGTAAGCCGACTTTATCTTTTATATCCGCCCAAACGGGGGCGGGTTCATCGGCTAAACGCACAATGGCATTGACCGTTATATCCTCAGCAGAACTTACGGTCAATTCCAGGGCCTGTATTCCGGTAAAAGATATGGTGAAAGTGTTTGTTGGGGCGGGTGGTGAATCACCGGGGGAAGAGTCCTTGGTGTCGGACAGTGGCACACAACCGGACAAAACCAAATGGACGAGAAGAATAGAAAAAAAACAGAAAAATGAAAAAGGTTTGGAAAGTTTTGATTTATTGGACAGTAAAAAGAGATAAACTGACTGTATATATGTTTTAAGCGAGGTATGGATATTGGATATTGGATATTGGATATTGGATATTGGATATTATACTGTTTGGTTGATTAACAGTCAACAGTGTTTTTTGACATTTCATAAGAAAAATCCTCCGAATTTGTGCAGTCTTGGCCTATTGTATATTCGTTTTGGGTAAAGTGCAAGGGGAGTGTGTGGGGCAAGGACAAAAAGGCAAGAAGAAAAGGAAAAGATACGGCGGGGCGTTTACAGCAGATGGTAAAGGCCCCGCCAAACTTGCGGGAGAATGCCGGCTCTACTCACTTATGATTTCTATATTATAGGCAATCTCAGATCTGGCCTGCTCTATTGCAGTCCAATTAGTCGGGGCTATATTTCTTTGAGGGGAAAGTATAAATACGAGAGAAACAAGTTGATTGGCTTCTTTTCTTAAAGCGGCTATATATACTCCCACCAAGCTCGTTCCACAACCCGGAGAGCAACCTGCTCGTAGGGAAGCATTCTCATAATAATTAATAAGTTTTCCTCCATAAGTATCATTTGCATAAGGGATAAGCATGATTTCTTCGGGTTTTCGCTCTATTGTAAGGGAAACAGCCGCTTTTGTAGCCGCGATCAAGCCTCCCAAATAGGCAATAGCACCTTCTGAACTCGCATCTCCGGCAGAAAAAGATTTGGTGGTAAAGGTTTTCTCCAGTATTTCATCCCCGTCATACATGCGTATTTTGTAGGCCGTGTTTTCCTGTAAGATATCCGTAGTTTCAAAATTGGTATCGCTGGCGGTGGCACCTGTGGTAAACGGAATGTCCGTGCTTCCCGTGCCAAGGCTGTAAGCCGTGCCCTCGTGCAAGAACATAAAGACATTTCTTGACTTTTGGGTTTCCCTAAATTTTCTGGTAATGTAGCCTTTCTTGGTCTCCGCTACGGCCTTAGAAGGGCTGCTGTCCGTTGGCGTTATTAGAAAACCGACCGTTTTGTCTGCGGATACATTGGGGTCATCAGCCGTGAAATGGACGTAGTGCAGGCCCGAATAATTGACCGTAATGGATGTTGTGGGGGTTGGCGCAGCAGGCGGGGCACTACTGTCCGGGGCAATGGTGTCGGACAGGGGGACACAGCTAAATAAGATTACACCGAGAAAAGACAGAAAAAGGAAAGAAGCGAAAGATAAAAATAATGAATAAAAAGATTTATAATGGTTTAATAGAGTCTGAAGTAGGTGCCTGCGCTCTAATTGAGTAGGATATTGGATATTGGATATTGGATATTGGATATTATACCGTTTGGCCAATTATCGGTCAATAGTGCTTTTTGACATTTCATGAGAAAACTCCTCCAAAATTTTGTAATTTTGTCCTATTATATATTTGTTAAGGGGGAAGCACAAGAGCGAAATTGGAGCAGGCTCTGTTTCCCACATTTTTTGAATGGTCTGGCCCGAAAAACGAAAACGGGCTATAATGAGGAGCGTTATGGATAATACTCAGTTTGACAAAATGATGCAGGGCATGTTTCAGGGGATGGCAAAACTCCAGGAATCTCAGGCCCAAACGGACTTACAAATGCGGGAATCTCAGGCAGAATCTCGGAAGTCTCAGGCAGAGTTTCGGAAGTCTCAGGTAGAGTTTCGGAAGTCTCAGGTAGAGTTTCGGAAGTCTATGGCAGAACTTCGGGAATCTGAGGCTAAGGCGAACTCGGAATTTCGGGAACAACTTCGAGAATCTAAGGCTAAGGCAGATTTGGAGTCTCAGAAACTTCGGGAGTTTCAGGCCGAGACAAGCTTACAGATTCGGGAATCTCAGGCCAAGACAGATTTGGAGTTTCAGAAACTTCAGGAATTTCAGGCGGAGACAGGCTCGCAGATCCGGGAACTTCGGGAGTCTCAGGCCAAAACAGACTTGCAGATTCGGAAATCTCAGACCAAGACGGACTCACAGCTTCAGGAGCTCGAAAGAAAGCTTGGCAACGTTGGCGAAATCTTGGGTAATATTGGCATTAACACAGGCTGCTTCGCTGAGGAGCTGTTTTCCGGCAGTTTTAAGAGAAACCCTGTGCTTGGCGGGACTCGTTATGACAGGATTGAGTGCAATGTTCTGGATAGCAATGGCAAAACCGAGTACGATATTCTGCTTTTTAACGGTAGTTCGGTCGCAATTATTGAGATCAAATACAAGGCTCATCTCAAAGATATCGAAGATTTATTGGAAAAAAAGGCAGTGGCCTTCCGGCTCAGCCACCCGGAATGTGCAGGGCATAAGTTATACCTGGGTCTGGCGACAACGATCAGCAACGACGAGCTGGTCCAAAAGGCGAGTGAGGCGGGTATTTATCTGCTGGGGCAGAATGGGCTGCATGTCGAATTGCTTTGCGATAATGTACAGACTTTTTAGGCCCGTTTCCAACCATTCTGTTTATTTTCCATAAATAGAATGGTTTAGGGTTGCCCGGCCCCTGCCGCACCAAACGGGGGGAGAAATACGTATTAGCGAGACAAAAGTAGTGGAGAATAATCCTATTCGGTTACTGCTACTGTCTTTTTATTGTCGTAATATGCAAAGTGTTCTCCTCCATGTATATAATCAATCCCTGATGGTCTGCTAATACTGTTGAAGTTTACCATCCCGTCCCAAAGAGCTACATTTGTACCGGGGCCTGAGGGAGTTATATTGTATAAATCATAGACTAAAATTGTCGGACTGGTAGTCGTAAAAGGGCGCATATTTTGTGAGGATTCCGGCAGTTGAAATGTATTTGTACCGTTTCTCAAAGCATAGACACCAACGCTTGCCGGAAAGTAATGAAACCTTATTGGAATCAAATAGCTCTCGGAAGATTTGTATTCCATATTTGGGGAAGTACTTGTGGCCGTAATTTGATTATAGAAACGGCTGTATAATCCTCTTACGGTGGGAAAAGTGGTTGGGAAGTCTTCGGTTGTAAATGCCGGCTTTTCTATGGCTGTGCCGGTAGTGTCCGTTGTACCCGCAGTGCCTGTGATCTCATAGAAATGGGCATAATAGCCGGTATTTGGGTGTAATAGTTCCGGAGCGGCGGCAATGGCACTGGCAAAATCTGTAGCCTGACCGTCAACAGAAACAGTTACCAAAGTATTTAGCTTGGTGGCTGTCATTTTATCGGTCATCGAAAGACAGACGGTTCGGGGTGTTCCGTCTGCTTTGGTTTTTCTGGTGTAAAAACCCGGTAAGTCTTTCGCATCCGCATAAGCAGGATGTTCTGTTTCCCTGCTGACTATAACGCCAATTGTTTTTACCCCTTGGGTGCCATTGTCAAACTGCACCAGCCCTTCCCGCATGGAGACCCAGGCCATGGAAGCGTTTTGTATATTCGTTCTGAATATTTGGCAAGGGGGTGAGTTGGGCCCCTGCACTCAGAGAGTGCAGGGGCAGTTAGAGACCTACTCTGCAACGGTGTTGATTTGCAGCTTATAGATTATTGTTGAACCTGTCAGCAAGGTCCACACATCCGAGTCGGTACCGGTATTAGGGACTGCCAACATGGTATAATAATCAACGGCACTTCGGTAGTGCTGATAGGTTTGGGTACCTGAAATATTAGGGAAGCATTGCTGAGTACTGTATACACAATATATTACATCGGTGTTTTTCTGTCTAATTGTACTGGAAGAATAACCACCGACAACAATGACAGAGGGAAAGATGGTCGGCTCACTGGCCTTGCGCTCTATGATTCTGGTGATACTTGCAGCATCGGTATTTCCCAAGCCGTCCAATACCGCAATGGAATTGCCGGCAGCGTTGAGAGTCTCATAGCTCATGGTTGTAAATGCCTGGGGTTCGGTGGTGAGGCTGCTGTTAAAAATATGCAGATAGTACTTGGTGTCGGCTTGTAGGAAGTCGGCACTTTCAAAGGTGTTTTCTGCATCCGTGTCCGTGTAGGCAGTGGCATCATGCATAAACAACAGCAGTGGCCTTTGGGGGGTGCTGCTGCTAAAGGTTCTGCTAATGTAGCCCTGTTTGCTCGTAGGGTCTTGAGGCACCGCCGCAGCGGTGCTAATCAAAAAGCCGACTTCCAAATCTGTGGTGATGTTATTGGCCGTCGCTTCCAAGTGAATAAAATGAGGGGCATACAGGGCGTTACCGATGGAAATATCGGGTTTCGGTTTGTTCGGGTTCTTGGTGTCTGACAGTGGCACACAGCCAAGTAAAATCAGACTGAGAATGGAGAGAAAAAGGAGAGGTAAAAAACAGTGTAAGAGGGAATAAGATGGTTTAGAACGATGTGATAGAAATAGGAAGAAATGCTTATTTTCTAAAGTAGTGTGATATTGGATATTGGATATTGGATATTGGATATTGTACCGTTTATGAACCTACCGGTCAATAGTATTTTTTGCTGTCTCATGGGGAAATGCCTCCAAATAGTGTAATCTTGGCCTATTGTATATTCGTTCAGGATATTAGGCAAGGGCCCCCTGTCTCCCCGAAGGGGTGAGTTGGAAGGGACGTTCCGGACCTACTCGGCAATGGTGTTGATTTGTAGCGCATAGATTCGAACTAGACCTGTTAGCACGGTCCATGTGGCCGAATAATCGGCACGGGTATTCGGAGCTACCAAAACAGTATAATAATCAACAACGACACCTTGGTAATGATGGTAGCCTCTAAAACCTGAATGATTAGGTACACATACCTTGGTATTATATGAGCATAGGACTACGTCATCGTTTTTGTGCCGAGTTTTACTTGAAGCATAATTGCCACCAAAGTGGACGAGAGGAATGATGGTCGGCTCACTGGCTTTACGCTCTATGATTCTGGTGATATTCGCAGCATCGGTATTTCCCAAGCCGTCTAATACCGCAATGGAATTGCCGGCAGCATTTAGAGTCTCATAGCTCATGGTTGTAAATGCCTGGGGTTCGGTGGTGAGGCTGCTGTTAAAAATATGCAGATAGTACTTGGTGTCGGCTTGTAGGAAGTCGGCACTTTCAAAGGTGTTTTCTGCATCCGTGTCCGTGTAGGCAGTGGCATCATGCATAAACAACAGCAGTGGCCTTTTGGGGGTGCTGCTGCTAAAGATTCTGCTGATATAACCCTGCTTGCTTGCGGGGTCTTGAGGCACCGCCACAGCGGTGCTAATCAAAAAGCCGACTTCCAAATCTGTGGTGATATTATTGATTGTCGCTTCCAAGTGAATAAAATGAGGGGCATATAGGGCGTTACCGATAGAAATATCGGGTTTCGGTTTGTCCGGGTTTTTGGTGTCCGACAGTGGGACACAGCCAAGCAAAGTTACGCCAAAAACGGACAAAAAAAGGATAGGTAAAAGACGAAATAGAAATGAATAAAGAGGATTAAAACGATGTGATAGAAATAGGAAGAAATGCTTATTTTCTAAAGTAGTGTGATATTGGATATTGGATATTGGATATTGGATATTGTACCGTTTATGAACCTACCGGTCAATAGTATTTTTTGCTGTCTCATGGGGAAATGCCTCCAAATAGTGTAATCTTGGCCTATTATATATTCGTTCAGGATATTAGGCAAAGGGGGGCCACGGGCCACCGGGGTGGTGGCCCAAAATACCTAATGGCGAGTCACGGGAATAAAGACTACCCCTAGATCTATACCGGTAGGGCCATCAGTAAGTGTATGACGGGTACTATTCTTTATAATCTTTACTTTATCTGCCCCTATCCAATAGTTATAACGGTTGGTAGAGTTAGATATATAGCCAGAAATGGACCCGTATGCAAAATGAAAATTAGAATCGGGAGTCACTATATTCCCAGCATAGATACCTATACCATTGAAAGTACCATTCTCATCTTGAATTGAGAATTCAGAGATGAGAGGAGCAAAATTTGTATAAAAGTAGAACACGGCAATACCTGTTTGTTCTTGCATAAAGTACAAGTTGTCTAAGCTGGCCACGTAGCTGTTGCCATTACTGTTGAGCCATTTGGCATCACCCTCAGCGGGTAAGGCCGCAGTGGTGAAAGGGACTGCGGCCATGTCATTGGTGACGTTTAGTCCCGTAATTTCTGCCGTTGTGGTAATAAGTTCTGCGGGAAAATAAAGATAGAGTTTGTAAGCCGTATTGGGGGCCAGAACATCGGCGAAAGTAAGGCCATCGTCGAGGTTGGTCGTATAGTGTTGGCTGATGCTGATTTTTCGTGTGACATCGGCGGGTATGCGGACACTGACATGACCTTTACTGGCCAAGGCTTCCGCCTTGGTGGGAGCCGCTTCCGCAGCTAAGCGAACAACGGCCCTGATGTTTGGGAGTTCGACATTGCTGCTTATTTCTAATTGCAGAGAAGAGGCCACAGCAACGGAAGAAAAGGAGATGGTAGGGTTTACGGGAGGGGTCGGGTCTTTATCGGTGTCCGAGATCGGGGCACAGCCAAGCAAAGTTACACCAAAAACGGACAAAAAAAGGATAGGTAAAAGACGAAATAGAAATGAATAAAGAGGATTATAACGATGTGATAGAAATAGGAAGAAATGCTTGTTTTCTAAAGTAGTGTGATATTGGATATTGGATATTGGATATTGGATATTGTACCGTTTATGAACCTACCGGTCAATAGTATTTTTTGCTGTCTCATGGGGAAATGCCTCCAAATAGTCTGATCTTAGCCTATTGTATATTCGTTCAGGATATTTGGCAAGAGGGGGGCCACCACCGGGGTGGTGGCCCAAAAATACCTAATGGCGAGTCACGGGGATAAAGACTACCCCTACATCTATACCGGTAGGGCCATGGTTAAGTACCTGACGGGTAGTATTTTCTATAATTCTTACTTTATCTGCCCCTATCCAATAGTTATAACGGTTGGTAGAGTTAGATATATAGCCGGCAATGGACCCGTATGCAAAATGAAAACTGGTAGAGGGATCCACCGTGTTCCCATAATAGCTACCTATACTATTGAAAGTACCATCCTCATCTTGAGTTGAGAATTGAGAGATGACAGGAATAAAATTTGTATAAAAGTAGAACACGGCGACACCTGTTTGTTCTTGCATAAAGTACAAGTTGTCTAAGCTGGCCACGTAGCTGTTGCCATTGCTGTTGAGCCATTTGGCATCACCCTCAGCGGGTAAGGCCGCAGTGGTGAAAGGGACTGCGGCCATGTCATCGGTGACGTTTAGTCCCGTAATTTCTGCCGTTGTGGTAATAAGTTCTGCGGGAAAATAAAGATAGAGTTTGTAAGCCGTATTGGGGGCCAGAACATCGGCCAAAGTAAGGCCATCGTCGAGGTTGGTCGTATAGTGTTGGCTGATGCTGATTTTTCGTGTGACATCGGCGGGTATGCTGACGCTTACATGCCCTTTACTGGCCAAGGCTTCCGCCTTGGTGGGAGCCGCTTCCGCAGCTAAGCGAACAACGGCCCTGATGTTTGGGAGTTTGACATTGCTGCTTATTTCCAATTGCAGAGAAGAGGCCACAGCAACGGAAGAAAAGGAGATGGTAGGGTTTACGGGAGGGGCCGGGTCTTTATTGGTGTCCGAGATCGGGGCACAGCCAAGCAAAGTTACACCAAAAACGGACAAAAAAAGGATAGGTAAAAGACGAAATAGAAATGAATAAAGAGGATTAGAACGATGTGATAGAAAGAGGAAGAAATGCTTGTTTTCTAAAGTAGTGTGATATTGGATATTGGATATTGGATATTGGATATTGTACCGTTTTTTGGCTTGCCGGTCAATAGTATTTTTTGCTGTCTCATGGGGAAATACCTCCGAATAGTCTGATCTTAGCCTATGGTATATTCGTTCAGGATATTTGGCAAGGGGGGATGAGGAGAAGAAAGAAAACGGAGGAAAGGTACGCGGAAGAAAGATGGCAGATGTGTCCGACGGCTTGTTTTGGCACAGGAAGGGTTTCGTCCTGTAATCCATTAAATGTAGCGGACCGTCTCTGTGCAAAATTCTCCATAGGGCTTATGGATGAAAGAACAACCGGATGGAAGGGCAACCGCCATACCGTGAATGTAATTTTTGCCTCGTGCAAAAGGCAAATTTCAAGTAAGTCTTGCCGGCATCCCGTAAAATAGTTATCTTTGAGCCGGTTGACAGATACCTAGGAGTTTCCATGCCTCAGACAGATGAAAAAAACAAGAAGGACGACGCCAAGAAAAGCGAAGAAGGGCTGCAATCCGTCCTGCTCAAAACCCGCAGTATCATGCTGACCGGGGAAATCAACAAAGAAATGACAGACCGGATCTGTAAACAGTTGCTCTACCTAAACCATGAGTCTGCTACCGAGCCTGTCAAAATGTACATTGACTCTCCCGGCGGTGATGCCGATGCCGGCTACGCCATTTTCGATATGATTCGCTTCATTGAGGCCCCGGTCTATACCATTGGTTTGGGGCTGGTCGCTAGTGCCGGGGCATTGGTTCTGATTGCCCCGCCCAAAGAGCAGCGTCTTTCGATGCCCAATTCGCATTACATGATCCACCAGCCGCTCAGCGGCATTCGCGGCGTGGCTTCAACCATCGAAATCCACGCCAGAGAAGTGGAGAAACTGCGCGACCGCATCAATCACGATATCGCGGAAGCGACCGGCAAAAAAGCGAAAGAAGTGGCCAATGACACGGACCGGGACTACTGGCTCAGCGGTGAAGAAGCTGTGGAATACGGTTTGGTTTCCCGGGTTGTGAGCAATATAGCGGAGTTGCGCACTCTCTCGGGCACCGACAGCCAAAATGACGAAAAGACCGGCAAGAAAAAATAAACCGGGTCTCTTTTGTCTGTCTTGTCCGTCCTGAAAGACAAACGGGTAACGGACGGCAACAGAACAGGTAACAGAGGACAAATCGGGACGGGAAATTGCGTCAGTAATGCGTATGAAGGATAGACTATGAAACTGCGGGCAAACGAATACTGTGCCTGTATCGGCTTCTCCGACAACAAAGCGGTGGTCAATAAACGGGCCGCCCGGCAGTACAAGGGCTACACCGTAGCCCGGTTCTTGGGCGAAGGGTTATACAGACAGGCCTTTAGCCTGGCCTACTACGATTCGGACGAAGAACGAATGGCGGAGGTCCTACAGGCCTTGCAGGAAAAAATAGCCAATCAGGGAGAACCATTGCCCGGGCGCAGCGTGCTGCGCACCGTGGAGGACTTGGTGAGATTGTTTGGCAACATCCCCGCCCCCCAATATTTGAGCGGCGTTTTGTACGTCTGATTCCGTTTGAAATTCCGTTTTGCCGGTTAATATCGCTTGTCGTCTATGTCCCTGCGGTCACTATGTCCCTATTGTTCGATGAAACGGGCTTTGTCCCCCTGATTATCTACCGGGTCTGTCCCGAAGATGCCTGCTATCTGGGGGTTTTGGCCCAAACGGTCAGCGATATTGGCCAGTTGGCTCAATACAAAGAGCTGCCCGGGGCCTACCCCGATAGTGCAAGTTCCCTGTATCCCCTTTGTGGCAAGGCACCCCAAAACACAGAAACAGAACAGAGCCCGGCAGAAGGGCGACGGAATGCCCTGCCACCCCTAAAGTTTAGGCCGATTGCGGCCCTGACCAATGCCGAAGGCTTGGAGCGCAGCCGGGAAGAACATTGTCTGTGGCTGTGGCATCCCCAGCTAAACGAGCTGAGACCATACCGGGGCAAGCCGCCCTTGCTGGCTCTCCAGCAGTCCTACAGTTTTTATGAAGCCTATTTGCCCCTTAGCAGCTCGGCTTTGCCTTACGAATGGTTCAGCGCAGAACAACTGAACCGGCTCCACAGCGAAACATTTCGGGCCGGAGGCCCGGAGCAGGACAGTGTCTTGTCCGGCCCTTGGCTGGACAGCGAAGAACGACAGAGCTTCTTGGGCACTTTGGCCAAGCACTTCTTTTTTTGGCAGAAACTGGGCCGCAGCTTACTTCGTGCCAAGGTCCACGCCCGTTTGCCACAAAAGCTGAAAGAAAGAGAACAATGGCTGGAGCAGACCTACCAAACCGATGGGCCCGAAGGGCCCTGTGCAGATGGTCCGGCAGAGTACCGGATCCCGCTACAAGCCAAATATCCCAATAAGTATCAAGATAAGCAGCCAAATAAGAGCAAAGAGCCGCAGAAGCAGGGCAGTCCTTTACAGGCCTGGCTTGCAGAAGGACAGGAAGCCTTGGGTCAGCTACAGGAAAGTTTGAACGAAGGCAGGCAGACGGCAAATGGCAGAACGGCAAATAAAGGTTTGCAATCAGAGTACTTGGCCCGAATCCTCTGGGCTGTGACGGCATTCTGGGCCGGTTCGCGCCTGCGCCCGGAAACGGTATTGCGCAAGTTGACCGACTGGCTGCATTTGGAACAATATCATCAGACTTTGGAGACCAAGCATTCGGAGCATCGGATCAGATCTGAGGCTCCGGTCGTGAAGTCGGAAGCCATAGAACCGGAAGCCATAGAACCGGAAGCCGTGGAACCGGAAGCCGCAGAGCCGGAAAAAGCACCGTTGTATCGGGCCACACCCGAACGGCGTGAGGAAATGCACCCGGAACTCCAAGCTTGGCAGGCCCTGCTGCGCCAACAGAGGCCGGGCAGAGAACAGGACAAAAAGGGCCATGCAGACCGGAAACAGCAATCCGGCCCGGAGAATTGAATAAACGCCCGCCGGGTTCTTCTGACAAGGTCCTTTTCACAGGATCCTTTTCAAAGGATCCTTCGGAGAAGTCTTCGACATGGCATTAGTGTGTCAAATTTCTTAAAGCAGAGTATTTTGTCATTGTGGTTCTTGCCTCTGAGGGCGTTTCATGATAGAAGTTAAAGAATATATCCTGAGAAAGATTGTGCTGCTTGCCTCAGTTTTACAATATCTTGTGTGTTGTTGATTGAAAGCCCGATGAATGGGCCTTTAGGGCTTGCCCGGAGGGCATAGATTGGCTCGTCGGTCGGGCTGTGGATTGGATTGCGGAGGTATCATGCAGATCATTGCCATTGCCAGCGGGAAAGGCGGAGTAGGGAAGTCGATGCTTTCGTCCAATCTGGCGGTTGCCTTGGGCCAGAACGGAAAGCGCGTCATTGCCGTAGACATGGATCTGGGCGGGTCAAACCTCCATCTCACTCTGGGGGCAATGGGTTTGCCCAAAGGGGTAGGCACCTACTTTGACAACCCTTTGACCCGGCTGGAAGACATCATCTACCCCACAGATTACAAGAACCTTTCTATCATTCCCGGGGAGTCAGAACTGCCCGGTATTGCCAACGTGCCACCGGCACCCAAGCAGCGGCTGTTGCACGATCTAAGGCGGCTGGACTGCGACTATCTTCTGCTCGATCTGGGGGCAGGCACGCACTACAACACGATGGATTTCTTTCTGCTTTCGGGCAATGGTATTTTGGTTACCAACCCGACTCTGACAGCCACTCTGAATGCCTATCTGTTCCTGAAAAACAGTGTGTTTCGCATTATGGGCTCTAAGTTCCGAAAAGACAGCATGGCATACAGCTATTTGAAGCAGTTAAAAAAGGATGGCGTGTCTTTACAAAAAATCTATTTAACAAAACTTCTGTATCAAATTAAAGAGATTGACCCGCATTCCTATGAGAAGGTGGAGCAGGGTATGCGTTTGCTGCGGCCCAAAATAGTGCTCAACATGGTGAATGACCCCAAAGATATGCAGAGGGCCAATAAGCTGCGCAGCTCTTGTTGCCAATACCTTTCGGTGGATATAGAGCATCTGGGTGTGATTTATTACGACGAGGTGCAGTCCCGTGCCCTGAATGCTCGCTTGCCGGTAGTGGCCTACAAACCACAGGCCATCATTTCTCAGGCGGTGTACCGCATTGCCGACAGGATTTTGGAGATGGACTCCCGCAACGTGTCGCCCCTTTCCGGTGAGGATGCCGAAACGGAATACGGAGGGCTGTTCAATCATTCTTACGAGATGGCCGGCAAAGAAGCGGACGATGATTACCAATTGCGACGCAGTCAATTGCAGGAATCTTTGCACTCGGGCATGCTCTCGGAGGGGGACATGATTGAGACCATCAAGTCCCAACAGTTTGATGTTCAACAGTTGAAGTTGGAAAATCAGTTTTTGAAGAAAAAGATTTTAGATATGGCGAAAAAAGAGAAATGACAGAAGGGTTTGGCTCTATGATTTGTAGTGGTCCGGGCAGGCCTTCTCTTTTGCAGGCAACACGGTTTTGGTCTGTATCAGGTTCTGAGGAAGCGGCATGATTAAAGAACGAATGAGCCTGATGGAAGTGATCGACGCGCTGGAAAAGCGGCAGTTGATGTTGCCGCTTTTCCAGCGGCCCTTCGTTTGGTCGGAAGAGCAAGTTTGCGATCTGTTTGATTCATTGTGGCAGGGCTATCCTATCGGCCACATTATGTTGCTGGAGCAGGCTCCGCCGGATTTGGAAAAACGCTTACAGTGTTGCTTTTTTCATGCCCGGACGGGCAGTCAGCATCAGGAAGAAAACTTGGAGCAACGCCGCCGTGAGGCGCAGATATTTGAGGGACCGGAAGTAGCCGGACATCATTTGGTATTGGACGGGCAACAACGCCTGTTTGCCTTCTTCATCGGCATCGGAGGTTCGTATTTGCGCCCCGCAGGGCCTGATCAGTACGAAAGTGCCCAACTGTATTTTGATTTATACCCTTTGATCGACTTTTTTCTTTGTAGCCGTGACGGAAACGGAGAGGGTGACTTAGAGGGCCTGCGTGCCGAACATCATCAATTCCGCTTTTACAGTGCGGCCCAGTTGGCCGATTACCGCGAGGAAATTCAGCTCGAAGCCCGCACGGCCCGGCGACACGAATTGTTGGAATGTGATGGACATAGCCTGCAATTGCCCTTGGCTGCGGTTCGCAGTTGGGGCCGTGACCGCCGTACCGCAAAGTCCGAGATCCGGCGGTATTTAAAGCCGTTATCGTCCCTGCCAAAACCCTTGGTCGATGAATTTGAAGATTTGCTTGATACTTTGCACCATCACTTTTGGATTAGCGAGCCGGTAAATAATACCATGGCGGTTCCACGAAACAGCTATGATCTGCTGGAAATATTTAGCCGCCTCAACCAAGGTTCCGGCTTTCGTGCCGGCGATTTGCATTATGCGGTGCGGATTGTTTTTCCCAATTTTCCCGATTCGGGCAAACATACCTTTAGCCGATTTCTGGAGCACGGTCCGCAGGATTATGCCGGGGCAGACAAGAGCTTGGGTGACAAGGGCCGGAGTGACAAGGGTCTGAGTGACAAGGGCCAAGCTGAACAAGGGCCGAATGAGAAAGGCGAGGGCGAACATGCCCGGAATGAACAGGAGCAAACCGCTTCCGGCAATCGGAAACCCGACGGAGACACAACGAAGAACAATGAGGTAACAGAATTCGGTTTTGGGACACAACATTATACCGCAGAAGAATTGGCCGAGCTTTCAGCACAAGACTGGAATTCTCAAATCTTTCACGAGCTGAATCCGGAGAAGAGCCGTTCGGCGGGCAACTTGGCTGCGGACAGATTTGATGGTCAGCAAAGCTTTGACACCCGGCAATTGGAAGACGGCTACGACCTACTGTCGCAGACAGCGGACGAATTGAAATGCAGCCTGGATTTTTTGTACCACTGCTATCTATTTTGTGAAGCCGGAGAGCCGGAAGAAATTGCCCGGAATATCCGCAAGAGGGAAGGTGTATTGGGCCTGCGCAGCAGTGGCGGGCATCTGCTGCGTTTTGTCGAAGTCCTCGAGTCGCTGCGCGATGCCATAGATGCCTGTAACTTTACTGTGCGACACTGGTTTCCGGATAATTTGGACAATGATTATGTTTTGCTGCCGGTAATATACTATTTCTACAGGCAGGTCGGAGAGTGCTTGGATCCGCTTAATGATTTACAGGATGTGGATCTTTCGCGCATCGTGCGCTGGGTTGCCCTGAATGAAGTGGCCCCCTCCGTGTTTCGGGGTGGGGTACGGCGGCTGGCCCAATTGTGGTCGGTTTTGCACAGTAGTATGTATAATGCTGAGAACAGCGAGGCCGAGAAAGGGCTCTTTCCCTTACAGCGTTTGCAGAGTGACCTGCTACAGGCCTTCGGCGGCAAAGCCGGCAGCGAAGGCGGCCGGGAACGCAGTTTGACCTTGAGCGATGAAGATATTACCCGACTGCTGGACAACACCAAAATCAAGCATCGGGCCTGTATACCCCTGCTGGCCTTGCTCTACTCTCATCCTCAGAGAATCTCGTTGATGCAGCGTTACGAAGAACGCCAGGTTGATTTTATCCAGCCGCAGAAACTCCTGACCAGGCGGATGTTGAATACTTATGGTCTAAGTGCCGAGAAAGCCGAATTGTTTTTTTCCAAGCGCGACAGTGTTTTGAACTTGCAATGGCTGCCCAAGCGTCTGCAAACCGAAAAGGGAGACATTCCCTTTCGGCAGTGGTTGAGCAATAGCCAGCAGCTCCAATTGTTGGGAGAGCAGAACCAGTTCCGGAAGAAAGAGCTGATCATCAATTTTATGCGTTTTCACCACATCAAGACCGAGGACGGTATTTATACTCTCAATGCCTTTGAACGATTTCTTAATGAACGCAGAACCCTGTTGTTTCGGGCCCTCAAACAGTACGGTCAGGATTTCAGTGACTGGGATCTGCGGGCTAAGTTGACCAAGATCAGTTTTGCGGCGTTTTAGGGTCTGCCCCGGTTTTATTTCTTTGCTGCAGCTCTTGGACTGTCACTCTGAAACTCTGAGTAAAGCATTGGACAGAAATCTTTAAAAATAACGCTTCAGAGTGGCCGGAGACTTTCTGTTATCCAACGTTGCAGACCCTCGGCATCCAAGCCGTAACTTTGTAGCAATTGTTGGTAGTTGCCCAGTTGGGGTACATATCCTTCGACCCCGCGCAGGTAGGTCGGCAGTATCCGTCCCAAGTGTATCTGCAATGTCATTATGTGGCGCAGAACCTCTTCGCCAAAGCCACCCTGAACTACGCCGTCTTCGATACAGAATACAGCATCGAGGGGCCGGTTTTCCGAGTATACTTTTATGTGCGTTTCTATTTCCGTCCAGGGCAGGGGGGATAGTCGGCATAATTGCAGGACTTCCAAAGATATATGAGATACATCGGATATTTGGGAGCTTGGGCCTAAGTCTTGCTGTGCGGCAAGGGCCTCGGGAAGGAGACTGCCACTGCACAGTAGCAGAGCCCGATACTGTGCCCGTGGTGCACTTGCTTGTGGTGCTCGGGCCCTAAAATGTTGTACAACAGTATTATCTGCATCTTCCTGTGCGTACTCTTCTGCGATATCCGTGAGATTCGCCATATCCGGGCAGTCGCGCTTCGGCAGGCGGATGACAACCGGCCCGGACCGGAAGTCATGCTGCCCCTCCTCGGCACAGCGTTGTTTCCAAGCCAAAATTTCTGTGTGACCACGCTGCAAGGCGGAAAAGAGGCAGGCGTGGAGTTGTTGCCGCGTACCCGGGCTATAGAGGCGGAGCCCGATGATGCTGCGAAATTGGGCGATATCGTAAATGCCCTGATGAGTGTCCCCGTCTCCGGGCACAATGCCGGCCCGGTCACAAATAAAAATTGCCGGCAAATGCATCAGGCTGATGTCGTGGATCAGCTGGTCCATAGCCCGCTGCATGAAGGTTGAGTAGATGGCCAGCAACGGCAATTTTCCCGTCAGTGCCAAGCCGCAGGCCAAGGTCAGGGCGTGCTGTTCGGCAATGCCCACATCGAAGAAACGCTGCGGGTGACGTTCGGCAAAATGCTGGAGACCGGTACTTCCGGCCATGGCAGCACTGATGCAGACCAGCTCGTTATAGTCTGATTCCAATTCCAACAGCGCGCGGCTAAAATTTTGGGTAAAAGATGGGAGCTTTGGTGTTGCAGCCGCTTTTTCCGTTCCGGATTCCGCCGGCTTTTTTGAATCGGGCCCGAGTTCGGGGAGAGGGCCGGGCAGGGAAACGGGGGCGAGACCGTGATACTGAGTCGGGGCCTTTTCAGCCTCTTTGAGGCCCTTGCCCTTTTGGGTGCTGACGTGCAGAAATACCGGCTCTTCCAGCTGGGCGATGCGCCGAAAAGTGTCGATCAGCATTTTGATGTTGTGCCCGTCAATCGGGCCGATATATTTGAAGCCAAATTCGGTAAACAGATTGTTGCGATAGACTGCTTTTTTGATCGCGTCCTTCAGACGCAGCAGAGTGCGGTAGGCCGGGAAGCCCAATACCGGGATGCGTCTGATAAATTGATTGATGTGGTCGCGGATAAAGACGTAGGAGTGCCCCGCCGTCAGGCGGCTGAGGATACGTGAAACGGCTCCGACATTGGGCCCAATGGACATTTCGTTGTCATTCATTACCACTACCAGCCGGTTGCGCCGGCTGTGGGAGCGGGGACCGCTATAGTGCCCACAATGGTTCATAGCCTCAAATGCCATGCCTGAAGTCAGTGAAGCATCGCCAACAATGCAGAGTACCTTGCCCGTATCTCTGTCCGTATCTTTGTCGATGGTGCCGACCGGGGTATCGGGCGTTTGCAGTCTGTCTAAGTTGCGGCCTATATCCAGTCCCAGGCCGGCAGAGATTGCCGTGCCGGCATGCCCGGTATTTAAATAGTCGTGCAGGCTCTCTTCTCGGCGCGGGAATCCGGAGAGCCCTCCACGCCGGCGCAAAGTGCTAAAATCATGCCAGCGGCCCGTCAGCATTTTATGGACGTAGGCCTGGTGCCCGACGTCCCACAACAATGCATCGTGCGGTGAGTCAAAAACGTAGTGCAGGGCAATAGTCAGTTCGACCACTCCGAGGTTGGAAGCCAAATGCCCGCCGGTAAACCGCACGATTTCGATTAATGAGCGTCGCAGCTCATCGGCCAATTGTTCCAATTGGCCCGGCGGAAAATGCCGGACGAGCTTTTGCTGCTGAATTTGGTGGAGCATGGGATACAGTTCCGGCGAGAAACCGGGCATCACCTGTTCGGCATGGCTTGTATTAGACACAGATTCTCCCTTCAGGGAAGTTTATAGCTATTCCCACAGGGAGGCAGGGCGTGTATGGCACACAGAGTCTCCAAGGCCCAACAACCCTCCGGCCGGACAACGGGCGGGACCCGTAACAGATGGTTTGCCTTGGCTGTCTCCCGTCGTT
This sequence comes from Candidatus Haliotispira prima, assembly GCA_029867005.1. Taxonomy (GTDB): domain Bacteria; phylum Spirochaetota; class Spirochaetia; order SP-2023; family SP-2023; genus Haliotispira; species Haliotispira prima. The sequence goes on along the minus strand of CP123443.1, from coordinate 2,209,621 downwards.
GGAAGTGGGCCTGTCAGACTATCCCCGTTTGGGAAATTGAAACCGAATCCGGACATGGGTGCGGGCCGCTCACAAAGTGGGGGCGAAGTGGGTAAATTCCAAGGAGAAAGAGCCTCGGCCTTGGGTCTGACTGCGCAGGGTTGTGGAATAGCCAAACAGCTTGGAAAGTGGTGCCGTCGCATGGATCACATCGCAGCTTAGCTGCGAATCCATGCTGTGTACCTGGCCGTGACGCTGCGTCAGTTGGCTGATTACATCGCCAACGTATTCCGGGGGAGTCATGATCGCAACCTTCATGATCGGTTCCAATAACAGGGTTTTCTGTTCGCGTATCGCATGGTCAATAGCGTAGGCTACCGCCGCTTCAAAACCCGGTTCGTAGGGCTCCTCCATATTGTAACTGCAAGATTTCAGGGTCACAGCGATATTGATTGCCGGGTAACCCAAGCGGAAACCGGTCTCTAAATGGCGCATAACCGACCCGTTAATCAGATGGACATATTCGCTTGGCAGGTCGCTACACAAGTTGAGGAAGTGATTGTTGCTCGAACTCATGGCCGAATTATCCGCTGTATTTTCAATCGGTTTCAGCTCCAGTTCTACCATAATTTCTTGCTGGATTCCGGCAATTTCGTGGCTGAAGCGTCCCGGTCCTCCGCAAGTGCTTTGCAGTGTTTCGCGGTGGGCCACGCGCGGGCTCCCGGTACGGAACTGCAATTTAAATTCATCACGCAAGCGGGTGCAAAGCACTTCCAAATGGAGTTCTCCCATACCGGACAGCAGAATCTGCCCGGTGTCGCTGCTCTTTTTAACACGGAAAGTCGGGTCTTCGCGTTCCAGATGTTGCAGTGCCAGACCCAGTTTATCCACGTCTGAACCGCTTTGCGGTTCGATGGCAATCGAAATTACCGGTTCGGGAAAGTCCATAGATTCGAGCAGTACCCGTGCCCTTTCGTCGCAAATGGTATCTCCGGTGTGGGCCAGCTTAAAACCGACCACCACACCAATCTCTCCGGCCTTGAGTTCCGAAACCGGGCTGTGGGAATTGGCGTGCATCCGGATCAACCGGTTGATCCGTTCGCGCTTGCCTTTGCGTGCGTTAAAGACATTGTTGTTCACTTTCAGCGTACCGCTGTAGATACGCATATAGCAAAGCATACCCATCTCTTTGTGATATTGTATCTTGAACACCAGAGCGGCCAAAGCTCCCTCAGGGTCGGGATGGAGCACGGCCGGAAGGCCGGCCTCCGGCATGGTGTTCTTACTCTTTTTCTCCCCAATTTTCGGCACTTGGAGCGGCGGCACATCGTCCGGTGCGGGCAGGTACAGGGCCACTCCGTCCAGTAACTGTTGCACACCCTTGTTCTTTAGCGAAGAGCCGACATAAACGGGAATTATTTCCTTGGCCAGACACATGCGGCGGATCACGGTCCGGCAAAGTTCCGCCGGGATGTCCAAGCCTTCCAGGTAGAGTTCGGCAATCCGGTATTCGCTTTCGCTCAGAATGTTGATAAGCTCGTCATAAGCTTGTTCTGCCCGTTCCCGGTTATCGTCAGAGAGCGGCTTGCGTTCTGTTTGATCGCCGTTCTCACTGCCGAAGTAAATCTCTTCGCGGTTCAGGACATCAATGTTGCCGCTGTAGTTACCCTCTGCACCAATGGGCAGATACAACGGCAGAGGCCGCACGGCAAACTTGTCGCGCAATTGCTGTACCGCGCCCTCAAAGTCGGCCCCGGTGCGGTCCATCTTGTTGATATACACCAAACGGGGTATGTGATAGCGTTCCGATTGCCGCCAGACCGTTTCCGTTTGGGGTTCAATGCCTTTTACGGCACACAGCACGGCGATGGCACCGTCCAGTACACGCAGAGAACGCTCCACTTCTGCCGTAAAATCGACATGGCCGGGAGTGTCAATCAGATTGATCTGCACTTCTTCCCGGCCTCCGGAGTCCTTCACCTTCCAATGACAAGTTGTCGCCGCAGCAACAATGGTAATGCCTCGATTCTGCTCCTGTTCCATCCAGTCCATGGTGGCACTGCCGTCATCCACTTCCCCCATGCGGTGGTTCTTCCCCGTGTAAAACAGGATCCGTTCGGTCGTAGTTGTCTTGCCGGCATCAATATGAGCAATTATACCTATGTTTCGTGTATTTTTAGCCATAATGTCCTTAATTTTCTGCTGAGGAATACTGATTCTTGATATATCCGGTATATTTAGGGGCCTGATTAGAGGCCTGAAACGGACCAACGGAATGCCCCGAATTATACTGGGAACAGACGACTTGGTCCAAGTACTGTACCGAGCGCGGTGTTCGTTTGGGGACAGGCTTCCGGAAGCCTCGCGACCTCAATACCACAAAAGTCGTTGGAGACTAGTTGTCAGATTCTATAATGGAGTCCAGCTCGGAGCGGGTATTTTCCAGGTTTTTCAGAAATTGATCGCTATCTTCCGGTTCCGGTGCTTTGGTGGGGGATTTTTTGTTTCCATTTGTATCGTTTGCATTTTCTGCATCATCTTCTGTAGCCGGATTCCGGTCTTGCGTTTGATTTTGCTCGCCGTCTTCGGTTGGCTCGGATTCCGGAAGATCTTCGCTATAATTCCTGTCATTTTCATTATTTATGGATGAAGGGACCGATTCATTCAAAAAGTCGAAGTCCGAAAGATCAATTGCGGCAGACTCTTGGTCCGACGAATCTTCTGAACTATTCTGATAGTTCAGAAGATCATAGTTAAATACACTGGTCTTTGGGGCTTGGGTGCAGTCGGCCGGCGGGCCGGTGCCTTGGATGAACCATTCGTATGACTGGTTTTCCTCTCCGCATGAAGCGACCCAGTGGTAGCCGTTCCTCTTGTCTACAACGGAGAGAAAAACGCCTTCCGGCCGCTCAAAGCTTACATCCGTATCCTCATTCTGATGCAGCAAACCCATCGTTCTCATGAACATTGGGCCCGCAACTTTCCCCCCGTAAAGGATCTCTCCCAGTGAATTGCCGGCCTGGTCAAAACCAACCCAAACTACCGTAGTGTATCTCGGAGTATAGCCCACGACCCAGCCGTCAGACCAATTTTCCGCAGTGCCTGTTTTGGCTGCCAGCGGAAATTTAAAACGGCCGTATTTTTCTTCAAAGCGGTATTTAACGCCGGACAGAGTGCCACCTTGAGGCACGCTTTCGAGCATTTTTGTCATCACATAGGCCGTCTGTTCACTGAGCACGCGCCGGGAAGAATCCCGGCTCTTGCGCAGACTCTCCTGTTCGTAGTTGTAGACAATCTGCCCATTGCGGTCTTCCACGTAGCGGATCGGGTTGGGGTCTTGGGGAATCCCCTTGTTGACAAATGCGGTGTATGCCCGCAGCTGTTGAATAGGTGCGACCGGGGATGTGCCAAGAGCTACGGGGAAAACAAAGGGGAAATCCCGGCGAATCACCTTTGGATCTGAAATGCCCAGTAAACGAGTAGACATCCCAATACCCTTATTGAAACCGACGATGTCGAGGACATGGATAGCCGGTATGTTGAGCGATAATTGCAGGGCACGGCGGGGAAGAACTGTACCACTAAATCTTCCTGCGTAGTAATTTGCAGGGATATATGGGTCTCCGTTCGGGCTGATAAAACGATATGGGCCATCCGCCAGTACTGTGCCCCCGGTCACTACCCGGTCTTCAAACGCTGCGGCGAAATAGAGAGGCTTGAACGATGAACCCGGCGGAACTCTGGCATCGACAGCGCGATTAAACAGACGGGCCTCATTGATGTTATAGGTCCGGCCACCGACCATGGCCACGATGTTCCCCGTGTGGTTGTCCATTGCCAGCATTGCCGTTTCGGGAACCGTACGCGCAAAGAATTTGTCCAAGTGTTCGGCAGACATTTTCAGCATGGGCATTTGAGATTCCAAACCCAAGACGGTTACCAATGTTTCCAGAGTTGGCGCAATTTGGTTTTGCAGAGTTTGCTCGGCAGCGCGCTTGGCCCGCCCGCCCGACAGGTTCAAGTTCAAACCGAAAAGGGTGCGCAGCCGGCCCAGTTCCGGCAGTTCCTGTCTCTCCAGAATGGTAAAGAGGTTTAGATTCTGACTCTGGTAGATGCTGTCCACCAAATCCATTTCTTCCCGGACAATTTCGTCTACCTGCCTTTGTACATTCAGATCGAGGGTGGTATAGATACTGTAACCCGCTTGCAGCAGATTGTCTGTTCCGTACAGCCGCTTTTCGAGGATTCTGGCAACGTAATCGGAAAAATAGGGGGCCTCATCTATACGTTTGGGGCTTCGCTGGCTGATCTTTGTCAAGTCAAAGCTATCCCAGTATTCCTGACTGGCCTGCTCTGTCTGGGCTTCGGTCATCAAACCCAGCTGAATGATTTTATCCAGTACGGCCTCTTGCCGCAGTTTTGCCATTTCCGGATGTCGCAAAGGAGAAAAGTCTCCGTTGGGCCGGGCCAACTGGATGATTGCCAGTACGGCCTCGACAATGCTGTTATCCCTTGCCGAGTGGCCAAAAAAGAAGCGGCTGGCCGCTTCGATGCCGTGATTTCGATCGCCAAAATAGACATTGTTGAGATAGGTGACCAGAATCTCATTCTTTGCGTAGTGCCTTTCAAAAATGAAAGCCCACCAAAGTTCGCGGATTTTCCGACTGACAGATATATCTTTGCGATCAGCTTTTAATGAACCCGCCAACTGCTGAGTCAGGGTACTGCCTCCCCCGGCGGTACCTGTGCCGGTAAAACGGTCCAGAATGATGTAGGTGAGCGCGCGAACAGTGCCGACCAGAGAAAAACCGTTATGCTCAAAAAAGGTGCTGTCTTCACGACCCATCAGTGCATAGATCAGATTTCGGGTAAGTTCGTTTTGGGCCAGGAGCTCGCGTGAGCCCTGTGATATTTCCGTAATTAAATTATTATTGATGTCATATATTCTGGAAGGAAGAGGCTGGTCATTCGTAATGAGCGATTCGTATGCTCCGACATAGCTGCCCAGGCAGAGCAATTTTCCCAAGGCTGTGCCTAAAGCAATGCTGAGAAAAATAACGAAAACGGAGCCGGCAATCATAAAGCGATAATTGCGTGGAAAAGATTCTCGTAAGACAGAGAGATAGAGCCGCATTTGCTTATATTGACCTATAAGTTTCTGAAATTGCTGAAATAATCCAATCCATGTACTACAGTTTCTTTCCAAAAGAGGAGGCAAATACAGCTCTGAAGCCCACCGGCAGAGTGCTCTTCTTCAACCGGCACCGAGGTATCTCCAAACCCGATAGAGAAAGAGAGTGCTGAGAGATGAAAGGGGGATGAAACAAGATAAGAAATAAAATGTGGGTAGTGGCGGATTCGAACCGCCGACCCCATGCGTGTCATGCATGTACTCTAACCAACTGAGCTAACCACCCGAAAAACCTGCGACATTTTGCAAAGATTCCGGGGTTGAGTCAATGGCAGGGATAGAATGCTATTTTGCAACGGCAGAGAGAATTTATTTGGCAGCCTGCCTTGTGCGGTAGAATCTGCTTTGTACAGTGCCGTATCAGGCCCCCATATATTCCCGTGATCGGTTCCGCAATAAATTACAGGCACTTTTTATCAAGCACTTCTTATAATGGATGGTTAAATGGATGGTTATGAGAAGTGCTTGGTGCAAAATCTAACTTCCATGTTTTTACGGTTAGATCAATCATAGATACTACCAAAATTTTTATGATGCTGAGTGCCTTGATAAAATGATTTTTAGATAATCTAGTCTTAGATGACAGACATATGTAAGTCCGGCAAAGGATTGGGGGCCTCTGGAAATTTCTCCGGCGAAACGTTAGAGTGTCGCCCAATTTGTCAAAAAATTATAATGGCCTTGTCCGCAATTGGTTAACACTTGATTTAAAATGAGATAAGAAATGATAAATCGTCTGCAAAATACGCAACTGGAGTATGGCACAGTCATCAAAACTACGCCGTTTTCTGATATCAAATTGCCCCACCACCGAGAGAAACCATCCGGGACTACCGGAAAGGATGTCGACAAACGGTTTGAACAGATAGAGGAGCGGTTGCAGGAATTGCAGGATATCAGCTTGCGTATCCAAAACAAGCAGGACGAACTTCTTCAGGATCAGAAACAGCAGCAGTTCGCACAGCAGATGGAAGGGCAATTTGCAGAGCAGAAACAATACAACGAACAAAATCACCGGGAATTATACTCCGTTCTGGAAGTCCTGAACAATGATATCCGAAGCCTAAAAGAGAACATGAGCTCTGTGCAAGGTTCTCTTGAACAGATGGAAGGTCAGTGGGATCAGTGGGAATCGTTTATCAAAAGTCAGGAGCTTGTCTTACAGGACCAGCTGCGACAAGTTGAGCCGTACTTGAGTGGGCCTGCGACTTCCTGCCCGGTTTCCGATGAGATGCCGAGTGCCGGAGTTGCCCCCGCCTTTGATACCGAACCGGAGGAGCAGGAGCAGGAGCTGACAGGAAGTGCTTTGATCTCCGAACAGGAAGCTTCGGAAAGTGATGCCGAAGACAAGAGCAGAATGGAAAGTCTGCTCCAAATAGAAGAAGAAATTCGGAAGGAGTTGGAGTATTTGGAGCAGCCACAGCATCCCGATACTCCGATTTCTTCTGCATTTTTGTCTTTGAGTTCTCCTCTCGCCGCCACAGAGGTTTTTGAAGAGTCCGGAAAGTCTGAAGAGCTCGAAGAGCCTTCTGCTTTTATGTCTTTCGGGTCGGAATCCGACATTAACAAATATGATGGCTGGTCTTATTCCTCCGGTGAATCCTCTGTTTTGGGTCTGGATACCAGCCAGCTCAGTCTTCCCGAAGCCGGCGAGTCCTCCAAAGATTTCGCAGAGTTGTCGAAAGAAGCCGAAAGCCCGGAAACCGAAAGTTCAGAAAATGGGGGGGCGACGGATATTTTTGGAGAGGAATTTCCTGAAGGTGAATTTTCGGAATTTGTCTTGGAAGATGCCGGTAACGATGAGTCGGGAGGCTCTTCTGAGGTTCTGCCCGTAAATATTTCGGATACCTCAGATGTTTCGGATATTGTCTCAGATGTTGCTGCGGATACTGCCGTGGAGATACAGGACGACAAAGGCCTTATCGATTTGGACGAGAGCCCTCAGGATGTTGAAACAAGTATGCTACAGATGCTTGAAGGTTTGGAGCGGAGTATTGATTCGGAAGTGATGGACATTATTTCCGGTGAATACCTTACGGAGATACATGGGGGTATGAGCAATGCAGTCTCTGATATCCTCACTGACTGGTATAACGATATTGGGCTTGGAGAGGATGCCTCTGCGACAAGGGCAAATAAAGGAGCAAAAGGGGCAAACGAAGTTCGGTCGGATAGTGCCGCTTTTGACCAAGAGGACCAAGAGAAAATAGTAAATGACGGGGAGAATACCTCTGCCTCGTCCGTCTGGCAGTTTGTCACTTCGTCTGAGCTTGACCCTGAGCCCGAAAGTGAGGAGATGGGCACGGATGAGGCCGGCCGGGCAGAAGAAATTCTCGCTCTGTCTCAACTGTCTGTTCCGGACGATGGGGAAAAGAGTGACTTTGACTACCCGGTGCAGAGTTCCGACGAGCGGGAACTCCACTTGATTGATCTCGATTATCCGAACGATGGTGGAGTTGAGGGGAGATCTCTGACCGAAGTACAGTTTCGGGATTGGGGCAGTTCCCGGATTGAAGAGCCGGGGAACGAAGGGATGGTGGAAGAACCGGAAGAAGAAGAAATATCTTTCGGTTCGCAGCAATTTGGAGAAGTCACAGAGAATTTGGAAGATACGAATAATTGGAATGACGAACCGGCCGAAGCCGAAGACTCTGTCTCTGAGGCATCATTATCTTCCCGGTTGTCCGAGGATGCCCGGGACGGGGAAGAGGAAGCCTCCGAGTTTCCGCCGCAGGGGACTTTGGAAGAGATGGAGACAGGGTTAGAAGAGGAATATTCGGAAAACGAACCGAAACAGGGTAGGGTGAGTAGTGTTCCGGAGAGAAGAGTCTGTTTTGACCTTTTGGAAGAATTGGAGGCCGAAGAAGCCCTGAGTCAGCCGGCGAGTTGCCGAGTGACAGAAGAGATGGGTTTGATCTTTGGGGAGGCTTCGGAGTCCGTTCGGATTTCCCTGGGTTTGGGGGGAGAGTCTTCGGCAGGGTCGGACGCAGAGAATACAGAGGGTGGAGTAGATGATTTTCCGGGCTCAGATAGTGTGGGAGCAGAAGTCGTTCCACCGATTGATGATGAAGACAATGATGTTTTGTCAGCCCGGGGTTTTCCGGATGCCGAAGTCTCTGATGATGGTGCAGAGCCGGATGTTTTGACCGAGGCAGATGTAGAGGTCGAGACAGAGGCTGATCAACCGGTGTCTCAAAGTGGGGATAGCACTCTGCCGGATTCCGGGTCGATTGAGGTCCTCGAAAGTGCAGAGAATGAGTCCGATGAGTCCGCCTGCGAGCAGGATTTTTCCACATCTGCTTCTGCTTCTGATCCTCTATCTTTTCCCGATACTTCGCAGCTTGTGGAGGCGGAGCCTGATGTTCATTCGATAGGGAGTATTGCTCCTGCCGGAGAAGATATTCTTGAGCGGATACGAGAGGAAAACGAGAAGGCGGCATACCTGGATGATCAGGATGCCATTACCAGGGAAATCATCGAGGTGCTGGCAGAGGGGCCAAAGCCGGAAGAATTCCCCGGTGGCAAAGCTGCCGGACACGGTAAGGATAAGTTGGAAAAAGCATCTACTTTGTTGGACAACAGACAGAATTTAACAGATCAGGCCCTCGCAATGCTGGAGAGCCAACCCATTGATAATCCTACGGAAGCTTTGGACGAGCGGTTGAGCAGTGAAATATCGCACTTACTGACAGAATTAAGCTATCTGGAAGAGCTGGAGTTGGCTGCCAGCCAGAGGCAGGAACTGCAAGAAGGCCACCTCCTGAGGCCGGAAGAAGAAGACAGAGATCCTCCAGGGTTGCAAAACCGTTTGGAGTTGCCGGATAATCCGTTTGAGCTGCCCGGGGTGGATACGGCCATGTACATGACCGGTGGTCGGCGCCCTGCGTCACGGATCTCCGGCGGACGTGGTACCGAAACGAAATCTGCCGATCCGGAGCAAGCTCCGGAAACCCCGGACGAAGTCCGGCAAATTGTTGCTGATGTTACAGAACCTTTAGAATTTCCGGAGTCTTCGGAATCTTTGAGTTCGCTGTCTTCAGTTGTTGATTTCGGAGCGAAAGAGGCAATGCCACAAGAAGGAGATTCCGGCGACCCGCTGCATTATATGCACGACCGATTTTCGGATAGTGGCAGCTCTGCGATAATGGAGATTCCGGAGAATCCGATGGCCCTTCCGGCACTCCCGGAAGCAGCACCGAAGCCGGGCTCTGAGGCTCCTTTTTTTGCTGCGGAGTCCGGAGGGCACGAGCAGGAGGGGTTGGTTGATTCGGGTTCCGACCCGGATACTGATCTAAGCTTCGATTCAAGTTCCGATCCGGAAGTACTGACGGACATGGATATTGTCCGTTTGCCGACAGATCTTCCGCAAGAAGTGCCTGAAGAGTCCGGGAAACCGGAAGGGGAGCAGACAAAGCCTGAGGAGAATGTACCTGAAGTCGATAAAATTATGGCAGACCGAGGCATACCGGTACTCAATATCAATCTGAGTGCCATTGCCAACGATGGTAGCCGGGACCGGAAAACGGACTGGAGCGATTTCCTGCTTGAAGACAGTGAAGAGTTTCACATCCTCTTGGACGAGGAAGCCTGATCATGGAAGATCAAAGCCGCTATCTCATTATTGGGGCCGGGATTGCAGGGTTTACTGCCGCAATCAGTATCCGCAGTCAAAGCAGAAAATCGTCCATTACGCTGATTAACGGAGAGGCTTATCAGCCGTACAAGCGAACCAATTTGAGCAAGTTTTTTGCCACAGGCTTTGCCCCGGATGATTTCACCCTCGCAACCAAAGAAGATTTGCAAAAATTCTATGGCATCGAGCTGGTTGAAGAAACCGTGATTCAGGTCGATTATGCCAAGAAGCTGGCCACGGCAGAAAATGGGGTGTATGGTTACGACTACCTTATCTTGGCTACCGGGGCCCGCTACGAATTCTCACCGGATTTCGAACCGACAAAAGAGAACTCCAAACTAAAATTCTATCGCAACAAGCAGGAGACTTTTGCTTTGCAGGAGCAATTGAAGTCTTTGCAAAATATTGCTGTGTTGGGTGGCGGTGTCCAGGGCGTGGAAACCTGCTACGAGCTGCTCAAACTTGGCAAACAGGTTAGCCTGATTGACCCGAATGATGCTCCTTTAGCACGTTTAAAATCGCCCTATATCAGTGCCTATTTGAGGCGTGATTTGGAAGTTAGATCCGTGCAGTGCCATTGGAATCAGCGCATTGCCAGGTTTTCCGGCTCCATGCTCGAAGATTTTGACTTAGTCATCTGTTGTTTCGGAACAAAGCCGGCTACAGAACTTTTCCCGGAGGACAGGGTTCCGCAGGATAATTTGTTGATTGGACCGGATGTGTTTGTCTGCGGCGACAACCTGGAGTATTCGGGTAAGGGTCTTGAACGTTGTACTCTGTGGCATGAAGCCATGGACTTGGGCCAACTTGCCGGCCTAAATGCGGTACGACTGGCAAAGGGTTCTGCCGTTGAGGAGCTTGCAAAGGTCAGGCGGAAACCCTACCGCACCAAAATTGAAGTGGCTGATAAGGTCTTGTTTCTGGCACCGTCTTTAGAAGGAGTGGAATGTCGGGAAAGACACTTTTTGTGTGACAGGGGTTATTACCAGTTTTTTTCGGACTGGCAGGGCAGGCTGGCAGGGGCTTCTCTGCTCTGTGATGAGAGAGATTTGCTCAAGCCTTTGCAGGATGTGGTTTGGGAGGGGATGGAGCTCCGGCAGGCCTGCGATATACTGGAACTTCCGGCAAGCTGCGAATTTGACGGTTGTTTTCGCCCGGACGAAAACGATCGTAGGGTTTGAGATGAAAGTGACAAGGGGATCGTCTTGCGCCGGAATCCCGGGAGTCTGGTCAATTGCTTATTGGTATAACAGGTAAAAGTTGTTCGGGAAAGGACTTTCTGTCTGCGATTTTTCAAAATCAAGGTTGCCGGGAAATCAATCTGGACGCTATCGGACACATGGCATTGGAGCATAACTGTTGGGAGATTGTACAGGCGTTTCCTGAATTGGCGGATCGGTCCGGCCCAAAAAATGTACAAAAAACGATTGATCGCAAAAAATTGGGGGATTTAGTCTTTCGCAATCCGGCCGCCTTGCATAAGCTGGAGGGAATCTTGCATCCGTGGATGAGAAGGCTTGTGTTACAAGAGCTGGAAAGCCATGGTGGTACAATTCATATCGTATCAGGGGAACGTACGAAGCATATGGACTATCATCCCGGTCATCGGAATTTCATTCTCAATGCCGCCATTCTGGAAAAACTGGGCCTTTTGCCTCTTTGCGATTTGGTTCTGTGGGTAGAATCGCCCTTGTGGTTACGGGTTTGGCGAGCGCGGCAGCGCGAGCAGATTTCCCTGCTCGGGTTTTTACGCCGCAACCGGGCCCAGCGGGGGCTCAAAGTGCCATCACAGTTCCAAGCTACGGTGTTCCGAATAAAAAATGCGAAAATGCGCCGAGAGGATGGACTGGTCAATGTTATTCAACAGTTGCGACAAATCCCTCGGCTTCGGTGCATGTTTGAGTCCGGGCAATCGTCATGAAAGTATCAGAAGACCGGCTCCCTCACCCGCCGCAAAGCAGTGCTGTCCGTCCGTTTTCCGGTACGGCACAAAACCCTAATGGGACTAATGGGGAAGGTTCTTTGCCGTTGCAGGCACGCCGCCGCGTAAAACCGATTTTAGCAGATCGACCGGATGCAAATCACTATCCAAATCCCAATTATTATCCAAATCATCGGGAAGGGACGGATCATGATGATCATGGTATGCCCCGATATTTGCCGGAAACCCATACCTCGGAGCAGAGCCCGGGGATATCTCAACCGGGGACGTCTCAACAAGGGGCATATGAACATGGGGCACCTCAATCCGAGTCGGGGTACGCTGATTATGCCGGCCACCAAGGTCAGGGTGGATATGACAAACAGGTGTCGCCGCAAGTCGCCTCAGCAAACTCTGCACATGTGCAGCCCGGCCGAATGAACGAGCCGTACCATTCCCACTACAAATCGGCAGGCAGCCCTCAGCAAAACCGTTCCGGTTTAGACGCTCCCGCCAGGGCAGGGGGTGCTTCCGGGCAGGAGTGGAGCCGGCAGGGCCCTTATCAGACCGTAGTCGTATTCCTGTTGCTTCTGATGGCGTTAGTGATTATGGGGATTGTCTACCAGTTATTTTTTCGTCCTAATTCGGCGGATTCCCTTGCCGATGCAACGGAGTACGACCAGGCAATGGCTGACTCGGGAGATTCCGGCAAGACGGTGACGGAAGGGGAATCAAAAGAAGCTGAAAAGACGGTGGGGGAAGGTTCCGAAAATTCCGGTGTTTCGAGGCAGGGCCATGGAGCAAATCCTGCCGGCAGTCTTTCCCGGTCCTCGCCGGTGAGCAGTGTAACCCCTCGCGGAGAAGTAATAGCGCGCCCTGCTTGGGTTCCTCCTGTCTCCGAGGATCTTGGGAGTACTGTGGACCAGGATGCGTTGCTGTTGCAGAGCAAGGTGGGGGGAATTGGCTATTGGATCCAGGTCGGAGCCTTTTCTTCTTTGGATAATGCCAATAATATAAGACAGCAGCTTACGAAAAACCATTTGGAATCCGTCGTCCAGACAGGCAATGGCGGTGGCGGGAAGGTTTATCGGGTTCGTGTGGGTTTATACACCAGCAAGGAAGAAGCAGAAAGGATTTTGCGGCAGTTGAAAAATATAGGGGTATCTTTTGCCGGAAGTATCATTATTAAAATTGAAATATAATTTTACCTCTGTTTTAGTAATAGTCTGAACCTGATAAGGGGGAGTACTGATATTTGGGAACGTATAATATGAAGAATTCAAACGTGAAAATATTTACAGCATTTACCTATTTGTTGCTCTTGGTTCTCATCCTCGGCTCCGTTGCCTTCCTTGTCGTTCAGCGGCTTCAGTTGGCCAGGCAGGCAAAGGCTTATGCGGAGCATATTGTTGACCGTATCAACAACAGCTATATTGAGAATGGTAGTTTTACAGCGACAAATTTTACGAATGATGTCAAAATAACGATGGAAGATTTTAGTGATCTGATCAAGGTCATCACTATTGTCGATGCCCGGAATGTAATGCAAAATCGCTTTCGTTTTGACAGTGTAAACCCTCTGGATGATCCCAATCCAAACTGGGAAAGAGACTTGGGGTATGAGTATAACAGCATTCTCTACGAAGAACAGAGTTACGATCTTCATTTGCCCGGTCAGACTCAGGCCAGTGTCAAAATTTTGTATCAGCGGCTTCCTGTCCAGCTGATCAAAGATGTCCTTCAGTTTGACACTATAGTTATTTTGGCCCTACTGATTTTGAGTTTTTTGGCTTTCTTAATCATTCCCAAGCGGGATCCGATGGAAACAGCCTGGGCCCTGCAATCGGTTGCGGAAGAAGATGAAATCTACCATGAAACCGAAAATGAGGGTGAAGAATCGTTCGAGACAGAAGACCAATCACTAGAGACAGAAGACAGTTGGTTCGCACAAGATTTGCCGGAGACAGGCTGGGAAGGGCAAGGTGATTCCGAAGTTTCTGAGGCCCAACTCGATGACGAATTTGACCGGATTTTGGACTCCGGGAGTTTTTCCGGGGGTATTGCCGACACTGATGATGGCCAAGATCCGGAGGAGTTGCATGACCCGTGGGACGATGGGGATGAGAAGACGGAGAGTGAAGCAGACGAAGAGGATCTCGATGATGTCTTTGCCAGTTTGGGGCCGACAGATGATATAGACGACGGCGGAGATAAAGATATTGATCTCCGTTTTAACGATAGTACTTCCGACTCTGAAGATGATGCAGATGTCGGAGGTGATGACGAAAGATTCGGATTGGATGAAACGCAGATAGCCTTGGCCGGTTCGTTAGAAGACTTGGAGGAGAGTTCGGACGAGGAGGTTGGTACGGATGCCGACGAAGCTGATGAAGCCGATTCTCCCGCGCCGGAGATGGCGACTGACCTCACCGGTTTGGAAGACCTGCCTTCTCTGGAAGAACTGAATCTGGATGATGAACTGGTGGTCAATCTGGACGAGGGCTTGGGCGATGACGAGTTTGAACCCATTGATAAAGAGCTCAATGCGGATATTTTCTCTCAAATAGCGACTACGGCTTCGATGGCTGCTGAAGAACAGGCTATGGAATTGAAAGAGAGCGAGGTTGCCACTGATGCCCCGTTTGTCACGTTTACGATTAGCGAGGAAGACGAAGCCGGCATTCTGAGTTGGTTGAGTAATTTTCTGAATGAGCAGGAGGCCGGTACCGAAATCGTTGGAGAAAGTAGCCGTCAGCATCTTTTAGCTGCTTTGCTGGAAATTCCGGATGAGGATATTGAGATTGTGCGGGCATCTTTTGAGCAGGATTTGTTCCCGGAAGCCTCTGTCCTGAATCATGAGAGGGGCCTTACGGTCTTCCTGCCCGGCGACAATATTCAACAGAGTATTGAGGCTCTTCAGAGTACGGCAAGCCGCCTACCGGCATCGTATCTCAAAAATTTGAGAATGGGTATTACCGGAGTGAGCACCGAGCGCAGCCATATTGAACCTGCTACGGTCTTGGACGAAATGCGGTATGCTCTGGCAAACTGTGATGAAGATAGCAACATCAGTATATTTGATGCCAACGACCAGGTGTTTAACCGACAGCGCAGTCGCGCCGGTAACGGGTAGTTAAGCTTCTGCCTTCTCTATGTTATTGACGGTCCGCAGAACCGGAATACTGGTGGCTATTGCGGAAGGCCCTTCAGGGCCCCGGGGAGCGTGTAGCCCAATTATGTCCTCTTCGTATCGCTTCATTCGTCAGGTCTTTGTTCTGTATCCGGTGATTTTGGCACTATCTGTGCTTCTGTCTCCGTTCGTGTCGCTGACTGCCCAGACAGAAAACTCGACTGATGGACTATTTCGAGATCAACGGTCCGTAGACTTAAACACTTTCATTGATCCTTGGGGTAGCATTGCCAAGTGGGGCGAGCTGAGAAATATCGTTATGGGTCCTGACGGGCAGCTCCATTTTTATTTTATCAAGGGCTACCTGTCTCTGAACAGCGACCTTTCTGCCAGTCAGGATACTCTGCTCAGCTTGTTTTACAGCCAGACCGACCGCTGGCAGGATAACGCAGGGCAGTACAATTTGATTAGTCCAAACTTGCTGCTGGCCATGGCTCCTAATGGTGTAATTTCTTTGTATAACAGTCACTTGGGAGCGTGGCTAAACGGTGTCAAAGAAGTGAAAAATGGTCGACAGTTTCGGCTATATGGCAGACAACTGATCGTGTTCCAGGATCAGAAAGCCTTGCTGTACCCGGATATCCTCAAAGACGAAGCTCCCAAGCTGATTGCCGAGGGCATTGAAAACGCAGAGCACCCACAGCTTCTGCCCAATGAGCAGATTCTTTATTATGACCGTGAGAGCAGTGCCCTGATTCTGACAAAGATTCCGGAAGATATACGTAGTAATCGTTTGCCGCCGCTTTTGATCATTCCTCCCAAGGAATTTTATCGAAAGACTCCGCGTATTGTTGGTGCTATCGCTTCATCCAAAAATCAGAGCCCCCAAGTTTTTTATGCCATTTTTCATAATATATTGACGTTTTTTAATCTGAGCGGAAAAAATATTTTTTCGGTTCCGCTGCCCGGTCAGAGAACTCGGGCGTTCCCCATCGGCGATATGCTGTTTTTGTACCTGCCGAGCTTGTCTAAGGTGGATATTTACAGTCCCAGGCCACTGCTCAAAAATTACCTGCCGCCACAAGATGAATTATTGCTGGAACAGGCTATTGAAACCGGCAAGAGGCTGGAAGATCAGGTTCTGCTTGAGCAAGCCAAGATGTTCTACGAATGGGCAATGAAGACTATTGATCAGATTCTGGGAAATGAGGGTAAGGAGGCTCTGTATCAGCTTCGGGTTAAACTGGGTCGCGCACTTAACCGGGTCACTTTGTTGCTGCGCACGGATCCTGGTTTTTACTTTGCTATTCAGAAGGATTTACAGGGCTACCAGAGTTTGATACAAAGTGGTGACCGTTTCAAAAATTATCGTTATCAGATGACTCTGTCCTTGGCTTGGGAAGGTATTCAACTGGCCAAACGGGACTTGAGTTATCAGGATTTACAGGAGTTTCCCTGGCATCTGTTTTTTCGTCTTAGCAGTAATAAATCATTGCCAAAAGAAGAGCTGCGGATATTGCTACAGCCGAGTGTAGATACTTCCAAATCCTTTGTTGACGGTTCTTCTACTGAGAAATTGCAGGCCCATTATTTTTCGTTCGGCTTTACGCCTTAGTGGTGGCAGAACCGCAAGGGTAGGGATTTGGTCGGGAAGTGTATGCCCGTGATTTTGTGATTTGCCGCCATTAGAAGCGTTTGCAGGATTTACAGATCGATGGTTGCAAACAGGTGTAGAATGAGCCGGTGGAGGCTCCGGGGCTCTTGGATGAGGGTACGGAGATCATAGTCCGAAATGGCCCGAAGGCGATGGTCTCGATAATGGGGACAGAAAGCCTTCCGAAATTCTGAAAGAGAGTGACAAGGTTGGCGACAAGCAGGGGAACGGCTGGGAGAAAACCCTGAAATATTTGGGCGATGAGCTTGTATGATAGGAAATCCGGAGTCCTGTAAAGAAAGCAAAAAGAGCTATCAAGAGCTTGGCCCGGCCCGGTCAAGCTCTGAGTTTGGAGTGGACGGTCTATGTGAATCCGGCCAGAATCCGGGTTCCGGGGGAAATGTGGGGAGAGAAGTAGATATTATGAAGGAGACAGCAGCGCAGCAGCGCATCCGGCAATGTGCCGAATATGCCCGGAGTTTGGCCTGTCTGCCCTCTGTCGGTGACATAGACTGGCAGCATTGGCAACCGACAGTTCATGCCGTACTGTGTTATATCAGTAATCGTCAAACGGACGAAGTCCTGCTAATTAAACGGTTGAGTGCCTATGCCCACGGTCTGATCAGCGGGCCGGGCGGCAAGTTGGAAAATGGCGAAAGCCTGGAGCAGTGTGTGGTGCGGGAATGCTGTGAGGAGATCGCGGTGGAACCGCACAATTTTTGCCTTCGTGCAGATTTATTTTTTCACTTTACCAACGGTGTGCGGATGCGTGGCTATGCATACTTTACGGACGAGTGGAGTGGGGAGCCTCAGTCCAGTGAAGAGGCCATTCCGTTCTGGTGCAAGCGAGACCGCCTGCCATTGCATCAAATGTGGGATGACGATGCTTTGTGGCTGCCCTATGTGCTGCAAGGCGGCCGGGTTCGCGGTTATTTCATCTTTGACGATGATAACCGGATGCTGAGTCACGATATTGTTTGGCTGCCGGCCGAGACTCGGGAATTTTGAGAGTAAAGGCGGAGCAGATGTGTGGCAGACAGTATAAATCGGGCCGAAGAGGGGCGAAGGGTGGACAGGGGAAGGATAGAGAGGCAAAGGACTGATAGGCAACGGACCGATAGAGATGGGCCGGAAGTAAAAGAGGCCGGTACTCCGGCGTTTCTTCGGATGGAGAATGCCTGCCTCACCAAGTTTGCCAAGTTGCCTGCGCTGTACCGGTTGCTCTACCGTCAATATCGGACGCAGTTATTTGCCGACTTGGAAAAGGACAGCCACCCGCCAAGCAGGAGCCGGGATCGTGTAGAACAATCGGAACAAGTGGATGTGGTCGGTCTGTTGGCTCTGAGTCTCTTGTCGGCTCAAGCCTTGGCTTCCGGTGATCTGCGCGGTGAAGAGTGGGGTCGGTCTGAGTCCGAAAACAGTATCGTCAGCAGTTTGGAGGGGCAGCTCTGCTTTCGACTCGATGAATTGCACACTGTATTGTTGAGTCTTGCTCCATCATCTTTAGAACGGGAAAGGGAAACTGGTCCGCTGTTATCTCGCTTCCCCGATACCGTGCGAGACTTGTGCCGCCAAAGTATAGAAACCGGGCTCTTGCCGGGTTTTCGTCGGATAGAGCTGTCCGAGATGGTTGTCACTCATCCTGCGGCTTTGCCGCGCTGTGCCCAATTTCCCATATACTTTTGGTACTGGTGCTCATCAGAGCAGTTGTGTTTCAGTCTTTCGCGTTTGGGTAGCTTGCAATTGAGTCTGTGGCAGAGCCTGAGACAGCGTTCCCTGGCACAGGGTACGTTGTCTCAGGTTACGTTGTCACAGGATGCCCCGATGGGGTCGGAAAGAAAAAGGGAAATGATGGCGGAGCCCATTTCGGGTCTCGCGATTATTGGGCAAGAACAAAATGGGCAAGAACAAAATGGGCAAGAACAAAATTTGCTGGAGCAGCCGGAACAGATAACCTCTACTCTGGAAGAAATGCTCGAATCCGGACAGGCTCTGCCACAGAGCCGGGAACTATTGTGGTCCTGCCTGGAAAAATTGTGTCACAGACGTCTGCTGCTGATTTCCGGCGGGCCGGGGAGCGGTAAAACAACCTTGTTGGCCGGTTTGTTGCAGGTATTGCAGCGAGGGGAGCAACGTGCCGGGAATGATCTGCGCAAACTGGAAATTGCACTTTGCGCACCGACAGCACGTGCAGCTCGGCGCATGCTGGAGAGTTTGCGCCAAGCCAATGCGGCATCAGAAGTGGGAAGTAGCGAACCGTGCCCCGAGCCGGAGGCTCAAACTCTGCACAAACTGCTAAATCTGGGATGGTCGGGTGCCGAGCTCTACCGCAGCGCGACTTTGTCCGGCAAAAATTACCGTAATGCCAGAGGCTTAAAATTGCTGAGGCCGGACATTCTGGTGCTGGATGAAGCTTCTATGCTGGACAGTGAAATGGCTTGGAAGTTACTGATGCGCATGCATCCGGAGACTCGTTTGATTTTTGTCGGGGACCCCGATCAATTGCCTCCGGTCGGTTTGGGGGCCTTCTGGAAAGATTTGTTTGCGGGGCTTAGCCGGCCACGAGCAGGCTCGGAGCTGGCGGAATGTTTGGTACGACTACAGGGTAGTTATCGCTCGGTCGATGAAATTCGACAACTGGGGCAATGCCTGCTGGGAGGCCGGCACCAAGAGTTTTGTGCCATTCCGGAGGCCGAACACCACAACCCGAAAACCCCCGGGACAGAAGGCTTCCCGGCGGTCTGTCGGTACAATCTTTCGTTGCAGTCGGGCTCCCAATTGTCCAAAGGTTCCGGACAGGAGGGAGGGGGCTGGTCTTGGAACGGCTTGGAAAAGCAGGAACTGCTTCGTTATCTTTGGCAAGATTGGTGCCCCGAGCCGAGATCTGCTACACCTGCGAGCGCAGACGGTTTCGCGCCTCTGAGCTTGCAGAGAGGCGAAACTTTGGAGCAGAGCTGTGGACAAATCTCGGATTATTTTCAGTGGATGCAAGAATATAGTATACTCAGCCCGTTGCAACGCGGCCCGATCGGAGCAGGCTCGATCAATCGAATGCTTTTGCAATACGGGGCAGAAGTCCGACAAGAATTTGGAAGGGAAGCCCCCCGGGAAGGGCTTGGGAGGGCTGGCGGCGTTTCCGGTCGGTACGGCTTGCAGTTTTTCCACGGTTGTCCCATCCAGATCACCCGAAATAACTATCAGTTGGGCTTATTCAACGGTGACAGAGGTTTTTGCTTTCGTTTCGGGACACAGCATTACGGGGTCTTTGTCGCAGATGGCGTACAGGCTTCGGAGGCAAAAACAGTTGTCGCGACCACTACGTTGGGAGCTTATCGTTTGGTTCCCCTGACTCAATTGGCCGACTGTGAAGCATCTTTTGTTCAGACGATCCACAAAAGTCAAGGCTCGGAGTACGACAGTGTATGTATACTATTGCCTGAGCCCGAGCCCGTTTTAGGGGTCGGTGGGCACGCTTCGGCAGTAGAGGGCAGCTTCAATCCCTGGTCACAGGCCCTGCTGTACACCGCCATTACCCGGGCTAAACAGCGACTCTGCTTCATCGGCAGTCGGGCGGCCTTGGAGTTTTCGGTTCAAGTCCGGGAAACGCAGGTTGAGCCTTCCAGCCTCTTGACTCAGCTAATCAGGACATATTGAAGCGTGTTTTGCGGAAATCCGGGAAAGGAATCTAAAAAGTGTCACGAACCAGTTGGGTCGCGATACGATAGATG
The DNA here is from genome assembly GCA_029867005.1 of Candidatus Haliotispira prima. Lineage (GTDB taxonomy): Bacteria > Spirochaetota > Spirochaetia > SP-2023 > SP-2023 > Haliotispira > Haliotispira prima. The sequence continues at coordinate 2,189,385 of CP123443.1, read as the reverse complement.
TACCAGATTGAGTCTTTTTTGTGGAGATAATAGGTATAACGGACTAATTCTTCGTAGCCGTCCCGTTGGAAATTCTCGGAGACAACAACCTCCGCTTCCTTTTCTGTGTACGTTGTCCGAATGACCTCAAAGTGAATTGGCACATCGGTCATGGCCGCGACTTCGGGAATCGCGCCTTCAACCACCGCCCTGCGGAAATTGTTGAGAAGCTTGCGCTGCTCCTGTTCGTTGGATGCTATAAAGCGGCGATAGTAATAGCTGCTCTGACGAATCAGGTACTCAAGATCAAGGTAGAGAAAGTATCGGTTCCAGTATTGCCGCACCAAAGACCGTAGAGTATAGGAGATAACCTCATCCGGTCCCAATTCCTGGCGAGTCAATAATTCCTGAGTCTGGTTGTCAATACGCTCATAGTATTCGGGCCGATTTGTCACCCTCGGGCGAACATTGAGATAGAGCTTATTGGATTCAATCGTATTTTGCTCAGTCAAATCTGTAGAGTAGGTGGCCCCAAGAATGAAGATTCCCGGGTCGTTAATCTTGACGAAGCGATTTAAAGTAAAGACAAATGCGTATTCTTCACCCGGTTCCAGAGAAATATCACGGTAAAAGTAGGGCCTGTTGCTATTCTGTAACATAGCGTAATCAGCTGATTCTTTTAGTGTTTTATTATCTAAAGTGCGGACGTTGACTTTGAGGTTAAAGACCCTATTGTCGGCTGTCCGGAAAAAGAAGGCCTCATTGCTGTCATTGTAGATGATCGCTTTGATGCGAATTTCTGAATCTGTGTAATAGACGGACTTGTCAAAGTAAGCCAAGGTAAACTGAACCGCAAACAACTTACCGGAACAGAGGCTGAGGAACAACAGCAGCCAAAGAGTACGTGATTTAAATACCGATTTCAAAACGAGCTCCAGCGCGGCAAAGGTAAGATGTCTGACAAACTAACGTTATATTTGAATCCTTTACGGTCCATGAGACAGATGCGAAAAGTACACCTCCAAAAGTCCGATTTCGTACCAAACGCGGCCTCTTTTATAGGGTAATCAGGTATTGCTTTGCAGCCCGATACCTCGCTATCACAAAAAGGTCTCCTTCTCCAACTCCGAAAGAGACCTTTTAGAAGCACCCAAGAGTGTTTGCAGCTCCTGTCCAAATCATAACAGATCCTCTCCATTTTCGGAACTTTTAGGTAAAATCTTAGAGAATCTTCTACTTTATTTTTTTAACGTCACTGCGGTTTTTCTTTTGGGAAACAACATTTTACAAATGGGGCAGGTCAAGCCATGGCAGGTTCTGGCGGTGCAGTACTCTCTGCCATACCAAATCATCATGAGATGGAGTTTATTCCAAGTTTCTTGGGGGAAGATCATTTTTAGATCGGCCTCTGTTTGTGTAACATTTTTGCCGGAACTGAGTTTCCAACGCTGTGCCAACCTATGTATGTGAGTGTCCACGGGGAAAGTCGGAAAGCCAAATGCTTGAGCCAAGACCACACTTGCCGTCTTGTGGCCCACAGCCGGGAGTTCTTCCAATTCCGGGAAACTTTGTGGTACCTGTCCTTGATGTTTGTCAATTAAAATTTGGGAGAGGCCGTGAATGCCCCGTGACTTCATAGGAGAGAGGCCGCAAGGTCGAATGATATTCGCTATTTGATCGATGCTTAGCTTTACCATATCGTATGGATTATCAGCCTTGGTAAACAGCAGCGGGGTAATTTGGTTGACCCGCACATCGGTGCACTGGGCCGAGAGCAACACAGCTATGAGTAGCGTGTATGGGTCTTTGTGGTCAAGCGGAATGGGTACCGAAGGATATCGGCTCTCCAGCTCTTGCAGTATGTACTCGGCGCGTTCTTTTTTTGTCATTGTTGTTTATTCGTTCCCGGAGCATTCTTGTTCAGGCCTGTTCAATGCGGCAAAGTATGCCTCAATCTCACTTCGCTGCCAATGGCCAAAACTCTTGGCCGGAATTTTGACGGCCCGAGCGGTATTGAATAGAGCCTGGCAGGAGCACGGGAGGAGCACGGGCAGAAAATATGGGTAGAGAATATGGGCAGACGCTCCGAAACATTTTTTTTAGCCCTGTGAGAATCTGATTGGAATTTCCGGGTATTTTATAGCCTGTCAGGAATATCCGCATCGGAAAGAGTGCTTGACCGGAATACTGCGATTTTTACCTGCAAACAGCCTGGAAAGAGTTGGCGAGACGAGGCTGGCTTGAACATCTGCCGAACTCCCGTATAATCCCCGCCATGAAAGAAAAATCAATGCCGATCACAAAAGTCCTGGATTATCAGGAAAACATTTACGAGCTGACTAATGCAGTCATTAAACGCTCCAACCAAGTCACAAAGACAGGTAGTGAAGAACTGGAAACCTATCAAAATAAGCCGATTTCATTGTCTATGGATGAAATTCTAAGCAAAAAGGTCTTGTTTCGCAATAAGCAGAGCTAGGTAAGCCAAATAGGTATTTAGTCTAAATATTTACTAAATATGGTGTTATATCCTAATAAACTTGTTGTTTTGGCAGGGCCTACAGCCGCCGGCAAGACGGATGTACTTCTAAAGATACAGAGTTATATTCAGCGGAAATTTCCTGAAAATGGGATTGAAGTTATCAATTGCGATTCCATTCAGGTTTACCGGTTCTTGGACATCGGCAGTGCTAAACCTTCTGAAGAACTGCGCAGGCGGCTTCCTCACCATTTGGTTGATATCTTTGACCCCGGAGAAAAATTCTCCGTCGGCGATTTTGTACGCCAATGTGATGCCATCATTCCTCAAATTGCAGCTCGGGGGAATATTCCTGTCGTTTCCGGCGGGACGGTATTCTATTTCAAAAACCTTCTGCATGGTTTGGCAGCAATACCGGCCCTCTCCGGCACATACCGCAATGAGCTGGAACAGCTCTCTTCAGCAGAGCTTGGAGAAAGGTTGCAGGCTCTCGATCCGGAAAGCCGGCAGCGAATCTCTGCAAATGACAGACAACGCTTGATTCGGGCCTGTGAAGTCTCTTTGGAGACGGGCAGGCCGTTCTCTGATTACAAGACTAAATCAGTTGGCCAAATGAAGGAAGTCTTTCGTAACCAATACCGGCCTCTGGTCCTCAGCTTGGAATTACCCCGGGAAGTCCTGTATCGGCGCATTAATCAGAGAGTCGAAGAAATGTTTTCGATGGGTCTGGAACGGGAAATCCTGAAATTGAAAAAGCTTGGATATCAGGGTGGCGACCATGGTTTGCAAGGTATCGGTTATCGGGAGTTTTTTTCGGAAGGAATGCCCTTGCCCGGGGAAGGGCAGGACTACAACCGCAAGCAACCGCAAATCTTGGAGAAAATACAGCAGAACAGCCGAAATTACGCCAAACGTCAGTTGACCTTTCTGCGACAATTTCCCGATAGGAAAGTATTTCGGCCGGAAGATGCGGACGAAATGGCGAAGAAGATTGCCGAGTTCTATTTTGAGACGACATCCGGAGAATTAGTGTGATGGCAGATTAGAGTGATGGAAATGTAAAGCGTTTTTGTCGCTCTTTGCCCTTTCGGAAGTCTTGTTTGTCTGTTCTTTTGCTATTCTTCCGCAAACAGGTTTTCCCGAATGCGCACTCGCGGTGTCAGATCTTCCACCGGATAGTTCAGGTCTTCGGGAACCTCTAACCATAAGCGTTTCGTCAAACGGGCTTTGCCCGGCAAGTTTGTGCCGCCGGCGGACACGATGTTGTAGTCGCGTTGCAGCAGTACAGGGGAGTTTTCTTTGCTGCGGATGCCATCTTCTTCATGCCAGCTCAGGCGCAGTTCTAATTGATCCAAGGCTCGGTTTGTCATGCTTTGCAGCTCTATATCATAGCCCAACAGTCGCACTGTCCGGCCGTCACTAAGCATCACTTTGTTGCGAAATGCCATCGCTACGGTGGGGACCGAATTGCCCTGCCGGTTGGTACTCCGGAGAGCTTGGGCAAAGCCCCCGTTGTTCAGATTTGTGATTTGGGTCTGCGGTGCTTCTCCCACGATGTCGATATCCGCTCGCAAACGGTCATTGCCGGATGGGCGGCCGGGCAGACGGAAGACTTCGCGAAATAACACCGTATCTCCTTCCATAACAAGGGCTTGTTCAACCTCTTCGGGCTTGTCCTTGGCACCGTAGGAAAATTTGATGCGCTTTTCTTGCTTTTGCCCGTCGTGTTCGTAGGTGAGCAGAAGGTCAAACGGTTGGACCGGACGCAGGCTTTGCCAGCGATCCGCCCCGGTGGCAAGACTGCTCCTGTTGTTGGGCTTTAATTTTGCCCGAATATGGCCCTGGACTTCGTATGCGTAGTATTGGTTCAGCCGTAGGCGTCGGGAGTGCTGGATGCCCTTCGCAAAATCCTGATCCTGCTCAGGAGCCACACTCCATTCCACCGGAACGGGATTGTTGAGCAAGGCTTGTTCTCCGAGTTGTAGGGGTATTGGTTGTGTACTTTCCACATTGGTACGCGGTATGCGGAACAGATTTCTCCATGGCAGATAAACGAATGTTCCACCCAACAGTCCTATGAGGAGTAATGTGAGCAAGATCCAGGGCCAACGTTTGCGGGGGCGGCCCTTGAGAGTTCGAACACGCTGAGCGTATCGATCCCAGTTGATTTTAGGGTAGTTCTGTTGCAGTTTCTGTAGGCGCAGAAGATGACGGGCCAAGGCGGCCTTTGTCTCCGTTTTTTTACCTGTTTTTTTATTCGTTCTGTCTTTCCGGCTTTCCCCGTCATCCGTATTTTGCAGTTCCGGCCTATCGAGCCCAATGCTGAGTTCTGTGGCCTTTTTCAGGTAGCTGAGTGCCTGACGGCGGTGCTGCCAGGCACTCAGTCGGAAAAGCCGCCGGGCGGTTTTTTGCTGTAGCTTGCGAATCGCAATTTGTTCCCGTTTTGCGTGTTTGCGTGCCTGCATTTTGGAACGTGGTGTATTTTCCTGCTCTGAATGCTGATCCCGACCCCTTGCGTTGACGTTGAAGAGATTGATCCATCGGTTGATCCATTGATTACCTGAGGGAGTAGCTCTGTTAGTACCCTTGTCAGTACTCCTGCGATTTTCTTCCTGTGTCGACAGGGAATCTCCGTGTTCGGCAGCTCGATCTACAGTCTCTGTTTGTAATGGTCCGTTTTGTCTGGAGGGCTGGACCTTCTGTCGACCTCGAACAGACTTCTGACTGATTTCCTGAATTTTTGAGGTACGGCGTTCCTGTTTCTTCAGAAAGCCTTCGGGTTCTATATAGGCTTCTGCCACATCCAAAAGCAGGGAGAGATCTTTGGGCATTTTGTGCCAAGCTTCCAAGCGTTCCAGCAGGGCAAGTTTGGGGTTGCCGTTGTTCAATGCCTCTTCGGAACGAAGGGCGTGCGCGTTACTCATTTGTCGTAAATGGTGGCGGTCCCTGTGGTTCAAAAAGAACTTTTGCAACAAAGATTCCTGAGTCTTCGGAATCATGTCGCCGCGCAAGTGGCATATCTTGGCCAACTGTTTTAGGAAGTACCGCAGGCGGCCCTCTTCTCTGGGGTCGGTACTGTAAAAATTTAAGGGCTTATCAGAATTATCATTGTTGTCATTCTTTTGGTCTAAATCCGGGTCCAAGTCCGGTTTTTGTGACTGGCCCTTCAGATTATCCTGTAAGGTGCTCTTGGAGACCTCTTGATCTAACTTTGCAAAGGTCCGACTCAAACTGCCCCTGCGCATTTTTTTTTGCTTTTGCTCTTCTGTTATTTTTTCGGCATCCACCGAATACCTCCCAAAACTCTTCAAGAGCCTGCCAAGAGTCTGCCAAGAGTCTCTGCCATTTTATAACAATGTACCGGGTTGAGATTCTTTCAACGAGACTGGTCCCGCCCGATGGCGGGATTTGTACTACATGGCCTGTTTTATTAGATCACCGATAACATCTGTTCAAAAAATAAATTACGGAGAAAAATATGTCGAACCTTTGTCCGTATTATTTCACTTTGGGTTATTTTTAGCGGTACTATTCATTAGCCACGTTTGGATACTATTGTACAATGACTTTCCGGTAAAGATAGCGGACCCTCCACAAATCTAAAGAGAGTGTAGAACAACAGTTTATAAATTATGATCTTATGTGTGTAATTATAAAGAAATAAAATATCACGTACAATTTTTTGTAAATAAAGTGATAATATAAATTATAAAATACTAATATGTCTAGATTATATATAAAATATATAGTAATTAATAATTTTTATAAAAATATAGATTAATATGATAATATTAGTATTTTTTATTAATATTATAAATATTTCTTATAATATAAATTTTAAAATATCCTTAATATAAAAATATTATAAACAGATAAATAATAAAATAACTATTTTTATCTATAGTTTACCACAGAAATCAAGTGTTGGATCGAAAGTTGAGAAACACGAAAATAGTTTAAACTTGAACAAAAGAGCCGGTACAACTAGAATCTTTAGCCACAGATTCGAATACCTTGGTGAAGTCGCTGTATAACTCATGCAGGAGGGGCCCTCCGATTGGGATTCCGGCCAAGGGTCAGGGCTCCGGCTAGGGAAGGTTTAATGACCAAGACATGCTTGCAGAATTTAAATCAACTGGAATTGGTTCAATTGGCCATGAGACTGAGGGTTCTGCCACCGAATTTTCTGGAAGTCCGACACGTTTGCATTGAGGCAAATCTGTCGGGCCCGGTGGAGGGTAAGGAGCTTGGCGAAAATGTGGAGTTTTTGCTGGACAGTGACGAGCATGAAGACTTGGTTGATGAACTTTTTGAGATTTTGGCGGAACAACGTTCTGAATCGTTGAATGATTTGGCATCTCCGCTTGTTGAATCGCTACACAAATTTGAACTGGAACCGGACCGTGCCAGTGGTTTGGCCGATCCTTTGCCGGACAGATATTTTTTTGATCGTTTGGGCCTGACCAAAAATAAGCTGCATTTCATTCTGCGTGATATGGAATGGGCTGTAATTTTCTGGCAGTTTTCTACGGACATCAAAAGTGCTATACAGCAAGAAGAGCAGCGTCTGCAACAAATACGTTCCGGCCGACCGAAGAGTCCTGCCCCCGACTCTGTTCAGGGAGAAATAGATGGGTCGAATCTGTCTATTGCTGTTCATGAGAGCCCAACCATGCCCCAATTTGGTCGTCAGTGCAAATTGGGATCATTTCAGGGCAATTATTTGAGGGACTACTATCAAGGTGTTGACGGTACTGCGACATTGACCCGGGACAGGGACTGTAAGACCAAGGCAGAAACGAACTTCTATTCTTTTTCTGTCAACAGTGACGAGTACAAACGCTACGTTTTTTTGCGCAATGATTGTAATTACTATTGGGCAGAGTTATACCACTACAATATTGATTATCGACGTTTTGTATTGTTAGCGCGTTCCTCCATTATTTTAAAACCGAAATTGCTGCAATATGAATCACAAATGACACAATCGGAAGATAGTGTCAGCAGTGCTGATAAAATTTGTAAGCTTTATGAGTTATCGAATACCATACCAACAAGCTCAGAATCTCACTGTGTGACGTTTCCTTCTATAGATACTGTCTGATCTAAGCAATAAAATTCTAATTTTAGGGGCCGTGAACAGCGAGATTTCACTTGCCGGAGTCAATGTATTATGAGTGATAAACATTACCTTAGTCTCTTGCTCCACGCTCATTTGCCTTATGTTCACCACCCGGAACACCTTTCGTTCCTCGAAGAAAACTGGTTTTTTGAAGCCATTAGTGAAACGTATATGCCTCTGCTTCAGATGCTGGAGCGTTTGGAACGTGACGGGGTGCCTTGTCGTCTGGCTATGACCCTCTCTTCCACGTTGTTGGCAATGTTGGACCATCCGAACTTACAGGCCCGCTATCTGAATTATTTGAACCGTCAACAGGCCCTGTGTGGAACATTAATCAAAGACTGGCAGTGTTCGGACGAGGAGCGGGAAGTTCTTCGTAATTATCTTGGGTTCTATCGAAATAGTTACGAGTTATTTCAGAACTATTACCATCGAAATTTAATTCCCTGTTTCCGCAAGTACCGTGACAAGGGGATGTTGGAATTGCTTTGCACCGGAGCTACACACGCCTTTCTGCCTAATTTCCGGCAGTATCCCTGTTTGGTTCGTCAGCAGATACGTTTGGCGGTAGTCACTTTTGAGAAGTATTTCGGCAAGCAGAAGTCCCTGGGATTTTGGCTTCCGGAATGTGGTTATTACGATGATCTGGATAAACTCTTAGTACAGGAAGGGATTTCTTACTCTTATATTGCTTTGCATGGTTTGCTGGGCACAGATAAACTCCCGAAAAACGGGAGTTTTGCCCCGATTCGGAGCCCGGAAGGTTTGGTTTTTTTCCCTCGTGAGCGTGCCAGTTCGGCGATTATTTGGGATCAGCGCATTGGCTACCCGGGGGCCGGTGTCTATCGGGACTTTTACCAGGATGTCGGCTATAAGGCAGACTTGGAAGTATTGGGCGAGCAATTGCCGTTTGGTCTGCGTTATTACACCGGTATTAAGCTGTGGCGTATTAAAAAAGAACAGGGTGCGGGTGGTATGGAGTCCTGTGTATATCAGGAAGAAAAAGCCAAATTATTGGCTTTTGAGCATGCGCAAAATTTTTTGCAACATCTGGCTGACCAAGGCCGGAAGGCAAATCAGTTGATGCAGTGTCCTGCCCTGATTAGTGCCGCATACGATGCCGAATTATTTGGACATTGGTGGAATGAAGGTCCGTTGTTTTTGGAGCAGTTGTTTCGACGCAGTAATGAGGAAGTACAGACGGGTTCTTCGGCGTTGGAGTTTATCACGCCGAGCGGATATTTACAGCGTGAGTCTGATTTTCAGACCCTGCGGCCCTGTTTTAGTAGTTGGGGCAGAGATGGCTATGCTCAGGTTTGGCTCGACCAGCAGAATGACTGGATTTATCCCCAGTTGTTTGAGTTGTATGAAAACATTCAAGTAGTTCTGGCGCAGAAGTCGATACACAGCCAAGACAGGCATGCCAGCCACGAATACGGTCCCTATCAGCAGGAAGCAATCAAACAGCTGGTTCGCGAATTCACTTTAGCCTGCGCTTCGGATTGGGCTTTTATGATGAAGTCCGATACCAGCAGGGACTATGCGATCGATCGAACGAATGAGCATATCCGGAATACATTTGAGATTTTGCAGGGCCTCGCCCAAAAGAGATTTGACAGCAATTGGTTAAGTCGGTTAAAGAGCAAGAATCGGATATTTCCGGACTTGGATATCGAAGACTTCTTTCTGTGAGCCGGTTGAACCGGCAGGTAGTTCGTCAGGCGACAATCAGGCGCATGTCTTCGACTTGCAGCTCGCGAATGGCCTCTGTGCCCATTTCTTCGTAGGCAATGACTCTGGAAGAGCGAATACATTTCGAAATTAGAGCACCGGTACCGCCTATAGCCAGAAAGTATTTGGCCCCGAATTGGGCGAAGGCAGCCATGCATTCCGGGCTCCGTTCACCCTTGCCGATGCAGCCTTTGAGTCCAAGTTCGAGGAGGGCAGGGGTGTAGGGGTCCATGCGGTAGCTGCTGGTCGGCCCGGCAGAGCCAATGGTCTGACCCTCGCGAGTTGGTGTGGGGCCCGTGTAGTAGATGATTTGGTCTTGCGGATCGAAGGGGAGTGCCTCCCCTTGTTCCAGGGTCTCAATCATCTTTTTGTGGGCAGCGTCCCGGGCTGTATATATTGTGCCCGAGAGCAAGACGACGAAACCCGGGGCCAAACCGCCAATATCTTGTATGACGGGGGCTTGGAGTCGTACCGTCAAGCGGTTGGGAACCGTCAGTTTCGAGCTTGTCTCCCGGTGTACAGAAGAGGAAACAGGCTTTTGCAGAGCAGCAGTCTCCGTTTGGTGCAGAAGCCGGGATAACGAACTCATGTGGTGCCAGCCAAATTTTCATCCTACTAATAGATGCAGATTTTTATGGGAAAGAAGGGATACAAACTGTGCCGGGGACCGGAGTCGAACCGGCACGCCCTTGCGGGCATGGGATTTTAAGTCCCAGGTGTCTACCAATTCCACCACCCCGGCAGATACATTTTACAAGGCAGCACTTGCATATAGTGCGGACTATGAGGTACGGTCAATAAAGTGATACCCGCAAACGCCGTAGAACGGCTAGAGCACTTGAACACTAGAGATTCAATGAGGGCAGGCCTGGAATGCATCGGGAAATGGGTTGCATCTCACGTCAACACTCCGAAACGATGCCGTGTGCTAAAAAATTAGAGCCAAGAGAATAGAGCCCTACGAGCGCAGCAGGCAGAAGACAGTATACTTTATTTGTCCTTTTGAAGCAATTCCTTCAAGTCGTGAGAAAGGGCATTTACAAGCTTTTCTGCTTCGAGCCCATCCTGGCGGGGTAGAAGCTCTTCCAGTTTAGCACGTTCAATCAGCAGGTCATCGACCAGTAAAAATGCGGTGATGATGGCAGTTTTCAAAGCATCATTGAGTTTCAGAGCTTCTTGGGTCGAGGCCATCTTCTGTTCCAAGTGACGAAAGACCCGCTCCATATAAACCAAGTCGCTGTTACTGCGAAGTTCTATATTGCTGCCAAGGAGGGAGAATCGAAACTGATTTTGCATGAAATCCATAGAATATGGGAGATCTCTAACGAAATTCTAAGAGTAAATTTGCTGTGTGACCCAGATCATAAGGGTCACAATCAGGACTGGGCCCGCGTATCTACTCTGCTTAGAAAATTTCCAGATCGTTGTCCTCGGTAGGGTCTTCCCCGGATACCGGTGAGGACAAATTCTCTTCGAGAGCCAGTAGGCTATCACCTCCCATGCCCAGGGAAACGTCCAGCGAATGGGATAATTCTTCCTGTTCCGTACCGGTAGAATCGCTGCTGACGGGCTCTGCCGGTACGGAATAATTTGGGGGTTGTTGATTGGCAGGCATTTTAATTGGAGGCTCTTCTTGCGTTACGGTCTCCGATACGCCGTTCAATTGTCCGGACTGACGGAGGAACTGCTCATAGTCGTGTTCACTGATATGTTTGGGGTCGACACTTTGGCGCTGCTCAACAAATTGGAGGCTTTCATCGGGGCTGACCTGAGGCAATTCTCCCGCCTTTGTCTCAGATGCGGCATCCGTGCTATCCACGTTATCTGATGCTGTATTCTCACCCGGATCGGGGTCATTGAGATGCAGGCTTTGCAGTTCGTCAAGCAATCCACTGACTTCCGACTCGACTAATTGTCGGTTTTTTTCCAAGGCTTGATTTTCCTGAGATAAACCATCCAGATTCCCCTTATATTGGAGTAGCATCTGGCGCATTTGAGCATTTTCCTGTTCGAGCAGACGAAGCCGCTCCACTGCACGGTGAACCAACTCCCGAAGTTGTTGCAACTGCTTAAGTGAAATCATAATACACCATCCATCAGCTTGCCATCAGCTTGTAGTGCCAAGAACTACATCATTGGAGATCAAATCCAAGACCAAATCCAAAAATTGGAGAATTCGGGAGTAGCCTATCTTGGAGCAGAAGTCCTTGCAGCAAAAGCCTATCGACAAAAACTATTACTAAAACGCTAAAACTATCCTATCCACAGCCAAGTCGGTGTTTTGTCGGCATGTTCAGAATAGCTTTGAGATAATCTTTGTTCGGACACGGTTCAACGTTCAACTATAGTTGGGGACGAACTTTCCGGACAATGAGACTGAAGGCCTCGGGATCCTCAATAGCCATATTGGATAAGGCCTTACGGTTCAGCTGTATATTATTTTTGATAACACCGGCCATGAATTGCGAATAACTCAGACCCTGTTCCCGACAAGCCGCCGAGATACGGGCAATCCACAGACGACGAAAATCGCGCTTTCTGCGTTTACGGTCCCGATAGGCATAGACACCGGCTTTAGCGGTGGCATCTTTTGCCTGGCGCAACAATTTTCCGGGCCTTCCGCGAAAACCTTTTGCTCTCTCAAGCACCTTTTCGCGTCGGTCCTTCCTGCGTGTACCATCAATAGCTCTTGGCATTTCTTACTCCAATAAAACAGAAATCAAATTCAATTGGCGAGGCCTTTGGTGAGACCTAGCTGTAAGGCATCATCTGACGAGCTCTTGCGAACTCGACTTTATCGACAACGGCACCCTTGCGCAGTCTTCTTTTGCGCTTGGCAGATTTCTTAGTCAAAATGTGACGAAGGCCCTGTTTCTTAATGACAATCTTTCCCGAGCCGGTCACTTTGTATCGGGAAGCCGCAGCTTTCCGTGTTTTCATTTTTGGCATGTGTTCACCCTCTGTTATCCGCAGTAGTACAAGCGAATATATTATTTGCAAAAGTTAGTGGTTTGGAAAAGTAGTGCAAAATTAGCTTAGGTTTTTTTGACACCGGATTTCTTGGCACTGAGCATCATACTCAACAGACGCCCCTCCATTTTGGGGCGCGAATCGATATTGTAGCTACCTTCTTCCAAGTGCGCAAGAACCTTATTCAAAACGTTATCGCCGAGGTATTCGGTGTGAGCCAACTCGCGACCCCGAAAACGCACGGTAACTTTGACTTTTGAGCCCTCTTCGAGAAATTGTTGTATCTGACGGGTTTTAAAGACAATATCATGCTCATCGATCTTTGGTTGCATCCGAATTTCTTTAAGTTTGGTCTGGTGCTGATGCCTTTTTTGTTCCCGCTGTCTTTTTTCCTGTTCAAACTTGAATTTGCCGTAATCCATGATCTTGCACACAGGGGGCTTTGCCAAAGGTGAGACTTCGACCAAGTCCAGGCCCAACTGCTCCGCCTGTTGCAATGCCTGCCGAAGGGGAACAGCTCCTATTTTTTCTTCTTGAGGATCTATGAGGAAAACTTCCTGGGCTTTTATCTGGCGGTTTGTAGCCAGATCCTTCTTCTTCACATTTGCAGACAAAGAAAACGTCCTTTTATTTTATTTGCCGAGGTTATCCCTGACCGGACGGGCGGGCACCCTCGGCTGTCAGTGGGTGGTATTAAGATCAATCCTGAAAGGCAATTCAAGGATATGCAGCATGGTCAGGCATTATGTGGAAATTGTATGTTTTGTCTAGGTTTTAGCTTGTCTTTGTGACTAAAAGAAATGTCGTTTTTCTAAAGTCTTGTTTGTCGAACCGAATTTTGTCGGATGGTTTGTGCCCTTTGACCCTTTGAATTAAGTAGTTTTAATGTTTTTGGGCATATATTGCCCGAGTTTCGGATTGAAGGTAGCTCCTGCTGTATGGCCTGTCGTTTTTTCTGTGATTAGCTAAGGATGATTAGCTGGAATTTGATTTAAAAACTTCCGTAGCAGAGAGAAGTAGTTGCAAGTTTCTGTTTTCTGTGGCGGACTTGGTCATGAGCGCAAATGCCAAAAATGCAGGGAGCAGACAAAGTTACCGGAGCAAGGGTGTAATCGTTCAATTGATAAGATTACCGGGGTGAGTGGGCAAACTATTCAGTGTCGTGTCTCAGTCCGGTATGCAACTGTAGCCTGAAGGTTCGGTACAGTATCAATATGATTTATGTGGAAGTCCGCCGAGGGTAAATGATGATAAATGATGGGGCAGAAGTTCCTGTTCGTCGAATGGGATAAAAAGGTTCTTCGGCAACGTTTCTTTCCGCATGGGTAGTGTGCCCCGAAAGGAAATCCGCCGCAACAAGTTAAGAATTACGGGGCATCCGAAACCAAAGAGGATTTTCGGAGCAAATAAAGCTTGCCGTTCAAGTCTTTCCAAACTATTCTTAACGGGCATTCGGACAAGCATTTCGTGTGGGTTCCGCATTGTGGGACCTTACAGGAAAGATCCGGTAAATTTGGTTTCGATGCAAAATACGTCATCAGGTCTTGTTGGCGGTGCCTGTGACTTGCCGGAAGGATTTTTGCTTGATGGGTTGATGGGTTGTTGCTCGGAGGGTGGCTGCTCAGCGTGGTGCGAATATCCGACAATTTCTTTACATGGTAATTTGAGAGCGGAAACGGATTTTGGGGTTGTGTCTCTTTTTTACAGATGTCCGGGGCTCAGGAGCCCCGGAAGAGGTACGATCCCCAAGTTGCATCGCGAGTGCGGAATTGTCCAATTTAGACCGACACCGAGAGCAAAGAAAAGATAATACGGCAGCAGCAGGCTGCATTTGATAAAGGATGGAATATGCCCTACTTACCCAATATTTTTGAACGACAAGGCGGTGTGGAGCGTGGTTACGACATTTATTCCCGGCTTCTGATCGACCGCATCGTGTTTCTGCAAGGGCAGATTCACGATGAATCTGCGGATGCTGTGGTGGCCCAGCTTTTGTTCCTCGATTCGCAAGACCCGGAGAAAGAAATCAGTTTGTACATCAATTCGCCGGGGGGGTCGGTGACTGCGGGTTTGGCGATCTACGATACGATCAAGTATATCCGCCCCAAGGTGCAAGCTTTTTGCCTTGGTCAGGCGGCATCCATGGCAGCCGTTATCCTTTCGGCAGGTGAGAAAGGTTCGCGTTTCATTCTGCCGTCCGGCCGCGTGATGCTGCATCAACCTTGGGGGGGGGCAGAAGGCCAGTCCAGGGACTTGGCCATTACCGCAAAAGAGATTGTCCGTTTGAAGGATTTACTGATAGGTTATGTCGCCGAGAATACGGGAAAGAAACACGGGACAATCGAGAAAGATATGGATCGTGATTTCTATTTGCCTGCTAAGGAAGCAGTAGAATACGGAGTGGTCGACCAGATAATGCAGCGCTAGAATTTGGTTCGGCACAATCCGCAAAATTGCATACAATCAAGGTATAACTTTATGGCTAGAAAAAAAACGAAAGGTGTCGATAAGCGCACCTGCTCCTTCTGCGGGCGCAGCAAGGAAGAGATCAACCAGTTGATCGCCGGACCCGGAGGTGTACACATCTGTGATTCCTGTATCTTGGCTTGCAGCCATTTGGTGGCGGAGGAACGGGAAGCCGGGGAAGATCCGGTATTGGAGCACAGCGAAGGGCAGGAAGGACAGGCAGAGAAGGAAGAGCTGCCCGGTCCGATAGAAATCAAAGAATTTCTGGACGAATACGTCATTGGCCAAAGTCATGCCAAAAAGGTCATGTCTGTAGCTGTTTATAACCATTATAAGCGGATCAGTATGGGCCACCGGGTCGACAGCGATGTCGAGTTGGAAAAGTCTAATATTTTGCTGATTGGACCGACCGGTTCCGGCAAGACGCTCTTGGCCAGTACCTTGGCCAAGAAACTGAAGGTGCCGTTTGCCATCGCGGATGCGACGACTCTGACGGAAGCCGGCTATGTCGGGGAAGACGTGGAAAATATTTTGCTGAAGCTGGTCCAGGCGGCTAATGGCAATATTGCTGCGGCGGAGCGGGGTATCATCTATATTGATGAGATCGACAAGATCACAAAAAAGGGTGAAAATGTTTCTATCACCCGGGATGTCTCGGGTGAAGGTGTGCAGCAGGCACTGTTGAAAATTATTGAAGGAACAGTCGCATCTGTGCCGCCGCAAGGCGGGCGCAAGCATCCGAACCAGGAAATGTTACGCCTTGATACCTCCAATATTTTGGTGATTTGTGGCGGGGCATTTGTCGGTTTGGACAAGATCATCGGACACCGCGTGGCCCGCAACCTTATTGGGTTTGGGGCGAAGGAGAATCTTGACAGCAAGGCCCACGACAATCTGATGAGTCAGGTTTCCCCGGAAGATTTGGTCAAGTTCGGTCTGATACCTGAATTCATTGGGCGTTTGCCAATAACCTCGAATCTGAATGATTTGGACGAGGGCGATATGGTGCGGATTTTGACCGAGCCCAAAAATGCTGTCTTGCGCCAGTTCACTGTGCTGATGGGTATGGATGATATCGATTTGCAGGTTGAGGAAGATGCTATTGAGGTCATTGCCAGGCGGGCTCTGGCGCGTGGCACGGGTGCCCGTGGTCTGCGTTCGATCCTGGAAGACAGACTTTTGAATGCTATGTACGAATTGCCCTCGGTGGAGGACAAAAAATGCACGGTGTTGACCGCAGAATCGGTGGAGAAAGAAGAGTCTTCCCTGCCTGTTCTGTTGGGTGAAGAAATTGAACAAAAAATAGCGACATGGCCAAAGAAATTGTATGAAATTAAAGCTCAGCAGAAATTCGCATCCTAGCCAAGGGGGGAAAGGAGCCGGTAAGCATAGTTCGGCAGGTCTTTTGCCTTACCTTCCGATCTATGAGCCGATATTGTTTCCCTATACTAAGGGAGACTTGGTAGTGGGTAAACCGGAGTCTCGCGCGGCAATCGAGAGGGCTTTGGCCGAGGACCACAATATCCTGCTCTGCTATAAAGGAGAGAAGGAAGACGGCGGTCATGAGCTGAAAGAGCTGGCACCGGTGGCGATTCTGTGTCACATCAATAATTTTATGCGTTACCCTGATAATTCGGTACGTATCTCGGTGGAAGGTGTTGTAACTGTTGAGTTGCAAGCTATACAGAGCAATGGTTCCGGGCCTCAGCTGGCTGGTTTTAAGGTCAGGGACAGGGGGCTTGACAGCGGACAAAGCAACACCAGAGAAGGGCTTAAAGACAAGAAGATCTTCGCTACGGTTTCTCTGGTTATTAAAGAGGCCTTTTCCGAATATGTGCGCGATAACCGCCAGCTTCCGCATAAGTTGCTCAAGTTGGTTAGCGATGCACGGGACCCTCAGGTATTGATGTCACTGATTTGCAGTAATATCAAAATGCCGCGCAGTCAGAAATTATACTTTCTGGAGCACTTGGGTTCGCTGACACATTTGGAGGAACTTGGGGTCACTTTGGGCATTGAAAAAGAGGTGATCCAGATCAAAGAGGGCCTGAGCAGCCGGGTACGTAAACGCTTGGATCAGAGTCAAAAAGAGTTCATTTTACAGGAGCAGATCAAGGAGATCCAACGCGAGCTGGGGGGAGAGGAAGATGACCCAACCGGCAGCCGTGAGCTGGAACGGCGGCTGAACAGCAAGCAACTGCCTCAAGTGGTGCAGGGGAAGGTGCGCCGCGAGCTGCGGCGTCTGCAAAATCTGCAACCGGCTTCGCCTGAATCCGGGATTTTGCGAGCCTACCTGGAACTAATTGAGGAACTGCCTTGGCATCAGGTCACGGAAGACCGTGTCGATATTATGGGAGCCCAAGCCATCCTTGACAGTGAACATTATGGCTTGGAAGAGGCTAAAGAGCGTATTCTTGACTATTTGGCTGTGCGGAGTCTCCAGGCCGGGCAGGAGAGAAAAGAAGAGCAAAAGGCAAGTCCGGGAGAGACGGTGGATCCCTATGGGGTCATCCCAACCCGGAGGAAAAGTCACTTGCGCGGTCCTATATTGTGCCTGACGGGCCCTCCGGGGACCGGGAAGACTTCCTTGGGAGAATCAATTGCCAAGACGTTGAATCGCAAATTTGTGCGGATTGCCTTGGGTGGCTTGCGCGATGAGGCTGAAATCCGCGGGCACCGCCGGACGTACGTCGGAGCCCTTCCGGGCAAAATTATCCAGGCCTTTCGCAGAGCCCAAGCTTGTAATCCGGTGATTCTGCTGGATGAGATTGACAAAGTCAGCAACGATTTTCGCGGTGATCCGGCCTCTGCCCTGCTCGAAGTTTTAGACACGGAGCAAAATCATTCGTTTACGGACCATTATCTGGAATTGCCCTACGACCTTTCCAAGGGTCTATTCATTATGACGGCCAATGATTTGGATGAAATCGACCTGCCGCTGCTCGACCGGATGGAGATTATTGAAATTCCGGGCTATACGATCTACGAAAAATTGAATATTGCAAGAAAGCACTTAATTCCAAAGCAATTGGAAGAAAATGGCATCACGGACAGCAGTCTGGAAATACCGGATGAGACGCTGTCCCGGTTGATTAGTGAGTACACGATGGAGTCCGGTGTGCGGACTTTGGAACGGGTAATCGCGAAGTTGATTCGCAAGTTGGTACGGGCATTTCTGAGAGAACAGGAGACTCGACCGGGTTCTTATGCCAGAAACAGCGCATTCTTACATGAAAACCAAGAATTCAGTCGCATAGATTCCAACAGTCCTGATTCTTGGTCAGATTTGCTGATTGGGCACAAGTGGGAGATCACGCCGGAAATATTGCTTGAGTGTCTGGGTACTCCACAGTATGACCCCTATGAGCAGCTACAGGAAAGTTGGATCAAGGGGTTTGCCTTGGGACTGGCGTGGACTGCTGTGGGTGGTCGATTGCTCCCGGTGGAAACCCGGCAGGTACGCGGTTCCGGTTCCCTGATCCTGACCGGCAAGCTCGGGGAAGTAATGAAGGAGAGTGCCCAAATTGCTTACAGTCTGATACAGCAATTGTTTGAAGAATACAGCATTGACGGAGAGAGCCTGGAGAATCAGGATTTACACATCCACGTACCGGAAGGGGCCATTCCCAAAGATGGTCCTTCGGCAGGTATCACGATTGCGGCAGCGATGTTGTCGGCTCTTTCGGGCCGCCCCGTGCGCAAGGATGTGGCGATGACGGGAGAGGTTACTTTGACCGATCAACTTCTGCCCGTGGGGGGCATCCGTGAGAAAGTATTGGCGGCTCACCGCCGGGGTTTCGGGCATGTCCTGCTGCCCAAGAAAAATAAGCGTGACACAGAGAAGCTTCCGGAACAAATCCTGGAGTCGATGAATTTTCATTATTTTCATTCGGTGATTGAAGCTTTGCAATTTCTGTTGCCCGAATCAGCGGTAGGATCCACTGAGGCCCTTGGTATTTCCGTGGCCCCCTGTATCGAGGCAGAATCGGAACCGGAAGTGGTGCTTGCGGAAGCTCGGGAGAGTGAAAGATAGTCGGGTTGGGGACATTTTATAAGGGGGAAGAACCCTCCGGGGAAGAAACCCTTTGCAGGTTTTTGGGGCCCCGGGGGATGTTTGACCTTTCCGGCCCTGTATTGACAGTTTTTTTGTGCCTTGGTATATTTTGCCACCGCTATCTGAAGGTTGCGAAAGTTTCCAGTTGTTCATGACAGAACATTTTGCGGACTTGCAAAGCGATAGTTGCTTGCAAAAATGAATGAAAATAAAAAGGGGGAGTTGGTATGGCCCAGCAAAGTAAAAATGCCCGTGCAGGCTCATCGACACAAAAAGTTTTGCATTCTTGTGGTGGTGAAATTAAGATGAAGTCTATGTTTTCTTCGGGAAAGATGAAGCATTACGCTGAGTGTGATTCTTGTAAACAACAGGAACGTCGTCCCAGCGATTTTTTCTAATCGGATCAGAGAAGATACTATTTGAATTGTGCTGTAGTTTATCAGACTGTAGCAGGTAAAGGAGTTTGTTTTGCCTAACTCGCTAAACGCAAGAAAACGCCATCGGCAGAGTCTGACTCGGCGTGATAATAACAGAATTGCCAAAAGCCGTGTGCGAACGAGTATTCGGGCTTTTGAAGCCGCTATAAAAGAAGGAAACAGGGAAACTGCCGAGCAGCAGTTCCGTTTGTTTTCCAAGCTTATTGATACTGCAACCGGGAAAAAAGTGTATCACCCCAATACGTCTGCCCGCAAGAAATCTCGTTTGGCAAAAAGACTTAACGTCTTGGCCTAGACCGGATTTGGCAGATTAAAACAGTAGTTATTGACAGACGGGATACATTGGAGGAGCCTCAGATGCAGAGAGATAAAGTTACCAAGGCGGAGCTGGTTGGCCAGATTCTGGATGAGCTGAAAAATCAGGTGCATCGTTTGGATCGGAAAGACATCAAATTAATTCTGGATCAGTTTTTTGAAGAAGTGAAAGGCGCATTGAGGGATGATAAAGTCATTGAACTCCGCGGTTTTGGAACCTTTGAAGTGCGAACCCGAAAAGGCAAAGAGAAAGCTCGCAACCCGAGAACCGGAGAAATTACTTCGGTAGAGAGCCATGGTGTTCCCTTGTTTCGGGCGGGTAAAGAGTTGAAACAACTGGCTTGGCCCATTGTTCATACGATTGATGATAAATAGATTGTGATCGGTGTTCGGTTTCATATATTTTGTCGTAGTGCCGGCAGGTAAGTATCTTTGTTAAAGCAAGCTGCGGGATGTCAGAAATGGCCAATGCAGCTTGCTTTTTTGTGTGTCAGTCGAGGAGCCGAGACTCATGGCAAAATTCCGTATTGGAAACTCTTTGCAAAAAGGCAAGATTGCCGGAGCATTTAATTCTACTTTAGGTGCAGCTTCCGGTGGTCTCCCCGGGATGGAGCCCGGCACTCAGAGTCCAGGCTCTTCCCGGATTGCAGAAGGTGCGTATGTCCGGGGGGAGCTGGCGTTTTCCGGAGATCTGTATTTTTCCGGTAAGCTGGAAGGTTCGATTGAAGCACAGAAAGGAAACTTGGAATTGAGTGGGCGCGGCGAAGTTTACGGTAACGTGCACTGCCGGGTCATGGACTGTTATGGTCAGGTCTTTGGCAATATAGAGGCAGAGGGCAAGAGTATATTGCGCAATAATTGCAAACTGATTGGTGACATCGTCACCCAAAATTTGTCCATACAAAACGGAGCACAGATAAGCGGATCTTGTAAAATGCTGGGTGATAAGGCAGACACCGATTTTTTCAGTATGCCGATTGATACTTTGCGCAAGCATTTAAAATCAGGGAAACCGGCCAAGTAGTAGATATCTGCCATAAGATACGATTTTGTAAATGAGGGAGCCTTTTCCGGCACCCGCCCGTATGTCGCCTTGCGATCTCCGTCTTGGGATGCGGGTTTGTTCGTGCCGGGGTGGCTTGTTTTGTCGGTGAGTCTCCTGTATGACGATTAAAGTACATCAACGCGTTCTTTGGTTGTTTTTTTTACCCAATAAACCAATAAATAAGACTTACAAAACTTATAAAAATTGGAAAACGTACAGAATGTAGAGAACCTGGAGTGTGTGGAAGAGGCCCGGAGGTACTTGACCTAATAGCTTAGAGATGGTACATTCCGCCGCACCGATAATTGCCGTAGGTGTTGGCCCTTATGGAAATTTTAAAATGGGCAACAAGACGGATGTGGTGCCCTTTGTCCTTGTGTTTCCTCTGTTCAGTTTTCCACTTGCTGCGTTTGGCAATGGAAGAAGTTTTTGCTCGTTTGTCGTGAAGTATGGAACGATCGACAGGCGAGGGCAATGGACAAATGAGCTGCGGCAGTTTTGGAATGGTTTTGTTTCGATAGAGTTTGGAGTTGCAGGCTTAGATCTTTAGGAGTGTTTTATATGGTTTTTGCTATTCAGAATGCAGGCTTATTTTTGCTTGCGGCCCCCCGGTCCGGGGATGGAGCCGAAGGCACCAGTATGGTGCAGACTTTTGTTTTCATGGGGTTGATTTTCATAGTCTTCTGGTTCTTCATGATTCGGCCTCAGAGGCAGAAACAAAAACAGCGTGAGGCAATGCTAAAATCGTTGGAAAAAGGCGATTGGATTGTGACGGCAGGGGGAATACGGGGGACGGTTTCCAAGGTCACAGATGCTACGGTCGTGGTGAAGGTGGATGACAACTGTAAGATTGAGTTTTCCCGTTCTGCGGTATCCGAAGTAGTTTTGGATGAGGATGAGACTGCACGACGTAAAGAGGCTCTGAAAGGTCCCAAAAAAAGTGACGTCAAAGAGGGAGCTGAAGCTAAAACCGATAAAAATGACAAGCAAGATAAGGGAGAAGAGGGGGCCCTCTAGCCCACCGTTGATAAACTTATGGGGAAGATATCTCGCTTTAGCATAGTCCTGGTGAGTATAGCTTTGGCTTTGTGGGGTTTGTATCCGAGTATCTGGTGGTACTTCGTGGCCACAGATGAAGAGCAAAGTTATGCCAACATGACTCGTACAACCTTGGCGGAAGAGTTGCGCCAGGCTACGGAAACAGATGTACTGGAATTCCAGAAACTATCATATGAAGATAAGAATGCTTTAGCCAAAGACGTTCTGGGAAAGGACCAGGCATATATTCTGGATGTGGCAAAACGGTACCGAGAAAATTACCGTGACGTAGAGAAGCCTGATTCCTGGACTTTAGAAGCCATTGGGCGGATGTTCGGTGGCGATGAGGCGGGACGCGAGCTAATGCGTGAGAGTCTGGAAGATTACAAGCTGGAGCAAATTTTGGTCTACCGCAGCCGAAAAAACAGTGCGCTGCGCTTGGGCCTGGATTTGAACGGGGGACAAAGTGTCATGGTCCGTCCCAATCCGGATGAGTTTGCCGCCGAGGTCGATGAGTTGCTGGCTGAAAGCAACCAGGGGCGACAGGAAATTGAAGGCTACTTGCAGAATCGCATTGTGGCTTCTTTGCAGAGTCGCATTGACCAGTTTGGCCTGACCGAGCCGGAAATCTATTCGTATCAGGATGGGCGAATTGAAATTGTGATGCCCAGCCAGAATAAAGTTGCAGGGCAGACAGACACGGGTGTTGTGGAGACTCTGCTCCAAGTAAAGGGCAGTCTGGAGTTTCATCTGGTCAACGAGCAGGAAACGGAAAAACTGAGCAGCTATTTGAATGTGAATCCGTTGAAATCGCGCGAACTTTCGGAGACCGGTGAGTTGAAAGATTACAAACTGCCGGCCGGCCAGGTGATCCGCGGTTATTACGAAAAAGACAAATACGCCATGGACCGTTTGCGCGGTTACCTGGTACTGGAATCTGAGACCCTGTTGGATGGTGAGAACGTTACGAATGCCAGGATGGACAAGGATAACGTAGGCCAGTGGGAAATTGGTTACAATTTGAACCAGGATGGTGCTGCCAAACAGCAGAAGATTTTTACCAACAACCCGGGCCGTTTGATGGCTATCGTGCTAGATAAGAGAGTGCTCTCTTATCCCCGCATCAGCGATAATGCGGGCAGTGGCGGTTCCTATAGCGGGGGCCGGATCAAGGGGCGTTTCAGCGATCGGGAAGCCACAAACTTGGTCAATGTTCTGAATTCGGGAAATTTGCCCGTAGCAATGGATATTGATTCTCAGCGTGTCGTAGGGGCCACTCTGGGCGAAGAAAGTATTCGCTCCGGTCTGATCGGAATTGCCATCGGCCTTTTGGCCGTGGTGCTGTTTATGGTGTTCTACTATCGTTCTGCGGGTTTTATTGCCGATGTGGCACTCGTTCTGAACCTGTTCTTTCTGATTGCCATTCTGGCGACGATGAACAGCACTCTGACATTGACGGGTATAGCCGGCATTATTCTGACCATTGGTATGTCAGTCGATGCAAATGTGATTATTTACGAGAGAATAAAAGAAGAACTGTTTTCCGGAAAAAGCCGCAAAGCGGCAATAGAAGTTGGTTTTTCGCGGGCCTTTTGGACCATTATTGATGCCAACATTACCACGGGTATTGCGGCGATATGCTTGGCTTTGTTCGGCAATGGCGGCATACGGGGTTTCGCGATCACGCTGGCCTGGGGCATTGTTTGTTCTTTGTTTACGGTGCTGTTTGTGGCCCGTCTGATCTTTGACTTCAATACAGACGTACTCAAATGCAAAAAATTGGCAATCATGTGGCGGAAAATAAGTTCCGGCAACAATTCCCAACAGAGTTTGGGAGGGGTCTAGGGTATGACTGCAACGAAGATCATTCGTTTTACCAAGTATAACAAATTATTTTTCAGTCTCTCTGTGGCCGTGATCTTCTCACTCGCAGTGCTGACGGTGCTGCGAGGTGGGTTCAATTTCAGTATTGACTTCAGTTCCGGTGTCATTTTTACGGTTAGGGCGGATGAGGGCACGGACGTGCGTGCCCTTAGCGAAAAAATCGGGCCCCTGTTTGACAAACCGGTGCAGGTGCAGAGTCTGGTGGACAGTGCCCTGTTCAATACTAAGCGTTATTCTCTGAAACTGGCGAGTGAACAGGGTAATATTGCGGACTTTGAAAAGGAGAGCCGGAAGAAAATTGAGGCTCTGGATATTGTGGAGATTGAAGGTTCTGATTTGGTCAGTCCGACTCAATCCGCATATTTGCGCTGGCAGACTTGGGTTTTGACGTTGTCTGTTCTGGTGTTGATACTGTTGTATATCTGGTACCGTTTTCAGCTACACTACGCGATTGCGGCAATTGTCGCATTGTTGCACGATACATTAATACTGGTCGGAGTGATTGGTACTTTTCAATTGGACTTTTCCGGTACAACTATTGCGGCCGTGTTGACTGTAATTGGCTATTCGCTCAACGATACTATCGTGGTCTTCGACCGTATTCGGGAAAACCGAATGACGATGTATACCAGTAATTTGCAGGATATTGTCGATTATTCCGTCACAGGAACTCTGAGCCGAACGCTGATTACCAGCCTGACGACCCTGTTGGCTGTTCTGTCGATTTATTTCTTTGCCTATGGTTCTGTTCAGTTGTTTGCACTGGAATTAATTATTGGGGTGACCGTGGGTACGTATTCTTCGATCTACATCGCATCTGCCTTGGTCTTGTTTTTTGACATGAGAATCCGCCGTGGGAAGGAAGGTCTGGTTAAATCCGGTAGCGGAGCCGGGGCGGGACGAAGTTCCGGGCTCAAGAGTGTTAGTCTCAAGAGTTCCGGCCAATTGGGTATTGTGAAAAAGGCGGAATCGGAACCTGTAAAGCAGAGTGCCGAAGAAATTCGTTTGGCGACGGAAGCAAAGCGCAGGAAGCGCGAGGAACGTCGTAAGAAGAAATAGGACATAGTATCCAATTTTTTGGGTGTCGCGAATGGAAGTAGTCCGAGCAGAAGTTTTAGGGTTTTGCGGTGGTGTGAAGCGCGCCATCATTCTTGCAGAGCAGGAGTTCCGCAAAAATGCGAACAGGCCCAAGGCCCGATTGGAAACGATTGGGGATCTGATTCACAACAAACGGGAAATCGCCCGTCTGGAAGGTTTGGGCCTCCATTCGGTCGATAGAGTGGGTGATGTCAGCGAAGGGTCTACGGTGTTGATTCGGGCCCACGGGGCGGAAAAAAGTGACTATGAGGCTTTGCGGAGCCGCAAGGTCGAAATTCTGGAGGGTATTTGCCCTTTGGTTCGAGACATTCGCAACAAGATTATTGAGTATTCCGAACAGGGGTATTTCATTCTTTTGACAGGTGATGCTGAGCATTCGGAGGTTCGGGGCCTTATCAGCTTTGCCGGAGAAGGAAAAGTTATAGAATCGCCGGCAGAGGCGCATGAGTATGACATCCCGGAGGAAAAAGAGAAGGTTGTATTACTTTCGCAGAGCACTTGGAAGAGGGAGACCTTTTTGCAGGTGGCCGAGATAATGCGTACCAAGCGTGCAGATATTTTGGTCGAAGATACGGTTTGCCAAGCGACGTTGGACCGGCAAGAGGCTTTGCGCCGGCTAATTGAGCAGGTCGATGCTGTTGTTGTGATTGGGGGGCGACACAGTGCAAATACTCAGGAGCTGTTTCTAATCGCCCGGGAATCCGGACTTCCTGTCTGGTATTGTGCTGATGAAGAAGATGTGCCGCCGGCTTTGGGCCAATACGAGAGGATCGGTCTCTCAGCCGGAGCTTCTTCGCCGGATTGGTTAATTGATAAAATTGAAGAAAAGATATTGATGCAAGCGGATGCGTAGTTACGTTTTTTGATTGTATTTAGGAGTTAGGAGCTTGTATGGGCAGGTATATCATTGCCGGAAACTGGAAATTGAATAAAACCCCGTCTGAGGCGGGGGAGTTGGCTAAGGCTTTGACAGAACAAACCGTCGGAGCCGGATGTGAGGTGGTGATAGCTCCTTCCCATGTGGCCTTGGCCCGAGTAGCTGAAGTAATTCGTGGCAGTCGTATTAAACTGGCAGCACAAAATGTTTCGCAACACTCGGAAGGGGCATACACAGGAGAGACTTCTGTCTCGATGCTCAAGGATCTCGGGGTTGAGTATGTTATTTTAGGACATTCCGAGCGTCGCCAGTACTATGGTGAAACTAATCAGATAATCAATGCCAAAATTAAAGCGGTGTTGGCCGGGGGCCTAAAGCCCATTCTGTGTATTGGAGAACTACTTGAAGAACGTGAAGAAGGGAAGGCGGCCACCGTCTGCCGGACGCAGTTAGAACAAAGCTTGGCCGGCATTAGTGCCGCCGATATGGCGGAGATTGTGATTGCGTACGAGCCGGTTTGGGCCATTGGTACGGGGAAAACGGCCAGCCCGGAAGATGCCAATGAAATTCACGTCATCTGTCGGGAAAAATTGGCTTCTTTGTATTCCGAGGAGTTGGCCGGGCGGGTCGTTATTCAATATGGCGGTTCCGTCAAACCGGACAATGTTCGAGCTTTGATGGCCAAAAGTGATATCAATGGTGCTTTGGTGGGAGGAGCTTCTTTGGATGCGGCTTCTTTTGCGTCTCTGCTCAGGTTTTAAGACTGCGGGCTCAGAGGGATTCGGGTCTTGTGAGAGAATGGAGAACGCAACGCTGAAGCGAGAATTCAGATTTTGATGACTACCGGGAAACGTAAAATATGGGAACTCTATTGACAATTTTGATCACCTTGCTGGTCATTTCTGCGATCATTACAGTTTTGTTGATCCTGCTTCAGGATGATCAGGGCTCAGGTATGGGGCTGTTTGGCAGCAGCGGGCAAAGCCCGTTTAGTACCGGTGACAGTTTCTTGGCCAGGCTAACCAAGATTTTCGGTACCGGATTCTTGGTGCTTTGCTTGGTGGTGGCCTTTGTCATCAGTCGTTTTGGTGTGAACTACGAGGCCTTACAGGAAGCCCAAGGTGAATATCAAAACCGGGATGAGAGTGCAGAAGAATCATGGTTTCTCCGGAATCCTGACCGGGATGGAGATGTTTCTGACGAGGATATTCCTGATGGAGATATTTCCGATGGGGATATTTCCGATACGGATGCGGATGCGCAGAATATAGAATCAAAGTGATGATTGGAAGAATGTCTCGTACCTGTTGCGGTAATGAATGGCAAGCCGGGGCGGGAAAGTCCGGAATTATCGAAGGAATGCTTGGATCCGGGTTGGAGAAGGTTGTTGGAGAGACGGAAACCGGATCTGTAAATGGATCCACAGTTCTCAAGTTTGCGTAAATTATACGAAATTCGAGATCTGTTCATATTTTCCGGATATACTCCCAACTGTTCCGGAGGATCGGATGCGTGTAGCCGTTGTATACTTTAGCCAAGAGGTGCAGGGAAAGCTTGCCGCTATTGCGAAAGCTTATGGTGAAGGTCTTTCCGGGCAGGGGCATGATGTCGTGGTAATCAATGGTCTTAAAGATGAGGCGAACCTGTTCATCTACGACTATTTGGTTTTGGGCGCGGAGCCGGTGTCTGTGTTTTCGGGCCGGATAGACAATTCTGTGCAGCACTGTCTGAAGAACCTTGGGCAGATTGACGGTAAAGTTGCTTACGCCTTTCTCCTCAGGAAGGGATTATGGGCTTTCAGGAGTTTGCAGCTATGGATGAGGTGGCTGGAATCCTGCGGGCTGATGTTGATGCTTTCAGATATCGTGGTCAGGCCGAGTGAGGCGCGGTTGTTCGGTCGGCGGTTAAATATTTATCACTAATATCGCAAGAGCTTTTGGTGCAGAGCCTGTGTCGTATGTATCCGCACAGCTTCAGGCCGAGTTCTGCTCGAGATAGGGTTGAATAATGATTTTGAATATGGTTGATAGAGTGAAGAACAGGGCAATCTTCGGGGTTGGCCGGATTCCGGTGGCAGCCTTGCTGTTCGCTTCGTTGCAGTTCTTTGGGGTGACGGGGAGTCTGTTTGCCCAAAAAGATACGGATACATTGGCAACGATTCGCCTGACAAAAACCGAAGTGATTTTAGGCAAAGAATACAATGATGTGGTCAGGAGACTGGCGGAGTTGCGGCAAGGCAGCCTCAGCGGTGCCGACCGCAAAGAGGTACTGGAATCACTGATCAATAATCATTTGGTGCTACAGGCTGCGGAGCGCGACAATATTTCAGTCGGCAATGAGGAAGTAAGTAGTTTTGCCCTGCAAATGGTTTCTCAGCAGGCAGGAAAGCAACTCAGTGAAGCAGAAATGCGCAAATTGCTGGAGGAAGAAGGGGTTTCTTATCAGGATTTTCTTAATAATGCGCGGAACAGTATTATTATTCGTCGTTTTGTACAGAAAAAATATGGCACAGATTTGCAGAATGTGGCAGATCCTAATGACAAAGAAGTAATAGATGCATATAACGAAAATCTTGAGCAGTTTGTCCATAAAGACATGATCCGTTTTAACCAGATTCTGGTGCAGTTTAAGTCTGTTGAGAAAGAATCCCAAAAGGCGGTCAAAAATAAAGCAGAGGATTTGCTCAAACGGGTTAAAAACAACGGCGAAAAGATTGCGGATTTGGCACCTTTGTATTCAGATGATCCTCAGTCCAAGGCCAGGGGGGGGGATGTCAGTTATGTACCCCGTGGTTTAGAACAGTTGGAGCAGGTTTTTGGCAAGAAGTTCTTTGATGTTTTGTTTGGACTCAGCAAAGGGGACATCCGGATATTGGAGTCCAATGTGGGCTACCATGTTGTGGAAATTACCGACTATCGGGCGGCCGGTCTATACAAATTAAATTCGGAAATTCCAGGTACAAATGGTGTCACAGTCAAAGATTATGTGCGGAATATGTTAGTGCAGCAGGTTCAGGCGAAGCGTCTGGAAGAGCTGGTGAGTGATTATATGGAGCAGTTGCGCAAGGAAGCTACCATTAAAATTCTGTATAAGTCTCTACAAAAATAGTCTTGCAGGGCTGTCAAGATGGCCGGATGACAGAATCCGGGGGATACCGTTCGGTTGAGATTATGTCGATAGCGGTACGGTATGTTGTTTTTTCTACGGACTATTTGAAATTAGTGTGGTTACGCGATCATGAATGACAGGAAATCGCAGCGCAGGGCACGAGTTTTGGCTTTGCAGGCTTTGTATGCCGAAGAACAGCACTTCCGCTCTTCGGTTCCGAAAGTCAATGTCAAATCGGCAGTCGAAGAAATGGATGATTCGTGCGAGCGGCCGACTGAAACAAACCGGAAGTCTCCGGAGACTTTTTGTGATGTCTTGCAGTTTTCCTGGTTGGATCGAGAACCGAGTGCGGAAGAACTATTCATGGCCAGAGTCTTGGTAAATGGGGTACGGTTGCATTCCGTTGAGATTGATGAAGCGATAGTTCGGCACTTGGAAAATTGGACTTTAGACCGCCTTCTGGCAGTAGACCGGAGCATCCTACGGTTGGGTGCCTACATGTTGAGTTACCTTCCGGATACTCCGGGGAGGGTAATTATTGATGAATGCGTCGAGTTATGTCACAATTTTTCCGGCGAGCATTCCTACCGCTTAGTAAATGGGATCTTGCATACTCTGGCAACAAAGTGTCGGGACTTTCCGTCAGAGACCGGACCGGATGAAGTGAAAGAAAAGACGGCGGAGCCGGAAATTAGCTAAGAGAAGATAAGGATATTCCGATAAGTTTGTTGTCTTGAAGCCGTAAAGACTGGTGCTTGCAAGTATAGTTTTCAGGAGGACAGAGATTTTGGCAAGTGAGCAGCAGGAAAATCTCTCCGGTGCTTCTCCAAGTGCGCAAGATATCCCGGATATTCATAGGGCAAAAGTGTTGAAGCAGAAGTCCAGGCAGCAATCCAAGGGAAAATCTTCTGTCAAGGCCAAGTCTTCTGTACGGGACCGGAACGGAGGCGTACGCCGGCCGGCAAGTCCTGGTGCACCGACCGGGAAAACTTGGGGGCCGGCTTCTCTCGTTTTTGTACTGTTCATACTGTTGGCCAGTCTGTTGCTGGTTTTCCTCGTCTTTCGTGAGAGCCGCAGTTTTGAGGCCATGCTGCGGGAAATTGATCAGATTCAGGGACGGGGTAGGGGTGTGGTAACCCTGAACTTATACCAAAGTGTGGCGAAGAAAGCCCGATCAGAACGGGATTACCTGCGCATTTTAAAGCGCATTTATCAAATATCCGAAGACAAAACTCGCAATAATTATCTGGCTAAGGTAACGGCTCTCGCAGTCCGAGAGTTCCCCGAAAGTGAATCTCTGTGGGCTTACAGGGTTTCTGCTTTGCTGAACAGGGGCCTGTTTACCGAGGCGATTTCGGCCTCGGTAAATTTGCAAAGCAGCCAATATCTTCCTTTAAAGGGAGAAATTATGATACATAGTTTGGCGAGAGTCCGAACCGGAAATGGAGCCGGTGCCAAATCGGCAGAAAACCGGGAAAGTGTGGCTGACGGAGAACTCCGTATTGGAGATGTTGTCAATGCCTCACCTTATACAACGGCAACTTATATAAGTTTAGCCCGCTTGCTCAGCGAGCCGCGTTTTGCTTGGAATGCCACGTTAATGTATATGGCGAAGGGTGAAAAAGATAAAGCTCTCGGTTTGGTGCGTGAACTACAGGACGAATATTGGTTGAATTCCTTTGCAGCCGGCTTGGTTGCCTATGACAGTGAGGACTGGTCGTTGGCCGCCAAGTTGCTGGAACGGGCGGTGGAAGAAGAGGCCGGGGCAGGGAAACCGGAAATGCGTACTTTACAATATCTGGGTGATGCCTCTTTGTTTCTGAAGGATTACGAGAGGGCGGCAGAGGTTTTGAGCCGTGCCGGTGATTTGGTTGATGGGTCGTCGTGGCTGCCGGATGGAGAATCCGTTGCAAACTTTGTTACAGATTCGGATGCAGATCCTGGCGCAGACTTGGAGCAAGATGGGGACGTATTGCAGTCAGACCCTTCGACTCAGGGATTCCGGGGCCTGAAGGGTGTGCCGGAAAATCCGGGTACTTGGGAGCTGTATTACAACTTGGCATCTGCTTACCGGGGAATGGGCGAAGATGCTACAGCCTTTGAGGTTCTGCGCAAGGGACGCAATACGTTCCCTAATGTTGGTGAACTGTTACTGTTGCTGAATTTGGTGGCACCGCCGGATGAAAAAGAGTACGCCAAAGGTATACTGGCGGAGTTTATCTCAAAGGAAACAAATGACCGGCCCTACTTAGCTTTGGCCTCATTAATTTTTGAAGAAAATCGTGTCAATCAGCAAAGGTTTAGCAGCCGACTTTGGAAATTGTTCAGTAAGTTCCCGGAGTATGAGCAGACATTGTCTTATTTGCTATGGTACTACGTGGGTCTAAACCGCACGGGAGAGGTCGATTTGGCTTTGGAGCGTTACAGAAATCTGGTGCTGGAAAACCCGGAGAAGGCTTTAGACAATGTTTCGGAAGATGGGGCCGTCGTTGTGGATGATTTCCCGCCTTGGGCCAAGGAATATATGGCAATCAATGCTGTGCTGAAAAGAGATTTTGACACGGCACAGGAGATATTCGGTGATCTGACTACGGCGGGCTCCGATTGGCGCATATACTATAATATGGCAAATCTGTATGTGTATCAGACAGACTTTCCGGCCGCTGTGCGGATGCTGCGCAAGGCTCTGGAGTACGTGAATGGAGAGGAAGACAAGATCAGTATCTACTACCGAATGGTAATGATAGCCAATACGGCTGAGCAAAGTTATTTGTCCTTGGATGAGAGTCTGGAGCTCGATCGCATTTTGCGGAATTATGTCTCGAACAATTATCGTATTGAAGAAGATCTATGGAATCCCGGAGATGATTTACTTCATACAAAGTTAGATAGTCTGGTCTTGTGGCGTAAGGTCAGTGGCAGTGATTTATTGGATAACCCTGATGAATACAGGGATTTTGCCGCAGGACAGGCAGAATTTGGGGTTGTCCAAGGTGTTTTCGCGACTCCCGGTGTCTCTGCTTCCCGGAGCAATCTTGGGAACGATCTTCAAAGTGACTCTCCGGAAGGAGCCTCGGGTGAAGAGGTCGATCTTGTGACTGACGGAACTGCGGTCCAAGTCTTGGGGGGTGCGGACAGCGATACAGACAATGCCACCGAAGAGCTTACAACGGAGAACACCCGGTAATCCGCAAGGGTTTTGTTTCGGGGCTCTATGTATTTTTCGTATCTATTTTCTATGTTGTTGGGGCGCAGGGCAGTCTCATTTGAGATATTTTATCCTTTTTATAGTACATGAATCAAAATTCTTTATTACAACAATACTTTGGTTTTCACAGTTTTCGCACCGGACAGGAGGAAGCGGTCGGGCATATTCTGTCCGGTTGCGATACCTTGGTCATTATGCCGACAGGGGCGGGGAAATCGCTGATTTATCAGTATGCGGCCTTGGTGCTGCGTCAACGTGCCAAGGATAGGGCGGCGGTCACCTTGGTCATTTCCCCTTTGATCGCTCTGATGAAAGATCAGGTAGACAGTTTGCAGGCTCTTGGGATTTCCGCAACATATATCAACAGTACTGTTTCGCCGGCTGAGCAGCGACAACGCAGTGCCGCGATGTTAGAGGGGGGCTACCGGTTGGTCTATGTGGCTCCGGAACGGCTGCGCCGGAGCTCTTTTGTTGAAGCACTGAAGAGTGTGGATATCCAATTGTTGGTGATTGATGAAGCCCACTGTATTTCCAGTTGGGGACATGATTTCCGTCCGGACTACCGACGAATCGCCGGGGCCCGCAAAGAGCTCGGCTCTCCGTTGACTGTGGCATTGACGGCTACCGCAACTACTTTGGTGCAGGATGACATCGTCCAGCTATTGGACATGCCCGAAGTGAAGCGTGTGGTCACGGGTTTTAACCGTCCAAACCTGAGTTTTGAAGTATTGTATGCTTCCGGGGCTCACGCGAAACAGCAGGAGTTAATTCTGCTGTTGCAGGAACAGTTTGGGACGAAGCGGGATAATACCGGTGTAGAAGCCTGTATTATTTATGCGGCGACGCGCAAAGAAGCGGAGGAAGTTTCATCCTTTGTCGGCCGAAATTTGTCTATACCCTGTGCCTACTATCATGCGGGCATGGCGGTAGAGCAGCGCGAGCGGATTCAGAATGCCTTTAGTACCGGCAGTCTGGCGATTGTGGTGGCGACTAACGCTTTTGGCATGGGCATTGACCGTCAGGATGTACGCTTGGTGGTGCATTACAATTTGCCCGGTACTTTAGAGGCATACTATCAGGAAGCCGGCCGTGCCGGCCGGGACGGCCGGCCCTCGCGAGCTGTGCTGCTGTTCTCACCGCAGGATCGTTCCCTGCAAAACTTCTTTATCCGGCAGAATAGCATTACTTCGGGGCAGTTATATCAGTTGTTCCAACGTTTGGAGAGCCTGCCTGTTGAGGGTTCGGAGAATTCCGAAAGTTCTGCGGGTGGGAGAGGGCGTTTGTGTCGGGTTCCTGAGCTGGGCCGCAGTATGGGTTGGGAGCCGCAGAAGCTGCGCTTGGCTTTGGCTCATTTGGAAAAAGCCGGAATACTGGAGAATGCGGAATTTGCTTTGTTCGGAGGTGAAGAGGGGGCCTTGCACTTGGTCTTGGGTGATTGGCACGAAGAAAGTGCCAAGGCCGGTATACGCCAAGTGGAAGAATACAACAGTCATCGCAAAAGTCAGTTGGAACAGATGAGTCACTATGCCCAAGCCGACTCGTGCCGCCGGGCTATTTTACTCTCTTATTTCAGCGATTACAGTAAGGCCGTGGAGTTGAGTGCGGATCGCTGTTGTGACTATTGTTTCCGGCAAGGATTGCGTGAAGGGTTGCGCCGGAAAGGTCCGGCCGCCGGAGCTGAGCCGGAAGCTAATTTGATCAGCCGGTTGAGCCGTTCCGAACGAGCGGCCTTAATCGTGTTGGACAGCGTGCGGCAACTGGCCGAAAACGGAATCCGAGTGGGGCGTCAGCGGATTGCCCAAATGCTTTCCGGCTCGAATTCGCAGAAAATGACGGCCGGTTTTCGGGCCCAGCGTTACTACGGGCGTTTAGGGGTCTTGACCGGGAAGCAAATTGAAGGGGCCATTAATGGGCTTTTACAGTCCGGTTATCTACAGCACCGGAATCCGGAAAATACGGATGCCACAATTATTGCTCTGACTCGTCAGGGTAGCGAAGCTTTGGAGCTCCGCGAGGCAATAAGTCTGAAAGCCTTTGACGGTGTGGATGGGCTTCCGACTCAGACTACACAGGCAAGCAGAGGGTTGCCTGCTGGTCAGACGGCCTCGGCGGGAAAGGGTTCGACTACAGCGGAAACCTTGCGCCTGCTGGAAAGTGGCCTGAGTCCAGAGGAAGTGGCCCGGGAACGGGACCTGAATGTGCGTACTATCAGTTCTCATATTGGTAGTCTGATTGAGCAGGGCCGACTGGATCCGGACGATTATGTTAGTCCTGAGGTGAGAGAGCGAGTGGAAAAGTGTTTGCGGCAGATGAAAGAAAATGGTTCGGACCTTTCGCGTCTGAAGCCGATTAAGGATACTTTGTCTCCGAGCATCAGCTACGACGAGATTAAATTTGTGCTGGGAGCCTGGCGCAGGGAAAATGGCGCATAATAAGGCCTTTGAGGCCCATGCGGAAGAGGGTTGAAAGTCCCAAATTCAAAGTATGCGAGGTATGCACGGTTTGTTCAGTTCTGTGCAGAAAAGGTCTGTCCGGGTACACTGTGGAAATTCTTTGCATTGCATTTGATTCGGAGAATGCAAGCGAGCTAACGGGAAATGTCAAAGGAGTCTATATGAAACTATACCATTACGATCACTGCCCCTATTGCGTGCGTGCCCGCATGATTATTGGCTGGAAGGGCCTGAATGTCGAAGAGGAAATACTGGCTAATGCGGATGAACAAAGCCACTACGACTTGGTTGGTGCCAAGATTGTGCCTATTTTGAAAAAAGACGACGGCAGTTACATGACGGAAAGTTTGGATATCGTAGATTATATTGATAAAAATTACGGCCAAGTTCTGTTGCAGGACAACCCGGCCGACTACCAAGATACCAAACTGAGTCGCTGGCTGGATGCGGCTGCCGAGCCGGCCCGGCATTTGGTACATCCACGCAATATTCGTATTTTTCAGCAAGATTTTCCTGCCCGGGCAGATCGAGATTACTACGAAACGAAAAAAAGCCGGAGTATCGGTTCTTTTGCGACAGCATTTGAGAACAGTGCCGGATACATTGCAGCACTTGCTCCGCTGTTGGAGGAACTGAAACCTTTATTGGAAAGCAAGGCACTGCAAGGTGCCACACCCGACTATGCCGATATTTTGCTGTTTCCGATTCTGCGCAGTCTCAGTCATGTCGAGGGCCTGATTTTTCCGGCAGAAGTGCGCTCCTACATGGAGAGGATCGGAGAGGAAACCAAGGTCGCTTTATTGTTTGAACAGGCTATTTAGAGAGGCTCCGCCCGAATCTTAATCCGGGGACATCCGGGCATATTCAGGCACATTATTATGGGGCTGGCGCGAAGGTCTGTAAAACCGGTCATATTCCGGTGGCAAAAGCCATAGTTTCTTTATAATTGTGCAGGTGAGCTTGGAGTGCCTGGTCGCAGTATGCGTATTGATTGGGTTTGCAAAGCCGGTTTTTGTGTTCCGGTGGTCGCAGACGGAGAATGAGTGGTGTATCAGGTTCTAAGGCCGGGCAAAGGCACTTGTTGTCTGTTCTTCATCGGTTGGCTGCTATTGTCGTCCCATTTGGTTCCGGGGCCCTCATCGCTGTATGGCCAGACCGGGAGGCCCTATGACTTGCCCAATCAGCCGATCGAGTTTGCCGCCCACGAACCGAATCGACCCAACGCTTTGGATCTGATGGGGACGGTAAATGGCTATCTGTTTTTGCGCTACCAGCGGGCCACCGGCAGGCATTTTAGTTTTCAGTTTGACCTCAATGGTTATCTTGATGTGATCAATCTGTTTCGCCTGTTCGGCAGCGGACAGTATACCGTTGGTGTGCTGGACCAGGATATCCGGGTTGGAGCCGGTTTCGGACTGGCTTTTTGGCCGTGGGAGAAATTGCGCAAGGGCTATATCGGGCTGCGCGGTCAGTTGCAAATGCAATTTCTGGACGTGACCATCGCCGGTGCCGGTTTCAGTCGGAGTCGGTTCTTAATGGGCAATAGCTTGGAAATTGGGGCCCGATTGGGGCGTAGGGTGCCATCCTTTGGATTGTTTGGCGGTATCGGATTCCAGGCAGCGGTGGAGAAAGAATCTGTTTTGCCGGAGGGGTACAGCTTGCCGATGATTTATGCCTATTTTGGCTTTAGCTTCGGTCTGAATTTTCGCTAGACTGTTGTACACAATTGCCGGGTCTCCTGTGTCCTTCCCCCGGTTTTGAATGGGGAGAAGAAGGAACATATATGAAAATTTCAATTTGGCTCCGCTTGATTTGGCTCCGCTTAACTTGGCTCCGCTTGGCCCCGTATTTTTTAGGACTCACCTGCCTGCTATTATCCTTTTATTATGCCGAGAGTCCTGTCGGAGTGGCGGGGCTCCCGGCACAGACGAATGATAGTCGGGAGAATCCGGAGCCGGAAGATAGCCCGGATGCCCGGAGTGTCCGAGAAGAGCAAATCCTCAGCGAAGTACACCGTCAGCGTGCCCAAAGCGAAATCAACATCGTGATGGATTACTCCGACCGTTTGCAGTGGAATCCTCTGTTCAGTTATACGGCTAATGAAGCCCAATTGCATATTGCCCTGTTTGAAGGGTTGCTGGCCTATGACCCTGTCGATATGACCCCGCGCCCGGGCTTGGCCGAGTCTTGGCGGCGCAGCTCCGATGGTCTGCGCTACACTTTCGATTTGCGCCGCAATGCCCGTTTCAGCAATGGTGAACAGATTGATGCAGACACTGTGGCCCGGACTTGGTTTTTCCTGATTAAATCGGGTTCCAAGGCCCCGTTTAGCTCTCTGTTGGATTTGGTCGCCGGGGTTAAGGAATACCGGGATGGCAAAATCTCCCGGGATGCCACCGGAATCCGAGTTGTAAACCCCTACGAGCTGGAGTTGACTTTGGAGCATCCCGGCCCGGAAATATTGGCTATTCTTTGTCATCATAGTCTCAGTCCGTTGCCGTCCTATATGCTGACGGAGCAGGGTTGGTCTGCGTTCAATCGGGGCCTGTACAGCTCTGTCAGCAGGCCGAAGGGGTTGAATGGATCAAAGGGCGTAAATGGGTCAGAGGGCTTAGAGGGAACGAAGGAGCCGAATGAGTCAGATGTGTTGCAGCAGGAGGAGGGTGAGCCGCTAACGGGCCGTGGCAAACTGGTTTCTAATGGCCCCTACCGGCTTGAGTCTGTTTCTGAGGCCGGAATCCGTCTGGAAGCAAATTCCGATTATTGGAATGCGGAAAACGTGGCTTCCAAGACGATTTTTATCCAGAAATATTATGGATGGCAAGATACGGATATCGGTGAAGCCATCAATTCCTATAAGATCGATTGGATTGCTTCGGGCTTTTCTGACTTTAATCAGTTGCGACGAGGTTCGGAATTGGTCAACGTTGGCAGATTGTTCAGTACTACGTTTTTTTACTTTGCCGACAGCAATAGCCCTCTGAGCCCTTGGAGCGATATGAAAGTACGCAGGGCTTTGGCATTGTTGTTGCCGCTGGAGAAACTGCGCGGGGGCCTGGGGGGTGATTCCCATTTGGTACCGGAGATGCCGGGTTTTAAATCCGGCAAGAGTTTGGAAAAACAGGATAAACAAGAGGCATTGCGCCTGCTTGAAGCTGCGGGTTACCCGGAAGGTGAAGGCTTGGGTACGCTGACCCTGCGTTTTCCCGAAGGTCCGACCTATGAGCATTTTGTCGCAATGATCCGCGAGGTCTGGAGCGAGCTGAAATGCGAAGTTGAGGTACAGTACGGAAACCCCGCGATCGTGTCGGAAGGCCGGGCGGACGAGAGTTCCGGGGATGCTGATGCGGAGCCGGCTCCGTTTACCTTGGGTGTGCTCAGTTGGATTGGGGACTATCCTGATCCCACAACGTTTTTGAATCTGTGGCGCAGTGGCAGTTCTCTAAATTTGTTCAACCACGGCGATCCGGACTACGATAAATTGCTGGACCGGGCCCGGCAGGCCGGCAGCCGGGAAAAGCGTTTGGAATTGCTCTCCCGGGCGGAGGAATATCTGCTGGAACACGGTACTGTCATACCATTGTGGCATAGTCCATCTTTTAATCTTTACGACAAACGTTTTCTCGATGGCTTCCACCAAAACATTTTAGATCTCCACCCGCTGCAAACTTTGCGCCGGGTCTACCGCTTGCCTAAAGGTTCGGCCTAAGTAGATCTGTTGTATGAAAATCGAGAAATCGCAGCTTCGGAGGGAACTGCGTGATCGTTTACAGTGTTTTTTGGGGAGTACACAGCATCTGGAGGAGCAATCCCGCTTGCTGGCACGGTTGCAGAGACACTTAGATGGATACTTGGATCGGCATGTAGAGCGACAAACGGAGGGCTCATCCACGGCTTCGGCTCTGGTGCTGCTGGCCTTCGTTCCCCGGCCCGATGAGGTGGATATTTGGCCATTGCTACAGCAATGGCAGCAAAGGTCGGGTGCAGAGCTGGCTTTTGCCAAAGTCAACGGTGAGCAGTTGGATTTTATTTGTTACCCAAAACACAGATACTCCGTAGGCGAGAATCCGGGGCAGGGGAGTGAGCTTCCGCCCGCAGTGCCCTTGCCCCCCCTATTGCAATTGTATCGGGATCTGGCTCCGGGACGGGAGCCGATTCCGGAGAGAGCGGGGGAGACATTGTCTTTCTGGCAACGGCATCCCCGGCTAAACCTGATCGAACCTCGGAGCTTGGGGGGCAGTGCTGCATTGCCGGGCCTTAAACGGTATCAGAGCAGACAAGCGTGCGGAAAGGAAGAGTGCCGGGAAGAAGGGCTTCGGGAGGAACCGGGGCCCGGGAATAAGGTGATTTTACTTTGTCCCGGTCTGGGCTTTTTCCTTGGCAATACGGGTATACTGCGTTTGGGTCGGGGCGGTGGCTTCTATGATCGGTCTATTGCTTCTCTGCGTCAGTGCTGCGATCTGCAAGTTTGGGCCTTAGGTTACAGTGTCCAGTGGGAAGCCCGGTTGCAAGACGTTTTTGAACCCGTTTTTGATCAATCACCGGATGCCCTGTTTCTGGAAGGGTTTGTGGCGGAATAGCCCCGGTCCGGGTCTTGGACGGCAGAAAGGCACGGAAAAAGTATTGGATCGGGGTCGGGTATTGATCGGGGTCGGGTATTGGGTCAGAGGTCGGGTACAGAAACCCCCTAGTACAGGTTCCGAAATAATGGTGCCGGGTCCACGGCCTTGTTGTCCTCGAAAACAGTCAGGTGGAGGTGGGGACCGGTAATACGGCCACTTTGGCCGGAATTGCCGATGACTTCGCCGGCATCAACCCGCTGGCCCTTTTGTACGAGTGCGGCTGTGAGATGGCCGTAGAGTACCACTTGGCCCTTGTCATTATTCAATCGGATTTTAACGTAGAGGCCGTACAGTCGGCTTTCTCCTAAATCACGTACCGTGCCGTTGGCGATGCTGTATATCGGGGCACCGTAGGGGGAGCGAATGTCGAGACCATCGTGGTAGGAGTTTTTCCCGGTGATGGGGTCTCTTCTGGCTCCGAACCCGGAGGTAACATAAAATTTTTGCTGCACAGGTGACCGGAATATGTTGTCGAGAAAGTAGCTTCGTTCTGTCTGGTTGAATTGGCTCTTCGGGTAGTAAAAATAAGCCCGTTTATCAATTATCAGGCGGTGGAACAGGAGTTTTTCCCGGTTTTGTCGCAGTTGTTGCTCCCAAGCCGAAAGACTTTGGTAGGGCTTCTGCTCCTTGCCATTCAGGCTTTGGTCTTGGGGCAGGAATATCCCGGAATTGTTCGGTATGAGGATGTAACCTCGGTTGCGGGGCAGGCTGTTGGGGTGTTCTATGCGGTTTAGGGTGGCAATGCCTTCTACGGAAATACTGGTCTTGGCACTGATGGTGAAGATGTTGTCTTGTTCCTGAATTTGATAGACATACAATGTTAGCGGTAAGAGGGAGTTGCGCCGTGCCCAACGCCTTTTATTTTCCTTGACTTCGATTAAAAATTGCCTGAAGACCCCTTTGATACGGTTGAGGCTGGATATTACGGGATAGGCTTGCCACTCTTTGGGAATGCCGGGTTCACGGAGATCGGCAGTATCTTGGTCTTGGTTTTGATCTTGGCCTTGATTATGAATAGGGCCTGTCCCGGGTGCCTTTGTCTCTGATTCCCTCGTTGTTTTTGTATGGTTCTGGGAGCTGGTTTTGGAGTCGGTCTCGGTCGGTCTCAAGGTCTTTGTTTGGGCTTCTTCGGCGCGATCAAGGGCCTTACCGTGCCGCCGGTTTTCTGCCGGACTCTTCCGGGCCGAGAGGCCCGTATTTGCCGAGAATACGAGGAAGATGCCCGACAGACAGAGTATGAGACCACTAATACCCAAAGTGTGGCGAACGTAAAAAGCAATGCGGCACAGCGACATACAAAAAACCGGTTTCCCAACTAATCAGGTGTATTTAAGGATTAAAGTCATCGGACCGCATCGTTTTTGTCGTCTCTGAGCGGCCTTGTTGTATTCTGTTCGGAATACAACATTGATTTGCCCGTTTTAAATACTTTTCCCGGACTACTTCTCTGGAAAGGGGATTTGTCCGGTCAGTTAGAGGGGTTGCAATTGCGATGGGCTAATATCCGGAGACTTCTTCAATGCCAACAACGTTTCGTGCCGAGTATAGCAACAATACTATTGCTTTGAAATCCCCCAATTCCCGGAGCGGTGGAAGCGTGCCCGCAGGTTTGGCTTGGCCATGGATGTATTGGGGGCCATCGAGATGTATCGGGATCTATCAATTTTGCAAAAAGGGCAGGTTGGCGGGTAAGTCGATCGGGCGGCCTGCCGTACCGAGACCCAGTACCTTTTCTGTCTTGCCTCGGTGATAGTCCGAGCCGCCACAGTATTGCATGTCATAGAGTTGTACCAGCTTCATCATGTGTTTACTGTCCTTTGTCGCAGTGTTCGGGTGGCTGAGTTCCAGCCCGTCCAGCCCCATTTTTGACCACATATCTATGTAATATCTTAAACGCTGCCGGTTCAGACGCAGCGAGTACGGGTGAGCGATGAGAGCATAACCACCCGCAGAGTGAATCCACTCGATACCTTCTTCCGGGGAGGGGCCTTCGATTGCCACGTAGGCCGGAGCCCCTATCCCCAGATACCGTTGGAATGCTTCCCGGTAGGATTTGCAGTGGTCAAAATCGGCTAGATACGCGGCAATGTGGCTTCGGTTGAGGATGTCTCCGTCTTTTTTGCCGCAGTGTTGCAACACTTTGTCGCTGTCGATGTCTATACCCTGTTTGCGCAGTTTTTTGAGGATGTCCCGGTTGCGTTCCTGCCGTCGTTCCTGAATCTCGGCCAAGGGCTCTTCCAATGCTTCGAGGTTTTTCAGCCCCAAGCCCAGCAGGTGAAAGGTGCCGTTGTCCCATTGTATCGTCAGTTCGATGCCGCCAAGACATCGGATGTCGTGCTTTCGGGCAGCGGCCTGCGCTTCGCGCACGCCGCTGACGGTGTCGTGATCGGTCAGGGCGAAGACGTTGACGGCACTGGCTTTCATAGCCTCAGCCAAGGCGGTGGGGGACAGGATTCCGTCAGAATGGTTGGAATGGCAGTGGAAGTCACAGCGCAGCCTGGGATGGGATTCGGGGAACTCGGACGATTTGAGATGCGATTCGGGCTCGAAATGATTGGGGGATGCCAGCATAAGTTCCTTATCTCCGGGTTTGGTTATGTCGTAAACGCCGGAATTGCTCCAAAAACTTGGGGTCATTTTGCAAGTGGTACCGGTCGCGTAGCTGCGCCAGGGAAAAGATATCCATTTGTTGCATCGACTGGATAAGTTCATCCAGCAGTGTAGCGATGCGTGAGCTGCCTCTTTGCATTAGGGCACTGCAAACCTGTATGGCCGAAGCTCCAACCAAGAGGGCTTTCATTATTTGGGAACCGTAGTGTACGCCACCCGAGAGTGCCAAGTCACAATGGTATTTGTTCTCCGGGTCCTTTCGGGGAGCACGTTGTAACATAGAACAGTGTAGAGCCAAATAGCGCAAAGGCGTGTAAAATTCGATGGGTTGGGAGGTCTCCGGCCCGGGCTGAAACGTCATATGTTTTAAGTCAATGTCCGGCAAACAGTAGCGGTTGAAATACACCATACCCCGAATGCCGGTTTGAGCCAGGCGAGACAGCCGGGGCAGGGCATTGGCCATGTGCGGCGGTATCTTCAAAGTGAGAGGGATCTTCAGTTCTGAGGTACTGGCCGTCAATGCCTTTACCAGCTCCTTTTCGGTCCGTTGTTCCTCTCGGAGTGCCTGTCTGTGGGTCCGGTTTGGATTTAATTGGAGCGTGTCGAGGTTCAGTTCAATTGCGGAAGCCCCGGCTCGTTCCAAGCCAAAGACACAGTCCTGCCACCAGGCCGGGTCTCTGCCATCAAGGCTGGCAATGATCGGAGTGTCGGTCCGCCGCCGGGCATCGGCCAAGATGTCCATATACTGTTCGGATTCCATCATTTTGCCTGTTTCACGGATGTAGTCGTAGGCCTCGGTGTGTTCATCCATATTCCGGTCGTAGAGCCGGTCCGGGGAGATTTGGCCGGAATCTTCTTCAAACAGGGAGTGCAGGACTATGGCACCGGCACCTTCCTGTGCCAGTCCGGCGACTTTGTCCGGGTCGGATGTCAACGGGCCGGCGGCCACGATCAAAGGGTTGCGCAGGCTTAGACCGGCATAGTGGCAGCATAAATCCGGTTGCCGTGGGTCTGTCTGTAGGTTCTGCGATTTTGTCACGTGCGGCTCAACGGTCTCTATTTTCGGGACGGCCAATCTGGCGTATGGCCCTTTTTACTTCATTTTGTATTTGATCTTGTCCCGGATTCTTTG
Source organism: Candidatus Haliotispira prima (assembly GCA_029867005.1). Taxonomy (GTDB): domain Bacteria; phylum Spirochaetota; class Spirochaetia; order SP-2023; family SP-2023; genus Haliotispira; species Haliotispira prima. Next base: position 2,146,757 of record CP123443.1, on the reverse strand, counting down.
TCCCGGAAAATCGTATGTCTGAAAACCGGGCTCCTAAAAACCGGGCTTTTGAAAACAGGACATGCGCGGGGATTGTGCCAAGATTCTAATGGGTCGGCCTGCAAATGGCAATTCCGTGTGGAACAAGGTCTTTTCGGTCGTCATTTGTCTGTTGCTGCTCGTTCCTCATCAGGCCCTTCTTTCCGGACTTCCGGGGCGTTACATAAAAAAATACGGACAGGACACTCGATAGAAGTGGAGGATGTGCAGGAGGAGTGGCAGACAGATATTGACAAAGACATCCTTTTCCATAAAATTCCGCCTCAGGCGCAGTGTGCTTTGAGTGCCTGCGTTTCGAGTGCGTGTGCTTTGAATAGGCGCGTCTCGAATACGTGCCTTTCGAGTACGTGATGGTGACAATTCCCGATGGTGTAATTGGTAACACTACAGATTCTGGTTCTGTCGTTGGGGGTTCAAGTCCTCCTCGGGAAGTTTCCGGTAGGTTTCCGGCAAAATGCGGGCAAAATGTGCATTGTGTCGGTAACACGGGTTGTATTTTTGGTCCCTTCGTCTAACGGTTAGGACAGGAGATTCTCATTCTTCAAATAGGGGTTCGATTCCCCTAGGGACTATTTTGGGGACTATTCTTGGGACTATTTCTGTCAAACAGATACATCATGCCCCGAAATACTTCGCCCTGTTGACTTGCCTGCCGGTGATGATCTGTTAGTTGTTATATATCCAGGGTAAATAACTACAACAATTCATTTTTCCTGTGTACATGCGGTAATCGGGAAGGCGGGCGTGCCGCTCGGCTCGCCGCCGCTCTTTGCTGTTTTTCTTCGGTGTTCAACAGTGGAGAACGGAGACGGGAGTGTGCGATAACTTTCACTTGGCTTACCTATCCACAAACAGCATGCTCTTATCCCACAAATCTCTGTATACTTTCCGGGATGTTTGATATGACAGACAGTACTATTTTTGAACAGATTATCGCCAAAGAAATTTCGGCGGACATTGTCTATGAGGACGATGATATCATGGCCTTTCACGATATTATGCCCCAAGCTCCGGTGCACATTCTCGTCATTCCGAAGATTAAGATACGGGATTTTGCGGGTTTGCAGGGACTCGAAGATGCTTTTGTCGGCAGGATGTTTAAAAAGACCGCTGATCTGGCTGCCCGGATGGGGCTCCGGGATTACCGTGTGGTTAGTAATTGTGGTGCCGGGGCCGGACAGAGCGTTTTTTACCTGCATCTGCATATCCTCGGTGGTCGGTCGTTTTCCTGGCCTCCGGGTTGAGTTGTTTCCCCCGGTTGATTGATAGAGAAGACGAAATTCTGTCCCCGGCAGACTGGTCGGCTTGGACAGCCTATATTTAGCAATATTGTGGCTGTATTGTCCTTCTGATCCGCTGTTTTCCGGAGTTTGACGTGGCTTTTTTCTGGCTTTCCGGGCTTCCGGAGTTTGTTACGGAGATAAACCCCGGAAGCGGAAGCGGCTTTTTTCTTCGCCGTGTTGTGCCGTGCCGGCCCGGCTCCTTTGTCGGCTCCTTTGCTGTACAGACATCATGTGTAAATATCTGTATAAATATTTGTAAACATTTCTTTAGTTTGTCACAGGGGTTGGAAAGACGGAAATGAAAAATTTATGATCAGCGTTTTGGAATCCGGTATGACAGAGCCGCAACGGCAAATTTCCTCGCAAGCTCCGGTACAAATTCCGTTGCAGGTTGCTTTTCAGGGTGAGCCCGGTGCCTACAGCGAACAGGCCCTGCGCCAATTTTTCTGTTCTGAAAATGCCGATGCGGTGTATCCGCGCCAAGAGTTTGTCGGTTTGGAGACTTTCCCTTGTGCCGATTTCCGCCGGATGTTTGAAGTGGTGCAGAATAACGAGGTGCCATTTGCGGTCGTACCGCTGGAGAATTCTCTGGCGGGCTCAATTATGGAAAATTATGATTTGCTGTTGGAATACCCTGATCTGTGCATTTGCGGGGAAACGCGCCTGCGCGTTTCTCATATGCTGATTGCGGCTAAAGGCAGCAGCCTGTCCCAAATTCAACTTGTGCGTTCCCATCCTCAGGCGTTGGCCCAGTCCCGGCATTTTTTGGAGCAGCATGGTCTGGAGCCCCTGGCCAATTTTGACACGGCGGGTTCGGTGCGCGAGCTGAAAGACCGGCCGGAGGCCCATGTGGCCGCGATTGCCGGTGCTTTGGCCGCAGAAATCTATGATATGGGAATCCTGGCCCGGGCAATCGAGAGCAATCCCCATAATTATACCCGCTTTGCCATCGTTTCCCGTTTTGATTCGGGGCTTCTGCGGCCTCGAATCGCGGACTACGAGCGGCAGAAGCCGGGCCGACGGTTCGGCAACAAATGGAGTATCTGTCTGCGTTTGCGCAATTTTTCCGGCAGTTTGGCAACGGCTCTGGAAATCTTTCAGAAATACCAATTGGATTTAACCAAGCTGGAATCTCGCCCTATCATGGGCCAGCCCTGGAGTTACCGTTTCTACTTGGATACCTTGATTGCCAAGGATATGACGGAAAGTCGGGAAGCAGCGTTTTTCCGTGAGTTGGAACATATTAGCCAAGAATACCGTATCATTGGCCGCTATTGGGAAAATCTGAAATAGGTGAGCCCGCCCGGTCCTTGGAATCTCCCCCTTGCACTTCCCCCTGAACGAATATACAATAGGCCAAATCTGCACAATCTCGGAGGATTTTTCTTATGAAATATCGAAATAGACTGTTGACTCGTAACTATCAAAACGGTATAATATCCAATATCCAATATCCAATATCCAATATCCAATATCTATATCAGTTCTAAAACATATATACAGATATTTTATCTTTTTTTACTGTCCAATAAACCAAAATTTTCCAAAGCCTTCCCTGTTTTCTGCTTTTCTTCCATTTTTTGCATTCATCTGATTCTGGCCGCCTGTGTCGATCCGGCAACAAGTTCCACCCCTGACCCAATCCCTGCACCCAATGTGACTTTCCCTTACATAGGTGCCAATGAACTTACGTTCTCTATAACCAGTGAATTAGAGGGGGAGGTGGAGTTTACGTTTGGGATTTCTGCCTCTGCCACCACCGCGCTTCCGGCTCAGTTAGGTAAAGGCTATATCAAGCGTACCTTAACAAAAGACGTAAGCAGAGAGGTCTTTATGGCCCATTTGAATACCATTCCGGATGACATAAGTACTCTCACAGCCGAGCATTTGATGAAGGAGAATACGACGTATTACCTCAATATTTACCAAGGCAGAGCATTGGCAGCACAAAAGTCTTTTACTACAGCCAAGTTTGCCACTTTGCCCGCTTTAGAAAGAAGGCAGGGGGCTGGCAATGTTGGCATTCATACTTGGGATCAATATTTTCCCTCCAATGGGCAAGTCAAAAATAGTGAGGGAAGTACTGTCTCCACACCAATAACAAGCACAGAAAAAAGTTTCCCGAAAAAGATCGAAGTAAAGGAGACAGAGTATTTGATACTTCCAATAAGGGTGACTTTTCCTATATTGGCAGAACCCTCACCTGTCAGCTCATCAGAGGAAGTAACTTTACACTTAATTCAAGTTAAGGTAAATTATAAGGGAAAATTCACTATAGTATTTACTTATTTTGGGGAAGCTGATGCTGAAGGCCCCGCTAATACTAAGACTATTTTTTTAGAAAGGAAAGTAAGATCCACTAATTTTGATGTGTATTTTACTGCTGTCATGGCAATGTCACCATCTGATCCGGTAACTAAAAATTATTTTATTCCTGATGGATTGGAAATGGATTATAATATCCAGTATAATTCAGCAAAATACTTTGGTGAACAGAGAATAAAAAACGTACAATTAATTACCCAATAATTACGCATTAATTATCCGGTAATCTTAATTTTTCAATAGGCCTTTGTTCCGTGCCGGTGGTTTTACGCCGGCACGGAACAAAGGCCTAATTTAAGGTAGGTGCGACAGGCTCACCTACCCCCCTGTCTGACAGACCCCAATGATCTCTACTGTTGTAATGACCCTACCGAGGAGGGCAGGGGTGGTCTTTAGGTAACAGACACGGGACTAATCCCCACTGTTCGGAGAACCACGAAATACACGAAAAGCACGAAAAGTCTAATAGACGCAACTAATTTCTACTGTGGCCCCCCTTGGCAAGGTTCGACAGGCTAACCTACCGACCCGACAGGCTAACCTACCGACAAGTCTACGCAGCCTTTGGGAGCTTCCCCTTGCCAAAGATCCTAAACGAATATACAATAGGCCAAATCTGCGCAATCTCGGAGGAATTTTCTTATGAAATATCGAAATGGACTGTTGACTGGTAACTATCAAAACAGTATAATATCCAATATCCAATATCCAATATCCAATATCCAATATCCATACCAGTTCTAAAACATATATACAGATATTTTATCTTTTTTTACTGTCCAATAAACCAAAACTTTTCAAAGCCTGCCCGGTTTTCTGCTTTTCTTCCATTTTTTGCATTCATCTGATTTTGGCCGCCTGTACCGACCCGGCAACAAGCACCACCCCTGAACCAATCCCTGCACCCAATGTGACTTTCCCTTACATCGGTGCCAATGAACTTACTTTTTCCATAACCAGTGAATTGGAGGGAGAGGTGGAGTTTACGTTTGGGATTTCTGCTTCTGTCACCACCGCGCTTCCGGCTCAATTAGGTAAAGGCTATATCAAGCGTACCTTAGCAAAAGACGTAAGCAGAGAGGTCTTTATGGCCTATTTGAATACGATACCGGATGATATAAGCACTCTCACAGCCGACCATTTTCTGAAAGAGAATACGACCTATTACCTGAATATTTATCGAGGCAGAGAATTAGCATCACAAAAATCTTTTACCACGGCCAAGTTTACCACTCTACCTTCTTTAGAAAGAAGACAAGGGGCTAACAATATGGGCATTCATTCTTGGGATCAATATTTTCACTCCGGTGCAACAATAAAAGGTAGCGGAAGTACAGTCTCCACACCAAGAACAAGCACAGAAGTTCATTCTTCAAAAAAGATCGAAGTAAAAGAGGAGGAGTATTTGATACTTCCAATAAGGGTAACTTTTCCTATATTGGCAGAACCCTCACCTGTCACCCCATCAGAGGAAGTGAATTTGCATTTAATTCAAGTTAAGGCAAATAATAATGGAAGTTTCGAGATAGTATTTACTTATTTTGCGGAAGCTGAGGCACTTGGACCGGGTAAGACTAAGACTCTTTTTTTAGAAAGGAAAACCAAATCCACTAATTTTGATGTGTATTTTAGTGCTGTCATAGCTATGTCGCCATCTGATTCGGTAATTAAAAATTATTTTCTTCCTGATGGATTAGATATGGAGTATCATATCCAGTATAATTCAGCAGAGTACATTGGAACACAGAAGATACAAAACGTACAATTAATTACCAGGTAATACCCTTTAGTTCTGTGCCGGCGGTTTTAGGCCGGCACAGAACTAAAGGGTGATTTAAAGGGAAGGTACTACGCACCAATATTTACCACCTTTCATCACGCTTGGAAATTGGCTCCTTGCAAGTTGGCCTATTGGATTGGCCCCTTGCATTGGCTCCTTTGCCTAAAAGTTTCATAGATTTTAGGATCGCAAAAAACTTAGGAAGTTTTTATCAAATATGGACCAAAATATTTATTACCGATTACCCTTTATCTATTACCCTACCTCAAAAATACCCATCATACCTAAATCTTCATGTTCTAATAAATGGCAGTGATAGACATACTTTCCCTTATAATCTTTAAATTTAGCGATAAGACGAACTTCCGACCTTGGTGGGATAAATACCGTATCTTTGAAGCCGGACAATTCCGGTTTAGGTCTCTTACCATTTATGCTCTTAATCTGAAAAGTGACATCATGGATGTGCAAATTATGAAAGCTGAATCCACCCCTCATAACCATGTTCGAGCCTTGGACTATCCATTCCTCTGTATCTCCTTCCTTGATCTTAATATTAATCTTTCCGGGATCAAAGGTGCTCCCATTTATGCGTAAGTGATGACCCATTTTCAATCGACGTTGTTTGTCAATTTTAAGCTTATTTACGTTTGAAGCAGTATTTAGCTTGCGAGGTACCTTGCTGCCCATATCCTTATAGTTGTTCCTGTCAAAGCTCATGAAGGTAATCTCGCGACCATCTTTCAAGGTCGCTCGTAACTGTAATTTATCATTCTTCTTAAACCGGGAAAAATCAATGACAATTTCTGTGCGTTCCCCCGGGCTCAGCAAAATAGTATTTGTACGGACGGGTTTATCTAGTAGACTGGCATCTCCGGCAATGATTTGAAAACTACTTTTATCGCTTAGATATATTTGATATAGAGAAGAATTTGAGGCATTCAAAACACGGAAACGCGTTAACTTCCCCTGTACTTTAAAGGTAGGTTGAAGCACCCCATTGACAATGAATGTATTACCGGACATACCACCGTACATCATTGCCGTTTGGATAGAGCCGTCATAGGTCAGGTTATTGCCCGATCGATTAAAGGCTTTATCTTGGAGAACCAAGGGTATATCATCCACGCCATACTGAGACGGTAGCCCCAAACTCATACTATTTTTATCTTCAATGATATACATTCCGGCCAAGCCCTGATATACCTGTTTAGCTGTCTTTCCCATCTTATGAGGATGATACCAAAAACTACCGGCTTCTTGTTTTATTGTGTAGTTTGCCTGCCACTGTCCACCGGCCCGAATAGGTTGGAACATGTTACCATCCATTTCTGCCGGAACGTGTAGGCCATGCCAATGTACGGTTGTCGGCTCGCTCATGCTATTTTTAACCTTAAAAGACACGGCATCTCCTGCCTGCACTTTTATAGTTGGTCCCAAGTAATCTCCATTGTAGCCAAGGGTTTGGGCTTTGTGCTTGGAACTAAAACGATGCTGTGCTTCTTTGGCATCCAGTTCAAAGATCTTTTGCCCTCTTTGCCGGGTGTAATCCAACAGTGGGGGAATCGGCAAGTCTTCTGCGGTTAGTAATGAAAGATGAAGCGTTTTAATAAATAATATTGTTAGTACACATTTAGCTTTGGTCATAGATATCTCCTGATCTTACTATATCTTAATTATATCATTTAAATGTAAATAGTCTGTGAATACCGTATAAAAATTAGATTTTGTGAATGAACTTAATGCCAAAAGTATGTTGGTGGAGAAAGGGTACAAAACGTACAATTAATTACCAAATGAGTGGTTTTAGGGAAGGCACTGCGCACCACGCTTTGCCAAGGTTCGACAGGCTCACCTACCGACCTGACAGACTCACCTATCGACCCGAGAGACTCACCTATCGATCCGACAGGCTCACCTACCTCCAGTCTAATGGACTCCAATAATCCCCACTGTGGTAATTCCCCTCCCCGGGAGGGGCAGGGGTGGTGATTTCCCTCCGTTGGAGGGGGCAGGAGTGGTCCAAGGGTGGTCACAAGGGTGGTCACAGGGGTGGTCTGGTGGTGGTCTAAAGCCCCCTTGCCGAAGATTCTGAACAAATATACAATAGGCCAAATTTACACAATCTCGGAGGATTTTTCTTATGAAATACGAAAATGGACTGTTGACCGGTAACCGAAAAAACAGTACAATATCCAATATCCAATATCCAATATCCAATATCACACTACTTTAAAAAGAAAGCATTTATTTCTTTGTATACCAACTAATTACAAGCATTTCTCCACCTTTCTCTGTCGTCTTTTATCTCTCCTTTTTCTGTCCGCTTTTGGCCTGTCTTTGCTCGCCTGTGTCGATCCGGCGACAAGTCCCACCCCTGACTCTGTCCCTGCACCCGATGTGACTTTTCCCTACATAGGTGCAAATGAACTGACCTTTTCCGTAACCGGCACAACAGAGGGTGAGGTGCAGTTTACCTTTGGAATTTCTGCCTCTAAGGCCACTACGCTCCCGGCCCAATTAGGCAAGGGGTATATCAAACGTACCCTGACAAAGGGTGTAAGCAGGGAGGTATTTATGGCCCATTTGAATACCATACCGGATGATATAAGTACTCTTACAGCAGAGCATTTTCTGAAAGAGAATACGACGTATTACCTGAATATTTACCAAGGCAGAGCATTGGCCGCACAAAAGTCTTTTACCACGGCCAAGTTTGCCACTTTACCCGCTTTAGAAAGAAGACAGGGGGCAAACAATGTCGGCATTCATTCTTGGAATCAATATTTTCCCTCCAATGGAGCAGTGAAAAATCAGGGTGGAAATACGGTCTCAACACCCAAAACCGGCACAGAGAAAAGTTCCCCCAAAAAGATCGAAGTAAAAGAGGCAGAATATTTGATACTGCCAATAAGAGTCACTTTTCCGATATTGGCAGACCCCTCACCGGTTAGCTCATCAGACGAAGTAAATTTGCATTTAATTCAAGCTCAGACAAATAATGGAGGAAAGATTGTCTTTACTTTTTTTTCGGGAGCTGAGGCTGAAGGAATAGAGAACACGAAAACTGTTTTTTTAGAAAGGAAAACGAAATCGACTAATTTTGATGTGTATTTTACGGCTGTCATGGCTATGTCACCCTCTGATCCGAGAACGCAAAATTATTTTCTTGGAGATGAATTGGAAATAGAATACAATATACAGTATAATACAGCGACTTACTTCGGTACACAGGCAATAACAAACGTAAAATTAATTATGCAATAGTTTTACCGAATAGTTTTACCTAAGAGCTCTGCCGTGCCCGCAGTCTTACGCCGGCATGGCAGAGTAGGGCGGTTTGCCGGACTGTGTCACTCCCTCCCTTTGCCAGGTTCGACAGGCTCACCTACGGACAAGTCTACGCAGCCTTTGGAACCTTTCCCTTGTCAAAGATCCTAAACGAATATATAATAGGCCAAATCTGCACAATCTCGGAGGATTTTTCTTATGAAATACCAAAATGGACTGTTGACCGGTAATCCCCAAAACGGTACAATATCCAATATCCAATATCCAATATCCAATATCACACTACTTTAGAAAGAAAGCATTTACTTCTTTGTATACCAACTAATTACAAGCATTTTTCCACCTTTCTCTGTCGTCTTTTACTTCTCCTTTTTCTGTCCGTTTTTGGCCTGTCTTTGCTCGCCTGTGTCGACCCGGCAAAAAGTTCCACCCCTGACCCGGTTCCTGCACCCGATGTGACTTTTCCCTACATAGGTGCAAATGAACTGACCTTTTCCGTAACCGGCACAACAGAGGGTGAGGTGCAGTTTACCTTTGGAATTTCTGCCTCTAAGGCCACCGCGCTCCCGGCCCAATTAGGCAAGGGGTATATCAAGCGTACCTTAACAAAAGACGTAAGCAGACAGGTCTTTATGGCCCACTTGAATACCATACCGGATGATATAAGCACTCTGACAGTAGAGCATTTTCTGAAAGAGAATACGACGTATTACCTGAATATTTACCAAGGCAGAGCATTGGCCGCACAAAAGTCTTTTACCACCGCCAAGTTTGCCACTTTGCCCGCTTTAGAAAGAAGACAGGGGGCAAACAATGTCGGTATTCATTCTTGGGATCAATATTTTCCCTCCAATGGAGCAGTGCAAGATGAGCGTGGAAATACGATCTCGACACCCAAAACCGACACAGAGATTAGCTCCTCCAAAAAGATTGAAGTAAAAGAGGCAGAATATTTGATACTGCCAATAAGAGTCACTTTTCCGATATTGGCAGAGCCCTCACCGGTTAGCTCATCAGACGAAGTAAATTTGAATTTAATTCAAGCTCAGGTAAAGAAAGGAAGAAACATCGTCTTTACTTTTTTTTCGGGAGCTGAGGCTGAAGGAGTGGATAACACGAAAACTGTTTTTTTAGAAAGGAAAACGAAATCGACTAATTTTGATGTGTATTTTACGGCTGTCATGGCTATGTCACCCTCTGATCCGAGAACGCAAAATTATTTTCTTGGAGATGGATTGGAAATAGAGTATCATCTTCAGTATAATTCAGCGAATTATACTGGTGGCCAGACGATACGAAACGTACAATTAATTACCGAATAGTCTTCATTCTTCAATACGCCGGCACGGAACAAAGGCTTGGTTTAAGAGAGGTTCGACAGGCTCACCTACTGACCCGACAGGCTCACCTACCGACCTGACAGGCTCACCTACTGACCCGACAGGTTGACCTACCGACAAGTCTACGCAGCCTTTGGAACCGTTCCCTTGCCAAAGATCCTAAACGAATATATAATAGGCCAAATTTACACAATCTCGGAGGATTTTTCTTATGAAATACCAAAATGGACTGTTGACCGGTAATCCCCAAAACGGTACAATATCCAATATCCAATATCCAATATCCAATATCACACTACTTTAGAAAGAAAGCATTTACTTCTTTGTATACCAACTAATTACAAGCATTTTTCCACCTTTCTCTGTCGTCTTTTACTTCTCCTTTTTCTGTCCGCTTTTGGCCTGTCTTTGCTCGCCTGTGTCGACCCGGCAAAAAGTTCCACCCCTGACCCGGTCCCTGCACCCGATGTGACTTTTTCCTACATAGGTGCAAATGAACTGACCTTTTCCGTAACCGGCACAACAGAGGGTGAGGTGCAGTTTACCTTTGGGATTTCTGCCTCTAAGACCACCGCGCTCCCGGCTCAATTAGGTAAAGGCTATATCAAGCGTACCTTAACAAAAGACGTAAGCAGGGAGGTATTTATGGCCCACTTGAACACCATACCGGATGACATAAGTACTCTTACAGCAGAGCATTTTCTGAAAGAGAATACGACGTATTACCTCAATATTTACCAAGGCAGAGCATTGGCAGCACAAAAGTCTTTTACCACCGCCAAGTTTGCCACTTTGCCCGCTTTAGAAAGAAGACAGGGGGCAAACAATGTCGGCATTCATTCTTGGGATCAATATTTTCCCTCCAATGGGAATATAACAAATACCAGTGGAGATAAGGTTACCCTACCACCAACAAGCACAGAAATTAGCTCTCCCAAAAAGATAGAAGTAAAAAAGGACGAGTATTTGATACTTCCAATAAGGGTGGCTTTTCCTATATTGGCAGAGGCCTCCCCTGTCACTTCAGCAGAGGAAGTGAATTTGCACTTAGCCCAAGCCAGGGCCTACAATGATACGGGATTCTATGATATAGTATTTACTTATTTTGAGGAAGTTGAGGCTGAAGGCCAGGCTAATACGAAGACTGTTTTTTTAGAAAGGAAAACCAAATCCACTAATTTTGATGTGTATTTTAGTGCTGTCATAGCTATGTCACCCTCTGATCCGGTAACTAAAAAATATTTTCTTGAAGATGGATTGGAAATAGAGTATAATCTTCAGTATAATTCAGCGGATTATACTGGTGGCCAGACGATACGAAACGTACAATTAATTACCGAATAGTCTTCATTCTTCAATACGCCGGCACGGAACAAAGGCTTGGTTTAAGAGAGGTTCGACAGGCTCACCTACCTCCAGCCTAATGGACCCAAATAATCTCCACTCTTATAATTCCCCTCCCTTGGAGGGGCCGGGGTGGTCTTTCCCACCAAAATCGTTTTCCGCCCGAGATGCCGGCCCAACAGCTATTCGTACTTAATAACGGAAAGCCGCAGAACTCATGCCGCTATAGATGCTGTTCGTGGGGGGTATGGGCCTTGATGGTTGAGACCGACCCCGGTACGTGACCGTAAATATGCTTCCTATATAAAGACTTGACAAAAGAAGAACCACATACTACCTTTTGTTGAAAGCATAGAATCCGGCAGAACAGCCATATAAAATTTCCATAAAAACATACGGATCAACTTTTATTCCAAAATGGTACAAAAGCCTTGCTTATGACAAAATCAAACAATATCGCTCTGGAACGGATTCAGGAATGTTGGCAGGAAGAAGCAACGACTCTTGACTTAGCAGGTTTAGGCTTAAAAGAAATCCCAAGCGAAATTAGCCGGTTAAGACAGCTAAAAGTACTGAATTGCTCTGATAACCAAATCACAGATTTGTCTCCGTTGGCCGGTTTGGGTTCTCTGAATAAACTGTGTTGCTCTCCTAACCCAATTACGACCCCACCCATTGAGGTGGTAAACCAAGGCCTTGAGGCAATCCGCGAGTATTTTCGTGCCGTAGAAAAACATGGCACCGTGGAGTTTCGGGAAGTCAAAGTCATGCTGGTGGGTAGCCCGGGAGGCGGCAAAACTACGTTGCGCCGGCGCATTTTGGGAGAAGACATCCCTGCGGAAGAATTTGGCACTCCGGGTGTGGATATGGCCATCTGGCGGTTTCGAGACCAGGGGAAGGAATACCGGGCCAATATTTGGGATTTTGCCGGGCAGGAAATTAATTACTCTTTGCACGAGCTATTTTATTCGCGGCGCAGCATCTTTGTTCTGTTACTGGATGGCCGCACCGAAGACCGCCCCGAAAAATGGCTGGAGCGCATTAAGTTGTTAGCCAACCAAGATGCCCGAATCCTGCTGGTCCGCAACAAAAATGACGACACGGGCTACAAAACCCTGTCCAACTTTGATGTAAATGAATTAACAGAAAAATACCCCGGCTTGGAAGGACGCTTGTTTGAGATGTCTGCTCGCGGCGGTATGGGCTGTGACGAATTTCTCCGGACCTTACGCCAAACCGTGACAGATCACCCGCAAAGCAATGAGGTCTATCCCCAAAACTACCTAAACATTAAAGAAGCAGTAGAGGAGTATACTCAAGAAGGGCGAAATCATATTACACACGATACCTACAGCGATATCTGTAATGACAATACATTGCCTGAAAAGCAAGCACAAAACCACCTGCTACAGATATTGGGAGATCTGGGAACCGTCACGTTTTTTAACGACCCGGAACTGGCAAATATTCGGATATTAAACCCCGAATGGCTCTCTTTAGCGGCTTACAAACTATTACATGCCGCAGAGAATCCGGCAGCGGGCGGCATTATTGATAAAAAGGATTTCCCCCAATATTTGCAGGCCGACCCCGACAGACCGCATGAAACGCAGTTGAGCTGGCAGGGACACGAATATCCGTGGATTGAAAACATGATGGTGAAACATTTGCAGATGTTGCCCATTGACGGAGAAAAGTTCTTAATTCCCCGGGGCTTACGCAGTGACATTAATCCGCCATTTACACGCTCCAAAGACTGTCTGCGATTCCGTTTGAAATACAAAAATCTGCCGGAAGGATTTTTCCCCAAACTTATTGTCAAAACCTACCGCTACCGCAAACAATCCTTTCAAGGCCGGGAAAAGCTATTGCTGGAGCGCACTTCTGAAAATGAAACCAACCGTGCTTTTCTACTTTTGGGAGAAAAAGATATTCGGATTTGGATTGATGGCGATAAGGCCCAAAGGCACGCATTTTTAAACTTGTTGCGGGAAGAGTTTGTCTTTTTACACAAGGACTATCCCGGTATTGAAGCAAAAGAGTTGGTTCCCTTAGATGATTTTGGCAGCCAGGAATTGACCTGGAAAGCCATTTGTCGGAAATTGGACAGAGGCAAGCGAAAATATACCGACGACGACTTGGAACAAGAGTTTGACTTGGGAGAATTAATCGCCCTTCCGGCTTCTTACGGCAGTAAAACGACAACAGTCAAAAATGAAATCGTCAATCACGGCGGAAATGTATATCTTACAGAATCCGGTGATATCCGTCATGAAGAAAAGACCCTCAATCTCTCCATCGGGCAGATAGAGGATACAAAAACTGTAGGATTATTCCTAAACGAATTTCTAGCACTGCTGGACAGCGAGAACAGCCCGGAGCGTGAAGCCCTGCAAAAAATGGCTGAAACCCTAACCTCGCTCAGCAATCACGGTACATTGCCCGGTTCTGCGAAAGAATCCACCCGATCCATTTTCCAAAAAGGCCAACACGTCATAAAAGCACTGCTGGATAAAGCAGATACAGCAATACAAGTAGGAGAAAAACTGGAAAAAATTGTGGAAGTTGGCGGGAAATGCCTGCCTTATATTGGCCAATTTATAGGACTATTCCAATGATAAATAAACAGGAATTAAGCGAAAGACTAAGCACCGGTGAAGATTCTTCCACAGAGTTCAAAACCTCATTAGGTAATTTAGAAAGTATAGCGGGTGAAATAACCGCTTTCTTAAATTTTCAAGGCGGTTGGTTGATATTTGGAGTTGATGACGAAGGCGCGGCTGTTGGTCTAAAGCCGGACGAGAAAAAATCCATTCTTCAACAACTGGACAATGTCATGCAAGACCATATCCGCCCTGCGGTCAGCCTTACTATTAGTAATGTACTTTTAAATGAAAAGCTGTTAATCGTCGTAGAAGTAGAACAAGGACAAGGCATTTACAGCACGAAACAAGGCCGGTACTACATTCGGGCAGGCACGGCAAAACGGGAAATGCGGAGAGAAGAAATCGAGCGGAAAGCATTGACGCTGCGGCCTGCTTACCCGGACGAACTGCCGATAGAACCATACGATGACGAGAAACTAAACCGACCGGAGTTAAAAGCCTATATAGGAACACGAGGCTTTGAGCTATCATCCGCAACTCCGGAGCAAAGATTTGATGCTCTGCGCAGGATGAATTTAGCCGGCAATGACGGCCAAATCAACGTGGCCGGGGCACTGCTCTTTTACAAAGAAATGTATCGGGCAGGCTTTGAAATCAAAGCTGTAGCGTATCCCGGTACAGATAGCGGCGATACTTTTACCGATAAGGCCACAATTAGCGGAAATCTGGCCCGTCAGTACAAACAAGCCGAGAGCTTTTTGTTTCGCAATCTACCGCAACGGCCTGTTGATGGCTTTAATACTTCCAAGTTAGCCATTGCCAAAGAGGCATTGCAAGAAGTATTAGTAAATGCCTTAATCCACCGAGATTACGGAATCACCTCACCGGTCAGAATTCTTGTCTTTTCCGACCGATTAGAAATCGTATCCCCGGGAGGCTTACCGAACCATTTAGATACCGACAAAATAAAAAATGGTACCAATATATCCCGAAACCCAACTCTGTCAGGCCACGCCCACCATATCCTACCCTATTCGGGCATAGGCACGGGAATACAAAGGATACTCAAACACCACCCGGACACCCGGTTTGAAGACAAGCGCGATGATTTCATTTTTCTGGTCACCATGAAGTTGTAGTAAAAAAAGTGTCCGGAGCTTAGAGCCATGAAGAGATTTAACACCAACTAATCTAATCCGGAAAGTACTACCTCTCACAAATAAGTCTACTCCAAAATATCTTTTCCTCTCTTAATTAAATACCCATCTAAATAAAGTGCCTATGCATCTAATTTTTTTATTATAAGTGATATACCAAGTCTAATAGACATACATAATTTCTACTGTTGTAGCCGGATGGGTTGAATTACGTACCACGCTTTGCCAAGGTTTGACAGGTACACTTACCTCCGGTCTAATGGATCCCAATAATCCGTACTGTTGTAATTCCCCTCCTTCGGAGGGGCCGGGGTGGTCTTTAGGGTTGGTTCCGGGGGCGTTAAACTAAAGAGCCATAAAAAAGAAAAATATCTGCGATAAATCAAAAAAGTTTGCCATCACGGCAAACAGCCCCCGCAAATTCAGTACTAGTCAACACTACGGCAGAGGCTTTACCAATGGGCTTACTCTTGGGGATGTCTTGGTTTCTAATACCGAATACAAACTGTATCTGTTTCTTTGAAGCAATATGATTCCGTCCGAAACTATTATTGAAGGGGCCACTCTTGTCAATAATGTAGTCGCCCTTTATTTGAAGCTCTCGCTTTTGCCGGTTTTTACCACTGTTGACAATCCCATCTTCCTGCGCTAGAGTTCGGTAAATTATGCTAAAGATGAGGTGTACACCTATGAAACTACATCGGGATTATTATGGTTAGTTCTTTTTGAAGTAGAATAATGAGCATATGTATGGATAACTCAAATACTGAAGATATAGAACCTTTATGGTATAAAAACTATAAAAGATATAATACTCAGGAAGATGTATTATCAGATGAGAATTTAATAAATTTTAAGAAGGGAAAATTAGCATATTTTTCATACATACATTTGAAAGAATCAAAACTAAGACGTATTCCAAATTCATTTAGAAAACGTTTTCGCAGGTTCTTAAATCTTCAAACAGGTGAAACTATTGGATTGATGAATGTTCATTGTCCAAATGCAATGTTAAACCTTTTGAATACTATTTCAATTAGAATTAGCCAAGCTTTAAGTTTGGAGAAACCATATCCTTATCTTGTTACCAGTATCCTAAGAACAGTAGAGCATCAAAATCATCTAAAAAAGATAGGTTATCCAGCAGTTGACAATAGTAGTCATTGTTGTGGGTATGCGGCTGATATTGAGCTCAGGTGGTTATTAAATAATAAGCCTGACGTAGCTGAAATATTATTATCAATTTTGCATTTATACTATGAGAAAAGAATTATTAATTTTGTACAATATGATATTTTTATCCATATATGTCTAAATCCTATATATATAAAAATATTTGAAAGTGAAGAGAGTAAATTATGTGTGGATTTATAGGGTATTTTGGAGAAAACCCAACAGAAAAAATTTCGGAAGAAATGATTGAAGGTATATTTAATAGAGGTGAGGTAACAGAAGAGTTTTTAAATGATGAGCTATCTATTGTAGTGCGAAGACTAAAAATTGTTGATAGAGAAAATGCTATACAACCTTTTATTTCAGATGATAAGCGTTATATCTTAATTTATAATGGTGAAATTTATAATGATAAAGAGATGCGGAAAAGTTTACTTAGAGAGTATAACTTTTTAACAAATTCTGACACAGAAACTTTGTTTGCCATGTTAATTTTATATGGCAAAGAGCACCTAAAATTATTGAACGGACAATTTTCATTTGTATTTTTTGATTTGAAGAAGAAAAGTTTTATCTCAGGGCGAGACCATTTAGGGGTGACTCCTTTGTATTATACCAGAGATGGGGTCAATATCTACTTCGCATCAACAATTAAAGCATTAACTCCTATTAATAAGGAAATTAGGGAATTAGAACCTGGTTGCACATTGACTAATAACTTAGATATTGAGAAATATTATGAAGTGTCCTTTAATCCCGTGAAGAATTCACCGGAATCTGTTATAGGTCAGGTTCGATCAGTCGTTGTACAAGCTATAAAAAATAGGATTGCAACAGATCTCCCCATTGGAGTCATTTACAGCGGAGGTATTGATAGTTCAATTGTTTTGCATATTGCAAGCCAATATCATAAGAATGTTACTGCATTTACAATTGGGACAAAAGGGAGTGAGGACTTTGCAATTAGTAAAAAATTTTGTTTAGAGCGAAATATTCCGCAGGTGATTATTTCATTAGATCCAAGTGATTTATCTTGTAAAGCGGTCAGAGATGCTATAAAGCAAACAGAATTGACAGAATATCTGGATATTATTAATGCGGTAGTAACCTTGCCACTATTTAGAGAAATAAACAAGCGAGGTATTAAGGTTACTTTGAGTGGAGATGGGTCAGATGAACTGTTTTGTGGGTATGATATGTATGATAGAATTAGGGAGAGTGATGAGACAGATCTTTATGAATATAAGTTAAAACATTTAGGTAGAACAGAGTTGCAACGAGTTGATAGGGCTGCGGGGAATTATCAAGTTGAGAATAGAGTTCCATTTTTAGATATTAATGTTGTTGAAATGGCTCTTAGACTTGAGAAGAAATGGAAAATTAATAAGAATATTGAAAAGTGGTGTTTAAGAAAGGCTTTCGAAAATGAACTACCGGAGTATATCCATTCTCGAGTCAAAAATCCGCTTTCGCATTCATCAGGATTCCATGAAATAGTGAGATATAAAAAAATATTATTTAAAAGATATTATAATCAGTGTAAATATACGCTGCATGATAATATTAAGCGTGACTTTTCCATTACATTGAAAAAGAATCATTACAAGATACAAAATGCATTTTGGACAAGGGAAGTAAATAAAGACTACTCTATGCTGCATAAAATAGGAGAATTGATCAAAGGATTTAGTCGAGTATATATTATCTCGTCAGTCTCCAAAAAAGAAGAGTAACATACTAATGATTCATACAAAAAGAATTGATAACTGGAAGGAGCCGGATTTATTTATTACTGGTTTGACAGAGATTTCAAAGGAATTAAAACATCAGCTATGGCAAGGAATACGATGGGGGAGGTATATTCAAAAAGTTAATATTAAAAGTACTCTCCTTATGATTTTTAAAGACCATATAATTAAGGCCTGGACTATTATAACATGGTCAGAACCTATTATAACTTTTAAATATGCATATTTACAGAGAGGTCCTGTCGCATGTAACTTGTATTATCTCAATGAGATTTTGCAGTTTGTTTATCAACTAGAGTATGACTATATTCTTGTTGATCCGGATTTTAGCCAAGATTATTTAATAAGAAGTCACGGACCATCAAAAATAAAAGTATTATCTTCGGGAATCGTACCTTCAGATACACTTATATTGGATTTATCTAAATCAGAAGAACAGATACAAAGCGAAATGAGTAAGAAATGCAGATATAATTTAAGAGTTGCACTAAAGAGTAATTTATCCGTCAAAAAATCAAATGATATAACATCAAATGTTTTTAAAAATTTTTATTATTTAATGATGATTACATCAGCAAGAAAATTAATCCCTCTGCTATCGGAAAATGATTTCAAAGCTAAGATATCTTTATTGAATACTATGGTATTTGTAGTCTGTCACGAAGAAATTCCATTGGCTTCAGGAATGGTTGTCACTCATGATGACACATCAATTTACTATTATGGAGGTATGGATAGCAGGTATTCTAAATTGATGGCATCATATTTATTGCAATGGAGCATGATCTGCTATGCAAAAAAAAATGGTTCAAAAATTTATGATCTCTTTGGTGTCGCGCCGGAAAATAGTGATATGCATCATTATTTGACGACAGTATCAAATTTTAAAAAACGATTTGGGGGAAGTGTTGTTTCTTATCATTCACCTTATGTACATATAAAAAAATATCCTAAATATTTATTATTGAAATTATTTAAGACTATAAAATCTTATATATTAAAAGTATTGGCTAAATGTTTAAAGTCTCCATCCTGAGAGACTATTTTAATGTCTTAAGAATAAGCATTGGAATCTTTTAAATGCGATCCTCCCGCAAGATGAAATTTCCCTATACAAGGCTTAGGTTTTGTATTTGAAGGAACCAGGGAGAATACCAAGTTGATAGGCTGCCTGTGTAAGTGTGCAAGCACATTCAGCTAAGCAGTCTTAATGTTCCGTGAGGCCCCTCCATATTATTACTCATCTTTCGTATCCTTGTTGCGGACTAGTAGTTAATTGGCAATGAGGGAGTGGTATTTTTGCTTGGGCCTAATTTGTCTCTATAAGCTGGTTCTCTTTTAGTTACAGAGAATCACGAAACACACGAAAAGTCTAATAGACGTAACTAATCCCCCTGCCCCTCCCGGGGAGGGGGGCCCGGGCGTGATGGCCCTCCTTTGCTAAATACTCATGACGGAGAAACTAAAGACCAGCCTAAAAAATCCGGACCTTATCAGAGAGCAATTCGACATGATTCCCCTCCTGGCCCAGCAGATAAATGCCCGCCTCAGTGGCCTTCGCAAGCAGCTTTTCATAATAGCGGTCCCGGGTCGTTGTCGCCAAACCTAAGTATATGTCGTGCTTCGCATAATCCGGATGGCTGTTGCGAAAAGGATCCACTTTTTTCAACAAATTCTTGATATCAGAAGACTTAGCCTTGTATTTGACCTCAATAATTGCGACCGAATTGTCGTTAAAAAGCAGAATATCGTACTCGGTGTTGCCCTCACTATCCCAAACGTTGCGCACGATCTTCTTGTAGTACATCCCGCCAAGCACGGGGTTTGCCTTCAGACTGCTCCAAAACAGCTCCTCGGCAAAATCACCCGTGTTAATGCCAATATGGCCCAATTGTTTGGCAACATCGTCAACCCTTTTTCCCATTTCCCGAATTTGTAAGCTTGTCTCGGCCTGAGACTCCCGGATCTGCAAGCTTGTCTCGGCCTGAAATTCCCGGATCTGTAAGCTTGTCTCCGCCTGAAATTCGCGAAGTTTCTGAGATTCCAAATCGGCCTTGGCCTGAGACTCTCGGGCCAGTAATTCCGTCTCGGCCCGTAATTCGCGAAGTTTCTGAGACTCCAAATCGGCCTTGGCCTGAGACTCTCGGGCCAGTAATTCCGTCTCGGCCCGTAATTCGCGAAGTTTCTGAGATTCCAAATCGGCCTTGGCCTGAGACTCTCGGGCCCGTAATTCTGTCTCGGCCTGAAATTTCTGAAGTTTCTGAAACTCCAAATCCGACTTAGCCTGAGATTCTCGCATTTGTAAGCTTGTCTCGGCCTGAAATTCGCGAAGTTTCTGAGATTCCAAATCGGCCTTGGCCTGAGACTCTCGGGCCAGTAATTCCGTCTCCGCCCGTAATTCGCGAAGTTTCTGAGACTCCAGATCCGCCTTGGCCTGAGATTTAGCCTGAGACTCCCGAAGTTCTGTCATGCCCTGAAACATGCCCTGCATCATTTTGTCAAACTGGGTATTATCCATAACGCCTCTCATTATAGTCCGTTTTTGTTTTTGGGGCCAGACCATGCAAAAAATGGGGGAAGAACAGAGTCGCTCCAACCGTTCTTTTTACACGTCTGCCTGAACAAATATATAATAGGCCAAAATTTTACAATTTTGGAGGAATTTCCTTATAAAATATCAAAATAGACTGCTAACGGCTAACCGGAAATTTGTGTACATGGATTGATGCACCTAAAAAATAAGAAGAATGTGCGGAAAAAGTTCGGTTAGAAACACAGAGAGAAGTGGCCGGTGAACTTAAGTTTGAAAACTTTTATGAGAAACCGGTTTGTCTCTAGCCAAGAAGTTCAGAGAAAAACAGAGTGGAGGCCTAGATGACCTGTAAATTACTAAAAAGTGGAACCGATCGCTATACGATTATGAGTGCTCCGGAAAGATCTTTCACGCGTTATGCCCCCCTTGCCCAATATGATAAACAAATATACAATAGGCCAAAGTCAAACTATTCGGAGGATTTCCCCATGAAACATCAAAAGAAACTATTGACCGGCATGCCGGTAACCAGTAGAATATCCAATATCCAATATCCAATATCCAATATCACACTACTTTAGAAAACAAGCAGTTATTCTATTTTCTATCACACGGCTATAATCCTCTTTATTCATTTCTATACTGTTTTTTACCTATCCTTTTTCTGTCCGTTCTTGGTGTAATTTTACTCGGTTGTGCTCCGCTTTCGGACACCGATAAAGACCCGGCCCCTCCCGTAAACCCGATCATTTCTTTTTCCTCCGCCGCTGTGGCCTCTTCCCTGCAATTGGAAATAAGCAGCAATGTGGAACTGGTCAATATAGGGGCGGTTGTTCGCTTGGCTACAGAGGCGGCCCCCACCAAGGCGGAAGCGCAGGCCAGTGCGGGGCATGTAAGCGTAAGCATACCGGCGGGTGTCGCAAGAAAAATAAGCATCAGTCAACACTACGGCAGCGTCTTTACCGATGGAGTTACCTTGACCGATGTTCTCACCCCCAACACGGCTTACAAACTCTACCTTTATTTCCCCGCAGGCCGTATTACCACAACGGCGGAGATTACGGGCCTAAACGTCATCGATGATATGGCCGTAGTGTCTTTTTCTACCGCTGTGCTGCCCGCTGAGGGTGATGCCAAATGGCTGAGCAATATTGGCAGCAAATGTGTGGCGAGCTTAGATAGCTTCTATTTTATGCAGGAACAAAAAGGTGTTGCAGTCTGTTACTTTTATACAAACTTTAACCCTCTTGCCCATGAAGTACTGACTGGCCAAGGTATGGTTTTCAATAACATTGGCACTTATGATGGTACCTTAGGGCGGTCCTCTCGTACTTTCAATTTTGCATACGAGTTAATTTCCGGATATACATCTAACTCAACTAACTATTATCGTTATTGGATTGGTGCAGATAAAGTAGATATCCTGCGTGCCGGATCAATCCAAAGCACGTTCATTAACACTGCGGGGATATCAACAAGATTTGAAATTCCCGTGACTCGCCACTAGGTATTTTGGGGCCACCACTTCGGTGGCGGCCCCAACCCTTGAACTTACCCCTTGCCCAATATCCTGAACGAATATACAATAGGCCAAAGTCAAACTATTCGGAGGATTTCCCCATGAAACATCAAAAAAGACTATTGACCGGCATGCCGGTAACCAGTAGAATATCCAATATCCAATATCCAATATCCAATATCACACTACTTTAGAAAACAAGCAGTTATTCCATTTTCTATCACACAGTTCTAATTCTCTTTATTCATTTCTATTTCGTCTTTTACCTATCCTTTTTCTGTCCGTTCTTGGTGTAAGCTTACTTGGTTGTGCCCCGATCCCGGACACCGATAAAGACCCGGCCCCTCCGGTAAATCCAATCATTTCTTTTTCCTCCGCTGCTGTGGCCTCTTCCCTGGAATTGGAAATAAGCAGCAATGTGGAACTGGTCAATATAGGGGCCGTCATTCGCTTGGCTACAGAGGCGGCCCCGACCAAGGCGGAAGCGCAGGCCAGTGCGGGGCATGTCGGTCTTGCCATTCCGGCCAACAGCCCCCGCAAGTTCAGTATCAGCCAACACTACGGCAGTGACTTTACCAACGGGCTTACTCTGGCCGATGTATTGGCCCCCAACACGGCTTACAAACTCTATCTTTATTTCCCCGCAGGCCGTATTACCACAACGGCGGAGATTACGGGGCTAAACGTCATCGATGATATGGCCGTAGTGCCTTTTTCTACCGCTGTACTGCCCGCTGAGGGTGATGCCAAATGGCTTAGCAGTAATGGCAGTGCATCTGTGGCAAGCTTAGATAGCTTCTACTTTATGGAGGAACAAACAGGTATAGCAGTTTGCTACTTCTATACAAACTTTGTCCCTTTCATCGTTGAATGGAGTGTGAAACCAAGCGATGATCTGCCCTTGATCCATAACTTGGCTACTTATACTTCCGGTGCCGTGGGCCTTGGCGGCAAGTTTAATTTTGCATACGGGTCAATTTCCGGCTATACGTCCGACTCTCTCAATAACTATGTCTATTGGATAGGCGGAGATAAAACGGAGAGTCTGACAAACCAAATCCAAATCACGATTACGGATAATCGTGGAAAAAACACCGCTCACACCGTTCCTGTAACTCGTTATTAAGTATGTAAAGGCCCTTTACATAACCCTCACTGTGGTAATTCCCCTCCTTCGGAGGGGCAGGGGTGGTCCGGGCGTGGTGCCCCCTTGCCAAAATCCCTAAATGAACATACAATCAACCCGCAAATCTACTTTGCCTATTTTCTATCTGCACAGAGGAGCACTTTTATGAAAAAACGAGACCAAATATTGACAGATATTGGTATAGATGGTACAATATCCAATATCCAATATCCAATATCCAATATCCAATATCTATACCAAGCTTAAAACATATATACAGTCAATTTACCTTTTTCTGCTGCCCAATAAATCAAAACTTTCCAAACCGTTTTCATTTTTCTGCTTGTTTTCTATTTTTCTCATTCATTTGGTTCTGTCTTCCTGCGCCCCAATCTCTAACGACAGCAACGACCCGCCCGCAAAATCAACCGTTTCTCTTTCCACTGCTGCTGTAGTATCTTCCGTGCAATTGGAAATGAGCAGTAGCTTTGCCATCACCAAGATAGGGGCCATTATTCGTTTAGCTGCGGAAACAGCCCCAACCAAGGCCCAAGCCGAAGCCAGTGCGGGTTATGTCAGTCTTGCCATTACGGCCAACAGCCCGCGAAAATTCAGCATCAGCCAACACTATGGCAGTGACTTTACGGACGGGCTTACTCTGGCGGATGTCCTTGGCCCCAACACTCAATACAAACTATATTTGTTTTTTGAAGCCAACGCTATTCCGTCCGAAACCGCCGTTGATGGGGCCACCCTCAATAATGATAGAGTAGCCCTGCCATTTACCACCGCTACGCTCCCTGCGGCTGGGGATGCCTTATGGAATAGCGCATGGACAGCAAAACAGTTTGTCGGAAGCCTGCCGGAGTGGGGCTATAGCGAAAACCAAAAGGGCGTTTTTATAGTCTATACACAAATAGGACTTAATGTTTTTGTTACGACTTCGTTTACGACCCGAAAAGCAGATGATATACGTTCTCAAACTATTGGGAGCTTTGGAATAGGCTTATCCACACCTGGCGCAGGATTTCTTTTTGGACTCGAGAAACTGGGTACCGGCTCCTCTCCCATCTATACTGGCTATCCCGATGCTGATAAATACTACTATTTAATAAGTGCCGATGATACAGACAAAGCATCCGGAGAGACTTTGCAACTTACAGTTACACATCTTGCCGGGTCTGTTAATCTCCGAACACCCCTCACGCGGTATTAAACAGACAAAGAGGAAAGGGAGCCAGGCTCCCTTTCCTCTGCCGGAACTTTCCTGTCATACCATTTCTCAATAATATGGCCTTATGCGTAAGAAGAAAGTGACTGAGAAACAACTTAGCAAACTGAATGTTCGGGCCGGTCAATGCAAGACGATAGAGGACCACAGCGGGCTTATAGAAGATATAGAACAGAATTATATTCAGGGGAACAGTATTAAAAAGTTGCTCCCGGTGCTCTACAACTATCGAGGGGCCTTATACTACAGGCAAGGTAAACTAAAGCAGGCCTTTGACGATATAAATAAAGCCATAGAATTAGACCCCCAATGTACTGCAACTATCTACAACAACCGAGGGAACTTGTACTATGATCAGGGTAATCTGGAGCATGCTCTTGTCGACTACAATAAAGCCATAGAACTGGACCCGAAATATGCAAATGCCTACAACGGCCGAGGGAACTCGTACAAAGATCAAAGCAATCCTGAGGAGACTCTTGCCGACTACAATAAAGCCAT
Organism: Candidatus Haliotispira prima; assembly: GCA_029867005.1. Lineage (GTDB taxonomy): Bacteria > Spirochaetota > Spirochaetia > SP-2023 > SP-2023 > Haliotispira > Haliotispira prima. The sequence continues at coordinate 2,121,761 of CP123443.1, read as the reverse complement.
AGAACTGGACCCCAAACATAGATATGCCTACAACAACCGAGGGAAATGGTACCAGGAACAAGGTCAATATAAGGAAGCCCTTGCTGACTATAATAAAGCCATAGAACTGGACCCGAATGATACAAAGGCCTACAACAACCGGGGGAACGTGTACTATGATCAGGGCAATTCGGAGGAGGCCCTTGCCGACTACAATAAAGCCATAGAACTGGACCCGAAATGTGCAGGTTTCCACTACAACCGAGGGTGCTTGTACGGCGATCAGGGCAATTCTGAGCAGGCCCTTGCCGACTACAATAAAGCGATAGAACTGGACCCGAAAGGTCCGGCTGCCTATTACAACCGAGGGCTATTATACTATGATGAGGGTAACCTGGAGCAGGCCCTTGCTGACTACAATAAAGTAATAGAACTGGACCCGGAAGGTCTGGCTGGCTACAACAGCCGAGGGCTATTATACTATGATCAGGGGAATCTGGCGGAGGCCCTTGCTGACTACAATAAAGTCATAGAACTAGACCCCAAAGATACAAATGCCTACAACGGCCGAGGGACCCTGTATCTTGATCAAGGCAATTCTGAGCAGGCCTTGACCGACTACAATAAGGCCATAGAACTGGACCCGAATAATGTAGAGGCCTATTACAATCGAGGGTTCTTATACAATGATCAGGGGAATCTGGAGCAGGCCCTTGCCGACTACGATAAAGCCATAGAACTAGACCCGAATAATGCAAAGGCCTATTACAACCGAGGGAACTGGTACAAAGATCAGGGCAAACCTGAGCAGGCCCTTACGAACTACAATAAAGCCATAGAACTAAACCCGAAAGATGCAGGTACCTACAACAACCGAGGGAACTGGTACAAAGATCAGGGCAAACCTGAGCAGGCCCTTACGGACTACAATAAAGCCATAAAACTCAGCCCGAAAAGTGCAAGGATCTACAGTAACCGAGGGAGCTTGTACGACGGACAGGGCAAGCCGGAACAAGCCCTTGCCGACTACGATAAAGCCATAGAACTAGACCCTAATAATGCGATAGCCCATCTCAACCGAGGGAACTGGTACAAAGATCAGGGCAATTCTGAGCAGGCCCTTGAGGATTTCAATAAGGCCAGATCGTTGGAGTTATCGGAAGATCAGCGAGCGTTGCTGGAGCTGCATCTATTTCGGTGTCTCTTTCGCTTAGATCGGCAAGGAGAGGCGGAGGAACAGCTAACGAACTGTTTCCGGCGGTGGCTTACGCTATTAAATACCAGTCAAAAAGGCCTTAAAAATAACAAAAAACAGGGCTTTAACAAGGAATTACGGGAGCATCTTAAAACAAAAGCAAAAGCAGGAAGTGATGCTATTCAATATTTACGTGCTCACTACTTCTTAGTGAATGAAATTTTCTCTTTTCTCTTAGGCCAACGTTTAGAACAAGGCCAAGCCTTACATTCTATGCGTCTAAAAAGGCTGGAGTCTATCGTGGACAAACTGGAACGCTTCCCCACTATGCAGGTCAACAGTATACAGGACATAGCGGGGAACCGTGTCATCTTGGAGACGCAGGAAGAACTGGACCGGTTCGCCGCAGAACTCAGGGATAATAAACTGGCTTATTTTGAGTCTGACGATAAGCACAGCAAGAATTATATTAAGGAGCCTAAAGATGATGGCTACCGCAGCCTTCACCTAATCTTTCGCTTTAACTTAGACGCTGTGGCCACTGATTGCATCTTTGCTCCTTTTAGGGTGGAGCTTCAGCTTCGCACCAAGTACCAGCACTATTGGGCAACGGCGGTAGAGGTCATCGATACCTTTCACGGCAGCAGGCTAAAGCAGGGAGAAGAGCAAGACGAGTGGTCAAAATTTTTTCAGGAGGCCGGCGAGCACATTGCCGCCCTGGAGCGGGCGGAAACAAGCTCCTTCCCTGCCGGGTACGAAGACCGGCTTGCAAAGCTTCGTAACATACAGGACAAGGCCAAAATCACGGGGAGTAAAATCCAATCCCAACGCTACTACCTCATCGAAGTGAAGGGAAGTCAAGTTGATGTCCAAACCTATCCCGATAAAGAGAAAGAAAAAGCGTACAAACACTACGAAAAATTGGAGCATGAGGCCCAACAAGGGAAAAAAGAGTCTTACTCGGTCTTTCTGACCTCCGGCCAGTCCTTAAACCAACTCAAAGAACTCTATCCCAACTATTTTGCCGATACCAAGAACTTTGTCAGCCTGCTCCAACGTAATACAGTCCCCTGACACCGACAGTCCCCTCGGTCTAATCGCTCCAACGGAATCCACACGGTAGTAATTCCCCTCCTTCGGAGGGGGCAGGGGGTGGTCGGGAAGACCCCACCATCATCGGCCTACCCTGTCACCCTACCACCACCATTCTTTCCACATCCCCCACACGCAACTCACCGGAGAGGAGTTTTGGCAGAAGAGTGTCGCGGAGGTTGGCCGGATTTACTTTCCGGCAGGGATTTTGACTTCCGTAGCAATCCGAGCGCGAATATCATTATAGATTGGTAAATCGACACCTTCGGCTACCTCAAGGGAAACAACGAGCCCATACGCTATCGGAGCATCAATTTTTTGGGCATCCTTACGACAGTTGATTTTTATTTGAAGGGTATCCCCACCAGAAATAGGAACGGCTCTTTTACCTTCAAAGACTTCATGCTGGACAGTTCCTCTTTTTGTCGCATGGTAGTCACTGTCAATGCCGGTCACACTGAGTTTATCCTCTAGTTTCTTGCGTGCTTCCTTGCCATCCTCAAAGTCAAACCAAAGTTGGGCCTCCCGGTAACGTTGTGTGGTCGAGACCACAGGAGAGAGCCAGGCAAGAGTGACCGTGAATTTACGCCATTCATGCCGGGCATCTAATGAAGGCGGCAACGGCAGCTTATAGACATGAGCTTCTCCATCATTTAATTGTCCAAAACCAAGCAAGGTTGCTCGTTGATCATTGCATCCCAATGCTTTTTCAAAATCTGCAACGCCATATCCGATCCATTGAGATATCCAATTTTTTATTTGTCTGCCGTTATCATCGGTTCTTAGGAGTTCGTCCAGCTTGCTTCCCAATTCATTCCAACTGCAACCATGCACCAACATGGCTTTAAGAAGTGGAACTCCGAAAGCCTCAAAATCAACATCCGGGGCCGGCTCGGAAAAGACAGATACCAAATGGTCATAGCAAATGCTTGCAGCCCTTGTTGTCAAAGCAGTTGCATTACTGGTTCCGCAAGAGAACCGGCTTTTATTCAGTTCCCCGGCTTGGTCACTCGGAACTGCCACTTGATTCCCGGGTGCGGCTCTTCTATCGCTGAGCTTGAGAGAGATATTTCCGGGTATCGGGGATTGACTATAAAGTGCCCGCCCGCCGGAGAATAAGAAATCTGGTTTTATGGCTCTTTTATAGCCGGGACCAAATGCTGAAACAGGGCTTGGAAGAGTTGATTCAAAGACATCCACCAAATATCCATTCGAGTCGGGTTGCGAATTATCGTCGTGAATGGCTCCAACGGTCAGTCCATTGATACTTTCTGCCGGAGATAACAACCGCCGATGTCGGGCATCTTCGTAAATTTTCCGTACAATCAGAGCTTCACGTTGACTACTGTCTAAGGCTTTAAAGTCACCGTCGGACATACCCGTTTTGATTGGTTCGGAATGATTTCCTGAGCTGATAATAAACAGCACCTTATATTTTGCACTGAGCCAATCCAACAGCCTTGCAAGCGGGCTCATTCCCTGAGAAAAATGCCGTGCGTGATCGCCAATGGACAGATTGATAACTTTTACCGTGAGTGCCGCAGCCTCATTATCTCCTTCGCCTTCTATAATCCGTTTCACGGCTCTGTGGATATAATCGACAAAAAGAACATCTCCGGGAATGCACTCTTCTTTTGGAGAATTAAAGTCGGTAGGGTTTGGTTTCATTATCGGCCTGACGTATACCGGTCTGCTTAGAGGTTCAGAACCATCGTTAAGATCACCGTGAACAATAAGCGAGGTCATGGCCGTGCCATGTTGGCGGTCGATGGCATGATATTTCGAAGCCCAACCATCGGGATCATCGACAATCAGTCTTCCGGCAAGAAACTTATGGTTTTCAAGTGGAAGACCGTCAAGCACCGCCACAACCGGGTCACCTGCCGGGAAATTATCTGCTGAAACCGTGCAATCAGTCGTTTCACCTTCAACCGGTTCCTTGCCCGTGGCCATCTGACCGGTAGGTCTGAGGAACATGATGTTGTCACATGTGATTAGATCCACTTCCGGCTGCTTAAGTATTTCCCGGGCTGCCTGAGCCGGAATTTCTCCCAGAACTGAATGGTACGCAATCGAGGGAATCACGCACTGCGAAATTACACTGCCGCCGAGACTCTGAATTAACTTGGTAACTGTGTTCTCGCTTTCTTTGCGTTTGCCAATGTCTCCACGATACCAGAGTTCTGCTTCAAATCGGACATTGCGCTGAGGCTCAGACTCAAGATCCTCTTTCCATCTTTCAAAAACTTCCCGTTCGACCAGCCGGTCTTCAACGCCCCATCTGCGGATATCTTTCAGGTGCAGAAAAACATCACGAAATTTCGTCAAACCACGTTGAAAGGTCATAGACTTGTCTGCCTGGTATTGAGCCCACAACGACAGCATTTGCTTAAAGGCGGCCTGGTTGCTCATAAGCAAATAGAGACGACCACTTAGTTTTTTCTCCGGATTCTTTTTGTCTTGAAAATTTTCATCGGGAGAAATGTTGTCAAGGGCAACTTCACCCATCCATTCCAGCTCGGGAATCTTTTTAACAGCCTTGGCAAAATCTTCTATATTACCAATCGTCTCAATAACGAGAGTCATCTCCGGAACAATACCGGTGGGAGTTCCTTGGATTTCGGCACTACGAGCGTTAAACGAGTCTTGGAGTTTTTGAAAGGCTGGAGATAAACGTTCCGCTTGCCGAGCAGCTGTAGGGTATTCAAGTTTGTCGCCGAAACCATGACCGGGCGTTTTTGATGCCGATACCGGTGTCGGGAAAAGTAACAGTGGTAACTTTGCCATTAATCAGCCTCTCCGGTATTCTGCGTGGCCTTTGCGGAGCGGGCCGCCCAATGTTTTAGCGTGCGGCTGATAATATTTTTCATGTTTGCATTCGGCTGTTCTAAAACGTATTGGCGGAATATTGTTGTGCCAAACTCTTCAATCTCGGCAAAGTTCATTCCATACAACCTTCTCGCTAACGTTTCCGATGTATATCCAAGGTCAATATCAAGCCTTTGCCGGAAGCGTGCAAACCATTCTTCAAGTCGGGCACGGGTGGGTTCCGGCAAATCCATTCGAACCTGAAAGCGGCGCCAGACAGCCCTGTCCAACAGCTCGGGATGGTTTGTGGCTCCAATCACCACAACATGGCTGGGCAACGAATCAATTTGCATCAGTAAAGAGCTCACGACCCGTTTAATTTCACCTGTTTCATGGTTGTCACCACGCTCTTTGCCCAACGTTTCAAATTCATCAAAGAACAGGACACATTTCCGGGTGCAGGCATAATCAATTAGCCGGCGAAGCCTGACCGCTGTTTCTCCGAGATAGGTGCCTACAACTCCTTCATAGCGTACCACATAAAGCGGTACCATCAAGGACTCGGCAATGGCTTCCGCCAGTGATGTTTTTCCGTTCCCCGGAGGGCCAATCAAGAGAATCCGGTTGCGGGGTTCAAGGCTGTATGAACGCAATAAGTCTATTCGGTGGTGTTCCTGCACTACTTCACGGCAGATTTGCTTAATTTCTTCGGGAAGGATGATGTCCTTTAGCTGTTTTTGTGGCGAGACCTCGTGCAGAAGATTATCAATTCGCTGCGTCGAGAGTGTCGAGACGGTGCCATTTGCCACTGGTTTCGATTCGGACTCTACATGCTGAAGTAGTTTTTCAAGCTTATCGGCCAGAACAGTATGCCGCTTGGCACGTTCTTCGGCGATAATTGTATCGGCCACTTTTCGGAAGCGAGGCTTATCACCATTCACACCGAACTTAACCAAACTCGTTAGTAAATCAGCTCTTGCCATTGCGGCCTCCGTTTCTGTCTACATTCCTCACCATTTTTTCCACACCCCCAACAGAATAAAAGAATCCCCACCAGATTACCGGTACCTTTTCCAATTTCTACCCCCAACTCCGCCCCCTCCGGGGTCGGGTTAGTAATTCCCCTCCTTCGGAGGGGGCAGGTGGTGGTCGGGAAGGCCCCACCATCATCGGCCTACCCTGTCACCCTACCACCACCATTCTTTCCAAACCCCCAACCCCGCCCCCTCCGGGGTCGGGTTAGTAATTGCCCTCCTTCGGAGGGGGCAGGTGGTGGTCGGGAAGGCCCCACCATCATCGGCCTACCCTGTCACCCTTCCCTCACCATTCTTTCCACATCCCCCAACACCTGACTCACCAACAGAATAAAAGAATCCTCACCAGATTACCGGTACCTTTTCCAATTTCTACCCCCAACTCCGCCCCCTCCGGGGTCGGGTTAGTAATTCCCCTCCTCCGGAGGGGGCAGGGGGTGGTCGGGAAGGCCCCACCATCATCGGCCTACCCTGTCACCCTACCACCACCATTCTCTCCACACCCCCAACAGAATAAAAGAATCCCCCACTACATTACCGGTACCTTTTCCAATTTCTACCCCCAACCCGCCCCCTCCGGGGTCGGGTTAGTAATTCCCCTCCTTCGGAGGGGGGAGGTGGTGGTCGGGAAGGCCCCACCATCATCGGCCTACCCTGTCACCCTACCACCACCATTTTTTCCAAACCCCCAACAGAATAAAAGAATCCCCACCACATTACCGGTACCTTTTCCAATTTCTACCCCCAACCCCGCCCCCTCCGGGGTCGGGTTAGTAATTCCCCTCCTTTGGAGGGGCGGGGGTGGTCTTTCCCCTCCTTCGGAGGGGGCAGGGGGTGGTCGGGAAGACCCCACCATCATCGGCCTACCCTGTCACCCTACCCTCACCATTCTTTCCACATCCCCCACACGCAACTCACCGGAGAGGAGTTTTGGCAGAAGAGTGTCGCGGAGGTTGGATAAAGTTACATTCATACCAGTATTCTGAAGAATTGAATCTAAAATATTTTGAAATCGGTCACTTACTGTACTTAATAATTTATCACTGGGAAATAAGACATTCAACTTTTCAAATGAGCTTTTATTGATAATAGGCATTGTAGAACCACTACTCCCTTTCAGAAATATTTCTTCCCTTCGTCTCCGTAAATTGAAGAATAAAAAGTTACGCAATTTTTGTTCACAACCTGTAATAGTATTAATTTGTTGATTGGTATAAGAGTCAAATGGAGCAATTGAAGTTTTCCCCATTTGGCTTCCAATACAAGTAACGCAAATCGACCCAGCCTCAACTTTAGAGTTTTTAACTGTTTCTTGACCCTTTCCAGAAAGAAACCTATTCGTACTAAACACAAACATAGAATCATCCACATCAGTAGGCGTAATAAAGGGCAGCCCTGAATTACAGTAAGCATTTTCAATTTCCTTTGGCGGAGTCTTACCTGTTATAACTTTTCCAAAATCACTGAGAGTCTTCACCCCCCAACCCCTCGGAATCCAGCCCATTTCTTTAGTTTCTATAAATGAATCGGGAAAATCTTTGGCGGCTTCTCGGTTGGCGTTACCATCGGCCAAAGCCTTTCGGCGAATTTCCGCCCGTGCTTGCAACTCCTCCGGAATCTCATTCCCGGCGGCCAAAGCGTTATCGATCACCGGATCAAAGTCCACAAACCAACTTTGAAACAATGCCTGCGCCATGCCCTCCAGGGTGGCATTCATCCGGCGGTTTAGCTCTATTTTGTCATCTAATGAGCCCAAAATATGGGCTATGGCTTTTTGTTCGGGGAGGGGTGGGAGAGTTGTTTTGTATTGAAGCATTGCGGATTTGTCTCCGCGTGGCATTTTTGTCCCTTTAGATGTCTGAACTGTATGTTGAATAAACCGCTCTTCCATCATAGAATAAAATAGGAATCTTGGATGCACGCATTCTTTAGGACGAAAAACGATCACATCATTTGAGCAACCACCATTTCGGTCAGCGATCCAAAGCTTCCTAAAATATGTCCTGATGTTTGAAAACAAAATATCTTCTTTAGAAAATAATAAGGTTTTAGCTACTGACGGAGTCGCACTATTAAAAGAAACTCCTCCGAAATCAGGCAGCATAGTATCCGTGGAGATATAGCACTTATCAGGAATACTCTTCGTCTCAATTTTGTCAATCGATATTTCAACTAACTTCCTTAGCTCAACAGAGGCCCACCCACTCGGCACTCCCTGCCACTCACTCCCCATAAGCCCTCCCATTCCTCTTGGGTTCTCTCTCTGTTGCGGTTGAACCCGGCAAAAGCCCAAAAGCCGGATGCAAAAAACAGTATAAACCAAAGAGCCATAAAAAAGAAAAATATCTGCGATAAATCAGAAAAGTCTGCGATAAACCGAATAAAGAAAACGCACCGAAGGTGCGCATAGACCACAAACGGCCAAACGGATTTTTGCAGCAAACCCCGCACGAACCTGCGCATTGTTCACACAGCTGCGGTTATTTTGGTTGTCTTGATTGTCTTGATTGGGTATTTAATGCCTTCACTCCGGCCCGATACACCTGCGGCTTTCTCTGTTGTGGAGCTCGCAGCGGTTTATTTCGTGTCGCCCTCGAGCCCCGTATCTGTCTCATATTCGGTTTGTTGTTCGGCAAGGGCCCTTTCCCTGCGTTTCCGCCCGGTGGCCAAACCCCACTTGTGCCCGGCCATCAGGCCCACACCGCCTGCGGCGGCAGCTATGATTCCTGCAATAATCCCTGCGATAATAAAGGTACTCATACTCCGGTCTTCCCTTATCTTGCATTTTCAGGCCGAACAACCGGCCGGCCATATTGAGCTGAACCCAAGACCCAGAACCCAATATCTAAGCCTAAGCCCGGTAGTGCGCAGATGTCGGCAGGCAAGGCCACCGGTAAAGACGGGCACCGGCAGGCCCGTTTTTAGGCCCCGTCCAGCAAGTTCAGATTGACCACGCTTTCCGGATCGATATAGCCCTTGTAGCCGTTACCTGTATCCGGATTTACCGGTTTGATGCCGTAGTGCAGGTGCGCGCCAAAGTGGAAGCGGTTGCCCAAAGAGGAGCCGCCCATCTCGCCCAGATACTGGCCTTTTTTGACCGTGCCGCTTTTCAGCTCGTCACTCCAACTGTCCAGATGACAAAAGTAGTGAAAGTGCTTGTCTGCTCTGATCTTGACGTAGGCCCCGTAGCCGTCCGAATAATTCGGAGCCAGGTACACCACCACGCCGTCCGTCGGGCTGTAAATCGACCGGTTGAGAAATACGATGTCCACCCCGTTGTGGCCAATCAGGCCGTATTTGGCGTAGAGGGGGAATAAATGCCGCGCCGTGTGTTCCTTGCCGAATCTCTGTGTGATCTTCATTGGGTTTCCTTTTGAAAAGAGGCCAAAGCCGAGTTGAAAGGAAGCCGAGACCGGGAAAATACGGAGGGATCAACCGGGCCCCGAACTTCTGCGATAGCATAGCCGTGTGCCTCCCCCCAAGTAGCGGGAAGCCATTCCTATCGCTCTCCATGCCGGGGGGCCCGCCCGCCGGCCTTTCCTCCCTAAACAGAAATGCAATTTTGGCAAGAGCCAAGAGTAAGGTCAAAAAAAGAGCAAAGCCCAAGAAGGCCCAAGAACAAGGCCAAGGGCACAAAAAAAGCCCCGCCGTACGGCGGGGCGGGGATACTGACCGCTGATCCAGCTATGTCATCTTTTCCCGTAAGCTTTGGGATTCGTTATATTGACGAGCTTGAGCCAATTTCGTGAATTGAATTTCTGCTCTGAGTTCAGAATTGACAATGCGTTCGACTTCACTAACGTCATCAAGGAAAAAGAATTCTTTTCGGTCATTAACTAAATTAACCCTACGTTCCGCGAAATGTTGGTGTAATTTGTTTTCCAATTTTGGTGCATCATCTGTGTTAATCATTGCATGAACATCAAACTCAAAAGGGACGGATGCGTCCCCAAGTTCTTTTACTCTGTCCATCGGTTCTAAACGTCTGGTCATACCTATCTTAAAAACATTTTTACCGAATGAACCGATATTGGAAATAACGTAAACATGGCCTGTTTTTGTTCGCTGGGCCATTGATAGTGCACGCTCTTTCTTCTCCTCTGCATCCTTTAATTGCTGTTCCAGTAGAACAATCTTCTCGTTCAGAGTCTCCAATGCATCACCCTGCAAGTTTTTGGCCTCTTCCATTGCTTCTTTTAAGGCATCCTGATAACGATTCTCTTCATCCCGGGCTTCTTTTTCAGCCTTGGCAATCTCCCTTCTGACCTTTTCTTCTTCGCGCATTATTTCTTTAATGCGTTTTTGCTCTTCTTTCTCCTCATTTAGTTTTTCTTGATATTCATGAACCAAGCGTAATTCTTTCAGTTTCCAATTACGGTAATGGCCGGATATTCTAATATCACTGGTCTCCCCCAGCTTATTTATAGTATCAAAAGATGTTTTGATTTTCTTCTCCATATGGTTAAAGTTATTCCATTTGACCTTTTTAATACTACTATCAGAGTCATTATTGAAAACTCGAAGCATTAATTTCATTTGATCTCTGCGTCGTTTCTTCTCATCTTTAGAAGTATTATAATCATGGAGAAGCATTGCCTTTCTTTCTTTTATCATTTCTTTCTCTTTATTGATAATACGGTCCAATTCCTCTTTATATTTCTGGGAATTCTCAAAGTCATATTCTGCTTCATAAATGCCGGTTTCAATGATTGCAATAGCACTTTCAAGTTTTTCTAAATAGGCTTCTCTGTCAGATATTTCTGCCGCTAAATCTTGTTTCTGCCTCTCGATTGCGGTCAACTCCCCTTGTGCCTTGTCTGTAAGCAACTGGACTTTGGCAAGTTCTTCATCTTGATCTGTTACACCCTTAAATCTTTTACGCAAAGATTTTGTTTTACCAATGTAAACGAGCAGAATCGTCAACACAATCAAAAATAGAAATACAAACATATAACTTTCCTTAAATAGATATTCATTTGAATAGTACTCCCGGGAACCCAGAATTGCAAGAGCTTTATTTTACCGGATGTGTCACCGCCACGAAGCAGCCCGAGATTTGCCATTCCTGCCCTTTTGTGGGTCCTTTTAGGTGTACCGTCTTCCCGGTTATAGACCGTTCTAAGTTTAGTCATCTTTATCACTAATAATGATAATTATTCTGCAATACTGTCGGGGATCAAATCTTTCCCGCTTTCGCAGCGGGATCGTGTATTCTGTTTAATTCTTATAATAACAATATATTAAACTTTATTATACTGGAAAATATTCCGGATTTTGGAGAGCACAGCTCCCCCGTGTTTTCACTTTTCATGGAATTTATCTTGACTTATTTCATTATTTATGATAATTTATCAGTATCAGTAGTAAACATACTACAGAAAAGGCAGAAAAAAGACAAAGCGAAAGCAGACAAAGAGAACACAGAAATGAGCAATGCCACCAACAGGATCAACAGGGCCAACAGGGTGAAGAAGGAAGCCGTGCAAAAATTCATTCACACACTGATGACACAGCAACATGTCAAAATGCCCGGCATCGCAACAGACTTACAAGAGAGCTACGGCATGGTGCAGCACGTCATTGGCGGCTTTAAAGATACGCCGCGCATACGTCAGAAACTGGCCGGCTACTTTGGTTTTTCCAACTGGGGTGATCTGGAACAGCAGGCCGCCGGTTGGTGGGAATACACGGCAACCTTGATACCCGAAGGCGCGCAAAACGGCGCGCAAAACGGCGCGCAAACTGCCGCAAGGCAAAGGGAAAGTGAGTAGCCGGGATGCCTGCGTTTTGTCTGCCGCAAAGGGACCATCAAAGGGCCTATCAAAGGGCCCATCAAAGGGAACCATACAAGGACCCATACAAGGGAACCATGGCTGTAAGCCGGGCGGGAAAGACAGACCCGTTTGATCATAAGAGATCATGCGGAGATCACACGGAGACCACACGGAGGACCGCAATGCCAAAAATGCCAAAAATGAACAGTCAAGCCCGGCTGCTCCGTCTGGTCGAGTTGCTGGCGGAGGACATCCTGCAAGGCAAGAGCAACAAAGACTTGGCCTCTTCCGTGGGCAAAACCCACGACATCATCAGCCGTGATCTGGCCTGCCTGAAAGAGGCCGGCTGGGCCGAGCCGCTGCCCAACCGCAACTGGCGGATCACGCCGGCTTTCGGCCAGTTGAGCCACAGGGTGGCCGCCCGATTCCAACAAGAATATTTGCACCTCAAAAACGAGCAAGGCCGTTTCCTCGGCCATTAGGAAGATAGGAAATGTTGACAGAACAAAACCCCAAGCCCATCGTTCAGATACCGAGCTCGGAAGCGTTTCGCACATTGGAAAACGAAGTGGCTCAGCAAAAAGAACAGACGGCGCAGCGCGAACGCGAACTGAGCGCCATTGATTACCGCTATCTGGAAGAGGGCGAGACGTATAATCGGGACAGGATGGAAACCGAAATTGCGATGCACGGCCAGATTATCGGCGAGCAATTTTACCACGTGGGGCGCAAGCTGCTGTTGATCAAAGAACATGAAGGCCACGGCTATTTTGGCCAAGCCTTAGAGCGTTTAAAGTTCAACAGACGGACGGCCCAAGCGTGGATGCGGGCCGCGATTACGGCAGACAAACTCAAAAGCGCAGATTCTGCGCATTTGGGCAGGCAGAAACTGCTGGAACTGGCCCTGCTTTCGGATGACGAACTGGAAGCCCTCGGAGAGGGCCAAACCGTGGCCGGGCTGGTTTTGGATGACCTGGACAAAATGTCCTACAGCGAATTGAAAACCCAGGTACGAGGGCACAAGGCCGAGAAGCAGGCCCTGCAAAAATCGGCGGACAGCGTCTTTGCCCAAAAAGATAAAGAGATCAACGAACGGGACAAAACTATTTTGCGGCTACAGGCCGAGATCCACGCCCCGTCCGAGGCCACCGTTCGGGCGGGCAAAGACCGGGACACAGACCGGGCCCTGCTCCATATTAAAAAGGGTTCGGATGCCGTCCGCACCGCCTTTGCGGCCTTGGAAATCGACTTGCTGAAACTCTGCCAAATCGACGGAGTCGATTTTGATAATCTGAGTGCCGCCCGCGAGGAATTACTCATCCGCGCGGAGGAGTTGGAAGCCGCCCGCCTCCATTTCCTGAACGGCATAGACAACCTCCGGCCGTGGCAGGAGGGAGACGGCCACTCCATGTTTGAGCCGGTGTTCTGAGATGATGGCCGTCAATATCCATAGCTGGATTGACAAACTGGCCGGAGTCACCGGCCGCGGTCGCGGCCGGATCGTGTCCGAGCTTTGCGCCCAGACCGGCTGGAGCCGGGACACCGCCTACCGCCGCCTGCGGGCGGCGGGCTGGCAGTCCGCCCGCAAGACCCGTTCGGACTGTGGCAGCAGCTCCCTCGGGGAAGACACCCTGCACAAGATGGGGGCCCTGCTCCAGCAATCGCAGCGCAAGGACGGGCGCAACCCGATGACCGTCCGCCGCGCCCGGGGCATCCTGCTGGACAACGGAGAAGACATCCGCATCACCGACTCGCAGGTGGCCCGCATCCTGCGGGACTACGGCCTGGACAAGGCCAGTCTCAAGGCGGCGGAGCCGCACCAGTCCCTGCGATCGCTCTACCCCAACCACTGCCACCTGGTCGACCCAAGTCTGGCCCTGTGGTACTTCACCCCACAAAAGCAACTGCGCATCATCAGCGCGGAAGAACACTACAAAAACAAAGACTACTTTGAAGGCCGTAAAATAGAAAACAAATGCTGGCGGTACGTACTGGTAGACCACTACAGCCGCTCTGTCTGCATCAAATACTACGAATCCGCCGGGGAAAACATGCTCAACCTGTGGGACTTCCTGCTCTACGCCTGGGGCCCTAAAACAGAAGAGCTGTACGCCTTCTGCGGCGTGCCGGACCTGATCGTCTGGGACAAAGGCTCGGCCAACAGCTCCCGGCCCATCAGCCGGGCTCTGGAGTCCCTGGGCGTGGAGTTTTGGGCCCACCAAGCCGGGGCCCCCCGCGCCAAGGGCGCAGTGGAAACCATGAACCGGCACTGGGAAGGCTGGCTGGAAGTGACCCTGCGCTACGAGCCGGTCAGCTCTCTGGCCGAATTGAACGCCCTGGCCGAGAAATACAGCGCGGCCCTCAACGCCAATTCGTTTGAGCATCACGACTCCCGGATTGTCGTCCACGGCCATAACCTTGGCTCCCGCCTCGACATTTGGCAGGCCATCACAGAAGAACAGCTCCGCTACCTGCCCGAAGATCGGATCTGCCGCAGCCTGCTGACCACCGAACCCGAAGAGCGCAAGCTGGACGGCTCGCTGTGTGCCTCCTATCGCGGCTACGCCGTCAAAGGCCCCCGCCGCTACAGCCTGGCCGGCCTGCCCGGCGTGGAAGTCGGCAAGGCTGTCATGGCCCAACCCCTAATCTACACCGGCACGGACACCGTGCGCTTTACCTGGCGGCTGCCCAAGTACCAAGGCGGAGACGCGGTGTCCTACGACATCGAACCCATCCGCATGGACAGTGCCGGCTTCCCGCTCACCGCCCCCGTCCTCGGAGAGGAATTTCAGGCCCTGCCCAAGACGGCCGGCCAACACCGCCGTGAGGCGGTGGCAGATAAAACCGTATTAGAAGAAATTAAAACCCATTCCGTGGTGAAGCAACGCCCCGTAGAAGTGGCCGAATTGCCGCAAGGTAAAGCTATCGATCTTCAGACCCAAGTCCTGAGCATCGCCCAAAATACGTTGCCGGTGCGCCCGGAGGTCATCCACAGCGGTGACATACGCTACAGCGTCACCGAGGCCGTGCAGCGCATCCGCAGCGAACTGGGCGGCCTGCCCTCCGGGCTCGCCGCCCGGCTGCGCAGTGCCTATCCCCACGGCTTGAGCGGAGCCGAGATTCAAGAGCAAATCCACCAAAACCAAGCGAACAGACAGGAGGCGATATGATTGCCAAAAGCGTACTGGAACACTTCAAACTCAAACAAAATCCCTTTGAGGGGGACATCCGGGGGGACCGGGACATTCTGCTGACGCAGCAGAACCGCTACCTGCCCGACTACATGCAGCAAACCATGAAGCTGGGCGGCATGGTCGCGCTGGTCGGCGAAGTGGGCGCGGGCAAATCCACCCTGCGCCGCCTGGCCATGAGTCGGCTGGAGGCAGACGGCGTAAAGGTCAAGGTCATCATGCCCCGCACCTTTGACAAGAGCCGGCTCACGGCCTCCGGTATCTGCACCGCCATTCTGGACGACCTGAAATGCCCGGAAGCCCGGTGCAGGACGCTGGAGGGCCAAGCCCGACAGGTAGAGCGGCTTTTGATCGAGAGCCAAAAAGCGGGCAACCACCACGTGCTGCTGATCGAAGAAGCCCACGACCTGAGCCGCCAAACCCTGAAATACCTCAAACGGTTCTGGGAGATGGAGCACGGCTACGACAAGCTGCTGTCCATTCTCTTGGTGGGCCAGAACGAACTGCACACCCGGCTGGACTTGTCCAGCAACTGGGATGCCCGCGAAGTCATCCAACGGCTGGAAGTGCTGGAAGTGCAGGCCCTGCAAAACGCCGAGGAGCTGCGCGAGTATCTGGAACTGAAACTGAGCCGGGTCGGGGCCACGGCCTGTCAGGTCTTCGATGCCGGGGCCTACGCCGCCCTGTTCGGGCGGTTGGTCTGCCAACAGGGGCAGAGAATCGTCAGCGAGGCCTATCCCCTGCGGGTCAACCGCTTGGTGGCCGACACCCTGCGCCTGGCCGTCCGCAATGAAGAAGACCGCGTCTACGCCGACACGGTGCGAAGTTTGTAGGACACCGGAAAGATGGGAAAGGATCTGAAAATGCCCAAAATCAGCACAGCATACAAAAAGAAGAATTCCCGGCCCGCCGCGCCGGGCGGCGGCAACAGCAAATGAAGACCGCCAAAACCGAACGCCAAAAACTGCTGGCCCGAATCCATTTGGGGCAGGCCGGGCGCGGCCTGAATGATGCCGAGTATCGGGCCCTCGTTTCGTCCTTTAGCCGGGAAGGGCACGCCAGTTCGGCCTTGCTGGAAACGGAGGAGCTGCGCCAGTTGGCCGACTATCTGGCCCCGGTGTCTTCCTTCACCTCCTTCGCCGGTCCGGGTTCCGGGCCTCCGGCCAAAGGCATGGCGAGCTATAAACAGCGTGCCTACATCCGGGCCTTGTGGCTGCGCAAGGCCCGCAATCCCGATGAAAAATCCCTGAACGGCTGGTTGGAATCGCACTGGGGCGTTTCTGCCCTGCGCTTTCTCAGCACCAGCCAGGCGCACCCAATTATTTCCGTGTTAGAAAGGTGGAACAAAAAATGAAACATGAGAGTCGAGACGCACTACTGAATATGGTTTGCTTTTGCCATATCAACATCAGCGATAAACAGGCCCGCCGGATTGTCCGCATGATCTGCCGACATTTGGGTGGCGTAGACGTATACATACCCAAGAAAATAGCGGCCACAGAGACCTGTGATGTCATGGTTCGGGCCTTCGAGTCCGTCTTGGACGGGCAGGGCGTGACCGCCCTGGAAAATGTCCTGAGTCGCTTCGGCGGGGCCACCATGTATATCCCGCAGGAATGGGGCAGTTTCCGTTCCGAGTTGTCCATGGACATCCTGCGGGCCAAAGAATCCGGCGACACGACCAATATCCAGTTGGCCAAAAAATACAAGGTCACCGCCCGCACCATCAATGAGCTTTACAACCATGGCCTGAAGATGCGGATCAAGGCCCGGAAACGTCCGCTGTTTCCGGACATTTAATAGGAAGTTCTTCCTGCTAAAGAGCGGTTCGTTTCTTTCTATTATTGCTGTATGAATTACGGGGCTTTTTATCCGGAAATCAATATCCCGCAAGGTGGCCGTTGGCCGGCATGCAAGGTGCCGGGCCAATGAAAACACTGAGCTCGGTGACCAAAGATCTCAATACCTATCTCGCCGGCATTCCGGGGCCGCTCGGGTTTCGCACCTCGGCAAGCCTGGCCATGCGCCTGCCGGATGCAGCGCAGGTTGCCCAAGAAGTTCAGGAAGCTGAAAAGGCCCAAAAAACCTCAAAAACCCCAAAGACCTCAAAGACTCCGGAGACCCAAAATTCTTTGGCCTTGCATCCTTTGGTCTTGGTCACTTCGGTCAAATTATTCAAATATAACGAGTTGCGTGACAGAGTATCCATTTCCATGTCCAGTGTCTTGTCATCGAAGTTGGATGCCGGGGACAAAACCGGCGCATTGGTTTTGAATGTTATACCTGCTCTGATCCGAGGGTTGGAAAGCTACGACGCAGAAGAGCTGGATGGCGAAATCCAAAATATAGAAGCCTCCAACCTATCTTTGAGTTCCCCCAATATAGCCCTCTGGAACCTAACTTATACTATCAATATCAACATTATGCGCTTGATCCCTGAAGCGGGGGTCGACAGAGGCAAACTGACGGAGGTGGGCGATTTGTCCCCCTTCAATGAAGCCGAAGGTCAGTCTTCTGCACCTGCGGTGACAACACACAGTCAAATAAATAACTAAGAGGAGAATAAGTATGTCTTTAGTACCACTGGATAAGTTGCCCGAGGAATTGCTCCCCGGAAGTAAGCAACTCATTGAAGCACAGGGGACGGTGTCGCAGACTCCGACCTACCTGGCACTCGGTGTGATGCGCTCTACGGGCACAGCTACGGCGGGTGAAACCGTGCGGGTCAGCAGTGCGGGGCGCGCGCGCGAACTTTTTGGAAAGGGCAGCTCGGTCGCAAATCAGTGTATCGCCTTTCTGGCAAACAACCGGACGGTTGAGTGTTGGGCTCTGCCTCTGGCCGAGCCGAGCAGCGGCACCGCCGCTGTCTGGAACCTGCCCCTGAGCGGAGCCGCCACCAAGGCCGGCACGATCACCCGCTATTGCAACGGAGCCGTTCTGAACGTGAATGTCAAGTCCGGCGATGATGCGAATGCCGTAGGTGCGGCAATCGTTGCTGCGGCCAACGCCGTGTCTGATCTGCCCGTGGAGGCGAGCTTTTCCGCAGGCGATGCGCATGTGACCTTTACCGCTCATTGCAAGGGCTCCTACGTGGAATTCCGCGTAGACAAGGAAGAGGGTGTGTCCGACCCCGCAGGGGTGACCGTAGGTGCGGTGACCGCTGCCACAGCTGGCACCGGCGCGGTGGATATCGCTGCCGTCTTTGCCACCAATACCGCCGAGCGGTATTGGTATTTTTCGAGTGACGTGTTCGATTCCCAGGCCATGGCCGCCTGGCAGACGGAATTGGCAGATCGCTATACCCCGAACCGCCAAATTGACGGCAGACTGTTTACCTGTCTGTCCGGCGCGGTCGGCGATGTATCGACGGCCGGCTCCATGATCAAGCAGGCCGAAAGTCTGAACAGTCCGCACATCATTGTTGTGGCAAAGGGCGAGAAGAACCGGCAAGACACAGCCACTATCGCGGCCCTGTACGCAGCATCGGCAGGGGGAACCTTCGCGGCAGACCCTGCGGCCAACATTCGCAAACGGTTGGTTCAGGGTTTCAAAGTACAGCAATCCTACAGTGACAAGGACAGAGAAGCCCTGCTTCAGGCCGGCATCTCGACCTACACCAAAGACAAGCTGGGCCAAGCCTACTTTGACCGCACGGTGACGACCTACAACGAGACACCCGAGGGGGCAAACGACACCTCCTATCTCGATGCCTATATCGTCGAGGCGGTTTCCCGCCTGCGCCAGGAAATCAATCTGGCAGCCGAGACACGGTTTTATGATTACAAACTGGCCAAGGTGGAAGGCGATTACGGCCCCGGCGTGAAGGTGATGACCGTCACGATCTGGAAAGCGTTTCTGGTCAACCTGTACCAGCAAATGTTTCTGACAGAAAAGGGCTGGGTGCAGGACATCGATGGCTACAAGGAAAGTATCCTGGTTAAGGTGAGCAGCGCAACTCGACTGGAGTATGTGCACGAGCCGAGAGTAATCGGCAATCTTTTGCAGACTCGCGGTCTGCTGCGCAAAGTGGAGGCCTAAAAAATGGCAAAATTGATGAAAGTACGGGTGGCCCATTCCCAAAATATTGGGCGCAACATCCCTCTGGCGGAAGGGGAAAACACCTTCCGCCCTTCGGGCTTAATCCATAACGAAAAGGCCGGTGAGCGGGCCGTCGATACGGGCTACACAACCAAAGAGCACTCGGCACTGCTGAAGCTCTCTGTGCAGAGCAGCATCGACCCCACGGAGCTGTCCAAAATCCAAAACGACACCATCACGGTCGATTGTGGTAGCGGCTCGTATGTCATGAATGGCGCGTATGCCATCGGTGACGCGCCGGAAATAGGAGACGGTACTTTCTCGCTGAGTTTTGCCTCTCCGACCAGTACCAAGATCTAAAAACCAGCTGCGGAGAGACGAAATGAAAGTAATCAAAATAGTGAAACTCAAAAAGGGCCTGGAAATCGGTGAGGATTTTGTCGAAGAACTCCAATTTCGGGAACCGACCGTAGCGGCCTTACTGGCCGCCGATTCGGAGCCTTCCGGCACCTATGGGGAAGAGGTTGCTTTAATGTCGGCTCTCTGCGGCGTGGACCGCCGGCACCTGGCCCAAATGGGACTGGCAGACTATAGCCGGTGCCGCGAAATCGTGGCGGTTATCTCCGTCATGATTGACCGGCAACTGGATTGGGATGCGGCCCAGATGGCAGTATCCGGAGCCATGGAATTGATGGCAGAGGATGGTGGCAGCAAACCGGCGGGGAAGTCCGCCACCGCAGCATCTCCGAGCGATGGTGCGGTAGCGCAAAGCATCTGATGAGCGACCTGCTCATTATCAGTCACGTAGGCTACTCCGACATGCTGGGCATGAAACTGAGTGAGCTGGAAGAGTGGCACAAGCATATCGTGAAGCGTTACAACGAGATACATGGGGCGAAGTAAGTAGATGGCGATAACGGCAAGTATGGCCCCGCAGTTGCTTGGCCGGGTGAACGCACTCCTCCGGAAAAATCAGGAGGAGTTCAGGCGTTTGGGTCGTATTGGTTCTGATGCGTTGGGACGGCTAGACCAAAGCATTGGGAACGTAGGCAGCGTTTTTTCCGCAATGGGAGTCCCTTCGGACTTGGTTTCTACAGTGAAAAACGTGGGCGACCTGGCTGCGAAAATTACAGGTTTGGGCCCTCGGGCGAACATCAGCACCGAGCGGATGGCCGCCCTCAAAAAACAGATACTCGAAACGGTGGCGGCCCGAAATATCAAGGCTGAACATGTTGAGCATGTTGACCACGGTCCGTTGACGGGAGCCGGCAACAGTATCGTTAAGCAAAAGGGCGATATAGAATCCGTACAGGAGACGGTCAGGCTTATAGGTCTGGCCATTGATGATATTGTAGCCCGAGGCTCGTCCCTGGGCTCGTCCCTGAGTTCGTCCCTGAGTTCGTCCCTGGGTTCATCCCTGAGTTCGGTCATGGATTCGGTCATGGATTCGGTCATGGGTGGTTTGGTGACCAAATTTTCTCCAAATATGCCTCTCGGGGACTCGGGCAAAGGCAAGAGTCATGGCAGGGAAAGAAGTAAAAGCCGAAACAGGGGCGGATTCCTTGGCGCAGTTCAGGGAATAGACTTGGGTCCACTGTTGAGCAAGGGGCTCCGGTCTGTATGGGACAGCCTGGGCCCGTTATTCGATAAGGGCCTTGAGGGGCCCGGACTGAACGCCGGCGGTGTCACCTCCGTTTTTGTGGTAAATATGCCGGACGGCGGTTTTGGAAAAGACAGGAACAACAGTTCCAAAGAGGGCAGTCAAAGGAACGATACGGAGAGGCCCCGCAGGGAATCCCGGGAGAGAGCCCCGGGCCCGGGGAAAGGTAGCTCGTCATCGTGGCGGGATTCCATTACACGCGGCAGGAATGCCCACAAACCCAAGAGCAAGGGCTTTAAGTCCGGATGGCAAGATCTGTTCTCCCTGCCGGAGAAAGGAGCCGGGTTTGCCGTTAAGCATCAGGGATCATCAAATGCCCAAGGCTCTACGGGCTCTACGGGCTTGCAGGGCTTTAAGTCCGGATGGGATAAATACAGCCCATTCCTGAAGAAGGGTTTTCGTTTTGCGTCTAAACACTTGGGGAAGAAATTTAAGGGTCTGGACCGGGTCTTTAGTGCAGTCGATACCGCCACTTCTTTGATAGGTTCCACCGGAGGCAAAGCCGGCTCCGGTGATCCCGGACTGGCCGGCAGCGGGGCCACCCCCGTCTTTGTGGTAAATATGCCCGGCAGCGGTTTTGAGGGGGGAGACAAGGACGGGAGAGATTCTAAAGGTCAGAAGGAAAATCGGGAGTACTTCCCGGATAGAGACCCAAAGAAAGATCCGAAGAAAAACCCGAGTAAAGGCCGACAGCAAAGCCCAAAGAAAACTCCGAGGCTAACTCCGAAGAAAACTCCGAAGAGAGGCCTGGTCACACTGTGGAAGAAGGGGCTTAATGCTGTCCGGAATACCGCCAAATCTGCTGTTAATGGAGTCAAGTCGGTCGGAGTAAAGGGTGTTGATCTGGCAAAGAAGGGGCTCAAGTTTGCCGGAGGGAAGGGCTCTGATCTTCTAAAGAAGGGCAGCAAGTTTATCGGAGGGAAAGGCCTTGGCTCCAACAGTAAGGGGATTCAAACCTTATTGAAAGGGGTTCAGGCCGGAGGAAAGGGCCTTTCCAAGGCAGCGAATTTGCTTAAGACCGGAGGGAAGGTCTTGGGCCCGTTGGCAAACGTCGGCTTGGCCGTGGCGGGTGCCGCGACCACCTTCATGGACCCAAAGGCCACCAAGGGGGATAAAGGCGAAGCGGCCGGCGGTGCCGCCGGCAGTCTCCTCGGTGCTGCGATCGGTCAGGCTTTGATTCCCATTCCCGTGCTGGGAGCCATGGTCGGCAGTTTTGTGGGGGAATGGATCGGCAAGAAGGCGGGCCGGGCTATTGCGGAGGGCGGCACTTCTGATGCCGGGCCCAAGGGCCCTGACTACATCAGTGAACGCTATGGTACGAAGCCGATGGAGGAGGCTATATACTCCAAATATAGCTATGGTGCGCAGGCGGAGCAGCCGGAGGTTCAATCGCCCTACGGCAGTGGGGAAATTGTCGTCTCCCTTGATGCAAAAGTAGACGAAAATACCAAACTATCGGTCAAAAATGTGGAATCGCGGATTCCCGGATATGATGCGAATACCGGCCGGTCGATGGGATATCGGGGAGCAATGCCATGAGTGCGGTACGGGAGTTTCCTAAGGCGGCTGAAAGGGACTGGCAGGCGGCGAAGGCCGCCGCCGGCAAAGAGGGCCGGGGTACCGTCAAGCTTACCGCGCCCGGGGGCGCGGTGGCCTTCTTTCATCTGGGAGAGGTCTCCAACAGCTTCGGCCAGCGGATTGACACGCACAGCTACCCGGTATTGGGCGGCTACTGGCAGCAGCCTCTGGGCACGGAGGTCAACCGTTTTTCCGTCTCCGGCTGGATTGTCGGTGCGGATTACCTGAAACAACGAGATTGCCTGAGCAAGGTGCTGCACACGAAGCACAACTCCGACAACCCCCTGAGGCTGGAGCTGTCCACCTACGAGCCTCTGGCCGTTCTGTTCAAATCGGGCAGTCAGAAGGAGAGCGGGACAGACGGCGGCCAAGTGGAATTGAGCCTCGAATTTACCCGGGTTCTGAATGTAAGGCCGACCGTCCGGATACGGGATTACACGGCCAACGTTCAGTCGGCCCGACGGGCGGTATTTGCGGCCGTGAGTGCCGATACCGCCAAGGTTTCTGCCGCCGGGTTCCGGACGGCCTCGAAGACATTGACACCATTAGTCACTACCGCGAGCGGCGTGGTCAATAAGACCGATTTGGCCAGTGCCGGGATCAATCAGGCCATTTCGCAAATTTCCCAAGGTATAGAACAGTCGGTGCTGAGCCCCGGCCAAATCATCAACAGCCTCGGGTCCGTTATTGCCATGCTGACGGCGGCCGTGACCGGCACGATAGAGCAGGTGGAGCGCGAAGCGCGGAAACTGCACCGATACTTCCTCAGTTGGTCGGAATATCTGTTGCCCGGCTCGGCGGACAGCCCTGCGGAGCAGGATGCGCGGAATATGGCCATCAATACCCTGCGAGTTTTGGGCATTGTGGGCCAAGCGGAGAACCTGCTCAACATCAGTCCGGTGAGTATCGGGGACGCAAGGGCACTCTTTGGCCAATTGGAGCAGGCAGAAGGGGGCCTGATCGCTCCCGGCGGGGCGTTGCACTCGGCTCTGGGTTCTTTGAACATCGCGGTGCGCGAGCAATTGCGCGCGTTGGGCTGGTTTGAGTTATCGAGGGCAGAGGTACTGCGGGTGGGCGGTGTCGGCCTCTCCAGCCTGGCACTGGCCGCCCGACTGGGCTCGGAAGAAGCGAGCATTCGGGCCATGAACAACGCGCAGAACGCCTTTTTTATCGGGGGGAACGTAAAGTATGTCCCGGTCTGATCAAAGCGTACGAATCAAGGTGAATGACGAGCTGTACGCGGATTTTACCCGGCTGTATATTCGGATATCGCTGGACGAGATATGCCACTACCTGGAATTGGATGTGAGCGAAGCGGATCGTCGGAAGATTGGCAGGCATGACAAAATAGAGGTCGAATACCTGGTTGGCAATCAACCATCGCGGCGGGTGACCATCGTGGAGGTGGATACCATCAGCCGCCTGTTAAATGCCGGGAGCAAGAGCTACCGGGTGACGGCCCGGAGCCGGGCCCGGAATATCCTGGATTCCTCCTACAGCGAACAACTGAAGGATTTAACTCTATACCAAATTGTGCAGCAGATTGCCGGTCGTTTCGATATCCCTGTGGCCAACTATGCCGGGAACACGGAGAAAATTGCCCGATTCGAGTGGGAGGCGGAAAGTCCCTGGCAGAAACTTCTGACCGCAGCCTCGGCCCAGAATTGCATTCTGCACAGCTCGGAAAATGGCGGGCTCTGCCTGAATAAAGTGTCGGGCAACGCCCGATCGGAAGGGTTTCAACTGGTTCAAAACCGCAATATCGAAGAAATTAGCATTGAAGAAAACGGCAATGAGCAGTTCCGCCGCTACGAAGTGTTTGGAAACAGTGGCAAGGCGGAGGCCATAGATAATACATGCAAAATTGAAAGTCGGATTATGAGTATCAATATCTCGGATGATTCGATGAGTCTTGCCGACTTGCGCCGCTGGGCCAATGTTCAGCGCAATCGCAGAAGAAATCAGAGATTGCGAATCAGAATGACGGGCTGGGGCCTGGATACGGAAGAACTGGCTGTCTTGTACAGTAGGACAAGGGGAAGAAGCCCCAAGCTATTTGGCTTGGAAACGCTGTGGGGCGTGAATTTCTATATTCCGGTGACCCTTCCGGAATACGGCGTTCAGCGGCGTTATCTCCTCACCACCCAAGTTGAGTTCACCGTCGAGGGGGAGGCGATAAGCTGCAACTTATCGCTCAAACCGAGGGAGGACTACCTTGAATCCTAGCGAATTTCTGGCCCGCCTGCGCAATCTGGTCTCCAACGTCAAATTGGTTGGCCGCAAGGATGGCGATGCGGTCGAAGTGGAGACGATCTACGGCCGGGGCTACGAGTTGGCCGAATTGAAGCCGTACGGTCTGGCTTCCAAACCGGAGAGCGGCAAGGGCCTGTGCCTTTTTGTCGGCGGGGATACCCGATCCCCTGTTTTATTGCCGCTCGACAACCGGGAAGGGCAGCCCGAGCTGGAAGACGGCGAGGTGGCCCTGTATCACTCCGCCGGCCATTGCGTGGTCTTGCGGCAGGACGGCACCCTGGAGGTCGGCGGCACCGACAACGGCGGCCTGATCAAATGGCAGGAGTTGCAAACCCAACTGGATAAGGTGAATACCTTTTTGCAGACCTTGCAGCAGGTTTTAGGTGCGCTACCTCCGGTAAGTGAGCCGGGCAACGGGAGTTCCAGTGTGTTGCAGACTACCCTTAGTGCTGCTCTGGCCAGTTTGGAGCTGCCGGACTACGGCGAGGTGGAGAGCGACAAAGTCCTGCACGGAGAGGGCGGTGGGGCATGAATATAAACAGCTATAAGATTACAGATTTGATAGAAATGAGTATCGGCACAGAAAAGGGCTCCTGGTTTGCTAACCCGGAGTTTGGCAGCCAACTGCATACGGTGGAGAAGGTCGAAAGCAAAACGGCCAGCATTGTCAAGTCGATGATCGTGGCCGCCACGCAGTGGCTGGCGGATGACGGCCTCGTCCTGTCGTTGGAAGTGGAGACCGAACGCAGTGGCCGCGATCAGATCAGCTGGCGGGTGACGGTGGCCAAACCCGATGGCGGCGGTGAATTATTGGAGGGTGTATGGCAAGCTTAGCTACTTTAGTGGAGGAAGAACAACAACGAATTGAATCCGCTTTTAACCCTTTGGCAGGCACGCCAAAGTATAACCTCCTGCGGGTGTTGGCCGGTGTCGCCGCCGCCGACCGCTACCTGACGCAAGAGAATCTGGCCAAGCTGGAAGAGCAGATCTTCCCGGATACGGCTACGTACGATGCTTTGTTGGAGCATTGGCGCGAGCGTGTCCCGCCGTTGGAGCCCACGCAGGCCGCAGGCCGGGTGACCTTCACCGGCACGAACGGTTTGTCTGTCCCCGCCGGTTGCCTGCTGGGAGCCACCAACGGCCAATTGTTTTATGTGAAGGATGCCGTCACCATTCGGAACGGCCAAGCGTCTGCGGACGTTCAGGCCGAAGAGCCGGGAGCGTCCGGCAACCTGGGCGCGGGCAGCGAGCTAAAAGTGAAGAGTACCTTGCCTGCCGGCATAAATTCGAAGGCGACAGTGACCACCGGTGGTGTCGCCGGCGGGGTTAGTGCCGAGAGCGACGATGTCTACCGAGCCCGCGTGATAGCGCACGAACGGACCGGGACACGCACCGGCCGGTCGGGCGACCTGAGCGCGTGGGCGGTGGACAGCACCGCCGAAGTGACCTCGGCATGGGAGTTCCCCAATTTTGACAGCAGTGGTACTACGCTAATCATTGTAGCCGGCGGCTCTCATTTGACACGGATCGGGACGGTGGCCAACACCAATGCGGTGAAGATCCACCTGGGGAAAGTGGCCCCGCTGCAAATTGTCGATGTCCGCAGTGCCGTCTCTCAGCCGATAGACTTGAGCATCAAGCTCTTGCCGGTGGAGGACAGCCAAGCCACCCGCCAGCTAATTATCGGGCGTATCGGGCTGTTCTGGCAGGCCAATGCCCGGCCGAAGGGCACTTACACTAATGCGGAGCTGCGGGCGGCTATCCTGGACGGAACGTCCGTCACGCAGGCCACCGTGTCCATGTCGGCATCGCCGATCACGATTGATATGTTTCATGTGCCGACCGGCGGCACGATTACTTGGGAATCCCTGTGAGTACGGAGTTTGAGCGGATATACTCCGCCGCCAACTACCGCGAGGCGTTGGTTGGGCTCCTTCCCCGTGGCCCTTTCTGGGAGGCCCTGCTGGCCGATGAGTCCGGAGACCTGAACGCCTGGCTGGACTGGCGGTCCGCCAAAGTCAAAGCGGAAAACGATCATATATCTTCGGAGTTGAGGGAGGGGTATCCCTGGCTCTCCGAGGCTACGATCAGGCGGTGGGAGACTCTGGCCGGGATAGACCCCGGCACGGAGACCGTTCCGGATAGGCTGGAGGCCCTGCGGGATTGGCGCAGCGGGGGGCCGGCCACATTCTCGACCTTCGGGCGGCGCATCGCTGCCGCAGGTATGCGGCTCATTCGGGTGGAGCAGGCCCATAGGCCGTTTACCCTCGGGGTCAATATCAATGCTCCGCTCCATAATCGCAAGGATAGTCATATTCGCCGCTTTGTGGTTGATCCGCAAGCGGTTGCGGTGAGGCCGGAGGGCTATAAGAGTGGTTTCACTATCCATAACACGCTGAACAAGCCGCTGTTTCGGGCGAATGACTGGGTGTTCTATGTACCCAAGGCCCCGGACGTAGTGACCAGAATACAGAAAATCACGCCTCTGCCGTATGTGGCAGAGCTTTGTTACATGAGGTAAATGACTATGGCAAGAAATAACGACACGCTTTGGCTGCCGGAGAACGTCAGCATCACGGATGTAGCCAGCGGCACGGAGGTCAGTTGGCCGGGCACCAATGCCGCTGGCGACTTTCAGGGCCGCCCGGACGACAGCACCAAAGCCCCCAGCTACCTGGACAGCGGCTGGTTGAGCCGGGTCAACCGGACATTTGGCCGGCTGTTCAACGCCCGGGGCTCCGGGGCACTGAGCCACAATACAACGGTGGCCGAGGTGGCCAGCAGCGTCAGCCCGTACTGGATGGAGGGCGGCACGTATGTCTCCGGATCGCAGGTACTGCACGGCGGTACCTGGTACATTGCGACCGGGGACCACACGGCCACGGCGCAGAACGCGCCGGGGCAAAGCGGCGCGCCGTGGGAATCCGTGGACTACCGGAACTTCAACAAGCTCTACCCGATAGGCAGCCTGTACATCAACTACAGCAGCCCGACCAATCCCGGGGAGGCCGGCCTGTTGGGCTTTGGCACGTGGGCAGGCTTGCCTGCCGACCACTTTCCGGCCCAAGCGGGCGGGGTGTATGTCGGCGGGAAGACGGAAGAGGATGGCTTGCCTAATATTACGGGGAGGTTCGGCTACGAGGCCTGGCCCCTGGACCGACTTGGCTTGGATACAAATCACCACATTTACC
Organism: Candidatus Haliotispira prima; assembly: GCA_029867005.1. Taxonomy (GTDB): domain Bacteria; phylum Spirochaetota; class Spirochaetia; order SP-2023; family SP-2023; genus Haliotispira; species Haliotispira prima. The sequence continues at coordinate 2,093,968 of CP123443.1, read as the reverse complement.
ATAAGGGGGTGTTCCACCCTATCTGGAATACAGGTGCAGGCAATGACCGTGCGACCTCTGGTGGTAGCCGGGGCGGTGCGTGTGCGTATTCTTTCAGTGCCTCTCGTTCTTCACCGATTTATGGGAGAACATCGTACGTCCGGCCCAAAACTATTGGTGTCTACATGTGGCGGAGAATGGCCTGACCACCCCTGCCCCTCCAAAGGAGGGGAAAGACCACCCCCGGCCCCTCCAACGGAGGGGAATCATAAAGGAGATCATGATAAATGACATACTATATTGGAATCAGAGACGGGAGAGTCGTAGCGAATTGGGGCGGTGCTACTCCGCTAAGCAATGAGCAGATGGCTGCTGTTTGCGGGGGGACACCGGACGAGGTGCGGGAAGCTCCTTCCGGTGTGGCCATTCCTGTGGGCTACCGGCTTGTTTGCTACAAGGCCGATTGGTCGGTAAAGACGGCGGCGGAGCTGGAGGCGGAAGGCCTGGACGAGAGGGGTGGTACGTTACCGGACGACCCACTGCCACCGGAAGAGGAGCCAAAAGCGGAACCGAAGAGCAAGCCGAAAGCGGAACCGAAGAGCAAGCCGAAAGCGGAACCGAAGAGCAAGCCGAAAGCGGAACCGAAGAGCAAGCCGAAAGCGGAACCGAAGAGCAAGCCGGAAGCAGAACCGAAGAGCAAGTCGAAAGCGGAGCCAAAGAGCAAACCAAAGGTGGAACCGAAGAGCAAGCCGAAAGCGGAACCGAAGAGCAAGTCGAAAGCGGAGCCGAAGAGTAGTCTGAAGAAGACCCAAAGCAGCGAATTGCCGGCCCGGAAAAAAACAAAGACGGTGAAGCCGGTTTCGGAAGTTCCGCAGGACTGATAGGGACAGCATGTTGTCGCCCGTTGCTTTGGCTCTGCCGTGCCCGTGTGATAGTGTTCGAACGTACCGGAACACGCACAGGCCGATAGGGAGACCTGAGCGGGTGGGCGGTGGTAGAGAAAATCACGCCTCTGCGGTATGTGGCAGAGCTTTGTTACGCAAGGTAAATGACTATGGCAAGAAATAATGACACGCTTTGGCTGCCGGAGAACGTCAGCATCACGGATGTGGCCAGCGGCACGGAGGTGCGTTGGCCGGGCACCGATGCGGCGGGCGACTTTCAGGGCCGGCCGGACGACAGTAGCCGAGCCCCCAGCTACCTGGACAGCGGCTGGTTGAGCCGGGTCAACCGGACATTTGGCCGCCTGTTCAACGCCCGGGGTTCCGGGGCGTTGAGCCACAATACGACGGTGGCCGAGGTGGCCAGCAGCGTGAGCCCGCACTGGATGGAGGGCGGCGCGTATGTCTCGGGGTCGCAGGTACTGCACGGCGGCACTTGGTATATTGCGACTGGGGAACACACGGCCACGGCGCGGAACGCGCCGGACCAAAACGGCGCGCCGTGGGAGTCCTTAGCCAAGGAAACCGGCATTGCGGCAGCTATTGCCCTGGCAGCTGCCGGCATCTGGCAGGCCGGGACAAACTACCCGGAAGGGGCTGCGGTGCTGCACTCCGGCACCCGCTACATTGCTACCCAAACCCACACGGCATCGGGCACCAACGCGCCCGCCCAAAGCAGCGCGCCGTGGGAGTCCGTCGACTACCGGAGCTTCAATAAGCTGTACCCGGTGGGGAGTATTTATATTAATTACAGCAGCAATAAGAACCCTGCTGATGCGACCTTGCTGGAGTTCGGGACTTGGGTGGGGTTGCCGAGTAATTATTTTCTGGGTCAGTCGGGCGACAGGTATACAGCCGGAGTTGTAACACCTGAAGGATTGCCTAACATTCAGGGTCATGTTAAAACTGCCAATGAGCATAATCATCATCGTTCTTCCGGTGTTTTTGCCGCGAGTGGTTCCAGGTCTCGATCAGGTTATGGTGGCGGTTATAATGGCATGATTTATAGTTTCAACGCTTCCAGAGATGCAATCACAACTTATGCAGATAGTTCGGGAACTTCGGTTACAAACTCGATTTTTGGGAGGAACGGAGATCAGGTAAATCCATTTACCTTAGGTGTGTATATGTGGCGACGAATGGCCTAGCTTCGCACCCCCGATCCCTTCGAGGGAGGGGAATTAGAGAAGAAAAAGATTGAATGTTACATTTCTACTTCGGGAGTACAGAAAATCACCCCTCTGCCGTATGTGGCAGAGCTTTGTTACATGAGGTACATGACTATGGCAAGAAATAATGACACGCTTTGGCTGCCGGAGAACGTCAGCATCACGGATGTGGCCAGCGGCACGGAAGTGCGTTGGCCGGGCACCGATGCGGCGGGCGATTTTCAGGGCCGGCCGGACGACAGCAGCCGGGCCCCCAGCTATCTGGACAGCGGCTGGTTGAGCCGGGTCAACCGGACATTTGGCCGCCTGTTCAACGCCCGGGGTTCCGGGGCGTTGAACCACAATACAACGGTGGCCGAGGTGGCCAGTACTGTGAGCCCGCACTGGATGGATGGCGGCCGGTATCGGCCGGCGATGGAGGTAATTCACAGGGACACCCGCTATATTTGCCTGACCGCGCATACTTCCACGGTGGAGAACGCGCCAGGGCAAAGCGGCGCGCCGTGGGAGTCGGTGGACTACCGGAGCTTCAATAAGTTGTATCCGGTGGGGAGCGTTTATACCAATTATAGCAGTGCTTTGAACCCGGCGGATGAGAGTTTGTTGGGGTTTGGGGTGTGGACTGGCTTAGGAGATGGTCAGTACCTCGGCCAGGCCGGGCCCGGACTTGGTCCCCCAGGGTCAAAAGTGGGCGAGAGCCTGCCTAATATTTATGGGAGCGTACATTACTTCTCGACGAACTACAGGTATCCCAAAGGCATGGACACCGGACGGCTACTCCACTTCGCGACTGAGACAAGGAATGTGCCGTCGATTCGGGGCAATGGAGCCGGCTATACGGATCTAATCTTTAATGCCGCCACTTTTAATAGCGTTTACGGTGCTAACGGCGGGAAGGTTCGCCCGTTGACCACTGCTGTCTCAATCTGGCGAAGGTTGAATTAACCACCCCTGCCCCTCCGGAGGAGGGGAATTGACCACCCCCAGCCCCCTCCAAGGGAGGGGAATTAGAGGAGAATGAATTATGAAATATTACATTGGAATTAAAGATGACAAAGTTGTCGCCAACTGGGGTGGGGCCAACCCTATCAGTGATGAACAGATTGCCGCCATTTGCGGTGGGACACCGGACGAGATGCGGGAAGTACCTTCCGGGGCGGCCATCCCGCTCGACCATTCGTTGGTCTGTTACAAGGCCGACTGGACTTTGAAGACCGCAGAGGAACTGGAGGCGGAAGGTCTGGACGAGAAGGGCGAGGCCTTACCCTCCGCCGCCGAGAGAGAGGCCCAAAAGCAGGCCGCAGAGCACAAGCAGCAGCAGATTGCCGATCTGGAAAAAAAACAGGAACGCTTAATGCGCTTTGTGGAATTCAACAAGACCTATGAGGACACCATGTTAAAGCCGATTGCCGAGACTCTGGCCCGGAAGGTCTACAATGGTTCCGACCCTGTGCTCAAACAGAACCGCAAGCTGCGCAAGCTCATGCAAGGGAAACTGACCAAGTTGCGGGCCCAAAACAAAACGACCCTCGATCAAGCGAAGGAACGGCTGGCCAAATACCGGGAGCAGTTGGACTTGGTGGATGCTCAGCTTAAGACCCTAAAAGAAGTGCCGGAGACAGCGAACCCGTGAAAACGTTCCAACCGACTGGACCGATCGAAACGGGCGAACGGAACGTTGTCCTGCACGATGCCTGTTGTACGGATGTCGGAAGCACCAAAGCCGGTGAGATTTTGGGTTTTGTCTTTGAGCCCTCGACATCAGATGATTTCTAGCTAAAGGAGAGCCACTATGGGTACTTTATATCCCACACACAAGCCCGGACTGAGTTTGCACTATGGAAAATATACCAATGGTATCCCGGAAGCCGGGGTACCGGCCTCTGTCGTCGATGCAGATCACCTGAATCTGCTGACAGACAATATAGAGGAAGCCATTAAGGCTGCGGGACTGGATCCGAGCCACGCCACAACGGACGTAGACCAATTGAAGAAAGCGTTGCTGTGGGCGGCCGGCATCTGGCAGGCCGGGACAGACTACCCGGAAGGAGCCACGGTGTTGCAGGGTGGCTCCCGTTACATAGCCACCCGGGCCCATACAGCCTCGGGCACCAACGCGCCGGGGCAAAGTGGTGCTCCGTGGGCATCCTTAGCCACGGAAACCAGCATTGCGGCGGCGATTGCTCTGGCAAAAGCGGAGGGAATTGCCCTGGCAGCGGCCGGCATCTGGCAGGCCGGGGCAAACTACCCGGAAGGGGCCACGGTGCTGCAAGGCAGTACCCGCTATATAGCCACGCAAACCCACACGGCCTCGAGCACCAACGCGCCGGGGCAAAGCGGCGCGCCGTGGGCATCCTTAGCCACGGAAACCAGTATTGCGGCGGCGATTGCTCTGGCAAGAGCGGAGGCAATTGCTCTGGCAGCGGCCGGCATCTGGCAGGCCGGGACAGACTACCCGGAAGGGGCTACGGTGCTGCAAGGCGGCACCCGCTACATAGCCACCCAAACCCACACGGCCTCGAGCACCAACGCACCTGTACAAAGCGGCGCGCCGTGGGAGTCGGTGGACTACCGGAGTTTCAATAAGTTGTGGCCGGTGGGGAGCGTTTATACCAATTATAGCAGTGCTTTGAACCCGGCCGACAGCAGTTTGTTGGGGTTTGGGACTTGGCATCCGCTGCCGGCTAATTACTTCCTGGCCCAGGCGGGCGGCGAATATGCAGCAGATCAGAAATATGGCGATGCGCTTCCGAATATTGAAGGGACCTTAACTACCCCACCAAGCTATGAGCATATAGGTGGGGCTTTTTCACCTAGGTGGGAAGGATATCAGGGACAATCAGGTGGGGGACTCTATGTTTATCGAGTCAACTTTTCGGCCCGAGAATCAAATCGAATTTATGGTGAGGAAAATTATGTAAGGCCCAAAACAATAGGTGCGTACATGTGGAAGCGGCTGGCTTGACCCCGCCCTGGCCTTTCTACAGTTGCTGAGTGGAGCCGAAGCGAGGCCATCCCTGTGGGTTACCAAAACCGACCTTTTGGCAGAGTTGGGGATCGATCTCCAAAATATAAGAAACAATAAAGCCGACTCTGTGAGGCCTGTGCCAATCGGCATTCTACTGCGGTCCGTCCTGTACATTGGCAGGTACTGGGGGCACAACTACGCTTGTTCTGAGCATGACTGCGGGATGTTTTCGGCAGAGCTATCCGAAACCAAGAGGGAGGTTCCTGTTGTGTTTGGTGGGTTGCCGGCGTTGGTTGGCCGCAACTCGAAATCTCGATGGAAAAACCTGTGGCCGTCATGACGGCCGATCATACGATTATCGAACTACCTAATTACTGATATTACCGAATTAACTTGTAAGCCTTTGTGTCTGTTTGATTTGTGGGTATTGTGCACAATTCTTGTGCATTATACACAGATCGAGATTCCGTTATCGCGGGATTTTTTAGCATTTATCGCGCGGGGGTGTAGGTTGGAATTTCTCCAATCTCAAAGGTCAGGTCTTAAAGGTCAAAGATGGCCGTTTGGCAGGGAGTGGAATTTTTGGGTGCGTTCCTCTCCAACTCGCTCCGCATGGCGTCCAATAACAGACTCAGCGCGAGAGTATCCAGCTTGCAATATTCTTCCAGGTCTGTTTGTAACTGATGGGCCTGATCGGGATTGGAGAGACCCAACATGAATGTCAGGTAGGCATTCATGGCATCCAAGCCATTGTCGATGTTCATGTTTCGGTAGCTGAACGAAGTAAAGGCCGGCAGAACAGCCTTTAGCGATGCCGAACCATTTTGGCGGGGGCTGTAGAGCCAGTGCTTCCGGAATGGCAGGTACATGTCTTTCATGCGTCTGTTTAGCTGTGACAGCTCTTTTTGGCAGGCGGGGAAGTCCCGGCCCAGGGAATTGTTGACAGAGGCTTCAAAGGACTGATTGTAAATCACGATGCTGCCGTCTGTTTTGCAATACTGTAACAGGGCCTCAATGAAGGCTTTCCTGGGGTCACTCTGTTGCATGTGCAGGAAGCTGAAATGTTCCGGTTTCGCCCTGATTTCATGTTGTACGTGTAATGAAAACTGAAATGGAATCATTTGGTAGGGGCGGGATTGATCAAACAGGGGCATTGCACTCTGGAAACATTCATAATCGAGAAAGAACAGAGGGTACTTCAGTTCATCGAGCCAGCGTTGCAGGCTGCTTGGACGGATACGGTAGCTTTTGGGAGTTTTTGCCTCTTTCTCCGCCCGAAATTCTTCCGTGGTTTCGGCATTTTCCGACTTTCTGTGTCCCGTGACGAATAATTCTCCTGCCGGGCAGGGCAGAAGGCTTCGGCAGTGGTCCATGTATTCGCACGGAAAGGGTTTGTGACAATGGGGGCCCATCTGTTGTTGAGGTTCGGTTTTGGTTTCCAGCATTCGGGAAAACCGGCTGCCGGCTTCCAGTACCTTGCGCTGTCGGGCGAGCACGGAACTGGTGATGTCGCAGAATCGAAATAATTTGTCTAATTCCGGCTCGCCTTGGCGCACATAGCCAGTGTCAACCAACATCATATAGCAGGTGCTGATCGAAAAACCGGCACTGAGGAAGGCATGGTATTGGAAGGCCATATCTTCAATATGGTAGGGTTTGACCCGAGTCGCGGCCTTAACTTCAATCAATTCGACCTGTCCGTAGGCCGTTCGTCTCAAGACATCAATGCGGCTGTAGGCTTGCTCGTTTTCGGCCACGGCTGTGGCCTCAAAAATCACATCTTCGCCTTCGGCCAGAAAAGAGCGGGTTTGCCGGGCACCTTCTTCTACGTTCCAGAATTGTGCCCGCACCTCTACCGTTGGGCCGCGCTCAGAAAAGTACTGCTTGGCGATTTCACCGACATTGTGCCCCACGGCCAAACGCTGTTTGGTCTCTTTACTGAACCAGGTGGGAATGTCTTTGCGATGGCGGTACAACCACAGAGCTTTAGGACACTGGAGTCCCTTCAGGTACTGGGATTTGGAAATGACATTTTTGCGTGCGGCAAGTCCGGCCATGAGTGGAGGCTACCTTTTCCGGCAAGTCCGGTAATGGAGTGGCTGCGGTTATTCCGCAGTTACAGAAGCATTATCTGACACAGTATTGCTTTGCATGCTGTTTTTGTCAAAAGGGTCAAAAATGGTTATGGGAATCTAATCATCACTTTTATAAAAACGGTGGCAGATTTGTTGGATATCCTCGATATTCCAATCGGAAAGCAGGCGAAAATCCGGGTGCCGGAACAGGCCTTTGGCCCGGAGTTCCGGCCGTGCCCAGCCCTTCAGGAGGTAGCTCATCCGGGTAGGATTGACTAAGACCTTCAGCCCCGGGGTCGGCAAGGGTATGTTTTGCCGGAGGTCCAAGGGTGTTTGGGCCTCCGCTTTGGGTATTTCTGTCACAGAACTGCTGTCGTAGAGCAATAGGCCAAGGCGGTATTGGGGCAGAAGTTTGGCCAGACTTTCCCACTGTCTTTCCCGCATTGTCGTTTTATTTATTTGTATATGGTCTTGGGTGTCGGAGTACTGCCAGAGTATTGCGTTTATATCCGTATTTTCCTCTTTGAAAAATTGGGTTGACAGAATGCAATATTTTTTAACTAATGTGAGAATTTCTTCAGACGGAATATCTTCGGGCAGATGTATTAGATAGACGGAGTAGTTTGCCCATTGATTTTCTTTTGGCAGAAGGAAGAAGTCTCGGATAAAATATTTAATTTGGATTCTGCAAAAATTATGTAGGGGCCTGTTTATGATATTTTCTTGTTTGTTCGTCTGTTCGGCCATGTTTTTCCCGGCCGTATTTTTTATAGGGTAGAGGCGGGCATGGCGGACGTAGATGGCGTGTTTCAAATGGAGGCAAAGCTGCCGAAGGCAGTGACTGTTATCGGGGAATCTCTCGTTGGACCTGGCAAATTTTCCCCGGACAAACAACAAAGATACCCGCCTGAATATACCGTCTTCCGGGAGTTCTTTCGCCGTGATAAATTCGGCTATATTCCGGTAGGTTTGTGTGGGCTTGACCGAGGCGAATTTGTCCATTTTTAGCTCCTGTACAGACTACTCTGTTTGCTCTGTAACAGGAGGTTTTCCGGATTTATAAAAATTCTGTCGCGATTTATCTGTCTTCTGTCTGTTTTCCGTCCCTGTTTCTGCGTTTTCTCTGCGTTTTTGTAAAAACCGTTGGCACGGACCGAATAACGGGTGTCAGGACAAAATTCGGGCCGTAAATTACGGGGAAGATATCGATTCGGGCCGGGGCCCTTGTCTAATTGTAGTTTACCGGTAGAATACCCAGTTGTAGGAAAGGTTGGGCGGGGAGCTAACTTTATGACAGATAATAAAATCAAGCGAATATTTCGGCAACACGTTCAAAGTCGGGCCATTGCTGTTTATGCCTGGTTGAGTCAGACAGTGACGCTGATCCTGGTTCCCGGTACGCACAGTCGCGCTGTCACTGTAAAATTTCGTCCCCTCTGGCCTATAATTTTCCTGATTTCGGTTGCTGTTGTGGGTGCCATGAGCACGGTTGTTCTGTCAAACAGCGCAAAGACCCGCTTGGTCAGGGCTTCTCTGGCGGGAGAGCTCGACGACAGTCGTCAGGTCTTGGATGATGTTCATTCACAGGTGGAAAGCATGGTCCAGCTAATGGATCGTTTTCAAAATACGATTTCGCTGTTCGACTCTGAATTGGAAGGTGGTTCGGACTCGGGTACGGATTACAGTGCCCAGGATTTTACGGATATCACGGCTGCCGTGGGCATGGTCGGTTCGAGTAACATGAGTGATATCGATCGTTTGAAGTTGTTAAATTCTTCTATGGAAAATTCTATGTCTCCGTTGAAGGAGTCGCTTAGTTTACTGGCCAATCAGCAGCGTCTGTTGCGTGAGTTGCCCACGATGTGGCCGGTTAAGAATCGTCAGGCACGTATTTCCTTTTTGTTCGGGCCGAACCTGGATCCGATTAGCCGCAGGCGTTGGTATCTGCACCGGGGCTTAGATATCGCCGGGAATCCGGGGACTCCCTTGGTTGCCGCCGCCGGCGGCAAAGTTGCGGAAGTGGACTACAGCCCTACAGGTTATGGTAATTACGTCGTTATTAAACACAAATATGGCATTTACACTTTGTATGCGCACCAGCAGCGAATCTTTGTCAGTGTCGGTGATATCGTTTCCCAAGGGGATACGATTGGTCTGATGGGGGCAACCGGCCGGGTTACCGGGCCTCACGTTCATTTTGAGATACGCATAGGTTCCCAGATCGTCGATCCGATTGTGTATCTGAGAATGTCTGATGTGAACCGCAAAGAGATTGACGTGTTTTTTGATCGTAAGCAGAGATTCGGTTACGTAGGTGGTAGAGATTGATGTCGGACATCGAAAATCAGCAGAAAGGACGCTACAATTCCTCCAGTTTCTCGGTGATCGGCGAAGATGCGATCTACCGAGGTGATGTTGAGTTTGAAGGTGTTTTGCACATCAATGGTGACTTTTATGGCAATATAGAGGGTAATGGGGATCTCGGTGTCGGCCTGACAGGTCGGGTTCGCTCTGTCATTCATGCCAATAATGTTTTGATCAGCGGTTTGGTTTGCGGCAATGTATTTGCTCTGGGTCGCGTGGGGATTAAATCCTCGGCCATCGTAATTGGTGATATTCAGGCGGCTTCTCTGGTTGTGGAAGAAGGTTCGATTCTCCAGGGTAAATTGGAAATATTGAACGGGGAAGAGCAGCGCAAAATTGCCAAGCCCGGGTTATTTTTGTACCGGAAGACTGGTGTAGGAGAAGAGGCTCCGGAGCCGCAAGACCATGCACAGTCTGCCGACCAAAGTGACGGAGGAGATGCGGCTTCCGGGGGGACGGAGCCGGAAGTTTCCCCGAAGGACAATAAGGGCAGCAAGGGCAGCAAGGGCAAATATTCGGTTTGGAATTAAGCGGTTTTTTCGGAAACGACATATTATCGCACTCGTAAAGTTTGGGCCGTGGACAGGCATGGACGGAGGTGGCAGTTTTGGCGGCAAGGTTGCACAGCCTCGATCAGAATCTGTCGAGTGCCGGTTTGTTACAGACCCAAGACCGGCGCAGGAAGGGGAAAACGGAGAAGGTCTCGTCCTCACAGTTCTCCCGTCTGCTGAAAAAAGAAGAGCTGGCTGCCGGGTCGGGCATCGAAACTCGGCAGGAAATTCTGCAAGATTATGTAGAGAAAATTTCTGAGGCCGGCCGGGAGTTGCAAAAGGCTCCTACGCGAATGGCTCTGAAAGAATACCGCCGTTTGGTACAGGGTTTTTTGGAACAGAGTTTGCAGAATCTCTACCAAATCGATGAAGATCTGGGGCGTTTGAATCTCAGCACCGGGCAGCGAAAAAAGTATTCCCTGATTCGAGTCATCGATCAGGAACTCGAAGAACTGGTCAAGGCCGTTCTGAGTGAGCAGCACGCAAATTTGGATATATTGCAGCGCATCGAACAGATCAACGGTCTGTTGATCAACTTGCTCTCGTGATATAAAGTACTGCGGATTTATCGGAACGCGGTACCGCTGTCGGGCATTTTCTTCATGGCTTCTTGGTTTTAGGTCTTGTTTCGGTCGGACCGATGGGACCGGGGCCGATTGGGTCAATTTGCCCGGGTCTGTAAATTGATTTTCCCCTGTCACCTTGTTATAATCCCCCGAATTTTAAGAATACAAGTTTGAGAAGGAAGAAATATGGCCACGATTAAGGCTGGTGACTTAGCCAAAGGCTCTTTTCTGTTAGAAAAAAGACTACCCTACATGGTTGTTGAGCGGGAGTTCGTCAATCCGGGCAAAGGCTCTGCGTTTGTGCGATTGAGGTTGAAGAATTTGCGTGATGGGTCGGTCCAGCGGGTGACCCACAAGAGTCAGGACAACATTGAAAGCATTGATGTGGAAGAGTTCCGTGCCCAGTATATGTACAAGGACGGCGAGAACTATTTTTTCATGAACAGCGAGACTTACGAACAGTTTGAGGTTCCCATGGAAGCACTGCCCGATCTCCGGTATTTTGCCCGGGAAGGGGAAGGGGAAGAGTATCGGGTTGTCAGTTGGGAAGAAGAAGTGCTGGAAGTTAAACTCCCGCCAAAGGTGGATTTGCTGGTTGTAGAGGCAGAGGAAGCGGTGCGTGGGGACACGGCAACTTCGGTGACCAAACAGGTTGTACTGGAAACCGGTCTGCAAGTGCGTGTTCCGGCATTTATTCGCGAGGGTGACAAATTGCGTATCAACGTAGAGACCAAGGAATATCAAGAGCGGGTAAACAGCTAGGCCAAGAACCGACAACAAAGGATACAACAACTCGTTCCGCATTTCTTGTTTGCGCAGAAGCAGAAGCAGGAGTAGAAGCAGACCCCGCCGCTTTTCCTTTGGCCGGGATATCTTCTGGCCGTAGTAGCCCGAGTCCAATGTCTGTTGGCTTGGCCGAATTGCAGGCACAAGTAAGGTTTGCGTTTTCCGGACGTGTCTTTCATAGATTTGAGCCTGCCGGTTTGGGCAGGTTTTTGTGATTTACACCGCCCGTGTGATGGCCCATAGATCGTCCTCGGATGTTTCCGAGAGAGGGACACCGAGAAGGCACGAAAAGGTAAAGGGGGAAGATGTTGGAGCAAAACAGTATCCGACTGCTTGATGACCCCGATTTGTTGTCACAGTACACGGAAGAATGCAGTCTCACTGAGTTGGCAGAATTGTGGCGTCGGTTTGACGAGTCCAATTCTGCGTTCTTGGTTTCCCCGCTACAACAACGTTTTTGGGCCTTGCTTTCTGTGGAAAAACGGGGAGCCCTGTTGCCGGAATTGACGGAAGAGGAGCAGGGTGAAATCCTGGAGTATTTCCTGTCGGAGGAAGATAGTCGGGATGCCTTGGTTCAGGCTCTGATTGCCTTGGAGCCGGACGAACGTGTGGATATTTTACAGCACGCCCGGCCGGATGTTTGCCTTGCCTTTTTGCAATATTTGCCGCAGAAGGAGAGAGAGGAAACAGAGTTTCTGTTGCCGTTTCAGGAAACACAGGCTGCGGGTATCATGACCACCCGGTATTCCGTGTTGCACGTGGATATCACCGTCAGAGAGGCTCTGAGGCTGATTCGCAGTTCCGATGAGCTTGCCGATCTCGAGATTTTTTACTATCACTACATCGTAGATGCGGAAGGCACGTTGCTTGGAGTCCTGACTTTAAAGAAGTTGCTGTTGGCTGGAGATGAAGAGCATATTAGTGAAGTGATGAATACGGATTTTCATTACGTGGAAAGTAATGCGGAGCAGGAAGAAGTGACAAAGCTGCTGGAAGAGTATGATCTGCTCGCGATTCCTGTGCTCGATCAGCGTCGTAAAATGTTGGGCGTGGTAACGTTTGACGATGTCATGGATTTGATTCGCCAAGAGCAGGCCCAGAATATTAGCAACCTCGGTGGTGTTAGCGGCCAGCGTGCCGACCTGATGGATAATTTTTTGCAGGCACCTGTTCGCTATTTGTTGGCGCGCCGCTTGCCGTGGCTGATCCTGCTCTTGTTGACCGGTACCCTGACGAGCAATTTGCTCGAACACTTCCGGGGATTTATCGTTGCAGTACCCATGCTCATTTTATTTATTCCCCTGATTATTCAGACAGGGGGGAACGTAGGCAGTCAGTCCTCGGTTTTGATGATTCGCAGTATCAGTGCCGATAATATTGGATTTCGCAATTTATTGGCGGTGTTGAGCAAAGAATTTCTGGTGGGTTTGGTGCTGGCAGTGGTCATTGGCCTGTTCATGTTTTTGCGCAATGAGTTTTTCTTGGCAGAGCTATCGTGGCAACGCAATCTGGCGATCAGTCTGGCATTGGCAACGGTGGTCTTGTTCGCGGCCTTGATCGGTGTTTTTGTGCCGTTGTTGTTGAGTTCCGTCAAAATGGACCCAACCGTGGCTTCCGGCCCTTTGATGGCAACCGTTATTGATGTTATCGGTTTGGGCTTATATTTTTTAGTTATGAAGTTATTTTTAGAATATTTCTATATGTGAAAAGTTAATCTCTTATTTTTTTTCATTTGAATACGCAGCAAAACCATATGAATCCTTGTGAAGCACTGTGATTTTTGTATTCCTGTCGTAAACATGGAGTTACTTGGAGATTTTTTCGACTGTTGACAGCAGCGAGGGGTTTTCATTATTTTGTAGTGATGAGAAAGAAGGACGATAAAAAAGCTGAGGCGATCAGCAACGCTACCCAAAAAATTGTTTGTCAGTACGGTCTGGATCGTGCTAGTATTGCTAATATTGCAAAGGAGGCGAGTGTTTCTCCGGCTACAATTTATCTCTATTTTAAAGATAAATCGGACTTGCTGAGCACGGTATTTCTTGTTGAAAAACAAGCGATTCTGAATACTCTTATTGCCGCACTTTCACCAAATTCATCTTTTATAGACAGTTTTGCTGCGGCACACAAAGCTACATTTGAATATATGTGGAAAAATCCGGTCAGTCTGCGTTTTACGAAGATTCTGGAAATTACGCCATATAATCCACCGAAAGAGCTTAGTGAACAGTACGGTAAGTTCTGGGATTTTTGGGAGTCCGGTATTAAGCAGGGCCTTATAGAGAATATTTCGATCGATTGTATTATGATTATGGTGTTGGCACCTTTGAGTGATGCGGTATTGCAATTTCATTCTCTGTACTGTAGTTGTCATGATAATTTTAAAGCCGGCCAAATTCATGACGAAGAAGCGCACCAATTGGCGGCCAAATACGTGGAACGCGTCGAAAAAATGCAAAAGCAATTATTTCATCTGACATGGAAAGCTCTAAAAAAGCAGATATAATTATTTCCCCCTATATCCTGTCACAAGCTGTTTCGCCGGTAATTTTTCCGGTTTGGTGACAAAAAGTCCGTGAGTTCTTTTTCTTGCGGACGGAATGCTGTGTCCATAAGAATTGACGGAGTCTGTCTTTTCTGTTACAAAGCAGGAATATTGGGGCTCCGTCGCTGGTTTTGACTATGCAGGAGCCTACTCCCCCTCTCTGAAAAATTGCAGGAGGTTTCTGCCATATGGATCTTTCGTTGTATACTTGTCGGGATCATTGTCCGAACCGTCATTGGAACCGTTATTGGAACTCTGGCCGGAATTGGCGTATTAGCTACAGAATATTGCCCGTCTTATTAGCGGGACTGGTTGGTCTGGCTTTGCTGTGGTCCTGCCGGGATGGCAAAGTTCTAAACGACCGGGTGGCTGTGCTGCCCGGTGAAACGGTGATTCCGGAGGATCCCGACTACACCCGGGGGGTGCTGGATAACGGGTTGCATTACAGCATCCGTTCCAGTGAGGGACGCAAGGACCGAATGCTGATGTACCTGGGTCTGAATGTCGGTTCGCTACAGGAAGAAGACGATCAGCGAGGTTTGGCCCACTTTTTGGAGCACATGGCCTTCAACGGCTCAGAGAATTTCCCCGGCAACTCCCTGGTTGAATTTGCCCGCCAAAACGGCATGTCGTTCGGTGCCCACATCAATGCGTATACCGGGTTTACCGATACGGTCTACAACTTTGTTTTGCCGACGGATAATGAAGAAATCCTGGACAGAGGGCTCTTGGTCTTGTACGACTGGCTGAACGGCCTGACAATTGAAGCGGAGGAAGTGGAGAAAGAGCGTGGCGTGGTGCTCAATGAATGGCGGGCCGGTCTTGGTTTTACGGAACGCTTTCGCGATATTTGGTTGCCGTTGGTACTGGAAGGTTCCGAGTACGAAAACCGGCTGCCGATTGGCCTGGCGGATGTGATCGAAAATGCGCCCCCTCAGCGTCTGCGCGACTTTTACAAGAAATGGTACAACACCAACAATGCGATTGTGGTGATCGTTGGGGACTTTGTCGAAGAGGAGATGGAGCAGCGTTTGCAGAAATTGTTTGGCTCGATTGAACCCAGGGGTGAGAGGCTGAGCAGTGGCTTGGGGCGGGAATGGAAAGATGTTCCTATCCGGGCTGCAATCACCGATGAAGACGGCAAGTTACGGCCTGCGGTGTGGGCTGTACAGATGCAGGATGATGAAGCCCCGGCTCGGTCGGTCTTGGTCTCGATCAAGACTCCGCTTCCGGAGATTCCCAAGACTGTGGCGGGATTTAGGCAGCGGCTGATTTCAAACTTGTTGAGTGTCATAGTCAATCAGCGTTTTTCTGATGTTATCACAGACCAAAGTAGCATTGTCAGCAGCATGAGTGGTTTTGGCCGGGAGGGGACGGGCAATGTGATGAACTACAGTTTTGATGTTCAGGCACAAAAGGGGCATCTGAAAGAAGCATACGGCATTTTACTGAAGTCTGTTGCCCGGCTAAAAAAATACGGGGTACTGCAAAGTGAGATGGACCTTGGCATGGAGACTCTGCGTTCCAATATCGAAATCCGGTACAACGAGAGAGAGAGCCGGGAGAACGAGGATCTGGCCGGCCCGGAGCTGCGTCGGTTTCAAGGCACTCATTTCAATGGTGATATAGTTTGGATTTATGAGAATTTTGACGGAATTATTGGCGGGATTACTTTAGAGCAACTAAATGGTCGAATCGCGGAAGTGCTGGAAGGCACCGATGTTTCCATTATGTCTTTCGGCAAGGATGTGGCGGAATTGCCTGACGAACAAGAAATGATCGATGGGTATTTGGAGCTGGACCGGCTGGAAGTTACCAAGCCGAAAGAAGAGAGTTTGCCTGATCGATTGCTGGAAACAAAACCGGAGCCGGGAGACATTGTCGCAGAGGAGCGTTTGCCCAAGACGGGCTACGTGCACTGGACTTTGAGCAACGGTTTGGAGGTCTATTTTAAGAACACCGATTTTGAGGAGAATCAGATCGAATATTCGGCGCGCCGCTTCGGCGGCATTTTGACTTTGGGTGAAGAATCCGGGCCGGGTTCGTTGGTGCAAAGTCTGCTCAACGGGGTGGTCAGTGATTCCGGTTTTGCGGGACTCAGCCCGGAACAGTACGGACGCTACATGAGTCCGATGAAAATCGGCAATTCCTGGAACTTTCAGTCGGACGGGGTGGGGCTTTCCGGCGGGGGAGACTTGGACGATGTCGAAGAGCTGTTTCAGCAGATCTATCTGTCTTTTACCGCACCGCAGTTTTCCCGGAAATTGATTGAGCAGGGACTGAAGGATTTGCGCACCGACTATGACGACATGTTGACAGACCCAACCCGCCGCTTTTTTCGCTTGGTTGAAGAGCACTGGTACGAGAATGATTACCGACTGCTAATACCGCCGTCGGATCAGTTGCCCGATTATACGGTTGCGGAATTAGAGGGGGTCTTTAACCAGTTGGTTCCCGGTGCCAAAGGCTTTCATTTTGTGTTTGTCGGCGATATTGCGGAAAGTGATCTGAAAGAGTATGTCCGGCAATATATTGCCGTTTTGCCTGTCGACCGGGATTTTACCGCTTCCGGGGATCACCGCATCAGCATCTATAAGGAAGGCGGAGTCAAAAATTTTGCCTTGGGCCCGGATAACCAGGCCAACACTCTCTCGGTTTGGGATACATATCTTGAACCGGAGCGTTTCCCCGATGAGCAGAGTTATCGTTTGGTCAAAGAGGCGGAATTGCTCAGTGGATTGTTTACTATCCGAGTGACGAAGGTGCTGCGCGAGGAGTTGGGTAAGACTTATTCGCCTTCTGGATTCGTCCAGTTTGAAGGGGTGCCACAGAATCGGATGCTGACCATCTTTAATTATAGTTCGGCCCCGGAAGATGTCGAAGAATTGGATGTGACTGCGGATCGATTGATTGCCGAGGTACGGGAGGGGCAAATTGAGGACAGCGAGTTCCGGCAAATCAAAGAGCAATTGAGTAAGCGTTTTGAAGATGATTTGCAGTCGAACGGTTTTTGGCATGGTGTCTTGACGGATGCGCTGTGGAATGGTTATGCAGACTTGGACGAGATGATCAGCGAAGATAAATTTCGGCAGGTTCTCGAAAGCATCAGCAAGCAGGATTTGGCGGATTTTGTTCAAAAATATATCCCGCAACAGCGTAAAGTACGATATACCATGCTGCCAAAAGAAGATTCGTGATTGCTGTTCCAAGTCCCGGAGGAACAGAGTGGAAAAGATGATACGGGTGGGAATTGTCGGCGCGGGGGGCTATGGTGGCGCGGAGCTGGTGCGTCTGCTGTTGCAGCATCCGGACTGTGGCAAAGAGAATCTGCTGTTGTTTTCTTCCTCGTTGCACAGCGTCTTTACGGCCCCGGGCCGCTTCCGGGGAGAAGGGCCGGGGCCCGACGGTTCTTGTGATGGGGATGGCAGCAGACACTCTGAGGGACATTGTGAGGATTATGCGAACCATTGTCCGGCATTTTATGGCTTGGGTCTGACAATCTATGGTTTGCCCGGCCGGGATGCGGAATCGGAGCAGTGGTGGCATTTTTTCTGTTCTTTTGATGTCGTGTTTTTGGCGGTGCCGCATGCCGTTTCGGCGGAATTGGCGGCCAAATATTTTCGAGTGAAGGAGCAGTTTGGCGGGCGGGGAGAATCGGAGCCGGCCAAACTGATTGATTTGTCCGGGGCTTTGCGCCTGGATCAGGCAGAGATCTACCGGCAGTGGTACGAAGAAGAAACACTCGGTGATGAGCTTTTGGGCTGTTGTCAGTATGGCTTGAGCGAATTGTTCCGCGATGACATTCGCCAAGCGAACGTCATCGCAAACCCGGGCTGCTACGCTACGGCTGTGATATTGGCTTTGGCTCCTCTTTTCCGCACGGGGTTCGGTTCCGGGGCGCGAGTGCGTATTGATGCAAAATCCGGTGTGTCGGGTGCGGGGAAAAAAGCGGTGGCGGCAACCCATTTCGCCCGCACGAATGAATCTTTATCGTTGTATAAGCTGCATCGGCACCAGCATATTCCTGAGATAGAAATGGCATTGTCCCGCTGTGCGGGGCAGACGGTAGCACCGTTGACGTTTACCACGCATTTGCTGCCTGTCACGCGTGGTATCATGGCCACTTGTTATATCGAACCGGCGGCCGGGCAGGCGGGCCTGAACAGGGGAGCTCCGGATGAGGGAGCATTGCGCGAGATTTACCGGGATTTCTATGCCGATTCTCCATTTGTGCAAGTCCGTCCGGTGGGTGCGGAAAATGGGCTGGGTATGCCGCAGATTCAGGATGTCAGTTTTTCCAACCGTTGTGACATTGGTCTGAGCTGTGACCCGCGCAATGGTGAGTTGCTTGTGGTTTCCGCAATTGACAATTTGTTGAAGGGTGCGGCGGGCCAAGCATTACAGAATATGAATTTGATGTTTGGCCGCGAAGAACAGAGGGGCCTGCCTTTGGCAGCGGCCCTGCCGTAAAGACGGGATGAGTTGCCCGGAGACTGTATGAAGATTGTGGGGGGCGTATTTGTGCGGCCCGGCTTTAGTCTTTGTGAGTGTGAGTCGATAATCTTGGATGTGTGCCGGAAAAGGATGGGATTGCGACTATGACCGGAATTGATGAGAGCAAGGTACCGGGGGCTGTGGAGATTCATCGCAGGTACCGGGATTTGTTGCGTAAGGCGGAGCAGAATGAAGAAGGCCGTTTGGCTGCCGTGCGGGACCTTCGTCCGGGAGAGAAAAGCCGTGCCGGCCTGAATTCTGAAGAAATGAAGATGGCCCAGGCCTGCCGTGATTTTGAGGCTCTGTTTATTCAACAACTTCTCAGTGAGATGCGGCGCGGTCTGCGCGAAGATTCGGTACTTGGTGCGGAGGGTGGCTCTTTAGCCGCAGATCGCAACCGCAGTAGTTTTTTCCGGGATCGTATGTATCAGGACATTTCTGAGGATATGGCCAATCAGGGTGGTTTTGGGGTTGGTTCTGTCTTGTTTGAGCAGTTGTACCGTCAGGAGCATCCGGACGTTTTGCCGGGAGGTTCTCGGGTGTCTTCTTCCGAATCCGTCCCGCCCCCGTCGGCCGGGACGGATTCGGTCCACAAGCTATTGGAACAGCAGCGTCACACGATGGAGCAACAGCGGTC
Organism: Candidatus Haliotispira prima; assembly: GCA_029867005.1. Classification (GTDB taxonomy): domain Bacteria; phylum Spirochaetota; class Spirochaetia; order SP-2023; family SP-2023; genus Haliotispira; species Haliotispira prima. Next base: position 2,074,893 of record CP123443.1, on the reverse strand, counting down.
GCTCAGTCGGGCGCAGTTGGGCGACCGCTTTTACCGGTAAAAAGCCTTTAGTCGTGTAGTAGTCGTATTATTGCCTAATTTTGTGATTTTGTGACTTGATGATTCTCCGGCATAATCTTCCCCGGTATTTATTCGAACTGTGATATGTCCTGCGATGTATTCTTATCTTCAACCGATATAGATTCAAACCAATACAGATTCAACCTGCTCTACTCTGATTTCGTTTGGATCTCCCAAAGGCCGGCTTGTTTCAAGCCAAGATTTCCTGTCCGGTTTTCAGGATTAATGAAAGTCTTCTGTTGAGAACTTCCACGCCTCAGTTTGCTTTTTCTTGCGGTTGCTTGGGTTTTTAAGATACTATTACTTATCACTTTTTAGCAGAACCGGAGATTGAGAAGGCTTGGAATGTAGGAGCTTGTCATAGATTGTATAGTTTTCCTGATCAAAGCAAACAAAATACAGCTTATTTATCTGTACATTCGTACGTTGTGTAAAGAAGTCCCTAGCCACACTCAGGGCTATTGTTGCGGCTTTCTTTTTAGGGAAACCATAGACACCTGTGCTTATATTGGGAAAGGCTATACTTTCAAAATGATGCTCTTGGGCCAGTTCCAGACAGCGTAGATATACGTCTGTCAGTCGTTGTTCTTCGTCATGTTTTCCGTCTTGCCAGATAGGGCCAACAGCATGGATAACGTGCTTGGCTTTGAGATTATAGCCTGCTGTTATTACGGCATTCCCTGCCGGACATTCCCCTTGTTTTTGATAGATGGCCTTACAGGCTTCTGCTAGTTTTGGCCCTGCGGCCCGGTGGATGGCACCATCGACACCTCCGCCACCGGCTAAACGAGAATTGGCGGCATTGACTATAGCATCCACTTCTAAGCTGGTGATGTCCCCTTGAATGAGTTCAATAATGGGCATGGGTGGCCTCTTTTTTCCGATTGTCAGGCTTGGTCCGGCAAGAAAGTTTTACGGTGTTCCTTTCGCTCTTTTTTCCGGGTTTGGTCTCATATCCCGGTGCCGAAGCCTCAAAGTAAGATTGATCAATTTCAAAGTTAGCTAATTTTGGGCAATAGTCAACAGAATTTAGCGATTCTTATCATAGTTTTTTATAGATTGTGTCCGTTTTATTACAGTTCATATAACGTAATAATGCAGTTTTTGCGGCATTACTATGGCTTGCAAAAGAGGGGGGCTTTGTAGCCGGCAAGGGGTTTTGTAGCCCACCGGGCCCTTGCATTATTACGGATATTATTGATAGTCAGTGGTACGATTCGGGGTTTAGGGGTGGAAAAAGTGGCCGGTTTGACTTTGGAAACAGACAAAGAAGCAGAGCAAAAAGTTCGGGCTTTGACGGATAAATTTTTGCAGGGTATCCATCAGTATAAACTGGTTGAATACAAGGAGGCCCGGCTGCGGGTGGACTTTTTGGACCCTTTTCTCCGGGCGTTTGGTTGGGATTTGACCAATGAGCAGGGGCTTTCCGAGGCTTCCAGAGAGGTGGTCACCGAGGCGAGCCTGAAAATTAAGGGCCATATTAAGGCTCCTGATTATGCGATGAAAATTGGGCGGAAGCGGGTTTTTTATCTGGAGGCCAAAAAGCCGAGTGTGGATATTGAGAACAGTGCGTCTCCTGCGTATCAGGTGCGCCGCTACGGCTATACGGCAAAGCTGTCGCTTTGCCTGCTTTCGGACTTTGAGGAATGGGCTGTCTACGATACGAGGACGAAACCGGATGAACAGGAAACGTCCAAGCATGGCAGGGTTTTCTTTTGTAAGGTGGATGAACTTTTTGCTGCGTGCCGGGTGAAGGGTTTCGAGAGGAATATTGATTATTTGTATCATTACTTTGCGAAGGAGCCTGTATTTGCCGGTTCTCACAGTGAGTATAGCCGTAGCAATAAGCTGAAGAAGGGCCAGCTTATGGTGGATCAGGATTTTTTGGGCACTATTGAATTGTGGCGGGATGAGTTGGCCCGTGCCCTGGCGAATGCCAATACCTACCAAAATGACTACATGCTGACGGACGATGTGCAGTTGCTTATCGACCGCATTTTGTTTTTGCGGATTTGTGAGGACCGGGGTTCGGAGAGTGTGGGGGCTCTGCTGGATATCGCCGGGGCGGAGGCGGTGTATGCGCAGTTGGTGCAGCATTTTCAGCGTGCGGGGGGGAAGTACAACAGCGAGATTTTTGACAGGAACGAGGCTCTGGAGGCTTTGGAGCTGCCGAATGCGACTCTGAAGAAGATGATTACGGGTTTGTACAAAAATAATCCGTATGCTTTTGATGCCATGCCTGTGGAGATTTTGGGGCAGGTGTATGAGCAGTTCCTGGGCAAGACGATCCGCCTTACGGCTTCGGGCCGGGCGAAGGTGGAGGAGAAGCCGGAGGTCCGCAAGGCGGGCGGGGTGTATTACACGCCGCAGTATATTGTGGAGTACATTGTGGAGAATACGCTTGGGGTGTGGCTGAAGGGGCGCAGGATGGAGACGGTGCGGGCGTTTCGGGTGGTGGATCCGGCCTGTGGGTCGGGTGCGTTTTTGCTGGCGGCGTATGAGTTTTTGTTGGGTTGGTATTTGAAGCGGTACACGGCAAGGGAGGCTGTGGAGAGGTCTTTGAAACAGGGCCGGGTGTACAGGCTGGCCAAAGGGCAGTATCGGCTGAGTTTGGATGCGAAGAAAGATGTGTTGTTGTGGCATATTTACGGGGTGGATATCGACTACCAGGCGGTGGAGGTGACTAAGCTTTCTTTGATGCTGAAGCTGTTGGAGGATGAGGACCAGGAGGATCCGGATGCTTTGTTTGTGGCGAGTGACGGGAAGGCTTTGCCGAATTTTGGAAAGAATATCCAGTGCGGGAATTCGCTGGTGGGCAATGATTACGTTGGGCAGGATTTGTTTGATCTGAAGGAGCAGAGAAAGATTAATGCTTTTGACTGGGAGCGGTCTTTTTCTGAGGTGTTTGAGCAGGGGGGCTTTGATTGTGTAATTGGCAACCCGCCGTATGTGCGACAGGAGTTACTTGGGGATGAAATAAAGGCATATTTGCAAAGGAATTATGCTGTATTTCAGGGTACGGCAGACTTGTATATTTATTTCTTTGAGAAGGCTCTGCGTTTAGTGAAGGCCGGCGGGAGTATGTCTTTTATTGTGGCGAACAAGTGGATGAGGGCCAGATATGGTGAGAACCTGCGCAGGTTCTTATGTGAGAACAGGCTTGTTGAGATTATTGACTTTGGTGATTTACCTGTGTTTCACGGGGCCACCACGTACCCGTGTATTATAAAGATGGAGAGAGATAAGCCGAAAGGGGTATTTCAGGCCGCAAACGTAGACACTTTAGCTTTTGACTCTTTGGGGAAGCACCTTAGCGGGAATCGGTTTGATTGTGAGGTTTCGAGTTTGGAGAATGAGGCTTGGAGACTGACTGATAAGAAGACAAGCGACTTGCTAAACAAGATAAAGGGCGTTGGTATTCCACTTGAAAGATATATAAATAAGGAGATTTACAGGGGAATACTCACAGGTCTTAACGAGGCTTTTGTTATTGATACGGAGACAAAAAACAGGCTGATTGCCGAAGATAAGAGCAGTGAGGAGCTTATCAAACCTTTTTTGGTGGGTAAGGATATCAAGCGTTATGCTCCTCTAGAAAACAAAGGCCAATATTTGATCTTCACGAAGAGAGGGTTAGATATCAATAAATATCCGGCTATAAAAAGGTATTTAGAACAGTATAAGAGCCAATTAATGCCGAAGCCAAAAGGCTATAAGGGCGATAATTGGAAGGGAAGAAAGCCCGGACCTTATCAATGGTATGAAATACAGGACTCTGTAAATTATTATAAAGAGTTTGAAAAAACAAAGATAATTTACCCTAATATTTGCCATAGACCGGAGTTTACTTTTGATACTGAGCATTATTATACAAATCAAAAATGCTTTATTATACCCGGAGAAGACAAATATTTACTGGGTATATTGAATAGTTCCGTATTCTTCTTTTTGTTTAGAAGCTTATTACCAAAGCTTAGGGGAAACTTCTATGAGCCTGGTTATGTCTATCTGAAAACCTTCCCCATTCCTCAGCCGGACCTGACAAACACTGAGGACAAAGCCGGGTATGATCAACTGGTTCAATTGGTGGAGAGTCGGTTACAACTGGAGGCCCAGGCTCAAAGTGCCGCCAGTAAGCGGGATGTGCAGGCCTTAGCGGGGATGGTGGCGAGCTGTGAGGTCCGGATCAATGCTTTGGTGTATGGCCTGTATGGGTTGAATGCGGGGGAGATTGCGGAGGTGGAGGGGTAGGGTGTAAATATTTGTATATTTTCCTTGTAAAATGTATAAATGTACGTTATTTTTGTTTGGTGGTAGTCAACTTGGTGTACTCTTAGCGGGGTTGTGTCTTGGTTTGGCTTTGGGGGTGGTTTGTCGTAGAAATCTAATACATAATAATAGATTATAATAAGGAGCCTTAAGTAGATATGAACAATGAAACAGTAAAACTAGTGACTGATAAACTGTTGAGTGTGTCTGATCCATTTCATAATAGTGCTATTCATTTTGCTATAAAAGAAATGAATAGATTGTGTGATGTAATAAATCCACCAAGACTGAGGGCTATGCAAGAAGAGATAAAAGAAATAAATAAATTGGGTAGTTTATTTAATACTTCTGCTATTACTATAGCAAATTTTTCTAAAAATTATCAGAATCTTTTTCCAAAATTTAATATGGGTCAAATAGCTAATATAGGAGGTTTAGTTAATGCTTCTGCTATTGCTATAGAAAATATTAATAAACATTATTCCAATATTGCTAATCTCTCTACTGATATTTTTCAATCAAAAAATATTGTTACAAGTGTATTAAAATCATGTACAAACCTTGAAGGAGAAAGCTTACAAAAGTTTAGAGAAATTATTAAAGAAGAAAGTTCAATAGCAGAAAAAGAAATAGAAGAAGATAGTCTGCAATTAGAAAATCTTGATAGCGAGCAGTCTGGGTTTTTAAATGAAATAGCTCTAAAAGTCACAGAAGGTAAAAGTCTAAAAGTCACAGAAGGTAAAAGAAAAATTTTGCGATATTTATTTCATAATATATTCTGGGTACTATTTCAACCATATATATTTAGTATTATATTGAATTCTTCTATACCAGAAAAAACTTTAGAAATTACCAAAGAGAATGGTAAGAAATTAGATGAAAACTTAAGTATCGCAAAAGAAAATCAGAAGCTTTTATTTGAAGAAAAAAATCTTCGTTTAGCATATAAACAAGTAAGACCACCTGCACTAAATATAAGAGAAAAACCTAATCCTACCTCAAAAATAGTAGATACACTCTATCAAAATGATCTGGTAATAGTGATTTTGAAGGCAAATAAATCCTGGAGAAAAATCTCTTATAAAAGCGATGATTATAAAGTGGAAGGATATGTTTTAAGCAAGTATTTACGTGATTTAAAGTATTAAGAAGTATATCAAGAAACTAAACCCAGAAAGTTAATAACAAAAGCCCTAGCCGATTAAAGGGTCCTTTCTACCTTACTCCCAAACCAGTAGAAATAAGGGGAATGTTTAGGCTTTGGTGTTGGAATAGCGAACTGTAAGGCCCGGGTTGTTGTTTTGGGGTGGTGAACTGTAAGGCCCGGATCAATGCTTTGGTGTATGGCCTGTATGGGTTGAGTGCGGGGGAGATTGGGGAGGTGGAGGGGTAGGGTGTAAAGGCCTTAAACAATAAAGATAGGGACATTTGTCTATTTTCCTTGTAAAATATATAAATATACGTTATTTTTGATTGGTAGTAGTCAACTCGGTTTCTCTCTAATGGTGGTTGGGTCTTGGTTTGGCTTTGGGGGTTGGCAGGCTCGGAAGCTCGGATTAATGTTTTGGTGTGGGGGAGATTGGGGATAAAAATGGTATATAGTCTATATTCTAAACGAGAAAAGAAACAACGAGGAGAATCTCCTGATGTTTATACTTATGACTTATTACCTAAGGAATTATGTGTTCAAATTATTCAAATCTGGATGACTATCAATGATCAAAAAAATTATTCGGTTGATACTAGGAAAGTATATAAAAAAATAACTGAAATACTATACCATGAATATGGTATATTTCAGTTTCCAATTAATAAGATCTATAACAACAATCATCGAGAAGCTGATTTCCTTAATCTTAGAAATTATCTTCTAGAATTAAACGATATAGAGCGACAATTAGATATTGTAGAGTTATCTTTTCGAGTTATAAAAGACTACACTAGAGTAGGAGGCATTAGAACAGTAGACCATAAAATTGATGAATTAAACTTTCGTTTTAAAGAGAATGGAGTTGGCTACCAACTTGAAGGTGACAAAATTATTAAAATAAATAATGAGTTGATTCATGAGGAGGCTGTTAAACCAGCTTTAGGCTTCCTACGTGGTAAAATATATAAAGGAGCACAAGAAGAATATTTAAAAGCTTATGAACACTATCGTAAGGGTAACTATAAAGAATCTTTAAATGACTGCTTAAAAGCATTTGAAAGTACAATGATAGCTATTTGCAATAAAAAAAAGTGGAAATATCCTGCCAAACCAACGGCGAAACAATTAATTAACGTATGCAAAAAGAATGGACTAATACCTGAGTATTGGGAGAGTCAAAATCATGCTTTGGTAAATCTCTTAGAAGGGAGCATTCCAATAGGGCGAAATAAAAATAGTGGTCATGGACAAGGAACGACACTTACCAAGATTTCAGAGCATATGGTTTCTTATATGTTACATATGACAGCTTCTACTATTTTATTTTTAGCTAAGTGTAATGAGGCACTGAGTAAGAAGAAGTAGCTACCTCTATGTTCGTAATCTCTAAGTCCCGGAATCTCATCTTTGGTCCAAGCCTAAAGTGTCGCGAGTAAGCGAGGTGTAAAGTTTTTGGCAGTGGTTTGGCGAACTGTGAGGCCCAAATTGTTGGTTTTTTGTGTGTATTCATTGTAGGCAGGCTTTGGTCTGCCTTTTTGTGTGTTTTGGAGTGGTTCCGGTGGGGATTGCTTGTAAAATATATAAATATACGTTATTTTCATGGTATTGTTATTTAACGGTGAGTAGGGTCTTAAGTTGGCCTCGGTGATCGGGGTAGTGCACTGTGAGGCCCGGATCAATGCTTTGGTGTATGGGTTGAATGCGGGGGAGGAGCTTAGATATAATATGAATAATAAAGAAGGTAATGAAAATAATGAAGTATTACAAGAGCTTCTTAATGATATAACATTAAGAATACAAAGTTCTCCTATTAATTTTTTAATCGGCTCAGGGTGTTCTAACCCATTTATTAAGACATTAGGTGATATTGAAGAAAAACTTGCAAATACAAAAAATGATGATGAGAGATTACAAAGTTATAAGGAATACCTCAAAATAATAAAACCTAATACAGATTTAGTTTGTGAGTATGATCTAAATAAAGACTGTCCAAGTTATAAGAAAACTTATAACTCATATTGTGATTTATTTAAAGAAATAAATAGAATTATAATTGAGAGGAAAGAAACAATCTTAGGAAAGCAGATCAACATTTTTACAACAAACATTGACCTCTTGATGGAGAAGGTACTGGAAGAAAAATCCTTAAATTATAACGATGGCTTTTCAGGTACATTAGAGCCGAAATTTAGCCAAGCAAATTTTGGAAGAGCAACTATTCAAAAAAGCCTCCATTATAACTATAATTCAGAGTTTCCAGTATTTAATCTGATTAAGATTCACGGTTCGGTTAACTGGAAAAAAAAGCAAGATATAATATATAACTCCCCTAAATTAGATCATTTTAATATTGAATTATTAGAGAACAAAGATAATTATGAAGACTTCCAAAAGGAATATGAAAAGCTTGCTATTATTAATCCAGAAAAGAAGAAGTTAGAAGATACTGTTCTGGATACTCTTTATTATGACCTACTCCGTATCTATTCTGCATATCTGGAAAAAGAAAATGCAATTTTATTTATTATTGGTTTTTCTATGGCTGATGAACATATAAGAGAAATTACCCGACGATCTTTAAAATCAAATCCTACATTAACAGTGTATCTATTCTGCTATGATAAGAATGATTATAAGAAAAAGGAAGAATTTGACATCCAAAGCCCCAATTTTAAATTAATTAGACCAAAAGATATTTCTGGAAATGAAGAAGAAGAAATAACTCTTGGGATACTTAATAAGATGATCTTTTCAAAGATAAACAATGATAAAGGTTTTCAGAAATGAATAATGATATAAATTCTAAGATAATACTGGATTCTATCTTTGTTATAGGTGATGTTAGTTCTGTTGATGGTAGGAGTGTAACTATTAAAGTCCACAAAAATAAGAATTTATCGCATCTTTCATATAATGGAGACCTAATAAAAAATATCACTGTTGGTAGTTATGTTAAAATATGCAAAGGGTTTATTAATATTATTGGAGTTGTTGAAGGAGAGTACATTAGGGAAGATGACTATGACAACTCAGGATATCAAAAATCAGAAGAGAATATCAATCGCTTCTTAAAAGCTTCAATTTCAGGATACCTGGAAAGAAATTGCTTTGAGCTGGGTATAAAAGAAATGCCTCTAATTGGGAATGAAGCATATATTCTTAATAAAAATGAATATGATAGTATTCATAGGTTTTCTTCTGCAAAAGAACAAAATATAAAGATTGGTTCTGTTGCAGATAATGAATTACAGCATATTAAAGTTAGTGTAAATAATCTCTTTGCTAGCCATATTGGTATTTTTGGTAATACCGGAAGTGGTAAATCAAACACCCTTGCACGTTTATATCACGAGCTGTACAGGGAAAATAAAGAGAACAGTAGCTTTAGAGAAAAGTCAAAATTTGTACTGATAGACTTCAATGGAGAATATGCGAGTAAAGAGACAATAACTGAAAATAAGGTAGTATATAATTTAAGTACACAAAAAGATAGTGAAAATAAATATCTACTAGATATAGATGATAATAATTTAATTGAAATACTTTCTATATTATTAGATGCGACAGAGAAAACACAACAACCATTTTTAAAAAGATCAATTAATAACAAATATTTACTTGATTGTAATAACTTATCAGATACTAAAAGTATTTTTAGAATATTACTTCTTAGAGAAAGTGATTCACGAAATTTGATTAAAGAATTCTTAGAATCCTTAAAAGAAGTTATAGGTAATTCTGACCAAAAAATAATTCAAGATATTATTGATAAGATATATAATTTAAAATATCACTCATTGAGTAAATGTCATTTTATGGATATTAATGGGTCTGATACCTATTCTAATAACTCACCAGATAAATTACTTGATAATATTATAGGGCGATCTTTTGAAGAAATTTCAGTAAAGAATTCAGGGTTAAATAAATATAAATATAAAATATTATATAAATTTTACTATGAAGTTGCAATAGGCTATTCTATTGATGAACATATACGACCGGTTATAAGAAGAATGGATAAACGATTCCATGATTTAAATAAAATTATAGAAATTCGAAATAGATCTAGGAATAAAAAAAATCCAAATAAGTCTAGAAATAGAAAAGAATCTTTTGAGGTAATTAACTTAAAAGATGTTAATATTGAAATGCGTAAGGTTATCCCTTTACTTATTGCTAAATACCAATATGATAAACATAAAAAAAAATATAAATCAGATAGCTCTTTACATATAATTATTGATGAAGCTCATAATGTCTTATCTTATAATTCAAGTAGAGAAAGTGAGACTTGGAAGGATTATAGGCTGGAGACCTTTGAAGAGATTATCAAAGAGGGACGTAAGTTCGGTGTATTTTTAACTATTGCTAGCCAACGACCTAACGATATATCAGCAACGATCATTTCCCAGGTACACAATTATTTTATCCATAAACTCATGAATGAAAGAGATATTGAAGCCATTAGTCGAACTGTTTCCTATTTAGATAAACTTTCTATAGAATCTATTCCAATGCTGTCTGTTGGGGTTTGTTTTATGTCAGGTCTTGCTTTTAACTTATCAGTAAAAGTTAGAATTGACTTGCTGGAACAACAGTTTCAACCCAAGAGTGAGACAATAAAACTAACAAATATATGGAAAAATACTAAAGAAGACTCTTCAGAAGAAACTTCTCCCAATTAAAGATGAAAGCCTAAACCTGCACACTCGAAAACTAAACCCCGAAACCCACCCAAAGGACCCTCACTACACCAACCCATAGCTGAGCTATCAGCCAAACTACCTTTTAAATAGTACACCCTAAACCCAAACACAGCACACTTACAAAGCAAAACCTACCTTTTAGGCAAACGCCCTCCACTCTCCAGGCAAGTATCCAGACTGTCAAACGGAATATAGTGTTTCGTTCGGGAATAATACGGACTGTTTGGAGGATGACAAATACCGCTCCTGCTTTTCTTTATCACCGGCCCCGCCCCTCCTCCTCCATCCGCTTTCTTTACAGGGGAACGACGAAGATTGGAAGTGTATTTATAGCCGGGTGCATCAAAGTCCCAGTCCGTTACAACACTTTGAGACTCTAAACGCTCCTCGTCTTCATCGTTTAACCGGCTGAAGAAATCTAACCCTGTTGCCTGCTCTATCCGGTCTACAGAAACAACAAACCGCTCTAAGCCCCCACTTAACTTTTCATGAGGAAGAATAAAACCAATCATTACACCCCTCTTTGCATCATAAGCGATCTTGTAATAGGCTCCGGGTACGAGTACATGGTTTGCCCCAACATTCGCCTCACCTTTCAGGATCCCCGCAGTTATAATATACAGTGTCCCGTACTTGCCCGCCCAATTGCGAAATAAGGCTTCCAGCTCCTTCCATATCCCACGATTAAAAGAAGGGAGTTGAGGACTGATATTAGACAGATAAAAAGACTCATCCATTGCCACACCGGAAAATGACATATCTGCGGCAGGTGCTAAATGCCCTCGGTCATAGCCGGAAGCTTTGTAGTCACTAAGCTGTGCCGACACTGTTTTTACCAGCTTGTCTTGTCTATAACGGTCGTTACGCTCTACAGCTTTGATGAGTTCTTTTGGGCTCAGCTCATACGCAACCCATGACGCTTGCTCACTATCTTCATCGTAGCCCAGAGTGTAGTGACTATGCCGGATCACTTGATAAGAACCACCTGTCGGTAAAAATTGATTGTCCGACTCTTCAGCGAAAAGACGACCAAAACTACCCATAAAAAAGAGGAATACTTTCAGTTTCATAAAGACTATCATACAGATTTTGGAGGATTATAATACACGAAACTTTAGGACAGACTAAAAAGTATTTTGAAATAGTGCATAAGGAAACCCAACAAAGCTCACCAAATAGTTCAATTCATCCAAACTCGGCTAAAATCGGAAGGCCAAGCCAAAGCCGCCACGAGTAAGCGGGATATTGAGGCTTTGGCGGAGGTGGCGGCGGGCTGTGAGGCCCGGGTTTATGGGCTTGGTGTATGGGCTTGATGTATGGGCTTGATGTTCCGGACAAAACACCATAAATCTTATAAGCTAATGGAGAAATCCGAACAACTTAAATAATTATGAATTAATATTATAGAGCTTACTATTGAGGCGGTAAAAGAATGTTAGTCACACTAGAGGTAGACAAAGAACAATTAGAAGAACTAAAGAAACTGATTAATAAACTGGATATTAGCTTAGATATAGTGCCAACACTAAGCGAAGAACAAGAAGACCAAGCACTTTATGTAGCAATGCAGGAAGGTCTGGAGAGTGGTATCGCCACTGAAGAAGAAACAAAAGAGTTTGTAAGTTTTGTTGGTAGGACTTAGTTGTGATGATTATGGTGTGGGGTTGCAAGGTTTTTGAAGTTTGGATATAGTGAGAGAATATATTAGGATTTCTTTGGAGATATAAATATATTATTTTAGCAGGATAGAATTTAGGCTCATACTTTAAATGATAAAAGGAGGATCTTATGGAAGAAAAAGATTTGAAAGATAATAGTTTAGAAGATTATTCTGAGGAATATCAGGAAGAAATAATCGATAATGAAACTGATCTTGAACAGGAAGATCAAGAAGATACAGGGCTTACAATCTATAAAATTAAATCACTACCAAATGACTTTAACATTAGTACTATGATTAATTTTGTAGAAGAAGGTATATTTGAAATACCACCTTTTCAGCGAAATTATGTCTGGACTAAGAAACAAGCATCGTCTCTTATTGAGTCTTTAATTATGGGATTGCCTGTTCCTCAGCTCTTTTCATTTGAGCAAAATGAGAGACAACTGCTGATTGATGGACAGCAAAGACTTTCTTCTCTTTATTTCTTTTATAAAGGCCGTTTCCCAAAGAAAAACCAATATGGTAAGATTCGTATTCTTTCAAAAGAAAAGAATCATCCATTTATTCATCCTCATTTATTAGGTGATGATAAATATTTTGAAGATTTTACACTTCAGTTGACCAGCAGGACAGCTAATGCATCTAAGAATGTACTACACGGTAAAAGCTACGAAACACTTTCAGACTCACACCAAAGGATCTTAAAACTCAGAACACTAAGGACAATATTTATCACTCAAACAACACCGGAACCGGAAGATGCAGCCTCATCTATGTATGAGGTATTTCATCGTCTTAATACCGGTGGGACAAACCTTAAACCACAAGAAGTAAGACAATCTATCTATTACTCCGATTTTTATGACCTTTTAAGTAATCTAAATAAAGATAGAAATTGGAGGACGCTTCTTAAGAAGCCTTCTCCTGATAATAACTTAAAGGACATTGAGTATCTATTACGTTGCTTTGCTCTCATCTATACAGATGAATATAAGCCACCAATGGCAAGGTTTCTCAATACCTTTTCACTAAATGCTCAAAAACTGGGCTCAAAAACTCCGGAGGAATGTAAAAGAGTTCTGAAAGAATATGAAGTAGTATTTAAAGCTTTTCTTGATAGTTTTACAGCTTTAGAAGACTGCGATTTTTTGAATACAAAAAAAGTGTTCTTAATTACAGTACTGGATGCGATATTTATTTCTTGGGCAAAACTGTATCTGAAAAATAAGAGTAAGAAACTGCCTATTTCCACTAAACAGTTCAATGAAATTAAAGTGAATATCTTGGAAGATCAAGGTAAAAAGAACCAACCTACGACAGATAAGCACCAAGTAGCTGCAAGAATCCAAATAGCAAAGAATATTATATCAAAGATCTAGTTATATGGAGACTTCACAAGAAAATACTAACCCTGTTGAGGGCTCAATAGAGAATTATGATGAGCTAAAAGAATTTCTGGTAAAGCAAAAAAAATTCTATTATGCTGCTCAACTAAATCATGATTTTGTTAAAGTTTTAATGATATCATCATTTAGTTATATTGAAGATCAATTCCAAACGATGCTAAAAACATGGGTTGAAAGAGTTACTATTAATCAGCATTTGCAAGAATATGTAAAAAATAAAATATTGGCCAGAGGTTTTTATCAGAGCTTTGATTTTAAAGCAGAGAGTGCCGGTGGTTTCAATCCATTCCTTAAGGCTATAGGTATAGAGAAAGAAGAGATTAAATCTTTTGCTTTTAAAAAGAAAAACTATGATTGGAAAGACTGTGCAGAGGCATTTATTAGTTTAGGCATGAAACGTAATACTATGGTCCATAATAATTATCTTGAACAAGATTTAGGAGAAGTAACTGTAGAGGAAATTACAGAATTATTTCGCGACTCAATGAAGGTAATTGAAATTCTAAGGGATTATCTTAATTCAGTCTGACAATATTATTATTTAAACTAATAATAATATAACCTAAATAGATTATATTATTATTTTACGTTTTGTAATATTCATTATTGAAACAAAAAATTTAACAGATTGGCTCTTATGGCTTGGGCTGACAATTCCGGATAATATTCTAATATTAAAGAGATTTATTCACAGAAAAGATATATATCAATATTTTTTATAGTTCAACTCATCGAAACTCGGTTAAAACAGTAATCCCAAACCACCGGAAACAAGCCGGATATTGAGGCTTTGGCCGGAGGGCCAACTGTGTGTGAGGCCCGGATTGATGGCCTTGGTCTGTGGCCTCTACGAGTTGGCAGGCCACAGCCTGCCTTCGGTATGTCTGTGTTTTGGAGTGGTTCCGGTAGGGCTTGCTTGTAATAATATTGGGAAGAAAATACACAGGATACTTCCATTCTATAACAATATAAAGAGTAACTTTTCATTATCTTTAGACTATGTTATACTCTGTTTAAATTATCCAAATGTGCTTAGTCAAAAAAAGTTATTGAAGAAATGAAGGGTGGTGGCTTAACTTTCAGGTACCGGCTCCTAATTAATCCTATTTTTGTAAGGAGTATTCTCAATGTTTGTTTTATTTCTCATTTTTTTAGTTATTTTTATTTTAATTCTATCTTTAAAAAAAGACAGGCAACCACCTTTAAAAACACACAGAAAACTATCTTCAAAGGGTCAACAGGGTGAGAATATAACATCCTATAATATGAGAGTTGGTCTTGATTCCTCTCAATACCGGCAATTTAACAATGTCATTATTGAAACTAAAAATGGTACCACCCAAATAGACCATATTGTTATCTCCCGTTTTGGCATATTCATTATTGAAACAAAAAATCTTACAGGTTGGATCTTTGGAGATAGAAATAGTCCAAAATGGACTCAGATTCTATGTCATGAAAAATATTTATTTCAGAATCCTTTAAGGCAAACTTATAGGCAAAAAAAAACACTCGCATGGTTTTTTAACATTAAAGAATCAACTATACATACAGTTATATGCTTTGTTGGTGACTGTGAATTTAAGACAGATATGCCGGAAAATATCCAAATGGATGATCCAAGTGGGTATATTAAAGATTTTAATATTCTTAAAATCCCTCAAGGAAAAGCGGATTATCTTTCAGAAAAGCTGAATCACTATATCAATAATACAGAGATAACACTTAGTGATCATATTCGATCATTACATCAAAGGCACAATTCCACAAACATTTGCCCTAGCTGTGGGGCACGACTTCTGGTCAGAACCGTAAAAAAGGGGCCTCGTGCCGGAACACAGTTCTTAGGTTGTGCGAACTATCTTCAATGTCGATTTTCACGAAATATAGAGTGAAATATGCCGGTCGAACAAGTACAAAAGGGAAGTCCAAGCTTCCACTGGTAAGCCGGGGATGTTCAGACTTTGGCGGAGATGGTTGCCACCGGTCAGATTCAGATCAATGCCTTGGTGTATGCTTTGTATGGGCCTACTGCCACGTAGTCAAAACCAATAGAAAGCCTCCCGGAAGCTTTCTATTGGTTTTTTAACGGTATTTAATCTGAAGACCATACCCGAAATTATTTGTCAGGTCTATTTGGTATCTCCGGACAAAACTGCGGAGGGGTGTATGTAAAAATATCCCTCCGCGATCTTTATCACCAAAAGTATTTACCAAAGTGGTATACGAAGAATTGATACGAAAACTACGATCATCAAAGGTCCCAATATCATTTAAAGTTCCATCTTCTTCTAACTGAGAGGGTACACCAATGAGATTGGAAGTCATCAGCCACGAAAAAACAAAGGGCACCTGAAACTTTCCGTCTGTTTCAGTCCGGAAGTTATGCTCCGACATATCAAAAGATAGTTTTGTACCACTGGCAATAAACGGATAACCTTCAGCTATGTTGCCAAGAGTCGTAAAACTTAGCAATGTACTGCTGCCGCCACTGCTGTACATGACAATTTTATAGGTCGTACTGGGTTGTAATACTGCCGCAGTTCCACCCGAAACTTCCCCGCTGGTTGCATCTTGTGTGGCACTGATGCTCAAGGCAAACTGAATGATCTGTGCGGAAGTCCCGGAAAAGTCTATTTGCCGGTAGGCCAAGAGAGTTTCGGCTGCGGTTGCCGAGGGGATGGTTTCGGTGTCGGCAACCGCAAGAAAGGCGGCTGCGCCGCTTTTAGTCGGTGTCAACGATACCAGTGCCTGCGTTGCCCCCACAAATGTTGTCGAGGCACGGACTCCGAATTTAGTTTCAGCTCCGGAGTCAGATTTCACGTCCGTCATCGGGGCACAGGCAGACAAAAACAGATAGATGGAGAAAACGCAAGAAACCGGAAAGGCTTTGAAAAATTTAGGTTTATTTAGCCGTAAAAAAAGATAAACTAACTGTATATATGTTCTAAAACTGGTAAGGATATGGGATATGGGATATGGGATATGGGATATGGGATATTATACCATTTGGCTGGTCAGTTGTCAACAGTACTTTTTGACATTTCATAAGAAAATTCCTCCAAAGCTTTGCAATTTTAGCCTATTGTATATTCGTTTAGGGAGAAGTGCAAGGGGGCGTTACAAGGGGAGTGTTGCAAGGACTGGGTTGGCTTGTCGGTAGGAGAGCTTATAGCCAATCAGTCAGAAATAAATAAAAGCCTCTCAAAACAGGCTTTTATTTTCCACGTTTTTTCCTAGCGATACTTAATAGTTAAACCGTTCCCTGCTATATTTGTCAGGACTGTCTGATATTTCCGAATGGCACCACCACGGGGTGTATGTAAAAATGCGGCTCCCCGATTTTCATCTCCAAAGGAATTTACCAAAAGCACATAATTGGGAGTAGCCTTAATACTGGTCTGACCGCCATCAGCATTTGTAATAGTGCTGGCCAAAGTCTCGTCTTCGGCCATATTCGCGGTCGTACCAAGCAGACCGGAAACCAGTAACCACGAAAAAATAAAAGGCACCTGAAACCTTCCGTCTGTTCCGGTCCGGAAATTATATGCCGACATATCAAAAGAAAGTACTGTACCACTTCTAACAAACGGATACCCTTCATCAATGTTGGCAAGAGTCGTAAAACGTAGCAATGTATTGCTGCCGCCACTGTTGTACATCACAATCTTATAGGCCGTACTCGGCTGTAATACTGCATCAGTGCCACCCAAAATCTCTCCGCTTGTCGCATTTTGTGTGGCACTGATGCTCAGGGCAAACTGGATGATCTGTGGTGAAGTCCCGGAAAAGTCTATTTCCCGGTAGGCCAAGAGGGCTTCGGCAGCGGTTGCCGAAGGAATTGTCTCACCATCGGCAACCGTAAGAAAGGCCGCTGCGCCGCTTTTGGTTGGGGTCAAAGATACCAGTGCCTGCGTTGCCCCCACAAATGTTGTCGAGGCACGGACTCCGAATTTGGTTTCAGTGCCTTCGTCCACGTCCGTCATCGGGGCGCAGCCGGACAAAACCAAATGAATGAGAAGAATGGAAAAAAAGCAGAAAAATGAAAAAACGGGAAAGGCTTTAAAAAGTGTCGGTTTATTGGGCCCTAAAAAAAGAAAAACTGACTGTATATATGTTTTAGAACTGGTATGGATATTGGATATTGGATATTGGATATTGGATATTGGATATTATACTGTTTTTTTGGTGAAGAGTCAACAATATATTTTGACATTTCATAAGAAAATTCCTCCAAAATTTTGTAATTTGAGTCTATCGTATATTCATTCAGGATATTTGGCAAGAGGGGAGGCGGCGGCCGGCCAGTCCGGGGGGCCAACCGAAAAAAGAGAAAGCCTCTCCAAAGAGGGGCTTTCTCTTCCCTATGCTTATCCCTCATTATAAATAATAGAGAACCCATTTCCGACATTATTTGTCAGAGTTATCTTATATTTTAAAATGGTATTACTGAAGGGTGTATGTAAAAATATTATTCCCCGACTTGGATCTCCAAAATGATTTGCCAAATTATTATAACGAGTAATAACACCATCACTACCAGAGAACTCAAAATTTCCGATAGCATTGAAAATTGTTCCACCTTCCACTTTAATACTTGGTGAAGCAATCAGGCCAGAGTTCTGCAACCACGAAAAAACAAAGGGCACCTGAAACTTTCCGTCTGTTCCCGTCCGGAAATTATGTGCCGACATATCAAAAGTATGACCTGAATTAGAACCACCAAATGTATACCCTTCATCTACGCTGCCAAGAGTCATAAAACTGAGCAATATTGTGTCGCTGCCGCTGTGGTACATCACAATTTTATAGGCCGTACTCGGCTGTAATACTGCCGCCGTATCACCTGAGACCTCTTTGCTTGTGGCATCTTGTGTGGCACTGATGCTCAGGGCAAACTGGATGATCTGTGGTGAAGTCCCGGAAAAGTCTATTTCCCGGTAGGCCAAAAGAGTTTCGGCAGCGGTGGCCGGGGGAATGGTTTCCGTATCCGCAACGGCGAGAAAAGCGGCTGAACCGTTTTTCGTTGGTGTCAGCGATACCAGTGCCTGGGTTGCTCCCACGAATGTTGTCGAGGCACGGACTCCGAATTTGGTTTCAGTGCCTTCGTCCACGTCCGTCATCGGGGCGCAGCCGGACAAAACCAAATGAATGAGAAGAATGGAAAAAAAGCAGAAAAACGGAGAAACTAAAAAGGCTTTGAAAAGTGTCGGTTTATTGGGACCTAAAAAAAGAAAAACTAACTGTATATATGTTTTAGAACTGGTATGGATATTGGATATTGGATATTGGATATTGGATATTGGATATTATACTGTTTTTTGGATTATCAGTCAACAGTGTATTTTGACGTTTCATAAGAAAATTCCTCCAAGATATTTTGAATTTTGCCTATCATATATCCATTCAGGATATTTGGCAAGGGGGGGCACGGCCGGCACCGGTTGGAAAGTAAAAGCCTCTCCAAAGAGAGGTTTTTACTTTCCAATACTTTTTTCCTAGTTATAGAAAATAGATAAAGTGTCCCCTACACCATTTGTAAGGGCTACCCGATATTTTTGAACGGCACCGCTGCGGGGTGTATGTAGAAATATTGCTCCCCGATTTGAATTTCCAAAAGCATTCGCCAAGTCTGTATAGCTCGAATTAATGGTACGATTAGAGCGACTAAGATTTCCAATAGTTTCATATTGACTCGATTGATCTCCCAGACGAGCGCCTATTTCAGAAATCAAGCCGGGAGACATCACCCACGAAAAAACAAAGGGTACCTGAAACTTTCCGTCTGTTCCGGTCCGGAAGTTATACGCCGATATATCAAAAGGATAGGTTCCACCAGCACCAAACGCATACCCCCCTTCCGCCAAGTGGCCAAGAGTCGTAAAAGTCAGCAAGGTTGTGCTACTGCCACTGCTGTACATCACAATCTTGTAGGCTGTACTCGGCTGTAATACTGCCGCAGTTCCACCTGAAACGACTCCGCTTGTCGCATCTTGTGTGGCACTGATGCTCAGGGCAAACTGGATGATCTGTGGTGAAGTCCCGGAAAAGTTTATTTCCCGGTAGGCCAAAAGAGTTTCGGCAGCGGTGGCCGAGGGAATGGTTTCCGTATCCGCAACGGCCAGAAAGGCGGCTGAACCGTTTTTCGTTGGTGTCAGCGATACCAGTGCCTGGGTCGCTCCCACAAATGTTGTCGAGGCACGGACTCCGAATTTGGTTCCAGTGCCTTCGTCCACGTCCGTCATGGGGGCGCAGCCGGACAAAACTAAATGAATGAGAAGAATGGAAAAAAAACAGAAAAACGGAGAAACTGAAAAGGCTTTGAAAAGTGTCGGTTTATTGAGCCCTAAAAAAAGATAAAATGACGGTATATATTTTATAGGCTTGGTATGGATATTGGATATTGGATATTGGATATTGGATATTGGATATTATACTGTTTCGTGGGTTACCAGTCAACAGTATATTTTGACGTTTCATAAGAAAATTCCTCCAAGATATTTTGAATTTTGCCTATCATATATTCATTCAGGATATTTGGCAAGGGGGGGCACGGCCGGCTGACTTTCCTGAACGCGTTTCTTTCTGCCCTTAGCTATTCCGGTATTTGTCTTTGGCTTGCCGTCTGTGTTCTATAGCCATTTGTGCTGCAATCGACTTCAAAGCGGTAGTCTTCGGAATTGAGATTCTCATTAGCGTTCGGCTTTGGTATCTGTTGTACCGGTTCCAGCCAGAATATGACGCTGTCAGTGATTTGGAGATTGTTGATAGGCTGTTGTTTTGCAAAATTTCGGGCAAGTAAGGTCATATTTGCATTGGTTACCATTTTGTATAACACAAGTATATAATTTAGCATCTGCCTTTAATTTTTCAAGTCCTCTCCACACCTTAATAAACATATTTTGAATAACATCATTAGCATCTTCATGGTTCAGAATAAATTTTCGTTAATAGAATCTTTCTTTATAATTTTTAACTAATGTTTGAAAGGTTTTTATGCTGAACTTCAGGATCAACACAGCTATTAAAACTTACTCCATCATCAGTTTCTGGCGAGTTTAGGGTTTTGACTGTTTAAGCTACAAAAAGTTTAATGAAGTTGTCAAATAAAATTGGTGCTGTAAATTATTCAATAACGCTTTGTAAAGGCCTTCCTTTATAGATCTTAAAAGCATAAAGCAAGTAAAAATAAAGTATTGTGTGATAAACTAATATAAGTTTATAATTAACATCATATCCTTTGATTTCTAAAATATCTAATACAAAAGCTCCATAAATAAATGCACCAACTATGCATAAAAATACACTTAAGTATTTCCGAATAAATAGCATCACAATTAGTATAAAAGGATAGAAGTGAAACAAATAACGTTCATGAGTTCCAGTAAGAAATATGTTAAAACTTATATTAACTAATGCCAAGTAAAAAATAAAAATGATTACCTTATCCGTGAATTGATTGACATTCCAATGCTTTTTTAAGTTCATAAAAAGTAGATAACTTATGGTAGCTAAAGAACTAAAGAAAAGAAATAAACCAGTGCCTTTGGGAGTGAAATTTTTATAAAAAGGGATTTCGGATGATGACCACATATCTCGGCCTAATAGCCTCCAAATATTAAAACCATTTCCTGATATTTTATCCATATGGCTACTTCCTGTCCCAAAAACTCTTTCTAAATGTGAAAAATAATATTCGTTAGGAATGGTTAACCAAAGATCAAATAAAGCAATTGGAATAAGTGTAAAAAATGTACAAATTAAAATATGCTTTATTATATCTATAAATTTAAAATTGGTGTAGAATAATATTAATATAAGAACCATAAATGATAATGGCATTAGTGAAAATAGCAATAGCTGTTTGGTTAAAAATGCAAATGCAAATAAAACACCAACTATGGCCGAAAAAAGAAAAAGAGATTTGTTTCCTAAATGGCTGGCTGTACTAAAACGTAGTGCAACTATTATTATACAAAATAGAATGAGCTGTCCAATGTTATCTATTTGGCCCCACAAAGCTCCACCTGCCCAAGTCGAAGGAAGCAGGCCAATGACACCAGCCCAAAACATCGATCTCTTTACCTCTAATTTTCTGAGAATGAAATAAACAAGTACGACATTAATAAGATCAATAAAACTTAAAACATATAAGAAACTTAATATTTTATAATTCAGTAATTGTAACAACCCTGCGGAAGACAAAAGACCTAAAACTGGATAATTACAGTAACAATCACTATTGTAAAGGTCTTTAAAGTTTTCGGAGACTTTCGCCCATTGTACGAAAACACCTACATCATAGCCATGCCAAAATTTTGGTAAAAAATACCTTAAGATAAAAGAAAAAATTCCGCCTAAAGCAAATATAAATCCGTCTAATTTCTTCATTTTTAGATATCCACTTTTTCTTACGGACGTATTTCTGTATAGAATTAGTTTAGAACAATACTAATCTAAACACTACAAATGATAATGGAATTAGTGAAAATAGCAATAGCTGCTTAGTTAAAAATGCAAGTGAAAATAAAGCACGAACTCTGGCCGAAAAAAGAAAAAGAAATTTGTTTATTAAATGTTTTTTATAATAAAATATATCCAAACTATTATTATACAAATTAGGTATGATACTGAGATAAACTGTCTGAAACCCCGTAGCTTAGTCAGATAAAATATATTACACTGGAAATATAATGAGGGGACGAGATGGCACAAGACCTAAAATTTCATGAATTTGATGCAATTATAGTAGGCGGCGGCGGTGCAGGCATGTACGCCGCTTTACAGGCATCTTCACAAGTCCCATCACAAGGCTCTTCCGGCGTACAAAAAGTTGCGGTCCTTAGTAAGTTATATCCCATGCGCAGCCACACAGGAGCCGCCCAAGGCGGCGTTGCCGCATCCCTTGGCAATATGGGCGAAGATACCGCTGAATGGCATGCCTATGACACGGTCAAGGGAGGGGACTATCTGGTTGACCAAAACGCGGCGCAAATCCTGGCCGATGATGCTCCGAAAGTCATTTATGACATGGAACACAAGGGCTTACCGTTTTCCCGCACGGAAGAGGGGCGGATTGCCCAACGAAAGTTTGGCGGACACACCCATCACTTTGGTGAAGGCCCCGTTATGCGTACCTGCTACGCCGCAGACAGAACCGGCCACCTGATATTGCACACCCTATATCAGCAATGTATCAAAGAAAACGTAACTTTTTTTAACGAATATCAGGTCATTGAATTACTCATGGACGGTACCGTCGCTACAGGTGTTGCGGCAATCCGAATAGCAGACAGCAGCCTGCATATATTTACAGCCAAAGCCGTATTCTTTGCCACCGGCGGGGCGGGGCGTGTCTTTAAGGTGACCTCAAACGCCTTGGCAAACACGGGGGACGGCGCGGCCATCTGTGCCCGTGCCGGCATACCCCTGGAAGATTTTGAATTCTACCAATTCCATCCAACAGGAATTAAAGGCATTGGTGTCCTTATTACAGAAGGCACTCGCGGCGAAGGGGGGATACTCCGAAACAGGGACGGCGAAAGATTCATGGAACGCTATTCTCCCACGCTCAAAGACCTTGCGCCACGCGACATGGTCGCCCGTGCGATCACAAAAGAATTGCTGGCCGGGCGCGGTATTCTGGGCAATAACAAAATAGATGACTTTGTATACCTCGAAGCCATGCACCTCGGTTCTGATACACTGAAAACCAAACTCCCCGATGTCCGGGAATTTTGCATGACCTATGTCGGTATCGACCCTATCAAAAGCCCTATACCCGTCCATCCAACCGCACATTACACTATGGGAGGGATTCCGACAGATATAAACGGACAAGTGGGTTATTCCGGGCAAAAGTACGAAGGACTTTTTGCCGCCGGTGAATGCGCCTGTGTATCTGTCCACGGTGCAAACCGGCTTGGATCTAACAGTTTGTTAGAATTACTTGTTTTTGGAAGACGTGCAGGTATTCGACTGAAGGACTACGTCAAAGGGGCCGAAGCCCGTAAAATCCCACAATCGGAGATTGACAAGGCAAGAAAAACGTATGCAGACCTGCTCGATAGAAAAAGTACCGGTGGTAAAGTGAGTTCAAACATCGGGCAGGTGTATGACAAAATGCAAAGTCTCATGTCCGCAAAAGTCGGCGTGTTCAGAAACGAAAAGGGCTTGCAGGAATGTCTCACAGGCTTAGCAGAAATTAAAGAAGAATATAAAGGTGTCAAGATTCACAATAGTAACACTGATTATAATTATGACGTTCTTCGGGTTTTTGAACTTGGATGTATGTTAGATTTGGCAGAGATTGTCACGGAAGGGGCTCTTGCCCGTAAAGAAAGCCGTGGAGGGCATGCCCGGGAAGATTACCCCAACAGGGATGATGAGAATTTTCTGAAACATACCATGGCATTTTTGGATACAACAACGAAACAAGTCCGTTTAGCCTACGATGATGTTGATTTGAGTAAATGGGAACCCAAGCCCAGAGTGTACTAAAGATTGTACTGACAGGAAGCCAATATGAAAACGAGAATAAAAATAAAACGGTTTAACCCCAAAGCCGGAACGTATTACTCCGAATTTGAAGTGGAGGTTGATGAAAGTACCCGTGTCATAGATGCTTTAGAAGATATTGCCAAAACACAGGATACCACTCTTACGTTTCGGCGTAGCTGTCTTCATGGCGTTTGCGGCTCAGATGCAATGAGGATTAACGGGAAAGAAAGGCTGGCCTGTAAGACCTTGTTTCAAGATGTAAGTACAGGAGAAAATCAACACACTGTTGAAATTGAAGCTCTGCGGCATTTAGAAGTCAAGACTGATCTGGTGGTAGAACAAAAAACGCTTTTGGAAAAGTATGAATCTGTCAAACCTTATTTCATGCCCAAAGACAAACTGCCGGACGCGGGGGAATTTGTACAAACACCCCGAGAACATAAACTGTTGGATGAGGCATCAGCCTGCATAGGTTGCGCATCTTGTTATTCTGCCTGCCCGGTGCTGGACAAAAACCCGGATTTTATCGGGCCAATGGCATTGGTACAGGCAGCACGCTTTTTAGACGACAGCCGGGATCAGGGAATACCGGCACGGCTGGAGGCCCTGGACAGCCCCAATGGTTTGTGGGCATGTGAGAATCTTTTTGAATGTACTAAGGTCTGTCCACGCGGTATCAAAATTACCAAACTGATCAACCATACCAAACGAAAAGTCAAAAAATACCGTGAAGAACAGAGTGAAACTACCTCTGCAAAGGTCTCCGGTATCCATACAAACTAACGGCACAGATCGGCACTGTTTTTAGACCTTCCGAGGACTATCTAAAATACTACGATGCCGGTGTTTTGAATACAAACATTTTCTCCCGTGACATTTCGTGCATACTGTAGGGAATACCACCCAATCCTAACCCGGATTGATCACGCCCACCAAACGGCATCCAATCAACTCGAAACGCCGTATGATCATTTATCATGACGGCGGTGGCATTCAGTTGTTTGCCATATGAAAATGCCTTGTCAATATTTTGTGTATACAGAGCCGATTGGAACCCGTAAGGCATAT
Organism: Candidatus Haliotispira prima; assembly: GCA_029867005.1. GTDB lineage: Bacteria > Spirochaetota > Spirochaetia > SP-2023 > SP-2023 > Haliotispira > Haliotispira prima. Next base: position 2,050,068 of record CP123443.1, on the reverse strand, counting down.
TATTTATAATCTCCAAGGCCTCATCAGGGTGTTCGTACCCATAAACACATACCACCGGTCCAAAAATCTCATGCTGCGTTACCTTGGCATTTTTAGGCGGATTAAACAATACGGTAGGTTTATAACAGGTGGCAGAATGGTTCTCCCCACCACACAATAATTGGGCACCGTCCTTTACGGCTTCCTGCACCCATTCACCCACTCGATTTAATTCCCAGTCAGTAATAATAGGTCCAACCTCTGTTTTAGGATCAAGCGGATCACCTACGACAAGATTCTTTGCTTTTTCTGCAATTCGATCTGCGATATCACGCGCATTGCCTTTGGGGGCAAAAACGCATTGCACAGATACGCATACTTGTCCGGCATGGTAAAAGCCACCTTTAACAAGCTGGGGTATCATGGCATCAATGTCCGCATCATCGAAAACGATAACAGGTGCTACCCCGCCATGTTCTAATCCACACCGAGTTCCCGGAGCAACTTGTGAACGCAGTTTCCAACCGACTTCTCCGGACCCGATAAATGACAAATAGTTAATTCGGGGATCCGTGACCAAAAAACCGGCCGAATCTCTGTCACATAGGTGAGCAACACCAACTTCTTCGGGCAAACCGGCCTCTCGAAATATTTCCATAAGATTTAAACAAGAGATAGGAGTCGCAGAGGCTGGCTTTACAATAAATGGTGCCCCCACTGCAATGGCCGGAACAGTTTGATGAATAATTAAATTTACCGGGTGATTAAAGGCACTGACCGATGCGACCACCCCAATGGGTTCACGCCGGGTAAAGGCCATTCGCCCTTCTGATGCCTTGGTAAGGCCCATGGGTATTTCTTCGCCGTGAAATCCGCTCAGGCATTGGACTGCCAGTTTGACACCATTAATAGCACGCAGAACTTCAACTTTAGAATCTGTATAAGGTTTTCCACCCTCGCGTGCAGCATCCGTAATCAGTTTTTCTGTTCTCTCTTCCATGATTACAGCAATTTTTTCGAGTATTTCTATTCTTTTGTAAACAGGTAGCCATTGTTTTTGATTCTTAAAATACGCATGAGCTGTAGAAATAGCTTTTTCTAAGCTTGCTTTGTCAGAGGTTGGTAACTGTGTAATGACACTTCTGTCGTATGGCGCGTTTACTTCTAACATTACTATATCCGCCTAATGATTTAGTTTTTGCAGGTCTATGTTGAGAACCTCATGGTTCAGGGAATAGTCCACTGATACATCGATAAGTGATATTCCTTTATAATCTATGGCTTCTGTAAGCATGGTCGCAAACTCCGCAGAACTGTTGGGACGAAACCCCCGTCCTCCATAACTCTCCACGTATTTCACCAGATCCGGGTTGCCGTAATCTAGGCCATAGTTCTCAAAACCCATACCACTTTGTTTCCATTTTATCATACCAAAAGCATTGTCGTTCAGGATAACTACTGTGATATCGATACCGAGCCGGTACGCTGTTTCAAGTTCTTGGGAGTTCATCATAAACCCGCCATCTCCACAGACAGCAATAACTTTTTGCCTCGGCTTAATGAGTTTGGCCACAATAGCGGCGGGCAAACCCGCCCCCATAGAGGCCAAGGCATTATCTAAAAGCATTGTATGGTGAAAATACGTTTTATAATTTCGCGCAAACCATATCTTGTAAATCCCGTTGTCCAGTGACACAATACCATCATCCGGCACGATAGAACGCATCACTTTTACCAGATGTTGCGGCAACATCGGGAATCGAGTGTCATTGTCGTAGACCTCGGAATGAGCGGCAGCCTTTGCCTTTGCCGCGTAATACTCGTCAAAATTCCAATTGTGGGTTCCGTTTTCGATCTTCTTTGCTAACTCTTGCATAGAATGGCTTATGTCACCGATAAGGCTTATGTAAGGGAAATATATTTTGTCTATAGTCGCTTCGGAATAATTAATATGAATGATTTTACGCCCCTTGTATTTACCATGTTCCATAATGAAAGGCGGCTTTTCTACGGTGTTAAAACCAACATTAACAATGACATCCGCTTTCTTTAGCACGGTGTGCAGAAAATCATGATCCGATAAGGCCGTTGTGCCAAGGTACCCCTCAAGACGTTCGTCTATGACCCCATTTCCCATCTGAGTTACCAGGAAGGGAATACCTGTTTGGTCTACAAAATCTCGTAAAGCCTTTGGCGCAGGTTGTCTATTACCACCATCCCCAATAAGCAAAAGTGGATGTTTGGCTCCTAAAATAAGTTGGGCTATTTTCTCAATCATCGCCTGACTTGCGTAGGGACTTTGAGATTCATTCACCGGAAACATAAACGATTCATCTTCCGGAACCTCTTGTCTGGCAATGTCTTCAGGTATCTCTAAATGTACGGGCCCCGGACGTTCAGACTCGGCAAGTCGAAAGGCATCCCTTACCAAGGGGGCCATTCTCGAACCCTCTACAATTTGTTGTGTAAATTTTGTAATAGGCCTCATCATGTTGACAATATTCACAATTTGAAACTGCCCTTGTTTACTTTGCCGAATGGGTTTTTGCCCTGTGATAACTAAAATGGGCATTCCACCCAAATACGCATATGCAATGGGAGTAATGAGGTTTGTTGCCCCCGGGCCCAGAGTCGACAGACAAACACCTGTTTTACCGGTGAGCCTCCCGTACGTTGCCGCCATAAATCCCGCACCCTGTTCGTGACGGGTAAGTATAAATTTAATCGAAGATTTACGAATGGATTCAAGCATATCCAAATTTTCTTCGCCCGGAATACCAAAAATGTATTCCACGCCTTCATTTTCTAATGCTTTAACAAAAATATCAGATGCTTTCATAATAACCTCTTAAAAATACCGGAATAATAACAGCGCAACATAAAATATTACTACAGGGCTGTCAACATTCTAATTTTGCTTCAAGGGTATGTGATAATTTTGAAGGTAGAAGTTAATACAGGCGGGTTGGTGATGTTGTTGAATATTGGGTTGAACTTAGCTGAAACGGTATTTTTTCTATAGATTATTCATTAGGAGAATCTTAAAGAATCTTCTGTCATGTTTTATAGTCATCCTTCGTAGAATAGCCGGCAGAAAAATGGCCGGTATAAATCTTGGCAAGGGCGAATTCGAGATTCGCCCTTGCTGATGAGGAGTTTACTCCGCCGGCCGGTACTTTGCTTTCGGCCATAAGGCATTAATTTCATCGGCCTGTTGCCGCGCATTGAATTTCTCCCAGGTAAGACCATTCACATCTTTCTTTTTGCTAAAGGACCTGGCTGTCGGGTTTTCCCAACCTATATGTCGAAGTTTAGCGGGCGGGCACGCAGTATCCTGACGGACAGAGATGTTGAGAGAGTCTGTTCTCCAAAGCGCATATGCATTGGGAACAGATAGGCATGGCTTTGTACCCAGCCGAATAGTGTACTCTTCTATGGTCTTTTCTATTTGATGGCTGGAGACGGCTACGTGTAACTTGTCCACTTCCTCTTTTCCGCTAAAGGGATCGGCTGCCGGATCTTCCCAACCTATATGGGGAAGGCCATCAGGCGCGTCCGAAGTATCTTCATGAACGTGGATATTGAAAGAGCCTGTTTTCCAAACTGCATAGAGCTCATTTGGATTGAGGCTGGATACAGCAGGCTCCATACCCAAGCGAGTAGTGTACTCTTTTATGGTTTCTTTTATTTTACGGGTAGGGATAGCTATGTATAGCTTTTGTCTTACTTCGCTCTTCTCTAATGCTTTGTGGTAGCCGCTGTAAGAAAACTGCAATGTACGTAATAATGGGTATTTCTCGGGTATCGCATGCTTTGCAGCAATACCATGTGAAATGACGTTCTCTCGTATTTCAACCAACAATTCATCAATAGATATGATTCTCCCGCCCGCAAGGAAATGACGATTTCCGGGATGGGAAGGAAGTACGGCCACTTGCTCTATTTCCGTTGTCGGATCAAGCCAGGTAAATATTTCTGTGAAAATATACTTCTTGGCAGCCTCAAACTTTTTTTTGAATCGTGAAGTTCGCTTGTCCCATAAATGAGCATCAAGAGATGGTTCCAAATGAATAAGATGATACGTGTTCGGATCAAAAGCGATTACGTCCAGCTCCATTGTCCAGCCACCATCAGGACGCTTGCCAACTTTGACACTTTGTTTTATTAGGTAGCCTTTCCAATCATAGTATTCGGCTATCAGATTTTCTAAATGTGGCATAACACTCTTTTCCTTCGGGTATTTTTTATTTCGGTGGGCTTTTGCTGATCTGCCCGAGTAAAACGGACCATTCCATTTAAGCCACGGATTTATTCTCGTAATTCTCCGGGCGGAGATGACCGGATACACTGTGCCGCCTTTGTCGGTTGTAATCAACCTCCATGTATTCAAACACGGTTTGGCAGATTAGCATCTGCACTAATAAAACTGAACTCTCAGTCACTCGTCAAGTGAGTAAAATTGCTAACCGAAATGAATCATCATAGAATAAAAATTCGATTCTGCTTGTCGATTCTGCTTGTCCTTGCGGACTGGTAGCTGCCTCAAAAGTCCAGTCCTTCGGTAAACCAATTCTGTGGGTTTTGCCGCTCCAGATCTTTCGTAAATCCCCGGCAGGGAGAACCGGCAAAATATTGGAACAGAAACCGTCTGTCACGCGCGGTAACATGGCTCAGGCTGACCGTAGTTCCGGCAAGCTTTGGCCCCGCAACGTCTGGCCCCCGGTGCATACACACGGATGCCGCATTGCCTCCGGAGCTGTTGGCATTTGGGCTGTCGGCATCCGGATGGGTGTCCTTGACTGTCCTCCTCAGTTCCGGCCCGTGGCTTGTATGGTAGCGCAGGTGCCGACTCAGAGTATCATCTTCTTTTTGACCTTCCCCTGGGTCTTTTTCCAGCCGGTCAAAATAGGCCAGACGGGCGGTTTCGACTTCTTGAGAGAAACAGGAAGAAGAGCTGAGAACACCGGGAGCCGAAGGCAAGTTGTGCAGCATTTTCCCGTCCCACCGGATACCTTGGGTCTGCACAATCGCACGGCGCAAGTCAAAACTAATCAGACTGAAGGGTCTGTAGCAACTCAGATTTCGATCTGCTAACGGTGACTGCAAAAGTTGCGGATTCGCCAGCAGCAGGGGAATGAGCTCGCCGCGCGAGCGAAAAGAAACTTCCGGGGAGCCGAGGTAGCTGAGGGAGCCGGGGGAATTATGGGGGGGGTAGTAGTTGAGCAGGCAGAGGAGGAAGCCCGCACTGCCGGCTCCCAGCCAAGTGCCGCCGGCATCAGCATCGACAGGGGCCAAGAGTTGCTGACCGTCACGCTGCGAATACTGCGGCGGCCGGGCCGGTTTGCGGCTTTGCAGTTCATCGCGGTTAAACAGGAGGTGGAAGTCCGGCCCCTCCTGCCACCAACTCATCGTACACATAAGGAGAACGCAGCTGCAGATAAGGTCACACACGAAGCAGAGGACGAAGGGGAGAACAAAAGAGGGGACATCGGAGAAAACATAGAAGAAAACCAAGGAGAAAACATAGGAAAAAACTCGGAAGAAAACACAAGTGCAGACAAGGGCAAGACCTTCTGTCAGGCCTGGTTTTGCAGATACAGACGCGTCGAACAGGCTATGCCAAAATCTTTGGGAACTTCAAGCTGCTGCAATCTTAGTGTCATCGTAATCAAGGCATAATGGTGTACAGTATGCCCCAAAAGAAATTGGAGCTCACGCGTGCGGTGGGACTTTGCCACAGATGGAAAGTTGCGAAGTCCCTCACAGGAAGCAACTTCTGCCAAACTGTCTCTCTCCAGTTTTGCCAGCCGCAGTTGTGTATCTTCGGCCTTGCGGCAAAGTTGTGGCCGTTCTGTTTCCAGAACCGGGTCCCGGTGCCGCCGGTCGTAATCGATTTGGTGCAGCTCATCGGGGCTTGCGGGCATATTCCGGAAAAATGCAGTGTAAAAATCCAGGATATGCCGTAAGTGCTTACCTATACTGCTACGGGCAATATCGTCTTCATAGCGAAACTGGGCATCATTTAGCTGTCTCACCAAGTCAATACCTTGCTGTAATAGAACGATGTTTTCTTGGGCTAATTGACGGATCATGCCCTTATCCTATTGAAGTTTGCCGGGCAAATCAACAATTCACAACATTTCAAAGTGTTGTCCAAAGTGTTGTCCGTGGTTCGTTTGTGAAGGCAGAATCTGCCCTGATTTGGCCTCATCCGTGCATCTTCGGACGTTTGGATTTTTCAACCGGCCGTAGAATCGACCGGCGAGCTTTGATACCAAGGCAAAAGCCGGATTGTAAAGCAAAAGCCAGGTTTTAAAGCGAAAAAGGAATTTTAAACAGATTCTGCGATTCTTATGGATTGATATGGGTTGAATTGGCCGTGATTTTTTTAGATGATTGGTCAACTCAAAACGGAGCCTTCACTGGATATTCAATGAGGGGGACGGATGAGCCAAGGAGGGGTTATGGCACTAAGCATTAGCAACATCAGCCGAACAGAACCGGATAGTCAGATATTGTACCGTTTGAAGTACCACTGTGAGGTTGCCGGTTTCTTCGACAATGAGACAACAACAGGGATGACAAAGGTCTTTTTTGTGACGGAACTCAGCCCGTTGGGGGAATATTCGGTCTACTGGGATTTTGACAACGCGCCGGAGAATTTGGGACCGGAAGGGCAAAAAGTCCTTTTGGAAATGTTGCAGGACCTTGCCGACCATGACAAGCTCCCTCGTTGACCATTTGCACAACTGTGCCAGTGCGGAAGAGACGGAAGCCCTGGGCTTCCGTCTGGCGGAGCAGGTTGTGGTGCGGGGTGTACTTCCGTGCATCATTCTGCTCAGCGGGAATATAGGAGCGGGCAAGACTGTTTTCGGGAGAGGTGTGGCACGGGGCTTGGGCATTGAGGAGCCGGTCCAAAGCCCGACATTCCCAATTCTGCTGGAATATCCCGGAGTCCGGGTGCCGCTGTACCATTTCGACCTGTACCGCCTCGGCGGCAGCGAAGAATTTGACCTGATCGGCGGAGAAGACATTTTGTTCAGCGGTGGTTCTTATGGGCCGGGCCTTTCCCTGATCGAGTGGCCCGAACGTTTGGACCGGGGGGGCCGGACTGCGGTGGTGCCCTGCTTCCTGGTAGAACTGCGGTTTCCGTGGGAAAGTGGCCGGGAGCTTGGCAAGGAAGGTGCCGAGATACAGGAACAGGCCCCGGATTACCAGAGGCGTTTCATTAATGTTCGTTCTGTATCGCTATAGCAGGGTATTGCTTGGGGAATGGTGAGATTGAAAAATCCGGGGAAAATATGAGAAAGTATGTGGAAAGTATGCGGGAGATAAAGGAAGATCAGGGAAGCTCGGAGAGGTTCAGAGAAATTCAGAAAATTTCATAGAGCCAAACGATCCGGCCGTTTTGAGATAATTATATGGAAAGCAATAATGTAGAGGTGAAGCCCGCCCGAATCTTGGCGATCAGCGGGTCGAATGAACTGCTGCTGAGTGCCTTGCAGGATGAATCCGGCCGGAGTTTCTACCGTGGCCATGAACCTAAGCCCGATGGGCAGGGCTTTCAACACAATGAGCAGCTTGTGGGGCTATGTGAGTCACTTTTTGCCGAGGCGAAATTTCGGGTGCAGGATGTAGATGCCATTGGGGTGGATTTGGGCCCAGGTTCGTTTACCGGGCAGCGCATTTCGCTGTCCTTTGCCAAGGGCCTGAGTTTGGCTCTGGCGAAGCCGTTAGTGGGTTTTGGTACTTTTTGTTTTTGGGCGCATGCACTCGGGCGGCACGCGCTTGGCCGCGATTATAGGGGGGACCCCCTGTTGATACTGATTGACGGGCGCAAACGCCGCTTTTATGCCAAACTTTTTGTGGAAGATTCCCCGATTCGATCCGGACGTGCTTCGGAACATACTTGGGAACGCGCTTGGGAACGGACTTGGGATTTAAGCAGTAAAGACCTTTGGCACCTGCTGCTGCGCCAATACGGCGCAGAGTTTCTGTCCGGACTTTGTATCAGCGGCCCGGGCGCACCGCTGTTTCTGGAAGAACTGGCCGGTGGGAACCGGGCCGCCGGAGAATTACCTGATTTGGAAATCGATGCGTTGGAGGCTGATGCGTTGGAAGCCGATGCGGATTTTGGCCGGAACCTGAGGCTCTGCCCGCCGCCGGATCGGGCTGCATTGGCTTCCGGCATGTTGAAGCTGGCCGGCCACAAATACCGTGCGCAAAATTATATGCAGGCTTCGGACGGGCCGTTGTATTTGCGCAAGAGCGATGCCGAAGAGCAACGCGATTCGCGCCAGGTCGATACCGATTTGAAGAAGGGTATTTGAAGCCTTTATTTTAGACATTTAGGGGAAAAGACCGGCTGGACTTTTCAATGGAAAACCGCTAGTGTGGCGTTGCTTATGAATCGGCTTCTGTTTTTCTCACTGTTATTTTTTGTCCTGCTGCTGGAAATTTTTCTGCCCAGATGGGGAGACTTGGAAATCAGCCTTCGGCCACAAAAAGTTTTGTTCCTGTCCAAATACCAGGTCGGAACCAGCTATGTCAATGCCATCGGCAAACTGAATGTCCAAGCCGACTCGGAAGATCCGAACGACTACTCCGGTTTGACCGTGCCATTCCGGTTGGGTCTATACTACGGTTTTCACGACAGGGATCTGAATCTACTCAGTTTCGATGTGCTGAGAGGGCAACTGCCATTGAGTCATCAAATTCTGGGCCGCGACTTTTACCTGGATTTCTCCGGCGAGCCCGGCTACGTTGTAATCCGCGATGTGGCCCGCAGAGAAATAGGACGTTTTCCCGGTTCGGCCAACGCTCATATCGTCAAAAATACGATTTACCAATTCCGCAACGAAGGACACAGCCTCTACCGATACAATCGCAAAGGCGAGCCGGAATGGCGAAGTGACCTACTGCCCTACATCAGCGGTTTGGACAACAATGTACTGGGCGATACCTTAATTTCCTACGTCAATGGTCGGGTCATTCTGCTGAATCAGGAGGGCAAGCTGGACAACGAATATATTAGTTCCGGCAGCCGGATCAACAGCGTCTACGGAGTTGCACTGTCAACGGATTCGCAAAATATTGCCCTGATTGCCGGATTGGACCGGCAGCGTTTTGTCTTTCTGAAAAAGCAGCAGGGTACCTACCTGTTCCAATATGCGAAAGAACTACCTAATCAGCTAAGGAACTCGCAGTGGCTGAGTTTTTCCGATTATAACCCCTATGTATTTTACAACAGCTCTGCGGGTATCTCGGTGTACGACTTCCGCTATGAGGAGAACCGGTTGTACCGGGAAGGGGGCTACCTAAACCAGTTTGGCGAGCAGGAAGAATCTGATATTCAATTTTTTGTCTTCGGTTCGGACGAGGGTGGCAGCCTAATTGGGATACACGGTACCAAAGGTGAATTGTTGCGCCTGCAACTGCGGGGGCACGATTACTCTCTGCAAGTGCAGGGAGATACAATGTATTTTGGGCAGGACAACTTGATTGCCTCGTATCGGACGGAGTACCTGTGATGAAAAAGTCTTGTCGGGCACCGGCAAAGTGTCGCCAATATTTCCTGCCTGTCGGCAAATTTTGTGGCGGAAAGTCGGTGTCCGTCTTGTGTTTCCTCTTTGCGGTGTTTTTGGGCGAACTCTTGTTCTTTGACGCACTTGGCCATCTGGGTGCGTACCGGTGGCCCTTGCCATCAAAGCAAGTGGTGCAGGGCTTTTTGGCCAACCGCCCGATCGGAAATCGTGCAACCGGGGACTATGCTGCGACTCAGCACGCGCTGCCCAATTTGGGCCTCTGGTTTGAGCTGGATGATGAAGAGTCCCAAAACGGGGCCGTTCGGCCATACCATTCGGGTGAAATTATCTACTTTGAGACGAGTTCGGACATGGATACGTTGGGTACGATTCCGAGGAATATCTATCACACGATGATCATAGAACACGGGAAATTGCTGTTTCGCTATTCCGGAGACAAGTTAAAAATTCGCTTGCAGGATGGATATCGGGTCGACAGCGACGACGTGCTTTTCACTCCGGAGACCAAAAGCCGGGGTGATGAGGTTGCTTCCGAGTCGGATGAAGAGGAACCGAAAGAAGACAAGATCAAACCCCGTCTGTACATGGAAGTCTTTGACACCCAGTTTCAGACGGTGATTAACCCAAAGCTGATCATGCCCGGTGTGAATGACGGGAAACGGAGCAGCCAACCCCACTTGGAGTCTGTCGTTTTGAGCGGTTTGAATGAAGGTGATGCCGGGATAACAGATGAATCTTCTGCTGTGGTTAGCAGGCCGTTGCGGCGTTCTGATCAGTTGGTAAACGGCATCTATAACCTAAGTTTTCGTTTCTTGCAGAGCCAGGGCCCGCCCTTGCAGCTTCACGTCAATATTGATGAAAAAAAAGTGTACAGCGAGTTGTTTGATCAGGTTTACGGCATTAATTCGAAGTTGATTATCAATGACCGGGACTTGCAGGATTTGTATATTTGGGATGGCCGGGAAGGCCGGTTCTTTTTGGGAACGATTAACTTGCAGGACAATGTTAATAGTTCTGTGCGGATTTTTGTGGATGAAGAATACATCGACGGCAGTCACAGTATTAATGAGTATCAAGTTCGGATTCGTTGACCGTTTTGTCGTTAAGTCGTAAAGGAATAGAGTCGTATGGTCAGAGGTAAGAATTCCGGGTATGCGAAGAATTTGAAGCATTCAACAGGTTTCGCTGAAAAAATGCGACATTTTTTCATAAGCGTCTCGTTCTTCTTTCTGGTGGCCGGCGGACTGGTCTCGCTGTGCTTGATTTACTGGCTTTTATATAATATTCGACCGTAAACCTTATTGCGGATTGCCCGTTGTTCCATTACAATGCCGCCAATTTATTCAGAACCTTCTATGGGCTTGGTTGCGGGCTTGGTGGCTCCTTCCCGTTTCGGTTCCCGGGTAACCGGGCAGCATTTCCCTGCTTTTGTGTATTGCGGCCGTATTGCCGAACAATAAAAGTTCTGTGTTAGGTTCACCTCCCCGGCTGCGGCCAACCGAGAGGAATTTTTTTATGATGCATGAGCAGGTATCGGGCCGGACGGGTCTGTTGTTACTGGAAGATGGCCATTATTTTTTGGGTCACAGTTTTGGGTTTTCCAATCAGATTACCGTGACGGATTCTGGAGCAGAAGCTATAGAGGCTACAGACCTTGACCGATTGTGTGGTGAACTGTGCTTCAATACCGGTATGAGCGGTTATCAGGAAGTTCTGAGTGACCCATCTTATGCAGGCCAGATGATTTGCTTTAGTTTTCCTCACATAGGTAATGTGGGTACCAATGGCGAAGATTATGAATGTCCCACTCCTCACGCTTTGGCACTGATTAGCCGTGAATATCCCACGGGGCCGTCCAATTGGCGCAGTGGCGGCGGTTTGATTCCTTGGCTGGAGCGGCATAGGATCAGCGGTATTTGTGGTATGGATACCCGGGCCCTGATACATCATCTGCGGGAGAATGGTTCGATGCGGGCCATGGTGGGTACGTTCCGCGCGGAAGAAGGTCGGGAAGAGGATCTGGGTTGTCCTGCCGGTTCTTCGGGTTCCGGAACTTTGCTGCTGAAACCTGACGTTTTACAACTGCTTTTGGAGCATTTGCGCCGCAGTCCGCAGATGACCGGACGGGAACTGAGCTCGGAGGTGACTCGACGCGAGGTCGAAACGTATAAAGAAGCGTGTAAAACTGAAGCGGGTAGTCCGAGACTGTCGGAGAAATGGCTGCCGATGGAAACGCATTCCGGCTATAGCCTTCGTCCTCCCGGGCCCGAATCCGGGCATGGGCAGAGCAAGGGCCCTTCTCGGGAGGGCCCTTCTCGGGAGGCAAAGGGTCGGGCACTGCACATTGCCGTGCTTGATTTTGGTATCAAAGAAAATATCTTGCGCTCGTTGGAACGCTTTGCCGCTAAAGTTACGGTATTCCCTTTGCACAGTAGCTGGCAGGATATTGCCGGCACCCGTCCGGATGGCTTGTTCCTGTCCAACGGGCCGGGTGACCCGGAGCCGGTCTTTCGGCAGATTGCCGGGGTGCTGGAGCAGGCGTTTGCCGTACGATTACCCATTTTTGGTATTTGCCTGGGGCACCAAATACTGGCCCTGAGCTTGGGGGCCAAGACGGAGCACATACACCATGGACACCGGGGAACCAATCACCCGGTGCTGAACATTTTGGGCAATACGGTCGAAATCACTTCGCAAAATCACGGATTTTGCGTTGCCGAAGAGGGCCTGCCAAGCAGCTTGGAGGTGACCCACCGTTCTCTGTTTGATTCGAGCATTGAAGGCGTTCGCAGTCTCGATTATCCGGCCTTTTCCGTACAGTACCACCCTGAGTCATCGCCGGGCCCCCACGACAGCATGTATTTATTTCGTGATTTTATCGATTTGGCAGAGAGGCACCCAAATGTCTTCAGTAACTAAACGGTTTCCTGTGGATTCGGCATCTTCACCGGCAGATTTTCGCAATATTCTGGTCATCGGTGCCGGGCCGATTGTGATTGGCCAAGCCTGTGAGTTTGATTATTCTGGCTCTCAGGCCTGTCGCGTGCTGAAAGAGGTCGGTTTCCGGGTTGTGCTGATCAACTCCAATCCGGCGACAATTATGACCGACCCGGACTTGGCGCACCGCACCTATATTGAACCAATACGACCCAACATTATCGAACAGATTATTTCCGATGAGAAGATCGAAGCCGTGCTGCCGACTTTGGGAGGGCAGACAGCATTGAATTGTGCCGTGGAGCTGGATCGCTTGGGCATTTTGCAGCGGCACAACTGTAAGCTGATCGGCATTACGGTCGAAGCAATCCGCAAGGCGGAGGATCGCCGGTTGTTTGATGAGCTGGTGCGCGGAATTGGTTTGCGGACACCGAAGAATCAGGTCGTGAACAGTGTAAGTGAGGCCTACAAGGCCTTGGCGTTTGTCGGTTTGCCGGCGATTATCCGTCCTTCGTTTACGCTGGGCGGCGGCGGCGGCGGGGTGGCCTATAACCACGAAGAGTTTGAACGCATTGTCCGGAATGGCCTGGCCACTTCCCCGACTCATCAGATACAGATCGATGAATCACTGTTGGGCTGGAAAGAATACGAACTGGAGGTGGTGCGGGACAAAAACGACAACTGCATTATCGTCTGTTCGATTGAAAATGTGGATCCGATGGGCGTGCATACCGGAGACAGTATCACCGTGGCCCCGGCACTGACCCTGACGGACAAAGAATACCAGCAGATGCGTGACGCAGCATTTGCCATTCTGCGTGCTGTCGGGGTCGAGACCGGCGGCTCAAACGTGCAGTTTACTGTAAACCCGGCTGACGGTGAGTTGATGGTCATTGAGATGAACCCCCGAGTTTCGCGCTCTTCGGCCTTGGCCAGCAAGGCTACCGGATTTCCGATTGCAAAGGTCGCGGCTCTGCTGGCGGTGGGCTATACCCTGGAACAGATTCCCAATACCTGTACCGGTGGTGTGACACCAATTTCGTTTGAGCCGACTCTGGACTATGTCGTCACCAAGATACCACGTTTTAATTTTGAAAAATTTCCGGAAAGTCCCCGCATCCTCGGTTCTTCCATGAAGGCCGTGGGGGAGGTTATGGCCATTGGCCGCAATTTTCTGGAAAGCCTGCAAAAGGCGTATCAGTCGCTGGAAGAAGGCCATTCGACTTTGAGCGAACAGCCGGCTTTGCAAGGCCGATCAGAGGAAGAAATTTCTAATATTTTAGCTAAAGCTTTTCCGGAACGTCTGTTGAATATTGTTCAGGCGATTCGCGAGGGAGTCAGTACAGAGCAAATCCATCGGGTCACACACTTTGACCCTTGGTATTTGGAGCAGTTTACACAGTTTGTGGCCTTGGAGAACGAGTTGAAAACCGTCCCGGTGGACGGGTTGGACGGGGAGTTGCTGTTGCGGGTGGCGCAGCATGGTTTCAGCCAAAAGCGCATAGCCGAGCTGAAAGGTCTCGGCCTGGCCAGTCTGCGCCGGAAATATCGTGATTTCGGCTTGGAGCGGGTCTACAAACGTATTGACACTTGTGCCGCAGAGTTTGCCAGCAGCACATCGTATTTTTACAGCACTTGGGAGCGGCGATTCTTGGTTGTGGGCGATCCTCCGCCTCCGGTTGGGTTTTCCTACTGTGAGGCCCGGCCCGGTGAGCGGGACAAAATTATCATTTTGGGCAGTGGCCCCAATCGTATCGGTCAGGGGATTGAGTTTGACTATGTTTGCGTCCAGGGCATTTTTGGTTTGCAGCGGTTGGGCTATGAAGTCATTATTGTCAATTGCAACCCGGAAACCGTCTCTACAGACTACGACATCGCCGACCGCCTGTATCTCGAATCGGTCGAACTGGAGTATGTGCTGGATATTGTCGCTGTGGAGCAAAGCCGGGGGACACTCAAAGGTGTGATTGTTCAGTACGGGGGCCAGACACCGTTAAAATTGGCCCGGGGTCTGGAGGCTGCGGGTGTACCGCTGTTGGGCCCGTCCCCGCAGACGATTGATTTGACGGAAGATCGGGAAGAGTTTAGCCGGCTGCTTTCCCGGTTGGACATCACCCAGGCACCACACGGCACAGCGATGGATGCGGATATAGCCTGCACCGTGGCCGGAGACTTGGGCTATCCGGTTCTGGTGCGACCCAGCTTCGTGCTGGGTGGGGCCAAAATGCGTATCCTGCATTCGGAAACGGAGCTGCTGGAGTACTTGGGCATGGCCCAAATTGACTACAGTGTTGGGCCCCTGCTGATTGATTCCTACCTGGAAATGGCCACGGAACTGGATGTTGATGCCATCTATGACGGGCACAGAGTACACATTGCCGGGATCATGGAACATATCGAGGAAGCGGGTATCCATTCGGGTGATTCGGCCTGCTCTCTGCCTCCTTTTTCTATTGCACAGACTGTGTTGGATAAGATCGTGGCGATTGTGGAAAGGTTAGCGGCGGAGTTGGATGCCAAGGGTCTGATTAACATGCAGTTTGCCTTGGCTAACGGGGAAATCTACCTGCTGGAAGTCAATCCGCGTGCCAGTCGAACCACACCGTTTGTCGCGAAAGCAACGGGCTTGCCCGTCGCTCAAATCGGGGCCCAGATCATGGTCGGCAAAACGCTGGATGAGGTGTTGCCGCCGGAAATAATTGCCGGTACGGGCGTGCCGCACTATGCTGTTAAAGAGGTCGTGTTGCCGTTTCGTCGCTTTCCGGAATCTACGACCCTGTTGGGTCCGGAGATGAAATCGACCGGTGAAGTTATGGGTATCAGCACGGATTTTGCCGAGGCTTTTAGCAAAGCCTATTTGGCAGGAGACCAGCACTTGCCCAAAGATGGTTTGATATTGTTTGTGCTTCAGGATATAGAGCAGTTGCAGGTGTGGCAGGAGCTCGCTTTGCAGCTGCATCACTTGGAGTTTTCTATTGGACTTTTGGCAACGCGAGGAATTGAAGATCGGTTTAGCGAGGAAGGGATACCTTTTCGTACCGTCCCTTCGGTTGAGGCGCAGCGGCCCAATGTGCTGGACATTATTATTGACGATCAGGTTGTGCTGATCTTAAACCAGACGGCCAAGGATGAGGCCCACACCAGTGAGCATCGCAAAATCCGCCGGATTGCGGTTGCCCATGATATTCCGTATACAACGACATTGAACGGCGCACAGGCTCTGGTCAAAGCGATTAGTTGGTATCACAAAAATGAGGTGCAGGTACTGGCCCTTCAGGATGTATTACCCGCGATTAATTTGGCGCAAAAATAGTGAGAAATATGGAAATATTTTGCTTTCAGGAGAATACTTCGTAAAGTTTTCCAACGTTTGATACGATGTCTTAAGTCGATGACGCTTTTTGGTCAAAATGCTTAGATAAAATTTAAAAGGAGTTTATATGAAGCAAGCCGTATCTATTCTGTTTGCGACTGCATTTTTTCTAGTAAACGGAGTTTCACTTTGGGCGGAAGATCCCCTTTATGAAAACGTTATAGTTGAAAGTTTTGATGGTCCGAGTGTGAGTAAGTTCCACAAGGGGGCTACTGCAAGGATACTCCAGGAAGACGGCAGCACCAAAATTGTTGACATCTCCGGAAAGGATGTTATCTGGCGTGTAGATAACTCTTTAGCCAGTCGTTACGCGACAGAAGGATTTCCGACTTCAAGGTACGTTAACAGTTGGCCCATTGATCTTTTTGGCATAGACCCTGAAAATGCAGAAGAATTGCAAGCCCTCGGTGTCCGCGCGAAGTTTGACCGTCAGGGTTATAATTACTTTGCCGTTCATGTCGGTACTGAACTTGATGGCGAATGGTCTGCACAAGCTATGCCTTTGTCTCCGGACAACCTGCCGGGTCGCATCAAGAATATCAACGTTTGGGTTTGGGGTGCGCACTACAATTATACAATTGAGATGCATGTTCGGGACTACCAGGGTGTGCCTCATGTTCTGCCTATGCGTGTCGTTTCCGGTGTCGATCGAAAGAAATATCGCTCGGGCAGCCTGAGATTTACCGGTTGGCGTAAAATGGCTGCCGCTGTTCCCAACAGTGTACCGCAGGACAGCCGCTATAACTTACAGGATTATCGGTTGCAGTTTGTCAAGTTTGTCGTCCGGACTGATCCCTACGAGCGTGTAGATGATTTTTATATTTACTTCGATCAAATGCAGGTTATCGTCGATGTATACTCCAACTTTTATGATGGTAAGAATCTCGCCCGGCCGGATCACATCGCGAATGTCTGGGGGACAGATGCCGCCGAAGGTGACGATGCCCAGACCTCAGGTGGACAGTAAACTTAGGAAAAGGAGAACTAAAAAGAGATGAATAAATATCGTGTGACATTGCTTAGCTTTCTGAGTTTAATACTGTTAAGTTTTGCCAACCCAGTCCTGTTTGCTCAAGATGCCGGTGCCGATCCGACTTCTTTGGAACAGACGCAGGCCCAGCAGAGTATTAAAGAAACAGCTATCCGCAGTTTTGAGGATGAAGGCTTCTGGAGAGGTTATTTCTCCCGGGATAATGGTCTGATTCAGGTTCGTACGCGTATTTCTGCCGGTCCTCAGGCAAAGCCTGTTCTTGAAACTGTGGAAGGGGAAGGGGACGATAGCAGCGCGAGTGAAGATTCTCACATCTTGGGTGTGCGTTTGGACTTCAAGCGTCGTGCGATTGGCGAAGCCTATATTTTGCCGATGCGTCCTATTCCCATTGAAGGCACAGTAAAGACGGTCTCGATTTGGGTCGCCGGACGAAATTCCACCCACGTTTTAAAGCTGGTCGTTCGTGATCGCTTTGGGAACAACGCTGAGCTTTATATGGGTAAGCTGAATTTCCTGGGCTGGAAAAAATTGACAGCTACGGTACCTCCTTACCTGAAACAGCGTGACTTTCACTACAGCAATACGGGTACCGGACTCCTGATTGAGTCTTTCAAAATTGAGACGAGTCTGAAGGATTCCCTTGGTACCTTCTACGTTTACTTTGATGATCTTCGTGCCACCACGGATCTTTTTGGTACAGATGCAAAAGATCCCGACGACCCCTCTGATAACTGGTAGAATTTGTCAGTTCGGTTGTCTAATGGCCATAAAAACAACGGAATGTTGACCCTTTTCCCGCGCTCTAAGCAATGCTTAGAGCGCGTTTTACTATATATTGCTATTTTTCAGGTCATTCGCTGCTGAGGAATGGTCTTCAGGCTGAAATACGGAAGAATTGTTCCCTCTGATTTTGGATCTTTCATGCCAATTTCACGATAAGGTTTGCCAAGAAGGTGTAAGTGTATTGATAATAAAATACAAAAATGCAACTAATAAGCTCCTCTAATTTCCAATTAATAACATAATTGTAATTTATAAGGAATGGAGCCCACTGTCGTTTGAGGGCTTTCTGTTACGGTACAAGGCCGTTTCGGATATTGTGATGACTGATATTGACTGTGTGCGAGTTTTGGCGGACCTTTATGAAGCTTGATGGAACTTGGTAAATATTGGCATGTTATTTGCTTAATTGCGATGAAAAAACAGAATATACGACTGTAAAGGAGAGTCTATGTCGGAAAAAGAGAATAAAAACTACAACTTTGAGGAAGCATTTGGGAAGTCTTGTTTTACAGATTACCAACTGCAAAACAGATTGCCCAAGTCTTGCTACAAAGCATTGCTGGCTGTCGGCAGTGGTGAGAAACCATTGGACTTGCAGACGGCGGATGTCATTGCCACGGCCATGAAAGACTGGGCTCTGGAAAATGGGGCAACGCATTTCAGCCATTGGTTCCATCCCCTGACAGGCTCTACGGCGGAAAAGCACGAAGCTTTTATTGTACCGCAAAAAGACGGTACGGTAATTTCGGAGTTTTCGGGTAAAGAACTGATCATGGGAGAACCGGATGCCTCGTCTTTTCCCAACGGCGGTTTGCGTAATACGTTTGAGGCTCGTGGCTATACGGCTTGGGATACATCTTCGCCGGCTTTTTTGAAGAAGAACAGTGCCAATTCACTGGTACTGTGCATTCCCACCGTGTTTGTCTCTTACACCGGAGAAGCTTTGGACAAGAAAGCTCCATTGTTACGTTCCATGGCGGTGGTTTCCAAGCAAGCGGTGCGGGTACTGCAAGCCATTGGGGAAAAGGCTGTCTCTCATGTCGACAGTACGGTAGGCGCAGAGCAGGAATATTTTTTGGTTAGCCGGGAATTGTTTAACAATCGTCCGGATCTGCGTTTGACCGGCCGAACCATGATTGGTTCGATGCCGGCAAAAGGTCAGGAGCTGGAAGATCACTACTTTGGCAGCATTGCGGAGAAAGTCTCGGCATTTATGGCTGAGCTAAATGAAGAACTCTGGGACTTAGGGGTCGCCGTTCGGACGCAGCATAATGAAGTTGCTCCCAATCAGTTTGAACTGGCTCCAATCTTTAGCTCTTCAAACTTGGCGACCGATCAGAATCAGATTACGATGGAAACCTTAAAACGGGTTGCCGAACGGAATGACTTGGTCTGTCTGTTGCACGAAAAGCCTTACGCCGGAGTTAATGGCTCGGGTAAGCACAACAACTGGTCACTGAGTACCAATACAGGAGTTAACTTGCTGGATCCCGGCAAAAATGCCGAAGATAATCGCCGCTTCCTGCTCTTTGTTGCAGCCGTGTTGAAGGCTGTGGATAAATATGCAGCGTTGTTGCGCCTGACGGCCAGTTCTGCGGGCAATGACCACCGTCTGGGTGCCAACGAAGCACCTCCGGCCATCATCTCTGTCTTTCTGGGCAAAGAAATGGAACAGAGTTTGGCAGATTTTGCGGGTGGTAAGTCTCAGGTAGCGCAGAGTCAAAATGTCATTGACGTTGGTTCGCCATTTGTGCCGGACTTGCCAAAGGATAACACCGATCGCAACCGGACTTCGCCGTTTGCTTTTACGGGGAATAAGTTTGAGTTTCGCATGGTTGGCTCGGCCATGTCCATCGCAGACCCCAATATTGTCCTGAATACGGCGGTCGCCGAAATCCTGGCCGAATTTGCCGATGTCCTGGAAAAAAGCCCGGATGTCAACAAAACGATTCAAGAGCTGGTTGCCAAGGTCTATAGTGACCACAAGCGGGTGATCTTTAATGGCAATGGCTATGCTGACGAATGGCAGGAAGAAGCTGCAAAACGTGGGTTGCCCAACCTGAAGAACACGCCGGCTGTGCTGCCGACTTTGCTTAGTTCTCCGGTCACAGAGTTATTCGAGAAGCACGAGATATTGTCAAAGGAAGAATTGCACTCGCGTTACGAAATTCGACTGGAGACGTACAATAAGTTACTCAATATTGAAGCCCTGATATTGGAAGAAATGGCGAATACAGGGGTGATCCCAGCGGGGCAGAAGCAGTTGGCCTCCGATGTTAAGTCGATTTGTCGGCAAGAGAAGTTGGGCTTGAATGTTGCGCAACAGAAGAACCGGATTGGAACGGTGAACGATTTGTTGGAAGAAATTATTGAGCTGTCGTGCCGGTTGAATACGGTGCGCAGGGAGTCTGAAGCTATGAGTGATGACCTACAGCGGCAGGCGGAGTTTGTTTATAACAAGATGATTCCTCTGATGGAGGATTTGCGGGAACAGATTGACGGACTGGAACACTTATGTGACCGCCGAACTTGGCCGTATCCTTCTTACGAAGAGTTGTTGTTCACACTGTAGCCGGCTTGAAACCTGAGCGTACGCTGCTAAAGTAGCTTGTTCTGCGCGAAGGTCGTACCGGAAGATTGTCACCAAAACAAAAAAGAGAGAGGCCGATATCTTGTCGGCCTCTCTCTTTTTTGTTTTCTCCGTGAAGACAGAAAAATCAGGCAAGAGAACGGATAAGAAACGGGTGAGTAAGAATGAATCAGAGGCTCATCTATACAGTTTCGCTTATATAGTTTCGCTATGGTAATTGATCAGAGTTTGCAGTTGGAGGTCGGGTACAGCTTCGGCAAAGTTTAGAAAAGGCAGGCCAATCATGCCAAAAGCGTGCCGGACGGAGGCACCGGCTTCATTGAGTAATTCGTAGGCCGCCTTCATTGTTCCCCCTGTTGCGATCAGGTCATCGACCAGGAGAATGCGGGCTCCTTTTGTGACATCGGCAAGGTGGACTTCGACTTCGGCTTTGCCGTACTCCAGTTGATACGCTTTTTTCAGTGTGACTCCGGGGAGTTTTCCGGCCTTGCGCACCAAGATTTGCGGGATCTCGCGGCGTAAGGCAAACGCAGTTGCAAAAATAAAACCCCGGGATTCGATGCCGGCTACGGCATCAAATTCGATGTCTTTGTAGAGTTCCAGCATCCGGTCCACGACTTGGCGAAACACATCCGGCTTGGTCAGTACGTTGGTAATATCGTAATATAAAACTCCCTGTTTAGGGAAATTAGGGAATTTGCGTATATAGTTATCCAGATTCATGAGGCACTTCCTAACGAATGATTAGCTTTGTGCGGGCTCGACTGCTTGCGGTGATTTCAATAGCAAGCAATTTATTTTCGGAATCGTAATACCAACTCGGTTGTTGGTTCAGTTGGGGTGTCGGGATTTTTCCGGTGGCAGCAGCCAGGCTGTTATTGACACTGACTTCCTGCGGATAAAAGTAGATGCCGCGCAGCAGTAGCAGCTTATTGCCTTGGGCGGTAGGAAAATTGTCGGCGTTGATCTCAATGGGTTGGCCTGCTTCGTAAAATATGCTGGCACTGCCGGCCGTCCAAAGCCAAAATCCGGGGACGACAGTTGTATTTTGCGGATGCCGAGTCTGATCCGGTGCCAAGACGCGGGCAGAGGCAAAATAGGGGATAAACTCGGCTTGATTTGCATCGGCAGGCCACTCTTTCTCAGCCTGTGTTTCTCCGGAAGATGGAGAATAATTCTGTGGCAGATTGCCTTCCGCATCCATCAGCTGAAATAACCGGATACCGAGGGAATAACCCTGTGCCGTCAGGCTCAACTCCGGATTCTTAAGGGTTTGGAGCACGTCAAGTGCGTATGTGAGCGAGAGCCCTTCGGGAAGTTCCTGCTTCCAGGAAGAGCTAAGGCGGTCCAACAATTCGGTGAATTCCCGTTGGGCATCCTGTGGCGATACTATGCCGTTGAAGGGGTAGAGCTTGGTTGTTTGCCAGAGAAAACCAAGCAGATAAAAGCGTTCTTTCTCGCTCAAAGTACTGTCTTGCTTCATTTCTATGGCACGTTGTACCACTCCGAGCAACAGTTTGAGATAGCCATAATTAAACAGCAAACTTGCCAGGTCTGCCTCGCCCACGAAGTTCCATTCGGGAGAGTAGTAGCTGCTCCGCACTCGGTCGATGCGGTCGTAGTCGTCTCGGATATATTGTTCCAGGACGGGGTAGTCAATGCCCAGATAGGGGATCAGAGTCGGGCTGTTCCAATTATTGGTCTGAACGATGGTCGCCACTTGCTTGCGGATTTCTTCATAGCTCAGATCGGGGTCCGGCAGAGATTCCCGGAAGGAATCTTCCTGATTTCGTTCTAAAATGAGTCCCAGATATAAGGCCAGCCAGTCTGGGTTGGGGATGTCCCCACTCTGAAATTTTTGTTGCATTTGTCGGAACAGCCTGTCGGAGTAGGACAGATAGAGCTTTTGGTATAAAGCCGTCCCGTCGTCTCGGGATGCGGGCTCGCTTTGTTGCCACAACAGGGGTAGTATTTTGCGGTTTGGCTCTGTACCGGATTCTTCTGGCCTATCAAGGATGGCGTAGTACTCCAAGGGTATTTCCAGGTAGCTCTCCGATGTAATGTTGAGCCGGTTAATGGCAAAAAAATGGCTGTCAGTACCTTGCTCTGCACTCTCGGAGTCTAATGTAACCCGTACCTGCCTGCCCGTATGCAGAATCTCGTGCAGAATCTCGCCGTCGCTCCGCATGTCCCAAGGCAAGCTAATCCGGGTTGGCAGGGTACGGTCGGCAGGCCAAATCAGTTCGATCTCAAAGTTGGCCGGGCCTTCCTGCTGTTGGGCCTGTTCTTGGGAATCGGGTACCGCTGTGCCGCGATTGTGAAACCGCAGTTCCAATTGTCGGGGGAATTGAAGCGTGAAACCGTCGGCCAGTTGCTTATAACCGGTGGGCAGACTCTCTTGCTGACTGCCGTCAGCCATGCTCAGAAGCAGGGGCCGTTTCTTATTCCAACGCAGGCCAAAATTACCGGCTTGCAGAACCGCCGATTTGTAACTCGGACTGCCCTCTGAGCCAAACTCGATGGTGCGGGAGTCAATGTGCAACTCCAGAGAGCCGGCCTGATAGCGGCTTTCCTGCGACAGGCCGGGCATTTTCAGCTTGAAGAAAGAATAGGGAATCTTTGGCAAATTGAAGGCTTTGGGCAGTTGCAGGGAAGAGAACGGAGAACGGAGAACGCGGAGTTCGTCATCCCCAACCCAAGGTGCGGCAGACAGTATGAGGTAGATGAGTGGCCCTGCGAGGATTAATACACTGCGCCCCAGCCTATAGAGCAATGGTTCTTTGTATATATTTCTGCCGCCTTGGTTTCGGTGTTTCCCCATCTTTCCGGAATCTCTCCCCTTAGAATCTCTCCCCTTGGTAAGGGCTTTTCGTAAAGTTTCAACGCTATATTTGGTAGCGGCCCCGGCCGATATGAGCCATGAATTCTTTCTGCCATTGTCGTGAACGCTTTCCGGTAATGACAAATGGTAGCAGGGAGAACAAGAACCGCAGGGAAAAAGACTGTGAAGATATTTGCCAAATCTGTGCTTAACTTCGGTGGAAAGGTGCACCCGTGCCAGCGTTGATTCTATGTTAAACTTATGGACAATAAAGACAATACAGGTACGGTATAAAATAAGCATCAGCAAAATTTTTTTGAGGTATCGTTAACAATTGTCCAACAGTTGCTTTTGGATTGCCTTGGCTCGTCTTTGAATCGTTCTTAGATGATATTGGATTGTCTTGGATGCTAAGCAAAAATACTCCGGGGACAGGCACTCTCGGGAAGAGATCTTTAAGTAGCAGGCTCATGATGCCAGGGCTTTGGAGTGCAAGTTTTGGTGCAAATTTTGGTATAAGGTAAAATTTTTGTTTCGCGAAGGGAGTGAGTCCTGGTCTGATGTGGAATCGGATTTCTCCGGAATGGTCTTAATAGTAAGATTTCAGATTCCCGGTTTCCGTTGCAGGTTTGTTGCAGGAAGAAAATCTCGGACACAAAGACAAACTTTGGGTAGTAAGATTCTGCGGATTTCGGAAAGTTTGATGGTTGTCGGCAAATGGTTTATTATCAGAACGAAGCAGGGTAGACAAGACAGAAATCGGTCGGCGGAAAGACACCGTTGACTCTCTTGGTGATCTTTTCATGCTCCATTCATTTTAGGTTGGTAGAATGAAGCCATTAGAAATATGTCTCGCAATAGAGGAAGTCTGTTTCATAAAGAAGGGGTGCATAACAAATCTTAATAGGAAGATGGGGGATGTCTCATGATTACAAAGGCAGAAGGCAAGAAAATTCTGTTGGTCGAAGACGAGAGCCGGATACGTAAACTACTGTTCGATTTTCTCAGTTCAAAAGGTTTTGAAGTTGGACTTGCTGCGGACGGGACGGAAGGGGTGAAAAAGTTTTTCACTGCGGAACCGGATATTGTGTTATTGGATGTGATGATGCCCGGAGAAGACGGTTTTTCCGTGTTGGCCAAAATCCGTGAGTGCAGTTTTGTCCCTGTGATTATGATAACTGCCCGGGTAGATATCGAGGACCGTATCAAGGGTCTGAACGCCGGAGCGGACGATTATGTTTGCAAGCCATTTTCGTTTAAGGAACTGGAATCCCGCCTTTTGGCTAATTTGCGTTATCCGCAGCGCGGTCCTGCTGCCGATACGGCCGGAGGGTCCGGCCGGAATGGGCATGAATACAGCCATGGCTCCGGCCATGGGGTGGGTGAGGACGACCTGAAAATCGAATCGGGGGGACTTTGTCTGAATACTGCATTCCACAGCTGCACCTACGGGGGGCAGGAAGTCCGTCTGACGGCGATGCAGTTCAATATTTTGCGCCTGTTGATGGAAGGGGCCGGTCGCGTTTTTAACCGGAACCAAATCGGGGACACCCTAAGTATGAACGGGGCCTATGAGGGTTTTCACCGCACGATTGATGCCCACATCAAGAATCTGCGCAAAGCTTTGCAAGCGACCGGTTGTGACGGAAATATCATTGAAACTGTGCGAGGTGTCGGTTATAAATTTGTCGTTCGGACCTAAAAATATTTCAGGAGCATTTCACCGGTTTAGCTGCGAGAATAGTGGCAGGCAGAGCGGAGGAAATGGAAAAAGCCGGAAGAGTCGGCGAATCTGAGACAGAGGAAGGAAACGGCAAACTTGGGTTGAGTGTCCCAAGGAAACTTAGGAAGGCGACAGGGAGCTGTAAGATGAGCCAAATTTCAATTCGGATAACCGGATTTTCCCGGCGATTGTTATTCCGGTTCAGAAAAAATTGGGTACGGCTGCGCCGCCTTTTAGCCCGTAGACAACCCAATTTACACAGTCGTATTACTACCGTTTTTCTGATTTCATTTATTGTCTTTATTTCCATTGCCGGAAGCTCTTTGCTGCTGGCCTTTAACTACCAGTTACAACGTTACACCCAGTTTGTCGGGCACCAGTATGCGGTGCAGTTGGCTCGGGTTCTGGAAGTATACTACAACACCCAAAGGTCTTGGCAGGGAGTAGACACGTGGCTGCAAGAAAACTTTACGTCTGAAGACAGCATTACTGATCATGCCCGCGTTGTAGTGCAGGATTTCGAGGGCGAGTCTTCGGTTGAGTCCGGGTTTAGCGTCGCCCGGAATATAGGTCCGGATCTGAGGCCGGTGTCCCGAATGTACATCGGTACCCGGGGTTCGGACAGGGTATTTGACAGGCGGCATCGACCCCACAAACACAGGCTGGGCTTTGGTATGGACATATGGTCTCCAATGGAACACAGCCTGGGTGACCTACAGAATTTCATGTTTTATCGGGACTGGGCTCAGATTCCGATGTTCCTGACTCAGGATGCCGGACATTTTGGGGCCGGCGAAGTTGACGATCCGAATGTGGGGCTGTTTGTCAATCAGGATGGCGTGCCCTATTTCCAGGTTCCAAACCCGAGTGTCCCCAGTGTGCAATTCTACTTCATGGCCGAGCCGGGTGCGCAGAATTTGGCGGTCAGCGACAAACTGTTGGAGCGAGAATATCCGGACTCTGCATTGCTTTCGTTTTGCCTCGTCGACCCTTTTTGTTCTCTGAGCGGCAGTCCGGCCGGGTTGGCGGCTTCGGTCAGCTTATTGAATCCGATGGGTAAAGCCGAGAGTGTTTCTGATGAGGACCCGGGTCCGCTGTTTGATTTGTGGTTTCGGATGTTTTTTCGTCGGGGGGGCCTTAGCTCCACAGAGCTGACGGATTATGAACTGAATTTGCCGGACGGCAATTCACTACAAGATTTCCTCCGGGCGGAGGGTTTTCCCGGCTGGATGTATAGTGAATACAGGCCTGATTTATTTACGAATGGTAAGGGACAGATAAATTCTGATAATTTACTGGAGCGCTTACAACCGCGCTACACAAATATGCCGGGCCACAATGAGCAGATGTTCGTGTTGCTCGACCTTGAGAGCCATGTTATTGCCAGCAATCTGCCGGAGGATGTTCTGGTGAAAGAGCTTGGGTCCAGGTGGGTCCGACTGCAAAAATATATTTCCGGATATAAGCCCGACAGGGTCCCGGCCAAAGGTACCGTGAAGGAGGTCAATAATACCTCAATCAACAGACGTTTTCGTTCATCCATCGGTTTTTTTGCTGCGTCGCCGGCACTGGAGGATGACCAAAATATCTTTGTCATTAATGGCAGCCGCAGGCAACCTGTGGGCTTTTTGTATGCGGAAAGTATTGTCAGTCCAATGTGGAAGGACCTGAATTATGAGGTAAATACTGTTATTATCAAGGTTGCGCTGTTATCTTGTCTGATCATTGCTCTGATCTACTGGTTGATTGACCGCTTTCACATGCGCAAATTATTTATGCCTTTGCGTTCTCTCAGCAATGTTGCCGGAGAGGTACGAAAGGGCAATACGAAGGCTCGGGTCGAGAAGATTCCGAAGGAGGCAGAGCTGGCTCTGGTGACCGAGCAATTCAACAAAATGTTGGATTCTCTGGCCCACGAGGTGATGCTGCGCGAGCAGCAGTATCGCGATATGGCCCATGAGCTGCGGACCCCGATCACCATTATCAGTGGTGAGCTGCAACTAATTCAGGAAGGTGTCTACCGGGCAGATGAAGAAAAGATTCAGGGCCTGATCAACCAAATTCAGCAAATGCAGGGCATCGTTCAGGACTTGGAGATTCTGTATAAAGTTTCGCAGCAAGAGAAAACCTCTGAACGGGAGATCGTCTATTTTGAACATATCCTCGCTTCTCGATTGCTCGAAGAGGCATTTTTAGCGTTTCAGACCCAAATGAAACAGAAAGGCATCGAATTCTCTCTACAGTTGGACTCTACTATTTCTAAAGAGAAGATGTACATTCATGGAGATGCCCGCCGTTTGCACCAGGTTTTTGCCAACTGCCTGGTCAATGCCATGCGCTATACTCCGGAAGGAGGGCAGGTTGAACTGGCGGGTTGGTACCTGGATCGCAGGCATCCTAGCCATTGTGCGGAGACAGAGAAGTATGGCCGGTGCTTGGATCCGGATAAAGATTATGTGCTGTTTTCAGTGGCAGATACGGGTTGTGGTATCTCTGAGGAAAAGAGAGAACCGGTATTTGAGCGGTTTTTCCGCGTCGACGATGACCGCAATCACAAATCCGGTGGCAGCGGCTTGGGTTTGGCCATCTCGAAGAGTTTTGTGGAGCTGCATGGTGGCCGGATATGGGCTGATGAAAGCCATTTGTCTACGTATCCATTTCCTGAGTATTCGGATATTCAGAGGGTTGGTGCCAAATTCTGTTTTGCCCTGCCTTGTTCCCCTGAAACAAACTTGCCGGGAGACGAAATCCCTTAAGATTTACAGGATACGGTCGACTATCAGGCCGTACGTTGTTTGTTGCAGTTTTCTATGAAAATATTAATCACTAATGACGATGGCTACGGCCATCCGGGCCATCGCAGCCTCAGAAAGATCCTCGAAAAATTGGGCCATGAGGTCTGGAGTATTGCGCCTCGGGAGAATCAGAGCGGTGTCGGCATGAAGCTGACTCTGGGCAAGAGTCTGGAATTTCAGGTATTGGATCGGCGCAGTTGGTCCTGCTCCGGCACGCCGGTGGACTGCGTACTGTTTGCTCTGCACGGCATTCTGCCGTTTCGCCCGGATGCCGTGATTTCCGGCATCAATGCCGGTGCCAACCTGAGCGATGACCTTTGGTATTCGGGGACTGCCGGGGCTGCGCGCGAAGCCTGTAAGTGGGGTTTGCCGTCTCTGGCACTGTCTTACAGTGCCTCCCCTCCCTACCGGGAGCCAGACTTTATCGCCTTTGCCGCACTGTTGGAGCAGCATCTCGACAACTTGTTTCAAGCCTGTGAATTGACGGAAAGCAGCGGAGCTGAGAGCGGCTCTTTTATGGGCTTTCTGAATGTCAATATCCCGGCGGACTGCAATAGTGGGGAAATCTGTCTTGCCGGTCGGTTTGAACAGAGACATTATCAGAACACCCTACAGAAAGTTGGCGAAGACCAATACATGCTTTGCGGCAAAATTGACCCCAAACGGTCGCCCTCCCCGGGCGTGGATACGTTAATTGATGCACGTTCTCAGATTAGTATCAGTTTGGGTTCGTTTCACGCTTTGCAGCCGCTGCCTTATCAGTCGGCCTTGTATTCGGCCTCGAACCAGGCAGACGGCTCCTTGCCCGAACCTTTGTGCCTGCGTCCGTCAGAAAGGGCAGAGCGGGCGATGACACAGATTGTCCGGGCGGGAATCTTCGGGACAAAATAAATAAAAGTGTTTGGTGGGGCCTGCCCCTGAGAAAGAGAGCAGATAGAGCAAGGGAGCTGCGGAGAGTTGAGAAGGGAAGAGTGATGGATCAAAGGAATCCGGGCTTTTTGCAAATATTTAGAAGTATTCGGGTTCGTATTCGGAGAGGGAATTACAGCACCGCGCAGCGGCGGTGTACGGAACGCCCTTGCCAAGCCCTGTTCGGTTGAATGTTCTCCCATGTTTCCGGCGGATTTATGGCGGATATTCGTTTTCACTTTGCTAAACAGCAGAAAAATGATAATCTTTGGCCGTTCGCTCATTTTGTGTGTTGGACCCGCTTGCAGTCCCTTGCAGTGTAATTTTGCAGTACAATTTTAAAGGTTTTTTTTAAGGTTTCTTTTAAAATTATTTTCGATACCGGACGGACGATTTAACAACATTTTTGGCAATAGTGAAAAAGTGAAACTCCGATTCTTATCTCCGGTACAAATCTTGCCGAGCGGCGAGGCTTTCCCGCTGCTCAACGTGCCGGGGAAACGCGCTGTTGTAAAAACCTGCCGTTGTAAGGTGTAAGACGTAGTAAAGCAACGGGGATTTTTGGAGGGGAGGGGATGTACTCCGGGAGAGTATCCTCTGAGGGATTTAGCGTTATTTCCGGCTTATGGCCGTGAGGAGAGTGCATGAGAGCCCATGTTTCAGTCCTGTCTGGTCTCAGTATCGCAAGAGTTCTTACTGTTCGACTGCTGCTGCTTTTCGGTATTTCCGTCATTGCGTATTTTGCTGCAAGGAGTCTGCTGTTTGCCCAGAGCGGAGAGGGCCGGGCTGAATACGATACCATTCAGGCCAGAGAAAATTTCCGATTGGGTGTGAATGCCTTTAACTATGGTTATTATAACCGTGCAATCGTTGCTTTGGAACATTCGTTGGCCCTGCGCCCGGAAAACCCGGATGCGGTATTTTGGTTGGGCCGCAGCTACTACTCCAGCGGTTATGTGTGGCTTGGGTTGGAGCAGTGGAAAACTCTGATTGACCGGAACGAAGCAAAGGCCAGTTTGAAGAGTTTCTACGAGACTTTGGACTATCGTTATCGCCAAGCTTCGCAATTGAATGCACCTGACCAATATTCGCTGTTTATGAAATTGGAACCGAGTAGGCGCAGAGCCTATTTCGTGGGTCCGACTGCGGCCCGGACATCTCCGGACCGCGACGAGATTTATATTGTCGATTATCGGGACAGCAAGGTCGTCACCTTGGATACCAATGGTGCTGTAAAGTCTCTGCTCCGTGGTTCTCTGACACAAGTCTACGACCATCCGTTTGATATTTTGTTGCGGCCGAAAGGCCAGGGTTTCATTCTTAGCCAAGAGGGTACCAATTCCCTGCTGTTCTGTGATGAGAGGGGCTACCCCTACAAGGAAGTTGGCAGCAAGGGCAACGGCCCGGAGAATTTTCTGGGTCCGCAACATTTGACTGATTCGGGTGATGGTTACTTCTATGTCACAGACTGGGGCAACCGACGCATTGTCAAGATGGACTATGATGGAAATTTCATCTTCACTTTTGGTGCGGCGCAGGGCCGTTTTCCCGGTTTGAAAGGCCCGACAGGATTGGTTGTACGGGAGAACAAGGTTTATGTCTCTGACACTTTACAGCAGAGAATATTCGTTTTTGATCAGGAAGGCGGCTATCTGGAGACTTTTCCGAACTCTGAGCTAAGCTCCCCGGAGTCTCTGCTAGTGACATTGGAAGGCAATTTGCTCATTGCAGACGGCAACCGAATTAAGCTCTACGATTTTGACAGGAATGTTCTGAAAACTATTTATACGGGTGATAAAAAACAAAAATACATAGATTTGAATTATGACCGTAATCTAAATATTTTTGCTGTTGACTTTTCTAATAAAGAAATTGATTTTATCACACCGATTAATAAATTATATACGGATTTATTTGTTCAAATTGATCGTGTTATAACTCGTAAGTATCCAAAGATTAGTGTTGATGTTTTAGTGGAAGATCGAGAAGGTACTCCTATTGTGGGACTTGGAAGAAAGAATTTCCAAATTATGGAGAATAACAAGGCGCAATTGGTGGACTTGATCTACACCGGTGTCGGTGACCCCTCGATTGCTTTGGCCATTATTTTGGGCAGTAAAATTGAGGGGTACAGAGATGCGATTGAGGAGATTACAGGGAAAGTCCTGCCTTCTGACAGCTTTCTGTTGGTACAGGGGGGCAAGGATCCGCGTGTTCTGACAAATTTCACTCGGGATGTGGACGATAAGCTTAGCAATTATCGTGAACCGGAAGGCGGTGACTCGCCCGAGGCAAATTTTGATATTTCTCTGCGCTTTACGCTCGACAGTATGGTTCAGTTTCGTCAGAAGAAAATTATTGTTTTTGTCTCCGGTGATACGGATAAGATTGCTGCGGAAACGTATAACATTTCTGACCTGAAAAGTTACCTGAAATTGCAGAATAGCAATATGTATGGGATTCTTTCAGAAGATAATAAGATCGTTTCCTACTTGGTGAATAACACGAATGGCAAACTGTATACCAACGCCAATGTCAGAAACTTTGGTCAGGATATAAAAGAGAATCGCAAAGCACTGGCCGGCTATTATACTCTGAATTATGACTCAACGGTTTACACAGACCTCGCCAGACGCTATATCCCGGTGGAGGTTTCGGTGCGCTATGTGCGCCGCAGCGGCAAGGATGAGCTTGGTTTTTTTGCTCCCCTGTCTTCGATCAATGGTACGCGTTAAGTACATTCTCTCCCTTATTGTTTTTTGCTCTTTGGGCACTGCGTCCCTGTGGGCTAAAGAAATTAACAATTACCGTTGGCGGTATTCGGTGAATGTATTGGCCAGTTGGCTGCCCGAGGTCGGTGATGACAGTGGGCGTTTACAACTCTTTAGGAGCCTGGACCGGCGTTTGAGCTTGGAGATTGTAGCTTGGGAGCGTCGTGAGGTGGAAAGCTCCAACACGATGTACACACGCCATTTACAGGAGCTTAAGGGCGATGGCGTGGTGAGCCGCTACAGGCATCTGGGTTACGATGTACTGTTGGCCCGCATTGATTATCACTCCGAGGAGATGCCGGAGAATCCGACCATCCCGCCGGCAAGAAGTGCCGGAGAAGATTTACCCCTGGAGTTGGAAGGTCGGTTGGAGACGGCCGAAAGTAAGGAAGATGCGGAGCCCAATAAAGAGAAAGCGAACGCTGTCGCCTATGTCTTTTATTTTTATGGTGCGCAATATGCTTACCGGGTAGCCAGTATCGGACCTCGAAATGCAACCCCTCTGGAACTGGATATCCAGTATTCCGTATTGGATTCGTTCGGCTTTGAAGGCCATAACCACTGGAACCAAGGCCCTGTTTCCGGTTTTTTCCTGCACCGAAAGACGCAGGCGCAAGAGAAAGCGCAGAATCCGGAATCTGAGGACGGAGCAGGCGGGGCGGGGAGTGGCAAAGCACCGAGGGTTGATTCCGGCCGGACTCCAATGCGATTTACCACTTGGTACTTGGGCCCGCACAGTTTCCGCACTCAGCAGAAACCGACGGCAGAGCAGGTGGCCCGGGATGTGTTGAAGCGCGAGAAGCGGATTTTGGACGCGACGATACCCAAGTTGTACTCTTACGCGCTTGTGCGCTTTTACTATATGAATTTTCGCCAGAACTACCAATTTTTCCGGAATCTGGCCAAGTTTCTGGAAAATAAATACCGGGAATTGGCCAGTGCTGAGCCGAGGAAGGAAAGGCTGCCTACCTATGAATATTTGCTTTACGACTTGCAGGTAATGCTGCTGGATTCGGACAGGAAGAAGGCGGCCTCGCTAAAGGTGCCTCTGGAATTGCCCGGGGATGCCTTGGCTGCGGGAGTCGGAAACATTGAAACGTTGGCTCTGATCTACGTCATGTTGATTTCGCATTTCCAGCACAGTGGGCTAATCTTGTATTCGCCCGAATATTCGCAATTGTTGGTCGGGGTGGAAGAATTGGGTGTCAAACAGGAGCTGCTGGCCCAAAGATACAGCACAAAACGAAACCGCAGAAAGTTTAAAAAATACAACGGGATTGTGATCAGTTGGTATAAAAACCGCTATTTGATCGGTGAGTTGACGGCAAAAATATACATTGGCTGGGCCCGAACGCCGCTGCGCGATTTACGGAAATGGGTGCCTCTCCCTTTTCCCCGTTATACCATCCCCAATTTCTTTCCTTGATTTTGGCCTTGAATCGATTATGTCGCCGGATTTGAATCACACAATGCCGTCTTTTCTGCCGTGTTTGTCTTCGGAAGCCTCGCCGGGCTTGGCGGAGTTTCTTCAATCGGAGCTTATTGGGTTAGCCACAGATTGCGGCAGCGATTTGAATATTTTGTTGCAGAGTAGTTTGTATTTTCTGCTGCAAGGCCCGTTCGGCTTGGCTTCTGTTGTCCAAGGTTGCCAAGATGGGCAAGGTGGCCAAGATAATAAAGATAGCCAAGGCGAGAAAGACGACAAAGACGCACATATCAGGGTCCTGCTCGCCGGACTGCGTTCCGAGATGCAGAAGTACCGCAGCCTGCTGCGGTCGGCCGAGAGGGATCTGCCGGAGCAACGCGCTGCGCTGCTGCTCCGGCAGATCCCTCTCGGTTTGCTGCTCAGCCTCAAACTACAGGGACAGAGGCAGTTAATCGAGTGTTTTTTTGCCGAGAAGTCTGCACTCCCTCTCTGGTACGAAAATCATTTTGTCGCCCAATCGCGCAGTGCCTTGGTACTCAGTCCGGAACCGGCAGGACAAAGTCTGGCCGGTTCCGGGGCCCGGATCAAAAATTATATTTGTGGGATGTTGCCGGAAGTGGTGTCCGAAGCGGTATCGGATGGCTTGGCTTGCGGACCGCTTTTTTTGCCACTGCCTTGGAGCCTTCCGCGCTTCAGCCCCAGGGCCAAGTCTTTGCTGCTGTTTCGGCTCCGAGGCAGGGAAAACAGTTCCGGCCCGGCTTCCGGTTCCGGCTTCCGTTGCAGTGCTGCGGAGCTGTTATTGTTTTTGGCTTTTGGACCTCTGTCCCGGCTTTGCGGACTTAGTCCGGACGGCACGGCGCAACCCGATCGGAGTGAGGCGGGGACATCCACAGAGCGTCTGGCCACAGAACGGCCCGCAGACCTTGGGGAGATTGTTTCGGTGCTCGATTTTCAGCTTTTTGAATTGTATGCCGCCGCAACCCCGCAGTCGGGCTGTTACATTGAGGATGTGCTGCGCCGGGAGTACCGCGAAGACCTGCGTTTGTTTTGGGCGGAGCATGGAGGCTAGGCAGGCAGGGAGGTCTGTGGGAAGGTCCGTAGAGAAGGTTGATAGGAAGGTCCGTAGGGGAAGTACGGGGCTCTGTTAGAGAAGTCCGTCCGGCTTCAGGAAGACAGACGGCGGCAAAACAGGTATGATAGCGAAACCGAAAGAGATTATAGGACGGAGGCCGATGACACAGACGTATTCGATTGCAGCCGGCGAAATAGAGAGTGCCCTGAGCAAGGAGGACCGCGAGGCCTTGCGGGAGATTGCCGAGCTGTACCAAGACCAGATATTGCCAAGTTCGGCGCAGTTGGCCGGAGGCCGGGGCCAAGGTCTGATGATGGTAAAGCCGGAACAAGACGCAGTGAAAGAAGAGCTGATTCGGAGCTATGAACTGCTGGGCAAAAAGATTGAGGCCATGGTTGGCAGAGAGCCCAATCTGCACGTCTATTCTTTTGATACCGAGAATGAAGAGCAGCGGGGTGAAGTTTCGCGTTTGATTGCCAAATTGCGCAGTACTCAGACAAGGCAGGAAGAGTTTACCTATTATATTCAGCGGGCTTATGAGCTATTGTTCAAACAGGTGTTCATACGCAGTCATCCGGCAGAACGAAACTATATTTTGGCAGAAACACCGGTGACTGACCCGTGCCCAAATTACGCAGTGCACCGCGTCCCGAGTGTCGACAGGCAGATTGAAAAGACGGTGATGTGCGTAATGCTGCGCGGGGCTCTGCTGCCGTCCATGATCCTGAGCAAGGAAATTGAGGAGTATTCTTCGTCCTCCCACATGACTCCGTTTGCCTTGTTTCGCATTAAGCGGGATGAAGAAGGCCCGGAGTTAAATTATGTTATTGACTTGGACCATTCCTATTTCCGCAAGGAGGATCTGGCCGATGCCCACCTGTTGTTTGCGGACCCGATGCACGCCACCGGCGGGAGCATTCTGACTATTCTGCGCTACTTAGAGGAAATGAATATCCGGCCGCGCAAGGTGTCTCTGATTCACGTGATTACCAACCTTTCGGGTGCGATTAATATTGCGCGGGTCATACCTTGGGTTTCCCTCTACACTCTGTGGATGGATCCAATGCTCAACGAACATTCTTACATTATGCCCGGGCTGGGAGATGCGGGGGACAGACTGAACGGTGTCGATCTGTTTCAACCACGCAATTTGATCCAGCTCATTGCTGATTATGGCAGCAATATATCTTCATTGTATCGTCGACAGATTCGCTGTATTGAACAAAGTGTACTCGGTTGATGTTGGGGTTGATTATGAACTTGCCGACAGTTTTACGGTCTGTTATTTTTGGAGCTTGCCGGAGCCTCCCGGTGCTTGTGTTTTTGGTGCTTTTCTCCTGCGCGAGTACTGTGAACCGTCAGTTTGCGGAGCGTTACTACAATATTGCAACCGACTACTATAATGATAAAGACTATAAACGAGCGGTTTCCTATTATGATTTAGCCTTGAAGCAGGACCGGAACCTGAAAGTCATACATTTGAATTATGGTTTGGCCCTGATCGAGGTGAGAGACTATGAGAAAGCAGAACAGCAGTTGTTGCGGTCCTATGGAGTTGATGCACGCAATACGTTGTGTCTGTCTGCTTTGGGTTACCTTAACTTTCGGGCGGAGAAATATGATACTGCGGCAACCTGGTACCGCAGATCGATAGCAATAAATGAATATAATCCGCAGACGTACTACAATCTGGGGATTGTCGAGCAGCGTGTCGGTGATTATGAGGCTTCTCAGAAAGCGTTCGATAAGGTGACGGAGTTGCAGCCGGCCAATAATATGCCGAAAGAGTTGCGTCGCTTTTCGGCTTTAAACGAGCTTTATCTGGGTAATGAAGAGAAATCGATGGTTCTGTACGAGGAGTATTTTTCCGAGAGCAGCAGCAATGAGAAGGTTTTTCAGGATGCCTATGATTTTTATACGGGAAAAGATTTGTACGAGAAGGTTCCGGAAGTTTTTAAGCTGTTTGAAAAATCCTTGTCCAATACTCCTCTTGCTTCTTATTTGTTGGCAGAGCTCTATTATTTGAAGTTGAATAATCCGGTGTTGGGGCAGCAAAACCTCAAGGTCGCAATTCAGCGAGGCTTCAGGGATCAGGAGCGTCTGGAAAATCTGGTAAGGCAACTGAAGGGCAGCCAGCGTTCGGCAGCACAGAAACTCTTGGACAGGCCGAAGCAAGGACAATAACAAGGGCCTGAGCAAGGGCAATAGCAAGAACCGCAACAAGGAAAATGGCATGGACGATAATAAGGGCGGCCGTATAGTCTCTTTGGCATTGCATACGAGAAACAGACCCGACAAAATCTAAGTACTAAAGTCCAAGTGATAAAGTCTAAGTGATAAAGTCTAAAGGGCAAGATCCGGCAGAATAAAGAAATTGATCTGCTTCCGGCACCATAATAAAAACACTATGCTGCCGAGATATGCCAGACTATAAAAACCTGTTCGATTCAACGACAAAACCGAAAATAGGTGCCGATCAGGCAAACCGGCTGGTTGTGCTCGACAGTTATAAAAAAATATTTCGTCTGGCCTATCCTGTCGTGCTCGTCAATGCCGTTGACACCGTGATGATGATGGTGGATCGGCTGTTCCTGTCCCGCTTCGGCGAGGGGGCTGAGGGCGGAATATTGCTGGGCGGCTCTATGGGTGGTGCTGTTATTACCCTGCTGGCACAGGCTCCGGTGATGGGCCTGCTCCTATACACCAATGCCATAGCTTCCCAAAACTTTGGCAGGAAAGACCTGCCGCGCTGTGCCCAAGTGGTGACACAGGCCATGTACTGGGCCATCCTCTACTACCCGTTAATGCTTTTTTTCTCCCGCTTTGTGCCCGCTGCGCTGGAGTGGATGAAACATGACCCGGCCTTGGCCGGGGCCGAATGGCAATATTCGCGAGTTTTGATTGGCGGAGCTGTCTTTGCCTTGCTGCGCCTGCCTTTGAACAGCTTTTTTATCGCAAGCAATCGCTCCGGCTTGGTCATGAAGGTTTCCTTCATTGGGATGGCTCTCAATATCCCTCTGGACTACTGGTTCATTTTTGACGTGCCCTTGCTGCCCGGCCTGTTTGAGGGGTTTGGCCTTGGTGCCCGGGGGCTGCGACCCGGGGATCTGGGGCTTCCCACCGGCATAGCCGGTGCGGCTGCGGCCACAGTGGTGGCCCAATTCCTGACATTCAGCCTGCTGATGCTGCTATTTCTGCGCCAGAAGCGCGAGTACCGGATCAGGGAAGCTTGGCGTTTCCGCCCCAATATCCACCGGGAGATGCTGCGCTTCGGCCTTCCGGCCTCGCTGGAAGGTTTCCTGACCGTCTTCTCCTTTAACGCCTTTTTGATGCTGCTTTACTCTATCAGCCCTTTGGTGGCGGCAGCGGGCACCATCACTTTTAGTTGGGACTTGTGTAACTTCACTTTGCTGATGGGCATTGGTACGGCCACCACGACCTTGGTGGGCCGGAGCCTGGGAGCCGGAGATGTGGCCATGGCCCGGCACTTCACCAAGCTAATTCTGGGGGCCGCGCTGGCATTTTCCGGTTTCATCAGTCTGTGGTTTATTTTTGCACCGGATTTGCTCAGCCGTGCCTTTATCCCTGAAGGCACGGCAAATCAAGAGGCTTTGCTGGACATGAGCCGCACAATGCTGCGTCTGGCAACGTTCTATCTGCTGGCCGATGCTTTGGGCATGGTGATGCGTGGTGCCCTAACCGGGGCCGGAGACACTTTTGCCGTGATGTTGATTGCCGTATCTATGCATTTTTTGCTGTTGGCAGGGACGTTGATAATGCTGAAAGTGCTTGGCTTGGGGGCCATCCCGATTTGGACTTTTTTTGTTGTATTTGTCTTGGTTTGCAACGGGGCCTTTGTCCTGCGTTACGCAACCGGGCACTGGGCCAAACACTGGGCTCGCGAGAGCCCCAAGTATGCCCGGGATTGAGCCCGGTCCGGGCCTGACTACGGCCCGGATTCCGGCCGAATTGTTTGCAAAATTTCCACAGCCGATTGTAGTAGCTTGCTTTCCCGGTTTTGCAAGTTGCGCAACTGCCAGCGGAAATCCGGTTTCAACAGCAGCAGGTAGCGGCAGTTTCTGTTTTCCGCTCGCTGAAACAAAGCATTCATTTTTTTGACAAGTGGCACCACATCACAGGACAAATGATTTTGCTGCAATTCCCGGCTCAACTGAATACAGGCCAACCGGGCCTGATCTTCTTTTTCGCCGTCAATATTGGCGGTCTTCCAGTCCGGATCAAGGCTGATAATCAAAGAAGACTCGTCAGAATCCGGTGTGGCAGCTTTGTCCGGGGCATGGCTCTGCTCCAGTTCCTCCAGCCCTGCCAGTAGGCGGTCCAGCCCAATGGAGCCACCGACACCCGGTATTTCGGCCTTGCTGTACATCTGCGTCAATTTGTCGTAGCGGCCGCCGGAGCAAACAGAACCCAGATCCGGCAAATTCTCCGGAAATGTTTCAAAGACCATGCCGGTATAGTAATCCAAACCGCGGGCAATGCTCGGGTCAAAGTACAGATTTAGGCTGCTTTCTTTGGCAAAGGCGGCTATTTGGCGCAGTTCGGCCAAGGCGTTTTGGGCCTCAACGGGCAGCTCACCGCCGGCTAATTCCTGCAACAGAACTCGCAGACGTTCCGGTTCGTCCGGAGACTCCGAAAGCTTGACAAGTGCGGAACGGTCTTGCCCTGTTTCTTCGGAAGACAGGCCCAGACAGGCCAGCAGAGCCTCCGTAATTTTCGGCCCCAGAAGGGCCTCCAATTCCCGGCGCGCGGCTTCGCAACCAATTTTGTGCAGCTTGTCGATGATTCGCAGTGCCGGGCTGCGCCGCTCAGGCTCCACCCCGCAAACGTTCCAGAAGGCGGCCAACAGACCCCGGTGATTGACGTGGATGCGCATGGGTCCCAAGGCGGGGTAGTCTTGCTGCAATGCGCGGAGGGCATTGTGGACCATCTGCAATATGCATAAATCGGCCAGGATACTCCCATCTCCGACAATATCAAAGTCACACTGGAAAAATTCGCGGTAGCGGCCTCGCTGGGCGTTTTCGCCGCGCCAGACCTTGGCAATGTGGTAACGCTTGAACGGAAAGTCCAAGTCCCCGGCATGTTGCACCACAAAACGGGAGAATGGTACCGTCAGGTCAAAACGCAATGCCACATCGCGCCCGCCATTGTCCTGAAAGCGGTAGACCTGCTTTTCTGTTTCGCCGCCGGCCTTGCCCAGCAGGATTTCCGCCAGCTCCAACGCCGGCGTATCAATGGGGTCAAAGCCGCCCAGTTCAAACAAATCACCCAGTTTGGAAATCATGCGGCGGCGGCGTTTTTCGCCCTGCGGGCCGTAGGGCAGAGAGTCTCGAAAGCCTTTCAAAACACGAGGTTGAATCAGTTTGGCCATAGTATTCCTCCATATTCTTCCCGAACTGCTCCGGGGCCGGAGCAGTTCGGGATATAGTCCGCTAACGGTAGGCGATAGCTTCCACTTCGACCAGTACACCTTTGGGCAGGTCCTTGACAGCAAAGCAACTGCGGGCCGGAAACGGTTCCTTAAAGTAGGCAGCATAGACGGCATTAAATTCGGCAAAAGATTGGATGTCACTCAGGTAGCAGGTCGTTTTCAGCACTTTTTCCAGGGATGAACCGGCAGCCTCCAGCACGGCTTTCAGGTTGAGCATCACCCGGTGGCTCTGCTCTCCGATGTCTTGTCCCTCGACTTCGCCGGCCACATTCAGGGGAATCTGCCCCGAAGTGAAGACCAAATTACCCAAAGCGTTTGCCTGTGAGTAGGGGCCGACTGCCGCCGGGGCGGCATCGGTATGGATACGTTCTTTGCTCATAGAAATTATCTCCTCAAAGTTATTTTCGGTTACTTTTGGTTGGATTATCGAAGATTTTGCATCCGGCATAGTTACCGTGTTGTTACAGTGCCGTCACCGTTTTTCCCCGCAACGGAGTTTACCGAATCATTTGCTATAGGTGCAGTCTCTGCGGAACAGACATTTTTTGACAGACCCAAAATCAATCGACGGATTACAGCGTAAGACGACCACCCCGAACCACCACCCCTATATTAGCCCTCTTGCCCGCCACCCCTGACCCCTTCCAAGGGAGTGGAAGGGTAGGTGGCCTGTCGAATGGTAGGTGAGCCTGTCGAACCTTGGGCAGGGTCTTGGCAGAGATCTTTTCTTTACTGTAACTCCAATAAAAACAATAAAAACGACCCAATTAATAACGGGATATGGGAATGGTAATGATATAACTAGGTCCACTGTCAGGAGTGTTAGAATTTTTTAGTAGATCTCGAAGAATAGAAGTTCCGTTGTCTGCCGCAATCATATAGAACGTGTGGCTCGTTGCTGTAGAGGGATAACCGGCTATTAATTCATAATTAAAATAAAAGTTGGAACGTGGTGTTGCTGTCATTGAACTGCCACTATAACGACCAACTGCTGTCGAAGAACCATCTACATTATCAATGGAGAGCTCATGCAGAAAAGGTATATAGGGGCTTTCAAAATAAGCGACAAATACACCTGTTTGGTTTTCCATAAAATGGTATTCGTTGAGACTGGCAACAGATTCTTTGGATGCGAATTTTTCGCTCCATACGGCATCCCCCGCAGGGGGTAAGCTCGCGGTAGTAAAAGAAATTTCAACTGTATCCCCCTTAATCGTTCCGCCTTTAATCTCTGTTTGCCCCGGGTCAATAGCCGAAGGGATATACAGGTACAATTTGTATTTTGTATTGGGTGTGAGGACATCGGCCAGAGTAAAACCGCCATCCGTAAAATCACTGCCGTAATGTTGGCTGATACTAAATTTGCGGGTACTGCCCGCCTCTATACTGAGGCTGACATAGCCCTTGCTCGCTTGGGCTTCAGTCTTGGTGGGAGCGGCTTCCGCCGCGAGACGGATAACGGCCCCCATATCGGTAACGGCCGGAACACCGGTCACCTCGAATTGGACAGAGGAGGCTACAGCGGTGACGGAAAAGGAAATATCGGGGTTGGGTTCCGGGTCTTTACTGTCTGAAATCGGGGCACAGGCCGGCAGAGACAGACCGAGAACGGACAGCAAAAGGAAGGGAAGAAGGCGTAAGAAAAATGAATGGAAAAGATTGTAACTAGTTGATATACAAGAAAATAACTGCTTTCTCTCTAAAGTAGTATGATATTGGATATTGGATATTGGATATTGGATATTATACTGTTTATACCAATGTCAGTCAATATTTGGTTTTGTTTTTCCATGGGAGAACTCCTCTGAGAAGATACGAAGATACGAAAATGCGAAAATGGGCAAAGTCAATTTGCAGTCTGAATTGTATACTCATTTAAGAGGCTTGGCAAGGGGGGCCTTAGAGGGGGGCTAGTGCTACGACCCCCAACCTCTGAAAGGGAGGGGAATGGTAGGTGGCCTGTCGGTGGTAGGTGAGCTTGTCGAACCTTGGCAAGAGGTGCCTGTCCGTGGTAGGTGAGCCTGTCAAATGGTAGGTGAGCCTGTCGAATGGTAGGTGAGCCTGTCGAACCTTGGGCAGGGTCTTGGCAGAGATCTTTTCTTTACTGTAACTCCAATAAAAACAATAAAAACGACCCAATTAATAACGGGATATGGGAATTAAAATGTCAGTAGAAAGTCCTCTGGGAGGAATGGAAGAAGTTTTTAGCAGATTCCGAAGAACCGCAGTTCCGTTGTCTGCCGCAATCATATAGAACGTGTGGCTCGTTGCCGTAGAGGGATAACCTCCGACTAACCCATAATTAAAATAAAAGTTGTGGACTGCTGTTGCGGTCATTAAACTGCCGGTGTAACGGCCTATCGTTTCAATAGTCCCATTCACATTATTAACGGCAAACTCATGCTGAAAAGGTATATAGGGGCTTTGAACGTAAAGTACAATGACACCCGTTTGATTCTCCATAAAATGGTATTCATTGAGACTGGCAACATATTCTTTGGCTGCGAATTTTTCGCTCCATAGTGGATCCCTCGCAGGGGGCAAGCTCGAGGTAGTAAAAGAAATTTCAACTGTATCCCCCTTAATTGTTCCGCCTTTAATCTCCGTTTGAACTAAGTCAATAACCGAAGGCATATACAGGTACAGTTTGTATTTTGTATTGGGTGTGAGGACATCGGTCAGAGTAAAGCCATCATCCGTAAAGTTACTACCATAGTGTTGGCTGATGCTAAATTTGCGGGTGCTGCCCGCCTCTATACTCAGGCTGACATAGCCCTTGCTGGCCCGGGCTTCAGTCTGAGTCGGAGCGGCTTCCGCCGCTAAGCGGATAACGGCCCCCATATCGGTAACAGCCGGAACACCGGTCACCTCGAATTGCACAGAGGAGGCCACAGCGGTGACGGAAAAGGAAATATCGGTGGCTTTGGCCGCCGGGTCATTCGTGTCCGAGATCGGGGCACAGGCCGGCAGAAACAGACCGAGAACGGACAGAAAAAAGAAGGGTAAAAGACGGTAAAAAAATGAATAAAGGAGTTTAGGACGGTATGGGAGAGAAAGTCGTAAATGCTTGTTTTCTAAAGTAGTGTGATATTGGATATTGGATATTGGATATTGGATATTATACTGCTTATACCAACATCAGTCAATATTTGATTTTGTTTTTTCATGGGGGTGCTCCTCTGAGAAGATGGGCAAAGTCGATTTGCAGTCTGAATTGTATACTCATTTAAAGAGTTTGGCAAGAGGTGGCCTGTCGGTGGTAGGTGAGCTTGTCGAACCTTGGCAAGAGGTGGCCTGTCAAATGGTAGGTGAGGCTGTCGAACCTTGGCAAGGGGTGGCCTTAGAGCGGGTTTGAGCACCACCGCCCCTAATTAGTCCCTTTGCCCACCACCCCTGACCCCTCCAAAGGAGGGGAATGGTAGGTGAGCTTGGTGAACCTCATACCATAATTTTATTGTAACCCCAATAAAATTATGCGACTAATAGCGATTAACGACAGTATTATATCGTATGAATGAGCCGCTTTGAGGAGTGATAGTCACTTTTATATGGTTTCTTATGGTTGGAGAAGTTACTTTGTCGGCACCTATTGAGTAGGTGTATTGAGACACAGTAGAATCATAACCTGTAATTACTCCTCCATTATAGTAATAATCAGTGCCTGGTGTTACGATATTACCTACAATACTTCCTAAACCACGATTTATGTTGTTATCTTTGGTGGCAATATCAATAACAGGAGGTATAAACGATAACCAAAAATAGGCGACAAATACACCCGTTTGGTTCTCCATAAAATGGTATTCGTTGAGACTGGCAACATATTCTTTGGCTGCCAGTTTCTCGCTCCATACGGCATCCCCCGCAGCGGGCAAGCTCGCGGTGGTAAAAGAAATTTCAACTGTATCCCCCTTAATCGTTCCGCCTTTAATCTCCGTTTGCCCCAGGTCAATAGCCGAAGGCATATACAGGTACAATTTGTATTTTGTATCGGGTGTGAGGACATCGGCGAGGGTAAAGCCATCATCTTCAAAGTTGCTGCTGTAATGTTGGCTGATGCTAAATTTGCGGGTGCTGCCCGCCTCTATACTCAGGCTGACATAGCCCTTGCTTGCCCGGGCTTCGGTCTGGGTCGGAGCGGCTTCCGCCGCCAGGCGGATAACGGCCCCCATATCGGTAACGGCCGAAACACCGGTCACCTCGAATTGGACAGAGGAAGCCACGGCATTGACGGAAAAGGAAATATCGGCGGGTTTGGCCGCCGGGTCACTCGTGTCCGGGATTGGGGCACAGGCCGGCAGAGACAGACCGAAAACGGACAGAAAAAAGAAGGGTAAAAGACGACAGAGAAATGAGTAAAGGAGTTTAGGACGGTGTGGGAGAGAAAGTCGTAAATGCTTGTTTTCTAAAGTAGTGTGATATTGGATATTGGATATTGGATATTGGATATTATACTGCTTATACCAACATCAGTCAATATTTGGTTTTGTTTTTTCATGGGGGTGCTCCTCTGAGAAGATACGAAAATGAGAAAATGAGAAAATGCGAAAATGGACAAAGTCGATTTACAGCCTGAATTGTATACTCATTTAAGAGGCTTGGCAAGAGGTCGCCTGTCGGTGGTAGGTGAGTCTGCCAAATGGTAGGTGAGCTTGTCGAACCTTGGCAAGGGGGGCCTTAGAGGGGGACTAGTGCTACGACCCCCAACCTCTGAAAGGGAGGGGAATGGTAGGTGAACCTGTCGGTGGTAGGTGAGCCTGTCGAATGGTAGGTGAGCCTGTCGAATGGTAGGTGAGCCTGTCGAATGGTAGGTGAGCCTGTCGAATGGTAGGTGAGCCTGTCGAATGGTAGGTGAGCCTGTCGAATGGTAGGTGAGCCTGTCGAATGGTAGGTGAGCCTGTCGAACCTTGGCAAG
The DNA here is from genome assembly GCA_029867005.1 of Candidatus Haliotispira prima. Taxonomy (GTDB): domain Bacteria; phylum Spirochaetota; class Spirochaetia; order SP-2023; family SP-2023; genus Haliotispira; species Haliotispira prima. Next base: position 2,005,986 of record CP123443.1, on the reverse strand, counting down.
GGAGTGGGTTAGAGGGGCCGTGGCACCTTATGTGGTGTAACCCCAATAAAATTATACCGCTAATAGCGAGTAATGATAGTCTTATATTGTACGGATGGTTTGAGTAGGAGAGTTACAACCACTTTGACATCATTTTTTAGGGTTGGAGAAGCTATTTTGTCAGCACTGATGATGTAGCTGTATTGATTCTCCGTAGATATATAACCTGGAATGACCCCACTATTATAGTAAAAACGAGAATCCGGTGTTGAGGTACCACTGACATAATTTCCCAGACCTATACGGTTGATAAGGTCTATAGTACTGGCTTCAATCAAGATAGGTATAGACGATGACCAAAAGTAGGAGACAAATACACCCGTTTGGTTTTCCATAAAATGGTATTCGTTGAGACCGGCAACGTATTCTTTGGCTGCCAGTTTCTCGCTCCAGACCGCATTCCCCGCAGCAGGTAAGCTCGCGGTGGTAAAAGAAATTTCAACTGTATCTCCTTTAATCGTTCCGCCTTTAATCTCTGTTTGCCCCATGTCAATAGCCGAAGGCATATACAGGTACAGTTTGTACTTTGTATTGGGCGTGAGGACATCTGAAAGCGTAAAACCGCCATCCGTAAAATCACTGCCGTAATGTTGGCTGATGCTAAATTTGCGCGTACTGCCCGCCTCTATACTGAGGCTGACATAGCCCTTGCTCGCCCGGGCTTCGGTCTGGGTCGGAGCGGCTTCCGCCGCCAGGCGGATAACGGCCCCCATATCGGTAACAGCCGGAACACCGGTCACCTCGAATTGGACAGAAGAAGCCACGGCAGTGACGGAAAAGGAGATATCGGTGGCTTTGGCCGCCGGGTCACTCGTGTCCGGGATCGGGGCACAGGCCGGCAGAAACAGGCCGAAAACGGACAGGAAAAATAAGGGTAAAAGACGACAAAGAAATGAGTAAAGGAGTTTAGGACGGTGTGGGAGAGAAAGTCGTAAATGCTTGTTTTCTAAAGTAGTGTGATATTGGATATTGGATATTGGATATTGGATATTATACTGCTTATACCAATATCAGTCAATATCTGATCTTGTTTTTTCATGGGGGTGCTCCTCTGAGAGAATGGGAAAGTACGAAAATGGACAAAGTCGATTTGCAGCCTGAATTGTATACTCATTTAAGAGGCTTGGCAAGGGGTGACCTGTCGGTGGCAGGTGAGCCTGTCGAATGGTAGGTGAGCTTGTCGAACCTTGGCGAGGGGGGCCTTAGAGGGGGACTAGTGCTACGACCCCCAACCTCTGAAAGGGAGGGAAATGGTAGGTGGCCTGTCGGTGGTAGGTGAGCCTGTCGAACCTTGCGCAGGGCCGTGGTCCCTTATTTATTGTGACCCCAATAAAACTATCCAACTAATAGCGGAATATGGGAGGATTATTGATGTCATGAGCAGGTCCACTGGGAGGACTGATACCATTTCCCAGTAGATCTCTAAGAATAGAAGTCCCGTTGTCTGCCGCAATCATATAGAATGTTTGGCTCACTGCGGTAGAGGGATACCCTGCTATTAGTCCCATATTAAAATAAAAATTAGCTGTTGGCCTTGCTGCGGGAGTTAGAATGGGATCGTAACGACCCACCGGTCGGGCAATTCCGTCTACATTATTCATGACGAATTCCTGAAGAAAAGGTATATAGGGGCTTTGAAAGTAAACCACAATTACACCCGTTTGTGTTTCCATAAAATGACACTCGTTTAGACTGGCAACATATTCTTTGGCTGCGAATTTTTCGCTCCATACGGCATCCCCCGCAGCGGGCAAGCTCACGGTGGTAAAAGAAATTTCAATCTTGTTCTCCTTAATTTCTCCGCCTTTAATAGCTGTTTGCGCTAAGTCAATAGCAGAAGGCATATACAGATACAGTTTGTACTTTGTATTGGGTGTGAGGACATCGTCCAGAGTAAAACCGCCATCCGTAAAATCACTGCCATAGTGTTGGCTGATGCTAAATTTGCGGGTGCTGTTGGCCTCTATACTGAGGCTGACATAGCCCTTGCTCGCTTGCGCTTCAGTCTTGGTGGGAGCGGCTTCCGCCGCTAAGCGAATAACGGCCCCCATATCGGTAACGGCCGGAACACCGGTCACCTCGAATTGGACAGAGGAGGCCACAGCGGTGACGGAAAAGGACATATCCGTGGCTTTGGCCGCCGGGTCACTCGTGTCCGAAATCGGGGCACAGGCCGGCAGAAACAGACCGAAAACAGACAGAAAAAATAGTGGTAAAAGGCGGTAGAGAAATGGATAAAGGAGTTTAGGACGGTTGGAGAGAGAAAGTTGTAAGTACTTGTTTTCTAAAGTAGTGTGATATTGGATATTGGATATTGGATATTGGATATTATACTGTTTATGCCAATATCAGTCAATATCTGATCTTGTTTTTTCATGGGGGTGCTCCTCTGAGAAGATACGAAAATGGGCAAAGTCGATTTGCAGCCTGAATTGTATACTCATTTAAGAGGCTTGGCAAGGGGTGACCTGTCGGTGGCAGGTGGGCCTGTCGAATGGTAGGTGAGCCTGTCGAACCTTGCCAAAAGAGGGGAATTACAACAATTTGAGTCTATTGGACGACCACCCCTATATTAATCCCTCTGCCAGGGGAGGGCAATGGTAGGTGAGGTTGTCGAACCTTGGCAAGGGGTGGGTTAGAGGGGCCGTAGTTCATTATTTATTGTAACCCAAATAGATTATACCACTAATAGCGATTAACGAGAGTCGTATAATTTGTGCTTCCTCTCGTGAGAGTGACATGCATTTTAATATCGTCTCTTAAGATTGAAGAAGCTAATTTGTCGGCACTTAGTATATAGCTGTATTGATTCTCCGCAGATATATAACCCGAAATGACCCCGCCATTATAGTAAAAATTAGGATTCAGTCTTGGCATGCCACCAGTATAAGTTCCCAGACCATTACGGTTGTCGAGGTTTGCAGTACTACTCTCAATAAGAACAGGTATAGACGATGACCAAAAGTAGGCGACAAATACACCTGTTTGGTTTTCCATAAAGTGGTATTCGTTGAGGCTTGCTGTATATTCTTCGGCTGCCAACTTCTCGCTCCATACGGCATCCCCCGCAGCGGGCAAGCTCGCCGTAGTAAAAGAAATTTCAACTGTATCCCCCTTAATTGCTCCGCCTTTAATGGCTGTTTGTGCTAAGTCAATAGCAGAAGGCATATACAGGTACAATTTGTATTTTGTGTTGGGTGTGAGAACATCGTCCAGAGTAAAACCGCCATCTTCAAAGTTGCTGCCGTAATGTTGGCTGATGCTAAATTTGCGGGTGCTGCCCGCCTCTATACTCAGACTGACATATCCCTTGCTTGCCCGGGCTTCGGTCTGAGTCGGAGCGGCTTCCGCCGCCTGGCGGATAACGGCCCCCATATCGGTAACAGCCGGAACACCAGTCACCTCGAATTGCACAGAGGAGGCCACAGCGGTGACGGAAAAGGAAATATCGGGGTTGGGTTCCGGGTTTTTACTGTCCGAAATCGGGGCACAGGCCGGCAGAAACAGACCGAGAACGGACAGCAAGAGGAAGGGAAGAAGGCGTAAGAAAAATGGATGGAAAAGATTGTAACTAGTTGATATACAAGAAAATAACTGCTTTCTCTCTAAAGTAGTATGATATTGGATATTGGATATTGGATATTGGATATTATACTGTTTATGCCAACATCAGTCAATATTTGGTTTTGTTTTTCCATGGGGGTGCTCCTCTGAGAAGATACGAAAATGCGAAAATGGGCAAAGTCGATTTGCAGCCTGGATTGTATACTCATTTAAGAGGCTTGGCAAGGGGTAGCCTGTCGGTGGTAGGTGAGCCTGTCGAATGGTAGGTGAGCCTGTCAAATGGTAGGTGAGCCTGTCGAACCTTGGCAAGGGGTGGCCTTAGAGCGGGTTTGAGTGCCCCCCCCTAATTAGTCCCTTTGCCCACCACCCCTGACCCCTTCAAGGGAGGGGAATGGTAGGTTAGTTTGGTGAACCTTACACCATATGTAACGGTGTATCCTCATACCTTAATTTTATTGTAACCCCAGTAAAATTATACGACTAATAGCGATTAACGACAGTATTATATCGTACGAATGGGCCGCTTTGAGGAGTGACAGTCACTTTTATATGGTTTCTTATGGTTGGAGAAGTTACTTTGTCGGCACCTATTGAGTAGGTGTATTGAGACACCGTAGAATCATAACCTGTAATTACTCCTCCATTATAGTAATAATCGGGACCTGGTGTTACGATACTACCTACAAGACTTCCTAAACCACGATTTATGTTGTTATCTTTAGTGGCAATATCAATAACAGGAGGTATAAATGATGACCAAAAATAGGCGACAAATACACCTGTTTGGTTTTCCATAAAATGGTATTCGTTGAGACTGGCAACATATTCTTTGGCAGCCAGTTTCTCGCTCCATACGGCATCCCCCGCAGCGGGCAAGCTCGCGGTGGTAAAAGAAATTTCAACTGTATCCCCCTTAATCGTTCCGCCTTTAATCTCCGTTTGCCCCAGGTCAATAGTCGAAGGCATATACAGGTACAATTTGTATTTTGCATTGGGTGTGAGGACATCGTCCAGAGTAAAGCCACCATCCGTAAAATCACTGGCGTAATGTTGGCTGATACTGAATTTGCGGGTGCTGCCCGCCTCTATACTGAGGCTGACATAGCCTTTGCTCGCCCGGGCTTCAGTCTGAGTCGGAGCGGCTTCCGCCGCTAAGCGGATAACGGCCCCCACATCTGTAACAGCCGGAACACCGGTCACCTCTAATTGGAGAGAGGAGGCCACAGCGGTGACGGAAAAGGAAATATCGGGGTTGGGTTCCGGGTCTTTACTGTCCGAAATTGGGGCACAGGCCGGGAGAAACAGACCGAGAACGGACAGAAAAAATAGTGGTAAAAGACGACAGAAAAAAGAGTAAAAAGGTTTAGGATGGTTTGTAGGGGGGTGAAATAACTGCTTGTTTTCTAAAGTAGTGTGATATTGGATATTGGATATTGGATATTGGATATTATACTGTTTATGCCAATGTCAGTCAATATTTGGTTTTGTTTTTCCATGGGGGAACTCCTCTGAGAAGATAGGAAGATACGAAAATGCGAAAACGGGCAAAGTCGATTTGCTGCCTGAATTGTATACTCATTTAAGAGGCTTGGCAAGAGGTGAGCCTGTCGAATGGCAGGTGAGGCTGTCAAATGGCAGGTGAGCCTGTTAAATGGTAGGTGAGCCTGTCGAACCTTGGCAAAGGATGGTGATTCCTATACATTCGAGAGTACGTTGTGGAAAGGAGTTGCTTATGCAAAAAGGTTGGGAAAAGAAGGTCTTGCAATTTTGGTTTGAGGAACTTTCCCTGAAACAGTGGTTTCACCGCAGCGATGATGTAGACCGACAGATTCAGGAGAATTTTGGTACCTTGCTGGATGAACTCAATGCAGAAGCAGATACATTTACAGGGGAGAGCCCGGAAGAGATTTTGGCGGCGATTATTGTGTTGGATCAGTTCCCCCGCAATATTTTCCGTGGTACGGCACAGGCCTTTGCGTATGGAGAAAAAGCTTTGGCTATGACTCGATCCATGCTGGATTCAAATGACAAGAGTGCTATTCAGCAGCTTAGCCCGATGCAACGACTGTTTGCTTTCATGCCACTGGAACACAGTGAAAAAATGGAAGATCAAATGGAAGCTGTACTGTATATGGCCGAGTTGGCTGTAGAACAACAAGACTCAACGGCTCTTGATTCCGCCGTAGAGCATTATCAAATCATAAAGCAGTTTGGCCGTTTTCCGCACCGCAATCGGATAGTAGGACGAGAATCCACAACGGAAGAGCTGGCTTACCTAAAAGAAGCCAATACCTTCGGCCAGTAGTCCTTTATACTTTGTATACTTTGGTTTCTAAAAGAAGGGCAGGGTTTGCGGGGTTCTTCTTCGCTGCTGTACAAAGTGGTGCAGGTGGCCGAAAAGACAGGGGAATGACAAACCCATTGTCAAGTTTCTTGCGAGCGTATACATTACTAAAATATGCCGACCAATGGAGAACAGTACGATGAATCCGGAATGGTATGATACCCGACAAATTAAAATAGGGGACATGCCCGGCGATAAAGTTCTGATCACGGAGCAACATATTGCCATAGCCCGGACTCTCCATCCGATATTGAGCCAAGAGTTGGAAAGATACCCCAAAATACAGGATCGTACAGAAGGTATAAACGGTGCGAACAAAATAGTAATTTCGGTGTACGGTGGTTCCGGTGTCGGCAAGTCGGAAACAGGTGCGTTGTTGGCGCATTTTCTCCGGCTTGAAGGCCGTCCGGGCTATGTCCTTTCGGGCGACAACTACCCGCATCGCAGACCTGCTGTCAACGATGAAGAGCGGCTGCGCCGCTACCGAGACCATGGGTTGACTGCGCTTTCCCTGCGCGATGATTTTTCTAACGATTGGATGCGGGAGCTGGCCCAAATGAAACCGGAAATGCTGGATCTTGCCGGTGCAACGGAGACCGACTGGCTCAAAACGTACCGCGAAGCCGGCAAGGCGGCTTTAGCCGGCTATCTCGGCAGCGAAAAGGAAATTAATTTTTCTTACCTCAACCGAGTCATTGCCAATTTCAAGGCAGGTAAGCCCGGCTTGGTACTGAAACGTATGGGGCGCAGTCCGGAAGATGTCACCTACGAAAAAATTGATGCCACACAAATTCAGGTTCTGGTGATTGAGTGGACACACGGTAACAACGTCAGGCTGGAAGGGGTTGATTACCCTATTTACTTATACAGCTCGCCGGCGGAAACGCTGGAGCATCGCCGCAAGCGCGGGCGTGATACCAACATAGATTCGCCGCTCATTGAGCTGGCATTAGAACTGGAACAGCAACAATTGTTGAGCCAAAAAAACAGGGCGAAATGGATTGTCAGCAAGGACAACGTAATGCTGCAAGCTGCTGATATTTGTGAGCCGGATATGGGTGCGTCCCATGATTAACGGTAACGGCGTAATATTCAATGCCTATCCCGATAGTTGTGGTGGCAAGTTATCTAATATTGTGGAGTTGTTGCAACATCCCAAATTTGCCGGGGCGTTCTCGGCGTTTTACATTTTGCCATCGCTATTCCGGTCGGACTTAGACCGCGGTTTCTCTATCCAAAGTTATATGTTGGAAGAAACACTGGCCGGCAGGGCTGATCTGCAAGCATTGGGGCAGATGGGTATCCGTTTGAAGCTGGATTTTGTCTTAAACCATCTTTCGGTGCAGTCTCCCCAGTTTCAGGACTTGTTGGCAAAAGGTCCCGAGTCGCCGTATGTCGATTTTTTTATTGATTGGAACAAATTTTGGGCCGGAAAGGGTCAATACAATGCGGAAGGCTGCATTGTGCCGGAGCCGCAATATTTAGAAAAGCTGTTCATGCGCAAACCCGGCTTGCCGGTTTTGCGCCTTCCCGATGACGGCCCGTCTGTTTCCGCCGACAACTCCCGCTACTATTGGAATACGTTCTATCAGAGTGTGGATAAAGATGCGACAGGTAAGACGGTGTATTTGGGACAGATGGACCTGAACGCCGAATCCGAGCAGGTCTGGCAGTTTTACGAGCAGACTTTGCGGCAACTGAAAGACTATGGAGCTGATATTGTACGTCTGGATGCTTTTGCCTACTTGCACAAAGAGGCCGGGCAGAGCAATTTTTTCAACAAGCCGGGCACCTGGGGCTACCTGGCCCGATTGCAGGAAATTGCCCGGCAGTTCAACCTGGAGCTGCTGCCGGAGATTCATGCGACATATAGCGAAATGATTCACTGTCAGCTATCTGAGGCCGGCTATATGATCTACGACTTTTTCTTTCCCAGCCTGATCATCTATAGCCTGGAGTATGGCAATGCCGGCAAATTGCAGCAATGGATTGCAGAAATTCAGCAGAACGATTATCGCACGGTCAACATGCTGGGCTGCCACGATGGCATTCCCCTGCTGGATATCAAAGGTCTGATTGAGGAAGAGGAAATAGCGGCACTGATAGAAAAGATTCAACAGCGCGGCGGCCGGATCAAGGATTTGTATGATTCTGCCGGCAAGAAAATCTCGTATTATCAAGTCAACGCTACATTTTTTAGTGCCCTTGGCGGAGACGAAAATAAAATGCTACTGGCGCGAGCCGTACAATTGTTTTTGCCGGGGGTTCCACAGGTCTGGTATCTGGATCTGTTTGCCGGCTGTAACGATACGGAAAAGGCTGACAGGGAAGGCCACAAGGAGATTAACCGGACGAACTTATCGTTGGCGGACCTGGAAGATCGATTGGAAGATCGATTGGAAAACCGATTGGTTTTACAGCAGTTGGCCTTGCTGCGTTTCCGCAATAGTTACCCGGCCTTCGGCAACAAAGACTCCGGTGCAAAGCTGGACCTGAGTGCGCCAAGTGAAGGTACGTTACATTTTCGGTGGACTAAGGACGTTTCCGGCAGGTGTTTTGAGGCTACGTTAGAGGTGGACTTTTCAACCTCTCAGTTTGCTATCTATTACGGAGAGATGGGCAAACGTCAGCAGTTGGCCCCAGGCTAAAAGCCGCAAGAATTGAGCAAGTGTTGCTCTTGCTCGCAGGTTGATTAGCCGTAACGCATGGGGAGCCAACTCCCCCATAAGGGATCGCCCCCATAACGGATCGTTGAGCCAAAGCAGAACTCTTTTCCTTACTCTGTGATGGTGTTAATTTGGAGATAATATGTTGAACTGGTTGTCACCACCGACCATGTGCCGGAGCCGGTACGGGCATTTGGGGCTATTAACAAGGTAATATAATCGACGGCACTCCGGTAGTGCCGGTAGTCTTTCAAACCGGCAAAACTAGGGTAACATGTTTGTGCTGTATACGTACAGAGTATTATATCGGTGGTTCCCTGTCGAATTGTAGCAGCACGATAACCGCTACCAAAGATTACAGAGGGGAAGATGGTCGGTTCATCGGCCTTGCGCTCTATAATTCCGGTGATGGCGACAGGATCGGTACTTGCTAAGCCGTTTAGTGCTGTAACGGGATTGCCAATAGCATTGAGAGTTTCGTAGCTCATGGTTGTGAATGCTTGCGGTGAAGTTGTCAGGCTGCTGTTGACAATATGCAGGTAGTAATTGGTATCTACTTGTAGGAAGTCGGAACTGTCAAAGGTATTTTCTACGTCCGAGTTGGTATAGCCGGTGGTATCGTGCATAAACAAAAAGACTTGCCGTTTTTTATTGCTGCTGCTAAAAGTTCTGCTGATATAGCCCTGATTGTTTTCCGGATTTTGCGGTACTACGGCATCGGTGCCAATCAGAAAACCGACTTCCAAGTTGGTATCAATGGCTTTATTTACAGTTATTTCAAAGTAGATGAAGTGCGGAGCATACAAGGTGTTACTGAGAGAAATATCGGGGAGTTTGGCCGGCGGGTTCTCGCTGTCCGACAGCGGGGCACAGGCCGGCAGAAACAGACCGAGAACGGAGAGAGAAAGGGAGAGTAAAAGACAATAGGGAAATGAATAAAAAGGTTTAAGACGGTTTGTAGGGGGTGGAAATAGCTGCTTGCTTTCTAAAGTAGTGTGATATTGGATATTGGATATTGGATATTGGATATTGGATATTGGATATTGGATATTGGATATTGGACTGCTTATGCCAATATCAGTCAATATTGGGTCTTGTTTTTTCATGGGGGTGCTCCTCTGAGAAGATACGAAAATGCGAAAATGGGCAAAGTTGATTTGCTACCTAAATTGTATACTCATTTAAAAGGTTTGGCAAGAGGTAGCCTGTCGGTGGTAGGTGAGCCTGTCGAACCTTGACAAGTGGGCCTTGGACAAATTTGAGTGTAACCACCCCCGCCCCCTCCAAGAGAGGGGCATAGACCACCCCGCCCTGAAGGGCAGCCCTCCGCTGGAGGGGAATTACAACAGAGGGGATTATTTGAGTCCATAGACTGGGGGGGTGAGCCTGTCGAACCTTGACAAGTGGGCCTTAGACAAATTTGAGTGTGACCACCCCCGACCCCTCCAAGAGAGGGGGATAGACCACCCCGCCCTGAAGGGCAGCCCTCCGCCGGAGGGGAATTACAACAGAGGGGATTATTTGAGTCCATAGACTGGGGGGTGAGCTTGTCGAACCTTGACAAGTGGGCCTTAGACAAATTTGAGTGTGACCACCCCCGCCCCCTCCAAGAGAGGGAGATAGACCACCCCGCCCTGAAGGGCACCCCTCCGGCTGAGGGGAATTACAACAGAGGGGATTATTTGAGTCCATAGACTGGGGGGGTGAGCTTGTTGAATGGCAAGTGGGTCTTGGACGGGGTAGGGGTGCCGCCGACCCCCAACCCGCAGGGATATAAAATATAGCTGTTTAAGGCCAGCTATTCGGTCACTAATACCGCCTTCTTATTGTCGTAAAATAAAAAATCTCTCCCCCCAAATCGGTGATCAATTTTCCAGAACTCACTCAAATTGTGCGTATTAAGAGGACCTATCCCTATCATTTCGTCCCAAAGAGTTAAGTTTTCGTCAGGTCCTGAGGGAGTCATATTGTACAAGTCATAAAATAAATTTGCCAGACCGAAATTTCCTAAAGAGCCTAAAGGGCGTGTTGTTCCGGCAATTGTACTTATAGTATAGAACGTAGTATTCCGTTGGAATTGATGAGTCGTTGCCCCACTTACTGAAACATAATAAAACCTCGCCGGAATTAAATAACTTTCAGAAGTCTTGTATTCTATAGTCGGAGAGCTGCTGTCGGCCCTGATTTGGTTATAAACATTGCTGTACGTTCCTTCCGTGCTTGGGTAGACGGCAGGGCAGTTTTCCGTTGTAAATTCCAGTTTTTTTATGGCTGTGCCTGTCGTGCCTGTGATCTCGTAGAAATAAGCATAGTAGTTGGTATTTGGGTGCAGCAGTTCCGGAGCGGCAGTAATGGCACTGACAAAGTCTGTAGCTTGTCCATTAACAGAAACGGTTACATTCGCATTAAACTTGGCGGTGGTCATTTTATCGGTCATCGAAAGATAGACGGTTCTGGCTGTCCCGTCCGCTTTGGTTTTTCTGGTGTAAAAACCGGGCAAGTCTTTTACACTTGCATAAGTAGGAGGTGTATCTTCTTTGCTGACTACAACGCCAACTGTTCCGGCTCCTTGGGTACCATTGTCAAATTGCACCAGGCCCTCCCGCATGGAGACCCAAGCTACGGAAGTGTTTAGGACAATCGGAGCGGGGGGTTCCGGGTCCTTACTGTCGCCGGAGATCGGGGCACAGGAAGCCAAGAACAGATGAATGAAAAAGATGGAAAAAAGGCAAAAAAATGGGGAAAATAATAAGGGAAATTTGAATATATTGGGAAATAAAAGAAGGGGCTTAGTTTGCTGAAAGCCTAATTTTGAAAGGATATTGGATATTGGATATTGGATATTGGATATTGGATATTCTACTCTTTATACCGATAGCCGTCAACATATCATCTCGTTTTTTCATAAAAGTGCTCCTTTGGAGAAAATGGAATAAGATAGGCAAATGAACAAAGCCGATTTGCAGGTTGATTGTATGTTCATTTAGGTGATTTGACAAGGGGGGCCTTGGACGGGGCAGGGGTGCGGCCACCCCTGCCCCGCAGGGATATAAAATATAGCTGTTGAAGGACAGCTACTCGGTCACTGATACCGCCTTCTTATTGTCGTAAAATAAAAAGGCTCGCCCCCCAAATGCGTGATCAATTCTCCAGTGCTCACTCAAGTTATACGTATTAAGCGGACCTATCCCTATCATTTCGTCCCAAAGAGTTAAATTCTCCTCAGGTCCTGAGGGAGTCATATTGTACAAGTCATAAAATAAAATTGCCGGCATGGGATTTCCCAAAGGGCGTGTTGTTCCCGTAACTGTACTGATACGATAGAAATTAGTTTCCCGTAGGAATTGATGATCCATTGCTCCACTTACTGAAACGTAATAAAATCTCGCCGGAATTAAATAACTTTCAGAAGTCTTGTATTCTATAGCCGGAGAGCTGCTGTCGGCCCTGATTTGGTTATAAACATTGCTGTACGTTCCTTCCGAGCTTGGGTAGACGGCAGGAAAATTTTCTGTCGTAAATTCCAGTTTTTTTATGGCTGTGCCTGTCGTGCCTGTGATCTCATAAAAATGAGCGTAGTAGTTGGTGTTCGGGTGCAGCAGTTCGGGAGCGGCGGCAATGGCACTGACAAAGTCTGTAGCTTGTCCATTAACAGAAACGGTTACATTCGCATTAAACTTGGCGGTGGTCATTTTATCGGTCATCGAAAGATAAACGGTTCTCGGTGTTCCATCCACTTTGGTTTTTCTGGTGTAAAAACCGGGCAAGTCTCTGACGTTGGCATAGGCAGGGGCTGTGGCCTCTTTACTTGCCACAACGCCAATGGTTCTGACTCCTTGGGTGCCATTGTTAAATTGCACCAGGCCCTCCCGCATGGAGACCCAAGCCACGGAAGTGTCTAGGACAATCGGAGCGGGGGGTTCCGGGTCCTTACTGTCGCCGGAGATCGGGGCACAGGCGGAGAGAACCAAATGAATAAGAAGAATGGAAAACAAACAGAAAAAGGAAAAAGGTTGGGAAAGTTTCAATTTATTTGGCAGTAGAAAAAGATAAAATAGCTGTATATATGTTTTAGAACTGGTAAGGATATGGGATATGGGATATGGGATATGGGATATGGGATATTATATCACTTGGCCGGTTAACGGTCAACAGTATTTTTTGATATTTCATAAGAAAACTCCTCCGAACTTATGTAATTTTAGCCTATTGTATATTCATTTCGGATATTTGACAAGTGGGCCTTAGAGGGGTTCCGGTGCCACCATCCCTAATTAGTCCCTTTGCCAAGGGAGGGGAATGGACCACCCCGCCCTGAAGGGCACGCCTCCGAGGGAGGGGAATGGACCATCCCGCCCTGAAGGGCACGCCTCCGAGGGAGGGGAATGGACCATCCCGCCCTGAAGGGCACGCCTCCGAGGGAGGGGAATGGACCATCCCGCCCTGAAGGGCACGCCTCCGAGGGAGGGGAATGGACTACCCCGCCCTGAAGGGCACGCCTCCACAGGAGGGGAATGGACCATCCCGCCCAGAAGGGCACGCCTCCACAGGAGGGGAATGGACCACCCCGCCCAGAAGGGCACCCCTCCACAGGAGGGGAATGGACCACCCTGCGCTGAAGGGCACCCCTCCACAGGAGGGGAATGGACCACCCCGCCCAGAAGGGCACCCCTCCGAGGGAGGGGAATGGACTACCCTGCCCAGAAGGGCACCTCTCCACAGGAGGGGAATTACAGCAGTGGGGATTATTTGAGTCCATTAGACCGGGTAGGTGAGCCTGTCGAACCTTGAGCAGGGCCTTGGCAGAGATCCTTTCTTTATTGTAACTCGAATAAAACCAGCCAACTAATAACGGGATATGGGAATAAGAAGATCGTAAGAAGGACCACCGGAAGGAATGGAAGACGTTTTTAGTCGATTCTGAAGAACAGAAGTCCCGTTGTCTGCCATAATCATATGGAAGGTGTGGCTCGTTGCTGTAGAAGGATAACCCGCTACCGACCCATAATTAAAATAAAAGTTGTAGAGCGGTGTTGCGGTCATTGAACTGCCTGTGTAACGGCCTACCGGTTGGATAGTCCCATCCACATCAATGGTGATCTCATGAAAGAAAGGTATATAGGGGCTTTCAAAGTAAAGTACAATGATACCTGTTTGGTTCTCCATAAAGTGGTACTCGTTGAGACTGGCAACATATTCTTTAGCTGTCCATTTCTCGCTCCATACTGTATCCCCCGCAGCGGGTAAACTCGCAGTGGTAAAGGAAATTTCAACTGTATCGCCCTTAATTGCTCCGCCTTTAATCCCTGTTTGTGTTAAGTCAATAGCCGATGGCATATACAGATACAATTTGTATTTTGTATTGGGCGTGAGGACATCGGCCAGAGTAAAGCCGTCATCTGTAAAATCACTGCGGTAATGTTGGCTGATGCTAAATTTGCGGGTGCTGCTCGCCTCTATACTCAGGCTGACATAGCCCTTGCTCGCTTGGGCTTCGGTTTGAGTCGGAGCAGCTTCCGCCGCTAAGCGGATAACGGCCCCCAAATCGGTAACAGCCGGAACACCGGTCACCTCGAATTGCACAGAGGAAGCGACCGCATTAACAGAAAAGGAAATATCGGCGGGTTTGGCCGCCGGGTCACTCGTGTCCGAGATCGGGGCACAGGCCGGCAGAGACAGACCGAGAACGGACAGAAAAAAGAGAGGTAAAATACGAGAAAGAAATGAATAAAAAGGTTTGGAACGGTTTGGGAGAGAAAGTAGTAACTGCTTGTTTTCTAAAGTAGTGTGATATTGGATATTGGATATTGGATATTGGATATTGTACCGTTTATGCCAATATCCGTCAATATGTCCTTTTGTTTTTTCATGGGGGTGCTCCTCTGAGAAAATGGATAAATGTGATTTGCAGCCTGAATTGTATACTCATTTAAGAGGCTTGGCAAGGGGGGCGTTGGGAGAGGGGGTACTCAGATATTCAGCCAACTGCGTGCCGGCATCGCACGCAGTTGGAAGTTTCCGTACCGTATGCTATCGAAATTTGGGGGGTTTATGAGCCGTGCTAATACCACTACCTCCGAAAATAAATGGATAATCCGTTACCTGGCTTACGGTCCAACCTGAAATATCCTGGTCAAAGGCTTTGGCAATATAGAACATACTATTCATGTTGGTGACACCGGAGACATCCCAATTTCCTATAGGTTGATTGAATTCTAACGCATTACTAAACATACCATCCATGTTGGTGACACCGGAGACCTCCCAATTTCCTATGGGTTGATTAAATTTTACAGCATTGCTAAAGATCTTCTCCATATTAGTAACACCGGAGACATCCCAATCTCCTATGGGTTGATTAAATTCTAAAGCACCATGAAACATTATGTTTATATCAGTAACGTTGGAGACATCCCAACCCGTGATATCCCCATTAAAGGTCTTCTTATCTTCGAAGAGTTTATTCATATCGGTTATTTTACGCACGTCAATGTGGTTGAGGTCGGCAGTATCTCCCAAGCCGGCAATCAGTGCCTGTAAAGAGGCCTTGTCGGCAGGTTGTTCGGTGTACCAGCGAGCGTAGAGGGTTATATCGCCCGTTACCGGCTTGGTATAATCATACTTGGTCTTGCCCGTATGTCCCTTCGCTTTGTCCACGGTGTACCAGTCTCCAAAGTAGTAGGTAATGGTGCCACTTGCCGCCTTAGTCGGGGCCGTTATGGTTTTGCTTAGTGTAGTGTCAAGTGTAGTGCCGCCGGTGACCTTCACTGAAGGCATTGGGCTGCCTCCGTCCGTTTGGAAGCTGACGGTGTATGTCGTAGCAGATTCTGTGCCAAGATCGACACAGGCGGCAAAAAACAGATGAATGAAAAAAATGGAAAAAAAGCAAAAAAGAGAGGGAAATAATCGAGAAAATAATGGGGGGGATTTGAATAAAAGGCCAAAATTAATTAATGAAGATTTTAGTAATTGGTTGGATATTGGATATTGGATATTGGATATTGGATATTATACTGTTTATGCCAATATCAGTCAACAGTTCGTCTTTTTTTTTCATGAAAATGCTCCTTTGGTCAAAGTGAATTTACGAATTGACTATATATTCGTTTTGGAGTTTTGTCAAGGGGTGTCACAGACGATCACCCCGACCCCTCCAAGGGAGGGGGATAGACCACCCCGCCCTGAAGGGCACCCCTCCGGAGGAGGGGAATAGACCACCCCGCCCTGAAGAGCACCCCTCCAAGGGAGGGGAATAGACCACCCCGGCCTGAAGGGCACCCCTCCAAGGGAGGGGAATTACAACTGTGGGGATTATTTGAGCCTGTCGGATCGGTAGGTGAGCCTGTCGAACCTTGCGCAGGGCCTTGGCAGAGGTCCTTTCTTTATTGTAATCTCAATAAAACTATCCCGCTAATAACGGGATATGGGAGTAAGAAGATTATAAGAAAGTCCAACGGAAGGAGTGGAAGAATTTTTTAGTATCTCCCGAAGAACAGAAGAAGCCACTTTATCTGCAATAATCAAATAGGTTGTTTGGCTTGTTGTGCTGGAGGGGTATCCTGTTATTAGTCCCATATTCAAATAAAAGTTAGCTGCTGGTCTTACTGCGGGAGCTGAAATGGGATTGTAATAACCCACCGGTTGAGGAAATCCGTCTATATCAATGGAGAATTCATTAGTAAAAGGTATATAGGGGCTTTCAAAATAAGCCACAAATACACCTGTTTGGCTCTCCATAAAGTGGTATTTGTTGAGACTGGCAACATATTCTTTCGCTGTCCATTTCCGACTCCATACGGCATCTCCCGGAGCGGGCAAGCTTGCCGTAGTAAAAGAAATTTCAACTGTATCGCCCTGAATCTCTCCGCCTTTAATTACTGTTTGGCCTAAGTCAATAGTCGAAGGCATATACAGATATAATTTGTATTTTGTATTGGGTGTGAGGACATCCGCCAGAGTAAAACCACCATCCGTAAAATCACTGCCGTGGTGTTGGCTGATGCTAAATTTGCGAGTGCTGTTTGCCTCTAGACTCAGGCTGACATAGCCCTTGCTCGCCCGGGCTTCTGTTTGGGTGGGAGCGGCTTCCGCCGCTAAGTGGATAACGGCCCCCACATCGGTAAGGGCGGGAACACCGGTCACCTCGAATTGGACAGAGGAAGCGACCGCATTAACAGAAAAGGAAATATCGGCGGGTTTGGCCGCCGGGTCACTCGTGTCCGAGATCGGGGCGCAGGCGTGCAGAAACAGACCGAGAACGGAGAGAAAAAAGAAGGGTAAAAGACGGTAGAGAAATGAATAAAAAGGTCTGGGACGGTTTGTAGGGGGGTGAAATAACTGCTTGTTTTCTAAAGTAGTGTGATATTGGATATTGGATATTGGATATTGGATATTATACTGTTTATGCCAATGTCCGTCAATATGTCCTTTTGTTTTTTCATGGGGGTGCTCCTCTGAGAAAATGGATAAATATGATTTGCGGTCTGAATTGTATACTCATTTAAGAGGCTTGGCAAGGGGGTTAGAGGGGTTCTGGTGCCACCATCCCTAATTAGTCCCTTTGCCAAGGGAGAGGAATGGACCACCCCGCCCTGAAAGGCACCCCTCCAAGGGAGGGGAATTACAACAGTGGGGGGATTTGAGTCCACTAGACTGGGGGTGAGCCTGTCGAACCCTGCGCAGGGCCTTGGTCGAGCCCCTTTCTTTATTGTAGCCCAATAAAACTATTCCGCTAATAACGGGATATGGGAGTATTAATATTATGAGGAGGTCCGCTGAAAGGACTGGAAGCATTTTTTAGCAGATTTCGAAGAATTGGAGTAGCCACTTTGTCTGCCGCAATTATATAAATCGTGTGGCTCGTTGCCGTAGAGGGATAACCCGTTACTATCCCTGCATTATAATAAAAATTAATTGCCGGTGTTGCTGAGGTACTTGAACCGGGGCTGTAATGACCTATTTCCCGGATAGCCCCGGACCTGCTATCCACATTAACGTTAAACTCATTTAAAAAAGGTATATAGGGGCTTTGGAGGTAAGCCACAAATACACCTGTTTGGTTTTCCATAAAGTGGTATTCGTTGAGACTGGCAACATATTCTTTAGCTGTCCATTTTCGGCTCCATACTGTATCCCCCGGAGCGGGCAAGCTCGCCGTAGTAAAAGAAATTTCAACTGTATCGCCCTGAATCTCTCCGCCTTTAATTACTGTTTGGCCTAAGTCAATAGTCGAAGGCATATACAGATACAATTTGTATTTTGTATTGGGTGTGAGGACATCGGCCGGAGTAAAGCCACCATCTTCAAAATTGCTGCGGTAATGTTGGCTGATGCTAAATTTGCGGGTACTGCCCGCCTCGATACTCAGGCTGACATAGCCCTTGCTCGCTTGGGCTTCGGTTTGAGTCGGAGCGGCTTCCGCCGCTAAGCGGATAACGGCCCCCACATCGGTAAGGGCGGGAACACCGGTCACCTCGAATTGCACAGAGGAAGCCACGGCGGTGACGGAAAAGGAAATATCGGCGGGTTTGGCCGCCGGGTCCTTACTGTCTGACAGCGGCACGCAGGCGTGCAGAAACAGACCGAGAACGGACAGAAAAAGGAGGGGTAAAAGACGGTAGAGAAATAAATAAAAAGGTCTGGGACGGTTTGTAGGGGGGTGAAATAACTGCTTGTTTTCTAAAGTAGTGTGATATTGGATATTGGATATTGGATATTGGATATTATACTGTTTATACCAATGTCCGTCAATATGTCCTTTTGCTTTTTCATGGGGGTGCTCCTCTGAGAAAATGGATAAATATGATTTGCAGCCTGAATTGTATACTCATTTAAGAGGCTTGGCAAGGGGGGCCTTAGAGGGGTTTGAGTGTCAAGACCCCTAATTGGTCTCCTTGCCAAGGGAGGGCCATGGACCACCCCGCCCTGAAGGGCACCCCTCCAAGGGAGGGGAATTACAGTAGTGGGGATTATTTGAGTCGATTAGACCGGGGGGTGAGCCTGTCGAACTGTAAGGGTGTATCCCCATACCATAATTTATTGTAACTCCAATAACATTGTACCACTAATAGCCATTAACGACAGTATCATACTTTATGGATGAGCTGTGAGTAGTGACAGAGATGCCGACAGAGTTTCTTAGAATTGGAGAAACTACTCTGTCGGCACCTATGGAGTAGGTGTATTGAGATACCTTAGAATCATAACCTGTAATTACTCCTCCATTATAGTAAAAATCGGAAATTGGTGTTACAATACGACTAGCATGGCTTCCTAAACCATAATTTTTGTTGTTATCATCTTTAGTAACAGTATCAATAAGAACAGGCCTAGATGATGACCAAAAGTAGGCCACAAATACACCTGTTTGGTTTTCCATAAAGTGGTATTCGTTGAGACTGGCAACATATTCTTTAGCTGTCCGTTTCTCGCTCCATACGGCATCTCCCTCAGCGGGTAAACTCGCCGTAGTAAAAGAAATTTCGACTGTATTCCCCTTAATTGCTCCGCCTTTAATCCCTGTTTGTCCTAAGTCAATAGTCGAAGGCATATACAGATACAATTTGTATTTTGTATTGGGCGTGAGGACATCGTCCAGAGTAAAGCCACCATCTTCAAAATTGCTGCCGTAGTGTTGGCTGATGCTAAATTTGCGGGTGCTGTTTGCCTCGATACTCAGGCTGACATAGCCCTTGCTCGCTTGGGCTTCGGTTTGGGTGGGAGCGGCTTCCGCCGCTAAGCGGATAACGGCCCCCACATCGGTAAGGGCGGGAACACCGGTCACCTCAAATTGCACAGAGGAAGCCACGGCGGTGACGGAAAAGGAAATATCGGCGGGTTTGGCCGCCGGGTCACTCGTGTCCGAGATCGGGGCGCAGGCGTGCAGAGACAGACCGAGAACGGAGAGAAAAAAGAAGGGTAAAAGACGGTAGAGAAATGAATAAAAAGGTCTGGGACGGTTTGTAGGGGATCTAAGTAACTGCTTGTTTTCTAAAGTAGTGTGATATTGGATATTGGATATTGGATATTGGATATTGTACCGTTTATGCCAATATCAGTCAATATCTGATCTTGTTTTTCCATGGGGGTGCTCCTTTGAGAAAATGGATAAATATGATTTGCGGTCTGAATTGTATACTCATTTAAGAGGCTTGGCAATAGGGGTAATTAGAGGGGTTCCGGTGCCTCAGCTCCCCGCCCTTTCCCGGCGCACTGAGTGTAACACAAGTCATACGCGCTACTCTAGTGAGGGGGGACAACCTGTGTCACCACCGGGAAAAGCGAAAAGGGGAGAGAGGACTACAGAACTATTGATTTATCTGGTAAAACGCAGCTTTACCGGCATACTCGGCACGTTTACCCAATTCCTGCTCAATGCGCAACAATTGATTATATTTGCAAATGCGGTCGGTGCGCGATGTTGAGCCGGTCTTGATCTGGCCGGTTCCCAAAGCCACGGCCAAGTCGGCGATGAAACAGTCTTCTGTCTCACCACTGCGATGGGAGACAATGGCCGTGTAGCCGGCACACTTTGCCATTTCCACCGCCTCAAAGGTTTCCGTCAGGGTGCCGATTTGGTTGACTTTGATCAGAATGGAGTTGCCGATGCCCTTGCTGATACCTTCGCGCAAAATCTTGGAATTGGTGACAAACAAATCATCGCCAACCACCTGTACTTTCTTGCCGATGCGCTCAGTCAGCTTCTTCCAGCCATCCCAATCCTGCTCGGCCATGCCGTCTTCCAGGCTGATAATCGGATATTTTTGGCACCAATCGGCCCAAAAATCAACCATTTGGTCAGAGTTCAGTTCGCGGCCATCTGACCAGCGAAACTTGTAGAGATTCTTTTCGGTATCGTAGAATTCGGAAGCAGCCGGATCCAAGGCAATCATCACATTGTCTCCCGGTTTGAAACCGGCCTCGGTGATGGCCTTGATAATGTACTCCGGT
The DNA here is from genome assembly GCA_029867005.1 of Candidatus Haliotispira prima. GTDB lineage: Bacteria > Spirochaetota > Spirochaetia > SP-2023 > SP-2023 > Haliotispira > Haliotispira prima. Next base: position 1,985,424 of record CP123443.1, on the reverse strand, counting down.
GCCTCTTCGTTTGACTTGAGGTCCGGCGCGAAGCCACCCTCGTCACCCACCGCCGTGGAATAGCCCTTATTCTTTAGAATAGCCTTCAGAGCGTGGAAAATTTCGGCAGTCCAGCGCAGTCCCTCTTTAAAACAGGGGGCACCAACCGGCATGACCATAAATTCCTGAAAATCCACGGAGTTATCCGAATGGGATCCGCCGTTGAGGATATTGGCCATTGGCACGGGGAGCAGGTTGGCATGGTAGGTTCCCAAATAGCGGTACAAAGGAATGCCCAGCATATCCGCTGCGGCCCGGGCTACGGCCATCGACACGCCGAGAATCGCATTGGCCCCGAGGCGGCTCTTGTTCTCGGTACCGTCCAGCTCAATCATGGTACGGTCAATATTCACCTGATTGAGGGCGGAAAGCCCGATCAATGTCTCGGCAATCTCTCCGTTGACATTGTCCACAGCTTTGCGCACGCCCTTGCCCATGTAGCGGCTTTTGTCACCATCGCGCAATTCAACGGCCTCGCGGGTGCCGGTAGAGGCCCCGGAAGGTACGGCCGCCACGCCTTCGGACCCACCGGCCAAGACCACGTCAACTTCGACCGTGGGGTTGCCGCGTGAGTCGAGTATTTCCCGCGCCTCAATATATTCAATCGTATCCATCATATCCATAGATTACTCCTTACGTTCTCTTGACGTTCTCTTGCGGAGACCCTCCCTACTATTCTGTAACCGGAGTCCTCGCCGGCGAGTATAGACAGTATGGGCTTTAGGTCAAGGATTCAAACCCTTTAAGTCTTTACGTACAAACTCATCACAATGAAATATACAATTCGCACACGGGAAAGATGCTCCTCCTTCCCGTAGGACTATCCTCTCAGAACTCTGCTGCGCGACCGGATTATTTCCAGGCCATAAATCAATGAACCCAAGCTGTTTCTGGTCTGGGGTTCCAGTTTGCCGAACTTTACATGAATGGTACAAAGATTGTCATTTCTCTTGTTGGAGGCAATGCTGACTCTGGTGACAGACCCCTCTATCTGGTAGAACGGTTCTTCGCTGATTCTCCGGCCCGGATGGGAGCGTCGGGCATTGGGGTTGTTGCAACGAATCAGGACTCGCTGGTTCTTGGCGAAGATGTCCCGGGATTTTGACTTTAGCACCAGACTGCAACCACCCAGAGAAACATCCATAATCAAGGCGTTAATCTGGGACGGAATCGGTCTGCCCGCAGATGCCTGGTCGGGCCGAGACAGCAAGCGGATCCAACCTTGCTGGGCAAAATGGATGCGCTTGTTCTTGCGGGTAATGTTGGGAACTTCCCGCCGCCAACTGTGGGAAAGGTAATACTCTTTGTATCCGGCATTCGGGTAGTTCTTAATTTTCCTCAGTTTGACACTGTAAGCGGCGTAGCCTTTTTCGGCATTATCCAGCAGCCACAGGGTAAATTGATGACCGGCCTGGCGCAACACGCCATCGTCATTCTTGTCCTCATACTTATATCTCAGAACCAGGGCCCTGGGTGTGCTCCGATTGACCGTCATCCGGATGCGAAAACTATTTTTCAGATCCGAGAGAAAGACTTTGGTATTGGAAGGGATTAAGTAGGTGCTCAGAATGGCAGAAATCGACTGGAAGTGCTCTTCCAAAATGGCTATGGCATCAATCAGAAGGGATAATCTTTCCCGGAATTTGACCGGGTCATTGTTTTTCCAGTTCTTCTCCTGCTGATAGATCATCTTACATACTTGCAACATGCTGTTGTAATTGAAAAAAATCAGCATCGGATTGCTGTTCTGTTGGGCTTTAACACGCTGGTACAGATACTTGGCCACGTCATTGGAAAGCCCGGATTTTTGGGCAAAATTAAAGAAATTATCCCGGCTGAACGGGGGAACTTCTCTGACTCCCAGAACTTTTCGGCGGAACCGATTTATCAGTATGGGCACAAGAATGAGTAACAGACACAGAAAAACGATAAAAAATACCCAACTGGAAGAACTCCGGCCGAGCCCTTCCGAGACTATAGGCCTCAATTGAAAGTTGGACCCTTGCAAAAATAAAATTGTAGTGTAGATCATGCGTTCTGATCTCTCCAATCCATGTTCACTATAATTACATAGCAGAGAAAAGCAAGCTCTATACGTAAACGAAACATATGCTTACAGCGAAATAAAGTATAAGTATTTTACCCGGCTATACAAATTTTATATTGCGATCTCTCAGAGTATCTTTTCAAAAGATCTGGCCAAAACATCTTGCTCGGAGTCGGAGCAACCGGAAAAACTATCCGGAGACGGCAGACTATTTAGGCAGATGACTGCGGTTAAAGTCGTGGTACATTTCCAATTGCTTGTGGGTCAAAAAGTCATCCGTACCGGAACCGGAGACCGGGCTTTTGGCACGGTGCCGCAATGATTCGATCTCATCCAGGATACTCTGCGGATTTTTTAGATTCTGCAAACGGATAACCCGGTCATCGATCATGAGGGAAATGGTGCCCAGACCCAGAATATTCAGATACTCCAGATGAACATTTCTAATGTCGCGGATGAGAATCTTGTGATTGTACCGGTGCCCGAGAAAGTTGTCCTGACAAAACAGACATTCCTCGTTAATCCTCCAAGTATAGCGCAACCATCGCACTAATTGGAAGATCATGACCAGGACCAAAGCGATTAAAGGAACCGTCAAATAGATTCGCAGCAACTCCGACCGAAGGCTGTAATACAGTGCCGCGAGACCCAGGGAAAACACCGGCAGGATTTGCAGCATTAGGGCTCGCAAGCTGCCCGGCAATTTGCCTTCATGCTCCGCACTGCGATAATTGATATCTTTGATTAGCTCCACCTGTAATTTATTCCATTTCCGAAATTGACTGACCGTCTCTTTGTACTGCATCTGTTCTTGCAGTTTCCGTGCATTTCGGAGGCTGTCCTGAAACACTTCCAGCCATTTGTGCACCCGATCAATCGGGAAAATTTGGATAATTTCACCGGGATAGGTGAAAATGCGCAAGCCACCCACCTGAAATAAATGGGTAATGACGGGAATGATAATAAGTTCTGCTTCGCGAATACTGAGCAGGGGATAGCTTTTAATTTTGCTGCTCAGACCAAACAGACCCCGCTCGGTAATGTGCAGCAGACTGTGCTTGAGCGTATATTCACAGCGATAGCGTCGCATGATAAAGACAACCAAAACCGGCAGAGAAACGAAGGCCAGGATGATATTGAGCAACGGTACGGTCTCCCAATAGAGTTCGCGGAATTGCCAGATATTGGCCGTAACCAAGACAAAGAAGGCAACTATGCTGCTGTGCCAACTGTTGTAACTGCGTATCAGCGGCCTTCGCTGTAACCATTGTTTGCCAAGGTCGCGGGTGTGTGGCGGGGGCACATCGTTCATTTGTTGCCAGACGGGTAGTGGCAAACCGGAAATCAGGTAGCCATCCGCGTTGTACACCGGGCGCAGAGCCCGGTGTATCCCGGGTTGCTGTTGTGCCAACTTGGCCAGATGAAACGCCGTAATACAGATGACCTGCGTTTCATCTTCCAGTGAAACAATTTCATTTTGGGCAATCAGTTCCTGAGTCAGAGCATGGACATTGACTAAGTCACCGGAGAAAAAGTAGCGCAACAGACGTTTCTGTTCCGGCAAAGGTTGCCCTGCTTCTGCTTCTGCTCCTGAGGGTGGGGCTTCAGAGGGGTGGGGCTCAGAGGGGTGGGCCATTTCGGCCTCTGAGGCCGGAGAATTATTATGCCTGTCCGAATAAGACTCGGTAGCTGCCTGGTTAGATTCGGCACTTGCCCGGTTCGACAGCCCCTCCCCATTATCTGTCCCATTATCTTCCATATCATCCTGAACATCGCTTTCGACATTATGTGCCGGAGCGAGATCGGAGGGAGCGTCTGAGTCGGGCCCATTTTTTCTGCTGTATTCCGCCAGCCGGCCCCGCACCACAATCCAGAGCACTTCCTGTAGCTCATTGGGCAGCACCAGGTACGAATCTTTGGGACAGCGGTACAGTTCCAGATAGTGAACGAGTATGCGCCGCTCGTGTTCCAGCAGAGCACAAAAAAAAGGATGTTCGGCCAGAAATCGGTCGATTAGTGTCATACTGTACTGCCGTCTCCATTGTCTCCGTCGTTTCCGGGCTTCGCTTTTACCATTTTTGTATTTGGCACAGCGCGCACCGTCATCACTTTTTTGCGGGCAACATTCGGTGCGGCAGTTTTGTCCGGCCGCTGCTTCTCGTATTCCAGCCATTTTTCGATCATTTCAATAAACGCCCGGCTGAAGGCAGAAGCACAATCTTGGGTAATCTGTACTTGTTCCTGCAAAGGCTTGCCGTAGTGGTGACTGTTTTCCTGAATGACCAGAGTCACCGCAGAATTGCGTTTTTTCTGCTCTGTCCGCAAGCTGAATTGACGCTGGACACTGTCCACTTGGCCGCAATGATCCCGGTTTTCAGCCAAGGCATCTAATGCGGCCAGACACTCTGAGACAAAGGCCTCACGCTGTTCGGCAAAAATCAGTATGGAATGACGCCGGAAGGTCGAACCCGCCCCGTGTACATCCTGCGGCCCCCCCGATTTTTGTTCCGTGCGACTTTCCACAATATTCAGGTAGATATCCGCTTCGCGGTTTTCCTTCAGATTCAGAAAGTAACTGTTGCTCGCGTTGTTTTTCAAACGCAGCGAATACAATTCGCCGCGATAACTCTCGGAATGGCCCGCCTCCAAATTCCGGCGGCCGGATCGGGAATTTGGGCCCGATGTAAAACCGGTATCAGAACCGGAATGAGGCTTGTGTCTATCTGTCATTTTTCCTGTATCCCGTATGTCCCGTAAGTTGATCTGTGTGTGGTTCCTCTCGAAGTCTCGAAGTCTCCAGGAAATCCCACCCCCGCCAGCTCTTTTCGGCTCTCCCCGGCTCCTGTCGGCCCTCATCGTCCGGAAAGAACCCGTCAGGACGGGCTGAAGAATCTTTGCGGTTCACGGCGAGGGCGAGATTCCAAACAGACTCTCCGAACTGTGGCGCATTATACCATATTTGTCGTGCTTGTCATTAAACTAAGGGCTCCAAAAAACTAAGGTTCCAAACAAATGTACTCTAAGTAAATTTAGGAATCATCCAGGTCCGAACAACATGAGAAAGGACTTTTCCGCAAAATCTTTGGCAGAATTTGGTTATAGATTTTCATTTTTGTGATTCCGTCTGTTTTAGATTCCGCTTGTTTGCGATTTCGCTTGTTTTAGATTGCATCTGAACTCCCATTCTTCCGGACCAGTAGATATTGGCATAAGTTGCCATTTTAGCGGTGGCCTTACGTCGCAATCTGTCCATGGGAAAAGGATCAGGAAAACGGCCAAGACCATGGAGAGAAAGCGAACAAGAAAACGGGCAAGAGACAGACAAAACAGAACAAAATTGGTCGAACCTTTTGTTCGGAGAGGGAACCTTTGTCCTAAGATATGAGTATGTTGACAATACATATATTTTGTTTATTTAAATAAATTTATGATTATAATCCAAACTAAAAATTTGATTATGACTAATAAAACTGATAATAGTAAATATTTGTTTAGATGACAAAAAAGTATTAAAATTAACAAATAGATAAATATGTATTTATTAAAAATATAATGTATATATATCCTATATATTATAGTTATAAAAATAATTAATCAAATTATTAATATTTATTTTTATTCAAAAAATGGAGTTGTTCTTATACAGTTACTAATGATATAATATTAGTTGACTGATATATATTTTTTATTGATATTTAAAGGATCATAAAATTATGGATGTAAATATTAAAGAAATTAAAGGAAGTTGGGATAAAGGATATTCACTTGATAAACATATTTTTAGTAGCAGCCCTGCCGGCTATAATTCTCACGGATTTCTGCAATTTCGTACCGTTAGATCCGTAATTGGTGAGGTCTTATTCCAATTAAAATACCGTCTGGATTTTTCTCCTGATGAATTTTGTGCCCAGGTAAATTTATTGGCGAGTCAGATCTTAAAATCATTGGAAGTCACTTTTTCATTGGTAGATTTAGTTGTCCCTATACCGCCTTCCAAGAAACGGGATAAACAGCCGGTTGTGGAAATAGCCAAAGAGTATGCGAGACTAAAAAACATTCCGTGTTATGAAAACCTTCTTCTTAAAAATAGTTATACAAAGCCACTAAAGAATGTTCATAATACAAAAGATAGAATATCTACATTGACAGGAGTCTTTTCTGTCATCGATGTTCTACCCGAAGGTCTGCACAATATTCTTCTTATTGATGATTTAGTTTATACCGGGGTATCTCTTGAGGCCGCTACAGCAGTTCTACGCAGTTATAATAAGATCCGTAATGTGTTTGTCCTGACAATTACCAGGAAAGAACAGGAGTAAGATATTTGTATAGTTTTTATGCATACCCAATTTTATACATACCCCAATATAATAGTATGTCAAATAGTGTATAAATATTAATCTAAAGATATTTACAAAAGAAAGAAAGTACATCTTTTCTGATCTATTATTTAGGGTGGGCATTCTCCAACAGCCTGAGACGTTGAGAAACAGAAAATATGCCGGCAAATGTTCTTTCTGGCACGTGGGCCTTTGCAGAGCTAAGGATAGAGACATATTTAGAGACGGGAACTCTGGCTTTATAATGTAGAAGACTGACAGCACCAAAGACTTTCAATCATACTTTTGATGACATAATTTAAGTACATAGAAAAGAAGACAAGTTATTATTTTATGTGAATATAGTACAATTAATTTTTAAGAACAGTAAATATTTAATCCGGTAAGATAAACTTTATACATAAATAAAATATTTGGTGAAATTGGGTAAAAATACTTTACTAAGGCAGATAAAAAACTACAATTGACATGATGAAACGGAGTCTTTTTAAAAAGCTCAAAACAGGTTATTCAAAGCACGTTATCTCTCCCAATCGGGCTGCTTTGAATATGGAGCAGAAGCGGTGAATATTGTTAAATTGACAAATAAAATTGCAATTTTCATGTTGATTGCAATGATCTACTGGGTTTTTATTTTTATATGTATTAATGTTTTTGGTTTTAGAATATTTAGAGAAAATATAACTCAGCTATTTTCACTTGGTATAATTATACCTTCCATTATATTAATTGGTTCTATAATATTAAATATTATGTTGAATCTCACCGCGATTGCAGAAGGAAAAGGCGGAATAAAAATTAAAACTTCCACTGTAGTTCGATTTGCTGTAGTATTTTCAATCTCATTAGTGGTTCTATTTTCACTGTTGTATTTGGGAGATGTGACCTCGACAAGAAAGAAAGAAGACTACCTGATTGCAGCGGCCACAAAGTTAGCAAAAGAGCAGAGTGCCATCATTTCCAGATTGTCCAAATACTCTTTTTCCCTAAGTTATCTCGAAAGTGCCATTCAGGATATAAAGATTCTGGGTCAGGTGGAGGAGCAGTTTCCATCTATCACGGTAATTGTCAGAGATAGTATCCAAGGCAGCCCGTATCTCTTCGGATTTCCGGACTATCTTTACCGGGCTGATAAAGATATTCAGAAAACGGACTACATACTCAGCACTTCCGCTGAGGAACGGGAGTACCTGCACTCTGTTTTTGATGGGAAAGAGAAGCAATACCGGTTTTCGTCTAACGATGGAAATTATGAAATATATTACCCGGTGAAGGGAGATGGTGGCACGATTGTGTTGCACCTATCCCAATACAACCGCTACGGGAAGGTCGGCCCATAATTATTCGATTATTTGGGTTCCGCGCCTGACGGCCCGGGTTTTGCCCGTCTCTACCAGTCAATTGGTGCCAGAGAATGGCTTTGAAGGTAGTCATTACAGCGGGAAAAGGGCCGCGAGCCGAAAAAGCCTCTGTGGGCTGACAGGGGGGAGGGGTGGGGGCTGTCGATCAGGCAGTGTCTTTGCTTGTCAATGCAGGCCCCCTTCTTCCGTGCGTAAGAGCCCCACAGCAAAAAGACCAGGTGGTCTCCCTGCTGAGTCAGGCGGAGGATGACCTGGTCGGTAAATTCTTCCCAACCACGGCCCGCGTGGGAGGCCGGTCGGCCTGATTCGACTGTCAGGACGCTGTTGAGCAGTAGTACGCCCTGCTGTGCCCAGCGGGTCAATTGATTGGTCGCTCGGTCTCGGTTCTGTCCGCTTTGTTCATTCGGCCCTGCCGGTTCATTTCGGGTTTGCATCTGTCCGGCCGTGGTACTTTCGGGCAGGTCCGTCATCAGTTCTTTGTAAATATTTTGCAACGAGGGCGGCGGAGCCTGCCCGGCAGGCACCGCAAAGCTTAGGCCACAGGCTTGGCCGGGGCCGTGATACGGATCCTGGCCAAGAATAATGACCTTCGTCTGTTGCGGCGGAAAGTGCGTAAAAGCGGCGAATATCTCTGGTCCCGGAGGATATATCGTCTTGCCCTGCTGTTTTTCACCGCGCAGAAATTCGCTAAGCCGGTGCATTTGCGGTTGCTTAAAGCAATCGCCCAGCAGGTCAAGCCAAGCCGGCGGCAGCCGGACTGCGCGCTGCTCCGGTTGTTTAGACGGCGCGGACTCTGCCGGGAGAGGCTCTTTGGGGTTTGCGTTTGGCGGCCGATTCACAACCAATTCTCCTAATTCTCCAACAAGATAATTTCGACCCGACGGTTTTGTTTTCGGCCCGACTCATTGGTATTCGGGGCAATCGGTTGGGTGCCGCCGACACCCCGAATCACGATCTGCTCGCGACTGCGCACCCCATCCCGGATAAAAAACTGGCCCACAACGGCGGCCCGGCTTTCCGACAGCGTTTGCTGCCTGTCGGGCCGGCCCACGTTGGCCGTGTGGCCGGTGACCAAAATATCCCGGTCGGCGTACTTTTGCAGAATGCGGCTGATATGTTTTAGTTTCCGATCTTCGCCGGGCAGCATCCGTTCACTGTCCGGATAAAAGTTGATCGAGTCAATTGAAATCAAGATACCCTTGTCATTTTGCTCTACATCGGCGGCAATTCCGGCATCTTTCAAGTTCTTTTCCAACTCCTGCTTAATGTCCTCGTGCTTCATCGGTTCGGCTTCGATGATGTTACCTCGCGAACGGCCTTTGAATTTGACCTCTTGGCCATTTTGCATCAGATAGGAGACCTCAAAGTTCTCTTCCTGGTATACCGGAAGGCCGCGCTCACTGTCCCAATACAGTTCAATGTTGTGCCGGGCCCGCACCGAGCGCGGGATGTCTCCGGTCTCCTGTTCCTGCTGTCGGCCACGTCCGAAAGACCGGCCGGATGAGCCCGGAGAATTGCTGTGGCGGAGCCGCAGCGAAGCGGGTAACTGCTTGCTGACATCCTCCGAGTAATCATAGACCACGGTGATATGCTCCAGCTTGCGGCCCCGCCGCAATTCTTTACCCCGATAGAGATAGTTCACCGTAAAGTCAAAGTGCAGCCGAACCGGAACACCAAAGACCTCGCTCAGGTCCTGTACTTCGCTGCCGGGAGCACTCCAGCCATCGCCCGGGTGCAGTTCCCGGTCGGGAAAACTTGGGACATCACGCAGGCCGGGCAGAGAGCCATCGGCGGCCAAATTCTTGTAGATACCGAGTGGGGAGATGCCAAACCGGGCTTGGTTTTCTTCGGCCCAACTGAAGAATTTGCCATTTTCCGCTTCTTCGGATACTTGGTAGTTGACATCCAACAAAGCATCCTGCCCGTTTTGCCCGGCCATTTCCACCACCTTGACGGCAATGCGGTTCAGAATCAGGGTGTTGTAGACCAGCTTGTTGTTGCGATAGACCTGTTCATTCACTTGGGCCACAATATGATATTGCTGCCCGTCATAGTGCTTGTAGACGAAGCGCACCGCCGGGCCTTTAGTCTGAGCGGCCAAGGCCGCCAAACCAAGACCGACAAAGCCGATTAACAGCAAAGAGCCCCGGACAGCAAAGGCAGAAAGACTCCGCCACAGTATGTGCCGGGCCCTGCGGTACAGTCTCATAAATGGCATGGCAGTTTCCCCCTCCGGTGACCCCCTATAATATTGGTATTGCCCGATGTGGGGAAAGGTCCCAAGGCCCGAAAAGGCCCGAAAAGGCTTGAAAAGTCCTAAAAGCCCGAAAATGGCTAAAGAGACTGTTGGCCAAACCTGATTAAATGGAAGGGCATAAACAAGTGTCTGGACAAGGGCATGGAAGATTACAGACAAAAGCAACGTGGATTTTCTGCCGGAATTTTTAGCAGAGTTTATTAAGTGTGAGCAGAATTTATCAAGCGTGAGCAGAGTTTATCAAGTGTAATTTTATAAAGTGTGATTTAGAATCTGCGCCGCATTTATATTTATCGTATGTGTCATTTGTGCCGTTTGGGCCATTTGGCCGGGTAATGCCAATGATTTCCCGGGCCAAAAGGCCCAAACCGGCCGAAGATTATTTTATGTTTGTCACGGAGCATCCGGTCCCGGCTCAGCGCTCAGTTCCCAGCCCAACCGGAACGATTGTTCTGCGCCTTCCCGCAGGTAGATTTCCTGTTGCCAGGTATTGCCTTCATATTGGACCAACAGATGATGCTTACCTGCGGGCACTGTCAGGCTGTACTGCAAACGAGGCAGACGGTGGTTATAGTTCTCCAATTCCCGAATCTCGACATCCTGCCAATCCGCTGCCCAACGCCGTTTGCTTTGCAGGGGGATGCCGTCTACCAACAGCACGGCATCTTTTGGCAGGACAATCCGGAGCTGACTCAGACGTTCCTGTAGTTGTAGTTCAATGGTTTGATTGTCCCCCGCTTCGATCCGAAATTTGGCGCGGGCATAGTGTTGTCGGCTGCTGACCTGTACGCTGTGTTCCCCCAGTCCCATTTCATAGACTTTGCTGTAACGCGCCTGATCCGGCTCGACATACACGCCCCGTTGGCCCTGGCGGTGGCCGGAATCCGGTACAAAACCAAAATCAAAGGCCCAGCGGTAATTCTGCCCGTTAATTTGCATGCGAAGGTCCAGATTCGGGTCATCCAGATAATTACTCCCCCAGTTTTTCTTGCCGTTGCGGCCTGCTTGGGGCGGGATGAGGCGAAAACGGGTAGAGCCAAAATCCTTTTTGATGAAACGTACGTTGTATCGGTACTGCGGCACTTTGAAACCGGGCCCCAAAAGGTCCGGAGAAATCAGGCCCGCAGCGTTTGGCTGAAAGGGGTGGAGCACCACATAGAGGGGAAGGCTGCCCGTATTTAGGGAGATGTTCCGGACACTGTAGTTGGCGGAATAGGCCGGAGTGCCGTTTGATCCGTTATAGGTTTCGCCATAGGTTTCGCCGCCGTCATAAGCCTCTTCGTATGGATTGCCCCGGGGGCCTGACAGCCCTCCGGGAGTTTCCGGGTTTTTGGCCAAGCTGAAACGGACCAGTGACCTGCCGGCAATTCCCCGGGTCAGCAGTCGGTTGCCCTTGTAAGAGGTGCGGACTGTGCTCTGTCGGGAATTTTGGGCGCGGGAGCCTCCCGCCTCGTGCACTTGGCTGTAGACCAGCAGGTTAACCGGTTGGTTAGGGGCCGTGCCCCCACTACTACCGCCGGAAGGTCCGGGAGGTAATGGTTCAATCTCCAGTTCCAGGACTTGGTAGGCTTGGGGATTATCGAGTTCCAGGCGGAGTATTTGATAGACTTGGAGTTGTCCTTCGGCCGTCTCTCCGTTGAGGGAGGATACCTGGGTTTGAATGTTTCCCAGGATGGGTTCGCCGTTCTGCGCCGCCAGACCGTTGAGCGATGCGCAGAACAGCAGCAGCAGACAGAGTTTGTGCAGAGGCATTCTCCGGTTTGTGTTTACCCTCCGGTTTTGCGTCACCACCCCACACAGCCGGCGGAATGTGGCAGGGGCCATTTGGCCCGGACAGCCCAAGCGGGCTATACGGGAAAAGAGACGGAAACAGGAGCGTATTGCGGCAGATTGAGCATTCATGTCGGTTTGCTTTGCAGTGCCACAAGGTGCAAAAAGCACGCCGGCACACAGGAAATGTACATTATCGGGCAGCTCCCGAATACCGGTTTTGTGCTACATACCGGAGCGAGTGCAATCAATTTTTGGCAGGGCGTTTTCCAAGTATAGTTTCGCAGCCTCCGCCAAACTTCTGCGCCATTGTCCGGCAATTATAGAAGAATGTCAAAGGTAAAAGCCCATTTAAGCCCCCTTGGAAAAATTTTCGGAGATGGAAGACATTGGAGATCAAGGACATTAACAGAATAAAGGCTCTTCACCACTCGGGTCTGCGACCATCCCTCCGGAGGAGGGGCATTTTTTGTGTGTAGATGTGCTGTTCGATTTCTCGATGATATTGGCGATATCTTTTTGAGGGGTTGATGTCTGCTGATGTCTGCTGCTATAGGGCAGGGTTTTAAGAGCCTCCCTGTTCTATCTTACAAAAACATAGTCTCCTTGCATGATTCTTTCTTTATACTTCCAGCCATGTCCCCCCACAAAATTTAATAATACAGGTAATATTGGAAATTTTCCATCCTCATTAGAGACAGCATATTTTGTATCAAAGTGTTTATCTATCTCCCGAGCTGCTTCGATATTTAATGTAATATAACCACCTCTGTTTAATGCCTTCTTTATATAGCTTATACTTGATGGTTTTGCTTTTGGGTCTATCTCAACAAGCAATACTGTACTTCCTTGATTGCAAGAAAATAATCCCAGTAGAGCTATCACTGATAACACGTAAATTGTCTTTTTCATTTTATCTGCCTTTATTTTAATATGCCGGATATGCCCAAATGGACTGTCAGTCAAACATTTATGAATATGCTCCATAAAAACATCCTAACTTTCCGGAAATTCTAAAGATTTTTAAACTTTTCGGCAAGGGGGAGGGGGCCGGGTGCCGCAGAAATAGCCTACTCGCTTATAATTTCTACGGGTCCGGACTGGTTAGCAGGATTACAATTCTCTCTATATTGTGAGGAGAGAATCATAAATAAATACTATCATCATTCGAGGATTTGAGAAGGGAAACAAAGTCTTTCCATGGCTTTTTATTCCGTTACATTATCAATCTCCTTCATCAACCTATCCGTTTCGGTTAAAGCCACTATGATCTTTTGGTAATGCAAAATATCATCAAAATCTAAGGTTCTGCCCTTTCGGTCTTTGAGCCATTTCTGAGCGGGTTGGTAACCGCCAATGTAAAACTCCCAGGCAACTAGCGGAATATTGTCAAAATACTGCCAGTCATTTATCTTAATTCTACCCAACTGCTTTTCTTTGTCAAATAACACCCAGTCCTTTTGGCCAATGGAGGTCGTGATTACATTATCTCCGGCTTTTGGGTAGCTTGTGATGTACTCCTCCACCTTGGGAGATTCCAATAAATGAATTTGGCGTATCTCTCCACCCAATTTTACTAATTTCCAAAAGGTATCCTTGTCCTTTGGATAGGGCACTCTTGGGAAATCTATTTTTAGAAATTCCCTGTATTTCTTCCGGTACCTTGGCGAATGCAACACCGCGTAGACGTAATCTAAAATATCAATAGGGGCAAAATTCCCCTCCTTCGGAGGGGTGCCCTTTAGGGCCGGGTGGTCACGAAGCATCTCCATAACACTATTCAGCTTTGTCTTCACCTCCACATCTGTAATGTGTATAACGACCAAGCCCAAACCCTCTAAATAAACATCTCTCTTCGCATCATACTCCTGCTTATTCTCGTGGCTGCTTCCATCTATTTCTACTACTACATTACAGTTAGCACAGTAAAAATCGACAATGTAATTTCCTATTATTTTTTGTCGGTCAAAATCATAACCTTTAAATTGTTTGTTTTTTACTTGTTTCCAAAAAAGCACTTCGGATAGGTTTCCTGCCTTTCGAAGCTCTTTTGCCCGTTCTTTAAGTGCAGGGTTGTATGGCAGGTCCATATAATTTTCCGTGTCTCTGTGACCACCCCGGTTTTCGACGGGTACTTGACCACCCCGGTCTTCGACCACCCCTCCGGAGGAGGGGAATTGCTTATCCCCTGTTTCTCGGTTCAAACTCCCCTCCTGCGGCGCAGCCGCCCGAAGGGCCAAATTCCCCTCCTGTGGAGGGGTGCCCTTTAGGGCGGGGTGGTTTTCAGGCGTAAACGTCAAACCTAGTTTTCCGGCTATTTCGTTTACTATCTCTTGATTCAAATTTGGGGTTCGTTGGGGTGCGGAGTCTGTTGTCTGTTGGGATGCTGAGCCTGTCAAAGTATCAAGGGTTTGTTGGGTGTTGGTTTCTGGGTAGAGGTAGAGGGGGAAAGATGAAGGACCGCCTCTTCTGTATATATTAGTATCAGTCAAACAATTTGTAAGATATAAACAGTCAAAATAATTTAGATTAGCAGCTTGTGGTTGGGCTACCAAAATTAGTCCAATATTATCATATTTAAGATGATAAATAGTTCTCTCTCTCGCTCTACCAAGTAAGTTTATGTCGTAATAAATAACACCTGTATCAAATGGGCGATAAGAATATTTAAAAACTTTTGATGAATCAAATTTAATATTTAATCTAAGTAAATTATTCTCCAATTCCTTAGAGTTAATTGCAACTAAATTTTTGTCATCATGTGTTTTAATACCGCTGGATTTGAAAGAAAATAAGTCTGTGACAGCAAAACCTTTCAGGTATCTTTTCTCGTCATCAAAATTCTTGGGTACGAAAAAATAATTTGGTTTAATTTTAGTAATCTCTTTATATTTAATATTTTCAAACGAATTATTACTTAAATAGTTATATTTAAATTCTCTTTTACCAAATAATTCATGGTGGTAAATTTTACCTAATTCATTTGTTTTCTTCTTACCTGTTTTTATGAATAAATTAATTGAAACACCTTGCATAATATCAAAAACATTATTATCCAGACTTCCATCAGGAGCAGTTTCTTTTTTCTTACTGTTTCCATGTAAGTCAATCGTATATATTTTGTCATAAGTTTTAAGAAGATTCCAACGTACCCCACGATAAGTAGGGTTATCCAAAAATCCATGTGGATTAATAAATGCTAAAATACCGCTTCCGTTTTTCTCAATAAAATGTTGGCCATAACGTAAGAATTTTACATAATCATCATTTATTGCTTTTGAATTACGTTCTTTTAATTTCTCTTTGCCTCCCGGCTCTTTTTTATAGTCTTCCATAAGGCCCATAATCCACTCGCCTTTATTCGCACTTTCGCCGCTATACGGCGGATTCCCAATAATACACATCACAGGCGTATCACGCTTAATATGATTCGCTTCATTCGCCTCACTACTCAACCAACCGGAAAATAAACTACCGGTATCCGGATGGTACTCCTCCAAACTATTAGTCAAATAAACCCTTATCCGTCCTTCCCCTCCTCCGAAAGCCCGCCCTCCGGGCGGGAAAAATTCCCCTCCCTTGGAGGGGTGCCCACCGGGCGGGGTGGTAGAAGTGCGTCCACCGGTCTGAACGGTGGAGGGGTGCCCACCGGGCGGGGTGGTCGAAGTATGCCCACCGGGCAGGGTGGTACTCATATACCCCGTCTCTTTTAGCAGTAAATCCAATTGCAGGTGAGCCATAGCGTAACTGGCCATTAACAATTCAAAACCGTTTAAACGAGGAAGTAAATGATTTTCCACATATCCACTCCAAATACCCTCCTGCCCCTTAAATCTCTTGTATACCTGTTTTATGACCTCCGCCAAAAAAGTCCCTGTTCCCGTGGCCGGGTCAAGAATCTGTACCTTGTGTACTTCCTTTTCCATCGGCTTGTAACCGGTGGCAGAACGTTTATCAGGGGTGTGGGTCTCTACCGATATGGTCGTTTTGGAATTGTCTGCCAAACCTTGCGGTAAACCAAATTCCGTTTTCAGAATATCATCCACTGCCCGCACAATAAACCGGACAACCGGAGCAGGCGTGTACCAAACACCTCTGGCTTTCCGTAATGCCGGATCATACTCCGCCAGGAACGTTTCATAAAAATGGATAATAGGGTCTTCCATTCCGGTGGTATTGCCATAGTTTTGGAGAATCTCTTGCACGTTACAGGCTAAAAATATTTCGGCAAGGTTATCCACAATCCATTTAATTCGGTCGTCAATATCCGGCCCGGCAATGTAGCCAAACAGTTTTCGTAAAAACGGATTTGATTTAGGGATTAATTCTGCCGCTTCCTGCCGGCTGAAAGTATCCAACGTTTTGTCGTGCAGGCGAGCGGCAAACATTCCATAAGCAATAGTTTGGGCGTAAACATCGGCAAATCCGCGGGCCGTAATGTCGTGAATCAGAATACTTTTAAAGGCAGCCATTTGCTCCTTTAGTGTACTGTCTTCATTGTGGGTCTCATCACTGCTTAGAGACTTCTCAATAACATCAGACAAAAGGCGGGCTTTGCCCGCCATCATTTCCGCTAACTCTTTGGAACTCTTTATGTTTTGCCCAATGTGAGTACAAAAATCTTTGATAAGATTGCCAAATGCGGCAAAGTTTTGGGGCAGTGGGGCAATGCCTTTTTCCGTTATTTCAGCAATGGCAACTTTGCTAACAAATTCTCCGGCATTGTATAAATGAAAATCAATATAATCCGTAAATATCAAGTTGTCTAAGGATGCTTTGTAGCGGTCAAACTGCTCTTTGTTCCCGGATTTCTTTTTTCCCTCCAGGTCTTTGTCGCCAATGTCCTTTGCCTCAATAAACCCCACGGGAATATCTTTTCTGGTTAAAATGTAATCCGGGGCACCGCAGGACTGCCTTTTCGGTTCATTGGTAGCTCTTATTGCCGGTACTACACTTTCAATAAGTTGCTGTAGGTCACCCCTGAAAGTATGTTCCGTAGCATTTCCGAGTTGGTATCTCTGATTGATGTTGTCAAGGTAATTTTCTATTGTCATATTTCCGTTCTCATCTATCTAAAATCGATTGCAGGCAAAGCGTTGGTGATAGCACCTTTGGTTTTTCTGTGTTGGTTTGCGCATAATATGGGCTCAATTACAGGCCCAATTTACGGGTCAAAAAGGCCACTGCGTCAACAGACCCCAAATTGCGAAATGGGATGTCTTCCAATCCCCGTATTGCTTTTGCTTCATCATAGTTCCCAATGTCGTACTTAACAAGGTTCCGGGCCGGTGGAGAGCCGTTTTCCTCCATCCTCTTCAATCCTCTTCGTCCCCGGTGGCAATGGCCGCCATAAATGCAGGGACACTCAAACCCAGCCAGTAGTACAGCACCTCAGCGAAACGGCCCTCTCTCAGGCCCCACCGAATATTGCGCATGAGGGCATTCATCTGAAATACATTGTTGACCGTCAGGATCTGGGCTCCCAGCATCTCTCCGGAGCGCAACAAGTGCCGAACATAGGACTTGCTGTAGGCCAAGTCATCGGGTAACCGGCCGAGCCGGGTTTCCCCTTCTTCCGGGCCGGCCTTTGTTTCGGCCTTTGTTTCCGACTCGGGCTTTTGGTTCTGTTCTTGGTCCGGTCTTTGGCCCGATTCTTGCAGTAGTTCTTTCGGGGCAAACAGAGGGGACTTGTCTTTCCGAAAGCAGCTCTTGCGCAGGTTGACCTGTGCCGCCCGGATGCCGGGCTCACTGTGCCCGCAGGCGTAGGGCAGAATGGCGCAACCGTGACGCGCCAGGCGCGTCGGATGTACGCAGTCAAACGTATCAATTCCCTGCAAGACACCCCAGAAAATGTCGGGAACATGGCCAATGCCCAACAAATGGATGGGCCGGTCAGGCCGGACCAAAGATGCGGTATCGGCTGTAACTTGCCACATTCGGCTGCGGGTCTTGCCCAGGCAACCGCCGATGGCGGTGCCAAAGAACGGCAGTGCGGAAACGCCGGCCGCACTGCGGCGGCGCAAATCGGGGTAGACTCCCCCCTGAATTACGCCGTAGATAGCCTGCCGCCCGTCATCCCCGGCAATAAATTGGGCCAGCGAACGTTCACCCCAACGGAGCGACATTTCCATGGAAGCCTCGGTATATTCCCGGCTGACGTGGTAGGGCGTGCACTCGTCAAACTGCACCATAAAATCCACACCCAACTGACGTTGGATTGCCACAGAAGACTCCGGAGAGAGCCAAATTTTGGCACCGTCAACATAGGAGCGGAAACTGGCCCCCTGTTCCGTAATTTTCAGCAATTTCCGCCTGTTCTCTGAGCCTTGGGAATTGTGGGGCAAATTGCGCTTGCCCTTAATCTCCTCGCTGACAGAACCGTGTCCCATGGCAAAGACCTGATAACCGCCCGAGTCACTCAGCAGCGGCCCATTCCAACGCATAAAATGATGCAGTCCGCCCTGCTGTTCAATCAGGTCGGCACCCGGGCTGAGCATCAGATGATAGGTATTGGCCAGCACGATATCGCTGTGTGCAGCACGCAAAGCAGTACTGCTCATACCTTTGACATTGGCCTTCGTGCCACAGAAAATAAAATTGGGAGTCGCAATGGCACCGTGGGGACAACGCAGCCGGCCCAGCCGGGGGCGGAAACCCTCCAAGCCCGGCTCGGTTAACGGTGCGGGCTGAAATTCAAAGCCAAAATCGGATGGCACAGCGCAATATGCAGGTTGTGGCATCCGGCTAAAATCCGGCCGTGCCGGCCATGTTTGTTTTTTCTTCGGCACAGAAGGAGGTTCAGCCGTACGTTGGCCAGCGAGGGCAGGCGGAGCAGATTGGGCAGGTTGAGCAGGCAAAGCAGGCGGAGTATCCATAAGTATGGCCAGAATACCCGAGAATTAAGGCCCTGCCTAGCAGGAAGTCCGTGTTGGCTTTTCAGCTTGGCCAGCCTCTGGTCAGCCTTGGTATTCCAAAGCCTTAACGGATGTCAGCCCACCCTGATACAAGGAATGGTTGTACCAGAACAAGGTATCGCAATCAACGCTGTCCGGGTACCAGGCATCCAGCCCAAAACGTTCACACAAACCGGCGGCCTGTTCTTCTCTCTGTTTCGGCCGTGCAAGTATCTCACGGTCGGTCTGTCCGTCCCAATCACCGGAGGGAAACGGCTCCGGAGTTCTGTACAACAGCTCTTCCTGTTTGTGACACAACAACAATTTTTGCTTTTGTTCTTCGCAGGTATGGTGGATGTGGACATCCAAAGCACTGTATTCTTTGCCAATTAAGTGAGATACAATCGCTTTGTGACAAATCGGGCAACGCTGCCACAAAGCATCCTCTTTTTGGCCTTCCCGAGTTTCTCCGTCAATTCTCTCATGAGTTTCTTCACAAGTTTCCTTGGCAAGGCCGGCACGGGCAGCAGTATCAACACCGATGAAACCCAAAGACCCGGACCGGAGCGCAGACATGGAGGGCAGAGAAGACAGGCAGGAAGGGCAGGACGGACAGACAGAAGGTGCCGAGGCTTTGCGTCTTTCTTTCGCCTCGATTTGATCCCGATTCGGGGCCTCCGCAAAATAGCCGGCACACCAAATACAATGCAGGAAATGGGGGGTAGCTGTGATCAAGCTATGATTCCAATCCCCCTCCTTGAGATACGAGCTTTAAGCGTTGTCGGAAAATGCCCATTCTGCCCGGCAGGCAGCAACGGCCACCCCACGACAGACCCCGAACGCCTCTCAAAGTGCGCACCATTATAGCGGGGTCAAAAATCTGAACAAGAAAAAAACGCTCTATTTTATTTTTTTGCGAAAAAACGTTTGATTCAAACCTTCGATTCAAACGTACCGGGTGATTCACGGCCCGGGTGATTCACGGCCCGGGTGATTCACGGCCCGGGTGATTCAAAAGCGTCGGGAGTTGCGGGAGCCCCGCTCCCCCCATCCGGGAATATCCAGCGTAATATTCCGCTCCTTGTGCCATTCCAACAAGTATTCACGGGCCGTGTCGGAGTCTCGCATCGAGAGGTAGAGCTCGGCAAATTCCTGGCATTCTTCGATGTCATAGTTGCAAATGGCGTGGGCGATTTCCGGCAGACCATAAGAAGCCATGCTAAAATGGCGCAGACCAAGGCCCAAGAGTATCGCTGTGGCACAGGAGGCCCCGGCCATCTCCCCGCACATCGAGACCGGAATGCCTGCCCGGTTGGCATTGGCAATCGTGATCCGGATCAGCTTCAGTACGCCAAATTGCAGAGGATCATACAAGTGGGCCACTTTTTCGTTGACCCGGTCAACACCCAAAGTGTATTGCACTAAATCATTGGTACCAATAGAGAAAAAATCTACGCTTTTGGCGATAATATCGGAACACAGCACCGCAGAAGGCAGCTCAATCATGGCACCAATCGGGATTTCCGGCACCTCCGTCTTCAAGTCTTTCAGAGTCTCATCAATAAGATCCCTGGCCCGAAGCAGTTCTCCGTGAGTGGAAATCATCGGCAGCATAACCCGCATTTTGCCCAAGCCGTGCCGGGCCCCATAGGCCGCTGCCCGATAGATGGCCCGGATTTGCGGCCGAAACAACTCTTCCGGATAGGCCATGGCCAAGCGGATGGCCCGACAGCCGAGCAAAGGATTGTCCTCGGCGAACAGTCCGATCCCCGGTACCTTGTCGCCACCAAAATCGGTAGTCCGTATGGTTACTTCCTGGCTGCTGCTTACAGAGGTCAGTATTTTGATATAGGCTTGGTACTGCTCTTCCTCCGTAGGAATCTTTTCCGGAAACAGGAACTCGCTGCGAAACAAACCAATACCCGAAGAAGAAGGCAGGAGAGGGCTCTCCAATTCGTCTAAAATACCCATGTTGGTGTATAAATAAACATCTTGCCCATCTTTGGTGCTGACCTTAGGCCGCAGCGCATTCAGGTATGTATCAAAGTGGGCACTGCGTTGTTTTTTCAACGAATAGTAGCTGGCCAGAGTCCTTTTATCCGGGTCGAGAAACGCCTTACCTTTGTTGCCGTCTATTACGACAAGGCAGGGGTCGGAGAAAGACTCCCGGTGAAAATTGCGTAGCAGATTTTCGACTCCCAACACGGCCGGAATCCCAAAGGCCCTCACCATTATAGCCGTGTGAGAAGTGACACCACCGGTTTCAGTGACAAGGCCCTTCACATGGCGGAAATTGAGGGTTACGGTATCCGAAGGGTACAAGTCATGGGCCACGATAACGCAGTCTTCTTTAATTTTGCTCAGAGAATCATCGCGCTTGTACCCGAGCAGGGCATCGATGACCCGGTGGGCAACATCCTGTATATCCTTGCTGCGCTCGGCGAACATGGGGTTATCCATTCCGCGAAAGTGCTGTTCCATGCCGGTGGTAAAGTGGAGCAGCAGGGACTCCACATTGTTGAGTTTTTCGTGCAACCAAGTTTCCATGGTATCCTTCAAAATGGGATCTTGCAGGATCATGCGGTGGGCGGTGATGAAATCCACCTTTTCCACATCGGAGTCTCCCAGACTTTTGTGCAGCAGCAACAGTTCTTCATCGACCAACTCAATGGCCTTGCAAAGGCGTTCCAGCTCGGAAGCGACATCCCCCTTGTTGATACTGTATTCGGGTATGGAACGTTTTCGGTGTGGGGCAAAACAAAGTTTCCCAATACCAATACCCGGTGCTGCCGGCATACCCTGTACTTCAATCATAAAATCCTGCTTCCGCCTATGCCTTTTATTTGGGTCAACCCCATATTTTCATTTGCCATTTTAGCACGCTGAAATGCAAATATCATTTCTTATTCCCGACTTACCCATTTACGACCAACATCTATGGCCAACATCACCAAGGCTTAGTGTCACCAAGGCAAGCACCTTTCACAGCGACAGGCGGGTTCCGGCCGTAGGCAAGGACAAGGGCAAGTGGAACACCCGACCACTATTGGGTCCCGAAAAGGACTCCGGCACCCTCGTTTGTTTCCCTCATCTTGGAAGGCACTACCCGGCACAATCACCGAATTTCAGAGAATCGGGCCGCTACATGCAAACCCGGACGCAAAAAGATTCTCTGTAGGCATGATTTGCGGCAGATTATTTCGGACAAGGCCGCAATATCCCGCATTCATACATTCTTGTACCCGGGAAGAATTTCCGGGAAAACTTTGTTCACTCAACAGCCGGAACAAGTCCGTCGGGCTTTCCGAAAGGCCGTGGCCGGTTACATCCGAAAAGACGAATGCAATGTTGAAAGAATTGCCCGTAATTATTGCAACATTGCCGTATGGAAGGGTCGATGCAAAGGGCCGGTGCAAGGGACGTATGCAAGAGCCCGTGTGGATGTGTCAGTATAACACGGAATTGGGTCTGTGTAAAGATAAAGCTTTCGCATATCGGGATATTGGGATGGCAGAAATTGAACACCTGTATACGGTCCGTTATATAACAAGTATCTTCGGACAGACTCCCTTTCGATACCGGATTTCGTTATACTCCGGGTTCGGAAGCTTCCTCCCCGTTCCCTGTCATTTGCTCTGAAGGGCGATTCTGTCCTTGGTGCCTAGGTTGGCAGGTGTGCAGGTTCGGAGCTGCGGAGCTGTACTGTAGATATTTCGATGGAACAAGATAGATTGACGGATTCTCCCCTGACTTTACTGCGCCGGCATTATTTGCACTGTTTGCCAAGTCGTCTGCGCAACTGGCACGAGTTCTGGCTGTACCGCTGTTTGGAACTGGCCCTTCAGGGTTTGGGGCGCGTTGCGCCCAACCCTCTGGTGGGAGCCGTCTTGGTGCGGCCGCGCGGCCGTCCGTTGGCCCGGTTTTTGAGCGAAGAGGGAGAGCAAGGGCAAGGACAAGGGCCAGAGCCGCAACCGGGCCAAACGACTGCATCTGGCGGAGAATCGTACAGCCGGCTGGAAGCGGACTGCGCCCGTTATTTTGAGGTTCTGGGGCAGGGCTACCACGCCGCTTGCGGCCAGTTGCACGCTGAGGCGGCCGCTTTTGCCGATGCGGCCCGAAACGGCTATGGTCCCAAGGATTTTCAAGAGGCAATTTTGTACTGTAATTTGGAGCCGTGCAGCTTCCGTGCAGCGTCCAAAAAGCAACCGCCCTGCTGCGAGCAGGTCGTGCAGCGGCGGGTGGGGGCGGTTATTTTCGCGAACATTGACCCGAACCCTGAGGTGGCCGGGCGTGGTGCCTCGGAGTTGCGTCGGGCCGGTTTGATTGTGCGCAGCGGCGACTTTGCCCTGCCCAGTGCCTCGGTCAACCAGATATTTTTTCGTCACATCACGGGAGGCAGGGGCAGAAAGGCCGCTGACAATGTTCTCAATGCCCCCAGACCTTGGGTCAGTCTGAAATTGGCCCAATCTCTGGACGCTTGTATTGCGACAAAAAGCGGTGATTCCCGGTGGATTAGCGGGCCAAAGGCCCGCGCCATGGTGCAGGCTTTGCGCGCCGGGCATAGTGCCAAGTACAGTGCCGTAACCGTGGGCTGTTCTACCTTGGAAGCCGATGACCCCAGCCTTTTGCTGCGCCCGGCATTTTTACAGGAGCTGTCCCATTCCGGCGAAATTGCCTTGAGTCCGGAGAATCAAAAGAGGCTGGCCTGCCGGCAGCCTTGGCGCGTTGTTTGGGACAGTCAGTTGCGCAGCAGTAGCTTGCCTCTGCAATTTTACTCCGGCCCGGAGCGGGAACGCAGCATCGCCATCTATCATCGGGACAACCCGGAAGGCGCGGAAAGGGCAAAAGTATTGCAGCAAAAGGGCATTGCGGCTATTGGTTTGGAAGTCCCTTTACACAGCACGGAAGGTCTGGCCCGGGGCCTGGCAGAACTGAGCCGACCACCCTACAACATACAGCACCTGTTACTGGAAGGGGGTGCCCAACTGGCCGGCTCCTTTTTGGCAGCGGGTTTGGTCGACGAAGTCTACTGTTTTATTTCTCAACGTTTTATCGGGGCCGGGCTGCGCAGCCTGCAAGATATCCATCCCGGACAGGAGCGGGTTTTGCTGTCTGAGTCTCTGCAATTACGACACAACAGCAGTATGAGGATTGTCGAAGACCGAGACGGTTGGGATGGCCCGGAAGAAGTACTTTGTCACGGCTATCCCAACGAGATTTTTATACCGCAAACGCAGATATAATCAGATGCAATAGAAGAGGAAGAGCAGCGAATATGTTTACAGGTATTGTCGAAGAACTGGGCCGGCTGCAAAGTATGGAACATCACGGAGACTATGCCCGCTTGCAGATACAGGGACAGAAGGTACTCTCAGACATGGGTTTGGGGGATTCGATTGCTGTCAATGGTGTGTGCCAAACGGTTGAAAAGTTTGACGGCAGCAGTTTTTCGGTGGCCACCTTTGCCGAAAGCCTCAACAAGACCAGCTTGGGCCGGTTGCAGCGCGGTGATGCGTTGCACTTGGAGCGGGCCCTTACGCCCGATACCCGGCTGGGAGGCCACATTGTTCAGGGCCATGTCGATGGCTTGGGCCACCTGCGCGAAATCCGCCAAGTCAAAAACAATTACTATCTCCGTGTCGATCTGCCGGACGAACTGCTTGACCTCTGTGTTGCTCACGGTTCCATCTGTCTGGATGGGGTTAGCCTGACCATTGCCAAATTGCATGACGATGGTGTGGAGGTCAATATTATCGACCACACTTGGCAGCACACGGTATTCTCCCGGAGCCGGACGGGGGCATTGATCAACGTCGAATGTGACATTTTGGGCAAATATATTCTGCGCTTTGCGCAGAGGGGGCTTCTGGAAAAGGGCGGCCCCCCGGGAGGGGTTTCGGAAAAGACCGCAAACGCCTCTGGCTCCAGCAGAGACGGGCGTTTGCTCGACCTCCTGCAAAACTGGTAATCTCTTTGGCAGCCTTAGGTCTATTTAGGCCAATTTGGGCCAATTTAGGCGACTCAGCTCCGTTTTCGGTATTCTTTTCCTTCATTTCCCGTATCAAACTATAAAATTATGTCCTCTTATCTCCTTGGAAAGTCATTTGCCAAAATATTTGGCAAATGACTTTGACATCCCCTTTTTGGGGTGATGCCGGGCCGTAATCAGAAGAACGGCCCGGAAACTTCTGAGGAGTCTGTGATGATTTATAGCTATGCCGCCGCCGGTTTCAGCGGCCAATTGATTCATGTGGAATGTTCCATTCGGCGCGGTATGCCCAATACGGACATCGTGGGGTTGCCGGACGGAGCGGTAAGGGAGGCCCGCGAGCGGGTGAGGGCGGTGCTGCATCACTGTGACTTCTTCTACCCGGGTGATCGCATTTTGATCAATCTGGCCCCTGCCGGGTTTAAGAAGAGCGGTGCCGGCTTTGATTTGCCTATTGCTCTGAGTATCCTGCTACAGTCCTGCCAGCTTCCCGTCAACCTGGAAGACTTGCCTTCGCTACTGGTGCTCGGCGAACTGGAGCTCTCGGGACGGGTGCGCAGCATCGACGGGGTGCTGGCCGCCGTGGCCAGTGCCTATGAAATGGGAATCGAAGACTTTCTGGTGCCGGCCCCCAATTTAAAGGAAGCTTTGTCCATTGGGTTGGGCCGGGTTTTTTCTTTGGAGCATATCACCGAACTGAGTGAGCGCATTCGTACCATTGTCGGAATGCCTCCTGAAAAGTCCCCGGAGAATCCATCCGGGAATCCGGGGCATGGCGAAGACCGGTCGGAGTTCGCTCCCCATATCGGCTTTTCCGAGGATGGTACGGATGGCACGAAAGACGAGCCGGGCAATGGCAGGAAGGGTGAACCAAGCAGTGAGCAACAGAGCTACTACAACGATAATGACTTGGATTTTTCTGACATAAAAGGGCAGCCGCTGCTCAAACGAGCTGTCGAAATTGCCATTGTCGGCAGGCACAACATGCTGATTTTCGGGCCGCCCGGTTGTGGTAAAACAATGGTGGTACGCAGCCTGCCCAGCTTGCTGCCGGCATTGAGGAGCAGCGAATCCGTCGAGACCACCCGGATATGGTCGCAGGCCGGTTTGTTCAACAATCAACAGTCTTGTCTACAGCACCCGCCATTGCGTATGCCGCATCACAGTGCCAGTCTGGAAGGCTTGGTCGGCGGCGGGCCGCAATTGAGCCCCGGTGAAGTCTCCCTGGCCCACAACGGTGTGCTGTTTTTGGACGAGGCACCGGAGTTCAAGGCCAGCCATTTACAGGGCTTGCGCGAACCTATGGAAAGCCAGCGTATTGTCATTGTGCGAGCCGGAAAATCGTTTTGGTACCCGGCAGATTTCCAGTTGTTTATGGCCATTAACCCGTGCCCCTGTGGAAATCTAGGGCGGGAAGAAAGTGTCTGTACCTGCACTATGACGGCCATTGCCAAGTATTGGAAGCGTGTTGGCGGGGCTCTGCTGGACCGGATAGACATGCGCATTCCGGTAAGCCCGACTTCAGCCGAAACGTTGCTGGAAAGCGAAGAGCAAAGTTCGGAACAGGTTCGCACGCGCATTGCGCGCGCTCGGGGCCTGCAACAGGAACGCTTTGCAGCCACAAAACATAAACCTTATAATTCACGCATTCCGGCCGGGCTGGTGGCTCAATTTTGCCCCATTGATAAATCTTCGCGCGAGATCTTTCACTTGGCGGTCCGGAAACTGGGCCTGTCTTCCCGCGCCTGCCATTCAGTTTTGCGCATCGCCCGGAGCATTGCCGATTTAGAACAAAAAGAATCTATTAGTCAAGAGTCTTTGTTGGAAGCTATTGAATACCGAAGATATGGTGACCGCAATATCTTTTGGACCAGTTTTTAAGAACCAATTTCCGGAAAGAGGGACGGGAAGGCCCGCAGTATATATAGGCTGCTAACGGGTCAGGACATCTGTTGAAAAAAAGATGAATGCTATGATATTCTGCGTAAAATTTTGGTTGATGATATTGACAATGTCAAAGCATGGCGGTAGAGTGCTGCTTGCCCTATTTTGGAGGTGTCTGTAACTGGGTGCCTGCTTCCGTGGTTTCATCTCGGCCAAAAGCTCTAAGCTCTAAGCCGATGGTGGAGAGCGAATAGCTGAAGGCTTGGTGGCGGATTTGTTTGGGAAGTTTGGGCTGCATTTAGCCGATGCGGCCAGCAATGTTCCGTCTCAGACGGCTTTCAATCAGGTGTCTTTATTCTTTCCTCTTGATGAGGGAGGTTGATAAGGGTGTTTGGTCAAAGTTGACCGGGGGCCTGTGTTGTATTAGAAAAAACTATTTTCGTAATGGTGATAGCGGAAACAGTTAATTTAGTCTCACCAATTTTAGGTAGGAAGTAGTATGAGTAAAGGTACTGTAAAATGGTTTAATGCCGATAAAGGATTCGGTTTTATTACACCCGAGGATGGTAGCAAAGATTTGTTTGTTCACCATTCGGCAATCCAGGCGGGGGGAGGTTATGCCACGCTAAATGATGGTCAGGAAGTGGAATACGAGATAGGCCAAGGAAGAAAAGGCCCCTGCGCCAACGATGTCAAGCCCCTCTAGGTACTGCGCATAGACGCTGTACTTAGTTGCGACTGGACACGACATAACTGAGGTATTTCGTTTCCGACATTTGGTGCTTGGTATTTAATGCTCAAGGCTCCAAATATCGGGAATATTTACACACGGTTTGTCAAAAGCCCTTTGCATCAGTACCGAACGGTACTGTGAGCTTGGGTGTCAGGCGGGACAGAGCCCTATGGGCCTGTCCCGCCTGCTTTATTAATCCCCCCTTTGATACATTTACAATTTTGGTAGGCTTGTGGGCCGCTAAATCAATAGTCTTTAAATTAAGAGTCTTTAAATCAAGAATCGTGCGTCCGGACTTCTCCTTTTTAAACTCCCTGCCGGCTTCGGCAGGAGAATGCGCCAAAGGCGCAAAAAGAGGGTGTTCTTTGTGCCTGGCGGCTGGTCAGAAAAGTCTGTTTTTGGTAGAGTGCGGTCATGTCAAAAGATACCCAACGCCTGCGAATCGCATTGCAAAAATCCGGACGTTTGCACGAAGACAGTCTGGCCATCCTACGCTTGTGCGGCATCAAGCTGACACCCGACTCAAGACAACTGCTGTGTCGCTCCGAAGAAATGCCGCTGGACTTACTGTTTATCCGGGATGACGATATCCCCGGCTTTGTAGCCGAAGGAATCTGTGACTTGGGCATTGTCGGCGAGAATATCTATTGGGAAGAGCACTGTGCCTGGGAGCATGATCGGGAGAGGGGTGACCATATCTCCGACTCCGGTCCCTTTCGCGCCCGTGTCAGCCGGAAACTGGGTTTTTCCCGCTGTCGCCTGTCGCTGGCCGGGCCCGCAGAGTTTGCCCGGCGGTACCAAGAGCAAGGCCCTAAGGCCCTGCAAGGCTGCACGATTGCCAGTTCCTATCCCGCCAGCCTGGAGCATTTTCTTAAAGAGAACAATGTGCAGGCAGAAATCATTAAAATGAAGGGTTCGGTGGAGCTGGCCCCCAAACTCGGGATTGCGGACCTGATTTGTGACCTGATTTCCACCGGATCTACCTTGGTGGCTAACAATCTGGTGGAGTGTCACAGTTTCCTGAAAAGTGAGGCGGTATTGCTGGAACACGGCGGCAATGAAGAGAGCCGCACGGACTGGAGCCCGCAAAGACTTGCCTGTTTTCAGCAGTTGCAGACCCGGCTGGACGGTGTGCTCCGCGCCCGCAACAGCAAGTATGTGATGATGAATGCACCCAAGGATAAAGTTTTGGAGATCAGTCGGCTGCTGCCGGGTGCCGACTCGCCGACCGTCATCCCCTTGGGGGACCCGGAGCAGGTGGCCATTCATGTGGTTTCCGGTGAGCCTGTGGTTTGGGAAACCATGGAGGCACTAAAAGCCGCCGGTGCCCATTCCATTCTTATTCAGTCGATTGAGAAGGTTTTGCTCTAGGTGGCTGTCCGGCACCTAGAGCCGGGTCTCTGACTCTGTGGCAGGTGTTGAGGTACGGAGATATGAAAGTATTTGGGGAGAAGCGGTTTTGTCTCCTTCCGGAA
The DNA here is from genome assembly GCA_029867005.1 of Candidatus Haliotispira prima. Classification (GTDB taxonomy): domain Bacteria; phylum Spirochaetota; class Spirochaetia; order SP-2023; family SP-2023; genus Haliotispira; species Haliotispira prima. Next base: position 1,956,636 of record CP123443.1, on the reverse strand, counting down.
TCTATGCCAAAGTTTGTGTCAAATGGAACGTACGGGCAAAATGCTTTGTCATTCCGGGCCGTCATTTTGGGTTCCGCACTTTTGCTGTCCGCCGCAAAAGCAAAACTCCGGAGCGAGGCTCCGGGGAGGATTCCAATGTCTTTGAGAGCAATTTTTTGAGATCGTTCCACGAAATGTCATGAAATATATTGTTTATTCTGAGCTAAATGCGTCAGGCCGTATGGCACTGACGCAACGTCCCGCCGGTCGGGAACAGGAGGCCATAGCCCGGCAGGTTGCTGCGATGGAGCAGGAACTGTCGGAAGGTGGTGATTCTGCTCTGATTCGCTTGTGTCAGCGTCTTGACGGTGTTAGCCTGGTTCCGGGGCAGTTTGCTGTTGAGCCGCAGTTCTGGCGTGAAGCTTGGCAGGGTTTGGATTGCGGGCTGCAAACGGCCTTGCAAACGGCTTTGCACAATATCGCCCTGTTTCACCGCAGTGAATTGCCCCGGCGCGCAGAAGAAGCGGTGGAAACGAGCAAAGGCGTGCATTGTTGGCGCGAATTTCGGGCCATTGAATCTGTGGGTCTGTACATCCCCGGCGGCTCGGCTCCCTTGTTTTCGACCATGCTGATGCTGGGTGTGCCTGCTATTATTGCGGGTTGCCGCCGGATTGTGTTTTGCAGTCCGCCAATCCGCCCGGAGCGGGGGGTTCCCTACGACCCTGAGCGCAGCTTATACGCCGCCCCGGAAATGTTGGCCTGTATGGAATTGCTCAATCGGTTTGCCGAAAATGTTGCGGCAGAACAGGGCCGGGAAACTTCCGAGTTGCAATATTTTCAGATTGGCGGGGCCCAAGCCATTTTTGCCATGACCTACGGGGCCTTTGTTGGCTCCAAGGTTGGCTCTGAAACTGACCCGGAAGCTGATTCTCAAGGCCGTTGCGGCCTGCCTGCGGTGGCCAAGATTTTTGGTCCCGGCAATTCCTATGTCACTGAGGCCAAATTGCGGGCATCCCGCCGTGTCGCCGTCGACATGCCCGCCGGGCCCAGCGAGGTTTTGGTGATTGCCGAAGAGGGGCAGAACCCGGCGGTGATCGCCGCCGATTTGTTGGCCCAAGCCGAACACGGTCCGAGTTCTCAAGTCTTGCTGGTCTCACCCAGTGCCGGGCTTTTGGGCCGGGTTGGGGCCGAGGTGGAGAGGCAGGCGGCGCAGTTGCACCGCGCCACCGAAGTTTCCGGCACTTTGGCCGGCAGCTACCTGGTGCAGACAGAAACTTTGGAACAGGCCGTGGCTTTTAGCAATGCCTATGCTCCGGAGCATTTGATTTTGGCTGTGGATAACTACAGGGCACTGTTGCCCCAAGTGATCAATGCCGGTTCGGTGTTTTGTGGTCCGCACGCTTCCGAGAGTTTTGGCGACTATGCCAGCGGTACCAATCATACTCTGCCGACCTCCGGTTTTGGCCGCAGCTTTTCTGGTGTCAATACCGAAAGTTTTGGCCGTTGGCTGACCTTTCAGAGTGTCAGCGAAGAGGGGTTGCGGGAGCTGGGCCCGACTGTGGAACTTTTGGCCGAAAGAGAACAACTTCAAGCCCACAAAAATGCCGTCACTGTGCGTTTACAACAACTGAAATAATCCGAGGTCTATTCCCGTGCAAGCCAATCCAGCCCCTCGCAAAACGCTGCTCATCGACCGTGACGGCACTTTGATTCACGAGCCTTCCGGCACCTTTCAGGTCAATTCTCTGGAGGAGCTGCGTTTGCTCCCGGGTGTAATTACGGCCCTGCACCGGCTGAGCTGTGCGGGTTACGATTTGATATTTGTCAGCAATCAGGATGCCTTGGGCACAGCGCAAAACCCAAGAGAAAACTACGAATATCTCAACGACAAATTGTTTGCATTATTGGGTGGTGAAGGCATAGAGTTTGCCGCTGTATTTACCTGCCCGCACATTCCGGCCGATGGCTGTGCCTGCCGCAAGCCGGGAACTGGTATGGTTGATGCCTATTTGCGCCGGAAGCCGCTGTTGTTGTCCGACAGTTTCATGGTTGGCGACCGGGGCACGGATGGCCGGTTTGCCGGCAATTTGGGTATCCCGGCGTTTTTGCTGGATAGCGAAACCCACCCGGACGAAGACCGGACTTTATCCGTAGAACAAAAGCTGTGGACCTGGCCGGAATTGGCCCATTATATTTTGCAGCGGCCGCGTTGCTCGCGATTGGCCCGCAAGACGAAAGAGACGGATATTTCTATAGAGCTGAACTTGGATGCTCCGGACGGTCAAGGCCGCTACCAAATTGCCACCGGGCTGCACTTTTTTGACCATATGTTGGAGCAGCTTTCGCGCCACGGTGGCATGGATTTGAGTATATCCTGCAAGGGAGACTTGGAAATTGATGCCCATCACACCGTTGAAGATGTGGCCTTGGCTTTGGGACAGGCCTTTGCCGATGCCTTGGGCGATAAGCGCGGCATCGTGCGCTACAGTTGGGAACGTGTGTTGGTGATGGATGAAGTTCGGTGTGAAATTTCGATTGATCTTTCCGGCCGGCCCTATGTGGTTTTTGATGCGGATTTTCCCCGGCCTGCGGCCGGCGACCTTCCCACCGAGATGGTGGAACATTTTTTTGTCAGCTTTTGCAGTGCCGCCAAGATTAATCTGCACCTGCATTGTCATTCCGGTCATCCGGATCATCCCGGTAAAGGCTTGAAACCGAATACCCATCACATGGTTGAGGCTTGTTTTAAAGCGTTGGCGCGCTGCCTTAAAGACGCTGTGCGCCGCGAAGGCACGGGCATCAGTTCGACAAAGGGATTGCTGTAAAGGCTATTCCGGCCCATTTTTATCTATTTGGTACATATATTGGGGGTGGTTCTTTCCCCAAACGGACAATCCGGCTATAATCTCAAAGTACATCTGTGCGGCTGTCGTATAACGGCTATTACCCAAGCTTCCCAAGCTTGTGACGCGGGTTCGACTCCCGCCAGCCGCTTTCGTTGACTGTCCCCCGCCGCTGCGGCGGGGTGGGGAAGGGCCTTCTTTGTTCCATCGTCTGCTTGGAATTTCTCTAATTTCATATACCGTAATGTCTTTTGTTTTTTCTCGCAATGCGCAATGAATGATGCGGCGGGAATCAATGTTTCCTTAGCCGGTCGGCACCCTGCCGCTGTTTTTTACCCGGCAATTTATTCACAATATTTTTAGGCACAGCACTACATTTGGGAGGCCGAGATATGGATCTGTCAGGACAAATTTCCACGGAAGAACGGGAGGCCATGCGCAGGGCCAAGATTGACGTGGGGTTGAGTCTGCAAATTTTGGAGACTTTAAATCGGGGTGGTGTCGATCGGAACAGTTCCAATTTCGGTAGCGCGAGCGCGACCGCCGCGACAGATTTCGAAATCCCTACGGTTGACGGCAAGGATATTGTAGACCTTTCCGGCCCCCTCAGCTACCGAGTCAAAGGGGCCCGCATACACGAACTTTTGCAGCAATACCCAGAACTTCAGGCCGGTTGGCCGGCTCGTTATGCGAAGGCCGGAGCGGCGGAAGACCTGAGTGTAAACGAACAGGAAATCAACGAACTGGGCCTGCTGCTCAGCCCCTATTTTGCTTTTGGAGTACTCAACGGCGGCTCGGCTTCTTCTTATTTTGACAACAAGAAAAACGAGAGTTTTTCTCCGGAGCTCTTTCGGCTTTTCCGGCGGGAATTTGACGGATTGGCCCGCGATTTTTCTCATTTGCCGAAAGCTCTCTGTCCGGCATTCCTGACCGAACAGGGCCCCGGCCCCGGTTTTATGGGCCTGAAACTGCGCTCTTTGCTGTACACTATTCAGAGGCAAAGGGCTTTGCGCCGCCGTTGCGGCTTATCGGCGGAGGCTGCGCAGCAGCCGAAGTTCTTTCAGATGACCAGTGAACTGACTCACGGCCCGTTACGAAACTATATTTACGGGCCCTCTTGTCAGCTCGAAGGCACGGCAGGTACCTGGAGGGGCGATCCGGCGGGTTTGGAATCACTGGCTGCCGAGTTGGGCTGGTGGCCCGACCGGCAGATTTCCTCCGAAAAACAGCCTTTGATCTCGACCTTTGCACGCTCTGCCGATCCGGGGACCGACTCCGGGAGTCGGTGGCAATTTTTCCGCGATCGGAACGGCAACCATTTGGCCATGCCCGGCGGCCACGGCCAATGCTTTTTTGCCTTGCGACAACGCCTGGAAGAGCTTTACCGCAAGGGCACACGCTATATCTCTTTGGGGAATATTGACAACGTGGCCTACAATCCGCAGCCCGGCTTTATCGGTTTGCTGGCCCTGAGTGGACGTACCGGCTTCTTTAGCTGTTCGTATCGCAGTTCCGTGGACGTGAAGGGGGGCGTGCTGCTCCGGCCCCGGTCGGGATCCGGAGCGGGTCGCTTAAATTGTTTTGACATCGGAACGGGTGTGGATAAAGATATTTTGCAAATAGCAGAGGAGAAAGAGAGGGATTTGCTGTTTAACTGTGCCATCGGCTACTTTGATTTGGGGGCATTGCTGGCAGAGATGGAAAATATCATTGCCTGCCTGCCATTGCGTATTTCTGAACAGAATAAAGATAGAGGCCATTACTGGCAGGTGGAACAGGTGACCTGGGAGGCCATCGGGCTGCTGGATTCCGTCCTAATTGGTGCCGTGCGCAAGGAAGATCACTTTCTGGCGGCGAAGTTGCAACTGGAAGCCTTGGTCAATACGGCCTACCGGCTGGAATGCTACGAAGGAAAATCAGAAGGAGAGTCACCGGAAGAATCACTGCACGATCTGGCCGTCCTGGCCCGTCGTTTTGCGGCGGGTTATGCCAAAGTTTTACAGCGTGACTGCAATTATGCCGGTTTTGGACAAGGCCATTGAGTCCGATTTATTGCCCTGAACATATCCCTGCGCGAGGTTCAATAGACTCAAATTGTTTTAATGCCCCTCCTTTGGAGGGGCAGGGGTGGTGGTCAATGACTCCAATTAATCTCTACTGTGGCTCCCCTTGTCAAATATCCTAAACGAATATACAATAGCCAAAATTCAAAATATCTTGGAGGATTTTTCTTATGAAACGTCAAAAAGCACTGTTGACCGGTAACCCCCAAAACAGTATAATATCCAATATCCAATATCCAATATCCAATATCCAATATCCATACCAAGCCTAGAACATATATACAGCTATTTTATCTTTTTGTACTGCCCAATAAATCGAAACTTTCCAAAGCCTTTCCTGTTTTTCCGTTTTTCTGTTTTTTTTCCATTCTGCTTATTTATTTGGTTCTGTCCGCCTGCGCTCCGCTGTCCGACACTAAGGACCCGGCGGCGAAACCTGCCGATATTTCCTTTTCCGTCACTGCCGTGGCTTCCTCTATACAATTCGAGGTGACCAGCGTTCCGGCCGTTACCGATGTGGGAACCGTTATCCGATTAGCTACGGAAGCCGTTCCGACTAAGGCGGAAGCCCAAGCGAGCAAGGGTTATGTCAGCCTGAGCATAGAGGCGGACAGCACCCGCAAATTCAGCATTAGCCAACATTACGGCAGTAACTTTGAGGATGGTGGCTTTACTCTGGCCGATGTCCTTACCCCAAATACAAAATACAAATTGTATCTGTATATGTCCTCGGCTATTGACCTGGGGCAAACCAAAATTAAAGGCGGATTGATTGAGGGGAACACAGTTGAAATTTCTTTTACCACCGCGAGTTTACCTGTTGCCGGGGATGCGGTCTGGAGTGAGAAGTGGACAGCCAAAGAATATGTAGCCAGTTTAAACGAATACCATTTTATGGAAAACCAAACAGGCGTAACTATAGCTTACTTTCAAAGCCCCTATATCCCTTTTGGTCATAATTTCAGTATTCAGCCAAGTGGTCAGATTATAGCGGTGGGTAATTACAGCGGCAATTCAATGACTGTAAGACCTGTACCTAATTTTTATTTTAATATAGAGATAGTAGCGGGTTATCCCGCCACGGCAACGAGCCAAACATTCTATGTGATGACAGCAGACAAAGTGGCTACGCCTATTCTTCGAGAAATGCTAATAGGTTCGAGTACCCCTTCCAGTAGCCCTAGTATTAAGATTCTAACTCCCATCTCCCGTTATTAGTGGTAAGGTTCGACAGGCTCACCTACCCCTTTTACTTTTTGTATTCCCTACCCCTTGGTCCAATGGACTCATTCCCCTCCCTTGGAGTGGCAGAGGTGGTCAATTCCCCTCCCTTGGAGTGGCAGAGGTGGTCAATTCCCCTCCCTTGGAGTGGCAGAGGTGGTCAATTCCCCTCCCTTGGAGGGGCCAGGGGTGGTCAATACCCCTCCTTCGGAGGGGCCAGGGGTGGTGACTCAACCCCGTCTAAGGCCCCCCTTGTCAAATATCCTAAACGAATATACAATAGGTCAAATTTACACAATCTCGGAGAATTTTTCTTATGAAATGTCAAAAAACACTGTTGACTGTTAGGAAAACAGACGGTATAATATCCCATATCCCATATCCCATATCCCATATCCCATATCCTTACCAGTTTTAGAATATATATACAGCCATTTTACTTTTTTTTACTGTCAAATAAACCGAAACTTTCCAAACCTTTTTCGTTTCTCTGTTTTTTTTCCATTCTTCTTATTCATTTGGTTCTGTCCGGCTGTGCGCCCTTGTCCGACACTAAGGACCCGGCGGCCAGACCCATGAATATTTCCTTTTCGGTCACCGCCGTGGCTTCTTCTGTACAATTAGAGGTGACCAGCGTTCCGGCCGTTACCGATGTGGGAACCGTTATCCGCTTAGCTACGGAGGCCACTCCGACTCAAACCGAAGCCCGGGCGAGCAAGGGACATGTCAGCCTGAGCATAGAGGCGGACAGCACCCGGAAATTCAGCATTAGCCAACATTATGGCAGCAACTTTGAGGATGGTGGCTTTACTCTGGCCGATGTCCTTGCCCCGAATACAAAATACAAACTGTATCTGTATATGCCCTCGGCTATTGATCTGGGGCAAACCGAAATTAAAGGCGGAGTGATTGAGGGGAATATAGTTGAAATTTCTTTTACCACCGTGAGTTTACCTGCGGCAGGAGATGCGGTCTGGAGTGAGAAGTGGACAGCCAAAGAATATGTAGCCAGCCTAAACGAGTGGCATTTTATGGAAACACAGACGGGCGTAATTGTACTTTACTCTCAAAGCCCCTATATACCTTTTGTTCAGGAATTCGGCACTACTGATATGGATGGGAATATTCAACAGGTAGGCCGTTACAGAGACAGTTCAATGATCGCAACACCGCTCAACAATTTTTATTTTAATTCTGGGTCGGTAGCGGGTTATCCTTCTACGGCAACGAGCTACACGTTCTATGTAATTGCGGCAGATAACGGGACTTCGGTTTTTCGGGATCTGCTAACAAATACCGCCTCTCCTTCCCGTGGACTTACCTATGACGTTAGTAATCCCATATCCCGTTATTAGTGGCAAGATTCGACAAGCTCACCTACCACTTTTACTTCTTGTACTCCGTACCCCTTAGTCCAATAGACTCATTCCCCTCCCTTGGAGGGGTTAGGGGTGGTCAATTCCCCTCCCTTGGAGGGGCAGGGGTGGTCGGGCCAGGCGTGGTGGCACTCGAACCCTCTCTAAGGCCCACTTGTCAAATATCCAAAACGAATATATAATAGGCTAAGATTACGCTATTCGGAGGCATTTCCCCATGAAACATCAAAAAAAACTATTGATCGGTGAGCCGAAAAACAGTACAATATCCAATATCCAATATCCAATATCCAATATCACACTACTTTAGAAAACAAGCACTTATTTCTACTTCCTACAAACTGTCTTAAACCTTTTTTTTTCTTTCTTTACTGTCTTTTACCTTTCTTTTTTCTGTCCGTTCTCGGTCTGTCTTTGCTTGCCTGTGCCCCGCTGCCGGACACCGGTGACCCGCCTGCGGCTGAGCCACCTGCTGCTGCGAGCCTAAACGCTTCCATGGCTTGGGTCTCCATGCGGGAGGGGCTGGTGCAATTTGACAACGGCACCCAAGGGGTAAAAACAATCGGCATTATTGTCAGCAAAGACTCTACTCCTCCTGGCTATGACGGCATCAAAGGTTTACCGGGGTTCTATACCAGAAAGACCAAAGCAGATGGAACTCCCAGAACTGTCTATCTCTCTATGACCGACAAAATGACCGGCACGAAGTTAAATACAAACATAGTTTTTTCTGTTGACGGACAGGCTACAGGATTTGTCAGTGCTACTGTGGCAGCACCGGAGATTTTACACCCGAAGACGAAGTATTATGCTCATTTCTACGAAATAACGGGCACTACAGGCACAGTCACAGAAAAACTGGAATTTACGACCGAAGACTTCCCGACCGGCTATCCCACCTCAAGAAAAACCTACAGTAGCTTCTATGATCAAATAGCTGTCGGCAGCACATCTCCGGGTATAGAGTACAAGTCATCAGAGAGTTATTTAATTCCGCTAAGAATGCATTACTTACATACTGCCGGTGGACCGTATGCTCTTAATATTGGTAACCTCGCATCACGCGAACTGCAAGAAACCTCCCAATTTACCCGCCCTTTTACAAGCCCGAGCCTAAGGCTGGGTGTATATTATGATTTATATAATATCACCACTTTAGGACCTCGTATAAGCGTAGCACTTTGGGATGGGGTCATGACAACACCTGATTTTAGGGCTAAGCTTAAAATAGACTTCAATTTTGGGGGAGATGAATTCTACTTTTATGACAATAAGAAAGCTGTGTTAGTAACGGAGTAGGGCAACTCTTCACCACTTTTGTGCCGCTGTTATGTATTTCCCCCTCTGTTTGCGGAGGGGGCAGAGATTTTGCCCCCTCTTGCCCAAACCCCTAAACGAATATACAATAGGCAAAATTCAAAATATCTTGGAGGATTTTTCTTATAAAACGTCAAAATAGACTGTTGACTGATAACCAGCCAAATGGTATAATATCCCATATCCCATATCCCATATCCCATATCCCATATCCTTACCAGTTCTAAAATATATATACAGCTATTTTACCTTTTTTTACGGCCCAATAAATCGAGACTTTTCAAACCTTTTTCATTTCTCTGCATTTTTTCCGGTCTGCTTATTCATCTGGTTCTGTCCGCCTGTGCGCCGCTGTCCCAGACCGATGATCCGCCTGCGGCATCCAAACCAAGCCTTTCTTTTTCTACTGCCGCTGTGGTGTCTTCCGTACAATTGGAAATGAGCAGTAGTTTCGCAATCACTAATATCGGGGCGGTTATTCGCTTGGCTTCGGAAGCGGCTCCCACCCAGGCAGAAGCGCAAGCCAATGCGGGCTATGTCAACCTTGCGATTACGGCCGGCAGCCCAAGCAAATTTAGTATCAGCCAACACTATGGCAGCAATTTTACGAATGGCCTTACTCTTGCCGATGTGTTGGCCTCGAATACGGCTTACAAACTGTATTTGTTTTTTGAAGCCGGTGCTATTCCGTCCGGAACTGCCATTGAAGGGGTGACCCTTGCTAATGATGCCGCTGCTCTTTCTTTTACGACTGCTGCGCTGCCAACCGCAGGGGATGCAATATGGGACAGCTCATGGACAAATGAACAGTTTGTGGGAACTCTTTCCGAATGGGGATACAGTGAAAATCAAAAAGGGGTCTTTGTAGCCTATACAAAAACTAATTTTGTTTTTACCAGTCTTGATTTTGCCAGTTACAAAACAGGTAATACATCTGTATTACAAAGCATAGGAGGTCTTTCGATAGGTTCGGCAATACCTGCCTCGGGACTTCTATTCAATCTCTCTAAACTGGGTGGCAGCTATCCTGATGTTGATGATTACTATTATGTAATAGCTTCTGATGATACAAAAAAAATATCCGGAAAATCATCTTTATTATTAGAAATTACAGGGACGGTAGCTATACCGCCTACTGCTACAGGAGAGAAATTTAAGAATATAAGTGTTAAGATTCGAGTCCCCTTTACGCGGTATAGTACTCCATAATTGTATTTTGTACCTTGATACGACAGCCGTCGAGGCAGGTTTATGGTCCGCAGAAGACCGAAGTTGTCCCTCTAATCTGATTCTCTTCCGGTTGTAGAGGCAATGCCCCTCTCTTGGAGGGGCAAGGGTGGTCTTAGGGGTGGTCAATTCCCTTCCTTCGGAGGGGCCAGGGGTGGGTCTTAGAGGTGAGCGTCTAATGAACCCAGATAATTTCTGCCGTTGTAGAGGGGTGAGGTACGCGAATCCCGTCTAAGGCCCCCCCCCTTGCCAAGAGTTTGACAGGCCCACCTACCCCGTCTAATTAGCCCCCTTGCCAAAACCCCCGGACGAATATACAATAAACCCGCAGACGTACTTTGCCCATTTTCTCATTTAGCCAGAGGAGTACCACCATGAAAAGACGAAACTCAATATTGACTGATATTGGTAAAACCAGTACAATATCCAATATCCAATATCCAATATCCAATATCACACTACTTTAGAAAACAAGCAGTTACTTAGATCCCCTACAAACCGTCCCAGACCTTTTTATTCATTTCTCTACCGTCTTTTACCCTTCTTTTTTCTCTCCGTTCTCGGCCTGTCTCTGCTTGCCTGTGCCCCGCTGTCCGACACTAAGGACCCGGCCGCCAAACCCGCCGATATTTCCTTTTCCGTCACCGCCGTGGCTTCCTCTGTACAATTCGAGGTGAGCAGTGTTCCGGCTGTTACCGATGTGGGAACCGTTATCCGCTTAGCGGCGGAAGCCGCGCCCACTAAGACCGAAGCCCTGGCGAGCAAGGGCCATGTCAAGCTGAGCATAGAGGCGGACAGCACCCGCAAATTCAGCATCAGCCAACATTACGGTAGTGATTTTGCGGATGGCGGCTTTACTCTGGCCGATGTCCTTACCCCAAATACAAAATACAAATTGTATCTGTATATGCCCTCGGCTATTGACTTAGGACAAACCGAAATTAAAGGCGGAGCAATTAAAGGGGATACTGTTGAAATTTCTTTTACCACCGCGAGTTTACCCGTTGCAGGGGATGCGGCAGGGGATGCGGTCTGGAGTGAGAAGTGGACCGCAAAAGAATATGTTGCCAGTCTAAACGAATACCATTTTATGGAAAACCAAACAGGTGTATTTGTCTCCTACTTTTGGTCACCGTCCAGACTTCCCGTTATTGACTTTTCTACTGTGGATAACAACAACGTCCCTTCCGGTGTAGGGAGTTATGTCGGTGGTACGATAGCACCAGCTTCTAATTTTTACTATAATGGCGGAATAATTTCGGGTTATGCGTCTACTGTGTCTCAATACACCTACGCAATAGGTGCCGACAAAGTAGCTTCTCCCATCCTAAGAAATCAGCTCGAAGTGGTTCTCAATCCCCAAAGCGGATTATCCGTATTTTATAAGACTGCCATTACTCGCTATTAGTGGTCTAATTTTATTGGGGTTACAATCCAGAAAGGACCACTACCAAGGGATAGATTCGACAAGCTCAAATTATGGTAATGCCCCTCCTTCGGAGGGGCCAGGGGTGGTCTGTTTCCGGCCCGTGGCAAAGGTTCGAGAGCCTCACCTGCCCCTGAGTCTAAATAGGCGAAAATAATCCCCACCGTTGTAATTCTCCTCCGTTGGAGGGGCAGGGGTGGTCTGTTTCCCGTCCGTGGCAAAGGTTCGAGAGCCTCACCTACCCCTTAGTCTAAATAGGCGAAAATAATCCCCACCGTTGTAATTCTCCTCCGTTGGAGGGGCAGGGGTGGTCTGTCTCCGGCCCGTGGCAAAGGTTCGAGAGCCTCACCTACCCCTTAGTCTAAATAGGCGAAAATAATCCCCACCGTTGTAATTCCCCTCCTTCGGAGGGGCCAGAGGTGGTCTGTTTCCGGCCCGTGGCAAAGGTTCGAGAGCCTCACCTGCCCCTTAGTCTAAATAGGCGAAAATAATCCCCACCGTTGTAATTCTCCTCCGTTGGAGGGGCAGGGGTGGTCTGTTTCCGGCCCGTGGCAAAGGTTCGAGAGCCTCACCTACCCCTTAGTCTAAATGGCGAAAATAATCCCCACCGTTGTAATTCTCCTCCGTTGGAGGGGCCAGAGGTGGTCTGTCTCCCCCCCTTGCCAAATAGCCTAAACGAATATACAATAGGTCAAAATTACAAAATAATGACAAAATATTGGAGAAATTTTCTTATGAAATGTCAAAAAGTACAGTTGACCGGCAACTCATCAAACAGTATAATATCCCATATCCCATATCCCATATCCCATATCCCATATCCTTACCAGTTCTAAAACATATATACAGCTATTTTATCTTTTTTTACTGCCAAATAAACCGAAACTTTCCAAACCTTTTTCGTTTCTCTGTTTTTTTTCCATTTTTCTCGTTTATTTGGTTCTCTTCGGTTGCGAGCCGATCTCTGATACTAAGAACCCGAGCAGTGATCCGCCTGCTGCGCCCAAATACACGTTTACCATATCTTTCACAGGGATACAGTCCCTGGAACTGACCGCAAGTTCTGTTGAGGATATAACGGTCAGTGCCATTGTGCGTTTAGCCGATGAATCCGTCCCCGCTTGGGCGGATATAAAAGATAAAGTCGGTTTACTCAGCCGAAATATCGTAGCAGGTACCCCCAAACGTATCTTTACCGCCAAACACTACGGCACCAATGACAGTCTACAAACGAATATTGGGGCCATGAGCGCAGCCGATTTTCTACAGCCGGAGACAGCGTATAAGGTCTATATTTTTCACAACGAGAGTGTAATAGAAACGCTGCCTTTCACCACCGCAGCCATTCCGCCGGCGAGTGATTTCCCCTCAATTAATACAGAAGTCAGTTTAAAGTTTGCACCGAATGTATTGCCTTTTAATCCGGAGATAATTATTTCCACTAGCACAGGTGAAATAAAAGGAAGCTATGAAGTGTATGGCAAAGAAGGAGAGGTTTTGCTGATTCCTATGTATATGAATTCTATTCGACCATTAAAGACCGGGTGGTTTGTCATCAACGGCACGACATGGCTTGTTGTCAACTGTGTTCTAAATTCTTGTTTACCCAATCCGGGTTATGCAATAACACCGGAGGTTATTTACCAAAGTGTTGCTGCTAACACGTATCACAAAGTTCTTTTCGGGATTGAATTCTATAACCGTTTTAAAAACAAGCCGAGTGCCGATCCGGGTAATGGGGCAATTAAAGATGGAGCAGATGGGAAACCCTTTGCTATCCGTTTTATCGCAGATGAATAGAGGGGTTTAGAATGAGCCCTAAAAAGTCCGTACCTCACCGGAGAGCAATTCGACATGCTGTCCCTCCTGGCTTAGCAGATAAATACCCGCCTCACCGGCCTTTTGGACCAGCTCGTCGTTGCTGACCGTTGTCGCCAGGGCTAAGTATAATTTGTGCCCTGCATATTCCCGGTGGCTGCTGCGAAAGGCCGCTACTTTTTTTTCCAACAAATCCTCGATGTCTTTGGGATGGGCCTTGTATTTGACCTCCACAATTGCGACCGAACTGCCGTTAATCAGCAGAATATCATATTCGGTTTTGCCATTGCCATCCCGAACATTGCACCGGACAATGTTGTAGCGAATCCCGCCAAGCACAGGGTTTTTCTGAAAACTGCTGGCAAACAGCCGCTCGGCAAAGAGGCCCGTGTTAATGCCAATACTCCCCAAGATCTCGCCAACGTGGGTAAGCTTTCTTTCGAGCTCCCGAAGCTGTAAATCCGTCTTAGCCTGAGATTCCCGAATCTGCAAGCTTGTTTCGGCCTGAAGTTCGCGAAGTTTCTGAAACTCGAAATCGGCCTTAGCCTGAGACTCCCGAAGCTGCAAGCTTGTTTCGGCCTGAAGTTCGCGAAGTTTCTGAGACTCGAAATCGGCCTTAGCCTGAGACTCCCGAAGCTGCAAATCCGTCTTAGCCTGAGATTCCCGGATCTGCAAGCTTGTTTCGGCCTGAAATTCGCGAAGTTTCTGAGACTCCAGATCAGCCTTAGCCTGAGACTTAGCCTGAGACTCCCGAAGTTCTGCCATGCCCTGAAACATGCCCTGCATCATTTTGTCAAACTGGGTATTATCCATAACGCCTCTCATTATAGTCCGTTTTTGTTTTTGGGGCCAGACCATTCAAAAGATGGGGAAAACAGAGCCCCCTCTAATTTTCCCTCTTGCACTTCTACCTGAACAAATATACAATAGGTCAAAATTACAAAATAATGACAAAATATTGGAGAAATTTTCTTATGAAATGTCAAAAAGCACAGTTGACCGGCAACTCACCAAACGGTATAATATCCCATATCCCATATCCCATATCCCATATCCCATATCCCTACCAGTTTTAAAATATATATACAGCTATTTTACCTTCTTTTATCTCTCAATAAATCGAAACTTTCCAAACTTTTTTCCTTTTTCTGTCTTTTCCCCATTCTTCTGTTTTACTTGGTCTTGTCCGGCTGTGTGCCGTTGTCCGACACTACGGACCCAAGCAGTGATCCGCCTGCTGCGCCCAAATACACGTTTACCATATCTTTCACAGGGACACAGTCCCTGGAACTGACCATAAGTTCTGTTGAGGATATAACGGTCAGTGCCATTGTGCGTTTAACCGATGAATCCGCCCCCGTTTGGGCGGATATAAAAGATAAAGTCGGTTTACTCAGCCGAAATATCGTAGCAGGTACCCCCAAACGCATCTTTACTGCCAAGCACTATGGCACCAATGACAGTCTACAAACGAATATTGGGGCCATGAGCGCAGCCGATTTTTTACAACCGGAGACGGCGTATAAGGTCTATATTTTTCACAACGAGAGTGTCATTGAAACGCTGCCTTTTACGACTGCCGCCATTCCGCCGGCGAGTGAGTTTCCCTCAATAAGTACAGTATTCAGTGCGAAGTTTGCACCGAACGTATTACCTTTTAATGCTGAGGAGACCTACACTACTCTCGAGGGTTTTGAAGGAAAAGGTCTCTATGAATTGTATGGCAAAGAAGGAGAGGTTTTATTGATTCCTATGTATATGAAAGAATCGGTAAATACCGGATGGCGATTCATCAATGGTATAGGAGTACTTTCTGTTTCCTGTGCTTTTTCTTCTTGTTTACCCAATGCGGGTTATGCCCTGACACCGGAGGTTATTTACCAAAGTGTTGCTGCTAACACGTATCACAAAGTTTCTTTAGGGTTTCAATATTATAACAGTAAGAAAGTAGATGCAGGTGTTACAGGTGTTATAGATGGCTCCGGAGGAGATGGGAGCAAACTCTATTTTATTCGTTTTATCGCAGATCAATAGAGGGGCAGGGGTAGTGATTCCCCTCCTTTGGAGGGGGCAGGGGTGGTCTTTAGGGGGGGCTAACGGACCCAACTAATCTCTACAGTGGCCCCCCCCTTGCCAAATAGCCTAAACGAATATACAATAGACAAAATTCAAAACATCTTGGAGGAATTTTCCTATGAAATGTCAAAAAGCACTGTTGACCGGCAACTCACCAAACGATATAATATCCCATATCCCATATCCCATATCCCATATCCCATATCCTTACCAGTTCTAAAATATATATACAGCTATTTTATCTTTTTTTACTGCCAAATAAACCAAAACTTTCCAAGCTTTTTTCCTTTTTCTGTCTTTTCCCCATTCTTCTGTTTCACTTGGTCTTATCCGGCTGTGTGCCGTTGTCCGACACTACGGACCCAAGCAGTGATCCGCCTGCTGCGCCCAAATACACGTTTACCATATCTTTCACAGGGACACAGTCCCTGGAACTGACCATAAGTTCTGTTGAGGATATAACGGTCAGTGCCATTGTGCGTTTAACCGATGAATCCGCCCCCGTTTGGGCGGATATAAAAGATAAAGTCGGTTTACTCAGCCGCAATATCGTAGCAGGTACCCCCAAGCGAATCTTTACCGCCAAGCACTATGGGACCAATGACGATCTACAAACGAATATTGGAGCCATGAGCGCAACTGATTTTTTACAACCGGAGACGGCCTATAAGGTCTATATTTTTCATAATGAGAGTGTTATTGAAACGCTGCTTTTCACCACCGCAGCCGTTCCGCCGGCGAGTGAGTTTTCCCCGACAAGTACGGGAATCAGTTTAGATTTTGTGCCAAATGTATTACCTTTTAATGCAGAGATAACTTATGATATTCCCGCCGGTGGTAAAGGAAAAAGTCTCTATGAAGTATATGGTAAAGAAGGAGAAGTTTTATTGATTCCTATGTACATGAAAGAATTGATAAATACCGGATGGCGTGTCGTCAATGACATGGGATCATTTTCTGTTAACTGTTCTCGTTCCTCTTGTTTACCCAATCCGGGTTATGCAATGACACTGGAGGTTATTTATCAAAGTGTTGCTGCTAACACGTATCACAAAGTTCTTTTCGGGATTGAATTTCACAACCGTTTTAAAAATATGCAGGGTAATGGGTCAATTGTAGATGGAGCAGCAGATGGGAAACCCTTTGCTATTCGTTTTATCGCAGATCAATAGAATGATGTAGAACGGATAAGGCACCAAAATCTCTGACAGGATGGACAGGAGCTGTTTGTCTTGGTTGCTTTGATTCAGCTTTCATCCATAACTTCGATTCGGCTTTGATCCGGTTTCCCTCATTTTTACCGTAAAATACGGCCCCTGCCATACGTACCCTGATTGCAGGGTACGTATGGCAGGGGCCGTATTTCGGAGCCGGAATAACCGGACTTAGAGGACGCAAATATCTACCGAAGGCCGCAGTTTCGCGCAGGTCTCCATTGCTTTGTGAACCCGGTGATTGCGGAAGGCATCCAGCTCACCGTTATCTTTGACAGACTTGGTATCAATAGCCGGAAAGGCAATCTGAGAGAGCAGGTAATCAAAGCGGGGGGCCCATTTGCGGGCACCCAGACGAGCCGTCACCGAACAGTTATCCACCATGTAGGCCACACCACGGCTGTGCATATACGGTGTCAGGGAGTCGACAGCCTCAATAATGGACTCGTTGACAACCTCCGACATAACGTGATGTTTCTCCAGTAACAGGTCCACTTGGGCCATCATACAGGCGACATAGCAACCGGCAGTGAAGGGGTCAACCTCGCGGTACTCATGCAGGCTCTTGCGTGCCGCGCGAACCTTCTCCCCCACTTTCCATATCGGCGTATTGTCAATTTTGCCCATCGGGTAGCGGTCGTGGCGGATACCGGCCATCACAACGCCCTTCAACTCATTCAGGCTTACCACCTCATCGTAGATCTCCCACAGAATTTCAAACATCGGGTGGTAGGTTGCCAGATACGCTTCCTCGAAAACCTTGCGATCTTCGCACTCAAATTTGTTGTACAACCCCGACATACCCTCATGGGAAATGATGTTGTTGATTGGTCCGGTCAGGGACTCCGTACTGCGCTTAAACGCTGTTTCCGGTGACATACCCTGCACTGTATAACGTTCGTACAATGCCTCAACGATACCGTGGATGGCACCCAACAGCACACCGCGCTCACCAAAAATATCAGAACGATACTCGGCTTCCATCGTGGTCTTAAAGGTAAACGGAGCACCCAAAGCGACAGCCCAGCCAAGGGCAATATCCGTGGCCCGGCCATCAATGTCCTGGTCAACAGCAAAACTACAGTTGATACCGGCACCATTGACCTCTTTGCCCTGTTCGTACAGGCGGCGGACCGAGGGGCCCATGCCCTTGGGGCAAACGGCAATGACATTGATGTTCTTGGGCCAGCAGTCATTGTAGGCTTTCATATAACCCTTTAAAAAGCCGTGAGAGAGTCCCAAGGTCGCTCCGTCCTTGATTTTGGGCAGAATCTGCGGATAAATCTGCGCTTGGGCGGCATCGGAAATCAACAGCAGAACCAAGTCGGCCTGGGCAATCAGGTCGTACATTTCGCACAGGGTATCGTTGGCCTCGGTAAAACCGGCTCTTTCTGCTGCGTGCCAGGAAGAAGACTGCCTGCGCAGACCAACTTTAACTTGGATACCGGTGTTTTCAAAAGAATCGCGCAGATTCTGTGCCTGTGCCGGCCCCTGCGAACCCCAACCGATTACACCAATGACCTTAATACCGTCAAAGACTTTTGGCAGCAGCGGAAACAAGTCGCGGCCACCGCGAATGATATACTCATCCATTCCGCCAAAGTTGTACTTTTCTTTTTTAAAGACTTTCGTCTCGAAATCATGGATCATCAATACCTCCATAAAATAAGCTTATTTTTTATTGCAGGCAGCAGATAAGGCTAAAGGCGACTTTCGGCTGCTGACTAAAAGCATAAAACTATAATTGAGAAATCCGACTGGTTGTATTCTAATGAAATATTACCGCTGCGTCACCCTCCTGTTTTCAGAATGTCACCCGGGCGCGGATGCCCGCATTCATCCGACAAAGACCGTATGTAGAATAATATAAGCCACACATTCCTAAGACCCGGTTAGAATAAGGCCCTTGTTCGGGACTGTAATGACTTTGGAGACTTTGGCAACTCTCTTGCAGGCTAGGGCTTACCAAGCCGGGCCAAGCCGGGCCGGAAAATTCTGCTTGTGTTTCCCCGCTGTTGGCGTTAGAATCCGGCCCGCAATCTTCTTGTAGGCATCTCTGTTAAAGATTCCGGAAGTTTGCCTGCCCGTACTGTCGATTGTTGTCGGGCTGCGTTGGGCCACGTCAGACCATACCGGGTCGGGACTGTTGAGCCATTACTATCGGGAGGACCCATGCTGACAATAGTTTGGCACTCGATCAAAAATACCAAGGCACTGCTCGTCTTTGCTATTTTTATATTGCTTTATCTGCTAACGAGTTTTCGCCTGCCCGACGATGTGCAAACGGCCCGTTATGTCATGATCTACAGTAGCATGACTTTGACGCTGGCCTATTCCGGTGTGGCCTTTCTCAGCCTGATTTTCACCGAACACAGACAGGGCAGCATCTTTCTGCTCCTGTCCTCGCCGCACAGCCGGACGGTCATCTACCTGAGTAAGTTCCTGAGTGCGTTCATTACTCTGGTGGTTCTTCTGTTGTTTCAATTGGTGATCTCCGGATATAAGAACTTCGGCTCGGAGGTCTTCTTCCGCGACATACTGCCCAACCTCTTGCCAAGGATTTTTTACCAGTCCTTGGCCAATGCCCTGTTTTTCGGCTCGGTGTGGTCCCTCATCGGGCAGTGCATGCGTCCGGCACTGAACCGTTGGCTGGTGATGGTTGTGGCTTTGTACGGGGCCATTTCTTCCGTTTACCTGATCTTCCTCGTAGCCATAAGGACCGGCCTTGGCGGGAACCTGGTGGACAGTAGCTCGCTGTTTTTTGATATTGTAAATGTTCTGTTTTACCAGCATCTGATTTTCCTTGCGGAATCTCCCATGCTGAGCGCCAGCCTCTTCTTCGCGGGCAGCATTGTGCTGTTTGCCTTAGGCGGCTTCTGGTTTGCCCGACGTGACTTTAACGCGCTGTAAAACCCGGGTGAAACCGAAACGAGGATAAAAACGAGGATAAAAGCATGAGTAAAGTATTGGAAATTAATGAACTGAGTAAAATGTACGGCAGGAAACCGGCCCTGAGTGGCATCAGCCTGTCAATGGATGAGGGCGACATCATGGGCTTTATCGGGCCCAACGGTGCGGGCAAGACCACCACGATGAACATCCTGATGAATTTTATTCGGCCCAGTTCCGGCGAGGCCAAAATTTTTGGCAAATCCGTTGTTGAAGAATCCCATACGATCAAAAAAGAGCTGGGTTTTATGGCCAGCGAGGACTTTCTCTACCGGCAGGACAGTGGCTGGAAGAACCTGAAATATGTGGCTGATCTGAAGGGCATGCGCGGTGCCAAAGAGAAGATATCCCGCTATGCCGAGATGTTGGATTTGGATTTGAACAAGAAAGTATCCAAGTTGTCCAAGGGTAACAAACGTAAAGTTTCTTTGATTGCCGCTGTGCTTGGCAGCCCGAAGATTTTGATCATGGATGAAATTAGTGTGGGGCTGGACCCAATGGTTAAAGCCCGCGCTTTTGACCTGCTCAAAGAACGGAATCGGGAAGGCCATTGCAGTATTTTCTTTTCTTCCCACATTCTCTCCGAGATCGAAGAACTTTGTAACCGTACGGCGTTTATCAAGCAGGGGGTCATTCTCAAAGTCAATGATGTCGAGGCGATTGGTAGTATCAACTATCTGATTCGCTGCGAGAATACAGAGAATTTTGCCAGATTGGAAAATTTTCTCCGGCAGCGCAATGACATCCAAAACTTGAAGTCGGCAGCTCCGGAACTCCGTTTTCAGGCTTTGGACACAAAGTTGACCCACGCCTTGGAAGAAGAGCGATTGTTCTGTTTGATGGACGATATCCAAATTCGTCGTACTTCGCTGGAGCAGAGTTTCCGCACAGACTACATGTAGGGATCGATAGAGATCTATAGGGAGTTTACAGGGCATTTTGCGGCAAGGTGTGAGCAGCGTGGAAATAGATCGGCTGTGTCGCTTTCAGGACCGTCCGGTATGCAGAGCGGCGTGTGTTGTATTTGGAGTAATGTTGTAGTTTGTAGTGCGCAGTGAGGGAGGGGCAGGTGCTTGGGGGAGCAGCTCGGTTTTATGCCGGATTTGTTGTTTGGTGGCTGTTGTTGTTGGGCGCATGCGGAACTTTGGGAGCCGCGAGTATCGGTTACCGACAGTTTCTGTATTGGCACTCAGAGCAGATTGACCTTGTGGTTATTGATTTGCGTCAGCCATACCAATACAACCGGGGCCATATACCAGGGGCCCGAAACCTGCCGTACAGTCTGATTGACTATCCGAAGATAAGGGCGTACAGAGGTAAAGTTGTCGTTCTGTACAGTCATAGTGCGGAGTTGACGCGGCAGGCTGAAGGCCTGTTTGAGCAGCGGGTTTATACCTTGAGTGATGGCTATTTGGGCTGGTTGAGGTTGGGCTATCCGATAGCCAAGCCTAATCCCAAACTCAGGCCCAAATCGGGAAGGCCCGGCACGACCGGAGCCGGTGCCTATCAGGATTACCTGGTGGATAGCATCGATAGCATCGCCAGGGCAGAAGAGGACAAGTACTACAGCTTGGGCCGCATTGGCGGCTCCCGCCCCGGCCCTGATGGTCCCAATCCGCCCCGACACTATAAGAACCCCATCAATTACCGTGCCAAAGGCAATAGGAGAGGGTATAGCCGGGCTTACCTGCGCCGCAAAGCCGACGAAGTCGGCACGAGGAGCCGAGACATTCGCAAGCGAAACAGGCGGTAACCCGGAAGAAATACGGAAGAAATGCGGAAGGGAAAGACTCTCAAATTACCGATTTTTGGGCGTGCCGAGAGCGGCACAACTTGGTTGCCAAATCTCGGCACAGAAAGGAGAAGCTTGGCCGGGGGCGGTCGGGCTTGGCGGATATGGATAGAAAACCAGTGCCGCACCGCGAACCACACTAATTTCTGCCCGGCGGTCTGTGGTCCAATTGCTCAAACTGTATGGCAGAGAGTTTCCGGGCACAGCCCCGTCCCGTTCTCGCGGGTCCACGTTATCTAAAGGCCATTTCAGTTGTTTGGATTGCAGCAAAGTTTCCGGTGTGAGGGGGAAACCGGAGAGCAAGGCTGCACGGCCCGAAACGTGATTGGCTGTTTGGCATGCCGCGTCAAGACCCACATCAAGGCCCGCACCGGGGCCAAAATCCAGTTCCAGCCGTTCCCCCTCTTCCAGGTAGAAGATGGCTTCCCGGTGAGTCAGCCAAAGTTTCGGCATGATGGGGTAACGCCGGAGCCGGTAGTCGTAAATCATGGCCAGAAAATGGTCACTGCGGCCGCCGCCGCCACCCACCTGAACAATATGATGATAGCCTTGGTCAATCAGATATTCTACAGCTAAATTGCGGTCGCTTTCGTCTTTATCCGGGGAGAAGCGCAGTTGTTTTTCGGCCCCGGCCGGCCAATCCCCCGGGACAGAATCAAAGTCTCCTATCACGGCTTCCGGTTCCACCCGGTAGCGTGAGGCATACCGGCAGCCCCCGTCTGCGGCGACCCAGCAAAGCTGCCGGCGCGAAGCCGCCGGCAGAAACAACGCCAACTGCTCTGCATCCGGGGCCTCTCCGGAGAGCAGCAAAGCTGCGTCAAAATGCAGTTTTTGCGTCTGTGGCACAAGTGCCCCGCGCTCAGACTCAGACAATGTAGGTACCGAGGAACCGGTGAACGTCCTTCATCGTTTGGGCCGCCCGTTCGCGAGCCACCGCACAACCGCGTGCCAATATCCGGTCAATATAGTCCTCGTTCTGCTCAAATTCTTTGCGCCGTCGTTGGATCGGTTCCAGCACGGCATTCAATTGTTCTGTCAATAAACGCTTTAAGGCCCCGGAACCACCGTCACCAATACTTTCGGCAATATCTTCCGGGTTTTCGCCGCTGCACAGGCCCAGCAACTGCAACAGGTTGGCCACCTCCGGGCGACGCTCCGGCTCGTAGGTAATCCGGCGTTCACTGTCCGTCTTGGCTTGTTTGATACTCTTGGCCACCTCTTCCGGGCCGGCCGACAGCTCTATGCTGTTGCCCCGGCTCTTACTCATTTTGGTTGTGCCGTCCAGGCCCATGATAGAAGGTGTCCGGCTCAGCAGACCAATCGGTCGGGGGAAATACGGTTGCTTGTCGCTATAGCGTTTATTAAAACGGCGGGCGATATTGCGCGTCAGCTCGATATGGGGCAACTGGTCCTTGCCCACCGGCACTACATTGCCGTGACAGAATAAAATATCTGCGGCCTGATGCACGGGGTAAGCCAGCAGAGAGGCACTGAGTTGCCCCAAAGAGGAATGCTGTAGCTCGTCCTTGGTAGTCGGGTTGCGCTCCAGTTCGCTCTGGCTGACCAGAGTCAGGAACGGCACAAATAATTGGTTTAACTCGGGTACCTGACTGTGGACAAAGATATGTACGGGGTGATTTTCCGGGTCCAGCCCCACGGCCAGGTAATCCATGCAGAGTTGCCGGGTAAAATAGGCAATGCGCTCGCCCCGGTCCCGGTCAGTCAGCACCTGGTAGTCGGCAATGACGATAAAGGTTTCCAAGCCCAACTGTTGCAAAGCCACGCGGTTTTGCAATGAACCAAAATAATGGCCAATATGCAAACGGCCTGTGGGTCGGTCCCCTGTGAGCATGCGGTAGTGTCGGCGATTTTCCGGGTCTCGCAGGTCTTGTTCCAAAGCTTGACTTTCGGCCACAGCGGCGGCATACGTATCGTTGGCAACGGGGCGAGGGTCTTTGTTCATAGAGCCTCATAGTACGGATATGGCGAGTCTCCTACAAGCTTCTGCCGGGTGCCGGTACTGCCCATAGGCACCATGGTGTCACCATAGTCAAAGAAAACCAATTTCGTATAATGGCCTTGCGTATACAGTTTTACCAAGCTGGTATTCGCTTGGTACTTCGGGCAGAGCAAGCCCGGGAAAATGGCTGAAATACAGCCTTGGGGGTGCACTTGTCCGACAGCCCGAATATCCAAATAGAAGCGGTGGCACTGAGTGACCGCAAACGCCTGAAACAATTTATCTACTTTCCCAAGAAATTATATCGTGGCAAGTTGTATTCCGGCTATGCCGGAGGCCGGCGCGACCCGTTTTGGGTTCCCCCTATGTGGATAGATGAATTTGAATTATTTAATCCGAACAAGCACCCCATCCATAAGCATTCGGAAATACAGCCGTTTCTCGGATTGCGCAACGGCCGGGTTGTGGGGCGCATAGCCGCCATCAAAGATGATTTGTATATTGAAACACGGGGCCGCAAAGCCGGTTATTTCGGCTTTTTTGAAAGTGTGGCCGACCTGGATGTGGTGCGTGCTTTGCAACAGGCTGCTACGGACTGGTGCCGCGAGCGCGGCCTGACCGAAATCATTGGCCCGATCAGTCCCAGTCCGAATCACATTATTGGCTTTTTGTGCAATCATTTTGTCGAGCCCCCTGTGGTCCAGACTCCTTACAACCCCGAATACTATCCGGGTTTTTTTGAGAACGCCGACGGCTGGGAAAAAGAGATGACGTTTTACGCCTATCGCGTTGATAGTGATGTCCATCGTCCATCCGAACGGGCCTTCCGCGTAGCCAAATTAGCCAGAGAGCACAACAAAGACCTGAAAATCCGCCCGATCAATTTGAAGGATTTTCGGACGGATGTCGAACACATTCGCCGGATATGGAATGAGGCTTGGCTCGATCATAGGGAATTTGTACCGTGGCCGGAGGATGAGTTCCGGTTCATGGCCAAAAATCTGCGGATGATAGCCAACCCCAAGCTGGCTAAGATTGCCTTTATCAAGGGTGAACCGGCTGGCTTTGTGATACCTATTCCCAACGTCAATGAGGCCCTGATCAAGTCCGGTGGCCATCTCACTCCCGCCCTGATTGTCCGCCTGCTTAAGGTGCGCAAGGGCGGAGAGTGGTTGCGTCTGGCTATTTTGGGGGTGCGCGAAAAGTTTCGGAAGGGCGGCATCGAGGCTATTATGCTCTGTGAGGCTTACGAAACAGGTTATGCTATGGGCTACCGGCACGCGGACATGTCATTTATTACAGAGGACAACGACAAGCTGCTGAAACTCCTGGACCATATGAATTTTTGGCGTTATCGTGAATACAAGACCTTCCGCAAAGTATTGTGACTGGGTCTCCCTTCGGTTTTAGAGTGGACTGCCTCTGGCAGCGCGGCCGGGAAGAGCGCAGCCGGAAAGAGATTTCTGAGGAGAAATGGAATGGGTGATATATTGATGGGTGATGTATTAGCGGGTGATGTTCTAACGGGTAATATATTTTTGTTCCCCGGTCAGGGGACTCAGTATCCCGGTATGGGCAAGGATCTGTACGAAAACTTCGCCGGCGTTCGGGAGCTATTCCGCTGTGCCGGTGAGATTGCTTCGCTGGACTTGCAGGAAATTCTGTTCAACGGCACTGAAGAACAATTGAAACAGACGAATATCACCCAGATCGGCATTACGCTGGTCAATCTGAGCATCGCTACGGTGCTGCGCGAAAAAGGCGTGGAAGCCGAGGCGGCGGCAGGTTTTAGTCTGGGCGAATACTCCGCTCTGTGGTATGCCGGGGTGCTCTCTGCCGAAGCGGTGTTTCAGGCGGTGGTCGAACGCGGCCGGGTTATGGATGAATGCTGCCGGCAGCTCAATGCGCAATCCACCCGGCCTGCGGGTATGGCCGCCGTTCTGGGTCTGCATTACGATGAAGTGGCGGCGGCACTGAAGCCGATGCAGGATGCCGGGCAGCAGATTTACATAGCCAATTACAACGCGGCCAAGCAGATCGTCATTGCGGGCAGTGGCGAAGCCATTGCCGCAGCGGAAGCGGAGATGGATAGTGCCGGAGCCATGAAGTATGTGGTGCTGAAAGTTGGCGGGCCTTTCCACACACCCATGCTAAAGAGTGCTGCCGAAGCATTTGCCCCGTTTCTGCAAAGCAAATTGGAATTTGCTCAACCCCGGCTGGCTTTATACTCCAATGTGACGGGCAAAAGAGTCGGGCCCGAAACAGATTTGGCAGGTTTAGCTCTACAGCATATCTACAGCCCGGTGCTGTGGGTCAGTATCGAAGAGTCGTTGAAGGCCGATGGTTTTGGCCGTGCTTTGGAGATCGGACCGGGTAACGTACTCACCGGCCTTTGGAGGCAGTTTCTGAGAAAAGAGCCGTGCCTGCCCTTGGGGACTCTTGAACAAATTGAAGGCCTTCTTCAGAATAAGACAGGATAAACTTTGGGGATCTGTTAGAAGCCAAGTCTTTTGACCGGAGAAGTTGTACTTTGTGCAGGTACGCTGTGTTGACGATACTGATCATACTCTGATCATGTGGAAGATTTTACGATGAAAAATATGCGGTTAGGGCAACTACAGCAACCCGATTGGAACAGTGTCGATACATTTTCAGGTATATACCTGCTACTACGGAGCATAACGTGAAAAACCGAAGGATTGTGATTACGGGTCTCGGAACGGTAAACCCGCTGGGGGCCAACCCGGAAGAATTTTACCGGAACCTCTTGGCCGGAAAATCGGGTATTCGCCGTTGGCAAAGCTTGGACATGAGCCAACTGGAATGCCGAATTGGCGGCGACATGGGGGATTTTGATACCAAGGCCGGCATAGAGCCGTTTTGGCAGTATTTTGAAGGGCAGAAATTCAAGGCAGTGCGGAAATTATTTCGCGGCACCACGTTTTCGGCAAAGATGTCCATAATTACCACGCTTCAGGCTTGGGAGGATGCCGGTTTTTTCGAGAAAGCTCCGCTGGATCTGCGCAATGTCAGCCTGCCTGTGGCCGGGCATAATTTTAATTCCAACTATATTTTTGAAAATTATCGCAACTTTATGGAAGACCCGGATTTTATCGAACCGCTTTCCAGTGTTGATGCCATTGACCCCAATTTGCCTGCGGTCGTTTCGGAGACTTTGGGCCTGCACGGCCCTTCGTTCACCTTGGGTGGGGCCTGTGCCAGCGGTAATTTGGCGTTGCGCCAAGGCTATCTCGATATTATGTCCGGGGAATGTGATACAGCCCTGGTGGTCGGCCCTCCATTTGATGTTTCGCCTGCGGATATTCAGGCTTCCATCATCCTCAGTGCCGTGGTGGTTAAGCCGGAGTATCAGGATAACCCGGAAGCTGCTTCGCGTCCTTTTGATAAGGGCCGCTGTGGCTTTCTCTATTCACACGGCGGGGCGACGGTGGTTCTGGAAACTCTGGAGCGCGCGGAGGCGCGCGGAGCCAAAATCTACGGGGAGCTTTTGGGGGTTGCGGCCAATGCTAATGCCAACCACATGCCGATCCCGGGTGCGGAGCACCAAGAACACGCAATGAAGAAGGTTCTGGCCATGGCGGGCGTTGAGGCGGAGCAGATTGATTATATTAACTGTCACGCCACCAGCACCTATGAGGGCGACCTTCAGGAAATTCTGGCTTTGAAAAACGTTTTTGGTGCGCATATCAAAAATATTAAATTGAATGCGCCGAAGTCCATGCTGGGACATACCTGCTGGGCCTCGCCTTTGGTTGAAACTATTGGTGCGCTAAAGTCTATAGAACACGGTAAGCTGCATCCAACCATAAACTTAGATGATCCGGACCCGGAAATTGAGGGCTTGGAAATGTGCGCGAATAAAGTGGTGGACCACCCGATTGAAATGATGTTGAAAAATTCTTTTGGTTTTGGCGGTATCAACTGCTGTTCCCTGATTCGCCGCTTTCGCGGCTAGATTCCGGAGAATTTTTGAGGGAATCTTAGGAATTCCGGGAAACGTGGGGATTCGGGAGAATAGAGGAGAGTAAGAGGACATATGGGTAAACATATCCGAAAAGCTTTTGTAACCGGCGGCTCACGCGGTATCGGCAAAGGTATTGTCACATCCTTGGTCAAGGATGGCTACGATGTGGCCTTTAGCTATGTCAGCAAGCCTGAAATTGCGGGGGAGACTGTAGCTGAACTCAAAGCTTTGGCCCCTTCGGTCAAAATCCAAGCCTATCAGATGGACTTGCAGAATGCCCGGCAGATTGAAGAGGTCGCGGAACAAGTCCTGACAGATTTTGACGAGATTGGAGTTGTCGTCAATAACGCTGCAATGTTGCGCAATAACGCCGCAGCCATCATGAGTGATGAGGAGTGGGATGACGTGATTGCGGCCGATCTCAGCGGGCCGTTCTATGTGATTCGCAGTTTTTTGATGCATATGATTAGCAATCGTTTTGGCCGCATTATTAACATTTCTTCGCTGGCTCAGGACGGGGTCAGCGGCCAAGTCAATTACGCTGCGGCCAAAGCCGGCCTGGTGGGGATGACAAAGTCTCTTTCGCGCGAATACGGGCCCAAAGGGATTACTTCTAATATCGTTTCGGTGGGGCTGGTGGATACGGACATGACGCGGGAACACGCCCAAGACGAGATGGTGAAATTGTTGTTGAACTACTGTCCTCTGCGGCGTTACGGCGAAATTGAAGAAATTGCCAATACGGTCCGGTTTTTGTCCGGGCCGGAAGCCGGTTATATCAATGGGGAATCAATTCGCGTGGCCGGCGGCTTGTCCTATGTTCCTTGATTTGCGGGAACTTGATTTGTGGAAAAATGATTAGAGACGACCGAAGCATCGTTATTATAGGCCTAAAGCACTGTGGCAAAAGTAGTGTGGCGCGTATTTTGGCCAAGCATTTACGACGCCCGCATTACGATACAGATAATCTTTTGGAAGAGTTGTATTTTGCTGAACAGGGGAAGCGTTTGAACTTCCGTGAGATTTATGCCAAGCTCGGAAAACAGCGTTTTGACCAGCTTCAAATGAGTGTCCTCAAGAATTTTTTTGACCGACAACATTCCGGTGGTTTTTGGCCGAGGCTTCCTCTCCTGTCCTTGGGTGGTGGGGCCGGTGACCTTCCGGAGGTCGGGCACTTGCTCGATGGTGAGAATTGCTTGGTTGTTTTGTTGGAAGAGAATCCGGAGTTATTGTTTGAACGGATTTCTGCAACCGGTTTACCATCGTTCCTGTCTGATGCCGAAGGCCCGGAAGAGGCATTTTTGAAGTTTTGCCGGCTTAGTGAACAACGCCTGGTGCGGTATCGCGACTGGGCTGAGTTTCGCATTCTTTGCCGGGATCGCGGTCAGGAGGAAGTGGCCCTTGAGTTGTTGCAAAGGATAGAAAGATAAGAAGATAGAAAGAATAGTAGGATAAGAAGATAGAGACGGGGAAGAAACAGAAAAAAACTAAAATCTCCGGAAACGGGACCGGCAAAAGAAAAAGGAGACCTCAAGGTCTCCTTTTTCTTTTGCCGGAGTGCAAATAAACCCGGAAAAGCTTTGAGGCACTACATGCCGGCGATTTCAGTCTTGATCTTTGCCAGACTGTCTTTGGCATCACCGAACATCATCCGGGTGTTTTCCTTGAAAAACAAGGGGTTGGAAACACCCGCGTAACCGGCACTCATACTGCGTTTGAGAATCACCACAGTTTTGGCTTTGTCCACTTCCAGGATTGGCATGCCGTAGATTGGGCATCCGGGGCTATCCTTGGCTGCGGGATTCACCACATCATTGGCACCGATGACCAGTACCACATCCGTTGTCGGGAACTGTTCATTGGCGGGTTCCATATCCAGCAGTTTATCATAGGGCACTTGGGCCTCAGCCAGCAGCACGTTCATATGCCCGGGCATGCGGCCGGCAACCGGATGGATACCGTAGTAAAACTGTACCCCATCGGATTCCAACTGTTTTTCCAATTCGTAGCAGGCGTGTTGAGCTTGGGCGGCTGCCAGACCGTAGCCGGGGACAACGATGACTTTGCCGGCATACTTGAGCTGGATAGCCAAGTCGGAGTAGTTTACTTCCCGTATAGTCTGGTCGCCCTCAAGACCTTCAATAGCACTGCTGCTGCCGAAACCGCCGATCAGGACATTGATGAGAGAGCGGTTCATTGCCCGGCACATCAGTGCGGTGAGGATGATACCCGAAGCACCGACCAGTATACCGCCAACAACGATAAATCTATTGTTGTACAGCAGGCCGGAAATGGCGGCCGCAATACCGCTGAACGAGTTCAGCAGGGAGATAACTACCGGCATATCACCACCGCCGATGGGGGTTACAAAGGTGAAACCGTAGACCATGGCAAGAACCAAAAAGATCAGCAGTGAGTTGAGCTGGTGGTCTCGGATGAACATCACACCAAAGACGATACAGGCAATCAGCAGAACCAAGTTGATAAGCTGAGGCACGGGCAAGCGGAGCTTGTCGCGGAGCTTACCCGAAAGTTTGCCCCAAGCGACCAGGGAGCCTGTCAGTGTGATCGCACCGACAAAAATGGCAAACAGGCCGGTCGTCACTTGCAGCGGGCCGGAGACAACCTGCCCGCTGAATACTTTAAACAGCTCGATCAGGCCGATAAACATCGAACAACCGCCACCCAAGCCGTTAAACAGGGAGACCATTTCCGGCATGGCCGTCAATGCCACCCGGACGGATGCGATATAGCCGATGACACCACCAATCAGCAGGGCCAACAGTATCCATATATAGTTATTGTCTCCACTTTCCAGCGGTACAAACAGGATAACCAGGATGCCAATGGCCATGCCCAAAGCCCCGATAAGATTGCCTATGCGAGCCGTCTTGGGATTGCTCATTTTTTTCAAACCATCGACAAACAAAATGATGCCGATCAAATAGGCAACTTCGATAAATATATTCAAATAATTTCCCATGCTTATTTCCCGTCTTTCTTGCTTTTCTTAAACTTATCCAACATTCTGTTGGTAACTGCAAAGCCCCCGACCACGTTAATCATACCAAAGAATATGGCGATGACTCCCAAGAAAATAGATACATAGTCATCTGCTGCGGCTATGCGCACCAAATAGATACCACCGACGACTGTTACACCGCTGATGGCATTGGCTCCCGACATGAGTGGGGTATGAAGCAATGTTGGCACATTGTTAATCACTTCCATGCCCAGCAAGGAGGCAAATATCAGAAGTGTAATGCTGGTCATATTGTTGCCAATAAATTCAATTATTGCCATGTAGTCCTCCTATTTATAAACCTTTTGACCATTGTTTACGATGCAGCTTTTTTCTGCTACTTCGTGTTCATTGTTGCACAGCACAATTTTGCCATCATCTTTGACCATAAAGCGCAGAAAGTTCATGATATTCTTGCCATACAGCAAAGAGGCGTGGCCGGAAACTCTTCGGGAAAGATCTGAATCCCCGATGATGGTGACACCATTGTGCTCGATGACCTGATCGTTTTGGGACAGCTCGCAGTTGCCGCCGGTGATTGCAGCCAAGTCTATGATTATGCTGCCGGGCTTCATGGTTTCCACCATTTCCCGGGTGACCAAAGTGGGTGCGGGTTTGCCTCTCAATTGGGCCGTAGCAATGATCACATCGGATTTGGCTACGCTTTTGGCTATAGCTTCCGTTTGCTTGATCTTGTATTCATCGGTTTGCGCTACCGCGTAACCACCTGCCGCCTTGTCGTCCGTGGCACCTTCCACTTCGACAAATTTTGCCCCGAGGCTCATGACCTCATCTTTGGCTGCCGCGCGCGTGTCAAAGGCTTCTACCACGGCACCCAGACGCTTGGCCGTGGCTACGGCCTGCAAACCGGCGACACCTGCACCGAGTATCAGTACTTTGCACGGCGGGATGCTGCCTGCTGCTGTGGTCAGCATGGGAAAATAGCGTTGGAGGTATTCTGTCGCGACCAGCACGGCTTTGTAACCGGCAATAGAGGCCAGAGACGAAAGTACATCAGCCGATTGGGCTACGGTAATGCGTGGAATCATGTCCAGGCTGTAGACAAAATGTTGCTTTTTTGCCCAGGAAGCTACTTCGTCCACTCTATCGTAGGGAGTGTAGCGTGAAACCAGCATAGCTTGGTCTTTACAAGCGTTTTGCTCGACATCATTCAGGGGATTGAATGTCGGAATCATGTCGGCATTGGCCAGAATTTCCTCCCTGGAAATAATTCGGACACCGTAGTCGCTATATCCGGAGTCAGGGAAACCCGCTGCCGTACCGGCACCTTGTTCCAGCACTACTTCCAAACCGAACCCTTGCAGTTGAGGGACAACTTCGGGGGTGACAGCAACTCGCTTGTCGGACTCGTTCAGTATGCCTAATATCATATTTTACCTTCCTTTCTCAATTGATCGCTCAATTAAAAATTTAGCTCAGTCTATATTTAAATACAGAATAGTCAAGGTTTATAGCCATTCAGAAGCAGAATCGTAAGATTTGATAATGTGTTTAATATCGATGTCTTCTTTAGCGTATTTTTTATCTTTTTATTTAATCTTTAGCCCGATTAGCAGATGTTACAAGAACATATTTTTCAAGATAAAATATAGACTTATCTTTTTTGTTTGTATTAATCTCCGGATACTTTTGAAGGAATCTTATTCCATTATGACTCGGGTTTCGTTGCCTTAAATCTAAAAACCTTCCGGTGCAGCAGGTCATTGCCGGGCTGTCCGAGGACGGCTACCGGGATGGATACCCGGACCGATAACAGGCTGATAAGAGATCGAGAAAGAACCCGTAACGGACTTAAAATCTCTTTTGAGGATCTGTTCCGGACTACAGGCTTGCTGTGTAGTCCGGGCTTTATTGTTTTAAATCTTTGCTACAGGGCCGTGGTTTCGGTCTGCATTCCGGACAATCATATTTATCCGGTTTCGTTTTGGCCTTAGCGGCAGATTTCCCCGGGAACCGAAAACTTAATAGTAAAAACTGCTGCCTCCGATGAACTCGCGCAGGATCGAGTCTGTCGGCACGGAGTTGGAGGGCAGGGAAGGGAAGAAAGACAGGATATTTTCCAGGCGTTTGGCCGTCGCGTAGGTTTCCGATTCCGGCTTGATCTGTTTGAGCAATGGTGCTGCATAAGTTTTGAGAATGGGGATTTCATATTCCAGTGCCGAATTGAATATGGCATCGGCCTTGTTCCGGTGTGGGAGTATGTGTAATTGTTCGCCGCGCTGGACCGACTTCCACATGGCCAAGGTGGCGTGGGCACTGTGGTTACGAAATTGGTAGTCTCGGACAATGCGGCGCAGCAGGCGGTTGTCGGAAGTGGACATGTTCAGCGAGGGAAGGATGTTGAGCTGGGTCAGAGCGGAGATGTAGACATGGAATTTCTTTTGGCACGGGATTCCGGGGATCAAGCCCGGATTCAGACCGTGGATTCCTTCTATCAGCAGGATCGCGTTGTCGGGCAACTGCAAACAGTGGCCTTTCGGCGCGGTTCGATCTTTGGCAAAGTCAAAGTAGGGAAATTCCACTTCTTTGCCTGCGAGTAGGTCGCTCAGGTTTCGGTTCAACCGTTCCAAATTCAGTGCTTCCAGACGCTCCAAGTCCGGCTTGCCATTTTCGTCCTTGGGAGCGAGTTCCTTACCCAAATAAAAATCGTCCAGCGAGACGATTACAGTTTGATAGCCCAGAATTTCCAATTGGAGGGCCAGCTTTTTGGTGAAAGTGGTCTTGCCGGAGGAGGAAGGCCCGGCTACCAGGAGCAGGCGAACGGATTTTTTTTGCAGCACGGTGTCGGCTATTTGGGCCGTAGTTTTTTGTTGGTGGATTTCTGAGAGGGTAATCAGTTTCTCGATACCGTTCTTCTGTTCGGTGCGGGTTACCAAGGCCGCAACATTGTTCACCCCGACATTGCGGTTCCATCGTTTATAGCTGCGGTACATATCCA
Organism: Candidatus Haliotispira prima; assembly: GCA_029867005.1. Taxonomy (GTDB): domain Bacteria; phylum Spirochaetota; class Spirochaetia; order SP-2023; family SP-2023; genus Haliotispira; species Haliotispira prima. The sequence continues at coordinate 1,923,409 of CP123443.1, read as the reverse complement.
GTAGGAGTGGCGCGGAAATGGTTGGTGAATCCGGCACGGGCAGCTTGGAACGCCGGGGGAAGCGGAGGAGAAAGCCATCGCCCTCTTTCGCCAGCTCAAAAGTTTCGAGCAGGCCACAGCGATGAAGGACCGGAAGAACCTGGGGACTGCTGAGCAGTGGTTCACCGTTGAGACTGTAGACGGGGATGCGGTTATGGTTGGAAAGGTTTAGGTATTCCTGCCATTCGGCCCTGTCGGCGTAGAGCTGTCTTGCGGTGGCATAGCTGATATAGCGCAGCTCAATGGGCAAGTCGGCCCGTATCCAAGCCTGCATTTGCTCTTTGAGAGAGAGGAGTAGTTCTTCGCTGATGCTTTCATTGAAATAACAATAGAAACCGGAATCCATTGTGGGACCGATGATGAGACCACCCAGTTCCCGGAAGGCCCGGCGCAATTGTTCGTTGCTCTGATTCTCGGTGTTGTCCGTTTGGGGATTGTTTAACAGGGAGGACCAAGCTTGGAGGAGAAGAAAGGCCAAGCCGTTACGGTACAGAGATGTACCTCCGGGGTCGTCAAGGTAGACTCCTTCCAATTCGGAATCAAAGGAAACGGGTTGGTTTAGCCCGCAGAGCTCGCCGTTGATGATGGCCCCGACCAAGGGAGAATGACGGGGGCCGTCCCCGTCATTCTCTGTCTTTAGTTGTCGTTCTGCCGTATCGAAGGCTTGAAGGGCTATCTCACCTCCAAGATTTATACCATATTTTTTCAAGTGAACACCTTTCTGCCATTAGAAGAGATTTCCTGCTGATTGACGGCCTTTTGTATGTGTGTCCCGATTATAAGTCCCGGCATGAGTATGGGACTGCTTCGGCAGTATGGCTTATTTGCTGTTCATGGCATTGCTGAAATTCTCTAAGGATTGCTGCTGTTGGCCTAATTGGTTTAGCGCACCTTCCATCCGGCCATATTTGCGTTTCAGGTCTGTTTCGTAGTCTTTTAGGTAATCCCGGTAGTCGGCAATCCTGCGGTCACTGTCCTCGATTCTGCGTTCCAGGTCCTGAACGCGGTAGGGGATGGGTCCGTTGGGCTGTGTATAGGCATTGCTGATGCGTTGTACTTCCAGAGCACCGCCGCTGTCCACCGTGTAGTCGCCATCGTTATCGCGGCCAAAGAGGTCTTGCACCATCCGGAAATTGTCTTCCATCGCCTGGAGGAAAATCTCGGTGTCAAACTCCAGGTAGCCGCGCAGCTTGCTTTGATCGATGCCGTTTTGGGAGCCGGAAAGGTTGGTGGAAATCCCGATATCAGAGAAAATCCGGGTTCCCAGTTCCGTGGGGTAACCATCGGAAACGCTCTGGGTCATGCGGAATTTGAGACCGGTAATATTGCTGTCTCCCCGCATCAGGCCCAAGACTTCCCGCGCTTCTTCTTCCTGTTTTTCGGTAAAGGAGGTCTTCTCACGAATCACGGTATCATTATTGCTGCTGACTACGTTCAGTTGGGTCATCAGATTATTGTAAGAGGTGACAAACTCGGCCACTTTTTCCGTGATGGTATTGTAGTCCGGTTGGGTGCGGATAATGATGTCTTCGTCCGGTTTGGCCCTTTTGAGGTTTAGGGTCAGGCCGGGCAGCAGGTCATCGACATTGTTGGCCGGCCGCTCGATTTCCACCCCGAGGTAGGATATTCTGGCGTTCCCGGCGGTGCTGACCGGGTGGTTCAGCAAGTAGTCATTTTTGATTTCCGCATCTTCAAAGCGCAGGTCCCGTATAATAATTTCGCGGTCGGGATTGGGGTTGCGGATTACGACTTCATTCACATTGCGCAGTTTGTCGATGCTGCTCAGGGACAGAATTTCTTCGTGGGGGAGAGTACTGGCCTGCACCTCGCCTTCTTTGGGCCCGGCCGGGACCCGGCGGTTTTGCTGCACCAAATAGAGGTTGGCGGTGGGGTTAAGCAGATCCGCATCACTTTGTTGTCGGGCTTGTGCCGGGGGGGCCTGTGGAACTTTTGGGGCTGATTCTGTGTTCGAGGCATCCTCTACCCGTCCCCGGAGGGGGGGGCCTTCCTCTTTTGCCTTTGATCCCGGATCGATGCCAATCAAGGCCGTATCGCTGCCGACACTGTCAATGCGGATATCATCCAGCTCCGCCGAAGGCGGAGGCGGGATGTCGCTGACATCACGGCCGCTGAAGCGCGAGTGGTTGTCGTTTTCAAAATCGGTAAAATCTGCAAAATTTCCTTGATTGACAGACGGTTGCAGTTGTGGCGCGGCCGGGACCGCCTGCGATGCAGAGTTGTCCGGGGTGTTGCTGATAGGCGGCAGATGATCTTTGGGAGCCGATATATCGTAGCGCATCACACTGCCGGGGCGTACCGTGTAGCTGTTGGGCAGGCTGATGCGCAGTTCCTGACCGGGGCCGATGCTGACTTCATTTTTGCTTTCGGAGAAATTGTAGTCCGATAACTTGTTGAAGGGACTAATCAGCGATTCTTCGAGCAGGTCAACACGCAATGAGGTGGCATCGAGAATCAAACCGACTTTTAAGGCCAACTCCTTGCCCTGATCGGCGAATCGGAGCCGGTTTTGGATTCCGCTGTTCGCGGAATGGAAGACCAAGACCTGCTTGCCGGCCCGACTGTTGATTACATTGAACTGGGCCAAGCCGTCCAACTGTCGGTTGGCCATCGTGACAAATTGCTTGAGGGAGCCGCCATTGAAGGTAAACGACTTGTCGTCTTTGCCGGAGCCAAAGGTGTATTTGCCATCGGGCACGAGGAAATCGTTGGCAATTTCGTCCGAACGGAGCCTGTCAGCCGTGGCGACCTGCATAATTCGTACCGTGTATTCGCCATTTTCGACTTGGCGGTCATTGCTGACCGTGAGAACAGATTCATTGGAGACAGAGGAAAGTTTTTGTCGGAAGGGATTGTCTACGTTATACAGCGAGCGGGCATCGCCCTCCAGTTTGTTGGTGAGAATATTGATACTCTGCCAGACATCCCGCTTGGATTCAAAGCTGCTGCGGCCTTCCTGCATTCGGTCCAGTTGGACTTCTTTTGTCTTGACCAAACCGGCAACGATGGCCTCGGTCTTATACTTACTTTCCGTAACTCCCGGAATACTTATATCAGGCATGATTTATCCCATTGAACCCGTAAGCTTTGCCTCATTATTCTATACCGCGTGCGGCTGCGCGCGAGGTATTTTGCACCGTCAGTGTACTCTGTCGTTTCTCCGGAACTCTGTGCGCATTCTGTGTCTGCCTAGTAGCCGGTGACGGTGTAGCTGTTACGGTATAGGCTGCGGACATCTTCGGAGGTGATGGCTTGGTCCCGCAGACGAAAATCGTCCATTTGACCGATCAGATTAAAGGTACTTAAATCCTCCTCTACTACCTTGCCGCCATCTCCCGTGTCCCGGTATATGGCCGTCATTAGCAGAATATCAGAGTTGTTATCCTGGTAGAGTTCGTAGGTGATGTCGCTGGAGGACACCAGATTACCGTTGGTATATACGTTCAACTGTTGGTTCCCCAAAGTGATGACGACGTGGTTCCAGCTCAGGTTATCCTGAATTGCGTTGTCGATAGGGTAGGGGTGGTAGCCACCGTTTTGGTCTACCAGAAAAATGAACAGCCTGCCGCCCGGGTTGGTATAACCGATGGTAAACATACCATCGGCCGTCTGTGTCCGCAGGTAGGCCGCTTCCCATTTGCTGACAAGGTACTGCGGGCGATGGGTGTCCAAACTGCGGAACCAGAAGCTGATGGAAAATTCTTTCAGGGTATTTAGTACCGGTGTGGTTTTAATGCGGACATAGCTGCCGGACCCGGTGCTCAGCACGGCTTTTTTGGGCTCATTGCGCGGGTCATCGCTGAAGGGGATGGTGCCGTTTCTGACAATTTCTGCGGTCTCTGAGCCCAAGTTTTCAAAGCTCTGATCGAATGGCAGATGGATCAGCGGATGCCGGCTGCTTTGGACGATGTTTTCCGGAACCGTGCCGGCGTTTAGTGGAGCATCGCCGAATCGGCCACCCACAACCGAGGCTTTGGGAATTCTCCTTTGGCTTTCGGCTTGGGCATCGTAGAATACAATCGTATCGTCATTCATGGATGAAATGGAACCGCGTAAAGTGCGCCCGTCATTCAAAATCAGGATGTCTTCTGCGTATAGACCCGTCAGCGGATATAAAACCAACAGCGCAATGGACAGCATTTTGCACAGGCTGTTTCCGTTGAAATTGAAACTAGTTGTTCTTGTCATAGCTAACCTTCGCCCACTTTCTCATTTCGCTGTGGGTCTCGAATTTTCTTTCTTACAGTGACGCGACACAACACAGGGGTTTGCGCTTCATGCATCACGCTTACAGGAAAGATCCATACCGTAATACTCATGCATTACACTTAAAGGGTAAATACTACTCAGCGCAGAATTATGCAATGATCCGGTTCCAAATGCAAGGGAGGGAACCCGCAAAGGGATATTCCTTTCTGTGGTCGGATTTCCCGATGCGCCGGGAGTCCTGCTCGGAAACGTTGCTGAAGCCCCCGCCCCGACAGGCGGAGCAGGCGGATTTTTGGTCAAACAGATACTCAGGGCCGGGCAGGTGCCCGGGCAATAATGTTTTTCAGTCCGGGATTCTTTTTCAAATTTTTGAGAAGGTTGCGCTCCCGGGCCGGGTTTTCGTAAGAAGCATCGGCAAAATGGTAGTGGAAATTGGTATGGATGTCGTAACTCCCATCCATCAAAGCCACGGCATCTGCGGTCATGACCAGCTCTTCGTCTGTCGGAATCACAAAGATCCGGACGGGCGAGTCGTCTTCCGAGATTCTGGTTTCACAGTTTCGGCTGTGCGATATGGCATTTTTCTCCTCGTTCAGCCGGATGCCCAGCATTTCCAGGCCATCGACCATACCTTTGCGGTATCCCGGGCTCATTTCACCGACACCGGCCGTAAAAATTATGGCATCGACCCGGCCAAGGGCCGCGGTGTAGGCTCCGATTTGCTTGCGGACGCGGTAGCATTCCATGTCGAATGCCAGTTTGGCACGGCTGTCTCCCTGTTGGCATTTTTCGTAGACATCGCGGCGGTCCGTGGTATCGCCGGTGATACCGAGAATGCCGCTGTTTTTGTTGAGGTAGTTGTCTATGTCTTTCGGGTCACAGTGGAGGCAGTCCATCATAAAGGGGATAATGGCAGGGTCGATGTCGCCGGAGCGAGTGCCCATTACCAGGCCCTCCAAGGGTGTCAGCCCCATGGTGGTGTCGACACAAACACCATCTTTTACGGCACACATGCTGGCTCCGTTGCCGATGTGTGCGATAATCAGATTGGTTTCCGTTGCCTTTTTGCCGAGCAGGGCCGCCGCACGCTTGGCGGTGTACAGGAAGGACGTGCCGTGAAAACCGTAGCGTCGGATTTTGTGGTCTTGGTACCATTCGTAGGGGATGGCGTACATAAAGGTTTTGGGAAGCATGGTTTGGTGCCAAGCCGTATCCATAATGGCGCAGTGGGTGGCTTGGGGGAGGGCCTTTTGCATTGCTTTCACGCCGCTGATATTGGGTGGCATGTGCAGAGGCCCGAGACTGACCAGACTCTCAAAGACTCGCATGGTTTCATCGTTAATGATTGTCGATTTGGTAAATTGTTCGCCGCCGTGCAGCATGCGGTGCCCTACAGCCTTGATCTTTTCCAAAGATGTGACCGCGCCGGACCGGGAGATTTCGTCTATGACCCAGGACAGGGCTTGTTCATGGTTCTCACAGTCCTGTTTTTTTTCGTACCCGGAGCCGTCTTGCAGGCTGATTTCCAGGCGGGTGTTGAATTGGCCAATGCGTTCAATCATGCCAACCAGTAGGATTTCTTTCGCTTCCCAGTCGCAGATTTGAAACTTTGCAGATGAACTGCCGCAGTTCAGGGTTAGAATAAGCATGATGCCTCCGGTTGTTTGCACGAAAAACGCGACTTGAAAAATGCAACTTTACAGGGAGTCGCCACCTGAATAAAACCTGAACAGATTCCGTATCTTTGGATTTCGACCTTTGGATTGTTCAAAGCTTGGAGAATACCCCGGCAAAATGCCGGGCAATTCTGCTAAGACTTGCTTTGACTTTTTTACTTCATTTGGGCCTTTTGGGGGGAATCTGAAATTGGAGCCCTTACATTGGGGCCCTTAAATTGGGAACCTTAACATTGAGAATATTTGTTGCGGGCCTTCCCGGTGCCACAATATCCGCCACAACTGCATAGTTGTTTTGAGGAACAGGCTGCGGTCCGGTCACAAAAAAGACTCCGGTTCTGTACGAATTATTTCCCGTACCCTATAATGCCGTACCTTGCAATACTGTGATACTAGCAGAAAACAGATGGTCTACTCAAGGAGTGCACTGGAAATTGAGGATTCTCGGTTAATTTCAGCAGATTTTCGGACCGAAATCTGCCGTGCTATCAGTTTGTCTTTTTATCTTTCGCTAATTTCGTCCCTGTCTCTCTATGTTTGCCATGTTTCGAGGCCGAGAAAAAAAACGGATTCCTGTATTTTGGCTCCCTCTGCTGTTCACATTAGAGGGCTTGGCTTATAATGCAGTGAGTGTCTTCTTTGTCCGGAACAGAGGCGGAATCTTTTCTGTTTGAAAGTGGAGTGCCCGCCGCGCCTCGGAATGAGAAATGCCGGACAAGTTTTTGGCCAAAAGATGAAAAAGCCCGTTGTACTCGCTGGTATTCGCTAGTACTCGTTAAGCTTGTTATAGGTGGTAGTGTGGAAAAATAGTACGGAAAAAATAAATATATAGGAAGATTTTTTCTTTGATTTGGAAGGTTTGGAAGAAATGAAATCAATCGTGGGAAGTCGTCTCTCCGGTGCATCCGGCGTATCCGGTTTTTGTAAGTACGGTCTGTTGCTGTTGCTGTTCTTGTCGGCACAGAATATTTGGGCTCTGACAGAAAGTGAAGACAGGTTTCTGTTGGCTGTGGCCAAGAACGAATTGGAAACGGTTCGGTCTCTGATTCCTGCGGAAGATATAGAGATTGAGGTCCGCACGGATGAGAGTTGGGTCGATACGGGTTGGGCGGCCATTCATCTGGCTGTCCGATACGGTTCGGTTGAGATGCTGCGTCTGTTGTTGGAAAACGGGGCGGATGTCGATGCCGGCAATACCAGTGGCTGGACCGCATTGCATTTTGCGGCCCGCTATGCTCTGCCCGAGGTCGTGCGCCTGCTGCTGGAAAATGGGGCGAACTTTAAAACTGTAAACAATGATTCCTGGACACCGTTGCACATTGCGGCCCGCTATGCCGCGCCGGAAGTACTGGAGATTTTGCTCGATCATGGTGCCGATTTGCAGGTGCGCGAGGCCGAAGGCTGGACCGCACTGCATATTGCGGCCAGATACGCCTCTGTGACTGCAATGAATTTTCTGGTAGAAAATGAGGCACAAATTAACGAGACTAATAATGATGGTTGGACTGCGTTGCACTTTGCCTATCACTATGCAACTCCGGAGATGCTACAGTATCTGGTGGAGAATGGGGCGGATGTAAATATTGCGACCGGGGCCGGGGGTTTTGTTCTGGCTTGGGCTGTCGCCGGGCGCGATTGGGAGACTGTGGTCTACTTGCTGGAGAAGGGGGCCATGGTCAACGGGATTCGCCTGCACGGTGCGGATTTGCGGGGTGCGAACCTGGCGGGGGTGAATTTCCACAATGCCGACTTGGAAAGGGCTGATTTGAGGGATGCCAACTTGGAGCGGGCCAGACTGGACGGTGCCAATTTGTGTTCGGCCAACTTGGATGGTGCGAATTTGGAGCGGGCCTATCTTCCGGGGATTATGGCCGACAGGGCTAATTTCAATAATGTTCATTTGAAAGACGGCTACTTACAAGGTGCTTCATTGAAATTTGCCTATTTTAACAAGGCTGTTTTAACGGGTACCTATTTGCTCTATGCCGACTTGATCGGTGCCTATTTGAACGATTCGGACTTGGAGGGAGCTCATTTGCGAGGTGCGAATTTGAGCAATGCCTATTTGCACCGGGCCAACCTGAATTTGGCAGATTTAGAGGATGCCAATCTGACAAGTGTCTACCTGAAAGAAGCGGCTATTGAACAGGCCAACTTGCGGGGTGCGAATCTCCGCAAGGGCAATTTGACGATGGCTTCGCTGCTGGGCACGGACCTGCGGGGGGCCAACCTGATTGAAAAGACCAATTTACAGATTGCTCAGTATGATGAGCGGACCCGGTTCCCCCTGAATTTCCCCCCGGCCTTTGAAATGCGTTTGGTGCCGATGGGTGGGTTGGGAAGGGAGGGAGAGCCGGACAATATGGAAGAGGCCGGAGAGACGGAAGAGACTGAAGGAACGGCAGGGCCGGGAGATGATGCGGATGTCCGGGATGTCGGGGCACCTTTGGCAGAACAAAATTCGGCAGAACAAGATTCGCAAGATTCGCAAATTTCACCGGGAGAAGAAGGGCAGGAAGGGCCGGAAAAATGGGCCTCTGCCGAGTCTTTGCTGGATGGTACAGGGCCGGATAAATAGGGGCCAAGCGGGAGCGGCTTAAGCGGGCGCGGTTCAGGCGGGCGCGGTTTAGGCGGGCGCGGTTTAAGCGGAGTCAGGGGTCGGCCGTTTACGTTTTTAGCGTTTGCAGATATGGAAGTGGCGCAAAATGTGGGATGCGTCCACTTCTTCCGGGTTCGGAAAGAATACATCCGCATTCTGTAGGGCGGCCAGACGTTGGGTTTCCTGTTCGAAATCTGTGTCTTTTTGCGGCTGGCTGTTAATGGTAATCACCTGCATACCGGCGGCCCGGGCCGCCTGCATCCCGGGTACGGAGTCTTCAAGCACGAGGCAGTATTGCGCGGGGACACCCAGCCGGCCGGCGCATTCGAGGAAGACATCCGGCGCGGGTTTGGATTTTCCTTCGCCGACCTCGCTGCTGGACAATATGGTATGGAAGCAGGTTTCGATATCCAGTTCCCGGATGATGGCCCGGATGATTTCTTTCTCCGAGCCGGAGGCCAGACCGAGTAGTATTTGCTTGGTGTGCAGGGATTGGAGAAAGTCTGTGACCTTGTGGAAAGGCCGCACATCCCGGATTCCCCGTTCGAGAAATAAACGGGTCTGGAGCCGGCAAAGCTCTTGGACATTCATCTGAATATTGTATTCGGAGCGGAACCATTCCATGTACTCTTGGGTACTCAGGCCAATAAAGCTGTTTGCGCTTTCGGTGCCGAAGGGCAGCTCAAGGTATTCTGCGAGCCAACGCTCGCTTTGGCGGTAGACCGGTTCGCTGTTGGCCAAGGTGCCGTCCAAATCAAAAATCACGGCGTGGATCGTTTGAGCTATCAATGTCGCTTATCCTTTTTCCTTGGTTTTGGCTGTGGTTCTGCCATTGGCCTCCATTGGCCCTTTTGTTTACACAGATTTTGGGTACAGGTTTCGGCGGAAAGACAGGCTCAGGAGAGGACCGCGACTATGGCCTGCACGGCCATTTCCAGTTCTGCCCGGCTGATGGTCAGGGCCGGTACGAGGCGCAGTACATCGGGGCCGGCCCCGATGCAGGCTACATTATGCTCTCGGCACAGCCGTTCGAGATAGGGGGCCACGGGCTCGTGGAGGGCTACGCCCTGCATCAGGCCCAAGCCGCGCAACTCTTTTACTTTAGGGTTCCCTGCCAGCTTTGTTTTCAATTCGTTGAGGAGCCATAGGCCCTTTTCCTGCACCTCGGCCAGAAAGCCGGGTTGCTGTATCACTTCCAGTACGGCAGCGGCAGCCCGCACGGCCAGCAGGTTGCCGCCAAAGGTCGTGCCGTGGGAGCCGTAGTTGAACGTTTCGGCCAGTTCTTCGCGGGCGAGGATGGCTCCGATAGGCAGACCATTGCCCAGGCCCTTGGCCAGGGAAATAATGTCCGGCTCCACGCCGAAATTTTGGTAGGCAAAGAGTTGCCCCGTGCGCCCCATGCCGGTCTGAATCTCATCGACAATGAGCAATACGCCGCTTTCCCTGCACATAAGGGCCAGTGCCCGGAGGAAGTCGGGTTCTGCGGGGTAGAGTCCGCCGTCTCCCTGTATGGGTTCTATGACAATGGCTGCGAGACTCTCGTCAATCAATTCGAGGGCGGAATTGTCATTGATATGGCCGTGGATGTAGTATTCTTCGCCCAGAGGGAAAAAACCTTGGCGGATGCGGGGTTGTCCGGTGGCGGAGAGCGTGGTGTGGCTGCGGCCGTGGAAGGAGTTGTGAAAGGCCAGAATCTTCTTTTTGCCGGTGAATTTGCGCGCCAGCTTAAAGGCGGCTTCGTTGGCTTCGACCCCGCTGTTGCAGAGAAAAGCGCGGGTACAATGGCCGCTGGCCTTTGTCAGCGTTTGGGCCAGTTGGATGACTGTGGGGCTGAGAAAATAATTGCTGGTGTGCCAAACTTTTTGCAGTTGGTCTGCTACGGCGGCCTGCACGGCAGGGTGCCGATGGCCCAGATTGTTGACGGCGATCCCGGCAAACAAATCGAGATATTTATCCCCATTTTCGCTGTAGAGCCAACTTCCTTCGGCATGACTTACGGCAAAGGGGAAAGCGGGATGGTCGGGATAACCGTAGTTGGGGAATAGGGAAAAGGGGGATGCCGGCATGGAACAGACCTTGGATACTCCGTTGGGAGCATGGGGATTTCTTTGAGAGATGAAATTGCAGAATTTGGAGATTCTGTCATTTCACAATTACCATGATTATAAGGGTAATGACTCTCTGCACCAAGCGAATCCACACCCTATTTTTCAAAATTCAGTGGGTGCGTTGATTTGGGGTTTGTGTTTTCTCTGTATTTCCGAGGATCCGAGGCGGCCTTTCTCCAGGTCAAGGTGCCTCTACTTGAGTAAAAAATACGGTTATGGACACCTAATGGCGAGTCACGGAAACCTGAAAGACTGTATTGTTTCCAAGGTTATCAGTAAAGGTGGCTTGAGCTTTGTTTCTTATACCGGATAATTTGTCTGCAACAATAAAATAGGCATAGTCAGATGTGTATCCTGGAATTGACCCGTAATCAAAGTAAAAACTGCCGCCGGGTGTTACGGACCCATTATTATAGGTACCCATAGTAGTAAAGGTGGGACTATCTTTGTTTGGCTGACGGGAAACTTCAAGAAAGAGAAGTGTAATGGGTAGCTTAAAATAAGATACTTGCAGGCCCGTTTGTTCTTGCATAAAGTGGTATTCATTTAGACTGGCTACGTACTGTCTGTCTGTCCATTTTTCGCTCCATACCGCATCCCCCGCAGCGGGTAAACTCGCGGTAGTGAAAGAAATTTTCACTGTATCCCCTTTAATCGCTCCGCCTGTAATTGTGGTCTGCTCTAAGTCAATAGCCGAAGGCGTAAAGAGATATAGTTTGTAAGCCGTATTGGGGATCAGTACATCGGCCGGAGTAAGGCCATCCGTAAAATCACTCTCATAGTGTTGGCTGATGCTGAATTTTCTTGTGCCGCCGGCCGTAATATCCAGACTGACATAACCCGCACTGGCTTCCGTCTCTGCCTTGGTGGGAGCCGCTTCCGCAGCTAAACGAATAACTGCGCCTATCTTAGTGATGGCAAAGTTACTGCTCATCTCCAATTGTAGAGAGGAAGCCACAGCGGTGGCAGAGAAAGAAATATTTGGTTTTGCCGCCGGTGGGGCACCGGTGTCAGGGAGCGGGGCACAGGCCGGCAAAGATATAGCGGCAATGGACAGAAAAAGGAAGGTGAAAAGATATAAAGGTAATAAATAAAAAGATTTAAAATGGTTTAATCGATCATAGCATAAATGTCTATTCTTTAATGTTTTTGGATATTGGATATTGGATATTGGATATTGGATATTCTACTGTTTATACCAATATGTGTCAACACTTTATCTTGATTTTTCATGAGGTGGCTCCTGTAAACAAAGGTAATTTCAGGGCAAATTATATATTCGTTTAGGAATTTTGGCAAGGGGGGCCACCACCTCTAAAGAGCACGCTTAAAGACCACCTCTGCCCCTCCGAAGGAGGGGAATTACAATGGTGGGAATTATTTGGATCGATTAGACCGAGGGGCCGGGTAGGCTTGTCGGTAGCTGGGCCTGTAGAATCGTAGGTAAAAAATACGGTTATGGGTACCTAATAGCGAGTCACGGAAATCAGAAAGACTGTATTGTTTCCAAAGTTATCAGTAAAGGTGGTCTGAGTTTTGTTTCTTATACCGGATAGTTTGTCTGCAACAATAAAGTAGGCATAGTCAGATGTGTATCCTGGAATTGACCCGTAATCAAAGTAAAAACTGCCGTTGGGTGTGCTTATCAACCTACCGGTAATATTATAGGTAGCCATAGTAGTGTAGGTGGTACTATCTTTGTTTAACTGACGGGAAACTTCAAGAAAGAGAAGTGTAATGGGTAGCTTAAAATAAGATACTTGCAGGCCCGTTTGTTCTTGCATAAAGTGGTATTCATTTAGACTGGCTACGAACTGTCTGTCTGTCCATTTCTGGCTCCATACTGCATCGCCCGCAGTGGGCAAACTCGTCGTAGTAAAGGAAATTTCCACTGTATCCCCTTTAATCGCTCCGCCTGTAATTGTGGTCTGCTCTAAGTCAATAGCTGAAGGCGTAAAGAGATAGAGTTTGTAAGCCGTATTGGGGGTCAGCACATCGGCAAGTGTAAGGCCATCCGTAAAGTCACTGCTATAGTGTTGGCTTATGCTAAATTTTCTTGTGCCGCCGGCCGTAATCTCCAGGCTTACATAGCCCGCACTGGCTTCTGCTTCTGTTTTGGTGGGAGCTGTTTCCGCAGCCAAGCGAATAACTGCGCCTATCTTAGTGATGGCGAAGTTACTGCTCATCTCCAATTGTAGAGAGGAAGCCACGGCGGTGGCAGAGAAAGAAATGTTTGGTTTTGCCGCCGGCGGGTCACCGGCATCAGGGAGCGGGGCACAGGCCGGTAAAGATATAGCGGCAATGGACAGAAAAAGGAAGGTGAAAAGATATAAAGGTAATAAATAAAAAGATTTAAAATGGTTTAATCGATCATAGCATAAATGTCTATGCTTTAATGTTTTTGGATATTGGATATTGGATATTGGATATTGGATATTCTACTGTTTATACCAATATTTGTCAACACTTTATCTTGATTTTTCATGAGGTGGCTCCTGTAAACAAAGGTAATTTCAGGGCAAATTATATATTCGTTTAGGAATTTTGGCAAGGGGGGCCACGACTCCTAAAGAGCACCACCTCTAAAGACCACTCCTGCCCCTCCAAGGGAGGGGAATGACAATAGTGGGGATTATTTGGGTCCATTAGGCCAAGGGGGTCGGTGGGCCTGTGGAATGGTAGGTAAAGAATACGGTTACGGACAGCTAATAGCGAGTCACGGAAATCAGAAAGACTGTATTGATTCCAACATTGCTGGTAAAGGCGGTCTGAGTTTGGTTGTTCATACCGGATAATTTGTCTGCAACAATAAAATAGGCATAGTCAGATGTATATCCTGAAATTGACCCGTAATCAAAATAAAAATTGCCGTTGGGTGTGCTTATCAACCCACTGCCAGAATTATTATAGGTACCCATAGTATCGAAGAAGTTGGGACTATCTTTGTTTGGCTGATGGGAAACGTCAATAAAGAGAAGTGTAATGGGTAGCTTAAAATAAGATACTTGCAGGCCCGTTTGTTCTTGCATAAAGTGGTATTCATTTAGACTGGCTACGTACTGTCTGTCTGTCCATTTCTCGTTCCAGACAGCATCCCCCGCAGTGGGCAAATTTGCGGTAGTGAAAGAAATTTCCACTGTATCCCCCGCAATTTTCCCGCCTGTAATTGTGGTCTGCTCTAAGTCAATAACTGAAGGTGTAAAGAGATGGAGTTTGTAAGCCGTATTGGGGGTCAGCACATCGGTTAGAGTAAGGCCATCCGTAAAGTCACTGCTATAGTGTTGGCTTATGCTAAATTTTCTTGTGCCGCCAGCCGTAATCTCCAGGCTTACATAGCCCGCACTGGCTTCTGCTTCTGTTTTGGTGGGAGCTGTTTCCGCAGCTAAGCGAATAACTGCGCCTATCTTAGTGATGGTAAAGTTACTGCTCATCTCCAATTGTAGAGAGGAAGCCACGGCGGTGGCAGAGAAAGAAATATTTGGTTTTGCCGCCGGCGGGTCACCGGCATCAGGGAGCGGGACGCAGGCCGGTAAAGATATAGCGGCAATGGACAGAAAAAGGAAGGTAAAAAGATATAAAGGTAATGGATAAAAAGATTTAAAATAGTTTAATCGAGCATAGCATAAATGTCTATTCTTTAATGTTATTGGATATTGGATATTGGATATTGGATATTGGATATTCTACTGTTTATACCAATATGTGTCAACACTTTATCTTGATTTTCCATGAGGTGGCTCCTGCAAACAAAGGTAATTTCAGGACAAATTATATATTCGTTTAGGAATTTTGGCAAGGGGGGCCACCACCCCTAAAGAGCACCTTTAAAGACCACCCCTGCCCCTCCGAAGGAGGGGAATTACAATGGTGGGGATTAATTGGATTGATTAGACCAAGGGGGTCGGTGGGCCTGTGGAATGGTAAGTAAAAAATACGGTTATGGACACCTAATAGCGAGTCACGGAAATCAGAAAGATTGTATTGATTCCAACATTGCTGGTAAAGGCGGTTTGAAGTTGGTTGTTCATACCGGACAATTTGTCTGCAACAATAAAATAGGCATAGTCAGATGTATATCCCGGAATTGACCCGTAATCAAAGTAAAAACTGCCACCGGGTGTGCTTATCAACCCACTGCCAGAATTATTATAGGTACCCATAGTAATGTAGGTAGTACTATCTTTGTTTAACTGACGGGAAACTTCAAGAAAGAGAAGTGTAATGGGTAGCTTAAAATAAGATACTTGCAGGCCCGTTTGTTCTTGCATAAAGTGGTATTCATTTAGACTGGCTACATACTGTCTGTCTGTCCATTTCTCGTTCCAGACAGCATCCCCCGCAGTGGGCAAATTTGCGGTAGTGAAAGAAATTTCCACTGTATCCCCCGCAATTTTCCCGCCTGTAATTGTGGTCTGCTCTAAGTCAATAGCTGAAGGCGTAAAGAGATAGAGTTTGTAAACCGTATTGGGGGTCAGCACATCGGCAAGTGTAAGGCCATCCGTAAAGTCACTGCTATAGTGTTGGCTTATGCTAAATTTTCTTGTGCCGCCGGCCGTAATGGCAAGACTGACATAACCCGCATTGGCTTCGGCTTGGGCCTTGGTTGGGGCTGCTTCCGCAGCTAAGCGAATAACTGCGCCTATCTTAGTGATGGCAAAGTTACTGCTCATTTCCAATTGTAGAGAGGAAGCCACGGCGGTGGCAGAGAAAGAAATGTTTGGTTTTGCCGCCGGCGGGTCACCGGCATCAGGGAGCGGGGCACAGGCCGGTAAAGATATAGCGGCAATGGACAGAAAAAGGAAGGTAAAAAGATATAAAGGTAATGGATAAAAAGATTTAAAATAGTTTAATCGAGCATAGCATAAATGTCTATTCTTTAATGTTTTTGGATATTGGATATTGGATATTGGATATTGGATATTCTACTGTTTATACCAATATGTGTCAACACTTTATCTTGATTTTCCATGAGGTGGCTCCTGCAAACAAAGGTAACTTCAGGGCAAATTATATATTCGTTTAGGAATTTTGGCAAGGGGGGCCTTAGACCACCAGGCCTAAAGACCACACCTAACGACCACCCTGGCCCCTCCAAGGGAGGGGAATGACAATAGTGGGGATTATTTGGGTCCATTAGACCAAGGGGCCGGGTGGGCCTGTGGAATGGTAGGTAAAAAATACAGTTATGGACACCTAATAGCGAGTGACGGGAATGACATTGCTTGTGTTTGTTCCATAGGTATCAGTAAGCGTGTTTTGGATGATGTTTGTTATGATCAGGTTTTTATCTGTACCTATCCAATAGCCATAGTTGTTGGTGGGGTTCGATATATAGCCGGAAATTGACCCGTACGCAAAATGAAAAGTATTGGTGGAACTCACCCCACCGAGAGGAGAATAAGTACCCAAATTATCAACCGAGAGATCATCACTATTTGCATCGACAGTAGATACAAATAGAATAGGGGCAAAATTTGTATAAAAGTAGCACACTACGACACCTTTTTGTTCTTGCATAAAATAGTATGTATCCAAGCTTGCAACCCATTGGATGTTGCCATTATTAGCGGTAAGCCATTGAGCATCACCCGCAGCGGGTAACGCAGTGGTAGTGAAGGGAACTACGGCTATGTCATTGGTGATGCTTAGCCCTGTAAGCTCTGCCGTTGTCGGAATGCGGCCTGAGGGGAAATAAAGATATAGTTTGTAAGCCGTGTTGGGGCCAAGAACATCAGCAAGAGTAAGGCCGTCCGTAAAATCACTGCCATAATGTTGGCTTATGCTAAATTTGCGTGGACTGCCGGCCGTAATTTCCAGGCTTACATAGCCGGCACTGGCTTCCGCCTCTGCCTTGGTGGGGGCCGCTTCGGTAGCTAAGCGAATAACTGCGCCTATCTTAGTGATGGCAAAGCTACTGCTCATTTCCAATTGCACGGAAGAGGCCACAGCGGTGGCAGAGAAGGCAACGCTTGGTTTGGCAGCCGCCGGTGGTTCAGCCGCAGGCGGGGCACTGGTTTCAGAGATCGGCGCACAGCCGGACAGAACCAGATGAATGCAGAGAAATGAAAAAGCCGGAAAGGCTTTGGAAAGTTGGGGTTTATTTGGCCGTAGAAAGAGGTAAATTGACTGTATATATGTTTTAAGCTTGGTATGGATATTGGATATTGGATATTGGATATTGGATATTGGATATTATACTGTTTAGTCCAATATCTGTCAATATTTGGTCTCGTTTTTTCATGGGGGTGCTCCTCTGTGCAGATAGAAAATGGGCAAAGTAAGTTTGCGGGTTATTGTATGTTCATTTAGGGAGTTTGGCAAGGGGGAGGGGGCTTTCGGTGTCAGGAGACTGTATTATTCTTGAGCAGGCTAACAAAGTTCTTGGTATCCGCAAAATAGTTGGGGTAGAGTTCTTTGAGTTGGCTTAGGGACTGGCCGGAGGTGAGGAAGACCGAGTAGGATTCCTTGCCTTGTTGGGCCTTACGCTCCAATTCTTCGTAGCGTTTGTCTGCCTTCTCTTTCTCTTCATTGCGATAGGTTCTGACATCAATTTTACCTTTGTCCACTTCGATGAGGTAGTAACGTTGGGACAGGGTTTCCACTTGGGGGATACTCTCATTGATTTTGGCCTGTTCCTGAATGTTGCTAAGCTCTGTAAGCCTGGCTTGATATTGGGTGACAGGGAAGGAGCTTGCTTCCCCCCGCTCCAGGGCGGCAATGTGCTCGCCGGCCTCCCGAAAGAATCCTGACCACTCGGCTTGCTTTTTTCCCTGCTTTAGGCGGCTGCCGTGAAAGGTGTCGATGACCTCTACGGCCGTTGCCCAGTAGTGCTGGTACTTGGTGCGTAGCTGAAGCTCTATCTTAAAAGGGGCAAAGATGCTATCAATGCCGAACTTAAAGTTAAAGCGAAAGATTAGGTGAAGGCTGCGATAGCCATCCTCTTTCGGCTCTGTAATATAGTCCTTGCAGTCGACATACCCCAAATAAGCCGGTTCATTTTCCCTGAGTTCTCCGGCGAACCGGTCCAGTTCTTCCTGCGTCTCTAAGATGAGACGGTTCCCCGCTATGTCTTGTATACGATTGACCTGCATATCAGGGAAGCGTTCCAGTTTGCCCACAATAGACTCCAGTCTTTTTAGACGCGCAGAATGCAGGGCTTGGCCTTGTTCTATACGTTGGCCTAAGAGAAAAGAGAAGACCTCATTCACGAAGACGTAGTGATAACGAAAATAGTGAATAGCGTCACTTCCTGCTTTTGTCCTAAGATGCTCTCGTAATTGCTTGTTAAAGCCTTTCTTTGTGTTGCTTTTAACATCTATTGCATCAGAATAAGCTTTTTTTAATAGCTCAAACCACTGCTGGAAGCAGTTTGTTAGATGTTCCTCCGACTCTTCTTGTCGACCTAAGCGAAATAGACACTGAAATAGACGCAGCTCTACAGCCACTCGCCTATATTCCGGTAACTCGAACGATCCGGCTTTATTGAAGTCGGTAAGGGCCAGCTCCGGATTGCCCTGATCGTAGTACAAGACCCCTCGGTTGTAGTAGCCACTTATATATTCCGAGTCCAGTTCTATGGCTTTATTGTAGTCGGCAAGGGCTTCTTTATATTTACCTTGTTCCTTGTGCAAGGTCCCTCGGTTGTTGTAGGCATTTGTATGTTTCTGGTCTAGTTCTATGGCTTTATTGTAGTCCGTAAAGGCCAGCTCCGGATTGTCGTATAGGAGCCCTCGGTTGTTGTAGGTCTTTGCACCTTTCGGGTCTAGTTTTATGGCTTTATCGTAGTCAGCAAGGGCCAGCTCCCGATTGTCCTGTTCGTAGTACGATATCCCTCGGTTGTAATAGGCATCTGGATGTTTCGGATCTAATTCTATGGCTTTATTGTAATCGGCAAGAGCCAGCTCCCAATTGCCCTGCTCGTCGTACAAGCTCCCTCGGTTGTGATAGGCCTCTGCATGTTTCGGGTCCAGTTCTATGGCTTTATTGTAGTCGATAAGGGCTTCCTTATCCTTGCCTTGTACCTTATACAAGTTCCCTCGGCTGTTATAGGCATTTGCATGTTTCGGGTCCAGTTCTATGACTTTATTGAAGTGGGCAAGGGCCAGCTCCCGATTGCCCTGTTCGTAGTACGATATCCCTCGGTTGTAGTGGGTATTTGCATTATTCGGGTCTAGTTCTATGGCTTTATTGAAGTGGGCAAGGGCTTCCTCTGGTTTGGCTTGTTCCTTATACAGGCCCCCTCGGTTGTTATAGAGTTTAGCTAGTAGTTCTTTAATACGTTTCCCCTCAATATAGAGCTGTTCTATATCTTCTATAAGCCCGTTGTAGTTCTCTATGGTTTTGCATTGACTGGCTAGGACCTTCAGTTTGTTAAGTTCTTTCTCAGTTACGGTCTTCTTACGCATAAGGCCATACTATTGGGAAATGGTATTGTAGGAAAGTTCTGTCATGCCATAGACGAAAAGTCCAGTCAGAGGAAAGGGAGCCTGGCTCCCTTTCCTCTTTGTCTGTTTAATACCGCGTGAGGGGTGTTCGGAGATTAACAGGCCCGGAAAGATTTGTAGCTGTGAATTGGAAAGTCTCTCCGGGTGTTTTGTCTGTATCATCGGCACCTATTACATAGTAATATTTATCAGCATCGGGATAGCCGGTATAGGTGGGAGAGGAGCCGGTGCCAAGTTTCTCGAATCCGAAAAGAAATCCTGCGACAGGTATGGATGAACCTATTGAAAAAGATCCAAAAGTTTTAGAAAGTGTACCATCTGCTTTTCGAGTAGTCAGCGCGGCCGTATTAATAGGATCAATACCTATTTGTGTATAGACTATAAAAACACCCTTTTGGTTTTCGCTATATCCCCACTCCGGCAGGCTTCCGACAAACTGTTTTGCTATCCATGCGGTATTCCATACGGTATCCTTTGGGGCAGGGAGCGTAGCGGTGGTAAATGGCAGGGCTATTACATCATTATTCAGGATAGCCCCCTCAACGGTCGTTTCGGGCGGAATAGCGTTGGCCTCAAAAAACAAATACAGTTTGTATTGAGTGTTGGAAGTAAGGACATCGGCAAGAGTAAGGCCGTCCGTAAAGTCACTGCCATAGTGTTGGCTTATGCTAAATTTGCGTGGACTACCGGCCGTAATTTCCAGACTGACATAACCCGCATTGGCTTCGGCTTGGGCCTTGGTGGGAGCTGTTTCCGTGGCTAAACGGATAACGGCCCCTATATTGGTAATTGCTAAAGTACTGCTCATTTCTAATTGCACGGAAGAGACCACAGCGGCAGTGGAAAGAGAAACAGTTGATTTTGCGGGTGGGTCATTGTTCTTGTCAGAGATCGGGGCGCAGGAAGACAAAAACAAATGAATAAGAAAAATGGAAAAAAAACAGAAGAATGAAAAAACCGGAAAGGTTTTGGAAAGTTGGGGTTTATTTGGCCGTAGAAAAAGGTAAATTGACTGTATATATGTTTTAAGCTTGGTATGGATATTGGATATTGGATATTGGATATTGGATATTGGATATTATACTGTTTATACCAATATTTGTCAATATTTCGTCTCGTTTTTTCATGAGGGTGCTCCTTTGTGCAGAGGAAAAAATGGGCAAATTAGGTTTGCGGGTTGATTGTATATTCGTTTAGGAATTTTGGCAAGGGGGGCCTTATCCGCGAGTTTGGGCCTTTGAACGGAAAGCTTGGGTCATTGAGTGGAAAGCGCGAGACATTGAGCGGAGTCGAAATGCCCCAAGGTAAAGGTCATTGGCCACTATAAAGCGGAACACAAGGATCAGGAAGAATATTCAGATTACCGGATGTTCGGAGGCTCATAAAGCAGGCTCATACCACTACCGTCCTCCTCCACCATCTGATGGTTTTCGGCCCAACCTGAAATGTCTTGATCAAAGGCTTTAGCCTCATAAAACATCGAGCCTACATGAGCAGAACCGGAAACATCCCAATCTCCTATTGCTTGATCAAAGGCTTTGGCACCACTAAACATACGAAACATATTAGTAACATTGGAGACATCCCAACCTCCTATCGCTTGATTAAATTCTTTAGTACGACTAAACATACCCTCCATATTGGTAACATTGGAAACATCCCAATCTCCGATCACTTGATTAAATTCTTTAGTATAAATAAACATCTCATTCATATACTTAACATTAGAGACATCCCAAGCTCCTATCGATTGATTAAATTTTTCGGCACCACGAAACATCTGGCTCATATCGATAACGTTAGAGACATCCCAATCTCCTATCGCTTGATTGAAGCTTACAACATCCCAAAACATCCCGGTCATATTCGTGACGTTGGAGACATCCCAATCTCCTATTGGTTGATTGAAGGCATCGGTACCACTAAATATCCCGGTCATATCAGTAATCTTCGAGACATCCCAGGCTCCTATTGGTTGATTGAATCGGTAGGCAGCGTTAAACATCCAGCTCACATCAGGAGCACCGGAGACATCCCAATCTCCTATCGGTTGATTAAAGCTTTCAGCACAACTAAACATATAGCTCATATCAGTAACGTTGGAGACATCCCAAGCTCCTATCGGTTGATTAAAGCTTGAAGTACACCAAAACGCCTCGCTCTCCACATCGATATGGCCGGAGAACATCTCGTGCATATCAGTAACGCCGGAGACATCCCAATCTCCTATCGGTTGATTGAATTCTAAAGCATTATCAAACATCCGTCTCATATTCGTAACATTGGAGACATTCCAATTTCCTATGGGCTGATTGAATTTTTTAGCCCCGCGAAACATACCCTCCATATTCGTGACATTGGAGACATCCCAATCCGAAATATCCCTGTTAAAGCCACTATCTGCAAAGAGTCGGCTCATATCGGTCACTTTACTTACATCTATGTGGTTGAGGTCGGCATCACGACCCAACTCGGCAATCAGTGCCTTCAATTCGGCTTTGTTAGCAGGTTGTTTGGCAGGTTGTTCGGTATCGTTTTCCGTCCCGGCAGCCAATGCTTCCGGAGTTCCTCTGTCGACAGGTTCCTCCGTGTACCAGCGGGCATAGAGCGTGATATCGCCCGTCACCGGCTCAGTATAATCGTACCTGGTCTCGTCCGTATGCCCCGCACTTGCCGGTACGGTGTACCAGCCCCCAAAATAGTAGGTCGTGCCATCGCTTGGTGCTTTGGTCGGAACGGCGATCAGGCCGGTGCCTTCGGCTACTTTCACGGGAGGCACTGCGCTGCCTCCCTCGGTTTCAAAGCTTACAGTGTATTCCGCTGATTTGGCACAGGCGGAGAGAAACAGCGGAATGCAACAGAGGAGGAAGAGGGAGACAGAGGGAAAGAATGGGGATTTGTTTGGCAATAAAAAGCAAGACTTAGCCGATTGGGTCTTGGGTTTTAGGTACTTTATTCCAGTGTCTGTCAATATTTTGTTGCGGTTTTGCATGGGAGTGTTCTCCTTCGGGAAGATGGGCATTAGACTATATATTGATTTAGGGGCTTTGGCGGGGGGGGGAAGCTAAAAGGCTGCGGACTGCTGTAACACATGAGGGGCCGAGACACAAGGAGCAAGAGGAATATTCAGGCAACGGCGCGCCGTTGCAAGTGGCTGTATTTTCAGATTACCACATGTCAGGAAGCTCATAAAGCAGACTCATACCAATATTGTTCCCCACCATCTTATGGCTTTACGGCCCAACCCGAAATATCCTGATCAAAGGCTTTGGCACCATCAAACATCCCGTTCATATCCGTAACACCGGATATATCCCAATCTCCTATGGGTTGATTGAATTTTTCAGCATAAGAAAACATAGCTTCCATATTCGTAACGTTAGAAACATCCCAATCTCCTATGGGTTGATTGAATTTTGCGGCATCACTAAACATATGGTTCATATCAGTAACGTTGGAGACATCCCAATCTCCTATCGGCTGATTGAATTTTTCAGCACCACGATCCATCTTGTATTCTACAGAACTGCCAAACATAGAACTCATATTTGTAACATTCGAGACATCCCAATCTCCTATCGGTTGATTGAATTCTAAAGCACTGTCAAACATAAAGCTCATATCGGTAACACCGGAGACATCCCAATTTCCTATCGGCTGATTGAATTCTGAAGCATAAAAAAACATACTCTCCATAGTAGTAACATTGGAGACATCCCAATTTCCTATGGGTTGGTTGAATTTTCCGGCCCCGTAAAATATAACTTTCATATTAGTAACACCGGAGACATTCCAGTTTCCTATGGGTTGATTAAACTTTGAATTGTTAAACATAGCTTCCATAGTAGTAACATTGGAGACATTCCAGGCTTCTATGGGTTGATTAAACTTTGAATTGTTAAACATAGCTTCCATAGTAGTAACACCGGAGACATCCCAGGCTTCTATGGGTTGATTAAATTCTGAAGTACCTCGAAACATACCTTCCATATTCGTAACGTTGGAGACATCCCAATTTCCTATGGGTTGATTGAATTTTTCAGCCCAGCTAAACATAGCCTCCATATCCGTAACACCGGAGACATCCCAACCCGAAATATCTCCGTTAAAGTCACTGTCTGCGAAAAGTTCGCTCATATCCGTCACTTTGCTTACATCGATGTGGTTGAGGTCGACATCATTGCCAAACTTGGCAATCAGCTCCGCAATCAGTGCCTGCAATTCGGCTTTGTTGGCAGGTTGTTTGGTATCGTCTTCCGTCCCGGCAGCTAATGTTTTCGGGGTTTCTTTGTCGGCAGGTTCCTCCGTGTACCAGCGGGCATAGAGCGTGATATCACCCGTTACCGGCTTGGTGTAATCGTACCTGGTCTCGTCCGTATGCCCCGCACTTGCAGGTACGGTGTGCCAGCCTCCAAAATAGTAGGTCGTGCCATCGCTTGGTGCTTTGGTCGGAACGGCGATCAGGCCGGTGCCTTCGGCTACTTTCACGGGAGGCACTGCGCTGCCTCCCTCGGTTTCAAAACTTACGGTATATTCGGGTGATTTGGCACAGGCAGACAGAAACAGCGGAATGAAACAGAGGATAAAAAGGCAGAAAGAGAGAAAGAATGGGGATTTGTTTGGCAATAAAAAGCAAGACTTAGCCGATTGGGTCTTGGGTTTTAGGTACTTTATTTCAGTGTCTGTCAATATTTTGTTTCGGTTTTGCATGGGAATACGCCTTCAAACAGAGTGAATTTGAGGCCCGATTATATATTGATTTAGAGAGTTTGGTAAGGGGGGAGTCCGAAGGAAAGTCAGAGGGGTTGGAACATAAGAATCAAGTGGGATATTCAGGCAACGGCGTGCCGTTGTAAGTTTCTGTATCTCTTCGTTATCGGAGAGTTCGAGAAGGTTCACAAACCGGGCTCATACCACTACCATTCCCCACCATTCTATGGCCGTACGGCCCAACCCGAAATATCCTGATCAAAGGCTTTAGCACCACTAAACATACCATACATATTCGTAACACCGGAGACATCCCAATCTCCTATCGCTTGATTGAATTCTAAAGCATTATAAAACATCCGTCTCATATTTGTAACATTGGAGACATTCCAATTTCCTATAGGCTGATTGAAGACTAAAGCACCACTAAACATAGCTCTCATATCAGTAACACCGGAGACATCCCAATCTCCTATCGCTTGATCAAAGGCTTTATCACCCCTAAACATCCCGTACATAGTAATAACATTGGAAACATCCCAATCTCCTATCGGTTGATTAAAGCTTGAAAGACACTTCTCATTCTCCGGACCGATATTACCGGCGAACATCACAGTCATATCAGTAACATTGGAGACATTCCAACTCCCTATCGGTTGATTGAATTTTTTAGCTCCAAAAAACATCCCGCTCATATCAGTAACGTTAGATACATCCCAATCTCCTATTGGCTGATTGAATGCTGAAGCATGCCAAAACATCCCGTACATAGAAGTAACATTGGAGACATTCCAATCTCCTATCGGTTGATTAAAGCTTGAACGACACCCAGTCCAATGATCCGTATTAGCCTCACCGGAGAACATCCGGCTCATATGAGTAACACCGGAGACATCCCAAGTGGCTATGGGCTGATTGAATTTTTCAGCCCCGCGAAACATCCCGCTCATATTCGTAACATTGGAAACATCCCAATTTCCTATGGGTTGATTAAATTTTTTCGCATTATCAAACATCAGACCCATATCAGTAATATTGGAAACATCCCAACCTCCTATGGGTTGATTAAAGACTAAAGCACCATGAAACATGTGGCTCATATCGGTAACACCGGAGACATTCCAATTTCCTATCGCTTGATTAAAGCTTTCAGCACAACTAAACATAAAACTCATATCAGTAACATTGGAGACATCCCAAGCTCCTATCGCTTGATTGAATTTTGAAACACACTTAACCCAGTTGACCTCCACATCGATATGGCCGGAGAACATCTCGTGCATATCAGTAACGCCGGAGACATCCCAATCTCCTATCGGTTGATTGAATTCTAAAGCATTATCAAACATCCGTCTCATATTCGTAACATTGGAGACATTCCAATTCCCTATGGGTTGATTGAATTTTTCAGCACCATAAAACATCCGTCTCATGTTTGTAACATTGGAGACATTCCAACCTGAAATATCTCCGTTAAAGTCACTATCTGCGAAGAGTCCGCTCATATCCGTCACTTTACTTACATCTATATGGTTGAGGTCGGCATCATTACCCAATTCGGCAATCAGTGCCTTCAATTCGGCTTTGTTGGCAGGTTGTTTTGCAGGTTGTTCGGTATCGTCTTCCGTCCCGGCAGCCAATGCTTCCGGAGTTCCTCTGTCGACAGGTTCCTCCGTGTACCAGCGGGCATAGAGCGTGATATTGCCCGTCACCGGCTCAGTATAATCGTACCTGGTCTTGTCCGTATGCCCTGCACTTGCAGGTACGGTGTACCAGCCTCCAAAATAGTAGGTGGTTCCGTCATCCGATGTCTTGGTCGGAACGGCGATCAGGCCGGTGCCTTCGGCTACTTTCACGGGAGGCACTGCGCTGCCTCCCTCGGTTTCAAAGCTTACGGTGTATTCCGCTGATTTGGCACAGGCAGAGAGAAACAGCGGAATGCAACAGAGGAGAAAGAGGGAGACAGACGGAAAGAATGGGGATTTGTTTGGCAATAAAAAGCAAGACTTAGCCGATTGGGTCTTGGGTTTTAGGTACTTTATTCCAGTGTCTGTCAATATTTTGTTTCGGTTTTGCATGGGAATACGCCTTCAAACAGAGTGAATTTGAGGCCCGATTATATATTGATTTAGGGAGTTTGGTAAGGGGGTTTGAGGCGGGGGGTTCGGGAGCCTCACCCGCCCTGTAACCGCAGAAATCCTTTGGGCCTATTAGGCCAGGGGGGGCGGGTCATTGAGCGGAGCCGAAATGCCCCAAGGTAAAGGCTACGATCTACTGTAACTCGTGAGGGGTTGGAACACAAGAATCAAGTGGGATATTCAGGCAACTGCGTGCCGTGCGGCGCGCAGTTGCAAGTTTCCTTTACCATTCCTCACTACCTTATGGCTGTACGGCCCAACCTGAAATATCCTGATCAAAGGCTGTGGGATAAGAAAAAGACATATAAAACATATCGCGCATTTCGTCAACGTTAGAAACATCCCAATCTCCTATGGGTTGATTGAAGTTTTTGGCATCACTAAACATACGGTTCATATTAGTAACACCGGAAACATCCCAATCTCCTATGGGTCGATTGAATTTTTTGGTATTATAAAACATCTTCCTCATACTTGTAACGTTGGAGACATCCCAAGCTCCTATTGCCTGATTGAATTCTCGAGTGCAACTAAACATACCCTCCATACTCTTAACTTTAGAGACATCCCATTTTTCTATAGGTTGATTAAAGCTTGAATGACAAGCATATACCCGGTCACCTACATCGATAACACCGGAGAATAGTTCGCTCATATCCGTAACGTTGGAGACATCCCAACCCCCTATAGGTTGATTAAATCTTGTTGCATTATGGAACATCTGCTTCATACTCGTAACGTTGGAGACATCCCAATCTCCTATCGCTTGATTGAATTCTCCGGCTCCGCGAAACATACCCTCCATATTCGTAACTTTAGAAACATCCCAACTTCCTATCGGTTGATTAAAGGCAAACCTACCTCGTGACTGATCATTTACATAAGTAACACGGGAGAACATCCGGCTCATATCAGTAACATTGGAGACATCCCAATCTCCTATTGCCTGATTAAAATGTTTGGCACCGATAAACATCCCACTCATATTTGTAACATTGGAGACATCCCAACCTGAAATATCTTCATTAAAGTCACTATTTGCAAAGAGTTCGCTCATATCGGTGATTTTACGTACATCAATGTGGTTGAGGTCAGCGGTATCCTCCAAAGAGGCAATTAGGGCTTCCAAAGTGGCCCTGTCGGCAGGTTGTTCGGTGTACCAGCGGGCGTAGAGTGTGATATCACCCATCAAGGGCCACGGCCGAGTGTAATCGTACTTGGTTTTACCCGTATGCCCCTTGGTTGCAGGCACGGTGTACCAGCCCCCAAAGTAGTAGGTCGTGCCATCACCCGGTGCCTTAGTCGGGGCTGTTATGGTTTCGCTTAGCACCGTATCTGCGGTTACCTTCACGGGAGAGACTGCACTGCCTCCGTCGGTTTCAAAATGTATGGTGTATTCGGAAAGTTTGGTACAGGCGGACAGAAACAGCGGAATGAAACAGAGGAGAAAAAGGCAGAAAGACGGAGAGCATAGCTTGAATGGGGATTTGTTTGGCAATAAAAAGCAAGACTTAGCCGATCGAATATGGGGTTTGAGGCCTTTTATTTCGTTGTTAATTAATATTTTATTGCGGTTTTGCATGGGAATACGCCTTTAAACAGGGTGAATTTGAGGCCCGATTATATATTGATTTAGAGAGTTTGGGAAGAATGGGCCGGAAGTGCAAGAGCCGGGCTTCGTGATAGAGATCATGGAGTCGCGCCCTTTTCATTTTTATTCTGTACATTTTTT
Source organism: Candidatus Haliotispira prima (assembly GCA_029867005.1). Taxonomy (GTDB): domain Bacteria; phylum Spirochaetota; class Spirochaetia; order SP-2023; family SP-2023; genus Haliotispira; species Haliotispira prima. The sequence goes on along the minus strand of CP123443.1, from coordinate 1,895,736 downwards.
GCATATTCCACCCACCCGGCTCCCTGTTCAAAGATAACACCTGCCTTTGACATTGCCGTTATCCTCTTTGTATTCTCATGGTCTGTGATTGCCCTTTTGGGATTCTTATAGTTTGCGATTCCTTTCCGCAAAGTTCCGTTTGTTTTATATCTGTTCCCCCAAAACCCATAGTGACGATATACAGGATTAGCAGAATCCGGCACAGCCTTCCCATTTTCTCCCTTAAGGACATAAAGGCCATAGTTCGATTCAGATTCCATATTCGATTCAAACTCTGTAAAGTACCCATAAATATTTATTGTAAATAAGTCATCTTCAAATTCCTCTCCTAAATCTCTCTTATCAAAAACTATATTAGAGCTTTTATGTATTTTTATAATCAGGGGAACGGTTAAATCAATCACGGCCTCAATAAAACCTTGACGTTTCTCACCGGGAGCTACAGCAACGGCTCTAATCCCCTGTGTCTCTTGTGCGTTGGCAGTATCCTTCTCGTTGAAGATCGCATAGACGGTTCGCCCCCCATTATTTGTTAAAGAGCCGGAGCCAAGGAGCGGGTTCTTTTTATCATGCCAAGCTCCTGTCGGTTCACTGATTTTGTAAGCATTCTCAAACATCTGCCTCATATTAGTAACGTTGGAGACATCCCAATCAGCTATGGGCTTATTAAATTTTCTGGTATAAGCAAACATAGCCTTCATATCAGTAACATTAGAGACATTCCAATCACCTATGGGTTGATTAAAATTGTAAGCACTCTTAAACATCTCGCTCAGATCAGTAACGCGGGAGACATTCCAAGCTCCTATGGGTTGATTGAATTCTTCAGCACTACGAAACATCTCACTCATATCAGTAACGCGGGAGACATCCCAATCTCCTATGGGTTGATTGAAGTTGTAGGCACCATGGAACATCCGGCTCATATCAGTAACGTTGGAGACATCCCAATCTTCTATGGGCTGGTTGAAGATGAAAGCACCACTAAACATCTCACTCATATCAGTAACGCCGGAGACATCCCAACCCGAAATATCTCTATTAAAGTCACTATCTGCAAAGAGTCGGCTCATATCGGTCACTTTACTTACATCTATGTGGTTGAGGTCGGCATCATTGCCCAACTCGGCAATCAGTGCCTTCAATTCGGCTTTGTTGGCAGGTTGCTCGGTATACCAGCGGGCGTAGAGTGTCATATCGCCCGTCACCGGCCAGGTATAATCGTACTTGGTCTTGCCCGTATGCCCCGTGGCTGCGTCTACGGTGTACCAGTCTCCAAAGTAGTAGTCAGTGCCACCCTTGGACACTCTGGTCGGGGCCATTACGGTTTTGCTCAGAGTAGTGCCCTCGACTACCTCCACGGGAGGCACTGCGTTGCCTCCTTCCGTTTCAAAGATTACGGTGTATGGAGGCCCGGGAGGTGAGCCTGCGGCCAGTTTGACACAGGCAGACAGAAACAGCGGAATGAAACAGAAGAGAAAGAGGCAGAAAAATGGAGAGCATAGCTTGAATGGGGATTTGTTTGGCAATAAAAAGCAAGACTTAGCCGATTGGGTCTTGGGTTTTAGGTACTTTATTTCAGTGTCTGCCAATATTTTGTTTCGGTTTTGCATGGGAGTGTTCTCCTCCGGATAGTATGGGCAAAATGGATTTGCGGATTGATTATATATTCATCTAGAGAGTTTGATAAGGGGGGCTTTTAAGAGGCCCCTTCTCACAAAAAACTATCCGCGATCTTGGACCATTGAGCGGAGTCGAAATGCCCCAAGCAAAAATACCATTACGGACTACTATAAGGCGTGAGGGGTTGGAACACAAGGATCAAATGAGATATTTAGATTACCGCATGTCAGGAAGCTCATAAACCAGGCTCATACCACTACCATTCTCCATGATCATCTGATGGCTGTACAGCCCAACCCGAAATATCCTGATCAAAGGCTTTAGCATCACGAAACATGCTGCTCATACCGGTAACATTAGAGACATCCCAATCTCCTATCGGTTGATTGAAGACCAAAGCACCACTAAACATACTCCCCATATAAGTAACGTTGGAGACATTCCAATCTCCTATCGGTTGATTGAATTTTTTAGCATGAAAAAACATACTCGCCATATTCGTAACGTTGGAGACATCCCAATCTTCTATGGGCTGGTTAAAGATCAAAGCACCACTAAACATAGCTGTCATATCAGTAACACCGGAGACATCCCAACTTCCTATCGCCTGATTAAATTTTGAAGTATACCTAATCCCACCGTCCCTTATCTCTACTATACCATAAAACATCTCCTCCATATTCGTAACGTTGGAGACATCCCAGTCTCCTATGGGTTGGTCAAAGGCTTCAGCACAACGAAACATATGACTCATATTCGTAACGTTGGAGACATTCCAATCTCCTATGGGTTGATTGAAGTTCTCCGTATTACGAAACATACCACTCATATTAATAACGCGGGAGACATCCCAAGCTCCTATGGGCTGATTGAATTCTGAAGAAGTATAAAAAAGCTCTGAAACAGTATGATCAGACCAAGCGTTTTTAACACGGGAGAACATCTCGCTCATATTTGTAACGTTAGAGACATCCCAAGCTCCTATCGCTTGATTGAAGACTGAAGCTTCATAAAACATAGAGCTCATATCAGTAACGCCGGAGACATCCCAAGCTCCTATCGCTTGATTGAAGACTGAAGCTTCATAAAACATAGAGCTCATATCAGTAACGCCGGAGACATCCCAATCTCCTATCACTTGATCGAATTCGTAAGCAGCACTAAACATCCCGCTCATATCAGTAACGCCGGAGACATCCCAAGCTCCTATCGCTTGATTGAAGTCGTAAGCATCCCTAAACATCCCGCTCATATTAGTAACGTTAGAGACATCCCAACCTGAAATATCTCCATTAAAGTAACTATTTGCAAAGAGTTGACTCATATCGGTCACTTTACTTACATCTATGTGGTTGAGGTCGGCATCATTATCCAACTCGGCAATCAGTGCCTTCAATTCAGCTTTGTTGGCAGGTTGCTCGGTATACCAGCGGGCGTAGAGTGTGATATCGCCCGTCACCGGCCAGGTATAATCGTACTTGGTCTTGCTCGTATGCCCCGTGGCTGCATCCACAGGGTACCAGCCTTCAAAGTCGTAGGTCGTGCCATCGCTTGGTGCTTTGGTCGGGTCTGCTATGGTTTCGCTTAGTGTGGTACCGCCGGTTACTTCGACGGGAGATACGGCACTGCCTCCGTCCGTTTGAAAACGTATGGTATATAAACTACCACCAAACATGGCCTCTATATTCAGAGCACCGGAGACATTCCAATCTTTTATGACTTGATTAAAGGTGACAATATGACTAAAGATACTCTGAATATTCGTAACATTGGAGACATCCCAATCTCCTATAGATTGATTGAATTTCTCGGCACGTTGAAACATACCCGCCATATTAGTAACATTGGAGACATCCCAAGCCCCTATGGGTTGATTGAAGTTTAGAGTATCACTAAACATATGGTTCATATCAGTAACAGCGGAAACATCCCAGGCTACTATGGGTTGATTAAATTTTTCAGCATAAGAAAACATAGCTCCCATATCATTAACATTGGAGACATCCCAAGCCCCTATGGGTTGATTGAAATTTAGAGCATCACTAAACATATGGTTCATATCAGTAACAGCGGAGACATTCCAATCTTCTATGCGTTGATTGAAGTTTAGAGCATTACTAAACATATGGTTCATATCAGTAACAGCAGAGACATTCCAATCTTCTATGCGTTGATTGAAGTTTAGAGCATTACTAAACATATGGTTCATATCAGTAACAGCAGAGACATTCCAATCTCCTATGGGTTGATTAAATTTTTGATCACCACGATCCATCTTGAATTTTACAGAACTACCAAACATAGAACTCATATTCGTAACATTGGAAACATCCCAATCTCCTATGGACCGATTGAATTCTAAAGCACTGTTAAACATAAAACTCATATCAGTAACACTGGAGACATTCCAGGCTCCTATGCGTTGATTAAATTTTGAAGCATAAAAAAACATGCTCTCCATAGTAGTAACTTTAGAGACATCCCAATCTCTTATCCATTGGTTGAAGACCAAAGTACCACTAAACATATTGCTCATATCAGTAACGTTGGAGACATCCCAACCCCCTATGGGTTGATTGAATTCTGAAGCCCCGAGAAACATACCCTCCATATTCGTAACGTTGGAGACATCCCAACCCGAAATATCACCGGTAAAGGTATCCTTATTTGCGAAGAGTCGGCTCATATCCGTGACTTTGCGTACATCTATGTGGTTGAGGTCAGCATCATCTGCCAAAGCGGCAATCAGTGTCTCCAATTCGGCTTTGTTGGCAGGTTGCTCGGTGTACCAGCGGGCGTAGAGCGTGATATTATCTATCAAGGGCCACGGCCGAGTGTAATCGTACTTGGTTTTGCCCGTATGTCCCGCATTTGCAGATACGGTGTACCAAGCTCCAAAGTAGTAGGTCGTGCCATCGCCCGGTGTCTTAGTCGGGGCTGTTACCATTTTACTTAGAGTAGTACCCGTAGTACCCCTGGCTATCTTCACGGGAGGCACTGCGCTACCTCCCTCGGTTTCAAAGCTTACGGTGTATTTGAGCAAGCCTTCGGCCGATTTGACACAGGCGGACAGAAACAGCGGAATGAAACAGAAGAGAAAAAGGGAGAAGAACGGAAATAATGAGGATTTGTTTGGTAATAAAAAACAAGACTTAGCCGATTGGGTCTTGGGTTTTAGGTACTTTATTTCAGTGTCTGTCAATATTTTGTTTCGGTTTTGCATGGGAATACGCCTTCAAACAGAGTGAATTTGAGGCCCGATTATATATTGATTTAGGGCGTTTGGTAAGGGGGGGGGCCGTTTAAAGAGACACCATTGCAAAGCCTACCCATGCAAAGCTCAATCCCGCAAATGGTTACCTATGAGCTTGGGTCATTGAGCGGAGCCGAAATGCCCCAAGGTAAAGGCTACGATCTACTGTAGCTCGTGAGGGGTTGGAACATAAGAATCAAGTGGGATATTCAGGTAACTGCGTGCCGTACGGCACGCAGTTGCAAGTTTCTGTATCTTCAGATTACCGGATGTCAGAAGATTTACAAACCGGGCTCATACCACTACCATCCTCAATAATAATCTTCTGGCTGTACGGCCCAACCCGAAATATCCTGATCAAAGGATCTAGCATAAAAAAATATCCAGTTAATATACTCAATATCCTTAATACCGGACATATCCCAGTCTCCTATAGGTTGATTAAAGCTTTCAGCACAACTAAACATTCCTCTCATATCAGTAACATTGGAGACATCCCAAGCCCCTATCGGTTGATTAAAGCTTGAAAAACACTCAACCCAACTCTCTGTATTAACCTTACCATCAAACATCCCCCTCATATCCGTAACATTAGAGACATCCCAATCTCCTATGGGTTGATTGAATCTCTTAGCCCCGCCAAACATACCTTCCATATTCGTAACGTTGGATACATTCCAATTTCCTATGGGCTGATTGAAGATCAAAGCACCATTAAACATGCCGCTCATATCAGTAACACCGGAGACATCCCAATCTCCTATGGGCTGATTGAATTCTAAAGCAGTATTATCAAACGAAGTGTCTTTAACACGGGAGAACATCTCGCTCATGTTCGTAACGTTGGAGACATCCCAACTCCCTATGGGTTGATTGAATTTTTCAGCACCATAAAACATACCCTCCATATTCGTAACGTTAGATACATCCCAACCCGAAATATCTCCATTAAAGTAATTATTAGAAATGTCTTCATCAAAGTAATTATTAGAGTAACTATCTGCGAAGAGTCGGCTCATATCGGTCACTTTACGTACATCTATGTGGTTGAGGTCGGCATCATTACCCAACTCGGCAATCAGTGCCTCTAGTTCGGCTTTGTTGGCAGGTTGCTCGGTGTACCAGCGGGCGTAGAACGTGATATCCTCCGTTATCAGCCAGCTATAATCATACTTGGTCTTGCCCGTATGCCCCGTATTTGCGTCCACAATGTACCAGTCTCCAAAGTAGTAGGTCGTGCTGCCGCTTGGAGTTTTGGTTGGAGCCGCTATGGTTTGGCTTAGCGCAGTGCCGCCGGTTACCACCACGGGAGGCACTGCGCTGCCTCTGTCCGTTTCAAAGCTTACGGTGTATGCAGAATTACCAAACATGGCCTCTGTATTAATAACTCCGGAAATATCCCAACTTTCTATGGCTCGATTAAAAGTGGCAATATTACTAAACATATTCTCCATATCAGTAACGTTGGAAACATCCCAAACCCCTGTGGGCCGATTAAATTTTTCAGCACTGTAAAACATATGGTTCATATCAGTAACATTGGAGACATTCCAACCCTCTATGGATTGATTGAATACTTTAGCACTGTAAAACATATGGTTCATATCAGTAACATTGGAGACATTCCAACCCTCTATGGATTGATTGAATACTTTAGCACTGTAAAACATATGGTTCATATCAGTAACGTTGGAGACATCCCAATCTCCTATGGGTTGATTAAAGTTCTCGGCACGTTGAAACATTCCCTCCATATTCGCAACATTGGAAACATTCCAATCTCCTATCGCCTGATTGAATTTTTTAGCACCGTAAAACATCCGGTTCATATTTGTAACACCGGAAACATCCCAATCTGAGATATCTCCATTAAAGGTATGGTTATCTGCGAAAAGTTCGCTCATATCGGTCACCTTATGTACATCGATGTGGTTGAGGTCTGCATCATCGGCCAACTCGGCAATCAGTGCCTGCAATTCGGCTTTGTTGGCGGGTTGCTCGGAGTACCAGCGGGCGTAGAGTGTAATATCACCCGTTATCAGCCAAGTGTAATCATACTTAGTTTTGTTCGTATGCCCCGTGGTTGCGTCCACGATGTGCCAATCTCTAAAGTAGTAGGCAGTATCCCCGTCCGGTTCTTTGGTCGGGTCTGTTATGGCTTGGCTTAGTGCAGTGCCACCGGCTATTTCCACCGGAGGCACTGTTCTGCCCCCATAGGTCTGAAAGTTTATGGTGTATAAAGCTCCGTCAAACAAAGCCTCCATATCCATAACTCCGGAAACATTCCAACTCTCTATGGCTTGATTAAAGGTGGCTATATTATTAAACATAGCTTCCATGTCAGTAACATTGGAGACATCCCAATCCCCTATGGGTTGGTTAAATTCTAAAGCACCGTCAAACATAAAGCTCATATCAGTAACACCGGAGACATCCCAACTTCCTATGGGTTGATTAAATTTTTTAGCACCACGATCCACCTTGAATTTTACAGAACTGCCAAACATAGAACTCATATTTGTAACATTCGAGACATCCCAATCTCCTATGGGTTGATTGAATTCTAAAGCACTGTCAAACATAAAGCTCATATCGGTAACACCGGAGACATCCCAATCTCCTATGGGTTGATTGAATTCTGAAGCATAAAAAAACATACTTTCCATATTCGTAACATTGTAGACATCCCAATCTCCTATGGGTTGGTTAAATTCTCCGGCCCCGTAAAACATAACCGCCATATTCGTAACACCGGAAACATTCCAATCCCCTATCGGTCGATTAAATTTCTTAGCATTATAAAACATACCTTCCATATTCGTAACGCCGGAGACATCCCAACCCGAAATATCTCCGTTAAAGTCGCTATTTTTAAAGAGCCCGCTCATATCGATTACCTTACTCACATCGATGTGATTAAGGTCAGCATCATTGCCCAACTCGGCAATCAGTGCCTGCAAAGCAGCCTTGTTGGCGGGTTGTTCGGTGTATGGGCTGTCTCCGGTATCATCTGACAGGTCGGCAGCCGATGTTTCTGTGGGAGATCTGTCGACAGACGCCGGAGGACTTGCAGCCGATTTTGTACAGGCGGACAGAAACAGCGGAATGCAACAGAGGAGAAAAAGGCAAACGGACGGAAAGAATACGGATTTGTTTGGCAATAAAAAGCAAGACTTCCCCGGCCGGGTCTTGGATGCCGGGCCCTTTATTTCAATGTCAGCAGGTATTTTGTTGCGGTTTTGCATGGGAATGTTCCTTTAAATATAGGGCAGTTTCAGAGCATATCGTATATCCATTGGGAGAATTTGGGAAGGGGGAGGAGTTGGAACACAAGGATCAGGAGGAATATTCAGGCAACTGCGTGCCGTGCGGCTACCGAAATCTAGGGGGTTTATGAGACTCACTCATACCACTGTCTGTGAAAATGTCTTGATAATATGTTACTTGGCTTACAGTCCAACCTGAAATATCCCGGTCAAAGGCTGTGGCATTATAAAACATCCCGTACATAGAAGTAACATTGGAGACATCCCAATCTCCTATCGGTTGGTTGAATTTGTAAGCACTCTCAAACATCCAGCCCATACCCATACCAGTAACATTGGAGACATCCCAATTTCCTATGGGTTGATTGAATTTGTAAGCCTTATAAAACATATAGGTCATATCAGTAACACCGGAGACATCCCAGGCTCCTATGGGCTGATTGAATGCTGAAGCATGCCAAAACATGGAACTCATATCAGTAACACCGGAGACATCCCAATCTCCTATGGGTTGATTGAATACCCGGGCATGAACAAACATAGAATCCATATCAGTAACATTGGAGACATCCCAATCTCCTATCGGTTGATTAAATCTTTGAGCACCATAAAACATATTGTTCATATCAGTAACATTGGAGACATCCCAATCTCCTATCGGTTGGTTGAATACCCGGGCATTAACAAACATCCTCCTCATATCAGTAACACCGGAGACATCCCAACTCCCTATCGGTTGATTAAATTTTGAAGCATACCGAATATTATCGTAGTCTGCCTCTACTACACCGTCAAACATTTGGCTCATATCAGTAACATTGGAGACATCCCAGTCTCCTATGGGTTGATTAAAATTCTCAGCACAACGAAACATTTGGCTCATATCAGTAACATTGGAGACATCCCAGTCTCCTATAGGCTGATTAAATTTTGAAGCATGAAGAATTGGATCGAAATTTGAATCTATTATACCATGAAACATTTGACTCATATTCGTAACGTTGGAGACATCCCAATCTCCTATTGCTTGATTAAATCTTTCAGCACCGCGAAACATCCCCTTCATATTGGTAACACCGGAAACATCCCAACCCGAAATATCTCCGTTAAAGTCACTGTATGCGAAAAGCTCACTCATATCGGTCACTTTGCTTACATCGATGTGGTTGAGGTTGGCATCATCGTCCAACTCGGCAATCAGTGCCTTTAATTCGGCTTTGTTGGCAGGTTGTTCGGTGTACCAGCGGGCGTAGAGTGTAATATCACCCGTTACCGGCCAGCTATAACCGTATTTGGTCTTGTTCGTATGCCCTGTGGTTGCGTTTACGATGTGCCAGCCTCCAAAGTAGTAGGTCGTGCCCCCGCTTGGTACTTTGGTCGGGGCTGCTATGGCTTGGCTTAGCGCGGTACCGCCGGTTACTTCCATGGAAGACACAGGACTACCTCCGTCCGTTTGAAAACGTATGGTATATAAAGTACCACCAAACGTGGCCTCTATATTGATAACTCCGGAAACATTCCAACTTTCTATGGCTTGATTAAAGATGACAATATTACTAAATATACTTTTCATAGTATTAACATTGGAGACATCCCAATCTCCTATAGGTTGATTAAATTTTTTAGCATAAGCAAACATGGAATCCATATTCGTAACATTGGAGACATCCCAATCTCCTATGGGTTGATTAAATTTTTTAGCATAAGCAAACATGGAATCCATATTCATAACATTGGAGACATCCCAACCTCCTATGGGTTGATTAAATTTTTTAGCATAAGCAAACATATGGTTCATATCAGTAACACCGGAGACATTCCAATATCTTATGGATTGATTGAACTTTTCAGCCTCGCGAAACATACCCGCCATATTCGTAACGCCGGAAACATCCCAATCTCCTATCGGTCGATTAAATTTCTTAGCATTATAAAACATACCCTCCATATTCTTAACGCCGGAGACATCCCAACCCGAAATATCTCCGTTAAAGTCGCTACTTTTAAAGAGCCCGCTCATATCGGTTACCTTACTCACATCGATGTGGTTGAGGTCGGCATCATTACCCAACTTGATAATCAGTGCTTTTAATTCGGCTTTGTTGGCAGGTTGTTTAGTGTACGGGCTTGCAGCGGACAGAAACAGCGGAATGAAACAGAGGAGAAAAAGGCAGAAAAATGGAAATAATGGAGATTTGTTTGGCAATAAAAAGCAAGACTTAGCCGATTGGGTATGAGGTATTAGGCCCTTTATTTCAATATCTGTCAATATTTTGTTTTGGTTTTGCATGGGAATACGCCTTCAAACAGAGTGAATTTGAGGCCCGATTATATATTGATTTAGAGAGTTTGGTAAGGGGGGGAGCCGTTTAAAGAGACACCATTGCAAAGCCTACCCATGCAAAGCTCAATCCCGCAAAGGGTTACCTATGAGCTTGGGCCCTTGAGTGGAGTCGAAATGTCCCAAGGTAAAGGCTACGATCTACTGTAGCTCGTGAGGGGTTGGAACACAAGGATCAAGAATGATATTCAGGCAACTGCGTGCCGTTTCGGCGCGCAGTTGCAAGTTTCTGTATCTTCAGATTACCGGATGTCAGAAGATTTACAAACCGGGCTCATACCACCACCGTCCTCCACCATTTTATGGCTGTACGGCCCAACCTGAAACATCCTGGTCAAAGGCGTAAGCATTATTAAACATCTCTTCCATATTCGTAACGTTGGAGACATCCCAAGTGCCTATGGGTTGATTGAATTCGTAAGCACCGTGAAACATCCCGTACATAGAAATAACATTGGAGACATCCCAATTTCCTATCGGTTGATTGAATTCTCCGGTGTTATAAAACATCCGGGTCATATTAGTAACGTTGGAGACATTCCAATCTCCTATCGGTTGATTGAAGACCAAAGCACCACTAAACATCTGGCTCATATCAGTCACATTGGAGACATTCCAATCTCCTATGGGTTGATTGAATGAGACATCAGGTCTAAGGTCGGATGGTGTAACAGCAGAAAACATCCAGCTCATATTCGTAACGTTAGAGACATCCCAATTTCCTATGGGTTGATTGAAGACTAAAGCACCATTAAACATGCCGCTCATATCAATAACGTTGGAGACATCCCAAGTTCCTATGGGTTGATTGAATTTGTCAGCAGAATTGAACATATAGCTCATATTCGTAACGTTGGAGACATCCCAATCTCCTATGGATTGATTGAATTTGTCAGCCCCGATAAACATCCCGCTCATGTTAGTAACACCAGAGACATCCCAATCTCCTATGGGTTGATTGAATTTGTCAGCCCTATAAAACATCCGGCTCATATTCGTAACGTTAGAGACATTCCAATCTCCTATGGGTTGATTGAAACTGAGGACTAGAGCACCATGAAACATCTTGCTCATATCAGTAACACCGGAGACATTCCAATCCCCTATGGGTTGATTAAAGTTGTAGGCACCATAAAACATTTCATGCATAGAAATAACGTTGGAGACATCCCAATCTCCTATGGGTTGATTGAATTCTTCAGCATCATTAAACATCCGGCTCATATTAGTGACACCGGAGACATCCCAATCTCCTATGGGTTGATTGAATTTTTCAGCACCATAAAACATTTCATGCATAGAAATAACGTTGGAGACATCCCAATCTCCTATAGCTTGATTGAATTCTAAAGCATAAAAAAACATTTCGCTCATATTAGTAACACCGGAGACATCCCAATCCCCTATGGGTTGATTGAATTTTACAGAACTACCAAACATCCGGTTCATATTAGTAACATTAGAGACATCCCAATCTCCTATGGGTTGATTGAAGTTGTAGGCACGATTAAACATACTCCACATAGAAGTAACACCGGAGACATCCCAGTCTCCTATGGGTTGATTGAATTTTTCAGCACCACGATCCATCTTGAATTTTACAGAACTACCAAACATAGAATTCATATTTGTAACATTAGAGACATCCCAATCTTCTATCTCCTGATTGAAGGCTAAAGCACCACTAAACATAGCTGTCATATCAGTAACATCGGAGACATCCCAATCTCCTATGGGTTGATTGAATTTTTCAGCACCGCGAAACATCTCCTTCATATTGGTAACACCGGAAACATCCCAATCTGAAATATCTCCGTTAAAGTAACTATCTGCGAAAAGCTCGCTCATATCCGTGACTTTACTTACATCTATGTGGTTGAGGTCTGTATTGTCTCCAAAGCGGGCAATCAGTGCTTTCAATTCAACTTTGTTGGCAGGTTGTATAGGAGTAACGTTGGAGGCATCCCAATCTCCTATGGGTTGATTGAATTCTTCAGCCCTATGAAACATCCGGCTCATATTGGTAACACTGGAGACATCCCAATCTCCTATCGCCTGATTGAAGACTAAAGCACCACTAAACATAGCTGTCATATCAGTAACACCGGAGACATTCCAATCTCCTATGGATTGATTGAAGACTAAAGCCCCACTAAACATCGCTGCCATATCAGTCACATTGGAGACATTCCAAGCACCTATAGGTTGATCGAATTCTTCAGCACCATTAAACATCCGGCTCATATTGGTAACACCGGAGACATCCCAATCTTCTATGGGTTGATTGAATTTTTTAGCATGACTAAAAATCTCTCTCATATTGATAACACCGGAGACATCCCAAGCTCCTATAGGTTGATTAAATTTTTCAGCACCGTGAAACATCCGGCTCATATCAGTAATACCGGAGACATCCCAATCTTCTGTCGGTTGATTAAATTTTTTAGCCCCATCAAACATCCGGCTCATATCAGTAACACCGGAGACATCCCAATCTCCTATGGATTGATCGAATCTTTCAGCACCGTGAAACATACCCTCCATATTCGTAACGTTGGAGACATCCCAATCCGAAATAGATCTGTCAAAGCGACTGTTTTCAAAAAGTCGACTCATATCGGTCACTTTACGTACATCCACGAAGTCGCCATAGTCTCCCGTGGCAATCAGTGCCTTCAATTCGGCTTTGTTGGCAGGTTGCTCGGTGTACCAGCGGGCGTAAAGCGTGATATCACTCGTTACCGGTTTGGTATAATCATACTTCGTCTTGCCTGTATGCCCTATACCTACGAATACACCGTTTGAGAAGAATCTTGGAGGTACGGTGTACCAGCCTCCAAAGTAGTAGGTGGTTCCATGGCTTGGTGCTTTGGTCGGGGCCGTTACGGTCTTACTTAGGGTAGTACCCTCGGTTACTTTCACGGGAGGCACTGCGCTGCCTCCCTCCGTTTCAAAGCTTACGGTGTATTCGGTCGCAGGGCCGGAACTTACGGTGTCTTTAGGCTCGGGAGGCGGAGGGCTTGCAGCCGATTTGACACAGGCGGACAGAAACAGGGGAATGAAACAGAGGAGAAAAAAGCAGAAGAACGGAAAGAATGGGGATCTGTTTGGCAATAAAAAGCAAGACTTAGCCGATTGGGTCTTGGGTTTTAGATACTTTATTTCAGTGTCTCTCAATATTTTGTTTCGGTTTTTCATGGTTTTCATGGAAATATGCCCTCAAGCAGAGTGGATTTTAGGCCCGATTATATATTGATTTAGAGAGTTTGGTAAGAGGGGAGTCTGAAGGAAAGTCAGAGGGGTTGGAACACAAGAATCAAGAATGATATTCAGGCAACTGCGTGCCGTGCGGCGCGCAGTTGCAAGTTTCTGTATCTTCAGATTACCGGATGTCAGAAGATTTACAAACCGGGCTCATACCATTACCATTCTCCATGATCATTTGATGTACTATTCTCCATCATCATCTGGTGGCTGCACAGCCCAACCCGAAATATCCTGATCAAAGCTGTAAGCACAACTAAACATACCACGCATATCAGTAACGTTAGAAACATCCCAATCTCCTATTGGTTGATTAAAGCTTGAAAAACACTCAATACTATGGCTCTCCGTATTAATAAAACCCCAAAACATCCCACTCATATCAGTAACACCGGAAACATCCCAGGCTCCTATTGGTTGATTAAATTTTCCGGCATTATCAAACATTTGATTCATATCAGTAACGTTGGAGACATCCCAAGCCCCTATCGGTTGATTGAAGTTTGAAGCACCGTGAAACATACCCTCCATATTCGTAACACCGGAGACATCCCAATCTCCTATGGGCTGATTGAATTCTGAAGAAGTATCCTCATACAGAGTGTCTCTATAAGTAACACGGGAGAACATCTTGCTCATATTCGTAATGTTAGAGACATTCCAACCCCCTATGGGTTGATTAAATTTTTCAGCACCGTGAAACATACCCTCCATATTCGTAACACCGGAGACATCCCAATCTCCTATCGGTTGATTAAAGCTTGCAGCACAATCAAACATACTGGCCATATCAGTAACATTGGAGACATCCCAAGCCCCTATCGGTTGATTAAAGCTTGAAATACAAGCGATCGCATTGTAGGGAATAAAATGGCTGGCGAACATCCGGCTCATATTCGTAACACCGGAGACATCCCAACCCCCTATGGGTTGATTGAAGTTTAGAGCATCACGAAACATAGCCTCCATATCAGTAACACCGGAGACATCCCAATCTCCTATGGGTTGGTTGAATCTTTCAGCTCCATAAAACATACCCTCCATATTCGTAACATTCGAGACATCCCAACCTGAAATATCTCCATTAAAGTCACTATCTGCAAAGAGTCGGCTCATATCGGTCACTTTACTTACATCCATGTGGTTGAGGTCGGCATCATTACCCAATTCGGCAATCAGTGCCTCCAATTCGGCTTTGTTAGCAGGTTGTTTGGCAGGTTGTTCGGTATCATCTTCCGTCCCGGCAGCCAATGTTTTCGGGGTTTCTTTGTCGGCAGGTTCCTCCGTGTACCAGCGGGCATAGAGCATGATATCACCCGTTACCGGCTTGGTGTAATCATACTTGGTCTCGTCCGTATGTCCCGCACTTGCAGGTACGGTGTGCCAGCCTCCAAAATAGTAGGTCGTGCCATCGCTTGGTGCTTTGGTCGGAACTGCTATTAGGCCAGTACCCTCGGCTACTTTCACCGGTGGCACTGCGCTGCCTCCCTCAGTTTCAAAGCTTACGGTGTATTCCGCTGATTTGGCACAGGCGGACAGAAACAGCGGAATGAAACAGAGGAGAAAAAGGCAGAAAAATGGAAATAATGGAGATTTGTTTGGCAATAAAAAGCAAGACTTAGCCGATTGGGTCTTGGGTTTTACGCCCTTTATCTCAATGTTGGTAGATATTTTGTTTCGGTTTTGCATGGGAATAGGCCTTCAAACAGAGTGAATCTGAGGCCCGATTATATATTGATTTAGAGAGTTTAGCAAGGGGGGGCCTTTGAAGAGACACCATTGCAAAGCCCTCTCACGCAAAGGGTTGCCTATGAGCTTGGGCCATTGAGCGGAGCCGAAATGCCCCAAGCAAAAATACCATTAGGGACTGCTATAAAGCGTGAGGGGTACTCTGATACGAATAGTTTCCAAACCACTGGAACTCTCTACTTGAAAGAATTTCCCGGATTTTTTTTCTGTATTATCCACACTTATTATAGTGTAGTAGTTATCTCCATTAGGATAGCTACCGCCCAGTTTCGACAGATGGAAAAGAAATCCTACGGTAAGTGTTGTATTACCAAGGGAAAAACTTCCTAAGGTTTGTAGAAGTGTACCATCTATTTTACGACTAGTATATCTAAGAGTAAGAATAGTAGAAAAATTCATTTTTATATAAGCCACAAAAACACCCTTTTGGTTTTCACTATACCCCCACTCGGGCAGGCTGCCTACAAATTGCTCGTTTGTCCATGCGCTATTCCATACCGCATCCCCTGGGGCTGGGAGCGTAGCGGTGGTAAATGGCAGGGCTATTACATCATTATTGAGGGTGGCCCCCTCAACGGTGGTTTCGGACGGAATAGCGTTGGCTCCAAAAAACAAATACAGTTTGTATTGAGTGTTGGAAGTAAGGACATCGGCAAGAGTAAGGCCATCCGTAAAGTCACTGCTATAGTGTTGGCTTATGCTAAATTTGTGTGGACTGCCGGCCGTAATCTCCAGACTGACATAACCCGCATTGGCTTCCGCCTCTGCCTTGGTGGGAGCCGCTTCGGTAGCTAAACGAATAACGGCCCCTACGGTGGTAATGGCAAAATTGCTACTCATTTCCAATTGGACGGAAGAGACCACAGCGGTGGTAGAGAAAGAAATACTTGGTTTTACCGGAGGAGTCGCAGGCGGGTCACCAGTCTCGGACAGTGGGACACAGCCGGACAGAACCAAATGAATAAGAAAAATGGAAAAAAAGCAGAAGAATGAAAAGACCGGAAAGGTTTTGGAAAGTTGAGTTTTATTTGGCAGTAGAAAAAGATAAATTGACTGTATATATGTTTTAAGCTTGGTATGGATATTGGATATTGGATATTGGATATTGGATATTGGATATTATACTCTCTATACCAATATTTATCAATATTTCGTCTCGTGTTTTCATAAAAGTGCTCCTCTGTGCAGATAGAAAATTTGCAAAGTGAGTTTGCGGGTTGATTGTATATTCGTTTAGGGATTTTGGCAAGGGGGGCCTTAGATGGGGTAGGTGAGCCTGTCGAACCCGGCAAGGAAGCCATTGCTAGCGCAGGCCCAGATTGCTCAGTAGGCCCAAGTCGAAGACAGAGAAACCCAAGGCCATGAGCCCGGCAGAAATAAAGGCAATTGGCGTGCCCTGCAAAAATCGAGGCACCCGTTCCACTTGCAGGCGCACCCGGATGCCGGCCATCAAAATCAGCACCAAAGTAAAACCCAAGCCACCGGCAAAGCCGGCCAAAGTGCTGTCCGCCACATTGTATCGGTCAGTATCGACATTCCACAGGGTCACGCCAAGTACGGCACAATTGGTAGTGATCAGCGGCAGGTAGATGCCCAGAACCTGATACAGATTGGGGCTGAACCTGCGGACAACCATCGTGACAAACTGTACCAGCGAGGCAATGACAAAGATAAATACCGGCAGTTTCAGAAAGCTCAAGTGCAGGGGCAGCAACACAAAGTAATATAGGGACGAACCGGTCAGGCTGGCCAGAGTCAGCACAAAGGTGACGGCCCCGCCCATGCCCAGGGCGGAGCTGAGGCTTTTGGAAACGCCAAGGAAAGGGCAAAGACCCAGAAAGCGCGTCAGTACCACATTTGTGACAAAGATATAGGCCAGAACAATGCCGAGACTATGCATGGTCGGAAACTCCTTCGCCGGCAAACCCCTGTTTCTGCTTGTTCAGGCGGTTTTGCTTGTTTATGTGGCGATGTTGCAACCAGGCAAAGAAGGCCGCCAGATAGCCCACCACAAACAGGGCACCGGCAGGCAGTGTCAGCAGGAAAAAGGCATTGCCGCCCAGTTGCGGGCTGAAAGGTGTCAGGATGCGGCCCTGATGGAGCAGGAATGGCAGCCGGCTGCCGGAGAACCAGGGCAGAGACCACTCCAAAGCCCTCGGCCACAGGGCTTGACCGGAAATAGTGATGCTGCCGCTGCCCAAGAGTTCGCGGCAGCCGGCCACCAGAATCAGGGCAAAGGTGAAGCCGACCGAGGTACAAAAAGCGTCCCATAAACTGGCCAAAGGTGGGTTCTTAGAGGAAAACGACTCGATTTGGCCCAGAATCAGGCAATTGACCACGATCAGGGAGACAAAGGCCCCCAAGTTCCGGGAAAGATCGGGGGCATAGGCCCTCAACAGCACATCCACGGTGCTGACCAAGCTGGCGATGATGATGATATAGGCCGGAATCCGAACTTCCGAAGGGATAAAACGGCGCGCCGAAGAAGCGATGACCGAGGAGGCCAGCAGCACGGCGGATGTCCCCAGAGACATCCCCAAAGCATTATACACCGTGTTGGTCACGGCCAAGACCGGACAAAGCCCGATAAAGTCGACGAGGACAGGGTTTTTCTGCACCAGTCGACTTTGCAACTTGGCGTAGCCGTTGCTATTACCCCCGCCATCATCCTCGCCATCATCCCCATTGGCACCTTTATTGGCACCTTTATTGGAAGGAGTATTGACAGAAAGCGGCTCCATATCAGTCCCCTGATTCTCGTCTCCGGATTTTTGCATTATTGTACCGTCCCATTCGTCTGCCGGGCTTGCCGTGTTACCAGCCAGTCGGCACCGGCCAGCAGGGCCGATGAAATGGCCCGGAAAGAAATCGTGCTTCCGGTCACCGCATCCAGATAGGGCACCGCCAGTGCCCGTTTGGTGGTGGGAATACTCTGCTCCGGCTCGGAATGGAGTCGGCTGCCCCGATCCCGGAACATTTCCATATAGCCGGGGTTTTCTGCCTTTTTGCCGAAACCCGGGGTTTCGGTATTGTCCAGCATGACAGCGTGGTAGAGCCTGCCATCCGGGCGATAGGCGGCCAGCAACTCCAGCGGGCCGCCAAAACCGTGCCCGGCCAGTTGGAGGACGTATAGTTCCGGAATATTTGCTTCTGCCCGTGTTTCTGTCTTTGTATCTGTATCTGTTGCGCTGACGTGATATAGCATCCGCACAAGTTCGGAGTCCGGCACCGGCCGGCCTTGGCCTATCGCCCGGAGAGAAAGTTCATTTATGGATCGGGATTCCGGACGGGATGCACTCGGTGCCGGGTTTGGGGGCGAGTCTGCATGGTAGCTCAGCAGAGTCACAAAGCCGGAAAGCCGAGACCGGGCCTTGGCCTCGGTAATCTTGTCACGGGTGGCTATGTTCAGCAGGGCCAAGGCCCCGGTGGACAGCAAACAGAGAATGCTCAAGACTAATGGCGCGCGGTAGAGTGAACTGTGCTGTGATAACAGACCTTGCATAGTGGGTACCTTGTCGATGCGGTAAATTCAGATGGCCCGGAGAAACCGGCCCGGAGCTTTTGGCTCCGAACAATGCTAGTAGCCCGGCAGCCGTAGCCGGTTGCGGCGTACGGCCTTTTTTTGCCCGGAGCCCGCCCGCTTAGAACCGAGCCGGCCGGAGCCAAAAATACGGGGCTGTATCAGAATGTCCAGGGTTGGAGTCCAGATATTCATGAACAGTATGGCCAGCATCACGCCCTCCGGGTAGGAGCCATAGAAGCGGATCAGAAAAGTCAGGCCGCCGCAGCCCAAGCCAAAGATGAGCTTGCCCGCCGGCATCTTGGGGCAACCGGGATAGTCGGTGGCCATGAACCAGGCACCAAGCATAATACCGCCGCTGAGTAAATGGAACAGCACTTCGCCGGAAAAGAGACCCAAACCCTGATAAAGCCCGCCAAAGACCCAAGTCAACAGGGCAAAGCTGCCTAAAAATGCCAGCGGAATGTGCCAACTGATAATGCGGAGAGCCCAAAGAAAAAGGCCACCCAACAGAATCAGTGCCGCACTTTCACCGATGGAGCCACTGTGGAAACCGTAGAGCAGGTTGAGCAAACTTTGGCCTTGGTGTACAGGGTCTTGGCCGCCTTGCAAGCCTTGCAAATCTTGCAAGTCTTGCAAGTGCATGGCCTCCCCCCAGCTTTGCAGGGCACTGCCAACCCCCGCATCGGGGGCCGGAGCCGGCTCGCCGCTGCGTGCGCGCAGCAGTTCCTCTTTGAAAACGGTTAGGGGGCTGGCCACTGTGTCGGCATCAAAGTTTTGCAGGCCGCCGTGCCGCCACACCCGATGGGGGGGGGACCAGTGGGCCATTTCCCGGCCAAAAGAGAAAAACAGAAAGGCCCGCCCCGCCAAGGCGGGGTTGACCCAGTTGGCCCCCAACCCGCCAAAGCTCCATTTGCAGACGGCCATGGCAAAGATACCGCCGAATACCGGGATATACCAAGCGACTGACGGCGAGAGATTCATGCCCAGAAGCAGGCCGGAAAGTACGGCACTCCCGTCATCCAAGGTCCAAATAATCTTGCGGGGCCGGTCTTGGTACAGCCGGTTTTCGCGGCCGGTCAGGAGTTTGAGTAGTGCCTCCGTGCCTGCACAACTGAGGATGGAGAGCAGCAGCACCCGCAAGGCGGGCCAGCCGTAGAGCCAAACAGCCCACAGGGCGGCGGGCAGCAGGCAGAGGCTGACCAGCCACATGATCCGGGCACTGCTCCTGCCGGTGAAAATGTGTGGTGAGCTGAATACCCCTCGCGGCAAGGACGGCCCCTTGTTTTCTTTGGGGTTTCGCGCGCCTCGCGCGTGCGTGTCGTCACCGGGCTTGTGTGGCTCCATAACGGTCTCTTTGCGTTTTCTTTTTGCGGTTTTGCGTTCTTCGTTTATCGGGCCGCGTCTTCGGGCCGGCCGTGGAGATTTTCGGAATTTTCGGGGTTTTGTTGTTGGAGGTGCCAACGCACTTTGCCCATGCGGAAGCCTTGTGTCAAGGGAATTTGAGAAGGGCAGACACTGGCGCAGGCACCGCATTCAATGCAATTCATGAGTCCGATGCGTTCTGCGCTGTCTGTTTCTTCAGCCAGTATGTGCTTGTACATGGCCGTGGGCTCCAAGCCCATCGGACAGACTTGGATACAGGCATCGCACCGGATGCACGGGCGTTCTTTTTTTTGTGCGATTTCTTCGGCGGTGAGAAAGAGAAAACCGGCGGAGCCTTTAGTGACAAATTGCCGGAAATCATAAAAGGAAGTGCCCATCATCGGGCCGCCGTTCATCATGCGCGCTACCGGCTTGTCCAGGCCGCCGCAGCGGTCCAGGAGGTCGCTGAGGGGCGTTCCCAGCGGCGCGTTGAAGACTTTGGGGCTGCGCACTGCGCCGCCCCCGACCGTGACAATGCGCCGCGTCAGCGGCAGGCCGCGCTCCAGTGCATCGTAAATGGCCTTGCCGGTGGAAATGTTGATGACAATGCAGCCGACTTCCGAGGGCAGTTTGCCCGGCGGCACTTCCCGGCCGCTGACGGCCTCGACCAATTGCCGTTCGGCACCTTGGGGGTAGCGGGTCCGCAGGATGGCGATGCGTATGGGGGGCAAGAGCCCAATACTGTTTTCCCGGCTGCCGTCACCGGGCTTCAGTTGCGCCCGATAGTTGCGGATTGCTTCCTTGAGGAGTGGCAGAACCCAAGACTGATTTTTTTCCAGTCCAATCACGATGTGTTTGGGTTTCAGGCACTCGGCCAGTATGTCAATGCCGCCGATTACGTCAAAAGCCATTTCTTCCAGCAGACCGGTATCGCTGCGCAGGTAGGGTTCGCATTCCACGGCGTTTAGGAGCAGATAGTCGCAACGCCGGTTGATGGGCAGGTGCAGTTTGATGTCCGTGGGAAAGGTTGCCCCGCCCATGCCGACAATACCCGCCTCGGCCACACGCTCCAAAATCTCTTTGTGGCCCTTGCCCCGCCACCGGCCGGATACATGGTTTCGGCCGGCGGCGGGTTTGGCCGGATTGCCGGGCAGTGTTTCGTATTCAATCACAATGCTTTCGGCCTTGAGACCATTGGCCAAAGTATGGCTTTCTATCGCCGTAACAATACCGTCTATGGGGCTGTGGATACGGCTGTAGAGAAAGTTCTGCTTCAGCTCACCGTCCGACATATTTCCCGTTTGGGCAATCAATTGGCCGGAATGCACGTGCTCGCCAATATCCACAAGGGGCTTGGCCACCGGGCCGATGTGTTGCAGCAGGGATATTTCCGTCTTGGCCGGGTTGTCAATGTATTCAATCGGAGAAGGCTTGCCCGCATGAAATTTTTGCTCGTGTGCAGGAGGCAGGAAGCCGCCGACAGTAAAACCGGGCGCGCGCCCGGCAAGGGAGGGCAGGGTATTTTTCAGATGAGAGAGAGAATGGAGCAGAGAATGATAGTTTGGCATAGCGTATCGTCCTCCGTGTGCAACCGCGAGCGGCACTTCTATCCATCCCCGTCTCCGTTCCGGAACGGCCCTCAAAACAACCCCCAAGGTTCTGAATTTTATTGAGAGCTTCACTTAGAGCTTCACTCAGAACATTGGGGGGGGCCGCAGTCTGTACTCTGTCAGGGCCCTGTCATATCGATATGACGGCTTTCATTTCGCAATGAGGGACTCAGTGTAAGCAGTGCAAGCATAATGAAAAGGCACTCGACAGAGACAGGGGGTCAGGCGTTTTTCAGGTTTTGGACAAAAGCGGTGCGGGCAGCCGCATCACTCAGGCCATAGAAGGCTGAGCCTGCAACAACGATATCGACACCGCTGGCGGCGGTGTCTCCTATAGTTTGGAGGTTGACACCACCGTCAATCGAAATTTGGTACCCGAAGCCTTGCTCTTTGCGGATTTTGTCCAACAAAGCAATTTTCTTCAGGGTCTGTGGGATCATCTTTTGGCCGCCGTAGCCCGGGTTGACGGACATTACCAAAACCAGATCGACTTCGCAAAGCAACTCGCTGATGGCCTCTATGGGTGTTGAGGGCACAATGGAAATACCGGCTTTTTTTCCCAGACTCTTGATGTACTGTAACAGACGGTGGGCGTGTGTGCAGGCCTCAATATGAAAGGTTATGAGATCGGCCCCGGCCTTGGCAAAATTGTCTATCTGGGTCTCCGGATGGTCTATCATCAGGTGGACATCGAAGGGCAGGGGACTGAAGGGGCGCAGGGCCTCTACCATTTGTGCCCCAAAGGTAATCGGGGGGACAAAGCTGCCATCCATTACGTCAACGTGGACCCAGTCGGCTCCGGCCTGCTTTATATATTCGGTATCCCGCCCCATGTGGGCGAAGTCCGCCGAAAGGATGGAAGGGGCTACAATCAGAGACTTGTTATCGGGCATAGTCACACTCCTATAAAATATGCTTATGAGAATCTGTTCCGCCACTGTAACGGACGGAAGTACTTGCCACTATAATACGTCTTTTCCTGTTTGGCTAGGAAAATCTATAACTACTACAAACACAAACAAATATCCGCCCGGAGCCTTGCCCGGCGGGGGAAGGAGACGGAGCGCGGGGACTAAGTAAAAGACGGGCCCGTCTTTGGATGCAGACGGGCCCGGTCTTGGATACAGAGGCGGCAAGGAATCTCGGCACAGACTCTATCCTATAGGCATAGAGCCCGAATCAAAAACCTGGCCGAAAGCCTTGCCGGAAACCTTGCTAGAAACCTTGCTCCATCAGGCGGCTGATGCGTTTGGACATAGCCAGAGGGTCAGAGATGACCAGACCGGCAGCCAGGAGAGCCTGTTCCAAAAGCAAGTGGGCCGCATCGCTGATGTCTTGGTCGACCTTGTCGTGCAGCTTGCGAACGATGGCGTGGTCGGAATTGATCTCCAGAATCGGCTTGGTCGGCGGGGCTTCCTGGCCCATGGCCTGCATCATTTGCTGCAACTGGGCACCGGGGTCATTCCGGTCATCGACCACACAGGCCGGGGACTCGGTAAGACGCCGGGACAATTTCACGTCTTTGACATCGTCTTTGAGGATTTCTTTGAGTTTTTCGAGCAGTTTGCTGTATTCCTTGCTCTTGCTTTCCTGTTCTTCCTCGTTCTCCTCATCTTTCAGCTCATCGGTACTGTCCGCAAGGTTGACACCTTTGATCGGGATGTGCTTTTCGTCATGTTTGTAAGGGCCGAGCTGGGCGGCAATGATTCCGTCGATTTCGTCATCCAGGATCAGGACTTCAAAACCCTTCTTTTTATATGCTTCCAGCAATGGCGAATTGGCCATCTGTTCGGCCTTGTGCCCGGTGATGTAGTAGATGCTCTGCTGGCCTTCTTTCATGCGCAGGCAATATTCTTCCAGCGAAGTCCAGCCGCCTGCGCCTTCCTTGCCGATTGTGGCGGTGGAACGGAAGCGGACCAGTTGTTGCAGCTCTTCGCGGTGCTCGTGGTCACTGTACAAACCTTCTTTCAGGGCGCGGTTGTACTGTTCAATAAACTTGATGTACTTCTCTTTGTCATTCCTTGCCAGATTGGCAAATTCACTGAGCAGTTTTTTGACCGAAGCCTTGCGGATCTGTTGCAATATCTTGTTTTGTTGCAGGATTTCGCGGCTGACGTTGAGAGGCAAATCTTCCGAGTCGATAATGCCGCGCACAAAGCGCAGGTACACGGGCAGAAATTCGCGATTGTCATCGCTGATGAAGATCCGGCGTACGTAGAGCTTGAGCCCGGAGCGGTAGTCTGCCTGGTACATATCAAAGGGGGCCTTCTCCGGGGTGAAGAACAGCGAGGTGTATTCCAGGGTACCTTCGGCCTTAGTGTGGATGGTTTGCAGAGAGTCACAGGTGTCGTGGGCCAAGCTGTGGAAAAACTCTTTGTATTCTTCCTCACTAATTTCGGACTTGGAACGTTTCCACAGAGCCGAGGCACTGTTGGATTGTTCGCGCTTGCATTCCTTGCCGTCTTTCTTCTTGCCCTCTTCGTCATACTCGTCTTGGTAGGAGGTCAAATAGATGGGGAAAGCCACGTGGTTGGAATACTTTTGGATGATGCGTTCGAGGCTCCAACGGGTATTAAAGCCTTCAGAGCCTTGGGCATCTTCGTTGAAGTAGAGGGTGACGGTGGTGCCGTGGCCTTCGCGTTCGGCCTCTTTCAGGGTGTATTCTTCGCTGCCGTCACTGAGCCAAAAGTAGGCTGTATCGCTCAGGGCCTTTTTGGTCAGCACTTCGACTTTGTCTGCTACCATAAAGGCGGAGTAGAAGCCGACACCGAATTGGCCGATCAGGTTGGAGTCCTTCTTTTGGCTGTCGCCCAAGGAGCTGAGGAATTTCTTGGTACCGCTGCTGGCAATGGTTCCGAGGTTTTCGTTTAGCTCGTTTTCGTTCATGCCAATGCCGTTGTCGACGATTTGCAATTGCTTGCCGTCTTCGCTCAGCGTGACTTCGATTTCGGGGCTGAAATTCAGGCCCTTGTGAGCTTCATCGGTCAGTGTCAGATACTTCAGTTTGTCAATAGCGTCCGATGAGTTGGAGATTAGTTCGCGCAAGAATATCTCGCGGTTGGAGTACAGTGAATGGATCACTAAGTCTAAAATCTGCTTTACTTCGGTTTTAAACTTGCGTTTTCCCATAGGGTAAGCCCTTCCTTAGTAGTCTTGTTTGGCGCAAAGATACACAATCGGATATGAATCGGCTAGGGAGAACCGGATAAAATTAGACGGAAAATCAGGGGGAAACTTCCGCCTTCGGTTTGTGTTGTGGTGACCGGCTGTATACTTATACGCTCATGCGCTCATGCGTCCGCGTGCTCATGTGTTGATGTGTTGATGTGTTGATGTGTTGATGTGTTGATGTGTTGATGTGTCGAATCTTTTGCGCCATGGTGCCGGAGTGTCGGGGTGTGAAGGTATCAAGTCTCATGTGTCATGTGGCAGGTGTGCGGAAACTTGGCGGGGAAGACTTTGGATACTTCCACGCAGACCCATACTCCGCTATAATTGCCCGACCATGACTATCGATAATCCAGAAGACAACAGCAGCCAAAGTATTGCCAATAGCCAAAGCAGTCTTGGCCCCACGGATCCCGGGCCGGATTTTATCCGCAAAATTGTGACGGAAGACATCCGGAGTGGCCGTTGCGGGAAGGTGGTGACCCGCTTTCCGCCGGAGCCTAATGGCTATCTGCATATTGGCCACGCCAAGGCGATGAGTATCAGTGCCGACATCGCCGCCGAGAACGGCGGTGACTTCATTCTGCGCATGGATGACACCAATCCGGTCAACGAGGAACAGCAATTTATTCAGGCCATTGAGCAGGATGTGGCTTGGCTTGGTTTCCGTTGGAAGACGGCGGAGAGTGGTGAGGCGTACTACGCCTCGAACTATTTTGGCATCTTCTACGATTTTGCCTGCTATTTGGCCGGGCAGGGTTTGGCCTATGTCGATGAGCTGGACGGCGAGACCATGAACCTGTACCGGGGCTCCCCGACCGTGCCCGGCAAAGATTCGCCACACCGCGAACGTCCGGCCGCCGAAAGCCTGGCTTTGCTGGAAGAAATGAACCTGGGCCAGCACCCGGAGGGCACGTACACCCTGCGTGCCAAAATTGATATGCAGCATGTCAACGTGCACATGCGCGACCCGGTAATCTACCGCATTAAATACTTAGACCACCCGAGATTGCAGGGGCGATGCTGTCTTTTTCCTATGTACGACTTTGCCCACCCGCTTGAGGATGCCATTGAGCAGATCAGCCATTCGCTTTGTTCGCTGGAGTTTGAAAACCACCGCCCGACCTACGATTGGTTTGTCGATAAGTTCCACGACTTTCGCGGCAGCGGCGGCCGTTCCGGCCCCCGGCAGTATGAGTTTGCCCGTTTGGCGATGGGCTACACCACCATGAGCAAGCGCGCTTTGCGCACTTTGGTGGAACAGGGCCTCGTAGACGGATGGGATGACCCGCGCCTGCCGACTGTTTGCGGCATGAGACGGCGCGGCTTTCCCGCGCCTGCCTTGCTTGCCTTTGTGCGGGCTGTGGGTATTACCAAGGTTCCCGGCATGATTGGGCCGGAGTTTCTTTGGCACCATGTGCGCGAATACCTAAACCGGTTTGCCCTGCGCCGTTTTGCCGTCATTGACCCGATCAAAGTTGTAATTGAGAATTATGGGGAAGATCAGAGTGAGGAATTTCTTTCGGAGAACAACCCGGAAGACTCCGAGGCGGGGCAGAGGCCGCTGCGTTTTGGCCGGGAGTTGTGGATAGAGCGCAATGATTTTATGGAGGAGCCGCCCAAAAAGTATTTCCGTCTGGCTCCGGGCCGGGAGGTGCGGCTCAAACACGCGTATTATATTACCTGCAATAAGGTTATCAAAGACGAACAGGGGCGGGTACTGGAGCTGCTTTGCCGCTATGACCCGGAATCACGCGGCGGCAGCGCGCCCGACGGGCGCAAGGTCAAGGGCACGATTCATTGGCTGAACTGCAAGGATGCACGGCCGGCAGAATTTCGGCTGTACGATCTGTTGTTCACCCGCGAGAATATGGCGGATTTGGAAGAAGGCAAGAGTTATGTCGACTACCTGAATCCGGATTCTTTGGTGGTCAGGCAGGGGTATGTTGAGCCGGCTTTGGGGCAGCTTTCCGGGGGTGAGCGGCAGGCTGCGATGCAATTTCTGCGTTTGGGCTATTTTATTGCCGATTCCAAGGACTACAGCCCGGAAAAGCCTGTATTTAACCGGGCTGTGGGCCTGAGAGATGCGTGGGCCAAAGAGGTGAAACAGCAAAACGCAAAAAAAAGCACCTGATCATGTTGGCAGCATCACCACCAAACCACCCTTACTACCCTTGGGCCACCGCTTGGCTCACCACTCCTGCCCCTCTCACCACCCCTGCCCCTCCGAGGGAGGGGAATAGACCACCCCCGGCCCCTCCAAGGGAGGGGAATAGACCACCCCTGCCCCTCCAAGGGAGGGGAATTTACAAGGGTGGGGATTATTTGGGACTACTGTAACGGGTGAGGGGTGCTCGGAGTTTAAATGTTACGGAACCATTGAATATCTCTGCCTGGAAGGTCTTGCCGGATAGTTTTTGTGTATCATCCGCACTTATTACATAGTAGTATTCGCCGGAATCGGGGTAGCTACCGCCCAGCTTAGAGAACGCCGCAATAAATCCTAAGCCGGAGTCAAGCAGATTCAGGGCAAAGGTTCCCAAGTTTCGTAATTCTGTATTATCTGCTGTGCGACTATTAAATACGAAACTGGCAAGAGAAGTATTAATTTTTGTATAGACGACCAAAATGCCTTTCTGGTTTTCGCTGTAGCTCCATTCGGCCAGCCCTCCGACAAACTGCCTGTTTGTCCATGCGTTATTCCATGCGGCATCTCCGGCGGAGGGTAGGGTAGCGGTGGTAAATGAAAGGGCTATTACATCATTATTGAGAGTGGCCCCCTCAATAGTGGTTTCAGACGGAATAGTGTTGGGCTCAAAAAACAGATACAGTTTGTATTGGGTATTGGAAGCCAAGACATCCGCCAAAGTAAGTCCATTCGTAAAGTCACTGCCATAGTGTTGGCTGATACTGAATTTTCGGGGGCTATTGGCCGTAATGGCAAGGTTGACATAGCCCGCGTTGGCTTCGGCTTCTGCCTTGGTTGGGGCTGTTTCTGTCGCTAAACGAATAACCGCCCCGATCTGGGTGATGGCAAAGCTACTGCCCATTTCCAGTTGCACAGAAGATACCACAGCGGTGGCAGAGAAAGACATGCTTGGTTTGACAGCCGCAGGCGGATCATCGGTTTGGGAGATCGGGGCACAGGCGGTCAGAAAAAGATGGATGAAGAAAATGGAAAAAAAGCAGAAAAGAGGGGAAAATAATCGAGAAAATAATGGAAGAAATTTGAATAAAAGGCCAGAACTAATGAATGAAGATTTTAGTAATTGATTGGATATTGGATATTGGATATTGGATATTGGATATTATACTGTTTATGCTAACATCTGTCAATATTAGGTCTCGTTTTTTCATGAAAGTGCTCCTTTGAGAAAATGGAAAGATAGTGAAAGTGAATCGAAGAGTTGATTGTATATTCGTTTAGAGATTTTGGCAAGGGGGGGTACAGATCACCCAAGCCCCACTGACCACCCCTGCCCCTCCAAGGGAGGGGAATTTACAAGGGTGGGGATTATTTGGGACTACTGTAACGGGTGAGGGGTGCTCGGAGTTTAAATGTTACGGAACCATTGAATATCTCTGCCTGGAAGGTCTTGCCGGATAGTTTTTGTGTGTCATCCGCACTTATTACATAGTAGTATTCGCCGGAATCGGGGTAGCTACCGCCCAGCTTAGAGAACGCCGCAATAAATCCTAAGCCGGAGTCAAGCAGATTCAGGGCAAAGGTTCCCAAGTTTCGTAATTCTGTATTATCTGCTGTGCGACTATTAAATACGAAACTGGCAAGAGAAGTATTAATTTTTGTATAGACGACCAAAATGCCTTTCTGGTTTTCGCTGTAGCTCCATTCGGCCAGCCCTCCGACAAACTGCCTGTTTGTCCATGCGTTATTCCATGCGGCATCTCCGGCGGAGGGTAGGGTAGCGGTGGTAAATGAAAGGGCTATTACATCATTATTGAGGGTGGCCCCCTCAATGGCTGTCTCGGACGGAATAATATTGGGCTCAAAAAACAGATAGAGTTTGTATTGGGTATTGGAAGCCAAGACATCGGCAATGGTAAGCCCATCCGTGAAGTTGGTCGTATAGTGTTGGCTGATACTGAATTTTCGGGGACTATTGGCCGTAATGGCAAGGTTGACATAGCCCGCGTTGGCTTCGGCTTCTACCTTGGTTGGGGCTGTTTCTGTCGCTAAACGAATAACGGCCCCTATTTTGGTGATGGCAAAGTTGCTGCCCATTTCCAGTTGCACAGAAGATACCACAGCGGTGGCAGAGAACGAAACGCTTGGTTTGGCAGCCGCAGGTGGCTCATCGGTTTGGGAGAGCGGGGCACAGGCGGTCAGAAAAAGATGGATGAAGAAAATAGAAAAAAAGCAGAAAAGAGGGGAAAATAATCGAGAAAATAATGGGAGAAATTTGAATAAAAGGCCAGAATTAATGAATGAAGATTTTAGTAATTGAT
This sequence comes from Candidatus Haliotispira prima, assembly GCA_029867005.1. Taxonomy (GTDB): domain Bacteria; phylum Spirochaetota; class Spirochaetia; order SP-2023; family SP-2023; genus Haliotispira; species Haliotispira prima. The sequence continues at coordinate 1,866,110 of CP123443.1, read as the reverse complement.
TGGATATTGGATATTGGATATTGGATATTGGATATTATACTGTTTATGCCAACATCTGTCAATATTAGGTCTCGTTTTTTCATGAAAGTGCTCCTTTGAGAAAATGGAAAGATAGTGAAAGTGAATCCAAGAGTTGATTGTATATTCGTTTAGAGATTTTGGCAAGGGGGGGTAGAGAGAGGGGGACACTCAGATATTCAGCCAACTGGGTGCCGGCACCGCACGCAGTTGGAAGTTTCCGTACCGTATGTTATCGAAATTTTGGGGGTTTATGAGCCGTGCTAATACCACTACCCCCAAAGATAAATGAGTAATCCGTTACCTGGCTTACGGTCCAAGCTGAAATATCCTGGTCAAAGGCTTTGGCAATATAGAACATACTACGCATATTGATGACACCGGAGACATCCCAATTTCCTATAGGTTGATTGAATTCTAACGCATTACTAAACATATTCTCCATATTAATAACATCGGAGACATTCCAATTTCCTATGGGTTGATTAAATTTTGCAGCATTGCTAAAGATCTTCTCCATATCAGTAACACCGGAGACATTCCAATCTCCTATGGGTTGATTAAATTCTAAAGCACCATGAAACATTCTGTTTATATCAGTAACATTGGAGACATCCCAGCCTGAAACATCTCCGTTAAAGATAACCTTAGATCTGAAGAGTCTATTCATATCAGTTATCTTTCGCACATCAATGTGGTTGAGGTCGGCCGTATCTCCCAAGCCGGCAATCAATGCCTCCAAAGCGGCCCTATCGGCAGGTTGTTCGGTGTACCAGCGGGCGTAGAGGGTTATATCGCCCGTTACCGGCTTGGTATAATCATACTTGGTCTTGCCCGTATGTCCCTTCGCTTTGTCCACGGTGTACCAGTCGCCAAAGTAGTAGGTAACGGTGCCGCTTGCCGCCTTGGTCGGGGCCGTTATGGTTTTGCTTAGTGTAGTGTCAAGTGTAGTGCCGCCGGTGACCTTCACCGAAGGCATTGGGCTGCCTCCGTCCGTTTGGAAGCTGACGGCGTATGTAGTGGCAGAGTTTGTGCCAAGATCGACACAGGAAGACAAAAACAGATGAATGAAGAAAATGGAAAAAAAGCAGAAAAGAGGGGAAAATCTGAATAAAAGGCCAGAATTAATGAACGGTAATCTTAGAAGAATGATTGGATATTGGATATTGGATATTGGATATTGGATATTATACTGTTTATGCCAATATCTGTCAATATTAAGTCTCGTTTTTTCATGAAAGTGCTCCTTTGGTCAAAGTGAATTTACGAATTGACTATATATTCGTTTTGGAGTTTTGTCAAGGGGTGCCACAGACCCACTCCGGCCCTCTCACCACCATTGTAATTCCCCTCCGAAGGAGGGGAATTACAATGGTGGTGATTAGTTCGGTTGTGTCTGTTTTCTGTGAAGAATCCGGAGATAGGCATTTAATCTAACCAGATAGCCAATTGGGTTTAGAAGGGTTGATCTGGACTTGCCGGAGTTTGCTGTTGCTCTAAGTCTAAACTTGCCGGAGTTTGTGGTTGTTCTAAGTCTGAACCTGTCGGAGCTTGTTGTTGTTTTAGGTTTTCGTAGAAAAGAACCTGACTTGTTTGCACATAGGGGATAAGCCAAAGAAGGCCGATACCAAGGGTGGCTATAGATACTAAACCCCAACCGATAAATCGACAGGACAGAAAAAAGTATTCCCACTTATTGCCAAGCATCATTTTTTTGCTTTTGGCCATAATTTCCATTGTACTTAACTTAGGGTTATCTGCCAGTATAAAATAACACATAGAGTAGCTGACTAGGGCAATAATTCCCGGTATAATCAACAATAAAGACCATAAAAATATAGAAATACTTACTATAAGACTTGTTTTGAATACGGGTATAAAGTGTTTGTATCCTGTAAATAAATCTTTCAGGGTAGTCTCTTCTTTTCGTATAAATTTTAAAAACACAACAATCAGGCCTACTGATAATGGTGTGTTGACAAGAAATGCCCGTATCAGGTTATCCCAAAGATTCTCCCAAGATTCTTCTTTTATATCGACTTGGAAGAAGCCGGACACGAAGCCGGACATGAAGTCGGATAACACGAAGTTGGATATAAGAGAAAAGGCGATGGTAAGTAAAAAATAAATAAAAGTTATTTTGACTCCAAAGGACCACTTTCCGCTTAAAGCGGACCTGGCCTCGGTCATCAGTATTGCATTTTGACTTTCCACAGAAATACTCCTCTAAAACAGGCTGGATTTGATGCTTGATTGTATGTTTGTTTAGCGATTTTGGCAAGCCCCCCCCTGCCCCTCCGGAGGAGGGGAATTACAATGGTGGGGATTAGTCCGGTTGTGTCCATTTTCTGTGAAGAATCCGGAGATAGGTATTTAATCTAACCAGATAGCCAATTGGGTTTAGAAGGGTTGATCTGGACTTGCCGGAGTTTGCTGTTGCTCTAAGTCTAAACTTGCCGGAGTTTGTGGTTGTTCTAAGTCTGAACCTGTCGGAGCTTGTTGTTGTTTTAGGTCTTCGTAGAAAAGGGCCTGACTTGTTTGCACATAGGGGATAAGCCAAAGAAGGCCGATACCAAGGGTGGCTATAGATACTAAACCCCAACCGATAAATCGACAGGACAGAAAAAAGTATTCCCACTTATTGCCAAGCATCATTTTTTTGCTTTTGGCCATAATTTCCATTGTACTTAACTTAGGGTTATCTGCCAGTATAAAATAACACATAGAGTAGCTGACTAGGGCAATAATTCCCGGTATAATCAACAATAAAGACCATAAAAATATAGAAATACTTACTATAAGACTTGTTTTGAATACGGGTATAAAGTGTTTGTATCCTGTAAATAAATCTTTCAGGGTAGTCTCTTCTTTTCGTGTAAATTTTAAAAATACAACAATCAGGCCTACTGATAATGGTATGCTGACAAAAAATGTCTGTATCATGTTATTCCAAAACTTATCCCAAGATTCTGTTGTATCGAATCCGAATATTCTGGAGTAGACGCCGGAGATGAAGTAGGACAGGACGTAAGATATAAGAGAAAAGGCGATGGTAAGTAAAAAATAAATAAAAGTTATTTTGACTCCAAAGGACCACTTTCCGCTTAAAGCGGACCTGGCCTCGGTCATCAGTATTGCATTTTGACTTTCCACAGAAATACTCCTCTAAAACAGGCTGGATTTGATGCTTGATTGTATGTTTGTTTAGCGATTTTGGCAAGCCCCCCCCTGCCCCTCCGGAGGAGGGGAATTACAATGGTGGTGATTAGTCCGGTTGTGTCCATTTTCTGTGAAGAATCCGGAGATAGGCATTTAATCTAACGAGATAGCCCATTGGGTTTACAAGGGTTGATCTGAACTTGCCGAAATTCGCTGTTAAAGCAATCAATCCAAGGACATGACTATCTTGCCTACCACACGGCCGGATTCACTGGCAATGTGAGCCTGCCGCACCTGATTCAATGGAAAAACTTTTTCCACAGTGGCCACCAGTGCCTCTGATTCCGCCATAGCTTTCAATGTTTTCAGGTCGGCACTGGAGGACTGTACAAGTATTCCCTTACATTTCTTTGAGCGGAAAGAGTTCAACATGCCGCCAAATATGATCCTTGGAATACTCGGGATGGCTGTTACGAAAGTACCACTTTCTTTTATGATACATTTTGAGGCAGGGAATGACAGATTACCCACGAAATCATAAACACTATCAAATTCTTTATTGAGATGTAAAACATCTTCTTGCTTGTAATCGACAATTACATCCACACCAATACGTTTTGCGTATTCGATATTCTTAGTACTACATACGCCTGTCACCGTGCAACCCAAGAACTTGGCAACCTGAACCGCAACACTTCCCACACCACCCGTACAGCCGTTAATTAACACTTCTGAATCAGCTTTGACTTCGCCAAGACGAACAAGTGACTGATAGGCTGTCAAACCTGCCAGAGGAATAGCCGCCGCCTGAACAAAGTCAAAATTACGGGGTTTAAGACAGATGTCTTGAACGTTTGCTTTGATATACTCCGCATAGGCCCCACCTTTGAGAGCGTTGACATGCCCCCATATCTCATCGCCTATAGTAAATTCCTGTATCTCTTTCCCGATGGCCTCCACTGTACCGGAGAAGTCACCACCAAGAATCTTGGGCGGTTTTGATCCACTGATCATTTTTATTTGGCCGCTTCTGATTTTCCAATCAATTGGGTTTACAGAACAAGCACGCACACGAATGAGAATTTCTGTATCGCTAATTTCCGGTTTTTCCACTTCTGCAACATCTAACATCTCAACCGAACCATATCCGGAAGTAACAATTGCTTTCATCGTCCATCCTTTTCTCTGTCTATTGCATTATTTATCGGCAACTCGGTTTTCTATCTTTAGTATCTGTGATTGTCGATTCAAATTATTAATTAGAGGGTGTACCTATTAAGCAGCAGAGATCTGGCCTAACTAATTCCAGATGACCACCTCTGCCCCTGGAAGGGAGGGGCATTTACAACAGTAGAAATTAGTTAGGCCTATTAGACGGGATTGTTCGCGTGTGGAGGCAGAATATCTACAACAGTAGAAATTAGTTAGGCCTATTAGACCGGAGAAAGCACTTGCGTGTCTGGATAATCTACAACAGTAGAAATTAGTTAGGCCTATTAGACGAGTTAAAAAGTTAAGTCGGCAGCAGCAATCTACAACAGTAGAAATTAGTTAGGCCTATTAGACCCGACTGCCATATTCAATGCATTCGGAATCTACAACAGTAGAAATTAGTTAGGCCTATTAGACCCGACTGCCATATTCAATGCATTCGGAATCTACAACAGTAGAAATTAGTTAGGCCTATTAGACCAGCGAATGGCAGAAATTCTGTCGGTAATATCTACAACAGTAGAAATTAGTTAGGCCTATTAGACATACGGCGCATGGCGCGGACCACTCCTCGAATCTACAACAGTAGAAATTAGTTAGGCCTATTAGACATGAACGTTCATTTGATCTAGAATATATCTACAACAGTAGAAATTAGTTAGGCCTATTAGACCGTTAAAATGCCGCCTGCAATACGCACAGTACGACATCTACAACAGTAGAAATTAGTTAGGCCTATTAGACACGATACAAAAAAACGACCTGTCTACTTTATCTACAACAGTAGAAATTAGTTAGGCCTATTAGACTTGAATTTGCAGATATTCCGTGAAGTGATCTACAACAGTAGAAATTAGTTAGGCCTATTAGACACCTTGCCCTCTCCATGCAGTCTCGCCATCTACAACAGTAGAAATTAGTTAGGCCTATTAGACATAATCTGGCTCTGATCATCCTGCGCTATCTACAACAGTAGAAATTAGTTAGGCCTATTAGACAGTCGACTACGCAATACCACGATATTATTATCTACAACAGTAGAAATTAGTTAGGCCTATTAGACCAATTGTCTTGTAGGAAGGGCTGAAGTATCTACAACAGTAGAAATTAGTTAGGCCTATTAGACTGATATTATAGATAATATTAAAGATATATCTACAACAGTAGAAATTAGTTAGGCCTATTAGACTTTTGATTTCCGGCTTTCCGAGATCACGATCTACAACAGTAGAAATTAGTTAGGCCTATTAGACACTATTAAATTTCAACCATACCGTCAATCTACAACAGTAGAAATTAGTTAGGCCTATTAGACACAAAGAAAATGCGGACAAAAGTGGAGCATCTACAACAGTAGAAATTAGTTAGGCCTATTAGACTTATACGGTAGGGAATATGATAGAAGTATCTACAACAGTAGAAATTAGTTAGGCCTATTAGACCCGTACGACGACGAGTGGAAGACCTTAATCTACAACAGTAGAAATTAGTTAGGCCTATTAGACAGGAACTCGCGGAAGCGGTCAAATCCTATCTACAACAGTAGAAATTAGTTAGGCCTATTAGACATATTGAAGATGCCTGGCGAATGTAATATCTACAACAGTAGAAATTAGTTAGGCCTATTAGACGATCTATAGCCTGATCTGAAATATTTGATCTACAACAGTAGAAATTAGTTAGGCCTATTAGACATAGTTGGGCGGAGGCCAATCAATCAACATCTACAACAGTAGAAATTAGTTAGGCCTATTAGACGGGCGGCCTTGAGGCCGAAAAGGCGTTATCTACAACAGTAGAAATTAGTTAGGCCTATTAGACCCTTCTTGAGGATATCCCAATAGCTGCATCTACAACAGTAGAAATTAGTTAGGCCTATTAGACTGTTGTAGACGCAACGAATAAGCCCAAATCTACAACAGTAGAAATTAGTTAGGCCTATTAGACCTTTTGTGCTTTACCCATTTCCTCTGGCTATCTACAACAGTAGAAATTAGTTAGGCCTATTAGACCCTTCGAGGGCGGCCCGCTGTTCGATGATCTACAACAGTAGAAATTAGTTAGGCCTATTAGACCAATGCTGTCCCTTGGGCCAAGGTCGGATCTACAACAGTAGAAATTAGTTAGGCCTATTAGACTACTGCAAGACAAACTACCACATATTTATATCTACAACAGTAGAAATTAGTTAGGCCTATTAGACGGGCAGCTTGTAGTCGGGGATGCCATAATCTACAACAGTAGAAATTAGTTAGGCCTATTAGACGCCCCCGCCATAGGCTTCGGTCCTCGAGTATCTACAACAGTAGAAATTAGTTAGGCCTATTAGACGTGCTATCAATGTTAACAGGAATATGCCATCTACAACAGTAGAAATTAGTTAGGCCTATTAGACTTAATGGCGTAAGATATCAAGGGTTCGTTATCTACAACAGTAGAAATTAGTTAGGCCTATTAGACCGGCAGGCCCTTCGTCGGTTTGAGCCCGATCTACAACAGTAGAAATTAGTTAGGCCTATTAGACTACTTTAGGGGTTCTTTTGATTCTTTAATCTACAACAGTAGAAATTAGTTAGGCCTATTAGACGCCCCCGCCATAGGCTTCGGTCCTCGAATATCTACAACAGTAGAAATTAGTTAGGCCTATTAGACATTGAGGCTTTCCGTTATAGCCAAGATATCTACAACAGTAGAAATTAGTTAGGCCTATTAGACATTGAGGCTTTCCGTTATAGCCAAGATATCTACAACAGTAGAAATTAGTTAGGCCTATTAGACGGTGGCCCTATTTACAGACGGAACAGAATCTACAACAGTAGAAATTAGTTAGGCCTATTAGACATATTCGGTTTATCAGTAATAACCGATATCTACAACAGTAGAAATTAGTTAGGCCTATTAGACATATTCGGTTTATCAGTAATAACCGATATCTACAACAGTAGAAATTAGTTAGGCCTATTAGACAAGCGCGCTGAGCAATACAAGCACCTAACATCTACAACAGTAGAAATTAGTTAGGCCTATTAGACCACTGCCGGCAAAAGAGCAAACGCCGGAAATCTACAACAGTAGAAATTAGTTAGGCCTATTAGACGGGGCTTGATCCCGCCGACTTCAAGGCATCTACAACAGTAGAAATTAGTTAGGCCTATTAGACAAAACTTTGTAAAAAGTGCGCCTGGTTATCTACAACAGTAGAAATTAGTTAGGCCTATTAGACAGCTGCCGCCGGCAGCTATCGAAAAGATATCTACAACAGTAGAAATTAGTTAGGCCTATTAGACCGATTATCAAGATGTTTGAATTCACAGGAATCTACAACAGTAGAAATTAGTTAGGCCTATTAGACGGGAGCTATTCAGGCGGCTGCGGCTTAATCTACAACAGTAGAAATTAGTTAGGCCTATTAGACAGTCACTTGTACCGTTATTTCAAATTGATCTACAACAGTAGAAATTAGTTAGGCCTATTAGACCTGCCGACCTCAAAAAAGCCGGTATATCATCTACAACAGTAGAAATTAGTTAGGCCTATTAGACTTGCTGAATTAACTAATACGGGCAAAGTTATCTACAACAGTAGAAATTAGTTAGGCCTATTAGACTAGACCAGCGGGGTTATTCTAATGAAACATCTACAACAGTAGAAATTAGTTAGGCCTATTAGACTATAACGAGGAGCGGGACGGCAGCTCCGAATCTACAACAGTAGAAATTAGTTAGGCCTATTAGACAGTGCAGTGTAGCGAACCCCTTTACCTTATCTACAACAGTAGAAATTAGTTAGGCCTATTAGACAGGAAAGTCGAAACGTGATTGCTTCAGATCTACAACAGTAGAAATTAGTTAGGCCTATTAGACGCAATGCAGCGAGCCACTATATCTGAAATCTACAACAGTAGAAATTAGTTAGGCCTATTAGACCAGTTTTAAGAATCTTGCTGAATATCTCGAATCTACAACAGTAGAAATTAGTTAGGCCTATTAGACCTCTTTTTGTGCTTCACCGAATATCTGATCTACAACAGTAGAAATTAGTTAGGCCTATTAGACACGTGTTTAAGATCCTCAATTTCCTCATTATCTACAACAGTAGAAATTAGTTAGGCCTATTAGACGGATAACCCTTGTTATGTCGGCATTGAATCTACAACAGTAGAAATTAGTTAGGCCTATTAGACAAGGACACTCCTGATGCTAAATTGGCAAATCTACAACAGTAGAAATTAGTTAGGCCTATTAGACAATTCCAAACACAACGGGTGGTACCCTAAATCTACAACAGTAGAAATTAGTTAGGCCTATTAGACTATCTGGAATTGGCCAAATCCAAGAGCCATCTACAACAGTAGAAATTAGTTAGGCCTATTAGACTCCGGAGCCAGAAAACTGGCCCCCCACTCATCTACAACAGTAGAAATTAGTTAGGCCTATTAGACCCTTCGCGGCTGGCGAGACTTGTCAAAATCTACAACAGTAGAAATTAGTTAGGCCTATTAGACGTGGCGCAGCACAAACAGGAGCTCCGGTATCTACAACAGTAGAAATTAGTTAGGCCTATTAGACCCTATATTCGTTGTAACGTCCTTGATGACATCTACAACAGTAGAAATTAGTTAGGCCTATTAGACCTGCCTTTTTTTTCGTTGCCGCCTTGCATCTACAACAGTAGAAATTAGTTAGGCCTATTAGACAATAGGCTCCATGGGAGCTATAATTCGAATCTACAACAGTAGAAATTAGTTAGGCCTATTAGACAAGATATAGCGGCAGACATGGGTTTGGAGATCTACAACAGTAGAAATTAGTTAGGCCTATTAGACGAGTGCCTTGGATTAACTCCCTTGACCATATCTACAACAGTAGAAATTAGTTAGGCCTATTAGACCTCATTATGGGCCTAATGTCAATTATACCTATCTACAACAGTAGAAATTAGTTAGGCCTATTAGACAAGGAAATGCCTCAGGGGCATTTCAAAATCTACAACAGTAGAAATTAGTTAGGCCTATTAGACCATTATGGGCCTAGTGTCGATTATACCCATCTACAACAGTAGAAATTAGTTAGGCCTATTAGACTTCGATATATCTGAGATGTCGATAGATTAATCTACAACAGTAGAAATTAGTTAGGCCTATTAGACAGCGGCAACTTTGCCGGAGCCGCTCTTTATCTACAACAGTAGAAATTAGTTAGGCCTATTAGACGATATCGATGACACGGTCATCGATGCGATATCTACAACAGTAGAAATTAGTTAGGCCTATTAGACAGATGTTCGACGATAATACCCTGTATAATCTACAACAGTAGAAATTAGTTAGGCCTATTAGACGGTGCCAGCGCATGAGCGAGACAAGCCTATCTACAACAGTAGAAATTAGTTAGGCCTATTAGACCAGGGATCTCCGACTTCATCGCCTTAAATCTACAACAGTAGAAATTAGTTAGGCCTATTAGACGCCGGATTCATTAATAAGGAGATCTCATCTACAACAGTAGAAATTAGTTAGGCCTATTAGACCTGAAGGTTCCATCGTGTCCTCCTGATAATCTACAACAGTAGAAATTAGTTAGGCCTATTAGACGCGCCAGAAAGCAGAATATGGAGTTTGAATCTACAACAGTAGAAATTAGTTAGGCCTATTAGACTCCGGATATGTGCCGAGACCTTCTGGATGGCCTGGGATCTACAACAGTAGAAATTAGTTAGGCCTATTAGACAAGAAAATGTACCAGAGTGCTATTTGTGTATCTACAACAGTAGAAATTAGTTAGGCCTATTAGACGCCGTACAACGACGCGCTGCCGACCTAAATCTACAACAGTAGAAATTAGTTAGGCCTATTAGACAGACCCAAAAGGAACTACAGGAGATAGAATCTACAACAGTAGAAATTAGTTAGGCCTATTAGACAAACAAAGCTTACCCTGGACGATTCCATGGATCTACAACAGTAGAAATTAGTTAGGCCTATTAGACCTGGTTATTTTGTATCACCTGAGCATAATCTACAACAGTAGAAATTAGTTAGGCCTATTAGACGGCCAAGTGTACCAATATAAAAGGGCGGCATCTACAACAGTAGAAATTAGTTAGGCCTATTAGACAAGTCTCGCCCTAGCTAATCCATACTCAATCTACAACAGTAGAAATTAGTTAGGCCTATTAGACCTCTTGCTGCCGGCGAGGATGACAACGAAATCTACAACAGTAGAAATTAGTTAGGCCTATTAGACATATCCTCCACAACGATATACCCGAGCAATCTACAACAGTAGAAATTAGTTAGGCCTATTAGACATACCTACGCTGTGTCATTTGTTCGTAATCTACAACAGTAGAAATTAGTTAGGCCTATTAGACTATGAATGGGAAGTGAAATTACAAGACCAATCTACAACAGTAGAAATTAGTTAGGCCTATTAGACTTGTCGGCCCGCTGCTTCCCAACCCTTAATCTACAACAGTAGAAATTAGTTAGGCCTATTAGACCCCACTGATTCCAGACTTCACTTCTTCATCTACAACAGTAGAAATTAGTTAGGCCTATTAGACCCATACTCCGGAGCGGAGATCGGAACGATCTACAACAGTAGAAATTAGTTAGGCCTATTAGACAGCCCAATCAGAAACAATATCAGCCAATCTACAACAGTAGAAATTAGTTAGGCCTATTAGACGAGCCTTAAGATATTATCTCCGTTATATCTACAACAGTAGAAATTAGTTAGGCCTATTAGACGGATTGTCTTGAGAAAGGCTTTATCCTTCATCTACAACAGTAGAAATTAGTTAGGCCTATTAGACTTTTCTGTCTTCACTTCCTTGCCAGCCGATCTACAACAGTAGAAATTAGTTAGGCCTATTAGACGCCATAAACAATTGCGTCAGTCGCTGCTCATCTACAACAGTAGAAATTAGTTAGGCCTATTAGACCCGCCATATTGATGTGCCTTCGCATAGGATCTACAACAGTAGAAATTAGTTAGGCCTATTAGACAAATTCCCGTGTAATCGATAATCAGCGCATCTACAACAGTAGAAATTAGTTAGGCCTATTAGACGTCATGTCCGGTACCCGGAAGAATCCGATCTACAACAGTAGAAATTAGTTAGGCCTATTAGACTCGGAAACCTTACTGATATTAGTAAGCTCAATCTACAACAGTAGAAATTAGTTAGGCCTATTAGACTTACTAATTTAATAACGTTTAATAAACATCTACAACAGTAGAAATTAGTTAGGCCTATTAGACAACGTTACACCCTTAAAAGTCCTTTGGAATCTACAACAGTAGAAATTAGTTAGGCCTATTAGACATCAAAAGCTATAAGACCTGATTTACTATCTACAACAGTAGAAATTAGTTAGGCCTATTAGACCTACAGAGGGCATTCCCATTTTTAAACTATCTACAACAGTAGAAATTAGTTAGGCCTATTAGACTTTAAGTCATGCCAATTATCTTGGCAATATCTACAACAGTAGAAATTAGTTAGGCCTATTAGACTTATTACTTGCCATAGTTCTAACTGTCAAATCTACAACAGTAGAAATTAGTTAGGCCTATTAGACAGACTTCTGCACTTCACCTCCCGTGCCGATCTACAACAGTAGAAATTAGTTAGGCCTATTAGACCTCCTGCCTGCTGCCGATCTGTTTGAATCTACAACAGTAGAAATTAGTTAGGCCTATTAGACATCCGGTTACGGAGTAGAGGATCTCAAAAATCTACAACAGTAGAAATTAGTTAGGCCTATTAGACTACTTGGCCTCAATCAGGTCTACAATCATATCTACAACAGTAGAAATTAGTTAGGCCTATTAGACTTGGTCTGCAGTCAGACCGGCCATACCGATCTACAACAGTAGAAATTAGTTAGGCCTATTAGACATTTCTGTGATAACTCTTTTTTATCATCTACAACAGTAGAAATTAGTTAGGCCTATTAGACCCAACCACATAAAACCGTTAACCCTCACATCTACAACAGTAGAAATTAGTTAGGCCTATTAGACATTCGGACTTCCGCGACTCGATGGCCGAATCTACAACAGTAGAAATTAGTTAGGCCTATTAGACTACAACGAAGGTCTGCGCCTCAGGCTTATCTACAACAGTAGAAATTAGTTAGGCCTATTAGACCAGTTAAGAAGGTCGCAGATCTTGATTCATCTACAACAGTAGAAATTAGTTAGGCCTATTAGACGCGGGACTCTGTCCCGCCAATGCCGCCTATCTACAACAGTAGAAATTAGTTAGGCCTATTAGACCAGGGTGTCCGTCGAAGTCTCCAAGGCGTATCTACAACAGTAGAAATTAGTTAGGCCTATTAGACGGAATGCTAATAGAAGTTCTCGAATCATCTACAACAGTAGAAATTAGTTAGGCCTATTAGACCGTGGACGACAATCCGGGAATCATGATTCTATCTACAACAGTAGAAATTAGTTAGGCCTATTAGACCAGGTGTCAAGAGAAATTCACGCAAAGGTATCTACAACAGTAGAAATTAGTTAGGCCTATTAGACTATCCGATGAGGATATCTTGGGCAGCGATCTACAACAGTAGAAATTAGTTAGGCCTATTAGACCCCGCCCGCTTTCTGAGGACAATCAGGAGATAGCCCTTTAATATAGCCAATTGGGCTTAAAAATCCTAAAAAATAAGGACCAAGAACTTGTATCTTCTTGATTAAACTCAACAGCCATAAATTGGCAAGAACAGAGAAACGGTTCAAAATGACACTGTTTTCCATGCTTTTCTCCTAAAACCCAGCAGAAAGACCGAGGTCTGCAAGACTACTCCAAGTATAATACATTTTGCTCCCGATGTAAAGCGTTTCCATAAGAAATCGTCTGGTTATTATTTACTTGGTAAATGCGTATATTGTCCGCCCCCGTAAAAAACTTGCTGTAACGGCCCTCTATCTCTGTCTTTAACAAATTCAGCAACCGCTCACTGTTACGGACTTCAAAAACAGAATACTGCACCCTTTCACCATACCGCTCCAACAATTTGGCAAATCGAGAGCGCAGCTTGTTATCACTAATATCGTAGCTAATGAGTAACATTTTTCCCAAAAGAAAATTGTGGGAATGTAGGGACACTCTTCATACCCATGAAATAACGGTAGTAATCTCGTATATAATAATAAATCTGGGCCTTATAATCCTGTATACAATTCAAAAATACTTCGGAATACTTGCGGTTATTTTCCAATTTTACATAGTAACGTCCCTGGCTCTCACCAAAATCACCCGGCTGAAATTGCTGTAAAGCAAGAGACAACCGTACCTGATAGTCTATAATGCAACGGAAAGGCTCCACTAAATCACATACCAATGATTTACGCTGAAACCATTGCTGATGTAAGTGCCCAATATACAAATCAAAGCCCCATATTTGTAGCATCACTTCCACGTAGTGGAATAAAAACGTATAGCCGATATCTAAAATTACATTAATGAAATCACTTTTGACTCTCGGTTTCCTGCCTTTCCAGCCAAAATTACCATAATATTCCTGGAAAAATACCCTTGCGGCATTGCCCTCAAACCCCATAATTTGGGCAATACTTGTTGTGTGCGCAATCTCATCACAGAAAATACCCAATTGTCTGATACCGTTTTTTATAGCGGAATCTTTATCCCGCACATTTTTTAATAGCGTTAATTGGTTCTGTATCTTGTTGGCAATGATTTCTTTCGCAAACAGCAAAGAAAGCTCACTCCGGTACTGCTTCCGTCTCAACAGATAATTCCCCCCTAATTCATTACCAATAAAAGCAATAGTACGGAAATTATCTTTGGTGAAAACTAAAGGTATCTGGTATTTTTTACAACGTTCAATCAACGGCGTTGTGATGGTCGCACTGCCAATGATAAACATAATCAGAATCTTATGGCACGAAAGGCGAGTGAGAACCGTACCCGTCTCCGCATCTGTAATGACGACAAAGCCATTACCCCACCGGATATTTTTCTGTTTCAGAGAACGGACCATCACAATATTTCGATACTCTATATCAGAATAATTCAACATCAAAACTCTCGCTTTTCACAAAGCTCATGATAAATACAGGATTGGCACTTGCGGGCATTGACATGAGTCAAAGGCATATCAGGTTGGTACGTTCTCACCCGTTCCGCATGGGCGGCAAAGTCCGCCCGCCGGGCCGTATCAGGCAGGTCAATGGAATATTTCTTATTGTCATCCATCGAATACAGGGACAGTTTATCCACCGCATAACCCATTTCAACCATGCAAAAATACTGCGCCAAAAGTTGGTAAACATAGCCATCATAAACCACTCGGATTTTCTTTTTGCGTTCGATTAATTCCCGGCTGCGCCCCTTGTACAGGTCAATTTTCCCCTGTAGCATAAATTCCGTCGAAATCACTGAAATCCCGGACAATTCATCTTTACGGGTACTGTACCGCTGCTGATCTATGCTGTCGTGAGCGATAGTACCCGCCCTCTGGGGCTTGTCCTGGTAAAGATCCCGGCTAAAATCCGCATAAATATTATGCAAATAAATAGAGTAGGGGCAAAAGAGATAGTCATTCAACCAACTAATACTCAAGTACCCCTGTTCCATTTTCCTGCTCTGCACTTTCAAAGAACGCTTGACCAAAGCACTCTGGCCAGATCTCTCCACAAAATAGACGTTACCGACGTTTATGTCTCTTCTCTTGCATTGAATCACCTATAGTAAATGTCTCAGGAGACTCTTTTTTGATATTTTTATGAGGATGTTTCTTCTTCTTGTTTACTATTTCCTCTTGGTCTTGCTTCTCTTCGGGTTTATTACTCATGTCCCAAGGGGGAATATCTTTCACTGTCTTGATTTTCTTGGATACATTAAACGCCGCAACCTTGTCGGGGTCGTCAATTTCTTTAAGAAATGAAAAATCTCTATCAGTATCTTCGACCTCAACACTGCCCTCTACTCGGTCTTGGGGGCCTTTAAATCGATAAGTGTCAAAGCCACATGAATTTTCTTTAGGAGTACACGAAAATCGATGTTCCACAAGTTTCGCCCGATCAGCATCTTTTTCACCTTTTTTATCCGTCTGTTCACAGTAAGGACAATCCTTACTTGTCTTTGTTTTATCGACAAAAAGAATAGTCCCGATTTGACAGGATTCAGGCTTATTTTCTTTCCGCAACTGTAAAATATCCTTAACGTGAGGCGGCACGAAACCCAAAGTCTGAAACCTGTTATATAGAGCCAACTCCAATCGGGAAGAAATATTCTCCTGATGCTCTTCAAAGTGTTTCTTTTTCACATCATCCAAGTCTTCCAGCATAACATAGCCCGAGTAGGTCTTTTGTAAATGGCAAATCACACCTACCATATTGGCCGTTATCGCATCCCGCAGATGGTTAATTTCCTGCACTGCCGGTGTATGAGGGTTCTCTTTCTCCGAACTCTGGCCTTGCCTGGCTTTCTCCAAACGCCTTAATTCGTCCAGATAACTGTTTAAACTATCCTTGATCTCATCTTTAGACAGAATAGCTTCATACTTGGGTAAAAAATAATAGATAACCTTTTCTAAACCCGGCAGGGACAATTCGTTCTCTTTACCCCAAGTTAAAGTGTCATCTTTACCGATGCTTCTTGCCTGATGATACAGAGTATAAATTTGCCTCTTTGCAGCCACCTTTTTTAATTTCAGATAACTCATCACATCGCCATTTGTAATAATATGGCCCTTGATTACTTTCGCTGTAGTGAGGTCTAAACAAGTAATCGACTCTTCCTCAAACAGATCTGCCCGGGGTGCTTCATCTTTTTCCAAAAAATAAGATAAGTTCAAAATGGCCCGGCGTTGCTTTCCCCCCACTTGGGTGACATAAAGCTCCGTATAATCATATTTCTCGCCCTTAAAAGAGTAGGCTTTTAGAGCAGTTCCGGGAAATTCCGGTATGGGAATGTCCTTCCCGGCATACTTATACTTTTTCTCCGGTTGGAATTTAGCAATGCACAGAGTCGCCAGTTCAATATACCCTCGGTCAATTCCATAACGCCAAGCGTGGTCAAAATCCATTTTTTCGTTGATGTCGGCATTAAACTGATTTATTTTGGCTAAAAGGTCTTCGGGTTTTGCAAAAGCTAACTCCTCGTGGATGCGTCCTGCATGAAGCGCAAAAGAAAAACCAAGGGTGTATTGTTCCTGTAGTTTTCGGTGAGGCTTGAATACTGTATTACCCCGTTCCTCTGTCTGTGATTTTTTCCACTCATCGTCTGCCTGACGGTACCGTATTTTGACTTCGGGGTTGAGACGAACTTCACCTAAATCGAACCCTTGAACTTTGGAAACCGCACCGTCACCCGGATAGCCCCAAAAGGTCCTCCAAATTGCCGTATGTCGCCGGTCCTCCCCTGTACGCTTCCGGTCTTCCAAGTCGTAAGAAGTAATGTCAAACGTAACAATTTTATAGTCGCTGATGATTCTTTGTTGTTTCGTTTCATTCAGCCTGATTTTGCGCACGTTGTAACAGACTTTTTCTAAGGCCAGTTCAAAATCCTGTAAAGTCTGAGAGTTTTTTACTTTCTCCAAATCAAAACCTTCTAATTCCAAAGTTCCTAATTTTTCTTGTGATTGCACTAATTTCTTGAAAAATACTAATTGCTTTTGTTTCTTTTCCTTCCGAGACCTTTCATCTGTAGTGGGATATTCTTTTGCTGCTTTTAATAGCTCTTTGAGCTCGGATAATAACACTTGGAGCTCAGAACTTAACCCTTTGGCAAAGGAACTTCCTTCGGCAAAACACAGCTTGTGAAGTGCCCTCATTGTGAGGGACCGAAAATAGCAAAGATACTCTTTGTCTTCTGCCCCTGCATCAACTTGCTCATCCAGAAACTTCTTGAGTGCAGATAAATCTTCCGTTTTCGGCACCAACCAAAGTTTGCTTTGCTCTGAAGTCCTGTAAATAAAACTCCAGTAGCCAATTTCTTCTGCTTCCTGTTTCTCCCTGGTAACCCCCTTAATCTGAGCCACCAATTTGCCCCGATTTCTGGCAATTTCTTCATACTTTTGAATAAGCTTACTATATCCTAAAAAATAACAATTTTTTCCAAAAAGATACTTTCCCCGTTCCTTTTTATCTTCTTTGATATCTTTATAGTAAGAAATAAATTTTTTATAATTCTCTTCAGCTATAGAAGGATGTCCAAAGCGATTATTTTTTTCTTCAGACTCTTTCTTTAAATTTCTAAACTTAAACAAAGAAAAGAGACTATTTACAAAATCTATATTATTTTGTCCCTCTTTTTGAGGGAGAAAACAATAATTGTCCAAGGGTTTATCGGGATTCTTAACCATAAAAGATTCTTTTTTATTTTGGGCAAGATGCCCCATAAATTTATAGAAAATATCTTTTTGCTGGCTTTTAAAAGCCTTTAGTAATTTGTAAGTCTCCTCCAAACTCAATTCCCACTTGTTTTCACTCACAGGTTTTATATTAGCTTCCAAATATTTTTCAAACCAAACAATTTCTTGCTCAATTTGGGAATCCGACAGTGGCTTAGAGAGGCCCACAAACTCTACTTGTTTATTACCTTTCTTAGTAGTTTTTATGCTAATGGTAAGGTAGGGCTTTTCATAAAGCTCCTTTTCTAAGCTTTCAACCGTGTATTCTTTAGGTTTTTTGTTTACGGTATAAAAATTAAAACTGGCCTTAGCAACCTGAATACCGGTGGCCTCTGCCGGCAGGTATTTTCTTTGAACAGATAATAATCCCTCCCGAACGGTTTCTAATCTCCCCCTGAGTTTCGTAATTTGGCCGTCAATTTCAGTGTCTTTTGTCGTGATTCCATTGTAAGAAAATAAATCTAATGCGTAGTGCAGGATAGATGGGTGTAGCAAACCCCGGACACTCTCTGCTATCTCACTTCTTCTCAATTTGGATGCTTTCGGTCTCCTTGCTGCACTTGTAAGGTTTTTTTGGTAATGCTCAAAGTCTGTCAACCATCGTTCTCGGATATCTTCTTGAACATGCCTTAATTCTGTTTTTAAGTCATACTTTCCGTCTCTATTTTTGTTATTTTTAATCAGCAAATAAAACAGAGCCTTATGGTATCGTTTCAACCAACTTTTATTAATCCTAATCCCTTTCCGAGATTCCTGCTCGTTTTTTTCATTCCTCCGGAACACAATCTTTTCAAACAACAAAGAAATTTCTTCCAAATGCTCGGCCAATTCCTCTAAAGATACTTCTAAAGTATCATTCGGTTTCGGCAAGCTCCCGCTTTGAAGAATGCCCTTGAGTCGAATAGCACGCGTATACGAATACTGCCCGTTTCCGGCTCCAATCGAATCACTCATGGCTTAACCCTCCCCGGATCTTCTTTTTATCTTGGGCAAATTGATACCAATCTTTATTAGTAATCTTAAGGTCGGCTTTCGCAGAATTTAACTTCTTCAACATCAACAACCCTTTCAAACCTATATGATAAGCCCCATTGGCATCCGCATCTTTCGGTAAGTTATCGCCCGCTTTCCGTGAATCAAAGAACTCCCCGTTAGCATCTTTGACCGGAGATACCATCCAATCTTCATCGGTTCCCGTTCTGGAATTTCTCATTTGTAGGGTGAGACGAAGCAACCTCATTAGTGCCTTAAAAAATGTACTATTGCTCTGTTCAGCAATACGGCTCCTCAAGTCGCCTTGTCGATAGTCAATACCAGAGCCTTCAAACAACCTTATAAATTCTTTGGTTAAGTCAATCTCCTCAGTTTTCCAACTATTAGTATCTTTCATTCTCTGGTTTTCTAGCCGAGTGCCGTGCGCACAGATTACCCAATGGTCTGTACTACCCTCTGCTTTAGTCGTAAATTGGGACAGAGTACAGTCAAACTCAAAATATTTACCGTTATAGCGAATCTCATTAAACTTCTCAAAATAGCTTTTGGCTTTCTCTGTCGTCTCGTAGCGAGGGTAGAGTACATTGACAAACCCGGTCGTAGGACAGATTTTAGAAGTGTGATAAGCAGGGACATAAAAAATACAACCCGTCTGTTTTCCCAGCTTTTTAAAGCTGGTGAATTCATCGGTGAGTTGTAAGCCTTTCATGACATGACCCGGCTCGCCGGCTTTCTTGTCTTTTAATACCAGATAATTCAACTTGTCGATAAGCATCTTTTCCAGTTTCTGGTAGATTTGCTTTTCAATTTTAAATCGGCCTCTTTTAAACCCAAAGTTTAAGTCTTCAAATACCACAATCGCATTGTGGGTGATCATGAGCTTGACAATCTCGTGAACCACCAGGGATAGGTAACCGGCCTTTAGGTCTTTGATTCTTTGTATTGTGCCCCAGCTTTCTCTGGCTTCCTCCCTCGCCTTTTCTTTTTCATCAAGCAGTTTGTGATAGTCCTTTTTATTAATTTCATTAAAGGAGGCTTGCTTGATGATCTTTCCTTGTTGGTCAATTAAAGTATAATAGGCAAGGTGGCGTTCTCCCCGGTCAATACTTAGAATATGTACTTGAGGATGGTTCTTTAGTACCCCGTTTACTTTATCATTAAACCGATTTATACCCTCAGCTTTGAATCCCAAAGTGATAGGGACATGAAAAAGAAATGTATCTTTAGCATATCGGCGGTCCTTAATAATAGGATAATCTTGCTTTTTAGCAGAGTCGTTAGCATGATGGCCCTGTTGCCAAATTTTGTCACTATAAGTAATCGATGCCCTACGGTAAAATAGTTCAGCTTTTCCATTAAGCTTGTATACGACATCAGCTAAATTATCTTTATCAAATAAGGCTTTCCAATAAAGAGTCTGCAAATTGGACCTGCCCTTTGAATTAGGTGAGAAGTCCTTACTATAAATTTCAAAAAAATAGAGTTTGCCTTCTTCAACCAGTTGGTTTATATAGTCCTCAGATACATTTTTAAAAGTCAACTTATAGCCTTGGTGTTCCACTTCTCTGTAAAAGGCACTAATGTCTTGGTAAGTTTCTGTAGCAGAAAATTGAAACCCAAAATCCCGCCATTCGGGATGTTTTGCGATGGATTCTTTAAAAAAGTCTACCATTTTACGCATGTCATCGATATTAAAATCTATCTTATTGTATCCTTTTTGTGGGGTACCTCCTTTAGTATGGGAAGAACGGTTTCTAATACGAATGATCTCTTCACTTGGATTATAAAAGCCAATATTTTTATCATTAAAAAATACCTTGGGCAACATTTTACTAGGACCCGGCAATAGTTTATAATCTACTTTCTGATAACTATTGCTGCCGTCACCGGGCAAAAGATTCTTTTCAAATACTTTATTATGTTTTTTATCCATCACTCCCAGAAAATAACGATGGTCTTTTAAAAATAAAATACAACTGTTAGCTACCTCTCTATTTTTATCCCATCCTTTTACTAAGGTAGGATTTTCAAAATTAAGCTTATATTTCTCTGTATTGAAAGGCTTTTTCGTGAGGTAGTTCCGAGTTTGATTATACAGTGGGATAATCTGTTCCAGCACAGCATAACATTCTTCAAAACCGGCATAAAAGCTATTGTCTTTTTCTAAAGCTTCTGCCTTTTTCTCTTCTGTCTTATTAGCAAAATTGATATAAAGCGGCTTAACAAAGTGAAAAAGGCCCATCAGGGCATCCAGATACTCTTTGACTTGCAAGACTTTCTCTTTCTCTCCCCGGAGGTTGGTCTTTTCGGTTTCGTTATCTTGATACTCCTGGAGTAGCTCCCCAGCCTCGGAAAAATGAGTTTTAATAGCTTGGAGCAGAGTGGTAAATGCCGACTCTGCTCCGGTTGTAAAATAACCGATTAAAGGCTGATTCATCGCAATTTCTTTCTGTACTTTTAATGATGTTCTTTCCTCCTGCTCTGTATTTGGGGAATCCGCATTTTTTTGATCGATTTCTTTGTCTTTTGAGTCCGGTTCTTCAGTCTTGTATTGTGCAAAATAACACCACAAGGCCGTCTCAATCTCGTTAAAAGAAAAGTACGGCGTGTTTTTTAGCCAGCCTTCTCTTTTATCAAGAATTTTCTTGGTTTCTTTTTTAGCAGGAAAAAGTTTATGCTCGGCATAGTATTCTAACGCCCGTTTGATCAGGCCCCAGTCGCCAAAAATTTGTTTGGATATTGCAGTCAGTGCGGCACTGTTTTTCAGGTAAACTTTGTCACAGTCGGCTTCTTTTAAATGACTTAGGGCTTCGGTGAGTTTTTCAGTGAGGTTGAAAGGTTTTGTTTCTACAGAAGTCTCATCCTGTATTTCTTGCTGACCTATTAATTGCTCCTTTTTGTTAAGGCTGAAAGTCTGTAGAATATTTTTTGCGAGCTGACTGTCGCTTTCAATTTCTTCAAACAGAAAAGATGCACTACTGCGATCACTCAAGATTTGTTTGTATAGCTCACTTAGCTGACAACTGCGGACCTTTTTAATTTTGTTGGTGATTTCTTTTCTGTCTTCATCTCCGGCCTTGGCTTTTTCCCTGCTCAATTGTTGAGCATGTAGGTTAATAGATTGATTCACGCCTCTTTTCTGGTCTCGATTGGCGGCAATACTTTTCCCCCCGCGAATCAATTGATAATGGTCAATTCCGGCTTGAGTGAGACATCGATTGAAGTAGCCAAGGTTGAACACTTGGTTTAACTCAATCTCAAAATTAGCCTCTACTTCGGAAAAGTCTACCCCTAATTCTTTTGCTTTTTGAAAATTATTTAAATTATCAATAAATTTAGGTAGGTTGTCGTGAATCAGGCGGTAGGCAATGCCGGTGCTGTGCTCCTCCGCTGTATAAACATTCTTTCTATTCTTATGAAAGCCCTCAAAATAGGTAGTCCATTTGTTGAAGTCTTGGATAATTTTTGTAGGCTCCTCTATACCCTGCTTCTGTAGCCTTTCTAAGACAATAGATTTTTCCTCTAATTTCTCCAGCCAATTGGGTAAGTCTTCTTTTATTAGCTCCTTATCGAAAAGTCTTTTGAAAAGTTTGCTGTCACTAAAACACGCTTCGACTAACTTTCTTAGTTTTTTTTGCTGTTTTTGAAGCTCCTTTTTAGAGCTGTCGTCCTTATTATCCTTTTGTACTGACTGATAAGCCTCTTTAAATTCTTCCAAATCTTCCAAAGGGATCGCTAGTTGGCTTAAACTATTGTTAATAAAGTCTTTGTGGTATTCGTCAATGATCTTTTTAGCTTGTTTATATTTCTCAGCCCGTTCTTCATCTTCGCTAAGCAGACCATTACGTTTAATATTTTCAAAGGTCTTACCTATAGGACGCAAAGACCAGCGTAGTGTTTTTTGAATGGGATATTGATTCGTAAACGACTCAAACAGAGACGACATAAAATACCTCTTATTAATTCATGAATATTCTTACAGCATTAACACAGAGAAAGATATACCGGAGTTTTTTAATATGGTCAATACTCTAAAAACAATTACACAGACTTTTTTGCAAGGAGGGGCTTCCCGTTGACACTCTCCGCACTCCTGCACTGTCCATAAGATTATTTTTGAGTCTGTTCGGCCTTCCCGGCCTTTAGCCTTGCCAAACTTCGGCCTTGGCTTTTTTGGGCTATCTCGGCATGGAGCCGTACATTCTTGCCCGGAGGCAAGAGAGGGCAAGAGAAGACCGGATCCGCCCCAAGGCTGTTTATAACCCGGCCCGGGGAGCGTTACCCATGAGCTTGGGCCATTGATCCTGGGCCATTAAGCTTGGGCCATTGAGCGGAGCCCAAATGCCCCAAGTCAGAGGCAGAAAAGGTAAAAGGCAAAAGGCCCCCGTCGTTGGTAAGTTTTACGAAAGTGAGGAACCGTGTCTCTGCACAACAGGCCGAGTGCAGTAGAGAATAGCCCTACTCGGTGACTAATACGGCCTTTTTGTTACGATAAAATGTCAAAGGACTTCCTCCTAAAGAGTAACTAATTGTAATTACGAGTCCCAAATTGTTTAATTTTATCATTCCATCCCAGAGGCTTACACTTGTACCGGGTCCGGAGAGTGTGATATTGTACAAATCATACACTAAATTTGCCGGGTTCGTATTTCCAAAAGGGCGGGTCAGTTTTGAGATTTCCGGCATTTCATGTGAAGCATTGACACCAACAGTAAAAACATACGGGCCTCCTCCTGTAAGGAAATAATGATATCGAAGCGGCATGAGATAACTTTCAGAAGCCTTGTACTCCATGGCCGGAGAAGTACTTCCGTCCGTGATCTGATTATAAAAACTGCTGTATGTTCCTCTGGAAGTGGGGTACGCGGCCGGGAAGTCTTCCGTCGTAAATTCCAACTTTTCTATAGCTGTGCCCGTGGTATCTGCTATCTCGTAGAAATGAACATAGTATTTGGTGTTCGGATGTAAAATCTCCGGTGCAGCAGCAATGGCATTGACAAACCCCGTAGCCTGACCGTCGACAGAAACAGTGATATGAGTATTAAATTGGGTAACCGTCATTTGATCGGTCATCGAAAGATAGACGGTTCTCGGTGTTCCGTCCGCTTTGGTCTTTCTGGTGTAAAAACCCGGGAGGTCTTTGACACCGGCGTAGCCGGGAGCTGTGGCATCTTTGCTGGTTATAACGCCTATCGTCTTTACACCCTCGGTGCCGTTGTCAAATTGAACCAATCCCTCTCGCATGGAGACCCAGGCCATGGAAGCGTTCAGACTTGCCGCCGCCGGCGGCTCAGCCGCAGGCGGCTCGTCAGTTTCGGACAGCGGGGTACAGCCGAAAAGGAGAAGAGACAGGAAGGTAAAAAGAGATAAAAATAATGAATAAAAAGATGTAGAATTGCTTAATGGATTCTGAAGTAAATATCTGTTCTCTAATGGTTTTGGATATTGGATATTGGATATTGGATATTGGATATTCTACTGTTTACCGGCATGCCGGTCAATATTGTTTGTCGCTGTTTCATGAGAAAACTCCTCGAAATGGTCTGATTTTGGCCTATTATATATTCGTTTAGGAAATTGGGCAAGGGGTGCTCTGCTAGACTTTCCGTGCCTTTCGTGGTTGTCCGAACAGTAGAAAGTAGTCCCGTCTGTTAGTCCAAAGGGCTAGGTGAGCCTGTCGAACCTGTCCAAGGGGGGGGCACAGCAGAAATTAACCCACCCCCGCAAAGGGTTATCCATGATCCCGGGCCATTGAGCTCGGGTCATTGAGCGGAGCCCAAATGCCCAAGCTCAAGGCTACGGACTACTATAACGGGTGAGGGGCACTCGGAGTTTAAATGTTGCGGAACCATTGAAAATTTCTACCTGAAAAGTTTCTCCCGATAGTTTTTTTGTATTATCCGCACTGATTACAGTGTAGTAGTTTTCTCCGTCAGGATAGCTACCACCCAGTTTCGACAGATCGAAAAGAAATCCGACGCCGGGGTCAGTCAGACCCAGAGAATGGTTTCCCAGGGTTTGTAACTTTGTATCATCTGCTGTACGAGAAGTCCATGTAACACTGGTAAAAGTAAGATTAATTTTGGTATAGGCTACAAAGACCCTTTTCTGATTCTCACTATACCCCCATTCGGCAAGGCTTCCGACAAACTGCTCGTTTGTCCACGCGTTATCCCATGCGGCATCCCCTGCCAGGGGTAGGGTAGTGGTGGTAAATGGCAGTGCTATTACATCATTATTAAGGCTGGCCCCCTCCACGGTCGTTTCGAACGGAATAGCGTTGGGCTCAAAAAACAGATACAGTTTGTATTGGGTATTGGGGGTCAGGACATCCGCAATGGTAAGCCCATCGGCAAAGTTTGTGGTATAGTGTTGGCTGATACTGAACTTTCGCGGGCTGCCGGCCGTAATGGCAAGACTGACGTAGCCCGCACTGGTTTCGGCCTCTGCCTTGGTCGGGGCCGCTTCCGTAGCTAAACGAATAACTGCACCTATGGTGTTGATGGCAAAGTTGCTGTCCATGTTCAATTGCACAGAAGATATCACAGCGGTGACAGAGAAAGACATGCTTGGTTTGACAGCCGCAGGCGGCTCGTCAGTTTCGGACAGCGGAGTACAGCTAAAAAGGAGAAGAGACAGGAAGATAAAAAGAGATAAAAATAATGAATAAAAAGATGTAGAATTGGTTAATGGATTCTGAAGTAAATATCTGTTCTCTAATGGTTTTGGATATTGGATATTGGATATTGGATATTGGATATTCTACTGTTTACCGGCATGCCGGTCAATATTGTTTGTCGCTGTTTCATGAGAAAACTCCTCGAAATGATCTGATTTTGGCCTATTATATATTCGTTTAGGAAATTGGGCAAGGGGGGCACAGCAGACATTAGCCCACCCTCGCAAATGGTTTATCCATGAGCTTGTGTCATTAAGCTTGGGCCATTGAGCGGAGCTCAAATGCCTAAGCTAAAGGCTACGGACTACTATAACGGGTGAGGGGCACTCGGAGTTTAAATGTTGAGGAACCATCGGAAATTTCTACCTGAAAAGTTTCTCCCGATAGTTTTTTTGTATTATCCGCACTGATTACAGTGTAGTAGTTTTCTCCGTCAGGATAGCTACCACCCAGTTTCGACAGATCGAAAAGAAATCCGACGCCGGGGTCAGTCAGACCCAGAGAATGGTTTCCCAGGGTTTGTAACTTTGTATCATCTGCTGTACGAGAAGTCCATGTAACACTGGTAAAAGTAAGATTAATTTTGGTATAGGCTACAAAGACCCTTTTCTGATTCTCACTATACCCCCATTCGGCAAGGCTTCCGACAAATTGATTTCCTGTCCACGCATTATTCCATACCGTATCCCCTGCGGGAGGTAGGCTAGCGGTGGTAAATGGCAGAGCTATTACATCATTATTAAGGCTGGCCCCCTCCACGGTCGTTTCGGACGGAATAGCGTTGGGCTCAAAAAACAGATACAGTTTGTATTGGGTATTGGAAGCCAAGACATCCGCAATGGTAAGCCCATTGGCAAAGTTTGTGGTATAGTGTTGGCTGATACTGAACTTTCGCGGGCTGCCGGCCGTAATGGCAAGACTGACGTAGCCCGCACTGGCTTCGGCTTCTGCCTTAGTTGGGGCCGCTTCCGTAGCTAAACGAATAACCGCCCCTACCTCGGTGATGGCAAAGTTGCTGTCCATGTTCAATTGCACAGAAGATATCACAGCGGTGACAGAGAAAGACATGCTTGGTTTGACAGCCGCCGGCGGCTCAGCCGCAGGCGGATCGTCAGTTTCGGACAGCGGGGTACAGCCGAAAAGGAGAAGAGACAGCAAGGTAAAAAGAGATAAAAATAATGAATAAAAAGATGTAGAATTGCTTAATGGATTCTGAAGTAAATATCTGTTCTTTAATGGTTTTGGATATTGGATATTGGATATTGGATATTGGATATTCTACTGTTTACCGGCGTGCCGGTCAATATTGTTTGTCGCTGTTTCATGAGAAAACTCCTCGAAATGATCTGATTTTGGCCTATTATATATTCGTTTAGGAAATTTGGCAAGGGGGCGAAGATATTCAGACAACTGCGTGCCGGCACCGCACGCAGTTGTCTGTTTCCGTACCGTATGCTACCGAAATCGGAGAGGCTTATGAGCCGTACTAATACCGCTAGCCCCAAAGATAAATGAGTAATCCGTTACCTGGCTTACGGTCCAACCTGAAATATCCTGGTCAAAGGCTTTGGCAATATAGAACATACTATCCATTTTGGTTACACCGGAAACATCCCAATTTCCTATAGGTTGATTGAATTCTGAAGCATTATTAAACATTTCCTCCATATTAATAACATTGGAAACACCCCAACTTCCTATAGGTTGATTAAATTTTACAGCATTGCTGAAGATCTTCTTCATATCAGTAACACCGGAGACATTCCAATCTTTTATCGCTTGATTGAAGGTGTAGGCAGTATAAAACATACTGTTTATATCAGTAACGTTGGAGACATTCCAATCTCCTACGGGTTGATTAAATTTTTCAGCACCGGTAAACATTCCGCTCATATCAGTAACATCGGAGACATCCCAACCCGTAATATCCCCATTAAAGGTCTTCTTATCTTCGAAGAGTTTATTCATATCGGTTATTTTACGCACATCAATGTGGTTGAGGTCGGCCGTATCTCCCAAGCGGACAATCAATGCCTCCAAAGCAGCCTTATCGGCGGGTTGCTCCGTGTACCAGCGGGCGTAGAGGGTCATATCGCCCGTCACCGGTTTGGTGTAATCATACTTGGTCTTGCCCGTATGTCCGGTCTCCTTGTCCACAGTGTACCAGTCGCCAAAGTAGTAGGTAACGGTGCCGCTTGCCGCCTTGGTCGGGGCCGTTATGGTTTTGCTTAGTGTCTTGTCAAGTGTAGTGCTGCCGGTGACTTTCACCGAAGGTATTGGGCTGCCTCCGTCCGTTTGAAAGCTGACGGTGTATGTCGTAGCAGATTCTGTGCCAAGATCGACACAGGCGGCAAAAAACAGATGAATGAAAAAAATGGAAAAAAAGCAAAAAAGAGAGGGAAATAATCGAAAAAATAATGGGGGAAATTTGAATAAAAGGCCAAAATTAATTAATGAAGATTTTAGTAATTGATTGGATATTGGATATTGGATATTGGATATTGGATATTATACTGTTTATGCCAATATCTGTCAATATTAGGTCTCGTTTTTTCATGAAAGTGCTCCTTTGAGAAAATGGAAAGATGGTGAAAGTAAATCCAAGAGTTGATTGTATATTCGTTTAGAGATTTTGGCAAGGGGGGCCACAGCAGAGATTAGCCCACCCCCGCAAAGGCTTATCCATGATCCTGGATCATTGAACTTGGGTCATTGAGCTTGGGCCATTGAGCGGAGCCGAAATGCCCCAAGTTCAATGCTACGGACTGCTATAACGGGTGAGGGGCACTCGGAGTTCAAATGTTACGGAACCATTGGAAACCTCTATCTGAAAAGCCTCTCCTGTTATTTTTTTTGTATCATCCGTATTGATTATAGTGTAATAGTTATCTCCGTCAGGATAACTACCGCCTAACTTAGGTAACGCCGCAAGAAGTCCTGAGGCAGGGTCAAACAGACCGAGGGAATAGCTTGCCAAGGTTTGTAACCTCGTATTATCGGCTGTTCGACTGGTTAATGAGAAAGTAGAAAAAGCAAAATTAATTTTGGTATAAGCCACAAAAATACCCTTTTGATTCTCACTATAGCCCCATTCGGCAAGGCTTCCGACAAATTGATTTCCTGTCCATGCGGCATCGCCTGCGGGGGGTAGGGTCGCGGTGGTAAATGGCAGGGCTATTACATCATTATTGAGGCTGGCCCCCTCCACCGTTGTTTCGGATGGAATAGTATTGGGCTCAAAAAACAGATAGAGTTTGTATTGGGTATTGGAAGCCAAAACATCCGCAATGGTAAGCCCATCAGCAAAGTTTGTGGTATAGTGTTGGCTGATACTGAACTTGCGGGGGCTGCCGGCCGTAATGGCAAGGCTGACATAGCCGGCACTGGCTTCAGCCTCTGCCTTAGTTGGGGCCGCTTCCGTTGCCAAACGAATAACGGCACCTATAGTGTTGATGGCAAAGCTACTGCTCATTTCCAGTTGCACAGAAGATACCACCGCGGTGGCAGAGAAAGAAACGGTTGGTTTGACAGCCGCCGGTGGTTCAGCCGCAGGCGGATCGTCAGTTTCGGACAGCGGGGTACAGCCGAAAAGGAGAAGAGACAGGAAGGTAAAAATAGATAAAAATAGTGAATAAAAAGATTTGGAATTGCTTAATGGATTCTGAAGTAAATATCTGTTCTCTAGTGGTTTTGGATATTGGATATTGGATATTGGATATTGGATATTCTACTGTTTATCAGCGTGCCGGTCAATAGTGTTTGTCGCTGTTTCATGGGAAAACTCCTCGAAATGGTCTGATTTTGGCCTATTATATATTCGTTTAGGAAATTTGGCAAGGGGGGCACAGCAGAAATTAGCTCACCCCCACAAAGGGTTATCCATGATCCCCGGTCATTTAGCTTGGGTCATTGAGCGGAGCCGAAATGCCCCAAGTTCAATGCTACGGACTGCTATAACGGGTGAGGGGCACTCGGAGTTTAAATGTTGCGGAACCATTGAAAACCTCTACCTGAAAAATCTTCCCGGATAGCTTTGTTGTATCATCCGCACTGATTACAGTGTAGTAGTTATCTCCGTCAGGATAGCTACCACTCAGTTTCGACAGATCGAAAAGAAATCCGACGCCGGGGTTAGCTAAACTTAACGCAAAGGTTCCCAAGGTTTCTAACCTTGTATCATCTGCTCTGCGATTAGTGAATGTGAAACTGGCAAGAGAAGTATTAACTTGGGTATAAGCCACAAAAACACCCTTTTGATTTTCACTATACCCCCATTCGGCAAGGCTTCCGACAAATTGATTTCCTGTCCACGCGTTATCCCATGCGGGATCCCCTGCGGGAGGTAGGCTAGCGGTGGTAAATGGCAGAGCTATTACCTCATTATTGAGGCTGGCCCCCTCCACCGTTGTTTCGGACGGAATAGCGTTGGGCTCAAAAAACAGATACAGCTTGTATTGGGTGTTGGGGGTCAGGACATCGGCAATGGTAAGCCCATCGGCAAAATTTGTGGTATAGTGTTGGCTGATACTGAACTTGCGGGGGCTATTGGCCGTAATGGCAAGGCTGACATAGCCCGCCTTGGCTTCGGCCTCAGCCTTGGTCGGGGCCGCTTCCGTTGCCAAACGAATAACGGCACCTATAGTGTTGATGGCAAAGCTACTGCTCATTTCCAGTTGCACAGAAGATATCACAGCGGTGGCAGAGAAAGACATGCTTGGTTTGACAGCCGCCGGTGGCTCAGCCGCAGGCGGATCGTCAGTGTCGGACAGCGGGGTACAGCCGAAAAGGAGAAGAGACAGGAAGGTAAAAATAGATAAAAATAGTGAATAAAAAGATTTGGAATTGCTTAATGGATTCTGAAGTAAATATCTTCTCTCTAGTGATATTGGATATTGGATATTGGATATTGGATATTGGATATTCTACTGTTTACCTGCATGCCGGTCAATATTGTTTGTCGCTGTTTCATGGGAAAACTCCTCGAAATGATCTGATTTTGGCCTATTGTATATTCGTTTAGGAAATTTGGCAAGGGGGGCACAGCAGAAATTAGCTCACCCCCACAAAGGGTTATCCATGAGCTTGTGTCATTTAGCTTGGGCCATTGAGCTTGGGTCATTGAGCGGAGCCGAAATGCCCCAAATTCAATGCTACGGACTACTATAACGGGTGAGGGGCACTCGGAGTTTAAATGTTGCGGAACCATTGAAAACTTCTGTCTGAAAAGCTTTCCCGGATAGCTTTGTTGTATCATCCGCACTGATTATAGTGTAGTAGTTATCTCCGTCAGGATAGCTACCACCCAGTTTCGACAGATCGAAAAGAAATCCGACGCCGGGGTCCGTTATACCCAACCCGAAGGTTCCCAAGGTTTCTAACCTTGTATCATCTGCTCTGCGATTAGTGAATGTGAAACTGGCAAGAGAAGTACTAATTTTTGTATAGGCTACAAAAACACCCTTTTGATTCTCACTATACCCCCATTCGGCAAGGCTTCCGACAAATTGATTTCCTGTCCACGCGGGATCCCCTGCGGGGGGTAGGGTAGCGGTGGTAAATGGCAGGGCTATTACATCATTATTGAGGCTGGCCCCCTCCACCGTTGTTTCGGACGGAATAGTATTGGGCTCAAAAAACAGATAGAGTTTGTATTGGGTATTGGAAGCCAAAACATCCGCAATGGTAAGCCCATCAGCAAAGTTTGTGGTATAGTGTTGGCTGATACTGAACTTGCGGGGGCTGCCGGCCGTAATGGCAAGGCTGACATAGCCGGCACTGGCTTCAGCCTCTGCCTTGGTGGGTGCTGTTTCTGTCGCTAAACGAATAACGGCACCTATGGTGTTGATGGCAAAACTACTGCTCATTTCCAGTTGCACAGAAGATATCACAGCGGTGGCAGAGAAAGACATGCTTGGTTTGACAGCCGCCGGTGGCTCAGCCGCAGGCGGATCGTCAGTTTCGGACAGCGGGGTACAGCCGAAAATAAGAAGAGACAGGAAGGTAAAAATAGATAAAAATAATGAATAAAAAGATTTAGAATTGCTTAATGGATCCTGAAGTAAATATCTGTTCTCTAGTGGTTTTGGATATTGGATATTGGATATTGGATATTGGATATTCTACTGTTTACCGGCATGCCGGTCAATATTGTTTGTCGCTGTTTCATGAGAAAACTCCTCGAAATGGTCTGATTTTGGCCTATTATATATTCGTTTAGGAAATTTGGCAAGGGGGGCACAGCAGACATTAGCCCACCCCCGCAAATGGTTTATCCATGAGCTTGTGTCATTTAGCTTGGGCCATTGAGCGGAGCCGAAATGCCCCAAGCTTAATGCTACGGACTACTATAACGGGTGAGGGGCACTCGGAGTTTAAATGTTGCGGAACCATTGAAAACTTCTGTCTGAAAAGCCTTCCCGGATAGCTTTGCTGTATCATCCGCACTGATTACAGTGTAGTAGTTATCTCCGTCAGGATAGCTACCACCCAGTTTCAACAGATCGAAAAGAACTCCCGGGGCGGGGTCCGTTAAACCCAACCCGAAGGTTCCCAAGGGTTGTAACTTTGTATCATCTGCTCTGCGATTAGTGAATGTGAAACTGGCAAGAGAAGTACTAATTTTTGTATAGGCTACAAAAACACCCTTTTGATTCTCACTATACCCCCATTCGGCAGGGCTTCCGACAAACTGCTTGTTTGTCCACGCGTTATCCCATACCGCATCTCCTGCGGGGGGTAGGGTAGCGGTGGTAAATGGCAGGGCTATTACATTATTATTGAGACTGACCCCCTCCACAGTCGTTTCGGACGGAATAGCGTTGGGCTCAAAAAACAGATAGAGTTTGTATTGGGTATTGGAAGCCAAAACATCCGCAATGGTAAGCCCATCGGCAAAATTTGTGGAATAGTGTTGGCTGATACTGAATTTTCGCGGGCTGCCGGCCGTAATGGCAAGACTGACGTAGCCCGCACTGGCTTCGGCCTCTGCCTTGGTCGGGGCCGCTTCCGCAGCTAAACGAATAACCGCAGCTATGGTGTTGATGGCAAAACTACTGCTCATTTCCAATTGCACAGAAGATATCACAGCGGTGACAGAGAAAGAAACGCTTGGTTTGACAGCCGTCGGTGATTCAGCCGCAGGCGGATCGTCAGTTTCGGACAGCGGGGTACAGCTAAAAAGGAGAAGAGACAGGAAGGTAAAAAGAGATAAAAATAATGAATAAAAAGATTTAGAATTGCTTAATGGATTCTGAAGTAAATATCTGTTCTCTAATGGTTTTGGATATTGGATATTGGATATTGGATATTGGATATTCTACTGTTTACCGGCGTGCCGGTCAATATTGTTTGTCGCTGTTTCATGAGAAAACTCCTCGAAATGGTCTGATTTTGGCCTATTGTATATTCGTTTAGGGATTTGGGCAAGGGGGCAGGTGAGCCTGTCGAACCTTGGAGGGGGGGCCTGTTGTGAAGACACGTTTTGTGTAATGTAGTAGAGACACGTTTTAACTTGTCTCTACTACATTACGGAGAACATCGAAGAAATTCATCCCCAAAACAAAAACAAGGCAGGCACCGTAAACATGCACGATCCCCCGAATCCCCCCGGCCCAAACCGTGATACCGGCACACTGCTCTACGGCTGTATGGGCTTTGCCGCCGACTGGAGCAAAAACAGCCTCGCGGATATGCCCGCAAGCTACCGCAAAGAACGAGTCTCCCTGGCCGCAGACATTTTGGCATGCTGCTTCGAACACGGCATCCAGACCTTTGACCACGCCGACATCTACGGGTGCGGCAAGAGCGAAGAAATTTTTGCCGCCGCTGTGCAAGAGCTGAAAATACCTCGCGAACAATACATCCTGCAAAGCAAGTGCGGCATCGTCCTGCCCGACACCGTGAAAGAATCACCCCACTACGACTTTTCCGCTGCCCACATCATCCGGCAGGTGGATTCCAGCCTTGCGCGCCTGGGTACAGACTACCTGGACATGCTGTTGCTGCACCGCCCCGATGCCCTGGCCGAACCCGAAGAAGTGGCGCAGGCATTCACCCGGCTGCAAGGACAAGGCAAGGTTCTGGCCTTTGGGGTCAGCAACCACAGTGGGGCGCAAATGGCCCTGCTCCGGGCAAGCCTGCCATTCCCGCCGGCCTGCAACCAAGTACAAATCAGCCTCCTGCACCACCAATTGCTCAGCTCCGGCCTGGAATACAACACACCCAACCCGGTCAGCCCCTATTTTGATGCGGCGGACTACTGCCGCCTCAACGGTATACGCTTGCAGGCATGGAGCCCCGTGGCACGGGGCAAGTTATTCCGCAAACCCGGCTCCGACAAAGCCAAAACGCAGTTGCAGGCGGCACTGGAGCAAATGGCCGCGCAGAAATCTTGCAGCCCCGGAGCCCTGGCCCTCGCTTGGTTGCTGCGGCACCCGGCCGGCATCCGGCCCATCATCGGCACCACCAAAGCAAAACGTCTGGCCGACTACTGTACGGCCGGCACAATCCGTCTGAGCAAACCGGAGTGGTACCAACTGCTGGTGGCCGCCAGAGAAAAAAATCTGCCGTAATCATTCGGGCCGGCAGTGTTTATGTAAAGGATGCGAAAAGAGAGACGGCCTGAAAGCCCTCCGGGTGAGGTTCTGCCTTCTTTTCCCTTTTTTCAAAGCTTATTTTCTGAAAATATGCTACCATTGGCGGGAGAACTCTAAACAGAACTCCGGAGGAGATACGAAATGGATTCATCCAATGCAACGAATGAGACAAAAAAGCGCGCTCAAATCTACGCCAAGGTATTCATGGTCTGCTGTCTGATCAGCTTTGGGCTCTCTGTCGGTTTCTGGTTGTTTTTCGGCATATTCCAATTGTCCGGTTTTATTCTCTGGAGTCTGTTGTCCGCCTTGATGGGTACCGTGAAGTTTGTCTCTCTGAGACGGATATTTCGAGACAAAACCTTTGTGAATGACCTTGCCTGGGCCGGCGGTATTTCTTCCTGCATCGTGCTGCGCATCGGTATCTTCCTGCTGTCTCGGTACGTGTAAGCTGTTCTGTAGACAACAGGCAACCGTTATCCGTTTGCAATTATCCGTGAAACTATCCGTGCACCATCCGTGCACCCATCCGTGCACCCATCTGAATCCATCCAAATGCTGCTTTTCTTATGGCCATCATTGAACAATCACGATCACCGGTGAACCGGTGAAACGCTTTCTTTCTCTGCTGTGCATCGGCACGGTCTTCGGGTTAAGCGGTTGCGGCTTGGCCCCTTCCAAAAAGGCCGAATCCCGCCACGTCTTCCGCTACGCCAAAGACAAACTCCGGGAAATGGAGCAGGCCGGCTATTCCGACCAAGCTGTGGGCAAGGCCATGGCCCTGTATCAAAAGGTTCCCTACATCATTTTTGCCAAACAAAACCAGAGCATCCGGTTTGTTCAACAACCCGTCCGCCCCCGGGCGGACAGCCTGATATATTCCCTCGGCAATGGGCATTACCGCCTGAGTCGCGGCATATACCTCACCGCGCTGGGCCAAAACAACATGCTTTCGTTTGACGGTGAGCGTTGGTTTTCCGTCACGGGAAAGAGTGCCGCCGAATCGGGTATCACGGGCACATCAGGTACGGAAACCGGGCCGGACCGCCGGAACAATCTGGAATTTCGTCTGCACTTTACCGTGACTGAAGAAACCGCTCTGCGTCTGACGGTGGATTATCAAGCCGAGCTGGTTCTGGCCCCCCGGCCCGGTTACGATGACAGACCGTCCAAGGTCCTCAGTCGCCGGCCGGTCCGGCGCGGCCGGCGCGGCGACTTTATGCTGTTGCGGGGCCGGCAAATCGGCCAAAGTCAAAAAGACCAAGGTTCCCGCTTGACCTTAGAAACCGGCGGAAAACTCTACGATGAGTTGATGTCCCTGCCGGACGGCACGGCACTGGAATTAGAGAAAAGCGTGGTGTTCTACCCGGAAGGCTTTGAATTCTACTACCGCCTGTATTTGCTGGGCAATATTCTACAGGCCGTGACCGAAGGGCCGGTGACAGAAGCACAGTTTCTGCGCGATGTTCATTTCTACTACCCCAACCGTTTTTTTGCTTCGATCAGCTTTGACGGCACCGACTGGAGCCATAATTATTTTCAGTTTCGGCTGGAATCTTTTGGCAACTCCGTATTTCTCGGTGCGGACAGCCTGCAATACGCCGATGGCATGTATCTCTACCGGAAAGGCGGCCTGCCGCCGCCGGCAATTGGCCGGTAGGCCCATAGACGACCGATTGCCCGCCGAACTTGGTATCCATACCCCGGCGCGATACGTGGTACAAAATTCTGCGATAACGGAATTTCGCTTTGTGTATAATATACACGGATTGTGTGCAATGCGCACAAATCAAAGCGCACAAATCAAATGCGCCACCGATACATGTACATGCAAGCTACCTGTAAGCTAATCAGCTATTTGTCCGTCACAGGCCGTTCTCGTCTAAATGATGGTATTGGAGGGCAAGACGCTTCCTTTGGGGATAATCACAATGCCCTTATGGATCGAGTAGCCCTGATAGTCCCCGTCTTTCAGTTTGTCCGGATCCAAGCCGATGCGGCAACCCGAACCGATAGAGCAATTCTTGTCTATAATGGCATTGGCTATCCGGCAGTTGGCACCAATGCCGATCTCTAAGTTCTTTGAACCGGTGTTGACAACTTGCGGGATGTTGTCGTGGCAGGGATAGAAGTCGTTGCCCATCAGATAGGTCTTGTACAGCGAACAGTCCCTTTGGACAATGCTGCGGACTCCAACCAAAGAAGATTTCAGCTTGAGCTGGTCTCCCATCACCGAGCCCTCCACCACCAGACTTTTCTCCACGCTGCTGCTGCCGCTGAACATGGCCGGAGGCAGTTCCCGGCGATAAGTGTAGAGGCTGGTATCGGAATGGTAGAGGTTGATCGGAAGACAGCCCTCGGCCATGCGGATATGTACATCAAAGAAGGTCTCAAAGACACCGATGTCCTCAAAAAAGCCCAAGTGGGGATAGAGCATCATTTTGTAGTTGTGGGCGGCATAGGGTACCGCGCCGCTGCCAAAATCCGGGGAGCCCTCGCGCAATATGTCCCGGAGGATCTCGGCACGGATTAAGTAGCTGCCCATCGAACCCCAGTATGGTTTTTCCGGTTGTAATTTATCGGCCTTGCTGCCTACGCTGCGCCGGAAATCCGGCAATTCGGGATGATCCTGACTCGGCTTTTCCAGAAAGCCGGAGACCCGCCCGGTGACGGAGCTTTTCAATACACCGTACTTACTCAGTTGCTCTCCGTGGATGGGGGTGCCCGCGATGGTGAAGTCGGCATCTTCGGCCAGGTGGTGGGCGAGCATGGCCTCCACATCTAATTCGTGAATCTGGTCGCCGGCCAGAATTAGGAAGTGTTGGTAGGGCTCCGATCCTTGACTATAATGGTTCAACGTCTTGCGCACAGCATCTGCGGAGCCGAGAAACCACTGCTCCCGGTCGTCCTGCATGTAGAATTGGCTCGCCGCCAGCACCTGGATGCCGCCTTTATTGAAAGCATCGAAGCGGTAGGTACGGTTGATATGGAGGTGCAGCGAGGCGGAATTGTACTGGGTCAGCACATGCAGGTTTAGCAGTCTGGCATGGATGCAGCGGGACAGGGCAATATCGACCAAGCGATAACGCCCGGCAAATGGCACAGCAGGTTTACTGCGCTTCAAAGTCAGGGGATAGAGCCTTGTGCCGCGCCCCCCTCCCAGAATCAGAACCGCAACTTTTCTTTTAACGGTTGGGCTCACAGAGTCATGCATATATCTGAGCCTTTCGGAGGGAATCGGCCCTTTCGGCCGGATTAAAGAACAAATTTTCCCACACTTGGCCCTAAAAATAAAAGGGCTTGCAGGATCCTGCAAGTCCTTTTATCAAAAAGTTACAACAATTTGGATAGATTTTAATACTTTAATAACAGATTTACCGGTGGTACCGGGAAATGGCACGAAGTACTTTGATTGGCTTTAAGTAGTTTTGAGCGTTTTGCCCGCAGCCTTTCAGCACTTTCTCCGGCCAAATTCTCCGGCCGATTGCCAAGCGACCGGAGAATTTGGATTTGGGAAGGCTGCCGGAAATAACACTAATATTGGGTGACAATATTAAGCAACAACGGCCTCTATTTGTTCTTTTCCGCCCGTTTCTTCTGGTACTCCCGAATCAGTTCGTCGGCGACGCTCTGCGGAACCTTGGCATACTTGGCAAACTCCATGGAAAACTCGGCCTTGCCCTGAGTCAGCGAACGCAAGTTGGTCGAGTAACCAAACATTTCGGAAAGAGGTACCTCGGCTTGGACCGTGACCATCATGCCCTCTTCTTGATTGTCCATGATCATGCCGCGCCGCTGGTTCAGGCTGCCCAGTATGGCACCCTGAAACTCGGAAGGACCTTGGACCTCCACCAGCATGATCGGCTCAAGGATCACGGGCTTAGCCTGGGCGTAAGCTTCGCGGAAGGCACCGACGGCAGCAGACTGAAAGGCGTTGTCCGAAGAGTCCACCGAGTGACTCTGGCCGTCATTGATCGTCATTTTGACACCGACAATCGGAAAGCCAATTAGGGAACCTTCGCCCAGACAGGCACGGAAACCCTTGTCACAGGAAGGAATATACTCCGTTGGAATCGCGCCCCCCTTGATCTGGTTGACAAATTCGTATTCGCCTTCTTCCATTGGTTCCATGGTACCGGCAACGCGGCCGTATTGGCCGGAACCGCCGGTCTGTTTCTTGTGGGTGTAGTTGAAAGCGGCAGGGGCCGAAATCGCTTCGCGGTAGGCCACCTGCGGTGCACCGACCGTCACTTCGGCACCGTATTCGCGCTTCATGCGTTCTACGTAGACCTCCAGATGAAGCTCTCCCATGCCCTGAATGATGGTCTGGTTGGATTCATCATCGACATAGGTGCGGAAAGTCGGGTCTTCCTTGGTGAAGCGGTTCAGGGCCTTGGCCATTTTGTCCGAGGCACTCTTGTCATTGGAAGTGATGGACAGCGAAATCACCGGGTTGGGCACGTACATCGAAGTCATCGACAGGTTGTAACCCTGCTGACAGAAGGTATCGCCGGAGGCACAGTCAATACCGAACAGGCCGATGATATCGCCGGGGCCGGCTTCGGAAATGTCTTCCATGCTGTTGGAGTGAATACGAACCAAACGCCCCACTTTAAAGCGTTTGCGGGCGCGGACATTGAGCAGGTCAACGCCCTTTTTCACCGTGCCTTGGTAGACGCGCACGTAGGTCAATTGACCGTACTGGCCGTCATCCAATTTGAAGGCCAGTGCCACAGTTGGTTTGTCGGGGTCGGATTCCAGTCGGATTTCGGCCTCGTTGTCGTCCAGGTCCAGAGCCGCATTGGAGACATCGCCGGGGTGGGGCAGGTAGCGGTCCACAGCGTTGAGCAGGGGTTGAACACCCTTGTTCTTATAGGCTGAACCGACAAATACCGGGCAGAGTCGGAGACTGGTGACGGCTTTGCGCACGGTGTCATAGATCAACTGTTCGGGGATGTCTTTCTCTTCAAGCATCAGCTCCATCAGTTCATCGGAAAAGTGGGACAGCTCATCGAGCATTTCATGACGCTTCTCTTTGGCCTCGGCACGCAGATTTTCCGGAATCTCGGTTTCGCGTACGGCGTGACGATCATCGCCATCGAAATAGAGGGCCTTCATGGTGATCAAATCGACACAGCCTTCGTGCCCATCTTCCAGGCCGATGGGAATCTGCATCATCACCGGGTTCAGGTTCAGCTTGTCGCGCAGTTGGTTTTTGACACGATAGGGGTTGGCCCCGGTGCGGTCACACTTATTGATAAAGGCCAGCCGGGGGACGTTGTAGCGTTTGAGTTGGCGGTCTACTGTGATGGATTGGGACTGCACACCGGAAACGGAGCAAAGAACCAGGATGGCACCGTCCAGTACACGCAGGGCACGCTCCACTTCAACCGTGAAATCGACATGCCCGGGGGTGTCAATAATGTTGACAATTTTATCTTGCCACTGCACTTGGGTTGACGCAGAAGTGATCGTGATGCCGCGCTCGCGCTCCAATTCCATGTGGTCCATGGTCGCGCCGACACCATCTTTGCCGCGAACTTCATGAATGGCGTGGATGCGCTCACAGAAGAACAAGATGCGTTCGGTCAAAGTAGTTTTACCCGAGTCGATATGTGCGCTGATACCAATATTGCGCATTATGGGTACATCAATTAGTGCCATTTTGGGGCATCTCCTTCATTGCGGTCATTGCAATGGACGGTCTTGGTCCGGTTTGTCTGTTTGGGAGAACTCTGCTCCCGGAAAATGAGGAGCCAGTATGCAGAAATGCTTGTAAAATGACAAGATGCCGGTAGCCGGACGACTATGGTTCTGCTAAAGATGCCAAAGTTTTGGGAGCCTCGGATATTTTCCGTTGTGAATCGAGCCGAGCACAGACGAAAAAGGCCAAACCAAAGTTAGGGCAAGCCGAGCTACAGTCAGGCCAAGTGGAACCAAGCCCGCAGGAACTGCGCCGCCCCGTCCTCTCCGTTGCCGGGGGCCAAGTAGTAGCCCCGCTGTTTGAGCCCCTCAAAGGAGTTGCTCATCACCACCGGAATCTTGGCCAGTTC
The DNA here is from genome assembly GCA_029867005.1 of Candidatus Haliotispira prima. GTDB lineage: Bacteria > Spirochaetota > Spirochaetia > SP-2023 > SP-2023 > Haliotispira > Haliotispira prima. The sequence goes on along the minus strand of CP123443.1, from coordinate 1,826,012 downwards.
CCACATCGGCACATCATTGTTACCGTCTCCGATAGCCAGCAAATGCTCCGGACCCAAGTCCATCCGCTTGAGGATGCGGGCGAGCCCCACACCTTTGTCCATTCGGCTGTCCTGGATTTCGAGAATGCCGGGCATGGAATAATTGGCGTAGAGGTTCTTGCTGAAACCGGGTTCTATTTCTTCCAGTCGCTTGCGCAAATCTGCCAGGATCGGGTCCAGCAAGTCTTCCTTTCCGGCTGAGACAAATTTGAGGATGCGGTCTTGGGGCTTGTCTGCAAAGCGGATGTATTCAAAAATTTTCAACCGCTGAAACTGAGGCCCGTATTTTCCCAGCAACTCCATATTGGCATTCTCGCACCACAATTTTTCCCCCACATAGGCGTGGAGATGGTGACGGTGAGCGGCAAAGGTCTCTGTCACCGCGCGGCTGAGAGGCTCCGGCAGGAAGGTCTCTTCCAGAGGTTGCTCCTCGCTCAGGTGGGCCAGTTGAGCCCCGTTGAGACAGACCGCATACATGTGGGAAGGGAAATCGCCCCCGGTTCTCAACACGCCGACACTGCGTCCCGTGGCAATAATACAAGCAATGCCGCTGTCTGCCAGTTGGTTGATAATTTTAATTGTGAAGGGGCTGACCTTATGGTCCGGCCCCAGCAGGGTGCCGTCCAAATCGAGAGCTACAGCGCGTATATCCACATTCATCATTTTCTTGTTCCTTTCCTGAGAAGAACCGTCTGCCAAAAAGCATCCGGTCGGTTTGCAAAATCGGGCCTTTCCTTTGGCCCGTTTGGTCTTTTGTCCGGAGTATTTTTTCTGTTGATTCTGCCGGATACCGCTGCGAGTGCAGCTACGAAGACAATTGCAGAAATCGGGGGATTCCGGAAAGCTGGTCAGAGCTTAGGTGCAGTTCGCCAAAGTGGCAGACGACGGAATAGCCAGGCTCTATGCTGCGCGGCTGGTAGAAGACAATTTCCGGCTCGGTTCCGGCAATCGGCAGAGCGACATCGTACAATGCGGACTCCCCGCTCGGTTCCAGCAGGCCCTGTATCCGGGTGCCAATCAGGGGCTGGCGTTCGGCCGGCAGGACCACCCGGGTGATAAACTTGGCCATAAAGGCTTTTTTACTGCGATGCACCCGGGCCCGGATTTCGTCCTGCATTGGCAGCAAGCGGTCGAGGGCCGCCATTTGGTGGTAAGGGCCGGTCATCTTCTTTTCCAGATGCGTCCGCACATTCAAATAGAAGGATGACTCCGGCTGTTCCTCCAAGTCGTCCTGATAACAAATAAAGGCCGCTCCGGTCATCGCGGCCAGGCCCTTGCAGGAACTGAAGGCGATCAGGTCCGCCAAGTGGTGCTGTTCCTCCAGGCCGATAGAGGCCGTGGCATCAAGGAACAGTTTGGCACCGATCTGCTGTTTCAGCCGGGCCAGTTTGGGCACATCGTTGAGCAGAGCTGAGGAAGTTTCCGAATAAACACTGACCAACCAGTCGTAACTGTCCGCCACGGCTAACTGTTCCGGTTCCTGCTCTAAGAAAGCATCGACCTCAATGATATCGATCCGGCTGACCCGGCCCAGTTGCTCTAAAGTTTGGCAGTAGCCAATCAGACGCTCACAATAGTAGCCGGTATTGACGATCAGCACACGTCCGAAAACAAAGCTGCGGGCCGCAATCTCCAGAGCCAGGGAGGCAGAGCCTTGGAGCCTGGCCATGCAGGGCAGGCCGGTCAGCCGCTGCAACCGAGAGGAAACCCGTTCTTCTATGGCCTCAAAATCGGTATCCCCGCGCCCAAAAAGGGGTTGGACGGCAAACGCATTCTCCAAAGAAACAGAACCGGGCCCGGGGGTCAGCATAATCTTGCGGCGATTGATGTGGCTCTGCACTACGCCCACTGACCGTTGCCGCAGATCGCTGCTGGAAACTCCCTGGGTGCGAGGCACCGTAATCAGCCTGTCCTTGCTGACCGAGTTGCTGTTGTCTTCACCGTGGAACAGGTAGTCCACGCCTAATCGGTCCAGTATCTCTTCGGTGATCGTCCAAGGCGTTTCTTCCACTTTGTCCACATAGTGACAGGCCAGCAGAATTTCCTTGCGCTCATCAAAGTTCAGTTCCGGAAGATAGCCTTTGGTCCGCAGCACGGCTTCGTCACCGGTCAGGCCTACCACCACAATGGCACCACGCTTATTGCCAGCTTCACGGGCCTTTTTCAACAGGCGAATGTGACCGTGATGCAGGATTGTGGCCGACATGTCGACCAACAGACGTTTTTCCCGGATGGACTCTTCTCCCGCCAATGTTTCTGGATGCTCCGGATTATCTTCGGAGTCCGCAGAGCTTTTTTGGGGAAAGAAGCCTTGGAGGCCCGCAAGATATTTCTGATGTTGGGCTTTGATCTGTCTCGGGTTCAGAGTCGGCCGGCCCAGATTTCGGCGGGCACCTTTTCTCACCCGCACTTCCAGCAGAGCCGGACCTTCAGTGCGGCTCAGTCGGGGCAGCAAACGCTCCAGCTGGGTAAAATTGTTGCAACTGGCGGCCCAACGGTAGCCACAGGACTTGGCCATCGCCACCATATCCAGTTTCAAAGCCACAGTGGGTTGGCCTCCCACGGAGTCGTGGGCTCCGTTATTCAGCACGATGTGCTTAAAATTATGCAGGGGAGAATCGTTCAATCCGCCCACGGCCAGGCTGCCCATATGCATCAACACGGAACCGTCGCCATCGAAGCAATAGACAGGGCTGTGCGCATTCTTTTTTTGCAGGGTCATAGCCAAGCCTTGGGCAATAGCAGCGGAGTGACCCATGGCCCCGATCACCAGAAAATCTTTGTCGTGGGTTTCTTTCCGTTTTTCGCGTTGCTCAAACAGCTCCCGCGAGATCATGCCGGTGGTGGAAACCACCGGGCCTCTGGGCAGCTTCTCCAGTATCAGACCGATAGCCTCTTCGCGCTTTAGGTCCGGAATCAAGATTTTCTTTGCTGTGGTTTCGCTCGGAGGGGCAGCCGCCGTATAACCGGCAAAAGTGTCCTTGCGGACCACGAGGGCAACCGGCCGCTGTTCATCCTTGGCCAGCCGGATCAGGCGCATAGTTGCCTGTTCAGCGGCCTCTTTCTCACATGGCAGTATTTCGTAGGGGATGTCGGAAGCCTGCAACCAGCTTAAAGTTACGCGTCCCTGCTTTCGATGTTGCGGCTCGTCCCGGAGCTGTTCTCCGCTCTCCTCTTTGTTTCGGCCCAACTCGCCGCGCCAGCCGATGATCAGCAGCATGGGAATACCGTAGACTAAGGGGTCCGCCATGGAAACCAAAGGGTTGAGGGTGTTGCCCAGACCGGAATTTTGCAAATAGACTACCGGGATCTTTTTTTTGTCGTCCGAATCATTGCCCGCACTTTGGACCAAATATTGGCCGATGGCCATGCCCACAGCGGCCCCTTCATTGGCGGTAATTCGGAAGTTTTCCGGCGAAGACCGGTCTTTGACGCAGGCACAAAAGTCTTTCAACAGAGAATCGGGCACCCCGGCAAAGAAGTTGCAGCCCTGTGTGCGCAAAAAATGGTAGTAATCCTGTGGGGAAAGTTGTGTGCTCATAAGCTGTCTGACCGTTCCTCTCGTGTGATTTCCAAAACCCGGAGCAGACCAGGTTCAAATGTCAAGTTCAAATGTCAAATACTGTGCAATAAAAATTCTATACGAACAGGGAAGAACCGGCAGTATAATAAAACTATCGGAGTCTGTCTGGCCCGGGACGGAAAAATAGCCGGGGATGGCAGACAAATTCTGTTTTTTGACAAGAACATAAAAAGATACTAGAAGTTTCTCCGTCATCCGGGTAGGCTTGTGATCTTCTGAATGGTGCATAGGTTTGGGGAATGCCTGCTAAGGTTACCGAGGAAAGGGTATAAAAAGATACAGGCGATAGGGGTTTTCATGCAGACAAAACAACGATCCGTACGCCGGTATATTGTTTTTTTCTTTTTTCTTTGTCTTCAGCCGGTCCTTTTTAATACCGGCATTGTGGCAGAGAATCAGACCTTGCTGAATCATCAACGCTCACGCAATTTGAACCGAGAGGGCTATAGTGCCTATCGGAAGGAAAACTGGTCGCAGGCCCTGCGGCATTTTGCCCGGTCCATGAAGTTAGACCCCTATTATACGTACCCCATTTATAATACAGCTTGCGTTCTGAGTCTGCGCGGACGGCCGGAAGACTCGTATCGGATCTATCGACTTTTGTTGGAAGTTCTGTTGCAGGAAAGTGGTGAAATGCGTTCGGTACACATGGCAAAAATGCAGAGGGACCCTGATTTGGCTTGGTTCCGCAGCCATGAACCGGAGCTGTTTATTTTGCTCAATAATGTGATTCTCAATTATGAGAGTCAGGAGATTTATGGCGAGTTGCGCCAAAACCGGGCTTGGGATATTGAAACCTCGGCATACAGTCGGGCTGATGTCGTGCCCCTGACACCAAGAGCGAGCGGTTACAGTAGGAAACTGAAGCGGGAAAGTACCAGCCGGCCCGGAAATTCCGATCCCAATTTTGAAATTCGGTCTGTTCCGGATGGACGGGTAAAACCTTCGGTCTCATCTTCGTCTTGGAAAACCATAAAAACGACGAACACGTCAAAAACGAAGGACATAACGGATACCCCGGACACCACGGAAACGAAACAAGAGGCAGAGCCGGACATTGGCTATACCGTACCTCCGGAAGAACGTGAGGACTCAATTACCGTGACCCCTTATGATGATCCGTTTGGTGGTGGCGATGATCTGTTTGGCCAAGGGCTTGACGAAGAGACTCTGTTTGGCAATGACGGAGACCCGACCAAAGGGTCTGATTCTAAGGTACCGGGAAAACCTTCAAATGACTTTTCTAACAGCTTTGATCCTTTTGCCGATGATGATGGCTCGCAAAACCCGTTTGATAATGACGACCTTGTACCTCAGAATTTTCCCGGTTTTGACGAAGAGGAAAGTGACGGGTTTTTCCTCTTTGTGCCGCAGTCGCTAAAGCGGCAATACGAAGATTCCAAGCTGACCCTGAACTTGATCAGCCAACAGGCCGTCCCCACCCGGAGCGTGCCCGGGACCGGAACCAAAGACGGCATTTCTTTTAACGGCTATCGTTACACTTGGCGTTTTCATGCGGGGGGCAAGCTGTTTGAAATGCGGGGTTTCTTTGTTATACGGGGCAATGTCTTGGTTTTGGAAACCTTTGCTTCCAACCCGGAAAAGCTGAAGGGTCTGCCCTTTGACTGGGCATCTTTCCGCAGTCTCTTTTTTATCTATCAGCCGCAGATCAATGAGTTTCACGCTTTGACGCTGACGGGGGAGCGGATCAGAATCTACTGATTCTGTAAAGCTTTTATGGCTCAATTACAGCTTTGCATTTTTCACTATCACCTTTTGCCGGGTGGTGTGACTGATGTGATCATGGGTTGGTTGCGCATATTTGCCGGCTGTTCGGACAGCATACTTCCTCAATACCGGGACCGGGAAATTTCATTGCGTATCTGCTGCGGGGACCCGGAAAATGTGGCCCCACTGAGGCAGCAGTGGGACGATTTTGCGCAGACTTTACCCCTCGGTATGCAGCAGCGTCTCGTTTCCGTAGAATTTTTGGTCGATAGTGAGTTGGGCTACAAAGGTTTGCCCCAAGGCGAAGCTTTCCGAGGGCTTTCGGCAGAGCAGAAGGCGGTATACTGGCAAGGCTGCGTAGATAGCCTGGCAGAACACTTACTGTCACAGTACACCGCTGATGGTTCGGACAGCCTGTGGTGGGTGCACAATTACCACTTAGGCAAAAACATCGCTTATACGAAGGCCCTGTTGCAAATTATCGAGGGCCGGTTTTCGGCCCGCTTTGCACCCAATCTGATTCTGCGTGCAGGATCCGTTAAGTTTTTGCTTCACATTCACGACTTCCCCGAGTGCGGACGTTTTGCCCGCTACAGTGAGTTGTTGCAGTCCCGGGAATGGCTGGCAGGGGACGCTTGCCGGCCCGCCGGACTCTACCCTGCGGCCCGGAATGTCTGCTACGCGACTATAAACAAGCGGGATTACAAGATTTTGCAAGAAGCCGGTTTGCCCGAAGAGAGGCTGTTCTTTCTGCCCAATCCCCTGGAATTTCCGGATCTGCCGTCTCCGTCGTCTGGGTCGTCTTTTCCTTCGGGGACGGAGCCTGCCTCACCTGCTTCACCTGCCTCAATGGCGGTTTCCGGGGCAGAAACAGAAGCTGAATTGCGCACGCTTTTCGCCAAAACCTTTGGTTTGACTCACCCGGAGAGGGCCTTGGCACTGTATCCGGTGCGCTGTATTCGGCGTAAGAACGTGTTGGAGTTGCAGCTGTTAAATGTGTTGGCGGGAGGGCCGTGGAATCTGGTTTGCACCCTTCCGGGGCGTTCTGAGGCGGAAAGGCCCTATTCGGAACTGGTGAGGCAACTATACCGAGAAGGTGTCATACAGGGTCTGTGCGATGTCGGTCTGCATTTGGAAGAGCAGAATTGGTCGTTCGAGATGCTGTGTCGTGCGGCCAGCCTGATTGGTTCCGGTTCCGTAATGGAAGGTTTTGGCTTTACGTATTTTAACCCGATGTATCGGGGCAAGACCTTGGTCGCCCGGAAACTGGACGTGCTGCAAGGCTTTGAGCACTGCTTTCGGCCGGAGTTGGCCCTGTTCTACCGCGAGCTGAAAATTCCGCTGCGCTATGGCTCGCACTGGGACAATCAGGGCAATAACAGTGACAATAACGGCGAAAATGGTGACCGTGATGTGAACCTGACTTTAATGTATCGGGAACTGAGGGCGAAATATCAGGAGTATGTCGCCCGTGTGCCGGACGCGCTCCGCTCCGGGATAGAAGAAGAATTGCAGTGGCATATGCCGCCGGAGCCGCCGGACAGCCTGGACTTCGCCTTTTTTACGGTGAAGCAGCAATGTGGCATTCTTCGGCACCTGCACCGGGAATCTCGAGAATATCGGGAACAGGGTAGTGACAGGAGCGGCGGAGCCGGGCTGCTCGCGGCCTGTCGGGCAGCCAATCGGGAATTGCTGGAACAACTCGGAAATCTGATGGCAGACACCGGATCGGTGCCGTCCGTCCGCCTGGCCGAGGCCAGGCGGCAAAGTCGTGAGCAGATCACCGCAGAATTTGCGCCGCAGCACTTGGCAGGCATTTTGCGGCGGGCCTGTGCCGCCGTTTTTACAGAGGCCGGGCCTGTGCTTGGATCTGGTCAGGAATACAGTCAAGGATACAGGCAGGCGGAAGAGATCGGTTACAATGTATTGAGGGCCTTCAGCAAGCTGGAGTACAACTATGCGATTCTGTGGGATAATATCGGCCCGAAAGTAAGTGAAGTGAGCGAAGCCGGGCCGGAAGCAGAAAACCGGGATGGAAAAAGCCGGACACCCCATTCCTAATTTGTACGAGCGGGGTGTCCGGCCGGGCCGCCGGTTTGTTTTGATCCTTTCTTTTCATCCTTCCGGCAGATATCTGTCATCCGTTTGTCATCCAATGGCGTATTCTCCGATGTCCCCGTTGCGGATGCGGATGCACTCTTCAACCGGCAGCACAAAAATCTTGCCATCGCCGATCTCGCCCGTGCGGGCTCCGGCAATAATCGCATCAATGGTCTCCCGGGCAAAGGGCTCATTGACCGCAATCTCGATGCGCAGTTTTTTTAGTAAGTTGACCTCGTTGTTGATGCCGCGATAACTTTCGGTATAGCCCTGCTGTTGGCCGCAACCCATCACGGTGCTGACCGAAATTTTGTAGATTTTGCGGGCGTATAACTCCTGTTTGACCTTGTTCATGGCCTCAGGCTGGATATAAGCAACAATCAGTTTCATAAGTAGATTCTCCAATAAGCAATAAGATTGTGTTACAAGTTGCTGAATATTTGGAAACCATAATAGGACTCCGTACCGTGTTCAGTGATGTCCAGGCCTTTGCGCTCTTCGAAGTCGGAAACCCGGAGGCCGATACAGAGCTTAATCAGCGAGAACATAATGAAAGAAAGAATGATGGTAGCGATCATAATGGCTCCGACACCAATCAATTGAACGCCGAGCAAAGATCCCCCGCCACCAAAAAACAAGCCTTGTAATTGGGCATCGTTGGCGAAGAAACCAACGGCCAGAGTCCCGAAAGCACCGCAGATGCCGTGTACAGAAATGGCCCCAACCGGATCATCGATGCACAGTTTCTTGTCGATAAATTCAATGGACAGAACGACTATAACACCGGAGACAAAGCCGATGATGAGGGCCGCGCCCGGATCCACGATATCGCAACCTGCTGTGATGCCAACCAAGCCGGCAAGCATACCGTTGAGAGACATACTGGCATCAGGTTTGCCGTGAGTCCATCGGGAGATAAGCATGGCACCGATGGTGCCGGTACAGGCCGCAATTGCGGTATTCAATACGATTAAGCCAATCAGGTCACTGGAGGCATCCAAAGTACTGACCGCGTTAAAGCCGAACCAACCGAAGAACAGAAAGAAAGTACCGAGTGTGGCCAAAGGCATACTATGGCCGGGAATGGCACGTATGGTCAGTATTTTTCCGTTTTCGTCCCGCACGTATTTTCCTTGGCGAGCACCCAGCATGGCTGCCCCAACCAAGGCTGCCCAGCCACCAACGCCATGAACAACGGTGGAACCGGCAAAGTCGTGGAAGCCCATTTCGGCCAACCAGCCTCCACCCCAAGTCCAGGAACCGAGGTAGGGGTAAATCAATCCGCTGAGCATAATAGCAAAGGCGACATAGGCATTAAATTTTGCGCGTTCTGCGATGGCACCCGAGACAATGGTCGAAGCCGTTGCGGCAAAAGCGGCCTGGAAAAATAAGGTGGTAAAGCTCTCGCTGCTGACAGAGCTTCCCGAAAACCAACCCATCGCGACGTTGGTGCCAAATTCGGTTTTGCCCAAATAGAACATCAGTGCCCAACCGATTAACCAGTAAGAAAGAACACCAACACAGCAGTCGGTCAAGTTTTTCATCATGATGTTCGCGGCATTTTTGGCGCGTACAAGACCCATTTCCAAGGATGCAAAGCCTGCTTGCATAAAGAATACCAAGATGCCGCCGAGAAACAGCCAAAGTACATTGGCTTGGGAGAGTCCCAATACGAGGGCTCCTTCCCCGGCCTCTCCCTCCTGTGCTGCCAACGCTGCCAAGGTAAGGTTTGGCAGCAGTAAGAGCAATGCTGTAAAGAGAAGGCCACGCCGGGACTTCCTGCCTCGATTCAAAGACGTTGTTGGAACAGTACTTTGAGAGATTATGGTTTCCATAAGATCTCCTTTCTGATTTTTTATATCGATTTATTAAGAGGTAAAAGCAATTTTCGTGCCTCAAATTCCTGCAATCGTAAAAGAGGTCTATTCCTACAGTATATATTATGTATATGCCCACAACACATTCCGTACCGAAATCGGTTCTCCTTACTGTAAAGTACAAAAAAGTAGATATTTAATCTGTATTAGTACAAAAAAGTAGTTATATTGTCTGCGTTTGCTGTTTTGGGTAATTGCCCGTACAAAACCCGGACTTGTTGCCGGAGCAATCTTGTTTCCGATTCGTTTACAATATGGAACGCAGCGTCAGGCAGGTCGAATTTTTGCACGATAGATTTGGAAAAAGCGGAAAAAATCGGGATATCCTCGTCCAAATCGTTTAGAATCTTTCCGGAATGCAACTGGCACGAAATTTTTGCAATTTCTTTGGAGTGGCGGGAAAGCACAGCAAACTCGGCTGCGACCGAAAGAAATTTTGATCTCGCCGCAGAATCGGGAACTTTGCGGGAACTTTGCGAGAACTTTGAACGGGTTTTTGTTTAGACGGGCTTTTGTTTAGACGGGCTTTTGTTTAAACAGATCTTTTTAAATGAACCTTGCAATATTGTGTTCTTGATGTGCTCTTGATCTTTGTCGAGAGCCGGCCCGATTGGCATGTTTTCAGACGGTTCCCGAGAGTTTCTGAGGTGGAGATGATCAAAGGCGCAAGTAAAGATTATTCTACTGTACCACATGTGTTTACATGTTTCTGTAAACGCTGTGTGCTCACCGGCGGAATCATTCTGGCTTTGCAATTACTTCCGATTTTTGCGGGTGTGGCAGAGGCTCAAATTCTCAATGCTAAACAAGAGCAGGTGCCGGAAAAGTATGAACTGTACGATTCTCCATTGCACATTGCCAGTGCGGAAAACGATATTGCCGCTGTCCGGGTACTATTGCAGGCCGGCCACGACATCAATGAGCAGGACCAACAAGGGGTAACGGCTCTGCACTATGCCGCAACCAAGGGGAATAGCGAACTTATTACATTATTGCTGGAGAGGGGGGCCAGTCTGCGGATCAGTGATTTATCCGGCAGAACGCCTCTGCATTACGCCGTTTCCAACAATTATTGGGATTTGGCAGAAATGTTTGTCACGCACGGTGCAGATATTGATGTTCGCGATTCGGACGGGCGCAGCCCCTTGTTTTACGCTGCGATGCAAGACCAAAGGAAGTTGGTTTCCTACTTATTGCAACAGGGAGCTTACAGTAATAATCAGGATACGGACGGAACAACGCCACTGCATATTGCCGTGATGGCTGACCGACAGGAAACGCTGGAAGAATTGGCAGCCGCAGGTGCCAATGTCAATATTCAGGACAATAAAGGGATGTCGCCTGTACATTATGCTGCTTTTAGCGGCAATGTGGTTGTTTTAGAAGTTTTGGCCCGACATGGGGCAGATTTTCGCTTGCCGTCGAGAGAAAGTTTTTCTCCGCTGCAATATGCGATAATAAACGAGGCCATTGGTGAAGAGCAGAGTCAGGCGGCGGCGGAATTTCTTTTAAAGCAAGATATCAACGTCAATGAAAGAAACAGAGGGGGAGGGACAGCCTTGAGTATGGCTGTGGCCAGAGCTTATTATAATCTTTCCGGTTTGCTTTTGGATAATGGTGCAGAAGTTGACCATGTGGCAAGGGATGGCTGGTCTGCCCTGCATATAGCCGCATCGCGGGGAGATGTGGCTATGATTCGGCTGCTGCTGGATTCCGGAGCCTCTGTCGCACCGGAAAATGCAGAAGGACAGACGGCGTACGATTTGGCAAAGCGGTATCGCGACGCGGCAGGCGAAGAGAAAAATGGAGAAAATGGAGGTAGAGAAAATGGAGGTAGAGAAAATGGGGGTAGAGAAAATAAAAATATAGGGACCCTGTTGGTAGATTTGAAGCCGGAGAAGGTTGAGGAGGGGGACAAAGAGTTGCCGGTCCAAAACTACCGGGAAGAAGGGGACGGAGGGAAAGAAAGCCCGGAGAAAGAGGCTCCGCCGGTCTCCGGGAATTCCGCAAGCTACAGTGTAAACCTGGAAGATTACATTAATAGGCGTTACCCATTGTTGGAGGCTGTGGAGGATGGACACGAAGAGGTGGTCAACGAGTTACTGCATATGCGTCATGATGTCGACCGGCCCAACGCGAACAATGAAAGTGCACTATACATTGCCACTTGGAAAAATGACTTGGGTATGATCAGGGTGTTGGTCGAAAACGGAGTTAGCATTGATCAGGGCAACAACAGCGGTTGGACGGCATTACATCTTGCCGCTCGCAAAGGCTACAACGATATAGCTGAGTACCTGCTGGAACAGGGGGCAAACGCCAACATACAGGCATCGGGGGGCTGGATGGCACTGCATTACGCCGCTTGGAATGGGCATCTCGATGTGGTGGAAACTTTGTTGGAACGTGGTGCGGAAGTCAACAGGCAATCTGCCGCCGGTTGGACCGCTTTACACGATGCGGCGAGACAGGGACACTTTTCTATCGTGAAATTGCTCACGGAGAAGGGGGCGGATTTGGATATCCGGGATAAGAGCGGGAATATGGCAGAAGATGAGGCCAAAGCCAGGCATCATCAAAATATTTTTGAATATTTAGAGGCAAGAAGGCCGGAGAAACTTGACAATTAATCTTAGTAGGTAGATATTATTAAGGCAGATGACAGAGTATCTGTTCGAAATAAAAAAGGATGCAGCAGAATGGCTTTTGTAAGAGTTTGGCATATAGGAAATGGGGAAAGCAGAAAGTGATTGACGGTGTGTGGCTCCATGAGTTTGGCAACTTACAGGTCGTGCAACTGTCTGTGTTACGGGACAACTATAGCTATTTGATCCACGATAAAGAGACTGGGGCCACGGCAGTATTGGACCCCGCAGATGATCCGAGGATTGTTGAAGAGCTGAGACAGAGAGGCTGGCTGTTACATGCTATCTGGAATACACACTGGCATGCCGATCATTGCGGGGGAAACGCGGGATTGTTGGATTATGCGCGAAACAGTTCTGTTAAGCGGCCGGAAGTTGCGGCATACAGCCGAAAGAAAATTGCAGAATGCAGCCGGGAATTGCGATCCGGAGACGTGGTATCGTTGGGGGCTTGGAACTTTGCAGTGCATGAAGTTCCGTGCCACACCTTGGACCACTTAATGTTTGTCTGTATCGGTACAAATGCCGGAAAAAATTTCAGTTTGGCCTTTTGCGGTGATACATTGTTTTCTCTGGGTTGCGGACGGCTGTTTGAAGGCACGGCAGCCCAATTGGCACAGAGTTTGGAACTGATTGCCGGTCTGCCGCAGCAAACGTTGTTGTTTTGCGCACATGAGTATACCCGAGCCAATCTGCGTTTCGCTCTGTCGTTGGAAAGCGAAAACCGGACTTTGCGTCAGTTTGACCGGTATTTGGCCCTGCCGGCAAATCGTTCCAAGGCTACTGTGCCCTCCCGACTGGCTTTTGAACTTGCGGCAAATCCCTTTCTTCGGGTAAGGCAAAAAAAATTTTCGGCAGCGATGGAAGGTCATTTTTCTGATTGGCCTTCCCGGACGACAGCAGAGCGTTTGGGGTATTTGAGAAAAATGAAAGATCTTTTCTGACTAAATAGTTACATATTTAGATATTTAATAATTAGAATTTTATTGTAAATAAATGACAATAGAATTTAATAGTTTCAAATTGCTTTCAAAACCTGTGCAGGACAGAAATATAAAATTCTTGTATAAATCCAAAAATGTGTTAGGATAATTTCGATGAGTAAAACAGCCCTTTGTAGGAAAATTCTGAGCAGCCTTTTGCAGAGATCTCAGAGTCTTAATGACTTGGCAGCACTGTGTGAGTGCAGCAAAACCACTATTCAGCGTAGAATTCAGGACATCCCGGCAATGTTTTTTGTCGGCTTGGATGTGCGGTTGGAGCAGAATCGCAATCAGACTCTGCACTTACTGGGTCAGGACCTGGGTCTGCTGAGGGAAAAACTGATTCGGGAATCAGGTACCGGTAAGAAGGTCATGTGGTACAACCAAGTGGAACGTCAGACCTTGATTTTGATGGAGCTTGTCAGCAGTCCGGAAGGCTTTGCCAAGCTTTCGGTACTGGGTAACTTTGTCGGAGTGACGGATGCGACAGTCTTGCGCGATATCAAAGCTCTGAACAAGAAATTGATTGGTAGCCCGATATACAGTCAACAAGGTGTAGGTACCCATATTCAGGCCGAGCGTCGTGAATTTTTTGCGGCATTGCTGGAGTATTTTTTTGGCCACCTTGACCCGAGTACGGTTTTGATGCTTCTAAGTTCTTGTAAAGATTATAATTTTTATGCTTATGATACTACAATACATAGTTGTGTGTTGAAATACCTTAGTAATAAGGTAGATTTTGTCAGTATTACAGAGATGATTTCCACCCTGGAAACAATATTTTCTACTAAATTCAGTGACATTTCTTATGTTAACATCTTTTTGTTCTTTGCTTTAATGAACCTTCAAAAAGTCTTTGATTTGGAAGAGGGCTACGATAAATCGTTCCCGATTTTGGAGAAAGAAGGAACGAAGGGGTTGATGGAAGTCAATGCGGAATTGGCCGGCTACGTGGTTGGCTTGGACACATCCCTTCTGAAGCATATTCCGCCTGAAGCTTTGCCGGAAATGGACTGGGATGGCTTGTCGGCAGACTTGCGGGGACTGTTTGAAGGCAGTATTTCCGAGGCATGGGAGCTTGTCTGGGAAAATATTAAACCGTACCTGCAACTGTTGCATTACCGGAAACAAAAGGGTTTTGTTTATTGGGAAAATATGATCCACTATGATCTGCTTGACAGTGTCCGGATAGAATGGAGCCTGTTTAGAGACTTGGATGATTACTGTGCCAAGAAACATGTATCTTCTTGGTTGAGTGCGGATGAATTGTTATTTTTGTTGGAAACTTATTTGCCGGCAGATAAAGAAGTTGTTCCGGTAATTCTGGTTTGTGTTGCCGGTGTTCATACCACGAATGTTTTGCGCAAGATGATTGAGATGAACTGCAGTAAGGTTCGTATCACGGAAGTGCTTTCTTTGCGGGATTTTGACAGCAGAGAATACGAAGGTAGCATCATCATTTCAACAGTGAGCAGCGAATTGCTGCCAAGGAACAGTATCATCATTGGCAGCTTCATCAGCAAGATTAATTGGCCTGATCTACAGGAATCTGTATTGAGACTGGGGAGCAGGTAGGTATGGATATTTTAAAATTTGCAAAGGAGGAGAGAACATTTTTACTTGATTATGAAGTATCCGATTGGCGGGAGGCTGTGTGCACCGCCTGCCAAGTGTTGGAGGAGAAAAATTACATCAGTCCGGGCTACTGTCAGAGAATTATTGCCAACACATTGGAATATGGTCCGTACTATGCCTGTTTGCCGAATATTGCCTTGGCGCATGCTTCGGCCGAGGGCGATGTGTTTCGGACGGGAGCCAGTGTTTTAGTTCTGAAAGAGCCTGTCAATTTTAATTTGGACAGATATCCGGAACCTGCCATAACCGTTTCCGCCGTCATAACGTTGGCTTCTGAGAACGATGCAGATATTTTTACAGATAGCCTGTTGGAGATATTGGAGAAAGTTGGTGAAGATCCGGAAGTCCGATATATCCGTAATTATCTGACCGAGGTATAAATAAGGTGTAAAACGACGGTCCGGAACAGAGGTTTAAAACAAAAATTAAAATATTTTTTTAAGGAGAGTATTATGTCAGTACAGATGCAAATACAAAAAGTGGGTCGCTTCCTCAGTGCGATGGTTATGCCCAATATTGGGGCGTTTATCGCTTGGGGTCTGATTACGGCGTTCTTTATCCCGACAGGTTGGACACCCAGCGAAACGTTGGTGACGCTGGTCGGCCCAATGATAACGTATCTACTGCCGCTGCTGATCGGTTTTACCGGCGGCAAATTGGTTTATGGCCATCGCGGTGGGGTTGCCGGTGCAATCGGTACGATTGGTGTTGTCATTGGCAGTACCATTCCAATGTTTTTGGGTGCCATGATTATGGGGCCTTTGTGTGCTTGGATAATCAAGAAGTTTGATGAGGTCGTCCGGCCCGCAATTCCGGCAGGTTTTGAGATGCTGGTCAACAACTTCAGCATCGGTATCATTGGCGGTGGTATTTCCGTCTTGTCTGTCATGTATGTTGGCAGTGCCGTACAATTCTTGATAGGAAGTATGGGTGCCGGTGTGGAGGGCTTGGTTAATATGAAGCTCCTGCCTCTGGTCTCCATTATTGTGGAGCCGGCCAAGATTCTCTTCCTCAATAATGCGATCAACCATGGTGTGTTCACCCCGTTGGGAACCGAGCAGGTGGGTGAGGTCGGCCGTTCCATGTACTATTTGGTTGAGGCAAACCCCGGCCCCGGTCTGGGCCTGCTGTTGGCATTTATGCTGTTTGGTAAAGGTAATGCTAAGCAATCGGCACCCGGTTCTATCATTATCCACTTTCTGGGTGGTATCCACGAAATTTATTTCCCCTATGTTCTTATGAAACCCCGCTTGATTGTTGCCATGATTGCCGGTGGTATGGCTAATGTAACTACACTCATGATAACAGGTGCCGGGCTGGTGAGCCCAGCTTCTCCGGGCAGTATTATTGCAGTGACTCTGGTGACGGCAAAGGGTTCTTACTTTGGCGTGTACCTGTCGGTGATTTTGGGTGCTGTCGTGACTTTCGTGGTTTCTATGCTTCTGCTGAAGACGGATCGCTCCACAGACGAAGAAGACATTGAGGATATGCGTGAGAAGGTCAGAGAGATGAAGGCTGTCAGCAAAGGTGGGTCTGTTGTTTCCTATGCTAACGTGAAGATGATTGTGGTTGCTTGTGATGCGGGTATGGGCTCGAGCGCAATGGGAGCTACAATGTTGAGCAAGCGGATCGCCGCTGCCGGTTTGGCTATCGAGGTCAAGAACAAGTCCATTGATGCTTTGGATAGTTCGGACGACTTGGTCATTACGCAGAAACTGTTGACTGATCGGGCTCGCAATACGGCACCGAACGCTATACATATTTCTATCGGCCAGTTTTTGGATAAAGATTTCTACGATGGTCTTATCCAAGATCTGAAAAACGCCAAATAAGAACATCCTGTTCCTTGTCGTGGAGAGAAAACCGGAACTATTTTTCTTCTGCTAAAACCATTTTCTCTTCCGACAGGATACAGGCCGTTTAAGGTGTTTGCCGATGACAGAATCAAATTTCTGTCGTCGGCAGCAAACCATTGGGTATTTTCCGTTAGCTGTCAGCGTTTGAAATGGCTGAAGAATGGCTGAAACGGTTCAGGTACACGGATAACTTTGTGTATTTGGCTTATTTTCCCAAACGTATTCCGGGAAGAGGAAGATGAGTGTCGTGAGCAGACTTGTATCTCAGGGTACAGAAGTTCCGATAATTCCGTTTTGTCCCTCTGTTTTGCTCGTGTTGAGTGGGACTGCTGTGGTCAGACTGCCGCAAAAATGTGGCAATTTATACCAAGATCAGTCGCAATGCCGTCAATCCTTACACCTCTAATTTTTGTATTTGAATGAGTGTGAGTGTTGGTGGGGCCATAAAAAGTGAAGATCCGTACCCCATTCTTTTATAGGTTTTTGGGGAGAGGGCTCCTTTAGATTTTGGATCTTGGATCTTGCCCTCTGTACCTACGGATCTTTACGAGCTTCCAATGGGGCTTGGTGCTTGGAAAATGAAGAAGGAGTGCAAAGTGGAGAGAGTGGCAGTACATTTTGGTGCGGGAAATATTGGCCGTGGATTTATTGGGATGCTCTTGGCTCAAGCCGGTTATCGGGTTGTTTTCGTGGATGTCGCCGAGAATTTGGTGACAGAGATACAAAAGCGCGGTTCTTACACGGTAGAAGTTGCGGGTGAGACTCTGGCATCCGTTAGAGTGGACGGAGTAGAAGCCTGTTTTAGTAGTGACAAGGGGCTTCCTGAAATCCTTGCGGCGGCCAGTCTGATAACTACGGCGGTGGGTGCCAATGTCTTGATTCATGTGGCCAAAAGTATCGTCGCCGGTTTTGCGCATCGGAAGGCGGGGAATCCCAATCAGTATATTATTGCCTGTGAAAATATGATGCGGGGTAGTAGCTGTCTGAAGCGTGCGGTGGAAGCCGAGCTTTGCGGACAGGGGCTGAGTATGGCTGCCAATGTCTATTTTCCCGATGCTGCAGTCGACCGGGTCGTGCCGGCATTGAGCCGTGATGAGGCTCGGGGGGAGACTTTCCGGGACCCCTTGATTGTGCGTGTGGAACAATACCACGAATGGTTAGTGGAAGGAACTGCCGGGCAGTATCCGGAATTGGCAGGAATCGAGGGCCTGCACTTGGTGGAGGACTTGACCCCATTTTTGAAACGGAAGATTTATACGGTGAATACCGGTCATGCCTGTGCCGCTTGGCATGGGTTCCGTCTGGGGTATAAGAGTGTCAATGATGCTTTGACCGATCATCGTGTCCGGGAGATGGTGGCCGGTGTGCTGGCGGAAAGCAGTAAGGGATTGTGTGCCGAGTATGGTTTGGACCCGGTAGAACAGAAAGCTTATTGTGAGAAGGTGCTAAAGCGTTTTCAGAATCCTTTTATTATTGATGATGTGCTGCGTGTGGGCCGAGAGCCGCTGCGCAAACTCAGTGCTGAGGAGCGTATCGACGGGCCTTTGCAGTTGGCCGGGAAGCATGGTGGCAGTGTCGTGTTTCTGCTGCGCAGTGCAGCAGCGGCCTTGTTGTTCCGCAACAGAGAAGATTCGGAAGCCTGTGAGTTAGAAAGTCAGCTGGAAAATCAGGGACTCACCGGTTTCCTTTCGGAGAAATTGACCCATTTGGGTTGCGAGAACTTAGAGAAAGTTCAGCAATACTATCTGGAGTATCAAGTGCCGGAATAAAATCAAAATTTTGGCATTTTGGAGGTATTATGACGAGCAAAGTGGTGAAAATCGTGAACCCCACCGGGCTGCATACCCGACCCGGCAATCAGTTTGTTAAATTGGCAAAAGAGTTTGAGGCAGACGTCACTGTAACTAAAAGTGATAAAACTTTTAATGCAAAAAGTTTAATGAAGTTAATGAAAGTCGGTATTTCTCAGGGGGATCAAATTGAAATTAATTGCGATGGGCCGGATGAAGAAGACGCCTTGGCAAAATTGACAGAATTCCTGGCGAACCTGACAGAGTGATTGAACAGTCTCTGAGGTCTCTGCCCGGAGTTTTACTTTGGTTGCGGAGTATCAGAGCTGACAAGTGGGCTTTGACTGGCAGGGAGATCGAGAGGAAAGATGTTGGAACAGAAATATTCGGGAATCAAGGCTTCGGCCGGCATTGCGATCGGTAAGGCGTTGATTTATCAGCGGAAAGAATTTCAAATACCGGATCGACAGATTGCCGAGGGAGATGTAGTTGCCGAGGTAGAGCGTTTGAGCAAGGGTTTGAAGGAAGCGACAGCGCAGCTTGAACAGGTACATCAGCAGGCTTTGGAAAATTTGGGCAAAGATGAGGCTGAAATCTTTGAGGGACATTTGGAAATTCTCGGAGATGAAGATCTGATTGGAGAAATCCGAGGCAAAATCAGAGGAGAGCTTGTTCCGGCGGAGAAGGCCTGCCATGATGTGTATGAGGCCAATGCCCAAGAGTTGGCCGAATTAGACAATGAATATATGCGTGAACGGGCTAATGATGTACGGGATATTGGTAAGCGGTTAATTCATGCCGTTGCCGGAATAAAGATGGTGAGTCTGGCCGGGCAGGCCGAACAGGTCATTGTCATTGCCGAAGATTTAATGCCTTCGGACACGGCTCAGATGGATCGCAATAAGGTTTTGGGCTTTGCTATCGACAAGGGGGGCCCCACTTCTCATGTGGCGATTATGGCCCAGTCTCTGGAGATTCCGGCCATTGTCGGGGCAGGGAATATCAGTAGTAAAATCAAGACCGGAGACATGCTGATCCTTGATCCGGCGAGTGAGTTGGTCATTGTTAACCCGGGTGAAAAAAGTCTGAGTTATTATCGCAAACGTCTGGAGGGATATCGGCAAGAGCAGGTAAAACTTTCCGGTTTGAAGGAACTTTCGGCAGAAACTACAGATGGGCACCAAGTTGAATTGTGCGCTAATATCGGTTCGGAGAAAGATATAGAAGGAGCCTTGCGCAACGGGGCAGAAGGGGTTGGATTATTCCGCACTGAGTTTCTGTACATGGACCGGAGTGCGATGCCGGATGAAGAGGAACAGTTTGAGGCGTATAAAGTGATTGCCGAAGGCTTTACTGCGGCCCGTCCGGTGATTGTACGTACGATGGATATCGGCGGGGATAAAGGGTTGAGTTATTTTGATATTCCCCAAGAAGAAAACCCTTTTCTCGGTTGGCGGGCGATACGTATTTGTTTGGATATGCCGGAGATATTGCGTACACAATTGCGTGCCATTTTGCGGGCCAGCCAATTTGGCAAATTGCGCATCATGTTTCCCATGGTGATTTCCTGTCGTGAGATTGATCAATTGATTGAGATACTACAGGAAGTGAAAGAAGAGCTGTGGGAGAAACACGTTGAGTTCGATGAGAGCATTGAAGTCGGTATTATGATCGAAACACCGGGGGCCGCTTTGATTGCTGACAAGTTGATTGAGAAGGTCGACTTTTTCAGCATTGGCACCAATGATTTAACGCAGTACACATTGGCGGTGGATCGGGGTAATGAGAAAATTGCTCATTTGTACCAGAGTTTCCACCCGGCAGTGCTGCGCTTGATTAAGCTGGTGATTGATGCATCGCACAAGGCCGGTAAGTGGACGGGCATGTGTGGTTCTTTTGCCGGGAATGAAGAGGCTACGTTACTGTTGCTTGGGCTTGGGCTGGACGAATTTAGCATGAGTGCGGTCAATCTGCCGCGGATCAAAAGATTGATTCGCGGAGTTTCGTATGCCGAGTGTGAGAAGCTGGCAGCACGGGTCTTGGACCTGAGCTATAGCTATGAGGTACGGGAACAGTTGAAGAAGTATAGCAGCAAGGTTGAGCTGTAATTTTAGGCCCTTTAGTTGATATAAGGGTAAAAACGGAACCCCGCAGGAGAAACTTTCCGGGGAAAGATGGTTTGGAACTCGCTTTTGTCTCGAAATATGAGGATTTTTAGGAGATATTGGGTACGTGGGTTTGCACACCGGCCACCGAGTCTCCCGTCTGAGTCAGGTACTGTCTCAGACCATACTTGTAAAACTAACCGTGAAAAACATTGTGGTTTTACAAGGAAAAAGGTGGTTCCGGATGGACTTGCGGGGATATTCCGAAATTCTTGGAGGAATGAAAAATGACGCTGGTGGAACACTTACTGAGTAAACAGACAATGGCCGTGTGGGCCGAGGCCGATACGTGGCAGGAGGCGGTCAAACTGGGAACGGATCTGCTGGAGCGGGCCGGGGTTGTCAAGCCTGAATATTACCATTCTATTTTGAAAAATGTGGAGAATTCCGGGCCGTACTTTTTATTGGGGCCGGGTATAGCCATGCCTCATGCTCGTCCGGAAGGTGGCGTACTGGAAACCGGTTTTTCCTTGGTGACGCTGAAGAAAGGAGTCAATTTCGGTGATCCGGAAAATGATCCGGTGCGTATTTTGTTGACTATGGCAGCAAAGGATGCCACAACCCAAAATGAAGAGGCCATTGTCCAAGTGGTCGAATTGCTGGACGACGAAGAACGGGTAGCGGGACTGTGTGATGCCTCTGATTTGGACAAATTAAAAGCCGTTTTAGCCAGTTTGACCTGAGAATCTTTTCTCCCCCGGGGGAGCCCTGTGTTCGGCCGGATATTCAGGAATACAGAGCTTCTTTGACGAGTGGGTTTTTTTTCTCCAAGGTACCTTGGAGAAGAAAACTTGGAGAAGGAATCAAGCTCTTGTCGGATTGACCGCAAACTTTGCCGGAGGTCCGCATCTTGCGATTGAACAGGCAGACAGATAGTGCGGGGAACCTGCCGGCGGGTTTCTGCGGTGTTGATTGGATTGGTGTTTCCAAGGATGTTCTTAAGCGTCTTTCTGCATTGCATGAAAAATTATCGTTTGGCTTGCCGTTGCGGACAAATAGGGATCTTTGGACAGACTCCTTCCGATTTTGGGGAGCCTGTACTTTTTCGGTTCTGAAAATGTTAAAACTACAGGGAAAATATGCCGATCTGGTGTTTGCTTATTGTCTGTGAATAGTTAAGCTTGCAGTATGCCTGAGCTGGAATTTGGATCGCTTTCAAGAGAGACTTGTTTGTTCGGGTATTGGCCCTGCTGCCTCGGAGGTTTTGGTGGATTTGTCTGCTGATTTGGCTGCCTTCGAGATTGAGCGAGTGGGATTTTGCCAAAGCGGGGGCTACGAAATTTTGTGCCCTGTGATGGAGATGGATTTTGCCGACTGATCCGATTGCCGGATGTGATAAGGTTGCTCCGGTACGGCGTGGGTATCTGCAAAGTTTCTTTTTGAGATTTGATATTAGACTATGGCTTGTTGGAAAAAAATAGCCCTGCTTTGTTTCTCCTTTTGGGTTCTCGTCACCGGGTTGCCGGCCCAAGAGGGCCGCATTGTCATCTCCGGGAAAGATGCGTGGTTGCCGGATCTCTTTGATAAAGTACACTTTAAGCAGACGGAAGATGCCGAGAGTACCGTCACCTTGGTTAGTAAGGAGCACCCGTTGCAAGAGGGCGTTGACCTGTTGCTGCATTTTAACGGTGAAGAGGAACGGGACGAAACCGGCAATTATCAGATTGTGCGGCAGCCTATATACAGCGGCAAAAATGTTTTGTTCGGCAAAGCCGCAGGCTTTTTTCAGGGGCGGGGTGGGGTGTTCCTTCGTCCCGGATTTAGTACCTTTTTGGGGCATGGTATAACCAACCATGACTTTAGTATCAATTTCTGGTTTTACCCGTTCTTTGTGAAAAATGGTGAGGTCTTGTTCGAGTGGGAAGGTCAGTTGGTGCTGAATGGGAAAGTTATTCCCCAGCGAATTTCGGCGGTCTTTCGGGCAAATCGGGTTGTCTGGCATTTCCGCAATGTCTTTCTGTCTCCCGATCAGGACTTCAGTTTGTACGAAGTCAGCAGTGACCCTTACATCCCGGAAAATTGGTATCATCATCAGTTGATTTACGATGAAGACAATGCGATGTTGGAGGTCGTCAGCGACAGCCGTTCAGAGGGGATTACTTATACTACGGCTGATGAGACTGCACGCGGTGCCCCGACAACTCTGATGATTGACAACCCCCATCTGGCCAATTTCTCTATTGGGCCGAAATACTTTGGCCTGATTGATGAATGGGAAATTTTCCGGGTGCGCGAGCACGTTGGGTTGGCTCCGACTCTGTACTACTATCCTTCGGGCTCAGGGTATTCTAAAGTCATCGACCTGGAGAATCACAGTGCTCAGGTCAATAAAGTCCGGGTCAACGGTCAGGAGCCGGCGAACAGCAAGTTTTTGCTCTACTACGCGATGAGCAATGACCGCAATGATTTTCAGAATCCGAGTTCTTTGCAGTGGAAGAGATTGAAGGGAAATTCGGGTATATTTGATAATCTTGATGAAAGTGGTTTGATAGGGCGTTACATCCAATTTAAGATAGAATTATTTTCGGACTCTAAAACCCGGACCACACCTTCGGTGCAGGGGTTGGAGGTCTCCTATTACCGCCGCCGACCGCCGGCTCCTCCCTCCTCTATTCAAGTGGATAACTATCATCAGGGTGGGGCATATATACAGTGGCAGCCATCGGTAAATAATCAGGTACTAGGGTATAAAATTTTTGTTGGAAAATATAGCACGCAGTACCTTGAACCTGGCTATCCGGTTGACGTAGGGGACGATACGTCCTTTTTGTTCAGCGATCTTCAGCCGAAGGTTCAGTATTTTTTCGTTATTGCTTCCTATGATAAATATGGAGAAATAGGGCCGTTCTCCGAGGAATACAGTATCCGGCATATTCCGGACTAGGATATCTGTACCGAGTTATCCATGCCAGGTTATCCGTGCGTGCCAAGCTGACCAAGACACTCCGGAACAGAGAGGCGCACTCTTGGACTTTGTTCTTGGGTGCTTGAGCCCTGCTGTGTCGTCTGCTCGTCTCCGGCTAAATATCTTTCTTGAAGTGTTCCAGAAGTGCCGTGAAACTTTGTTGGAAGGCTGGCATGAATGCCTTTCGGCTGAGACTTTGGTCGAGTTGCTCCAGTTGGACCAGGGCGGGGAACTGGGTTTTTTTGTTCGTACTGCTATGGTAGACTGAACGGCAGGGGAAGTGTTTTTGTAGTTTGACCAGCAGGAACTCGGCTTTTTGTGCATCCCAGTCGATCGGAGAGGTGCCGTTTTTCTGTGGATAAAAGAATAGGCTTACGGTTCTGCACGGATTTTCTGTGCTTTGGCGGTGCAGCAATACCAGAAAATCTACGTTCCGACGGTCCAGACAACGCTGGACAAAGGGCCACAAATGGTCGTTGTTGTAAAGTTCCTGCAAGACGTTAAGTTTCGAGGAGACCACGGCAATTGCGGCTTGGATCATCCGGCCGTTCCGGGGGAAACCGGTAACCTTGACATCTGTATTGGCCTGCCGGAATAAATCCGGGTCCGGAGTATTGCGCTGTTGCAGCACTTCCTTTTGTATTTCCCTCAGTTGTTTTGTTGTCAAAGCCTGATTTGGTATCTTATCGTTTGCTTCGGGAGCCCGGACGTTGTCCACCTCTGGCAGGTGGATTGGTGGTTGTTTTTGGACCAGCTGTGTAAGCAATTGCTGCCGGATACTTTTTTCCCAATCGAGCAGCCCTCCGTGTTGTTGTTGGTCAAGATGCATGGTGGCCATAGCCAGCAGGCAAGCGGCTTCACTGAGGCGAGATAAAAGACCGAGTCGGATGGTGCAATCGAGCAGTAGAGAGACGCAGGAGGTGGCTTGTTGTATACAGCGCAGCTCTGTGTCCGGCAACGTTTTGCTGTCCGGGCGATGGTCCCAAATGGCAATGACTTTGGGCTGTGATCTTCCCTGATCTTTCCCGTCATCCCGGGTTTGGTACCGGCTGAACGGAAGTTGGTGGCGGTCGAGCAGCACAAAAACGGATTGGTTTTTCCGGCCGTTTTGTTGTTGTTCTCGGCTTGCCGGAGGGCACTCTGTGGTGAACTCCGGGGCACAGAGTGCCTCCTGAAAAATCCGCGACAGAGTGTCCAGCTCAGTCGGGTCGGACTTCTGCCCTTGTACTGTACTGTTCTGCACTGTCCGGTGCTGCCCGATAAATTGCAGCAGGTAGTTGATGTCTCTGCGCCACAATAGTTCTTCTCGGTTGGGGTAGGGCAGGGGCAGGAGGCAGCGGAGTTGGTATTGGGAGTATTGCAGACGTAAAGCTTTCAGCACAGAGAGATAATGGGATGGCTTCCCGGCTTGTCCGGCACTTAGCGCGTCACGGCCTGCTGAGGTAAGATGGCCTTGCCCAAGATGGTACCAGATTTCGGCAAACAGTAATGCAGAACTTAGTGCATCGGCATCCAAGGCTTCGCTGGGCAGAATATATAATTGGGGAGATTCGGGATACCGGGCTGACAGTGCTCCGGGTTTAGTGGGCATAGTAGTCTTGGATAATTTCGCTCTTTCCTTGGACGACTTCGACCTGTAAAGACTTGCGGTTTAGTATGTTTGAGCCGGAGTAGTAGAGCAATTCCACAGTGTGGTTTCCGGGGCTTATCTGAAGCTCTCCGACCCAGCCTTGGGACGGAGAAAAGTTAGCCACGCGCAGGTCTGGTTTGGGGCCGGAAACGGAGACGAGGGCACTGCCGGCCAGGCCTACCAGCAGTCCCGCTCCGGGAATCTGGTCATCGATTACCCCTTGGGCGATTTCGCTGGCCACGACTTTTAGAATAAAAGAAATAATTTGTTTTGGCAGGAAATCGGCACGCAGACGGCGAAATATTTCCATATTGATTTCGGCAAAAGGCTCAAGGGAATAGAGTTCCTGCTCTTGTTCCCCGTTGATCCGGGCGACAATGCGGTCGATACGGTCTTCCTGCTTGTGCATGATGGGGATCATCATTTCATAGTAGGAAAAACTTTGGCTGAGTGTCGGGATCAGAATTGCTCCGAAGCCCAGTTCTGATTCAGCATTACCCTTGCCGTTTGTAAACCGGACGGCTACGCCGCCCGGAACTTTGATGATGTGAATTCCTTCAGCGTATTTTTGTACGCCTGCTCCGGTAAAGACGGTGAAATTAATGCTGCCGCTCCCCTCGGATAATTTGACAGCAGGCAAGTGTTGATCGGGTATTGGCTGAGGGTAGTAACTGTTGTTTGTCGTTGCAGACTTCAGATTATCGCGGCTAATTCGCCAGTCATCTTGGAGTTGATCTTCACGATAGTATATCATGCCCAGATATTGCATCAGGGCAGAGCTGCGGAAATCTAACTGTTGGTCTTCGCGGTCGCTCAAGTCCGTCTTGCTCTGCTCGGTATATTGTTGATAAATGTTGACCTTCTCGTGATTGCGGCGCAGCTCTATCAGAGGGCCCTCCGGTGAATTGCGGTTCCAATAATAGAGAGAGGCAAAAATATTGTGCCAGAGGCTTTCCTGCAAAGTCGCCGAATAGTTTTTGTGTGCGTTCTGGCCGGCCTGTTCGGAAAAGGAGGTCTGTCGGTCATCATTGAGGCGCAGCATGTCCTCGGCCCGTTCAAAGGACGGACTCCGGATGTTGTCCTGTACTTGGCTATTTTTGCTGCCGTTTCTGCTTTGGAGACTGTTCTGACGCATAGAATCGTAGTAGTCCAAATTACTTTGGTTGAGATGAAACAACAATTCATCTTGGGATTCGTAGCTTTCCAAGTAGCTTCTGTGTACTTCGGCCGCCTTAGGAAACTGTCCGGCCCGCAGCAATTTTTCGATCTTTTCTTCTTCTTTTGAGCCGTAGGAACTTTGGCAACTCCAAAGCAGCAAAAAAAGCCCTCCACACAACAATGCATGTAGACACACAGTCCGACCGGAGCGGAGGGTATAGTTGCCTGCATCACACGAAACCTTGCTTACAGAAAGCAGGGTTTCGTGTGATCTTCCGGGGAAGCGCAGGCGTGTAAAGATTTTTTGAGTCATGCTCTGTCGGCCTTTGGGAAAAGTGAACTGGGGAAAGTGAACTGGAAATGGAGAATTGGAAATAGTGTAAATTCATACAAAAAGAGAGCCGGCGCAGGTTGTGAAAAGTTTTCCCAATTTTCGCCCTCGGTGGGAACTCACTCACAGTCTGTCAGCCAAGCTCTGCTGTTTTTGTTTTTGTCAGAGGGGCTACCTACCAGTCAGAGGAGTGCCTTTCGGGTCTGGGATTCGATCCCCTTCCGTTCCGACGATCTGACTGGGGGGGGGCCTGACTCGACCGGGATTGGACGCTTTTGTTGATGACCTTTTTGATAGGTTCGGTATCAACCCAAGCTTTGACATTGCTTTCCACGTCAATTAGTTCCATGCTGACCAAGTAGTAGATTACTTTGGTGGCACCCGTTTCTTCCACATTGTAGTCAATACTGCCAATGAGCATGAAGTCTGCTCCGGTTTCCTGGGCAATACGCTTCATCGTTATTTCACTGGCGTTAGACTGCTGGTCTTCCCGTTCATCCCGTATTTGAAGACGTTCCAGCGAGCTGGCAACCAACGTTATTTGACCACTGTTGATCAGCTCGGCTTCTAAGTCTTTGACAAATAGCCGAGTATCAATATGTTCAGAAGTATTATTGCGTACATTGCCTACAATAACTATCGGCAGTTCTGACTTGCTCCATTTTCCGAGCCATCCGGCACTGAGAACACTCTCAATCATTTTGTCAGCAATTAGTTGGGAGTCGATGTCGTTCCACTTCCCGGTCAGATCGTAAACTTCGTCTGCGGCAACGCGCTGTACTCCGGTATCTGATGACGGACTGCTCACGCAAGCACTCAGGGCCGACAGCAAAGTCATTAGCACTAATAGTAATGCCCTGCGAAATTTGTTTTGTATACCCATACGTTTTTTTTCTCCGGTGGTAAAGATTTGTTAGTGTTTAGATTCTAAAATAGCTTTGATGCGGCGCACGCCCTGGGAAGAGGATTGCTCTTTGGCGATCTTAAAATGGCCGAGGACCCCGGTACTTTCTACGTGAGGCCCTCCGCAGACTTCCAGTGAAAAATCTCCGACAGAATAGACTTTGACCTCTTCATCATATTGTTCAGAGAAGAGGGCTCGGGCACCGGAGGCTTTTGCTTCGTTTAGGCGCATAGTTTTGTAACTGATCGACAGATTGCGTTCAATCTGTTCGTTGACAAGCAGCTCAATTTTGGCCGTCTCTTCTTTGGTGACGGCTCTTGGGTGGGAGAAGTCGAAGCGCATACGGTCCGCAGTAATGTTGCTGCCGCGCTGGACGACATGGTCGCCCAAAACCTGACGCAGGGCTTCGTGCAGAAGGTGGGTGGCAGTATGGTAAGCGGTTGTCATTTCCGAATGGTCGGCTAAGCCGCCTTTAAATACTTTGTCGGCACCCTTTCTCGATGCTTCCCGGTGCTTGTCAAAAGCTTTCTGAAAACCTTCGTGGTCTACTTTCAAGCCTGCTTCGGCTATGATTTCTTCGGTCAGTTCCAAAGGGAAGCCATAGGTGTCGTAGAGCTTGAACGCCAAGCGGCCCGGCAAAATGGCCTCTTGTGAACGGTTCCGGATCTGTTGCAGGACACGCTGTAATTCCTGCTCGCCTTTGTGCAGTGTCTGGATGAAGCGTTCTTCTTCCCTGGTAATTTCACTTAGGATAAAGTCTTTGCGAGTATGAAGATTAGGATAGGCGGAACCCATTTCTGCAATAACGACTTCCGTGATAGGCCTCAGAAAAATACCCTGAATGTTGAGGTTTTTACCGTGACGTATGGCGCGGCGCAGTAGGCGGCGCAAGATATAGCCCTGCCCCAAGTTGGAAGGTGCAACTCCCTGTGGATCGCCTAAAATCATGATGCCGGCGCGCAAGTGGTCAGCGATGATGCGGAAGCTGCAATCTTCCGGGCTCTCTGTGTGTCCATAGACGTGTTGTATCTGACCGTCTCTTTCTGTGGCACAGCTGATAGCCTGAAGGATACCTTGGAATATCTCTGTTTCAAAGACAGACGTTTTGCCGTTGAGTACGGCAATGGTTCTCTCCAGTCCCATGCCTGTGTCGACACAGCCATGCGTCAACAATTGATATTGGCCTTCGGCTGTCTTGTTGTACTGCATAAAAACATTGTTCCAGATTTCGACATATTTGCCGCAGGAGCAGCCACCAGGTCGACAGTTGTCACCACAACCTGCGACTCCTGTGTCGTAGAACATTTCGCTATCCGGGCCGCAAGGCCCGGTACGGCCTGCGGGGCCCCACCAATTGTCTTCACTGGGCAGAAAATAGATGCGCTCTGCCGAAATGCCAAGTTTCAACCATATCTCCGCAGCTTCGTTATCTTTCGGAATGCTGCCGGTTTCGCTCTCTTCTCCGGCAAACACCGTGACAGCGAGTCTGTCGGGGTCCAGGTTCAGGTAATTCTTTGAAGTCAGAAATTCAAAGCTCATGCTGAGAGCTTCTTCTTTGAAGTAATCTCTCAGGGACCAGTTACCCAGCATCTCAAAAAATGTCAGATGAGTGGAGTCTCCTACCTCATCGATATCGCCTGTGCGGATACAGGGTTGGCAGTTGACCAGACGATTCCCCTCCGGGTGTTCCTGGCCCAGCAGGTAGGGAACCAAAGGATGCATACCTGCTGTGGTGAAGAGTACCGTTGGGTCGTTCTCCGGAAACAGGGACTTGGAAGATATCTCACGATGGCCGTGTTTCTTAAAAAATGATATGTAAGCTTCACGCAATTTTCCGGCGGTCATAGACATTTCTGTTGCAATAATGCAAGTACTTCCTTGTAGTGGTTACGGCAATCTCTTCTGCATCGGATGAGATATCTGTACCGAAGCAGTTCGGCCCGGCACAAAAGCAACTGGCTTTGACATTACTGTCAGAGGGCTGAGTTTGACAAGCGTCAGATCGTATTGGTTTGCCAATCTTTTTTCAAGGTCTCCGAACTGTAGTTCAAAATTGCTGTTTAGCAGGGATTTGGGAAATGTGAAAAACTTGCAGGATTT
The DNA here is from genome assembly GCA_029867005.1 of Candidatus Haliotispira prima. Taxonomy (GTDB): domain Bacteria; phylum Spirochaetota; class Spirochaetia; order SP-2023; family SP-2023; genus Haliotispira; species Haliotispira prima. Next base: position 1,796,583 of record CP123443.1, on the reverse strand, counting down.
TTGCTTTTACTGTGAATGACAAAGATTTTTTGTTGTATTGCGATAACAGAGGGAGTCTTTTCATTCGCAGTACAAATTCTATGATAAGACGAGAAACCGGCTATAGAGAATATTGTGGCTTTTTGGTCAGATTGTCCCGGCAGAATTTTAGTGAAAGTAGCTATTGATGTAGTTTGTGCGGGCTGCCTCGTGATCGGAAAATGAAGAACTGAATTTGTGGGTTCCCTTGGCTGCATCTTTCACCACAAAGAATAAATAGTCTGTTTCAGCCTGACGGAATACTGCGTTTAGGGCAATGGCTCCAACGTTGGCAATGGGGTGGGGCGGGAGACCTTGGTTCAGATAGGTGTTGTATGGGGAAGCTTCCTCTAAGTCTTTAAACAGAATTCGGTTTGGGTGAGGCCGACCAATTTCTTCTGTCAATACATAAACTATTGTAGCACAAGATTCTAACCTCATATTGAGGTTTAAGCGATTCTGGAAGACGGAAGCAATAATGGGGGCTTCTTCCTTCGCCCGGTATTCTTTTTGTACAATCGATGAAAGAATTAGTGTCTGGTAGAGTTCTTCGGGAGGGAAATTGCGCCAATCCGGTGCGATGTCTGTCAGGTGATCTATAAAATTCTGCAACATCAGAGTGACCATTTTTTCGGCAGAATAGTTTTTTGGCAGAAAATAGGTATCAGGGAACAAATAGCCTTCGAGCGTAAACTGATCCGGATTAGCTGAGAAGACAGCAGGAAAGGGTAGCTCAAATTTTTCTGCATACTGGGCGGTTTTGCCTGTCTCATTGAAGAATTCCCTGGCAGAGAAGAGGCCTTTTGTTTCCAGGAGCAGAGCAATTTCTCTGCGGGTCAGGCCTTCCGGAATCGTGACAGGATAGGTTTGCTCAGGCTGGGCAACCTGGAAGTAATTGATGATTTCTTTTGTTGTCATAAAGCGGGGCCAAGGATAGGAGCCGGCTTTCAGAGTTATCGGGTCTTTTCTCAGGCGAAGTCGGATTTTATACCAAAGTAGGGAACGAATCAGTTTTTCGGATTTTAATCGCAGTCCCAACTGCTGCCATGTGTCCCCTTCCCGGATTTCAAAATCTTGGCCTATCCGGTCGCTTTGCGCCAAGCCGGGCTCGTCAGCCAGTTTGATCATGGTGGGTAGGCTTGCTGCCGCCAAGACGAAAGCCAAGATAACGAGCACGAGAATCTTTTTTGTTTTGGACATGTAGTACCTAAAAGACAACAGATATTGGGATGTATAACAGGAATGATACTCCGTACAGGTCAATCATCGACTCAAAAGCTTCCTGTCGGCCAGTTGAGTCAGGATGTTGGCAATCTTTTCGGCACCGTGAAGCTCGCCTTGGTTCATGCCGGGGCACTGGGTGGCCTCTTCGTCCCAGCTGTCTTTTGTCCCGAGGTTTTGGGGCCAAAATGGGTAGGACGAACATTGCAAGGGACGGACAGGATATATTGTGCAGCCGTCAGACCAAAAAATACAATCGTGTTCGGGGGTCTCTGTCAGGGAAAGCCGACTGACACCGCCAAGTGATACTTCGCGCGTGTACTTTTTGCGAAAGAGAGAAGGAGGGATACGCAAGTGGGCGCAGATTTTTGCCACGTCTGTTTCGCTGAGAAAGACATAGCCCTCTTCGTGGCGACAACAGGCATGACAGCCGGTACAGGAAAATTGCAAGCCGTTGGCAAAAAAAGTTTCGGATCGGTTCAACATAAAAAAGAAAGTAAAAGGGGTGGAATCACAACTTCCGGAATTCGCAGCTCAGGTCTCTTAGACCAATTGGGCCACGGATGCCAACCAGCTTTGCGACGGCACTCGGAATTACTACATCACAAGGAGACTGACTGTTGAAATTTAGGAAAGATGGGGAGAGAGGGATTCGAACCCACGAAGCTTGCGCAGCAGATTTACAGTCTGCCCCCTTTGACCGCTCGGGAATCTCCCCCGGAATGATTTTAAAAGCAGCCGTCTGTCAGATTCGAACTGACGACCCCGAGATTACAAGTCACGTGCTCTGGCCAACTGAGCTAAGACGGCACATCCCAAAATCAATCAGGCGAGCAGCATTCTAATGAATGGACGGATAGTGTCAAGTATTGCCGGAGAAACTATAGATACCCAAACAGACATGGGTGTTTGGCCGGTTTATCCAAGTTCAATAAATATAATGAAAGAAGCTGGCCAAATTCTTGAAATTTTCATGATTGCAACCTTAGGCATGAAGATGTCAATGAAAAAATCCGGCCCTGTATTCATTTCTTTTTTTTCCGCAAAATTTAGAGATTTCTCTCCATGGCATTGTTATGGCGGCGTCCGTGTATTGTCTGCGATTCTTGTATGGAACCGGTTCCACGTTGCCGCAGGGTACTGTTGACAGTATCTTGGACAAGTACATGCTGAAGACGTAAAGCAGATTTGAAGATCGGAACTTTGTCTTGTTTTCGGAAAGGTTCCTCTTCAGTACAGTCGGGCGATTACTTCGATTTATTGAGAGCTTTATGGTACCACCTCCCATTGAAATACGAAAATTATTTTTTTACTACCCAAACAATCGGCGGATTATTTTTTCTGATTTCGATTGGACAGTGGAAAAAGGAGATTTTTGGGTCATTGTTGGAGCCAACGGCAGTGGGAAAACCAGTTTGATCCGTTTACTGCTGGGTCTCGAATGTGCCAATGGAGGTTCAATTCGTGTTTTAGGATACAACCTGAAAGGCTCACCCGGCGGGTCATTGTCTCCTTCTGAGCGAGCAGCGCGAGCGCAGATAGGTCACGTGCCGCAACATTTGCAATTTGACCGTCGCCTACCTATTCCGGTGTTGGATGTGGTGGAGGGTGGGGCCTTAGTCTATTCATTTTGGCGTGGTTTGGGCAAAGGGCAAAAGAGTCCCTCGGCCAAGGAGAGGACAGAGATATGTTTGAGTGCCCTGGCTCAAGTCGGTATGGAATCTTATGCCAAAGACCGTTTTTCCATGCTTTCCGGTGGGCAGAAGCAACGGGTGTTGATTGCACGAGCCTTGGCCACTCAGTCGCCAATCCTGATTCTCGATGAGCCAACGGCCTCGGTTGATCCTACGGCGGCACAGGAAATTGTACAGATTTGTCGGCAGATCAGAAGAAAGCATACAATCTTATTTATATCGCATGATATTAGCATGATACCGGAAGTCTGTGAGCATATATTGTGCCTGAGTCCGGCAACGGCTGAGGCGTTGGTGCAATTTCCCCATCGTGGGACGGTGGCCCACTCGCATGACGTTCGGGGTCTGTCGCGCGAGGAAATCCTGCTACTGTTGTATAGCCATTGGGGCTTGCCACCGAGCCGAAGCGAGTAGCACGGGTAGGGTGACGCAGCTTGCATCTGGTGGGTTGGCAGCTATCCGAATGATTGGTATGGAAAGGGTAAATTGGTGAGTGATATCTGGCAGTATTTATTTCGGGCGGAGGGCCGGCCCCTGTTGTATGCATTCCTGTTCCTGTTGTTGGCAGCACCAAGTTTTGGCACAATGGGAGTCTATGTCAGCCTGAAAAATTATAATGCCGGCATTGGTACCATTTCTCATGCGTCTCTGCTGGGACTGGGCCTGGCAAAATATGCCGATTATCACTGGGGCTGGTCGTTTTTTACCCCATTTTTGGGGATGCTGTTGATTTCCTGTACCACTGCCATTATGTTGTTCTGGTTGCAATCTCACCAGACAATTCGTACCGGGACTTTATTGAATGTTGTGTGGAGTACGGGGATGGCTATCGGGAGTCTGTTGTTACAGACGGTTCCCGGTGGTGTGAGTATGCACAGCTACCTTTGGGGAAATATTTTAATTGTGCAGAATTCTGACCTGTGGGGCTTGGTGGCTCTGAATGTAGTGATTTTTCTGGTGCTGATTTTACCTTGGCGTTACCATCAGCTAATTATGTTTGATGAGGAATTTGCCAAAAGCCGGGGTATGGCGACTCAGGTTTATGCTTTTATCTTTTATTTGCTAATTTCCTATTCGATCATTGTGGTGATTTCAGCCGTAGGTATTCTGTTGAGTCTGGGACTCTTTAGTATACCCAGTGCCATTGCCCACCTGTTTGCCCGAAATCTCAGACAAATGATCCTCTACGCCGGGGTGGTGTTGTTGCTAAGTTCTTGGTTGGGACTGTTTATCAGCGTAGAGACGAACACCACGCCCGGCAGTTTCATCATTGTTATTCTGTCGGCAATATATGTGTTGTTGGGGACAGGAAAATATTTGGTGAGAGTGCGTTTTCGTCGAGTGAAATTGAGTTGAGGTACAAGACCAAATGAGACAATGAAGCAATGGGAGATTCGTATTTTTGAGCTCGATTGGCTACGGAGTTGAAGAGTTGTTTCTTATAGACTATCTTGGGATACGTGGTCTTGTCAGAAATCCGGCATTCGTGACCGGCATCGGGGAATTAGGTATTGCTGAATCGAAGTTGGACATACTGCCATGGTGCCCTCTGTTATACCCTTTTCTGCTCTATTCAAGGTTCGGCAATTCTTCTCTTCCCTTTTTTAATGATCCGACAGTATTGCTTGAATTTGGTTATATTAGCAAACTCTTACGTAAGGTCGTATGTTTTATCTTAGGGGATAAGATCTCCCGATTCGGTAGAAAAAGATGGCTCATTTAATAAATATTTGATTTTAATAATAATGAACTATTCTTAGATCGATAAAAACAACAAGGAAATGTATGAAACGGTTTATCGTTATTTTTCTCGGGTTTTTATTCCAAATATCACATTTGTCGGCGCAGCAGCGAACTCCATACGTACAGCAACGGTCGCCAAACTACGGAGATTCGGCCAATAATGTGCAAAATAGTCCGAACCGTGACGAGGGGAATACCAGCCGGCGGGAGATCGACTTTTTCGGGGAGCAGGTTAAGCCGAAAACCAAGGGTCGTCCTGCACTTAGTGCAAAGCTGAAAAACCAGAGCGGTATTAGTTTTAATGTACAGCTGGGTTATATGTACGGCGAGTTGGAAGAATTGGTCATGGCCAGTTCCAGTGATAAATATGATCTGGACAGTCAGTTGACGTGGAAGTTACAGGATACGTTAAATATTTCTGTCGGCTTTGAAATAATCCTGAGAAAAATATATCTGAAACTGGGGGCTTCGCTACCCATGGTACTTACTAAGGCGAAAATGGAAGACCGGGACTGGCTTTTTGACAGCTTTCCGGCAGGAACCTCAGCATCGAAGGTGGTAGCCAGTGCGATCAGCCATTATTCGGCCAGCGACACGGAAAATGATTTGTCTTTTTCTGCTTATGGCATGTTTGCTATAAATTTGCTGGAAAAAGGCCGTGCCCCTCGCTTGGATTTGGGAGCCTCTTTCATGTATATGACTTGGGGTTGGCGGGCACTGGCAACGGAGGGTCTGTATTATGTGGATGACCAAGGTGCTTTTGCCGGTTTTATACCGGCACCCAGCAGCGGAAATACTATTGACTACCGCATTCACTATTTGATTCCGGCTGTCAGTGTAAGGTTTTCTGTAAGGTGGGGCATCTACGGTACGGAGGTGTTTTTGAACTACTCGCCTTTTACCGTATTTTTTGACCGGGACGAACATATTGTGACGAAAATAACTTCGGATGGTTTTGGCTTGTTGGGTCAGATGGTCTGGGGTGGGCTCAGTAATTATTTGTGGATTACGGATAATTGGGCCATCAATTTTGGGCTGCGCGGCAAGGTGCTGTTTCGCACCAGTATAGGCTCTCTGATACAGCTAAATAGTAACACCGGTGTTACGACAACCACACAAAACGCGGCCGGTTCTGAATATTTTGATATCGAGGGCTTTGTCGGGGTGACCCTGCATCTTTGAGGCGGTTCTGTTCCGGTTTTGGTAAAATGAGAGAGAACAGTTGAACCTGAGGAACTAAGCGTTTATTCACAATAAATGCATAAATAATTGAGGAAGTTAGAAGAAGCGGACGCTTTGAAGGAGAATTTATGGCATTATCTCTTGTACGAAATCCGAAATGGAAGGCGCGGCGCGGTCCGGTAGTTCTGTGTATCCTTGATGGGGTGGGCTACAGTCGCTACCCCGAAGGTGATGCTGTACAGCAAGCCAATATGGTCCATTTTAAACGTTTGGAGCAGGAGTGTCCGATGATTCGGCTTAAGGCTCATGGTACTGCGGTTGGTTTGCCCGGTGACGGGGACATGGGTAATAGTGAAGTTGGGCATAATGCCATGGGAGCGGGGCGCATTTTTGATCAGGGAGCGAAGTTAGTACAGAATGCGCTGACCTCCGGTTCTTTGTACGAAGGTGAGACTTGGCAGAAAACCGTGCAGAATGTAAAGGAAAATAAAGGTACCCTGCATTTTATCGGTTTAATTTCGGATGGCAATGTCCATTCTCACTGGAATCACTTGAAGATGATGTTGGAGCAGGCCAAGAAGGAAGGTGTCGCCAGGGTTTGTGTCCACGGCCTTACGGATGGCCGCGATGTGAGTGAGAGATCGGCGTTGGATTATTTTCAACCTTTAGAGGATTTTCTTGCCGAGTTGGGGCAGGATGGCCATTTTGACGGACGCATTGCTTCCGGTGGTGGCCGAATGGTTCTGACGATGGATCGCTATGAAGCCGATTGGACAATGGTTGAACGCGGTTGGCAGACTCATGTTTTGGGCCGGGGCCGCCAATTTTCTTCGGCCTGTGAGGCCATTCGTACCCTTTACGATGAAACAGGCAAAACAGATCAGAATCTGGATCCGTTTGTCGTTGCCGAAAATGGAAAGCCTGTGGGAGCCATACAGGACGGTGATTCTGTCTTGTTGTTTAATTTTCGCGGCGATCGGGCGATTGAGATCAGTCGGGCCTTTGATGAGGCCGAATTTGCCGAATTTGACCGGGTTTGCGTACCGAAAGTGTTCTACGCCGGTATCATAGAGTACGATGGGGATCTGCATGTGCCCAAGAACTACCTGATTTCGCCTCCGGCTATTGATCGAACCATCGGTGAGTACTTGGCGGATATGGGTGTTTCCCAGTTTGTCATCAGTGAGACCCAGAAATATGGCCACGTGACGTATTTCTTTAATGGTAACCGCTCCGGCAAGTTCTCGGAGAATGAAACCTATCAGGAGATTCCTTCGGACAGAATCAGCTTTGAGCAAGGGCCGGAAATGAAGGTCGATCTGATTACCGATGCCGTGGTGGGTGCGATTGAAAGTGGTAAATATCAATTTATTCGTCTGAACTATGCCAATGGAGATATGGTAGGGCACACGGGTGATTTTCGGGCCACGATCTGTGCCCTGGAAAAAGTGGACGAAGGTTTAGGCCGTTTGCTCGCGGCTGTGGAAAAGGCCGGAGGGGTACTCCTGACTACCGCAGACCACGGTAACGCCGATGAGATGTACGAAATTGATAAGAAAACAGGAGCCCTGAACAAAAATAAAGTAAAGACTTCTCACACTCTCAATCCGGTGCCGTTTATTGTCTTTGACCCGGAAAATGGAAATGAATACGGGCTTCATCTGAGAGAAGGGCTGGGCATCGGTTCGGTTGCCTCAACTTGCCTGCATTTTTTGGGCTATTTGTCTCCCGGGGATTATTTGCCCTCAATTATTGAGTTGAGGTAAGTCCCGTTCGTGAGCCGGGCTTGTGCGTCAGTCTTTGAGTGAGGGAACCGGAGTGGGTTGAAGCGGGTTTAGTATAGACTGTCACAGCGGTCCAGCCAGCGTTGCAAAACTTCGGGTAACTCTTTTCCGTCACTGTCGGGAGTCTGTTCGGTCCGCAACAAATCGGCTAAGGCTTCCAAAGCCAGGCTGCTGGCTTGGAGCAGTTCGCCAAAGTGCCGGAACGGACGGAGCCGGAAATTGTGCTCGGCATCGATATCCAATCCGTAGACTCCCAAGCCCGGGCTCCCGGGCTTGGTTTGGATTCGCTCACCTTTGTCATTGGCCTTTTCCGCGTCTTGGGTGTCTTCTCTCCATTCCTGACAAACCGGGGTAAAGAGCAAATCTAAGCGTTTAAGCAAAGCTTTGCGCTCTGATTTCATTCGGCCTTTAGTCGCGTTATAGCTGCTGCGCAGTTTGCTCTGCTCTCTGCGCAACGGTTTGTAGTTTTTGCTCCAATTGTCCCAAGTCTGCCAGCTAAATAAGCGGTACAGATCACTAAGCATCAGTCCTTCGAGCAGTGGCCGGTCGCGAAACTGTAAGTTGATGCCGAGTTCCGGGGCGATGTCGGGCAACAGGCCGGCTTCGTGGATTGCTTGCAGCTGTTCGATGCCGGCTTGGATATGCGGTACGAGATGAGGCATGGCACCGTGTCTGCGGCGGTCGGCCCCACGACGATTGTTCCTGCTTTTCCTTGGTTTTGCTGTGGCAAAGTGGTTGCGAATATTGCGGAGGAGCTTGGGCCGATTTAGCAAGACAAAGTGTTGTTCCAGCCACAACAATTTGTCGCCGTCGATGTTCCACAGTTTCCCTCCCGCCTGGGCCAGATACACCTCCGGATCGGGCTGAGCTGCGGAGCCACTGTCCCCGGTGCCTGCTCCTTTTGTTGTACTTTTTGCAATCTGTGTGTTATGTGCGCTCTTTGTATCCCTTTTGTCTCTTGTATTCTTTGTTTCTTTTGGGGCCTTTGTCTCTTTTGTGTTCTTTCCGTCTTTTGACTGTGGCCTTTCTGATTCTTCCTTTGTTGCGCCGAAACTGCTGCTGCGGGTTCGTTGTTCTAACTGCTTGCGCAATTGTGGGTTAAAATTGTCGATCCACCAAGTCTCCACCAAGCTGGCTGAGCGTGCATAGGTTTGGGAAGTACGCATGATTTCGCCCGCAAGCAGGTATTTTGATGGTTTGTGGAACATGCTGGAACCAGGGTGAATAATGATATTACGGGTTGTCAGGCTGCGGTAAAGCGATTTGCGCCTTTTGCCGCCATCTTCCAGAATACAAAGTCCGCTTTGCAGGCCAGCCAGGCAGGCCCGCATGTATTCTTCGCAATAGCGGGGGCTGTTTTGTTGAAAAGTTGGGCTTTTGCCGCTGCCCGGGACTTCGGGTTCGGGGATTGCAATCCCCGAAAATGAGGGGTGGTTTCGGATGATTTCCTTTAATTGTTCTACGATACGCTGCAACTCATGCATAGCCCGCTGATCAAGAAAATAACGCTCACAAAACTGTTCTTTTTCGTGCAGGTCCTGTACGGCAGAGTAGTGGCTGAAGACTCGCAAATAAAACTCAAAGTCGCCATATTTTCCTGTGAATCGGGCTTGAGCTTCGCGAGCCTGGCGTTCTTGGCCGTGGGGGAAGAGGAAAGGTGAGTTGGACGAAAGGAAAGCGGTGATGACGCAGGCCGGGTGGATGCATTCCGGACTGATGTGAATGGCTTCGATCAGAATGCGTGATTGGCGGGGTAGAAGCGGAAAGTGGCACATTTGCCTTCCGATTTCTGTTAATTTGCGGCTTTGGGGTTCCAGGGCACCGAGCTGGACTAAGCTGTCCATAGCGTTGAGGATATCATTGAGTCCCGGCTTGGTCAGAAAGTCAAACTTCTCGAAATCGCGGATATCAAGTTCCGCCATTCTCAGGATGACTTCTGTCAGGTCTGTGCGCTGGATTTCTTCTTGGGTATAGGGGCGCATGGCCTGGTATTCTGCCCGACCGTAGAGCCGGTAGCAGAGCCCGGGCGCAACGCGCCCGGCCCGGCCCTTGCGCTGTTCTGCCGAAGCCCTGGAAATACCGCTTTCGCGCAGTTCGGCGTGCTGACTGTAGCTGTCAAAATGGCTGAGCTTGGCCAGCCCGGTATCAATCACCACCGTGACACCTTCTATGGTGAGACTGGTTTCAGCAATGTTGGTGGCCAGAATAACTTTCCGGCATGGCCGCCGGTGCGGTTCGGAATAGGGGGCATCGTCAAAAATACGCTGCTGCTCTTCCTTGCCCAGTCTCGCATAGAGGGGCAGGGTGTGGATGCCGTGTTCTTTTTCGCAGGGAAGCAATGCGGCCAGACAGGCTTTGATATTGGCTTCACCAGGCAGAAAGACCAAGACATCCCCTTTACTGTGAGGGCCGTCCTGCTGTTCCAGTTGAAGAATCAGGTCGCGAATCCGGAGGGCTTGTTCTTCGGCGGGATTGAGACGTATTGTTGTTTGAAGGTTTCCGGGATTTTCGGAGCTTCGGTTTTTTTGTCTTTTGGGGGAATTTTGGGAATGGGAATTTTTGGCGTATTTGGGCCCTTGTCTTGTCGTGCCCGCATCGGAGTTGCCGGTTGCTGCGGGCCGATAGATGATTCGCACCGGGAAGCTTTCCGCTTGTATGGATATGATTGGGGCTTGGTAAAAATACTGGCTGAAGATTTCCGTGCGAATAGTGGCAGAGGAAACCAAGAGACGGAAATCCGGACGTTTGGGCAGGATATCTTTGAGCAGTCCAAGAATAAAGTCGATAGTCAGACTGCGTTCGTGGGCCTCGTCGATCATCAAGACCGAGTAGCGCAGCAGCAGAGGGTCATGCTTTAGTTCTTGAAGCAAAGTGCCGTCAGTCATGACTTTAATTTTAGTCTCGTCGCCGGTGAGGTCCTCAAAGCGCATCTTGTAGCCGACAAAGCCTCCGACCGGCAGTTTTAATTGGTCGGAAATAAAATCACAGACGGACAGGGTGGCGATGCGCCTTGGCTGGGTAATGCCAACCATACCACGTCCGGTGTAACCGGCTTCGTGAAGAATGAGGGGAAGTTGAGTCGTCTTGCCGGAGCCTGTGGGGCTCTCAACAATGAGAACCTGGCTTTGATTCAAGGCTGAAATGATTTCTGCCCGGTGTTGATAAACCGGGAGGTCTTGGTAATTTCTGGTCATCTGTCACCATTATAGTGAGCCGGCCGCATTCCGTCATTGGACTAATGGTCAATTTCGGGTGTGCCGAAAAATGAAGAGGCTCTGCTATGTTCTAAATCTTTTGGTTGTCTCCTTGTTCTTATTGTAGTTTGGGGCATTTATCTTTTTTTGAGGTGGAATTCCGGTAGATACTCGTTTTGTGCCGGTCGGCAATTTTTTATGCTTTATGCAGATAATCGGTTCCATTTATAGGAGGCGTGTGCGCCTCAGCTTGGCAGGAACCGGCAAAGTGCTTTAAATACTTTTTTCCGGCCGCGAAATTCCTGAAATTTTCGGGGCAGTAGTCTCGGCGAATATGGTCTTTTGTCTTCACGGCTGGGTATCATCATTGGGCAGTCTTCGTCGGTTCAATATTGAAAGAGAATGACACCGACCCTCCTCGGGTAAAGCAACCGGCCTTGGTTTGCCCGGCGTGGCAAAAAGATGTATACTGGCCCACTTTGGTGAGAGAGATTGGGAGTTTTTGTCTTTACCAAATATAAGGATTGGAATTTTTGATGCCCAAAGTAAAAGCAGTTGCATTTGACATAGACGGTACTTTGTATCCACAGTGGCATTTATTGACTACATCTCTGGGTCTTTATATCCGCAACTTTCGTTTGGTACAGAGCTACTGGAAGGTACGCCGGAACCTGAGGGAAGACGGTTACCACTATCAAGCCGAAGGGCGTGAAGGTTTGTTGCATCATCAGGCTCAGATGTACGCTGATTTAACCGGCGAGCAGGTTGCGGATGTCCGGGAACTGTTGGAATACAAAATCTATCAGGTTTGGGAACGGACATTCCGTCATCTGAAGCCGTTGCCGGGAGTGAAGAAAGTGCTAAAGGAGCTGAGGAATCGCGGTTTCACTGTGGCTGCGATGTCGGATTTCCCGGTAGAGAAGAAGTTGGAGTATTTTGACTTGGGCGTGGAAGAGTATTGGGACCTGGCGATTACTTCGGAGGACAGCGGTCATTTGAAGCCTCACGGTATGGCTTACCAATACTTGTCACAGAAATTAAATTTGGAGCCCGAAGAAATTCTTTATGTGGGCAACAGCTATCGAAACGATATAGAAGGAGCCAAAAAAGCGGGCTGTTGGGCTGCGTATTTCACTTGGAAAAATCGCCGTGACTCGTTGGCCGACTTTCATTATCGCAACTATCAACAGTTTTTAGACCGCTTTGATCAGTTTGTAAAATACTGATTGCAGATGATTGTGATTATTCCGGGAGATCCTTTGCCAATAAATGTTGTCAATAAACTTGGGGCTTCCGCGAATTGCGTGATTTTTATCCGGAGTTTCCTGTAAGGAAGCTTCAATAAACATTTGTTTTGCTTTTAAATGAGCGATTTCGGCAAGTAGGTTTGTCGGCGGACTTTGTGGTTCGTTTGGCTGGCATCAAGAATAAATTCAGCGGATCACACGGAAAAGTCGCAATTGTCAAAAATTGTTTGTCTGTCTGAAGGTCGAAACACGGTTTGAAATCTTGTCCGATGTGGCAGTCATTTGAATGATGGTGAAGGAGTAAAAGGGATCACATCATTATGACGATATTTGATTTAGGTGATTTGATTACGGTACTGGTGCTATTGTTCCTGGTGCTATATTTTCGGGCCCGTGACAGTAATAACCGTTCGATAGGTGAGGTGCGTAGTTTTCTGGAGAATGTGCGGAACAACATGGAAGTCAGATTTCAGAACATACTGGGAGAGATGGAAGAGCGTTCTGTGGATATCCAGGCTCAGCGTGATTTGAATATTGAATTTATGCAGCGGGGTGAACAGAGTTATCAGAATTTTATCCGTAGTGTTGAAGGTTTGGAGTCTGCGCAGCAGCGGCTCGAATCTCTTTTCAAATCGGTACAGCATTACGAAGAAGAATTAGGGCAGATTGAACAACGATTTGGTAAAATTGACAGGCAGACCGAACAAGTCCATAAATTGGATATTCATCTGAAAGAACAGAGACGCTGGGCCGCTGAACTACAAAACCACTTGATGCAGAAACTGAGTGAGCACAACAGTACGCTTCGGGGTGACTTCGACGAGTATGTCGGAAGCCGAAAAGCCCTCTGGGGTGAAGATCTGGATAAGTTTGCCGTGCGTTTACAGGGTTTGAAAGAAAATACGATGAAGCAGGCCGAAGCCCTGCAGAATGTAAACCGGGCTCGGACGGAATGGGACAAGGTGGAACGGGGCCTACAGTCTGATGCAGAGCGTTTTCGCCAGAGTCAGCAGTCCCTGCGGGAGAAATTGCAGAATATAATGCAACAAAACACCCAGTTGGAGGATAAGGTCGGTGCCAGGCAAAGTAAGCTGGAGGGTGCGCTGGGAGAGATTGAGGAGAGTTATAAGGCAGAGCAGAAGGAGTTTGATCAGGAGTTGGAACGCCATCGCAGGGAATTGCGCGATCGCTTGGAGCGTGGCGTCCAAAGTTTGCAGCAGGAACAGCAGGCTCTGTTGAGTAAAGAGACGGATGTTTTGATGGAGCAGACGGTAGAGCAGGTACACCTGCGCCTACAGGAGTTTGAGCAGTGGTGCAGTGCCTACTTTGAAAAATTTTCCGGTATAGAAGGTGACATTAAGAAGGATCAGAATGCTTTGCTGGAACAGTTTCGCAACGATATGCAGCAGGAAACGGAGCAGATGTGCGAAACCTATCGGGAGCAGGCCACAGGATTATTTGGTGATTGGAATATTCTTTCAGAAAATTATCACCGTTTACAGTTGGATTTTGAACATATTGAAAACCGTTCGTGTGAGGAGCTCAGTGCACAGTTTGAATTGTACGGCAAGAATTTTGCCGAGGAACTGAGGCGTAAGCAGAATAAGCTGAATGAGCATATGCAACAGTGGGACGAGAATATGCAAAAGCGGCTGGAGGATTTAGGCAAAAAGGCCGAGCAGACTCAGGGCGAGAATTGGGAGCGTAGCCGGGAAGTTTGGGAGTCTCAATTGGAGGCCGAGCGCGGAAATTTGAAGGAAGAATTGCGTACTTTGGAGCAGCAGGTCAAAGATCGGGAAGACAAGGCCGAGCACGAAATCCAAGCGTTCATGGCGGAATTGAAGTCTGAGACTAAAATGCAACAGGAAGGCATTGTCCGGGAGAACAAAGAGCGCGATTCGGAAATCCGCAAACGTGTGGATGAACATGGCAGCGAGTTGGAGCAGTGGTCGCAGAAGTTCCGGGAGATGGAAAAAAGTGTACAGGAGCGCGGCCGGAAGCTCGAGGAGCAGTATGAAACCTTGGAGGTCCGCATCCGGACAGATGTCCGGCAGATGGCGAATAACTTTGAAACCATCGAGCAGCAGCAACAGCATATTTTGAGTAGTGGGAAGCTGATAGAAAGGGCAGAGAATTTATGGCGCGACACACGCGAGCAAATTGCCAAGCTACGCGAACAAAGTTCTGTACTCAATACATATGCGGAGCAAAGCCGACATTTGGAAAAAGAATTTACGTATATTCGGCAACTGGCTCAAGAAGTCGGAGAAAAGTTGCGGGCTTTGGAAGCCAGCGAGGAACGAGCGGAAATATTACAACAGAGTGTCAGTGATATCGAGCAGACTCTGGAAGAAACCGGTTCAAAGTGGGAGGCCCTCTATGCCCAGAATGACCGGGTGCAGCAAATGGAAGAGTACTTGCGCCGGATTGAAGATGTTTACCAGGAAAGGGGGCGGGAGTTCCTGGCACTGGAAGAACAGGCGCAGAATTTGGAAACCCATCAAGCCCAAGTACTACAGCACATTGGTGACATGCAGGATATTCAGTCACGCATGTCCTCGGTGGAGGGCCTGATTGGTCCGCTGGAAGCAAAGGCACTGGAACTAAGCCATTTGCAGGAAGTAATTGAGCAGAATTCTGATCAGACAAAGCAGGTCGTGGAACAGATTTCTCTGTTGCGGAACTTGTTGGATGCGGCAGAGCAACGCACGGATGAATTACAAAAGATGCGTACCTGGTTAGTAAACGCCGAAGAACGCGTCAAAGAAATGAGCGAAAATCTGGATGCCAATATTCATCTGGCGGAGCAGGTAGCTTTGCAGCAGGGTAGTGTGCAGAATCCCGGCGATTTTGGTGCGGCGCAGGACCTGACGCGGATCAGTGACGAGGCGCGGACAATGGTATTTCAGCTTTCAGAAAAAGGCTGGGACAATGCCACGATTGCCAAGCAATTGGACATCAGTGTCGGCGCGGTGGAGTTGATTTTAGAGATGAGTTCGTTAATCTAGTGTTCTCGTGTTGCGAAAATAGGAGAATGAGGGTTTCCGGAGTTCGTTCTGTGGATTTTTCGCAGGACGAATCGGGATCAGATATTTTAGACACTGTATACGCGGGAAAATATAGAAGGGTTGTTCAGTCAAGGACAAAAACGTCTTTCTTGACAGAAAAAAAAATTATGGCAGATTTAAAATAGCCGATAGATATATGAAAATTAGTTTCCTGTCTGTGAGTTCGTTGAAGAATGCGTCCGCTGCGCTTCTAATACTAAATCAGGCTCTGTTTGCCCGGTCATAAGGTTTTGCGATTGGAACAGTGTCGAAAACAGGAGATGGGCCTTATTGTACCTTTGGGAGTGCGAAAGTGCTTTAGAGGTCGGGTTGTTTTCAGCGGATCTTTTGTTCGGTTTTGCCGTGACTTTTGATTTGTGTACAAAGTTTGCTTGGCCGGCTGTGTAATTTTTTGAATAATACAGGTGCCAGGGAGGGCTCCGTGAATATCCAACTGCAACGTATGATGGTTGTGTTGTTTTTAGTGCTTACAATAATAGCCGTTACCGTTTTGTTTTGGCTCCCGGAAAATAATGATTCGGGCCGGATTTTGGTGGCTAAAGAAAGTGCTTCTGATGGTCTGCTGGATTTGGAATCTGAGAACAAAGCAGAGGATAGAATATCCGGCTTGGATTCTGAGGGTGCAGAGTCGGAGCCTGTTCCGGCCGAACTTGAATTGGTTCGTACCGATGATGCTTTTGATGGGTCGGGCCAAGCCGAACTTGAGCTGCTCGCCGATGAGAGGGAGCTGCGCCGCGAGCGTGACCCTGCGGATTACCTGGTGGCCGGTGCGGTACGATCTGAAGAACCGAAAAGTTCCGATGATACAGCGAAGAATCATGAACCTGCTCCTGACTCTGCCCCGATGGCAGTCGGGGCTGCGAAACGGAAAGCACCGGCGGGTGACGGTGGCTATACCTATGATGTCATGGGGAATAAGAGAGCGCACGTTTCCGACCATACCGTTCGCAAAAATGATTGGTTTTCTACAATTACGGGTAGGTACTGGGATGATCTGTTCATGTGGCCGGATTTGTATACCATGAACAGCGGCAATTTGAGCAGTGCCAATCCCGATCTGATTTTTCCGGGTGAAAAAGTCAGTATTTATGAGTCGTTGACTGCGGATGGGAATTTCTCGGAAGAAGACCGAAGTACCTTGCTCAGTGCTTATTTAAAGGTTTATAAAATCTACAAGCAAGTCGGGGAAAGCAAGGACTTAGCTGCGGTTCGGTTGTTGGCCTCTGCTGTTCGTTATGACGAAAACTTTCTCGAAAATTATTCCGGTGTGATTGCGCCGAAAGACAAAGAAATGGCTCACGATCTAATCCGGGAACAGAAATTCTTAGACTGATATGGTTCTGCTCGGCCGGCACAGGTCATTGTAGGAAGCACGGAATCGTGCGGTAGATGATGGACAGGAAAGAGACTGATTCGGAGAAATTTTTGCAGGGGCTTCTTCGCGTTGGCAAAATTGAGGAGGACAGGGGTCTGAGCCCCGCAGTTCGGTGTGCACTGGGCTATATTCCTCATCAGACTGTATATCAATTGCCCGAGCCGAATGTGAAACTGCTGAGCTCGGAAAAAGTTTTGCTCACACGTAAGGCTAACGAGTTGTTCCGCCTGGGTCAGGTCCGGGCCGCCGAGAAGATTTATGTGACAGTCGGTTACAGTGCGGGTCTGTATAAACTGGCCGAACATTATTTTCAGAAGCATGATTTTCTGCGAGCGTATTTGCTTTTTCAGGCGGCAAATGATTTTCGGGAAGCCGATGCGCTGGCCGAGCGTTTCGTGGCGGTCGTGAGGGAATGGCTGAAGAGCAGTAATTGAATACTCATTGTGGTGTCCGGCCCACACGGGTCCCCTGTGTGGGCCGGATTTACATGTTAGGAAGGTTATATGGCGAAAGGGCCTTGGGATAAAGATATTGTGGTCATCGGTGGTGGCGCGGCCGGCATGACAGCTGCGCAGTACGGTGCGAGGGCCAATTTGGACACGTTGTTACTGGAACGCTATGCTTTTGGCGGGCAAGCCCTGATCATTTCGGAATTGGAAAACTACCCTGGTTTTTCGGAGATGATTACAGGTTTTGACTTTTCTCAAAGGATGGAACAACAGGCACGCAATTTTGGGGCAGAATTAGTCGTCAATGAAGTGCTGAAGTTGGAGCGCGAGGGCGAGTTGTTTTCGATCAAGACGAAGACCGGGGTCGTGCGAACTCCTTCGGTGATTCTTGCAACGGGTGCGGTCCACCGTCCGTTGGGGGTTGAAGGGGAAGAGCGTCTGATCGGTCGCGGCGTTTCGTATTGCGCGTCTTGTGACGGGCCTTTCTTCAAAGGCAAGAAGATACTCGTTGTTGGCGGAGGAGATGCCGCTTGCGATGAGGCCCATTATCTGTCGAATCTCAGTGACAAGATTGTGTTGATTCATCGCCGCGCCGAGTTCCGTGCCCAAGACGCATTGGCGAATCGGGTCAGAAACAACGGGAATATTGAAGTGCGGCTTTCCCAAGTGGCCTTGGAGGTACTGGGAGAGAACAAAGTCCAAAAGGTCCGTTTGAAAGATCTTGCGACTGATAAAGTATACGAGGAAGAATTTGATGCGGTGTTCATATTTGTCGGTTCGATTCCGATCACGGATTTAGCGTTTCCCGAAGTGGAAAAGGATGGACAGGGCTTTATTGAAGTCAATGAGCATATGGAGAGTGCGGTTCCCGGTTTTTTTGCCATTGGTGACGCACGCCGCACGCCGTTTCGGCAACTGGCTGTTGGGGTGGGAGATGCGGCTCTTGCCGCCCATGCGGCTGCCCATCGGGTGGAAGATTTGAGTGCCGTTGGTTAGCAGGAGACTGTCCCTGTAATTTCGGTTTTCCGAGATCGGGATTTGTGGGGGTGTTCCGGCAAGATAGGGACTCTTGTCCTGATTTAAAGGGGTGGTACCGTCATTCGGTGTCTGTCTGTAAAATTTCATTTGTCGGGAATTGCATATGAATGTAGGAATTGTCGGTGTCAGTGGGGCTGTGGGTGAGACTCTGTTGGCCTTGTTTGAAAGGCATGAGCCGGAAACTACAAGGCTACAGCTCTTCGGTTCGAAGCGTTCGGCAGGACGAAGAGTGGACTATCAAGGTTCCGGGCTACAAGTTCAGGAGTTCGGGGTTGAGCGCGTAAGTGACTGCGAAGTACTCTTTCTCTGTGTTTCCGGCGATTTTGCCAAGAAGTACGCCCGCGAGCTGGCAAAGAGGTCCATAGTGATCGACAATTCTTCGGCATTGCGTTATGACGAAGATGTTCCTCTGCTGGTGGCGCCCGTGAATGCGGCGGCCTATTGTGGCCAGCGTTTACTGGCCAATGCAAACTGCTCTACTGCTGTGGCACTGATGGCCTTGGCCCCGCTGGAAGCTCTGGCGGGTATTGAGAGTGTACAATTGGCAACCTACCAGGCGGCCAGCGGAGCCGGCCGGCCGGCGATGGACGAGCTGGTCGAGAAGACCTCCGGGTTTATGGGCTATGGTGTCGATGATACCAGTGCGCATTTCCGGCACAATTTGGCTTATAATGTGATACCGCAGATAGATCAGTTTCAAGAGAATGGCTACACCAAAGAAGAAATGAAATTAGTCTGGGAGCTGCAAAAAATCATGCAACGCCCGGACATCAAGGTTAGTGCGACCTGTGTGCGCGTGCCGACGCTGCGCTCCCACGCCGAAGCGATTACGGTGCGTTTGCGGCGGGCCGTGAGTCTTGCGGAGGTGCGCGAAGCTTGGGGCCACGGCCTTAGTCGAGGTCCCGGCCAGGATGCAGGGTCAGGAGGTTTGCGCGTTGTGGATGAGCCTGGGGAGTACCTGTATCCGATGCCACTCCACAGTTCCGGTCAATATGCGGTGGAGGTTGGGCGGTTGCGCCACAATTTGGTCTATGGAGATTCCGGCCTGGACTTTTTTGTGTCCGGGGATCAGTTACTGCGCGGTGCGGCCCTGAATGCCTATGAGATCTACTGCCTGACTCAGGGGCGTGCATTTCCTTCGGCCGTTTGATCTCTCTTGGCCTCTCTTGACGTCTTTTTATCTGTCTTCCGTACCATTACTGTAACTGACAAAAGTGGAAGTCGGCCCCGGCCTCTTTTGCCGGGCCTTGGCCTTGAGACATTCGGCACGGCTCTTTCCCTGCCGGGCCGGGCACAAACTTTGAGATAGTTGAGACTGCCGAAAAACAGGAATAGTAATCATAAAATTATTTCGGTCTTGCCTGCGTTGTCGGTAATAGGAACCCGTACCTGTACCTTGTCGGCTACCGGCAGTGATAGTTGGGCAAATGGTACATAGAGACGAAGGAGCAAAAAGGCAAAGTGGGTATGCCGTTCGGAGTTTTTCGGCGAGGGCTTGTTGGAAGGAATTTACAAAATAATGCTTGCGTGACGGGCGGCGTGACATTGGAGATTGACAGCCACAGGCAGGGAGGCAATGTGACACGGAGCGACATTGACTTTTACGCCGATGGCACTGGTTCGACCGCCGAGTCCCATGGGGCCCACACCACATTCGAGGATTCGCCGGAGCAAATCGTCTTCCATTTCGGCCGCAATTGGGTCCGGGCTGTTGTCATTTAAGGGGCGGAGCAGGGCTTCTTTGGCAAGTTCCGCACAATTCTCGAAGTTACCACCAATACCTAGGCCCACAATCAAGGGCGGGCAGGGTTTGCCGCCGCCTTGGGTCACGGTTTCGATTACATATTGAGCGATATCTTCCCGGCCTGCCGAGGGAGAAAACATTTTCAGCCGACTCATATTTTCGCTGCCGGCACCCTTGGGTGCCAGGGTAATTTGAACCTTGTTGCCCTCGACAATCCGAGTGTGAATTACTGCCGGGGTATTGTCTCCCGTGTTTTGGCGGTCTATCGGATGTCTTACGACTGATTTGCGCAAATGGCCCTTTGTGTAACCACGCCGAATGCCTTCATTAATGGCCTCATATGGATCAGAGAGAAAGTGGACGGAGCGACCTACGTTCAAATAGACCACCTGCAAACCGGTATCCTGACACAATGGAATCTGTTCATTGCGGGCCAGTTGGCTGTTATCGATGATCTGTTGCAAAATTTCTTTTGCCAGGTCAGATTTTTCTTGTTTCAGGCCTAATTCCAAGTTGCGTTCTACATCCGGAGGCAGTCGGATACAGGCATTTTGTACGGCTTGTTCCACAGCATCACGCAGAAGACCACAGTCAAAATGTCTGGGCTCAAGTGTATCTTGCAGGCTCTGTACCTGTGGCCCCGGTACCTTCGGTTTGGATGGCATGGCTTGTACTCCGTACATGCGTGATGAATAGCTCTTTGCAGGAGTCCACACCATATCGCAAGTTTCGGAAAATGTCCATTTCGGACAGATTGCCGATTTAGAGCTGTCCCTCCCGTCAGCCTGGGTTGCTTATACATTTCTGCTTCAATAATTAGGTGCAACAAGGGTTCGCATTCGCCACGATTCAAGCAGCATTCATCAGATTGCTGCTTGAGAGAGATAAAATCCGGATAGGTTCTGAGTGGCTCTGCAACATGGGCCGGAACGAGGTCGAAACAGGACTGTGACGGATGAACGCGGGAACGGGCGGCTACTCGGGTTCGGCCATATTCCGGTTTGGGCGGGCTCCCTTGCGCAGTTGGAAAGCTATCTGTAAGATGGCACCGCGCAGGTAGTTTTGCAGACGGGTGTTGTTCCTTTGTCTGTGGGAATGGATGAGTCGGATGGCTGGTGAACAGGTACAATTAGTTACTTTTCAGCTTGGCAGTGAATATTATGGCATTGATACTCAATATGTCAAAGAGATTCACGGGGTCGAGGCGGTGCGCGCTATGCCGAATACGCCAAACTATATTGAGGGCATCTTAAATTTGCGCCGGGAAGTCATCCCAATCATCAGTCTTCATAAGCGTTTTGGGATTATGCCTGCCCAACTTTCTGAGGAAGAGTGCTTGTTGAGCGGATTCATCATCTTGAAGATTAGCCAGGTGTTGGTTGGTATCGTTATTGATAAGGTAGATCGGGTGATCCGGTACAACAAGAGCGAGGTCCAACCGCCTCCGCAAATTATTTCAGGTATCAGCGGGGAATATGTTCACGGTGTTGTGCACGAAGACCAGCATTATTTGATTTTGCTGGATATTATCAGTCTGTTTGGCAAAGATGAATTTATGAAGCACATCATGAGGTTGTCGGAAAAGAATGCATTGTAGCTGTGCGTTTATTATGATGGAGGGGCGGTAATATGGGTGAGTTATGCCGCAATGGGATCAATAAAATTTGCGTTCGTCTGTGAGAGATCTGATGTATACAACGGCTATAGGACTAATGAATTGACAATGATGATCAGGAATTTATACTGCGTAGCTTTGTTTTTGCTATTGGTTCTGAGCCTCGGTTCTTGTGCTTCAATTAAGCGTGGGGCCCTGTCTTCTGTCGGAAAGATGTTTACCGGTGGAGGGGTGAATGGCAATAGTTTTACCCGTGACTCCGATCCAATTTTGGTGGAAGATGCGCTTCCAACTATATTGAAGATGACGGAACTAATGCGTGATGCGGTACCGGATAGTCCTGATCTAAATTTTGGTGCGGGTCAAATAGCCGTGATGTATGCCGGAGGCTTCTTGCAGCCAAAGATGGAGCAACAGGAGTCATTTTCCGAAAAAAAGAAAATGCAGGTGAGAACCAAAGCCATGTATTTGCGTGGCCGAGACAGTATTGTGGAAGGCCTGCGGCAAAGATATAAGAGTAAGGGCTTTGAAGAAAAATTTCAAGCCGACAACTTGGATGATCTGCTGTATTTAATGGAAGAAAAGGATGTCCCATTTCTATATTGGGGTGGTTTAGCTTGGTTGGGTGCCTTCGCGCTTGACCCGTTTGATTTTGAGCTGTTGACCGGTGTCTCCCGTCCCATTTTGTTGCTGTGGCGGGCGATGCAGATTGATCCGGACTATGGTCAGGGCAGTCTGCATACTTCGATGGTGACCGTTATGGGTTCGTTACCCGTCTCTCAAGTTGCGGAAGCCCTGAATCACAGTCCGGAGCTGATTCAGCCCTTTTTTGAAGAGTATTACGGCAGTCGGGGAATTGACTGGCAGGATAAGCGAGCTGTGGTGGATCATCATTACCGTGAGGGGGCACGCCTTTCCGGTGGGCAAGATCCCAGTCTCTACGTTGCTATGGCGAATTGGACCAAGGCCAATCAGGAAAATCCGGCCGAGGATAAAGAACGCTTCAAAGAGTATTTGAATAAGGCTCTGGATATCAAAGCGGAGGAGAATATTCCAAATCGTTTGTTGATTCTCCTTTATCAGCAACAGGCTGAGTATTTATTCGACAAAGTTGAGGAATATTTTCTCTAGATATTCTACAGAATTTCGTTTCCTGTGCTGTGATTTATCAGAGTTTCGTTTGCTGTTTGTATCCGGTACGGAAACATATTTTTACAGGTGTTTTCCAGGAGGAATAATGTTTTTGACTTCCCTCAGTAAGAGCTATTTCCCGAATCTTTGTGCTATTCTATGGAATCGGGCAACATTTTTTATCATCGTTACGGTCCTTGTTCCTGTTTTCGGAATAGCTGTAGGTCTCCAATCTCAAACTGTCTTGAAGCTGGCCACGATTACTCCCGATAATTCTCCGTGGAATGATACCTTGTACGCCGGGGTGGAGAAGATTGAAAAACAGACCGGAGGCCGAGTGCGCATTCGGATTTACGGCAATGGACTGGCCGGAGAAGAAACGGAAGTGCTGCGAAAAATACGACTGGGTTCCGTAGATGCCGGGGTTTTTACTGCGGTTGCTTTGAAATCTGTGGTTCCCAAAACTTTGGTGCTGAGCTTGCCGTATTTTGTCAGAACTAAAGAAGATTTGCAGATGATAATGGATGAGTTGACACCCGGTTTCAACAAAGATTTTGCCAAGCAGGGTTATGAAGTCTTGGGCTGGGCATTCTCCGGCTGGATTTATATGTTTTACAAGGATGACATACGGTCACCAAATGATGTTGGCAATGTGCGTTTGGGAGTCAGCCCTTCTGAGCCCGAATTGCAGGCGGCTTGGCAGGCCTTAAATTTTCGGGTTACGACTGTAACGTTCTCTGATACTTTTATCTCTTTGCAAAATGGTCTTCTGTCCGGTTTCTATTCTACTCCGATAGGTGCTCTGGCTTACCAATGGTTTGCCTTTACACCCCATATGATCGACTCGAAGGTCGCGCCGCTTTTGGGAGCCGTGCTTGTCTCAAGTCGCAGTTGGCGTAGAATCAGTGCTGCTGACAGGGCCGTTATCCGGAGTGAGATGCAGAAAATGATCAGCAATTTTTCAGATGTGGCACAGAAGCAGGACATTAAAGCCGTTGAAGTAATGAAGAAAAAAGGCTTAAAGGTTTATGCTCCTACCGAGGCTGCCGAGCAGGCTTGGCAGGACGCCTTTCACGAGAAGGGATATCCTCAGGTGATTGGCTCTAACCGTGCGATCTCCGATGATCTATATCAACGCGCCCGACAAATTATTCAGACGCGCTAAGCGATTTTCAAACGTACGTATTGTTTGTGTCGGGAACAGGAGAGAGTTATGTCTGCCGGAAGCTTAAATACTTTGGAGTTGGGCTATCTCCGACCGGTGGCTAAGTGGCTGAGGTGCTTTGAAGACTTGGGCAATGTCGTCGTCGTGTGTCTTTTGTTTACTCTGCCACTTCTGGAAATCATACTGCGCAATTTATTTCATTTGCCGGGTCTGTATGGTTCTGAGCAGTATTCCGGTCACTTGTTGTTTATTTTGGCGTTGAGTGCGGGTCTTTATACTCAGCGTCAGCATATGCATTTAGGTCTGTCGATTATCAATATCCATTTGCCGTTTGGTTGGCAGCGGGTGCTTAGTTCTGTCAAATTGTTCTGGGCTACAGTGATTCTGCTGATGATTGGCATTTCCTCTTGGGTCTTTTTGGAGAGCTTTGTCGGTGAGGAAATGATCGGTGTGATACCGTTGCGCCTGATTCTCTATCTCTTTCCCTTATCCATTGGTTTGTTTATCTTGCGTCTTATGCTGGGCACCTCTCCGGTCGTTTCCGAAGAGGCACCTTTGCCGCGCTGGTTACGGGTGCTTCTTGTGATTGCCGGTATTGCTCTGGCTTGGTATCTGTCCCAGATTTCTATATTACATTACTACATGAATGATATTAATTTATCGTTTGAAGAGCAGGAAAAGCTCTTTGTCCGGGAAGATTTGCTCTTTTCCGGTTTTGCCAAGATTGGGTATTGGCTTATTGGTTTCACTTTGTTGTTGTTCTTACTTGGTTTTCCAATCTTTCTGACTTTAGCCGGAGTGAGTTACGTTTTATTCAATCTAAACTTTGGCCAAGTCGAATTAATACCCAACGCATTTTATACTTTGTTCACAGGTGAGGGTAACTTAAACTCGCTGCCGCTATTCGCTTTGGCCGGTTTTATTTTGTCTGAGGGCAATTCCAGTAAGCGTTTGGTTGACTTCTTTCAGCATTTGTGCCGCAATTTGCCTGGTGGCATTGGTATTGTGGTCATTGTTACCAGCACGTTTTTTACGGTCGTAACCGGGGCTTCGGGCATCACGATTTTGGCTCTGGGTGGTTTGCTCTACAGCATCATGCAGAAGGCCGGTTACAGCAAAGGGTTTTCAATAGGTTTGCTGACAACTTGCGGCAGTGTGGGGTTGCTGTTTCCGCCCAGCCTGCCAATTATTATTTACGGGACGAAGGTTGGAGTCAGCATCAAGAGTTTGTTTTTGGCCGGATTGTTACCCGGCCTGTTGATTACATTTGTGTTGTGTGTACTGGTGGTATGGCAGGCTCGCAAGCAATCGCGCAAGCCGGTCATCGCGGATCAGAGTTCCAGGGCCTTGTTGCATAAAGGGTGGGTCGCAGCCGGAGAATTGTTGTTGCCGCTATTTATCTTTTTGGCCTATTTCTATTTTAAGGTCACAGCACGTGAGATCAGTGCCCTGACGGTTTGTTATGCACTGATTTTGAATTTGGTCATCCATCGCGATTATGGTCTGCGCCGGCTGCCGACAATCTTCCGAAATCTATTTATGACTATGGGGGGAATACTTTTGGTTATAGGATTTGCCCGTTCTTATTCCGACCATTTTGTATTCTTTAATTTTCATGGCTTTTTGCAGAATTATATCACGAATCATATTGAAAGTTCATTTGGCTTTTTATTTTTAGTAAATGTTGTGCTGCTGCTGGCCGGTTGCTTTTTGGATATTTTTTCGGCTATTTACATACTGGCCCCGCTGATCAGCTCTTTGGGTGAGATTTTTATGATTCCTGCGGAGCAGTTGGGTATTATCTTCTTATTCAATCTGGAACTGGGCTATATCACTCCGCCTGTGGGACTGTCGCTATTTTTAGCTTCCTATCGTTTTCGGGTGCCCCTGTTGAAGATCTATCGCTATGTGGTACCGTTCTTCCTGATTTCTTTGGTATTGGTGTTGCTGGTGACCTATGTTCCTTGGCTTTCAACTTGGCTACCAAGTCTTTTTCCTTAGGCGACACAAAATTGGCCGCTGTCCGGACACCCTGTCCGGAACATTTGAGTCTCCCGTGTATTATTTTCTCTGTAGGGTAAATCGGGTTGTTTTGCCATTTACTCTGATGTAAAGTTTTCTTCGTAAATATAGGCTTAGTATGTCCGGGTAAGATAAACATAAAATTCAGAATTGTCTGAATTGGGAATTTGGGACTTGGGATCACCACAGAGCCGTAAAATTATCCGGCGGACGAAAGGTATAGAGTTATACAGAGCACTGACAGGACTTAAACAGTGGTTTATCCTTGTAAACAATTCTCTTTTCGGATAGGCTCAGTTGCCGGCCTCAATTGCAGATGTGCTATCATTTTCACTAATATATTGCAGTGGAAAGTTCTTTGGCCACGCCTCAGTATCGTTATTTCTGCTTGCGGCAGGTTGGAAAGGGATGGTTTTCTCTGTTTCGGCAAAATGTTGTACTGTGCAAAAGGGTTGTCGGAGTCTTTAAAGGGCTTTGAAAGGCTGTGCGAAGTGTTGTCGAGGCGTCGATTAAGCTACGAGATGGATGGTAAGTTATTATGACAATAGATAAAAAGCTTGACCTGATCTTAGAAATTGATCAGAAATTAAATCAGACTCAAGATGTTGAATTATTATTGGATCAGATACTTTATGAAGCAAGAATGGCTGTCAGAGCAGATGCTGGTTCTATTTATACGGTAGAAAATAACCGATTATGCATTCGTAGTGCACAAAATGATACTTTAGACAAGGATAAGCCCGAAAATGAACGTTCAAAATATCTGAGTATTACTTTGGACATTGATGATAGTACCATCTCCGGCTATGCTGCATCCCACGGAGAGATGATCAATATTTCCGACATGTATAAGATTGACAACTCTGCCCCGTACCAATTTAGCAGTCGTTTTGATGAAGAGACGGGCTACCATACGAAGTCAAGCATATCTTTTCCTTTAATTACCAACCAGAATGAGGTTTTGGGTGTTTTACAGTTGTTGAATGCTCAGGATGGAGACGAAGGCCGTGAAGAGGTCATCGCTTTCCGGAAAGAGGATGAAGCTTTCTTGGGGCATTATGCGGCTGTTGCCACCGTTGCCCTGCAACGTGCCAAGATGACCCGTGCGATTCTGATGAGGATGATTCGTACGGCCAGTTTGCGTGACCCCAAAGAAACCGGGGCCCATGTAAACAGAGTGGGTACTTTTGCCGTTGAAGTATACAAATCATGGGCTAAGCGCAGAAACTTAGGCTTAACCGAGACAATGCGATATTGTGATAACTTGCGCATGGCTGCAATGCTCCACGACGTGGGAAAAGTCGGTATCTCTGATGTGATTTTGAAGAAGCCGGCGCGTCTTACCGAGGAGGAATTCCGGGTAATGCAGGGGCATACCGTAATAGGTGCGGAACTCTTTCGGAATAAAGAGTCTGAACTTGATGCTGTGGCTCGGAATATTGCGTTGCGCCACCATGAGAATTGGGATGGTTCGGGATACCCCGGGTACGTAGATGAGGATACTTGGGAACCTTTGGCCTTGGATGAGAATGGCAAAAACCAAGGTTTAAAAGGAGAAGAAATACCTATAGAAGCCAGAATCGTTGCTCTTTGTGATGTTTTTGATGCTCTGTCTTCGGTACGGGTATACAAGGATTCATGGTCGAAAGAAGAGGTAAGAGAGGAACTCCAAAACTCGAAGGGTTCAAAATTTGACCCTGAGCTTGTGGAAATTTTTCTTGAAATTTACCCTATTATTGAGCAGATTCAGAATCATTATAAAGACGATTGAAGATGCCATGCTCTTTGGTAATTGAGATTTGAGAGGTGGATAATGAAGAGAACAGAATTAGAAAGGCGTGACCGCGAA
The DNA here is from genome assembly GCA_029867005.1 of Candidatus Haliotispira prima. Taxonomy (GTDB): domain Bacteria; phylum Spirochaetota; class Spirochaetia; order SP-2023; family SP-2023; genus Haliotispira; species Haliotispira prima. Next base: position 1,769,044 of record CP123443.1, on the reverse strand, counting down.
GTAAAGAGGTCAAGAAAGAAGGAAGAGGTTCTGGAGCGCAAAGCTTCCAAGGAGACCGGGTGCATGTCGCGCACGGTTGGTGAGTGTATTGATCAGTTGGAAGAGCTATTTTTCCACGATGAGACCAAGATATATAATATTAATCACAGTGTGGAAATTCTGGAGTTGATTGAGGAATTAAAAGAGACCTTTTCTCAGGATAAATTGGATTCCATCATTCGCAAAGCGATAAAGAAGACCGGAGTTAAAGAAAAGGCCGAAGCACAGAAAGAGATCGAGAATTTGCTTTCCTGACCTTGTGCTCTCCTGATTTTGTGGTTGCCTTCCAAGTTCCAAGTGGTTCCATCCGAATAATTCCACAGGAGGGTGGCTTATTTTATGTTGGGATTTGTCCGATCTGTGTCGGGATACAGACAAATCCGGGTTGACAGATCATTACGCAAGGGCAAGGGTAACCGGCTACGGCTACCGGAGAAATGTGAGGTAAATGCTGTGAAAACATCGGCGTTTTCGGAGTGGGGTTCTACTTCATTTCGTTCTGTTTTACGTCCGGTGAAACTGCCACCCCAAAGGTTGCGTTCGTTGTCTGACTTCACCCTGGTTCGGCCATATTCAACGGATGAAGTGAGGAGACTGTTTTATCTGCACTTTTAAGGGAGTGCGAATCTTGATGGAGTCCCCCAAATGTTGGTTTATATTAAGTCTTGTTCAGATTCCTGTCTTTTATGTTTGAGGAACATAGGTTATGGTTGGCGGGCAAAGTAAAAGTTCCATCTGAGTCTTAGGCTATACCCTCTTGTCAAAAGTGATTTTAGGGTTTGTTTGGGTTGTTTTTGCCGTGAGATCAGGATGAGGATCGGAGACGCGGAACAGGGATACAGGATATCCGGGAGAGATACCACAAAGGAAATTTTCGTGCAAGTATTACTGAATGGTGAAGAACTGGATGTCCGGTTTGAGAGTGAAAAATCATTGGCTGAAGTGCTGGACGGTATCATTAATTGGATGGAATCGGATGGTTATTATCTCGAAAGATTCACACTGGACGGGAAACGCTATGTGGCTCCAGATCAGCTGACCGGTGAATGGGATTTTGACTTGTTTCAGCAGGAATTAGGCGAGGTTGGAGTGCTGGAACTCCGCAGTGTCCCAATGCAGGCATATAGCGGGACGGAACTGAATAAGGCCCATGAAAGTGTCGTTGCAGAGAGTGAAAATACAGTCTTAGAATCATTGAAAATTTTGGGTGATTATTTCCGGATTGCCAAGGAGGCATTTGAGGATCGAAAATTTATTTTCCTGAAGGATTTCTTCAGTGATACGGGTACCTTGCTGGAACTTTTGGAACGTGGTGTTTCCCGGGCAGAAATGTGCCTGAGCGGTGACGGAGATGCCCGGAATGAGTGGGAAATAGGGCAGGGGAATCACGAGAATCCACTGATAACAGAGCTGAAGGCCAGCTTGGAATTGTGGTGTTATTTTCAGGACGGCGAGTGCAATGCCGAGGCAGTCAAACAGTGGCAGGGGGAGGCGGTCTCTGGGGATAAAGACCGGATGTCCATGATCTTAGAGAATATTTCACAGTTGCTGAATGATCTCTATGAGGATTACGGCGTTTGGTTATCGCGTTCTGGGGAACAGTCGGAAACCCGGAGCAGGGAGGGGTCTGATGCGTCCCCGAATGTGGAATTGACTCAGCCAAGAACATTCTGTGATATGAATGTCCATGAGATTAAAGTGCAGTTGGAGCAAAAAATTAGGGATATGGAGGAATCGGTCTCTCGGTTGCAAAGTGGGGAGATACAGCAGAGCTTATATTGTGTTTCCGAGCTGTCTCTCTTGTTGGAACAGTTGCTACAGCAGGGGAAAATCAAGGACAACGATACTTTGGTTGGGTTATTTATCCGGTTGGGGCCGTTTCTCCATGATTTGACGAGTGCAATCGAGAACATGGATACCGTAACTATTGGAGATTTGGTGGAATACGAAATTATTCCACTGACAGAACAGATCATTAGTGAATTGGCTTGAATGGAGAAAAGTCGCATAATAACAATAGTTTCAGTCTTGGGGGGCTTTTTAAGGTTCCGGAGGATTTACTCTGTTCGTGCCAATTTTGTCTATTCAGCGTGGAATGAAGGTTTGTCGCAATTGTCTTAGGTTGATCTGAAGAAAGGGAGAAGGGTATGAACGTATTGCCAACAATACAACCCAACACCAGTGCCATTGCATTTTTGATTGTAGTTTCTTGTCTGGGTGCATTTATGATTATCGTTTTGGTCAGCCGTTATCTGAACTTGTGGCAAGCCAAGAGGGTCTCCGCGTTCAAATTTTCTCCAAAGAAATTTAGAGAACTGGCTGATTCAGCAGAGTTCACGGAAGATGAGAGAGTCTTTTTGGAAGGTTACTTCCGGAATACTCAAATACCTCGTTTTTTAGAAATCTTTTACAGCTATCGCTTTGGTCAGAGTATTATGCGTCAAGTGTATCGGGCGACGTATACGCATCAGGAAAATTTTCTGTGTGATATCGAACTGGCAAGGTTTTATATTTTTAGCATGACACAAAAATTGGAAAACTTCCTGCACAAAAATATATTTGTCAACAGTACCTGTAAAATTTCTGAAGGTTCCAGATTTTATCTGGATATAGAGACGGAAGATGCTAACGATGAGGCAGAAAATACCCGCTTTATCGGGAAACTGCGTTCCAACCATAGGGGATATTTCGAAATTCAGTTGCTGAATGGGACTCCGAGTAGTGTTGCCAAAGGAGCCATGGTTAAAATTGAATTGGTTAAGGATGGAGACCACGCGATATATACCAGCAGAGTTAAGGGTTATAGCAGCAGTCGCAAGCGGAAAAAATTGTTGGTAATGGAGCACAGCAAGAAGCCGGAGATCGTTTTTGGGGTGAGGCGTTACAACCGAAAGCAACTACAGACTTCTGCGGCTATCGTGCCGCTGCGTAAGGACGGTAATAAATTTAAGGCCGGCGGCGAAGCTATCAATGCTCTGTTGTGCGACGTTTCTATGACAGGCTGTGGTGTGCTGTCTCATGTCAAATTCCCAAAAAACTCTTATATAGGAGTAAGTTATCTCAACCCTTATGATAATGAAACAATTAAGTTTATCTGTGAAATTGTGGATTATACGAAATTACAAAATACAGAAGTAGATGCCGTTATTTTACAGACTCAAATCGAAAAAATTGATTATTATGACCGGAATTTGATTTCGGTCTTTGTGTATGAGTTTGAGAATGAAAATGACAAAGTCAGAAAGTTAATCGAAGACCAGGTTAGTAAGGTTTCCACTTTTGACAATAGTACGGTAGCGGTGCTACGGGGACGTTCGCAATCGGCGATTAGATAGTCAACCAAATTAGATAGCTAACGGGCAACCAAGGGAGATATCCGTAAGTAAGATCGAGGCACGTACGGATATTAGGCCATGATTTGCCGGTCCGGCGGAAACATAATACCCACAAGGGGCCGTGTGGATAGTGCGACGGTGCATTCAGCCGGAGTGCGGCAAATCCGGGCTTGTCCGTTCCTTTAGACTTTAGGGTCTTCTGCTCCCCTTGAATCCGAGTCTTCGTGTAGCATCATGGGGTTGCCTTTATTTACTTGGTTTGTCCGATATTGGCGCATTTCTTCATGTTCCCGGGCCAACTCGTTTAAGTAGTCTTCCAGAGTCCAGGTTTTGGCCGTTTCGGTGAGCATGGCAAAAATTGCCGAACCTGCAGCGAGCTTGTAGGTTTTTTTGAAGCCTGCCATTGTATCGTCCAAGTCATTGCGGCTACCGCTGAGAATAACGTAGCGCATGGTATAAAGGCTCTCCGGTATCCGGCCGTCTTCCGTGTCTGATTCCAAGTCGCACGCACGCCGGACAATGGTCTCCAAGCTGAGGGCCAAGTCCCCTTTTTTTAGGGTGATGATCGGGGTGTTGCGGTCAATACCGCCTTCAATGCGGACGGTAGAATATAGATTTTTATCGAATCCACTACACAAAATAATTGGCATAAGAACTCCTTTGTTGCAAAATATTTGGAATACCCGGAATGACTCCCAAGGGCGAAGTGAATCAAAGAGCACTTTTGAAGAGGACCTCTGAAGAAGTTCTCATCGTTTTGTGATGGTGCTCCACAATAATACCCAAGCCTGAATGCATCAAGCCTGACCTTTCCCCCGTTTTAGCGGTGGAATGCACCAAGTGGGCCTGAGTGGGTTTGGAGTCATCGGGTGAAACTTGGAAACCTGAGATAATTGTAGAGAAGTTCATTGCGAGATGTCAATGCTTTCTTTCCCGGTGATAAAGTCTGCCATGGTTAGCTGTTGGTAGGCAGTTGATGTGGATGAGCCGCCGGTGACAAGGATATCCAAGGTTTGTCCGGCAAAAACCTGTTGCAGCAGCAAGTGCTCTTCTGCGCTTAGATCTCCATCAAGTTGCGGGTAGCTGGCATCAGGGTTCTCCACGTCATTGGAAGAAAGCTGCCAACGGAACTGCCGGTCGCGCCACTGGATCTCCCTGCCCAGCAATAAGCGCAAATCATCTTCTCCGGCAAAGCGTAGTGTAGCGCGGACAAGTCCTGCATCACCCTTCTTGTGTGCCTGCCGAAAGGAATAGTTGAGTAGTTCTATTGTCTCACTTTGGGCCGCAATGCTGCGGAAATCCCATTCCCAGAGAGGCAAAGGCATTGGGGCAATATCATCACGTGGATAAGGATAGTTTGAAATGTTTTGGAGATCTTCGCTGAGCCGGTATTCCAACTCGAGAGTGCCATGCTCACCGGATTTTTGGGGCAGGCGCAGCACAATTTTCAGGCTCAGACAACTGTTGAGCAGAAGTAGACACGAAAGGCCGGCAAAGAATAATCGTTTCGTCATGTGAGTTCTCATTTACAGATTTAAAGTCGATCATATAGGACATTTCATTCGCCTTCAAGCGGTAAAAAGTCGGGCAATCGACCACCATTTTGTTGTGACGGGGCTTCTGGGGTTACAGGGTTTAGGGTGCGGCGTAGTAATAGAAAAATTGGTCTTCCTGGCCATTGACCAAATGGTATTGGCGGTCGGCTGTGCCGGCAAAATCGTATTCAAAGTCCGGGCTGCCGCTGATGAAGCCCAAGGCCCATTGGGAAAATCGGTCGCGGCCCAAGTCTCCCAATTCGGCATAGAGTCGGCGTATGGATTGTCGGTCGCCCAATCGTTGGCCGTAAGGTGGATTGGACAGCAACAGGCCATTTTCTGCCGGAGGTTGCAACTGCCGGGCTTCGGCCCGGCAGAACTGTATGCAGCCGGCCAGTCCGGCACGCTCTGTGTTGGCCTTGGCACCCTCCAGTGTTCGGGCATCACAGTCAGAAGCAAAGACACGAAGACTCATGTCCGATTCCGGGTTTCGGCTGAGAGCTAAATTTTTTTTGGCTTCCTCCTGTTTGCCGGAACGGAGATCAGCAATCCTTTCGTTTTGTTTCCGGTCTTGGTTTGGACCGTGCAGGAGGGGGAACGATTCCATGGCGAAGCGGCGGTGCAGTCCCGGCGCAATACCTAAACCGAAAAGGGCGGCCTCTATGGCCAGAGTTCCCGAGCCGCAAAATGGGTCGAGGAGTGGTATTCTGCGGTGCCAACCGCTAAACAGGAGAAGACCGGCAGCTATGCTTTCTTTCAGCGGGGCCGGACCGGTAAATTTGCGATAAGAGCGACGGTGCAGGGCGTCTCCCGAGCAGTCCAAAGTGATGCGGCAAATAGCGACAGGTTGTCGGTTGCCCAGTTGTCGATTTTCGATATAGACGCGGAGAGAGCGGCGGACGCCGCTCTCCGGCAGCCGTTCAAGGCCGTAATGTTGGCTCAAACGCCCGTATATTGCTTTGTGCACTACACTCTGGCAAGCTACTTGGGAATGGATGGCCCCCTGTTTTTCTTGGGATTGTTTGGAATGTCCTGCCCTCTGATCCGGGCGGTGGGAGCGGATGCGTACCCGTTCTACAACCAAGCTGTCTTCACGGCTAAAAAACTGTTCCCAGGCAACATTTTGCAAGGCCTCAAATAAATCATCAAATCCGGTAACTTCACAGTTTAGCACTTCCAGGAGGACACGTTCAGCACTGCGCAGGGAGAAGTTGGCGCAAAAGATGTCGCTGAGACTGCCGGAAAAGGAGAGGATACCGGCCTGTTTCTGCACAGTCGGGAGTTTCAGGCAGCGCAACTCGTCTTGTAAAATCTTCTCCAAACCAATGATGCAGAGGGCAATAGCTTGGTATTTTTGCTCGGATTCCATCATTACAGTATGGCAATTATCCCCGGTTTGGGAAAGTCGGGCCGGGAAAATTTCGGCTGGTTAATGTTGTATCGGAACGTCATAAAACTCTGTTCTGTCCATTTTTTTCTCATGGAATAGGCAAAATAACCGAGAAACTAGTGAGCTTTGTCGCTTTGTTAATGCTTCGGCTGTACTTGTGGCTGTGACTCGGGAAGGACCGTATGCTGAGTGTAGTGGAATGTTGTGAACAACTCTGCGAATATTTTGCTAAGCTGTTTGAACTTTCCGAAGATCAGGCCGGTTTATACCGGGAAGCGCGAAAGGCCATAAAGGATAAGGCTTGGTCGCCTTTGAACCGGAATTTGGAGCGCATGGAATTATTGGCTCGGGAACAGGGTCGCATCAGCAAGCAGATTTTAGAATTGCGCATCGGACTCCAGAATCTGCTACAGCCGGATCGGGAGTCGTTGCAAGATCCTCCCCGGTTGTGGAAATTCAGTGAATTGTTGCCGTTGTTGCCCGCAGAGCAGCGCGCGCGCGTGCGTAAAATTTGGCAGGAGCTGCGCAACAATTTGGTACATCGTCAGAGTGAACTACAGGTCTTGCGGTATTACAGCCAAGAGAAACAGGAAATGATTGAAGGTTTTTTGGCGGCACTCAAGGATGATGAGCTGGACCTCGGGCAGGTCTACAGTCGGGGGGGAGGTCGGTATCAGTCAGGAGCTGCTGCCCCCGCACGTATTTTCAATGGAGAGGCATAGCAAGCCGAGAGGCTTGATGGATTTCAGGAGCCGGATATGAGTACGTTTGGACAGTTGGAGACGGGTAAGCGTGGCCTGATGGCGCATCAAACTGCGCTGAGTACTGTAGCGCATAACATCAGCAATTCCTCGACAGAAGGTTACAGCCGTCAACGTGTGCGCATGAGCCCTACAGACCCGCTGTATGCACCGGATCTGACCCGTCCGGAGCGGGCCGGGCAGATCGGTACCGGCGTTGCTGTCACCCGGATAGAGCGGGTACGGGACTTTTTTATTGACAGCAAGATTTTACAGTCCCAGGAAAAGTCTTCGTATTGGCAGGTGCGCAGCAGATATCTGGCCCGGATTGATCAGATGTACCGGGAGAATGACGGTAATTCTGTCCGTAAGGTTGCCGACCAGTTTTGGGAGTCGTGGCAGGACCTTTCTGCTGATCCTGCCAACTTGGATGCCCGTCAGCAGATTGCCTATCGCGGGCAAAACCTGATGGATCACATCAATTTGCGCTTTGAGCAATTGAATGGGCTGCGCAATCAGATCAACGAAGAGATTCGTATTCAGGTCAATGAGGTCAATGACTTGGCGAACAATATTGGCAATTTGAACAAAGAAATCCTGCGTTCTTTGGCTGTGGGCGATCAACCAAATGACCTGATGGACATGCGGGATCTGTTGGTAGAGGAGCTCTCTCAGTATATCGATATCAGCACGGATCTGCGTGATACGGATGAGTATCAGGTGCATGTTGGCGGTTTTCGCTTGATTCAGGGTGCAGATGTGCAGAATTTTCAGTTGCGGGCCAGCTCTGAAAGTAACGGCTATTTTCAGGTGATCTGGCCTAAAAGCAGTGGCAACACGATGGCGGAGTTCGAGCCGGTGCAGTTCAAGGGAGGCTCTCTCAAGGCTCTGCTGGATTTGCGGGACGAGGACCTGGGACGGGAAATCACGCAACTTGACGAGCTGACAATGACCTATGTGGCGCAAGTCAATGAAATCCACAGTTCCGGTGTCGGCTACAATGGTAAAACCGGGGTCAGTTTCTTCGAGGTGTTCAGCGAGACGACCAACCCGTTGGGTAACTATGACAGCAACGGCGATGGCAACTTTGATCAGACACGTTTGTATCAGATCAGTGGTACGGAAAGGCTCAGTCCTACCGATGTGTTGGGCATTAGCGGTGAGCTGTCATTGGGGGCACCGAATGGAACTATTCGAGTTCCTTACAATGCGACAGATACGGTGCAGTCTGTAATCGAAAGGATCAATCAGTCGGGTGGCGATGTCAGAGCCCGTTTGGATCGGAATGGAAACTTGCAGTTGCACGCTACTGCGGAAAGCAATTTCGCGCTTTCCTACGTGGAGGATAGTTCTTATTTTCTGACACAGTACAGCGGGCTGATGCAGAGCCAAAGTCAGGAAGAGCCGGGCAACGTTTTTGACGGTGGGCAGCCGGACCAAGTTTGGCTGCTGCGCCAAGATACGGCAAATGGTGGATTGGGGGCCGGGGCGGCCAAGTGGCAGGTTCAGTTGCAGCGCAATCCTTCGGCTTCCGTGCGGGTGAATAAGGCTATCCTTACGGACCCGGGTACGATCAGTTCGGCAAAGCCGAGCCTGTTGGCCGGAACCGTCGACGGCCGTCAGGCTCCTTTGGGTAATAACGAGATTGCCTTGGAAATAGCCGGTTTGGCACACCGTCCTCTGATGTTTGGCGGTCGTGAAACGATGGGTGATTTCTTTGCCGGCAATATTGCTGAAATTGGTGGCAAAGAACATCAGGCAGATCTCTTTCGCAGTACCTTTGAGGGGGAATTGAAGGAATTGCAGGACATGCGCAAAGAGGTTAGCAGTGTCAACCTGGATGAGGAATTCACTAATATGATAAAGTTCCAGCACGGCTATAATGCGGCGGCCAAGTTTATTGCCACGTTTGATAAGCTAATGGATGTCCTAATGAATCAGGTTGGTGCTTAAAGAAAATTTTTTTGAAGTGAAATACTTCAGGAGTGAATTATGGATATTCGTACCGGTACATATCAGAGTAGTGATGATATTCGACACTATGCGAGAGAGAAAGATGCCAAAATTAACAACCTGACAAATCAGATTGGCAGCAATCAGAAGTATGATAATTTGGGTGAGAAGACGATTACTGCGGCCCGCGCTTCGCGTTACCTTTCGCAATTGAGCCGTCTGGAGAAGTACAGTGATCAGGTCATTCATGTCAATGAGCGTTTTCAGATGGCTGAGAGCCAGATGAACCGAGTGATGAGTAATCTTCAGGAGCTGCGCACTATGGCGGTGCAGGGTGCCAATGGCACCTATGCCAATGATGATCTGAAGCAAATTGGTCTTGTGGCCAATGAATTGTTACGGGATTTGGTCAGCGTGGCCAATGCTCGCGATGAGTATGGTACGGCGATGTTTGGCGGTACAGAAGCAATGGCTACCGCTTTCGTCAGTGAGGAAGGTTTCGTTCCCGGTTTGGGCGAGAATGCGGTTATTCAGGTTCGCTACGTGGGCAATAATCAGGCCCGCTCTCTGGAAGTTGTTGACGGGAAATATATTGAAGCGACCGTGCCCGGCAGCAAGCTGTTCTGGGCACAGGAACACCGTATTGCCGGCGATGTCAACAGTGACAGTTTTGTGGTGCAGCAGGCCGGCAGTTTTATGATAGACGGTGTCCGGATTCCTCTGGAAATAGGTGATAACGCTCAGACGATTGTGGCGAAGATTAACGATAGTGGCGCGGCGGTCCGCGCCGAAATCTCTCCTTTGAATCGCGGTGTTGTGTTGCAGAGTACGGAACCCCACCAGATATGGTTGCAGGAAGAAAACGGCAGCACGAACCTGCAAGTGCTTGGCCTGACCCGGCACAATCGGCCTCCATATAATATTGATACTCAGGCACAGCAGAGCGGAACCTCTCTGTTCGATGTGGTCGTCGGCCTGCGTGATGCTCTGTTAAATGGAGATTCTGAGGCTGTGGGCAGCCGCTATCTTGCGGCCATCGATGCCGGTATTGCCAATGTTAGCTCGGTGCGTACGGCATTTGGGGCACGCCGGGAGCGGGCGGAGAATATTGGTAATTGGTTGCAGGAAGAGCAATTGAATTATACTACTATGGATGCAGAAGAGCGTTCGGTGGACATCAGTCAGGCGATTTTAGAGTTAAAGGAATTGCAAAATTCGCAGACTGCGGCTTATATGGTAGCGGCTCGCACCATGAATACCAGTTTGATGGACTTTCTGCGTTAAAGTCCCGGTTTAGGATTGCAATGATAATACAGACTCAGGCCATGGGAGAAGTCGAGATTGATCTGCGGCAGATATTCCATTTTCCCTATGGTTTATATGCGTTCGAGGATTTGCGCAGTTTTGCCTTGCTCGATTCGACCTACCCGCCGTTTTATTGGTTACAATCGATGGAACACGAAGAACTGGCTTTTCTGTTGCTGGCTCCGCAGTTTCTGATATCCGATTACAGCGTTAAGCCGGCAGCTCTCGAAGATTTTTCCGGTATCGGGCTCCAGGATGAAAGCGATGCCAATTTACTCACGTTTTCGATAGTAACGCTCAACGACCGGGATTCCACCGCCAACATGAAGGGCCCTGTGGTACTTAACAAAGTGCGTAATCTCGGGCGTCAGATTATTGTCAGTGATGAGCACCGGTCGGTGCGGCACAGTCTTACGGATTTGCGCCTCCCGGAACCTGCCGTGAATTTCGATCCTGAAGGCTTATAGAAGGGCTTCCGTGCTTGTACTTTCTCGGCGTCAAGGCCAGAGCATTATCGTCAGTGATACTATTGAAATTAGTGTCACTGAGATTAAAGGGGATCAGGTGCGTCTGGGTATTAGCGCGCCGCGCAATGTGAAGATCTTTCGGAAAGAGATTTACGAACAGATCCAGGATGCAATGCGCAGTGCGGCCCAAAGTACTCAAAGTATCCAGGGTGTACCGGGCAGCTCTAAGTTGTCCGATTTGCAAAAACTATTGCAAGAACGGGCAGGGAAGCGGAATCAGGAAGATTGAGGGCTTAATTGGAGACTGACTGAAGTCCCGCCGGAGAGATTAAGAGTCTCTGCGAAAATTTATTTCCGGAAACAGAGAAAGTTTCCATATCAAAGAATACCAGTTTATATTCATATAAGATTCTTATAGAACAAGATAGAAAACGTCTCCACCCCAAAATAGTTGGAGAATACAACAAAGTTGGAATAAAGCCGGATAGTTGACGGATCTCTCTATAGATTAGGAACTTTCGGAAAAAATGAGAGAACGGAATGAAGATTTTTAGAACTTGTACGTAAGTATGGTCAGCGCATCTTTTCAATATTCCATAAATAACCTAAGACATGACTACGGAAAAAATCAATCAAATTATTGAAAAAATGATAAATCGACAAATCACAATAAAAATTAGAGTCGGTTACAACAGTGCCATAGCCAGTACCCCAATAAATTGGGTACACTTCAGATCACGAACGATTTCTATTACTGGTGATATTGCCTATTCCGGTAATCTTGTCGGATTAAACTGGCCCGGGGTTGGCACTGAAAACAATTTAGAATTTCTTTACAGGAACTTATATTATTTGGAGATAAAATAGTGTCTAAATGTGAGAAATTTTATCGGTAAGTTTTGGGTGAGTTTTGTCATTAGAGTAAGTCTTTACTACTGCAAAATTTCACATAGTTGTACGGTTGCGCAAAGCACACGCCAGAGAAGTGTCAGCATTTTTTATGTACCTTTTATGTGCTTTTGAGGCTTGTTTTAGCTGTTAGATTTAACGTTGCTTTAGCAGCGGTATACGGCAGAGGCGACAGAGCAGCATAAAATAAGCCAGCAGACTAAGGCCGTGAACGGCCAGAACGGCAAAGTTGCGCAGCGAGCCTCCTCCGCTCCACCACCATATTTTACTGTCTGCCAAACTCCCGGAGGCAAGTTGCAGGCTGCTCCCGTATTGGGCAAGACTCCATCCGGGACTACCGGCAAAGAGGTATTGTTCCAGCCATCTGAGACCGGCATCGAAAAATAGCAGGCCGGCACAAATGAATAGTAATTTTGGTAGCAATCCGGTGCAAATGTTTGCCCAGCGCGCCCTTTGCAGGAGACCTGAGCTGTATCGGGCTGTCACGTAGTAGGAATAGATAGTGACCACTATATAACTGGCGGTGTTGGCAATCGGTAGTGCGATTACCCCCATATTTAGGACATTTATCAGAAAAATGGAGAGGGGTATATCAATCAGAGTCACGGCCAACACCTGAAATAGGGGCTGAAATCTTCGAGACTGAGCGTAGAGGTACTGTTGAAGGAAGCGAAAGACGGCTATGGGGAAAGACCCTAAAGCATAATAGCGCAGGACTTCAGCGGTGAGCAAGGTGTCCTGTAAGCGAAATGCCCCGCGTTGGAAGGCTACGGCAATCAGAGCTTCGCTCATGATGAATAATATGATAGTTGCCGGCAGCAGCAAGATGAACAACTGGCGTAAACCATAGCGCAGCACTTGGCTTGCCTGTTCTGAGTGGTCGCCGGATTCCGACCGGCGAAGTTGACTCATCCGGGGCAGGCAGACTTTGGCGATAGAAGCATAGATTAGCCCTTGCGGTAACTGAAAGAAAATGAGAGCGTTGGTCATCGCCGACACACTGCCGCTTTCGGCTCTGGAGGCCAGGTAATTGGCAATAAACTGCATTAGGGCTAAAAGGCCGGTACTGAGCCACAGTGGCCACCATACCTGGCGGATGCGGCGGATTGCCGGATCTTTGAGCCGAAAGTCGGGTATCAAAGAGTAGCCGGAACGCAGAATAGGGGGGAGCAGGAAGGCCAGTTGCAGAATGATTCCTGCCAACATTCCAAACAATACGGCAAAGACATCGTATACGGATTGGAGCAATACTGTGGCGGCAATCACGGCAATGGAAGACAGTAGTGGCGTGAAGGAACTTAAGGTGAATTTTTGTCGGCTGGACAGCAAGGCCCCGAGCAGTACGGACTGACTGAGGAGAAAAACATAGGGGCTGATGAAATACAACATGCGGCTGGCTATCTCGGTTTGCTCTCGCTTGGGAAATTCGGTCAGCAATTCGATGATTTGTTGTGGAAACAGGACCAGCAACAAACAGAGCGGGAATATAATACTCCACTGGATGGCCAGCAGTTTGCGCCAGATGAGTCTGCTTTCGCTCAGGTTGGGGTTGCGCTCTCGGCTGCGGGAAAGTTCCGGCACCAGCGCGGTTTCCAGAGAGCCTTCGGCCGCGAGGCGGCGCAGCAGCATTGGGATAGCCTGGATAAAATTGAGTACATCAGCTCTTTCTCCGGCACCAAAGTAAAAAGCGATTGCGGCATTACGTATAAAACCAAGCAGTCTGGAACTCAGGGTACCGAGCATCACCATAACAATAGGCTTGGCAGAGGATGCCGGTTTTTGTTCTGCGTGTTTTTCGGGGCTCGGTTGGGAGCCGGATGACAGGCGTGGGGGGCTATTATTCGGGTTGGTTGTCATTTTCATAGTCGTGATTTCATGGCAGAAGGAGAAAATTTCAAGGAGGCTCCAGGGTCTTTTCAGATAATGGGATCAATACATATAATATGTTTCGCTGTTAGACAAGAGGGAAATACTTGAAAAAGCTATAAAAGTGGGTACAGTAACTGACCGTCACAATGGTCTGGATTGAAGATTGGTGTTGAGACAGTACTGTAAGCCTCGGTCTCTATGTTTGTCGGGATAGAGCTTCCGACAGGGGCGGAAACCGTAGGCTGGAACGGACATGGGGGGTGTGAATGAAGGTCTTTAGAGTAGGTGTTTGGCTCAGATTCCAGAACGGCTTGACCAAGCCGGGGTGTGTATCCGTTTTTGGCGTGCTGCTGTTGCTGTTGCTTTCGGGGCCGTTGCTGTCCTTGTCCGCCCAGAGAAACTTGGGTGTCGACATCGACGATTCGGTATACGAATTGCTCGATTCAGCCTCGATGAAGGGCTATATCACAGATTTGTCTCATTATAGGCCGTATAGTGCCGACCAAGTATACCGATACTTGGAGCAGATCGGTGAGGTAAGTACTCTGGATGAGGCAGAGCGCAAGGTTCTTGATCGAGAGATGGAACGCTTTTTGGGCATCGTTTCGGTTTTTGAGCCTGACACAAAATTTATCGACTTTCTCAAAGATGGTACGGTACTGCTTTCCGGTGATGAGAACTTGCCGTTGGTTCTGCGCCTCGAATTTGACCTAAAAAATCGTTTGGAGTTTTTCTCGCAAAACCCCTATCTGTTTAATGTGATGCGCCTTTATCTTGAGGGAAATATTACACCGTATTTTTCTTATCAGGCTATGGCCGGAACAGGCATGACTTTAATCAAAACTAATGCGTTTGCTCCGTATACCTATCGGTTGGAAACTGATGGCCAAGCTATTTCCGGCGGTAATATTCAGAATGGCGAAGTTTCGTTTGACGGCAGTAGCCCGTCTTTAGCTTTACAAGTGGGTGGTAAGGTTGCCGCCTCATTTTTTAATGGCAGGGTGCGCACGAGCTTGGGTTACACGAAGCGCAATATAGGTATTTCGAACACCAGTTTGATTTATTCGGGGCAAGCCGGGCCGCTGTTGGGTTGGGATCTGTCGATCCGACCCTTTAAATGGGCCGGCCTAAATTTTATGGTGGGTGGTCTAAACGGCATAGATGACAGTACGTCCACATCCAAAGCCATGTTTACCGCCCAACAGTTTGAATTTTTTCTCACGCAGTATTTTTACATTGGTGTGACCATGAGTTCGGTCTGGATCAAGCGTCTGGAGCCTTATTACATGATGCCGTTCATGCCCGTGGCGTTTGGCCAATCTCTGCTGGGAGACTATGACAATCTGGCAATTCAGGGGACTATGGCTCTGAAGTTGCCTTATGTCACAATCTATGGCGTGGGGTTTGCGGATGAAGTCCAGCCTTCCGACTTGGCAGGCCTGTTTTCCAGTTTGACGCAGCAATTTGCGTTCCAAGCCGGCATAAAAGTTTTGATACCGAAGCTGCCTTTTACCACCTTTCAATTTCAATACACCAAGATTGAACCTTACACTTATACCCATTATGCTCAGCGTGCCTTCCAAGGTTCGGCCAAGGCTCACGGTACCATCAATATCTCCTGGATGAACAATGGGGCGAATTTGGGCTACTATTTGGAGCCGAATTCAGATGAGTTTTTGTTTAAAATCGAAAGCCAACCGTTTCCCGGTTGGCACTTTGCCTTGGGCTACAAGCACATACGGCACGGTGACGGCAACCGCATGCTGGGTCAGGTGGAAGGGCGCAGCAATGCTCTGTTTGAAAATACGGTGAATAAGACGCAGACAACCGCAGGAGTGAGTACGAACACTAACGGCAATACTGCGGAAGACCAGATCTATACCGGCATTTATTCCGGTGCCGAATGGTATTTCAGCAAGGATGACAGTGGCGGCAGCAAACGTCCGTCCAAGGATTTTCTTAACGATGGTGTTTACGAGTATATACATGTCATCAGCTTGGATGTGGGCTATCGCTTCCGTCAGCTGCCGATTGAAATAGTGGGCCATTTTATGTTTTCCCGCAACGATGGGCCAGTGTATAATGGGATAAAGGGCAATGAGGAAATCCGACTGGCTGTCGGCTTTGATTTTCGTTTTTACGGTAAGTCTAGACGTTAGTACCATATCTTTGCTATTCTGGCGGTGTTTCAGATTTGTTATCGTCTAATCAGTCGGTGACAGATATAACGAACAAGGGGTCTTTTTATGATACGATGGTTGAATGTGAAGCAGCCGGAACCGGAACGGTATTTTCAATCTGATTTTTTGGAACGTTTTACCTTCCTTCGATTGCGTACAGTTTGGGCTATGTGGCTTCCGATCGGTTTGTGTTTACTGTCTGCCAGTTTTTATACCAGTGGTCGGACATTGGGGGCTTCCGGTTTGGCCGGTTTTTGGCCGATGGTTTTTGTGACAACTTTGATAGTTGTCTTTGGCTTGGTGCGATGGAGCCTGATAGAGTATGTTCTGCATCGTTATCCATTCCATTACAAGGGAACCAACGAGTTGTACCGCAAAATCGCTTGGTATAGTCACGGCATTCATCACTATCAGGCTGTGTTGAATGGGCGTTTGGTGGCACCTCTTCCTTTCAGTCTTTCCGTCGGCGCACTGGTTGGTTTCTTCGATTGGTTGATTCTGGGGGTCATCTTTCAGGTTGGTTGGGCCGGGCTGGCCTTGTTCGCCGGGACTGTATTCGGCTATCTGCTTTACGACACGATTCACTGGAGTGTACACTTTATTGACGCGGATTGGAGCTGGTATCGCAAGCTTCGCAGCCATCATATGCGTCATCACCGTTTTCCTGACGGGCGTTTTGGTGTATCCAATACTTTTTGGGATCATGTTTTTCAGACCTACCCGCAGGATAAAAAGACAGAGGAGTCCGGAGCTGTAAAGGCGGAAGAATCTGCTTCTGCCACTTGGTCCGCCGGCAAAGCGTAGGGTGTAAGTACCCTTCCCGGGGGCCTGGCTCGGTCGGCCCCCGAGTTCCCTGCTGCCAGGGGTTTTTCATTTTCAAATGACGATGTGGACGATGTGGGCAAGGAGAGACTCCCGATATTTTCTGCGGTTTAAATTATTTGTCGTGCAGTTTGTCGTGCAAAATGGAGCGTTCCCGGGACTCTCGCAGTGTGAGAACTTTTTGCAGTTGTCGGCATGTCCGGTCGATGAAGAGAGGAGACCGGGAGAGGACACAAGGTCATGATAAAAAGTAAAATTGCCCAAATGATTCAAACTACCGTATGGAGGGTCTTCGCATTACCGTTTGGAAAGAAGACCAACAATGTCAGGTTTGTGTTCAAGTTCGTGTTATCGTGTCTGATCTTGGTACTGATCTTGGCTCCGGTCGGTGGGATCCGGTATGAGAGAGCTGCCGTTCCGGGCGAGAGACTTGCGGCCTTAGAGGCAAAGGAGATCACCGGTCCGGAGTTGGAGCTGCAATTAAACTCCGAATTTTGGCGATTGCTGAGTGGAGAAGAGTTGGAGTTGTTGGCGGAGCTTCGGCGGGAGGGTGGCAGTGTTAGGCGGGTTGTCCCGTTAGAGCACC
This sequence comes from Candidatus Haliotispira prima, assembly GCA_029867005.1. Lineage (GTDB taxonomy): Bacteria > Spirochaetota > Spirochaetia > SP-2023 > SP-2023 > Haliotispira > Haliotispira prima. Next base: position 1,751,914 of record CP123443.1, on the reverse strand, counting down.
TGTATCCTCAGCTTCGGAGTATGGAGAGCATTGATTCTCGCAATTCACAGGGAGAACTGCTGGGAATTGAGGTACGGGATTTGAGTCGCAGTTATTTGCAGATTGGTCAAAATGGAGCTTTGACCTTGGTTGTGGCCGGTGAGATACAGCAGAATCCCTGGCAATTGAATATATACGGTGAACCTTGGCCCCCTGCCACTTTGCGAATCTGGATGGAAGAAAATTTTGAACGCCCCTTCCTGCTTTCCGAATTGGAGACTTACCGGAGATTCCACAATCTTGAGATTGAAGTCCGGGTTGTCAAATCTCTGGTACGGGCCTTGGGTCAAGTAGTACAGAAGAGTACGGAACAACTTTTACCCGATATGATTTTGGCTGACCGGAAAACTATGGCTATGCTGCGTGGTCTGTTGCAGAATGTACCCACAAAGGAGAGTAAAGAAGAAAATACCTTGGCCTATCTCGAACTCTTCACTAATAATGAGCAGTACTACTCTTCGTCATTGGCCTTAGAACCTTATAGCCTGATATACAATACCAAACTTTTGGAACTGTCGAGCCCGGAAAATCCGGGTTCTCATCTGCGTTTATCCGACCTGTTTGGCCACTTGGAAACATTGAGTGCCAAAAATCGTGATGCAGGAACCCGCCCGTATTTTCTGGCCTTTGGCGACGATAGTATGCCAATTAGTTTGTTGCTTTATTCTTTTTTGCAGTCTGTGGACTTTTCGAAATTTAGCTTTGAGAGTCGCCGGGGCTTGGATGTTGGATTGCAATACTTGCGTGAACAGGGGGGGAAGGGCCTGCTGCGTAGGATAGATTATACGGAAGAGCGTTTCGCTAAAGGTGATATCGCGGTAATGATGAGCCGCACCGGTAATCTAAGCAATATCCTGAGTTTGGCAAAGACCGGCTCCGGCGGGCAGAACCATATTCAAATGGCGAAGCTACCCTACAATGACTTAAGTGGCAATGATATGCCTGAATATTCCGGGGTTTGGGGTTTGAGCATCTTGCGCGATTCTAAGGTGAAGCCGCAGGCTGAAGGCTTGCGCCGTTATCTGTTGCGCGGTGCGGTACAGGGGCGGTTTGACCTTCGCTTGGGTATCTTGCCGAGCAATACAGTGTACTATCCGTTCTATCAGGGAAGCGCACACTATGGATTATTGCCCAAGGGAGAGTTGCGCTACACCATGAGCAAAGAGGAACTTTGGGAACATGGCATTGAGCGGCGCAACACGTTTCGCCGCATTGAAGAGTTGGATCGCCTGTTTCGAGACCGGATATCGTTGTTGCTAAAGAGCAATATAGGGTTGGACCGATTGCTGGGAGATATGCAGCAGCAGTGGGAGCAGGAAGTTGTGGAAGAACGCCGATTGTTGTTTCTGCGTTGAGAACCTGTTGCGATGCAGATCGTGGAGCATCCCCATAAGAAGCAGGAGAGGTAAGAATGGGACGCAGCACCGAAACATAGGCTATTGTGGAGCAGTGCCAACTTGTTCGATCAGGGATGTTTCGGCTTTTCTTGGGCGTTGTGTGTGTGGGGGGGGCGTCAAAGTCATTCCTCGGAGAGGTTGCGGCTCGGTGCGGGATTGGACTTTCCGGAGGTTCCTTTCGGAGACTATTGAAAGAGTCTTGAAAAAGTCTTGAAGATCCTCGAAAGATCCCTCAGAGAATTCTGTGAGTAGAGCGTGGAAAGTGAATAGATAATGAGCAGAAAATCTGTCAGGCGGCAAGAGGATGAAGAACCGGTTTTTAAGCCGTTCCGTTTCAGAAATATCGGCCGCTTGAGTCCGGCATCATATATTCCTTTGTTGTATGGAATAGCACTGCTTTTGACGGTCTATTTTTTGTTTGTGGACCAAGGCCGGAGAGCACCGCAAGTGCAGGTTCGCTTCTTTCTCCTCAGTGGGGATGCAAGCCTGTATGTTGATGATCGTTTCTACAGCAATCTCAATCTTGCTCCCGGTTGGAGCACCAGTACGGTGACACTGCCTGCGGGTTTGCGAAAACTGCGGATAGAAAAGGCCGGAATGGAGCCTTGGGTCGTGGAGCAGGACTTTCGTGCGAACGTCTGGAACAATCGGGGAAACCCGACTACCTATCAATTTACGGTACAAATGGTTCAGAGCCAAACTGTCGAAGCGCATCATTTATGGCAGGAAGCCTGGCGGGAGTATTTGTATCGGGGGTTGGAGGGACAGAAGCATCTTTCTTTTGACGCTTCTCATCCTTATCCTAAGGTCTTGTCTGATGGGTTGCGGGCGTTGTTATACAGCAAGGAGGAGAACGGAGAATCCGGTCGGAGAATTCCGGACTATTGGTCTGCCGATTTCCAGCGGGGTTTGGCTTCCACAACCAGCATCTATCAGTGGGGCGACCTGCTAAGTGCCTACAGCCTGGTCGTGCAGTCGGAGGCCCAAGGTGATGAGACCGAAACCCGTATGGCTCTGACGGGGCCGCGTACTCTGGCTATATTGGCCCGCACGGCAGTAAAGCGTGTTGCAAGGCTGGAACCCGGAACTCGGAGTCTGTTGGATGCCCGGGACAGGGTAACCCGTGAAAAGATAGCTCGTGAAAAGGCAGCCCGTGAGGCGGAAGAAGAAGGGGAAGAAGCGGGAGAAGCAGAAAAAACAGAGGGCCTCTCCGGACTGGGAGCACAGCCTTGGCTTCAAATGGAAGAGTGGCTCCGAAACCAGAATGCCGGCGAAGCCAAAGGGAAAGTCCGGGCGGAAGTCCAAGTTCAAGGTTCCGGGCCGGACAAATCTGTCGGATTGCCCTCCCAAATTGAGGATAAATACGGAGATGAGGACGAATACAGAGACGGATACGGGAGTGGCCCCTCAATTGGCTCGGTCGTCTTGGCGTTGGGCGATATTCGATTTATGGCCATTCCCGGTCGGAATTTTGCGGTGCAAGAGACGGAAGTCAGCAATGTGCAGTTTGCCCGGTTTTGGTTCAGCGAATTTGGGGTACAATGGCGACAGAGTCGAAATTCGCACAGGAAAGAAAGTGATGCTCCATCTGAAGCAGGGGTCGCCAAGCTTGTACTGTATGAGCAAGACCACGCAGAACGACCTTGGGCTTGGGTTGAGGATGCTGATTTTGCGGGAATTTCAGAGAATGTGTTGTTGCAGGACCAACCCGTCCGGGGAGTGACTTGGAGTGAGGCTCTGGCTTTTGCGCAATGGTTGGACCGAGAGCAGGGGGCCGGGAAAGGTTCTGCTTGGCAAATTTCTTTGCCAAGCGTGGAGGAGCGACAGGCTCTTGTCGAAACTATGGCCCGGGTTCGGAGAACCTCGGGCCGGGAAAACGGAAGGGAAGAGAGCCGGAACTTTGAGCCGGACTTCGTGATCCCACCGGCACCTCCGGGTTTTTCCGGCCAAACGAGAGATGCCTTGGGGCTAAAAGGGTTGAGCGGTGTCCTGTGGGAATGGCTGGGTGGTGATTACCTGCCGTTTTTGGTCACGGCTTCAAAAAACGGCAGCAGCAATTTAGAATATAAAGCTGTGGCCGGCGGCAGTTGGCTGAATGTTTTGCCCGTAAAAGAGGAGACGAGGGACTTGTGGGCGAATGAGTTTTTGGCTGAGGGCAATGAGTTGCCGGTTGTCGCGGACTACCGTAGCCTTGCCGGCCAATTTACCGGGATCCGGAGCCCGTATACCGGGTTTCGTGTGTTGGCCCGGCGCAAAACGAACTCTGGTCAGAAGACGGCGGGCCGATACATAAAGTAGGATGGGACCAAGTGGGACCAACAAATGGAATAATATGGCAAAAAAGAAAATTTCCGGGGTTGTTGCGGATAACCGCAAAGCTCGCTTTGAGTACAGTTTAGAAGATGCTCTGGAGTGTGGCATTGAATTGAAGGGAACCGAAGTAAAGTCTCTTCGTGCAGCTCAGGTGGCGTTCCGCGACAGTTTTTGCAGCATAGAAAAGGGTGAGCTCTGGTTACACAACCTGCATATTTCTCCATACCCTTTTGCTACTCACTTCAATCATCAGCCGGAACGGAAGCGGAAGCTGCTGGCCAACAGAAAACAGATCGATGGACTGCATCGAAGAGTCAAAGAAAAAGGCTATTCGCTGATTCCTGTCAAGGTCTATTTTAACGGGTCTTTGGTCAAGATCGAAATTGCCTTAGCTAAAGGTAAGAAGCTTTACGATAAACGGCACAGTATCCGCGACCGGGATATACAGCGTGATGAGGGACGCAAAGTTCGCATGAAGTAGGAAGGCTCGGTGTGTGTCCGACAAAATGTCCCAAAACTCCCGACATGGAATAATAATAGCAACTAAGGCTTGAGTAGCGAAAAAGAGTCCCGCATAATGATGCGCCAAGTGTGAACAGGTGCGAAATTGTCCGCAGGATACTTCTAAAAATTCACCTGTAGAGTACCGTACTATCTTCTTTCCCCGAGAGTCGTCCGTACTGTTTAGTTGGCCTTAGAACAATTGATCATAGAGGATTGGGAGAGTTTTGTGGGCTTTGTGCCGGGCAAAGGCAAAGAGAATAAAGAGGACAAAAAATTCCCCAATAAAAAAATAAGATATGGAACCGGGTCAGTAAACTATGCGGAATTTTTTTGTGACAACTAAGCAATTTATTTTGCTTAGCGTAATGTATGCCACTACATGGCTATTTTCTTTGATTTTATTTGAATCTCCTATCGTCTATATATTTGGCTGGGAATCTGTAGGTGAATCTTTCAATGCTATATTACCTACGGTTACTGTATTATTTTTCTTATCATTTATTATTTCGCTCATAGTTATTTCGTTTATCTGTCTTGTCTCTTTACATAAGCAAATAGGGGACTATAAAACGGTCCTGTCCGGTGCCCAATCAAAACTGACCGAGGAACAGAAGAGACAGGGCATATATCGAATGAAGCTGGTAATTATTAATGCATTTTTACTGGGTCTGACACCACTGGTTTCTTATCTGTTTCTGATTGATATTCAAGATACGGTGACTCTGCGTTCTCTGGGAATTATCAAGCTTGATGTGGTATTGAGCAGTCTGCTCTTCGGCCTCATTGTCGGGATGTTGTACGCGGATGTGGCCCGGATTATTTTCCAACCCATACAGGAAGTCTTTCAGGTGACCTTACAGGGTAGCTTTCGTTCGATTATAAGTCCTCTGGTTCGGATGGCGATTACCGGTTTGGCTGCCTGTGTTTTGGTATTTTTCTTAGCCCATATATTTTTTGATTTGAAAAGAAAAATCAATGCGCGAATCATTTCGGCAATTTCAACGAGTATGCTTGACCAAGATGGACTTGCCGGTATTGACCGAAAAGTTCAGGCTATTTATGAAGAAATTGCACTGGAATATCCAATTTCTTTAACATTGACCCAAGATAATGTCTATTTTACCCGAAATTTTGTCGGTATCCGGGAAGGGATTAATGTCAATAAAGGTCGTCTACTCTATGTGTTGTACGTTATCATATTATTTACCATGCTAAGTTCTTTGAGTTGGCTGAATATTTATCTGCTTTGTCGTCAGTTTAAATCTCGCATTGACAACATTTTTAGCCGAGTGAGAAGGTTGCTCAGGGGAGAGGAAAGTTTTGCGGAAGCGTTGACTTTGAAAGCTTTTGACGAGGTAGGATATTTTGTCAGCTATTTGAATTTGTTGACGATGACCAGTCAGAAAATTTCTCAGGATGTCCAAAAAGAAGGAAATAATTTAATAGACTCTCTGGAAATTCAGATTTCCGGAGTAAAAAAGTTACAAGGTATTGTGAAGGATCTGGAAGGAAATATTGTGCAGATTAATTCCAGTGTTGCAAAGGAAGAAGAAGAGCATCATCAGGTTATAGATGGCGGCTTGGATAATGTGCGCGATATTATTTTTAAAGTAAACGGTTTATTAAATAATCAAAGAAAATATGTGGATGTAATCGCCAATCAGGTCAATACATTTGCGTCTTTGCTAGATAATGTTAAGCAAATTACGGAAAAGGCTGACCGTGAGGCCGGTGTGTTAGCTTTATCCGTAAAGCGGGGCGATGAGGCCGTACAAAATTCGATTATTGGTATGAAAGAAATCGCGGAGGCTTCAGAAGCAATTGAGAATATTGTCAGCGCGATTACGAAGATTGCAGCCCAGACCAGTTTGCTTTCAATGAATGCCGCAATTGAGGCGGCCCATGCCGGTGAATACGGCAGTGGTTTTGCGGTGCTGGCCCAGGAAATACGCAGTCTTTCTGAGAGTGCAACCGGGCAAAGCCGTGCTATTCGTGAACAAATTGAAAGTTTGATAGCGGGTGTCAACTCAGGTTTGGAGATATCAGAAAACACCACAGAGATTTTGAGTGAAATATCAGATTCAATCGAACAAAATAATGTGTTTGTCAAAAATATTATCAATGCTATGACAGAGCAACATCAGGGGTCACGAGATATTGTGCAGTTAATAGAATCTTCGGTTAGTCGGGGCTCCAAGATTCGCAATCTAACAGGCCAGCAGATTCGCAAGAGTCAGGAAATTCTCAGTTCCATGGCCGGTTTTCTACAGATCAGCGGGTCTATTGCCGAATTAAGCCAAGTCTCCTCTTCTTCCATCAGAAATATTTCCCGCTACGTCGATGCCATTGAGGTTGGAATTAATCGCAATGAGGACATAGCCCGGCAGATTCTCGCAGATGTGGTTACCATTGATAACGCAAAAATAATAGTGCAGCAGTAGCAGACTGCGGTTGGCAGAACTCTCAGGAGGTTTCTGCAAGCTTTAAAAAGAGTGAGATTTCGCAATGCCAAACTCCGGGAAAGATAAATTTGCTTACGTTTCGTCAGGCAGCAGGCTGTCATTTCAGCTAATCTCGTTTTTCTGGATTATTGTTGCGGGCTATTTATTGACTCATGGCATGATGAAGTATCTTGTGAGTCTGGGTGTCTGGGGCAGTAATGATATCTTCGGTTTTATATATAGTTTCGCTATATATAACGTGCCAATTGCTGTTGTAATAGGAATAGGACATAGTATCATAATTTTTTTGATGTTGAAGGCTCCCGGGCAGATGATAGTTCAACTGGCCCGACACTCTGACGGGGAAACCGAGGATACCGAGCCGCTGCTTCATTGTCTGTATAAGAAGCAAAAGGCCCTTTCTTCTATCTTTCTGAGTTATGCGTTTTTTTATTCGATTGCGACAACTACGGACTGGTTCAGTGTTGCTGTAGCTGTCAGCGGGGAACATTGGCTAATTAGATTAAATACATTTCTGGTAAATTTTAGCTTAGGTCTTCTGGCATTCCGTTTATTTAATTTGTCCGTAATCAGACTGATCGGCAATGTGATGAATAGATTTGAAATCGCCCTAATGGGAAACAGAAAACCATTAAATATGGCCTATGAATCTTTGATTACAGCTATCTTAATGGGTGTATTTTGTATAGTGTTGACAATATACATTGATACACTGACAACTTTTCATGGGAATATAGTTATTGATAGCTTTCTCCGTATTTCTGAAAATTTAAATGAAAAAAATATACCTTTAGATAACTTTCTCATTACAAATATCATAAAACGGGAAGTCTCACAGCAGACCATTTTGATAATGGGGGTAGATCCCTACAGTAAATTGAACGAGGTGGACAGTCTGGCTGTATTTCGGGGTGTTTTAGCCAATAATGCCTGGTTCTATATTATAATGTTTTATATTATGTTTCTTTTTGTAATATATTTTATGCGCAGTATATACTTAGTAAATCGTATGATCTACTATTTGTCCGGTTACCTGAGAGGTGTCTTAGAGGGTGTTACGAGTTTAAGAAAGGTAGTTCCTCTTCTACGCTTTGATACCTTGGGATATATGACAGGATATCTAAACCTTTTATTTCGTCATATTCATAAAATTATTATGAATTTGGTTTCATCTGTAATAGAGTTATCTGATACATCGGAGAGTTCTATCGCAGATTCTGCCGGCGGAACCAATGAAGTCTACAATCTTACTCACAATTTTGCATCAATCAGTTTGAAGGCAGATTTACAATTGCAATCTATACAAAGTATTCGGGAAGCTTTTAACGATTTGCGCGAGATTATAAAATCCATCAACAATGAGGTGAGCATTCAAAAAAGGCAGCTGGAAAGTGCAAAGGACACTGTGAACAGGGTGAAAACGGCGATTGTCGAGATGGAGCAATCGAGCAAGAACGTTGCCAAATTGTTTGAAAAGCTAAGTAGTTCTGCCGGCAGTGGTTTAGACATAGTGCAAAATAACCATCATGTGATGGAAGAAATTTTCCGGACATCTTATAGCATTCGGGATATAGTCAGTTCGATTGAGAAAATCTCGGGCCAAACAGGTTTGTTGGCGATGAGTGCCTCCATTGAATCGGCTCATGCCGGCAACCACGGGTTGGGTTTTTCTGTGGTTGCCCAGTCCGTGCGCAATTTATCCGATGATTCGGGAATTCAAAGTAAAGCAATTCGTGCCCAGATTGAAGAAATGGTGCGGAAAGTAGAGGTGGGAGTCCTGCTTTCGCGTCATGTGAGCCGGTCCTTTCAGTTGATTGTCAACAGTACCCAAACTTCGGCAACACTGTTCCACCACATTTACAATTCGATTGACGAGCAAAACAAACAGTCTGTCACGATCAATTCGGAGATTGAAGAACTTTTGGCGACCACCGAAGAGATTTTGAGTTCTACCCGGGAGCAGGTTGGCGTTTTGGATGAGCTGACCGAGACGACTATCAATCTGGAACGGGAAATTAAGACGATCAGTATGTCGAGTCAACGTCAGTCGAACATGAGTGAAAAAGTAGTTTCTCTTTTTGAGAGCCTGAACAGCCAGGTAGTTCTGAATACGGAGCGTGTCTATTCCATCAATGAAAAGATCAATCGATTTGAACTGGACTAGTTATCATTGGCAGATATAAAATTATTAGATTGGAAGCCTTTCGGAAAAAAGAGAAAAAGATATGGATAATGAAATAAAAGTACAAAAAAAGGGAGAGACGGGTATACAGCGTCCGAGTTGGGATGACTATTTCTTTGAAGTCTGTGAAGCGATTTCCGGGCGAGCCACTTGTGACCGGGGGCGCAGCGGTTGCGTGATTGTGAAAGACAAGCAAATTTTGGCTACAGGTTATGTCGGTGCCCCTGCCGGGCTGCCCCATTGTGATGAAGTTGGGCATCTTCTTAAGCGGGTTACACATGAAGACGGCAGTGTGAGTTCGCACTGTATGAGGACCGTTCATGCTGAACAGAACGCCATTTGTCAGGCGGCTAAATTTGGCTTGGTACTGAATGGTGCTACGGTCTACTGCACTATGACACCGTGTCGCAGCTGTGCTATGATGATCATTAATATTGGAATCCGGAGGGTGGTTGTGGGTAAACGCTATTCCCGGGGGCGGGAAAGTGAAGAGATGTTTGCGGCAGTAAACATAGAATTGCTGTACCGGAACGAAGAAGAAATGGAGTACTGATGTTCGATAGAGTGTCGGAGTTGGTTTAGGCTAAAGGTCAGAAAGATGTTTGGAATATTAAAATTTTTTGTTGCTTTAAACGGTAACGGTAAACCCATGGAGATTGCCGCAGGCATAGCCTACGGTTTTTGGTTGGCTTTGTTGCCGATGGACAATGTACTTTGGATAGTACTGTTGGTCCTCAGCGGTTTCTTTCGGATCAACCAGGGTGCTGTGATATTGGGAGCCTTCCTCCTAAAATTATGTGTCGGGCCATTCACCCCATTGTTGGACAATTTTGGTTGGCTGGTGTTGAGCCGGGATAGTTTGTACGGTTTTTTTACAGTGCTGAAAAACGCTCCGATTGTGCCGTGGACCAAGTTTGATAACAGTGTGGTAATGGGGGCATTTTTGTTGGGGCCGTTTCTTTCGATACCTGTTCTGTTTTCGAGCTACTTCTTGGTGAGAGTGTATCGCAAGCAACTGCGGGACCGGTTTTTGCGCTCAAAATTTATCCGAATATTGGGTAAATTCCCCATCGTAAATACTTTGATTGATAAATATCGCAAGGCCGCCGAGATTATCTCCATTGTACGCTAGCGGCATCTTCAGCGCAGGGAAATCATTTTGACACGGTAGGGAATCATTTAATGGCTAAAGTAAAAAGGATGAGAAAATCCAAACCGGGGAGAGTCCCGAAACTTCGGGGAATCGGCAAAGCCAAGGGCTTGCAAGGGGGGCTGACCGAAGCCCAACTGAAAAAATACTATCAACGTTTTTTGCACGGGGTCGGAGAGTCGGAAGCCCTGCGCGAACTGCTGGATATACGGGAATTGGGAAGTCAGCAGCTCCTGTTTGTGCGAGAGTCGCTGAGTAAGGTAGAGGCAAAGAAACTCAAGAAGCTGCTGAAGCTGATTAAACGGAACAAAAAGAGCCTAAAGGCCATTAAGCTTATCGGTCTGTCTGTCCTCATCTCCGCTTTTGTGGTGTTCAATATCGTATTTAAAAATAAACTGGTGGAACGGGGTATTGAGAGAGGCCTCCGTTCGATTACCGGTGCTTCCGTAGAATGTGATAATGCCTATTTGCACTGGAGTGGCCGGCTGGGATTTGCCCGGCTGGCCATAGCCAACCCGCAGGACCTGCGTTTCAATCTGATCGAGCTTGGCTCGACACAGGTAGACATATCTGTGTGGCAACTGCTGTTGCGCAAGGTTGTCATTAACGAGATTCGGGGCGAACATTTGCGCTGGAATACTCGGCGTGAAGTTGCCGGCGTACGTGTCGGGAAGGGCACGGGACAGGGGGAATCGTCCGCAGCTCCGGAGAAGGACTTTGACCTTGACAAAGAGCTAAAAATGGCGGGGATTGATGCTCAGGGTTTGTTTGAGCAGGCCAAAGGTCGGTTTCCCAGTTTGCAGGCGGCCGACAGTCTGCGACAACAAGTCGCTGAGGCCGAAAAGTGGCCGGGTAAGGCGGAGCAGTACAAAAAAAATATCGGGGAACTCGGACGTGATGTCCAAACTATAGATTTGAATAATATTTCGGCAGAAACTGCGCCGGAGTTGTTGCAGAAAGGCAAGGCTTTGGCCTCAAAAGCCGAGAAGCTGGGCCGGGAAGTGGATAGCGATATCCGCACATTAGACCAACAGATAGGAAAAAGTGCGGCGGCCATCGATACCATAGGTAAGAATTTTGAGCAGGACCTGAGAAACTTTAAGGACCAAGTTGCCGGCGGCGATATTCTGGGCACGCCAATCAGCAGTTTTTTGCGGCAATATGTGAGAAATAAGCTGTCTGAGATTGGAGTGCTGAACAAGAATGTAATGAGCATGGTGCAACGCTACCAAACAATGAAGCGGCAGAAGAAGGTTGATGGTCTGAAGCAGGCCGCTATTGAGGCTGATGTCCGTCGTCGGGGCCGGAATTATTATTTCCCCGGGACGAATTATCCCGGCTTCCTGATTAAGCGTATTTTCTTCTCTCTGGGAGACGAAGATGCTCAACCGTACATGCGTTTTGAGGTGAGAGATATCACTAATGATGCCGACGTGATGGGTTATCCGCCGGAAGGCCGGTACCTGGGTATTGACGGGGGAGTGGAGACTGAGGCACGTTTCCTCCTGGAAAACCGTAGTAAAGCCCGGAAAGTGGCAAATTGTCAGCCCCTGTTTTTGGACATTTGTGCCGGTTTGCAGCAGAACTTTGTCGAGTTTGAGCTGCGGGAGCAGCCTTTTAGCCTGCCCGAAGAAGTTTTTGCCAAGCTGCAAATGCCTTATATTCATTCTTACCAGGCCAAGATGCGCACGAAATTGCGCTTGGAACAGGCAGAGTTGGGCTCCGGGGCTGTGCGCGGCATTCTGGAAGCAGAAATCTACCGGCCCCGGTTGGAACGAGATGGCGAGACGAACTTGTTGCAGGAAACCGTGGCTTCGGTATTGGAAAACAATGATGTCGAGCTGGAGGCCGGTTTCGAGTTGAGCGATTCCGGCGAGCTTGCCGATTTGCAATTGGAAACGAATATTGAGAGCATTTTGAACCGAGAATTGCAACGTCTGCAAGAAAAGGCACTGAAGGCGGCCATTGTTGAAGCGGAGAAATTGCTGAGGGAAGAACTCGGTTTGAATTTGGGCCCGATGCGTGAAGAGCTGGCTGATTTAAAGCGACATAAAGATATTTTGGGCTCGCAGAAAAAACAAGTGGCGGCCCGGGAGAAATTGGGTTCTGAGGTAGAGGGCCGAGTGCGGAAAGAGCTGGAAAGACAAAAGGAAATTGCTGCGGCTAAGGTTGCGGATGAGTTGGCGAAAGAGGCACAGAAGATCGTTCCGCAAGTAGAAGTGCCTAAGTCGATACCCAAGTCTTTGCCGAAATTACCGTTTTAATTACAGGTACTGTTGCGGTGGATTTTGGGGATTTACGCAAGAATACAGTGTTGCAGACGGCTCTGGCATTTTGGCAGCCGCAGGCCGCGAATGCCGGCCAAATGTTGGATATTTTATTGGAGCCGTTGAGTGGCGGCGATTGCAGCGAAGTCTATCTTTTGCAAAGCAAGACAGGTGCATTTCCGCCTGTCTGCCTGAAAGTTGCCCGTGATTCCGGCCGTGTACCCTTGCCGGAATCTCCGTGCTTGGGGCAGTTGCGCACCGAGGCCCTCAGTTTGCGGGCCATGGCATCGGTTCCGGTGCCGGATGGGCACTTCGTGCCGGAGCCGCTTTGTTGGCGGCAGGATAAGGATGTCCAAGTTCTGTTGCTCGAATACATGGCACTGTGTGGCCCCAGACCACACAGTTACGTTGATTCGCGGGGCTTGGCACAGCTCTTGCACCGACTGCATTTCGCCCCGCCTTCGCTGCGGACTGGCGGGCTTTGGAATGAAACGTCGAACCGGATATTTGACCTGACTGAAGAACAGTCTGCCAAGCTTCGAGCCGGGCAGGAGAAGCTTCTGACGGGGCAATGGCTGGGGTTCTTTTGCAATAATTTTATTGGCATGACGGGCCAGCAGAATCTGCCGAAAACAGGATTTTTTCGGGCGAGTGAATGGCCGGATTTTTTTGATCAGTTTCGCCTGCGGCCTCTGTTGGAGGCCTGTGCGCGGAAAGGTCTGTTGGGCAAGCGGGAGCAGGGGGCCGGTGAGAATTTGTGTCGGCATCTGGGAGAACTTCTGCCCCGGTTGGAAAGGGCTTCCCTGTTGCACGGTGATTTGTGGTCCGGCAATGTCTTGTGGTGGGGAGAGCGCGGCGATAGGAAACCGAAAGCGTGCCCGATACTGATTGATCCGGCATGCTACTATGGCCATCACGAAGTGGATTTAGCGATGACCAAGATGTTTGGCGGATTTTCAATCGATTTTTATCGTGAATATTATTCCCTGCAAGCTGCCGATCCCGGTTGGGAGCAGCGTTTTGAAATCTATAATCTATACCACTGGCTCAATCATCTATTAATGTTTGGCCACTCCTATCTCGGCGCGGTGCGCCGGGTATTGAGTCCGTTTTCCCTTTGATCCCGGGATCGGAATGGGTGGGCAAGTTTTGCGGTCAAAGATGATGTGACGGTTAAAAATGATCTAAAAGGTGTATTTGTATTTTGTTTTATGGGAAATAGAAAAGTAAGCAAACGCTCCAATCACGGCCAAGGCGAAGGTCATGGGAAAGTCCAAGGCCGGAAAGGTTCTAAAGGTCTGAGCCGGAGTATGGGGTCGAATAGCGGTAAGCCGGGTGGGGAAGGGCCGGTACTTCCGGAAGGTGTGGCCGGTCTTGCCGGCTTGCCGGGGAAATCACCGGAGGCGGGGGAACGGGCTCGGCCACAGACTTTATATATGGTGGCTACTCCTATCGGCAATTTGCGCGACATCACCCTGCGTGCCCTGGACATCCTGACATCGGTAGATGTCATTGCCTGTGAGAGTCTGATGCGGTCCCGCAATTTGCTGCGCGAATACCGGATTTATCCGGAGCAGTTGTTGGTCTGCCAAGCGGGCAATGAGGAGGCTGGTGCCGGAGGCTTAGTCAAATTGTTGGAAAGGGGCAGAAGCATTGCCTATATCAGTGATGCGGGCACACCGGGCATCAATGACCCCGGGATGAAGTTGGTCGCCGCCGTGCGCGGAGAAGGCTTTGCGGTCGAGGCTTTGCCGGGCCCATCGGCCCTGACAATGATGGCCAGCTTGGCTTCATGTTCCTGTAAGCCCCTGAGTTTTGTCGGTTTCCTCAGTCCCAAGAGCGGACGGCGGCAGCGCGAGTTGCGACATTGGCTGGAGCAGGGGCACAGCTTTGTTTTCTATGAATCGCCTTTTCGGGTGGAGGCAACATTGAAAGATATCGATTGCTTGGCCCCTCAGCGGGTTCTGTTTTTGGGCCGGGAAATGACAAAAAAAAATGCACAGTTTTTATGGGGAACATCCGATCATCTACTGTGTCAGTTGAAGTTGATGACACTGGTTCGTGGTGAGTTTACGTTGTTGGTTGCCGAAGAATGAGACTCCCGATTGCATTGTTTGTGGATTGACAGACTAGGGTCGGAAGGGTTGGAATCTCTCGGGGAATAAAGTTTGTAGGAATTGAGATATGCCTATTGATAAAATTAGTTCCACAGAGCATTACACCGTAGTTAAGCGAAGTATTGTCCGTCCTCAGCAGCCGGTGCGCCAAGTGGAACAGGACACAATCAGTCTGACCAAGGCTGCCAAGCAAAGTGCGGAAATCCGGAGAGCTCGGGGTGTGGCTATGTCGGTTCCGGATATTCGTTCCGGAAGGGTTTCGGAACTTCTCGATAAATTGCAGGATCCCTCGTATCCGGACCAGGTCGTTATTGGCAGCACGGCAGATCGTCTGCTCGATCACTGGAATGTGTAGTCTGGTTGTCCTTTGCTGTGCCAAAAGGCCGCCACGTTTGTGGCGGCCTTTTTTGTTTCTATTCGCAAGTCTTTGTTCGGAATGAGAAAATGATTCCGGTAAAAAAATTTGCCCGTCTCAGTCGAAAGAATCAGGTGCGGTGGCTATTGCGGAGTCTGCCGGAGTTGGCGCAGAGTTCTGCGCTTTTGGAACCGGCGCAGCTGCGGGCCTTTTATGTTCAGTATCTGGAGGGCTTGGTTGAAGAGCAGCTGCGGTTGGGCCGGGCTTTGGAGGCCCAATGGGAACGTTGGTGCGGCTCTTTTGACAAAGCAGATGCGGTTGGAGCAGCGGAACGCCGTGAGCTGGAAGAGTTGTTGAAGCAGCTCTGTGGGATTGAGCCCAGTGATTGGTCTTCCGATGATGCCATGAATATTGATGGCATGGGTGCTAATGAAGGTCTTGTCGCAGGCGAAGAGGGCGCGGAAACCGGCTCGACCGCCGATTTGGTACTCTATCTGGATCGCGTGCGCTCTCCGTTCAATGTGGGCTCTGTTTTTCGCAGTGCGGCGGCCTTCGGTGTGCGCGAAATTTGGCTGCATCGACACTGTCCGGACCTAGAGCATCCACGTGCCAGACGTGCGGCGATGGGTTGTATAGAATGGTTGCCGGCTCGGCGCAGCAATGTTCCGCAGGACGAACCGGATTTGAAAGGGCTGCCTTGGCTCGGCTTGGAAACCCGGGATGTAGTGACTCAATATTTGGGCCCAAAGTTTGGAGGGGCCGACAACGGAAAAATGTCGGTACCGGGAGAATATCGGTTTCCCGGTACCGGCGGCTTGTTGTTGGTGGGGGCGGAAGAGAGTGGGTTGCGTCCGGAATTGTTGGAATATTGTGCCGGCGCGGAGAACCGTCGCCTTGGCGGCGGTCTGCTCAGCATTCCCACGCCCGGTATCAAGCAGAGCCTGAATCTGGGGGTTGCCGCTGCTATAGTATTACAACGCTGGTCAGAGGTGATTTTCTCCGAGAAGTCCTGACATTAAAAATACCTAGCTTTATTTAGCTTCGGGTCTGACCGTTCCCCTGCCCGAACCATTTGGCGCAGGTCAGTGCTTCCAAGCCCATTGGGCCGCGGGCGTGTAGTTTCTGGGTACTGATACCGACCTCGGCACCTAAGCCAAACTGACCGCCGTCTGAAAACCCGCTGGCCATATTGACAAATATGGAAGCGGCATCCACTTCTTCGCAAAATAAGATAGCGTTGGCGGGTTCTTCGGTCACAATTACTTCGGTGTGGTGGGAACCGTATTGTTCAATGTGTTCAATGGCCTTGGCCAGATTGTCAACCACTTTGACGCACATTCCGGCCGACAGGAATTCTTGGCCGTAGCTTGCTTCCGTCGCCTTTGTCAGCAGTTCTGCCGGATAGTCGGACTCCAATGCAGTGTAGCTGGGTTGATCACAGTGGAGCTTGACCCTGGCTTTGGCAAGTTCGGCCACCAGCCGGGGCAATTGAGGCAGGTGCTGCCGGTGTAGCAACAGGCAATCCAAAGCGTTGCAGACGCTGAGGCGGCGCATTTTGGAATTATAGATCAGTTCGGCAGCCATTTCGGGCCGGGCACTCCGGTCACAGAACAAATGAACCACCCCCGCCCCGGTCTCAATCACGGGTACTTGGCTGTGTTCCCGCACGAAGCGAATCAGGCTGGCACTGCCCCTGGGTATGCAGAGGTCAATAAACTGATGTTGTTGCAACAGCAGGCCGCACTCTTCGCGCGAAGTCCCCAGCAGTGTGACCCATTCCGCGTTCAAGCCGTTGGCTTCCAGTTGTTGACGAATCAGCCCGACCAAGCAGGAATTGCTCTCAAAAGCTTCTTTGCCGCCCTTGAGCAGCAGTAGATTGCCGGTGCGCAGGGCCAAAGCAAAGAGGTCAATAGTCACATTGGGTCGGGACTCATAGATTACCAGTACTAAGCCGATGGGTACCCGTTGCAGGTGGATTTGGACACCGTTGGCCATGTCGTGCCGGTAGAGTTCCTGCCCCACCGGACCGGGCAGAGCGGCGACTTGCTCAAGATCGGTGGCGATGTCGGTCAGACGTTGTTCATTGAGCAGGAGGCGGTCGTACATGGAGTCTTCGGGCCGGAGCTTGGCCAGGTCTTTTTGGTTGGCCGTCAGTATTTGTTGTTGGACGGTACTGTCGCGCAGCTGCGCGGCCAAACCGCAAAGCAGTATACTGCTTTGCTCCAGAGCTTTGGATTTTTCTTTGCGCCACAGAGTTTTGAGTTTTTTGAGTTGTTGCTGTAGGTCTGTCATTGTTTTGTCCTGTCCGGGAAATGTAAAAGCTCAATGTCAAACTATGCATAAATCGAGATAGGTCGGCAAGAAGACGGAGGGTCTAAATCCCGCTGCGGCAGGTACGGTCTCACGGAAAAGATTGCTACTCTGGGTACTATTGCAGAATAACAGGAGTTTTTAGATTTGCTGTCAGCGAAAAATTTAAGGACGACCCGAGTATAATCCGGAGATGATGCATATAATTCGGAAATGACGCAATCAGACCAAACGAGTATGAGTTAAAGATAACCCGGCGGAGACTTAGCTTGGCAGGTCGGAACCCGGCTTCCGCCGGGCCGGGATCAAATGAGGCGGAAGAGTTCACATCAGTGGTGAGACCACAAGCTAGTCAAACACTTCCGAATCTGTTATAGTCACCCCCCATCATGTATGACAAACCCGTAATTATTCAGGGTAATGGTACGCTTCTACTGGATTTGCACCATCCCGAAAGTGACAAAGCACGAGACTTGTTGCTGCTGTTCTGTGAGTTAGAAAAGTCACCGGAACACATTCACACCTATCAACTGACTTCCTTTTCGTTATGGAATGCGGCCTCTGCCGGGCTGCCTTCTGAGAAAATTATTGAATATCTGCACGAAGTCAGTCGCTATGAGGTGTCTCAAAATATTTTGCTGCAAGTAGAAGAGGCCATGAGCCGCTATGGTCAGCTACGTCTTGAAGAATTAGACCGGACAGAGACAGAAGCGAATGGTGCCGGGGAGGAAGAACCCGTCATCAGCGAAAACAGTCGACAGTTGCGTCTGGTCGTTGAAAATGAACGTCTTTGGTTGGAATTGCGGCGCAACCGCAAACTGGCCAAATATCTGATTCCCGAGGAACCGGAACGAAGTTTTCTGATCGCGGCTCTGAACCGGGGCATCGTCAAAGTGGAATTGATCCGGCAAGGTTTTCCGGTCGTGGATTTAGCACCGATTAGCGAAGGGGCACCGCTGAAGCTGGCCATGCGCAGCCAAACTCTGGGTGGTAAAGAGTTTCGCGTACGCCATTACCAGGAAAGTGCCGTGGCGGCACTGCTGGGCAATCGAGGCCCGGGCAGTGGCTTTGGTTCCATCGTGTTGCCCTGCGGGGCCGGCAAGACCGTTGTTGGTATTATGGCTATGGAGGCTTTGCAAACCGAGACCCTGATCCTAACTCCCAACGTCACTGCCCTGCACCAGTGGATCAGTGAATTGTTGGACAAAACCGATCTCCGGGCGGACCAATTAGCTGAATATAGTGGTGCTCACAAAAGTATCGGGCCGGTGACGGTTGCGACTTACCAAGTGTTGACTTGGCATTCCAGAGAAAATGATGAATATCCGCATTTTGCTCTGTTTCGCCAACGCCAATGGGGCTTGGTCATTTACGACGAGGTGCATATATTGCCCGCACCCGTGTTCCGCATTGTGGCTGAGGTGCAAAGTGTGCGTCGTCTGGGTCTGACTGCGACTTTAGTCCGGGAGGACGGAGAAGAAGATGCCGTATTCTCTTTGGTCGGACCGAAGCGTTACGATGTGCCTTGGAAGGAATTGGAGCGAGACGGCTGGATTGCCACGGCAAATTGCAGCGAATTACGCATTGAATTGCCTCAGGTGCAGATACTCGAATATGCCGTGGCCGAACCGAGGCAAAAAATCAGCATTGCGGCCCAGAATGCCCTGAAAGAAGAAGTTGCCGCCGATTTGGTCGAACGTCATCAACATGACAAAATTTTGATCATTGGCCAGTATATTAAACAGCTCGAAGACTTTAGCAAGCGTTTTGATGCCCCTCTCATCACGGGTAAAACCCCAAATGTCAGGCGTGAAGAATTGTACCAACAGTTGCGCGATGGGGAGATACGCATGTTAATTGTCTCCAAAGTGGCCAATTTCGCCATCGACCTGCCGGATGTCAACGTGGCTATTCAAGTTTCCAGCTCTTTCGGTTCGCGGCAGGAAGAGGCCCAGCGTCTGGGCCGTATCCTGCGGCCCAAAGAGCGGGATGCTTACTTTTACAGCATTGTTTCACGCTACACGGTGGAAGAAGATTTTTCGGGTAACCGCCAGAAATTTCTGGTTGAGCAAGGCTATAAATACCGGATCATTATCTGTGATGCGGAGGATTACCCTCTGAGCCCTGAACGGGAAAAGGCTTTGCGCCAAGCCATAGATGACGCAGCAAGTGGTTTGTCCCGGGAGAAGAGTGGTTCCGAGCCGGATGCCCTGAGTGAACTGCGTGCTGAAGAAGACACCATCGATCCGCCGGGAGACGATCCCCCGGATCGGCCCTCCCCTCGGAGGAACCCTCGGACCAACCCCCGACCAACCCCTCGGAGGGGTCGGCCTAAAGGCAACGTGCATACTGTGCGCAAAGTTGCCTCCGGAAAATAGGTATGGCTAAGAGAGAAGAGGCCTGCCAGGACATGCCCAGCCAAGTTCCGTCTCTTTGGCGCGAGAGTTTTGCTTTTTTTAGCGATGACAGTCTGCATTTGCTGGCCAAGCTCTATTTCGACAGCACCGGCCTGAAGAAGATTCATTCCCGTGAATTAATGATTGAAGCATTATGGCATCACGCCAACCGTGAAGAGTTCAGCCGTATCAGTCTGGAGAGCCTGAGTTCTTTCGATATGGAATTGCTGTTGTTGCTGTATTTGGGCTCACACAGTATCCACCGACTTTCGGAAAGCCTGCCGAAATACAGTTGCATCGAAATCTCCCTGCAACTGCTGCATTTGCAGGAACGTCTGCTGGTATTGCGTGTGGCTCATCCTCCTAAGCAGCCGGTTTATCCGGAGGGCTCCGATGGCGCGGTGCGGGCCAAACGAAGCAAAGAAAGCAAAGAGTCCGGGGAAAGTAAGGGTACGAAGGAAACTGTCGTTCACCTGATCCCCAAGGTGGAAAAACAACTGCATGGTTCCGAGGGTGCCAGTTTTGTCATTGCCCCCCAGTTTTCCATGCAGTTACAGGAAGGAAGAGACTTTTGTGCCATGTTCCACGGTCGGCCTCTTTCCGATCTTCCCGGTTCTGCCCGGTCTTTTGTGTCCGGGCAGAACCGACTGCCACTGCTGCTCAGTTCAGAATTGTTGCTGGCCGGTGCTTTGTACTTCGCCCGGGAATCCTTTCCCTCGAAGCGCAAGATCAGCAAGGCCCAACTTGCCAGGTGTCGCGACTGTTTCAGCCGGCTTGACGATGAGCAGATAGAACAGTTGCGCAGGCTCAGCCTGGTTTGCGGCCTGCTCCGTGAAAATGACCCTAATCAACAGCAACAGCAGCAGCAAGTACAATTTTCCCGGGAAGCCTTTGAAGAACTCTGGTACGCGCCCTATTATCAGCGTTTGTTGGCACTGCAAGCCCGTGTCGCCGGGCTTTCCGGCGATGCCTTTGCCAAGCTGCTTTGTCTGTGGCCGCAAAATGTCCTGATGCCCGGCTCGCAGTTGCAACGTTTTCTGTCCCTTATGGGCATAGCCTACAGCGAAACCGAAGAATGCATCCGCCTCATGCTTCTCTGGAGGATTCTGTGTCGGCTCCCGGCTGAATCTTCTGCGGAATCCGGATCGCCGGCACAAGGGGAAGTGTATTACTTGCTCAATCCTCAACTGTATAGCTGCGTACTGGGGACCAAAAATCCGGGGAATTCGGATAATCCCGGGGTTTCGGAAGGTCCCAACCGCCTGAGCTCCAACTGGGAGCTCTATTGTGACTTGCGTCACCCGGAAATCTACATTGATTTACTGCTCTGCTCGCGGTTGGAGAAGTTTGACGACCTGAGCCTGTTTCGTATGGAGAAACCCCTGTTTCAGGGGTATTTCAATGCGGAAAGTCCTAAATTTGAACACTTTATGCAGTGTATTCCGCAGTTGGAACGCTGCGGTCTCCGTATTTCGGAGTTTATTTGCCAACAGTGGCAAGAATGGTTTCACGACAGTACCCGGTTCCAGCTTTTCAAGAATTGCCTGTTGATCTGTCAGCCTTCGTATAACGAGTTGATCAGCCGTTTGCTGGCAGAAGTGCCGCAGGATGACGCAGAAACCGGAGCGGGCAGGAATTTGCCCCGCCCCACGAAACGGAATCCCCGAAGACTGGCTGCTGCTCGGCCGTATGTCGGTACTGAAGGCCCGGATATCGTTTGCAATCCACAACCTGGTGTGTTTTACCTGAATGAGAGGCGGAGTCCGCACTGGCTCGGCAAACTGGAAGATGCCGGTGTCCAGCTGAGCAAACCTTTCAGTGAGCCCTTTTTATCGCCCGATTTGTCCGTTTCCGGTCATGTATTGGGTTGCGGAGCCTCTGCGGAATCGATGAGGGAAGGTCTGGCGTTCCCCATCGAGATGGTGGCATCCGTGGTTCAGAAGAGGCGAAGCTCCCAAACTCCACAGACTGAACCGGCTCGGAAGCCCGGCAGTTCGGCCGCTGTAACCGCAGAAGTGGAAGAACCCTTCCCTTGGGATACCTGGCCCACGGCTTCGCTGTCTTTTGTCGAATCGCGGCGGCTGGTTTGCAGCAATGCCAATTTGAGCCGGCTGCACATACACTTTCGCGAGGCTCGGGGCGTTGATTACACGGCCAAACGTAATTTGCTTCACAGCTTGCTGACGGCCCGCAATCACATGGCTATTATTACGGTGGCCGAGGGGGACGAGTTCGATTTGGTGCCCTATACCGTACTGCCTTTGGGTCTGGACGGGCCCAAAGAAGACCCGGGCCTGTTGGCTCTTGACCTGCGCAGGGAATGTCTGCTCCGGTTTCGTGTGAAAACCATTACCCGTGTTAATGAAGTGTTCTACAGCGTGATTAATGTCTGCTTGCTGAGTCTGCTGCCCGGCAGCTATATCTTTGCCTTGGAAGCCAAGTTTCTGGAGGCTGACCGGAGCAGTCCGGAAAGCGGAGATTAGATTGACAGATACCCCTTTAGAATAGGTATCTAAGTTGAGTTGAATGAAGAATATTCCATTGTATTAAAAGTCTTTTACTTCCGATGCTACGTTGTGCGGGAAGGCTGCGGCAGAGCCGGCGGCCGTTTACAGGTTCGGTCCTGTAGTTCTGCTGTGTAGTTCTATCTTGGGGTTGGAAATTCTAAACATATTGTAAGGACAGACAATGAGACATGTAGAGATACAGTACCTGAGCTCTATCGAAGTGGGCATCCGCTTTTATGAGGGAGAGACCCAAGATCAAACAGATAGCCGCATTTTTCTGTTGGGGACGGCACACGTTTCTGAGCAGAGTGTCAGGCAAACTGAGGCAAAGATTGCGGAGCTGGAGCCGGACTGTATCTGTGTGGAGCTGGACCGCCAGCGTTATGAGAATTTGCAGCAAAAGGAACGTTGGCAGAATTTAGATTTGTTTAAGACCTTGAAAGAAGGGAAGGGTTTCCTGCTGCTGGTCAACCTGCTGCTGGCTTCGTTCCAGAAGCGTGTGGGCCGTGATCTGGCGATAAAACCCGGTCAGGAAATGATCCGTGCCACAGAATTAGCCCGTGAGAGGGATACACACTTGGAGCTGGTTGATCGTCCGGTAGAGGTAACGTTGAAGCGGGCTTGGGCCGCCTGTAATATTTGGCAACGTGCCAAATTGGTCAACGGTTTTTTGGCATCGCTGTTTAACGATGAAAAAATTTCTGAAGAGGATATTGAGAATCTCAAGGAAGCGGACACTCTGGACCATCTGATGGAAGAGTTCTCTAATTATCTGCCCAGTATCAAGGGCAGCTTGATTGATGAGCGCGATGTATTTCTGGCCCGATCCATTGCAGCCGCGCCCGGGCGGAATGTTTTTGCCGTTTTGGGTGCGGGCCATTTGCGCGGTGTTTGCCGTGTACTGGAGCGGGTCTTAGCCGAAGATGGCCAAACTCAGGTTCGTATTACAGATAGTCGGGCGGATGCCTTGAAACAAGAGGAGAAACAGGAAGAGCCGGTACAGGAACCGGGGGCGGACTCGCTTGTTTCTGTCTCTGTACCGACCTCTGCTCCTGCTCCTGTCTCTGCCTCAGGAACAGACCCGGAAACATCCGGCAGCCGGGTGGCCGGCGCAAGTACGGCGATAGCAAACAGGAACCAGCCCGGTTGGCTGAAAAACCCGTCCGGTCCGATTCCTGCTTTGGAGCAGTTGCTGATTATGCCGAGTAAATCTGCCATCAGTAAATTTCTGCCTTGGATTATCCCGATGTTGGCTGTGGCGGTAATGGCGGCGGGTTTCTTTTTTGCCGATCCGGCCAAGGCCCTACAGGGCCTTGGTATTTGGGTCGTGTCTCACTCTGCCTTGGCCGGGCTGGCCGCTCTGCTGGTACTGGCCCATCCGCTGAGCATTTTGGTAGCCGTCTTTTCTTCGCCCTTTACCGCCCTCAACCCAACCATCTCTGTCGGACTGGTTACGGCCTTGACCGAGATTCTGCTGCGCAAGCCAAGGGTCAAAGATTTGGAGGATTTGCTGGAACCGATGAAGTGGTGGCAGTTTCGTCGGAATCGGATTTGGCATGCTCTGATCATTCTTATGGTCGTATCTTTGGGCGGTGCTGCGGCAACTTTTATCGCACTGCCTTGGCTGAGTGTCTTATTTTCGTTTGGGGTGTCGGCGTAGAATCTGTTTGGAATGAATTGATGAATGGATTGTTTGCGGGATGAGGTCTTCCCGCAAAGAAATACTTCCGCAAAATTTTTGGGTGACGGCAGGGAAGTGGAACCTCAATATATCTTTTGTGTGCAAACAGATTTTGTCCATGGAAGATTCCGATGGTTGAAATGGTTGGAATGGTTGAGCCCGCATAAATAAATTTAATCATGTAAAATTCGTAACATAGCTTAGCTTGACAAACACAGTGGGCCATTTTATGATCGGTTGCGATGTAAGAGGTACCCTGCGAAGGTTTTGTTTTACGTTGTGTGGCCCATTTTTTCGGAAGATGATCCGGAGGGTGGTTCGGAGCATGTGATCTTCAACCACACTATCGCTTTTGATTTCCCCGTTCTTCAGATGTTTGTTGTGGGGAGAGAATTTGCCTTTTTGCGGAAAACGGGCGGGGCACGGTTAAATGAGGCGACCTTAGGCCTTGGCCTTAGGGTGGATGATTTTTGTAAACCCTCTGCTATCCTGTCTCAGACCTATAATAGAAGGATACGATATGAATGGTGCTTCTGTAAGACAACGTTTCAGCTTTTTGTGTTTGTGTTTGGCATTGACTGTCTTGGCTGTATTGGCCGGTTGTGCAAGTGGCGGGGGAGCGAAGCCGGGAACCGGTATCACAAATTTCCCGTTGACTGCCGAAGGGCAGGATGTCTCCACTTTGATCGTCGCCTTTGACAGTACTTGGAAGGTGTACCCGGAGGGTGCCGAAGCGGGTAGTGGCTATGAAGATACGGTAGGGGCGTTGCGCAGCCAGCTGGGCAAGGGTGCCCAACTTTTGTTCTTTGGTTCGACCAAAACAGATGATTTTCAGGCTCAGACACAATATATTATCAACAAACGGCCCGATGTGAAGTTGGATGCTTATATTGGCTTTCTGATGGGCTCTGCCTATGGGCATGTGGAAAAGGCCAAGAACTTGGGTAAAGTAGAGACGGTGGGTGGTATCGAAGGCCGGTTATTGCAGTATATAGCGAAGGGTATGATCTACTTCGAGTTCATTTATCGCGTGGAGAGTTTCTTTCTGCGTACGGCTATTTCTACCCCGATTGCCACTTACGAGAGTCAGGAAGAGTTTAACGGGGCGAAGAACTATATTCTGGAAATCTTGCGTTCTATCAGTACAAAAGATCCGGCCCCGACAGAGAAAAAAGCCCCCCAAACTACGGAAGCGGATGCCCAGAGTGATGAGGCTGCGGATAACGGAGATCCGGCGGCGGGTACCGCTGAATCTTGATTCATCTGCGCACAATAAGCTCTGTACTCCTGAAACGAGATATTTCTGATATAGAAGGTTAGCTTATAGGGTGTTTGAGGATTCTTTGGCAGAGTGCCGGGAATGCTTGAGGATCCTAGGGTCCTTACCTCTTTGCCGGAATATATTGTAACTGCTTGATGGTCTTTTGTTTAGGCTTTTGCAGGGAACCTGGCAGGGGGAACTTTGGTAGAGGGGACTTTGGCGTGTGGATCTTAACACGGGGGCCTTGTCTCCGGAGTCCGCTTGTATCTTGACGAGGAAGCTGAATAATCCTGATGAAATCTCAATCCGGTCACGATGCTGTAAATGGTGTGAAAGACCCAAATAAAGACTCCAATAAAGACTCCGGTAAAGAATCAAGCCATTCCGGTCTGCAACGCTATATTTCCCGCTCCGGTCACTGTTCCCGCCGCAAGGCTGCGGAACTGATCAAAGAGGGGAAAGTGGAGTTGGACGGGCAGGTTTGCACCGAGCCTTGGCAACCTGTGAGGCCTGGCCAGCGTGTCAAAGTTTCCGGGGTGGGTATACGGTCGGGCGAGGACAAACGCCTGTTGTATTTGGCCCTGTATAAACCGCCGGGCTATCTCACGACAAATGCAGACCCTCAAGGCCGCGCCTGTACCATTGATCTGATCCGGCCGATTTATAATGAATCTCTGTTTCATGTCGGGCGGCTCGACAAGAATAGCAGTGGTCTGATTTTCTTTACCAATGACGGGGATTTTGCCCAGGCGGTGCAGCATCCCTCTAAGTCGATTGAAAAAGAATACGAGGTCAAGACTCGCAGAGGTATCCCTGAATTTATGCTGAAACATTGGCAGCGGGGGGTGGAGATTGACGGAGTGCGCTATAAGCTGAACGGCTACCAAATGTTGGGGCACAGGGAGGTGCGTCTGACGCTGACCGAAGGTCTGAACCGGGAAATTCGTCGCGTGTTTGAGCATTTCCATATTCATTTGAAACGGGTGCACCGTCTGCGCATTGGCACAGTAAAGTTATACGGGCTGGCCCCGGGGGAGTTTCGTTCTCTCCGGCCGCATGAAATCAAGGTTTTACAATCCGGAGGTAATCCGGAACCACGAGAATTTGCAGGGGATTCCGGCCCCTGGGGGGCCGCGCGGAAACGGAAGAACGTTCCGGGCCGGCAGGATGGTCATCCGTCGGGCGAAAACCAAAGGGGCCTCTACAATACTCCGTCCCGTCCTTATCAAGGAAAACCGAAAGGCAGACCTCAAGACAAGCCGCAAGGTAAATGGGAAGGTAAACGAGAAGGCAGGCCGCAAGGTAAGCCACAAGGTAAATGGGAGGACAGACGAGAAGGGAGACCGGAAGGTAAGCCACAAGGTAAATGGGAAGGCAAACGAGAAGGCAGGCCGCAGGGTACATGGGAAGGCAGGCCACAAGGCAAATGGGAAGACAAACGAGAAGGTAAACCGCAAGGTAAATGGGAAGACAAACGAGAAGGTAAACCGCAAGATAAATGGGAAGACAAACGAGAAGGCAGACCACAAGGTAAATGGGAAGGCAAGCGAGAAGGCAGGCCGCAAAGTAAATGGGAAGACAAACGAGAAGGTAAGCCGCAAGGCAAATGGGAAGACAGACGAGAAGGCAGACCACAAGGTAAATGGGAAGGCAAGCGAGAAGGCAGGCCGCAAAGCAAATGGGAAGGTAAACGAGAAGGCAAGCCGCAAGGCAAATGGGAAGGTAAACGGGAAGGCAAGTCTCAAGGCAAATGGGAAGGCAGACCGCAAGGTAAGCCCCAAGACAGCGGGAGGTCGCGCAAGCCTTCCCAAAGATCCGGCAGGCCGGCAGGGTCCGGTCAGAGCCGGTCTGGTTCCGGGCACCCGGCCGGCGGCCGGAATCGAAACCAAGGATATAAGGGCCGAGGGTAGGCAAACAGAGAAGAGTACACGGGAAAGAGGCTTCCGGATTGTGATCCCCGGAAGCTGCAATAAGGCCGCAGAATCAGATTTGTACCCGACCATAGCTATATAAAAATAGTATTTTTAATAGAATTATTGCTATATCTGAATTTAGACAAATATATGAAGACCTTTAAAACTAAATAAAAATCAAATGAAAATTTAAAACAAATATGAAGGATTCGATTTAACTGTAGACTATATATTGTAGAAGGAGTTTTTTATGTCGGAAGAAGTTGTTATTGCAGGTGATCACAGTTCGCCGGAATTAAAGCGGAGGCTCAGCCGGTATTTAGAGCAGCGCGGCTACCAGGTCGATGACTTGGGTGTTTACAACAGTGATTCGGTGAATTACGCTGAGTTTGCGGAAAAGGCCTGTTTGAAATACTTGGAAGGGGGCTATGCCTTTGGTGTGTTGGTCTGCGGTACCGGGATCGGTATTTCTATTTCTGCTAACAAAGTTCGCGGCATTCGCTGCGCTTTGCCGCAGAATGTCTTTGCCGCCGGAATGACCAAGAAGCACAACGATGCTAATTTTATTGCCTTTGGGGCGCGGATTGAGTATTCGGAAAGTCCGGAAGAGATTTTGGGTGCCTACCTCGATGCTGCGTTTGAAGGTGGCAGACATGCTATCCGGGTCGAATACATGATGGGCTTGGAACAATTGAAACCGAACTGACGCGACAGAGGTATATCAGACAAGCGATGTGTAGACACTCACCGGAATAGATACGGAATATTATGCTTCAAGAATTTTTTCACAGCTTTCCCACGTGGGCCCTGCTGCTCAGTATTGTGGTCTCTATTCTGATACTGGGTGTCTCGGCGGACAAGATGGTGGACGGTGCGGCCTCTTTGGCCCGCTACACCGGGCTTTCACCGCTGGTCATCGGGGCCACGATCATTTCGCTGGGCACCACGATGCCCGAAATGGTGGTTTCCGTTTTTGCGGCTTTCTATGGCGACAGCAGCTTGGCCTTGGGCAATGGGGTTGGTTCCATCATCGCCGACACGGCACTCATTATGGGACTGTTGGTGCTCTGTGGCCGCGTTGTATTGGAACGGCGCAGTATTTCCAATGTCTCCTGGTGGCGTGATCTTTCGGCCAGTGCTTTGGTTCTGGCGGCTTTCCTTTTTCCACAGAATATTTTACCGAGATGGTTTGGTTTTATCCTGCTGGCTTTGTTGGTTGTTTTTCTGTTGCAAACCTACTTTCAGCAAGTGCATATCAAGCAGCAGGAAGGTTCCTCAATTGCTTTGAACGAAGCTGCCTCTGGCTCGGGGGGCCATAGCTTGGAGGATGGGGATGAATCGGAACAGCTCAGTCTGGCCCGAAGCCTGCTCTATTTGCTGGCCGGGCTGGCCTTGGTTGTCGGCAGCAGCCGTGTGCTGCTGCCTCAGGTCCAACTGTTTGCTTTGCGCCTTGGGGTTTCCAAGGATATTATCGCCACCACTTTGGTAGCCTTTGGTACGTCTTTGCCCGAGTTGACCACCGCTTTGGCGGCTATCCGCAAGAAGAAGGAGGCGTTGGGCGTGGGCAATATCATGGGTGCGGACATCCTGAACGCCTTGTTTGTAGTGGGGGCAGCCACGGCGACCAATCCGATTCGGGTGGAGCCGGCGTTCTTTCGCATACATTTTCCGGTGATGCTTTTCGTGTTGTGGACTTTGCGCTTGGTATTTTTGGGCCAGTTGCGCAAGCGCGAGGGGCGGAATCGGAATCAATGGACGATACCCAAGTGGTACGGGCTATTTTTACTTATCGTTTATGCATCCTATATTTTGCTGCAATATCTGGGTGGGGTGAAGCACATTTAGAGGGATCTTTGGGGCTCCGGTGCTTGGCTATTTGCTTATTTGTGCCTATTTGTGCTCATTTGCCCGGGGCGTTGGTACGCAGAGTTCTCAGGGTGTGGACTTTCCGCCATTGCCATTGCTGTTCTCATTGAGGGCGATGAAGTCGCTCAATGGCGTGTCCTGCTTTGGTATGCCCTCGCGGTATTTGAGTGGCAGAACCAAACGCAGCATAGTCAGTGATTTGCGAAAATCTTCCAAGGTGTTGGGTTGCAGGACTGTGGAACTTTGCATGAACGGAATCGGGGCATATTGCCGGGTGGTACGGGCTTGGAGGCTCAGCGGCCGAGAGACATAAATATCCTGTATCTGCATCTTCTTTGGTCCGGTCAAATCGAGCATTACTTGCCAGCTTTGCAGTGATTGCAGTGTTGCGGGGTAGCGTCGTTGCAAATTATCGTAGAGATCACGGCACAACTTTCGGCGTTGGCTGTAATCGCGCAGTCGCGCCAGAAATTCCGGATCGGCCTCGCCGAGGCAAAGCTCATCCGCCACCACAAATTTGCGCGGCATTTGAGCCTGTAGGCAAAGCTCCTTTTCCGGTAACTCCAATTCGCTGAACAGGGCCGGAAAGCTCCGGTCATCGCTGACGAACAGTTGTTCCTCGCCGAGCAGGCCCAGCTCCAGCGCGCGGGCCGTGGCTTCAAGGACCGGAACGGAAAGGGCGCGGACATTGCGGTGCCAGTAGACCGTGCGATACATCAAATAGCGGGAAAAGATCAGGTTCTCAATAATTGTCAGGCCATTCTCCGGGATGCAAATACGAAATGGTGAATGCTCTTGCGTTCGGCCGTCTGCTGCCTGCTCCGGCTGGTCCAGGCGGCAGAGGTGGACTTGGGAAAACAGGTATTCCAAATCCTGAATGCCGTATGGCACCCCACAATAGTAGGCATCGCGGTTTAGGTAGTCGAGCTTGTCCGGGTCGAGGGTGCCGGAGAGCAGGGAGCGGTAAAATAAGCCTTCGGTTTGGTATTCCGGGGGGATCGGCAGCGTTTCATCTACCAGGGCCGCCACCAAGGCCGGGTCGCTTTGTAGGTCTTGGGTGATGATGTCGGCCAAGGGCGGGTTCAGAATATAGCGGGCCGAAATCTCTTCGTGTTCGGTTTGCAGCCCTTCCAGAACATGGGCGTAGGGGAAGTGGCCGAGGTCGTGCAGCAGGGCTCCGGCCAGAAATGCTTTGGCTCCGTGCAGGGTGGGTTCAAACTCTGCGGCCCGGCTATTCCGGCTGCGCAGCAGGGCAATTAACAGCAGACGGGCCATCCGGAAGACACCGATACTGTGTTCAAAACGGGTGTGGCGCGAGCCGGGATAGACCAGCGTTGCCGAGCTTAGCTGGCGGATATTGCTCAGACGGAGGAAAGGCTCCGCATGAATCAGCTTCTGAAAAGCTTGGTTCAAATAGACATGTTTCCACAGAGGATCGCGCAGCGGAATGTCGAAGCCATTCTGTAGGTAGTCAATGACCTCCCGGCAGCCGGGGGAAAGGTCTTGTGTGCTATGCTGCATTGCTTCTGCCATAAAAAAACTCCCAAAACCAAAACGGGGCTGTCAAAACGAGGTTGTCAAAAGGAAGCCGAGGGCATGGTTTCGCAGTGTCCGGCGTGCAATATCGAAATGGACGAAATCAGATGAGCTAACTTTGCCGGGCCGTTTCAATTTGTTGATGCATGAACTTTTCGACTGTGCTAATCTTCGCCAAAGTTTCTTCCTCTGCGCGGGCCAAGTCTTTGCATTCACTGGCACAGGAGGCATAAAATTTGATCTTGGGTTCGGTGCCGGATGGCCGGGCCGTAATAATTGAACCGTCGGTCCCGTAGTATTGCAGAACATTGGATTCGGGCAGGTGGATGTCCTGATTGACCTGTCCGTTTGCCAAGGTTGTGGTGCGGGCAAGGTAGTCTTTAACGGCTTTAATTTCAATTGCGCCGATCGATTTGGGGTTGTCGGCCCGCAGATTGTCCATCATTTTATTCATGATAGCCGTCCCTTGGGAACCTTCAAAATAGTGGTCGATCAGGGTCTCCCGGTAGTAACCATAGCGGCGGTAAATATCGTTGAGATATTCCAACAGGGAGCGGCCCTGCTGTAAGTTCCACAGTGTCATTTCCACGGTTATGGCACTGGCGGAAACCGCATCTTTGTCACGCACGTCTGTGCCGACCAGAAAGCCGTAGCTTTCTTCGCAGCCAAAGACGTATTGGTAGTTCCCGTCTTCTTCCCATTCGCGCATTAGTGCACCGATAAACTTGAAACCGGTCAGAACCTTGAAGTCTTTCACGCCATAGGCTTGCGCGATGCGGTTTTGCAGATTGCTGGTGACGATGGTATTGATAAATGCGGCATTGGCGGGCAGAGTTCCAAGCTCTTTGTGAGTCAGGAACAGGTAGTCACAGAGCATGGCACCCAACTGGTTGCCGGAGATCAGCACGTATTCGTTATGATTGCCGGCATCCGGTACGGCAATGCCCAAGCGGTCGGAATCCGGGTCCGTGCCGAGAACCAGATCGGCCTTGCGCTGCTTTGCGTATTTCAGGGCCAGTGCCATGGCCGGAGCAATCTCCGGGTTGGGGAAGGGTGTGGTTGGGAAGTTGCCGTCCGGTTCCGCCTGTTCGGGGACGGTGAAGACGTTTACGCCCATCTTTTTCAGAACGGTTTCCACGCTGTGCCTTCCGGCACCGTGGAGCGGGGTATAAACCAGCTCCAGTCCGGCAGCGTGCTGCCGAACCTGCTCGGGGCGCAGGGACAGCCCGGCCACCATTTCGATATATGGTTCGTCAATCTCTTTGTCAATCCGGTGTAACAGGCCCTTTTGTACTGCCTCTTCTTCGGAAATGACGGGCAGAGGACCGTCCACGGCGTGGACTTTTTCGATAATGCCCTTGTCGTGTGGTGCGACAACTTGGGAACCGTCATCCCAGTACACTTTGTAACCATTGTACTTTGCCGGGTTGTGGCTGGCGGTGACGACAATGCCCCCACAGCAGCCCAGTCGGCGCACGGCGAAGGATAGTTCCGGGGTCGGGCGCAGGCCGGTAAACAGGGTACTGCGGATACCGTTGGCCGCCAAAATCAAGGCGGCTTCTTTGGCAAAGATATCCGAGTAATTGCGGCTGTCGTAGGCCAGACAGACGTGCCACCGGTCTTTGGGTACGTTTTCACAAATGTATTGGGCCATCCCATGGGTGGCTTTGCGGATGGTATAGCAATTCAGACGGTTTAGGCCCCCGCCAATTTCACCGCGCAGGCCGCCCGTGCCAAAAGCCAGGGACCGATAAAAGCGTTCGTACAATTCGTCCGCAACTTGCTTGTTATCCGGATTTTGTCGGAGTTGTTGCAGTAAGTCCTGAACCTGGCTGCGGAACACGGAAAACTGTTCTTCCTGCACATACTTTTCAGCCAATGCACAAATTTGGGCCATATTCCTGTCTTTCATTGAAACTTTCCTTTTCTGTTTGTATCGTTCTGTTGATGTTTGGGGCCGGATCGGTTGCCCAGGTGATATTCCGGATATTCCGGATACTCTGCATCATTTCATCATATCTTTATTCTTTGTCCAGTTCCAGTTCCCAATCACTTTGAAATAGTAGTTCCAATTCAGCATCGGAGACCATGGCATTATTGTCATGGTTTTCTTGGTTACAATTGCGAAATTCTTCGGCCAGTTTTTCATTGCCGTCACTAATTTGGATAATCACTTTGTGCCATTCATCGTTATTTTTTTGTAAGAGTTCCCGGAGAAAGACTTTTTGTGAGTACATGGCACTTCGCAGAAACTGTAGGAAAGCGTGCTTGACCCGGAACAATTGGTGGGCCAGTTCGGCAAAGCCCTGGAGCTGGTTGCGCTCGTTCAGCAGACGTTCGTGTTCTCCCAGCAGACGGGCGATATTGCGCATTTCTTCCATAATTTGGATATTGAAGATGTCGCCATTGATTTCCAATTCCAGCAATTCTTGTAGTACGCGAATGCGATTGCGCAACAAAAAAAAGTTGTCTGTGAAGTAAATTTGTTCCATAGATAAATTTTAGCCGGACAAAGTCGTAATGCGAAGAGGAATAGCGTGTGATTTCCCAAAATATTTCCGGTTTTACCGGAATTGCATTTAGGTCTGGACAAATATAGCTTATTTGTAGAGTATCCGGTTGCAGAGTATCCGGACTTGTCCGGGTCGAAATGGTTCCGGGTAAGCGTTGAAGGGAAAAATGATGAAAGTATCTCCGTTGCAGGAATGGCAGGAACAAAGCAGAGGTTTGAGCACAGCAGAATTTATTTCTTGGGCCGCCCTGCGTTGGAACCTGTTGCTGGCCAGCAGTGTCAGTGCTGAAGACCAAGTCCTTTGGGACTTGATGTGGCAGAACTTTAAAGTTGATTCTGCGCTTGCCGAGCCTCGCTTGTTTTCACTGGATACGGGCCGTTTGCCGCAGGAAACGTACGATTGCATAGAGCAAATGGAGCAACACTACGGGATTCGGGTGGAGTTGATGTTTCCTTTGGCCGAGGAT
This sequence comes from Candidatus Haliotispira prima, assembly GCA_029867005.1. GTDB lineage: Bacteria > Spirochaetota > Spirochaetia > SP-2023 > SP-2023 > Haliotispira > Haliotispira prima. Next base: position 1,718,679 of record CP123443.1, on the reverse strand, counting down.
TTGGCGCGGCTGCATCGACAGGGCGGCCCGAATCTGTTTTACCAAGGCCAGGCACAGCGCAAGCTGTGCTGCAAATTTCGCAAGGTCGAACCCTTGCGCCGCCGGCTGGAGGAGCACCGTGCCAAGCATGGCGAGCAAGCCGCTTGGCTGACGGGTCAGCGGCGGTCTCAAAGCGTTACGCGCAGCGAATTGGACCGGGTGGAATGGGATGAACAGTTTGGTTTGATCAAACTAAACCCGCTGGCGGACTGGGAAAGCGAGGATGTCTGGAATTATATTCGTGCGCATAAGCTCCCTTACAGTGCCTTGCACGACCGGGGCTACCCTTCTGTCGGTTGTGCGCCTTGCACCCGTGCTGTGGCTGCGGGCGAGGACGAACGTTCGGGCCGCTGGTGGTGGGAAGAACCGGATCAGAAGGAATGCGGCATCCACATTGGGGAGGATGGTTCGGTAGAGCGTCTGTCCCAACAGAAGAAGTAGCAACTTGTGGAAAGTCCTGTGGCAGAATGCCGGCCCGTCACTCGCTGATGATTTCTATATTATAGGCAAGATAGGGGCCTGTTATACCTTCTCTTGAAGTCCAATCGGCTGGAGTTATCTTTCTTTGGGGAGAAAGTATATATACGACAGAAACAAGTTTATTGGCTTCTCTTCTCAGAGCATATATATACGTCCCCGATACACCCGTGCCACAACCTGAAGAGCAGGATGATTGCAGCAAAGTATTTTCATAATAATCAAGAGCACCCCCTCCATAGGTATCGTCTGCGTAAGGGATTAGCATGATTTCTTCGGGTTTCCGTTCTATTGTCAGAGATACATCCGCTTTAGAAAAAGATGCCGCCAAGCCTCCCATGTAGGGAATAAGACCTGTTGAACCGGCATCTCCGGCGGCAAAAGATTTGGTGGTAAAGGACTTCTCCAATATTTCCTCTCCGTCATACATGCGTATTTTGTAGGCCGTGTTTTCCTGTAAGATATCGCTTGTTTCAAAACTTGTATTGTTGGCGGTAGAACCTGCAATAAACGGAATGTCGGTACTGCCGGTGCCAAGGCTGTAAGCCGTGCCTTCGTGCAGGAACATAAAGACATTTCTTGTCTTTTGGCTTTCCGTAAATTTTCTGGTAATGTAGCCCTTCTTTGTTTCGGCCTCGGCCTTAGAGGGGCTGCTGTCCGCCGGCGTTATCAGAAAACCGACTGTTTTGTCTGCGGATAGGTTGGGGTCATCCGCCGTGAAATGGATGTAGTGCAGGCCCGCATAATTGACCGTAATGGATTTGGTGAGGTTCGGTGCCGCAGGTGGCGGGTCACTGCTGTCCGGGTTCTTGGTGTCCGAAAGGGGGACACAGCCAAGCAAAGTTACACTGAGAACAGACAGAAAAAGTAGTAGTAAAAGACGGAGTAGAAAGGAATAAAGAGGCTTAAAACAGTGTGATAGAAAGTGGAATAGATGCTTGTTTTCTAAAGTAGTGTGATATTGGATATTGGATATTGGATATTGGATATTCTACTGTTTGCCGGCGTGCCGGTCAATAGTATTTGCTGATGTTTCATGGGAAAACTCCTCGGAATGGTCTGATTTTGGCCTATTGTATATTCGTTTAGGAAATTGGGCAAGCCCCTCGGCAGAGGCTTTGCCGGGAGGCTTGCCCAAAGGCAAGATCCGGTAAACACCAGCCCTCTACTCGCTGATAATTTCTATATTATAGGCAAGATCCGCGTTTGCACCTTCTCTTGCTATCCAATTAGCCGTGGTTATTTGGATTCTGGGAGAAGCTATATATACTATAGAAACGAGTTTATTGGCTTCTCTTCTTAGGCCATATATATACGCTCCCGATACGCCCGATCCACAATTTGGAGAGCAACTTCCTCTTACCAAAGAACTCTCTAAGTAAAAAACATCATTTCCTGCAAATGTATCGTCTGCATAAGGGATTAGCATAATCTCTTCGGGTTTCCGTTCTATTGTCAGAGATACATCTGCTTTTGCGGCTGCCGCCAAGCCTCCCATGTAGGGAATAAGACCTGTTGAACCGGCATCTCCGGCGGCAAAAGATTTGGTGGTAAATGCCTTCTCCAATATTTCCTCTCCGTCGTACATGCGTATTTTGTAGGCCGTGTTTTCCTGTAAGATATCGCTTGTTTCAAAACTTGTATTGTTGGCTGTGGAACCCACAATAAACGGAATGTCCGTACTGCCGGTGCCAAGTCTGTAAGCCGTGCCTTCGTGCAGGAACATAAAGATGGCCCTCGTCTTTTGGGCTTCCGTAAATTTTCTGGTGATGTAACCTTTCCTGGTCTCGGCCTCGGCCTTAGAGGGGCTGCTGTCCGCCGGCGTTATCAGAAAACCGACTGTTTTGTCTGCGGACAGATTGGGGTCATCCGCCGTGAAATGGACATAGTGGAGGCCCGCATAATTGACGGTAATGGATTTGGTGGGGGTTGGTGCCGCAGGCGGGTCACTGCTGTCCGGGTTCTTGGTGTCCGACAGCGGGACACAGCCAAGCAAAGTTACGCTAAAAACGGCCAGAAAAAGAAGAGATAAAAGACGGTTTAGAAATGAATAAAGAGGCTTAAAACGGTGTGATAGAAAGTGGAATAAATGCTTGTTTTCTAAAGTAGCGGGATATTGGATATTGGATATTGGATATTGGATATTCTACTATTTGCCGGCATGCCGGTCAATAGTATTTGCTGATGTTTCATGAGAAAACTCCTCGAAATAGTCTAATTTTGGCCTATTGTATATTCGTTCAGGGAATTGGGCAAGCCCCCCGGCAGAGGCTTTGCCGGGGGGCTTGCCCAAAGAAAAGGCCCGGTAAACGCCGGCCCTCTACTCGCTGATGATTTCTATATTATAGGCAACATCAGCGTTTGTACCCTCTCTTGCAACCCAATTGCCCGGGGTTATATTTCTTTGGGGAGAAAGTATATATATGACAGAAGCCAGTTTATTAGTTTCTCTTCTCAGGCTATATACATATGCTCCGGATATGCCCGTCCCACAATAATCAGGAATGCAACCTCCTTGCAGGGACATATTCTTTGCGTAGTTAATGTTACTCCCTCCAAAAGTATCGTCTGCATAAGGGATCAGCATAATCTCTTCGGGTTTCCGTTCTATTGTCAGGGATACATCCGCTTTTGCGGCTGCCGCCAAGCCTCCCATATAGGCAATAATACCTGTTGAACCGGCATCTCCGGCGGCAAAAGATTTGGTGGTAAATGCCTTCTCCAATATTTCCTCTCCGTCATACATGCGTATTTTGTAGGCCGTGTTTTCCTGTAAGATATCGCTTGTTTCAAAACTTGTATTGTTGGCGGTAGAACCTGCAATAAACGGAATGTCGGTACTGCCGGTGCCAAGGCTGTAAGCCGTGCCTTCGTGCAGGAACATAAAGACATTTCTTGTCTTTTGGCTTTCCGTAAATTTTCTGGTAATGTAGCCCTTCTTTGTTTCGGCCTCGGCCTTAGAGGGGCTGCTGTCCGCCGGCGTTATCAGAAAACCGACTGTTTTGTCTGCGGATAGGTTGGGGTCAGCAGCCGTGAAATGGACGTAGTGGAGGCCCGCATAATTGACCGTAATGGATTTGGTGGGGGTTGGTGCCGCAGGCGGGTCACTGCTATCCGGGTTCTTGGTGTCCGTAAGCGGGGCACAGCCAAGCAAAACTACGCCAAAAACGGCCAGAAAAAGGATAGGTAAAAGACGAGTTAGAAATGAATAAAGAGGCTTAAAACGGTGTGATAGGAAATGGAATAAATGCTTGTTTTCTAAAGTAGCGGGATATTGGATATTGGATATTGGATATTGGATATTTTACTGTTTTTCGGTATGCCGGTCAATAGTATTTGCTGATGTTTCATGGGGAAACTCCTCGAAATGGTCTAATTTTGGCCTATGGTATATTCGTTTAGGAAATTTGGCAAGGGGGGAGGGGACTTGCAAAGATGGGGACTCTCCGGACTCTCTAAAGAGATGCTTTCTTTTCATAGTTCTTTATCATTTCGTCTGCTTCGGTTTTTGTATAACTTCCTAATTGTGCTTCTGCTAAATTAGGGGTTTTGCCTATGGCACTCTTTATACGGCCAATAGCGTGTTGTTTTATGTCGAGATCAGATAGGTCTTCTGCTTCTAATTCTTTAATAATTTCGTCTGCATCCTCTTGTTTGAGATTACCTTGTTGTGTACGACTCAAGTCTGCTTTCTCATTGGTTCTTTTCCGAATTCGGTTTGTAAATTGTTCGTTTCGGGTTTCACCTTCCATTTCTATGGAGGTGCTATAAGCCCCTTGGAGCTTTGCATTAGCAAGGTAAGCCCCTTGGAGATTTGCATTAGCAAGGTAAGCCCCTTGGAGATTTGCATTAGCAAGGTAAGCCCCTTGGAGATTTGCACCCCAAAGGTAAGCCCCTTGGAGCTTAGCATTTGAAAGTTTAGCCCTTTGGAGATTTGCATTTGAAAGTTTAGCCCCTTGCAGCTTTGCGAATGAATAGCTTATTCTTCCTGTCCCCGCCTGCTTTCCTCCCAGATTTATTTGACATATATAACGGTGATTGAGATTCAGTGGTTTACCATTATCTTCTCTCTGTAAAAATTCTGCTATTATTTCTTCTAACTCCTTCAAAACGGTTTGGCTTAGTCGCTCATTTTCTATTTGTTTTTTTAAAATTTGGTCTTCGGGTTGGTTCTCTTCTTTTTTGCTTATTTCCTGAAAATATTTTTGTAGACCGCCTTGGTCTGTTGTAAAAACCCGTGTTCTCCACCGGGAGAAATTTTTTTCGTCTACATTTGCGTTACGCCTAAAATAATCCGGCCTATTTTGTATTCTTTCCCCCATCCACTGGTTGAGGGAACTTATCATGTCCACACAGCGTTGGGTGTGGTCCGGGCTTTTTTGGGCCAGGGCCGAGAGCATATAGACCGCGCCTTCCCGCCCGGAATAGTCCATACTGCTATCGCCTAAAAGCTTTACCGCATCCAAAAATTGTTGGTCAAGCCGAGTTTCGTCCTGTACTTTCGTTTTCTCTATAGCATTTTCAGTTTGCTTTGTAAGATTTTCGGTTTGCTTTGTAAGGTTTTCAGTTTGCTTTGTAAGGTTTTCAGTTTGCTTTCTGGCATTTTCTACCTGTTTGTCCAGATTTCGGTTACGCTGCGATGTTAATATCAAGGTCATGATAGCAATTAGCATAAATCCCAAAGCTTGTACAAGAGGAAAATAACCTTCTGTCTTTCCGGGACAATCTTTACCTTCTGTCTCTCCGGGACAATATCCCAAAAATTTCGCAACAGGTTCTAAATATATAAGAACTAAAATTATAACAATTAGGAATACAGTACCAACAACAATCAAACCCCTGTGTTCTCCCAAGAATCCTTTAATCTTCCCTACCATTCCCATTCCCTTTTAGACACGTCCAGAGTGTATCTTCGTTTATTTCCCAATTCTACTGCCGAATAGGAAAAAGAACAATGTATAAAAGGGTGGGGGCAAGACAATACCGACCGCCGAAATGTCCGTAGCCAATGTCCGCTACATACCCATGAATGGCCTGTTTGATAGGTTTGGCTCCGGTTTGTTTACAGTGGCCGTAATGGGTATGATACAGCAATGGGGTAAGACCAATTTCGCTATTGGCCCGGTTGCTATAACAGAGACGGACGGAATGCAGCAGGCTCTTCCCAAAGGAAGGGTCTGCTGCTCTACTCCGTGACGGTGTTGATTTGCAGCGTATAGATTGTGATTGTACCTGTCAGCAACGTCCATGTGGTCGAGTCGGTATGCTCATTCGGACTTACCAACACAGTATAATAATAATCAACGTCACTTTGGTGGTGTTGGTAGCCTGTAATACCGGAGAAACTAGGTACACATATTCGTGTAGCATGGAAACAGAGCAATGAATCCGTGCTACCTATCCGAGTTTTACTTGTGGTATAACCACCGCCAAAAATAACAGAGGGGAAGATCATTGGCTCACCGGCCTTGCGCTCGATGGTTCCGTTGATGCCGGCGACAGGGGTATTTACCAAGCCGTCCAGTGCCGCAATGGGACTGCCGGCGGCGTTGAGAGTCTCATAGCTCATGGTTGTAAATGCCTCGGGTTCGGTGGTAAGGCTGTCGTTAAAGATATGCAGGTAGTACTTGGTATCCGCCTGGAGGAAGTCCGTACTTTCAAAGGTATTCTCTACGTCCGTATCCGTGTAGGTGGTCGCATCGTGCATAAACAACAGCAGTGGTCTTTTGGGTGTGCTGCTGCTAAAGGTTCTGCTGATATAGCCCTGCTTGCTTGTTGGATTCTCGGGAGGGGTGACAGCGGTGCTAATCAAAAACCCCACTTCCAAATCTGTGGTGATGGTTTTGTTGACCGTCATTTCAAAATGGATGAAATGAGGGGCATACAGGGCATTACTGATGGAAATATCGGGTTTCGGTTCTGGGTCACTACTGCCCGGGTTCTTGGTGTCCGCCAGCGGGGTACAGCCAAGCAAAATTACGCCAAAAACGGCCAGAAAAAGGATAGGTAAAAGACGGGTTAGAAATGAATAAAGAGGCTTAAAACGGTGTGATAGAAAATGGAATAAATGCTTGTTTTCTAAAGTAGCGGGATATTGGATATTGGATATTGGATATTGGATATTCTACTGTATGCTGGCATGCCGGTCAATAGTATTTGCTGATGTTTCATGGGGAAACTCCTCGAAATGGTCTGATTTTGGCCTATTGTATATTCGTTTAGGAAATTTGGCAAGGGGGGAGGGGACTTGCAAAGATGGGGACTCTCCGGACTCTCTAAAGAGATGCTTCCTTTTCATAGTTCTTTATCATTTCGTCTGCTTCAGCTTCTGTATAACTTCCTAATTGTGCTTCTGCTAAATTAGGGGTTTTGCCTATGGCACTCTTTATACGGCCAATAGCGTGTTGTTTTATGTCGAGATCAGATAGGTCTTCTGCTTCTAATTCTTTAATAATTTCGTTTGCATCCTTTTGTTTGAGAGCACTTCGTTCTGTACCACTCAAGTCTGCTTCCTCATTGGTTCTTTTCCGAATTTGGTTTTCAAATTGTCCGTTTCGGGTTTCACCTTCTATTTCTATGAAGGTGCTATAAGCCCCTTGGAGCTTTGCATATTGAAGGTAAGCCCCTTGGAGATTTGCAGACCGGAAGTCAGCCCCTTGGAGCTTTGCATATTGAAGGTAAGCCCCTTGGAGCTTTGCAAACCGGAAGTCAGCCCCTTGGAGATTTGCAGATTGAAGGTAAGCCCCTTGGAGCTTTGCATATTGAAGGTCAGCCCCTTGGAGATTTGCAAACCGGAAGTCAGCCCCTTGGAGCTTTGCATTTCTTAGGTAAGCCCCTTGGAGCTTTGCATATTGAAGGTAAGCCCCTTGGAGCTTTGCAAACCGGAAGTCAGCCCCTTGGAGATTTGCAGATTGAAGGTCAGCCCCTTGGAGCTTTGCACCCAAAAGGTCAGCCCCTTGGAGCTTTGCATATTGAAGGTCAGCCCCTTGGAGCTTTGCACCCCAAAGGTAAGCCCCTTGGAGATTTGCATTTCTTAGGTAAGCCCCTTGGAGATTTGCACAGAAAAGGTAAGCCCCTTGGAGCTTAGCAAATGAATAATTTATTCTTCCTGCCCTCCCCTGCTCTCCTTCCAGATTTATTTGGCATATGTAAAGGTGATTGAGATTCAGTGTTTCCCCATTCTCTTCTCTCTGTAAAAATTCTACTATTATTTTTTCTAACTCCTTCAAAACGACTTGGCTTAGTCGCTCGTTTTCAATTTGCTTTATTAAAGTTTGGTCTTCGGGTTGGTTCTCTTCTTTTTTGCTTATTTCCTGAAAATATTTTTGTAGACCGTCTCGGTCTGTTGTAAAAACCCGTGTTCTCCATTCGGAGAAATTATCTTTGTCTGCATCAATCTTACGCCTAAAATAATCCGGCCTATTTTGTATTCTCTCCCCCATCCACTGGTTGAGGGAGCCTATCATGTCCACACAGCGTTGGGTGTGGTCCGGGCTTTTTTTGGCCAGTGCCGAAAGCATATAGACCGCGCCTTCCCGCCCGGAATAGTCCATGTTGCTGTCGCCCAAAAGCTTTACCGCATCCAGAAATTGTTGGTCGAGCCGAGTTTCGTCCTGTACTTTGGTTTGCTTTGTAAGATTTTCGATTTGCTCTCTGGCATTTTCTACCTGTTTGTCCAGATTTCGGTTCCGCCATGCTGTAAACCCTAAGGTCGTGGCAGCAATTAGCAAAAAGACCAGAGCTTGTACAAAAGGAAAATAATTTTTTGCCTCTGCGGGATTATATCCAAAAAATCCCGCAAAAGATTCTAAGCCTATAATAGAAAGAATTCTAACTACACCGATAATAAAAATTAGAAGTACCGAAACAATAGCAATTACATGCCAGTATTTTCCAAAGAACCCTTTATTTTTCCTTGCCATTCCCATTCCCATTTCCATTCAGACGCATCCGGAGTGTATCTTCGTTTATCTCCCGATTCTACTGCCGAATAGGAAAAAGGACAATGTATAAAGGGGTGAGGGCAAGACAATACCGACCGCCGAAATGTCCGTAGCCAATGCCCGTTACATACCCATGAATGGCCTGTTTGACCGGTCTGGCTCCGGTTTGTTTGGAGTGGCCGTAATGGGTATGATACAGCAGTCGGGTAAAACCAATTTCGCTATTGGCCCGGTTGCTATGGCAGAGACGGAATGCAGCAGACCCTTCCTTTCGGAAGAGTCTGCTGCTCTACTCCGTGACGGTGTTGATTTGCAGCGTATAGAATGTGATATCACCTGTCAGCAATGTCCATGTGGTCGAATCGGTATGGTTATTTGGAGTTATCAACACGGTATAGTAATTAACGTCACTTTTGTAATGTGGATATCCTTTAACTCCCCCAAAACTGGGTACACATGTTTGGGTAGTATATGCACAGAGCATTGCATCGGTGCTGCCTCTCCGAATTTTACTTATAGTATAACTACCGCCAAAGATGACAGCGGGCAATATTATCGGCTCACCGGCCTTGCGCTCGATGGTTCCGTTGATACCGGCGACAGCAGTATTTACCAAACCGTCCAGTGCCGCAATGGAACTGCCGGCGGCGTTGAGAGTCTCATAGCTCATAGTTGTAAATGCCTGTGGTTCGGTGCTAAGGCTGCTGTTAAAAATATGTAGGTAGTACTTGGTGTCGGCTTGCAAAAAGTCCGTACTTTCAAAGGTGTTCTCTGTGTCCGTATCCGTGTACACAGTGGCATCGTGCATAAACAACAGCAGTGGCCTTTTGGAACTGCTGCTGCTAAAGGTTCTGCTGATATAGCCCTGCTTGCTCGTTGGGTTCTCGGGAGGGGTGGCAGCGGTGCTAATCAAAAAGCCCACTTCCAAATCTGTGGTGATGGTTTTGTTGACCGTCATTTCAAAATGGATAAAATGAGGAGCATACAGGGCATTACTGATGGAAATATCGGGTTTCGGTTCCGGGTCACTGCTGTCCGGGTTTTTGGTGTCCGAAAGTGGGACACAGCCAAGCAAAGTTACGCCAAAAACGGCCAGAAAAAGAAGAGGTAAACGACTGGTTAGAAATAAATAAAGAGGCTTAAAACGGTGTGATAGAAAATGGAATAGATGCTTGTTTTCTAAAGTAGTGTGATATTGGATATTGGATATTGGATATTGGATATTCTACTGTTTTCCGGCGTGCCGGTCAATAGTATTTGTTCATGTTTCATGGGGAAACTCCTCGAAATGGTCTGATTTTAGCCTATTGTATATTCGTTCAGGAAATTGGGCAAGGGGGCAGAGGGCTTCCTGTAGACCTACTCCGTGATGGTGTTGATTTGCAGTTTATAGGTTAGGATTGTGCCTGTTAACGATGTCCATGTGTTCGATCCGGTATGGTTATTCGGAGTTACCAAGAGAGTATAATAATCAACGTTACTTTGGTAATGCGGGTAGCTTTTAAGTCCGCCAAAACTGGGTACACATGTTTGTGTAACAGACGCGCAGAGCAATGCATCGGTGCTGCCTATCCGAATTTTATTTGTGGCATAATTGCCGCCAAAGATGACAATGGGGAAGATGGTCGGCTCACCGGCCTTGCGCTCGATGGTTCCGTTGATGCCGGCGACAGCGGTATTTACCAAGCCGTCCAGTGCCGCAATGGGATTTCCGGCGGCGTTGAGAGTCTCATAGCTCATAGTTGTAAATGCCCGGGGTTCGGTGCTAAGACCGTCGTTAAAAATATGCAGGTAGTATTTGGTGTCTGCCTGCAAAAAGTCGGAACTTTCAAAGGTATTTTCTGCGTCTGTGTCGGTGTACACAGTAGTATCGTGCATAAACAACAGCAATTGTCTTTTGGGAATGCTGCTGCTAAAGGTTCTGCTGATATAGCCCTGTTTGCTTGTTGGATTCTCGGGAGGGGTGCCAGCGGTGCTAATCAAAAAACCCACCTCCAAATCTGTGGTGATGGTTTTGTTGACCGTCATTTCAAAATGGATAAAATGAGGAGCATACAGGGCCTTGCTGATGGAAATATCGGGTTTGGGTTCCGGGTCACTGCTGTCCGGGTTCTTGGTGCCCGTAAGTGGGGCACAGCCAAGCAAAGTTACACTGAGAACGGACAAAAAAAGGATAGGTAAAAGACGGGTTAGAAATGAATAAAGAGGCTTAAAACGGTGTGATAGAAAATGGAATAGATGCTTGTTTTCTAAAGTAGTGTGATATTGGATATTGGATATTGGATATTGGATATTCTACTGTTATCCGGCTTGCCGGTCAATAGTATTTGCTGATGTTTCATGGGAAAATGCCTCCAAAATAGTCTGATTTTAGCCTATTGTATATTCGTTCAGGAAATTTGGCAAGGCCCCCCCGCTGTCCCTCAAGAGTTGGCCCCGCAAGAGGGGGGAGCTACAGAGCTACTCTGTGATGGTGTTGATTTGCAGCGTATAGATTAGAACTAAACCTGTTAGCACGGTCCATATGGCCGAATCGGCACGGATATTCGGAGTTACCAAAACAGTATGATAGTCAACAACGACACCTTGGTAATGATGGTAGCCTCTTAAACCTGAAGAATTAGCTACACATACCTTGGTATTATATGAACATAGCATTGCATCAAAGTTTTTGTGGAGAGCTGTAGTTGAAGCGTAACCGCCGCCAAAAATAACAGAGGGAAGGATGGTCGGCTCATCGGCCTTGCGCTCTATGATTCTGGTAATACTCGCAGCATCCGTATTTCCCAAGCCGTCCAATACCGCAATAGAATTGCCGGCGGCGTTGAGTGTCTCGTAGCTCATGGTTGTAAATGCTTGGGGTTCGGTGCTAAGGCTGTCGTTAAAGATATGCAGATAGTACTTGGTATCCGCCTGGAGGAAGTCGGCACTTTCAAAAGTGTTGACTGCGTCCGTGTCCGTGTAGGCAGTGGCATCGTGCATAAACAACAGCAATTGTCTTTTGGGGGTGCTGCTGCTAAAGGTTCTGCTGATATAGCCCTGCTTGCTTGTTGGGTTTTGAGGCACCGCCGCAGCGGTGCTAATCAAAAAGCCCACCTCCAAATCTGTGGTAATGTTGTTGACCGTCGCCTCCAGGTGAATAAAATGAGGAGCATACAGGGCGTTACCGATGGAAATATCGGGTTTCGGTTTGTCCGGGTTTTGGGTGTCGGACAGCGGGACACAGCCAAGCAAAGTTACGCTAAAAACGGACAAAAAAAGGAGAGGTAAAAGACGAGTTAGAAATGAATAAAAAGACTTAGAATGTTTTAATAGGGAATAAACTAAATATCTATTCTCTAACTGAGTATGATATTGGATATTGGATATTGGATATTGGATATTCTACTGTTTTCCGGCTTGCCGGTCAATAGTATTTGCTGATGTTTCATGGGAAAACTCCTCGAAATGGTCTGATTTTGGCCTATTATATATTCGTTCAGGATATTTGGCAAGGGGGCCGGAGTGGGAGTGGGAGGCTCCCTCCCAAAAGAAAGGGAAAAAGAAATAAGGGGGGAAGAGCAGGAGAAAAGGGCAGGGGAATTTCGTTTTAGCCATTGCTGCATGCCGGCTTGTCGAAGACTCTTTACCCCGGGATACCCGGTTGGCCCGTAACGTTTGGCGATGAAGTTGGAGCTGTGGACAAAAAGTTGCATGGGACCAAAGACTAAAGACAACGGACAAACACAACCGGGAATCAGACCCAATGGATCATAGACCATAGACCACGGATCATAAACCACAGATCATAGACCAGGAACCACGGACGATGTCCCGATGCAAGTCTAAAGTGAAAAAAACAGATCTAAAGCAAAGACAGACCAAAGCAAGGGGGAATCCAAGACACATAACTTGGCAACTCTTATATTTTTACTTTGAAACGGCTGCCATTTATTGTAATATTGATCGGGAAGAAATAAGTAGAATTAATTTCTATTTTCGGTTTTTTAAGGATAATATAAACTGGTACAGAATTATTAGAAATTCTCAGTGGAAGTAATTTCTGTAAGAAAATCACTGTAATTTCAACCATCTCATTATTTAAAAATGAAATAAGACAAATATTGATACGATATATTTGCATTAATTATAAAATAGAATTCTTAATTTATGGTGATATTACATTTTTAAAACCATTTTCAATTTTGTTGAAATATTTCTTGAGAGCAGTTAGCCTTCTACGGAGAAAAAAAAGTCAAAAAAAAGTGAAAGTATACAAAATCCTTTGCTATCTTGTCGATATATCGTATACTAAACCGATATCAAGACAAGGAGTCGTACTAGTATGTTACGCAAAATTCTTTTGCCCTTAGTTTTGCTACAGTTAGCGTCTGCGCTGTATGCCAAAGATGAAATATGGATTGATTTTGGAGTTCTGCCCTCTGGTTATGCGCCTGAAGACGGTACTTATATTCGCCAATACGATCCTGCACCCATACAAGAAGGTGATGAAACAGTCGTAGATTATTCGAACGTCTATGACCCGTTCACTCGTGCACCTCAAAACCTGTTGCCCAGCCGTTTTGCCAATCAAACGGCTGACAGCGGTAACCCCGCCTACGATGAGATGAAGTTGTCTCTGGCTCTGGATCGCTGGCAGGTAAAGCTGTCTTCCTCTTCAACTAACTTGAGTACGAAGAAAAGTTCTGAGGTAGTTGCCTATAATGTGAAGGACAGCTCCAGCCGTTTTGCCGGTGAGCAGATTATGGCTGTTCACTTCAGCCTGCCGAACTTGCTGGTCAATTCTAAAGCTTGGGTCTCCCCGGAGTTTGCCATTCCGGCCTACTCGGTAGACCTTAGTGGCGTGGCAAAGGAAGATGTCAATGCAAAGTTGCAGGAAGATGTTCGCCGCCCTGCTTCGGAGAGAATGGGTCAATTTTTGAACAAAGGTGTTCTGCGCAATGTAGGGCCTATTCGTTCGATTACCGTTACCGTCTATGGTCGCCGCTTCCCGATGAATTTGTTTGTTGAAGCCGATCATACGGATGTTGGCCGCCGCTCGTATCCTTTTGGCAGTCTGGAATTCTCCGGTTGGCAGGACTTGGTTTGGACCAATTCGAACTACATCGTGGATGTTCGCAAACGCAAGTACAACACCAGTCCGGAGTATCCTCGCGGTATGCCTTCGATGATTCTGCGTTCTTTGCGTTTAGATCGTCCGATTCGTGCTGCAAACGAAAGCTCTTCTGAGGTGGTATTCTACATCAAGCAGATATCTGTCACTTATGATAATGCCACCCCTGAAACGTTTGACACAGAAATTGACGACGAGCATATTTGGCAGTTGAATACGGTGGATTCACAGAGGCACAGCTACAACCAGGCTTTAAATTCCCGGATGAATGCTGTTGACCGCTACATGGAACTCCAGGAACGTCACCCTGCTTTTCCTGCACAGGAAACAACAGGTGAGGAGGCCGCTGCGGACTCCGAACAGCCTGCGGACTCCGGACAGAATGAGGCAGAGGCTCCGGCCGATCAGCCCGCCAATTAAAACTTGATGCGGGGATAGGCAAAGAGCACGGAAGCTCAGCGCGTATTTCTGCGTCCTTTAGATGTTAGGGCAAAAAAGGCACCTCCTTTGAGGTGCCTTTTTTTTGTGCCGTTTGGCAGATAAGCGGGAAATACGATGGCCGCAATGGAGTTCCAACACTCCTGCCAAAAAACATTGACTTTCCCGTCCCGGACAATTAAATTTAGGCGGATATTTGCCACTTCTGTTGCGTATCTTACAACGCTGTCAGCAAAAAAGGATAAATTCTGAGGATTCGATGATCGATAAAATTCTGGCCGCACTATTTGGCTCCAAACAAGAGCGTGACTTAAAAGTCTTGGCTCCCCTGCTGTTAAAAATTAATGAATTAGAACCTTGGGCCATGGGTTTGACCCATGGGCAGATGAAAGAACAAAGCCAAGTTTTTCAAGCTCGTTTGGCCGATGCCAAGGCCAAAGACGACTTGCCCAAAAATGGCCAATCGCTCCAGGTGCCAAGTCCAAATTCGAGCGAGGGCAAAATCGGTGTTCACCTGAAAAATGAGCTGGAGGCCATTTTGCCCGAGGCTTTCGCCGTGGCTCGGGAAGCGGCCCGCCGTGTCATTGGCGAACGGCCTTACGACGTGCAGTTGCTTGGCGGACTGGTCATGCATCAGGGTAAGATCATGGAAATGAAAACGGGTGAGGGCAAAACGTTGTCCTTGGTGGCTCCCGCCTACCTGAATGCCCTGCCCGGACAAGGTGTACATATCGTTACGGTCAATGACTATCTGGCTGAGCGCGATGCGCAGTGGATGGGCCCCATCTTCGCTTATTTGGGTCTCAGTGTCGGTGCCGTACTTTCGGACATGGGCCGTGAGCAGCGAAAAGAGGCCTATAACTGTGATTTGACGTACGGCACCAACAACGAATTTGGTTTTGATTTCCTGCGTGACAACATGGTGAGCCACCTTGAAGATAAAGTGCAAAAGCCCTTTGTGTACTGTATTATCGACGAAATTGACTCGGTGCTGATTGATGAGGCCCGAACCCCGTTAATCATTTCCGGTTCGGTGGAAGACGATACCCCGAAAATTGTCACGGCGAACCGCTTGCATGGTACCCTCAAGGAAGTGAAGAAGGACCCTGATACCGGGGAGTACCCGCGCGACAATCCATTTGAAAAAGTCATTTTGGAGGGAGACTACAAACTGGATGAGAAAAACAAGCGTATCACTTTTACAGAAGACGGTATTAATGAAATAGAAGAACTCCTAAAGAGTCATAAAATTATTGAAGGCTCCATTTATGATGAGAGTAATTTTGAATACGTCCACTATTTTAATCAGGCGATGCGGGCCCAAAAACTGTTCCTGTGCGATGTTGATTATGTGGTAGAAGGGGGCAAGGTCCAAATTGTCGATGAGTTCACCGGGCGTATCCTGGACGGGCGGCGTTATTCGGACGGTCTGCATCAGGCCATTGAGGCCAAGGAAAATATCCGAATTGCTCAGCGTAACCGCACTTTGGCCACGATTACATACCAAAAATATTTTGCTATGTACGGCAAATTGAGTGGCATGACCGGTACAGCTATGACCGAGTCCCGCGAATTTGACAAAATCTACGGCTTGGAAGTTGTCGTTTTGCCCATGCACCGGCCCTTGGCCCGGGTTGATGTCAACGATTTGATCTATCTCAATAGTGAGGCCAAGCACAAGGCCATTGCCGAGGAAGTCAAGGCTATGCATGAAAGTGGCCAGCCCGTGCTGATCGGTACCGTTTCGGTCGAAAGTTCGGAGCGGCTTTCTAAAGTGCTGACCAAATACCAAGTCCCCCATGAAGTATTGAACGCCAAAAACCACCACCGGGAAGCCCTGATTGTTTCCGAAGCCGGGGCCTTGGGCGGCATTACCATTGCGACCAACATGGCCGGGCGCGGTACCGACATCAAATTGGGTGGGAGCCCCGATATGCGCGCCCGTCGCCGCATGCATGAAGATGACAGTGAAGAGCAATATTACCGGCTGCTGAAGGAAGAGCTGGACAAGTGGGAGAAAGAGCATCAGAAGGTTGTGGAGCTGGGCGGTCTCTATGTTTTGGGTACGGAGCGTCATGAAAGTCGTCGGATTGACAACCAGCTGAGGGGCCGGTCCGGGCGGCAGGGCGACCCGGGTTTCTCCCGTTTCTACGTTTCGCTCGATGATGACCTGATGCGGTTGTTTGGCGGTGAGCAATTAAAAAATATGATGAACCGCTTCGGGATGAGTGGTGATGAACCGCTGGAACACAGCATGGTCACCAGAGCGATAAAACGCTCGCAGACCCGTGTGGAAAACCGCAACTATGAAATCCGCAAGCATTTGATCGAATACGATGACGTAATGCAGAAGCAGCGCGGCTATATTTATAACTTGCGCAACGGGCTGCTCAGCGATGGCCAAATTATTGAGCGCGTAAACGAAGCGGCTCAGCAGATGCGTAATGTGCTGTTGGACGATTTTGTCAATGACAGCAACCACCAAAACTGGGATTTTGCCTTGGAACGTTTGGGCGAACGCGTACGCAGCAATTTTGGCTTGCTGCTTGCCGAGTGTCAGAGTGCGTTGGCAGAGGTGTTGGAGCGGAAGAATGCGGATCAGGCACGCATGGTTATTGATAAACTGCTAAGTGATTATTGTGAGCGGGACTTTGAGGAGAAATGTCAGATTGCCGGGCCCGAAATGATCAATGAACTCCTGCGCTTTGAATATTTGCGGGCCGTTGACCTCCGTTGGCAAGAGCATCTGGAGCAAATGGAGGCCCTGCGCGAAGCGGTCAATCTGCGGGCCATGGCCCAGAAAAACCCCTTGGTAGAGTATAAGAACGAGGGTTTTGCGATGTTTGAGGAGTTGGTGGAGAACCTGCAAATTGGTGTGACGCGCAAGTTCTACAATATTCGTATTGCCCTGGATCCGGCGGCGGGTCCGCATCGGGAGAACAGACAAAACACCACATTGCAGGCGGATGAGGGAAGGCACCAGCAGTTGGAATCATTTGGTGCAATGCGTGGCAGGGGAGCGGCCCCACCGCCACCCGGCCAAAATGGTCCGGGCCCCGGAAAAGTGCAGATCCGTCGCGTGGAACCCAAAGTGGGCCGCAATGAGCCCTGCCCCTGTGGCAGCGGCAAAAAATACAAACAATGCCACGGAGTACGTTAAAGGAAGCGTATTCATCGACCGGAAAGGCACCGAGTGGGGTTTGTCCCGCTTGTGGCCAACGTGACGGGCTAAAATTGGCACCAAGATCGCAACCGAATATTCTGATGAAAAACCCGATATCTTTATCGCCCGGAGTCTGAGGCGAGATGAGCTTTGTTGGACTACGAATATGTCGAACCGAGTATGACGGGATGTATATTGGGGAGTCTCTGCGCGAGAAAGCCGCCGCTGTGAGGCGGCGGTAATATAAAATCCAAGCTATTTGGTTTCGGATTCAAATTCAAAGGGTCCCGCTTGGTTGCCGGTTTGGCTTCCGGGTCCCGTAAAAATCAACCCGGTACCGGCAAAGGTCCGGGTGCATATTCTTTCCGTGTAGAAGCTCGGAAATGAGAAGGAAAAGTAATGAGCCATATTGGAAAATTGGACGAAATACGCGAAGTCATGGCTGGTAAAGAGGCTTTTATCAGTGACATGGATGGCGTGATTTACCACGGCAATCATTTGTTGCCCGGAGCCAGAGAATTTGTAGCCTGGTTGAAAAAGGAAAACAAAAAATACTTGTTTTTGACGAATTCTTCCGAGCGTTCCGCCCGTGAGTTGGCTGAAAAGCTGGGGCGTTTAGGTTTGGATGTGGATGAGAGTCATTTTTATACCAGTGCCCTGTCGACCGCCTTGTTCTTGTCCCAGCAATGCCCGGCAGGCAGTGCCTACGTGATTGGTCAGCCGGGTCTGATCAATGCCCTGTATTCTCGCGGCTTTTCCATGAATGATGTCAACCCGGACTACGTCGTGGTCGGGTTTACCCGTGACTACAGCTACGAAAAGATTGCTCATGCAGTGAAGCTTGTGCAAAAAGGAGCGCGGCTGATCGGTACGGACTTGGACACAACGAATCCGACCATGGATGGCTTTATGCCGTCTACCGGTGCGTTGATTGCCCCGATTGCTCAGGTGGCAGGGGTGCGCCCCTATTTCTGCGGCAAGCCCAACCCCCTGATGATGCGCAATGCCCTGATGATGCTTGATGCCCTGGCTAAAAATACGGTGATCCTCGGTGACCGCATGGACACGGACATCATTGCCGGGATTGAGTCGGGTATTACGACGGTGCTGGTACTATCCGGGGTGACCCAAAGCTCCGATTTGATACGGCACCCCTACATGCCCACCTATGTGCTGGGAGGGTTGGCGGAGTTTGTCAAAGTCCAGGAAGTGGAAACGGAGCAATAGGCTGTTGTCCGGCCTCCTTTTGGGGAGGCACTGTTTGAGGTTTCCTCCGCCTGAGATCGCTGAAAAAGAAGAATCAAGCGGAGCAATCAGCTAGAGCTAATCTCTCAAGCGGATCCGATTGAAGATCCGATTTATGAGTGGAGAAACAGAGTCTTTGGAGGTTTGGCGGCCCAAGGTCCCAAGCCTCCGGAGAGAAAGGCATTGATACCCGTCTCCACGGCCGGGTCTTCCAAGCACCGGGCCAGAGTCTCTTCGGCCAGTACCTGCTGCCGGTCCAACGGCAAGTCGCCAATCTGTCGGCCAAATGCTTTTTGCTTGGCCAAGGCCGCAGGATTACAGCGCAGTGTGCTGCGCAGCAATTTTTTCAGCAATTTTTCCAATTCGCCGGTGTCCGCGAGTGGAGCAAAATCTATCAGTCCCCACTGAAATAAGGTTTGTGCGTCCAGAGCTTCCGGAATGGAAACCATCCGGTTGGCTTTGCGTTCATTAATTCGTTTGCGCAGGTAGGGCATGACGTTGGCCGGAATCAAGCCGAATAATGCCTCGCCCAGAGTCAGACTCGCTTCCTGGGTTGCAAGCACCAAGTCGGCGGCCATCACCAAGCCGACCCCACCGGCGCGAGCCGGTTTCTCCAACAGGCAGAATACCGGGGCGGGGAAATGATAGATACTGTCAAGGCAGCGACGGTAGAGGGAGGCCGCATCTTTTCCGGCGGAAGGTGGCTCGGCGGAAGAAGGCCCGGCTGAAGACGGGGCTTGCCTCCGGAAGGCTGCGAAGTCCATGCCAACGGAAAAGGCGATATCGCTGGCAGAACGTAAAATAACGGCCCGAATATTCTCCGTGCGCCAAGCTTCCAGTTGCTCTGTCAGGCAGTTCAGCAATTCTGTGTCGAGGGCATTGCCATTTCCTGACGGGTCAGACAATACAATCAGGGCCAAGGCTCCCAAGTGCGTGCCAGCCCGGTTCTCAGAAGCATCGGAGCACCGACTTTGGCCGAGATCGAGCAGGTGGAACTCAGCTCCAGCCATACTTGCGTCGGTATTCCCTGACACTTTTTAGGACATACAAGCCTGCGTCTTTGTAGCACTTGTCGTAGACTCCGGCCGGTTTGGAAAAATCCGGCTCAAAGTCCGGGTTTTCCACGTAGGAATCGCGAATCGCCTCGTTTTCTTCGTATTCGGAAACATTGGCTTGGTAGCGGGCTTCCAGCTTTTCAATGATTTGCAACTTCTGCAATTTCTCTCCGGCATCGGGGCAGACCGTGGCACTGTAAAATTCGCCAATGGCACCGGAACCATAGGCATAAAAACCTACCCGGTCGCCGGCTTGCAAGTCATCGCAGCTCAACAGCAAGCTGACGATGCCGGCATAGTTGCTGGAAGCATAGCAACTGCCCACCTGGCGAGAGATACGCAGTGCCGGCAAAACTTTCGTTTCAAAATCGGTACGCAGCTCAGATTTTTTCTTGCCGCTGTTCGCAATGCTGTTTAGCGAGCGGAAGGCTTGGAAAGCCATACCGGCAAACGGAGTGTGAAAGACAAGCTTCTTAAAATAGGTATTGAAGTCAATTTGCTCACCCATACCTTCGACAATTTTCACGTAGTCATTGTACGAGCCCTCCAAGGCATCAATATAAGTAAAGAGGCTGGTCTCGTTGTTGCCCATTTCTTCGCGGGCCGTAGGGCGGTAGGTATCGTAAATATTGGTGGTCCAGTTGCCGCGTTTGCCCAGCTCAAATTCAATGATCTCCGGCTGATCGCTGATGACCATAGCGGTGGCAACGCCACCCATGACAAATTCCTGTTTGGTGTTCATGTGTACACGACTGAAGTCCGCCGCAATCACCAGTGCCTTGCGGCCTTGATTGTGCCCGGAAGCAACCCAGTCAATCGCGCTGTCCATAGCGGCCATACCGGAAAAACAGGCATGTTTGGTTTCAAAATTCCGGACGTTGGAAGGCAGTTGCAGGGCTTCATGCAGATTGGTGCTGATGGGCTTGCCAAAGTCCGTGGAACCTTCTGTACCAACAATAAACAGGCCAATTTTTTCGGCAATCTCTTCGTCAATAATTGGCTTTGCGGCATTTGCGGCAATGGTAATGATGTCTTCCCAAGGTGGCAGCAAAGTTCTGCGGTTGATCAACAGTTCGGAGACATTCTTGTCAGGGTCCTTGTCACGAGCCTCTGCCAACGTGCGCAAATCCAAAGACATGCTGCCACCGTAGAGGTTAATTCTTTCAATACCTACTCTTTGAGACATAGGGTCTGTCCTCCTGGAGAGACTATACAGCGAAGCCTGCCGAAAAATAGAAATTCGGTGCAGAATTCTGCTGATCTTGCACCGGAAGTTCCTTTTCCCATAGATTCACAGGTTCACAGGTTCATAGTCAAAATATAACTGTAAATTACGAAACAAGTATCCGGTTGTAAACATTTTGTGTAAAAAGACAGGGGACACTACAGAAAAAAACACCGTGGTGCAAGCTACCAAGAGTTATAATTTATAGTGCGCTGAGAAGGTAAGCATTTACTGCTCATATCCCGTTTTTCTTTTTCGGCAGGATAGCCCAAAAGAATGATAGCTGCAATATACATTCCATGAGGCAGAGTCAAAATTCTGCCGGCCTGACTTTGAGAGAAGGATGTCAGTGATTCCGCAGCCAAACCTTCTTTTTCTGCCTGTAGCATAATCTGGCCGCTGGCCAAGCCCAAGTCGAACAAATTGGCCGAGAACCCGTTGGGCATTTCGTAGTCGGAAGTGGCATAGCAGGCTGCAATCAGAGCCCCTTTTTTGCAGCGTCTGTCTCCATAGCAGGCTTCCTGGAGTTCCAATTTCTTCTGGATGTCATTGATAGCGATAAAACGCCATGGCTGCCGGTTCTTTATTGAAGGACTGAGTCGGCCCGCTCTCAGCAGACGGTCCAAGACCTCTTTGGGGACATCTTTGTCCTGAATTGCCGAGGCATTATTGCGATGCTGTATTTGGGGTAACAACAGCCCATTCCTTTTATCTTAAGTTACCGTATCCTATAAGAATCGCTTTAAATTTTCAATTGAAATACAGTAAATCTTTACCTTTCAATCTTTTCCGGGCAGACTTTCCTCTGCTCTGTACCATGTCTGCGTTCTGGAAAAAATAAGAACGTATCCCCGTACTTTTAGTTGGTCTTGTTCAAGCCGAATTTTACACCGATACACCTTGCCGTTTTCCGGGTCGAGGATATTGCCGTGGAACCAATCGTTGTTTCTCTGCTCCAGGTCTTTTAAAATCAGCATTCCGATGATTTTTTGGTCTTTCCGCTCGTCCGTACATTTCCGGCAGACAGGATCTTTTTCGTCACCCGCATCGGGAAACAGCCGAACTATCCTGCCGTAGATTTTGCCGTCCTGTTCGTAAACATCGATGAGGGCTTTTGCCTTACCGCTGGTATCATCTATGGTCTTCCATTTGCCGACAATGGTATTTTTGTTGTTTACCTCGGCCTGTTGGGCCTCGCCCTCATCATGACCGTGATCGTCGGCAGAGAGCCAGAGCGGGGTGAAGCATTGCAGGCAGAGAAAACATAGAAAGAGCACCGTAAAAGGGCGAACGAGTATTGTATTCATTTTTTATTTCCGGATTTTGTTTCTGATTTTTGTTTCCGAAGGGTGTGACCCGAAGGTTTTGGTGTCTCATGGACAAATTGCGCAGTACCGACAAGGGAGTACTCAGCCGACAAAAAGATACGGAAGGAATAATTATTTTCAAGACCAGAGCCGCAAATACCGGAAAATGTAGGGTGCGAATACCAATATCCCTTGGACTGATGCGTGGATGGCACTGAGCAGAACAAAGGCTGCGGCAATATCTTTTGCCATCATCGCCAAGTCGTTGAATTTTCTTTCGTAGAGATCGACCATGTATTCCAGTGCTGTATTGGCCAATTCTGCACCGAGTACCTGAGAAATAGAGAACAAAATGATGCTCCACTGCTCCCGGCTGATGCCCAGGATTAAGCCCAGAACGGTGGCACAAAGGGCCAAAAACAGTTCGATGCGAAAATTGCGTTGGGTGCGGAAAGCGTAATACAGGCCGCGAAAGGCCCAGCGGAAACTGGCAAAGGGGCTGTGTCGGTGGCGTTTGTCAATCTCGTGAAAGTCCGGCTCGTGATCTCTTTTTAAATTGGCCGCCAGATTTCGGTGGTATTGGTAGGCCTTTGAAGAAGATATCTCGTCTTCCGGGCCGCCTTCCCGTTGGAGTTTGGGGGGTGATTTTTGTTTTTGGGGTTCTTCGGGTTTTCGGGGTTCCCGGGATTCACTGGGTTTAATGGGCTCTTGGGATTTTTCGGGTTCTTGGTTTGGCACTGTTGTCATAGTCTATGGATACTCTCCTTAGCGGGTGCTGATGTCGAAGTTGCGACCCAAAGCTTTCGGGGCACGATTTTTGCGGGAGAATAGAAGGATGGAGAGTAGGGTGATGAGGTAGGGTAGCAGGTTAAAGATTTCTGAAGGGAGGAGGCGGAGGAAGTTCCAGGATAAATTGGAGCTGTAAATGGAAAGTGTTGTGGCCGAACCAAAGACAAAGGCGGCGGTCAAAATACCAAAGGGCTGCCATTTACCGAAGGCAACCGTGGCCAAGGCGATAAAGCCTTGGCCATTGATACTGGTGGAGGCGTATTGGGTGGTAGTGGTCAATATCAGGTAGGCCCCGCCAAGTCCGGCCATGGCCCCGGAAGTCAGCACGGCGGTATAGCGCAGTCTTCGCACATTAAGTCCGGCCGTGGCCGCCGCTCCGGGGTTTTCGCCGCAGGAAGAAATGCGCATGCCCAAGCGGGTGAAGCGGAACAGGAACCAAAAGGCGAGCACGGCTGTCAGCCCAATATAGGTTGACGGGTAGAGCTTGCCCCAGTAGACCATGCCCAAGGGGAAGGTTGGGGTGCGGTCGCTTTGAAAAATGATGCGGGAAAGGTAGATGCTCAAACCCAACGCCAGAAAGTTCATACCGATGCCGACTACAGTCTGATTGCCGTTGAACGAGACGCTGATAATGGCCAACAAACCGGAGAACAGCATTCCGGCCAGAATGGCGGCGAGACTGATTAAGACCCAGCTGCCGGATTGTTGCCCGAAAAAGGGTAGGGGTGTATCACTGGTGAGAAGCAGAAATTGCAAGGTGCCGGCGACAAAGGCCCCGATGCCCATAATCCCTTCCAAGGCAATGTTGACGACCCCGGAACGCTCGCAGATCATGCCTCCGAGGGCGGCCAACAGTATGGGCACGGTAATGTAGGAAGCCGTGCTGAGAAAAGCCGCTAGTTCCGCCATCATTGTACCCCTTTTTCGTTTCTGGTTTTTGTCTCAGTTTTCGTCCCGGTTTTCGTCTCCGGAAATTTGTTCAAATCAGGACTCGCACTGCAAACCAGCAAGATTTTCTGCGATACGCAGTGACGGTCCTTTCACAATATCTTTCTGCAAGGCCCTTTGTACGAATCTCTTTGTATGAGTTCTTTTGTGCTATATCCCTCTGCGATATCCTTTGGTACAGCTTTACGGCGACACGGAGCCGGAGGTTCTAACCGGATTTTGGATCGGAGACCTCAAGCCCGGAGTGCTGACGTTGTTTGAGTGTTTGCTTTCGCTTTTCCAGTAGCAGTCGCATGCCGGACTGAAAGGCAATAAAGATTACGACCAAGCCAATCATAATCTGCACAATTTCTGCGGGGATCCCCTTTTGCTGCATGGAACCTTGGGCTGACTGTAAAGCCCCAAAGAGCAACCCGGCCCAGACGGTGGCCATTGTTGCACCTTGGCCCACCAAAGCGACTGTAATTCCGGTGAAGCCGTAGTTGTCCATTGCGCCGAGTAAACGACCATACCGGAAACTGCCTAAGGCAACCACCGCACCGGCCAGCCCGGCAAAAGTCCCGGCAATGAACATGGACATGGTTATGTGGCGGCGGACCGGGAGGCCGGCGTAGCGAGCTCCGTCTTGGTTGTGTCCGGTAATGCGCAGGGACAAACCGAAGCCGGTCTTTTCTTGGATGATAAAGTAGAACAGCACGGCGAGGATAGCCCAGAACAAACCATAGCTCAGCTCAGAACGGTTGGTCAATGCTTTGAGCCAAGGGGCTTGCAGTAGTGCAGTGGCGGGAAAATCCGGGGTGCGGTAGGTGTTGGTGCCGGGTATCAGGCGCACAAAAATACGCAGCAGGAACAGGGCAATATAATTCATCATAATGGTGCCCACGACCTCGGAGATTTGAAAGCGGGCCTTAAACCAACCGATCAGCCCTCCCCAAATGCCCCCGGCCAGTACGGCAAACAGAACGCAGGCGAAGCTGTGTAAGACGGGTACAGGCGGAAAGAAAAAGGCGGTAAGGGTGGCGGTCAGTACGCCCACGGTATATTGGCCTTCGGCCCCGATGTTCCAAAGCCCGGTTTTCAGGGCAAAGGCCATAGACAGGCCGGTGAGAATTAGGGGTATGGAAACAGTGAGCCATTCTCCTATATAGCGGGCATTGAAAGCGTTGCCGGAAGCGTTGCCAATCCGGTCCGGATCCACACCCAGTATGCTGCGGATAATGCTGGTGTACATGTGCCGGGGGTTGTAGCCCGAAACGGCGAGGAACAGGGTGCCGGCCAGAAAGGCTGCGGCGATGATGCCGAGGGTCAGCATCGCCGGGCGGTTGAGCAGCGTTTCAATCAGGCGGAACTGCCCGGAGTATGCAGGTTGTCCGGGTCGGACTTTGTCGCTCGTATTCATTAGGCTAAAACTTCTCCGGCCATCAGTCGGCCAATTTGCAGTTCATCGACTTCTTCGGCCGGCATAGAACCTGTGATTCGGCCATCTGAGATTACGGCAATACGGTCGGCCAAGCTGATGATTTCGTCCAGTTCAAAGGATACCAGCAAAATGGCCGATTCCCGGCGAATTTCGAGAATTTGTCGGTAGATATCTGAGACTGCTCCGACATCGAGACCGCGTGTGGGTTGTTCGATCAGAATTACGGAAGGCCGGCGGCTGATTTCCCGTGCCAAAATAACTTTTTGTTGGTTGCCGCCCGACATTTTGCGCACTTGGGTTTCGGCCCCCTGGGGGCAACGTATATCGTAGGCGGCAATCAACTGTTCGGCCCGGCCGCGAAAGGCCGCAGATTGCAGCCAGATGCCCTTAGTGTATGGTTCCCGGAGGAAGTCTTTCAATGCCATGTTGATGCCGATATTTTCTTCGAGGATGAGGCCGTAGTGTCCCCGGTCGGCAGGAATATAGCCCATGCCCATGTCAATGCGTTCGCGAACATTGCAATTTGAAATGTCTTTGCCGTTGAATGTGATACGGCCTGCGTCCAAAGGCCGCAGGCCGGCCAATGCCTGAACGAGCTCCATCTGACCGTTACCATCGACCCCGGCCAAGCCCAAGATTTGACCCCGGTGCAAATCAAAACGGACATCTTTGACAGCTTGAGCTCCGCTGTCACTGCGGACACGGAGTTTTTCACAGGAAAAGAGTGGGGTTTGGCCGTCGGGTGGGCTTGGTCTATTGAGACGCAGCTTGGAGAAATCGAGATTGATGCTGTGGCCGATCATCATTTGAGTTAACTGTTCATTGTCGCTATGCGCCATTTCCACGGTATCAATGACTCTGCCCCGGCGCATGATGGTACAGCGGTCGGCAACCTGGCGGATTTCTTTGAGTTTATGAGTAATCAGAATGATGGTTTTGCCCTCGGCCTTGAGACCTTCCAGGATGCTCATCAGTTCCCGGATTTCCTGAGGCATTAACACGGCGGTGGGTTCGTCAAAGATTAAGATGCTATTTTCGCGATAGAGCATCTTTAGAATCTCGACCTTTTGTTGTTGGCCAATGGTGAGTTGGTTAATCAGCTTATCGGGTTCCAAGCCCAAGCCGTAACGCCGGCAGAGTTGCCTGATTTCTTTGGCCACCTGTTTACGCTGCAATATCCCCCACTGCTGCTTTTCGACCCCCAGCATGATGTTGTCCGTGACAGAAAAAGTTTCCACGAGCCGGAAGTGCTGGTGTACCATGCCGATTTTATGGCGGCCGGCATCGGTGGGGCCTTTGATCTGGCAGGGACGGCCCATTACCCGGATTTTGCCGGAGTCCGGGGCATAGAGGCCAAAAATAAGCGACATCAGGGTGGATTTGCCCGCACCGTTTTCACCGAGCAAGGCATGAATCTCTCCTTGCCGTACTTGCAGGGAGACTTGGTCATTGGCCAGGATGCCGGGAAAGGCCTTACTCAGTTTTTCCACTTCGATAGCAAAGGTTTCCGGGGTTTGGGAGGTTTTTTTTACATTTGACGGCATGATCTTGTTCCTCAGTGGCTGGAAAACCAAGCTTCGTATTTGTTTATTCTACAGAATATTGATGGCAATATCCAGAGAGAACCAAATGACTTCGAAAGGCTGAGATTGCTCGGCCTATGTGTTGTGTTATGTGTTGTGCTATGCGTTGTGCTATGCGTTGTGCTATGCGTTGTGCTATGCGTTGTGCTGATTGCCTTAGGAGATGTTGCCCGGAACGAATGTTTCGGGAGGAGCAGCCCGAGTACGGAAATATCCGGCCGGCCGGATTTAGGAAGGCGGGAACAGGGCCAAAAGTCGGTCCAGACCCAAGGCCGCACCGCTACAGTCAGGCAGGTATTGCCATAACTCCGGAGCTTCCAAATCAAACTTTTGCAACTCTGCATAGCGACCGGAAGAACGTAAATCGTTCACGAAACGTTTCCGATAACTTTGCAGGTAGGAAAGGCGGTTTTCTTCACGGCAGGCATTTGCCAACTCCACTCCGTTGACGTAGAGTTCCCAACGGTCTACCCAGCCGCCCGAGTGTTCAGTGCTAAAATTCTCGTTTGGATTTAGGCTTTTTGCCGGCAGTGGCGTGACATCAGGGTAGGGATAGAGTACACAGTTTGGAAGTTCCTGCCGGATATACGGTTCTAAAAATTCAACGAGGAAAAGATGAAAGAGATCATCCTGGTTCAATTCCGGGGCAGTCTGTTTGCCGGAAGCTTTGGTGTAGAGGTCCCGCATGCCGGAAAGCCCCTTTTGCCAATAACGGTCAAAGCCTAAGCCGGTGGCTTTCCGGCACAGTTCGTCAAAACTGAGTTTGCGGGGACTTCCAATATCCGGGCCGGGAGCCTTGGCCTTGGCATTGGCATTGGCCGGCCGGAAAACCGGCCGCAAAAGCGGGCTCAATTCCGAGAGCAAGCTACAGAGGAGCTCCAGCAAATGCATGGCATCAAGCCCCACAGCGTAGAATTCCAGCATCAGAAATTCTTGGAAATGGAAGTGGTCCTGTATTTCTTCCCGGCGAAAACAATGGGCCAACTGGTAAACCGAACGTGCCTTACCATGACGGTTCCAGTCGCAAAGAAGGTTTTTCATGGCCAATTCAGGTGAAGGCAGGAGGTACTGTTCACCACGGGAATTCGGGGAATCAAGGGAACCGGGAGGAGGAGAAACAGGAGAAACAAGGGCATTGGGGAGACTGAAGCCGGCAACGTGTAGTTCGGGCACCAAAGAGCCCTGTAGTATTTTTGTGTCTAATTCAATAAAGCACTCGCGCTCGAAGAAACGGCGTACGGCCCGCAAAACCCCGGCCTTTTGTCGTATCCGGGACTCGATCAAACGGGATCGATCGGCAGCGGAAACAGGAACGGACATGGGAAAAGGGCTTCTCTAAACGGAAATCGCAGAAAATTTCGACATACCCAAAATCTTCAATCCTTAAATTCTGACTTCAATCTTTGGGGGTGTCTGCCCTAAATCCGGTAAACGACGAGACTAATCGCAATTACCGAGGCATAAGCAAACATCAGGATAGAGGAAAATTCGAGAGGAAAAGCAGCCAAAGGAGTCAAAACTTTGTCGAGAAAGCGCAGGGTTACGGTATCGAGAAACATGCCCGGTACGCAAAGACTAATTGCGGCGATCGGAGCTTGGTTTGGTAGAGTATTGGTCAGACGGAGGCAGAGCAGAAAAAGGCCGGTCATGACAATAAAAATAATAAACAGCAGACCAATGAACAAAAAACCACTGCCAAATATCCGGAGTACTGCGGCACCGGTGAAATACAAGGCTACTGTGAATAAAACGAAGAAACCAATACCGACCAGGCAGAATCGGCTGACAATACTGCGAAAATCCTGATTAAACTGGTGCTGTTGCATGAATAAATTCTTCCATCATAAAAGTTTATTTTAGTACCTGCCTCAATTCCTGCATCTTCACTGCGAAATGGGAGATGAAAGCAAAGGCCTGATTCCGCTGACAAAATCTTAAACCGGAACGACTATAATAAAAGGTAAGAAATAATAATACAAGGGGGCGACAAACAACAATGAGTCGATAGAATCTAAAACGCCGCCACGGCCTCGTATCAGGACACCGGAATCTTTGACTCCTGCGGCACGTTTCATTAGGGATTCTACCAAGTCGCCAAGTATGACGCTGCACCCAATGGCCAAGGCCAGGAATGGCAGGTACCAGGAGAGCAGAAATTGCTCCGGCCAGACCAATGCGAAGACCACAAAGACAATGACCCCTGTAATCAGGCCCCCCAGAAAACCTTGTACGCTTTTGTTCGGGCTGACATCAATCAAGCCTCGATTTTTGCCAAACAGCATGCCGAAAACCCAGGCAAATGAATCGTTGGCCTGAACGGAGACAATATAGAGAAGAGTCAACAGTGGTCCGCCAGGGTAGGATGTCAGGGCCACCGTGTAGGTGCCCAGAAAACTTGGATAGAGCAGGATAATCAAGTAACCCAGAGCGGCAAACATCCGCTCTTTCATGCTCCATTTTCGGATAAAGATTGGCAGAGACAGGGATACCAGGGCGATGATCACAACTAAGCCGGAAAAGGCATTGTACGCTTTGACCTGAGGAAACATTATTTCCAGATAACGTACTGTCGGCAGCAGAGTTCCGATCAAAATGGCGGGCAGGACGTGGACACGGAAGCCCAACAGATGCAGAAGTTTGGCCATCTCGCGGGCAGCCATGCCGACGAATACCGTTGCCACAACGTTGAAAGGTAGCTGGTGGTAGTAGGGCAGCATGATAATTACTATCAGCGAGGGGACGGCAATGGCAAACAACAACAGCCGTTCACCAATGTTGCGGCGTTTATCAGCTTCCGCCTGTTTGCCATCTGTGTTTTTTGTTTGAACCGGCCGCACTTTGTTTCCTGCCCTGTAAATTATAATTTTTCTTTGTATGTCTCTGCATCCGCCGGCAGAAATGATGTCAAAATAGCTTCATTATTTCGTACTGTTTGTCATTTCAGCAGCCGGATTTTTCGGAGTCAGAAATGACACCGCCAAAGCGTCGTTCGCGGCTGCCAAAATGCCGGAGTGCGGTTTCAAATTCTGTGGCCGTCCAGTCCGGCCACAGGGTGTCCGTAAAATACAGTTCCGCGTAGGCCGAATCCCACAACAGAAAATTGCTGATGCGTTGGTCGCCGCCCGTGCGAATCAGGAGGTCCAAAGGCGGTAAGTCCCGGCCGTGGTACATGTGGTGACGCAAACTTTCCGGTGTCACAGGCCCGCCTTCCCGGTGCAACTGCTCTATGGCATCGATCACTTCCTGCCTGCCGCCGTAGTTGATCAGCAGATTCACGGTCAAGCCGGAAAAGCCTTCGGTTTGTTCGATCACATAGCGGATTTCATTCTGTACCGGGCGGGGCAGTTCTTCCAATTTACCCGAATGCCAGACTCGGATGCGATTGTCGATATAAAACCGGAGCTCGTCGCGCAGATGTTTTTGCAGCAGACCCATTAGGTGCTCCACTTCCTTTGGGGGACGTTTCCAGTTTTCACTGGAGAACACATACAGGGAAAGGAATGGCAGGCCCAGATCAGAGGCTCGGCGCACAATTTCCTTGCTGACTTTTACGCCTTCGTTATGGCCTGCAATCCTTGGCTTGCCTTGCCGCTTGGCCCAGCGGCCATTGCCATCCATAATAATGCCGACATGTTGGAGCTGTCCGGGCAGCTCCTGAGCAGCCAATTCCCGGTTCGGCCGATTCATTGGAGAACCGGCCTGCTTATTGCCAATAAGCATTCCTGATACTGTTTTGTTTTGCGCAATTTTGTTTGTTTCCGATTGGGGGGAAGAACAGCAAATTCAGATTTCCAGGATTTCCTGCTCTTTCCGGTGCAGGGTTTCGTCAACTTGCTTGACCATCTTGTCGGTAAAATGCTGAACTTCTGTGGCTTCATGTTTCTGCATGTCTTCACTCAGTTCCTTGTTGTCCTTGATTCGGTCATTCATTTCGCGGCGGATATTGCGCAGCGAAACGCGAGCTTTCTCCGCCATGGCTTTGGCCTGCTTTACCAAATCTTTGCGCCGTTCTTCCGTCAGAGCCGGGACCTGAAGACGGATATTCTTGCCATCATTGTTTGGGGTCAGGCCCAAGTCCGAAGCCTGGATTGCCCGTTCCACATCCTTGAGCATATTGCGGTCAAACGGTGCAATGAGAATCTCCCGGGCTTCCGGAATGCTGACGTTGGCCACTTGTTTGAGCGGTGTCGGTGCACCGTAATAGTCTACCATTACCTTATCCAGCAACTGGGGCGTGGCACGCCCCGTGCGCAGCGAGGCGTAATCATGTCCCAAGCTGTGGATGACTTTGTCCATCTTTTCCGATAGATCTTTATCCGATAAACCCATAAAAAACTCCTTGCTTCTGATTATTCAGAAAGTGGCACTATTGCATCCACCCGTTTCCGCCTTACCCAACTCAAGGGCCGTAAGGCTGCATAGAACTATGGGGCCTAAGGCCCCATAAAACCAAGGGCGATGAGGCCCCATAGAACCATGGGGCCGTAAGGCCTCATAAAACCAATAGGCCATAAGACCGCAGGAGACCGAGTCCGAATACCGGCAGGCATCATTCTGTTTTTGCCTGCTGTCTCTGCCGGCAGACGGGAGCGGATCTTTAAACCTCTGCGCCAACTCTCAGAATTTCGTATGCTTTCAGCGTAACTTCCGCGCCATTTTGCTTGGAGAAATCCTGTAATATTTTAGACACCGTTTTTTTCGGTTCCTTGACAAAACCTTGGTCGAGAAAGCAGCATTCTGCCAGCCATTTTTTCAATTGGCCTTTTAGATAACCTTCTCGGGCCTTCTCCGGAATGTTTTCCTTTACGGCACGTTCGCGAAATATTTCTTCTTGTTCGGCCAGGACTTTGGCATCAACTTGGGAAGAGTCGAGGAAGGCCGGCTGATAAGCCGCAAGATGCATGGCCAAGTTGCGACCGAGTTCAGCCAAAGCTTGTGTATCAGAACAATCACCCTCACAGTGCAGGATAACGGCCGTGCCAATCAGACCATTATTGTGTGAATAGCTTGCGATTGTATCATTCGCCCCAATGGCAATATTGGCGATCCGAGCGATGTTCAGGTTTTCTTTCAGGGCCAAAACCGCTTCCTGTACCTTGGTGGTCAGGGCTTCGTTGGCTTCGCTGAGGTTTTCACTCAGGGCCTGCCGGGCAACGGCATCACCCAGTTTGAGAAATTCCTCATTCATAGCTACGAAGTCTGTTTCACAACGGATTTCAGCCATTATCAGACGTTCAGCATTTTGGGCAAAGAATACCGAGCCCTCCGAAGTCTGACGGTCACTACGCTTGGCCGCACTGGCCAAGCCTTGTTTCTTCAGAATTTTCTCGGCCTCGTCAAAATTGCCATCGGCTTCAACCAAAGCTTTTTTGCAATCGCCCATACCCGCGCCGGTTTTGCTGCGCAGTTTCTTTACATCTTGGGGGCTGACAGTCATTTATTCTCCCTCCTTAGATTGGGAGTCGTAAACTTCCTGTTCCTCGTCCACCTGTCGCGCCTGGTAGTTGGCCAATTCATCGGCAGGAGTCATGAAGTTGGTCTCTTCCTCGTGCATGCTTTCGATGACTCCCAAGCCGATTTCGTTTTCGGCATCAAGTACCGCAGAAGAAATAGTTTGGGTAAAAAGCTGAATGGCGCGAATGGCATCGTCATTGCCGGGAATGGGATATTGCACACCTTCAGGGTTGCAGTTGGTGTCCAGAATGGCAATGACGGGAATGTTCAGACGATTGGCCTCTGCGATAGCAATATGCTCTTTGCGGGTATCGACCACGAAGATAGCACCGGGCAGGTCTTTCATCTCTTTAATACCGCCCAGAGTCTTTTCCAGGCGATCTTTCTCTTTCTGTACCAGGGAAACTTCTTTTTTGGTCATGGACTCGAAAGAACCGTCAATCTCCATCTTTTCCATTTTTTTCAAGTGGTAGAGCGAGCGTTTGATGGTGGAGAAGTTCGTCAGCATACCGCCGAGCCAGCGGTGGTTGATATAGTGCATGCCACAGCGTTCCGCTTCGGCCTTAATCACTTCCTGTGCCTGTTTTTTCGTACCGACAAACAAGATACTCTTCTTGTTTATCACGATGTCTTTGGCTGCCATGTAGGCATCCTTGAGGCATAAGACAGTCTTTTGCAGGTCTACAATGTGGATACCGTTGCGCTGCGTGAAGATGTATTTCTTCATGCGCGGGTCCCAGCGTTTGGTTTGGTGTCCAAAGTGGACTCCAGCCTCTAAAAGGCTTTTCATAGAGACAGTCGTCATCCATTTCCTCCTGTACTGCTTACAATAGGCTAGCCTACGAGCAGTACGCCCTTCTCTGAATCTCACAGTCGGGCCTTGCCCGATGTGGAAAATAATTAGGGTAATCCTAGTGATTTGCTTTGATTTGTGCAATGGATTGCTCACTAAGAATCTGTTTGGATTCTCCATGCCCAATAGTTCCCGGCTTGTTTGGGGCCCATTAGTTTTGGTTTTGAGTTTCGGGCTTTGGCCGTCGGTTGCAAGGATTGGGGTTCGGTCGTCTCAACACGGATTGCCCGTACCTGGTGCCAATGGGAGATATAGGTACGCATCAGAATGTAGATTTTGCAGAAGAAAGGGGAGAAGAGCAGCAGATGGAGAAGCGCAGGCGGGGCGGGGGAAAGGGCATCTATCCGTGCCAAATCTTATGGGAGACTTTCTTTCAGTTGTAACTACCTTTTGTTTGGTAGCGTTCGATATTGTATTGGCCCATATGCAGGCGGACTCTGGCCCGCAGCTCACCGCTGCCAACGGAAATCTCGGGTACGTCGCTCAGGGCCAGGTTTACCCGTATTTGTGCCGGTTTGTTGCGTAACTCGCGGCGAAAATAGGCGCGGACGGCCTGTTTTATGGCATTGTCAATGGCAGACTTGCGAAGCTGTATCATCAATTCGGGCTCCGGACTTTGCCAGTCCGTGTCTTTACCGGCCTTTGCCGCTGCGGCAAAGGCCACGGCACCGCCGCCCTGTAAGGTCTTCTTATTTCCCTGCTCCCAAGCCTGGATAGCAAAACTCTCGAATCTGTCGAGCTGCTTCCGGACAGAATAGTAATAGCGGTAGCCAACATTGGATATGTGGTAGATTTCCAGATCGTCAGGACGGATCATTTCCGGTTTTTCAGAAAGGACCAGAAATGTTTCATCCTGGTTGTGGAAGCGGTCCGGCGGGCGATAGATCACTTGAAACCCGTGTATCATACCGTAAAAGACGTAGCTGGCCTCATCCCGCACAAAACGCTGGGAACTTTTGATCAGCTCGTCCGGCCTATTCTTCCGGCTTTGGTCACTTTCCGGGCCGTAAGGCGACGCTACTACATTTAAATCTAAATCCATCCAGAAGGTGCCATTGAGGGAGGAGTGTTGCCTGCTCTGGGCAAATAAGTGCAATGGCAGGAAAAGACAGCATTGCAGCAGTAGGAGTTTAGGGCAGAATCGGTTTTTACAGAACATCGCAGTGGTACAGAGCATCGAGATTTTGGGATTTTGAGATTTCGGGATCTTGTAGGGTAAGAGTTTTACAGTCTTTTGATCCGGACCACAACAGTAGCTTGGTCACAGAAGCCGGAGGCCGAGGGCCTGTTTTCAGCTCTGTTTTCGCAGGCTGCCGTTGTACAGTTCTATATATGCATCCAGATTATTCTGCCAGGAGAAGTTTTGTTTCATGCCAAATTGTTTCATCGCCCACAGTCGCTCAGGTTTGTGATGCCAGAGATCAAAAGCCTCATCAAGGACACGTTGCAGTTCGCAAGAGGTGGATTCCCGGAATATCAGGCCATTGACCCCATGCTCTATGGTGTCGGCCAAGCCACCTGTTCGCCGGGCTATGGGGGTGGTGCCATAGCGCAGCGAATAAATCTGGTTTAAGCCGCATGGTTCGTACAGGCTGGGCATAAGAAAAAAATCTGCGGCAGCCGTGAGAATATGCGCCAGTTCTTCGTGAAAATAGTTGAGGAACATAAAGTTTTTGGGATACTGCCAAGCCTGTATTTGCAGTTGGGATTCCAGCCGTTTTTCGCCCTCTCCCAGGATAATCAGTTGGCAGCGGTCCTGCATCAGTGCCTCTGCCAAAGGGCTACGGCCCTGTTCCGGACTTTCTGTTGTCGTGTCATCATTGAAGAAAAAAAGTTTGGTAAGGCCCTTCTGCTTCACAACGCGGCAGATGCTGATCAAAAGCGGAATCTGCGGGTTTAGGGCAAATTGCAATTTTTCTTCCAACTGTCCTTTCCAATACAGTTTGGCCTCTGCTACATCACTCTTTTGGGATGTGTATGTGTGGTCTTTGAGATATGGATCCGAGGACGGGCTCCAACCCTTGTCATCCACACCGTTTAAGATACCACAGAAATCCGGTCTGCGTTCCCGGAGAATTGGAGATATACCGGTGTCGTCTTCCAGCAGTTCAAGGGCGTGGGTGGGGGACACCGTGTTGATTTTTTCTGTAAACCGAAGGCCGGTGGCCAGCAGATTAACCTGACCTTGGAATTTCCAGGCCTCAATTCTGAAGTTGGGAGAGAGTGCTATGCCCCATCGGTGCAAAAGTTTATAGAAATCTGTGACAATCAGATCGCTGAACGTACCCATATAGGCTGCGTTATGAATGGTAAAGAGGCTGGCAATTTTTCGGCCGGAAAAGTTTGGCAGAAGGGCGGTAAGGAAATGATTAAAATAGGGAAACAGACCGGAAAGCCAGTCGTGGCAATGGACGAGATCGGGCTGCCAGGAAATATCGGGGTTCTCCGC
Organism: Candidatus Haliotispira prima; assembly: GCA_029867005.1. GTDB lineage: Bacteria > Spirochaetota > Spirochaetia > SP-2023 > SP-2023 > Haliotispira > Haliotispira prima. The sequence continues at coordinate 1,683,178 of CP123443.1, read as the reverse complement.
GATGGCAAAGGGGGCCAATGCCAGAAGGATGGCCTGAAGCAGGTCCAAGGACGAATCGTTGTCAGAGTAGCTTGGTGTGTAGGGCTCTTGAATAGCATCAAGGGCGGGATGTTTCACGAGGTAGAATATGTCGTCGGGGTATTCCGGGTGGGTGCATTCTTCCAGCAGGAAGAATGGCAGCTGCGGATTGAAGTATTTCCGGCGCAGTTTCATACGGATATGGCGGTAGCCTAACAGGACGGTGCGAACCTCCAGTCCTTTGTTACGGAGGGACCGGGACAGGGAGGCGACAACATCGGCAAGCCCGCCGACTTTGATGATTGTTCCCCATTCAGGGGCCAGAAATAAAACATTTTCTACTCGTTTTTCTATGGAAGTTTTTGGGCCTTTCAGATTGGAATCAAGGTCTTTTATAGGATTATCGGGTCTATTCATAGGTGTTCAGATTATCGGTATAGCAGAAAATAAAATTAGAGGCCGGGGGTAAGCGAAATATTTATTGTTCTTATTGTCATTGTAAAATGAGAATATATTTAATAAAGAGGCTGACTATCCGGTAAAATAGTCTCCGGGATCAAGACTGACGGGCCGGTTGTCAGAGAAATTATTAGTTTGAACGTTGGTTTGAAAGTTGGGGAGCTCTGTCGTTTGTGTGGTGCTTATTTACATGTTTACATGGTTTCTATGTAGACAGACACTAAACCCCTCGGCAGTTTTGGGGATTGTATTTTGAGCTATGTGTTGTGCTATAACCGGCTCAGAAAAGTTCGGATCATTTTAGGCCAAGTTGTTTGAACCGCTCGAAAATATTTTAGTGGAACAGGTTTCCGGCCATCCTGCTCTGTTCTCTTCCTGATGGCGTGGATGATGACTATCCCACTACTGTGTAAAATCTCCGGGGTTGAGAATCTCCGGAGTTTAAAATTTCAAAGGTTTTAAAATTTCAAAGGTTTTAAAATCTCAAGGGTTCAATAACTTTGGCCTTGCCTTGTGGGGAGCTTCGGAGTGCCGTAAAGTCTCGGGTCATTTTGGGCAGCAGTAATGCGACCACTTGGGCAAATTCGGAAACGGGATAAAAGCGCATGCCCTTTTTGACATAGTCGGGAATCTCGTCCAAGTCGCGCAGGTTCTGCTGCGGAATGATAATATTTTTCATGTTGTAGCGTTTGGCGGCAATGGTCTTCTCGCGCAGACCGCCGATAGGCAGCACCTGGCCGGTCAGGGACAATTCGCCGGTCATGGTAAAGTTGTTGTCTACCAGTTGGCCGCTGAGCAAGGACAAGATGCAGGTTGCCATCGTGATGCCGGCCGAAGGGCCGTCTTTGGGTGTGGCTCCCTCGGGGATGTGCAGGTGGATTTCGGACTTGGCCCAGCGGGGCAGCCGGATCGTATTACCCTGGACCTCGCCATGGACCTCTTTTGCCGGCGTGTTCGGCAACCGAATGGCCTGTGCCTCCTCTGTGAGGAGCCCGGATTCACCGCAGCAGCCCAGATAGTTTTTGGCCACTGAATAGGCAATGGCCGCAGATTCTTTCATTACATCACCCATCTGCCCGGTGAGTTTTAATTCGCCGCGTCCAATTAACTCCAAGGATTCAATTACCAGAGTGTCACCACCCATACCCGTCCAAGCCAAGCCGGTGACCATGCCGGGCTGGGTCACCATACGCTGCGGATTGAGAGTGAAATGAGGCTTTTTCAGGTATTCTTCCAAATCCTTAGCCTCAATTTTGATCGGCTGCCCATAGAGCGGATAGAGCGGGAATACTTTTTTCCCCTTTGTTTTCTCCTTTGTTTTCTCCTTTGTCGTTTTCCCGTTTTTGACTTCTTTGGCAGTCTTCTGAGTATTTGGGGCTGCGTCTGTCATTTTGGGTTTGCCGAGCTTTCCGGCCTGTTCTTCGTTTTCCAGCTCGCTCAGACCGATCTTGTAGGCAATTTTGCGGTGGATGCGGTCCAAAGCTTTTTCGTAGTTGCGCATACCGGCCTCGCGGGCGTAGCCGTTCGCAATGCCGCGCAGTGCGGGCAGGGCATAGGAAATCTGTTCCCTGCTCATGCCGTGGCGTTCGAGGGAGCGCGGGATCAAATGCCGCTTGGCAATTTCTACTTTTTCTTCGAGGATGTAACCGGACAAACGGATGACTTCCATGCGGTCCAGCAGCGGGCTGGGAATGCCTTCCAGAGTATTGGCTGTGGTCACGAACAAGACGTGGGACAAATCAAAGGGTAAGTCCAGATAGTGGTCGCGGAATTCGCTGTTCTGTTCCGGGTCCAGAGCTTCCAACAGGGCGGAGGAGGGGTCTCCTTGGTAGGAGGAGCCCAATTTGTCGATTTCGTCGATCATAAACACCGGAGTTTGGGTCTTGGTGACTTTTAACCCTTGGATGAGCTTGCCGGGCATGGCCCCGACATAGGTTCGGCGGTGGCCTTTGATTTCTGCCTCATCGCGCATACCGCCCACCGAGAAACGATAGAATGGCCGTTCCAAGGTTCGGGCGATAGACTTGCCTATGGAGGTCTTTCCCACTCCGGGGGGGCCGACCAGACAGATGATGGCACCACGGGCATCCTGTTTCAGATAGCGGACAGCCAAATATTCGAGAATGCGTTTTTTGACATCCTCAAGACTGTAGTGGTCTCTGTTGAGGATGCGCTCGGCTTTTTTCAGGGAAATCCGGTCGGGCTTGGGTGCGTCCCAAGGCAGGTTGACAATGGTGTCCAGATAGTTGCGCGTCACCGTGTATTCGGCGGAGCTGGGCTCCATCAGAGAAAATTTTTCCAATTCGGAATTGACTTGTTCCAGTACTTCTTCGCTCAGCTTTAGCCGGGCGATTTTTTCCTGGAACTTGATGGCATCGGAACTGCGGGCATCGGAGGGCTCGCCCAGCTCTTTTTTAATGGTCTTGATTTCTTCGCGCAGGAAATACTCGCGCTGACTTTTTTCGATTTTCTGGTTGATGCGTTGGGCCACTTTGCGCTGGATGTTGAGCAAATCCTGTTCCCGCTTGATGTAAATCAAGACGTGCTCCATGCGCTTAAAAACGTCCAGCTCTTCCAGTATTTCTTGCTGTACTTCGCGGGGAAGGTTGAGAATGGAGGCCGTAAAGTCCGCAATGGTGCCGGGACTGTCAATGTTGACCATATTGAGCCGCATTTCTTCGGTAAACAGCGGGTTGTTCTCGGCCAGGCGTTTCATCTCCGAGAGCAGGGCACGGGTCAGTCCCTTCAGCTCGTCCGTTTTTTCGGGGAGAATGTCATCCAGATATTCGACTTCGGCGAGCAGAGGGTAGGTATCGGAATTCAGCAATTTGATGCGGAATCGTTTCAATGTGGTGATAAAGATGTTGATGTTGCCGTCCGGCAGATTGATTTTGCGGCTTATGCGAGCCACCGTACCGATGTCGTAGAGTTCCTGGCTCTCCTCGTATTCCAAGCCTTGCTCTGAATTGTTGTCGGTTTCATCTTCTTTGGAGAAGCCCTTGGGCTTTTGTTTGCCCTGTCCGGAGGCAGACTGGCCCGTCTCATCCCGGTCCTCTTGGTACTCCAGGTCTTCGGAAAGGTCCGTGAAGTCTTCTTTTTCCTCTTCCTCCTCCTGTCCGTTCTCCGTTTCGGGCCTTGGTACGTGGGCTTTGGTCTTGGTCTTGAGTTTTTCAACCTCAGAGTGTTTTTTTCTGTCGTTGCCGGGATCTTTCCGCGAGCCGGGGCTTTTCTTGTCGGTACTCTTGTTATTCGTACTTTCCGGCCGGATTTCTTCGGTTTCGCGGGTCAGTACCAAACCGATGGTGCGGTCGCCCTCATAGGCTTTTTCAACCAAGGCGATATCGTCCGCTTCGTTGATTAAGATCGGGGTAAAAATACCGGGGAACAGGGGCTTGCTAACCATCGGAATAATCAGCAATTCAGAGGGCAGGTCTTTATTGGCGATGATAATCTCGTTATTTGCCATAGGAGTATCCTTTTAGGGGAAGTCTGCACATTGGATGTGGGCATTGGGTGTGGGCATCGGGTCTGGGCATTGAGTCTGGGCAGATGGGGCCCACAAGACTTTTCGGTAAGAGTGGGCGGAGCTTACGGCACAACAAGGTTTTGTCATGGGATGAAGCCTTGTCTGACGGAAAACCACCGCCCAGTGTGGAGTGGATATTTCTGAGAGGTCCTTTGGTTGAGTATGCTTTAAGATACGCGATCTGTCGGTTGACGGCAAGCTTTTTTGGTTGTGGGAGTTTTAAGCCCTGATTTTGGTTTCCCTCCGGCATCAGTCCCGGGTTACACACGCTCTGCTGCAAATGCTCCGTTGTACTTCGTCATTCCTGTGAAACCCACTCTTGCCAAACCCTCTAAACAAATATACAATAAACCCGCAAACGCACTTTGCCCATTTATCCATTTTCGTATTTGCCCATTTTGGCCATTTTGCCCATATTAAGGAGAGCACCCCCATGAAAAAACAAAGCCCAATATTGACTGATATTGGTAAAAACAGTACAATATCCAATATCCAATATCCAATATCCAATATCACACTACTTTAGAAAACAAGCCGTTATTTCCACCGCCTACAAACTGTCCTAAACCTTTTTATTTACTTCCCTTTCGTCTTTTACCCTTCCTTTACCCTTTCCTTTTTCTGTCCGTTCTCGGTCTGTTTTTGGCCGCCTGTGCCCCGATCTCCGGCGACAGTAAGGATCCGGAACCCAATCCCGATATTTCCTTTTCCGTCACTGCGGTGGCCTCCTCTGTAGAATTAGAGGTCAACAGTATTCCGGCCGTTACAGATGTGGGGGGCGTTATCCGCCTGGCTACGGAAGACGTTCCGACCAAAGCGGAAGCCCAAGTGAGCAAGGGATATGTCAGCCTGAGCATAGATGCGGGCAGTACGCGCAAATTCAGTATCAGCCAACACTATGGCAGCAACTTTGAGGATGGCGGCTTTACCCTCGCCGATGTCCTTGCCCCCAATAGGGCTTACAAACTGTACCTGTATATGCCCACGGCGATTGACTTAGGCCAAACAGTCATTAAAGGCGGAGAAATTAAGGAGAATCGAGTTGAGATTTCTTTTACTACGGCAAGCCTGCCACTTGCGGGGGATACGGTCTGGAGCGAAAAGTTTACAGCCCGGGAATTTACAGCCAGTCTAAACGAGTATCATTTTATGGAAAGCCAAGCAGGCGTAATTGTCGCTTACTTTCAAAGCCCCCACATACCTTTTGCTCAGGAGCTCTCCATGAATGTGAGTGGGGTTCCTCAACCGGTGGGTCGTTACAAACCCGGCCCGACAACTTCCACAGCAACACCAAACTCTAATTTTTATTATAATAGTGGGTTAGTAGAAGGTTATCCCTCTACGGCAACGAGCCGCACGGTCTATGTGATGGTAGCAGATAAAGAGATTTCACTGATCCTTCGGGAAATACTACAGTTTAGTTCCACTTCTGATAAGGGACTTACGAATAAGGTCAATATCCCCATATCCCGCTATTAGTTGGATATTTTTGTTGGAGTTCCAATAGATAAGGTTCGACAGGCTCACCTAGCCTTTTCTAATTCACCTAGCCTTTCTAATTTATCTACCTCCCGGTCTAATGGACACAAATGGTTTCTACTGTTGTAATTCCCCTTCATCGGAGGGGGGATTACGTTCGGGGTGGTGGTCTAATGGGCCAAATGATTTCTACCGTTAAAGAGAGGGAGAGGGGCACTCGAAACCCGTCTAAGGCCCCCCTCTCTTGACAACTCTTCTAAACGAATATACAATTTAGGCCGTTAATCTTTTTTGCCCATTTTCTTATACTTTTCCGGAGGAGCATTTTTATGAAAAAAAGAGACCAAATATTGACAGATATCAGACTAAACAGTATAATATCCAATATCCAATATCCAATATCCAATATCCAAACCTCACTTAGAACATATATACAGTCAGTTTACTTCCTTTTATTTCCCAATAAAACCAAGCTCTCCAAATCATCTCTGATTTCTCCGTTTTTCTGCTTTCTTTCCATTCTCTTCATTCATCTGTTTCTGGCCGCCTGTGCCGATCTCGGTACAGACTCTTCTATTACAAAAAAATACACCGTAAATTTTCAAACCGACGGGGGCAGTGCAGTTCCTTCAGTGGTGCTAACCGGCGGCACTACGCTTGACACTACCCTAAGCCAAACCATAACGGCCCCCACCAAGGCGGCAAGCGGCAGCACGACCTACTACTTTGGAGATTGGTACACCGTGGACAAAGTAACCGGACACACGGGCAAGACCAAGTACGATTACACCAAACCGGTGACGGGCAATATAACGCTCTACGCCCGCTGGTACACCGAGCAACCCGCCGATAAGGCCGCCTTACAGGCACTGATTACCACTGACAGTGGCGACTTTAATCACATTGATGTGCGCAAAATAACCAATATGAGTCAACTCTTCTCGGATAAGCTCAATTTTAATGGAAATATTTCAGGTTGGGATGTCTCGGGTGTTACTGATATGAACCATATGTTTAGCCCCAGAGACTTGGCTGACAGGCAAAAATTCAATCAACCTATAGGAGCTTGGGATGTCTCTAATGTTACTGATATGAATGCTATGTTTGCAAATGCTGACAAATTCAATCAACCTATAGGAGATTGGAATGTCTCCAATGTTACTAATATGAGCCAGGTGTTTGATATTGCTCAAGAATTTAATCAATCAATAGAAAATTGGAATGTCTCCGGTGTTACTAATATGACGAGTATGTTTAGTGTTGCTATCAAATTTAATCACCCTATAGAAAGTTGGAATGTCTCCAGTGTTACTAATATGAATGGTATGTTTTATTTTGCTAGCAAATTTAATCAACCCATAGGAAGTTGGGATGTCTCGGAAGTTACTGATATGGGCGATATGTTTAGTTATGCATCGGCCTTTAACCGGGATATCTCCGGTTGGACTGTAACCCAAGTAACGACTCATCTTCAGATCTTCGGTGGTAGCAGTTCTATGAGTGGAGATAATAAACCTCCCAAATTTCGGTAGCGTTTAGCTTGGGGCATTTCGACTCCGCTCAATGACCCGGGCTCTCCTCGCTCAATGACTCAAATTCTCCCATCAATGGCCCAAAGATTGCGCGGATAGCCCCCTCCCATGGCGGGGGGCTATCTTATAGAGAGGTGGCGGCTCACCCTCTCCCCTATAAGGCCCCTCTTGCCAGGTTCGACAGGCTCACCTAGCCTTTTCTAATTCACCTAGCCTTCTAATTTATCTACCTCCCGGTCTAATGGACACAAATGGTTTCTACTGTTGTAATTCCCCTTCATCGGATGGGGGGTTACGTGAGGACTTTTGGTCTAATGGGCCAAATGATTTCTACCGTTAAAGAGAGGGGGGGGGCACTCGAAACCTGTCTAAGGCCCCCCTCTCTTGACAATTCTTCTAAACGAATATACAATTTAGGCCGTTAATCTTTTTTGCCCATTTTCTTATACTTTTCCGGAGGAGCATTTTTATGAAAAAAAGAGACCAAATATTGACAGATATCAGACTAAACAGTATAATATCCAATATCCAATATCCAATATCCAATATCCAAACCTCACTTAGAACATATATACAGTCAGTTTACTTCCTTTTATTTCCCAATAAAACCAAGCTCTCCAAATCATCTCTGATTTCTCCGTTTTTCTGCTTTCTTTCCATTCTCTTCATTCATCTGTTTCTGGCCGCCTGTGCCGATCTCGGTACAGACTCTTCTATTACAAAAAAATACACCGTAAATTTTCAAACCGATGGGGGCAGTGCAGTTCCTTCAGTGGTGCTAACCGGCGGCACTACGCTTGACACTACCCTAAGCCAAACCATAACGGCCCCCACCAAGGCGGCAAGCGGCACCACGACCTACTACTTTGGAGATTGGTACACCGTGGACAAAGCAACGGGACACACGGGCAAGACCAAGTACGATTACACCAAACCGGTGACGGGCAATATCACGCTCTACGCCCGCTGGTACAACAAGCAACCCGCCGATAAGGCCGCCTTACAGGCACTGATTACCACTGACAGTGGCGACTTTAATCACATTGATGTGCGCAAAATAACCAATATGAGTCAACTCTTCTCGGATAAGCTCAATTTTAATGGAAATATTTCAGGTTGGGATGTCTCGGGTGTTACTGATATGAACCATATGTTTAGCCCCAGAGACGAGGCTGACAGGCAAAAATTCAATCAACCTATAGGAGATTGGGATGTCTCTAATGTTACTGATATGAATGCTATGTTTGCAAATGCTGACAAATTTAATCAACCTATAGGAGATTGGAATGTCTCCAATGTTACTAATATGAGCCAGATGTTTGATATTGCTCAAGAATTTAATCAATCAATAGAAAATTGGGATGTCTCCGGTGTTACTAATATGACGAGTATGTTTAATATTGCTATCAAATTTAATCACCCTATAGAAAGTTGGAATGTCTCCAGTGTTACTAATATGAATAGTATGTTTAATTTTGCTAGCAAATTTAATCAACCTATAGGAAGTTGGGATGTCTCGGAGGTTACTGATATGAGTTATATGTTTTATTTTGCTAGCAAATTTAATCAACCTATAGGAAGTTGGGATGTCTCGGAGGTTACTGATATGAGTTATATGTTTAATTCTGCATCAACCTTTAACCGGGACATCTCCGGTTGGACTGTAACCCAAGTAACGACTCATCTTCAGATCTTCGGTGGTAGCAGTTCTATGAGTGGAGATAATAAACCTCCCACATTTCGGTAGCGTTTAGCTTGGGGCATTTCGACTCCGCTCAATGACCCGGGCTCTCCTCGCTCAATGACTCAAATTCTCCCATCAATGGCCCAAAGATTGCGCGGATAGCCCCCTCCCTTGGCGGGGGGCTATATAGAGAGGTGGTGGCTCACTCTACCCCCTCTAAGGCCCCTCTTGCCAGGTTCGACAGGCTCACCTAGCCTTTTCTAATTCACCTAGCCTTCAATTTATCTACCTCCCGGTCTAATGGGCCAAATGATTTCTACCGTTAAAGAGAGGGGGGCACTCGAAACCTGTCTAAGGCCGCCCTCTCTTGACAACTCTTCTAAACGAATATACAATTTAGGCCGCTAATCTTTTTTGCCCATTTTCTTATACTTTTCCAGAGGAGCATTTTTATGAAAAAAAGAGACCAAATATTGATAGATATCGGACAAAACGGTACAATATCCAATATCCAATATCCAATATCCAATATCCAATATCCATACCTCGCTTAGAAAATATATACAGTCAGTTTATTTCCTTTTATTTTCCAATAAAATCGGGCTTTCCAAACTCTCTCTGATTTCTCCGTTTTTTTGCTTTTTCTGCTTTCTCTTTATTCATCTGTTTTTGTCTGCCTGTACTGACTTGGGCACAAGCCCTACCTCTACTACAAAATACACCGTCAGCTTTGAAACCGACGGAGGCAGCGCAGTGCCTTCGGTGGTGCTAACCGGCGGCACTAGACTTGACACTACACTGAGCAAAACCATAACGGCCCCCACCAAAGCGGCAAGCGGCGGTACCGACTACTACTTTGGAGACTGGTACACCGTGGCCGCAGCCACGGGACATACGGGCAAGACCAAGTACGATTACACCAAGCCGGTGACGGGCAATATGACGCTCTACGCCCGTTGGTACACCGAGCAGCCGGCCGATAAGGCCGGCTTACAGGCAATGATTACCGCTTTGGCAGATACTGCCGACCTCAACCACATTGATGTGCGGAAGGTGACCGATATGAGCCTACTCTTCAAAGAGAATGCGACTTTTAATGGAGATGTTTCAGGTTGGGATGTCTCCAAGGTTACTGATATGAGCCGGATGTTTGCTTCTGCCGGTAATTTCAATCAACCGATAGGAGCTTGGGATGTTTCCGAAGTTACTGATATGAGCGGGATGTTTGTTTCTGCCGGTAATTTCAATCAACTGATAGGAGATTGGGATGTCTCCGGTGTTACTAATATGGAGAGGATGTTTTCCAGTGCCGGAAAATTTAATCAACCTATCGGTAAATGGAATATTTCTAAAGTCAACAGTATGAGACAGATGTTTGATAGTTCTGCCAACTTCAATCAACCGATAGGAGATTGGGATGTTTCCGAGGTTACTGATATGTACTATATGTTTTATGGTACCGGTAATTTTAATCAACCAATAGGAGCTTGGGATGTCTCCGAGGTTACTAATATGGAGAGCATGTTTACGCTGGCATCAGTTTTTGACCAGGATATTTCAGGTTGGACGGTAACTCAAGTAACGAATTATATTGGCATTTTCACGAGGGCTGCTATAAGTGACGCTAATAAACCTTCCAGGTTTCGGTAGCCTTACGGTAGGGAAATCGGCAACTGCGTGCCGCAACGGCACGCAGTTGCCTGAATATTCTTCTTGATTTTTGTGTTTCAACCTCTCACGCTTTATAGTAGCCCGTAGCCTTTACCTTGGGACATGTCGACTCCGCTCAATGGCCCTGGCTCACGGATAAGCCCCCCTTGCCAAAGCCTCTGAATGAATATACAATAAACCCGCAAACGTACTTTGCCCATTTTCTTATGTAGCCAGAGGAGCACCTCCATGAAAAATCCAAAGCAGATGTTGACTGATATTGGCATAAACAGTACAATATCCAATATCCAATATCCAATATCCAATATCACACTACTTTAGAAAACAAGCCGTCATTCCCAGCTCGGACAAACCGTCCTAAACCTGTTTATTCACTTCCCTTTCGTCTTTTACCCTTCTTCTTTCTGTCCGTTCTCGGTCTGTTTCTGCTTGCCTGTGCCCCGCTGTCCGACAACGGTAAGGACCAGCCCACGCCCAAATACACTGCGGTCACCTTCCCTTACATCGGTGCCAATGAACTTACTTTTTCCATAATCAGCGAATTAGAAGGTGAGGTGGAGTTTACGTTTGGGATTTCTATTTCTAACACAAGCACACTTCCGGCCCAATTAGGTAAAGGCTATATCAAGCGTACCCTGACAAAAGACGTAGGCAGAGAGGTCTTTATGGCCCATTTGAACACCATACCGGATGATATAGGCACTCTTACAGCCGACCACTTGTTGAAAGAAAACACAACGTATTACCTCCATATTTACCGAGGCAGAGAATTGGCTTTACAAAAATCTTTTACAACCGCCAAATTTGCGACTTTGCCCACTGTAGAAAGAAGACAAGGGGCGAACAATGTTGGCATTCATTCTTGGGATCAATATTTTCACTCCGGTGGGGTGTTCACAGATAGCAACGGAAATACTGTTGGTATACCAAGAACAAGCACAGAAACGAGCTCTCCCAAGAAGATAGAAGTAAAAGAGGAGGAGTATTTGATACTCCCAATAAGGGTGGCTTATCCTCTATTTCCGGAGCCCTTACCTGTGACCTCATCAGAGGAAGTGAGTTTCCAGTTCGTTCAAGCTAAGGCAGATAATAAGAAAACCTTCGAGACAGTATTTACTTTTTTTCAGGGAATTGAGGCTGTAGGAACGAATAACACGAAGACTGTTTTTTTAGAAAGGAAAACGAAATCGACTAATTTTGATGTGTATTTTAGTGCTATTATAGCTATGTCACCCTCAGATCCGATAACGAAAAAATATTTTCTTGGAGATAAATTGGGTATGGTTTATAATATTCGGTATAATGCTGCAAAATTCATTGGTACACAGACGATACAAAACGTACAATTAATTACCCAATAATCTTAGTTTTTCAGTACACAACTACCATTCCCCCTCCCTTGTGAGGGGGGATTAAGTTAGGGGGTTCCGGTCGGACGGGCCCAAATGATTTCTGCCGTTAAAGAGAGGGGGAGGGGCACTCGAAACCCGTCTAAGGCCCCCCTCTCTTGACAACCCTTCTAAACGAATATACAATTTAGGCCGCTAATCTTTTTTGCCCATTTATCCATTTTCTCAGAGGAGTATCCCCATGAAAAGACGAGACCAAATATTGACTGATATTGGCATAAACAGTATAATATCCAATATCCAATATCCAATATCCAATATCACACTACTTTAGAAAACAAGCCGTTATTTCTTTGCATATCAACTAGTTATAAACCTTTTTACCTGTTTTTTTCCCGTCTCCGTTCCCGTCTTTTATCCTTCCTTTTTCTCCCCATTCTCGGTGTAATCTTGCTTGCCTGTGCTCCTATCTCGGACGACAGTACAGACCCTGCCCCTCCTCCGCTGGCCCTAAATACCTCTATGGTATGGGTATCTATGCGGGAAGGATTAGTTCAATTTGACAACGGTACCCAAGGGGTAAGAACTATGGGCGTTGTCGTAAGTCCGGATGCCACAGCTTCTGCCTATGCCGATGTGAAAGACCTTCCGGGGTTCTACACCAGAAAAACCAAAGCGGACGGAAGATCCGGAACCGTCTATCTTTCGATGACTGATAAAATGACCTCTGACCAATTTAATGCCGGTGTAACGGTTTCTCTTGACGGAGGAGCTACAAATTTTGTCAGTGCCATCGCTGCCGCTCCGGAAATTCTGCACCCGAACACCCAATACTATGCCCATTTCTACGACATAACGGGTACAACAGGTACAGCCATAGAAAAGTTGGAATTTACTACGGAAAATTTTCCTGCCATCTACCCCACCACAAGAGAAACATACAGCAGTTTTTACAACCAAATTGCTGCCGGCAGTACTTCTCCGGCTATAGAATATAAGGCTTCTGAAAGCTATTTAATTCCGGCAAGGTTTCATTATTTTCTGACAAGTGGGGGAGATTATATTTGGCGGTTTTCTTCTAACCCTCCAATCCGAATGTCAGAGACCGGTACAAATACTCGTCCTTTTGGAAATACTCTTATAGAGAGAATCTTAATCTACGATTTATACAATATCACATCTTCAGGACCCCGCACAAGTGTAAATACTTGGGATGTAATGATAAAAACTACGAACTTAAGTTTTTCTATTGTTATTGACCATGTATTTTCGGGGCAAGAGTTATTCTTTTATAACAATAAAAAGGCAGTATTAGTAACCGAATAAGGCCATTCTCCAATACGTTTGTTCCGCTGTTAAGGCCCCCATTGCCAAGGTTCGACAGGCTCACCTACCATTCCACAGGCCCAATTACCATTCCACAGGCTCACCTGCCATTCCCCTCCCTTGGCGGGGGGACTACGTTAGGGGTGGTGGACTGATGGGCCCAAATGATTTGTGCCGTTAAAGAGAGGGGGGGACTCGAAACCCGTCTAAGCCCCCTCTCTTGACAACACTTCTAAACGAATATACAATTTAAGCCGCTGATCTGCTTTACCCATTTATCTATTTATCCATTTTCTCAGAGGAGTATCCCCATGAAAAGACGAGACCAAATATTGACAGATATTGGCATAAACAGTATAATATCCAATATCCAATATCCAATATCCAATATCACACTACTTTAGAAAGTAAGCATCTATTTCTTTGCATATCAACTAGTTATAAACATTTTTGCCTATTTTTTTCCCGTCTCCGTTCCCGCCTTTTACCCTTCCTTTTTCTGTTCGTTCTCGGTCTGTTTCTGCTTGCCTGTGTTGACCCGGCAACAAGCTCGACTCCTGACCCAATCCCTCCACCCAATGTGACTTTTCCCTACATAGGTGCCAATGAACTCACTTTCTCTATAACCAGCGAATTGGAGGGTGAGGTAGAGTTTACCTTTGGGATTTCTGCTGCTGCAACCGCCACACTTCCGGCCCAATTAGGTAAAGGGTATATCAAACGCACCCTGACAAAAGATGTAAGCAGGGAGGTATTTATGGCCCATTTGAACACCATACCCGATGACATAAGCACGCTTACGGCGGACCATTTGCTGAAAGAGAATACAACGTATTACCTCCATATTTACCGGGGCAGAGAATTGGCCTCACAAAAATCTTTCACAACCGCCAAGTTTGCCACTTTACCCTCTTTAGAAAGAAGGCAGGGAGCGAACAATGTTGGCATTTATTCTTGGGATCAATATTTTCACTCCAATGGGCACTTCACAGATGACAACAGCAATACTGTTGGCATACCAAGAACGAGCACAGAAATTAGCTCTCCCAAGAAGATAGAAGTAAAAGAGGAGGAGTATTTGGTACTCCCAATAAGGGTGGCTTATCCTCTATTTCTGGAGCCTTTACCTGTCACCTCAGCAGAGGAAGTAAATTTGCACTTAATTCAAGCTAAGGCAAATAATAAGGGAACCTTTGAGACAGTATTTACTTTTTTTCAGGGAACTGAGGCTGAAGGAACAACGAACGCAAAGACTGTTTTTTTAGAAAGGAAAATAAAATCGACTAATTTTGATATATATTTTAGTGCTATCATTGCTATGGCACCCTCTGATCCGGTAACAAAAAAATATTTTTTTCCTGATGGTTTAGATATGGATTATAATATCCGGTATAATACCGGAACGTACATTGGTACACAGACGATACAAAACGTAGAATTAATTACCCGGTAATCTTAATTTTTCATAGACAACGGTTCCGTGCCCGCAGTTTTACGCCGGCACGGAACCGTTGCGTAATGTAAGGGAGGGGGACTGCACACCACCTTTAAATCACACCCTTGGAAATCTTGACCGACTTACAGACCGGACCTGCTAAACAGGTCGTCCTGTTCCGGTTTTAATTGTTCTTTGACCATGGCATAATATTCATTCATAATATCAATACCAATGGCATTGCGCCCCATCCGTTTGGCAACCACAATTGTGGTACCGGAGCCCATAAATGGGTCAAGCACTGTGTCATTTTCCACCGTGAACAGTTTGATAAACCATCCCGGCAAATCTTCCGGGAAGGCAGCACTGTGTTTTTTGTTGCTACATTCTGTGGCTAAGTGTACGACATTGGTCGGATAAGCCATATCCCGGTTTAACCAATGAGAGATATTTTTGCCAAACCCGCTTTGCAATTTAGACTCATCGCGAGTTTGATCCGTTTCCGATAATTTTTTTAAACGGCTATTGGCCCAGTCCCCCATGGGTACCATTACTTCTTCTTGATACATGTGAAAACTACGTTGTTTATTAAACTGCAATAATCTTTCCCAAGCATCGCGAAACCGGTTTGGCCATTTCCCGGGATAGCAATTCTTTTTGTGCCAAATAAATTCTTCCGTCCAGAGCCAACCTTGTTCACGCATTCCCAAAATTAACTCCAGCACATACGTACTGCGCTCACCGCCAACCACTTTTTCTTTGATATTGAGGATAAATGTCCCTGTCGGCTTCAACACCCTCAGCAATTCCTGTGAAATGGGGAGGAACCAATCGACATAATCTTGGTGGTGTACGCCGCCATAGGTTTTCTTGCGTTGGTCGGCATACGGTGGTGATGTGACAATCAAATTGACGGAATCACTCGGCAGTTCCTTCAAGACAGCATAGCTGTCACCACAATAAATCTGCACAGATCGCCGGTTGCCAAGTGACTCATCCTCAAAACATTCCTGCATTGTTTTCATACCCTTCTGCGGCAGAGGTCCGGCATGCATCAACGGCTTTTCCCCGGCAGGTTAGGGGAGAATAGAGGGAATAGGGGGCCGGAGTTGTACTCGTGCCTTTAATCTGCCGGGTCTTTAGAAGGCTGCCACTTTACTTTACAGGGCCACCACCTTGCGCGTGGCCTTGCGCAGGCTAATGGCCTCCGTTGGGCAGACGCGCAGGCACTTGCCGCAGCGGATACATTCGTCCGAATCAATGTATATGTAGGTGCCCTGACGGTTTAGATCCGCTTCCAGGTAGCCGGTGGCATAGTTATCTTCATCGCGGAAGACCCGCGAAACTTTCTTGATGCAGTCGCGCGGCGTAACCTCGATACACCAGTTGCAGTGGATGCACTTGTCATTGTCAATTTCCAGCTTGTAGTGGCACAAGTAGCAACGTTTGGCATTTTCATAAGCGGTATTTTCGTCATAGCCCTGTTCTACCTCGGCCTCCCGGGGCAGACGCTTCGGCGGCGGCAGAATCGGCATACGCATCAGGTCTTTCAGGTCGTGGTCGCGGGTGCGGCCAACATAGGCATCCCGGTCACTGTCTTGCAATTCGATGGCAATGTGGAGCTTGCGGCGCGGTTTTCCCATCAGGAATAAATCTATGCGGTCGGCCACGGCCTTGCCGCCGGCCACGGAATGAATCACATCGGAACTGCCACTGCTGAATTCCCCGGCGATAAAGATTGTCTCGCAGGAAGTGCGGTATTCATCCAGCTCCGGTTTCAGCATTTGCCCGTCAATCTCGGGCAGGAGACTCCAGTCCTGATTCTGGCCAATTGCCAGAATCAGATTTTCACAGGGTATTTCTTTGACGCTGCCTTCGATCGGTATGATTGCGGGCTTACCATCTTTGCCGGCTTCACCCAACCGGTTTTTTTGGAACAGCATGGCTGTCAATTTGGAGCCTTCTTTTTTGATACCAATGGGCGTTAGCAGGGTCAGCACATCAATGTTTTCTTTGCGGATTTCACGCAGCTCTTCAAACTCGGCAGCCATGTGGTGCTCGGACCGGCGGTAGATAATGCTGACTCTATGTTCCGCACCGACCAAACGCCGGGCGGCGCGGGCGCAGGAACGGGCGCAGTCTAAGGCGGTAAAACCGCCGCCGATGACAACCACATCGCCCTTCATCTCGCTGATTGCACTGTTGTTGTAATCTTTCATGAAGTTGAGGCCGGGCAGGAAATCACCCTGTTCCAGACCCTCCAGTTTCAAAGTACTGGCCTTAGTCGTGCCGGTGGCCAGCAGGACGGCATCGTGGTCCCGGTTCAGTTTGGCAACGTCCGCCGCGCTCAGGTTTTGGTTCAGGTGGACTTTGATGCCGGTATTGGTGATCAGCTCGATTTCCTTTTGCACCTCGTCTGAGGGCAGGCGAAAGCGCGGAATGCCGTCCACCATCATGCCGCCAAGATGCGATTCGCGCTCAAAAATGGCCACTTCGTGGCCAAATCGGCGCAATTCGCGTGCGGCAGTCAGGCCGGTGGGGCCGCCGCCGACGATGGCTA
Source organism: Candidatus Haliotispira prima (assembly GCA_029867005.1). Lineage (GTDB taxonomy): Bacteria > Spirochaetota > Spirochaetia > SP-2023 > SP-2023 > Haliotispira > Haliotispira prima. Next base: position 1,666,139 of record CP123443.1, on the reverse strand, counting down.
TGGACTTGCCGCTCTTCTCGTGCCAGGCAGGAAGCGGCCGGGCCGATTCCTTGCCCAAGTCGGCACCGGAGCGTTTTAGGTGGCAAATATCGACCGGGCCCTTGGTATTTGTCCAAGTGTGGCGGCAAGCCGCCTCACAGGGACGGGTACAGACTCGCCCCAGCACGGCAGGAAACACATTGTCTTCCAAGTTGATGCGGTAGGCTTCCGCATGGTTTCCCAAGGCAATTTGCTCAATATAGCCCGGCACATCGGTCTTAGCCGGGCAGGCCGCCTGGCACGGAATATCCTTGGCGATCACTTTAAAATCCCGGGGCTCGGAGACTGTGCCGACAAAATGGCTGTACTCTTCTTGCTTTAGTGCCTTTTTGTATTGGTATTTCTGCTTGCTCTCAGCTTCCATTTGACTACTCCTCTTTTCCCCTGTCAATTTTCCCTCGCCAATTTTCCCTTGCCAAAAATATTTGTCGGCTCCGGACTATACAAAGACGGCCTTGCGGAACGGTTCCATGCCCACGCGCCCGACCGTATCAGCCAGAGTTTCCTCGCTTTGGCGCAGCAGAATAAACTCGTCCAGCACAGTTTCCACAATCTTGGGGCAGTCCACGGTCTTGAAATTCCCCAACTTATGGCCAAATTGTTCCATCTGGTCTCCGCCCAGCAATATTTCAAAACCTTCCACGCTGCCGCTTTCTTCACGGATGCGCTCACCCCGAAAGCCGATGTCGCTGATGCGGTACGGCGAACAGGAATTAGGGCAGCCGGTGATGTTCACCAGAACCTTTTTCTGAATGTCTTTGTATTTCTCCCGAGAGACAACGCCTTCCAGAATATCGTAGAGGCCACGAGTTTTGGCCACGGCCTTGGGGCAGTAGTCGGTGCCGACACACGGTACCATGTCACGTATGGTGTGAAAGCCGTCTGTGCCAAAACCAATTTTGCGGATTTCCGCCTTTACGGTCTCCAAATCTGCCGATTCAATGCCGTGCAGTTCCAGGTTCTGCCGGTTGGTAGTGCGGACCCGTTGGTCCCCGTAGACTTCCGAGAGGCCGGCCATAGCCAGCAGTTGGTGGCAGGTCAGTTCTCCCTTGGGCACCAAGGCCCGGGCCACCATTTTGCCATCCTTGCCGGGCAGTCCCTGCTCGCTGAGTTCGGCCAGCGGACGGTCGGGAATGGCCGGTCCTGTTTCGGCCAGCGGTTGATGGTGCAGACCCTCGGTGCTGATGCCCTCTTTCTTCAGAAAATCGAGCACCACGGTGCGGCAAAAGTCGATGCCCTGGCGTTCTACTACCCACTTTAGGCGTGACTTGGCGCGGTTGTAGCGGTCTCCGTGATCGCGGAACAGCAGTGCCACCGCGCGGCAGACATCCTTGATGCGCTCCGCAGGCACAAAGCTGAATAATTCCTGAGCGACAAATGCCTTCCAGCCCATACCTCCGCCGATGACCATGCGGTAGCCATGTACGGTCTTGCCATCAATCTCCGTTTGCACGGCAATGTTGCCGATACAGTTAATAAAAGGCTGGGCACAGCCACCGCTACAACCCGAAAAACTGATTTTGAACTTGCGCGGCAGGTTGTCCAGATCACGCGCCCCGGTCAAATATTCGGCGGTCTCTACCGCGTCCGGCATCACGTTGAGCCTGGCGTGGGGGCAGCTTTCGGCCATGGGGCAGACGGCGACGTTGCGCGTCACATCGCCACAGCCGTGGAAGGTGGAAGATTGTTCTCTGTCGAGGTCTCGTACCATGTCCGCCAGTTTCCCTACGCCGAGCCAGTGAAATTGCAGGGCCTGCCGGGTTGTGACATTGAGCTTGCCTTGGGCGTAGTCTTCACTGACTTTGGCGATGTTGCGGGCCTGAGCACTGGTCACCACCCCGCCGGGAATTACGATGCGGGCCATGTGGGCACCTGGCTGGCGTGAGCCGTAAATGCCGTACCATTTGGCAATGCTCTTTTCTTCCGGGCTCATCGCCCCCTTGCGGGCGATTTCGTCCAAGTCCAGCGTCAGCCCGGTATCTTTAATTTCTTCTTCTTCACTGCGGCGTTCGTAAGTCAGCTTGCGTAACATGGCAATCTCCTTATGTAAACTGGGGGTTCTGGTTTTTTATTGTCGACTTTCTGCCAATTTTCCTCTGCCAATTTTCCTCTTCATGGATAAGCCGGGCAGATTGGATAAACCGGCAGAAAATTCGGCAAATTGGGAATGATGCGGGCAAACCTCATTGGCACCACTTGTCATCTATGTTATCCGGAGTGGCACCAAGTTTCCGGCACAGCATTTCACAGCATTTCATTGTCTGTCTGTATAACGCTGTGCCCTCACAGAACTATAACCGAAGACCGGTCTCGCAAATCTCGCAAATATTCCGATTTTACAAAGTGTACCGGAATACGTGGAGCGTTGTTTTAATCCTCATAAAACAACAATGTTGAGATGTAGCGTTCACCGGTATCACAGAGTATGGTCACGATGTTCTTGCCGGCAAACTCCGGCCTTTGGGCGACATTTTTGGCTGCCAGCACATTACCTCCGGACGAAATACCGACTAAGAGCCCTTCCTCACCGGCGAGCTTTTTCGCCTGGTCAATCGCCGCCGGAGATTCTATCTGAATAACCTCGTCTACGTACTGAGCATCATAATTCTCGGGGATAAAACCGGCACCGATGCCCTGAATCATGTGCGGGCCCATGGATTTGCCGGAAATGACGGCCGAGGAATCCGGCTCGACGGCAAAAATCTTAATGTTGGGGTTCTTTTCCTTCAGAAAGCGACCGACCCCGGAGATCGTACCGCCGGTACCCACCCCGGCCACAAAGGCATCGACCTTGCCGTCCAGTGCCTCCCATATTTCGGGGCCGGTGGTGCGGTAATGGACCGCCGGATTGGCCCCATTGGCAAATTGGCTGGGCATAAAGGCTTGGGGAATTTGTTCGACCAATCGGGCCGCCTCGGCAATAGCTCCCGGCATTCCTTCCGGGCCTTCCGTCAACACAATTTCAGCTCCGAGATTGCGCAAGATTTTGCGACGCTCGATACTCATGGTTTCGGGCATGGTCAGAATCACGCGGTACCCCTTGGTCACGCCCACCAGTGCCAGTCCGATGCCGGTGTTACCTGAAGTTGGCTCGATAATGGTCGAACCTTTTGTCAGTTTGCCGGATTTTTCCGCATCCTGAATCATGCTCAGGGCAATGCGGTCTTTGACGCTGGCACCCGGGTTATTGGCTTCCAGTTTGCCGTAGATCTTTCCGCCGCCTTCCGGGCTTTGTTTGTGGATGGCAACCAACGGGGTATCACCAATCAGTTCTAAGACATTGTTGTATAACTTTGCCATATGTCACTCCTTACTTAATTATTTATGATCTTGTTTCCAAATCGGTCTTTCTGTTTACCGATTTCACTCATTTCATTCATTGATTTCCATTTCTGCCCGGTTTGGCCCGGTTTGGTCTATCGGCATGCCACATGCTTCTTTTGCCAAAAAGTTATCCAGCAAGTTTTTGGCCACTTGTTGTATATCTCCTTCGGCTGCTTGGGTTTGCTCCGCCTGAGTTTGCTCCGCTTGGACCTGCTCCGCTTGGGTTTGCTCCGCTTGAATCTCAGCGAAGGCCGCACTTTGGTGCAGTTGCCGCAGTGTTTTGCGCAGCCCCCGATCCTTGAAGCCCTTTTCTCTCAACTGTTTGCGGGCTTCGCTCAACAGGCGGGCTTCGGGTTCAATTTGTTCCAACTGCTTTTGCAGTTCGCGGCGCAAACGCGCCGCGTAGTAGGGGCACTTGCCCTTGCTGGAAACACCCAGCAGCAAACTGTCTGTCCGGGCAATACCCATAAACCAAGTATTGCAATAGTCTTTCCGGTCCGCTACGTTGCACAGGATGCCATGTTCCCGGCAAAAATTGAGCAACGAAGCATTGAATCTGTCATCCGAGAGGCAGGAGACCACGAGGTCGGTGCGTTTTGCAGACAGCAGCACGGCATCCCAGTCTACATCTCCGTGAGTCTCTCCGTCCGTCTTTCCTTGAACTTTATGCAGCTCACCTTGGCGGACAATTTGGAGTTCTTCATCGTCCGAAAGAAAAGGCCGCAAGGATCGCAACTTTTCACGTACGATTGGCGGGAATTCCGCTTCATCGACAGTTAGCCCATTAGTTGGGCCATTGTCAACTGTGCCGGCCGGGAGAATCTTGTCGCCAGCCGGGGCTTCACCGTCCACCAGCAGAAGCACTTTGCGCAGATCAACCATCAAAGGCATGTACATGAACCAATACCTACAGATAATAGTCCAGCAGGATATTGCGTTTAGCGAGCACCCGGGCCAACTCCTCAACGCCATCGGCCACCGCAAGTGTGGGGGCCAGACTCAGATGTACCGCATCGTCGGGCAGATACCCTTGGCCCACTTGGATGACAAGTTGTTCGTAGGGTGAATTTAGAGTATTCAACAACTGTAGCTCATCGCGGTCCAGCCGGCTCAGAGTAGTGACCAAAATCGCCCCGGAGTCGCAAAACATATGGGCCGTTTCGCCCAGGCGTTGCAGACTTTCGGTGCGTTCGGCCTGGCCGGCCAGCGGCCCGTGTTGCAATTGCTGTTCCTGCTTAGTCTTATCCGGCTTGGTGTCTTCGCCGACCTGTTCGGCCTGGCTCAGTTGTACCTGCTGGGAGATGCGCATGTTGCGCGGTGCCAAGTAGTACACATAGTAACCTTGGCCGAACAATTTTTCTTCCAGGGCAGCGGCATAGGTGTTACCCAAGGCCCTGTCTTCACAGCTGATGATGACCAATATGGCCCGCTGGTTGTAGCGTGCCGAACGCAGGCCGGAGGTGAGGCTGCTGCGCCGCCAGAAAGCCTCGCGTTCGCGGATATGACGTTGCAACAGGCTTTCGTCCTCTTCGGCAAAATCCAGGATGATGCCGCCCCCGGCAATGTCGTATTCATCTACGATGACGAAGCGGCCGGTTTGCGGTACCTCCTGCACCGGATCGAAAGCTACCGGGCTGAGCGATTCCAACACGCAGTCGGCCACATCGTGCAGGTCAATTTGTTGCTTGCTCTGTACTGAACTCAGTTCCGAGGCATCCAACACGTTATAGACCGTTTTCAGACGCACCGAATGCTCTGCTGTGGCGATTTTCAACTTGTATTTTTTGCCCGGTACCATCGGCCGGCGGCCCATCCAAAACAGATTGACGCGCAAGGCCTTGTTGACTTGAGGTTTGAGCGAATCTTCGGCTGCGTGCACCATCAGTTCGCCCTGTTTGATGTACACTTCCGGTTCGAGGGTAAAGCCGATCGAACGTCCGGCCGTGACTTCCCGGAGCTTCGGAGCGTTGAATTCCTCAATGCCGGCCACCACAGCCCGTTTGCCGGAAGGCAAAAACAGCACGTCGTCCCCCTCCCGGATGCGGCCGGATTCGACCCGACCGGCACAGATGCGCCGATCATCGCCCTTTTCTGTAAACTTGTAGATGTCCTGCACCGGGAAGCGCAACGGCCTGGCGGCACTGGATTGTTCCTTCTCAAAGTTGTCCATTACGCTGAGCAGGTGGCCTTCGTCAAACCAGGGCATTTCCGCCGAAGGTTGGCACAGATTTTGTCCGTAGAAGGCCGAAACCGGCAAAAAGGTGCGTGGTTCGATATTAATCTGCTGTAAAAAGGCCCGGTATTCATCGCGAATAGACTCAAAACGCTTTTGGTCGTAGCCGATCAGATCCATCTTGTTGATCAGCACTACCACTTGTCGCACACCCAGCATGCTCAGCATATAGCCGTGGCGGCGCGAATTTTCCTGCACGCCTTCTTTGGCATCGATCACCAGAATGGCGGCTTCGGCGCGAGCCGCACCGGTGACCATGTTTTTCAAAAACTCGATATGGCCCGGTGCGTCAATAATAATATAGTCACGTTTAGCCGATTTAAAAAAACAACGGGCTGTGTCAATGGTGATACCCTGATTCTGTTCATTTTGCAGGGCATCGAGCAAAAAGGCATACTCAAAGGGTTTGGCATTGCGTGCGCACATGGCACGTACCTGTTCCAATTTGCCTTCCGGCAGGGAGCCGGTGTCCGCCAGAAGACGTCCGATCACCGTGCTCTTGCCATGGTCGACATGCCCGACCACCACGACATTAAATTGTTCTCTTTGCTGTTCCTGTGAATCTTTTCGGCCCATTACATGTACCCGTCCCTTCGCAACGTTTCCAAGCCGCCACCCTCTTTGTCCTGGGCGCGGCCGGAGCGTTCGGCAATATTGACAAATTTCCCGGTCTTCAGCTCTTCGATAATCTCCTGCGGGTTGCAGGCATTGGAATCTACCGGGTTGGTACAGGGGTAGCAGCCCAGAGAGCGATAGCGTTTGCCGTCACCCTGGTTGTAGTAGAGGCTCACGGTCGGGATGTTTTCCCGCTCAATGTATTCCCAAATGTTTAGCTCGGTCCAGTCCAGCAGCGGGTGAATGCGCAGGTGAGCACCCGGGGCAAAATCGGTTTTGAACTGGTCCCAAAGTTCCGGCGGCTGGTCGTCCACATTCCAGTCGTTGTGCCGGTCGCGCGGAGAAAAGTAGCGTTCTTTGGATCGGCTGCCCTCTTCATCAGCGCGCACACCGACGATGATACCGGTGTACGGTTCCCGATTGCTGTCTTCCACGTACTTGCCCAGGTTGTGATCGAGCCGGAAGCGGGTCCATTCACCCGAAAGAGTATGTTTTAAGGCTTCGGATTTCAAAGATTTGCAGCAGTCAATGCGCGACACGGCCCCATCGGGGTACGTTTGTTTGGCGGCCAGGACTTCCCGGTTTTGGCCGTAGACCATATTCAGGTGCCACTTCAGGGCCAATTGGTCTCGGTATTCAATCATTTCCGGGATTTTAAATGATGTGTCGATGTGCACCAGGGGAATAGGTACGTGGCCAAAGAACGCTTTGCGCGCCAGCCACAGCAACACGGTAGAATCCTTGCCGACCGACCACAGCATGGCCAAATTGGAGAACTTGCGGTATGCTTCCCTCAATATATATACCGACTGGGATTCCAGCCTTGTGAGTTGGTCCATGTCTGGTCTTTCCTCCTACAATTTCTTTGCCTGAAAAACACCGGTGTGAAGAAACAAAAAGCACCTCCTTGTGAGAGGTGCTTTCCAAAGAGTCCGCACTAATTACGGAACAAAAGGTTCTAGCACCTGAATTTGACTCTGCGTGTACAACAACAAAAACGGGCAAAACCTATCATATGCTTCATGCCGGGTAGTCTAATGATTTCCGGGCAAAGCAGTCAAGCCCCTTATAATCGCCTTCAAGTCCCTCGGAGAATCACCCTGTCAAGCCACATTTAGGTTTCTTTTCGCAAATAAAGCTCAAAACCGGGCCGGCCTTCGCGGATGGCCTTGGCCTCGAACTTACTCTGTGGCCGCCAGCTTTGCGGTTCAGAATAGCCTCGGCCTTGCAAAATCGCCTGTCGGGCCGAGCCAAAGTTCCAAAGGTCTCTTTGTTGTTGCACGAATCTGCGCACAGCTTCGGCATAGTCCTGCCAATCGGTAACAAAGTAAAAATAACCACCCGGTTTTAGGCTGCGGTGGAACAGCTCCAGGTTTGCCGCGTTGACGATGCGACGTTTTTGGTGCCGTCTTTTGGGCCAAGGGTCCGGGAAAAATATATGCAGACCGTCCAAACTTTCCGGGGGCAGCATATTTTCCAGTACCTCCAAGGCATCGTGTTCAACGATGCGCAACAGCTCCGGGGGCAACCTTTCGGCCTCCTGCATGAGGCCGATAATGCCGTTGCGGTAGACCTCTATACCCAAGTATAAGGCATCCGTGTTCTGTTGCACGATTTGCCGGGTGGAGGAACCGGTTCCAAAACCAATCTCACATAAGAATCGGGCAGTCGGCCCGGAGCTGCCACTGCTCTGTTTTGCTTCGATTGGGGCCAACAGAGACTGCCAGTAGAGCCGCATTTGCTCCTCGACAGTGGACGTTTCTGCTTCTCTGATTTCGGCCTTCCCTTTGCTCTTTGCACTCTTTGCACTCTCTGCGCCTTCTGCGGCCTCTGTGACAAAGCTTTCTGCCCGAAAATTGCGATAATCCAGGCAATATTTCGGCCGGAGCCTTTGGTAGTCATTTTCCTGTTCCTTGGTAAATCTTCCGGAACGGATGACGAAACTGCGGATACTCTTTTCTGAATACGGAGTGTTGTGCCGTGGCATCATAAAAACTTGTTTCCAATTTTCTAATTTTCTGATTCGGTATGGGGTTCTCTGTCCATTTGCAAAGCTTGTGCCGGTGACAAATCTCGCGCCGGAGACCTTCGTGGCGGTGTCTTTGGCATTGCTGTAAAGCCGGGACAGAGTTAAGGACAGAAGCTCAAGAACAGCTCAGAAAAAGTCTTTTTGGAAGGGAACCTCTGTGATTCTCGGCAGAAACAGGATTCGGAGCAGACTTTATGGCTTACAAAGACCGAAATGCCAGTTGACTCAGTATGCTTTCCAGCGTATCTCGGTCCATGGGAACCTGCAAATGGAAGATGTGGTCACCGGCTTCCATACGCACGTTTGGCAATTGGCGGCGGATGAACGGTTGTTTGGAACGCATCAACAGGCTGGGCAGGAAGAGGCGGAAGCCCGCTTCGAGGCCCTTGCTCAGGATCAGCGAGCCTGTTGCCAGTTCTAAATGCAGGGCATACGGGGCTTCTGTGCCTTCTGAGACCTCTACCCAAAGCAGCATTTTTGACAGGGGGAATTGTTTACTGACTTTGGCAAAAGAGCTGAGTGCCTGAGGAAAAGACTGTTGTAGTACAGGATTGACGATTAAACTAATGATTTCAGGGCTATAAGCTACCAGTGGCTGTTCATCTTGCAGCTTGCGAAATTTTTGCGGCAATGTCGTGCGTGGGGTACCGCTCTGCTGAAATTTGGCAAAAGTCTGCTGCTCCCAAGCCTGGGCTTGGGCTATGGTACCGCCTTGCGGTTTGCTTGTTCTTTGGCTCAAATAGAGCAGGTTGGCCTGAGGCATCTGCAAGGCCAGTACCGCATCGCTCCGCAGGTGGTAGACTCCGGCGAGGCCGGTGCCGGAAGTGCCGGCATTTATGGCCAGGCTTTGCCAATCTTTCTGTTGTTCCATTTGGGAGCGGAACAGCTTGTGGTCCAGTACCAGTTGGCTTACGGCGTAGATTTCCCCTTGTCTTCCTATAGCTATTTGGCTGCGGGCCAAACGTTTGGACACGAATGTTTGGAGTTGTTTGTTATCCAAAAGTTTGGCTTGGAGGGTCTCATAGGGGAAGCCCCCCGTTTTGGCCTTGGTCTGAGTTTCGGGCAGGACGCTCAGGCTTAAATAGAGCAGTTGTTGTTCCGGTAAAAGGCTGCTGTAGTCGGTCACGCTGTCCAGTTGCAATTGCTGGCAGGCCGACAACAGAGTGCTGAGCAGTAAAGCAATGATCAGACCGAAGAAATGGACACGAACACGGGCAGGGCATTGCCTGCGTTGTTGTGGGTCGGGGGAATTGGTTAATGTATCGAGCATGGTTGAGGCTCCATTGTATGATTTAGCTACAGTTTGGGGTCGGTTGGCAGACGGCCGGGTACATCGGCCCGGAGTTTCAAAAGGATTAAGAGTATTGAGAGTTTCAAAATTATCAAGAGCACTCGGGACTGTATCGACGGGCGGGCACCGGAGCAACACTTCGTCTTTTAGGAACCCTGAGTATATCGCTCTGTTTTTCAGCGAAATACGCCTAAGTCGAGACGTTTTTCCAGACCGAACAGCAGGGGGTTGTAGTCGAGGAAGTAGGAGGCAAAGATGCTGTTCTGCAAGAAGGTTTTGGAATTGGGCAGACTGTCATTTTGCAGTACCCAAAGGATGACAGAGCAGAATAGAAAACCTTCGAGCAGTCCTACGATGAAGGCCAGAAGTCTGTTCAGGTCCCTGCGGGGTTCGGGTGAATTAAACATTTGCAGTACAGCCATTTCAATGATGATAAAGGCGATTATGACGGCTAATAAAAGCAGGCTGAAACCGGCTATATTGACCCACGGCGGTGAATCGAGGAAGCCCGAGAGCCTGAGAGCCACGGGCTTGTAGTACAGCGAGGCCGTGAGATAGGCGGCACAGATACCCAGAAAGGAAAAAACGGATTTGACTATCCCCTTGAAAAGGCTGCGGAATCCGAAGAAACCTGTGACTATGACCAGTAGTAAGTCCAGGATTGAGATAGAAAAATCATCCATCAAAGGTATCCTTCTATGCTATATACTATATACTGCCGCCGGCTGCTGCTGTTGCCGCCGGCGGACATTGTGCTGACCGGCACTGCCGTCTATCTATCCGTCTATCCGTTTATGTATCCGTCAGTGGGTTTGTTGCAGGCGTTGCCATATTCTTTGGGCAATGTGGAGGGCTGCATCAGGAATCTGCTGTGCCGATTGTGGGACGGGAGACCAAGGGCATGCGGAGGAGGCACCATCTTGGAGAATTAATTGTATTTGCTCAAGTAGATTTTCGCTGTTTCTTTGCTTGTCAGTATCTTCAGTGCTTTGCGTCGTAATAAAACTTTGAGCCCGGCCCTGTTCTGTAAATAATCGGGCATTGCGCAATTGGTCACCTCTGGTGCCGCTTTGTAACGGCACCAGAATGGAGCGGTTTTCACTGACCAAAATTTCCCAGAGGGCCCCGGCCCCGGCCCGGGATAGTACCAATCCGCCGCTTTCGCGGCACAGCCGGTAGGCCGCATCCAAACCGTCGGAAATAAAGTCGTGCACGCGGTAGTGGCTGTGTTGTTTTTCCAGGTGACGCAATTCTTGGTGTTGCTGTTTGCCGCATTGGTGCAAGATATAAAGCGACTCCGGTATAGTGGTCTTGTCATTCCGGAGCCAATGTTTTACGTAGGTGTTTAATTCGTGGGCCCCCAAGCTCCCGCCCAGTACCAGCAGGAGGGGACGGTGCAGTCGGCCATTGGCATTGAGCCAGTCTGCCGGCAGTAGCCGGGATTCGACTGCGGCCTGTATTGGGGTCTGTGTTGTGGTTTGTACTGCCGGACTTTGTGTTACGGTGTCCTGCTCGGAGCCGCTCTGTTGTGCGGCTTGCCGGGCAAAAAATTCGGCGCGGACCGGGTTGCCGCTGACTTCCAGTTTGGCTTGGTATTTGGCTTTGTAGTATTTTCGACTTTGTTCATAGGGCAGAAATAGGGTTTCGAGGAAGGGTAGGGCCAACCGGGTGGCCAGTCCCGGGTCCAAGTCGGACTCGTGGGCCAGTGAGGGGATGTTCAGTAGTTTTGCGGCGATTATGCCGGGAACGGTGACAAAACCGCCCTTGGAGAAGAGCAGAGCGGGCCGCTTGCGGCGCAAAATATGGTAGCTTTGCCGGATTCCAAGCAGGGTGCGCAGCAGGTCGCTACAGTTTTGCCAGGAGAAGTAGCGACGCAGCTTACCGCAGGAAATGCCGCAGTATTCGATCTTTAACCGGCTGAACCGGAGGGCCTGCTGTGCTACGATGTCTTTTTCGATGCCATTGTGGCCGCCCAGCCATAGGACTTCCAAAACGGTGTCGGGCTGTGTTTGGCTTAGCCGTTGTTCCAGCCGTTGTAACATGGCGAGGGCGGGGTAGACATGCCCCCCGGTACCTCCGCCGCTGAGGGCTATGCAGTACCCGGCCGTGTTGTGATTTGTCGGTTGTTTAGTCCCTTTTCGGCTCATGGTCTTATCGTATTGATAATTCGACAATGATAAAATGGTAAAATGATAAAATGGTAAAATGATAAAACGGTAAATGGTAAAACGGTAAGTGAATCCGCATTTTCGTTATTTTGTTCGTTATTTCTGTTCTATGAAGACCTGCGAAAATATTCCATTAAAAAATACGCCATTTCGGAAGCGGGCACCGGATATTTTTTGTGGGGTAAAAAGGCCGCCCGTTGTTGCCGTGACCGGGTATGTTTCTCTACACAAAAATATTTTGTTGTAGCACCGGAGGCTTGCAGGAAGGGCTGCGGCCCGACACACTGCGGCGAAATGAGGAAGACTTTGAGACCGACCGATGTCCGTCTAGGAACGAGCCTCTCTTTCCGTTATAATTCTTCCGTTCTGAATCCGATGTACGTTTCCGCTTTTACTCTGCAAACCAAGACTCCTCATCTGTCTCTGCGTTCTCGCCTGCTGTCCCTGCCGGTCCTGCTTTTGGCCGTGTTTTTGACCTTGTCGGGACTTGTGGGGCCTGTGGTGCAGGTGCTGAATGCCCAGGGTCCCAATTCCGCTGACTCCGCCGGTTCCGCTGATGCTGCCGGGGACTCGGAGCGCGAAGAACGCTTGCGCAACCTGCGCACCCGTGCCCAACAAGATGACATTGCCACCGCGACTTATTTTGAGTTGCAGGAACTGGCCCGAAAGTACGGAATTGAGGCTAATCAAGGCCCCGATACCCTGAGAAGAGGTCTTTACAGTAAGCTAAATATATCTGCTCCGATCCGGGGTGGGGGTGGGGCGGGCAACCAGGAAAATCTGGTTATCAAAATTGAATCGGCCCAGAAGGCCCAAGCGTTTACCGTCGAACGTCAGGAGGGGGACAGCGAAAACTATTTTAAGATCAGCGGTGGCGTCAGGGTGTTTATTACGGACCAAAATGAAGGTTACGAACACAACGTCTCGGCGGACAGTATCATTTTTAATCGGGGACAAAATACCATTCGGGCCGAAGGCCGGGTGACGTACATCAAGAAGAAGATTAACAGTACCAACGATAAAGATACGGAGAAATTTACCGGGGATTCGCTGATTTTCCGTTTGCGTGTTTGGCGCGGTGTCATCTTCTACGGCGTGTTTTCGCGTGGTCAGACTACGGAAACCGACCGTCCGGCCAATGTTCACAGCAGCTCGTCCAACCCGGAAAAGACGAAAAGTAAGCCCGGTGGCAACACCAGTGTGGATGCCAACAATATTCTGGGCAGGACAGTGTTGGCCAAAAATGACATTGATTACCACTTTGACAGTAAGAATATGCGCAAAGGCAGCGATGATATTCTGGTGCTGGAAAAGGGCGAGATTTCCACCAGCGAGGAAGAACAAACCGAATATTTCCGCTTGGGATTTCATCGTTTGTGGATTTTTGGCAAACCGGAATGGGCCATGCTCAGTGCCACTTTGTACGTAGGGCACATTCCCGTGCTTTATCTGCCCTACTACTACCACAATGACAGCCAGTTGCTGTTTCATCCAGTGTTTGGCATACGTGAAGCCTATGGCGAGTTTGTCCAGACTACAACCTATTTGTTGGGTACGCCGAAGTCCGGCAACACGGATTCGCTTTCTTTCCTTCCGGTCAATTCCGATTCCGGTAACAACACCGAATTTGAGCTGGATACTTTGTTTCTGGTGCCCGCCAAGCCAAAAGACCCGGCGGAGCAACAACAGAAAAAGAAAGTGCTGGGAGCCGGTAGCTATCTGAAATTCTTGTTGGATTACTACAGTTATATCGGTCTGTTTACCGGTTTTGATGGTTCATTGAAGAACTTCGGCCCGATTACGGATTTGAGTTTGAAGACCTCTTTGGCCTACGCTTTTGGTCTGGAAGAGCGTACGGGTTCCGGTTTTGCCACGGGGAAGCCATATATTCTGGACAGTGACGGCGCATACCGGCTCAAGGTTATCGAAACCGATTTCTTTGGTTTGACCATTCCCTTCCGCTATGGTATTGATACCCGACTTTCGACCAAAAATAATACCTTCAAGCTGGATTTTGTTTACTATTCTGACCCGTTCTATCGCAGGGATTATTTCAATCGCAAAGAGAGTTTTGACTGGTTGGGCTACGGCTTGGAACTGAGTCAGAGAGATGTCGACAACCTGCTGGAAGAATGGCGCAAAAAGGAATCTCTGATTTCTTCGTTCAAGTGGCAGGCCAGCCTTAATTTGCGGCCGCGCTTTAACACATCGCTGGTTTCTTCATTCAATTTTAGTGCCTTTGTCACCAGCCATTTCAGCAAAAAAACGGACACGGGGCGAGAGACTTATGACCCGACCCGGGAGTTCTTTTATCCGACCAAGTTTTTTATGCCGGACACGTCTTTGCGTGTTTCGGGTACGCTCTGGCCCTTGGTACAGAATACGCAACAAAATGGCCGGAACTTGGATTTGCCCATTTTACAGGACTGGAAGTATCGGCTGCCGCAAGAACCCGATCCCGGGATCGGGGGTCCGGGCAGCCCGGGCGGGGAAGGCGGCCTGGTCAATGGTGGCATCCCGATAGATGACAGCATTATCAAGCCCAAGGAGTTGCAAAAGATCAAGGAAGACCAGCAGGTGGAAACGGTTAGCTTCAAGGCAACCTACAACTTGGCTTTGCAAAATCTGATGCAAAGTCAGACGGATAATGCCGGTTGGACGCGCATAGAGGATGTCGCGATCAATAACAAAGAATTGCAGTTTACCGGTAAAGAAGCCTTTCAGGTGGTGACCGAGTGGAAATTTTTGGACAGCCTGTTGGTGGTCAACCTGAAGCACAGTGTCAATGTCAATGTGACTCACTACTTTGATATTGCTGATAATGAGAGTAGTTCCAATGATTTGGACGCGACGAAGCAGGCCACCAAGTGGAACTGGAATGAAGAGTCTTCTGTTGTGCTCAAGCCCTTGCGTGCGATTGACTGGTTTGCCAACAGTTCGATCACCCACAGCATAAAAGCGGTTGTGTATGATTACCAGTACAATACAACCGAGCGTGGGCACGAGGGCAGTTTCCTGGATTTTGGAGTGGAAGACACGGAACTGCGCAAGCGCATTCCCACCCACCGGTTTGGGGCCTTGTTGGATTTTCATCCAATCAAAAGTGCCTATAACCCGATTAACAATTTGAAGGCCAGTTTCAGCCTGAGTAGTGATTTGCCTCCGTCTGTCCCCAAAAATACCCTGAAATCCCTGCTGTTCTTTGAAATGTTTAAGTGGTCGCACAATCTTTCCATCGAATTTATCCAGAATGGCGAGGATGATCCGGAGTTTTACCCTCAACCGTTCAATTATACTTCTATCTACAGACCAATTGACAAGGTGCAGTTGAAAAATGTCTTCATCTACAACTTTGAGGCTAAGGATAGCAGCAAAGAGGGCCATATCGAGAGGGAAGAGATTTCGTTTCGGGCTTGGTGGTTCAGCGGCGGCCTGTTTTTCCGCTATACTCAGCCCTATCAGTGGGATACGACAGCGTTGTCCTGGAAAGCCGATGGCAGTGATGATTTGCTTGCCGAGAAGGTGTATTTGGCTTTTCAGTTGACTACCAAGGATCATTATTTCTGGAAGAACCGGGTATTGTTCTTCTTTACCTTTAAGACACGGTGGGACCAGCATTTGATCCGCTACAACCAGACATCTTCGCTGACGATGGATTTTACTTTTAGCTTTTTTATCCATGAGTTCCTCAATTTCCAGATTTCTTACCGCATGAGTCACGAGAAACTCTACCTGTACTACCCGGGTATGCAGGACATCCTGGGTTTCAGCGGGGAACGTTTGATTTTGGAAGATTTGCTGAACAGTGTCAGTTTTTGGAACGAGGACTTGCAGAAAAAGGGGCTTTTCAAGATGAAGGATATTCGTCTGTTGGCCATTCACCACCTGAAAGACTGGGACTTGATTTTTGAATTTGTCGGCAAACCGAAACAGCAGAACAATAATCTGGCTTGGGATTATGCCCTGGGTTTTTACCTGCGTTGGATTCCGATTCCGTTGCTAAAACGCCGGGCGACGTTCCAAAGTGATAATCTCAGTACGGATGCACGTTAGGGTGCCTTTCTGTCCGACACGCTGTTCCCTGCCGTTTTGGCAAACCGGCAGGGTGTGTGTGGAACAGAGCTGTTCTTTTCTTCACCTTGCGGCAGGGCTGCGGTGCATCCGGATACTCTTATTTGTGTAATGAGTATCATTTGGTAATTAATTGTACGTTTTGTATTGGCTGTGTACCGATGTAGTTTGCGGTATTAAGTTGATTTGTAAACTCTAAAATGAGATTACCTGTAGAACCAAAATTATCTTCGGTTGCCGGGTCAGAAGTCGGTATAGTAATGATACAGCTAAAGTAGGCATCAAAATTAACGGACTTTGTTTGATTTATTTCTAAACAAATTGTTGTACTGTTCATTCCGGAACCATCCATAAGACGAGGTGGATTAATACCTGGAAAATAAGAAAATACCGTCTCATATGAATTAGTATCAGTAAAGGCTTTAACTTGAAATAAATAGATTTCTAATTCTTCTGCTGAGGTAAAAGGTGAGGGTTCTGCGAATATTGGAATTACGTACCTCATTGGGAATATCAAATACTCCTCCTTTTTAACTTCTATCTTCTTAGGAGAGCTGTTTTCTGTGCTTGTTTTGGGTGTGGAAAGAGTATTCCCGAGAGTATCTACGATACTTCCATTGGAGGGGAAATATTGATCCCAAGAATGAATGCCGAGATTGTTGGCTCCCTGCCTTCTTTCTAAAGTGGACAAGGTGGTAAACTTAGCGGTTGTGAAAGATTTCTGTAATACGGATTCTGTGCCTCGATAAATATGGAGGTAATACGTCGTGTTCTCTTTCAGCAAATGGTCGGCTGTAAGCGTGCTTAGGTCTTCCGGTATGGTATCCAAATGGGCCATAAAGACTTCTCTGCCTATGCCTTTTGTCAGGGTACGCTTGATATAACCTTTACCTAATTGGGCCGGAAGCGTGGTGGTGTCAGAGGCAGAAATCCCAAACGTAAACTCCACCTCTCCCTCCAATTGGCTGGTTATGGAGAAAGTGAGTTCGTTGGGGCCTATGTAAGGGAAGGTGACCGTATACTTGGATGCCGGCGGGTCCTTAGTGTCAGACAGCGGCGCACAGGCCGCCAAAAACAGACCAATAACGGACAGAAAAAAGAAAGGGTAGAGGAACGGTAAAAGACGAAAGGAAAGTGAATAAAAAGGTTGAGGACGGTTTGTCCGAGGTGGAAATAACGGCTTGTTTTCTAAAGTAGTGTGATATTGGATATTGGATATTGGATATTGGATATTATACTGTTTATGCCAATATCAGTCAATACCTGCTTTTGATGTTTCATGAGAGTGCTCCTCTAAGCCAGTTTGGATTCAGGGCAGACTATATATTCGTTTAGAGATTTTGGCAAGGGGGGGGGACTTTGTGCGGGGGCTTCGGGTGCCTCACCCACCCTGTAATGGGAGCAGCAGCAGAGACACGTTAAAACGTGTCTCTGCTGCTGCTCCCGTACCGTAAAAGGCTACTGAAACCTGAGCGGTTTATAAGCCGTTTTTATCTTACAACTTGTAAAAATGTGTTCAAAATCTGTTACCTGACTTACAGTCCAACCTGAAATATCCTGATCAAAATCCCGGGTGCTAAAGAACATTCTGTTCATATTGGTAACCTTGGAAACATTCCAATCTCCTATCGGTTGATTGAAACTGCCAGTATAACTAAACATACGATTCATATTGATAACACTGGAGACATCCCAACCCAAAATCTCTCCATTAAAAGAACCCTTAGAAAAGAATAGTTTGTTCATATCGGATATATTCCGCACATCAATGTGGTTGAAGTTGGCTGTATCTCCCAAGTCGGTGATGAGCTTCTCCAGGGCGGCCCTGTCGGCAGGTTGCTCAGTGTACCAGCGGGCGTAGAGCGTCATACTGCCCGTTATCGGTTTGGTGTAATCAAACTTGGTTTTGCCCGTGTGTCCCGTAGCTGCGTCCACGGTGTACCAGTCTCCAAAGTAGTAGGTCGTGGTGCCGCTTGGGTCTTTGGTGGGGGCCGTCATGGTTTTGCTTAGTGTCAGGCCGCCGCTTGGCACTTCCACCGAAGGGACGGCACTGCCTCCGTCCGTATCGAAGTGAAGGATTTTTTTACCCGTGGAAGAGCCTGTACCCAGATCGGTACAGGAAGCCAGAAACAGATGAATGAAAAAGACAGAGAAAAGAACAGAATGAATTGGGAAGATTTTAGGAAATGTGCGGGATATTGGATATTGGATATTGGATATTGGATATTGGATATTGGATATTATACTGTTTATGCCAATATCAGTCAATACCTGCTTTTGATGTTTCATGGGAGTGCTCCTTCTGGGCAAAATGAGGAAATGGGCAAAGTGCCTTTGCGGGTTTATTGTATATTCGTTTAGAGACTTTGGCAAGGGGCTGGTAGGTGAGCCTGTCGAACCTTGTGAAGTGTGGGCCTTAGACGGACCACCCCCTGCCCCTCCAAAGGAGGGGAATGGACCACCCCTGGCCCCTCCAAAGGTAGGTGAGCTTGTCGAACCTTGGGAAGGGGGGGCGTGATATGATCTACACGCAGTCGTACACTTTGACCCTCATCTCCGGTCTCCGGCCAAATCACAGAAAAAAACGTTAATAGCGATTAACGACAGTACTATAAGGTACAAATAGACCTCCCTGATTGAGAGTGACCGCTACTTCAAAAGCGTTTCTTAGGGTTGGAGAAGCTAATTTGTCGGCACCTATTATGTAAGTATATTTAGCTACAGCAGACGGATGACTTGAAATAAGCCCACCATTATAGTAAAAACGAGAATCCGGTGTTATGGTACTACCGGTATGTTGTCCCATACGAATACTTGCCTTATTGTTGGATATAGTGCCACTTTCTATAAAAACAGATTCAGATGGTAACCAAAAATAAGCGACAATGATACCTGTTTGATTTTCCATAAAATGGTATTCATTGAGACTGGTGACATATTCTTTGGCTGCGAACTTCTCGCTCCATACCGCATCCCCCGCAGCGGGTAAATTCGCGGTGGTAAAAGAAATTTCAACTGTATCCCCCTTAATTGTTCCGCCTTTAATCTCGGTTTGCCCTAAGTCAGTGGCTGAAGGCATATACAAATACAGTTTGTATTTGGTGTTTGGGGCAAGGACATCGGCCAGAGTAAAGCCCCCGTCTGCAAAATTGCTGCCGTAATGTTGGCTAATGCTAAATTTGCGGGTGCTGTTGGCATCTATACTGATGTTGACATACCCCACGCTCGCCCGGGCTTCCACCTGAGTTGGGGTGGCTTCCGTAGCTAAACGAATAATGGCCCCCGCATCTGTAACAGCCGGAATACTGTTGACCTCTAATTGTACAGAGGAGGCCACGGCGGTGACGGAAAAGGAAATATCGGGGTTGGGTTCCGGGTCTTTGCTGTTGTCCGAGATCGGGGCACAGGCGAGCAGAGACAGACCGAGAACGGACAGAAAAAGGAAAGGGTAAAGGAAGAGTAAAAGACGAGAGGAAAATGAATAAACAGGTTTAGGATGGTTTGTAGCCGGTGGAAGTAACTGCTTGTTTTCTAAAGTAGTGTGATATTGGATATTGGATATTGGATATTGGATATTATACTGTTTATGCCAATATTAGTCAATACCTGCTTTTGATGTTTCATGGGGGTGCTCTCCTTATGGGCAAAATGGGTAAATGGGCAAAGTGCCTTAGCGGCCTGAATTGTATATTCGTTTAGGGGTTTTGACAAGGGGAGAGCCCGAGGGGAAATCAGAGGGGTTGGAACACAAGAATCAAGAGGAATATTCAAGCAACGGCGCGCAGTTGCAAGTTTCTGTATCTTCAGATTACCGGATGTCAGAAGATTCACAAACCGGGCCCATACCACTACTGTCCTCCACCATTTTATGGCTTTACAGCCCAACCTGAAATATCCTGATCAAAGGCTTCAGCCCCATCAAACATCCGGGTCATATTAGTAACGTTGGAGACATTCCAATCTCCTATGGGTTGATTGAAGACCAAAGCACCACTAAACATCTCGCTCATATCAGTCACATTGGATACATCCCAATCACCTATGGGTTGATTGAATGAGAAATCAGGTGTAAGGTCGGATGGTCTAACAGCAGAAAACATCCAGCTCATATTCGTAACGTTAGAGACATTCCAATCTCCTATGGGTTGATTGAAGACTAAAGCACCATTAAACATGCCGCTCATATCAATAACGTTGGAGACATCCCAATCTCCTATGGGTTGATTGAATCTTTCAGCACCGTGAAACATTCGGCTCATATCAGTAACACCGGAGACATCCCAATCTCCTATCACTTGATTGAAGTCGTAAGCATCCCTAAACATCCCGCTCATATCAGTAACATTGGAAACATCCCAATCTCCTATGGGTTGATTGAAGTTGTAGGCACCATGAAACATCCGGCTCATATTCGTAACGTTAGAGACATTCCAATCTCCTATGGGTTGATTGAAACTGAGGACTACAGCACCATGAAACATCTTGCTCATATCAGTAACACCGGAGACATTCCAATCCCCTATGGGTTGATTAAATTTTCCAGCACCATAAAACATTTCATGCATAGAAATAACGTTGGAGACATCCCAATCTCCTATGGGTTGATTGAATTCTTCAGCACCATTAAACATCCGGCTCATATTAGTGACACCGGAGACATCCCAAGCTTCTATGGGTTGATTGAATTCTTCAGCATGAGAAAACATACCCACCATATCAGTAACACCGGAGACATCCCAATCTCCTATCGCTTGATTGAATTCTAAAGCATAAAAAAACATTTCGCTCATATTAGTAACACCGGAGACATCCCAATCCCCTATGGGTTGATTGAATTTTACAGAACTACCAAACATCCGGTTCATATTTGTAACATTAGAGACATCCCAATCTCCTATGGGTTGATTGAAGTTGTAGGCACGACTAAACATACTCCACATAGAAGTAACACCGGAGACATCCCAGTCTCCTATGGGTTGATTGAATTTTTCAGCACCACGACCCATCTTGAATTTTACAGAACTACCAAACATAGAATTCATATTTGTAACATTAGAGACATCCCAATCTCCAATCTCCTGATTGAAGGCTAAAGCACCGCGAAACATCTCCTTCATATTGGTAACACCGGAAACATCCCAATCTGAAATATCTCCGTTAAAGTAACTATCTGCGAAAAGCCCGCTCATATCTGTGACTTTACTTACATCTATGTGGTTGAGGTCAGTATTGTCTCCAAAACGGGCAATCAGTGCCTTCAATTCAACTTTGTTGGCAGGTTGTATAGGAGTAACGTTGGAGGCATCCCAATCTCCTATGGGTTGATTGAATTCTTCAGCCCTATGAAACATCCGGCTCATATCAGTAACATTGGAGACATCCCAATCTCCTATCACCTGATTGAAGGCTAAAGCACCACTAAACATAGCTGTCATATCAGTAACACCGGAGACATTCCAATCTCCTATGGATTGATTGAAGACTAAAGCCCCACTAAACATAGCTGCCATATCAGTCACATTGGAGACATTCCAAGCACCTATAGGTTGATCGAATTCTTCAGCACCATTAAACATCCGGCTCATATTGGTAACACCGGAGACATCCCAATCTCCTATGGGTTGATTGAATTTTTTAGCATGACTAAAAATCTCTCTCATATTGATAACACCGGAGACATCCCAATCTCCTATAGGTTGATTAAATTTTTCAGCACCGTGAAACATCCGGCTCATATCAGTAATACCGGAGACATCCCAATCTTCTGTCGGTTGATTAAATTTTTTAGCCCCATCAAACATCCGGCTCATATCAGTAACACCGGAGACATCCCAATCTCCTATGGATTGATCGAATCTTTCAGCACCGTGAAACATACCCTCCATATTCGTAACGTTGGAGACATCCCAATCCGAAATAGATCTGTCAAAGTGATTATTTTCAAAAAGTCGACTCATATCGGTCACTTTACGTACATCCACGAAGTTGCCATAGTCTCCCGTGGCAATCAGTGCCTTCAATTCGGCTTTGTTGGCAGGTTGCTTGGTGTACCAGCGGGCGTAAAGGGTGATATCACCCGTTACCGGTTTGGTATAATCATACTTGGTCTTGCCTGTATGCCCCATACTTCTGGATGCACCGTACGGGTTGGGTCTTGCAGGTACGGTGTACCAGCCTCCAAAGTAGTAGGTGGTTCCATGGCTTGGTGCTTTGGTCGGGGCCGTTACGGTCTTACTTAGGGTAGTGCCCTCGGTTACTTTCACGGGAGGCACTGCGCTGCCTTCGCCTGTGTCAAAGCTTACGGTGTATTCGGTCGCAGGGCCGGAACTTACGGTGTCTTTAGGCTCGGGAGGCGGAGGGCTTGCTGCCGATTTGACACAGGCGGACAGAAACAGCGGAATAAGACAGAGGATAAAAAGGCAGAAGAACGGAAAGAATGGGGATTTATTGCGGTTTTGCATGGGAATATTCCTTTAAATATAGGGCATTTTCAGAGTATATCGTATATCCATTGGGAGGATTTGAGAAGGGGGAGGGGTTGGAACACAAGAATCAAGAGTGATATTCAGGCAACTGCGTGCCATACGGCGCGCAGTTGCAAATTTCTGTATCTTCAGATTACCGGATGTCAGAAGATTTACAAACCGGGCTCATACCACTACCACTCTCCATGATCATCTGATGGCTGCACAGCCCAACCCGAAATATCCTGATCAAAGGCTTTAGCACCATAAAACATCCGGGTCATGCCGGTAACATTGGAGACATCCCAATCTCCTATTGCTTGATTGAATTTTTCAGCACCATAAAACATTTTATGCATAGAAATAACGTTGGAGACATCCCAGGCTCCTATCGCCTGATTGAAGGTGGAAGGCCCACCAAGGATATGGTATTCTTTGTCCGTCCTGCCAAACATATTACGCATATTCGTAACATTGGAGACATCCCAATCTCCTATCACCTGATTGAAGACCAAAGCACCACTAAACATCAAGCTCATATCAGTAACATTGGAGACATCCCAATCTCCTATGGGCTGATTAAATGCTGAAGCATGCCAAAACATCCGGGTCATATCAGTAACATTGGAGACATTCCAGTCTCCTATCGGCTGATTAAATTTTTCAGCATCATGAAACATCCCACTCATATCAGTAACACCGGAGACATCCCAATTGTCTATGGGTTGATTAAAGTTTTCGGCACAAATAAACATCACGCTCATATTAGCAACATTGGAGACATCCCAATCTCCTATCGGTTGATTAAAGCTTGAAATACACTCCCGCCAAGCCCCTGTCTCAATCCAACCGGAGAACAGCTCGCTCATATCAGTAACATTGGAAACATCCCAATCTCCTATCGCCTGATTGAAATCGAAAGCACCATCAAACATCCCACTCATATCAGTAACACCGGAGACATTCCAATCCCCTATGGGTTGATTGAAGTTGTCGGCTCCACGAAACAGACCTTCCATATTCGTAACGTTAGAGACATTCCAATCCCCTATGGGTTGATTAAAGTTTTCGGCACAAATAAACATCACGCTCATATTAGCAACATTGGAGACATCCCAATCTCCTATCGGTTGATTAAAGCTTGAAATACACTCCCGCCAAGCCCCTGTCTCAATCCAACCGGAGAACAGCTCGCTCATATCAGTAACATTGGAAACATCCCAATCTCCTATCGCCTGATTGAAATCGAAAGCACCATCAAACATCCCACTCATATCAGTAACACCGGAGACATTCCAATCCCCTATGGGTTGATTGAATTTTACAGAACTACCAAACATCCGGTTCATATTAGTAACATTAGAGACATCCCAATCTCCTATGGGTTGATTGAAGTTGTAGGCACGATTAAACATACTCCACATAGAAGTAACACCGGAAACATCCCAGTCTCCTATGGGTTGATTGAATTTTTCAGCACCACGATCCATCTTGAATTTTACAGAACTACCAAACATCCGGTTCATATTTGTAACATTAGAGACATCCCAATCTTCTATCTCCTGATTGAAGGCTAAAGCACCACTAAACATAGCTGTCATATCAGTAACATCGGAGACATCCCAATTTCCTATGGGTTGATTGAATTTTTCAGCACCGCGAAACATCTCCTTCATATTGGTAACACCGGAAACATCCCAATCTGAAATATCTCCGTTAAAGTAACTATCTGCGAAAAGCCCGCTCATATCTGTGACTTTACTTACATCTATGTGGTTGAGGTCAGTATTGTCTCCAAAACGGGCAATCAGTGCCTTCAATTCAACTTTGTTGGCAGGTTGTATAGGAGTAACGTTGGAGGCATCCCAATCTCCTATGGGTTGATTGAATTCTTCAGCCCTATGAAACATCCGGCTCATATCAGTAACATTGGAGACATCCCAATCCCCTATCACCTGATTGAAGGCTAAAGTCCCACTAAACATAGCTGTCATATCAGTAACACCGGAGACATTCCAATCTTCTATGGATTGATTGAAGACTAAAGCCCCACTAAACATAGCTGCCATATCAGTCACATTGGAGACATTCCAAGCACCTATAGGTTGATCGAATTCTTCAGCACCATTAAACATCCGGCTCATATTGGTAACACCGGAGACATCCCAATCTCCTATAGGTTGATTGAATTTTTTAGCATGACTAAACATCTCTCTCATATTGATAACACCGGAGACATTCCAATCTCCTATGGGTTGATTAAATTTTTCAGCATCGTGAAACATTCGGCTCATATCAGTAATACCGGAGACCTCCCAATCTTCTGTCGGCTGATTGAATTCTTTAGCCCCATCAAACATCCGGCTCATATCAGTAACACCGGAGACATCCCAATCTCCTATGGGTTGATTGAATCTTTCAGCACCGTGAAACATTCGGCTCATATCAGTAACACCGGAGACATCCCAATCTCCTATGGGTTGATAGAATCTTTCAGCACCGTGAAACATTCGGCTCATATCAGTAACACCGGAGACATCCCAATCTCCTATGGATTGATAGAATCTTTCAGCACCGTGAAACATACCCTCCATATTCGTAACGTTGGAGACATCCCAATCCGAAATAGATTCGTTAAAGTCACTATTTTCAAAAAGTCGACTCATATCGGTCACTTTACGTACATCTATGTCGTTGAAGTTGTCATAGTCTCCCCGACCGGCAATCAGTGCCTTCAATTCGGCTTTGTTGGCAGGTTGCTTGGTGTACCAGCGGGCGTAAAGTGTGCTATCAACCGTTACCGGTTTGGTATAATCATACTTGGTCTTGCCTGTATGCCCCATACTTTTGGATGCACCGTACGGGTTGAGTCTTGCAGGTACGGTGTACCAGCCTCCAAAGTAGTAGGTGGTTCCATCGCTTGGTGCTTTGGTCGGGGCCGTTACGGTCTTACTTAGGGTAGTGCCCTCGGTTACTTTCACGGGAGGCACTGCGCTGCCTCCGCCTGTGTCAAAGCTTACGGTGTATTCGGTCGTAGGGCCGGAACTTGCGGTGTCTTTAGGCTCGGGAGGCGGAGGGCTTGCAGCCGATTTGACACAGGCGGACAGAAACAGCGGAATGAAACAGAGGATAAAAAGGCAGAAAGACGGAAAGAATGGGGATCTGTTTGGCAATAAAAAGCAAGACTCAACCGATTGGGTATGAGGTGTTAGGCCATTTATTTCCTTGTCAGTAAATATTTTGTCTCGGTTTTCCATGGGAGTGTTCCTTCAGGCAGAGTAGATTTACGGCCTGATTGTATATTGATTTAGGGAGTTTGATAAGGAGAGGGGCCATTTACCGAGACACCATTGCAAAGCTCAACCCTGCAAAGGGTTACCTATGAGATCGGGTCATTGAGCGGAGTCGAAATGTCCTAAGGTAAAGGCTGCGGGCCACTATAACGCGTGAAGGGTTGGAACACAAGAATCAAGGGGAATATTCAGGCAACGGCACGCCGTTGCAAATTTCTGTATCTTCAGATTACCGGATGTCAGAAGATTTACAAACCGGGCTCATCTGATGGCTGCACAGCCCAACCCGAAATATCCTGATCAAAGGCTTTAGCACCATAAAACATCCGGGTCATGCCGGTAACATTGGAGACATCCCAATCTCTTATCGCTTGATTGAAGATCAAAGCACCACTAAACATAGCTGTCATATCAGTGACATTGGAGACATCCCAATCTTCTATCGCTTGATTGAAGGAGGAAGGCCCGACATCTCTATCGTGTTGGCTGTACGGCCTGCCAAACATATTACGCATATTCGTAACATTGGAGACATCCCAACTCCCTATGGGTTGATTGAATTCTGAAGCCCCATAAAACATACCCTCCATATTCGTAACGTTAGATACATCTCAACCCGAAATATCTCCATTAAAGTCACTATCTGCAAAGAGTCGGCTCATATCGGTCACTTTACTTACATCTATGTGGTTGAGGTCGGCATCATTACCCAATTCGGCAATCAGTACCTCCAATTCGGCTTTGTTAGCAGGTTCTTTGGCAGGTTGTTCGGTATCATCTTCCGTCCCGGCAGCTAATACTTCCGGGGTTGCCCTGTCGGCAGGTTCTTCCGTGTACCAGCGGGCATAGAGCGTGATATCGCCCGTTACCGGCTTGGTATAATCGTACCTGGTCTCGTCCGTATGTCCCGTACTTGCAGGTACGGTGTACCAGCCTCCAAAATAGTAGGTCGTGTTATCGCTTGGTGCTTTGGTCGGGTCTGTTATGGTCTCGTTTAGCGCAGTACCCTCGGCTACTTTCACCGGCGTCACTGCGCTGCCTCCCTCCGTTTCAAAGCTTACGGTGTTTTTAGGCCCGGGAGGCGGAGGGCTTGCAGCCGATTTGACACAGGCGGACAGAAACAACGGAATGAAACAGAGGAGAAAAAGGCAGAAAAACGGAGAGCATAGCTTGAATGAGGATTTGTTTGGCAATAAAAAGCAAGACTTAGCCGATTGGGTCTTGGGTTTTAGGTTCTTTATTTCAGTGTCTGTCAATATTTTGTTTCGGTTTTTCATGGGAATACGCCTTCAAACAGAGTGAATTTGAGGCCCGATTATATATTGATTTAGAGAGTTTGGTAAGGGTGAGAGAGCCCGAAGGAAAGCCAGAGGGGTTGGAACACAAGGAACAAGTAAGATATTCAGGCAACTGCGTGCGGTGCGCTGTTGTAAACTTCTGTATCTTCGTTACCGGAAAATCTGAGGAAGTTCATAAAGCAAATTCATACCAATAACGTTCCCCGCCACTTTATGGCTGTACAGCCCAACCCGGAATATTCTGATTAAAGGCTCCCGAACGGTGAAACATCCCCTCCATATTCGTAACATTGGAACCATCCCAATCTCCTATGGGTTGATTAAAGCTGTGAGCACAATAAAACATACTACTCATATTATTAACACCGGAGACATCCCAATTACCTATGGGTTGATTAAAGCTTGAAATACACTGCCCCCCACCCCCTCCACTATCCATATAAACAAAACCGTAGAACATCTTTCTCATATCAGTAACACCGGAAACATCCCAATCTCCTATTGGCTGATTGAATTTCTCGGCATTATAAAACATAAGTTCCATATTAGTCACCTTGGAGACATTCCAATCTCCTATTGGCTGATTGAATTTTTCAGCATCACCAAACATACCCTCCATATTCGTAACGTTAGATACATCCCAACCCGCTATGGGTTGATTGAAGTTTAGAGTACCACTAAACAGATGGTTCATATCAGTAACACCGGAAACATCCCAATCCCTTAAGGGTTGATTGAAGTTTCCGGCATGTTGAAACATACCCTCCATATTCGTAACGTTAGATACATCCCAACCCGAAATATCTCCGTTAAAGTGACGGATATCTGCGAAGAGTTCGCTCATATCCGTCACTTTACCTACATCTATGTGGTTGAGATCGGCATCATTGCCCAACTCGGCAATCAGTGTTTCCAATTCGGCTTTGTTGGCAGGTTGCTCGGTATACCAGCGGGCGTGGAGTGTTATATCGCCCGTCACCGGCCAGGTATAATCATACTTGGTCTTGCCCGTATGTCCCGTGGCTGCATCCACGGTGTACCAGCTTCCAAAGTAGTAGGTCGTGCCATCGCTTGGTGCTTTGGTCGGGTCTGCTATGGTTTCGCTTAGTGTGGTACCGCCGGTTACTCCCACGGGAGATACGGCACTGCCTCCGTCCGTTTGAAAACGTATGGTATATAAAGCACCACCAAACATGGCCTCTGTATCGATAACTCCGGAAACATTCCAATCCTTTATGACTTGATTAAAGGTGAAAATATTGCTAAACATACTTTCCATATTCGTAACGTTGGAAACATCCCAATCACCTATGGATTGACTGAAGTTTTCGGCACCGTAAAACATAGCTTCCATATCAGTAACATTGGAGACATCCCAATTTCCTATGGGTTGATTAAATTTTTCAGCATCACTAAACAGATGGTTCATATCAGTAACGCCGGAGACATCCCAATCCCTTATGGGTTGATTGAATTTTTTGGCACGATGAAACATACCCTCCATATTCGTAACGTTGGAGACATCCCAACCCCTTAAGGGCTGATTGAATTTTTCAGCATTATAAAACATACCCTCCATATTCGTAACGTTGGAGACATCCCAATATCTTAAGGGCTGATTGAATTTTTCAGCATTATAAAACATACCCTCCATATTCGTAACGTTGGAAACATCCCAATCCGCTATGGGTTGATTGAAGTTTAGAGCATCACTAAACAGATGGTTCATATCAGTAACACCAAAGACATCCCAACCCCTTAAGGGCTGATTGAATTTTTCAGCATTATAAAACATACCCTCCATATTCGTAACGTTGGAGACATCCCAATATCTTAAGGGCTGATTGAATTTTTCAGCATTATAAAACATACCCTCCATATTCGTAACGTTGGAAACATCCCAATCCGCTATGGGTTGATTGAAGTTTAGAGCATCACTAAACAGATGGCTCATATCAGTAACGCCGGAGACATCCCAATATCTTATGGATTTATTAAATTTTTTAGCATTATAAAACATACCCGCCATATTAGTAACATTGGAGACATCCCAGGCCGAAATATCACCGGTAAAGGTATCCTTATTTGCAAAGAGTCTGCTCATATCGGTCACTTTACTTACATCTATGTGGTTGAGGGCAGCATCATCTGCCAAATCGGCAATCAGTGCCTCCAAAGCAGCCCTGTCGGCAGGTTGCTCGGTGTACCAGTGGGCGTAGAGTGTGATATCGATCGTTACCGGCCGGGTGTATTTAGTCTTGCCCCTATGCCTCTCGGTTGCGGGTACGGTGTGCCAGCCTCCAAAGTAGTAGGAAGTGCCACCGTTTGGTGCTTTGGTCGGGGCCGTGACCATTCTGTTTAGCGTAATACCCGTAGTACCCCTGGGGACCTGCACGGGAGGCACTGCGCTGCCTCCCTCCGTTTCAAAGCTTAGGGTGTATTCGGTCGTAGGGCCGGAACTTACGGTGTCTTTAGGCCGGGGAGGCGGAGGGCTTGCAGCCGATTTGGCACAGGCGGACAGAAACAGCGAAATGAAACAGAAGAGAAAGTGGGCCAAAAACGGAAAGGAAGAGGATCTGTTTGGTAGTAAAAAGCAAGACTCAACCGATTGGGTCTTGAGTTTTAGGTACTTTATTTTAATGTCAGTCAATATTTTGTTTCGGTTTTGCATGGGAATACGCCTTCAAACAGAGTGAATTTGAGGCCCGATTATATATTGATTTAGAGAGTTTGGTAAGGGGGGGCCGAAGGAAAGTCAGAGGGGTTGGAACACAAGGATCAGGAGGAATATTTAGGCAACTGCGTGCCGTTGCGGCGCGCAGTTGCCTAAATATTCCTTATCTCTTCGTTACCGGATTCGAGGAGGTTTATAAAGCAGGCTCATATCACTACCGTCCTCCACCATCTTAGGGCTTTACGGCTCGCTCCAACTTGAAATATCCTGATCAAAGGCTTTAGCATTATGAAGCATATCGCCTATATTAGTAACACCGGAGACATCCCAACTTCCTATGGGTTGATTAAATTTTTCAGCACCACCAAACATAAAGCTCATATCAGCAACATTGGAGACATCCCAATCTCCTATCGGTTGATTGAATTCTACAGCACCGTAGAACATAGCCTTCATATTTGTAACATTGGAGACATCCCAATCTCCTATCGATTGATTGAATCCTACAGCACCATAAAACATAAAACGCATATCAGTAACACCGGAGACATCCCAAGTGCCTATGGGTTGATTGAAGGAGCAAGGCCCGTCAATGTTGTAGTATCCTCCTCCCCTACCAAACATATCACTCATATCAGTAACGTTGGAAACATCCCAATCTCCTATGGGCTGATTGAAGATCAAAGCACCACTAAACATAGCTCTCATATCAGTAACGTTGGAGACATCCCAATCTCCTATCGCCTGATTAAATTTTGAAGCATACTTAATCCCACCGTACCCTATCTCTACTATACCATTAAACATCTCCACCATATTCGTAACGTTGGAGACATCCCAGTCTCCTATGGGTTGGTCAAAGGCTTCAGCACGACGAAACATCTCTCTCATATTAGTAACGTTGGAGACATCCCAAGTTTCTATGGATTGATTGAAGTTCTCCGTATCACGAAACATCCCACTCATATCAGTGACACCGGAGACATCCCAATCTCCTATGGGTTGATTGAATTCTACAGCACCATAAAACATAGCTGTCATATCAGTAACACCGGAGACATCCCAATCTCCTATTGGCTGATTGAATCTTTCAGCTCCATAAAACATATGATTCATATCAGTAACGTTGGAGACATCCCAATCTCCTGTCGCCTGATTAAATGTTGAAGCATAGCTAATCTCACCGTACCACATCTCTGCTATACCATAAAACATCCCCTCCATATTCGTAACGTTGGAAACATCCCAGTCTCCTATGGGTTGGTCAAAGGTTTCAGCACCACGAAACATATGACTCATATTCGTAACGTTGGAAACATCCCAAGCTCCTATTGGCTGATTGAATCTTTCAGCTTCACTAAACATACGATTCATATCAGTAACGTTAGAGACATTCCAATCTCCTGTCGCTTGATTGAATTTTACAGCATTCCAAAACATCTCGCTCATATTCGTAACACCGGAGACATCCCAATCTCCTATTGGTTGATTAAATTTTCCGGCATTATCAAACATAGAACTCATATTTGTAACGTTAGAGACATCCCAACTCCCTATGGGTTGATTAAATTTTTCAGCACCATAGAACATACCCTCCATATTCGTAACACCGGAGACATCCCAACCCGAAATTTCTCCATTAAAGTCACTATCTGCGAAGAGTCCACTCATATCCGTCACTTTACTTACATCTATGTGGTTGAGGTCGGCATCATGGCTCAACTCGGCAATTAGTGCTTTCAATTCGGCTTTGTTCGCAGGTTGCTCGGTGTACCAGTGGGCGTAGAGTGTGATATCGATCGTTACCGGCCAGATATAATCGTACTTGGTCTTACCCGTATGCCCCGTGGCTGCATCCACGGTGTACCAGCCTCCAAAGTAGTAGGTCGTGCCATCGCTTGGTGCTTTGGTCGGGTCTGATATGGTTTCGCTTAGTGTGGTACCGCCGGTTATTTCCACGGGAGATACGGCACTGCCTCCGTCCGTTTGAAAACGTATGGTATATAAAGTACCACCAAACATGGACTCTGTATCGATAACTCCGGAAACATTCCAATTTTTTATGGCTTGATTAAAGGTTACAATATTACTAAACATACTTTGCATACTGGTAACATTGGAGACATTCCAATCTCCTATCGATTTATTGAATTTTTCGGCACGTTGAAACATATCTGCCATATTCGTAACGTTGGAAACATCCCAACCGCTTAAGGGCTGATTGAATTTTTCGGCACGTTGAAACATCCCCTCCATATTCGTAACGCTGGAGACATCCCAATCTCTTAAGGGCTGATTGAATTTTTCGGCACGTTGAAACATATCCGCCATATTCGTAACGTTGGAAACATCCCAATCCCTTAAGGGCTGATTGAATTTTTCGGCACGTTGAAACATACCCGCCATATTCGTAACGCCGGAGACATCCCAATATCTTATGGATTTATTGAATTTTTTAGCATGAGAAAACATACCCGCCATATTCGTAACGTTGGAGACATCCCAATATCTTAAGGGCTGATTGAATTTTTCGGCACGTTGAAACATACCCTCCATATTCGTAACGTTGGAAACATCCCAATCCGCTATGGGTTGATTGAAGTTTAGAGCATCACTAAACAGATGGTTCATATCAGTAACGCCGGAGACATCCCAATATCTTATGGATTTATTGAATTTTTTAGCATGAGAAAACATACCCGCCATATTAGTAACATTGGAAACATCCCAGGCCGAAATATCACCGGTAAAGGTATCCCTATTTGCAAAGAGTCTGCTCATATCGGTCACTTTACTTACATCTATGTGGTTGAGGTTAGCATCATCTGCCAAATTGGCAATTAATGCCTCCAAAGCAGCCCTGTCGGCAGGTTGCTCGGTGTACCAGTGGGCGTAGAGCGTGATATCCTGCACCACCGGCCGGGTGTATTTAGTCTTGCCCCTATGCCTCTCGGTTGCGGGTACGGTGTGCCAGCCTCCAAAGTAGTAGGAAGTGCCACCGTTTGGTGTTTTGGTCGGGGCCGTGACCATTCTGTTTAGCGTAGTATCCGTAGTACCCTTGGCGACCTGCACGGGAGGCACTGCACTGCCTCCCCCAGTTTCAAAGATTACGGTGTATTCGGTCGTAGGGCCGGAACTTACGGTGTCTTTAGGTGTGGGGCCGGAACTTGCAGCCGATTTGGCACAGGCGGACAGAAACAGCGGAATGAAACAGAGGAGAAAAAGGCAGAAGAACGGAAAGAAAGAGGATTTGTTTAGCAATAAAAAGAAAGATTTAGCTGATTGGGTCTTGGGTATTAGGTACTTTATTTTAATGTCAGTCAATATTTTGTTTCGATTTTGCATGGGAATACGCCTTCAAGCAGAGTGAATTTGAGGCCCGATTATATATTGATTTAGGGAGTTTGGTAAGGGGGGGCCTTAGAGGTCACCACCCCTAACCCCTTCAAAGAAAGGGGATTAACCACCACGGCTTCTCCGAGGGAGGGGAATTGGCTGGCCCTGTCCCTCCAAAGGTAGGTGAGCCTGTCGAACCTTCCTTAAATCAGGGAACTGTTCCGTATCATTTGGTAATTAATTGTACGTTTTGTATCGTATGCGTACCGATATATTTTGCGGCATTAAGTTGATTTGTAAACTCTAAATTGAGATTACCTGTAGAACCAAAATTATCTTCGGTTGCCGGATCATAAGTTGGTATAGTAATGATACAGCTAAGGTAGGCATCGAAATTAGCAGACTTTCTTTTTGTTTCTAAGCAAATTGTTTTACTGTTCATGCCGGGGCCATCTGTAATTAGAGGTGGGTTAATATTCAAATGACTGTATACCGTCTCATATCGAGTATTATTAAAAGTCTTAACTTGAAATAAATAAATTTCTGCGTCTTCTGCCGAGGTAAAAGGTGAGGGTTCTGCAAATATCGGGATGACCAGCCTCATTGGCAGTATCAGATATTCTCCTTTTTTTACTTCTATCTTTTTGGGAGAATTGTGTTTTGTGCTTGTTCTTGGTGTGGAAACAGTATTCCCGAGAGTATCTACGATACTTCCATTGGAGGGGAAATATTGATCCCAAGAATGAATGCCGACATTGTTGGCTCCCTGCCTTCTCTCTAAAGTGGACAAGGTGGTAAACTTAGCGGTTGTGAAAGATTTCTGTAATACGGATTCTGTGCCTTGGTAAATATTGAGGTAATACGTCGTGTTCTCTTGCAGCAAATGGTCGGCTGTAAGCGTGTTTAGGTCATCGGGTATGGTATTCAAATGGGCCATAAAGACTTCTCTGCCCACGCCTTTTGTTAAGGTACGCTTGATATAACCTTTACCTAACCGGGCCGGAAGCGTGGTAGTTTCAGAAGCAGAAATCCCAAACGTAAACTCCACTTCTCCCACTAATTGGCTGGTTATGGACAAAGTGAGTTCATTCGCACCTATGTAAGGGAAGGTGACCGAATACTTTGGTGCCTGGTCCTTGGTGTCGGACAGCGGAGCACAGGCGAGCAGAGAGAGACCAAGAACGGAGAGAAAAAGGAAAGGGTAAAGGAAGGATAAAAGATGAGAGGAAAATGAATAAACAGGTTTAGGATGGTTTGTAGCTGATGGAAGTAACGGCTTGTTTTCTAAAGTAGTGTGATATTGGATATTGGATATTGGATATTGGATATTATACTGTTTATGCCAATATCAGTCAATACCTGCTTTGGGTTTTTCATGGGAGTGCTCCTTCCGGGCAAAATGGAGAAATGGGCAAAGTGTCTTTGCGGCCCGGATTGTATATTCGTTTAGAGATTTTGGCAAGGGGCAGGCAGGTTAGGCTGTCGAACCTTAGCAAGAGTGGGCCTTAGACGGACCACCCCTGCCCCTCCAAGGGAGGGGAATGGACCAGCTCTGGCCCCTCCAGGGGAATGGTAGGTGAGCCTGTTGAGCCTTGTGCAGGGCCATGGCTCTCTTTTGATTGGAACCCAACAATACAAACTACCCAATTAATAACGAGTGATGACATTGATATAACTTGCACTTGGTCCGACCGGCAAAGTGACACTCATTTTGATATTGTCTTTTAGGATTGGAGAAGCTAATTTGTCGGCACCTATTACGTAGATATATTGGGTCACAGTAGATGCATAACCCATTACCAACCCACTATTATAATAAAAATAGAGGCCCGGTACTGCTGTACCACTGATATAACTGCCCAGACCACGCTTATTGACGGAATTCCCACTGGTGGTTTCCATAAGGAGAGGTATAGACGGTGTCCAAAAGTAAGCGACAAATAGACCTGTTTGGCTTTCCATAAAATGGTATTCGTTTAGGCTGGTAACATATTCTTTGGCTGCGAACTTCTCGCTCCATACTGCATCTCCCTCAGCGGGTAAACTCGCCGTGGTAAAGGGAATCTCAACCCGGTCTCCCCGAATTTCTCCGCCTTGAATTTTGGTTTGCCCAAGGTCAATAGCCGAGGGCATATACAGATACAGTTTGTACTTTGTATTTGGGGCAAGGACATCGGCCAGAGTAAAGCCGCCATCCGTAAAATTGCTGCCGTAATGTTGGCTGATGCTAAATTTGCGGGTGCTGTCCGCATCTATACTCAGGTTGACATATCCCTTGCTCGCTTGGGCCTCCGCCTTGGTCGGAACGGCTTCCCCGGCTAAGCGGATAACGGTTCCCGCATCTGTAACGGCCGGAATGCTGCCCACCTCCAATTGTACAGAGGAGGCCACAGCGGTGACGGAAAAGGAAATATCGGCGGGCTTGGCCGCCGGGTCACTAGTGTCCGGGATTGGGGCACAGGCAAGTAAATTTATACTGAGGACAGCCGGAAAAAATAGTGATAAAAAATGACAGAGAAATGAATAAAGGGAAAGTAGTAGATGCTTGTTTTCTAAAGTAGTGTGATATTGGATATTGGATATTGGATATTGGATATTGGATATTATACTGTTTACACTAATATCAGTCAATACCTTCCTTTGGTTTTTCATGGGGGTGCTCTCCTTATGGCAAATGGGAAAATCGGCAAAGTTTGTTTGCGAGTTTATTGTATATTCATTCAGGAGGTTTGGCAAGGTGCCCCTGGCCGGGAATGGTGGGTGAGTCTGTGGAGCCTTGGCAGGTACTTGGAAGGCTCCACATGTAAGGCCGCTTAACGTTGCACCCGGCCGGAGCTGTCTCCGCCCATTAGAGATTCCACTTCGGCACGGGTGCTGTAGTTTACGTCACCGGGGATGCTGTGGCACAAACAAGAGGCCGCAACCGCATAGCGGATAGCTACTTCGGGGCTGCTCAGCTCGGGGGTTGTCAGGGCAAAAATCAAACCGGCGGCGAAGGAATCCCCGCCGCCGACACGGTCTACCATATTGCGGATTTCGTACGGCTTGTAGTTGGCAGCCGAGTCGAGGGGTGCAAAGGCGGCTTTGCCGCCGTTTTTGTCTTCATACAGCAGGGCACCCCAATTATTGTGACTGGCCGAAATACTCTCGCGCAGGGTAATGGCCACCTGTTGCACGTTGGGGAACTGCCGGACAATCTCCTTGGCAACATCTGCGTAGGCCGCCGTATGGAGTTGGCCGGAAGAAACATCACTGTGGGCGGCCTCAATGCCCAGAACATCGGAAGCGTCTTCTTCGTTGGCAATCACCACATCGACATACGGCAAAATCCCGCGCATAGTTTCCTGAGCCAGAGCCTTGGCAGACATACTGCCGTTCCATTGCCACAATTTTTTGCGGAAATTCAAATCACAAGACACGGTCAGGCCCGCCTTTTGGGCCTCCTGCACGGCCAACAGAGTTGCGTGGGCGGCTTGGCGGGAAAGAGAAGGTGTAATACCCGTGGTGTGGAGCCACTCGGCATCGGCAAAGGCGGCCTGCCAGTCAACGGTCTTGCCGTCAATGTTGCAGATCGCGCTGTGAGCGCGGTCGTATGTGACGGAGCCGGGCCGTTGGTTGGCACCGGTCTCCAGAAAGTACAGGCCCAGCCGCGAACGGCTGGGCCGGACAAAGCTTAAATCGATTCCCTGACCGAGGAGGAAACGCCGGCAAGCATTCCCCAAAGAGTTTTCGGGCAGCGCGGTGATAAAACGGGTCTCTTTGCCCATGTAGGAGAGGGAAGAGGCCACATTGGCTTCCGCCCCGCCAAAAGTCAGCTCCAAAGCACCCGGAAGACTCTGCTCCAGTTTCTTGTGGTTTGGGGTCTCAAAGCGTCCCATAATTTCGCCAAAAGTCACGATCTTTTTCATGTTCAATATCCTTCCCTTATCTTCAGTATCAATTTATTCTTTGTGTTGATTCTCTTTATGTCCGAATGACCCTTGGGCATATC
Organism: Candidatus Haliotispira prima; assembly: GCA_029867005.1. Taxonomy (GTDB): domain Bacteria; phylum Spirochaetota; class Spirochaetia; order SP-2023; family SP-2023; genus Haliotispira; species Haliotispira prima. Next base: position 1,629,313 of record CP123443.1, on the reverse strand, counting down.
CTTATGTGGCTTTGTCCGGCCTTATGCGGCATCACAACAGTTCCCGGGAAATATTCTCTGCGACCCGACAAAGCCCCTGACCGATCTCATGCAAGCTGTCCGGGGACAATAACGTCGTCGTGCTGACACTGAGAGCTAAGTCGGGATGAACATCTCCCAGCGATACACCACAGCACTGAATGTTCTTTTCATTTTGTTCAATTTCCAGGGAATAGCCCCGGGTGCGGGTTGCTTCCAACTCCGCTTCCAGCGGGAAACTGCGGAGGGCCGCCAGTTCCGCCTTGGTATAGTGGCCTTCTGCGCTCTCCAGGTACCGCTCCAGCTCTGCATTGCTGAGCCGTGCCAAAATGGCCAGGCCGGCTGCCGTCCTGTACAAATCCAATTCCGCACCGATGCGGGACCTCAGCACAATGGGCCCGAGCCCCTCCACTTTGTCGATGTAGGTGGCCTTCCAACCCTGCCGCTGAACCAAATGGACAACCTCTCCGAATTGCCGGCTGCACTGCTGCAAATACGGGTGCAGTAGGTTCGTCCAGACATTTCCCTTGGCCGCCGGCAGGTGCAGCCAGCGCAACAACCGCGCACCGGGGTAGAAGCGGCCCTCCCGGCGATAGAGCAGCCTGCTTTCCTCTAAACTGTTCAGGCAGCGGTGTACTGTGGATTTGGACAGGCCGGACGAGTTGCGCAAATCGGTAAAGGTGGGTGCCTCTTCCATTTCCAACACTTGGTCGAGCAACAAAATTTCGCGCGGATTCACGGCGTATCCCTACTCGGATCACCGGAACCAACAGGGTCAGCGGAATCACCAAGGTCACCAAAATGACGAAGATCAAATTTCCCACAACTTTTTATAGTTGCGATTAGTTCTGATAAACGGAACTATAGTACATATTATCAGAACTAAGGCGGCCTGTCAACAGTTCTGTGGCAACGGTCTTGTACAAATGGTTCTCCGGCAATGGTTCTCGGCAATAACTACGAAGAAAATTGTCCGAAACCTTGCACCAAGATCGTGATGCATCCGAATATTCTTATTGATTGGAACCCCAATAAAACTACCCCACTAATAACGGGAGATGGGAGCGAAAAAAGTACTTGTGTTCCCGAAAAAACTGGTATGGGCGGATTGGAGTCTTACCTCTATAATAGACAGCTTGTCCGCATCAATAAAATAGTTATAGTCAGATGTGTATCCCGTAATTGTCCCGTAATTATAGTTAAATAGGGCAGCAGGTGCTGCTCCACCGGAAGGTGTATAGGTGCCTACAGTATCAAAGGTAGAACTGTCGGAAACTTCAACAGAAGCTTCATGAAGGATAAGGGTAAATGGCGTCTGAAAGTAAGACACTGTGATACCTGTTTGTGCCTGCATAAAATGGTATTCGTTGAGACTGGCAACATATTTTCGGGCTGTCCACTCCTCATTCCATACCGCATCACCCGCAGGGGGTAAACTCGCGGTAGTAAAGGAAATTTCCACTCTGTCTTCCGCAATCTCTCCGCCTGCAATTGTTGTTTGCCCAAGATCAATAGCCGCAGGCATAAACAGGTATAGTTTGTACTTGGTATTGGGGGTCAGGACATCGGCAAGAGTAAGTCCATCGCCGAGGTTCGTTGTATAATGTTGGCTGATACTGAATTTACGTGTACTGCCCGCCTCTATGCTCAGGCTGACATATCCCGGGCTCGCTTGGGCTTCGGCCTTGGTGGGAACGGCTTCCGCAGCTAAGCGGATAATACTACCCGCATCTGTAATGGCCGGAATACCGGTCACTTCTAATTGTACAGAAGAGGCCACGGCGGTGACGGAAAAGGAAATATCGGCGGGTTTGGCCGCCGGGTCTTTACTGTCGGACAGCGGAGCACATGCGGCTAAAAACAGACCGAGAACGGACAGAAAAATGAAGGATAAAAGACGAGAGGGAATTGAGTAAAAAGGCTTAGAACAATTTGTAGGTGGTAGAAATAACGGCTTGTTTTCTAAAGTAGTGTGATATTGGATATTGGATATTGGATATTGGATATTATACTGTTTATACCAATATCAGTCAATACCTTCGTTTGATTTTTCATGGGGATGCTCCTGTAAAGTGGGATAGATTCGGGCTAAATTGTATATTCGTTTAGAGATTTTGGCAAGGGGGGGCCTTAGACCACCATGCCTGACCACCCCTGACCCCTCCGAGGGAGGGGAATTACAAGAGTGGGGATTACAAGAGTGGCGATTAATTGGGTCGATTAGACCAAGGGGCCGGATGAATTTGTCGGGTTGGTAGGTGAGCCTGTCGAATCCGGAAAGGGGGGCTTCAGGCTGCAAGCAGTCGTACGTTTTCTTATTGGGCCTATGGTTCATTGTTGCCCCCCCCAACCTTTGGAAATAGAACTACAACCGCTTATTTAAGCTAGCCTACTCGGTCACTAACACCACTTTTTTATTGTCATAAAATATAAATTCCTGCCCCCCATACCCAGAGTCTATAGCAACAATAGAGCTTAAATTAGGAGTTTTTATCATTCCATCCCAAAGAGTCACGTTTGCGTCAGGCCCTGAGGGGTTGATATTGTATATATCATAGAGTATACCTTCCGTGTGAGTACTTATCATTCTATTTCTGAAAGGTCGCATACTTCCGGAATTTAGATGAATATCATACGTTATACCCACATCCCCGAAAGTCAAGGTCACCGGGATGAAAGAGAAGTAAACCCTCACCGGAATTAAATAACTCTCAGAAGCCTTGTATTCCATGGCTGTAGAGGTGATTCCGGCCGTGATTTGGTTATAAAAGCTGCTGTATGTTCCTCTTGCGGTGGGGTAGCTGCTTGGGAAGCTTTCGGTCGTAAATTCAAGTTTTTCTATGGCTGTGCCTGTCGTACCTGCTATCTCGTAAAAATGAGCATAGTACTTGGTGCCAGGGTGTAAAATCTCCGGCGCAGCGGCCAGGGCACTCACTTGACCATTAACAGAAACAGTTGCTAAATTAAACTTGGCGAAAGTCATTTGATCGGTCATCGAAAGATAAACGGTTCGGGGTGTCCCGTCCGCTTTGGTTTTTCTGGTATAAAAACCCGGCAAGTCTTTCACACTCGCATAGGCCGTAGCAGTAGCGTCTTTGCTGACGACAACGCCTATTGTTCGTACGCCTTGGCTGCCGTTGTCCAATTGCACCAGGGCCTCCCGCATGGAGACCCAAGCCATGGAAGTATTCAGGCTTGCCGCAGCGGGAGGTGTCGGGTTCTTACTGTCGTCGGAGATCGGGGCACAACCGGACAAAAACAAATGAATGAAGAGAATGGGAAAAAAGCAGAGAAATGAAAAAACCGGAAAGGCTTTGGAAGTTTGAGGTTTATTTGGGAGTAAAAAAAGGTAAATTGACTGTATATATGTTTTAAGCTTGGTATGGATATTGGATATTGGATATTGGATATTGGATATTGGATATTATACTATCTATACCAATATTTGTCAATATTCCAGCTCGTTTTTTCATAAAAGTGCTCCTTTGAGAAAATTTGCAAAGTGGGCTTGCGGCTTTATTGTATATTCGTTTAGGAGTTTTGGCAAGGGGGGCCTTAGATCACCATGCCTAAAGACCACCCCTGACCCCTCTGAGGGAGGGAAATTACAACGGTGAGGATCCATTAGACCAAGGGGTTGGGTGAATTTGTCGGGTTGGTGGGTGAGCCTGTGGTCTCGGTAGGTGAGCCTGTCGAACCCGGCAAGGGGGGTCTTATAGGGGGTTCGAGTGCCTCACCCATCTTAACAGACCCTCAACTGTGCCTTGCCGGTGCACGTTTCGTATATTCTGTTGACCACTGTAGGTTGCTGGATTATATTGAACAGCAGACCCTCAACTGTGCTGTGCCGGTCTAAAACCGCCGGCACGGCACAGTTGGGTATTGAAAAATGAAGATTATGAAGATTATGAAAATTATTGGGTAATCAATTGCACGTTTCGTACAGTTTGGTACCCACTGTAGGTTGCCAGATTATACTGAACAGTAGACTCGGTTTCGAATCCATCTACAAGAAAATAATTTTTATTTACCGGGTCAGAGGGCAACATAGCTGTGATAGCACTAAAATACACATCAAAATTAGTCGATTTTGTTTTCCTTTCTAAAAAAACAGTCTTTGCGTTCGTTGTTCCTTCAGCCTCACTTCCATCAAAAAAAGTAAATACTGTATGAAAGGTCCCCTTATTATTTACCTTAAATTGGACTAAGTGCAAATTTACTTCCTCTGATGAGGTGACAGGTGAGGGTTCCGGAAATATAGGAAAAGCCACCCTTGTTGGAAGTATCAAATACTCCTCCTCCTTTACTTCTATCTTTTTGGGGGAACTAATTTCTGTGCTTGTTCTTGGTATGCCAACAGTATTTGTGTCGGGATCTGTGATCTCTCCATTGGAGCGAGAATATTGATCCCGGAAATGCATGCCGATATTGTTGGCTTGCTGCCTTCTCTCTAAGGTGGGCAAAGTGGCAAACTTGGCAGTTGTAAAAGATTTTTGTGAGGCTAACTCTCTGCCCCGGTAAATATGGAGGTAATACGTCGTATTCTCTTTCAACAAATGGTCGGCTGTGAGAGTGCTTATGTCATCGGGTATGGTGTTCAAATGGGCCATAAATACCTCCCTGCTTACATCTTTTGTCAGGGTACGTTTGATATACCCTTTACCTAATTGGGCCGGAAGTGTGGTGGTTGCAGCCGCCGAAATTCCAAAGGTAAACTCCACCTCTCCCTCCAATTCGCTGGTTATAGAGAAAGTGAGTTCATTGGCACCGATGTAGGGAAAAGTCACATTGGGTGGAGGGATTGGGTCAGGGGTGGAGCTTGTTGCCGGGTCAACACAGGCGAGCAGAAACAGACCGAGAAGGAACAGAAAAAGGAAGGCAAAAAGGCGGGAACGGAGACGGGAAAAAAATAGGTAAAAAGGTTTGTAACTAGTTGATATGCAAAGGAATAGATGCTTGCTTTCTAAAGTAGTGTGATATTGGATATTGGATATTGGATATTGGATATTATACTGTTTATACCAATATCAGTCAATATTTGGTCTTGCTTTTTCATGAGGGATGCTCCTTTGGGCAAATACGAGAATGGGCAAAGTGTGTTTGCGAGTTTATTGTATGTTCATTCAGGGGGTTTGACAAGGGGTGAGCCTGTGGTCTCGGTAGGTGAGCCTGTCGAACCCGGCAAGAGGGGCCTTAGAGGGGGTAGGCTGAGCCACCACCTCTCTATATAGCCCCCCGCCAAGGGAGGGGGGCTATCCGCGCAATCTTTGGGCCATTGATGGGAGAGCCTGGGTCATTGAGCGGGGAGAGCCCGGGTCATTGAGCGGAGTCGAAATGCCCCAGGCTAAACGCTACCGAAATTTGGGAGGTTTATTATCTCTACTCATAAGACTGGCACCATCGAAGATATCAGGATCAATCGTTACTTGGGTTACAGTCCAACCCGAGATGTCCCGGTTAAAGGCCAATGCATAACTAAACATATAGCCCATATCAGTAACCTCCGAGACATCCCAACTTCCTATGGGTTGATTGAATTTTTTAGCATAATAAAACATACCATGCATATTAGTCACACCGGAGACATTCCAACTTCCTATGGGCTGATTGAATTCGTTAGTATTACTAAACATACTATTCATATTAGTAACGTCGGAGACATCCCAATTTTCTATTGATTGATTGAAGACCAAAGCACTGTTAAACATATAGTTCATATCAGTAACGTTGGAGACATCCCAATCCCCTATCGGTTGATTGAATTTCTCAGCATTCCAAAACATAGTATTCATATCAGTAACATTAGAGACATCCCAATCTCCTATCGGTTGATTGAATTTTTGCCTGTCAGCCAAGTCTCTGGGGCTAAACATATACTTCATATCAGTAACACCTGAGACATCCCAACCTGAAATATCTCCATTAAAATTGAGTTTATCCGAGAAGAGTCGACTCATATCGGTTATTTTTCGCACATCAATGTGATTGAAGTCGCCACTGTCAGTGGTAATCAGTGCCTGTAAGGCGGCCTTATCGGCAGGTTGCTCGGTGTACCAGCGGGCGTAGAGTGTCATACTCTCCGTTATCGATTTGGTGTAATCGTACTTGGTCTTGCCCGTGTGTCCCGTGGCTTTGTCCACCGTGTACCAGTCTCCAAAGTAGTAGGTCGTGCTGCCGCTTGCCGCTTTGGTGGGGGCCGTCATGGTTTTGCTTAGTGTCATGCCGCCGATCGGCACCTGCACCGAAGGCACGGCACTGCCTCCGTCCGTTTCGAAGCGGAGGGTGTTTTTAGACGTAGGAGAAGAGCTAGTGCCCAGATCGGCACAGGCAGACAAAAACAGATGAATGAAGAGAAAGCAGAAAAACGGAGAAATCAGAGATGGTTTGGAGAGTTTGGTTTTATTGGGAAATAAAAGGAAGTAAACTGACTGTATATATGTTCTAAGCGAGGTATAGATATTGGATATTGGATATTGGATATTGGATATTGGATATTATACTGTTTAGTCCGATATCTGTCAATATTTGGTCTCTTTTTTTCATAAAAATGCTCCTCCGGAAAAGTATAAGAAAATGGGCAAAAAAGATTAGCAGCTTAGACTGTATATTCGTTTAGAAGAGTTGTCAAGAGAGGGGGCCTTAGACAGGTTTCGAGTATCTCCGCTCCCTCTGCAACGGCAAAAATTATTTGGGCCCATCCGACCGGAACCCCCTAACGTAGTCCCCCCCTCCAAGGGAGGGGAATGGTAGGTGAGCCTGTGGAATGGTAGGTGAGCCTGTGGAATGGTAGGTGAGCCCGTGGAATGGTAGGTGAGCTTGTCGAACCTTGGCAAATACTCGCTCTGCCGAATCGGAAACCTCAGTCTTTGTTGTGCAAACGTTTGCGGCCGGAAACCTTGCGGATCGACTTCGGCTTGGGGTTGGTCTCTTCCCGGGACTCATCCGGGCTCTCAGACGGTCCCGCCGCATCCGGCAGGCGGGCCGAATAATTCAAATTCTCCAACTTGGTCTCTATCAGGCCGCGTGCCTCGGCAGAGGCCATAAATTTCTTGAACTGATTAAAACCCAGCTCCTGCACATTGATACTGCGTTCGCGCAGGCGCGAACTCAAAATACCGTAGAGTAAATAGCCTTCTTCATCGGCATCCTTGTCTGTCCCGCTGCCGGAACCGGCCTGTTGCAAAATGGCCAGCAGTTCCTGAATGGCCTTTTGCAGAGTCAGAGCATTGCCGGAACCGGCGTTGGGTGCCTGCTCCACAACCCTGATAAGCTGCTCGCTGTCACTGTCTTCCCCATCCTCTCCCTGCCGGCTTTCGATGCGAATATAGTTCTCTTTCGCCGCAGCGGTAATAAACTGGCTCCAGCGGCGGTAGCCCAACTTGCGTTCGTCAAAACCGGGGTTGAGCATGCGTATCCGGACGCGCAGAGTGCTGAGGTTAATAGTCTTTTCTTCGGTTTCCAGTGCCTGTACAGCCTCGCAAAGTCGGTTGAACCAATAGCTGGAATCTTCCTCGGCACTGCGCACTCCCCGCTCGGTTTTGGTCTCTCTGCCGTCTTTGTCGTCCCGGCTGGTTTTTGTGTCCTTGCCATCTCTGGAACCTTGTCGCGAGGTTCGACTCTCGACCACATCATCCTCTTCATCACGGCTGGGCAACAGCTCGTGATAATCCTGGAAACTGTCGGCAATCATCAATAAATCCTGCGAGGCATTGCGGATGTCACAAATGATGTGGATGGTCTTACCCATACGGCGCAAAGGCCGCACCAAAGGCCGAAAGTCGCTGTCGCCGGTGACCAGAACGTAGGTGTCAATATGGTCGTAAACGCGCAAACAGTCCAAGGCATCGGAGACCAACTGAATGTCGGCACCATTTTTGCTGCGTTGGTTGCGACGGTACGGTAAATGTACCATATAAAAATGGTGTTGGGCCAAATCCAATCCCAACTGATGGAAACGCTTTTCGCTCCAGTCGGCGTAGGCATTTTGGATGACGACCTTACCCAAGCCCTCCGCAAATTCCAGAAGGCCATCCGTAAAAAAAGACCCTCGTTTGGGGGTCACATTTTCAATGTCCCAGAATATAGCAATATTTGCAAGCCTTTGCCTGCCGTCGTATTTAATCTCGATTTCATCCATACTCATACATCCATGCTCATGCATCTCTTTGATTTTAGGCAATCTCGGGCAGACAATTTCCCGATGCTTATATATTTCGGTGCCATGTTCACCCTATACCCGTCGACTTTCATCCGTGCACTTTCATTCGTGCACTTTCACCAGGCCATCCTCAACTCGCCCCGTCTCAGCCCTGTGCCCTCGCTCATAGTGGGGACTACCAGTTGAGGCTCATTGTTGGGGATCATACACCGGCTTGGCCTTTCCTGCAAACCCTGCCAGTTTAGCCGAGACCGGGATCGGTCTTGAACTCGGTCTGGGAAGGGGCCTGAAGGCCCCGGATAACAGGCAAGCCAAGGCCCGGACTGACCGGCCGCTTTGGTACAAAACGGGAACCTCTTCCGGGACAACTTTGTGTCCAAGCCATGACCACAGCCATGATCAAAGCCTGTGATCAAAGCCTATGATCAAACCAGTGTGAACGGACAATCGAAAACGGACAATGGAATTAGTCAGCTGTCCGGCATCGAGGCAAATAACTGCTTTTTTGACTCCATCCACTTGGTCATTTCTTCGGGGTTCTTCACCAACTCATGCATGTTTTGCATCGCGGCTAAATGTGCCGCATCTTGCTTTTGGAACATTTCCATCCCGTGCTGTTTGCTCAGCTCCGCCATCTTTTCAAAGGTATCTGCCTGAAATTCCAGATCACAGGCTCCTCCCAATTGTTTACAACTCATAGTTTTCACTTTGTATTTTCTCCTCTTGCTAACAAAAATATAAACACGCGGGCACACGACTCACGTAAACATTGGTCTAAATTCGTTGTCACGGTTGCTCCACATCGGAACACGGATACCTTCGTTTCATATCCTCCGTGACTTTGGACAAAAATAACTCCAATTTGCCCAAGTCGACATCGGCAAGCTTGTTGAGATAGAGACAGGACTTGCTGTGTTTGACCGCACCCAAGCCCGCCAAGTCACTCTGAAAAGAGTCAAACCCCTGCATTACGTATAGGGTCAAGGACTTGCTTCTCACCGAGTACCCGGTCATCAACCAATTGTAGTGGCCCTTGGTATTGGAGTAGCTGTATTGGCCAAAACCGACGATGGAATCCCCCCACATCACCGGTTCGAAGCACGTCACGCGCCTGAAAATATCCAGCAGAGCAAATCCGTCATCCCGCTTGCGTTGGTCTGTTATTGCCCTTAGGTAGTCTCCTGCCGGCAACGAATTTGGACGAGTTTTTAACCCCATACCTGAGCCCTCCCTATGATCGAACCGGTTTTTTTGCCACAATAAATACGGCTTTGGCCTTGCCGGGCGACCAAGATTCTTCGATAGCAAAACCCGCATCGCGGAGGCAGGTTTCCAGTTCTTTTCTGGTAAAAAATGTAACAGGGGGTACCAGACCAACCAATTTCCCGAGCGGCAAGATCATCTTTAGCCAACGCAGATCATCTTGCAGACACGCCGTACTGCTAAAGAATTTACAGCCCGGCTTCAGCATCCCGTATATCTTTTTGATAAGTACTTCCTTGTTTTCGAGCAGGTGCAAAATGCTCAGACACAATACGGCATCCACACTGTGGTCTGTGCCCTCGAGTTCCTCTGCCGAAGATTGTTCAAAACGAATATTTTGAATATTCTTTGCATTGGCCTTGTCTTGGGCAATCTCCAGCATTTTTGACGATAGATCAACCGCGCGAATATGCTTCACGCAGGGTGCGTGAATAATGGCCGTCGAACCCGTACCGCAACCGATTTCCAACACTTCCATCTCCGGCCGGAGATATTGCTGCGTGATCTTCAGTTTTCTCTGATACGAAGCTTCATCGGTAATGGCCTGCTTCGAATAGCGTTTTGCCATTCTGTTCCAAAATGTGCTTGCTTTTCCCATATTGGCGGCTCCCCGGAAATGATGATCTGCTATTTAATTTTCTGAACCAAGTAATTTGCGAAAGACGATCTTGTCCACACCCGCTTCGTAGAAGTCCCGGATTCTGGCTTCCGCCTCAAATCCATTGTTCGCATAGAATTTCCGGACGTAATCAAACTCATCGCCACCGGCCGTTTCCACGATCAACATCCTTTGGCCTTTCTCCGTCAACCAGTTTCGGACGTGGTCCAGCATTGCTTTGCCCCGCCCCTGCCGTTGGCAGTCCGGATGAACAGTAATCCAATACAGGTTCCATGTGCCTTGGGTCATCTTTTCCGGTGCCATGTAGGCCGCGCCAACAAGCTGGCTGACCGGCTTGGCCGGCTTGACCTGACTATGCAGACCATCATCACCATCGTCCGCAAACCAGACATCATCTTTTCCGGGGAATCGGATCATCTGTGCCAGGAGATCCCTCTCCTCCGGTTCAAAAAGGCCGGAGGCCAGTGCCAAAGACATCAAGCCGTCAAAGTCATTTGGATTGGTCATCCGAATCATGTACGGCCTCCTGTTTTACCGGTCAAAAATGGGCCCGGCCCGCTTGTTGGCCTGCGGCAGGCACTGGACCTTCTCTGCAAATAAGACCGTCATATCATTGTTTGACGGCATTTTATCACCGTCAACAGGTACTTTTTGCCCGGGATCCGACAAAACAGGTCTTTCTCAGACATCAAAACATAAGGAGAGCCGGTCCGGCCCCCCTTAATGTTTTGATGTTGTGTTCTACAATGTAACTGTAACGGTTGCTGTTGGCAGGCTATCCCTAGAATTCAAACTTGCCGTAGGCATTCAAGTCCCTGAATGATTGCACCAAACGCGCCGTCATGTTTTTGGCCCCGTTGGCCAGATACGTGCGTGGGTCAATGTGCTTCTTGTTCGGCTTTTCCGCGCCTTCCGGATTGCCAATTTGGCGCATCAGGTAATCGCGTTTTTCGTCAATGTATTGACGCACCGGCTCCGTGAAGGCCCATTGCGTATCCGTGTCGATGTTAAACTTGACAACGCCGTAAGACACGGCCTCTGTAATCTTGGCCTGCTCCGAACCGGAACCGCCGTGAAATACCAAGTCGAGAGGCTTAACCTTGGTGCCGCGCTCTTTGGCTACCAGTTCCTGGCTTTCTTTCAGTATTTCGGGCTTCAGGGTCACATTGCCGGGCGAGTACACGCCGTGAGTGTTACCAAAGGAAGCCGCAACAGTGAAATTGCCGATCGAATTGAGCTTGTCGTACGCTTGCAGAACGTCTACAGCTTTTGTATAGAGGTCCGCGTGATCCACGCCACTGTTATCCACGCCGTCTTCTTCGCCGCCGGTGATACCCAGCTCGATTTCCAGGGTCATGCCCAGCTTGTTCATCCGCTCCAGATACTCGGCACAAGTGTTTAGATTGTCGTCCAGGCTGTCCTCGGAAAGGTCCAGCATGTGGCTGCTAAAGAGAGGCATGCCGTGCTGTTTGTAGTGGAGCTCGCTGTAACTGATTAGGCCGTCAATCCAAGGCAACAACTTGCGGGCTGCGTGGTCGGTGTGAAGTATGACGGGAACGCCGTAGGCTTTGGCCAGATGGTGAACCGAAAGGGCTCCGGCGATGGACCCGGCGATGGCACCCTGATGCTTGTCATTGCTAAGGCCCTTGCCGGCGTAAAAACTGCCGCCGCCATTAGAAAATTGTATGATGATAGGTGCCTTCGCCTCGGAAGCCGCTGCCAAAGCGGCACCGATCCCTTCCGAGCTGATTACGTTTACCGCAGGCAGCGCACAAGAGTACTCTTTACAGACGGCATTTAAGTCTTTCAGGGCATTGCCGGTGATAACGCCGGGAGCTAATTTTATAGGCATAGAATCCTCCTAAGAATTGGATATTTTGGTCAGTCTTTCCAGATCATAACAATATTAAGTTTTAAGTCCAGTAGAATGATACGCCTGCGGCCCGATATGCAGAACGCACAACCCGCAAATACCCGCGCAGGCAGGATGGTACGGCCCCCGCGCACGGGAAGCAGGTATTGACCGAGTTAACCAAATTGATCCGGGAGAACTTGGTTGTGCAGTTCTCCTTTATGAATGTAGCTGACAATATTGTGCAGTGTGGTGTGGGCTATCTCGCTCAGAGCTTCCTTGGTCAGAAAGGCTTGATGGGCCGTGAGCACCACGTTGTTAAAGCTCATCAGGCGCAATAGTTGCTCGTCTTTCAGATTCTCCAGCGAATGGTCTTCAAAAAACACGGCTTCTTCTTCTTCGTAGACATCGAGGCCGGCACCGTTGATGCGGTCTTTTTTCAGGGCGTAGATCAAGTCTTGCGTGTTGATCAGGCCGCCTCGGCTGGTATTGATCAGGGTCACATTTCTTTTCATCAGGGCCAGAGTATCATAATTGATAATGTATTTGGTCTCCGGTGTCAGGGGGCAGTGCAGGGAGATGATGTCACTCTTTTGGCACAGCTCCTCCACACGGCAGTAGCGGACACCCTGCTCCTCCAATTCCGGGGAAGGGAAGGGGTCACAGGCCAGTATTTCCATACCCAGACCTTGGAGGATGGAGATCATGGCCCGGCCAATCTTGCCGGTGCCGATGATTCCGGCTGTTTTGCGGTAAAAGTCAAAACCGACCAAGCCCTGAATCGAAAAATTGCCATCGCGTACGCGATGGTACGCTCTGTGAATCTTGCGATTGAGGGCACACATTAAGCTCAGAGCGTGTTCCGCCACGGCGTTGGGGGAGTAGGCCGGCACCCGGACCACGGGAATGGAGTTTTTGAGGCTGCTAAAATCGACATGGTTAAAGCCGGCGCAGCGCAAGGCCAGTAGTTTGATTTTGCAACGCTTCATGGCCTGTATCACTTCGTCATCGATCTTGTCGTTGACAAAGGAGCAGATCACATCGAAATCTTCTGTAATGATATTGGCCGTCTTAGAGGATAGTTTCGCCTCGTAGTATACAATTTGGACTTCCTGCTCCGGCCCCAGTTGTTGCAGCTCCGAATCAAAGGCATTGATATCATAATTTTTGCTGTCAAAGAATGCGATGCGAATCATGGCCATCTCTCTATCTACAGGTCGCGGAGAAATTGAAAACGGATGAAAAACGGATGGGAAACAGATTCTACAGCTTATCTACCAGCATAGAACATTTCCCGGACGGAATCGGCAGCGTCTTTTTCTTGTGGTCCAAAATATCAACTGTAAAATAATACAGCTTTTCCGACTCCAAGCGGATTTCCCAGCCTCTGGCACTCTTCCGGGTTTGAATCGAAATAATATTGCGCCGCAGGGACAGATTGCGCACACCCATTTCTTCCAAAGTGGCCACCATCCAGTCCACCGTCTTGCGCGGCAAGCTGATGTTTAGGCCAATAATCGTTTCGATAAAAAGATTTACGGTAATCAAGGAAACCAAGTGGGCGTAGTCCGAGGACGCACGCACATAGTACTCACTGTTGCCGGGGTTGGGCACCAAGGCCGGCTTGTTTTCATATGGCATGTAGACTTGCCAGAATTGGTTCTTGAAATCGCTCTCCAGAAAGTACGTATCCAAAATGTGATACATGTGCATGATCGCAAATTCCCGGGCCTGCCGATAGTACTGGTATATCTCTAAGCCCTTAACCACCACAAAGGTCAGTGGCGGCATGACAGAACCGTAGCAGCCCCGGCCTTCGGCACTGAAATCGGGGTGGTGTTGGGCCAAACAGGGGAAGGGGTTTACCGAACCGAACCACTTTGGGTCTGTCAGTTTGGCAATCATCAATTCCAGGCGTTCCTCGTTCAACACGTCACACAGCATGATCCAATAGCTACACAGCGTGGCACTGCCGGTAAGCTTGCCCTTGGCATCCAGGTCGTAGAAAAATTGGGTGTCCGGATTCCACATCATACTCATGACGCGCGTCTTCAACGAGAAATAATATTTCCGATAGCGGAAGGCAATTTCTTTGTCGTTGAGCAAATCACCGATGACGGCCATGTAATAGGCGTTGAGCAGTTGTTGTGCATTAAAATCAATCAGATAGACGGCCCCGTCTTTTTGCCGGGCAGAATTCTGCCAGCCAACCGCAGAAAGCGGTGCTTTCAGCAATCCCAACTCTTCGTCCCGAAATTCGCGGTCAACCCACTGAAAGTACTGTTCCAGCTTGGGAAAGACTTCCTGCATCCTTTTCTTCAAACCAACTTTGTGATAGAGGTGAAACTCCAGCCAGGCGAACAGCGGCGGGCTGACGTTTTGCGGGTTGCCCTCTTGGGGTACGGCCTCCCCCGTTTGGAAATCGTAATTGCCGCGAATGGCACCATCTTCTTCCTGGTGCTGGTAAAAAAAGTCAATCTGCTGCGCCGCAAGTTGCGGTCTTTCCTGATATACCAGAGAAAACGCAGACATGATTGTCTCAAACTGGTTCATCACTACAGAGTTTGGCTTGTGAAACAACAAGGATTTTGTGTCCTTCGGATTGGGACTCCAAAAATCCTCCAGTTTGAGCCAAGTCTTCCGGTAGCCTTGGATAAAGTCCTGGTCGTAATAGATCAGCTTGGGGAAATCAATCTTCACAAATATCTCCTATGTAAGGAAAAACTAGGTTCCGTACATCCTTAAAAAACGTTTTGGGCCGTTGACGGGACTTGCTGCTCTTGTTGCCCGTCTTCTTGCTTTTGGTGCTCCCGGTACTCTTCTGCTGTCCTTGCTGCGCCTGCCGCCTGCCGGTGAAACCCTCGGCAACCTTCTTCGGGATTGCCTAAAGACAAAGTTGGACAAAGTTCCGAGGCAGAGACCCAAAACCAATTTCGGGTCTCTGCCTCGGAGGCGTGACGGATTCAGGCATAATTAAGTAAGAATCGGTCAAATGATGAGGAAACCAGATAACAAATTTTCACAAAATGCTCCGTTCGGCAAATATTCTATTTTCGGCTATATCAAATAAGGTTTTTTTTATTTGTTCTTTTTCCCGGAATTTTGCGGCAGTCTCATTATGAGCAAAACGAAGCCGGAGGAAACCTAAGCAAGGCCGCCTGCAAGGCCGTCTGCAAGACCCATGTCCCATCCTTGACGAGGTCTGTAAAGTAGGTATAGACTAGCTTTCAGTCCACGATACTTAAAGGAGTGCTCTCATGAAAAATCGAGACAATATGTTAGCCGACATCGGTAGGCCCAAGTCTGTATTTTTGTTTGCAAACAAGCGAAAACTCTCCTCGTTCTTCTGCTTTCTTTCCGTTTTGTTCATCCATCTGTTTTTGTTCGCCTGCAATGATCTATCCGATAACGATAACGATGGAGACAGCGGAAGACCCCATGCAGGAAAGTATCGGTGGGTAGGAGCTGTTCCTTCACCGAGCTTGACTATAAGTGATGCAATACGAAATCGGACAGAGACAAACGTGACCTACATCACTATAGATATGACTGTTGGTTCTGATGGTTTTGTCACTCTCGTAATAGGGGGATATACTAAAGGAGTTTCTCAACCCACCATAGGCGGAGAGGTTTTAAAGACGATTAAATCAGATAAAGTGCTGCCGGGAGACGGAGATATTAGCGGGCTGTTTGATAGTAATGCGTCTATTCTGCCAACGGCAAAAGGAAAATTTTCTGATCTAAGCAGTTTTGGGTTTAAAATAGTGCACAGTAACGGTACAGATGATTTTACTACCGAATCCGGTGCAAGTTTTGCATCTGAATGCGTGAAGCTATAGACAATTCGCTTTTAGTCCGCTTCGCTTTCAGTCTACTGTGTTGGAAACGGAGACGGCACATTTGTGGAAATAGACAAGCGACAAATCAATACGATCACTGATTGACAGCAGAAGATAGGGAGGGGGTTTCTCCGGAGTGAAATCCGGAAAGCCAAACCTTATATTTTGCGGTGCAATTTCTGTAAAGAGAATCAAGCCAAGAACTTTCTCTGCCGGCCGGAATGGAATCTCCTTTCCATTATTTTGCCGTTATTTTGGCCGAATCCCGCAAGAAAATAGCCGGGGGCATGCCGGTAAAAACAAAGGCCGTTTTGCTGCCAACGGCATTTGTTGTAATTTTGGAAAAAGCTTATATCCTATGCCCATGCTTGAGGCTCTTCTCTTGCAGCCCATTACAGCGGAGCAGATCGCGAACCTGCCCTACCGGCTGCTGATCTATCCGCTCGAATGGTGCATGGGCCATATTTTCCATTACTTTTACGGCCTGAGCGGTAGCTTGGGCTGGAGCATCCTGCTGCTCAGTGCGGCAATCAACACGCTGTTGTTGCCGCTATACTATCTGGGCGACAGAATCCAACTGCGCGAGCAGGCCCTGCAAGCCGGTTTGCAAACGAAGCTGGATGAATTTCGGCGCGCGTTCAGCGGCAGCATGCTGCACATGGTCCAAAAAACCCTGTACCGTCAGCGGGGCTACCACCCAATCTATGGTTTGCGGAACAGCATCGGTTTCGCTATTCAGGTACCGTTCTTCATTGCGGCCTACCATTTTTTGAGTCACTTAGAGCTGTTGCAGGGCCAAGCTTGGGCATTGATTCCCGACCTAAGTCTGCCGGATGGTCTGTTACCCATCGGTTTCGGCAGCTACAGCAACCTGCTTCCCTGGTTAATGACGGGGTTAAACCTGCTTTCCGGCCTGGCTTACACGGCCCAAGCTCCCTACAGCAACCCGGCTTCCAAGCGGCAACTCTGGGGTATTGCGGTGCTGTTCCTTGTCTTACTTTATTATTCGCCCGCCGCACTACTGCTCTATTGGTCGTTTAGCAATCTCTACTCGCTGGTCAAGAATCTGGTCTCCGCCAACCACAAGCAAGGGGCGGCCTACTGGCGCAAAGTGGCGCAGAGCAGCCGCTTGGCAGCCGGCAAATTGCCGGCTTTGAAGAGGTATGTTCTGCCGCTGTTGGAGTATGGTCTGGCCGTGCTTGGCCTCTTTCTTCTGGCCCGCTTTAAGATGTTGGACTCCATCGACAAAGAGGCCAACATCGCGATGTACCGGGGGACAATTTGTTGGTACGGCTTCGCCGTACTTCAGGTGATTCGGCCATTTAGGTATCTTCTGCCGTTTTCCCGGGCAGCCCCTTCGACTCTCCGGCAAAAGTGCTTAGGTTTGGTCCACCTGCTCATTCCGGCGGGGGCCCTGCTGGCTCAGCAAATCCCCTTTTTGATAGATGCTTTTGACGAGATTGAGATGTCGGCCGTTGCCCCTGTCATTTTGTCTCTGTCTATTATCTTGGCCATCGCCCCGCGCCCTTGGCAATCTCCGGTTTTTTTGACATTGCAACGGCACAAAAACCCCTCTGCTGTCAGGCAGCTCGCGGCCGGCAGCACGGCTGCCTTGCTTGGCCTCGGCCTGTTTAACAGCAGCGCACTGCTGTTTTCTTCGCCCAGTGAAAGTCCCCATGCCATTCCGGCCCTGCTGGGCCAAGTTCTGCCCGGTTTTACCTTGGCTCTGCTCGTCTCGCTCGTTGTATTCCTGTGGTTGGGCCGCCGCTTTGCGGCTCAAGGAAAATACCAAGGAAAATACCAAGGAAGATATCAAGGGACATATCCAGTGGTTTCGAAAGTGGCCTTGCCCGTGGCCTTTTTCGGCAGCGGCTGCCTGCTCCTCGCACTCGTCAACAACTTTGTGCTGCAATACGACTACGGAGTGATGACGAGCTGGGTCTTCGACCAGCCGGAGAAGCTGCTTATTCCAATGTCGACCATCCTGTTGGTATTGGCCCTTCTGCCGCTGCTCTACCTGCTTTGGCTCGTTCTGCTGCGCCGCCTGCAAATCCTGATAGTACTTTGTTGGATTCTGGCTGCCGGCCTGTGGTCCAGTTCGGCCTACTACAGCCTATCCCTGCTGCGCTTCGGCAACGGGACAGAAATAACGGAGCAAATCGCTTCTTCACAGGATGATGCAGACAATGCGGAAGGCAAACTGCAAAGTGTGTACTCGTACAGCCGTGAGCAAAATAATGTGCTTATTATTATGGTTGACCGATTTATCGGCCCGTATTTGGAAAATATCCTGGAATTAGACCCCGAGGTAAAAGACAGCTTAGATGGTTTTACTTGGTACAAAAACACCAGTTCGCCGGGGCCGTCTACGATTTCGGGCCTGACGGCCCTCCTCGGCGGCCACGAATACAGCCCGGATGCGATATCGGAGCTGCCCGGCAACCTCAAAGACAAAATCAATCAGGCTTACCTGCTATTGCCCACCCTGTTCCAACAGAATGGCTACGACAGCATGGTCAGCGACCCAAGTTGGGCCAACTTTGACTGGAAGGGGGACTTGGACATGTTTCGCAGGCGCGGTATCCGCGCCGAACGGCTCAAGGGCCGCTATACCGGACGCTGGTTGCAGCAGCAGGCCGGCCGGAACTCCAAACAGGACAGGCCGGGGGTTGACCTGCGACAGCCCCAATACGCTGCCGTCATGGTTTTGCAGGCCGTGTTCCGCGCCCTGCCGCCACCTTTGGCACCGTTGGTCTATGATGAGGGTTCGTGGCTGGGCAGCAATTTCGCTGCCGGCAACCTGTTTTCTGATTTGGTAAATACTTGGTCCAGCTTGGTTGTCCTGCCGCAGATTAGCGATGCTGAGGCCAAGAAGCCTCAGTTCATCTTTATGACCAACGATACCCCGCACGAACCAATGGCTATGGGCTACAACCCCGGGGACCCGCGCTACCCTTTTCTGCCCATGCCGGAGCAACCGAATGAGTCAGGCAGTCCTCTCCCTCCGGCTCTGCTGCGCGAATTGCAGGGGAAAAGCGACTATTCGTTGCGGCATTTTTATGCCGACTGGGCGACAATAAAGGAGCTGCGCCGCTATTTAGGCTGGATGAAACAACAGCGCGTTTACGACAACAGCCTGATTATTTTGGCCTCGGACCACGGCCGCGATGTGCAGCTGCCCAACGTGGACTTGGGCCCGAACGAGACCGACTATGCGTATTTTATGCCGTTGTTGTTGGTCAAGCCGCCGGGTGCCAAAGGCCCGTTAAAGCTGGATATTACGGCGCACAGCACCGCCGATGTGCCGGCCTTCGCCGGCCGGTTCCTGTCGGAACAGAACAATTCGTCACAGAAAACCCCGTCACAGAGAAACCCGTTTACGGGAAAAACCCTGAAGTTTCAAGACCCGGACGCACCCCGCTATTCCTACTATATTGGCCAAAACCCGAACGACCAGAAGGGAGACCGCTTCGATGTGGAGAAGAGCTATCGCATTGATGGCCCCATTTGGCAAAGGGAATCGTGGGAAAGGCTGCCCTAAAAGAGCTAAATGCAAAAGTAGTAAATGCAAAAATAGATGCCTTTGATACCACAGACCGGATGCTTTCATTGCAGTCCGGTCCGGCTATCAAAGGCAGGGTTACAGAGAAATTCTTTGCTGTGTTCTCAGCGGGACAGTGCCTGGACAATATCTTTTTTCAAATCGGCAAGGTCTTCAATACCGATCGAAAAACGGACCAACCCTTCATCGAGACCGGAATCGGCCAACTCTTTTGCAGATAACTGCGAGTGGGTGGTACTGGCAGGGTGAATGGCCAGAGAACGGACATCGCCCACATTGGCAACGAGAGAAAAGAGTTTGAGCTTATCAATGAAACTCTGTCCTTCGGCACGGCCACCCTTAAAAGCAAAGGAAATCATGCCGCCTGCCAACTGCCCGCCGTCTTTGTTGCTTTTTGGCAGGTATTTTTGTGCCAGGCTGTAACTCGGGTCACTTTCCAAGCCGGGGTAGCGGACCCAGGCGATTGTCTCTTTTTCCTGTAGAAACCGCGCAAGGGCCAGAGCGTTCTCACTTTGCCGCTCCAATCGCAGGGACAAGGTCTTCACACCCTGCATGACTTGCCAGGCATTGTCGGGGGCAATAGCGGCTCCGAGGTTGCGCAAAGGAATGGTGCGCATGCGCAGAACAAAGGCCAAGGCTTGCAGACCTCCCAAGTCGTGCCCAAAGCGCAGGCCGTGATAGCTTGCTTCCGGCTCGTTATACAGGTCGAATTTAGGGTCACTCCAGTCAAAATTACCGGCATCGACTACGCCGCCGCCGACCAAATTCGCGTGGCCGTTATACCATTTGGTTAAGGAGTGAATGACAATATTGGCACCGTGTTCAATCGGGCGCAATAAACAGGGCGGGGTGAAAGTGCTGTCCACGGCCAATGGCAACTTGTGTTTTTGAGCAATGGTGGCTATTGCTTCCAGATCAATCAGCTCCAGTAACGGATTGCCAATGGTCTCCACCAAAATCAGACGAGTGCGCTCATTAATTGCGCTTTCAAACTCTTCCGGTTTGCATGGGTCGACAAGTACCGTACGGATACCCAGTTGAGGGAGAATAGAGGTGAGCATGACGTATGTGCCGCCATACAAGTTCCGCGAAGCGACCAATTCATCGCCATGCCGGAGAATATTAATAATGGTATAAAAAATGGCACTGGTTCCCGAGGCCACGGCCAAGGCCGCAGCACCGCCATCCAAGGCCGCCATGCGGGCTTCTAACATGTCTTGTGTCGGGTTGGTTAAACGTGTATATATTTGCCCCAGTTCTTTCAAACCAAAAAGGTTCGCAGCATGTTCACTGTTTTTAAAATGAAAGGCCGTGGTACGGTGAACAATTTCTGTCTGGGATTCAGATTGCTGGAGCTCTAAGCCAGCGTGTAATGCTTTAGTCGCAAGACCGGAGTCCTGAGAAAGTGCTTCTGCCATAGGTACAACCCCCGTTTTTGTGGAAAGATGCAGGGCTATTCACGCCCTCCGGGCATTTTACCTAAGAGACAACTAAAAAACAAGAAGATCTGCAAGCTACTTATTATTCGATTTTATTGGGATGTGATGTATAGATTATAAGCGGGCCGGCCAAGCAAGGCCCGTGCATCCGGGCCTTGCTTGGCTGCTATGTTCTGCCGGTTTTATTCGAGGAACCGGACATAGGCCTTCAGATCAGCGGGTTCGGAGACGGAATGAGTGCCGTCTGAGTCATGATAGTTGGCACTGGTCCGCGCAAAGCTGATTTCAGTGTCCGTGAAATATCCCACAGCAGGATCCTTTTTGCCCGAGGCGAAGAGCACTTTGGTCAGCGGAACATTATTTTTTTGGTATATATCGACATAGTCAAATTGTCCGACCCCACTCTGTAATTTACGGGAGTTTCTTGTCCAGTAAAAAAACTCCGTTTTCGTTAGAACCGTGTCCTGTGGTACGTATGCTGCATCAGTTGCAGTTCGGGTTATCTCCAGAGGAGCAACTGTTTCGCGAAACAGGCCGTCTCCATCGCCGTCCTGAAAGCCAATGGCATTTCCGGCAGCAAATATGTCGTAGACAGCACTGGGCATTTGCAAACGTCCGGCCAATACCAATACCTTTTCGACATAATCTTCGTACTTCCAGTCGGCCAGCATTTTAGGTACTAAAAATGAACCGTATGAGTGGGATATTATGTAGACTTTTTTCCCTTTGGTGGTGTTCCAATACTTGGCTACCTTGAATAAAGCTGCGCTGCTCCAGGAGGCCGCCGCCGCTCCTTCATTTGCCGTGATTTCTGCAAGGGCAAATTCCGACTTCAAATTCAGTATTTGTT
Organism: Candidatus Haliotispira prima; assembly: GCA_029867005.1. Lineage (GTDB taxonomy): Bacteria > Spirochaetota > Spirochaetia > SP-2023 > SP-2023 > Haliotispira > Haliotispira prima. The sequence continues at coordinate 1,607,713 of CP123443.1, read as the reverse complement.
TCTGGTAGACTTTGACGACTTGCCAATCGGACTGGGTGCTCAGTTCGTCAAAAAGGTCTTTATAACCAAAGTCGGAGTTTAATTTTTCGCCGGGGCCACCCTGAGAGTACACTATGACGTTCGGGCTTGCACTTGTTCCGGTGTATCTCGTTCCGGTCTGTATTTCGAATAAGCTTGTAGCATCCGGGAGCTCCGCTTGCGTATAGCGGTAATTCCCGTATTTTCCCTGATAGGATACTGTTCGCCAATCGCTGTCTTTTTTCGTGTCCTCTTTTATTGGGTCGTCACCCGGGGGGCTACAAGATATAAATAACAGCAATAATACCCATACCGAAATTTTATTCATCATATCTATCCACCTGATATACCAAAGATTTGTTAGAATGACTAAATGCAAATTTAACGTATCAACAGCATTAATAAATAAATAAATGTATTCTCGAATAAATAAATAAATGTATTCTCGCAACGAAGTATATTGTGGGATACTACCATTGTCAAATTTTCTGAGTTGGTATACAACTAAGCTGCAATCTCGCTTTATCCATTTGCCCATTTTGCCTGAAGGAGCACTCTAAGGTTCGACAGGCTCACCTACCGATCCGACAGGCTCACTTACCGATCCGACAGGCTTACCTGCCCTGCCCCTCCTTTGGAGGGGGTGGTCCTCCCCCCTTGTCAAAAAATCTAAGCGAATATACAATTTAGTCTGAAACTATCCCACTTTGCAGGAGCATTCTCGTGAAAGAACAAAAGAACATCTTGACTGACATCGGCATAAACAGTACAATATCCAATATCCAATATCCAATATCCAATATCCAATATCATTTAGAGAATAGGCATTTACTTTCGCTACCATCCGGTCTTTTATTCCTCCTTTTTCTATTCGTTCCGGTCTTCTTTCTGTCCGCCTGTGTCGATCTGGGCACAAGCTCTTCTACTACAAAAAAATACACCGTCAGCTTCCAAACCGACGGAGGCAGTGCTTTGCCTCCGTCGGTGGTAACCGGGGGCACGACGCTAAGCCAAACCATAACGGCCCCGACCAAAGCGGCGAGCGGCGGCACGACCTACTATTTTGGGGATTGGTACACCGTGGGCGCAGCGACAGGACACACGGGCAAGACCAAGTACGATTACACCAAACCGGTGACGGGCAGTATGACGCTCTACGCCCGCTGGTATACGGAGCAACCTGCTGACAAGGCCGCCTTACAGACACTAATTACCAATTTGGGAGCTACTGCCGACCTCAACCACATAGATGTACGTAAAATCACGGATATGAGCCAAGTCTTCGAAAGAAACGCTACTTTTAATGGAGATGTTTCGGGCTGGGATGTTTCCGGTGTTACGAATATGCAACTGATGTTTTCTTATGCTGACAAATTCAATCAACCCATAGGAGCTTGGGATGTCTCCGATGTTACGAATATGCAACGGATGTTTTTCGCTGCTAGTGTCTTCAATCAACCGATAGGAGATTGGAATGTTTCCGATGTTAGGAATATGCAACTGATGTTTTCTTATGCTGACGAATTCAATCAACCCATAGGAGCTTGGGATGTCTCCGATGTTATCAATATGAACCAGATGTTCTTTTCCGCGAGAGTCTTTGACCAGGATATTTCAGGTTGGACTGTAAGTCAGGTAACAGATTATACACACATTCTCACAGGTTCCCGTGTAAGTACGGCTCATACACCTCCCAGATTTCGGTAGCTTTTAGCTTGGGGCATTTCGACTCCGCTCAATGGCCCGGGCTCGGGGATAAGCGGCGCGCGCGCCCCCCCCCTTACCAAGGTTCGACAAGCTCACCTACCGACCCGACAGGCTCACCTGCCCTGCCCCTCCCTTGGAGGGGCAGGGCAGGTTGACTTAGGGGTGGTTGACTTAGGGGTGGTTGACTTAGGGGTGGTTGTGCCGGGGGAGGACTGCCCCTTGTCAAAACCTCTAAACGAATATATAATCAATCATAAATCCAGACTGGCTTAGAGGAGCACTCTCATGAAGGAACAAAACAAGGTATTGACGGATGCGGATATGAACAGTACAATATCCAATATCCAATATCCAATATCCAATATCACACTACTTTAGAAAGCAAGCCTTTATTTCTTTGTATATCAACTAATTATAAGTATTTTCACTCATTTTTTTTCCGTTTTTGTCTTTTCTTCTTTCTTTCTCTGTTTCTTATTGGTGTAACTTTACTCGGTTGTGCCCCGATCTCTACCGAGAGTAAAGACCCGGCACCTCCGGCTGCTGCGGCAAGCCTAAACACCTCTATGGCTTGGGTCTCCATGCGGGAGGGACTGGTACAACTGGACAACGGCACCCGGGGAGTCAGAATAATTGGTGTTATAGTCAGCAGGGAAACGGAGCCGCCGGCCTATGCAAGTGTGAAAGACTTGCCGGGTTTCTACACCCGAAAGACGAAAGCGGACGGGACACCCAGAACCGTCTATTTGTCGATGACCGATAAAATGACTGCGGCTGCGTTTACCGGAAAACGAGTGGTCTCTGTTGACGGGCAAGCGAGAGGCTTTGTCCGTGCCATTGCCGCCGCGCCGGAGATTTTACATCCGAGCACAAAATACTATGCTCATTTCTATGAGATAACCGATGCTACGGATGCTACAGGCGCAGCCATAGAGAGACTGGAATTTACTACGGAAGACTTCCCAAGCAGTTACCCCACCACAAGGGGAACATACAGCAGTTTTCATAGTCAAATAGCTGCCGGCAGCAGCTCTCCGGCCGTGGAATACAAGGCTTCTGAAATCTACCTCATTCCGACAAGGTTTTATTTTATAGAGACAAGTGGGTTTTATGTATTTTCGATTGGTACCAGCATAACATATGACCTTAGCCCAAATTCACCTGTCAACACACGACCTTTCCCCAATATTGCAAGTACATTTGAAACAGGTTTATTCTATGATTTATACAATATCACAGCCTCCGGACCGGGCACAAACGTAAACCTTTGGGACGGAATGATGAGAACATTTGGCCTTAATTCCGTAATTAAGATAGATGAAGGGTTTGGAACAAGGAGTCCATTAGCATTTTATACCAACAATAAGGCGGTATTAGTAACGGAGTAGATGTATTCTCCGGTACTTTTGTTCTGCTGTTAAGGCTCCTTCCGGCTCCTTCTGATTCCCTCCAAGGGAGGGGCCGGGGTGGTTGGCCCGGGGGTGGTCCCTGCCCCTTGTCAAAATCTCTAAACGAATATATAATCAATCATAAATCCAGACTGGCTTAGAGGAGTACTCTCATGAAAGAACAAAACAAGGTATTGACTGATGTGGATATGAACAGTACAATATCCAATATCCAATATCCAATATCCAATATCACACTACTTTAGAAAGCAAGCATTTATTTCGTTGTATATCAACTAATTATAAACTTTTCTACTTATTTCCCTTACATTTTTTTCTCTTCCATTTATTTCCTTTCCTTTGCCTGTTTCTTATTGGTGTGTCTTTACTTGGTTGTGCCCCGATCTCTACCGAGAGTAAAGACCCGGCACCTCCCGCTGCTGCGGCAAGCCTAAACACCTCTATGGCCTGGGTCTCTATGCGGGAGGGACTGGTACAATTGGACAACGGCACCCGGGGAGCCGAAATAATTGGCGTTGTGGTCAGCAGGGACACGGAGCCGCCGGCCTATGCCGGCGTGAAAGACTTGCCGGGTTTCTACACCCGAAAGACCAAAGCGGACGGGACACCCAGAACTGTCTATCTCTCCATGACCGATAAAATGACTGCGGCTAAATTTAATGCCAATGTAACAATTTCTGTTGACGGAGGTGCTACAGGCTTTGTTAGCGCCATTAATTCGGCACCCGAACTATTGCACCCCAACACCCAATACTATGTTCATTTCTACGAGGTAAGCAGTACTGCGGGCACGGCTATAGAAAAATTGGAATTTACTACGGAAGACTTCCCAAGCAGTTACCCCACCGCAAGAGGAACATACAGCCGTTTTTATAATCAAATCACGGCCGGCAGTGCTTCTCCAAATATGGAATATAAGGGAACGGAGAGCTATCTCATTCCACTTAGATTTCATTATCGGACAAGTGGAGGTCCGTATGCTTTTACCCCCGGCGCGTTGGCACCAGTGGAGCTGGTGGAAAGCTCCCCCAATATGCGCCCTTTTGGAATTACGATCACGCCAACGTTATTCTATGATTTATATAATATTACGTCCTCAGGACCCGATATAAATGTAGTTCTTTGGGATGGAATGATCAAATTAAGAGATTTTAGGTCGCTTGCACTTGATCAAAGTTTCGGATCAATTGATGATCTTAATCACTTTATAGTTTATGACAATAAAAAAACGGTGTTAGTAACCGAGTAGGGTTGTTCTCTACTACACCTGACCTGTTGTGAAGACACACGCTTTAGACCCCTTTGGTCTAATCCGACTTAACTAATCCCCGCTGTTGTAATTCCCCTCCCTTGGAGGGGCAGGGGGGTTGACTTAGGGATGGTTGACTTAGGGGTGGTCCCTGCCCCTTGTCAAAACCTCTAAACGAATATACAATTTGCCCTGAAACTATCCCACTTTACAGGAGCACTCTCGTGAAAGAACAAAACAAGGTATTGACTGATGTAGATATGAACAGTACAATATCCAATATCCAATATCCAATATCCAATATCACACTACTTTAGAAAGCAAGCATTTATTTCGTTGTATATCAACTAATTATAAACTTTTTTACTTATTTCCCTTCCTTTGCCTGTTTCTTATTGGTGTAACTTTACTTGGCTGTGCCCCGATCTCTACCGAGAGTAAAGACCCGGCACCTCCCGCTGCTGCGGCAAGCCTAAACACCTCTATGGCTTGGGTCTCCATGCGGGAGGGACTGGTACAATTGGACAACGGCACTCAAGGAGTCAGAACAATTGGCGTTGTGGTCAGCAGGGAAACGGAGCCGGCTGCCTATGCCGGCGTAAAGGACTTGCCGGGTTTCTACACCCGAAAGACGAAAGCGGACGGGACACCCAGAACTGTCTATCTCTCCATGACCGATAAAATGACTGCGGCTGCGTTTACCGAAAAACGAACGGTCTCTGTTGACGGGCAAGCGACAGGCTTTATCAGTGCCATTGCCGCCGTGCCGGAGATTTTACATCCGAGCACAAAATACTATGCTCATTTCTATGAGATAACGGATGCTACAGGCGCAGCCATAGAGAAACTGAAATTTACTACGGAAGATTTCCCGGCCACGTATCCTACCGCAAAGGGAACATACAGCCGTTTTCATAGTCAAATAGCTGCCGGCAGCAGCTCTCCGTCCGTGGAATACAAGGATTCTGAAATCTACCTCATTCCGACAAGGTATTATTTTATAGAGACAAGTGGGTTTTATCTATTTTCGATTGGTGCCACCATAACATATGACCTTAGCGCGACTTCACCTGCCAACAGACGACCTTTTCCCAATATTACAAGTACATTCGAAACAGGTTTATTCTATGATTTATACAATATCACAGCCTCCGGACCGGGCACAAACGTAAACCTTTGGGACGGAATGATGAGAACATTTGGCCTTAATTCTGTAATTAAGATAGATGCAGGATTTGGGGGCAATGAATTTGCAATTTATGCCAACAATAAGGCTGTATTAGTAACGGAGTAGATGTATTCTCCGGTATTTTTGTTCTGCTGTTAAGGCTTCCGCTGACTCCTTTTGACTCCCTCATTTTGGGGGCAAGGGGGGCCTTGCCGAAACATCCGGACGAATATACAATTGGGTCTGAAACTATCCCACTTTGCAGGATCACTCTCATGAAAGAACAAAACAAGATATTGACTAATATGGGCATAAACGGTACAATATCCAATATCCAATATCCAATATCCAATATCACACTACTTTAGAAAGTAAGCATTTACTTCGTTGTATATCAACTAATTATAAACTTTTTTACTTATTTCCCTTCCATTCTTTTCTCTTCCATTTATTTCCCTTCCTTTGCCTGTTTCTTATTGGTGTAACTTTACTTAGCTGTGCCCCGATCTCTATCGAGAGTAAAGACCCGGCACCTCCCGCTGCTGCGGCAAGCCTAAACACCTCCATGGCCTGGGTCTCCATGCGGGAGGGACTGGTACAATTGGATAACGGCACTCAAGGAATAAGAACAATTGGTGTTATAGTCAGCAGGGAAACGGAACCGCCGGCCTATGCCGGCGTGAAGGACTTGCCGGGTTTCTACACCCGAAAGACCAAAACAGACGGGACACCCAGAACCGTCTATTTGTCCATGACCGATAAAATGACTGCGGCTGCGTTTACCGGAAAACGGACGGTCTCTGTTGACGGGCAAGCGACAGGCTTTGTCCGTGCCATTGCCGCCGCACCGGAGCTTTTACACCCGAACACCAAGTACTATGCTCATTTCTACGAGATAGCCGATGCTACGGGTACTACAGGCGCAGCGATAGAGAAACTGGAATTTACTACGGAAGACTTTCCGGCAAGCTTCCCCACTGCAAGGGGAACATACAGCCGTTTCTATGACCAAATCGCTGCCGGCAGCAGCTCTCCGGCTATGGAGTACAAGGCTTCTGAAATTTATTTCATTCCGACAAGGTATTATTTTATAGAGACAAGTGGGTTTTATGTATTTTCGCTTGATTCCGGCATAATAGTAGATTCCGGCATAACATACGACATTAGTGCGACTTCACCTGTCAACAGACGACCTTTTCCCAATATTACAAGTACATCCGAAACAGGTTTATTCTATGATGTATACAATATGACAGCCTCCGGACCGGGCACCGGCGTACGTCTTTGGGACGGAATGTTGAGAATATTTGATCTTAATAGCTTGCATCGTATAGATGCAGGATTTGGTGGCAATGAATTTATATTTTATGTCAACAATAAGGCGGTATTAGTAACGGAGTAACCGGCATCAGCCGGCCGTGTTGCCCGGGGTATCCTGAGCTTGATTGACGGCAATGGAGAACCTCCATTGCGAAACGGCTCAAAAGCTCTGTTGTACGGAGAGTACACAGCCAAAGTTGGCATAGCTGCATAAATTTGTACAATGGCGGCACGTTTCGATATGGAGATATGAAAATATTGATATATGGGGGTTTCGGCTCCGCAGCCTTGTAGGCGCGGGCCTCGTGACACCCCGTGTTCCCGGGGGAACCGGAAACGAAATATCCTGACCTGGAATGCGTTCATGCCCATAAATATCAATAAAGAGCTTCCGGCATACAGCAAGCTGATCGAAGAAAATATCTTTGTGATAACGGAGGATCGGGCGGCCCGGCAAGATATCCGCCCGATGAATATTCTCATCCTAAACCTGATGCCACAGAAGATTGTGGCGGAAACGCAGTTGTTGCGCCTGCTGTCCAACACCCCTCTACAGCTTAACATTGAATTTCTGCGCGTTCTGCGCGATACCAAGCATACATCGAAAGACCACCTGGAAAGTTTCTACCGAACCTTTGAGGAAATCCGCACGCGAAAGTTTGACGGCCTGATCGTCACCGGCGCGCCGGTGGAAAATCTGCGGTTTGAAGATGTGAGCTACTGGAGCGAATTGTGCCGGATATTCGACTGGGCGGAGCATCATGTGTATTCCACCTTGTACATTTGCTGGGGTGCGATGGCGGCACTGTACCATTTCTACGGCGTACCCAAGCACCGGACAACGCGCAAGGTCTCGGGCGTGTACCGCCACCATTTGGAGAACCCCGGTTATTCGCTGACACGCGGTTTTGACGATTATTTCCACGCCATCCATTCGCGCCATGCGGAAGTGCGCCGCGAAGATATCGAAAACAACCCCCGGGCCTCGGATCAATTGGTTTTGCTGAGCTACTCGCCCGAGGGCGGGCTGTATCTGCTGCAAAACAACAATGGCCGCAAGGTATTTGTCACCGGCCATGCCGAGTACGAAATTGGCACTTTGGGACAGGAGTATTTGCGGGACCAGGACCGGAGTCTGAACCCGGATATTCCGTACAATTACTTTCCGGAAAATGACACGGAAAAGATGCCACAGATGAATTGGCGGGCCCACGGCACTTTGTTGTTTGTCAACTGGATCAACTACCATGTCTATCAGGAAACGCCCTATCGTCTGGAAGATATTCATTGATGGCCGGCTCTAAAATGGCCGGTTCTAAAATGGCCGGCCCTGAAATGGCCGGCTCGGAGATGACTGGCTCGGAGACTCGGCAAAAAGAACGAAAGGCTCTGCCCGACTGCCGGAAATGTCGGTCCCATAAAGTGACTTGGGACCGGAACCAGCCTCATGCCTGCCTGTTTTTTAGTTTTAAGAGCTATCATTTGCCCGCTGTGGAAGTCTATAACAGTACCGGTATGGCCTGCCCGCAGTATCGCCTTGCGGAAAAACATGCCCAAAGAGCTATGGAAGAAAAAAACCGTTTTCAGGACCGGGTCACAAACGGTGGCCCGGCCGGCCGGAAAACCGGAATGTACTCGGACACCGGGCAACTGCTGCCTCCTGCCGAAAGTGGCCCTAAAGAAGGTGCCCAAGATAGTGCTGAAGATACGGCCAAATTGGGAGCAAACACGGAGAGAGAGGGGCCGGAAGCAGGCGCAGAGCGCGCGCCCAAGACCGGCGGCAAGTTCGGCCAAATTCTGGGAGAGAAAGGAATCCTATTGTGATGTCTATGACACAACAACAGCGGGAACAATTGCAGGATATTTTCAGTTATGAGAATATGGACAAGGCGGACGTGCCTTCTGCGGGCAGCGGAGAGAGTGGCAGGAAATGGAGCGGCCCGCAGGCCGCAGCTCCCAACATTTATTTTATCGGGATCAAAGGCACCGGCATGTGTGCCTTGGCGCAGTTGCTACAGCATTTGGGCTACCACGTCAGCGGCAGTGATGTCACCGAGCATTTCTACACAGACGAACTGTTGCGCGCCGGCGGCATTGCCTACAGCGAGGGCTTTGCCGCCGCCAATCTGCCCGCGACATGCGATTTGGTCATTTATTCGGCGGCATACGGTGAGGCCAATCCGGAATACGCAGCGGCTCAACGCCGCTGCCAAAAGGGCGAGCTGATTATGCTCAGCTTCCCGGAGGCATTGGGCCATATTTCCCGGGTGTACCGGTGCTGCATTGCGGTCATCGGGGCCCACGGCAAGACGACATCAACCCTGTTGGGCAGCACTCTGGTGCAAAGTCTGAACGCGCCGGCAACGGCTTTGGCCGGCGCGGGCGCGCCTCATCTGGGGGGCAATGCGTATTTGGCCCGGGGCACGGAGGCCTTGCTGGTGGAAGCCTGCGAATATCGCAACCACTTTTTTCAGTTCGCGCCGGACGTGGTGCTTCTGACTTCACTGGAATGGGATCATCAGGATTTTTTCACGACCTATTCGATGATGCAGCAGAGTTTTGCGGAGTTTATTTCCAAGAGCAGCGTCCACACGGTGGTCTACTGTGCCGATGACCCGGGTGCCGAGGGCCTGATCGCCGAATTGCGGCGCGCGCAGGAAGGCCGGGAACAGCGTTTTGTGCCGTATGGTTTTGGTGCGGCCGGGGATTTTGTCGTGGACAGGATCGAAAGTTTGGCGGGAGAAACAAGGTTGTGGCTGAAAGGCTTGGCGGAGCTGCCCCTGGTGCTGAAAGTTCCGGGAGAACACTTGGCTTTAAATGCCCTGGGCATTTTGGCCGCGCTGTTTCACAGCGGGATATGGGAGCAGCAGCAGCAGGAAGAGCAGGGACAGCACCGGGATTTTGCCGGGTTTCTGCGTTTGGAGTACGGCAATATCAGCAAGGGCCTGCAAAGTTTTCGCGGCGCGTCGCGCCGCTCGGAGTTGCTGGGAGAAATTGCGTGGCCGCCGGAATCTTCAGGCCCGGGCCGGAGCAGCGGCAGCGTATTGGTCTTGGACGACTACGCTCACCATCCCACCGCCGTGCGCAAAACGCTGGCCGGTTTGAAGCGGTTCTACCCCGAGCACCGCTTGGTGCTGGACTTCATGTCCCACACCTACAGCCGGACCAAGAGTTTGCACGAGGAGTTTTGCCGCTGTTTTGAGGCCGCCGATATTCTGATCCTCCACGATATTTATGGTTCAGCGCGGGAGTCCGGCTGTGAGGATTACGATGGCCGGGTTCTGTGGCAGGGGGTCAATGCCAACCGGCGGCAGCGGGGCCAAACGGAGGCTTATTTCTTTCCGCAACCGGAGGATGCCCTGGCAACTTTGGAGCAGATTCTTCGGCCGGGGGACCTGTTTGTCACGATGGGTGCGGGGAATAACCGGGAATTGGCTTTGGCCCTGCTGAAAAAACACACCCAAGTCGGAGTTTGAGTCTGTTGGGTGCCGGGTGTTCGGAATGTCGTGATCCGGAACATACAGGGTATGGGAGAATAAGTCGTGGATGGAATCAATACAGAATATTTGGAAAAATGTATCCGGACTTTGGAGCTGTCATACAGATCTCTGCAAACCGCTGAAGAAAATTCCATTGAATATGAGTTATACCGAAACTCTTTGGTTAAGGGGTTTGAAATGACTATGGAGCAATGCGGTACGCTGCTGAAGAAGAAACTGGCTCCATATTTCTCAAGTAAACGCGAATTGGACAAGTTGAGGTATAAGGATCTGTACAGACACGCATTAAAGCACAGCTTATTGGAAAGCCCGGAAGTGGAGCGATGGTTGGAGTACAGGGACAACCGAAATGCTACGGCCCATGACTATGGCCAAAAATTGGCTGAGGAAACGTTGACTCTTATGGACCTTTTTATCAAAGATGCCTACAGACTGAAAGAAATGATAGACCATGGCTGAGATTGTTATGGATGACAGCTCTTTGGCGGTGCTGAAAGGGATCGTGAAAAATCTTTGCCCGAAGTCTGTTATATGGGCATTTGGCAGCAGGGTTGACGGTTCGGCCCACTCCGGCAGTGATCTGGATTTGGCGATTGTCGATTTTGGGCAGGAAGGTGCGGACTATGGAGAGCTAAAAGCCGCTGTTCGGGAAAGCCATATCCCTTTTCTAATCGACATTTTTGAGCTGAACAGGCTGCCGGAGAGTTTCCAACGGGAGATTCAACGTTCTTATGTGGTGTTGTATGATGGCCGGGATGGGGAGAATTTGGAGAGGTAGTTGTGGCAGCAGAAAAAAAACTAAGTAATCCATTTTCTACCGGTGGCGGTGGGGCGCATTTTGAGGCACATGTACAATCATGCTATGTCGTTTTAATGCTTACCGGCGGTTATAGCCCTTGTCTTCCCTGCGGGCCTATTTCGAAAATTAAGCTGCAAGGGAAAATTGACGGATTTCATACCGATGATTTTATTGTTTTTGTTAAAGATCCGAACAATGGAGAAGATGGAGAAGAACGAAAACTTCTCGGGCAAGTAAAGCATTCAATTTCGATTACACAAAATAGTCCCGAGTTTGGTGAGGTAATGCAGGCCGCATGGAGCGATTTCAACAATGGAAAGGTTTTCACCAAGGGTAAGGATCGTATCGCATTGATTACCGGCCCGCTTAGTGCTACGGATACAAAGAATGTTCAGTGGTTATTAGATCAGGCAAAGCGTACCAAAGACGTTGATGAGTTTTTCCGATATGTGGAACAGGCAAATTTCGGCCCGTCAGACAGGAGCAAAAAGCTGGACGTTATTAGGCATCATTTAGCAGCAGCCAATGGCGGTAATAAAATTTCAGATGATGAACTCTACGACTTTTTGAGGCACTTTTATTTACTCGGGTATGATTTAGGGAGAGAACACGGATTTGTTTTATCTTTATTGTATTCTCACATTTCCCAATTTCCACAACAAGATCATCGATGGGTCTGGTCCCGGATTGTCGATATTGTGCAAATTCGGAATCAGAATGCCGGAACTATCACTCCTGACAACTTGCCGGAAGACCTCTTAGAGGTTTTCAGACAAAAAGCTGGGAAGAAAATGCCGGAAGAGTTCAAGGAAAGCTCCAAGACCGATTGGGCACAATCTCACTACACAGACGTTTTGTCCTTGGCCTTGCTGGTTGGCAGTTGGGATGAAAACAATGAAAGTGATGTTAAAGCATTAACAGAAATTCTTGGTGCTGACTATGATGTATGGTCAAAAGAGAAAAAGAATATACTGCACTTGGCTGATAGCCCGGTAACATTAAACAATGGTGTTTGGAAAGTTGTCAATCGAACAAAGCTTTTGAACCTGCTTGGATCACGTATCCTGGATCAAAATCTTGACACCTTTAAATCGTTGGCCGTTAGGGTGCTACGTGAGGCGGACCCCGCGTTTGAATTACCAATCGAACAGTGGCATTTCGCCAATATTTATGGAAAGGTATGGAACCATTCTTACGCTTTGCGAAAAGGTATAGCTGAAGGTCTGGCTCTTATTGGCAGCTTTCCCGAGGTATTCAATCATTGTTCGCAAGAAAAGGCGGAAAGTACTTGTGTGTTGGCCTTGCGTGAAATTCTGTTTGATGCGGACTGGGTTCGCTGGGGTAGTCTGGATCGTTTATTACCCACTATAGCCGAAGCTGCTCCCGGTGGATTTCTCGGGGCGGTGGAACAAGCATTGGACCTGAGGCTTTGCCCCTACGATGAGCTTTTTTCACTGGAAGGTAAGGATCTCCTCGGTGGCAATTACCTGACCGGTTTGCTTTGGGCTTTGGAAGGACTGGCCTGGGATGAGCAATGCTTGGTCCGTGTGTGTGTTGTGCTTGGTAGACTTGCCGGCCATGATCCGGGTGGTCAGTGGGTCAATCGTCCATCAAATTCGCTTGCCACTATTTTGCTTCCATGGCTGCCGCAAACACTGGCATCTGTTGATAAACGCAAAGTGGCCGTCCGGACACTCCTTACGGAATGTCCGGATGTTGCCTGGAAATTGATTATCCAACTTTTACCCGGTCAGCTCCGGATTCCTTTATACTCACATAAACCAAGCTGGAGAAAGGTCATTCCGGATGATTGGGAAGAAGGTGTAACGCATGGGGAATATTTGGAAGAGGTTTCGTCTTATGCAGAGCTGGCAGTATCGGCTGCCGGGTATAATACTTCCCGGCTCTCTGCATTAGTTGACCATTTTGGCAAATTGCCTCAACCGGCTTTGGATCAACTTATCGAAATTCTTGCATCGCAACCCATTTCCGAACTTGCTGAAGAACAACGACTTCCTATTTGGGATCATCTCAGGAAATTGATAAATAAACATCGCCGTTTTTCAGATGCTGAATGGGTTTTGGCCAATAAATGGATTGTCCGAATTGAAGCCCTCACTGAACAGCTTGCCCCGAATGATCCTTTCAACTTGTATCAGCATCTCTTTAATGACAATGATTTTGATCTCTACGATGAGGACGGAGACTCTGAGGGGCAGCAAAAGAAACTTATCGCTCGTCGTAAAACGGCCATATCAAAGATTTTTGAGCAACAGGGTGTGGAGGGTGTCATTTGTTTTGCCGAATCCGTGGCTTTACCCTATTTGGTGGGGCACACGCTGGGAATGATTGGCGAGGATGTATTTGAAGAGACCTTTTTGCCGCATTTCCTGGATACAGAAGACATGAATCATAAGGCATTAGTGGGCGGTTTTATCCCGGGCCGTTACTATGTCAAAAATTGGGCGTGGTGCGATAGCATTGATAAATCGGAATGGACACCGGCGCAAATCGGCCAATTCTTGGCGTGTTTACCATGTACTAAGGAAACATGGGGTCGCGCCTCTGAATGGCTTCAGCATCATGAAAATGAGTACTGGACAGGTGTTCCTAATTATTTTTATCAGGATGGGGATGATATTACTATCCCTGCTGAAAAGTTTCTTAAATATGGCAGGCCACACGCAGCAATCGATACAATGCTATGTTCTAAACAGCCAATGGATACCAATTTATGTGTTCGAGTTTTGAATGCAGCAGCTTCCTCTAATGAGTCTGATGATGCAATGAAAGAATACCAGATTGTCAAACTGATTAAGTTTCTTCAGGCTGACCCTTCCGTGAACGAAGATGATTTGTTTCAATTAGAATGGATATATCTTCTTTTGTTGACTGATGATAATGGAGCCGGGCCCCAACTCCTTGAAAGGAGGCTGGCCAACGATCCCGAGTTTTTCTGCGAGGTAATACAACGGATCTATCGTTCTAAAAATACAGATCAGCCGCCGGAAGAGCCCTCCGAAGAATCTGAAGCATTTATAACAATGGCTTTTCGACTGTTCGGTATGTGGAAAAAACCGCCCGGTACCCAAGAAGACGGAACGTTTAGTGAGGAGCATTTCAGTGATTGGCTCCGCAGAGTAAAGGAACTCTGTACGGAATCCGGTCATCTGGAAGTTGCTCTCATAAGTATCGGTGAAGTTTTGACTTATGTTCCGGCTGACCCAAACGGGTTGTGGATACACCGGGCCGTTGCGGCGGCACTGAATGACCGGGAAGCCGAGCATATACGTCGTGGATTCAGCAGGGGTATATTCGACTCACGTGGTGTTTTTTATTCGGTTGATCCCTCCGGTGGACAGGAAAGGGCGTTGGCGGCTAAATTTCGAGCCAAAGCCGAGGCCGTGGAGAATGAAGGGTTCCAGCGATTTGCCGTTACCATGAAAGGTGTAGCGGATAGATATGAAAGAGATGCTGTACGGACAATTGCTGAGGAGAGTCGGTACATTGATGAGTAATAAGGGCCATAACAAATTCACCCGAATGTCTGTAGAGAACAGAAACGCAAGCACTTTGGCTTTTTTCGGTGACTGTCCGGCTACATGGGGCCACAGTCCCGTTTTTACTGTTTTTGAGGGTGGCTTTCGGAAACCGACCCGGCTTTGCCGGGTTCAACCGCAACAGAGAGAAAACCCAAGAGGAATGGGAGGGCTTATGGGGAGTGAGTGGATAGTTAGTACTTTAGGTGAATTAGTTGAAATAGAAATGGGGCAGTCACCCAAAGGAACTGAATGTCATTCAACTGAAATTGGTACTCCTTTGTTAAATGGGCCTACTGAATTTGGCAGTTATCATCCTTATCCGACTCAATTTACTACTGACCCTAAAAGGTTTTCAAAGTCTGGTGATATTTTATTTTGTGTGAGAGGTTCAACAACAGGGAGAATGAACTGGTCGGATAAAGATTATGCTATAGGTCGTGGGCTAGCTGCATTTAGACATAAAGAGGGAAAAGAATATAATAGTTTTTTAAAAGGTCTCATAGATACTAAGCTTCCGGAATTATTATCTTCAGCTACAGGCTCCACTTTTCCAAATGTCAGTAAAAACCAATTACATGAATTAGTAATTACCGTCCCACCCCTCCCCGAACAACAAGCCATAGCCCACATCCTCGGCTCATTGGATGACAAAATAGAACTAAACCGCCAAATGAATGCAACATTGGAGGGCATGGCGCAGGCATTGTTTCAAAGTTGGTTTGTGGACTTTGATCCGGTGATCGATAACGCTCTGGCCGCCGGGAAGGAGATTCCGGAGGAGTTCAAAGCACGGGCGGAATTGCGCAAGGCCCTCGGAGAGGGCCGGAAACCGTTGCCGGAAGATGTCCGGAAGCTTTTCCCTGATTCTTTTCAGGAAACCAAAGAAATGGGCTGGATTCCGAGGGGGTGGGGGGTTGCACAAATCGGAGAATTGCTTGAATTGGCTTACGGAAAGGCGTTAGCCTCTAAATTTAGAGAACCGGGGCCTTGTCCTGTTTACGGATCAGGTGGTATAGGTGGATACCACAAAGAAGCTCTTGTTAAAGGACCGGGAATTATTGTAGGCAGGAAAGGAACCGTTGGTTCTATTTTTTGGGAAAATGATGACTTCTTTCCAATTGATACGGTCTTCTTTGTAAAGCAGCTCCAAGAAATTCCCTTGTATTGGTTGTATCAAAGATTTTCTTTAATGGATATTGCATCATTAGGTTCAGATTCTGCTGTGCCGGGAATTAACAGAAATGCGTTACATCAACAAAAATGGGTTATACCCAATTCAGAGGTGTTTCAGAAATATTGGCATTTATCTGAAAAAAGAACTGAAAAATTGTATGAGTTAAAAGAGCAAAACGCATTGCTCACCAAACTCCGTGACACTCTTCTGCCAAAACTAATTTCCGGTAAGTTGCGGGTGGGGGAAATCCCCCTGTAAAAGCAGCATATGACGCAAAACCTTGCGTCTCTTTCATTTGCCCCCTCAAAAACGTATGATACAGCCAGCTTTGACTAGCTTGGAGGAACACCCCAATGAACGAACCCGATAATGCGGAGGCCTATAACGAACGGGGGATGACCTACCACGGTTTAGGCCAATATCCGGAAGCTATTGCCGATTTTGATCGGGCTATCGAATTAGAACCCAAATTGGCCAAAGCCTACTGTAATCGAGGGGGTAGCTATGATGAGTTAGGCCAATATCAGAAAGGCATAGCCGATTTTGATCGAGCTATCCAATTAGATCCCAAATTTGCGCTGGCCTATAACAACCGAGGGTATGCTTATTATCAGTTAGACAAAATGGAGGAAGCAACAGCGGATTTTGAGCGGGCTATCGAATTAGAACCGAAATTGGCACTAGCCTATAACAATCGAGGGAAGATCTATAGTGACTTAGGCCAATATCCGGAAGCAATAGCGGATTTTGATCGGGCTATCGAATTAGAGCCGAAATTGGGACTAGCCTATAACAACCGGGGGCGTGTCCATAATCAGTTAGGTAAAATGGAGGAAGCGATAAAAGATTTTAACCAAGCTATCGAATTAAAACCAGATGATGCGCTGGCCTGTAGTAACCGAGGGCTAGTCTATAGTCAGTTAGGCAAAATGGAGGAAGCAATAGCGGATTTTGACCGGGCTATCGAATTAGAACCGAAATTGGCCCAAGTCTATACCAGCCGAGGGTTTGCCTATGGTCAGTTAGGCCAATATCAGGAAGCGATGGCGGATTTTGACCGGGCTATCGCATTAGAACCGGATAATGCCGAAGCCTATAACGACCGGGGGGCTGCTTATTATCAGTTAGACAAAATGGAGGAAGCGATAGCGGATTTTAACCAAGCTATCGAATTAGAACCGAAATTGGCCCTAAGCTATAACAGCCGAGGGGCTGCCTATAATCAGCTAGGCAAAATGGAGGAAGCGATAGAGGATTATAACCAAGCTATCGAATTAGAACCGAAATTGGCACTAGCCTATATCGGCCGAGGGTTTGCCTATAGTCAGTTAGGCAAAATGGAGGAAGAGATAGAGGATTATAATCAAGCGATCGAATTAGAACCGAAATTGGCCCAAGTCTATATCAGCCGAGGGCTTACCTATAATCAGTTAGGCAAAATGGAGGAAGCGATAGAAGATTATAACCAAGCTATCGCATTAGAACCGAAATTGGCTTTAGCCTACTACAATCGAGGTGTAGTCTATTACAATTTAGGCCAATATCCGGAAGCGATAGCGGATTTTGACCGGGCTATCGAATTAGAACCGGATAATGCCCAAGCCTATAACGACCGGGGGGATGCTTATTGTCAGTCAGGCAAAATGGAGGAAGCGATAGAGGATTATAACCAAGCTATCGCATTAGAACCGAAATTGGCCCGAGCCTATAGCAGGCGAGGGCTTGTCTATAATCAGTTAGGCAAAATAGAGGAAGCGATGGCGGATTTTGACCGGGCTATCGCATTAGAACCGAAATCGGCCCCAGCCTATTATAGCCGAGGGGTTGCCTATAATCAGCTAGGCAAAATGGAGGAAGCGATAGAGGATTTTAACCAAGCTATCAAATTAGAACCGGATAATGCCAATGCTTATAACAGCCGGGGGAATACCTATGGCTATTTAGGCAAGGATCTGGAAGCCCTCGCCGATTTTAACCAAGCTATCGAATTAGAACCGAAATTGGCCCTAAGCTATAACAGCCGAGGGGCTGCCTATAATCAGCTAGGCAAAATGGGGGAAGCGATAGAAGATTTGAACCAAGCTATCGAATTAGAACCCAAACTTGCGGTGGCCTATAACAACCGGGGGTTAACCTATGGCAACTTAGGTCAATATCAGAAAGCGATAGCGGATTTTAACCAAGCGATCGCATTAAAACCGAAACAGGCCGAAGCCTATCATAACCGAGGGCTTGTCTATGGTCAGTCAGCACAATATCCGGAAGCGATAGCGGATTTTAACCGAGCTATCGCATTAGAACCGAAACAGGCTGAAGCTTATTACAACCGAGGGAATGTCTATGGCAATTTGAGCCAATATCAGGAAGCGATAGAAGATTATAACCAAGCTATCGAATTAAAACCCGATGATGCCCAAGCCTACTATAACCGAGGGGTTTCTCATGGTCAGTCAGCACAACATCCGGAAGCGATAGCGGATTTTAATCGAGCGATCGAATTAGGACCCGATGATGCCCAAGCCTACTACAACCGAGGGTTTGCCTACTATAGTTTAGGCCAATATCAGGAAGCGATAGCCGATTATAACCGAGCTATCAAATTAGAACCCAAACAAGCCCCGGCCTATGACAACCGAGGGCGGGCCTACCATAGTTTAGGCCAATACGACAAGGCCCTGGCCGACTACAACCAGGTGCTGCAATGGGGCTACGATCTTCCGGAGATCAAAGAGCGGCGCGATGAAGTTCGGCGGCTTATGCAGCAGCAGGCGGACTTTACGGGGCGCAAAATACGCCGCATCAGGCTGGAAAACTACCTGCACTTTGCGGCCATCAGCCTGGAGTTTCAGCAAATCAATTTGATTATCGGGAAAAACGGCATGGGCAAAACCAAGCTGCTTAGGCTGCTCTACAGCCTGTGGCGGGGTGACGATGTACCTGTACCTGTAGACTGCCGCATCACAGCCCAATTCCAAGAATATAAGGAGGAAACCGGCCTGTCCTACCCTAAAAAGGGGTCAAGTGGCGGGAGACGAATCGGCAATGTCGTCTGTCTGCCGGCCAAAGAACTTTTGAGCCTCTACCGAGTGATCATCAACAACCCTCATAGTTTTGAGCCGGAATATTACGACACCGCAAAACTACTCATCAAAGACCCCCCCCAAACAACGGTAGATTCAGCCAAACTATCCGGCTGTTTTACCGCAAAATATGGCGGCCCGGAAAGCGTAGAACGCCATGACGGCGGCCCCTCCCAGGAATTTCGCTACAAAACCCGCACAGGGGAATACATCCCGCTGGAACAAGGGGCCGAAGGCACCAAAAAGATCCAACAGCTCAGGCTGTTGTTGGAAAACGGAAGCATCACACGCGACAGCGTTCTGTTGATAGATGAACCGGAAGCCAACCTGCACCCGGCCTACGTCCGCCAGTTCATACAAATTTTGGTATCACTGGCAGACCAAGGCGTGCAAATATTTATGGCCGCCCACAGCCGAACCGTTCTGGATGAATTGGCCCACCTGTCCCGGAAAGAAACAGATACCGCCTGCATCATCCTGCAAGACAAGAACGGCAAAATTGAGGCGGAAAGCTACCTGCTAAGCGAAGACATTCCCCCCAATGAAATTATTGATGAGTCAATAGCCCAGTTTGAACAAAGCTTTGAAGGGATCTAGGATGAGTGCAGCGCGGAGTACCCCGCAGGAACCTGTCTATATCCGGGAATCAGGCATGGAGTTGGGCCCATTTGACCCGGACAATATGTACCAAGTGGAAAAGTCTGAATATTATAAAAATAAAAATGGGCTCAAAAAATGTGAAAGTATTGTTCTTCATCAGGAAAAGGTATTCTATATCGAACTAAAATCAACTGTGCCAAACTCAAAAAAATGTGAAAAAAGATATTTAGAATTTTTAAATGAAATTAAAGATAAGATTATCGGTTCGGTCAAGATGCTGGCCTTTGCACAATTGGGTAATCCTGCCTACTCGGAACTTGGTAAGAATTTGCAAAACTGTTCAAACCGAAAGTTCCTCTTTCTTCTTCTAGTCCCGGATTTCCCTGATAAGTATTTACAGGGCTTAACAGATGCACTAAGCAAAAGTATTAAAGAATCGAATTTTTTATTTTGGTGTGGAAAAAAACGATGCCATATCCGAGTTGGGAATTCTGACACAGCGAAAAAATACGAGCTGCTTTCAAAGCACGACAAATTGAGGAACGAAAGCCAAAAGGAGCGAAAGCCAAGATGAAATCATTTGAGGAAACCCTTTGGGACTCTGCAAACAGGCTGCGTGGCAGTGTGGAGTCCTCCGAATATAAGCACGTAGTGCTGAGCCTGATCTTTCTGAAGTTTGTTGCGGACAAGTTTGAGGAACGGCGGGCGGAGTTGCTTGCAGAGGGAAAAGGCCAATACGCCGATAGGGTGGAGTTCTACACCATGCAGAATGTGTTTTATCTGCCGGAAACCTCCCGTTGGAGCTATATCCAACAGCATGCCAAGCAGGGCGATATTGCCATTAAAATCGACTCGGCCCTGAAAGATGTGGAGAAAAGCAATGCCTCGCTAAAGGGCGCGCTGCCGGACAACTATTTCTCCCGCCTCGGGCTGGACGGCAGCAAGCTTTCCGCCCTAATCGATGCGATCAATAATATCGACACGGTGGAAGACCATGAAGAGGATACCGTTGGCCGGGTCTACGAATACTTTTTAGGCAAGTTCGCCGCCTCGGAAGGGAAGCTGGGCGGCGAGTTCTATACAGCCAAAAGCGTGGTCAATTTGATTGCCGAGATTATCGAACCTTACAAGGGCAAGATCTATGACCCCTGCTGCGGGTCGGGCGGCATGTTTGTGCAGTCGCTGAAATTTGTGCAGAGCCACCACGGCAACACCAAAGACATTTCGGTGTACGGGCAGGAGTTCACCGCCACCACGTACAAACTGGCCAAAATGAACCTTGCGGTGCGCGGGCTTTCGGCCAACCTCGGTGAAGTCCCCGCCGACACGTTTTTTAAGGACCAACACCCGGATTTGAAGGCCGACTACATCATGGCCAACCCGCCCTTTAACCTCAAGGACTGGCGGGGAGCGGACGAACTGGTCCACGACCCGCGCTGGAACGGCTACGAAATCCCGCCGACCGGCAACGCCAACTACGCCTGGATTCTGCACATTATTTCCAAACTCTCCGAAAATGGCGTTGCGGGCTTTGTACTGGCCAACGGTTCCATGTCCACCAATACCACAGGCGAAGGGGCCATCCGCCAAAAGATGGTGGAAAACGACCTTATCGACTGCATGATTGCGCTGCCCGGTCAGCTTTTCTACACCACGCAGATTCCGGTGTGCTTGTGGTTTATCACCAAAAACAAAAAGGCCAATGCCGAACGCGGCTACCGCAGCCGCGAAGGCGAAACCCTCTTTATCGATGCCCGCAAGATCGGCTCCATGATCAGCCGCACGCAAAAGGAACTGGCTGCCGATGACATTGCGGCTATTGCCCGGACCTACCACGCCTGGCGGGCCGGGCCGGGCGGGCGTGGTGCAGAGAAAGACGGGGCCTACGAAGACCAACCGGGCTACTGTAAATCCGCCAAACTCGAAGAGATGCGCAAGCACGACTACGTACTCACGCCGGGCCGCTATGTCGGCGCGGCACTGCTCGAAGACGATGGTATCCCTTTTGAGACCAAAATGACCGAAATGAGCCGGACGCTCTACACGCAAATGGACGAGTCGGCCAAGCTGGATGAGGTGATTCGGCAGAACCTGAAACATTTGGGCTATGGCGAATAATCAATGATGGAATACGACAATTTTCGGAAGGCACTACAACATTTGAAAGTGCAGTTTGAAAACTATCAGAACCCTGATATGGCCCTTCCTGAGTTGATAAAGGAAGCTGTTGCCGAGTCGGTCATTCACCGTTTTGAAACGTGTTGGGATTGTTTATGGAAGGTTTTAAAGCGGTACCTGAGCGAAGAATTGGGAATCCCGGAAGTTCCGAATAGCCCGAAACCTATTTTGCGTTTGGCATCCGAAAATAATCTGTTTGTATCTCCTTTAGAGCAATGGCTGGTTTACTCCAAGGCCCGAATTGGAACCTCACATGACTACAGCGGAGAAAAGGCGGAAGATGCCTTGGAAGTTATGAGTGACTTTATTGATGATGCCATTGGACTGTACCAAACCATGAGCGAAACCGTTTGGGAATAGGATATAGCGGGGAATAATAGGAAATAATAGAAAATAATGGGGAATAATGGGTATTGAACGTGATAATATTGATTTGACACTTGCGCAAAGAAAAGAGATTACAGAACTCCTGAAACGCTACTTGCCCGGCACAGAAGTCTGGGCCTATGGCTCCCGCGTCAAATTTACATCCAAACCATCGTCCGACCTCGATATGGTCGCCTTTACCTCACAGAAAATCGCAGCCGCCAGTCTCCGGGAAGCCTTTGAGGAGAGCCGGCTTCCTTTCCGTGTCGATTTCTTTTTGTGGGATGAGATTCCTGAACAATTCCGTGAGAATATCCAGGCCGAGCGGGTCCTTCTGCAAGCGTGGAAAGAAGAGCAGGGAGTGCCGAGTGGGTGGCCTAGAGTTTTGATTGCTGATGTGTGTGAGTTGATTGTCGATTGTGTCAACAAAACAGCTCCGGTTGTCGAACAAGAAACACCCTTTCGCATGATAAGAACTCCCAACATTAAAGATGGGCGAGTATCTCTTGATGGGTGTCGTTATGTTGAGGAGGATGTTTTTCGCAAGTGGACAGGAAGAGCTCAGGTGGAAAGAGATGATGTATTACTAACGCGCGAGGCTCCTCTTGGTCAAGTAGGTATAGTAAAAACCGACTCAAAGATATTCCTGGGCCAAAGGATCATGCAGTACAGAGCTGATAAGAATCAGCTCGATCCGAGGTTTTTGCTGTATAGTTTTCTCTCCCATGACCTGCAACACCAATTTTATTTACATGAAGGTTCGGGTTCAGTTGTAAGTCATATTAGGGTAGGAGATTGTTCTAAATTTGAATTAAATCTCCCACCCCTCCCCGAACAAAAAGCCATAGCCCATATTTTGGGCTCATTAGATGACAAAATAGAACTAAACCGCCAAATGAATGCAACATTGGAGGGCATGGCCCAGGCATTGTTTCAAAGTTGGTTTGTAAATTTTGATCCGGTGATCGATAACGCTCTGGCCGCCGGGAATAAGATTCCGGAGGAGTTGCAAGCACGGGCGGAATTGCGCAAGGCCCTCGGAGAGGGCTGGAAACCGTTGCCGGAAGATGTCCGGAAGCTTTTCCCTGCGGAATTTACACATACTAAAGAAATGGGTTGGATTCCGAGGGGTTGGGAATCTGTGACATTCGAAAATCTTGTTACCACCAAGCAGGGTCGCTATCTCGCTAAGAATGAAATGGAAGAAAAGCCTGATGAAACTCACAAATATCCTGTTTGGGGCGGGAATGGGATTCTCGGGTACAGTCAGAAAAAGGCTTACGATGAACCCATAACATTAATGACATGTAGGGGCTCAAATTGCGGTCTAATTAAAACTACAAAATCTAGTGCGTGGGTCTCTAATAACTCATTTGCTTGCACCGCTAAATTTGGCTCAGAATATTTTTTATACCTATATTTCCTGAGTGAAAACTTTTCAGATTGTGTTAGTGGGTCGGCACAGCCTCAGATTACTTACACGGCATTAAAAAATAAACAGATGAAGTTTCCTCTATCACTAGAGGTTTGTAAAGAGTTCTCGGACGCGGTGCAGGTCTATAGAGATAAGCAATTTTTCAATGAGAAGCAAAATGAAACACTTACCAAACTCCGGGACACTCTTTTACCAAAACTCATTTCCGGTGAGTTGCGTGTTGGGGATGGGGAAAGAATAGTGTGATAATAGTACCGGAATAATAAAAGGGTAGGCCGATGATGGTTGGCCCGGGGGAAGGGTACCGGTGGGAATTGGTATGGGTGCCGGTATGGGTGTTTGTTGTCCGGCTAAGGTTGTTCTTGCTATAAAAAGAAGAATCGTTTATTATTGGTTGGGGATGCGGAAAAAGAAGGGTCAAAGGCTTAACGAATGCAATTCACCGAAGATAAGCTATAACAAGCCCTTATTGAACTGCCGGAACAACAAGGCTACCCCCATGCTCGTGGGGAAGCGAAGGAAGAGCATTAAAAGAAACTATATCTTAGTTACTTTTAATGTATTGCGGTGATTACTCATTAACCATTAGGGATAGTTAAATATGCAGAAAATCGGAAATTGGAACATATATGTAGGAACCAAAGAAGAGCATCAGCAAGCTGTTAGCGAAGGTATGAAAATTGTCTGTGCTCTTAATCGTGCTTCAGGATTTGTTACTCATCAATCTGTAGTTGGTTGGTCTGGTAGAGGTTGTAATAAAGACAACCCTCATTATCTGTTCAAACAAACTAATAACGCTATTTACTTAAACATGATCGATGGGGATAACCCTGCTTATGTTAATGACGATATGGTAAACTCCGCATTAAGTTTTATTAAGAGTTCATTAGATAATAATGAAATTGTATTTATTTACTGTAGTTTAGGTGAGTCAAGAAGCCCGTCAATTGCATTAATGTATTTACTTGAAAATGAGTTAATTGAGAAAAAAAATGTAATTACAGAGTTTAAATCACGCTATTACAACGACTATTTACCCAAGCGTGGAAATTTAGAATATATCCAAAATCGTTGGTTATAAGGAAATTATGAAATTGACCGAAGATAAGCTATAATAAGCCATTATTGAACTGCCAGGGAAAAAACTTGGGAAAAAGAGGAAGTGATATATGAGTCAAAGTACTATAATAATAAGCTATTCTGAACTTTTAGAAGAATTAGAAGCAAGGAAACAAGAATGTCATCTGCTGTTAGGTAATGGCTTTAATAATTCTTTAGGTATTTCTACTGATTACAAAAGTATTTTTACAAGAATGCAAGATGAAGAACCTGTTTATAAAAAGATTGCAGCTGAAATAGAACAAGATTCTTATGATATCGAAAAGCTCATTGGAAAAATGAAACAATCTCTACTAGGAGAAGGATCTGAGATAAAAAAATTCTTAGAGTCTTATATAGAAAATAAGGTCAAATTTGACTTTATGAAATCTGCCTCAAGTATTGTTAAAGAAAATGTAAAAGAGATTTATCAAGAAAACAATAAAAATATATATTTATTATTTAAAAATTTTTCTAATTACTTCACACTCAATTATGATAATTTCCTATATCTTCTTTTAATGAAATTTAAAAAAACAGCAGATGAAAAACAACCAACAGTTGCATTTCAGAATACAGAGTTATTTCAAAGAGAAGACTTAGATCAGAATCAAAATAATATTTATAAGGAAATTCAAAATATAAGAAAAAATGGGCGTTCTTTTATAGGTACTAATGATAATACTGTAAAAATTGATCTAAATAAAATAACAAAAAGTTATTTTCAGAGCCAGATTAAGCTTTGGGCTAAAAGATCTAATAAGGGTTGGAGTGCCGGAGATATAGAAAAAGCTTCCGATCTAATATTAGAAGAAGAAAAAGAAAATTCAAAATTAACTAATCTAAATGATGGTTTTAGTAAAGAATTGTTTGATATAAATCCAGATCAAAATATATTTTTTTTACATGGGAGTTTTCATATCTATAAAGATAGAGGAACAATAAAAAAGATAACCCAAAAACAAGATAAAGCACTGTATGAAAGATTCGGAAATATTATAAATGCAGAAGAAAAAGATATTGTGTGCATATTGACCAATGGCCAAGAAGAAAAAGAAAAGCAAATTGCTGACAATACCTACTTAAAAAAATGTTCTGAAGTATTAGCTTCCTTATCAGGTTCAATTGTTATTTTTGGTAGTTCACTTGCTGAAAATGATGGGCATATTTTTAATGCCATTAATCATTCGCAAATTGATAAAGTATATATTTCAAGTACTATAGAACAAAAGGAACAAGATTTACAAAAAGCAACAGATTTATTTCCATTGAAAGAAATTACTTTATTTGACTATCAAACCGTGTCCTATGATATGGAAAATAAGGGTCAAAGGCATAATCAATAAAACTCACCCAAACCCCACTATCCGCCCCGGGACGTGTTGATTAAGACCGATATTGTTTGCCGGAAAATAGGAAAACAGAATATTCCTGTGCTGACCCAAGCTATCCAAAGAAGACAAGGGCCCAGCACAAACGGTGCTTGAAAACGCCGGTTTCCGTTCGGTATAGTCAATGATGAATAGATATAAAATAAAACTTGGGGATGCTGCTCCGGGGTTCTATTCTACGTTAGCCAAAGGAAAAGGGACAAATCATGGCCACCTTTCACCCCTACGAAGACGAAGGCACCGAATTTAAGCGGGAACTGACCGATACCTTTGAAAAAGAAGTCGTGGCATTTTTGAATTCTGCCAAGGGTGGGCACATCTATATCGGCGTGGAGAATGACGGCACCGTTATTGGCGTAAATGACCCTGACAAACTGCCACTTGCCATTACCGACCGCATTAAAAACAATATTCTGCCCACGACACTTGGCTTTTTTGATGTGGTGACACAGGATATCCAAGGCAAACCGGTGATTCGCATCATTGTGACCCGAGGCACGGAAAAACCGTACTATCTTAAAAAATACGGTCTCTCTCCGGCAGGTGCGCATATCCGAATTGGCACAGGCACCCAACAGCTCACCACGAAACTGATTGATCGGCTCTATGCCTCCCGCACTCGTAATTCTCTGCGAAATATCCCATCACCTATGGCCAAACTGAGTTTCAATCAACTTAAAATTTATTACGATGAAAAAGATTTGCCGGTAAATGAATACTTTCCGGAAAACCTCGATCTTTATACCCCTAATGGC
The DNA here is from genome assembly GCA_029867005.1 of Candidatus Haliotispira prima. Lineage (GTDB taxonomy): Bacteria > Spirochaetota > Spirochaetia > SP-2023 > SP-2023 > Haliotispira > Haliotispira prima. The sequence continues at coordinate 1,580,924 of CP123443.1, read as the reverse complement.
GAATTGAACTATGTGGCCTACCTGCTGGCGGACGAAAACAGGGTGTCGATCAAAGTCGCCAAGTATGCAGGAACCGACAAAGTTGATCTGATGGAGAATGAAGAGTATGGCTACTGTTCGTTAATCAAGGCAACTGACCGGGTTCTGGATAAGCTGGAAGTTGAAAACAAGACCTTCACGAAAATCACTGGTGGGGCCCGGCGGTTGCAAAAGAGCATGATCGATAGAAGAGCCCTGCGAGAGGCATTGATTAATGCCATGGTACACAATGATTATACCTGCGAAGTGACACCTGTGGTGGAGATTTATGCGGATCGTCTTACAATTACTTCTTATGGAGGGCTGATTTCCGGTCTTAGTAAAGAAGAATTTTTTGATGGTCGCTCCATGGTCCGGAATCGGGAAATCATGCGTATATACAGAGATCTGAAACTGGTTGAGCAATTGGGCTCCGGCGTGGACCGAATCCTTCATGCCTACTCTCAGGACATTTTTTGTTTCAGTGAGAATTTTTTGGAAGTCTGTTTTAAATTTACAGAAGGCTATATTGAGTCTCTGAAAGAAAGTAAAAGAGGGGTAAAAGAAATTGAAAAGAGGGGTGAAAAAGGAGGTAGAGGAGGGGTGACAGAAGGTGAAAAGAGGGGTGAAAAACGAGATGAAAGAGGGGTAAAAGAGGTTGAAAAGAGGGGTGAAAAGAGGGGTGGAAATGGAGATAAAGGGGGGCTAAAAGAAGATGAAAAGAGGCGTGAAAAGGATGATACAATAGGGGTGAAAGAAGGTGGAGAGAGATATGAAAAAGATGATAAAAGAGGGGTGGAAAAGAGTATAAAGGAGGGTGAAAATGGAGATAAAAGAGGGGTAGAAGAAGATGAAAAGAGGGGTGAAAAAGATGATAAAAGAGGGGTGAAAGAAGATAAAAAGAGGGGTGAAAAGGACGGTAAAGGAGGGGTGAAAGAGCGTGGAAAGATGGGTGAAAATCGCAAAAAGATTCTGAATACCATGCGGAATAACCCTACCGTCAGCCAAGCCAGCCTGGTAGAGATCGTAGGTATTGGTTCAACCAGCATTGAAAAGAATATCAAGTATCTAAAAGATCATGGTTGGATTAAGCGAGTGGGCCCTGCCAAAGGGGGGCATTGGGAGGTGATTGATGAGTAAATTTACCGAAACCAAACTGGAAGCGGCTATCATCGAACTTTTGAAAATTGAGGGCTATGAGCACGTTCTTGGGCAAACGATTGTAAGAGAACCCAATGAGGTTCTGCTCAGGGAAGATCTAAAGGCGTACCTGTTTCGGAGCCATACGGCCGACAATATCACCGCAAATGAGATTGATTCGATCATCCGAAAGTTAGAGGCCTTTTCCGCGTCCGATCTCTACGAAAGCAACAAACAAATCATGAAGATGGTTTCTGACGGTTTTTTGCTGAAGCGTGAAGACCGCAGCCAAAAAGACCTGTACATCCGGCTGATTGACTACCGGGGCCTGACAGAGCTGCGGGTGCCAAAGCCCACAGAGATGGAGACCGTTGTTGCCGAAGAATCCACGGCATATAACGCTACCGACAATACTTATAAAGTTGTGAATCAGTTTGAAATTACCGGATCCGAAAAGCGGATAGCAGATGCCATTATTTACATCAACGGCTTGCCCCTGGTGGTCTTTGAATTCAAAAATGCCATCCGCGAAGAGGCCACCATACATGATGCCTATGTTCAACTGACAGACCGCTACGGCCGGGATATTCCGGAGCTGTTTAAATATAATGCGATTTGCATCATTAGTGACGGTGTCAATAATAAGGCCGGTTCTTTCTTTGCGCCCTATCAGTTTTTCTACGCATGGAGATCCATGAATTCCGATTTGGCCGGCAAAGCCGGCCAAATCGCGCAGGATGGTATTAATTCTCTTTATACCATGATTGGTGGCTTGTTTAACCGCTCCACGCTCTGTGATGTGATCCGCAACTTTGTCTATGTTCCGGACGTGTCCCGCACGGAGGAAAAAATTCTGTGCCGCTACCCGCAGTACTATGCGGTGACGAAACTGTATTCCAATATTCTGCGGGAGATGAAGCCCGAGGGGGACGGCAAAGGCGGCACCTATTTTGGCGCGACGGGCTGCGGCAAGAGCCTGACGATGTTGTTTCTGACGCGGCTGTTGATGCGCAGCGTGGAACTGAAAAGCCCCACGATTGTGATGATCACGGATCGCACGGATTTGGATGACCAGCTTTCAACGACTTTCACGAATGCCAAGGGCTATATCGGCGATGAGTCGGTAATCAGTGTGGAAAGCCGGCAGCATCTCCGGGAATTGCTCAAGGGCCGCAACAGCGGCGGTGTCTTCCTCAGCACAATCCACAAGTTTACCGAGGATGCAGAGCTTTTGACGGACCGCAACAATGTGATCTGTATTTCCGATGAAGCTCACCGCAGCCAGGTCAATCTGGATCAGAAAGTACGGGCCACGGAAGAGGGCGTTCGGCGCACTTATGGCTTTGCCAAGTACCTGCACGACTCACTGCCCAATGCGACCTATGTCGGGTTTACCGGGACTCCGATTGACGCGACTCTGGATGTGTTTGGTCAAGTGGTGGATGCCTATACCATGGCGGAGTCCGTCAAGGACGAGATTACCGTGCGTATCGTTTATGAAGGCCGGGCGGCAAAGGTGTTGCTGGACAGCAGCAAACTGGGGGAAATTGAAGCTTACTATGCTCAGTGCGCCAAGGATGGTGCATCGGAATACCAGATTGAAGAAAGCAAAAAAGCGAATGTCCGGATGAACTCCATACTGGGCGACCCCGACCGAATTAAGGCTTTGGCCGGGGACTTTGTGAAACATTATGAAAACCGGGTTTCAGAGGGCTCTACGGTAAAGGGCAAGGCCATGTTTGTCAGTTCGAGCAGGCAGATTGCGTATGCCTTTTACAAGGAGCTTATTTTGCTGCGTCCGGAGTGGGCCGAAATAAAGATCTGTGAGGAAGGCGCGGAACTGACGGAGAAAGAGCGCAAAGAGATCAAGCCTGTCGAACGGGTAAAAATGATTATGACCCGTGGCAAAGATGACCCAAAAGAGCTCTACGATATTCTGGGAAGTAAAGACTATCGGAAAGAGCTGGACAGGCAGTTTAAAAACGGGAAATCAAACTTTAAAATAGCCATTCTGGTTGATATGTGGCTGACCGGCTTTGACGTGCCTTTTCTGGATACCATTTATATTGATAAGCCGGTGCAGCGGCACAATTTGATTCAAACCATTTCCCGTGTGAACAGAAAGTTTGAAGGCAAAGAAAAAGGTTTGGTAGTCGATTATATCGGTATTAAGCGGCAAATGAATCAGGCTTTAGCCCAGTATTCAAAGGCCGAGAACTCCAACTTTGAAGAGATCGGGCAGTCCATTGTCGCCGTCAAAGACCATCTGGACCTGCTCGGAAAGATTTTTTACCGGTTCGACAGGACTGCCTACTTTTCGGGCTCGCCACTTGGGCAGCTCGAGTGCCTGAATATGGCTGCTGAGTTTGTCCAGTGTACTCAGGAGATGGAAAAACGTTTCATGTATTTGGTCAAGCGTTTGAAGGCCGCCTATGACATTTGCAGTGGGAGTGAGGAGTTCTGTCAGGCCGAACGTGATGATGTTCACTTCTATCTGGCCGTAAGATCCATCGTATTCAAGCTGACAAAGGGCAATGCCCCTGACACGGCCCAAATGAATGCCCGTGTGCGCGAGATGATCGAGGCAGCACTCCAAAGTGACGGCGTTGAAGAGATTTTTAAAATGGGGGAAGACCACGGCAAGGAATTTGATATTTTTGATGAGGACTATCTGGCTAAAATTGAAAAAATTAAGCTGCCCCACACCAAAATAAAGCTTCTACAACAATTGCTGGCAAAGGCCATCGATGATTTCAAAAAGGTGAACAGGATCAAGGGGATGGATTTCTCCGAGAAATTTAAATCCCTTGTCGAAAAGTACAACGAGCGCAAGGAAGAGGATGTCCTTGTCAGCAGTGTCTTGGAAGATTTCACAGAGGAAATCATAGACTTGATTGGTGCTTTGAAAAAAGAAAAGGATTCGTTTGAAGACCTTGGAATCAACTTCGAGGAAAAGGCCTTCTATGACATTCTGAAAGCGTTGACGGTGAAATACGATTTTGTATACCCGGAGGATAAACTGCTGAAGCTTGCCAAAGAGGTCAAAAAGGTGGTGGATGACAAGGCCCAATACACCGATTGGAGCCACCGTGCAGACATAAAGGCCGAGTTAAAAGTTGCCCTGATTATTTTGTTGGCTGAGAATGGTTATCCGCCTGTGGACCGGGACGAGGTCTATAAAGAGATTTTCGAGCAGGCCGAGAACTTTAAGAAGTATCAGGACGGTAAGTAGCGATGACGGGTCCGTTGATTCGGAAGAATCCGGAAGTGTTGGGTTATGGGTTGGATCATGGGTTGGGTGTATGGGGAGCAGACAAAGAGAAACCCCCGACAGAGACAGGACTTCCGGGGTGATAAGGCGGAATTTAGGGTGAATGAGGCGGAGAGGCAAGTATGAACAAAAACACGATCACAAAACTAAAGAGCTCGTTTGATGCTTTGCAGCAAATGGTCAAAGATTCGGATGTTGAATTTTGGTATGCACGGGATTTGCAGCAAATACTCGGATATGCGCAATGGCGCAATTTTTTGGAGGTTGTTGAGAAAGCAAAAAAATCCTGCAAAACCGCTGGTGCGGTTGTTCAAAACCATTTTGCTGACGTCAGCAAAATGGTTGATATCGGATCCGGTGCAGAGCGTTCTATCGATGACATTGTGCTGACCCGCTATGCCTGTTATCTCATTGCTCAGAATGGAGATCCCCGCAAAGAACCCATTGCTTTTGCCCAGACCTATTTTGCCTTGCAGACTCGTAAGCAGGAACTTATCGAAGAACGCCTTCGGCTTCATGACCGGCTGCAAGCACGCCGGAAATTGACCGAGTCGGAGATGGAGCTTTCCAAAAATATCTATGAACGCGGGGTGGACAATCAGGGTTTCGGGCGCATTCGATTTAAAGGCGATGCGACTCTGTTCGGGGGCCATACCACGCAGAGTATGAAAAAGAAGTTGGAGGTATCCGGCAATCGTCCGCTGGCGGACTTCTTGCCTACGGTCACTATTGCCGCCAAAAATTTGGCGGCAGAGATTACCAACCACAACGTGAAAGAAAATGATTTGCAAGGCGAGTCGGCCATTACCGGCGAGCATGTTCAAAACAACACCAGCGTCCGAACCATGCTGGGAGAGCGGGGCATCAAGCCCGAGGAGCTGCCTCCGGAGGAAGACCTTAAAAAGCTGGAGCGGCGGGTAAAATCCTCTGAAAAGAAAGTGAGTTGCCTGATAAAAGGGGGGAGCAGAAGGGTGAATAAGGAATATAACTCATCATTCGTCCAAGCACCATATCGACACTGTGGCTAAAGAATGATTTCATGCCCGAGAGCTATACGGATAATGGCGTATTATCGCCCATATAAGATTACTTTTGGAATGGTGAGCCTTGCGTTTGTGCCGGCCGGGAAACAGGGCGAATGCAGCGGCTTTATCGAGTTTATGCTCCGGAGTATTGTAACCGCCGCACAAAGTGCGGTAAAAAATACGGTAAAAACCGATGACCTCATTCTTGTATCCGACTTCGGTAGACTACAAAAAAGGGTTTGGAAAGTACAATGATTTTTATTAAGCACAGAAGATACAAAACCGAGGCCCTTGCTGAAATGCTCCGCAATGCCACTCGTTATTATTCGCCGTCAGGTGTAAAAGGGGCGGCTTATGCCGAGTGAGTGGCATTCCAGTACATGGGGAGAGGAAATCTCCTTAGAATACGGAAAGTCCTTGAAAGGATACAGGGAATCCAATGGGACTATCCCTGTATACGGCTCTAATGGCGCAGTGGGCTGGACTGAGAAACCTCTGACAGATGGTCCCGGAGTGATACTTGGACGCAAAGGAGCCTATCGTGGGGTTCGTTATAGCAAAAATCCTTTTTTCGTTATCGATACAGCATACTATGTGAAGCCGAAGACAGAGCTGGATATGCAGTGGCTGTATTATGCGATAATTCATCACAAGCTTGGAGAGATCGATGACGGGTCTCCAATCCCTTCGACCACAAGGGCCGCAGTATATGTTGTAGGTGTAGAAATTCCACCACTCCCCGAACAAAAGGCCATAGCCCACATTCTCGGTTCATTGGACGACAAAATCGAATTGAACCGGCGAATGAATGCAACATTGGAGGGCATGGCGCAGGCATTGTTTCAAAGTTGGTTTGTGGACTTTGATCCGGTGATCGATAACGCTCTGGCGGCCGGAAAGGAGATTCCTGAGGAGTTCAAAGCACGGGCGGAATTGCGCCGCAAGGCTTTGGCCGATGGTAACGCCAACCGGGAGGCCGCCAAAGATTTCCCGGATTCCTTTACAGAAACGAAAGAAATGGGGTGGATTCCGAGGGGGTGGGGGGTGAAAGAATTACGATATCTATCGTCCAAGATTTCAAAGGGTACGACCCCCAGGAAAGCAGATATGGATGCTGCTCTGGATGAACCAACAATACCTTTCATTAAAGTTAGAGATATTTCTGATAATGGTTATTTGTCTGAATCTGGTCTCGAAGTAATCCCGCGAAGTATTCACGAAAAAAAACTAAGTCGATCAAGACTATATACTGGTGATGTTCTGTTTAGTATTGCAGGAACAATAGGAAGAGTGGCTCTAGTCCCCGAATCTTTAAATGACTCAAACGCAAATCAGGCGGTTGCATTTGTTCGACCTGATGCCCCAACTCCATCGCTCTATTTACTGGAGCATTTAAGGGGGAAGTTTGTCCAAGACAGAATTCATTCAAGAATTGTTCAGGCAGTCCAAGCAAATGTCAGCCTAACTGAACTTGGAGACATCCCCACAATACAACCGTCTTTCAATATAGTTGAAATATGGAACGAGCTAATGGTCCCTAATTACAGCCGAATCGATCAGTTGAAGATTCAAAACCAAGCTCTCACCAACCTCCGTGACACTCTTCTGCCAAAACTCCTCTCCGGTGAGTTGCGTGTTGGGGAAGGGTGCCGGTGAGGGGTGTCTGTTGTCCGGCTAAGGTTGTTCTTGCTATAAAAAGAAGAATCGTTTATTATTTTCCGGGAATGGTATAAGTGTGTTGGTTGGGGTTGGTGGGGGTGTGTGGGTTTTGGGGTATAATTGATCTGGTAGATTTAAATATCTGTTACCGTCTGAGGTATAAGGATCGTTGATGTTTGAGACACAGGGTTTGAAGTTATATAACAATGGAGGAGTTCGATATGGAGCTAACAAGATTTAGAATCAAAAAGCTGTATGGGCGACAAGATTGCACCTTAAAATTTAGCGACAACAGATTGATTCTTGTTGGAGAAAATGGGGCGGGTAAAACAACAGTTTTGCGGATACTCTTCCTCGTTTTGAGTTGTCAGTGGAGTGGCTTGTCTAAGTATGCTTTTGATTCCGTATCGATAACATTGGGTGGCAAATCTTTAACCATCTCTAAATCCGACATATCCAAACAAGCACCGTTTTCTGATAAGCGATTCCTAAAACGACTACCTCTTCCAGTTAGGGATCATGTTAGGATGATGCTGTCTCGTGAAGGTGATATTGACATCAATGAGCTGGAATTTATTTGCGAACAATATGGGGTTTCGGCTCGTGTTGTAATGCGCGAACTACACTCTCAGTCAGGTTTATTTGGAGGGGCTGGGATCAAACCAGAGGTGGAAGAGAAGCTGGGTGATCTTAAATCTCACATTGAAAAGAATCAGATTTTATACCTTCCAACCTATAGAAGGATTGAGCAAGAATTGAGCTATATCTTTACTGACTTCGATACAGATGAGTTTCGTAGGAATCAAAGGCGGAGGATGCTTCCATTTCATGGCAGCGATAAGCAGGTATACACCGAACTCGTTGAATTTGGGATGAATGACGTTAAAGAAGCTATCGATCGAAAGCTTGAATACCTGAAAGAGTTTACTCGCAACAAACTAAACTCTCTAACTCTTGCCTACTTAGGAGATGTTGTAGACAAGAAGTACGACAAGGTTGATGTTAAGGAAATTAAGGCTGTAGAGGAAGAAACAGTCAGAAATATTCTAGAGCGGATTGACCCAAAAATCTTAGCAAAAAGCAGTAAAGAGCATCTAGTTGACACAATTCAGAATGTAAAAAATGATGCTAAAATTGACGAGCACCAGAAGGTCATTTGCCATTATTTTTCTAAGTTACTAAGTTTTCATCAGGAGCTAGAACGTGAGGAGCAGGGTATACTACGTTTTTGCGAGGTGTGTAATAATTATATGGGCGACAAATACCTCAAATATACAAGCTCTTCATTTGATTTCAAGGTAGCTGGCAAAAAGCATGATGATGCAATTGAATTGAGCCAGCTTTCATCCGGGGAAAAGCAAATTGTATCTCTGTTTAGTCATTTGTACCTATCTGGAGACATCACCTTCTTCGTTATGATTGATGAGCCGGAATTATCTCTGTCGGTTCCTTGGCAGAGTAAGTTTTTGCAAGATATATCTCAAAGCGACCTTTGCTCTGGCTTCTTGGCTGTCACACATTCTCCATTTATTTATGAAAATGATTTGGAGAAATATGCTCATAGTCTTGGCGAGTTCATAAAGGATGTTAATTGATGAGCATGCTTGAACTGCACAAGAAAGCTCTGGAAAGTAAGGTTCAGATTTGTCTTCATAAATTTAAGTGCAATTACAAAAGGGACAGTAAGGTCATATATGGCTTTTGCGAGGGCAAGAGTGATCTGTCGTTTTACAAAGGGCCGATTGGGAGCTATGTGGATAATAATTGGGAGATTGAGTTGTTGGAGGTTGGAGGCTTCGACAATGTGGTTGAATTGTTCGGTAAGATCGACTGGCGAACATACGATAAGTCTCAGGTCGTATTTTTCATCGATCGAGATCTGACGGAGTTTACAGGTGTCAAGCTCCCTAATGAAAGTAATGTATATATTACTGATAATTATTCTATCGAGAATGATGTAGTCAACTGGAATACATGTGAACGTGTCTTAACAGAAATTCTCGGTTTTACCGCGCTCTCTGTTGATGATAAGACGGAAATTAAAGATCTTTTTAATGTTGGATTGACGAGTTTCATTAAGGAGATGGTTCCGGTCATGTCTTGGATTGTTAGTTGGCAAAAAAAGAAGCGTAAAGCATATCTAAAAAATATTGAGATGAAACATCTATTTAAAATAAAGGAAGGGGAGCTAAAACCTGTTCTTCGGCCCGGGAAACAAAAGAATGTTACAGAGTATATACATAGACAGTGTAGCCTGGAGATCGATGCTGGTTACTTTATAGAAGGGGGTTGTGCAGAGTTCTGTGAGAAGGACAGGCATCTGAAATTTACGCGAGGTAAATATTTGCTATGGTTCTTGACTGAATTTTGCTTGTCAGTTCACAGGGATTGTTTGGAAATGCCAATTATTAAGTCGGTTACAACCCAACCTAAAAACTCAACGAACTTTTCACATTCCCGTGCCGTTATTGATATTTCAACACGGTGTAGGGCTCCTGAATCTCTTAAGAAGTTTTTGTCTGGTACAGTGAAGGTATATGTAGCGCAAAAAGATGCTGTATGAGTCTGGAAAAAATTTACCGAAACCTAACTATTTGCTCCGGGACGTGTTGATTAAGACCAATATTTTTTGCCGGAAAATAGGAACATAGAATGTGCCTGTGTTACCCCAAGTTGCTCAAAGAAGACAAAGAACCAAAACAAACGGCACTTGAAAATGCTTGTTTCTGTTCGACCCATCTCCGGCAAGTTGCGCATTAAGAAGCCGGAAAAAATGGCAGAGGCCCCGGACCCATCATGATGCCGATTACGAAACAAAAGAAAAACCATGATTTTGAAACAGGAGACAGTATATGACCGCTATGGCCGCTAAACCGGAAGGAACCGGCACAGAAGAATATTGGTTTGTCGGGGCCGACCAAACCAACACAAGCCGATTTCTCCGGGACGGAATCTGGCAGGATGGAGACTCAAACAAAAACCGTAGCCTGATAAAATCCATCCCGGTCGGTGCCCCGATTGCAATGAAAGCCAATTACACTCAAAAGAATAATCTCCCATTTGGCAATTACGGATACAGAGTCTGCGTAATGGACATCAAGGCCACCGGTACAGTAACAGGGAACTGCGGTGACGGCCGGACTGTAGACGTGGAATGGACCCCTTTTGACCCGCCAAGAAAATGGTACTTTTACACATACCGGGGAAACACCGTATGGCGTGTTTCACTCAATGGCGGTTGGTATAACGCCGCCCTAATCGCCTTTACTTTCCACAATGAGCAACAGGATTACGACCGCTTCCGCAATGACCCGTATTGGCGGAATCGGTTCGGTGATACATCCTTTTACGAGGCTGTTGCCGACAAACTTCTTCTGTACAGAAACAGGCGAAGCGAACTGCTGGAAGGCATATATTCCATTGCAGCAAAAAGGAAAGACCTCTCCTATCTACAGGACAAATTTCCGGACGGCTCTGTCGGTCCGCTAAAAGATATTTGTCCGTTTACAGTCATGGGAATCTTTAATTACTATGTTACCGATGTCAGTTATAAAATTACCAATGCAAACAGAAAAAGTATTGCCGCTGAACTGGCCGCTTTTCTGGGAGTGGAGGAAACTATGCCGGATTCATTGGAAGGCATACCCACTCTTAATAATGAACTATCGCATACCTCTCACAGAGCATCGATGTTCTTTGGGTTTGCCGGCAAAAGGAAACCGGATGACATTGATGCTCTGTGGGAAATATTTGACCGGGCTATAGCCTTCTCGGATTCCGGCGATGCCAAAGCCAGGGCGGCTTTTGTTTCTGCCTATGACAATGCCACAGAAAGGCTCGGTGTCGGTTGGAATTTGACTATGGGGCTGTTCTGGATCCGTCCGTGGAATTTCCCGACCCTTGACAGTCGGTCCCGGGATTATATCAGCGAGAAACTGAACATCAAAATCGGGCTCAACGGCCCTCAGGGATACGCCGGTGCAAACGACTATCTGACCGTACTGGAAACCCTGGAAACACGCTTTTTGGAAGAGGCCTCTCCGGTGCATTCCTTTCCCGATCTGTCTCTCGCTGCATGCCGTTTCAAAGGTGACGAAACATCAGCAAAATTAAGTGCGTTAGAAAAGGATATCCGTACATTTCAGTCCGTCTGCACGGACTTCACTTCATTCTCCAATCCGGGGAAGATGTATGCAGACCGAGAGCATTTCTACACGGATACGGCGATAAAGAATGCAGCAGAATGGTTTGCGGCATTAGACGATGATGGGAGCAATGCGACAGACATTTATCTGCAAATCATGGAACCGGCCAATTTCCACAACTGGCGGGAGACAGTCAAAAAACTCCGCTCAAACCCCGATTTTCAATCAGATGTGGCACTGTGGTTCAAGGCCGTTACAGAGGATAATATTGACGAAGATATCTTTAATAAAACGAAAGAATCTATGGTAAATATAGGTATACCGGCAAATATATTTTTGATGACTATATTATTTCCGGCCTTTCTTCATAACCCCGACAAATATTTTGCCTGTAAAAGTGCTTTGCTGATAAGAGCGATGAAACGCTATGGTTTTTCTATAGTCAAACAAGGGGCGTATCTGTCCTACAAACAATTTTGGGAAATTCAGAAGTTTGGAGCATTCTTATATGAATCTTTGAGCCCATTTGAACCTAAAGATATGGTGGACATCCAATCATTTCTTTGGATTGTGGACAATAAAATAAAGGAGCCTAATCGTAACGGGCCATCCGCCGGTAATGACTCGAAAACAGAAGAAGAGCCGGGAGAAGAAATGATGATTGCTCCAATTGAACCCTACTCCGTTGATAATATTATTTCGGACGGTTGTTTTATCGAACAAGAGAAGCTGGAGAAAATGCTGAGGCGGCTGCAAACAAAGAAAAACCTCATTCTTCAGGGCCCGCCCGGCACAGGAAAAACATGGCTTGCCAAAAGGCTGGCATTTGCGCTGATCGGGCAGAAAAATGGCAGTAAGGTGAGGGCCGTACAGTTCCACCCCAACCTGTCATACGAGGACTTTGTCCGGGGCTGGAGGCCGTCCGGAGACGGCAAAATTACGTTGACGGACGGCCCGTTTGTGGAAATGATCCGAGCTGCTAAAAGTGAACCAAGTACAAAACATGTCATCGTCATCGAAGAAATCAACCGGGGCAACCCCGCCCAGATATTGGGCGAGATGTTGACCCTGCTGGAGCCGGACAAGAGGACACCCGCTGAAGCATTAGAGCTTTCCTACGGCGGCGAGCGGGTGTTTATTCCCGGCAACCTGTATGTGATTGGCACCATGAATATTGCCGACAGGTCGCTCGCTTTGGTCGATCTGGCCCTGCGGCGGAGATTTGCCTTTATCGACCTAAAACCGACACTCGGGAAAGCATGGAAAGAATGGGTCCAAACCCAAGCCGGAATAAGCACGGAAATCCTGAATGAAATTGAAAGCAGAATCTTGTCTCTGAATGCTGAAATCACCTCTGATTCCGGTTTGGGTGAGCAGTTCAGCATTGGACACAGCTATGTCACCCCGCCGGCCGGCATGCATATCGATGATGCGCGGGAGTGGTTTCGCGAAGTGGTGGACACAGAAATTGGCCCTCTCCTGGATGAGTATTGGTTTGACTCACCGGGTAAAGCCGGGAAGGCCAAAGAACAGCTCCTGAAGGGGTTTTAAGGACTCCAAGGACGCTAAGGATCTGAAAACATGAGTGATGTTGCAGCCATATTGCCGGAAGCGGAGGCCGACCCTGCGCAAGCAGGCTACGTAGGCAAAATCCCGGTGCGGAACCTTTGGTTGCTGATGCTGTATGCCTCGGACCTTTTCCGGCAGCTTGCCCAAGGGGCACCGGTCTCCGTAGAGGACAACCCGGATGACATACCGGACTTAGTCGCAGAAATCCTGTCCAAAGAAGTTGAACAGCGAATCAAACGAAATTTGAGTTTTGGATATCGGACTAGAGAGGCATCTCTGAACCGTGTTCGCGGCCGGATTAATGTGTTAAAGACCGAACGGCACAGGCTGCTCGAAAAGGGCAAGGTCTTTTGTCGCTTTGACGAGCTGACCGTTGACACGCCCCGCAACCGTTTTGCGCGCGCCGCATTAGAAAAAATTTCAAACTTGGTAAAACGCCGGGAGTTGGCCCACAAATGCAGGTCGATGGCCAACAGTTTAAGATGCATGGGCGTGGTCGGTGAAAAACCGGGACACGCCGAGGTTTCGACAGACCGTTTTGGCCGGCATGATGCCATCGACAGAAAAATGCTTGCCGCCGCCCACCTTGCCTTCAACCTGGCCCTGCCCACAGAGTCTGCCGGAACAAAATACCTGTCCCTGCCGGACCGGGAAATTACCTGGATTCGACGCCTCTATGAAAAAGGTGTGGCCGGTTTTTATAACTGTACCCTCTCGGATCAGGGCTGGCGTATCGAAGCGGGTAAGTACATGTATTGGCCGATGGAGGCAGACCGGAAAAGCCCCGGCATGGACAAAATTTTTCCTTCCATGTGTACAGACATTACTCTAAGCCATAAAGATAAAGGCAGACGGCTCATCATTGATACCAAATTTAATGCCATAGTAACCAAAGGTTGGTATAGGGAGCAAACGATTCGCAGTGGCTATATATACCAAATCTATGCTTATTTGAGATCACAGGAAGGGCGGGGAGACCCTCTTGCGGACAGAGCAACCGGGATTCTTTTACACCCTTCCATTGGCAGCATGTTAAATGAATCCGTCACTATCCAAGGGCACGAAATCCGTTTTGTCACCGTAGATCTGAGTGCTGAAACAAAACGGATAAGAGAACAATTGCTACAGATAGTGGAGGCCAACCCCGAGTTTTGCTGAGTTTTGCTTGTGCCTGTCGTGCCGATGATGCTTAAAGCCGGCACCGCATGAAGGTGCCGGCTTTTTTACGTAGTGCAGTTCCCGGAAATGGAGAGAGCAAAATCGTTCCTCCGGTTTGGCCGGCGGAACGTGCTTGTATGAGATGACTTTGTCCTTTATTATCAGGGAGTTGTAAGGGAGCTGTCAGGGGCGCGGGCCGGCAAGCCGTTTTGTGGCAAGCTGTTGTGGCAGGCTGTTGTGGTACGGAGATTGGAAATGGGTTTTCAGAAAGGGGCAAGGCCATGATCCAAAGTTTGACAGCCAGTGTCTGTGTGTCTACGGCGGAGTCGGTCTTGCCGGAAAAATTGGCGGACATCCTGCACAAGACCTTTTCCGGAACTTGGTCCATCCAGTTGCGCAGTTTGAACCAACGTTTCTTTGAATTGAACTGCCAAGTGCCCGAGTTCGCCGCCGAGCTGGAAATCCCTTTACGCAAGGTGTTGCAACAGAAACTCTTGCGTGGCCGTATAGAATGCCGCCTGAGCTACTCGGCGGCGGCAGAGGAAAAGAGCCGTACCGGTGCCAAGCTTCGCTCCGGCCTAACTTTCCCGGCACCGGATTCGGAGCTCGTCTTCTCCGAGATGCGGCAATTGCTCGACCTCCAACGCGTTGCCGGGAATCTCGGTTTAGAATTGCAATGCCCGGACCCACTAGACTTGCTGAGACATTGCCGGGAATTACAGCAGGCTTGGGATCAGGCAGAAGAACAGACCCCTTTCCGGCACAGACAGAACGAGGGTCAGGACGAGAGTCAGGAAGACAGTCCAAAGGTCGGGAGCGCAGCAGAGACGGTCTGGGCTGTCACCTGGCAGCAGATTGTACTCCAATTTTGCCGACAGGCCTGTGAACAGCTGGTTGTTGTCCGGCAGCGAGAGGGCAGAGAGCTGTATCGGGAATTGCTGCGGCTGCATCAGGCCTTTGTCGGACAGTGCAAGCAGGCCCACAGGTGGGAAGGCCGGATTCCCGCATACTATCGCCGCCAATTGCGGGAAAAGTACCGGCGGTTTCAAGAGTCCGTTCAGTCAAGTTCCGGCCTGCAAGATTGGCCTGCCAAGCCGGCAGCGGCCAACACCGAGCTGAGAGAGGATCGTCTGCTCAGTGAACTGAGCCTGTTTCTGGCCAAGGGAGATGTGCGGGAAGAGCTAAGCCGCCTGTGCATACACGCGAGGCATCTGTTTGACCTGTTGCGCAATGCCTGCCAAGCCGGCTCCGAGCCGGCGAAGCCGGGCCGGGAGTCCGGCTCCTGTGCCAAGGAGCTGGATTTTCTGTTGCAGGAAATGAACCGTGAAGCCAACACGCTGGGCAGCAAGAGCCCGGTTGTCGAATTGCAGCAGGTTGCCGTTCAAATGAAAATTATAATTGAACAAATGAGGGAGCAGTCCAAAAATGTCTTATGATGATTGCGAAAGTCGGGGAGAAACCGGGGAAGAAACCGGATACGGAAGTGCACGGTTAAAGGAGATTATCCACCCGGATCGGATCAACGCCATTACCATTTCCGGACGCAGCGGCTGCGGCAACACCACCGTAAACCGTCTGGTGGCAGAGAAACTGGGCCTTGAAGGCATCAACTACACTATGCGCAACTACGCCAAAGAACAGGGAGTCGGCTTGGAAGAACTGAGCCGCCAAGCCGAAGAAAACCCGGATATTGACTGCATGGTTGACCGCAGGCAAGTGGAGATCTGTTTGAAAGAACAAAACGTGGTTTTGAGCAGCCGTCTGGCCATTTGGCTCTTGCCACAGGCTGCGCTGAAGGTCTATCTCTATGCCCCTCTCGAGGTGCGCAGCCGGCGCATTCAAGAGCGGGAGGGCGGCAGCCCGGAAGAGCAATTGCGCAAAACCGAGGCACGAGATTTGGGCGATGCAGAGCGTTACCGCAAACTATACCGGATCGTCACAGATCATTTTTTCTTTGCCGACTTAATAATTAATACCGAAACCTTTGACCAGTATCAGGTTGCCAATATGATAACACTGGCCTACTCTCTGCGGCGGCAAAAACAGGCCTAGGCTTACTGCCGGAACAGTTTCTCCCGGTGTTCAGTCAAGTCCCGATGAGTTTTTAATCTAATGGGCTTTTATCCGAAAGACTCTTATCCAACGGATTTTTAATCTGATGAGCTCTTATTTGAAGGGCTCTTAGAAACAGTTGGGCCTTCGGACTTTTGGACGGGTCGGATTCTCCCGGGACGGATTTTTGCAGACGAGACCCGAGGACAAAAGAGTGGTTATGTGGCCGCACAGAGTCTGTTTGCAGGCCTGTTACGATCTGCGACAGCTCACTGCGGGAAACAGAAATCTTTGACAGATTGTCAGCCGGTACAGGAGTCAGAATACAAGTGTTTCCATTTTCCCCGGCATTTTTTTTCCGCTTTGCTTCCCTGTCTCTTTCCCCTTATTTTTTAGTGCGGGCGGTGCGGGGCCCGTATGCAAGTGGCCGAAGCGGTCCGAGTAGTCCAAGCGGTCCAAGCATCCGCAGTGGCTTTTCAAAGTGTCACAAAAACCTCCGTTACAGCTTTTGCTGTTCTGTCGCGGCCCTGCCGCTGCTGCTGTTTACGCCCCGGCTTGCGGCCGGGGGCCAGTTGCCCGAATCAGCGTTTCAGAATGCTACGGTACAACCGCCTGCGGGTGCCGACCGGCAACAGCCGAAGTCCGGGATCCCCGGCTCCGGACTCAGTCCAAACTCGTCCCCGGTTCGGGTTGATCCGCGCTTTATTATTCGCCGGAGCGTGACCGATTCCATTACCGAGAAATTAGATACTTCGGTAAAAGACGGCATGGTTTACGTCAACAGTGCTTATTACATCATGGGAGGCAGCCAGGGCGAATACAACGCCAAAACGCCCGGGCACCGCGTGGCCGTGCCCAGTTTCTGGATCAGTCCGTACGAGGTCTACTGGAAACTTTGGAACGATGTATTTCGTTGGAGCCTGCAAAAAGGCTATCGCTTTGCCCGGCAGGGCCGTGCGCGGCGCGCGACACTGCTTTCCGGTTTGGACAACCCGGTACACCACATCAGCTGGTTCGATGCTATTGTCTGGTGTAATGCCTATTCCGAGGTCCGGGGCTTGGAACCGGTGTATCGCTATAATTCGACTGTGACAAATTACGTGGTGCGTTCTTCCGGGAACCGCAGAATCCTTGAGAGCCTGTACATTGATTACGATGCTAACGGCTATCGCCTGCCCAAAGAGGCGGAATGGGAATTGGCGGCCCGTGGCGGAGTTGCGGGCCGCGGCTACCTGTTCGCCGGCAGCAATAAAGAAGTGGATGTGGCTTGGTACCGGGACAACACGCAGGGCCGGAAATACGCTCATTCTGTCGGAATCCTGCGCCCCAATGAACTGGGGCTTTACGACATGAACGGCAATTTGGCAGAATGGACGAATGACTGGTATGCCGAAGACTATTATTACAGCAGTCCGGTAGACAACCCTTTAGGCCCCGGTTCAGGCAAATTCCGGGTGGTTCGTGGCGGCTCCTTTCGCAGCCGGCCAAAAGAAGATTTTTTCACCCCGAGAGGCAAACGCATCCGCAAAAGAAAAACTTGGCTGGCGGTGGAAATGCGCGAGCGGATGCGGCCGCATTGGCACCGTCGCTGGATCGGTTTCCGCCCGGTGCGCAATGCCGTTTTCCGTCCGGTAGAGTATTTGCGGTTACCCGATGAGGCCGCCGGGCCGGATGATGTCCCGGGAGCACCACCGGCCGCGCCGGGAGACGGGCCGGTCATTCCGGGAGACTTGGGCTACCAAACCAATGATGGATCACCATACATTTATTCGCTCGATCCGGCGTACCGTCCGGACCATTCCGCCTATCGAGACGGAAGAGAAGACACAGGAGTACAGAGTGAAGAGAACCGATAGTCCGCAGGAAAAAAAGGTTCTGTTGTTCTTCAGCGGCGGCGTGTCGGCAGAGAGTCGGATCGCTTTGCTCTCAGCCGGGTATGTCTACCCACACATTGACCGTGAGCTTTTTGACGTAATGCCGGTGTTCATCGGCCCGGACGGCCAATGGTATCTGCTGCTGCCCGGCCAAACAGAGAACTGGGCAAGATTGTCGGAACCGGAGTTCTTGCAGGCAATAGAGTCCGATTTGGGCCGGGTGGAGCTGCTCCCTGCAAAGGATGGTCTGAAACTGCGGGTAAACCTGCCCGGGGCCGAAACCCCGGCTGTGGAGGAAAGACGAATTGATTTGATCTTTCCCATGATGCACGGCCCTTCCGGTGAAGACGGAACCATTCAGGGTCTGGCCAAGTTCTTTGGGGTTCCTGTCGTCGGCTCGGACATGAGCGGCTCTCTCATAAACATGGACAAGGTTCTGATGAAGGCCGTGTTGGAACAGAGAGATATACCTTGTGCCCGCTACCGCAGTTTCTGC
Organism: Candidatus Haliotispira prima; assembly: GCA_029867005.1. Taxonomy (GTDB): domain Bacteria; phylum Spirochaetota; class Spirochaetia; order SP-2023; family SP-2023; genus Haliotispira; species Haliotispira prima. The sequence goes on along the minus strand of CP123443.1, from coordinate 1,562,517 downwards.
CGTCCCGAACTCGGCACGGACGGGCTGCAAGACCGAGACAGCCGGCGGCCGGTGCAGAGCTACGAGAATCTGGCGGCCGAACTGTTTGCCCAATGGCAGTGCGAGGCCTTGTATGTCAAGCCGGCTCGTATGGGTTCGTCCATCGGTATGTTCCAAGTGAAAAGAGCAGATGATTTGGGCCTTGCGATTCACCGGGCACTTTGTTATGACGACAAACTGTTGCTTGAGGAAGGATTTTGTGCCTTGGAGCTGGAGCTGGCCGTCATTGAACAGGGCCGGCACCTCAAAGTGTCCAATCCTGCGCAAATTCACAGCAATGGTGAATTCTACAGCTACGAACAGAAGTACTTCCCGGATCGGCAGGAAAAGGCGTTGGTCACAGAAGCGTATCAGGCACATCAAGCACATCGGGAAGGTGAAGGGGCCAAAGCACAGAATGACCTGCCGTCAAGCGTGATTGAGCGGGCCCGGGATTTAGCTGCGCAGGGGTTTCGTGCCTTGGGAGCCTGTCATTATGCCCGCGTTGATCTGTTCTACCTGCAAGCCGAAGACCGCCTGTTGCTGAACGAAATCAATACGATTCCGGGTTTTACAGCACACAGTATGTTTCCCAAGTTGATGGAAGCGGAGGGCTGGCCGATGGAACGCTTGGTGCCGCACTTATTGCAGTTGGCCTTGCAATCCCCCTGAACGATATAAAAACGGACGACACAAAAACGATCTCACGTGAGTGCGGTTCCGGCAGGGCAGGCAGGGCCGATTCCTTGCCCTGTCCGTCACGGCACCAAGCGGCACCGGTGTTTTATATTTCTTTCTTTTTATCTTTTTCCGGACCGGACCACCGCTGTCCCGGACAATATATCGTGCCAGCCCCGTTTCCGGTCGTCAAATGCTATCCAGAGAAAACCGAGACCCACCGGTAAAAATGATATGATATAGGCCAGGCAGCGTCCGATACACCGGGCCGGACTTGGAGCCTTCCCGGTTTTTGTATCTATGATCTTTATTGAAACAGCCATTTTCCCGGGAGTGGCTTGTTTCCATATCCAAAATAAAGTTATAAAAACAAAAGAGAAAGCAGAGGAGAAAGCAGAAGACAGCCAGGAGTCCAGCGAACCGGCCGGGGGCGAAATTTCATCTTGCCAATACGACGGACCATAAAATGCCATGAGAGTCAGAAGGGTCGTGACCATGATTATTATATTATCAATTAGACCAGCTTTAAACCGCGGCCAGAAACCTATGTACTCCTGATCATCCGATGCAAATATTTTTTTCTGTCTCATATACCCCTCTGTAATCTCCGGCAAATGGCACACAAAGTACCAAGTATTCTACGATGTGTCAGAATAACGTCAATGCAATAAAAATACAGATCTAAAACAGATCTGTATTTTTATATTACAATAATTTGCTGACAAAATATTCTCCGAATGAGAATAGAAAGTGGAGTCCCCCGGGTACTTAGGTTCTTAGGTACATTGGCTGAATCCTATTAACGGGGCCCTCCGGTAGCAGCAGATATATTTTTACAGTCTCGATTCTTGATTCTGCTCGTCACCGTCACCAGGCGGCACAGGCGGTTTATACTTCTTCTTTTGGTATCGGACTACCGCTGTCCTGCACAACATATCGTGCCAGCCCCGTTTCCGGTCGTCAAATGCTATCCAGAGAAAACCGAGACCCAGCGGCAAAAATGATAGGAGATAGGCAAAGTAACGCCCGATACACTGGCCGGAACTTGGGGCCTTCCCGGTTTTTGCATCTATGATCTTTACCGAAACAGCCATTTTTCCGGGCGTGGCCTGTTTCCAGGTCCAAAATGAAGTTACAAAAATGTAAGGGAAAAAATAAGACAGCCAAAAATCCAACGAACCGGCGGGGAGAGGAAAAACAAGAGACAGCCAAAAACTCAAGAAACCGTTGGGGAACAGGTTCTCACTGTCCGAATATGACCAACCATAATATTCCGTGAGAATCGGAAGGGTGATGGCCGTGATCAATAAATCATCAATTAGATTGGCTCCAACCCGCCGCCAGAAACCAGCGTATTCTAACTTATCCGACATAGGTACGCCCCCTCCTTGTCATGTCATTTTCTGATGATCAGGTAATTAATACATAAAGTGCGAGGTATTATACTATGTATTAGAGTAATGTCAATATAATGAAAATATAGATTTCCCAAAGATATATATTCACATAAACACCAAGATTTTCTAATAATAAGAAATCTTGGGAATGCAAATAAAAAGTTGGTTTTGAAGAAGTTCAGAGACAGAGCTGAGGCTCTCAAAGGCGACTATTCCGCGCACTTGACACTATCGAAAACGGAGTGGTTTATGGGTATGAAAAACAGGCCATAGCGAGACTAAGAAAAATATCTTTTGGTTGCTATGGCCTTAACTTTAAGGTAAAAGAATACCATCAGGGGCTGCTATAACGCGCGATTGGTATTTTGATTTTAGTTGTAGAACCACTTGTAAGTTCCATTTGCAAAACCTTGCCGGATATTTTTTCTGTATCGTCAACACTGATTACATAGTAGTAGTCATCTACATCAGGATAGCTACCACCCAGTTTAGACATATCAAAAAGAAACCCCGGGCTAGGGCGTGCACTGCCAAACGAAATACTTCCCATAGATTGTAAAAATGTATCATCTGCTGCACGAGTAGTAAATGAAAGAGCTACAATAGGAAGATTAATTTTTGTATAAGCTACAAAAATGCCCTTTTGATTTTGGCTATATCCCCATTCGGGAAGGCTGCCGACAAACTGATTGTTTGCCCATGCGTTATTCCATACTGTATCTCCCAGGGGTGACAGTATAGCAGTGGTAAATAAAAGGGCTGCCACATCATTATGGAGTGTGGCCCCCCCAAGGGTGGTTTCAGACGGAATAGTATTGGGTTCAAAAAACAGATATAACTTGTATTGGGTATTGGGGGCCAATACATCCGCAAGAGTAAGCCCATCGGTGAAGTTGGTCGTATAGTGTTGGCTGATACTGAATTTTCGCGGGTTGTCAGCCGTAATGCCGAGGCTCACATAACCCGCACTGGCTTCTGCTTCTGCCTTAGTTGGTGCCGCTTCGGTAGCTAAGCGAATAACAGCCCCAATAGTGGTGATGGCAAAGCTGCTGCTTATTTCCAATTGCAAAGAAGATACCACAGCGGCAGCAGAGAAAGAAACGCTTGATTTGGCAGCCGCAGGCGGGTCATTCGTATCGGACAGCGGGACACAGGCGAGCAAGGTTACACCCAAAAAAGACAAAAAAAGAAAGGAAAAAAGACGTAAAGGAAATGAGTAAAATAGCTTATAATTAACTGATAGGAAGTGAAATAGGTACCTGCTCTCTAATTGAGTAGGATATTGGATATTGGATATTGGATATTGGATATTCTACTGTTTTCCGGCTTGCCGGTCAATAGTGTTTGTCGATGTTTCATGAGAAAACTCCTCGAATATAGTCTGGTCTTGACCTATCGTATATTCATTCAGGATATTTGGCAAGGGCCCCCTCCTGTCCCCAAAAAAAAGGGAGAGTCGGTGGGGGCCTGAGAGCTGTTCAGACAACGGCGTGCGGCACTGCACGCTGTTGTAAGTTCCCGTACAGTATGCTACCGAAATTTTTGGGGTTTATGGGCCGTGCTAATAGGACAGGTATCGAAAATCTTTTCATAATCATTTACCTGGGTTACAGTCCAACCTGAAATATCCCGGTCAAAGGCTGTGGCATTATTGAACATCTTATACATATTTGTAACGCCGGAGACATCCCAAGTTCCTATGGGTTGATTAAAAGCTTCGGCATCCTTAAACATGAAACTCATATTTTCAACCTTGGAGAGTTTCCAATCTTCTATAGGTTGATTGAATTTTTCAGTACGACCAAGCATATTCACCATAGTAGTAACATTGGAGACATCCCAAGTTTCTATGGGTTGATTAAAAGCTTCGGCAGCATAAAACATGTAATTCATATTTTCAACCTTGTAGAGCTTCCAAGCTCCTATAGGTTGATTGAATTTTTTAGTATGATCAAACATACTCACCATAGTAGTAACGCCGGAGACATCCCAAGTTCCTATGGGTTGATTAAAAGCTTCGGCATAATAAAACATGGAACTCATATTTTCAACCTTGGAGAGTTTCCAATCTTCTATAGGTTGATTGAATTTTGAAGTATTCAAAAACATACCTGCCATATTAGTAACACTGGAGACATCCCAATCTCCTATGGGTTGATTGAAGACTGAAGCACCAGAAAACATCGAATTCATATCAGTAACACCGGAGACATCCCAACCCGTGATATCTCCATTAAAGGTAGCCTTAGATTTGAAGAGTGTCTTCATATCGGTTACCTTTCGCACATCAATGTGGTTGAGGTCGGCCGTATCTCCCAATCCGGCAATCATTGTCTCCAAAGCAGCCCTGTCGAGGGGTTGTTCGGTGTACCAGCGGGCGTAGAGCGTGATATTGCCCGTTACCGGTTTGGTGTAATCATACTTGGTCTTACCCGTATGCCCTTTGGCCTTGTCCACAGTGTACCAATCCCCGAAGTAGTAGGTAGTGCTGCCGCTTGCCGTTTTGGTGGGGGCCGCTATGGTTTTACTTAGTGTAGTGTCAAGCGTAGTGCCGCCGGTTAGGAGTACCGGAGGGACTACACTGCCTCCGTCCGTTTGGAAGCTGACGGTATATTTAGTCTCGGAGTCTGTGCCCAGGTCGACACAGGCCGCCAGAAACAGATGAATGAAGAAAATGAAAAAGAAGCAGAAAAACGGGAAAAATTTGAGTTTATTTGTAAATGGAAAGAGAGATACAGATTTAATAGGTGAATGGATATTGGATATTTTACTGTTTATACCGGTATTTGTCAACACTTTATCTTGATTTTTCATTAGAGTACTCCTGAAAACGAAGGGAATGGAAAGCCAATTTTAGGATAGATCATGTATTCATTTCAAAAAATTGTCAAGAGGGCCATAGTCGGGGGGCCTGTGAACTGTTCAGACAACAGCGTGCGGCACCGCGCGCTGTTGTAAATTTCCGTACCGTATGCTACCGAAATTTTGGAGGTTTATGGGCCGTGCTAATAGGGCAGCTGTCGAAAATATTTCGAAAATCTGTTACCTGACTTACAGTCCAACCTGAAATATCCCGGTCAAAGGCTTCGGCAATATTGAACATCTCGGTCATATTAGTAACGCCGGAGACATCCCAATCTCCGATGGGTTGATTAAAAGCTTCGGCATTATTAAACATAAAATTCATATTTTCAACTTTGGAGACCTTCCAATCTCCTATAGGTTGATTAAATTTCTCCGTATAAGCAAACATAGCATACATACTGGTAACCTCGGAGACATTCCAGGCTCCTATGGGTTGATTGAATTTTTTAGCCTGATTAAACATAGCATACATACTGGTAACGCCGGAGACATCCCAATCTCCTATAGGTTGATTGAAGACGAAAGCATGACTAAACATCCAACTCATATTTTCAACTTTGGAGACCTTCCAATCTCCTATGGGTTGATTAAAAACTTTAGCAGTATTAAACATGGATGCCATATCAGTAACTCCGGAGACATCCCAAGCTCCGATGGGTTGATTAAAAGCTTCGGCACCATTAAACATTAAATTCATATTTTCAACCTTGGAGATCTTCCAATCTTCTATAGGTTGATTAAATTTTTTAGCCTGACTAAACATACTATTCATCCAGATAACCTCAGAGACATCCCAGGCTCTTATGGGTTGATTGAAGACTGAAGCACGATAAAACATCCAGCTCATATTAGTAACGCCGGAAACATCCCAAGCTCCGATGGGTTGATTAAAAGCTGGGGCAGCATAAAACATCCGGCTCATATCAGTAACTCCGGAGACATCCCAACCCGTGATATCTCCGTTAAAGGTAGGCTTAGATTCGAAGAGGCTATTCATATCGGTGACCTTTCGCACATCAATGTGGTTGAGGTCGGCCGTATCTCCTAAGCCGGCAATCAGTGTGTCCAAAGCAGCCCTGTCAGCGGGTTGTTCGGTGTACCAGCGGGCGTAGAGCGTTATATTGCCGGTCACCGGTTTGGTGTAATCATACTTGGTCTTGCCCGTATGTCCTTTGGTCTTGTCCACGGTGTACCAATCCCCGAAGTAGTAGATAGTGCTGCCGCTTGCCGTCTTGGTCGGAGCCGTTATAGTTTGGCTTAGCATAGTGCCACCGCTTACCGGCACCGAAGGCACTGCGCTGCCTCCGTCGGTTTCAAAGCTGACGGTGTATTTGGAAGTGGGGGCAGAGCCTGTGCCCGGGTCGACACAGGCGGCCAGCAACAGATGAATGAAGAAAATAGAAAGAAAGCAGAAAAAACGGAGGAAATTTGGATAAAAGGATCGAATTAATGTGAGCGATATTGGATATTGGATATTGGATATTGGATATTCTACTGTTTTCCGGTTTGCCGGTCAATAGTGTTTGTCGATGTTTCATGAGAAAACTCCTCGAAGATAGTCTGGTCTTGACCTATCGTATATTCATTCAGGATATTTGGCAAGAGTCCCTCTCTGCCCCTCAAAAAGGGAGAGTTGGTGGGGCAGGGAGATATTTAGACAACAGCGTGCCGCAACGGCACGCTGTTGTAAGTTTCCGTACTGTATCCTACCGAAATGTGGGCGGCTTATGGACCGTGCTAATAGGACAGCTATAGAAAATATCTCGAAAATCTGTTACCTGACTTACAGTCCAACCTGAAATATCCCGGTCAAAGGCTGTGGCAATAGAGAACATATAATACATCTCGGTAACGCCGGAAACATCCCAACTTCCGATGGGTTGATTAAAAGCTTTGGCACCATTAAACATGGTGTTCATATTTTCAACTTTGGAGACCTTCCAATCTCCTATAGGTTGATCAAAAGCTTCGGCAGTATTAAACATAGCATGCATACTGGTAACCTCGGAGACATTCCAGGCTCCTATGGGTTGATTGAAGACCACAGCCTCATTAAACATAGCATACATACTGGTAACGCCGGAGACATCCCAAGCCTCTATAGGGTGGTTGAAGACCAAAGCCTGATTAAACATCGAACTCATATTAGTAACGCCGGAAACATCCCAATCTCCGATGGGTTGATTAAATTTTTCGGCACTATCAAACATCCGGATCATATCAGTAACTCCGGAGACATCCCAACCCGTGATATCTCCGTTAAAGATAACCTTAGATCTGAAGAGTCTATTCATATCAGTTATCTTTCGCACATCAATGTGGTTGAGGTCGGCCGTATCTCCCAAGCCGGCAATCAGTGTGTCCAAAGCAGCCCTGTCAGCGGGTTGTTCGGTGTACCAGCGGGCGTAGAGCGTCATATTGCCCGTCACCGGTTTGGTATAATCATACTTGGTCTTGCCCGTATGTCCTTGGGTTTTGTCCACGGTGTACCAATCCCCGAAGTAGTAGCTGGTGCTGCCGCTTGCCGTTTTGGTGGGGGCCGCTATGGTTTTACTTAGTGTAGTGTCAAGCGTAGTGCCGCCGGTTACGACCATCGAAGACACTGCGCTGCCTCCGTCGGTTTGGAAGCTGACGGTATATTTAGTCTCGGAACCTGTGTCCAGGTTGACACCCAGGTCGACACAGGCGGCCAGCAACAGATGAATGATAAAAATGGAAAGAAAGCAGAAAAATGGAGGGGATTTGAATTTATTGGGGATTAGAAAGAGAGATACAGATTTAAAAAGATTTAATAGGTGAATGGATATTGGATATTGGATATTGGATATTGGATATTGGATATTGGATATTGGATATTTTACTGTTTATACCAATATTTGTCAACACTTTATCTTGATTTTTCATTAGAGTACTCCTGAAAATGAAGGGAATGGAAAGCCAGTTTCAGGATAGATCGTATATTCATTTCAAAAAATTGTCAAGAGGGCCATAGTCGGGGGGCCTGTGAACTGTTCAGACAACAGCGTGCGGCACCACCGCACGCTGTTGTAAGTTTCCGTACCGTATGCTACCGAAATTTTGGGGGTTTATGGGCCGTGCTAATAGGACAGCTATAGAAAATATCTCGAAAATCTGTTACCTGACTTACAGTCCAACCTGAAATATCCCGGTCAAAGGCTGTGGCAACAGAGAACATATAATACATCTCGGTAACGCCGGATACATCCCAACTTCCGATGGGTTGATTAAAAGCTTCGGCACCATTAAACATGGTGTTCATATTTTCAACTTTGGAGACCTTCCAATCTCCTATAGGTTGATTAAAAGCTGTGGCAGTATTAAACATAGCAAACATACTGGTAACCTCGGAGACATCCCAGGCTCCTATGGGTTGATTAAAAGCTACGGCAGCATTAAACATAGCATACATACTGGTAACGCCGGAGACATCCCAAGCCTCTATAGGGTGGTTGAAGACCAAAGCCTGATTAAACATCGAACTCATATTAGTAACGCCGGAAACATCCCAATCTCCGATGGGTTGATTAAATTTTTCGGCACTATCAAACATCCGGATCATATCAGTAACTCCGGAGACATCCCAACCCGTGATATCTCCGTTAAAGATAGCCTTAGATCTGAAGAGTCTATTCATATCAGTTACCTTTCGCACATCAATGTGGTTGAGGTCGGCCGTATCTCCCAAGCCGGCAATCAGTGTGTCCAAAGCAGCCCTGTCGGCGGGTTGTTCGGTGTACCAGCGGGCGTAGAGCGTCATATTGCCGGTTACCGGTTTGGTGTAATCATACTTGGTCTTGCCTGTATGTCCTTGGGTCTTGTCCACGGTGTACCAATCCCCGAAGTAGTAGATAGTACTGCCGCTTGCGGCCTTGGTGGGGGCCGTTATAGTTTGGCTTAGCATAGTGCCGCCGCTTACCGGCATCGAAGGGACTACACTGCCTCCGTCGGTTTGGAAGCTGACGGTATATTTAGTCTCGGAACCTGTGCCCAGGTTGACACCCAGGTCGACACAGGCCGCCAGAAACAGATGAATGAAGAAAATGAAAAAGAAGCAGAAAAACGGGAAAAATTTGAGTTTATTTGTAAATGGAAAGAGAGAGATGTCTTTAAAAAAATTTAATAGGTGAATGGATATTGGATATTGGATATTGGATATTGGATATTGGATATTTTACTGTTTATACCAATGTTTGTCAACACTTTATCTTGATTTTTCATTAGAGTACTCCTGAAAATGAAGGGAATGGAAAGCCAGTTTCAGGATAGATCGTATATTCATTTCGAAGAGTTGTCAAGGGAGGGCGAGAGTGCCGGGGGTTATGACAAAGGCTCTCGCTTACTGTTGAACTAATAGTCGATCCGGAGCAGAAAACGGGTGAAGAGGAGAAGGGTTTTGGCCGACAAACAAGCTATGCGAAAAAAACTAAACTTGGCAAAGCGCATCGCGTTTTGTGCTGCTTCGCTGCTTGTTGTCGGCTCTTTGCTCTCGGTGCGGAATCCCGGTTTGGAAGCCTACAGATACGCTTATGCGGAACAATATTACAAATTGTATCGCCGTAATTTGTACCATTACCCGGAAGATATCATGGGCAATATTAATTATCTTCTGGCGGCCCGGTCTTCCCCGTTCGTCAACCCGCTCAATGCTTTGGCCAAAATTGAGGATGAAAAGGATTGGAAATATTACCAAGCCTTGTTTGTCATGCATGTGAATTTGCTGCTGGTGAAAGAGCATATGAATCTGGCCGACCGATTTGACAAGTATAATGCCTATTTCTACAACGCGCCGTGGAAGAAGAGCAATCTGGACTCGCTGGACAAGGCGGAATCGTACTACAGGATGGCGTTGAGTTTTTGGCCGGAAGTGCTTCGTTGGGCGCAGGAAGCCGGCAAGCCGGAATACCGCTGGCTGGAGCCGCACGGCGTTGCGGCCTGGATGACCGAACTGGCAAATATCAACGACAAGACTATCGACTATCAGGCCATTATCCGGAGGGACTTGGATCGTTTGGTCCAAGTTCGGACCAGATTTCAGGCCATGGACGAAAATACCTATTAGATTATGAGTTTTTCGTCCTCTAATGAACTCTGGGCTTGGGTAGAATCTTTCATCCCGAAAGATCTCAGCAGGGCGCGGCGCGTCAGAGAAAAGGCGGAGCTGCGTTCTGTACAGTTCCGTGAATTGTGCCGGGACTTGGGCCTTTCCCGGCCGGAGTTTCGCACCGTACATGTGGCCGGCTCCAAGGGCAAGGGACAGACGGCCGGCTACATCGCCCACGGCTTGGCGGCTTTAGGTTTCCGGGTAGGGCTGTTCTGTTCGCCGCACATCCATTCTTACAGTGAGCGTATCCGGGTGCTGGAGCATCGGCCCGGTTCGCGCCCTGTGCCGAATGATCCGAATGATCCGAATGGCCCCCATAATCGGGGGCCCGGCCAAATTGTTGCTGAGGGCAAGAGACGGACGGACGGTGCCGGTCTGAATTTTCGGCCCCTCAGTGACTTTTTTCGGGATGGAATCGATGCCCCCGGCCCGGTTTGGCACCTGCACGACCTTGATATTACAGAGACCCTGCTGGAGCAGGGGGACCGATTGCGCCGGGACTTTTCGCATTTCCGTTGGAGTGATGGGAAACCCGGGAATCATGAGGACCGGGAGAACACAGAGAGAAGCGGAGGAGACGAGGGAAGTGAAGCCGAAGACAAGCTTCGGTGCCGGCCCAATTTTTTTGCCGTGTTGACACTCCTCTCTTACCGCAGTTTTGCCGCTCTGGGTTGTGACTGGGTAGTGTTGGAAACCGGCATTGGAGGGCGGTTGTGCCCGACTAACGCAGTGCTTTCTGAACTCTCTGTCATCACGCCGATAGAGTTGGAGCACACGGACATACTGGGTGACCGGCTGGAGCTCATCGCCGCAGAAAAAGCGGGTATTATCAAGGACGGGCGGCCCTGTGTCTCGGCCCGCCAGCATCCGGAAGTAGAAGCGGTCTTGCGAGAGCACAGTGCGCAGCACGGCAGCCCGCTATATTTACAGGAACATTGCCTGAAGCAGTTCCGGGAGCTGCCCCGAGAGGTCCATAGGGAGCTCCATAGGGAGGTCTGTCGGGACTCAGAACCGGAGCTGCCACATATGAAGGAACACGGACAGGCAGACGGACAGGAACACAGACAGGACTCGGGTCAAAGCCGGGCGGATTTGCTATTGCAGACTTTTTTGCGCCCCAAGCACTATCTGTGCCAGTTTGCATTGCCCGGTTTTGATCTTGATACTGATTCCGGCCATGACCCCGGAGAAGGAAAATCGGCACCATGGCAGGAAAAAAGTTCTGCTTTGCCGGTGCCTCCGCTGTCCAAAACTGGTGAGTTGCGGCTTCACGCCTGTAGTTCGACACAGGCGGAAAACATGAGTTTGGCTTTATTGGTACTGCTGGTATTGGAGCAACGCGGGCATTTTGCGGCGGTGCCGGGGAGTGGCAGGCCGTACGCTTGGGATCATGTATTGCAGGGGGTACAACGCAGCCGGGCAATGGGACGTTTTTCCGTCTACCGGTTGGAGACTCCGCAATGCCTGGTTTTGTTTGACGGGGCTCACACTCCGGCATCTTGCCTGCGCCTGCGGCAGGATATGGAAAATTATTTGGCTGACAGTGGTCTGCCGCGTGAGAAATGGAAGGTCAGCCTGTTGTTTGGCGCACTACAGGGCAAAAATTTTGACGAGATGGCCCGTACACTGGCCCCTTCCTTTGATGAAATTCTGCTGACCCGGGCCGGGGTATTTAAAGAAAATGATGTAGGAGCCTTGGAAATCGCCTTCAGGCAGGCTTTGCCTGCCGATAGGTCCGATGGGGGGGGCCATGGGTCCAATGGGTCCGATGGGCCCGATGGGTCCGATGGGCCCGATGGGTCCGATGGGCCCGATGAGTCTTATGGCTCTGCACGTCTCTTGCCGAGTGTGGAAGAACCAAAATTAGCTTTGCAGACGCTGTTGCGAAATGAGCCGCACTTATTGGTGGTCTGCGGCTCATTTTACCTGCTGTGGGAATTGCTGCCCCGTCCGGACTTCCCGGAAGAGTAGGCCCGGATTGGAGCCTGTGCAGACAGAGCCACAGAACCAAGTGCTTGGGCCTGTTGTCGTGTGCCGGGTATATTGTTTTACAACAGCACGTACAGACATATCCGGAAATGGAACAATGATGTACTGTGGGCATTGCCAATAATAGAAAAATGCTTTAGTGTTTGCCGCACTAAATATCATAACGCCTTATGGATTGACCTCTTGTTTTGGGGAGGGTGGAGAGTAAAGGCGTATGTAACGGAGATGTGAATGAAAAAAACCAAAACAGTTTGCACCTTGGGCCCATCGTCCAACAACAAAGATACCCTGCTGAAGATGGTCGAGTGCGGCATGAATGTGGCTCGCCTGAATTTTTCTCATGCCGACCATCCGACGCACCTTCGCAATATTGGATTGATTCGCGAAGTCAATGAGATTACCCAAAAGAATGTTGGCATTCTGTTAGACACAAAGGGCCCGGAAATTCGGACCCATAATTTTGAGGGCGGAACTATTACTTTCGAGCACGGTGATATCGTGCGTATTACCGGCAAAGAAGTGTTGGGCAATAGAGAAAAAATTTCTGTCACTTATCAAAATATCTTTTCGGATATTAAAGTTGGTCAAAAGATTTTAATTGATGACGGATATTTGGAATTTGATGTCATCGACAAAGATAAAGAAACGGAAGAGCTGATTTGTCAGGCCGTCAACGGGCACCGGATCAAAGATAAGCGGGGGGTCAACATTCCCGGGGCTGATATCCAATTGGAGTTTATTTCCGAGAAAGATCGCAGTGATATTGAATTTGGTTGCGACCACAATGTCGATTTTATTGCGGCTTCGTTTGTCCAGACGGCAGACGATGTCCGGGAAATCGAAGCAATCCTGGAGCGCAAGGGCAAGTTGGGTCGGATCAAGATCATTGCCAAGATCGAAACAGTCCGGGCTGTGAAAAATATTTTGGATATTTTGGATGCCTGTGACGGCGTGATGGTTGCGCGCGGTGATTTGGGAGTCGAAGTAGAAGTCCACGATGTTCCGGTGATTCAGAAACACATTATTAAGGCGTGTCAGGCCCAGGGTAAAGTTTCGATCACGGCAACGCAGATGCTGGAAAGTATGCAGCAGAACCCCAGGCCCACACGCGCAGAAGTCAGTGATGTGGCCAATGCCGTACTGGACGGCAGTGATGCGGTAATGCTCAGCGGTGAAACCGCAGCGGGCATGTATCCGGTAGAAAGTGTTCGGATTATGACGAGCATTTGCGAGCGAATTGAGGCCGAAGTCGATTATCCCAAGTTTTTGGATAATGCCTTGAGCTATAAAGACCACGAGAACCTTTTGCCGTATACGATTGCCAGCGCGGTTTGTCATGTATCTCAGCATTTGGGTGCCAAGGCTATTGTCACACCGTCAAAGAGCGGCATCACGCCGCGTTTGGTCTCCAAGTTCCGGCCGCATCCGCCGATTATTGTCATCACGGAAGATGCGAAAGTGGCCACCACTCTGGCATTGCACTATGGCGTTTACGTCGTGCTACACCATTTTGTGCAAGACTATCATACTCTGGTGGAAAAGTGCCAGAAGGTTTCCAAAGAGTACTTGGGGCTGGAGTCGGGCGATCATCTGATCCTGTCGGCCGGCTTGCCGCTCGGCATTGCCGGAGCGACCAATGAGATGCGGATATTGACGATACCTTAGGCCACGGTCTTTTGTAATAGAACCTTTTGTATATAATCCTTGGGCGAAAGGCGCAAAATGAACGATGCCGAGGTTGGAGAAAAGTGCGAGCAAGGGTGCGGGAAAGGCGCAAAAAAGTGAAGGACTCAAAACGGGAAAGGGCAGAAAGGAGACTTTGCCGGGCAAACCGTTTTTGCCTTCGGAGTCTTTCCGCACACGCCGATAAAACGGTAGGATGAAGCAACCGAGTGCAAGATGTTCCGCTTCGCAGCGGATTCGTAGTGGAACGGGAGTGTCGATTTACATTGGTACATTTGATATATTGATACATCGAGTGCTGAAGGCAGATCCGTCCGTCCGTCTTTCTTTGATGGATGGTTTTTCCTGTCTCTTCCGGGCTGTTTTTGCGGGAGACCTGTTAATGCCGGTGTCGTATCATGTCGATATTGCTTGTGGCAAAGTCTTGCTTAAAATCTGCACAAAATCCGGCTTTTCCCTGCGGGGAAAAGACCTCAGGCCGGCAATTCTTACCTGATATTTACGAGAGGCTCCTCTAATGGCAGACAATCCAGCACAGAACATTGACTTACCGGAAAGAGAAGAACTGTACACCAAGTTCACCGAAGCTGTCAGTTCTGAAGGCGCAGAGAAACAAGAACAGACAGGCCTTCGGAGCAAGCGGCTCGCCGATGGTGAGACCGGTGAGCCGGCTGCGGATTCGGCCACAGAAGACCCGGAATTTATTGCCGAAGAGCTCGCAGAGGCAAACGGTGAAGCGGCAGGGGTTGAAGAGCATTCGGAAAAAGACACAACGTTAGTTTCCGATTTCCACAAATTGACATTGGTACAAAGACTTTGGTATTACTTTCTGAGTTTGTTTACCCGTAAGCCGGTAGAAGTTCTGTTCCAACAGGCGCAGCTCTATGAAGTCCGCCAGGAGATTATCCGGCGAAATAATGAATTGATTACCTATGACCACGAAAACAAAATCTATTTAGTCAGTTCCTATTTGCCGGAACGATTTAATGCCGTGTTCAAACTCAGTTTGGAAATCCTCCCTATTATCAACCAAGTTGACCGCAATTTGAAGTTTATGCAGGACATTATGGCCAAGCTGGTCTTCTCCGGTTACAAAAGTAATTCCGGGAAGTCTATCCGTACCGATGCCGAGAATTTTATCAGTCAAAAAGATTTCCGAAGATCTATTTTTATGGGAGACGCAGTAACCAGGGATAAGATCAGCAATCTGATGGAGGATGTCAGTAAAAGAAGTGAGGATCTGCCCCTCTCTCTGCATAAATATTCTGTTCAGATATTGAAGGCACTGTACCAATTCCAGAAGATTTGCTACTTTCCGTTTTCCAACTTTTTTCATACATTTCGCACGGAAATGAATCATGGTAATAGTATCTATTCCAATATTTTACCGCAGGATGCTTACGAATCTGTCAACATCTTGTACCAATTGACACAGGAAATTGGTCCGATTGAAATTGACAAGTCTCAATTTCGGGAGATTATTAGCAGTTATTTTAGTATTGTGAGGAGAAGAGATACCTCGTCAACGTTAAAAAAGACGGCAGTGCATTTTCTCGAATCATTTGTAGATTTGCAAACAACTTGGAATACATTTATTAAAAGGATTCCCCTGGACTATTTGCTGCTTTTTACGGCGGAAAACCCCTATTTGGACATTTCTCCGGTTCGTGAAATCAGCAATGAAGTACTGGGAAACCTTCCCCGGCAGCTGGAAAAGGTTTATCAGGAGTCTGTGCGGGAGAATATTGAGAAATTGGCTAACGAGCTGCGCGAAAGTCGG
Source organism: Candidatus Haliotispira prima (assembly GCA_029867005.1). Taxonomy (GTDB): domain Bacteria; phylum Spirochaetota; class Spirochaetia; order SP-2023; family SP-2023; genus Haliotispira; species Haliotispira prima. The sequence continues at coordinate 1,546,985 of CP123443.1, read as the reverse complement.
ACAAAATACTATTTTGGAAAGTATTTATCTAACTCGCAGTTTGGGAAATCGAACTACTATAATAATAATCGCAGTGATTTGATCCCGCAGAAAAACGGTCGTGATGATGGAAGTGGGTTGTTTGCCCATTGTGAAGCTTTTGCCTATACCCAGAATTTTCTGCGTTATTTCTGTGCTGAAAATATCTTTAAACCACTGCATGTATTGAGTAAAGGTGTTTTTAAATCCGACAATTTTGTCTACAATAAAATTGTCGAGTTCCTTGTCGGACTGGAAAATCACAAAATAAAGTTGGATATTATTGAGCAGGGTTTGCGGCCGGAACACCGTGTAGATACTGAAATTAAAGAAATACTTATGCGTATTGAACATCGGTCGGAAGGTGCCCGGGATGAATACGGAACGACCATAATGAATATTGATCGTGAAATCCGGTTTCTGATTGAGCAGGTGATCAATGATTTGCGGGACTTCGGACTGAATGGTCTTCCCGCAATCGAAAATGCAATTCAGGATGAGTTGTATGAACGTAAGTTTGGTTCGTTTATTCCCCAATTTCAGTATATGAAGGATTATAATAATCTTAATTATGCACCTTTGACTCCGTCGGGTATCTTGGAATTGTGGTCGCAGTATCTCTCGGAATTTACCCTGCTGCTCCGCGACCAACTGGAATTGGAGTGCCAAAGCATCTTGGGGCGAATGTCATCGAAGATTGTGACCGTCCGTTCCCGGCGCAGATAGACGGGAGTGATAAAATACTCTGTGCGGGCAAGATACTTTTTATTTTTATGGGTTTTCCAACTTGGAGGGACTCTCCAAACAAAGAAGGAGTGGCAGAAAAGAGCCGTGAAAGAGAATAGATTCTGGACAGGCTTCTTTAATTCCGGTACAATCTGTTGACAACTGCTAAAGCGGCTATATTCTAGTTGCTGAGTTACAGTGATGCCGTGGCCAAGTGGTTAAGGCGGTGGACTGCAAATCCGCTATTCATCAGTTCGAATCTGATCGGCATCTTGTGTTTGGGCCCGATAGAAAACAGAAAGACGAAAAGTACCTGTGTGATGCCGGGCTTTTTGTCTTTCTGTTTTTTCTTTTTGCTTCCTTCTTTTGGTTTCTATAGGGAGGAGCCTCTGTCAAACAGAGTTTTCTTCCAGATGGCTGTGGGCCAAACCGGTGGCGATCCTCCCGCGCGAAGAGCGTTGTAGGAGCCCGCACTGGATCAAATACGGTTCGTAGAAATCTTCCAATGTGCCGCGACTTTCGCCCACGGCAATGGCCAGTGTCTCAACTCCGACAGGGCCGCCGCCAAATTTGTGAATGATGGTATGTAATATTTCGCGATCGAGTCGCACCAAGCCCAATCGGTCAATTTCGAGACGGACCAGCGAGTGTTCGATAACTTTGCGAGTAATGATTGGGCTGCGGGCTTCTTGGGCATAGTCCCTCATTCGGCGCAGTAAACGGATTGCCACGCGCGGTGTCCCGCGCGAGCATTGAGCCAGCAGAGTTGCCGCATCAGCCCGGATGTCGGAAGGCAATAGCTTGGCACTGTGGATAATGACTTCTTCGAGTTCTGTAATGCTGTAGTAATTTAAGCGTTGTTGGATGCCGAACCGGGTGATTAGGGGGCTGCTGACGGCCCCGGGCCGGGTGGTCGCACCAACCAAGGTAAAGGGGGGCAGGGGTACCCGCACCGCGCGTGCCGCCGGGCCTTCACCGATGATCCAGTCCAGCTCGCCATCCTCCATTGCGATGTATAACATCTCTTCAATCGTCGGGCGCAGGCGGTGGATCTCGTCAATGAAAAAAACGCTGTTGGGAGAGAGGCTGGTCAATAAACCGGCCAGGTCCTTGGCCTTTTCAAGAGCGGGAGCTCCGGTAGCCCGGAATTCGGCCCCCATTTCGTTGGCAATGATGCCGGCCAGAGTCGTCTTTCCCAAGCCCGGCGGTCCGCTGATAAACACATGGTCTAAAGCTTCTTTTCTTTCCAGTGCGGCCCGTATGTATACAGAGAGGTTTTCCTTTGCCAGGCTCTGACCCCGGAAATCGAGCAGACATTTGGGCCGCAGGCTTTCTTCCGGAAAATCATCATCTTGAAATTGATTTTGCAGGAGGCTGGAATCGAAGCTCATGTATTCTTTCTAAGTACCTCCGGATCCAATCCGGAGAGTGACGGGGAGGTGTTCGGCCCGGTGATCTGCTTTTGAATCTGTTGTTGCCCGGAACTCACTTTTGCCGTGTAGTCAATTTGTCCCGCAGCCGCCGGGCAACAATTTCCGGGACAAATTCATCAACCACAGTGCCCATGGACCAAAGCTCTTTGACGTATGAAGAGCGTATCACACTTTTGTCCTGACGAGTGGGCAGAAACAGCGTTTCCAGAGAATGGCTCAGACTGTGGTTAATATTGGCAATGTCCAGTTCGTAAGCAAAGTCGGCCTCGCTGCGCAGGCCGCGAAGCAACGCATGGTGCCCCTTCTCTTTCGCATATACACCGACCAGACCATCCCAGACATCTACGGTCACATTGCCGAAGACTTTGGTGATAGAGCGCAGCAAATCCGCCCGTTCTTCCTGGCTGAACAGGCTTTCTTTACTGCCATTGACGGAGATCAGGACGCACACTTCCGGGAAGAGATTGGAAGCCCGTTCAATCAAGTGTAAATGTCCGTTTGTTGGCGGGTCGAAGCTACCCGGAATGACAACCCTAGTCATGGTTATGTCCCAGGCTCTCTTTCAGATTTTGGTGGAGGGCCATGACCTCTTCGTTCCCATAACCCTGATGTATGTAGACATCCAAATTCTTGAAAGCTTTTTTGGTCTGATTTTTGGCACAATAACTCATGGCCAAGCCGATTTGCAGACGGGGATTGCGGTAATGATTTTCCAACAGAGATTCCAGCAAGTCGATGGACCGATCGTGGTCCCCACCCTCGTGTTCGAGTCTGGCCAAGCCCAAAGTGGCATAGAGGTCCGGCCCCATATCCAAAACTCTTTGATAGAATACTTTAGCTTGGTCATGCTGGCCGGAGGCACTGGCGGTATCGCCGGCTCGGGTCAGGACAAACTGGTTGTCGTGGCCTTCGGCAATGATCAAGTCCCAGTAATGCATGGCCTCAGTGAAATTCTGTAAACCGCGGTAGCTGTCTGCTATGCCGTAAAGCACATAAAAGTTTTTTGCTTCCAGTTTCTCGGCTTTCCGGAAAAACTCCAGCGACTTGGAAAAATCACGCAGCTTCCGATAGCAATTGCCAACGGAGGTCAGCACCCGTATGTCGACGCGAGCGTTTTGCTTGTTTAAGATTCGTTCCCAATAATTCAGAGAAATATTGTACAGATATAAATCATAGTAGACATGGGCCAGACCAATAATGGCGTATATGTTTTCCGTATCAATCTCTAAAACCTGCTCGTAGACCTCTTTGGACCGTTTCAGGTTCTTCATCTTCCGGTATATGTCTGCCATGCGGGTCATCACCGTAATATTTTTGGAATCAATTTGGGTGTAACATACCCAAGCTTCGATGGCTTTTTGGTAGTACTTCAGTGCCCGATAGCTTTCGGCAATGCCAAAAAGGGCGTAATTATTTTCCGGGTACAATTCCAGACAGTTGCGATAGTATTCAATGGCCTCTTTGTCCCGATGCTGTCTGCGCAGAGCATCTCCCAAGCCGACCATGGCATAATTATTTGTTTCGTCATAGGACAGTATCTCACGGAAACTGGCTTCTGCTTCAACGTACTTTCCCGCCTTGATAGACTGGTAGCCAAGTTTTGACAACTGGTGGGTAATATGCTCTGTTACTTCCCCATTTCCCGGTGTTTTTTCCATGAGAACTCCTTAATTATAATTATTTTTTGTATTTTTTGGGCAAAGACTTTGTTGGCTGCGGGTTCTTTTTGTCTGGTTTGTCGTTCGTTTTTGCTTTCCGGCTGACGCTTTCACAGAAATAAATCCCGGCACCGGAAGGCAAAAAAGCCGCGAATATCAGTATCGGTAAAATAAGCAACCATGGCAATAGGATATTTTGCATTAACTGCCCGGTCAGGAAGCTGTAAACCCAAGCCCAAACAGGTAGCGACAAGGCCAGGCAGGCATGAATTCGCCAGTTCCGTAAAAACAGTTTTCCGGACATGAGACGCAGTCGTTTTACAGGCATCATTAGTATTGCAATAACTTGCAGGGCAAGGAAAGGGCTCCCGAGCAACAGAAATACATTTTCTAAAGCGACATCAAAACTTTGCATTACTGTAATGAGCCATAAAACTCCGGAAAATATTGTAATCCCCAAGGCCGCCGTCAGTGTGATGCTAAAATAGGGGACTGAAATAAATACATTGTTGCGGGGTACAATACCGGTCTCGGCTGTCACCATTCCGGGACTGTCGTTGTGATTTCCCCCATCTTTTTGCTGTCCATTTCTCTGCGCGTTTCTTTGCCTGTTGGCGGGCAGGAGATTTGCCCGCCAACGAGATAATTTGGCTCGCCACCGATACAATATTGTAATAAGGAGCAAAATAGTGACATACAGATAAACTTTCCTCATATTTTGGTTGAAAGATTTTTTCGTATGAAGATTCTGTGTGTCCTCTTTGCGAAACGGGAAGATATTTTGTCGCTCGGAGACCAAAGGTTGCTTGCTGCCGGGGACATGGAGCCGGGACAGAAAATCCGGTACATAGCTGGGCAGAAACAGGGAGTCCCAGCGGCTGTATTTTTGGTCAATTTTCGCGCCTTGCAGGTACTCTAAAAGCAGCAATCCCCAGAACTTATCGCCGATTTCCCGGCGTAGGATCTCGCGGAGGCTCCACTCACTTTGTTTTGTGACCTGGGCCTCCAGTTGTCCGTCAAAGACTTCGTTCAATTGGTCGCGGATGCGGGTGAGGCAGTTATCAAAATAAAAATCATACTTGTACACACGATTATCCGGTTTGGTTTCACGGAATAAAATGTGGGCAAACTTGCGTTTGGCCGGGGAATCCAAGTTTAACCAGTAGACTTCCAGCCCTCGCTTTTCATACATCGCGTTGGCGTTCACATATCGTTGGAAATCTTTGTAGGATTTGTAATAGTTTAGTTCTCCGGCAAGAAAACGGAGGACGAAGTCCTTACCGGCAGGATCGAAGTTGCCATAGTCAAATAGCAGGGCTTCCCCGTTGTACTGCCCGGCATGCACAAAGTTGTTGCGGTTTTGCAAAGCGACAGCCTGTAGCGTGGATGCGGGCCCCTCAAGTACAATCCCGGCGTGGCCAAACCAGCTATATAATGCCTGACCTTGGCCCTGGATCATGATACCGATGCGGATATCTTCGTAGAGCTTGTCCTTTTCTACTGTTTTGCTGACCGGAGGACTTTCTGCCGTCAGCCTTCCGGTTTTCTGAGCGGATAATTCCTGCGTTAGCAATGGAAAACCGGAACCGAAGACGGCCCAGACGAGAAGAGCTACGGCAGGAATGGTTTGAGTTGCCATGACCCGGGCTGTGATGACCGGCAGGAGAATGCCTGCCCGGTTGAAAGTAAACAGACGTTTGAAGGCAGGCATACAGCCGGCCGGGGCGCGAAGTATTTGCGCTCCGCGCTTACACCAATTGGCCGTGAAGTATTGAGCTGTGCCGTGCCGGCACCCGGTTTCCATTTTTGTTTAGCCGATTAGCCGATTATTGATCGGTATGGAGGACTTGATCAGAAACCGACTCGAACAGTACGAGGATGCGGCCCTGCCTGAGGGTGTCTCTCATGTGGGAGTTTTCCAGCAAGGTTGCGGCATCAGCATTGCTGATAATCAGATCTGTGTGGGTTGTGCCGAAAAGTTCCTGTGCGACAATCCGGAAGGGGTAGCTGCCCACTAAATCCCTGTATTGATCCTGATTGGTATTACTGATCACACCATAGCTGAGCATGCCGCGTTGCAGCAAAATATCTTTTTCTATGTTGCGATACGTTAGAATCAGTTTCAGATCTTTATTGTAAATTCTCGGGAGGAGAGCGGGTTTTAGTTTCGTAATGTTGTACGGTTCACCGCGTACCGGCAGTTCCTTTTCGGTGTAAATAATCAACCCGGTAAATGGAGTGCCATTTTTCTTCGGGATTGCCGGCGGCAAATCCTCGCGCCGGAAATTGTCATCCACCCATATTTTCATGAGGTCAGGGTAGAGATTCACTTGGTAGGTCGCCCGAAACGATTTCAGATCGGGATAGAATACGGCATGTCTTTTCTTCAATATGCCTTTGAAAAATGTATAGGGGTTTTTAAAGTCATCTCCCCCCCAAAAATCCTGCAAGGTTTGCTGCGAATTAATTTGCAGGTTTTTGACTGTATCGTAGAGCCAGACCGAAAAATTTCCGTCAATAACACCGTTCACATAATAACGGGTCTGCAACTCCAATTTATCAATCGGTATGGAAAGCTCAATATCGAGCAAGCTCTCATTCCAATCGGCCTTGGACTCCAGAAAAAACTTTTCTTGCCCACTTGGCTCTGTCGGCTTCGATAAATCCGTACTTCTTTCCGTTCTTTCGAGCCGGTTACTCCAAATGCCCCCGTTATCAATAGGTTCCGAGGTGGACAAAGTTTCATTTCTGTTCCTAAAATTTCGGTTGAGGACATCCCGGGGAGGCCGGTTTGCAAACTCTGTCTCCAATTCTCCATCATTCAATTGGCCTTCTGCATCATTCAAGGGACCTTCATTCAATGGATCTTCGGCATCGTTCAGTTGGCTTTCCGCGTTCTGGGCATTCATCTCTGTCAGCGGGACAAAAAGAAGGCCCGCCAACAGGAGTAGTGCCGGTGCGGAGAATGGATTCCGGGTAAGCGGAGCCCGTTTCGCAATCATATACATACAATTTCCTGTAGTCATTTTTAGTAGAAATCTCCCAAATAAATACCTGCCCACTCCCAATTACCATCTATTTCCGGTTTAGCAGGGTAGTGTATCTTGTGGAAGTACAAATACCACGTAGTGAGGTGAAATGGCCAATTTGTACTGTAAAGCCAAGCCTCTTCATCATTAGATTCGGGTGTTAGGTCGCCAAACTGTATAATACCCCCTAAAAAATGTGGCAGATAAATATTTGTACCACTGCGCCTGACCTCGTCCCGGTAGTCGGCACTCAACACAAAAAAGCTGTTTGCCTGATAATAGAGTGTGGCCCCAACATCATTTCTCTGAATTGCGGACTTAATTTTACGGATCAGATTTTCCAAATTTGGGTCGGTATACCAGTTCCTGCGGGCATTATAGATGTTGATTTTACTGGCCACAATGTTGCGCGCATTGCGTTCTTCGGGCACAGTGACGGCGTTTAGCCGGGAAAACCGACCGTACAGGTCCATAGCGGCCCTTAGCTGCTGATCGGCAAGCTCCCGGTCAATATATAACAGCTTGGTGGCTTTCGTCTCATACGCTTTGCCCAAACGATACAGCCAAATACCCCGGTCGTTGTGGCCCGTATTGGAATTATCGGTTGCATCAGTTGTTAAGGGCTGTAGTTCATAATTCGAGAGAATCTGCCGGATGGCATCAATACGGTAGTCCACATTTCTTTCCATGCGGCCCAGGGTATCCAGTATCAGGTAGTGGATGCTCGGGTATTGGGCATGCTTCAGGTCGGGAAATTGCCGATACATCGAACGCAGTAGCCAGAGGCCCATGGTCCCTTCGCCGCGTTCGATATAGTGCCCGGCAATGTTGTACAAATAATAACTGTTATATATATCCTGGGGATTCGTGCTGATATGGGAGAGAAAGATGTCATCGAGCCGCTGGATTTCACGGCGAAAAACAGCACTTTTGTTCTTTTGAAAAGACTCGGCTCCGCCGTCGCCGGCTTCGGTGTCCGCCCTGCGGTAGAACTGCAATACGTTGTTGTACATCGCAAGGCGTTCTTCCGAGCCGTATTGTTGCCAGCGTTGTGGTTCGTTGAGTAACTGGAGCATATTGGTTGTCGGAGACAGCTCTGTAGAAGATGCCGGGTCTGTCGGTGTTGATCCGGCACAGGAAAGCAGGGCGGTGAAACTCAGTAAGGACAACACAGAAAACCGGAGGAAAAACCGGCGAGAACGCATTACCCGGACAAAATACCGGTCGCAATGCGCGCGTATGGCGGCCGGAAGATTAGCCGGCAGGATCCGAAATTTGTACCGTGAAAGTTTGGGCTGAATCATATTATCCATTTTATCCGGGTACCGTTTAACAGCTACCGGGCCGGGAAAACCTGCTGAAGTCGGAATTTGCATTCTGTGGCAGACATTCTTCCGGTGTCGGAACACGGGCCGTAAATGCAAGACTTCCTTTGTACCATTTTGCACTTTTATACTTTGACAAGTACCCTATTTTATATACTTTTTTGGCTTGCGCAATCTCGGCTTGCGTAAGCTCGCTTTGGGCAATTTTCCCCAAAAAGTGGTAGCATAGGTTTGGGTTGTAGACATCTGGCAAATAAGGCAGAGCAGAACGCACAAAGTATGTTGTGCGGCAGACTCCTAGTGCAATAGGGCATTCTGCCGCACCTGTCGCACCAGCCGCTCCAAAAAGAACAGATCAAATTCGGGAAACAGATAGGGCAGCCACACTTTGGCCATGTTGCCGGCAGACTGCCACTCCTTTCTCAATTTTTGGGTGCGGAAAAAATAATCTTGCCACAGCTGTCTGCTCAGGCCAAGTTCTGCTTGATCTAATGTGCTTCGGCGTTGGGAGAACTGTATCTCCAGGTCTTTTCGTTCCTGCCTGATTTCCGCTAAGTGTTGTTGCAAGCGGACCAGTGGGGGTGGGCGCGCGGGCACGGGGAGGGAGGGCGAAGGCGAGGTAAGGGCAATGGTTCCCTGTAAAAAAAGTTCCTGTATTTGTAATTGCAGCAATTTTGTCTGTTCGTCCAGCTTTAGGATCTCCTGCAAGTATTGGTCATAGATGGTTAGGTTGCTGTAATTCCCCTCGCGGATGAAGGTTGGCCAAGCCTGCCACAAGCGATAATCGTGCATCAGGTCGCCCGCAGCAAGAATCTCTTTCTCTATCCGCAGAGTGGAGGGTTGAACCGCCTCGTTGTTTTGTCTGTAGAGCATTTCCAGCAAGTGTTGCCAAACAAGGGAGGCTTCTTGCAAATTGGGCAGGGTGTTTCTGATCCGGTCGTTGGTGCCGGTAACGGGATCTGTTTCCTCTTTCCTTTCCCCGGGCCCTGTTTCTAAATTTAGCGTTTGCCGGTTTCGGGTTTTGGTACGGGGCATTACGGGCCATTGGCCCGGCTGCACTCCCCGAAACAGGAGGATGCAATAGACTTTAAACCAATTGAGGAACCACTGATTTTCTGCGTTTTGCTCCAAGGTCGCATCGAATATCAGCCGTTTGGTATCGTCACTGTCCGCAATGCGCTGCGTCATAGTTTGGCGGAGGGCCCTCCATTCTTGTTGGAAGTCCGGGGAGTCGTTTTGTTGGGTTTCTCCACTGTCCGGTTCCGATGATGTATACCTTTGCCATAAGGCCCGGGCCTCCCTGTCATCAAAATAACCCAGGCTTTCCCAGTCGATCAAGGAAAAGAGGGTTTGGTCGGGGACAATTTGCAGCAGGACTTCCAGATTTTGTCGAATAATTTCTAAAGTATGGACTTCGATGTCGGAGAACCGAAATTTACGCAAGTTGTTGTAATGTTCAAATAAGTCGTAAGCATTGCGGCTGAAGAAAGTGTAGAGTAGATTGGAAAGGTCTAATTGGACCGTGTGGATGAGGAAGTCCGTGAAAAAGCTGCGATACTCGGGTTGCAGTTCCATTTCCTGAAAAAAATATATTTGGAGAATGGTGGATTGCTGCTCCTGACTCAATTGCTTAAAAAGTTCTAATTGTCGGGAGTCGGATATGAGCTGCCCTCCGGAAGCATCTGCAATCTGTATGGCAGTGGAACGATTGGTCGCGCCAATTTTTTCGGGAAATGATGTCTTGCCGCTTTTGCCGCTTTGCCGGAGAAATTGTACGTAGACCGAGGCAAACGGGACTCCTTGGCGTTGAAAATGCCGGATGTAAGCTGTTTGCTTGTCTTGAGGCATGGTTTGACGATGACGATAAAACAGCTCCAGAATTGCTTTGTGACTGTCCGCCGCATCGCGCTGTGTCAGTACCGCAAAAATCAGGCTCAATTGATGTGCGTTCAGTTCGGTCTGCTCGTTTAGCTGTCGTATCAGAAATGCACTGACCGGGTCGCTTGCCTGCTCCTCTGATTCGGGCGCGGAGGCCATTGCCGGCCAAGTGCCGAGCACGTTGGCCGCCTCCCTGCGCACTTGTAAGTTGTTGTCAAAAATAAAATAAAATACACTTTGCAGCAGGTCCTGATACTGTCTTTCGAGAATAATCTTGGCATTTTGCCTTTGTTTGTTGCGGGTTAAGCCTTTGAAACTATTGTTGAGTTGAACCGTCAGCAGACCGGCACTTTGCAGAAACAGAATGCGCCCGTTGCTGTCGCCCAGACCCAAACTCTGATAATACGCTCCATTGCTGTAACTTTGGGACAAACCGGGTGCATTGGCAAGGCTCTTTGTCTCAAGACCTTTTGTCTTTTTATTTTTTGCGCCTTTATTCCTTACTCTTTTACCTTTGGCTCTTTGATTCTTGGCTCCTGCCTGCTCAATACCTGTCGACTCCGGAGTACTTTTTGGCTTAGAGGCCTCAGCCTGTTCTTCTGTGATCGGGAATAGCGCAAAATTGTCCATTGCTTCCGGTGGATGACTGCGCACCAATATTGTTGCCAAATAGGGCAGTAGTCCTGTATTGGGGCTGTACACAGCAATGAGATACTGTACCTGATCTCGGCTTAAGGGGGCTTGCAGGATGCCGGCCGCCTTGAGCAAGGCGGCGGAGAACAACCGTTCAGTGGCAATGCTTTGCCGGGCATTTTCCGTGTTTCCCGTCTCCGAATTTTGTGTGGTGTTCCGGCCGGAATCTTGTTCTGTCTGTCCGTCTGATTGGCCCGGTTTATTTCGTTCTTTGGAAAGAGCCGACGCAGCAGATGGGTCAAGCATCGTTTTCTGATTTGCCGGCGGCGGGTTACCTTCGATTTGGGTAGATGTTATTTGGGTCAATAATGGGTAGCGCAGTATTTTTCTGTGCCAGCCGGGGTTTGTGCTTTGGGCCTTCATCATACCCTCAGCTAAGTTCTGTACGGCGGTGCCGGGGTCTTCCAGCGCGTAAATCAGTACGTCTAAGTAGCGCAGTCGGACATCTTCTCTACTGCGTTGCAGCAAGGTCAAAGTCGCCTGCCGAAATTCCTGCGAACTTGTCGACGGGTTTTGAAAGTAGGGGAGAATAAGGGGTACATCCGACTCACTCAGTTCGAGCCGGATGTTTTCATTTTCGATAATTCGCCGGGTGTTGCTTTGGATGAATTGCACGGATGACTGCCGGGTAAAACTGCCGCAAGCGGTTAGCAAAGCGAATAGGGCCATCAGCAGGGCCGGCAGTTGGGTAGACGGAGTGTTGCGATTTGCAGGCATTATCCGGTGAGCCATTTCGATAGCGGACTTTCCATAGATCTGTTCTTTTGATCCGGTTTTTTCGCTGTAGTTTCTTCCGTATTTTTTCCGGGGTTCCGGTCCGGTTTGGGAAGAGTTGTCGGCGATAATCGCAAAATTACTCTTCTGTTTGCTCCGGGATGTCCTGTGAAATAATGTCTTGTAAAATATCGTCGTATAGGCCGGAAGACAGCGCATCGGCTCCGGCTGCATTCTGCGGCCGGGTTACGGCAAAGTACCGGATAAGGATGGGATACTTTGTCAGAATCCGGCCGATATGTTCCAGATTTCTCAGGTACAGTTCTTGGTTGATACGCTTGTTTTGCTGTTCGAGCAGACGCGCCAACGATTGGCCGGACACTTGTTGCAACAGCTCCCGGTAGTATTGCTTCACGGTCTCATACAGTTCTAAATCCGGTTGGTGATATTTGTGTACGTCCAGTGTCACCAGTTGCAGTTCCGGAAAATCCCGGTCAAAAATACTGCGAAAATGTTGTTCGACAGTGCCGGCATCCGAGCTGTTGCGGGAGTCCGGCTCGGCAAACATACTTTCTGAAGCTTGGTTCAGGCGTTCGCTCAGCTTGGTGCCCAAACGCCGGGTTAGGCTTGTTGTGGCATTTTGTAATTTCACGGCGTTCGGATTGTCCGGATCTTCGGAATGTTGTGGTGGGTCTTCGTCGTTCTCTCCGGTGACCGGGACTACGGCATTTTCCGGGTTGAGGGCAAAGGCCAGCAGTTCTTCCGGGCGAAAGCGGTAGCTCAGACTCATTTCTATGCGGTACTCAAAGGGGTTGCTGTTTTGCTCCGGTATGTTTTGCTTCGGCAACGATGTTGTCGATTGCTTCCGGGCACTGTCGACACTGTTGCTGAAAGTCGGACGGAGAATGTCGGATGCAAGGCGGGGCAGGAGACTTTCGTAATTTGTTGCTGAAGGCAGACGAAAAGTCTTATTCAAATAGATTTTTTGGATTTGGTCGGTAATGGCCGGCAGTTGGACATTACCCGGAAGGAGGTTTTGCCAGCTAATGTAATATTGGCCGGGCCGGAGTATCCGGTCTTGGTAACCATTGAATTTTGTGCGGACCAAATACAGTTTGCCGTGGCCGGTCGGCACAGGGAGAATTGACCGATAGGCCACAAAACCAATAAGACCAAGCCAAAATACCAATACTAGACCATTTATTTTTTTTCTGTGTTGTTGTTTCACTATCTCACCTGCGCTGTAGTTCTGTTTCTGTGCCGGCTGCCAAGGTTTTTTTCCAAGATTTCTTTCAAGATTCTTTCAAAGGTTTTGTCCCGGACTCTGCCGGATTCTGCCACGGGCTTTGTCACAAACCACACAATGAATCGTAGGCTTTTTGATACGAACCCCGGTACCAATCGGCACCAACATGCAGCATCAACAATTCGGAAATAGGAGAGCCGAATTTTGCGGAAATTCGTTGGTCTGTCGAAGAATGGCAACCAAATAATGGGGCTTAATCTGTAATCTCGGTAGCTAAATTGTAGGTTTTGATTTCCTCTTCACTCATTATGTGTATGTTGTCGAATCCGGATGCCTGCAATGTATAAAAGTAAAAATCTTTGCCTGTGTCTCCTAAGACAAAAGTAAAGTATTTCAGTTGGTTCCTATGTGCCGGACTATTTTGCGAAATTTGGTCCGCCGCTTTATCGCCGACACAGCACCAGGAATGGACACCCAGTTCGGCCCCCCGGGTGTAGTGACGTTTGACACCGGCGGCAAATAGATCTACGCCACCGCTGGAAACCTTGCTTGTAGAAGTGACCTCTGTGTTGAGTCCGGCCTTGCGCAGAAGCTTACCGGAGGCGGTATTAACTGCGTCAAACAGGGAACCCGGTATCTTCCCGAGTACCAAGGTGTCCACTTCCGGGTTGTTCTCGATTACATCCTGAAGCAACAGGAAAGAACGGATGCCCAAGATGCCATCTAAATAGGCTTTATTTTCCCTGACTTCCACCACGGCAGTCCCCATGCTGCCAATGTGTTGGCTAATTTTAAGAGACAAATAAATTGTAGTCTGATCGTTGGGGTTGGTCAGGATGCCGTCATACAGGAAATATTCATCTTGAAACGTTATGGGTGCTGTTCCCACAAAAGTCTGTCCCCCGCCGTTCAATTCCGCAGGTTCGTATGTATTTTCTTCTGCCAGACTTGCCAGCGGTATGCTCCAGTCGTTTGTTTCAAGGAAAAAATAAGGCTGGCCATCTTTTTTATATAGAGATACCTGCACTACGTCAGCCGAGTATGTTTTCACTCCAACAGTAACGTAGCCATCTTTGACCATTCTGTATATCTTTTGGACATAATTAGCATTTATAGGCCTGCCATTTCGTGCTCCGGGAGCATGTTGACATGCGAAGAATACGATTCCCGTCAAAGCAAGTGATAACAGCCAACAAAGTTTAATCCTGTTCATCGGCACAAGATACTCCCGCTATGATTTTAAGTCAACATCCGCACATAATTTAAAAAGTATTAGGGGCCGGACAAATTTGTTTGTTCAATTTATTATTTCGCATTTATTCTGCATTCATTTTTAGAAATGAAAAATATGTATGATAATAAACGGACATCTCCGAACAAAAAATTCTGACAAATTTTGTTTTGTTTTGTCTATGTGGAATATTCCTTTTATTACAGTCACGTTACCGTTTTCAAACGGCTTGTCTGCCCGTTTGAAAACGGTAGAATCTGCGTTGAGTGGGCTTCTGTTTGGGTCTGCTCCTCGATTCTGTGGGATTCTTTTTACACGGGTCCGGACACGGAAGCTGATTTTGGGGTGAAATGTATTTATGGCACGTATCTGGGACTTGAGCGAATTACCCTATCTCGGAGAACGGCAGCATCTGAATTTTCGGGTAGGGCCGGAGTGTGATGATGTGATTGCCGTGGGGGGCAATTTGTCCCCGGGGCTGTTGTTGTCTGCTTATCAGCAAGGAGTGTTTCCCTGGTATAACGAGGGGCAGGATATTTATTGGTGGTCGCCCCGGCAGCGTTTTACGCTGTTGCCGGACCGGCTGCATTTGCCGAAATCGCTGATTAGGCATATGCGCCGAAGTCTGTATTTGGGCCCGGCGGGGGAAGGCCGGGGCCAAGGTCAGCGCCAAAATGCCCAAGGTGCCCAAGGTACCCAAGGTGCAGAGGGTGCAGAGGGTGCTGAGGATCTACAGGCCCCGCAGGTGCCGGGGGCTAATACGTATGATCTGAGGTTAAGTTTGGATGAGGCCTTTGCGGATGTGATCAATGCCTGCTCGGCAACACCAAGGCCGGAACAGCTCAAAAGGGATGGGAGTGCGGCGACTTGGATCACGCCGGAGATGCGGTATGCCTATGTCCATTTGCACATGCGTGGTTATGCCCACTCGGTGGAGTGCTGGAGGCGGGAAGTCCACGGGGGTGAAACGCTGGTGGGGGGCCTGTACGGGATTGGTCTGGGGCGTTGTTTCTTTGGTGAATCCATGTTCAGTCATGCGCCCGATGCCTCGAAAATAGCTTTTGCGGGTTTAGCTCTGTTCCTGTTTGGCAAGGGTTTCCGGTTAATCGATTGCCAGGAGGAAACCGAGCATTTACGACGTTTTGGTGCAGTCTCCCTCCCTCGGGACGATTTTGAAAAGAGGCTTCGCGAATGCGAGCCGGAGCTGGATTTACGGGATAGATTGAAGCAAAGGGCCTTCTGGATGACTTGCTGTGAGGAATTCCCGGATAGCCCTTCCTTGCGAAAACTGCTGGGCAGATGAAAGTTGCTCCTCTGTCGGTTTGGATGGTTCTGCCTGTTTTTCTACGGTTTCGTGCGCTGCTTTGCCGGCTGGTCTGGCTTGTGCTGCCGGTGATGCCGTTGTCATTGCTGCCGGCACAAGAGCAGGATACAGAAGCTTGGCCGCAGCAAATTGAAGAACAAAGAGAAGAACAAGCCCGGGAGTTCGATTCGTTGTCGGGCAGCTACCGCTCGAAAGAGCTGTGGGTTCGGGATATCGAGAGCCGCATGTTGGTTCAGGACTTTCGGGGTGCCTTGGCTTTGTGCCTTGAAGCCCAGCGGGACTATTCTGAGGAGCCGTTGTTTCGAGATTACGAGGCCAGTCTCCGCGAGTACTTGCAGGCCGAACAGCGTCGCAGTGCAGGGGTTCAGGGGGATGAAGAGGAACTGCAAAGCGTCTATGAGGAAGAGGAGCCGAAGATTTCGCTGCGTGAGCGGCTGGTTGCCGAGGCCAGGCTCGACCCTCTGTTGGCATTGCAGGGTGGGGTGGGTCTGCACCGGGCGGTGACTTCGGACGGCATGACAGTGCTCAACCCGTTCAGCCAGGCGACCGTTGATTTCTATTTCAGTTCTGCTCTGGGAATCAATCTGTTTTACTATGATTCCCACTGGGATTTGCCTCTGGAACATACCCCCGGCAGCCGGGTGAGCAGCACTCTTTACAGTACGGCCTTTGGCGGCAGTTTGCGCTTTCGGAATAAGTTCAATGATTTTCTCAATAGTTCTAATCGCAGTTCGCTGACTTTTGCCCTTGACTTGGGGGGCGGCCTTTACGATTTGTTCCCGCTGCTGATTGACTACGAGGTCAAGCCTTTCCTGTTACTGGGCTTCGGTTTCAGCGACCGGCTGTTTTACCACTTTTGGGGCATTGAGGCCTTGGCCGGTTTCCAAATAGATTTTAATTTCTCGCTGTTCCTGGACTTGCAGCGTGATGCGCCCAGTATTGTGCAGACGGGCAACTGGGAGGTCATTTTGTGGCAGAGTTTCAGTGTGTTGCGCTTGGGACTTTCTTACCGGGGCAGTATCAGCGAATACTATGACAACGAGCAGGTCTTTTTCGTTCAGCATCAATTTGTGTTTTTGGTTGGTCTGGAGTGGCGTACGGCTTTCCGTTAGTTCCTTCTTCGGCCAGTTCTCTTATGGATGGTTTTGCCACAATTGGAGCTTGTCTTGCAGGCTCTTAATTTCTGCGGTTTCTGCGATTCCTGCCCGGACTCCGTCCGGCCTGTTCCGGTTTTTCCGGGCCCCAGCCAGGCATATAGACAGTTTGCGCTGTAGTTCTGCGATTGCTTCCTGCCGCTGCGCGGCACTCAGGAGCCGCGCAGCGCGCGGCGAATCCAGCAGTTTTTCCAGAGCGGCAATGCGGAACGGTTCAATCCGGGGGTAGAGGTGGGAAAGTTGGGGCACATTCGGCACATTGTTAGCCAGCACCTCGGGGGAGGAGGCAAAAGTGGCCGGAATGCTGTCTCGTTTGGCGACCAGGCTGTCCGGGCAGTAGGCCACGGCAAATTGGGCGATGATACGCAGGAAGTATTCATAGTCTTCGGCAATTTGGAGTTTGGGGTCAAAATAGCCTACGGCCCGGCAAACGCTACGATGCAGCAGCAGGGTGGAAGGCCCCAGAATGCACTTTTTCAGGGCATCGGGCCAGAGCCGCGCGGGGCTTCCCTCTCGGAGTTGTTTCTGCTTTTTCTGTGACACGATCTGCGGTATGAGGCGGTGGTGGCCCGGGAGCGGATGAGAGGCGGCAGGCGGCAGCAGCAAGTTCTCCGCCAAATGCAGCAGTTCGGCCTGTTGTCCTTTCCCTTGTTTTTTCCTGTGGCCGAGTTGTTGCTGCAAACGCATAATAAATTCTTGCTGGTCAAATTCATTACGTACGTCTGAGTCTGAAAGAGCGAGAGCAGGGGCTATATAAGGCCGGTTGAAGCGAAGCCAAAGCTCTCGGCAGTGCAGCACCCGTGTCCCGGTTTCTTGCTGCCGCTGCCACTGGCATTGTAGTTTTTTGGGCAGCCAGACATCATCGCTGTCCAGAAAGGCCAGCCATTCGGAGGAGCTTCGCAGCATGGCGATATTTCGCACGGCCCCCGGCATTCCGAGGTGGCGTGGCAGGGTTTCCACATGCAGCCGGATGGGTGAGGGGTGAAAGCGTGCGGCCGTTTGCTCACAAGCCCGCTGCAATTTGGCAAAACTCGGGCCAGAAGCGTCATCGAGTACCAGAATTTCGCGGGGCGCAGCGGTCTGAGAGTAGACGGAAAGGAGTGCTTGGGCGGTCAGTTCCGGGCGGCGGTAGGTGGGGATAATTACGCTGACGGGCAGTGTCATAGAACCGGTTATAGTACGGTTTCTTCGCTCTTGGGGGTAGGCTTTGGCGGGGTTTGCGGAGGAGCCGAAAGAATATGCCGGTGAAAATCTTGGTAAAAATTAAGGTGTGTGTGTAAGACGTGTGCACACAAAATGAGCGTATGGCCCAACTACCGTCGTATTCCCAACAAATCCACTTATTGCCAACGAGTTAAAACGCCCGACCATACGCCCACGGTGACCATAAATTCACGGCCCGGTTATGTCAAGTACCAAATAAGGGCTAACTTATGAGGTATGGAGAGCCGGGTCGTTTCAAATCGCAGTTCCTGTGTGTCCCGTGAATAATGTGTACGTTCCGTGCGTTTTTTGTGCTTGCTTTAGCGGAAAAAAGTTTGGAAAGAAGTTTGTACGGGCATAAAACCGGGTAGGGTCAAAGCCAAAAACCACTCGTCAAGCTTGGTAATTACCGCTAGAGTAGCGGTGTTCATTCAATACGAAGACAGGGGAGCTACGCATGGCAGGTAGCAGTTTTGGCGGCGCGTTGCGCATCAGTACTTTTGGAGAGTCCCACGGTGGCGGGGTGGGTGTGATTGTCGATGGTATGCCGCCCGGCGTGCCGATCAGCAGCGAAGAGATTCAACGGCAACTGAACCGCCGCAAGCCGGGGCAGAACGAGTTTACCACGCCGCGCACGGAGGCCGATTGCATCCATGTGTTGTCCGGTATCTTTGAGGGCTACACCACGGGCACCAGCATCGGGATGGTGCTTTACAATCAGGATGCCCGTTCTAAAGACTACGACAATATCAAAAATTCCTATCGTCCGGGCCATGCTGACTGGAGTTATGACTCCAAGTACGGTTTCCGCGACTGGCGCGGCAGCGGCCGCGCTTCCGGGCGTGAGACCTCGGCCCGGGTGGCTGCCGGTGCGGTGGCCCGAAAGATGCTTGCCTGCATGGGCATTGAGATTTTGGCCTACACCGAAGAAGCTGCGGGCATTGTGGCACAGACGTTTGACCCGGCCGTTATTGAGCAGAATCCGTTTCGCACCTGTGATTTGGAGGCGGCTCAAAAAATGGAAGAGCGCATCCGGGAGATTGCGGACAGTAAAGACAGTGCGGGTGGCATTGTGGCCTGCCGTATCAATGGTGTCCCGGCGGGTTGGGGTGAGCCGGTGTTTGACAAACTGGATGCCGACTTGGCCAAGGCTATGCTTTCCATCGGGGCGGTGAAGGGTTTTGCCATTGGTTCCGGCTTTGAGGCGGCCCGGATGCTGGGCAGTCAGCACAATGATGGCTTTCTGCCGGCTGCCCCGGGGGAGGAAGGCTCTCCGGACAGGGTCGGATTCCGCAGCAACCACGCCGGCGGCGTGATTGGCGGCATTTCTACCGGGGCCCCGATTTTTTTCCGCATTCCTGTCAAGCCGACTTCTTCGATTTCGCAGCCGCAGAAGACCATTAATCGCCAACATGAGGAAATTGAGTTGGTGGTGGAGGGGCGGCACGACCCGATCATTTGTCCGCGTATTGTGCCGGTGGTGGAGGCCATGAGTGCTTTGGTGCTTGCTGATCATTATCTGCGTCAGGGTACCACGCGGGTTCCCGATTTTCCTCAGGATGGTTTCCCTTTTGGGATTGCTGCGCCGCAATTTCAAAGGAGGGGGCCAAATCCGGCGCGTGTTTCCAATTCTGCTCCCAACTCTGATTCCGATCCCGCTTCCTGAGTCTGTTCTTACGCCTGTTCCTGGGCTTGCTGTTTTCCTGTTCTGCAACTCTCAGAGAGGGCTTTGTAACATAAGAGGGAAGAAAACGGATTTAGAGCTATGATTTCAGATGAGAAAATGTTCCCGATTGTGTTTTCTCCGGACGCTGAGCGTCCGGGGGTACAATTTTGTGAGCTGTGTTTGGGAGAGACCCGGCAGTGGACGCGCATGCTGCGCGGCTGGGGTTTGGATCCGGACAAGGTGCCGGGCTACTCTGCTTGTGCTGTGGAATCGGAGCAAGCGGAGCTAAAACAAGCGGAATTGATTTGGGACTTGCAGGAATGGCACTTTGATTGTTTTGTCAGCCGTGTCGTGCCTGAGAGATTGGAGGAATCAGAGGGGCCGGAGTTGTATTACGCCCGAGGCTCTTTGCAGGGCCGGTTTGCGGAATTTCGCGGCCGGTCGGTCGGTTCGTTATTCGGAAAATCGGATGGGGAGCCGGTTCCGGAGGTCGGTTTTCTTTGTGTTTTGCTCGGTTTTTTGGAGGCGTTGTGTCGGCAATACGGGCAGCGTGATTATCGGCAACCAAGTGTCATTTGGGACAGTCTGCTGTACCAACAGAGCCGGTCAAATGGCCGGATCTGCTACCAGTTTTTGTTTTTGCCCCCGGAATTTACGGATTTTGTGGCTCGGTGCAGGCCGGAAGAGATACAGCTGGCGTTGCGGCCATTTCAGATTCCCTGTGGCGGTTCTGAGCAGGAAACGCAAGAAACGCAGGGCCATACCAACGGCCAACGCTGGGCCTATGCCTTGGCCGTTTTGTTGTATATCCGGTTGTGCGGTGAGGCCCCGTTTCCCGTAGCTTCGTTGCCTTCGGTTTCATCTTCCCCGGATGCCGGTATGGCTATGCGCAGCGGCGGCTACATACGCGCCCGGCTGTTTCGGCCGGACCTGAGTAACCTGTGGGACCGGTTGCTGTGCGATACCCTGTGCGCCTCTGGTGTCTCCGCGCGGGCCTCGAATGGTGCCAAGGGCTCCGATTCCGGTTTTCTTTCTTTGCAAGACTGGCGGGGCTTGGCGGGGTCCGGGTTGGCCGGTTCGTTTTGGGTTCCGGCGGGCGAATGCAGTGATGAGGACCGCCAAAAGGCCGCCCGCTGCCTGAGCAGCGAGCGGCGCAGGCGAGAACAGGTTTGGAAACATCGGCGTTTTTGGCAGAGGAAGCGGGGCATGGTGGCCATTCTCAGTATTGTGGCCATTGTGGTCGGCCTGCTGGTCTCTACGCCGCTACGGCGGGCCCTGGGCCCGCCTCCGCACAGTGGCAAGAGTGCCTACGATACTGTCAGGCTCTATTATCAGGCCCTTGACCGGCTAGACCCGCAGTTGCACAGCGAAGTCAGCTACAGGGGCGGCAATGTCATCCGGGCCGATGGCCAAGTGCTGGCCAATTTGTTCGTCAGCATTCAGGCGAGAAAGGGCTACGAGGGGCGTGATGTGTGGTTGCGAGTGGGGGATTGGCTGACAGAATCGGGCTTGTCGGCGGCCCAGGGCCGCCCGATTCCGGCCCTGAGCCCGGACTTTGTGCTCTACGGTGTGGATCGGCTGCTTATTGAACGGGTTTCCGGGGAGCAGGGCGAGGGGCAGAGCGGAAAAGAGGAGCCGGGGCCTGCGGCCGGAATCCCGGATGGGTCGGAAGTTTTCTTTAAAGCGGACTACGGTATCTGGTTTCCGGGTACTTTTGCCGCCGGCCCGAACGCTTTGGCGGCCGGCCGCCAAAGCGGGGAATACGGAGCAGAAGCTTTACAGCCCCTGCACTATCGGCATTCTGACCGCCTGCGGCTGGTCTACCGCGCACGGAAAAAGGCGTGGTACATTCACCGCATCCGGCGCGGCCGCCGGGCCATAGCGCACCCTTTGCCGGAGTAGGGCGATATCAGAGCAGTGGAGTTGTGATTCCGGAGGCACAGCCGTTAAAGGAGGAACCATAAGAAAAGCAAACGAATATGGCAATGAGGTAAACACACTTTAAATCAATAGTTTGGTTTACTAAAGGTTGCGATAACTGCACTTCTCCGCAGAGATATTTAGGATAATTAAATGCCCTTTTTGCAGATGTGTTACATTAAACTTTCCGGTCCGGAAGATAGAAGGTTGTTAGAACAAGCTTCCCCTCAACAGAATTTCTTCTTTTTATTTAAGGCGAATCCAATCACTCTTCGGACTATAAGGAGTTACCCCCGCAGGAATCTTATAAGCTTCTCTAATATCAAAACTAGTTTGTCGGGTTGCATCAATACCTCTTGATAAGTAATAATATCGTTCTCTTCCTTCATCAGGAAATTTTGTATAATCGATACCCCAATTCTGTTCTATATTCAGTTCCCCGGTAGGATCTAAAGTTCTTCCTAAGATAGCAGGAATATCTGCATTCGACATAGGGGTATCTGAAACTTCAAAGGCTTTTTCGCCGGTATCAAAATTTTTTACCATCATCACAGCAAATATTCCTTCAATTTGTCCTATAGGCCCATGATCTGAGGCTAAGATAATTTGTGTATTCTCATAAATGTCATGTTCTTTCAAGGTTCCTATATATTCAACAAAATTTTCTACTGCGTACTTATTACTTAAGAACCTTGCTCGAGGACTCTTTTGTCGGAAACCGTTCCGAATATCATCAGAGCGAAGCCATTGACCTTCTTCGTTAATCAAAAAAGGTGGGTGAGTTGGAAAACTCAGCCAAATATAACGAAAAGTTGGCTTCGACACGTTCGTTTTTACAATACGAGAAAAATCTTGGAAGTATTTATATTGAGAATAAGCACTATAGCGATCATCAACATTATATGTAGTTATAAAATTGGCCCAGTTTCCATAATTATATATCCGACTTTTAAAAGAAACCGGAGCTAACCTAAAAGTAGTAAATTTGATTATATCATTCCAGAGGTTTATTAAATTTAGATAATTAGCACGTTTTATACTTAGATAATCAGGACGTTTTACACTGGGAAAACTATGTTTAAATATTTTATATCCTGATTTTTTTACTGTATTTAGGAGATTATTCTTCGCTGAAGTTTTCAATTTCTGAATAGGTATACCTGCACCATTTGTTTTATTAACATTGCCCGGAGAAAATTTCAGTCCACCATACATAGCTCCCTCAGATCCGTGAGTATTGGCACTTATTGATACTGTATTTTTATACCAAATAAAGCCATTCAACTCTTTTTTAAGCTTTGGATATTTGTCCAGTATTACTTCTAAGTTTTTCGCAAACATTGTATCAAGTATCAAAACAACAATATTTTTCTCTTTTGAATAATTAAATTGTTCAAGATACTGTTTTTGATTAAAACTTTTATCACCGGAATATTCATTTACCCGGTAATTCGATTGTGTATTTTGATAGACTTGGTATAAACTTATACCAACCAAAATCAAAGAGCCCAAATGAACTATAGTGTAAATAGGAATCATATATTTAGATAACCTAAATGAGTATTTTAGAAAAGTATAGAACACAACTGTAATAATGCTTATTTCTAATAGTAATTTTTTAAGAATATGTGTTGTTAGTATTGCATCTTGAACAAATTTATCGCCGCGAACTTCTCCCAGATCTAAATTAAATATGTATCCGTAGAAAATAATTAACAATAGCAGAAAGTCAAAGTAAGGTGTAATAGCAATTAAATATTTATTACACCGGTTGCTGTACCTGGAAAGAACAGTTATAACTGATAAAATCAGAAGACACAGTAATAAAGGAAATCCTATTAATGAATAGAGAGACAATCCTCTAAAATCCTGAGGTGACTTTAAATAGATTAATACCGGTGTATAAATAAAACTTAAAGCGAGAACAGTGGAGATTGAAAAGAAGAATCTTGAGGTTAGCTTATTCGGTTTTACCGGATCCGTTGAACTAATATTTTTTCCAAAACTCCAAGAGAATAGTCCTTTCAATAATAACAAGACTACTATTTGTGACCAGACAAGGGTTACTATATCTTCTGTTATAATAGAAAAATCAAGCTCACTGCCAAGGATTCGGAAAGCTATTTTAACATGAAATAAGAATAAATTACTTATGAAGATAAAGACCATCGTAAGGAACAATAATTGCCAAACCTTCAGACGACTGAAATAATTATCAAGTAATATTAATAACTGTCTTCGATACTTATAAATATATAAAACGATAAAACTATCTAATACCAAAAAGGCTAATTTTAGGCTTTCAGAACTATCAAAATTATATAATATAATAAAATATATCACCATAGAGAATAGTGAGACCAGAGCTGTCTTACTTGTTAGCAACTCTAATACTTTATTGCAAATTCTTAGAATATTCTCTTTAGAGAGAGGTCTCTTCTTTATTATAATTTTTCTATTTTGGATATAATACTTGATTGACGAAAACACATTATTCATTGTCCAGTATAGAACCAGGGCTGATGCTTGGTTATACAGTAAAACCAAAAATAAAAGGGGGATACTCAGGAGTTGAATAATCTCACTTTTCTCCACATTTGCACGACCAAGCAGAAAGAAAGTGCTTGATAGTAAATTAACCATTGTCATAATAATAGGTAAAATATTGAGACCACGGTATAGTGAGTCGGGCTCACTTAAATCATGAATGAAAATAAAGCTTTGTTCTTGAAAGCCGGCAAAACCTTTCAGCATCCAGTATGCTCCGATAAAAAAAGGTAATTGCATGGCGATGCCGAGTAAGCTCCGCATAGATTTTACGGGATGATAATTATATTTCCTATAAACATAATTTGTATAAAAAAACCGTTCTTGCGGATTCCTGAGTGATGAAATAGGTTTAAGCTCCCATGCCATGTCCTGTTTTTCTTTAATCTCTCCGGCTTGAATTTTGTCTGCAAATATGTAGAGGGGAGTTAGCAGAATACTCACCAAAAATGAAAGTAAAATTATAGAAATACCATGATTTTCACTAATACTATAAAATAACTCTAAGAAAAACTGTAAGAACTGCATGATAGGACTAAATAAAGTTTCCATTGTTAATACGCCTCTTTGTTGTTGCTAGCTTAAAATTTCCTGACGAAGTGAAAGAATTTGCTCTGCAGCAATCTGACCTGATTGCTGAAAGTTAAAAATAAAATTATCATACACAAAATCTTTATTTTGATGTATCTTTTCATCTAAGCCTTTTTTTACAAGAGGAGCTATATTTATAGTATCTTCCTGCTCCAACAACTTGCCACCTGTTGTTTGCAAAAGTTTGATTGCTGAAAGTTCTTGTTGTAAATAGTATCCTTCATATCCTACTTGTAGGGCCGCCAGAGTATTAAAAGCAAAAACCGGTTTTTGGTATAAAAATACGAAGTCATAAATAACACCGGAAAGATCGCAAATCACTGCTTTACAACGAGAAAACGCAGACTCAAAGGTTTTTTCTTCGTCCAGCTCCCAACGTCCTTTCCATTCAGTCTTGCAGTCTTCCCGAAAGTAATCTGTGAGTTCTTGGAGTACCACCTTGTCTGAGATAAGGGACTGCGGATGTGGGCGAAATAACACATTAAAATCATTCTCTAAAAGTTCTTCCATTACTTGTTTCGCCATTGACAGGGACGATATATCACCCCAAGTTGGGGCATAGAGTATCAAGTTTGGTTCTGCGGTATCTTGAGGCCGGATTAGCATCTCATCATAGTAAGTACAACCTGTCTCAAAGAGCTTCTTTTTTTTATTTTGTCGTAAGTCTTCTAAGAATTGTAAGTCTTTGATTAGGGACTGATTACAGCATAATACAGAGTCAAACTCATCAAAGGCATAGAATTTGTAGGAATGTATATCAATAGGTGAATGTGTGATATGGCTGTAATGTCGGACGTTTTTGGATCTTTTTAACTGCAAGACACCTAACTGGGGAGTTGTTATTACACAAATATCTGCTTTTAGTTTGTTTAAAAAAAATATAGCCTGTTGCATTTCACCAATATAATGAGCTGTTATACCTTTATTTTGTATGTAAGTTAATCCCGGGTCATTTGTGTCAGAACTTAAAAATACAAATTCTTGTTCTTTTCGCAACAATTCATCCAAAACGGGCTTAAAGACCTTCCAATACTTAGCACCCTCCGAATAAAAAACCAGTTTACCGGAAAAATCAGGGCTGATTCCAATTTTCTTTCCGGTTAAACGACCCCAAAAACGGTAGAAAATATTTTTTAGGCTATAAACTAAGGCAATTCCTACTCCTATTATGCCGGATAGTAAAAGACTCCCCGTACCGGGATCAATATAAGCCAAAGTGATATTCATTTGTGAATCTCCGTGAATTGATTTTTGTGGATAAACGGTACGGGCCTGCATGTAATATATAAATAGCAATATAACAATATTTTATAGTTTTATTTCTATTTTTCTAATTTGCATTTTTTCATTTTTCGGATATCAGAACTTCTCCTCACCCGAGATTTTTCACCGGAAGCATCCCAGTTGTTAATGATAGTACCGGAAGCATCCCGGTTGTCAATGATAGTAAATTAATTAGCCTTAAACTGACTCTATGCCTCGGAGGTCTCTTGGAATCTCTTGAGAAATATTTTTCAAACTGTGCAAAAAATTTGTTAGAGTCGCCTCATTGATCAGATTTTATGTAAGCGAAGCAGTGAGTTGAGAATTTGCATGGCGATAAAACCAGCCGTTGAAACTCCTGTGACCACCTCTATAACTAACGCTAACAAACCCCTTGCGGGGTTTTGCAAGTGCATTGAACGTGAGGATTTTAGGAGAATCGGATCGACTTTTTACAGATGTTTTGCCGGCAAAGTTTTCAAGCTTCTGAAACTCTGGGTCCGGAAATTCGGCGGCCGGCCGCCAAAGCGGGGAATACGGAGCAGAAGCTTTACAGCCCCTGCACTATCGGCATTCTGACCGCCTGCGGCTGGTCTACCGCGCACGGAAAAAGGCGTGGTACATTCACCGCATCCGGCGCGGCCGCCGGGCCATAGCTCATCCTTTGCCGGAGTAGGGCCATATCAGAGCAGTGGGGTCGTGATTCCGGAGGCACAGCTCTGTCATTAGGTCAATTCCTTCACAATTTCTATATGGGTGCAGCTTACATTGATTACACGGGTTAGAGTGTCCAATAGGGTTTCTTCGTAGTCGCTTAGGCGGTAGGGGTTCGAGGGGTTCGAGGGCCTCACCCGCCTGAAACTGGCCACTCTATATTTGAAACTGGCCACTTTATATTTAGGTCAATTCCTTCACAGTTTCTATGTGGGTGCAGCTTACATTGATTACACGGGTTAGAGTGTCCAATAGGGTTTCTTCGCAGTCGCTTAGGCGGTAGGGGTTCGAGGGGTTCGAGGGCCTCACCCGCCTGAAACTGGCCACTCTATATTTGAAACCGGCCACTTTATATTTAGGTCAATTCCTTCACAATTTCCATGTGGGTGCAGCTTACATTGATTACATGGGTCAGAGTGTACAATAGTGTTTCTTCGCAGTCGCTTAGGCGGTAGGGATTCGAGGGGTTCGAGAGCCTCACCCGCCTGAAACCGGCCACTTTATATTTAGGTCAATTCCTTCACAGTTTCTATGTGGGTGCAACTTACATTGATTACACGGGTCAGAGTGTACAATAGTGTTTCTTCGCAGTCGCTTAGGCGGTAGAGGTTCGAGGGATTCGAGAGCCTCACCCGCCTGAAACCGGTCACTCTATATTTGAAACCGGCCACTTTATATTTAGGTCAATTCCTTCACAATTTCCATGTGGGTGCAGCTTACATTGATTACATGGGTCAGAATGTTCAATAGGGTGTTTTCGCAGTCGCTTATGCGGTAGGGGTTCGAGGGGTTCGAGAGCCTCACCCGCCTGAAACCGGCCACTCTCTATTTGAAACCGGTCACTTTATATTTAGCTCAATTCCTTCACAATTTCCATGTGGGTGCAGCTTACATTGATTACACGGGTTAAAGTGTCCAATAGGGTTTCTTCGTAGTCGCTTAGGCGGTAGGGGTCCAGCTTGCCTGTGGCGACTAATTCTGCCAGTGCCGCGTCTTTGTAGGTGTTTTTGCTTTCTTTGTAAAATTCTAAGACCCAGTCTATGGCGGCTCTGCCGCCTAAAGTGTACTGCCAGGCCTGCGGCGGCACGTTGACCAGGCTCAGGGCGTTGCTGATTTTAATTTCTCCGCTGTGGCGGCCGGTTTGTTTGTCTTTTACGCCGGAGGGGCTGTACTTGACGGTGGCCGGTGCCTTAGCGGGGCGTTGCAGGTTGGTATCGCTTAGTTGGTAGTGGTTTCGGGGGCATTGGTCTGTATCCCAGCTTAAATGCAGGTTTATCAGTTTTTGCCCCGTGGCGGCCACTTGCCGGAAATCTTTGGATACGGGGATGCGGGGCAGTTCCTGCCGCAGGTTGTCTGCGTATTTTTTGCGGTAGCTTTCTTGGTGCAACAGGCCATAGCAGTAGGTAAATACCGTATCTTTGGCCTCAGTTTTCTGTTGTTCTGTACTGCCGTCAAACAGTTTTGCGTTGTGCTTTGCCAGTTCGGTATTGAAATGAGTCAAGGCTTCATCCGGAATATTGTCTATTTTTTGCGGGATGCTGCCGTTTCGAATATCTTCTCTGCGATGTGGGGCATAGCGGTAGCGGGGAAAGATTTGAGTTCCTCCATACATACTATTTAAATCAATGATATTATTAATAATTAATGGCCCCTGAAAATCTTTTGCATTAGGATTATTAACTACAATACATACATTTTTTAGCGTTCCTGTGGCTCCAAAAATGTTCTGAGTCTGGTATTTTCTATGAGTAATCGAGCTTTCAGTGTCATAATACAACCATTTTTTCACAAAAGGACGATATAAGCTTTGTATTAGTAATTTTTCTTGGAACTCAAGTGTATCTCCACGCATTATATTTCCTGTGGCCAGTTCGTCACTCCATTTAATTTCATCACCGATAAATTCTTTCAATTTGGCATAGTTGTCCTTACCCTTTAAAGCTGCTTTTTCCTTATCGCTTAATTCCGCATAGGCTTTGCGCTTTTCCTCATACCGTTCTATAAAGATTTGCATCTTGGCGGCCAGTTCTTTCTTGCTGTGGCTGTAGACCCATTCATCCCGATTGGTTGCTACACCCAAACTATACAACTGAAAAACAGCAGGCTCCGGCTTGTTGCCGGTCTTGGTCTTACCGGCCTTAAATTCCTTATTGCCGATGCTGATAAATCCGCCAAAGTCCTTTTCCCCTTGGCGCAGCCAATGCCCCTTTTCATCCGGCAAAACGCGCTCTAAACGTCCGGCAGCCTTCATGGCGGCAATGCTTTGCTCCCCTTTCAGCCAGTCCAGCTTTTCGCCCTTCAGCATAAAGTCGCTGGGCACGCAGCCGTACCAAATTTCTGCAACCTTGCTATCCTTGCTGCTAAAATCGTCCTTTACCAAACAGCAAATGGCTACCCCTGTCTGGATGCCGAACACATTATGCGTTGTTCCGGCAATCTTCGGATTGCTGCGCACATCGGAAAGCAAATCGACCACATAGATATGATCCCACTCCGCTGCCCAAGTCTTGCGCATTCCGTCGGTAAACAGCTTGTCGATATAGCTGCGGTTGGTCACAAAACACAGCATGGCCCCCTTGCCGTTAATTTCTGCCGCCCCTTCCACGGCCTCTTTTGCCGCTCCGCTCTCTTCTCCCGTATGTTTAAACAGCAGCTTGTCACTGGCCCAGCGCATAAAGCGGATATACATATCCGTTAGCTTCATTTTTTGGGCATTACTATTTTTCTTATACGTTTCTGTATTTCGCTGATCAATGGCTTGATAACGCTTATTGCGGTTATTCTCATTTTCATTCCCTTGGTTGGCATTGTAAGGCGGATTGCCGATTACGAGCAGGTAGTCGCTGCTTTGCAGTTCTTCTACCAGTTTGGCGTTTTGGTCCGTCACCCCTGCATAGCTGGCAAATAGATCCTGCTTGGCATCTTTATGTACCGTGCCTATTTCCAGCGAATCCGCCAAGGCCAGCTTTGTATAGCTGCGCTCGATATACTTTTGCCCCATCTTTTCACGGTAGCAGTCCTCAATATTCAGTTGAGCCATATAATACGCCATCAAATCCACTTCTATGGCGTAAATATCGTCAAATTTTCTCTCCAGATGTTGCTGCGGGATATAGTCTAACAGGCTGCAAACAAACGTACCCGTCCCCGTACACGGGTCTAAAATCCGCACGCCATCGCTGTAAATGCGCTTGCCAAAATGGTGGTGCATCAGCTCATCGCAGCTCCTGACCATAAAGTCCACCACCGGACGCGGCGTATAAACCACTCCGTGCGTGTCCGCCTTCTTCGGGTTGTACGCCTTAAAAAATTCCTCGTACACCGCAATCAAAATCTGCTGCTTGTCCCCCGGCGTGGCATAGCCCTGCAAAATCACCGACTTCAAACTATCCAATAAGTTGTGGCTCTTGTCTTCAATACGTTGTTTCTGCCGCTTTAAAGCCTTTAGGACCAAATCATCCAACCGCTTCGCTATCGGGTTCAGCTTCTCAAAATCATTCGCCTGAAAAATCGTATGGAACAAATCAATTGTCAAAGTGTGCTGCACCATAAACTCATGCACATCCGCCATACTGATACCGTGGTTATACTGCTGAAAACTCTTTAAAATCTCCCCGCAACTATCCCGAAACCCCGTTTCCTCTCTCTCCAGCCTCTCAATTTTACCATGCAAATCTTTCGCCAACGCCGGTATGGCCTCTTTAAAGGCCGCCAATGCCTGCGTAAAATGTTCTTGGTATTTATTGCGGTAGCCGTAAAACAGCTCCAGCCCTTTGGCAAGGTCATTTTCATCCAGCAAACTGCATTGAAAAACCTGTTTCTCATCCTGATACAGAATCAAATTGCGGGTATCCTCAAAAATAATATTGAAAAACTTATACCCCGCCTCCCGCTTCTTAATCACCTCATGTAACAGACTGTCCTGATCGTCTTTGGCCTCCCAATAACCATGCGGTATAATCCCGTCCTCCATCGTCTTTCCCCTGCGAGTCACCTTGCCGTCATAGCGCACATTCTTATTGCCCTTCTCCGACTTCTCGGTGACCTCCGCCACCACAATCATATCATGCGCTCCGGCACTGTTTCTCAACAGATTTTGAAAGGCCACCCTCAAATTCCCCTCCGTTCTGGCCCCGACAGAACGGTACCCCGCTATTTCTCTGTAATAATCACGGATCGCTATATCATAATTTGTCATTGGAAAACCCTGAGTCGTAAAAGATACGGGGACGGAATGCCCGCAAGGCCCCGCAATGTAACCCAAAACGCCAAACAAGTCCAGCTTACGGCATTTCCGGCCAATGGTATTGAGTCCATGGTGAGGATGTTGGGGGGCCGCTACGTTTGCCGGTATGGCCTAAATGGGAGGGGAGTGCGGGTAAGGCCCGCAATGGAACCCCAAACGCGAAACAAAAAGATAAATATTTATATTCCTCTTTTATGTCTTATCTATTTATATCTTTAGAGTTTTTAATTTTAATACTTTCTAATTCTGTAAACGGCATTTGCTTATTGTCTGCATTTACAACATACTTGATCTCTCTCTACATTAGTTAAAATGTTGGAAGCAGACGGCTGGTTCTTGGTTGAAACGAAAGGTGATCACTGTCAGTTCAAACATGCCTCAAAGGCCGGCCGTGTGACTGTGCCGCATCCGAAAAAGGATTTGCCTAAGGGAACAGTTCTTTCTGTTTATAAACAAGCAGGGTGGAAATAGTATGGGCTACATAGCATTTGTTCATAAAGATTCAGAAAGTTGTTTTGGGGTGAGTTTCCCCGATTTACCGGGTTGTATATCCGGCGGTGATACGCTGGAAGAAGCATTGAAAAATGCAACGGAAGCGGTCGCATTCCAAATTGAAGGAATGCAGCAAGACGGGGCAGAGACTCCCACACCCAGAAGTATGGATGAGATTTACAGCGACGCTTCACTGGAAGAATGGCGCGAAGGGGCTGTATTTGTATATGTACCTCTGCTTATTGATAAAGGCACTGTTAAGCGTGTTAATATTAGTTTAGACCAGGGTATCCTTGAGGCAATTGACGATGCCGCAAAACGGCGTGGAATAACAAGATCCGCGTTTATTTCCGGTGCTGCAAGGCATGAATTACAAGGGTAGCTGTTTTATTTTGCATGCAAATCTTTGGGTGGTGCCGGTATGGCCTAAATGGGAAGGGCGTCGGCTTGTGGCAGGGCGGAGACTAAAGCAGAGACCTAATTTTGCAGCGGTGCATTTATCAAAATTAAGACACTACTAATTTTAATTTATCTGCTTTAGCCGACCATTTTTTTATTTTTATCATTGTAAAGGCTTTATTTTATAGTATTTTGTACCTTAGCAAGGTGTTTAAAGTTGGCATTACTTATCTTATAGTTTTCTTCATATATATCCAAATCTGGACTATTTAGCACTTTTTGAGTATTATAATGATGTTCAGGAAGCAGAATCTCATTTCCCGACAATTTTATTATAACGTTCTTTCCGGAAACAACGTCTTGCCAAAAAGGAGCCCTGTTATGAGTGCCAAACAAAAAGATAATAAGCAGAGTATACCACAACTTTTTTCCCAATATTGTGCAGAATTGGGCAATGGCCTTTTAGAACGTGAGGAAGCCGTCCCCATTATCCTGCTCGCCGCTCTGGTAGGCCAAAACACCTTTTTGCTGGGTGAACCGGGCATTGCCAAGAGCCTGCTGGCACGCCGTCTGCAATACCTGTTTCGAGATGGTGACTCAGAAAATTCTGAGTCTGTAAGCTACTTTGAATACCTCATGAACCAGTTCAGCGAACCGGACCAGCTTTTTGGCCCGCTGGATTTGAAAGAACTCAAGGAGGGCACATACAGCATCAAAACCGAAGGCTATTTGCCCAAGGCCCATATCGTTTTTCTGGATGAAATTTGGAAGGCCAACCCCGCCATTCAAAACACCCTGCTGAGCATCCTCAATGAAAAGAAATTCCACAACGGCAGTAAAACGGAAGATGTACCGTTAAAAGCCTTTATTTGTGCGAGTAACGAATTGCCGGCCCAAACCAAAGAAGAAAACCAAAGCCTCCAAGCTCTGTGGGACCGCATTACCGTGCGCTTGGAACTGCTCCCCTTACAGGAAACAGAACATTTTCGCCAACTCTTAGCGGCTTCGAGCACACAACCGCAATGCGAGATAAGCCGGCCCCTTTCTCTGCAACAACTGAAACAGTGGCGCGCCGATATCGCAGAAATCCCGCTGGGTGCGGTGGCCGAAAGTGCCATCCTCAGCATGAGGCAAAAACTGAGGGACCTAAATACCGGCCAAGAACAGCCCATCTTTGTTTCCGACAGGCGTTGGCAGCAGATTGCCCTGTTAGTTCGCGGGGCAGCCTTTGCCAACGGCCACACCGAACCGGACATCATTGATGCCTCTGTGATGCTGCACAGCATTTGGGAAAGCCCCCAATATCACGAACAACTGCGGGAATTTTGGAACGAAATTCTGAAAGATAACGCCTACACCATTGAGGAAGAGATGGGGAACCTAGAGCAAAGTATCACGGACTACTACAAGCAGGTAAAAGGACATTACGCTGAAGAGGAACACGAACTAGTGTGTGGCAAAGACGGTTTTATCCCTTTTGAAACGGCAATAAAATATGATAATTATCATGCTTTTGTCGCTATTCATCGCAATAGCTGGAAACAATTACAGAAAAACCCTAAGGAATTTGTTTCGGAGAATCACTATAAGCAGAATTGGTGGGTACCCAAGATGCTTCTGCAAGACAGCACTGTCTGGGAGAATGATCGTAACACTCAGTGTACGATTGATCCCAATAAAACCAATTGGTCTAAAACTGTGCTGACTAATGTTTACAATGGTAGCTGGACCGGTCCCATGAAGCTAAAAACAAGGAAAATCAAAGATGACGGTTTTGATACCCAAAAATTTTTGGAATCAAATAAAACAGGTAGTGCTCACACTATTATTGAAAATAATAAAGTATTTGAATCATTGAAGGAGCTACATTCTGAAATCAATGTAAGTATTGAGTTATACAAGGAAAGTATTGAAAATTTTCAGAATAGGGTGACAGAAACCTATGAGAAAAATTACTTTCTTTTGCTGGAAAACGTCCTTTTTTTAAGAGAACTTGCGGAAAAGGATTTGTCTTCTTTGGCAGTTCTTCTTTTGAAAATAGGTAGGATACGTTCTGTATATCAAAAGGCTGCGGAGGACACTTCCAGAAGTGTAGAAAAAATGTATCAGGTAATCCAGCAGAATATGCATCAAGAAAATAAACCATAGGGATGGCCAGTCTCATGGAAGCAAACAGGAAAACAAACTTTGCCTTTCTCGAAAATGTGCAACTTCAAGGGCGTGTGGCAAGGATTGAAACCGTTTTGTGCAAGGGAGAACAGGAAGAATATGGGAATATTGCGGTACTTCTTCGTCCTTTTCTTGAAGGCTATGTCCGCAATGTCGAACTGCATAATAAAAAAGGCCATAAACTTAGTCTGAAGAGACTGTTGAAAGAAGGGCAGAAGCAGCCTAATCGAAAATCCCCCAATAATGATGTTAGCTCTGAAGTTTTGCGTTTTATACAGAATGCCGCTCATGCGAACTTAAAGGAACAAGATTGTTCGGCTGAATTATTGCTTCAGGCCTTGGAAGAAATTCACCGCTATATGGTGCAGTCTCCGGCTTTCCAAACTTCCCAAGCAACAGCATTTGACAGAAGTATCTACGCCGCTGCGGAGACAGCAAAACAGGCCGTGCCAAAACCTGCGGTAAAATCCCCCAAACTACATATCCGTCCTATGCCCTTGCCGGAACTCTCTGATGTCGGGGTCAAAATCCTGGAATCTTTTCAGGATGACCCTCAAACACAGAAATTGGCCAAATTTTTTGACCGTGAGGGCTTGGCTGACAAGGTAAACCAAGATTTGGATGCACTGTTCAAAGAAACCGAGCAGGGTTGCAAAGAGCAATTTCCCTATGCCAAAGAGCAGCGGGATTTGTACTACTACTCCCGCCTTGATGCCGCAGAATGCGTGGAAGAGCTGCGTTTAGAGCAGGAAGCGGATAGCCCGGCTTGGCAGCAACTTCCCCCTGCGGCAAAACAGGGTTGGCAGACGGAATGGTCCAAGTGGGAGGAAGACAGCCGCAAGCGAAATAAGGCAAGGCAAAACAAGCGAAAGCAAAACAAAACGGCAGAAGACAAAGCACAAAAAGAACAGGAACTTAAGCCGGAGCAGGCACCGGAAACCGGGCAAGAACCGGAACAGCAAAGTAAACAAGAATTACTTAAGCAAGTTTCCCGGGATCAAAAACAAACGTTACAAAACTATGTCCTGCAAGAATGGTTTCGAGACTTTGTCCAAAGACGCGACAAATGGCTGCAAGAGCAAATTGACCGGGCACGCACAAAATACCTCGCACAATTACAGCGGCAAATGGAACAATTCCAAAAGCTCAGAAACATTCTCCGGCCTTTTGGTTCGGGCTTGGGCAGCCTGTGGGACATGAGCAAAGGCGACCTGAGGCACATCAATTGGGATGTTTTACAACACTACGAGCAGCTATTGGAGCAAGAGCAGAGTCTAAAAGAACTGGCCGCATTGCTGGGCCGTTATCGCAAGGCGGAAAGCAGCTATGAAAAAAAAATGATTGAAATGAGTACAGAAGTTTTGACAAGGGACACGGTATACGGGCAGGGCGGGCAGCGCATTGGGCTCGAATACGGCAATAAAATCAACCGGATTGTTCCCAAAGAATTGCTGACCTTGGCGGATGAAGAAAGCGAGCTGTTATTTCTGCTGAAATACAGCCAGAAACGTTTGTTGCAATACAAAACAGAATTGCCGGTATTCAGCACTCAAAAGATTACCACACATAAAGAAGAACAGCACGCGAAGGAAACAGATCAGGGCCCGTTTATTTTGTGCATTGACACCAGCGGCAGTATGCACGGCCTGCCGGAACAGACCGCCAAAATGCTCTGTTATGTACTGGCTCGGTTTGCCGCACAGAGCAAACGGAAATTGTTTCTCATTAACTTTTCCACAGGAATCAACTGCTTCGATCTGAGTTCAATCACTTATAGCCTGAAAGACCTCATTGACTTCCTGTGCATGAGTTTTCACGGAGGTACGGATATTACTCCGGCCATGCGCAAAGCACTGGAAATGATGAATGAGAAGAATTACAAAAAAGCGGATCTCCTGTTAATTTCGGATGGCCTTTTTCCTTCTTTAAGTGCAGAAGATGCCAAATTAGTAGAAAAACAAAAGGAAAAAGACTCTAAATTCTACTCTCTGATGATTGGAAATTCGGCCCTGCCAAGTTCTCTAAATATTTTTGACGAAAACTGGTCCTACAACCAAGGGGAGTCATGGGAAAATCTGGTAGCAAACATCCGTTTCAGCCTCGGCAAAAAAATCGTCCCGGGAGTTGCCCTAACTGAGACGGACCATGTCTTACTCCAATAGACTAAAAAAGAACGGTGCATTGCATTATAACTCCGTGCCGTTTGCGGTGTTCTTTTATTTGGGGGAGGGAACGCCTGCAAAGGCCCCGCAATGGAACCCCAAAACGGTAAGGGAGCCCGGCTTGTGGCCGGGCGGGGGCAATGGTATTGAGCCAATGGTGAAGGTGTTGGGGGGGATTAAAGCTACGTAGTCACTACTTCTGTCGATTATGGAGCACTTTCCTAATTTTCATATTCCCTTGCAAACAAAAACTCATTTCACTATAAACAGTACGCAGTCTGTTTGACTGGATGATCCCAATTTGGTGGTATGTAACTTGACTGGTATAATGCCCACAGAGACCTATGTTCATTTAGTAGAGTCTTCCCGCAAAATTTCTCAAATTTGTTCATTCTTCAAAGAGAGGCCTTAATGGAACCGGACGCGTACAGCTCCATGCACGATCACGAAGACTCTCATTGGTGGTTTTCGGCCAGAAGGAAGATTATCCAAAAGATACTGGACCGGTATTTTCAGGACGACAATGGTAATTCCGTTCTTGAAGTGGGTTGTGGTTCCGGCGGAAACTTACGTATTTTAAGCCAATATGGAAATATATCTGCGCTGGAATACGATGATGAATCAAGAAATCTCGCAAATAATAGGAAAATTTGTACTGTAAAAAAAGGAAAACTCCCACAAAATATACCTTTTGATACTAATTTTGACCTAATCTGTGCTTTGGATGTTATAGAGCATATTGACGACGATTTGGCTACTGTAAGGGCATTATCAAGTAAGTTGAACCCCAACGGAAAACTCCTCATTACAGTGCCGGCCTATATGTTTCTGTGGAGCGGGCATGATGTCGCAAATCACCACAAAAGACGTTATACCCAACGAGAACTGAGAAATATTGCTTCAAAATCAGGGCTGAGAATCATTTATTCTACATATTTTAATACCATTTTGTTTCCTGTAGTAGCTGCTATTCGATGGATAAATAATATTTTGGGCTTAAACTCAAATAAATCTGAGGGGGATGTCCGCATGCCATCGTCCCTTACAAACAAGCTCCTGGAGGCGGTATTTTCTCTTGAAAGAACCGTTATCCCCTATATTTCCTTTCTTTTTCGGAGTATCCATCTTGATGATCGTAGAAAAGAAAGCAACGCATGAACTTCAAAAATAATAGGGTATTAACCGTTTGGCTGGTGGGCATATTGCCTCTGGTCGTGTTTGTACTCTCTTCAGGTTATGCCGTGCTGGCTCTGTGG
Source organism: Candidatus Haliotispira prima (assembly GCA_029867005.1). GTDB lineage: Bacteria > Spirochaetota > Spirochaetia > SP-2023 > SP-2023 > Haliotispira > Haliotispira prima. The sequence continues at coordinate 1,509,928 of CP123443.1, read as the reverse complement.
CAGGCAAAAAGCCTTCAAACTCCCGGAATCGACTTTACCTTTTGGGTGGGCCGCGACATCATCCGGAGCATGAAACTATCTATTGTCAGCTCGGCGTATTTGAGTGCGTTCCTGCTGTGGAAACTGCCTCGCAATATTTGGCGTAGCAAAAGTAAACTGACCCTGGGTGGCCTTGCCGCCTTTTTGGCAGTCCAGGGTCTGCTCTGTCTCGATTATATCGCCAAGTTCAATTGGTTCTCCGATGATGGGGTTACCGCCAAAGGTTTGGTTATTATTGGTTTTACTGCCATCAATGGGATTTTGCTGTCGCTTATGGCCGGAGGTTTTTCCCTTCGCTGTTTTTTAGTGCATAATTTCAAAGTTTCCGGCCTGAAAGTTCAGTGTCTATTGCTATCTTTAAACTTCTTATGTCTCGGAATTTTTTGGCAAGCGGAGGGTTTAGCCCTATTTTTCCATCATGTAACCGGTTGGAATATTCTCTTTAAAAAAATGAGTGCCTTGTTGATTGTTATAGTAAGCCTTTCTGTCTGTATTGTAGGAAGAAAGCGACCATATTCTTTGGAACATATTATTGATACCTCCCCTGATAAAGATCGACTGTTTTCTTGGCTTCCTTGGGCACAACAAATTTGTTTCGTACTGGTTTACTTATTAGGTTCCGGCATCCTGTTGAATTTCAGTGGCATCCTCAAAGGCTTTTCCTATCCATCTCTTTTGGGGGTGCTTTTGATGCTTTCGTATCTCTTGTGGCGACTATCCCCAAAGAGGCTGGTATTTTATTGGCCACCAAAGACCCTTGCCATCTACTATGAAATTGTCTTGTTCACAGTCCTGCTCGGCGGTTTTTTCTTGCTAAGAAACCTCCTCAAAGTCGGAGAGTTACGAGCAATTTATGACTCATTGAAGTACTGGTTGCTATTACTATCTTTGCTGGCCCTGCTCTCTTTCTGGCGCAACTATCCCAAACGGATCAACTATAGTTTGATCCGAGTCTTGGGCAGTTCTGTGGTAGGCATTCTGGTTTTTCATCTACTGGGCATCCTCGCCAACCCCGGTTGGATAGGCGGAGATGCTCTTATATGGTTAAGAAGCACTGCTCTGGGAGTAGCAACACCTCTAAGAGTAGGAATTTGGCCTTCCCGCTTCTTCCCACTGGCCCACCAAATTTACGATTGGGTTATCTTTACACCGTTCTACCGCTCGCCATCGCCTTACCTGGTCCAAAATGCCCTTATGCTCTTATTAGGGACGTTGCTGCTTTATTATGCACTGCCAAGGGGCCGTCGTCCGGTCCATAAAGTTGTCTGCCTATATATCCTTTTGTTAATTTTACAATTGCCGGAACTTATAACGATATTTGGCGATGTTATTTTTCCTGAAAAGAGTTTATACCTATTGTTTGCTTGGTTTTTTCTGGCTTTGCGCTATGCCGAACAATCAAAGACTTCGTATCTTCGCTACATCTTAGCTTGGTTGCCGCTGACGTTGGCTACTTATTTTAAAGAGCCTGTTTTTGTGATTTGCGTGGTATACGGTTTAGGTCGACTTCTATTTTGTCGCCAACAAGATACAAGGCCCCAGAAATTTTTTAGCTATCTGTTACTCGGCAGTGCGCTGCTTTTTTTGCTACTCTATATGCGCTTTAGCTACACCTCCGGTCCAACTTTTATCACCGGCCGGAATTCGGAGTTGTCTTTAATCGATAGATTCCTATCCGTCGTTCGGAATACCGGTGGAATCTATGTCCTGCCAATGCTTTGGGCTTTATGGCGTCTCTATTGTGTCGTTGTGAGGGGAGAACGGGGCCTGATAAAAGCGGATCTGTTACTCTGGGCCGGTTTAGCTTATAGCCTTTGCTACCTAATTTTAGGTATAATGTTGAATTACTACTTTTTTCCTGCTTTGCTGCTTATTCTATATGCTTTGAGTTTCTATCTATCTGGTTTCCTTAGTCCAACAACCAGTGAGCAAGCTGGCCAAACGAAGAAATGGAGACTTTTATCAATTCGGTCTGGAGCAATCGCACTAATGCTCCTGCAGGGAGTATTGTCTGCTCAGAAAGTGCAAGTCAATATCCAGGCTGCGAACCATTATCAGAATCACAGAAAGTCATTTCTGCCGATCTGCTCTTCTTTAAATAATCTAATTCAAAATAAATGGACGGTTTATATTGGGAATTCTTGGTCTGCTTCTTGGTATATGGCGGGGGTAAACTCCGGAATACGTTATCTCAATCATGAAGCTTCCGAAGCTTCAATGCCGCACAAATTTTCTCCGGAGGAACCCATAGATATATTGACCGATGATACCGTACTTGAGCAGAAATCGCTTGTATTTTTCCCCGGCTATACAGAATCGGAAGAGGTTGCTGCCATTGTAAATGCCATGCAAAAGGGGCAAACGATCTATTATTTAGGAGAATCAAGCAGCCTTACAATTGTTCCTGGACTTGGTGGCAGTGTTTACAGCGTGGGGGCCGTTCCAACACAGTTTGCACGGCAATATGGCCTTAAACCGGTCTTGTTTAGTCAGTCCACCGCCGTAGAGCAGGCTCCGCAATGAACAAGATTCCTCTGCTCAGCATCATTACGCCATTTTACAATGAGGCCGAGGGTGTTGAGCACTATTTTTCGATCTTGCTGCCCATCTTGGAGGGGATTCGTTTAGGAGGAGAAGCGGGTGAGCAGGGCTTGGATTTTGAAGTGCTCTGCATTGACGATGGTTCGTCGGATGTCACCCTGCCCCTGCTACTCGAGTGCGCCCGGCGTGATGAACGCATCAAGGTTCTGCAATTTTCGCGAAATTTTGGCAAAGAGGCCGCCCTTTCGGCGGGCCTGGATTTTTGTCGTGGCGATGCCGCAATCCCTTTGGATGCTGACTTGCAAGACCCTCCCGAGCTGATTCCGAAGATGCTGCAACTTTGGTATGCCTCCAAAGGCTCCGCTAATGGCAGCATTGATGTTGTTTTGCCTGTCCGTACTAATCGAAAAGATCCACTGTTCAAAAAGCTTACAGCCAAGCTATTCTATGAACTGATTGGCAAGATTTCCAGCAGTGATATTCCCAGACAGGTGGCCGATTTTCGTCTCTTGGATCGTCGTGTAATTGATGTAATATGCCAATTGCGAGAAAAACATCGTTTTATGCGCGGATTGCTCTCCTGGCCCGGCTTTCGCATTGAGCATATTTCTTATCAACGTCCGGAACGTAAATATGGAGAGACAAAGTATAACTACAAGCGTATGCTGAGTTACGCTTTGGATGGCATCTTTGCCTTTTCTACAGTGCCATTGCGTTTTTTTTCGTACTTCGGCTCGCTTGTGTTGCTGATTGGATTATTTTTAGCTCTGCGTGCCATTGTGATCAAGCTCTGGCTGCAAGATGCCGAGCCGGGATATACTTCCACCATAGTATTATTAGTTTTTTTCAGTGGTGCCATTTTATTGGGGCAAGGAATTATAGGTGAGTATATCGGCAGAATTTATCACGAAGTCAAAAACCGTCCTATCTACGTAGTACAAAACAGTTATAATATTGAAGATACCAAACAAAAATAAATACCATATACCTATGGAAATTATTAATACCGAAATAAGTCTTGGTCGTATCAGCATATTTACGCTATTAGATATAAATTATGGGTAGGGACTGGTTAGCAATATTATGATTCTCCCTAAATTGTGAGGAGAGAACGAAAAATAAATACTATCATTGTTTGCTTTTTGCGAGTGATATTGATGTGTCAAAAACGGTGTTCAAAAACCTGCTTTTCATCCTGATACAGAATTAAATTGTAGGTATCCTCAAAAATAATATTAAAGAACTTATACCCGGCCTCTCGTTTTTTAATCATTTCATGCAACAGACTGTCCTTATCGTCTTTGGTCTCCCAATAGCCGTGAGGTATGATTCTGTCCTCTATGGTTCTGTCCCTGCGGGTCACCTTGCCGTTCTATTTCTTTGTCATAATCGTGAATCGCAGTATCGTAGTTTGTCATTGGAGAGTCCGAGGCTTTGTGTGGCTGTGGTTCTTTTATTTGGGGGGGGGGAATGCTCGCAAGGTCCCGGAATGTAACCCAAAACGGTAAACGATTCCGGCTTATGGCATTTCCGGCGGATGGTATTCGGCCAATGGTCAGAGTGTTGGGGTGGGACATCAAACGCCTGCGTTTGGACGAATGTCCAAAAATTGCGGGAGAATGTTCTGCGGGAGTGTTTTATCACAGGCTACACAGACAATTATCGCCACCGTTATTCCGGAACTTGGTAACTATACAAGTTACCAATGTATTCCTGTTCAATTGTAAGGCCCTTGACCTCTTTCAGATATTCTAACTCTTTACCCATGTAAGGCCCCAGTAAGATATACGCATCCGGCCGCAGATCTTTAGGGTTGATGTCTTCCACCGTGTCAAAAAACCGGTATTGAATGCCGGGCTGAAGGTAATGGTTGCTAAGCAGGCGAACCGTACTGCGATAAAAATAGATGTGGTGATGGTAGTACGTGTCACCCCGGACTCGGCTGACGACATAGATCAACTTAATATCCTTGGGTTGCTGCTCTTCGGGGAAGCTCAGGCTGCTTTGTAACTCCCGATATCGTTCCGGGTACGTCCAGCCCAAACAGGCCACTATAGCTGCAAATAAGACACAACGGAGCCAAGTATACCGAATAGGCCGCAATAACAGCGGTATCAAAAGGGCAAAAAGTGGTGTGTAGGGGGCAATAATGCGCCAGACCTTCCCAACAGGAGAAAGAAGGAGAGCCATAAGAGGGAGAGACAGAGTCACTATTATCAAATACACATAAACTTTGGACATCTGAATTTGAGAAACAGATAGTTTTGTTCGTTTGCCTTTTCTCAACCGGAAAAGATGGAAAATCGAAGCTAAACAGACCAACAGCAAGGCTATAAACAGAGGTTGGGGAATAAAATAACGATGGAACATGGATTGGTAGGTAAAGAAACCGTCGCGAATATTGGCCAAAAATCTTGTTACAAATTCTGTGATGTTTCCGCCATCACTGCCCAGAATAGTGTCTGTGTGGCTTGCTGTGGCCAAATTATACAAAAAATATTGCTGCGTTACCGCCATTAGAAATATACTGACAATAAGAATTTCCACAAATGTGAATAATGCTTTACGGTCCCTGCGGTAATGAAAAATTAGAATCAAACCCCACAGAAAAACAGCTAATATTGAAAAATAATGAGAACAATAATTTAAGTATAAGGTAAGCAGAATAACAAGATAAAATTTGCAATAGTACGGGCGCAATGACAAAGATGTGGAAAACGCTCTGAGACGGAACAATAAATATGTTATCAGGGAATGGGGGTAGTCAGGAGATTGGCTAATTGTTTCCAGTCTTGTCATTTTCTTTTTGATTGTGGAAGAATGGAAAAAACGGGTAAGCAAAGATTTGGGTCTCGATTCGCAGATGATTTTCGGTGCTGCCGTAAAACTTTGCTCTGTGATAGCCCGGACTATGTAGTAGCATAGTATGAGTAAAGACATTGCTGCCAGGTAGTACATACGGATAAGCATTAAGTTGTTCAGGTGCCCCATCATTAGTGTATAAGCAACTAAAACGAGAATGGCCTGGAAAAAACTTCGGTCGAAGAGCAGCATCGAAAAGCGGTATAGGTAGACCAGTAAGACAATATAGAGCAGGAGATTTAACAGCATGGCCCGGTTTATAAATTGGGTGGCATCGTCAACGCCTTTCCACATAGTAAAACGCAGCAATGCGTAGTATAAGTTGGGGTGGGCCGGATCAATATTTATATGAATCTTCTGGAGTAATTGTGTCACGAAAGCTCGCAGGTGGTATCCTTTTGCCAGACGATTTTCGCGCAGTACTTCCTGTGCGTCGTACGTGTGGTTGGAGCGGTAGTTCTCCGACAGGCCATAGTGATCTAAGGCTATTTGCCAGGAACGCACTTCACCACCTTCCAGAATTTGGTTTTGCTGTTTCCATTGCACGATTCGGTATTGACTGAAGGCCAATGCGGCAATGATCAAAGTAAGACCTACTTTTTTCAACATAAAATGGTAAACCTCTCGCATGGAGCTTGGATAAATTTTGTATGGATCTCGCATGGAACCCATATCAAATAGGGGTAAATCTCCCCGTATTATAGTTGATAAAGGGCCGAATGTCCATAAGGCCCGTGCCTGATTTCGCCCAATTTCGACTGATTTACAAAGCTCGGCAATAGGCAGGGCAGGTCTAAAACGATACAATCGCGGGCATGAAATTACTGGTCGTATCCGGAACGTATAATGAGAGTGGCAATATCGGGGAAATGATAGATACCGTACTTTCCCTGCAATTTGATGATGGTACGGAAGTGCACTATCTGGTTGTCGATGACAATTCTCCGGATGGTACGGCCAAAATTGTCGAACAAAAAGCAGAGGCCTATCCGAAACGTTTGCATTTGATCAAGCGGTCAGGCAAGTTGGGTTTGGGCTCTGCCTATAAGGAAGCCTTCCAATGGGCCTTGTCTCAAGGTTATGAGGCCATATGTCAGATCGATGCCGACTTATCTCACGACCCGGCATGTATTCCCAAGATGTTGTCATTATTAAATTTCCATAGTTTTCAAGGTTCCCATGGTTCTCATGGTTCCAAGGAGCCGAACGGTTTAAAACCGGAGCATACAGAGGTGGTGAACCGGGGAGCTGATTTTGTCATTGGTTCCCGGTATGTTCACGGGGGCGGGGCTGCCGACTGGCGTAGGGACCGGAAATTTTTATCGCTTTGCGGGGCCTTCTACGCCCGTTTGGTCATGGGCGTAGAATTTAAGGACGTGACCGGAGGCTTTAACATGTGGCGCGACTATGTCCTGTGGGACTTGCTGGCGCGGGGTATTCAGGCCAATGGTTTTTTCTTCCAGTTAGAGTGCAAGTACTATGCCTATAACATGAATTATCAAGGCACGGAATTTCCCATTCAGTTTGCTGAACGCAAAAGAGGTGTTTCTAAAATGAATCGCAAGATTCTGTTTGAAGCCTTGTTTCTGGCCCACCGAGTTACGGGGTTTACCTTCGTAAAACAGCTTCTACGTTTTGGGTGCACGGGGTTGCTCGGTACTTTGACAAACTTTATTCTCTTCTATCTGACTATTATTCATTGGCAGGTTTTGGGCCTGAATGCCGGTGCCGTATTGGCATTTTTATTGTCCGCCAGCCAAAATTATATTGTCAATAGTCTGTGGACTTTCCGGACGGTGGGAGGAGGGGGGCTGACAGTCTCGAAATGGCTGAAATTTCTGGCGAGTGCCTTGTTTGGCTTGGGAATAAATCTGGCTGTTTTGAATGCTCTGCTCTATGCTGAGTGGGTAACCGACAAATTGTTGGCCCAGTGCTTTGGTGTCCTTGCAACCATGTCTGTGAACTTTCTGATAAGCAAATACTATGTATTTGGCAAGCAGAGAGAGAAAGAGGTTGGCCTTTTGTAGCCAAGCCTCTTTAGGACGAGGTATTTACAGGGTTATTTCTCCGGTTATTTGTTTTTTATGGGGAAAAATATATGAAAAAATGTATGTGGCAAATTTATAATGACAGGATACGGTATTGATGGTCTTAAAGAATAAGTTTTTTGTGCTGTGCTCGATTCTGTTGCCAATTTTGTTTTTGGTATGTTTCTGCCCGGGTCTCCGAGCCCAGAACTCTTCGATCCCGCCGACCGTAGGGCTGAGTTTTGTCGGTGATGTCATGGCCCACGACAGCAATTATAAGACGGAAGATTTTTCTCATATCTATCGGAGCATCAAGCCTTTGCTGGAAAAGACCGAACTGAACTTTGCCAATTTGGAATTTGTCATTGACGAGCAGCGGCCCTATTCAACCTATCCGGTATTTAATGTCCGGGCAGAGTACGTCAATGCGGTCTCTGATGCAGGTTTTAATACGTTTTCTTTGGCCAACAATCATAGTGCCGACTTCGGCTTGGCCGGCGTACGGGCCACAGAGAAGAGCAGTCACCGTTTGCGGCGGGAGTCGCCGGGCCTGACTTTTTCCGGCCTGCGGCCTGCGGGCCAAGGCCCCGATAGTTTTGTGATGGAATCCATCCGGCACCGGGGCCGGAACATTGGCTTTACAGCAATCAGCATCTTGAGCAACAGCCATAAAGGAATCGGGGCGGTACAATATATTCGTCCGGACGATGATATCCTTTTGAATTCTTTTTATCGTTGGCTGGCCGGGCAGCGGCCTAATTACGATTTGGTAATTGTCAGTGTCCACGGTGGGGTGGAGTATCAGCCGGAGCCCTCCGCGCGAAAGCGCGGGATCATGCGCCGCATTGCCCGAAATGGGGCCGACATCATCTGGGGCCACCACCCCCATGTGCAGCAGCCTTGGGAGGTCTTCACACATAACAGCAGCAAGCAGCACCGTTGGTCGCTGATTATGTACTCTCAGGGCAACTTTATCTCGGCTCAGACTATCCGGACCAAACCCAACAAACCGCAAGGTTTTTGGGCTGCGACGGGAGACTCGGTATTGTTGCAGGTTCAATTGGCTTGGACCGCCACAGGTTTGGAGCTGCGCGGCCTAAAACCGTTGCTGCTGACCACAATCCGGCTGCGTCCCCGAGGCTTTGCGGTCACTCCAATGGAAAATGCCGCTGCCGAGATGCGTTCGCAGGGTTACGATGGCTGGGATAATTTTTATGCCCAACGGCAGAGAGCTTTGGAACAGCGTGTGGCTCAATGGCCTCAAATACCTTGATGTCCTGAATGCCTCTTCCGGGCTCCTGTACTTCTCTCTTTATGTATTGCTCCGCTACTTATCTTTAGACCCGCTGTCGGGCAGGGTGGATTTGCTCAGAGAATCGTACAGGGTCGGCAGTTTGCCCGAGGCGGAGCTTGCGAGATAGAGTGCCTCGTAGGTCGTCTTTTTGTAAACCTGATCAATCAAAGCCTGTACCCCGTAAGGAATGTCTCCGTATTTGGCAGGGAGTGCCACGCCTTCTTTGGCCGGGTGATTGTAGCCCCAATTGTGCAATACCTCATGCATAAGGAGACTGATGGCAACGCCGGACCACTTTCCATTGATATTGATGGTACTCTGATGGGTAAAGCCGCCATCGGAAACAGGGTCCCAGGAAAGAAAGGGCAGCTTGGGCTGAAAATTCCCTACTTTGCCCAGAACGGCTGTATAGTAGCTGCCTCCTGAGGGAGTAAGCAATTGGGAATTGCGATAAATATCCACAAGGTAGTTCATATTACGCATCATTAACAGGACTTCCAGAGGATTGACATGGTAGGTCTTGTCCAAAGATTTGATGTAATTTTCTGTCTCTAAACCTTCCAATACAAAGATGGTGTCTCTGCCTGCGTTGTTATTTTTCAGAGCAAAGGTATGCTGCCCCACCGCAGTGGCAAAGGCACGGGTATGCACCAAATATTTCATGTGGGTTAATCGGATGTCAAAGTCTTCATAAAATTTTGCATCCTGTCCGTTGGCGGCGGTAAAACCGGGACTCATCGTATTGATCTCAATCCAAGGCTTATTGCGGAAGAAACGCAAGTCACCGGCCGTCACGTCAGCCGGGTTGTTGGGCAAGTAGCGGAGACTGTCTACAATTTTGAGTTGATCTATGTTGAACGGAGAGTCGGAATCAATTTGGAACGGAGATCCATCTAAACTACACCCTATAAGCAAGATGAGGAGACTTAAAAGAATGGACTTTAGGCTCACTTCTGTTTTGTTTGTTGTATGTTTACGGCCTGTATTCACAATGTACTTCCCTTATATGCTCTCAAGTGTTCGGCAGATTTCCGGTATCCGGACTTTATTGCTAAAACTGATACGCCAGAGTCAGCAGACCACCAAGTTCAAAATGTGTCTCATTGTTTAAGGCCATTTTTCCATTGATCTGCACACCCCAATGGAACCGGCCAAACAAGGGTTGAAGGTGGACGTAGCCGACGTGAAAAGTTGCGTAAGGAAGGATAAAAGGGGTATAGGTCCGTATGACACCACGCTCTTCATCCCCTAAAGAACCGGTGAGGCTGAGAGAAAATATGCTTCCCAAGCCGAAGTAGAGGAACTTGGTAGGGTAAATGTCTATGTAGTTTTCCAATCGTAGGGAGAACAGATGGAGGTAACCTTTCTCCGCTAAGTAGTGTGGTTTTACGCCTTCGGTGACGCTGTACAGTTCGGCAAGGGCATCAACGGCAACACCAAGTTTTATCCATTCCCAACGAAAGAGGTTCATATTTATTGCAAGGCCCCCGCCAAAGATGTAGCCATGCCAAGGATCCAATCCTGATGCCGAGTTATTGCCATAAGCACTGATTGCCCTAATGCCGAGAGAATGAACCACGGGTCGGGGATTACCCCCGAACTTCGGGCCAAATTGGGTTTGGCTATGTAAATCCTGCAATCCGAGGCCAAAACAGAACATGCCAAGAACAAGAGTTATAGTAGTAAGTAAGAGCCGGTTTGAAAACAGCCTTGCCAAGGGACGGAACATTGGAATCATAGTCGCACTTTAAACCGTCCGGCATGATTTGTAAAGGAAAAAGCACCGGAAGAAAAACAGAATCTGCGTTTCTTGGCACAATTTGTCATTCGGCTATCTCGTTCTGCCAATTCCTGATGATAATTATTCTGACAGATTCGCCTGTTATTTTCGTTTCTCAATGAGATATTTCATGGATTTCTGGAAATACACACAGACCGACAAAAAACCCTGTGGGAATGAATGTATTTATAGCTTAAACTGGAAACGGGAGTCTTGATTCGCTAGAATAAGACTCTGTTCTCGTGCGGACTTGTAAAAATACTTACGTGAGGAAATAGCTTGAATGATAGAGTCTGTAGGAGGAAGAACTTCCCAAAATAGACCATTAATTTCTATTGTGACAGTCGTTCTCAACTGTGATGAATTTCTTGAAGGGACGATCTTAAGCGTGCTTTCACAGGATTTCAATGATTTTCAATATATTATTATCGACGGAGGCTCAACCGATACAACACTTGATATTATAAAGAAATATGAGGATCGTATTGATTATTGGGTGAGCGAGAAAGACGATGGTGTATATCATGCTATGAATAAAGGCATTAGTCTCTGTTCCGGGGAAATCATTGGCTTGATCAATGCTGACGACTGGTACGAAAAAGGAGTATTCAAAACTATCTCAGAGCACTATCGGAAAGATAAGAACAAGGTCTATTACGGGAACTTAAATATTATTCAGCGTGAAACTGATACATGTTTGTACAATTCAAGAGGACTATCTGTATTTAAGATGAGAGATCTAATTAGTGAATTAAACCATCCGACTGTTTTTGTACCATCAGCTATTTATAAAAAATATGGTACTTTTAATACTAAATACTCTATTATAGCAGATCAAGATCTGCTTTTTCGGCTATTTACGAATAAAGTCCCTTTCCAATATGTAGATAGCACATTGGCAAATCACAGGACAGGGGGTCTGTCGGGTTCCGCCGGTGTAGAGGCGGAAAAAGAAATGTTTCGGAAAGAACACAGAATAAACGATATAACTCAAAAATGTGGCCAACTGCCGGACCAAATTACCGTCAAACTGGCCGGTGGCCTGGGTAACCAAATATGGCAATACATGGCTGCTGTGGCCCTGGCTGCCCGGCACAAAGGAATAACGGGAGAATCTCCCTCTGTTGTCGTGGATAATTCTTACTATAAAGATGGCCACGGAGGCAGACCGTTCCTGTTAAACAAAATTGTCCCCGGTGTTCAGGTGCGTTCTAATGTCCCGGAGGGTTACCCCGATGGTTATATCGTCTACCGTGAGCCCGAAGAATTTGCCTTTTCCGAGAATTTTTTAACATTGCCTCCGGCAATTATCTTAGAAGGCTATTTTCAGCACTACCGTTACTTTGAGTTGGCCAAATCTGACCTAAATCTTCAGCTCAAACCCATGCCGGAGAAATACCGGGCATTGCAAAAGAGTTTTGAATTGGTGGCCCTGCATGTCCGGCGGGGAGACTATACCACGATATCACACCACGGTCTGACCCCCACGACCTACTATTACGATGCGCTGAGTCGAATAAGACAAAGTATTGCCCGGCCGTACGTGCTGATTTTCACGGATGATATTCCCTGGACACAGGCAAATCTAACAGATATTGATCTGCCTTATGATTTTCCTTCGGGGAGTGTGATTGACGATTTCAGCCTGATGACACAGTGTCGGCATTTTATTACGGCCAACAGTAGTTACAGTATTTTAGCAGCTTTGTTCGGCTCGACAAAAGAGTCGCTGGTCTTTATGCCGCGGATGCACCATCTTTCCCTCAATGTTTTGGGTTCCCGGTTCCTGCCGCAACATTGGCAGACACCGGCGTACCCGTTCTGTATCAAACCGAGTGGCAGTCCGCTCGTTTCGGTTATTATTCCGGTTTATAACACTCGTGAGTATTTAAATCGCTGTCTGGAATCGGCATGTTTGCAAACAGAGCCAAACATTGAAATTATCATCGTGGATGATGCTTCACCGGATAATAGCCGGGAGTTGATCGAAGAATACGCTGCCCGGGACTCCCGCATCACGTCAATCCGCCATAAGGAGAACAAACACTTGGGTGGTGCCCGCAACACCGGAATCGAAGCTGCCAAGGGTGAATGGCTGTTATTTCTGGACAGTGATGACTATATTCGATTAGATATGGTAGAGATATTTTTGCAGAAGACGCAGAAATATCCTGGTGTGGAGCTCTTTACCTGTCAAATAATGTCTGTTAGGGATGGAAATTTTGAATTACGCCTCGACAGTAGCTCAAATTGTGACGTAATCATAGAGAAATCACTTGAGAATTTACCTTTTCCTTGTGCATGCGCAAAACTTTGGAAACGAGACCTGTGGATGCGCACCGCTATCCGCTTTCCGGAGCATATGACAATGGAAGACCTTGCTACAACACCGCGCTTATTCCAGAAATTGCATTCCTTTGTCGCATTGCCGGACAGGTTATTTTTCTATCAACAACGTAGTGCCAGCATAACGGGAGCTTACTCTGATAATCATGCGAAAGACTCTGGAAAGGCGTTTGACTTATTGTTGGACTGGGGAGAGGAAGAACTATCAGACCAAGAGTTTATACTATTCCGCAAACGACTTATGAAATACTACAAACATGCACTTATGAATGAAGCTTGCAGAGACCTTCACGATCCTTTCGGTAGGGATTATCACAAAGCAAAAGAGCGAATGCTTAAATTTCTCCAATACAATCAGGAAATTACAGTGGACTTTCTTCTTCAATGTGCTTTACACCCGCCGGTATTTGATATTTTAACATCAGACAACCGCTGGTTCCGTTTTGGTCGTTACTCCCACAAGCGCAAACTTTGGGTCATTGCCAAGGTACTATCGCAAAAGATCGGCGTGTATAGCATCTTGCGGCCTGTCTCGCGGCTTGTGGCCAAACGGATAGTACGGTATTTGAAAAGATAAGTATCATATTGTTATTACGGCCAAACCGGGATAAACTAATCGCCTGACGAAATGACTGGTACTTTAATGACCTTGGGAGTTTCTCAGATATGACCTTGGCAGAACATCTCGGAATACGCCCTCCGGTATGGCCCCGGGTGGCAGACGGAATGGTTATAGCCTGATCTTTTTGATTTGCTGTTCGGTATTTTCGGCTGTAAAATCAGACTGAGGAGCATCGCATAGTATTGACAGTAGCAAAGGAACCTGTGTCATGAATATTCATATTCTCGTTTCTACTTTTGGTCTGTGTGTCTTGCTGTACATGGCAAAAAGGCTTGCGAGTCTGGCCGCGAAGACCTCTGAACCCATTCGGCTTGGGGATGCCTTTGCCCGGAAGCTTTCGCTGCTGGCCTTGCTTGTTACCTGGCCCCTTTCGCTTTCGTCTTTCCTACCCATTAGCTACTATTTGTTTGTCCGGTCGCAGGACTATCTGATTGGCTATATTGTGCTGCACCCGATACTATTGGTGTTGACAGTCTGCTATCTCGTTGATTTCCGGCTTCGCTCCCGCGGCCGGCAGAACAGCCAACAGATCTACCTCGTGTATATTTTATTCTTGTTTGCTATGTACCTTTTGGGGTACGTCGTCGGGCTGCTTCACTCCAAAGACGAACAACAACAGCCTTACCCGCAAGCCTTGGTCAGTTATTCGACACTTCGGCTGATTCATTGGTGTAGCTTGATAATCTATGTCTACAGCACCGCAGGGCTGCTGTTCTGCCATGTCTTTGCCCGAAACGGCCTTGTACCCAAAAAAAGAAGCAGGGCAGGCCTGCGAGTGCCGCCGTGGTTGCCCCCATGGCTGCTGCTGCGGTGGGAGCCGCAAAAGCTACTGAGACGGCTATTATTATTGACAATCATCTCGCTGACTGTGGCAATTAGCGTGGGTTTCGCTTTTTCGCTCTACGATATCTACGAAGCATTTCGGGAAGACTGTCACACACTATGGTGCCCGGACTGAAGAACCTCAGCCCCCCGAATGAAGAACGATAAATGAGGATGGATAACGATGAATAAAAAAAGGCCGGCAGAGCCGGCCCCGGAATAGCTAAAGCGGTTCGACGGTGGTTTAATGGTAGTTTAAGAGCAATTCGAGAATGGTCCCAATAATAATACACTAAGTAATAATTGAAGAGCCCCGTATAAAGGGGGGGTGCTTGGAGATAGCCAAGCAGGAACGGCCAATTAGCGGCGATTTAACTCATAGAGCCAGGGATTCCGTTCTTTGTCGGCGCGGCTCCGGTACTGTTCTACTACGGCACCGCCGGACAAACCGTTCTGCCAGTCTTTAATCAATTCTGTCGGGTTGCCGGAGAAGTCAATACCCTCGTGGTAACGGCGGAATCTGCGGTACAGTTGGTTGAAAAAAGAGGGCTCGTAAACGGAACTGTGATAGTTCCCAATGTATGTATTGGTTGGGTAGCTTCCTTCGGCAATAAAGTAGACTGGGTTTTGGGCCTTGCGGTACAGGATGCCCATCCGTGCCGGCTTGCCGTCCTCGTCCAGAATGCGCTCTATATTAGAGAAATAGGACAAGTGCAAATGCACCCGCCGGGAGGCACCGCGCCCCGAAGAGCCCATTTTGGCGATGCGCCGGCCCTCACCGACCCGGCTGCCCACCTCCAGCCCCTCTTCGATGGAGGCCAAATGAGCGTAGAATGTCACCGGGGAGCCGGGTTCTTTGTCGTGCGATAGTAAAACATACCTGCCATAGTCGCCGGAATCGGTCTTGCCAAGCCCAATCACAACGGCACTTTTCACCGCATAGACGGCGTTCCAGATGCTGCGCATCTGATTGTCCCCGGAACAATGGCTCAGACTGGATGAGACCGCAGATCGGTTTGTCAACAGCGGCCAACCGTCTACCCAGGCACGGGAAGCGGCCGGAACGCCGCCGACCGGTTCCCCACGCAATGTACCCGGTTGGTAGCCCATGACACCGGATTGGAGAGACCAGGGTGCCACCCATAGGTCTAACTTCCTTGGCAGGTAGGGGTTTTCCGTAATCTGCGGCTTGTCCAGCAGGGAGCCGACACATTGTTGATAGTCGTTACCAAAACCAAGTTCCGGATTTGGCGGCTCCTGTTCTGTCTGCGTTTCGCCAGAATCAGAAGGCAGGTTTCCCACTTGGTTTGCCGCAGCATCATTGGCCCACAGGCTCTGAATTGAAAGGAAGAGCACCAAAGCCAACAAGCCGGAAAACGTACAAAAATATGGCGGAATACAACGCATTGGAAGTTGTGGGGGAAAGTCTCTGTTCATATGCACCAAGTCAAACGAAAATCTGTTGCAAACGGAATGGCAACAAAACGACAAAATATCAAACCCAAGACGAAGACGGCGGACATCATTCTGGAGAGCTCTACAAAGGGCAAGTGCTACGGCCCAAATTCTTTGAAAAATTAGCGCAAACTCCGGGAATTAAGGGGGCAATCGTTCACCTTTTTCTCACATAATGAGGGGAGGGTCACTATAAAACAGAGCTATTATAAAACAGAGTCATTGTGGAATACAGCGGTTGCCGGCCGAAATCCTCAGTCTGTTTCGGTTTTTTTCCCTTTCCTTTTCTGCCGTACTTTTCCGGTGAGCTGCTCCAGCAATTCATGCAATAACAGCCAGAATCTCGGGTTTTGCAAAGTTTGGCAGACAAAGGATATGGAGAGGTGTTGCAGGGCCTCCCTCTCTTCCGGTTTGAAATCAACCGCTTTTTTCCGGGTGGTTTCCGTCTCCTGTAACTGCTGTAAATAGACTTGCCACTGTTCGCGCAGCAGATTCTGCAACTCGGCCACAGTTTTCTCATTTGTGGGTTGCCCATCTGCCAAATGCTTGTCGGCAGATTGTCCATTGGCAGACTGTTCGCCGGTTTCGCAGAACTCTGCCAGCAGAGTCCGCAGCGGTTCGGCAGACTTGTCCTTCAGAACACTCAGAAAACTGAGGCTCAGAGGTAGGGGCTCGCAGCGAGCCCTCCACAGCAACCAGAGGTAATCTTCCAGTGTCAACTGATTGTCGGTATTTGGCTTTTCGGCCTCCGCATCAGACGGAGAAGCATCAGACGGAGAAGCATCAGAAGGAGAAGCACCAGACGGAAAAATATGAGACAGGCTGCTTTGCCCTATCTGCAATCCCTTGTCGTAGGTCCATTCCACTTGCAGTAATTCCCGCAGCGGCCCAAAACGGTCCGGATGACTCTGCCGAATGGCTTGGAATAATTTGGATTGCAACAAGTTGTATAGCTCAACCGGAAAGAGAAATGGGCTGTTGTTCCAGCACAGCACCCGTTCTCCGTCAAACCACAGCCGTTCCAAATCCCCTTCGAACAAGGCTGTAGCTTCGGCCGGAGAGACCTCAGGGGTGTCCAGCCCCAGACGCAGGGCCGGCAGCAAAAAGGCTGCTTGTCCACCTTGTTCTTTTTGCCTGCCTTGCCCGGATATCGTGTCTTGTCCCGGGTATTCGCCCGGGGGCTCGGCAAACAGCAATCGGGCCGCTTGAGTTGCCTGAGTTGCCCGGGCTATATCTCCGCCTTGCAGCAGCAGGCTATATTGACGCTTGCATCGAAATGCTTGCCAACCGGGCCACAGTCCTTCTTTGATCAAGTTCTGTTCCACGTCTGCTTTTATGGCCTCCAAGCCTCGGCAGAGACTTTGCCATTGGGCATTACGGAACAACCCCGAACCCAGCAGACCTTCGGTCTGCAAGAACTCGCGCAGCTCCGCCGCACTCAAGCCAAGCAGTGGCAACAAAAGCTCCATTTCCCGCCACAATTTTCGCTGCCACTGACTTTGCTTCAGCGGGGCCAGACCCTGCATCAGCAGCTCATCGCCTTGGGCAAACTGTTCCGGCAGCGGCAATTCACTTCTGCCTTGCCGGGAATCCGGACTGCTGTTTGGATTCAAACCGCTGTAGTGTTGCCAAAAATACGCGGGGGCATTGCTGATTGCGGCCAACAGATCCCGAAAGTGGCAGCGAAACAGCCGCTCCTCTTTCTCCGATGCAGGTTCGGTAAGCATGCTCAAAGGGTCAATAACAGGCACAGCCCGAGGCTGCGCCGACCGATCAGGGTTTTCCGAAGCTAAATGTTGTTCATAGCTGCTGCGGCTATAGCTAAAAAAGGAGTCGGGAGTCTCGGTCTGTCCTTCAGAGTTACCCCCAAAGTACGAGCCGTCAAAGGAAAACAGCGGGTGGACTTGGGTTAACCGCTGCCAAACCTCTTCTTCGTTTCTACGCAACATCTTGGCCACAAAGTAAGCCAGATCGTATAAGGAAGCCGAAGGATTTTTTTCCGCCCCTTTGCTGATGTCCCGGTTGCGGTAGAACAAAAACAACCGCTCCCCGGCGGAAATCAGCAGTTCAGCAAAGATATGTTGTTCCAGTGCCGGCCCGCTCAGATGCCGGGGCAATTCTGCACAAAGATCAAAGCGCAGCGGTGTGCTGCGGCGCGGAAAGTCTTCCTCATTCAAACCGAGCACGCAAATCATGCGAAACGGCACACTGCGGTAAGGTTGTAGCGATGCACAGGTAATACCTTGGGTCAAATAGCGGCCCTTGAAGCCGGAATTCTGTTCCAGTTTCTGTTGCAACAGGTCCCGGATAACGACAAAAGGCAGGCGAAACAAGGGCGAAGGCAGATCCGCGTTTGCCCTTATTTCGCCCGCGCCCGCTGTATCTGCTTGTGCCGGGTCTGTCCTTGCACCCCCGTTGCGGGCCTGAGCATGAGCTTCAGACCGACTTTGATGGCCGACTGCAAACCCTGCAAGGCCTCGCGACAGACTTTCCTCCACAGCCAAAAAGTTGCGCAGAATATTGTTAACGGTGCTGCGATCGTTTCGGTCACTGTAATGATCCTCGCTGCGGCAGAGCAGAAATTCCTCTTGCAGGCTCTCCAATTGAGTGACCCATTCGGAAATAGTCCAACGCCGGTCGGCTAACAGACTCAGACGTTCGTGAAGTCGCAGCACTGTCTGTAGGACTTCCGCCAGTAGCCGGGCCTCCGTTTCGTCCAGAGACATTTGCCGGCAGAGGTTTGAAAAGCCTAAATGGCTCGGTTCGGCGTTTTCGTCTGTGCCCTGACCGGCCTGCGCCTCCTGAATGTCTCCAGAGGCTTGGGGATGGTCATGGTGATGAGAACCGTAGCCCTGATAGTCCGTCAGGTAGTCGCGAACAAATAACTCCAAGGCACTGTGCCAAGTACCCGACTCGGCCGTGGGCCCGGAGGTGGAATCTGCCACAGCAGTCTGCCCGCGTTGTTGCCCGTGGATACCCCAACTGAGCTTCCAATGCTCAAAGACTTTGGACCAAAAACTGCCCGGTTTTGCTTCCAATAGTTTGGCCGCACGGGTGCAAGGGTTTTCCATAAAGCGGAGACACTCATCCAGCCGAAAACGGGCCTGCGCTCCTGCGGCAAAACTCAACAGCATGGCAAAAGCGGAAAAGTATTCGCTCGACCCCGCAGGTGACGTGCCCGGCCCGGCCCCCCTTTTCAGGTCGATAAAATTGCAGTCCAGACCGTAGTCGGGTCCGGATTTCTGAAAAATGGCCTGTATCAGAGTTCGGTATTGGTTGATGTCCGGGGCCAATACGGCGATATCATTGAGTTGCCAGTCAGGATGGGCATCGAGGGCGGCCAGAATTTGGTCTTTGAGCACTTCCACTTCCCGGTGCCTGTCGCTGCACGCAAAGTACCGGATGCTCCCATCACCAAGCAGGCCGGGAGATTGTTCTTCCGCTTCGCTCTCGCTTTGAGGGCAACCGGCCGGTGCGCCGCCATCCGCAGCGTACTTTGCGCTGTCGCACAGATGCTGTTGCACCAGTTCCAACAAGTGTGGGGCAGAGGCACCGGCAGCAGGCGTAGGCGGCCGGCCGTACTCATGCCATTGTACCGCCTGCTCCCGGCTGAGCAGGGCCGCACTGTGCAGGCTGTTTTCCAGCCAGAGGAACTGGGGCAGGCCGCCCAAACGTTCGCCCAACTGCCAGGACTCTGCCTCGTAGTCTCTGCGGCTGTAGAATGTGGGGCCCGACCCGGTTTCTCCGGCTGTCTCCGGACTCTGTTTGGGGGCCCGTTTTTGGCCTCGGAGAACCTGATTGGCTTCTTGGCAAAGATCCGGAGGGAACCGGGCCGGAGTCAGCCAAAAATGATGTACGGTGGTGAATTGCGAAAGGTAGCAATAGAAAGACAATTGCCGCGCACTCAGGAAACCGGAACCAATAATATACAGGGGTTCGGGTTGGAGTGGGCTCCCGGAAGCATCGCGGGGGGACAGCTTCCCGCTCAGAACCTGTTCAATAAGCTCTCCGTGCCAGTGGAAACCTGGCTCTGTCCAAGACCGAAGGCTGCGCCACAGGTTTTGCTGCCAGGCCTCGACAGGTAGTTTTCCATCCTTTGCCTTGGCGTTTTCCGTTTCTGAATTTTCCGTCCCCGGGTCTTCCGTCCCTGACTCGGCTTCCAGAGCGTCTTTCAGTTCTTCGCGGTAGTTGTCGTAGTTTAGAAACAGCCGGGCCATATTTTGGGTGAAGGCCCACAGATGACGAGTTTGGGCTTCTCGGCTTCCCTGCTTCTCCAACAACTGCAAGGTTCCTGACAGAGCCTTGGGCAGGTATGGAGACGGGTTCCGGCCGGAGTCGGCATGTTGCAGCAGCCGGAACAGTAAGAGGCTGACAATATCCGAATGGATCCAGTTCTCTGCCGTATTTCCATCCTTGTCTGCGTCTGCTTGCAGCTCCGGGAAAAAATAGCGCAGGTAGTGTTCCAAAACTTCTTTGGAGTGGCCCACCGTCAAACCAATACTGATGCCTTGGTGCCGGGCCAGGCGCACTTTAAACCATTCGCCTAAGGCATTGTTTTGGAACAGCAGGCGCGGCGCGGCCGAAAATCGGCTTTTGGCAAAATCCAACTGTAGCGGCCGGGTGAAGATGTCACAGACGGCACCGTCCGAACTGTTATCACAACTTTGGCGGCCAAAGCTGTCGCCGCCAAAGTCGGCATTTCGGGAGCGCAATACACTGTGAAAGAGCTGTTCGGTGCTGGTGCAAGGGTACAAATGGTATGCTTGCATGCGTTTCTACATCACTTTTTGCGGGGTGTGCTGCATGTTTGCCGGACACCCCGTGCCTGTTTCCAAAGTCACAGGGCCGGTTGCAAGGTTTGTTGCAAAGTCAGATTTTAACAACCCAGTCGTATGGGTCGGGCAACAGACCATATTGGATGCCTTTCAGGCGCGTTTGCAGGCGAACCGTGAGGCTCTCTTCATCCTGAGACGAGATATCGTAATAGCTGCCTTTGTAATCGATACCGTGGATAGGCACCAGACCGGCGGCTGTGCCGGTGGCAAACAGTTCCGCACCGTCACTGAGCAGTTCGGAGATGGAGACGGGACGTTCTTCTACGCATGTGCCTTCGGCTTTGGCCAGTTTGATGACAGAATCTCTGGTGATGCCGGGCAGGATGGTGTCTTTCAATTCCGGTGTAACCAAGGTACCATTTTTGAGTAGGACAAAGATATTAGAACCGGAACCCTCCTCCAGGTAGCGTTGTTCCTTGCCGTCCAGGAATATGGCTTCCATAAAGCCCTTTTCCCGGGCCTCACAGCGGGCCAGCATGGATATAACGTAGTTGGAAGCGCATTTAATCCACCCGGTACCTCCGGGCATTGCCCGGACTCTGTCGCTGATCATAGCTGTGGATTTGCCGGAGTCGAAATAGCCGCTGACCGGAGTTGAAACAGCTATAATCCAAGGAGTCTGACTGCGGTTGACTCCGAGCCCCGGCTCGGAATAGGAGAATGGCCGGATGTAGATGGCACAGGCATTGTTGAAGTGGTCTCTTTCCCAACTGCTCTGATATTTGATGTCAACACCCTGTTCTATGGTGTGGCGCATCAGCTCTAACAGTGCTTCCAGCAGTGCCTCCGGCTCCATGGTAGGCTGTAAGATGCCGGCCATAGAACGTTGCATGCGTTTGCAATTGTCCAGGGGACGAAACATGGTCCAAGAGCCGTCTGCCTGAGGAAAGGCTTTCAGACCTTCAAATACTCCCAAGGCGTACTGTGATGTATAGCTGACCAGACATAATTCGGAAAACTGATTGCGTGCGGTGTAGACAGCCCGTTGCTCTTCTTGGCTCAGTTTGGCAAAGTCTGCCAACGTGTAGGGATTTTTATTCTGAAAGCTGCCTTTCCATGTTCCGCCATTTTGAAATTCAGCCAAGTATACCCAAGAATGTATATTCGGTGCGAAAGCCATATTCTGTTGTCTCCTATTGGTCCCGCTTGGTTAGTCCTGCTCGCTTGGCTCTGTCCGGCCCGCCCGCCATTTTTCACAGTCCGCGCATCATAACGAAACCTGACAAAATACGGAATAGTGTCGGAACTAAAACGTTTCGTTTGAGAACGGAATCCCGGCATCGAGTCTGTGAATGCAGGGTGTATACAGAAAGAATACCGATGCGATTGGCATTTTTTGATGTTCTTCGATATCTGACAGAGCCGGTCGCTATTGGCGAGTCCATCTGACGGAGGCAGGGAGGGGGCCGGGAGGAGCCAGAATAAAGGGGGATAAAAAGGGAACGGCCCAAATAGAGCGAAGATAAAACTTGCTGTTTTTACATTTCGGTGATATTATGCGCTGCTGTTTAGGACTAATTCAGGACTAATCATTTTTACTGTGAGGTTTTTATGACTTTCTCCAAAACATCCGTGTGTTTTCACCATACGTTTTTTCTGTGCATCCTGATTCTGTCGTTTTTGTTTCAAGCTTGTGACATTACCGGCGTGATTCCGGGCAAGCAGGATACCCCGGACAATTTGGATGTGGAAGTGTGGGTTATCGGTTCCAACGGAATTGCCGTTGGGGATAATGAACCGACCCGTATACCCGAGTGGCTGGGGAATTTTGCTTCGTTGACGTTCCCGGGCAGATCAAGCCGCAAGATCGAGATTGTGTACAACACTGCTTACTGGGGTCCTAATTTGGGAGGTACCTTTGAGGAGGGCCTTATCAATGTCTCCTCAGAAATGTTTCACGCGCTTTCCCTCGATAAGAGTAATGCTGCTTTGGCAAATAAAGCTATGGAGCATAAAACGCTAAACCTTCTTTCTGGTACGGGCGTAATATCTTCGGATAAATATGGAAATATTAACAGTTATAAGTTGGTAAACACTTCTATTCTGCCTCTGCTGGCCGAAGATATTCAGACGAGTACCAAAAAAAGAATCGACCGTTGGGATGTCGTCATACTGGCCGGGTATAGTGGGGGTGGCCAAATTTCTTTGAATGCGGCTCACTATCTAAATACAAAGTACAGTGACCGTTCTCTGGTAGACGGAGTCATTTTGCTGGCCTCTCCCGTTCATTACAAATACTCAACCGGCGGGGATGTGCGAGCCTGGGATGTCCTGCCCGCAATATCTGATGCATTATACAAGAAAGCGGACAGTGTCTTTGATGCCATACGGGCCCCCGCAGGGCACAGCGAGTTTGCCGCTGTCAAAGAAGCTGCGGATGCCCTCAAGGCGAAGAAGAACACGCTTCTTACCTTTCCTCTTACTTTGGCGAAGGATGGGAACCTGATTAAAGTTTCCTCCTATCTTCCCTTAAATATTGCGCTGGAAGTCCGGAGGAAACTGCTGCCGGATGCCCAGCCAAACTTGCACCAGGTTGCTTACAATATCGGTCACATTTTGGGCTTTATGGGTTCGGATGACACTCTTACCGGTTCGGTTGGGATGTTGTTGTACAATAAACCTCTGGGGTATTACGACAAGGGCACTGCAACAGGGGGCAGCTACGTTGATCTTTTGAAAGCGAACAATATGGAAATCCACTGGGCCTCAGGCAAGGGGCATTACCATATTTTTAATAACGATGAGAATGGGAAGAAACAGCAGTCTCAGGCCGTGAATTTTATCGATACATTATTGCAAGATCACGTCAAGGCCTTTCCCGGTTCTCATTAAGTTTGACTTTTGGCCGGGATGCTCGATTGGAGAATTTGGCTTGAGTGTTTACTTGGGCACTGTTTCCGGGTGCGGAAAACGGGAATAGGCTTGTGCAGAGCCGAAAAAGAAAATAGAACATACTCTTCTGATGCCTTGGTCTCCATGTTGGTTGGTTCCATATTCGGGCCGAAAACGGAGTTTTCTCCCCTCTAAAGATAAGGAATGTAGCTTGAAAAACAAGGACTTGGTACCGGATTTGCAAACGAGACCCAAACGGCTCTCTCCCTTTGAAGAACTTCTCCGGGAGAGATACCTGCTCTTTGACGGTGCCATTGGCACCCGGTTATACGCCGAAGGCGTAATGCTCAACCGCAGTTTTGAAGAGCAGAACATCAGCAATCCGGACTTGGTGCGCCGCGTCCACCGCAGCTATATTGAGGCCGGTGCCGATGTTTTGACTTTGAATACCTTTAGTGCCAACCGCTTCCGGCTGGCCGAGTTTGGTTTGGAAAAAGATGTGGCCAAAATCAACCGGGAGGGTTTGGCCCTTCTGCGTTCGGAGTTAGACCGGGCCTATCCCGATGAAAAGGGAGCCGCCCAGCCCAAGCACTTGGTTGCGGCCTCGATCGGCCCCTGTCTCACTCCGAGTCAGCTTTGGCAGGAGGGCCTTGGGCCGCAAGGCCCCGGGCAAGAGAACCAAGGGGCTTTGACGGGGCCGGTCGAGTCGGTTGAAGCGGTCGAAGCGGCCTTTACCGAGCAGTTGGAAGCTTTGTGCCTGCCCGGCCAGGAATCAGGCTCCGATCCGGGCTTTAGAGGGCCGGATTTGCTCTTGGCCGAGACATTCAGCCATGCCCGGGAACTGGAGGCCCTATACCGGGCCTATTGCAATCTGGCGAAAAAACAAGCTTTGCCCCCATTGGCTTTGGGCTTAACCATAGGCGAACAGGGCCTGAGTGCCTCCGGTTTTTCCTGGGCCGACTTTGTGCTGCGTTACGGAGCTTGCGAGGAAGTTTGCGCTTTGATGCTGAACTGTGGTTTGGGGCCGGCCCATCTGTTCCACTTTGTGGAGCAGAACATTGGCCGTTGTCCGAAACCACTCCTTTTGCGGCCCAACGCTGGCTATCCGCAGGAGAGTAATGGCCGCACGGTATACTTGACTACACCGGAGTATTTTACTTTGTATGGCAAGCGTTTCCGGCAGATTGGCGCAGCCGCCTACGGCGGCTGCTGCGGTACCCGGCCGGAACACATTGCCGAATGTGCCAAGCTACTGCGTTCGCTGAACCATCAGCACATCGAGATTTTGCCGTGCAGCGAGCTGCCGGAAGAGGAGCTGCCGGAGCCCGTGCCTTTGGCCGAACGTTCGCGCTGGGGCGAGGGGCTGGCCTCCGGCCGGCTGGTTAGTTCCGTGGAGCTTTTGCCGCCGCGCACGCCGGTCTACGGCCGGCTGCTGCGCCATGCGCAGCAGTGTCACGAGGCCAATATAGATGCGATCAACATCCCCGACGGGCCGCGCGCCAGCGCGCGCATTTCGCCCCTGCTCAGTGCCATCGAAATTGAACAGAAAGTAGGCATTGAAACCATTCTGCACTACACCTGCCGAGACCGCAATTTGCTGGGCATCCAAGCCGACCTGCTGGGAGGCTATGCCTCCGGCCTGCGCAATGTGCTGGCCGTGACCGGAGACCCCCCCAAACTGGGGGACTACCCGGACAGCAGTGGCGTTTTTGACATTGATGCCATCGGCCTGACCCAAGCCTTGGAAAAGCTGAAACAGGGCCGGGACATTGGTTCCGGTCTGCTGAAGAAGTCTGCGGCCTACGCCGTTGGCGTGGCCCTGAATCCGGTGGCCCTGAATTTGGAATCGGAGATTGAACGCTATGTGCGCAAAGTGGCCGCCGGGGCGGACTTTGCCATCACCCAGCCGGTCTTTGCCCCGGAGACTCTGCTGCACTGCCTGAAGCTTTGTGACGGGGCCTTGGCCAAGGCGGGATTGGCTCCCATTCCGGTGATTGTCGGGATTTGGCCTCTGGCCGGCTACAAGAATGCCGAGTTTCTGGCTAACGAGGTGCCGGGCGTGGAGATTCCCCCGGCAGCCATGGAGCGAATGTCGCGCCATAGCGACAAGGAAGCGGGCCTGAGAGAAGGTGTGGCTTTGGCCCGGGAGGTTTGGCAGGAACTGAAAACTTGCGGCCCTCCAATTCAGGGTGTCCAGGTCAGTGCGCCGTTTGGCCGGGTAGAGGCCGCTTTGGATGTAATTTTGTAGCGAGCCGGAGGATCAGCATGGCAGATTTGACAGGACGGATGACAGAGCAGGAGCTTGTCCGGTTTTCTCCATTGTACCGTGCCGCCTGTGCGGCATACGAAAGGGCCTACGCGCCGTATTCAAACTTCCCGGTCGGAGCCGCCGTACTGGCAGAAAATGGCCAAATTTATGCGGGCTGTAATGTCGAAAACGCGGCCTATCCCGAAGGCACTTGTGCCGAGGCCGGGGCTTTAGCGGCCATGGTTCTGGACGGTCAACAACGGGCGCGGGCCGTGTTGGTTGTGGCGGGGGGCGAGGAACCGGTAAGCCCGTGCGGGGGTTGCCGCCAAAAACTGCGCGAATTCTGCCAGCCTGAGGACATGGAAGTATTGCTTGCCGGCCCTTTGAGTCTCTACCGGGGCCTCTCCGAGGGCCTCAAAGCCCGCTTTTCCCTGGCGGAACTGCTGCCGCAAAGCTTTGGCCCGAAGCATCTGGATAAGGCATCCCTGCACAGACTGTGATTTTCTGTTTTTTGCCTGTGAGGTTGGCCCGATACATTTATGCCCGTTTGCATATGGGGATTTTTGGGGCAATCTATAATCCATGGTAAAAAACTGTTCAAAAATGGAATGTATACCTATAATAGAAAGAGATATATTGGAAGGTTTGGGATGTTCCCGGATGCTTGAAAGCATATGGCCGGCCCGATATCAAAAATAAGAAAACCCGAGACAACGACAGAAACCGGAAGGCGAACCAGAAGATGCCCAACAGAGTGACTCTCACCCCGGAAAAATTGAATGAGCTTTTGGAAAAGTACGAACTTCAGGCACCGGAGCAGGGAACGATAGAGAACTACACCCAATTTATTGAGGACATCGAACAAAATTATGAGCAGGATTCTTTTGCCCAAGAAAAGCTTAGCTTAGCCTATAGGAACTTAGGGAATGTGTGTCATAGGAAAGGGGATATTGACTGTGCGATAGTGAATTACGATCAGGCCATTAAATACAAGCCCGACGATGCAGAGGGTTATAATAGCCGAGGTCTTGTGTATGGTGCAAAAGGGCATATTGATCTTGCGATAGCCGATTTTAATCAGGCGATTAGATTAAATCTAGACAATGCCAAGATTTACAATAATAGAGGGATTTCGTATGGTTTAAAAGGGGATGTTGATCTTGCAATAGTCGATTTTAATCAGGCAATTAAATTAAAGAAAGACTATGCCGAGGCCTATTACAACCGAGGGGCTATGTATGGTGAGAAAGGAAGTTTTGATCTTGCAATAGTGGATTATAATGAGGCGATTAGATTAGATCCGGACTATGCCAGTGCCTACAACAACCGGGGGAATGTGCATAATGCGAAAGGGGCTATTGATCTTGCAATAGCGGATTACAATGAGGCAATTAGGTTAAATTCGGACCATGCCGGGGCCTACAACAACCGGGGTGCTATGTATGGTGTAAAAGGGGATGTTGATCTTGCGATAGCGGATTTTAATGAGGCGATTAGATTAAATCCGGAAGATGCCAAGGCCTATACCAACCGAGGTGCTGTGCATAGAAGAAAAGGGGATATTGATCTTGCGATAGCCGATTACAATGAGGCAATTAGGTTAAATCCGGACTTTGCCGGGGCCTATCACAACCGAGGGGTGTTATATGAAAAACTGGGGAAATTTACCGAGGCTCTGAGAGATTACAACCGCTTAGTGCTATTGATGCCGGGGGTGCCCGGTTTCCAAGAGCTACGCGATAGAATCGAGGCTAAAGTGCGGCGGGCGGAAGACTTTTCTCCCGTTAAGGTCCGAAAGCTTCGGGTGCAGAAGTTTCTGCACCTGGACAAGCCGGAATTAGAATTTACGGGGTTGAACCTCTTTATCGGCAAAAACGGCACGGGAAAAAGCCACTTGCTCCAACTGTTGTACTCCGCCCTGCAAGATACGGAGGGCGGAGCCGGAGAACGGGGCATGAGTCTGCCGGAAGACGCTCGCTTTACCGTTGGGCTGCAAAACTACGACCAAAGCTTTGAAATCACAGAAAAACAACGATCTGTCGGCGGCCAAAGTTTCCAAGGCGTGTACATCGCCCCTAAAGAGGTTTTGGGCATCTACAAAGCCGTGCTGGCTCGCCCCAACGAATACGAAACCATCTACCAAGACACGGCTCGTCTGCTAATACAAACTCCCCCCCCAAGCCACCAACAGAGTCAAGAACAGACAGAATTGTTGGACTGCTTTCATGCGCATTACCAAGGCCGTGAATCTGTGGAGCGGGCAGAAAATTCTTTACCGGGCAAGGAGTTTCGCTACAAAACCCGCACAGGGGAATATATCCCGCTGGACCAAGGGGCCGAGGGAACCAAGAAAATCCAGCAACTCAAACTGCTGCTGGAGAACGGCAGTATCACCCGCGACAGCGTTCTGTTTATGGATGAGCCGGAAGCCAACCTGCACCCGGCCTATGTACGCCAACTGGTGCAGATTTTGGTGGCCCTGGCCGCCAAGGGGGTGCAAATTTTTATGGCAAGCCACAGTTACACGGTGCTGAAAGAACTGGCCGGCGCGAGCAAACGCGCCGGCCAAAAGGCCCTGTGTCTGCCTCTGCTCTTCCGGGAAGACGGTAGCGTCTTCTGCCGCAGCGAGAGCTTGGAAAACGGGATTCCGGACAATGAAATCTTAAAGGAAATCCTGAATATGGATGACGACTATGATGAGGCGATGTTTGATGATTAATGACAAAGAAGGTCGTTTGTGTGTAACGATAGTAAATGATCCGGATCCGGAGCCTATTAAAATTAAAGAGAAGCTGGGAGACTCATGGCAACTCAAGGACATGGATTATTTCTACACAAAAGGACAAAAATTTTACTTTGTCGAAGTATCAGAATATAGACCCACAGCATACAAATATTGGATTCAGGATGTGGAAGGAGAATTAGGCGAAGATAAAAATAAACGAGGAGCTATCATTAAGCAATATAAAAGTGAACAACAGCAGGAAATGATCAAAAAATTTACCGATATGATACTCATTGCATTTTCTCAGCAGGGAAAATTTAAAGTAATGAACAACTTTGTTTCAGAATCTCCCAAAAAAGTCTTTTTTATCTTTATCTACTATATTGCGGACGGCAGTTCACAAAAAGAACATAAAGACTGGAGAAATATGACGGATGCAGTCAAAATAGAATTGGGAAAGTACCAAACAATAACCGGGCTACCCTTTACAGTCCACACATTCACTCAAACACAGGCTGAAAAGGAGTTGGGCATTATTATCAGCAAGAAAGAAGAATCTGAAAAGGGGCCGTAGATTAATAGAGTAAGCGTAGAAAGGAACCGGCAAAATTCGGAGACCTTTGAAATACAATTGAAATGCAATAGTTCCGTTTTTGGCCCGAATAATCAGAAGGCAGTGAAAAACACGGCATTTCTTTGGAAAAATCATCCGAAAAATAAAGCAAAGATGCAAAATAAAAGTGAAAATGAAAACAGGAGATTGTAAACCATGCGTCAGAATGCCGGCCGGCGAAAAGCAAGGCCGAGACCGGGCAAAATTTAAGCAAAATCCAAACAATATTTAAACAATACCGAAGCAAGGAGGGTACAGCGAATGACCCCAAAAGAATATAGGAAGCTTGTACAAAGCTACCATCTGCCGGAGCAGGCCTCACCGGAGAATTACACCCGATTTATCGAGGACATTGAACAAAACTATGAGCAGGATTCTTTTGCCAAAAAGAAACTTGGTTTGGCCTACCACAATCGAGGTGCCTTATACGGGGGGCAAGGCCAGTGGCAGCAAACCTTGGCCGATTTTAATTATGCCATAAAAATGAAACCGGGTGATGCCAGAATCTATAACAACCGGGGGCTTTTATATAAGGCGCAGGGCCAGGCATCACAGGCCTTGGCCGATTTCAACCAAGCCATAAAAATAAAACCGAACTTTGCCAAGGCCTACAACAACCGGGGTCTGTTATTTCAGGTTCAGGGTAAATGGCAGCAAGCCTTAGCGGATTTTAATCAGGCTATCGCATTCGAGCCGAACTTTGACCCGGCTTACAAGAGCCGAGGTCTCCTGTCTCAGGAACACGGCCAATGGCAGCAGGCTTTGGCCGATTTTAACCGGGCCATAAAAATCAATCCGGATGATGCCGGGTTTTATAACAGCCGGGGGGATGTCTACAGGGAAGGGAACCGGCTCGAAGAGGCCTTTCAGGATTACAACCAAGCTATTAAAGTAAACCCTCTATATGGTAAGGCCTATTACAATCGGGGCCGGTTATTTCAGGGGCGGGGCAAATGGCAGGAGGCCCTGGCCGATTTTAATCAGGCCATCGCATTGCAGCCCCATTCTGCCCAGGCCTATAATAACAGAGGCATTGTGTCTCAGGAACATGGCCAATGGCAGCAGGCTTTGGCCGATTTCAACCGAGCTATAGAACTCCATCCGGACGATGCCGGATTTTATAACAACCGAGGGTTGCTATATCAGGCACAGGGGCAATCGGAACGGGCTTTGGCGGATTTTAACCGGGCCATAGAGCTCCGGCCGGGCGATGCCGCAAGCTACAACAGTCGCGGGGATTTATATCGGGAACAGGGCCGGTGGCAGAAGGCTCTGGGAGATTATAATCGGGCCATTGCATCAGAACCAAACTCTGCTGTGGGCTACTACAACCGGGGGCTGTTGTCGCAGGAGCAGGGCCAAGAGCAGCAGGCTTTGGCCGACTTCGACCGGGCTGTGAAGATCAATCCGGATGAGGCCGAACTGCACAACCGCCGGGGGATCGCAGACCGGATAGAGGATAAGACAGAACAGGCTCCGGACGATTCCGACCGGGCCATGAAAATTGATACGGGCGATACCGGGGCCTATGACAACCGGAGTGTTGCGCATAGTGAAAACGAAAGTGAAAGTGAAAGTGAAAGTGAAAGCGAAAGCGAAAAAGGAGATGCGGAAGATGCCGGCTTGAACAGGGGCATTGCGTATAGCAAGCAGGACGAACCGGACGAGGCTCCGGAGGATTTCAATGCGGTTATCGAGTCAGATAAAGGCAGTGTCGATGCTTCTGTTTATGAGGCTCATACACACCGGGAAAAAGGGGCGGAGGAACCGGTTTCCGAGGACTGGGAAAAGGCGATAGACGTTTTGCCCGCAGACTCTTTACCCGCAGACCTTGGGCCGGGAAAACGATTGTATAAGTACCAACCGGTGGACCTCCGGACATTGGAGAACCTTCTGGCCGGGCGGCTCTATTTGGCCGATCCCCAAGAATTCAACGACCCTTTTGATACTCCCCTTGTTGGGGAGTTGGAGAACCCGGCACTCGCGCTGTTGTTTCAGGATAGGCCTCCGCGCATGGCCTGTCTGACAGAGGACTCGCACAATGCGCTGATGTACAGCCACTACGCGGACCGTCACCGGGGTATCTGCATTGGCTACGAGCTGGAGGAACAGGGCCTGAAAGAGAATAAAATCAAGCTCTGTAAGGTTGTTTACAAGCCCGCTGCGCAGATACAGATCAACCCCGGCAATAGATACGAGGCCACATCGGGCGGCGATGCCCGGACAGAGGGAGCAGAACGGGACCGGGCCATAGCAGGCCAAAGTTTGGTGGGCATACTGCACACCAAGATGCGGGAATGGGAATACGAAAAAGAATGGCGGTTGCTCAGCTTTGGTCAATTGCCGGACATGACAGAAAAACTCAGAATTGCCCGCATTTATTTCGGCCTGTGTTGCCCTCGGGAACATCAACGTTTGCTGGTCTCCCTGTTGGCCCCGCTGTCGGGGCAGGATGGTAAGAATACCATCGAGTTTTATCGCAGTGAGCGAATGAGTAATACCTTGGAGCTCAATATGGAAACGCCCAAACTGGACGCGGGGGAATTGGCCAGGTTGCGCTACCCGGAATCCGAACTGTGGCTTCATATGAAACGACAGGGCTGGGGGGAGATGTACGAATATTATACCCGGCTCAAAACCCGGAACAGATAAAGAAACAGAATACCGGCTCCGTCTGAAAACGGAGCCGGTATTCTGTTCTGTTACTCTATAAGAGGCCCGGAAATTTCAAAAATTCCAAAAGAATTGGAAAAACGCAAAAACACAAAAAAAACCGGCAGGCTAATAAGCTTTGTAAGCCTTGCTGCCGGTACCAAAATCAATGAACTAAAATCAATAAAGAATAATCTAATCGTAGGCCCACACGTCACTTTTAATGCTACTGCCGGAATCGACACCGCCAATCAAAAACATGTCGCCATTCAACACTGCCACGGCATGATTACGGCGAGCTGTAAACTTCGTGCCGGTCGTGTTTATCTCCGTCCAGGTCAGACCCTCATCTGAAGATGTCCACACTTCATCGCTGAAAGAGCCGGCAGTATTGATCTTTCCTCCGATCACAGATATATCACCGTTGAAAATCACCGCAGCAAGCTCACTGCGAGTTGCAAACTTGGCAGTGCTTGTGACTTCCGTCCAGGTCTGCCCCTCATCTGAAGATGTCCACACTTCATCGCTGAAAGAGCTGGAACCGGTATCTCCCCCGATCACAAATATGCTGCCGTTTAATGCGACCGCAGCAAACTCACGGCGAGCTGTAAACTTGGCAGTGCTTGTGACTTCCGTCCAGGTCTGCCCCTCATCTGAAGACTTCCACACTTCATCGCTGAAAGAGCCATCCAGGAAAGAGCCCCCAATCACAAATATCTTGCCGTTTAATGCCACCGCAGCATGCTGACGGCGAGCCGAAAACCTTGAGCTTGCTGTGCCGGTTGACACAGCCGTCCAGGTTTCTCCCCTGTCAGATGACTTCCACACCGTATTGTCTCTGACTCCTGAGCCGACCACGAATATATTACCGCCCAGGACTGTCACCGCCAGATCGGGATTGGCCGGGAACCTCGCACCGGATGCCACACTTGTCCAAGTTTGTCCCTTGTCCGAAGACCTCAACACTTCACTTGTGGCATTCCCACCGAGATGCCCCCCGATAATAAATAGATCATTGTTCAGTGCAACCGCAGCATGACCATTTCGAGGTGCAAACCCTGCATCTGCGGTCACTTGTCGCCACGCTCTGATTTTGTTGTTATTGTTATTGTTATTATTGTTATTATTGTTGTTGTTGTCGTTATTGTCGTTATCGTTGTTGTTATTGTCGTTATTATTATTATTATTGTTGTTGTTGGTACTGGTGGTAGTGCCAAGATCCTGGCATCCGAGAGCCAAAGTCAGGGCAAAGATAACCGCTGTCAGTATACCGCCGGTCATCTTTGGATGCCGCAGGCGGCGCGCAGTCGGACAGAAGGAAACGAATAAGAAGGATGGAAAAAAGAGAGACGGAAAGGCTTTGGAAAACGGAGGTTTATGGAAAGATAATGGAAAGTAAGCTAATTGTATATATGTTCTAATCCGGGTATGGATAGTGGATAGTGGATAGTGGATAGTGGAATTGTACTGTTTAGCCCGTTAATGGTCAATAGTCTGTTTTGACATTTCATAAGAAAAATCCTCCAAGGTTGTGCAATTTTAACTTATTGTATATTCGTTCAGAAAATTTGTCAAGGGGGGGAGTTAGCTCTGCAACTGCAAGAGAATCAGCTTAGAGGGCAGGCTAAGCTTTGTAAGCCTTGCTGCCGGTACCAATATCAATGAACTAAAATCAATAAAGAATAATCTAATCGTAGGCCCACACGTCACTTTTACGGGCACCGTCAAAACCGCCAATCAGAAACATGTCGCCATTCAACACTGCCACGGCATGATTATGGCGAGCTGTAAACTTCGTGCCGGTCGTGTTTATCTCCGTCCAGGTCAGACCCTCATCTGAAGATGTCCACACTTCATCGCTGAAAGAGCCGGCAGTATTGATCTTTCCTCCGATCACAGATATATCACCGTTGAAAATCACCGCAGTAAGCTCACTGCGAGCTGCAAACTTGGCAGTGCTTGTGACTTCCGTCCAGGTCTGCCCCTCATCTGAAGATTTCCACACTTCATCGCTGAAAGAGCCGGCAGAATTGTTTCCTCCGATCACAAATATGCTGCCGTTTAATGCGACCGCAGCAAAATCACGGCGAGCTGTAAACTTGGCAGTGCTTGTGACTTCCGTCCAGGTTTGCCCCTCATCTGAAGACTTCCACACTTCATCGCTGGAAGAGTCATCCAGGAAAGAGCCCCCAATCACAAATATCTTGCCGTTTAATGCCACCGCAGCATGCTGACTGCGAGCCGAAAACCTTGAGCTTGCTGCGCCGGTTGACACAGCCGTCCAGGTTTCTCCCCTGTCAGATGACTTCCACACCGTATTGTCTCTGACTCCTGAGCCGACCACGAATATATTACCGCCCAGGACTGTCACCGCCAGATCGGGATTGGCCGAAAACCTCGCACCGGATGCCACACTTGTCCAAGTTTGTCCCTTGTCCGAAGACCTCAACACTTCACTTGTGGCACTCCCACCGAGATGCCCCCCGATAATAAATAGATCATTGTTCAGTGCAACCGCAGCATGACCATTTCGAGGTGCAAACCCTGCATCTGCGGTCACTTGTCGCCACGCTCTGATTTTGTTGTTATTGTTATTGTTATTATTGTTGTCGTTATTGTCGTTATCGTTGTTGTTATTGTCGTTATTATTATTATTATTATTATTATTATTATTGTTGTTGTTGGTACTGGTGGTAGTGCCAAGATCCTGGCATCCGAGGGCCAAAGTCAGGGCAAAGATAACCGCCGTGAGTATACCGCCGGTCATCTTTGGATGCCGGAGGCGGCGCGCAGCCGGACAGAACGAAACGAATAAGAAGGATGGAAAAAAGAGAGACGGAAAGGCTTTGGAAAACGGAGGTTTATGGAAAAATAATGGAAAGTAAGCTGCTTGTATATATGTTCTAATCCGGGTATGGATAGTGGATAGTGGATAGTGGATAGTGGATAGTGGAATTGTACTGTTTAGTCCGTTAATGGTCAATAGTCTGTTTTGACATTTCATAAGAAAAATATCCTCCAAGGCTGTGCAACTATAGCCTATTGTATATTCGTTCAGGAAATTTGTCAAGGAGGGGCACAGTCGATATTAGGCCACCCCTGCTCTTCCAAAGGAGGGGAGTTAGCTCTGCAACTGCAAGAGAATCAGCTTAGAGGGCAGGCTAAGCTTTGTAAGCCTTGCTGTCGGTGCCAATATCAATGAAAATCAATGAACTAAAATCAATAAAGAATAATCTAATCGTAGGCCCACACGTCACTTTTACGGGCACCGTCAAAACCGCCAATCAGAAACATGTCGCCATTCAACACTGCCACGGCATGATTACGGCGAGCTGTAAACTTCGTGCCGGTCGTGTTTATCTCCGTCCAGGTCAGACCCTCATCTGAAGATTTCCACACCTCATCGCTGAAAGAGCTGGAACCGGTCTCTCCCCCAATCACGAATATATCGTTGTTTAATACCAACGCAGCATGATTATAGCGGCTTGTAAATTTGGTGCCGGTGCTTGTCACTTCCGTCCAGGTCAGCCCCTCGTCCGCAGATTTCCACACCTCATCGCTGAAAGAGCTGGAACCGGTCTCTCCCCCAATCACGAATATGTCGCTGTTTAATACCACCGCAGCATGATTATAGCGGCCTGTAAATTTGGTGCCGGTGCTTGTCACTTCCATCCAGGTCAGCCCCTCGTCCGCAGATTTCCACACCTCGTTATTCTCTGCGTCATTACTGGCAAGACGCCCCCCAATCACGAATATTTTGTTGTTCAACACCACTGCCGCATGAGAGCCACGAGCCGTAAACCTTGAGCTTACTGTGCCGGTTGCCACGCTTGTCCAAGTCACACCCCTGTCAGACGACTCCCATACAGTATTCTTTGCGTTCAGACCGTTCCCCGACCCGATCACGAATATACTACCGTTCAGGGCTAGCGCAGGTATCTTGGGAGCAGCCGAAAATCTTGCGCCGGATGCCACACTTGCCCAGGTCAGTCCCTTATCCGAAGACCTCCACACTTCATCTGTGGCACTCCCACCGAGATGCCCCCCGATAATAAATAGATCATTGTTCAGCCCTACCGCAGCATGGGCAGTTCGAGGTGTAAACCCTGCATCTGCGGTCACTTGTCGCCACGCTCTGATTTTGTTGTTGTTGTCGTTGTCGTTGTTGTCGTTGTCGTTATTATTGTTGTTGTTGTTAGTACTGGTGGTAGTGCCAAGATCCTGGCATCCGAGAGCCAAAGTCAGGGCAAAGATGACCGCTGTCAGTATACCGCCGGTCATCTTTGGATGCCGGAGGCGGCGCGCAGCCGGACAGAACGAAACGAATAAGAAGGATGGAAAAAAGAGAGACGGAAAGGCTTTGGAAAACGGAGGTTTATGGAAAAATAATGGAAAGTAAGCTGCTTGTATATATGTTCTAATCCGGGTATGGATAGTGGATAGTGGATAGTGGATAGTGGATAGTGGATAGTGGAATTGTACTGTTTAGTCCGTTAATGGTCAATAGTCTGTTTTGACATTTCATAAGAAAAATATCCTCCAAAGGCTGCGCAACTATAGCCTATTGTATATTCGTTCAGGAAATTTGTCAAGGAGGGGCACAGTCGATATTAGGCCACCCCGGCCCCTTTCCGGAACAGAATGCTGTAACGAAAGGCTACGCCTGCTGTAATGTAAAGAGATTATCAATAGTGGCACAGATCGGCCGGTAAAAGCAAAGACCCTCAAATAAAGACTTGTCTGTCATAAATTGCAGGTAAGAGTTGAAAGCATCCGTTTACTCCCATTCAATCGTTGCCGGCGGTTTTGCCGAAATATCGTAAACGACCCTGCTGATCTCGGGGAAGCGATTGCTAATCCGAGTGGAAATCTTTTGCAGTTGGTCATGGCGGAAGGGGTAGACTTCGGCACTCATACCATCGACAGAGGTAATTGCCCGCAAGGCAATTACCGGCCCGTAGCTCCGGCTGTCCCCCGTGACTCCAACACTCTGAACCGGCAGCAGAACCGCAAAAGCCTGCCATATTTTGCCGTAGATGCCCAATTCCCGCAGGGTTTCCAAATATAGATGGTCAATGCCGCGCAGCAAATCCAGCTTTTCTGCCGTCACATCACCCAATATCCTGATTGCCAGCCCCGGGCCCGGAAATGGCTGCCGCCGGGTAATCTCCCGGCTTAAACCCAGATTCTCACCCAGGCGGCGCACTTCATCCTTGTATAGTGTCGCCAGCGGCTCCACCAAGCGTTTTTGTTCCCGTAACTTGCGGACCAGCGGCGTGCTGACATTGTGGTGGGATTTAATCACAGCCGCGTATTTGCCCACACCCATACCGGACTCAATCATATCCGTATACAGCGTACCTTGGGCCAAAAAATACTCTGTGTTTTCGGGGAACAGCCCACAAATTTCCTGCTCTTGGATTTGGATAAACAAATCGCCAATGATCCGGCGTTTCTGTTCCGGTTCCGAGACATTGGCCAAGGCAGAAATAAATTCTTTTTGGGCATCGACCTGGCGGAAATACTTTGCTCCCAGTTCGGTTAATTGCCCAACTACCTGCGCCGTCTCGCCGAGGCGCATCAGTCCCGTATCAAAATACAGTAAGTGGATCTGCTCTGCCGGGAGATAGCGCAGCAGCAAAGCTGCAACCACAGAAGAATCGACACCTCCGGAGATTAACAGCACTACCGGGGCATCGGCGACCTGCTCTTTGATTTCCGTTGCGACGGATTTCTCCCAACTTTCCAGAGCCCAGGCAGCATCGCAACCACAGACGGACAGGGCAAAGTTTGC
Organism: Candidatus Haliotispira prima; assembly: GCA_029867005.1. Lineage (GTDB taxonomy): Bacteria > Spirochaetota > Spirochaetia > SP-2023 > SP-2023 > Haliotispira > Haliotispira prima. Next base: position 1,472,441 of record CP123443.1, on the reverse strand, counting down.
CAAAAATTGGCTGCCTGACTCGCAGTGACTGGCCTCCGGATGGAATTGGAAACCGTAAAGCTCCCATTCCCCATCTAAAATTTCCTCGTCTAAAATTTTCCCATCCAAAATTTGGCCGGCCTCCGCCAGACCCTGAGCCATTTCGCTGTACAGTGCGGAATCCCTAATCTTCAGGCCCTCTGAACGGATGATCGCCGGCAGTCCCTGCTCGCTCTCGGCCAGCAGGGTGAAATACCTTGGCAGAGATTGCAGGCTGTCCGCGTGGCTCATCCATGACACAAAGGAATCCGGAACCCCCGCCAGTATGGGGGAAACGGTATGGTCTTGGGCACCTCCCGGCACCAAAGTCTCCTGTGCCAAAACTTGGGGTGCCAGGACTTTGACCGGATTGGGCCCGTATTCTTTGTGTTCCAAGGCCTTTACCTGACCGCCCAAGTGCTGGGTCAGCCAGTGTAAGCCATAGCAAATACCCAGAGTCGGCACAGCGGCCGCCAGTGCCAAAATCTGCCTGTGGGGTCGGGGCGCGTCCTGCGCATAAACAGAAAACGGCGAGCCGGAGAAAATCAGCCCCCTGATGTCTCTCCAATCGCAATCACAGTCCTGAAACCACTGGAATACAGGAGTCAAGGGGGAAATAACCTGAGCGTATACCCCGCTGTCCCGCAAACGTCGGCATATCAGGTGGGAGGTCTGCCCTCCGAAATCGACAACCAAAATTTGCTTCATGGAACCACCTTTCTGACGGAAATTTGACGTGTTATCCCTAATTTTCAAGGCCTTGATTTTCACAGCCTTGATTTTCCCGGTCTTGCAAACAAGTCTTTAAGCAAATTCTCATAAGCAAATCACCAAGTGTAAATCTTCACGTGTACATCTCTGAATGTATTGACTCTATTCCATTTTACAGAAGGAATATACTATATCACAGATGTACGGTCAAGCTTTCCCCGTACGCACCGGCAAACCTCTACCTGATATCTCCGGAGAAATTCGGAACGGAATCCGTCAAAGATTTTATCGAAAGTGAAAATGGAAAACGATGCAGTCGCAGATCTTGTTTTTATAGAGAAAACAAACCATAGATTTCTTGACTTTTTCTTTAGATTTTACATAATCGGCAAACTTCAGATGAATAAGAGCCTCACAGTGTCCGGAGCATTTCCGATTGCGTTTCCTTTCGGAGGATGTCCGATGTTTTTCCGCAACATGTATAAAACTTTCTGCAACATGTATAAAATCCGGTTCTTGCCCCCGTGTCCTCAAAGTTTTGGTACTGCATTTCGTACGATTGTATCCGCTCGATACCGCTCCGCAAAATCTGCGGTATGTCTGTTTAATCCCAATATCATTTGGCAATAAATCCTTTTTCTTTTTTATCTCAACCAGTTTAGGAAGGACCTACATGGCAGAAGAGCCCTTGGCAGAAGAACCTTTAAAAGAAGAACCCTTGACAAAAGAGCCTCCGGCGATAGAAGAGCCTTTGGCAGAAGAACCTTTGACACAAGAATCCTCAACAAAAGAGCCTCCGGGGATAGAAAAGCCTTTGGCAGAAGAACTTTTAAAAGAAGAGCCCTTGGCAGAAGAATCTTTAACAAAAGAACCCTCAACAAAAGAGTCTTTGACAGAAAAGCCCTTGGCAGAAAAACCTTTGACAGAAGAACCCTCAACAAAAGAGCCTCCGGCAATAGAAGAGCCTTTGGCAGAAAAACCTTTGACAAAAGAGTCCTCAACAAAAGAGTCTTTGGCAGAAAAGCCTTTGACAACAGAGCCTCCGGTGACAGAAGAGCCTCCGGTAGGATTGGAAAATTCAGCAAGTCATACTGCGGCAAAAACGGCAGACAAAGAAGTGGCAGACAAAAAATCACCTGTAGCGAAAGCTGCCAAAGGCAAAAAACTCTCGGGAGATGAAGCCGAGAACAGTAGTGCGGCTGCGGTGAAAAGCACAACGACAAAGAAGGCCAAACCCAAGACGAAATCCAAACCCAAAGCTAAGGCCAAAGCCAAAGCCAAACCCAAGACAGCGAAAGCTGCCAAGCCCGAGACTAAACCCGAAGCCAAGCCCGAGGGCGATAAGGTGGGGGGGACAATGGACGGGACAGGCGGGATAGACGCAACAATCATTGAGGCAAAAGACAGCGTCGCAACGAAAGGCAGTATTGAAATAACGGATAATGCCGCCGGGGAAGTTCGGGAGCAGCAGAGCGGCGGCACAGACGCGGTTTCCGGGACAGCTAAAAGTGTCAAAGGTGTCAAAGGTGCCAAAACCGAAGGAGATGAAGCCGGAAATAACAGTGCGGCTGCGGTGAAAAGCAAAGAGAGAAAGAGGGCCAAGACGGTTAAGGCCACTAAGACGGTCAAGGCCGCTAAGAGGGTCAAAACAGCCAAGACTGACAAAGTTGCCAAACCCGAGACCAAGTCTGAGGGCCATAAGGCTAATGAAACCAAGGACAGCGTTGAAACCAAGGACAGCGTTGAAACCAAGGACACTGCCGCCGGGAAAATTCGGGAGCAGCAGAGCAGTGGGACAGATGCGGCTAACGCAGCCTCCGGGACGGCCAAAAGTGCTGAAGGTGCCAAAACCGAGGGAACCGGAGCCGAAAACAATAGTGCGGCTGCGGTGAAAAGTAAAACGACAAAGACGGCTAAGGCAACGAAAGCTGCCAAGCCCGAGACTAAGCCGGAAACCAAGTCCGAGGGCCATAAGGCGGGAGAGACAATTGACGGGACAGGCGGAACAATCGGTGAGGCAAAAAATAACGGCGAAATAAAAGACAGCGTTGAAACAAAGGTTAATGCTGCCGGAGAAGTTCAGGCACAGGAGAGCAGCGGCAGAGGCGTGGCTAATGCGGCTCCCGATGTTGTGCCAAATGCCGTGCCAAATGCCGCAGCAAGTGCCGATGAGAGACGTAAAGAGCATCATAAGACCACAGAGAATACTAAGGCCAAAAACGCTGACAAGAAAAAATTCAGCTTTAAGGTCGGGCAGGATGTCGTCTATCCTTTGCAGGGTGTCGGCAAAATCAGGGAGCAGAGTATTCGTAGGTTTAAAAGCCAACAAATCAGCTACTACACCATTTACATTGCGGCGACGGATATGACCGTGATGCTTCCCGTCAACAAAGTGAATGAGTTAGGTCTGCGTCCAATCGTGCCTAAGGCGGATGCAGAGCAGGCACTAAGGTCCATGTCGGACAAGAATGAACCTCTGACCAGCGACTGGAAGCTGCGCTATCAGAATAATCTGGATTTGCTGAAAGAGGGTGGCGTGATGGACATTGCCGTTGTGGTCCGCTCGCTGTACCACCGCAGCAAGGTTAAGGAGCTGCCGATTTTGGAGCGCAAACTCTATGACAATGCTTTGAAATTGATGGTCGATGAAATATCTCTGGCTCTGGGCCGGGAGAAGGAAGAGATTGAAGACCTCCTGCACACCCGCCTGGAAAACAGCAATAACTAGGAGCCGTAATGCCCGGAAACGGTAATGCGATGCGAATAGGACACGGTTACGACCTGCATAGGCTGAGGCCCCAACCGGGGGTCGGCTTCTGTCTGGGCGGCTTTTTTGTGCACTGTGACTACGCCGTCATTGCCCATTCTGACGGTGATGTATTGTGCCATGCGGTCATTGACAGTTTACTCGGTGCCTTGGCCTTGGGCGACATAGGAGCCCACTTCCCGCCATCCGAAGAACGTTGGCGCAACGCCAACAGCTTGGAGATGCTCCGCTCGGTTTATTGCACACAAATTCAAACCCAAGGCTACCGGCTGGTGAATCTGGACTGTACGGTCATACTGGAAAAAATCCGATTGCGTCCGCTGATAGACGACATCCGCAGTCACTTGTTGGGTGCCTTCGAATCGAGCGAGGCGACAGACATAAACCAAATTAGTGTCAAGGCAAAGACCAAGGAAGGTGTCGATGCCGTAGGTCGGGGCGAGGCCATAGAAGTCTATGCTTCCTGCCTGTTGCAAAAACGATAATTCTGCAAAAATTATAATCCCCTTGGTTTTAGTCTTTTAATACCTCTCCGCCGGCCTTTCTCCGTTTTGTTCTATGGGTTATTGGACGCTATGGATTATTGGACAGTTATTTTGCAGATTCTGGCCACATCTTCTTGCGGATAGCCCGGCAGGGTCTCGGCAAAGCGATGCTCGGTCTCGGGTCGGAGATACAGTTCCACCGTATGTATTTCCAGCTCAGGGCACATCTTGTCCAAAAAATATCGGAACAAGTGATTTTCCAGATTGAGATCGGAATAATTTTCTTCGCAAATGACTTCTACGAGACGGGCTTGGCATGTGGGTTGTGTTCCGCTTGGGCCCTGCCAAGTTTGCCAAGTCCAATACAAAACCGCTACCGTTTCACCCGTAGGGCTCATCGCTGCCAAACGATTGAGCCAGGTCAGGCTGTCATAAAAGCCCTGTAGTTTCTCAAAATGAGGAACCGGATGCTTTGGGGTGCCGACTTTCTTTGTTTCATCTGTTTGCAGGGCTTGAGGTGTTTGAAGTGCCGATTGAGAAACAACGGTTTTGGGAGAGCATGCCAAAGTATATTGCAACAGAGTCCGGGCCCGACATTCCTTCTGTTCCTCATTCAGCCGGAGGAATTGTTGCTCTGTTTCCGATATGGTCTTGTTGAGCGAGAAGTCTTCGTGTAACAGGCACTCCGACAGACCGATTTCGGGACATTCATTCGGTAATCGGTTTTGTTTCTGCTGCGCAGTTGGCCTTGACGGCACCGGCTCGATTTTGGGCCACAAATCCGAAAGTTCCCTGGCTTGGGGAAATTCCCGGCTATACCACGAACACAGATAGCGATAGAAATACCCTTTTTTAAAGGAGTCCCACGATTGTTTTAGCTCGGTGTTTTCTTTGATATATCGGCGATAACGTCTGAAGACCCGATGTCTGCTGCGCAGGATTTTTAACAGTTCATTGTCAGAACCGGGGGGCAGACAACCTTGGGCAAATTCCAGCATCAGACCGTAACCCTGTTCGGAAGACCATGGGGGCAGGGGAAAGACCGTAGAGCCGAACAACTCGGGCTTCGCTTCCAACTGTTCGGGGGCGATTTCCCGCAGCTCACCGCTTTGAATATCAAGCCAAAGGCTGTCTTGGTTGTTTTGGCTGCTTTCCGAATCCAGATCTTCCAAGGAATATATTATGTCTTCCAAGGCGGGTAATGCTCTGTCATGACTCATATCGTAAAGGCTCTGCCATATATCTTTCCAAATCAGGGAACAATCAGGTAGTCTTCATCGTGGAGGGAAGGAATGCTCCATTGTTCTATCAGCCTCATTGCACCGGCCAATTCCGGGCCATCTGATGCGGCCCTTGCTGTTCCTCCATCCGCATTTTTGCGGTAATGCTTTGCCGGTATGGGGTCAATCGCACACAAGTAAAAGAAACAGAAGTCGTAATATTGGACCCGGACGACATCCGCCCGGAAATTGGAACTCAAACGCCGGCATTCGAGAGAGAGCAAAAGCCAGTCTTGGTCAGGAAAAATTTTTGCCAGCTCTTCCAAGTCTGTTTGGCTCAGATCTTTCCTGGATTTTTTTTGTACATGCAGGGGTAGTCCGCCGCGCTGTTGGGGCAGCGGTGTCAGAGGTATCTCGCCGAGATAGTAGTGGCAACGATAGCGTCTCAGCCCGGAGCGACTGGTGAGTACCAAGCGGAGCATTTCTTCCGGGTCACCCTCGATGCGGAAGATGGGGTGACGGCCCTCTTCCTTTCGGGATGCTTGAGACGCAAGGTTTGTAGGGCCGTTGGCAAGTCCTTGCGTTTTGTCGGCCACATGGGCCGCATCGCCGCCGGAGCTTTTTTTGCTAAAGTAGCGGAGCATGCGGAGTAATTTGAGCAGGTAGGCGGCCAGTGCAATGTGCAGAAGCACCACAAAAAATTTGAATGTGAACTCAACGACAGTACGGAACTCTCCGGGGTTGTATATTCCCTGAAGCAAGGTTTCCGACCTGTGGCGGAGGAGCCAGTAGCCAAGGGATAAAGCCGCCAACAGAAGTGCCGGAAAGAACCACTGGCTCAGGCTGCTCCAAGCATCCCTCTTGGCAGATTGTTGTAAGTACTTGCTTTCTGCTTCGCTGGTATAGCGTTGGAAATGGGCTTTACAGTTTTGTAACCCCGCCGGGGCTGCCGGAATTTCGCCAGGCTCTACGGGCGAGATATCCTTTGTTTGCGCTCCCGAAACTTGTTTTTGCGTATCGGACGGCACTTTCTCCTCTTGGTTCATCAGCGGGCATTGTGCCCAAATCAAGAAAAGAAACAAGACTGTCAAGACAAGGACAAAGAGAGGCACAAGTCCCCTTCGATAAAGCTCCATGAACAAAGGGCCTTCTAACAAAAGGCCCTTTTAAGAAAAGACTCATACTAACAAAGGGCCCTTCCGGCAAAAGAATAATTTTGCTAGCATAGCAGGAAAGATAGGCAAGAGGAGAGGCAATTATATGGTAAAAGATTCCGGTGCGGAACCGGCAGCCGTTTGCCGGCAGCAATTCGAGCGACACTATGCCTATCCGGCGGAAAAAACCTTTTTCTCACCCGGACGTATCAACATTATCGGCGAGCACATCGACTACAATGGCGGATTGGTCTTTCCCTGTGCTATCGGTTTGGGAACTGCGGCTGCGGTGGGCCGGCGTTCCGGCCGGGAGGCCGGACACGGGGGGCAAACGATTCGTTTGTACTCGCACAATTTCCCGGAACTGACCCCGCAGGAGTTTTGCGTTGCCAAAGAAACCTTGGCCTACCGCGAAGAGCAAGGCTGGTGTAACTATGTTCTCGGTATGTTGAGCGTGTTGGCTGCCGAAGGCGTGGAGCCGGACTGCGACTTGGATATTGTGTTCTACGGCAACTTGCCTCAAGGGGGTTCCGGCCTCTCTTCCTCTGCTTCTCTGGAAGTTCTGACGGGTTATATTCTGCAAAGCTATGGCGGTTCATCTCTCAGCCGCGAACGTTTGGCCGTGTTGGCCCGGCGCGCCGAAAACGAATTTTGCGGCATACACTGCGGCATCATGGATCAGTTTGTCATTGCGGTGGCCCGGGCCGGACATGCTTGCCTGCTGGATTGTGCCGGCCTCGACTACCGGCATGTTCCGTTGGAGTTGGGCCAACATACCTTTTTAGTTGCCAATACCAAACTGCCGCGCAAGTTGCGGGAATCCAAGTACAATGAGCGGAGGGCCGAGTGCGAAGCAGCTTTGGCCGTTTTGCAGAAGTCCCCGGCCTTCGGAGGCAAGCGCGACCTGTGCAGCGTCAGTGAGCCTGAGCTGGATTCGGCCCTGGAACTTTTAGGCCACAATGAAACCTTGCTGCGCCGGGTCCGCCATGTCGTTACCGAAAATGGCCGCACCCAAGCTGCGGCCCGGGCCATGGAAGCCGGTGACCGAGTTGGTCTGGGTGCTTTATTAAGTGCTTCGCACCATTCTTTGTCTGTTGATTATCAAGTCAGCGGCCCTCACCTCGACAGTTTGACAGCCTTGTTGGAGCAGGAACCTTCGGTGCAGGGTGCACGGATGACGGGGGCGGGCTTCGGTGGTTGCGCCATCGCTCTGGTGCGTTTGGACGATGATTTGGAACAAATGCAGCAGCGCATTAGTGTCCGCTATCGGCAGCAATTTGGTTGGGAGCCGGAATTTTATCTTTCTGATGCCGCAGACGGTGTGCGGGAGTTGATCTAAGATGCAGGAGCCAGGTGTGCGGCAGAACCGGGATATGGACATTTGCCTCCGGTTGGAAAGGCTGTTGGACTTTGCCCGGGAACATTTGCTGCTGGAAAGCCGTGACCGAGTGGTGGTCAGGCACCGCCTCTACTTGTTTCTGGGTTTGGAAGGGTTTGAATTACAAACTCGTGAACTGCAAGCGCAAAACCGGAATGGGCCTGTCGGCTTGGCTGCCCAGGCTCAGGCACAGAAACAGGAAGATATCTACAGCCTGACGGCAGAAATTCTGTGCTGGGCCGCAGAGCAAAAGCTCTATGATGGGGAGAGTATTACAGATTCCGACCTGTTTCTGGCCAACCTGCTGGGCCAGTTGCTACCACTGGCCAGCCGGTTGGAGCAACGTTTTTGGCAGTTGTACCGGGACAGCCCGAGCGGGGCGACAGAGTTTTTCTACCGGTTTTCTACAAATGCCGGCTACATCCGCAGTGACCGCCTGGCGCGAAACTTTTCCTGGGACAGTGACAGTGCTTACGGCCGGATGGAAATTACTATCAACCTCTCTAAGCCGGAAAAAGACCCAAAGACAATAGCGGCAGCGGGACGGAAAGAAAGCAGCGGATACCCGAAATGCGTTTTGTGCCCGGAAAACGAGGGCTATCCCGGGCACCGTTCCTGGGCCCCGCGCTTCAATCACCGGGTGATTGAGTTGGAATTGGACGGCAAAGGCTTTGCCATGCAATACTCGCCCTATCTCTACTACCCGGAACACAGCATCCTGCTTTCCCGGGAGCACAGACCGATGGTTATTGACCGGGAAGCCTTCGCCGAGCTGTTCGATTTCGTGCGCCGGTTTCCTCATTATATGGCTGGTTCCAATGCCGACCTGCCGATAGTCGGCGGCTCCATACTCAGTCACCATCACTTTCAGGCCGGCTGCTACGAGTTTCCCATGTTTCGGGCTCCGGCTATGCCCGGTGTCGAAGAACTGCAATGGCTTAGGATGGGGGCGGGGAGTACCCGGACAGAAGTCCGTGCCGAAATCTTGCAGTGGCCACTGTCCTGTTTGAGGCTCAGCAGTTCGGAAATTTCGCCTCTGTTGGATTTGGGCCGGCATGTGCTGGAATGTTGGCGGAGCTATTCAGATGAGAGCATCGGAATACAGGCCCACAGCGATGCCCCACACAACACCATTACTCCCATTGTGCGGCGGACGGCTGCCGGGATATATCAATTTTTCCTGGTACTGCGCAACAACCGCACCGATGAGAGGCATCCTTTGGGGCTCTATCACCCCCACTCGGAAATCCACCACATAAAAAAGGAAAACATCGGGCTGATCGAAGTTATGGGTTTGGCTATTTTGCCCGGTCGTCTAAAAGAAGAAATGCGGATGATGGAAGGCTACCTTGCGGGCTCTGAAGCAGAACGGACGGAGTTGCGCCAACTGGCCCAATTGCAACAACATTTGCCTTGGCTGGACGGATTGTTGGACAACTCGGAATCATCCGATTCTCTCCCCATCGGGCTTCTTCCCACCGACCCGGCAGGATGGAAGATCTATATTCGTGCCCGGATAGCAGAGGTCTTTGCCGAAGGCCTGAGTCACTGTGGGGTGTTGAAAGACGTGGCCGCCTGGTCGCGTTTTCTGCATTTCTGTGGTTTGACAGTGTAGGTTTTTGCACATTAGATTTTTGCACACGGCAATTTCGCAGATATAGCCTTATTTTTCAAGCATCCGGGTAAATCGTTGCACCTTCCTATATATCCCTTCCAATAACAGGTATACGTTCCCTTTTTGAACAGTTTTTTATTATATCCACATATATTTTTCCATTACCCCGCACACTCTTTACTCCAAAACCGGGATTCATCGACTTCTGCTCGGAACAAGACGCAGTCTTGACGAAGTCTTGCAAAAATGGAGCGGAGGGCATTTCCGGAAATATTTGTATGTATTGTCGTTTTGCGGCGATTTTATCGTGAGCAAAATAGAACAAAATTCGGAGAAATGTGACTTCCGAAATATACGTATGTTTACAGCCCTTATTTTTTATTATTCAGACAGCATTTAGGTACTCTGCAAATAGCCGGAATTGCTCAAACTCTGCCAACTATATTATCTAAAAAATGATTTTGGCTAATTATTTTGATATTTATCATCCTATTCTATTTATGGATTTACAAAACAAAATTTTGAAATCGCTATTTCAGAATTATACGTATAATCATTTATACGAAAAATTGCTTGTCTAATACTGTAATATGGGGGAATGCCGGGGTGTTTGATTTCAAAAAAGATTTTCCAAGTAATTACCAAGATTGTTTTACGGATTCAGGGTTATTAAAAGTCTACCTGAAAAACCCTGAATTTGTGCATAGTATTGAAAAACTAATATACAATAGCCAAATTTACTATTTCCGTGAGAATCCGGATATGGTCGGTGAATTTCTCTTGGAGTATCGAGATTCTTTTTTGCAGGCTCTGGAGCGGTTTGAACAGCAGGATGTAACACTGGAAGGTTACATCGGTTTTATCCTAAAGATGTATCGAAGGAATTTCCACAAAATTAAAAACTTTGAATGGAAGAGGCAGGATAAGATATATACAAATTACAGCGAGTTAAAAGTTAAAAACAAAAGTGTAAATTCATACTTGGAAAACCGAGATTCATATTTGGAAAACGAAGATTTGGACTTGGAAAACCAAGGTTTGAATATAGATGAATATGTAGCGGAAACAGAATATTTATGTCATTCGGTTTCTGATCCGGCATACCTGACATATTCTACTGTAAATACTGTGGAGGAAATTATCTATATTCTGTCGGAGGCAGAAAAACGGTATGGCAGTCGTTCTCGAAAGAAGTTGGTAAATTATAAATTGTTGCGAATTTTGTTGGTATATAACCAAGAGTCAATCCTTGATAAAGGTTTGGTGTTTCTTCTGAAAAAGGCAGAGTGGAGCAGGGGCAGCTATGATAGGATGCTTGCCAAGCGCGAGGTCATTTTTGAGAGAATTCGGGCAAAGAGAAGGGAAGTAAAGCGTAGGCTACAGCGTTGTTATCTAAATTATTTGGCAGCGCAGCGTGTTTGTCAAAATTGGGAAGAGCTCCCTGAATCGAGAGGTCCCGCCCGGAGAGAGTGTATGGAGAAAGAGCAGCATTTGTACCAAACTTTGAATAATTTGCGAGAGCGTTATTTTCGTATGAGATTGAATCCGAAGTTACAGGAGGTCAGTGACCTGCTGCAAATACCTCTTACAGAATTAAAGAGATATTTACGTTATCTAAAAAATATCATGTCCGGACCGGAAGACCGTTGAGTTTTGTCCGTTTGGTTTGCAAATAAATACTCTGGCAATGTACTTGCAAACAGAGCAATTCCCCCCCGGCAGTTCGAGTCTTTTGCCGGGCGGGCGGTGCTGCATGGCGGGTGAAATCCGGCTGTGCAGCACTGGAGTTGGCAGTATGAAGCTTTAGCGGGTCCCTTCAGAAAGAGACCTCAGCGCGCGCGTGTTTGCTTGGATTGTACAAACGCTGTGTCTTACACAAGCGCAATGGAGAGCATTTTTTGGGGAAGCCGAGCTTGAATCAAACTCGGCTTCCCCAAAACTTTGCCTGAATCAAACTCTCGGATGACCATTGGGCAGCAAATTATCCGTCACTTGCCAATCCATTCGGCAATGGGTTTCCTTATGATAAAAGCATCACGCAGGTTGCCGTTTGTTTTCAGATGTTCCAACATTCTGCGGGTCTCGTTCGAGTTGTCAAACGGCCCGATAATACAGCGGTTGTATTCTTTGCCATTTACCGTGCTGGTTACGGCTTGGACATTGTAGTCCCCGCTCAGGCGTTCGATTACGTCGTAGAGATTCTCTAATTTCACAAAGGCCCCAACTTGAATATGACGACCGCCCGTAGTGTTTCCGGCATTCTGGATCTTTTTCGGTGCTTTTTCCGCAATTTGGTGGGCAGATTCAGCACTGATTAGGGTAATCGGCTCGGCCGTGTACTGGGGAACAGCCGAATCCCGGAGACTGAGCAGATCTCCGTCAGTCTTGGAGGTGCCCAATTTGCTCAAAATTTCAAAATCATCAACAATTGGCTCCGTATTAGTCGGGTAGTGGGTCTCAACAAGGTAGTCGGGCATGGGTACGGGGCTGGCGGCAGCCAAGGCTGCATTTGCTTGGAGAGAGCTGTCATAGACATCTTGGTATTGTCCGGGAAGTAAAGCCAGCAGGCTATCATACTCGACCGGTGAAGACTTGGTGTTGGTCTTGATAATGGCCGGTGGCAAGAGCTCATCCGGTACCATAGCATCAAGGGTTTCCGCCGTGTTCAAGATATCGGCCAAACTGTCTTCATCGGCATCCTCAGTAACGGTTTCCGTGTTGACGTAGGCAATCAGGGACCCGACATCTTTAGAACGACCATACTGAGTCAGCGATACGGTGACCGCATTGGGTTCCGGCCTGTTAAAGTCTGTGTACTTATTGTAAGTCAGCCAGTAATAGCCGTTCACAAGGTTGTTCAGAGAATCCCAAGCTCGGTTGACCAGTTTTACGGCTCTGGTCTGGTCAATGTCTTTGTTCAGATAACCCGGCGGTAACTCGTAGGCCTCTAAAATATTGCCGAGGTTATCGCTGTTTTTGTCGCCGAGATCATCTTTGTCATTGGTTTGGCTTGTGGCAGCCCGGCCGGCAGCCAATGGCTTGATTGCCTGATGGAGTTCCCCGGTAGCATCCAAGGCAACAAAGTTATACTTTTTGGTATAAGGTCTTAGTGTCTCAACCGCGATAGTGTTGTGATTCATCAGCAATATGGCAGAATTGTACAAAAGAGATGATTTGGCACCATGCACCGCAGCAACTTGAAAGAGTTTCGGATTCAGCGCGCGGGGCCCATTGGGCAAGGAATCGAGATTCTCTTGGGCCAGAGCCAATGCCTGTTTCAGGCCGGACTCATTGGTTTGAACCGTATTTAGTTGTTGCAGTAGTGCCTGTAGGGCCTTTTTATCATTGCTGAATTCTGTGTTAAGGGCCCGAGCCTCAGTATCGTAACTGATTAGCTTAATATACATATTGTGAGGCTGGAGAGTCAGGTATGCCTTCAGAGCTTCGCGAGTCCGCCGGAAGCTGTTCTTCAATTCCGGATTCTCACGCTGATCCACTAAGACAACCATGTACAGCTTGACGGCAGACAACGTCTCGTCTAAATGCAACTTGTTTTTACGTTCCAGCGGTTGGTTGTTGTGCCGGACATAGAAGTCATTTAACGCCAGGTCCGTGAAGGCAATACCTTTGTTGTCTTTAACCCGGACGACGACATCGACCCGTTGGCCCGGACTTTGCTCGTAAAGACCTGTAACATATTCCAGAGATACGCAGCTTACTAAGAACATGCTGAACGAAAAACAACAGAACAAAACCGTACGCAGCTTCTGCATACGAAAACGCCGACCGGAAGCTGCCGCAAAACCAGCGACAGACAACCTACATACGGACGTAGTTATACCACGAAAACTTGGCATTTTGGTTCCCCTCCCAAATGACACAAAACAATATCTTGCCCCATTCTAGAATTTTTACCCAAAACGACAAGGAAAGATTCTATGAAAAAAAAAAAGCGGGGTCTCCAATGTCTCAATCGGGAAAGGTACTATAGCCCATAGGGTTATAACCGCTTGGAGCATTTGTTCGGAAAGGTTTCACTGTACGTGTTCTTGGCCTTGATGCGGCAGGATTGTATCAACCACACGGATAGGTTAAGTAAGATCTTGGGCGATTGAGCGATTGGGTGGTTGAGTGATCGGGCAATTGGGTGATTAGGCCGAGCGGGGAACCCGGCACCGGGAACATGCCGGAAAAACGGCTGCTTGATATGAGATAGGTATTATTTATTTTCTTGCTGTTGTTGACGGCCAAACAGTTCTATCTGGGCTAAGGCCTGTTCTTTCAGCATGGCACTGCCGTTTAAGACTAAGGCTCCGGCATCTTTTGCCCGTTTTAAAAATACCGTTTCGGGGGGCTGGTAGATGAGATCGTAGGCGATTTGGTCGGAGCGGAACCTATATTCTGTCACTGGGTCGAGTAGCTGGCCCTTGGTGTCCTGATCGGCCTTATACATTCCTACGCTGGTGGTTTGGACCAGCAGGTCACAGTCCTCGGGTATATGGACACCGTGTTCCAGGGTGGCGGCCTTTGTGACCTTGCCCGGCAGGTTGGCAACTGCGGAGAACAAAACCTCCAGCTCTTCGGCTTTTTGTAGTGTGCGATTGTAAATTTCACAGCGCATTCCCTGGCCCAGGAGGGCGTATACAACGGCTCTGGCCGAGCCTCCGGCTCCAATAATCACAGCTTTTTTACCTTGTAAAGTGATCTGATGCCGGGTGCAAAGCTTGAGCAGAGGTCGGAGGAAACCTTCTATGTCCGTGTTTTCAGCAAGCCAGCAGGAGCCGTCTTCGGACGGGCAGAAGGTGTTGCCGGCTCCCAGTAGTTTGACGGATTGACCGGCCCGGCTTGTACTCGGTGGCAACCCGATGGGCATGGTCATGGCCATGCCCTTGAGTGCAAGCTGAGCCAGTGTTTCTTTGTGTGGTACTGTGCAGGATATGCCACGGATCGGTAACAGCTCGCCCAAAGCCAGAAAATCAGCCAGATTATCCACGCGAAAACGGAGATAGACGGCATCCCAACCTCGTTGTCGATAAATAGGGTTGTGAATTTCCGGCGAACGGCTGTGTGCGATGGGGTCGCCGACAACCCCATATATCTGTGTTTGGGGACTAAGATTGCGGTAATTGTATAACTCAATCAGTTCGGCAAAGGAAAACTGCCCGGGGGCCACGGGCGCAAAATTCCGTCCGGAATCGGGATTGGAAGAATTGGGGTTGGAAGGACTGCAAAAAGTCCATTTGTTGCCCAGGCAGACTCCGAGTATGCGGCTGGAGCTGCCAAACTCTCCCATCGCCAGCAAAATAAATGGTCGCGGTTGGGCTTGGTTCTGATATCGGGCTTTCAATTTGTGAGCAGAGCGATAGAAACTCCGTAATTCTTTGGATCCGGACACCATCAGGGCCAATTTGGGCAGAGCGGATTCAAAAATTGCCTTTGTTTCCCCGGAAATACCTAAGGTTTTCGGCAGTGTGGTCAGGAGTTGTTCCAATTTGGCCATCAATTTGAGAATCAATTGGGTACTCAATTGGGTATTAATAGGTTCTGCTATACTCTCATTCTCATCCGTCGACGCTGTAGGTGCCGTATGCATGCCGGGAAGTGGGCCGAAATCATGAATCGAGACGATTAATTGGGCACTTTGTTGCTGCATTCGGCTCAGTAACTTGACGCACAGCTTGCGCAGTTCCGGTGGGCCACTGTTGACCCGCTCTAAAATGGGGCCGTCTAAGTCGACATAGGCGAGATGCTCCGGGGGAAATGATTCGACACAGCAGAGCAACAGGCGCAGGTACTCTGTGTCCGGGATGGAGTCCGGACACCGTCCGCCATCCGCTGCCTTTCTCAGGGTAAGCACAAACTGCGTTGGAGCTGTTGTATTTTCCCGGACCGGGGCCCAAGCTGATGTTTGCTGTGAAAGGAGGCTAAAGTCTCGACACAGTTGCTCCGGAGTATTTTGGATGGTTGCCGAGTCAGAAAAGTCCGGCAGAAAATCCAAGCGCAATTCTGCCAGGTCAATGGATGGATTAAAATATTTTTCTGCACGCAATATTGCCAAATTCTCGGCAAAAGATGTACCGTTTAAGCAGAGACAGATTCGATTTGGCTCTGAGGGTGTTTGTGGCCCTGCTGTAATATCCATGATCCAGATTCTTCCATGCTCCGGAGGGATTTGTTCGGGAATCTGTTCGGAGTCTCCCGATCTATCCTGCGGGAGCCTCCGGATCCGGGCAAAATTACCGTCTTTTTATGAGGGAGCACAAAGAACCATTTTGTGGTATACCCTTGCCTACTGTCCCGGAACGATCGGGAGAGCAGGTGGAGTTCGATTCCAAACCGGATTCCGGAAGGCTTTATTTTCTGCCAAACAAACGCTGCAACAATCCGGGTTTCTTGCCCGGTTTGGCCGGAGTCCCTTGTTTTCCGGTATTTTCCGGAGTACTGATTGGTCGCGGTTGGCTATTTTGACGTTGTTCCTGTGGCACGGAAGAACGCCGCGGGCTGCGCTCCGAATACTTTCTGCCATTTTGGTTTCTGTTTTGTCCGCGGTTTGGGCGGGAATCATTACGGTTGTTGCCGTTATCGTTGTTCCTGCCTTTATCCCCACCGTTACCGTTACTGCTGCCGTTGTTGCTGCTGCGTTGAGGCCGTCTGCGGTTGGCACCGTCACGGGAATGAGAGGTATTTGCTGTGGGCTTAGACCCGTCTTCAACCCCAAAATTTTCGCCGTACTTTTGTTGATAGTATTTCAGCCGTTCATCTTTGTCTTTCGGCGGTTCTTTGGGCAGGTTGGACCGGCGACCGGATGATGTTTTTCCGCCGCTTCCGCCGCCTTCTCTGCTTCGATCCCGACTGCCTTCCGATTGTCTGCGTCCCCGTCTTTCTCCGTCTCGCTCACGGGAGCCCGAACCTGAAGAGTTTGAAGAACGAGGCGGACGACCGCTTGAGCTTCTGCTCTCTCCCCGTTCCCTGCGGTTCCCTTGGTATTCCCTGTCACTCCTGTCGTTTCTATGACCGGAGCTTTGGTCTTCTATCAGTTCTTCTTCAGGGAACCAAGTCACCGGAATTTTGTTTTCGATATAACGCTCAATGTCTGCCAGATTGTAAACATAACGCTCACAAGCCATACTGATCGCCTTGCCCGCAGCCCCGGCTCGGGCCGTGCGGCCGATGCGGTGCACATAGTTTTCGGCTTCGTCGGGCAAATCGTAGTTAATAACCAGAGGCAGGCTGTCAACGTGGAGGCCGCGTGAAGCGACATCAGTGGCAACGACAAAACGCAATTTGCCTGCTTTTAGCTGGCCCACGATTTGGGTGCGCTTGATTTGCGGCAGGTCACCCATCAGAGCCTTGATTTGATAACCGTTATCGCGCAAACGTCTTTCGAGAAAACTGGCACCACTTTTGGTGTTGCAGAAAATCAGGGCAGATTCCGGCTCAAGCTTCTTGATCAGGCTGAGCAGCAGGCGCAACTTTTCCCGGTTGCTGACATGGTATAACTCCTGCTCTACGTTTTCCGTGGTGATCTGCTCCGGTTCAATGATAATTTCGGCTACTTGATTGGCACGCATAAATTCCCAAGTCAGATTGCCCACCTTGGCAGTCAAAGTGGCACTGAACAACATGGTCATGCGATCTTTGGTTGGTGGCAGTTTACTCATGATCCAGCGCACATCGTCAATAAAACCCATGTCGAGCATGCGATCTGCCTCATCCAGCACTATGACCTGTACATGATGCAGAGGCAATTCGCCGGATTTTGCCAAGTCAATGATGCGGCCGGGGGTTCCTGTGATGATCTGGACTCCGCTGCTCAAATGGGTCCGTTGCTTCTCGTAACCGACTCCGCCGTAAAATGCGGCAATTTGTAGGGGCAGAAATCGGGCCAGCAGCTTGCCTTCCTGCTCAATTTGTTCGGCCAGTTCGCGGGTCGGGCTGAGAATCAGCATTTTGATGTCACCGGCAAATTCCGGCAGTTCTTCTTCTGGTTTTTGTCCTTGTTCCCGGTCTTCTCCGGCTTGGTTTCTCCGGATCAGTTCCTGTAAACCACACAGCATAAATGCTGCGGTCTTCCCTGTACCCGTCTGAGACTGGGCATAGATGTCTTTACCTTCAAAATATGCTGTAAAGCTCTGTTCCTGAACCGGTGTGCAGTCAATAAAACCAATCTCTGCGACAGCCTTTTGCAAAGCGGGAACGAGGGGGAATTCTTCAAACTTCATGTTTCATCCTTATAATCTTTTGGGGCAAAAGAGTTCGACTCTTGCCTCTGAATCAGTCTTGCATTCCACAAGACATTGTGTGCCGCGCCGTCTGCCCGTACATATTACTTCTGATATGGGCAACAGGCTGCAGGCCACAGCCTGCAAGATAGACACTTTTCCCTGTCCCATATACCGATTCGTACGGATTCCACGTGACTTTGATGGAGTGGGGGAATAAGCAGGGCCGGACTGCAAAACTGCTGCTTGGGATGTCCTCAGCATTTGTTCGGACTTGCCAAGGCTTTAAAGCCTTTCCTTCGTTTTCAGGACCGCAGTTATCTTCCCCGGTAGGTGATTTGTCTTCTTACTCTTTGACCTCTTGTCTTTTGACCTCTCGGTAAAAGTTCTTCTCGTTGCTCAGCACGAAATAGATTTTTACCGGCACATCCTCACGTATTGAACTTAAAATGCATCACATCACCATCCCGGACGATGTAAGCCTTGCCTTCCAAGCGGAGCTTTCCTGCGCTCCGCACTGCCGTCTCACTGCCGGCAGCAAACAAATCATCGCAGTGAAATACCTCTGCTTTGATAAAACCCCTTTCAAAATCTGTGTGGATCTTCCCTGCGCACTGTGGTGCCGTATTCCCTAAGCGAAAGGTCCAAGCTTTGTTTTCCTTATCACCCACCGTAAAGAACGAGCCGAGCCCTAAACTGCGGCTGGCCAGTCTGGCCAATTGATCGAGCCCCGATTCAACTAAACCCAATTCCTGTAAGAATAACCTGCGCTCTTCCGGGTCATCGAGTTCGGCAATATCGGCTTCCATCTGGCCGCAAATGCCCAAGACTTGGGCTCCTTCCCGTGTGGCAAGCTGCTGTATGGCCTCCGACTGCGCATTCCTCATAGCACCATCTTGGACATCTTTTTCGCTGACGTTACACAGATAAATTTGTGGCTTGGCCGTGATGAAATGTAGATTGCGAAAAAACTCTTCTTCCTCACTTAACTCATTTTCTGCAAGAAATTGACGTACCGGCTTTAGCTCGTTGAGGTGCTGAGCCACACGATCCAAGAGGGCCAAAGCCACTGTACATTGGGCTCGCTGTTTTGCATCGTTGGCACGGGTCAGACGCTCGTAACGTTCCCTGGCTTTATCCACGCCGGCCATATCAGCCAGAATCAGCTCCGTAGAAACCGTTTCGACATCGCGCAAGGCGTCAACACTGCCGTCGACATGCACAATGTCACTGTTTTCGAAGCAACGTACGACGTGCACGATCAAATCGGTCTCGCGAATATTGGCCAGGAACCGGTTGCCCAAGCCCTCCCCGGCGGAAGCCCCTTTGACCAAGCCGGCAATGTCGACAAATTCCATTGTGGTATAAATCGTTTTTTCTGCCGGAATCATCCGGGCAATTCGTTCCAAGCGGACATCTGGCACGGAGACGGTTCCTTTGTTCGGATCGATGGTGCAGAACGGGTAGTTTGCAGCCTCCGCCGGAGCGGCGGTCAGGGCCGAAAAAATAGTAGACTTTCCTACGTTCGGCAAACCCACAATGCCACAGTTTAATGCCATTTAGACTCCTAAGTGAGCGTCATTACCAATACCCGGTTTCGCTGAAAGTGGTCGGCCCGGTGCGAAACTTGTCGGGAAGCTCATCTTTGTCCTTGTACTCTCTTGCCCTTTGCCGCAACCGGCTTTCAGCTCTCAGTCCGACAGATCTCCCTCGGGGGGGGATCCGGCCGCCTCACTACGCATCCGCAGAGGAGCCGGCATAGCCGAATTCGGCAAGTGAAGCCGAAAATCTGTTTTACAGATGAAAGTCCGGCCAAGCTCGAAGACCTAAATCGGTTTGGGGAACAGACTCCTCAAATACCGGCTATACCTGTTTGTGAACCGACATAGTGCCCAACTCCCCCTCAGGATGGCGCGCCGGAATCGTCGCACCAAAACAATGTGGTGGAATATACTATTTTCGTCACTTTTTGACAAATGGTTGAAAATCCAGGGAACAGAGGCGTGGTCGGGCGAAACTCGGTGGGAGTATCCCCGAGGTGTTTAGGACTGTTTTTTGATTGTTCCCGGGTCCTGTCTCCCGGAAGCCACCTCCCGGAAGACACAGGCGCAGATTCTCAGCTTGCGGGCAGTTCTCGTAAAACACGTTCTGCATGATCCTTGGCTTTGACGTTGTAGTAGATCTTCTCTACAACACCTTTGGCATCGATTAGTATGGTAGAACGAATTAGACCTTCATAAACTTTGCCGTAGTTCTTTTTTTCGCCCCAAGCTCCGTATGCCTCAATACAAGTCTTGTCCGGATCAGCCAAAAGCAGGATACCCAAGCCGTGTTTGGCAATAAAGCTTTGATGTGTTTCCGGGCTGTCCGGGCTAACACCTGCAATGACAGTGTTTTGGGCGGCAAACTGTGGCACATACTCCGTGAAATCGAGTGCTTCGGTGGTACAACCCGGGGTATCATCCTTGGGATAGAAATACAGCACCAAGCGTTTCTCTCCGAAATCCGCCAATGTGTGAGTTTTGCCGTCGGAGCCTTGCAGAGAAAAGTCGGGGGCCTTCTGGCCTTTTTCTAATTTCATAAGTTGTATCTAATACCTTTCAAAGAAAATTTTCCAGACTAGGCTAAACAAGTAATTGCGTTCCGTCAAGGAATGAACGATTAGCTTGGTGTAGAAAATTTTAAAAAGTCTCCATAGTTTGGAGTTTGGAATTCTTTCCGGAATCTTGCTTTGACTTTACTTGCTTTGGTTTTAAGTGTAGGAAGCCCTTGTCAGGGCTTATAGTGAGGGAAGGATATGCCCCGGTCGGTTTGAGACGAGAATCAAAGGTCATTTTAAGGTTCTTTTTGGGCAGGGTTGACATTGCATTCTTTGGAGTAAAAAGCTCTGTTCTGAGATTCTTTTTTAATTTAGAGGATGTGTCTTTGAAAGTAAAAATTAGGTTTCCGGGACTTCAAAATAGCGGATGTGTTTCTGAAAGTAAAAGCAGGTTTCCGAGGTTTCAAAAGAATGGTTATTTTAAAATAGGCTATAGCAAAAAGATCAAAAGTTGACCATAATGTGCCCTTCCTGAAATCTGATTTCAGTTAATTTACAAAATTAATATATAAAGGAGTAATTTTATGAGGAAATTATTCGTCATGACTGCGGTCGTGGCCACGGCCATGGCCCTGTTGGTAGGTTGTGTGCAAAACACGACAGTAGCCGATGACACAGAAAATGCGAGTGCCGCAGTTGGCACTCTGGAAATCGTGAAACAACGCGGCACTCTGGTTGGCGGCGTTACGACCGGCATCCCTGGCTATTCTGCGCCGGATGCGGATGGCAACTGGGCCGGCTTTGATGTCGATGTGATTCGTGCTGTTGCGGCGGCTGTACTTGGTGATTCCGAAAAGGCCAGCTACCGACCTTTGACGGCGAAAGAACGTTTTACAGCTTTGCAGACAGGTGAAATTGATGTTCTGTCGCGCGTATCTACCTGGACTACCGTGCGTGACACGACTTTGGGTCTGAACTTTGCCGGGATTAGTTTTTATGATGGCCAGGCCATCATGGTTCCTAAATCCGGTGGTGTCACATCCATCTCAGAGTTGGACGGCGCGGCGATTGCAGTGCAGGCCGGAACGACGACCGAGCTGAATCTGGGTGACTATTTCCGCACGAACGGTTTGGAATACGAGCAAGTTGTTTTCGAGCAGAACGAACAGGCTGCGGCGGCTTTGGAAGCCGGACGCGCGGATGCCTTCACTTCTGATGCTTCGCAGTTGTATGCATTGCGCAGCAAGATGGCGAACCCTGAAGAATATCTTCTCTTGCCCAGGTTGATTTCCAAGGAACCCTTGGGGCCTGTGGTACGGGAAGGGGATGATCAGTGGATGGATGTTGTGCGCTGGACTCTGAATGCGATGATTGCTGCCGAAGAATTTGGTATTACCTCGGCAAATGTTGACGAGATCAAGAGCACGACGAACAATCCCGAGATCAAGCGCATCTTGGGTTTGGAAGGCAGTTTGGGCGAAGGTTTAGGGCTGGATAAAGACTGGGCCTACCGTGTTATCAAGCAAGTCGGTAACTATGGTGAATCTTTCCGCAGGCACCTTGGTGCAGATTCTCCATTGGGTATGGAGCGTGGTATGAACGCTCTGTGGACTGATGAAGGCGGCATGCAGTACGCCCTGCCGTTCCGTTAGAGCGAACAGTTTATAGTCCGGGGAAGGGCCCAATATTTTGTGTGATTTGACACTTTGGGGGAAGTCCTGACGAATGCCCGGCACTGTGGAGCAGTGCCCGGTCCCTGAATTTCTGATTTGGTGGTCGGGTGCGATTTACAGCCGGGCATGGCTAATTTGCATTTATATATGTGAAGCTGAGCATCTGTCGGATATTCCCCCGGAAGTGTGTTACTTTTGATTTAGCCCTTCCTCTGTACCGCTGCAGTCTGCGCTCGTGTTCCCCGGATAAAATTCAAAATTCATGGGGGATAGCAAATGTCGAACTCCCTTTTGGTGAGAAATATGAAAGCCAAATATATGAAGACCAAACTGTGAAAACAAAACATTGGTGAGCAAAATTATGAAAACCAAATATAAAAACATTGGTGAGCAAATATGAGAAGAAAAGAGCCCCATCTTTTTTGGCAGCTGCTGGTTGTTGCCCTGAGTGCCTTGGTACTCCTCCTTTTTATAGGTAATTATCGGGTGAACTTGGCTAAGCTCAACATTGAGACGGGCTTCGGTTTTCTCGAAGACACAGCAGGTTTTGCGATTTCTCCTAAATTGATATCTTATGATGAGAGTTCTTCATACTTTCGGGCTTACCAAGTTGGCTTGCTGAATACCCTGCTTGTCACCGTATTGGCGGTGACTCTGGCCACGGTGCTGGGTCTGTTAATTGCCCTGGCCCGCTTGTCTAAGAATAACTGGTTGTTGCAAAAATTGGCATACGGCTATACGGAAATGTTTCGCAACATTCCGCCGTTGCTGCATGTACTATTCTGGTATCAAGTCTTTTTTCTGCGTATTTTGCCCAAAGAGGCCTTGGTCTTTTTCCGCCATATTTATCTGAATATCCGGGGCCTTACTGTTCCTGCTTGGCAGTGGAAACCTTTTGGTATTTGGCTGTTTCTGGCCGTGCTGGTATTTCTGGTTCTCGGTTTCTGGCTGTTGGGGCGATATCGCCGCAATCAAAGAAGACTGGGGCAATTCAGGAATTATTGGCCTTGGCAACTGGGGATTTTGGCCACAGCCTGTATCGCGTTTTTTGCGGCGCAGCCGTATACACTTTTATACCCGGAGACGGGGCGTTTCGGCTTTACTCAGGGCTTTACTGTCACCCCTGAATTGATTTCCATCGTAGTCGCGCTTAGTTCGTATTCTGCGGTATACATCAGTGAGGCCATCCGAAGTTCCGTAGAGGCTGTACCCAAGGGTCAAAGTGAGGCTGCCCGCAGTTTGGGCTTGAAGCGTTCCCTTTACATGCGCCTGATTATTCTGCCTCAAGCCTTGCGCACCGTGATTCCGCCGGTAATCAGTCAGTATCTGAATATTCTGAAAAACTCCTCCTTGGGTGTGGTTATTGCCTACCCTGATCTGGTCAGCGTGTTTTCCGGCTCGACCCTGAACCAAGTTGGACGCGCTTTAGAAATTATTTTTATGACTATGTTGACGTATTTGATGATCAGCATTGCTATATCATTTATAATGAATCGCTATAACAAGTACCTCCTGAGCCGGGGAGGTGTTTGATGAATAAAGCTTGGCAGTGGATGCGCCGCAATCTTTTTGCGACCCCTTCAAACATCGTGATTTCCGTTATTCTGTTCTTTCTTATCGGGCTCGTGGCCTACAGGTTGTTTGATTGGGCCTTGCTGAAAGCCACTTGGAGTGGCACAGACAAAAATGACTGTGGTGAAGGGGCTTGCTGGGCCTTCATTCGGGCAAAATTTCGTTTTTTTCTGTTTGGTTTCTATCCTTACCCTTGGTTGTGGCGGCCGATTCTGGTCATTGTCTTGCTTCTGTCCGGTCTGTATTTCCTGATCCGCAGCATCTCAAGCAAGCATTTGGTCTTAGTATTTCTTCTTAATTGTCTGGTACTGCCCTTGGTGATCTTTGTCGTGCTCCGGGGCTGGGGAAGCTTCAGCGTTTCGCCGGACCGCTGGGGCGGCCTGCTGATGACTTTAATCCTCTCAGCCATGGGTCTCTTGTTTTCTTTTCCCTTGGGGATTGTCCTGGCACTGCTGCGTACCGGAAAGATGCGCATTTTGCGCGTGTTGTCTGTGACATTCATCGAATTTTTTCGCGGGATACCGCTAATTACCATTTTGTTCATGTGTTCGGTGGTACTGCCGTTGTTTCTTCCCAGTCAGCTAAACATGCCCAAGCTGCTTCGCTTGGTCATTGGTCTGACGGTTTTCCAATCGGCCTATCTTGCGGAAGTGGTTCGTGGCGGATTACAAGCCATCAACAAAGGCCAGTACGAAGCGGCATATTCTTTGGGTATGCCCGAATGGCTCGCCAATTACTTTGTTATTTTGCCACAGGCTTTGCGATTGAGTCTGGCCAATACTACCAGTATCTCGATAGCTTTCATCAAAGATACCAGCCTGGTGCTGGTTGTGGGTTGGTTTGATCTGCTGGGTATTGTTAAACCCCTGAGTAGTGATGTGCACTGGCTGGGTATGGAACCGGAAGCATACTTTTTTGTTGGTTTGGTGTTCTGGCTGCTTTGTGCCACGGTTTCGCGTGTAGGCACACGGCTGGAACAACGTCTCAATCGTTATATGGTTGCACGGCATTAGTATCTATAATATAAGGAAATAAAACATGAATCCCATAATCGAGGTACAGAATCTGGCCAAATGGTTTGGAGATTTTCAGGCCCTGAAAGATGTTTCACTGAATGTCTATCCCAAGCAAAAGGTCGTTATTTGTGGTCCGTCGGGTTCCGGGAAATCAACTCTGATACGCTGCATAAACCGTTTAGAAAAACACGAAGAGGGTCATATCTACGTCAAAGGTGAAGAATTGACGGATAATACCAAGAATATTGCACATATTCGCCGAGAGGTTGGTATGGTATTCCAAAGCTTTAATTTATTCCGCCATATGACCATCATGGAGAATTTGAAACTGGCACCGATGTGGGTGCGAAGATTGCCGCAGAAGGAGGCCGAGGCGATTGCCTGGAAATATCTGGAAAAAGTCAGCCTGACAGACCACGTTCATAAATATCCGCTACAACTCTCTGGCGGTCAGCAACAGCGTGCGGCAATTGCCCGCAGTTTGTGCATGGGCCCCGAAGTCCTTCTGTTTGATGAGCCGACTTCGTCCTTGGACCCGGAACTGATCAACGAGGTGTTGGATGTTATGATCACCTTGGCGGAAGAGGGCATGACCATGATCTGCGTGACGCATGAGATGGGTTTTGCGAAGCGGGTGGCCGATAAGGTGATTTTCATGGATGAAGGTAGGATTGTCGAAGAAAATGATCCGGAGGAGTTCTTCTCAAGGCCGAAGGAAGCCCGTACTCGCCTGTTTCTAAACCAGATTCACGCCATCTAGCTCTGTGTTTTGCTCCTCCGGGAGCCCTTGCTTTCGATCTGTCGGCTTGGTAGTATTCTGTCTCGTCCTGTCTTGATATGGGGCATAGTGCTAAACGGATATCGGGAAAGCAGAATTTTCCGGTATTGTCATGGAGGTTTTTATGTTAAAGGGAAAATACCTATCTCTTGGGATAGTGCCGTTGTTGTCAGCAGTCTTTTTCTTCTTGCTTGTACCTGCTTCGTTTGTTTCGTTGTCAGCTCAGGGTGAAAAAGTCGTGGCGGAAGGCAATTGGACGAAAGTCTTATATACGGCAAAAGGTCGTTGGCAAATTGTAGAGAAGGGTGGCAAGTTACAACTACAACTTGATGCGGACTTCCAAACAACCAACGCGCCGGACTTAAATATTTTGTTTTCGCCCCGGGAGGCCGGCACTTTGACCAGCAAAAATGTAATGAAGGGGGCACTTCGCGCCGGAGAATTAAAGGGCAAGAGCCGATGGGGTAAGTTAAAGGGCCCTATCACTTTAGATCTGCCGGCCAATTTGGATCTGACGAAGTATAAAACTATCATAATTCATTGCATTGAATATTCTAAGCTTTGGTCTGTAGGGAAGTTATAGTGGCAGGGATCCGGATAGAATGAAGCCGGACGGAAAAAGTAAAAAAATAAAAAATATGCAAACGGGCACTCCGGAAGGGGTGCCCGTTTGCTGTCCGGGCTTGGCTTGCCCGAGTCTGCCAAAACCGTTTGATGGGAAGTTCGGGACGTGGACTTTCACCTTGCAATGGCTTCAGAGCTCTCCGGTTGTATTCCAATAGTTGCTTATAGCATCTTCCTATAGTATTCTCCAATAAAGGTCTTTACAGAACTAAACACAGGCTCATGGAACGGATGTCAGCAATCCAACCTTCCTGCTCTAAGGGCAGAAGGGCGCGTCGGCACATATCCATTGTGCTTCCGGTGGTATAGATATCGTCGAGCAGCAACAGGTGCAGAGGCCCGCTTCGGAGAAATTCCCGCCGGACCAGCCTTCGGGCCGGGAGTGCCAGGCTGTACTTTCTTTTCGCAGATAGCTGCTCCAAACGTTGTTCCCGATTCAGGTGTTTTTGTTCTGCGGTAGCGTTGCGTTGTAACAGTTTCAGCACTGGCAAGCGGTAGCGTCTGTGCAGAAATGTACATAAATAATCCACTTGGTCCCAAGCCTCGTGTTTCAGTTTGGCTGCTCTGGGTGGCACCGGGACGAGATGGTAACCTGCGAACCGGCAAGCCCAAGCTTGTTGCACCAATGTGGCAAAAAAAGGCGTTAGCGGTAATTCCTTAGAAAATTTATACCACTGTAATATTTCTGCGAACAATCCCTGATAATAAACCAGGGGATAGTTTCGGGTGACACGAAAGTCTCGGTGTTCTCTCAGGATATTTAGGGTGTCGTTGCACGATGGACAGAAAGCCTGGCTTTGGGCATCCGAATTGGGATGAACTTGAGCGGCAAACTGTTCTGCGCCACAACGTCGGCAAAAATGGTCGTGTACAGTCTTCTCCAATTGAAAACTTGCACGATCAACTTCAACACAGGGCCTTTCATGTTTCTGTCGCCGGAATGCATCGAGGGGAGTTAGCTGAGGAACAACCCATTGGATTTGTAGCAGACAGTTATGACAAAGGAAACAGGATGGTAGAATTTCCGAAGTACATAAATAACAATATTTTTTCCATCGTATCTTTTTCATAAAACGTGGCCTTTTCTGTTTAGAATCTGTGACAGGTGAGAATCAATGAAAGGTCTCCCAGACAAAAAAAGGACAGGATTTTGCATTTTTTGCTGTTTTTCAGCTAATGTGATGAAAGCCAGTGAAAAAATATTGAGCGGGAAATTTTCGCAGACTAAGAATTGAGGAATACCAATGATTTTGTACAATTACAGGCCCTGGCGGAGGGGATCCCTGCCTTGCCGACATTTGCCTTGTGGGAAATTTGCGGGAATCTACCTAGGATCTTTTTCGCTGCGGCCGTCTGTTAGCGCGTTTGAGCTTGCTTGTGAATTGCTTGCGGCGTATCGGGCGACTTCGTCCGCAGAAGGGCGACAATTCGTTGTAGAATCGATTTCCGGGCTTGTGGGCAGAGGCTCTGATTCTCTTATCATTATTACTTATGGAGATTGAATATGCCAATTCAACACCGTTTTCCTCTGTTCTGTTTGGATTTGGAAGGTGTGCTATGGCCGGAGATGTGGCAGTCCGTGGCCAGACTCACAAACATTGAAGAGTTGGGACTGACTACCCAGGAAATTCAGAGTTACGATGAACTGATGCATATCCGGCTCAAGGCCTTAGAGAGTTCTAACGTCACTTTGCCCCAAATTCAGGAGATTATTGAGAGCTTGGAACCTTTGGATGGAGCCAAGGCCTTTTTGGCTGAGCTGCGCAAGCTTGGCCAGGTTGTCATTATTTCGGACACTTTCGTGGAGTTTCTCCGTCCGGTACTGAGGGAGTTGAACAACCCGATGGTTTTCTGTAATGCCTTGGAGACGGATGAAAAGGGCTTCATCAAACGCCATATTATGCGCAGCAGTATCGGGAAAAAAGGCATGCTGGCAGCACTTTCCAGTCAGGGATACAGTGTTGGTGCGGCAGGGGATTCTTACAATGATATTGGTATGTTGCTGGAAGCCCAGTGGGGGGCCTTTCTGTTTGCACCGGAACATATTGTCCGGCAGTTTCCGCAGATTCCCGACATGCATTCTTACGATGATTTGCTGAGTTATTGGAGGCACAGTTTGCATTAGAATCAGCTTAGCCTTTGGGAAGAGGATAGCTGCACCGGAGGGAATTAGTTTCACCGAGTTCCTCCGTGCTGTGAGCAAAGAATAACAATATAGTAAAGCATGTTGTTGTCGCGGGAGTTGCTCGCTGTTCACAGCGAAAGCAAGGTTTTCGATAGATTCCGAGGGAAAGAATTTGTCGGGATGGTCGGTTTTGCCCGAGTTGTTGTGAAAACAGGATGGGTAATTATGGGTAACTCCGGCTGCGGCTGCTTGGAGACCGGCCATTATTGGGGAGGGGATAATTCGTGGTTCTGCATAGTGAGGATTACCAGTTTCGAAAGATGGTGTCTTTTGTTCGGATGGATGAGTACCATAATGAACAAAAGACAGGGCACGTTCGCATGCGCGATAAATGGAGGCAAACGTTCCGGCCACAATACAAGCAGAGTCAGTTGCATTTTACTGAAGGTGGGCTGCTCTCTTTTTGCAGCAGTCGGTTCCATAATGCGGATGAGGTACGAAGTGAAGAAGTTCATTGTCACTACGAAAATAGTCTGCTGTTGAAGCGTGTCTTTCGGGCGCAGGGTGACGGCCTTGATATGCAACGGGAAGAAAACCGAATTTACAACGAACAAAATCTGCTGACAGAAAAAAATATTTTGGAGAATGACGTTCTCCAAAAATGTGTCCATTATAGTTACGATGGAGATTTTCGATTAATCAAAGAAGAATATCTTCAGCATAGTAAAATTTACCTCTATAATAACAAGGATTTATGTCGGGAAGAAAGAATTTATCATAACAATGAGCATACTAAATCATTGCTATACCAGTATGATGACAATGACAATATTGTAGAATTATGGGAAGAAAGCCCTGTTGGCAGAACATGTCGCCTGCATAAGTATAGTTACAACCGGCATCAGCTAATTTCTAATTATCAATTGATTAACCAGGATGGATTGGTCTTGTCCAATTTGGAGTACAAGTATAGCAATTTTATTGGGGACGACTGGCTGGAAAGGTATACTTGGCAGTTGGGTGGTCGGTCCGGCAAATTGTCGCGTCACTTGGTCCATTCTTGTATGCGCAGCCCCTGTTTGGATCAGAGTAGCAGCGAGGAGCTCGGGGAGCATTTTCGCCATTCCGGGAGAACTTTGGAACTGCCGGAAGGAAGCTATCAAGGACAGGTTCAGGTAGGCGTAATGCATGGGCACGGGCGTCTGGATTTCTTTGACGGTTCTTGTTACATCGGTAATTTTGATGCAGGCCGGATGAGCGGTTACGGTAGTTTTTATTGGCCGGACAAAAGAATTTATCAGGGCTATTTTGAAAATAATAAAATGGAGGGACGGGGCAACTATTACCTTGCCGATGGTTCCTTGTACCAGGGCATTTTTTCGGAAGGTCAGTTGCTTTCCGACAAGCCCTATTATTTTTTGCCCGGTGATTCTGTTTTGTCCCGTAAGAATCGGGCACGCAAGAATCAATCGCGTGAGAATTACCGAAAGGAAAACCGGGAAGGTTTGGCGAGTGACAGGTTTGCCGGGCGGGGGAGCAGTAGACCGGGAACGAATTCTGAACAGGAATTTATTGAGATTGCCGCTCAGGCCGTTCAGCAGCGGCTGAGAGAGCAAGCCGAAGCGGAAGCTGCGGCGGCACGGGAGGCCCTCGGGCTATCATCGGAAGATGTCGAAGCAGAAGAGAGCAACATTCGACGGCAGCAGATTGAGTATGCTAAGGCCAAGAGCCGGCAGATTATCGATCAGTTCGGTGACGGTACGGTGGAAAAAGGCGGTAATAGTTCTAA
The DNA here is from genome assembly GCA_029867005.1 of Candidatus Haliotispira prima. Classification (GTDB taxonomy): domain Bacteria; phylum Spirochaetota; class Spirochaetia; order SP-2023; family SP-2023; genus Haliotispira; species Haliotispira prima. The sequence continues at coordinate 1,442,755 of CP123443.1, read as the reverse complement.
TCAGGAAGCCGTGGAGAGCGATTCCCAAGAATTGGAGTCGGTTGACGGTTTGTTTGCGGATGAGCGGGAGATCGGGGATTGTATTGGTAGTGATAATACTAAGGAGGACAAGGTCCGGCGAGAAGAATGGGGAGAAGGTCGGACAGAAGAACGAGCAGAAGAGCAGACAGAAAAACAGGGAGAAGACTGGGCGAATTTTTATGCTGAGGCGAATACGGTAATGGGTTATCTGGGTAGTGATGTAGGTGCCGGCCCGGCAATGCCGGATAGCCGGACCGGCTCACCGGAGACGGTCTCACCGGGTGAAATCTCACCGGACGAGAAACCCGATTGTTTACAGGATGGTGTGCTCCAAGTCTCTCAGGAGCAATTCGAGCAAGAATTGCAACAAGAGTTTTTGGACTACCTGGCCAATCGCCGGCTACAGGAATCCGAGTCGGGGACTGATTCAGAAGTCGGACCGGAAATGGAGTTTGGGCCCAAAGCGAAGGACGATGATCTGAATTTCTTATGGAGCGAAGGTGGTGCAGGCGTGGATCATTGCGAGACCGGGCAAGATGAGATGAGTGATACATCGCAGGACGTATTTTACGGGGAAGTGACAGGGCTTGAGGCGGCCAAGAGCGGGTCCGGAGACAAAGTCACGGACAAAACGGACACTTTGGCCGGTTTGCATGAAGATGTGGCTCCGGATCAAAACCAATCCTCGGTTCGGGACGTTGTTTCGGGCCTTCCGGACAGGGCTGAAGCCGAGGGCTACAGCGATTTGTTCGTGGCCCACCGGCTACAGTTGCCGGAAGAGCAGTCAGACGGTTTGCACATTCCGCAACACTCCGAACTTCGGGTTGAGCCGGACCTGGAGAATAGATATAGGACAGTACAGCCAAGAATGAAAAAATAATCGGGACTCCTTCCCCTTTATACAGAATTTATAAAGATAGAAATATTGGAGTATAATAAAAATATATGAATAAATCAGAAAGATATGGCCTTGAAAATTCGCTATAATGCCCCTGTAACGCTAACATTTTCTCTAATTTGTACTCTATTTCTGTTGGCAGATCAATACTTGGGGACAGGTTTCAGCACAGATTATTTTGTTGTGTACGGAAAAAATGGGTTTTCCTGGGATGATAAAGGCCAGTATTATCGACTAATTAGCTATGTATTGGGACATCGAGATTGGAATCACCTGATGGGAAACCTGACGTATATATTGCTTTTGGGCCCAATTTTGGAGGAACGTTTTGGCTCCTTTCGTTTAGCTTTGATGATTCTCATTACGGCCTTTGTCCCGGGTTTTATCAATGTCAGTTATTATGATAGTGCTCTGATAGGGGCGAGTGGTATTGTTTTTATGATGATAACACTGATTTCTATTGTCAATATTCGGCGTAACGAAATACCCCTGACCTTGATTTTAATGGCAGGTTTGTATTTGACCCGCGAGATTATCGGTTTGTTTGCCAATGACAGCGTTTCGCAGATTGCTCATATTAGCGGCGGTATTATGGGCATTATTCTGGGTTTCCTCATTTCACCTAAGTTGCAGGTTAAGTTGCTGCAACAAGCGGGACAAAAGGGCCAAGTGTCCGGACAGAGAAAAGGTGGCAAGGGTGGCAAAGGTTCGGGAAATGGCCATATTGACTGAGCTGACTGAGCTGACCGCGACAAGAGAGAGAGCCTTTTAGAATTGCCTCGTGTTGATTTTGCGCGGAATAATCTCGGGACTCCACAACTCCTTTCGCGAAATGCGGAAGCTCATCGTTAGGCCAACAGAAATGCCTATGGCATTTCTGTTGACGTTGTCCAGTTTGCTGACCGGGAATCCCAAAGGCATAATCTCAAAATACAATTTGGTCAGAACACGGGGATGTAGGGCAAATTTGATCTTGGTTCCGAAACCAATAAACAATACAGAGTAATTGGTTTCGGTCGTTGATTGATTAAGTATAAGAGCTCCCGACAGATAGAAATCTACGGCGAGCAGTCGTTCCGGGGCAGAGCCACCCAATACCAGGTTGGCTTGGGCTTGTATGATGCCGGGTCCGGTGACCGTGGCACTAAAATAATGCAGAGTACCGATCACCCCAATGCGGAATTGGCGTAACATAAATAACGTCTGGATATATAAATAAATACTTCTGTAGCCATTGGTTCCGGTATTGCTCAGCGTATTGGTGAGAAAGACACCCTCCAGTTGTAAGTCCATTATTCCTTGCAGATTATAAAATATCTTGAAATAAGGGCCCAAACCGAATTTGTTTGGACGGCTTTGGCTGGCAAGAGTGTATTCTTGGGAGACACCAAACAGCAACCCAACATTTTCATTGCCCAAGCCAAATGCCAAATTGCTTTGCTGGTTGCGCAAATTGTTTAGCAGAAGCTGGAAGCGGAACATGTAGTTGTCGCGTAGCAGAAGAAGCGCGTCGAAATTACCCTGAGGCATTAGGGTATTGCGCTTAAAGCCTACTTGGCCGGAAAATGCAAAGGCACTTGGGGTTTCCAAGCTGTCTTCGGCGGCAAAATTGCTCATTCCGGCAGAAATATTTAGCAGTAGGGTCTCGTGCCGGAATGAATAACTGTGTATGGCCTCAATCGGAACCAAGAGCAGCAGGCAGAAGAGACCTATTCGCCGGAACCGTTGTGGCCGTGTTCTTCCTCGGCTTTCTGCGGCTTTCTGCCGGCAGGGCTCAATCGGTCTCATCACCCGGTTTATATTTGGCCAGAAAGTCGCGCAGCAAGTACAGCTCCGGGCGGTACTCAAAATGCATGGGGTCAAAATAGAGCCATTTCCCGCCCCAGATAAAGCCTTCAGACTCAAAAGCATCAATTACCGATTGAGGTGGGCTCCAGCGTTCCTTGTAAGGAATATTAAACCAATCCTCTTGCCGGTCGCGTTCCCAATTCCAATAGGCAGCCTTGCCATGCCAGCTTTGCGGCAGAAGGTCCAATGCGGTACCAAAGCTGTGATTGCTCAGTTTTTCAAAATATTGAATCTTCCGCCATGAATATGTGGAAATATTGCGCAGGGAACGAAAGAACCGGGACAATTCCGGATCCTGCTGCTGTGCATCTAAGAGGTGGCGTTCCACGCGTTTGAGAGGCCAAATAACCATGGGGTGGACTTTGATCCGAAATTCCAGAAATGGAATTTCCTGAATTTGCTCATCCATGGCGGGCTTGTCCGGGGCTTGGTACAGTGCCTGACGGAATGCATTGCTTTCTTGGGTGGTGAGGCCCTGCCGGTGCGGCTTCATTTGGGCGAGGAATTCTTTCTCGCCCTCAGCATCAAAGGGTGGGACAGGTGGCAAATCTTCAGGGTAGTGGTAGAAACCAAAACTGAGGTATTCTTCGTACTGTTGTGTCAGGGCATCGGGCAGGATACGACCGTGTGCCCAATTAAACCACGTACCGTTCACCTGTATGCTCCAGTCGTTCAGGCGGCTGCGAAAGCTGAGTTTATTAATTTGCTGGGGGTATGTCTGGCTCAAGGCACGGAACACAATGTAGCCAGGCTCGACCTTATTATTTTCCCCGGCTGCGGAAAATAATAATAGGGTGGATAAACCCAGTAAAAATAGCAGGGCAGGGTAGAACCCGGCATAGAATGACCGATGCCCGAAAGTTGCCGTGAGGGGAGCTGTGATACTATGTCCGGATTTGTTGGCACTATTGCTGTCATTTCGGTTGCTGACCGGGGGGAATTGTTTCATATCAGGGAGGGCCTTGAGCGCGCGCGATTGGAATATCACGGTTGTGGTCAGTTTTAGAGAGGATCGGAGAGAGGCGTTGGGTACGCAGCATCTGCGCAGCAGGGCGGGAAAGATCACTTTTATAAATATTATAAATATGCTCCAGATACGATTCGAACGTACGACCTACCGCTTAGGAGGCGGTTGCTCTATCCCCTGAGCTACTGGAGCCTGTATAAATGAAAGGCCAATTCTAGTATTAAGAATAGCTACTGTCAATAATTAGAGATGATATTTGCAGTTCCGGGTACATAGATCAAATTTGCAATTTACCCAAAAAGAAAGTTGTGGGAAAGGATAAAGTATTTAGTACTTTGGGTTTGCTGCTACGTTTTGTTGCAGGTAGAGCAGAAATTCCAAGTTGCCCTGCCCCTTTGAGCCTTGGTCTTGGTCTCCGCGTCCGCGTCCGCGTATCGGGGAGGGGCAGGACGCCCGGATTGATATGTCAGCTCGTTGCAGTTGCTCGCAGAACCAGTCAAAGACTTGAAAGGAGAGCTTGTCTTGGACAATGCCGCTAAAATTCGTTGCCCGATGCCGGGGATGGGCTTGGCAGTAGCTGTTCCACTCAAATTGTGGTTTGCAGAGGAAGACGCCGGCATGCCTGCGGCACGCCGATAGGGAGATGGGCAGCAGAGCAAGGATGGAGCGAAAAGAAATATCCATAACTACGAAATCAGGCAAGTTCAAGCCGGAATCGGGCAAGTCGGACAGAAAGTCCTGTATTTTACAGCCTTCAAAGCTCAGTACCCTCGGATCACGGCGCAGCTGAAAGTCCAGTTGGTTTTTGCCGCTGTCTACAGCATAGATTTGGCGGCAGCCGTGTTGCAACAGACAGTCACTGAAACCGCCGCTGGAGGCACCGGCATCCAAGACAATGGTGTCCGCGACCCGGAAACCTTGGGAGGCAAATTCTTCAATGGCTTTGTGTAATTTCTCTCCTCCGCGCGAAACGTAACGTTTCTTCTCCCTGATCTCCAGTTCTATGCCTTCTGCTATTGTTTGGCGCGGGTCCCGCAAGGTTTCGCCGTTTGACATCCGAACCCCGCCGCACAGAACCTCGGCGTAGAGCTGCTCTTTGGAATATTCGGAGAACTGCCGGCGCAGCACGGCAAGTAACGGCTGCTTTTTCTGCTTTTTCATTTTTTGGGGGAGATGGAAGAAAATTACGGGAGACAATCCCCGTTATAGTTATGTTATTTCTCTGTAACCAATATTTTTCAGTCTTAAAGAGTACATAAAGCCCGGATAGCAGGCTCTATGTACCTTTTAAGACTTTAAGTCATTCGATACTGTTTTCTGTGATACACCCAATTTTATGGCAATAGCTTTTTGAGATAGCTTCCCTTCATTCTTCAATCTTTTTGCTTCTTGTCTGCGTTCCCCTATGGAAAGATTCCCAGACTTTGGCATTTCCGGACTTGGATGTCCGAGATTAGGAATCTGAACTGTGGGAAGATTCTTGGACTTTACCGTTTTCGGGCTGCGAAAACCATTGCCTTGGTCCGGAGCCTTATTACTTATTTGTGTCCTGATAGTAACTTCCTGACCATCGTGGCCATAGCCTTCGACTGTACGTGTTGTCCCGCCATCACGAAGAGCAACCGTAATGTCAGCTTCCGGATTTAACATTTTGGCTTCGTCCGGAGTTAGACCGGTAGACATTGTTGGCAGCCGTGAAGGTGTTTTTTTAGATTTTTTAGTCATTGCTTGTATCCTTTATCAGAGCAACTGGTAATTTGATACTGAATACTAAGATTCTTAGTAGTTTTCGTCAAGTTTTTTAGGGAAGAGGGGGCGCAAATTCACGGGAAACAATCTATTTTCTTGTTTGGCCTTCCCATTTGGGCCCTTTAATAAAGCCTTTCAATAAGGCCCTTCAATTGGGATTTTCAGCAAACCGGCGTGGTCGGGCAAGTGCCGGGGACTCTCTTGTGTGAGGACTTTTATCCTTGATATTCTTGCGTTGAGCCATCTTGCACTGCTCCGATCTTTGTATTACAGATTGACAAAATGCAGGTTATCCTGCAAAGGAAACAGCCAAATTTGTTCCTGCGGTAGTTCTTTGCTCTTAGTGCTGCCATCTTTTAAAGAGTTGTACTGCTCTGTGCTGAGCCGGGCAAACTGCCGACTGGCGTAGACATGGTAGTTTGTGGTGACGAACAATGCCTCGATTTCTTCACCTTGGGTTTGGCGGCGGGCCACTTCTTCCAGGCCCCTTTCCGCTCCGTATGTGAACAGCAGAGTGCTAAGGGCATCCGCAACGGTACTGTCATCCGTGACGACAGTCACGCTGAATATGCCGTTGTCGATCGGATAGCCGGTTTCCGTCGATAAAATATGGTGGTACCGTTTGCCGTTGTGCATGTAGTAACGCTGATAAACGCCGGAAGTCACCACGGCTTTGGGCCGGGCGATAAACATACCCAGCAGGTAGTTGTCCCCTTCGGCACGCACGCCGACAGACCAAGGGTCGCCGTTGGGTTTGCTGCCGTGAAGCAGAATGTTGCCGCCCAAGTCAATGACTCCTGCCGGTGCGTCAACCGCTTTTAGAATGGCGGCAATTCGGTCGGCGGCAAAGCCTTTGGCAATGCCGCCAAGATCCAGCTTCATGCCGGGTTTGCCAAAGCGAACCTCGCCGGTGGCTGAATCCAATTGGACATCCCTGTAGGAGACCAAGGTTAAAGCTTCGGCAATGTTTTGTTTTGACGGTGGCTGACGCTGCATCCGAATCTGTTCGGCGATGGCACCATCTATTTGGTATTGCTGCCCGTTGCCCGAAAGGTCATTGCTGAGGCTGCCCTGGGGGGCGAGCTTGCCTTCCGCCTTTAGTTCATCTTCACGGCGTTTTATGGCTCGGGACCCGGTAATATCCCATATTCGGCTCAGTGGGCCGACAGTTGGGTCAAACAGGCCGTCGCTCCGTCGGGCATAGCCCAAGGCCTGCCGGAGCAAAGCGACGGTTTCCGGACTCAGAGTATTTTGCCCGACACGGTTGAGGATGCTGACTTCACTTTCCTCTTGGTAGCTACTCATCAGTGCTTCGATGCGCAGAACTTCCTGTTCGATGTCAGAAAATACGCTGTCGGGTACATGGCCTTGGAGGGTGACGCTGCAAGGCGTGTCCAAAGCAAAAAATCGGACGGAACTGCCCTGTGTGGCCTGGCTGTTACAGGCCACAAGCAGCAGCCCCAACAGACAGACCGAAGCATGACGGACAAGACCTTGGTACCGAGTGAGAAGGTCCCGTTTGGGGTTCTTCTCACCGTGGCCGGGCATCCCCGCCGAATTTCCGGGTGCTTCTCTAGCGATTCCCCCGGGAGTTGTACAGGTAATCAAAGTAGGCCATATCGGTGCTCAGTACCTTATCTATGCCGGCGAGTGTCTCTCCGTAGGAGTCCATGGCTCGCCAGAAGCGATAGAATTCCGGATCTTTGTCGTAGGCCTCGCGATAGATCGCTGCGGCCTTACTTTCAGCTTGGGCGATGATCGTTTGCTGTTCTTTCTCCAAGCGGCCCAGCCAGTATGCCTTTTGGCCTTCACCACGGGAGCGTTGCTCGGCGGCCCGTTTCTTGCGTTCCGAGGCCATTCGTTCAAAGGCCTTGGCCGCTACGTTGTCCGGGTACTGCACTTGGCGGATCAACACGTCGACCAATTCGATGCCCAGGCTTTTGGGATTGATTTCCTGACGGGAGTATTCCAGAATTTCCTGCTCCAGAGCTAAACGCCCTTGGCTGACTTCTATAATTCTGGAAACGTTGGAAGTGGAAGAATTGATCAATTCGACATATACAGCACTGCCTCCGGCGTCATCCGATGGCGTGCCGAGTATATCTTCCTCGGCCTTTTTCGACTTTTTCTTGGCGGTAATGGTAATCATTTCGTTGTCCGTACGCACAATTTCCACCATTGGATAGCGTCCGATTACGGCCCGTACACGCTTGTCGATGATGTCGTCCAGCTTGTTAAAAGCGTCCGTGATGTCCGCCAGCTTGGCGTAAAAAACCTTTGGATCGGCAATCCGCCAGCGGGCGGTTGTGTCGAGCAGTATACGTTTGTCATCACTGGTGGGCAGCAAGTCGGCCTGGCCATCCCAAGAGAGCAGCTTTTTGGGGTATTTGTGTTCCGTATCAATAAACGGAATTTTGAACTTCAGACCGGCCTTTACGTAGTTGGCGGGCAGCACCCGACCAAAGCGCGTCACTACGGCCTGTTCACCCTCGTTGACGATGAATAATGAATTGCCGACCAAAAAGGCAATAACAGCAAACGCAATAAGCACCGTGGTCAATTTTTTCATAAATGTGTTCATAGTAATCTAATCCTTTTTCTGACGGTCTCTGTCTGATTTTCTCCGTGCCTTTTTTCTATTGAACCTGTGGACCGATAATTGCCGGGGCAAGATTCTTAATCGGCAGGAAGTTTTCCAGATCCTTATCAACGATGGTTAATTTGCCGCCACTGTCTTGCAGTACCTTTTCCATCGTCTCGTAGTAGTACCGTTGGCGGAAAATTTCCGGGTTTTCGCGGTACTGGGTGTACAGGGCATTAAAGCGGGCTACGGCACCTTCGGCTTGCAGAACCGTTTGTTCCGCCTGGCCCCGGACCTTGGGGATTTCCTTGTTGTAGGCTTCCTGTCCCTCATTGATCAGACGGTCGCGATCCTGTTCTGCCGCGTTGACATCTTCAATTGCCTTCTGCACCAAATCATTGTATACGACTTGATTGAGGTTCAGGTTTTGCAGGGTCACGCCCAAGTTTACCCGTTCACGGAGGATTTTGTTGATTTCCAGACGGGCAGGCTCGGCAATCAATTCCCGGCCCTTTTCCTGTACGTCTTCGGCATAGTTATTGCCAACATAGTGGTTTACTACCGAGATACAGACATCGCGGATGGTCTTGATACGGTTATCCAACAACCCTCTGCGGTTGGCAGCCAACACAGGGGCACTGTCGACGCTGAAGAGCCAGTCTTTCGGGCCGGTAATAATATATTGGATAGCAAAGGATTGCTGAATGATGTTTAGGTCACCCGTCAGCATCGTGGATTCGTGACTGTAGTCCTCTTTGCTGAACTGGCTCTGTATCCCGGCATTGGTGGTGCGGTAGCCAAAGGCCAGACTCTGGGTGGTCTGTGGGACACGGTAGAGCCGGTCCATAATTGGCACCTTGAAATGCAGGCCGGCCTTTCTGTTGCCGTGGAAGCGACCAAAACGCGTCACCACACCTACTTCTTTTTCGTCAATACTGTAGATAGAATTGGCGACCAAAATAACAAGAACCAGTATTACAATGACATACGGCAGAATTTTTCCACCGGAAGAACCCGAAGACTTGCCCGAGTTTTGCCACTTTTGCAGATTTCTCCGCAGTTCGTCTAAAATATCAGACATTGCTTACTCCTTACATATTTCAAATATTTTATCAAATACTTCATGTGTTATTCTATTGGATGTCAAGCAAATATAGTTCCATGATCAGGTAAGACCAAGGCGGAACGTTCGGTGGTTTGCCTTTCACGCCGTAAGCCCCTTCGGGCGGGATGACATAGAGCCGTCTTTCTCCGGGCCCCATGTCGGACAGGCCGGCTCGCAAAGCCGGAAATAATTGTTCCGGGGTGGCCCGGACGCTTTGTTGTTTCTGTATCCGGTCTTCCAGCAGCAGGCTGCTGCCATCATCCTGCGTGGCCCAGACGGCGTATTGCAGCTCTGCTTGCTTAAAGGGTTGTTTTCCCGGATCGCCTCGGTCTGTCACCTTGTATTCCAAGCCCCAATCGCCTATTCGAAATCCCGAATTTTGTTCGGTAGGGCCGGTAGGGCCTGTCGCCGGGCGGGATTGCAATTGCCGGAGAGCCTGTCTCTGGTGGCGTGGCCATTGGACCGCAGCAAAGTCGCGGGCCAGTTTCCTGTGGATAGCTGCTAAGCCATGTCGCCGGTATGGGGCTTCAACCCGAACTCTCTCGGCCATTTTGGAATCGTCTTCCCGGAGCTCTCGGAGAAATTCTTTGCCTTCCGGATTGTCGCTTTGTGCTTCGATTGCGCTAATGTGGTCTTGGGCCGTCAGCTTGCGAGCCACATTCAGGCTCCTTTGCCCTTGGATTTGGCCGAAAGCTGTGAACTTGCCAAACAGATCGGGCTGCGGAGCCAAGCTAATAATAAAGGGGCCGTGATTGCCTTGCTCGGTGTCGGAGCTAAAGGCCAAGGTTCCCGCCCGGCGAAAATTGAGCCATTCCGAGTATTCGGCAGGGAAGGACTCCGTAATATTGTTGTCACCGGCTCCGACATAAGCGGCACCTTCCGGCTGACGGAAGTGGTCTCCAATGTAAGAGGCCGAGCCCGGCTCACGGCTCAAGCCGGCCAGGCGGAGGAAAGTCAAAGTGGCCAAGGGGGCCAACTGAAAGGCCAATTGTATCTCGATGATTCCTTTGCTTGTGTGGAGTTTTACACTAATGCTCTGATTCAGCTCCGGCTCGCCGCTGATTTTAGGCCAAGACTCGGTTTGAGACCGGGCCGAGAGTTCCTGAATTTGTTGTGCGGCCTGTTTTTTATAGAGATTGGCCCGTTCTGCTGTACGGGCTATGCTGCGTGCCTGCGAACAGCTTTGGAGCAGCAAAATTGCCAACAGGAACAGCAGGCCACTCCGGCCACAAAAGCCATCTCGAAGTATTGCAGCTGCGCGGTGCGGAGTCTCATTTGACGGGTTATTGAGGGGCATTATTTTGCGATACTGTCTCATCCGGTTTTACCCTCAATCCCCCAAAGGGAAACCTGATTCTGAGGATAGGAAGAATAACGGGTGAGGACAAGAGAAGGAATTTTGACGCACACTTCACCCAAATGTTTCTCCCTGTCGAGTATGACGGGAGCAAGCAAGTTCTGCGACAGGGCCTGATCTATATTTATCTGCAAGTAAATACTTTGTCCTTCATAATTTTGTTCACCGGTTATTCAAAGTGCGGAAGGTGCGGCAGAGATTTGCCGCACCGGTGGCCGGCGGACAAATCCCGACAACTCCATTTCAAGGAGCAGCCGGCTATTTGGCCGGTTCCAGCAACTCCATTTCAAAGAGCAGGTAGCTGTTCGGCGGGATTGCCGGTGGGCTGCCACGCTCGCCATAGCCCAGATCAGGGGGCACCAGGATTACACGTTTTTCTCCGACTTGCATTTGTGGCATGGTCAGCCCCCAGCCCGGAATTACCTGTTCAGGAGAGAGCTGAATGGGTTCACGCCCAGGGTCCAGGGAACTGTCCACTTTGCTCACTTCACCGCTTCCTGACTGAGTCCAGAGGGTGTAGTTCAGCCGATACGTTTTGACATTACCCGATTCGCTGCCGGTCGGGCCGGAGCCTTTTTGTATAATATAGCTTTCTAATCCGTTGTCGTCTTTTTCCGGTTTGAGGTCGGGCCATTGCCGGGCAGAAAAATCGAGCAGAGCCTGTCTGCCTTTTTTTGCAAATTCTGCGGCTTCATTTTTCCGGTTTCCGGCTGTTTTCTCCGAAAGCTCCCGGAATTGTTCCCAGCTTGGCAGAAAGGCCTTAGCATTGGCACCTTGCCGGAAAATAGTGATTTTCTCCATGCGGTCACCTTTTTCGATACTTTTGGCGACATCCATGCCTCTGATAACGTGGCCAAAAACACTGTAGTTACCGTTGAGGAAAGAAGCCGGTCCCAAGGTAATAAAAAACTGGCTGCCGTTAGTGTCCGGCCCGGCGTTGGCCATGGATAGTATCCCTTCAGTATCATGGTTCAGGCCAGGGTGAATTTCATTGGGAAATTGGTAGCCGGGACCGCCGGTTCCATTGCCGTCCGGGTCACCGCCCTGGATGACAAAACCCGGTTCGATTCGGTGGAACGTCAGGCCGTCAAAGTAGTGCTTGCCCTTGGTCACATTGGGTGAGTCCGGCACGTCAAAGCGTCCTTCAGCCAAACCGACAAAGCTCATGACGGTCAGAGGGGTTTTCCTGTATTCGAGTTGGGCGAGAATAACGCCTCTACTCGTTTTGATCTTGGCAAAAACCCCCTCTCCGGGCATCTTTTCTTTTGCGCTACAGGCACTGATTGTTATGGCAAGCAGCAGAAATAATACTACTGCTGTTCGGCAGAATAGCTGCCGGACAGCAGTTTGCAGCTTGAGTCGGAATGAGACTGTTTCAAAGACCGGCGGTGTGTCTGACAATACTTTCATCTTAGAGGACTCCAATGGAATATAGGTGTCTCGGCTCGGATTGCCTTGGGATGAGGGCCTTTATTCCGGCCTTTGCTCCATCCGGTCCGGATTCAGAGGCCAATGGCCTGACAGACCCGGGTGGCCGGATAAAGCGGGAATTGCTTACTCGAAATGGACGGTTTCCATTTCAAATAACAGAAAGCTGTTGGGTGGAATGACCGGCGGTTGGCCGCGTTTGCCGTAGCCCAAGTCGCCGGGGATAAGCAAAACGCGCTGTTCACCCTGTTTCATGAGTGGCAGTGTCAGACCCCAGCCGGAAACCACTTGCTCGGGAGCGATGGTCAGAGGTTCGCCGCGATCGCGAGAACTATCCACTTTGGCCATGGATCCGTCTTTCTGTGGCACCCATAGGGTATAATGCATGGAATATTGCTTGGCACCAGCCTCTTCGCCACTCTTGCCTTTGCCGGGACGCAGAATCTTGTGCTGTAGGCCGTTCGGGTTTTTTTGCAACTCACCATCCGGCCAAGTTTGCTGTATGTAGTTGAGCAAATTTTGCTCAGCCTTGGTCTGTTCGCCTGATTTATCACCATTCTTGCGGGTTATCATAGCCTGAAACTCCTCCCAGTTGGGGGCAAATTTTTCTGCGGCCTGGCCCTTGCGATGAATCGTGACACGTTCCATAACATCGCCTTTTTTTACCTTCTTTACCAATTCCAGGCCGGAGACGACAGAACCAAAGACAGAGTAGCCGCCGTCCAGGAAAGAAGCATCGCCCAGGGTAATGAAAAACTGGCTGCCGTTGGTATCCGGCCCGGCGTTGGCCATGGAAAGAATGCCGGCTTGGCCATGCTTGAGTGCGCTGTGGATTTCGTTCGGAAATTCGTAGCCCGGGCCGCCGGTCCCGTTGCCCTTGGGGTCTCCGCCCTGAATGACGAAATTGGGTTCTACCCGGTGGAAATTCAGGCCGTCAAAGTACGGTTGGCCCACGGTGGCGTTGGGGGCCGCAAAACGGCCTTCGGCTAAGCCGATAAAACTGGCGACGGTGATGGGGGTGTGCTCAAATTCCAATTTGCACAGAATATCTCCGCTGTTGATCCGGACATTGGCGTATAAGCCGTCCTTTTGTTGGGCTAAAATGGCATTGGAAGACAAAGGTTCACTCCTTATTTTTTATTGAAAGGCAGCTTGTAAAAGCTTGTATAAAGTCTGTACCGCGAGAAATCTCTGCGTTTGGCATCGTAGGTTTTGCCTAAAGATCGGTACAGAGCGAGCCACTCGGTGCAAAACTCTTTGCGGGAAGCAAGAGAAAATTGCCCCGAAAAGTTGCAAACAGAAGTTGCAAACAATCGGGCAGGATTCTAACGAGACCGGCGAAAGAAGACAAGGAAGCGAAGGAAGCGAATGTTGTACCCTCATTCGTATCTCAATTTTTTACCAATTGCGAGGCAATTAGCAAGCAACCGGCAAGCAACTGCCGGAAGAATACCGAGCGGCCTTACAGAAAATATTGCAGTCCATTCGCAAAAATGTCCTGTTGCAGAGAGACTCGGTCCGGGTCGTGGGGCATATTGCGGTAGAGTTGTGGGCCGCAACGTTCAGAGTGGGCCATCTTGCCTAAAATGCGCCCGTCCGTTGAGCAAAGGGCCTCAATACCGGCAAAAGAGCCATTGACATCTTCGTGATAAACGGCTGCAACCTGCCGTTGCCTGTGCAGCCGCTCAAACAATGTTTGGGGCATAACCAAACGGCCTTCGCCGTGAGAGATCGGCACCAGATAATCCTTGCCGCTCATACCTTGGAGCCAGGGGGAATGAGTAGGACAGACGCGGCACAACTCCAAATCCGCAATGTGGCGATTCTGACGGTTATGGGTGATACTCAGATCCTCTCGGCCGTAGGACGCTCCCTGTTGCCAGTCTTGGCCATAGGGCAGCAGACCACTCTTAATCAGGGCTTGGAATCCATTACAGATACCCAATATCAGGCCTTTGCCGCTTAGCAGTCTGTCGATGGCGGCAGCGATCTGCGGCTCGCGCAATACCGAGGCGATAAACTTGGCACTGCCATCCGGCTCATCGCCGGCGCTGAAGCCGCCGGGTAAGGCCAATATTTGTGTCTCCTTTAACAGTTCGGCAAGCTGTTCCAGTGACTGTTGTATGTAGTTTTTATCGAGCAGGTTGAGCACCGGGCTAGACAGTTCCAGTTGGGTGGCACAACCCAGTTTCTTGGCGGCCATAGCAAAGGAGTACAGCATATCGTCTTCACTGTTGCTGCCCGGGAAGACCGGGACCACCAGACGGATTTTCTGTTTGGCAGCTCCGGATCGCCGTCCTGCCCAAGTTTGAGGCCCGGTCCGGGCTTCAGAATTTTGCGCCGGTAAAGTTTCTTGTAAATCTTCCTGTAAATCCTTCTGCAAAGCTTCCTGTAACAGTCGGTTTTGTCGTTCTCCGGCCGGCCGTTCGGCCTCTGTAGGGTAGTAGCCCGGTTCTGTTTCCGCAGAACTCCAAGCCCGGTAGAGGGGAGAAGTTGCGTTGAGACTCATTTCCAAACCATCCGGCAGCAGCATGGCCTCTTGATTTAAAGAGCAGTCCTCCAATGAGGCCAGTTCCCGAAGATAGGGGTTTTGCGGCAGCGGGGCCGAGCTGGCCAGCAGCAGTGCGCTGAAACTGGGGTCGGCCGCATAAGGTTGCAGGTATGTTGGGTCATAACTACGGAGAATAATGCGCTTGGGGGCACTGCCAAAGGAAAACAGGGTCGTGGCCGCCAGAATGCCTTCGGCACCGACCAGTCGGCCCGAAATCGGACTGTTGTCGGTTCCGCCATGTTGCCGGTCGGGCGCGCTCAGCTCTTCCAGGTATTGCCAGTAAGCCCGGATACGTTCGTAGTCCGGATTTTGTAGCGGGCGGGAACCCGGTTGTGGTTGACCCAAGAGGTAGAGGTGTCGGGCATTTTGCTGCCAGTTGGAGGCCCGCAATGCCGTGCAGGGTGCCGTACCAAAGGCAAAGGAACTGAGCACCGGCGGAACTTTCAGTTCTTCAAAAGTACCGCTCATGCTGTCTTTGCCTCCAATGGCGGCCAGACCCAGCCGGTGCTGGGCCTGAAGTGCTCCCAGCAGGGCGGCACTGACTTGGCCCCACAATTCTGGTGTTTCCGGGCGGGGAAAGTATTCCTGGAGGGAAAGATAGATATGACAACGTTGTACCCCGGCAACCATCAGCTTGGCTGCCGATTGTACAATGGCCACTTGCGAGCCGAGAAATATATTCCGGCTGCTCAAATGGACATCGTAGCCGAAACTAATTAGCGAGGCGTGCCGTGCATTGCCTTGCGGGTACTGTTCTGCCGTCTCCGTTTGCCGGGACTGAAAGTACAACGGAATGAGCCGGGCCGAAACTTCGCTGCGGCTATAGGTACGGGACTCTCCTGGGTTGGTATGAGAAGGGTTGTCATCGCCGGGATTGGCATGAGAAGGGCGGGTATAACAAGGGTAGGGCTGGAATATGGTGCCCGCCCCCACACTGCTGTCAAATTGATGTTGTAAGCCTCGTTGACTGGCTATCTGCGGGTGGCTCAAAATTTTGCATAATTGGGTTTCCGGCTCGGTTTTCGATTGGGTCTCAGATGTGATTTCGGCGGCAGACCGCCACGCTTTGGAGAACGCTTCCGGAGTATAAGCCTGAAGATGTTCCCCCGCAAATTGGATGTCGGCCCGACGGGGAAAGCCGGAGCTGTCCAGAAAATCCCGGGCCAACTCCGCGACCGGAACGCCGTTGTACAAGAGCCGGAAAGTGGCCGTTTCATCCGAGCTTTGTCTCGTGACCTGCCCGAGCTGAATGGTGCAAATACCTTCACTTTCTGCCTTCGAGAGAAAGGTATCCCGGTCGGCGGCATCGATCACCACGGCCATACGCTCCTGGGACTCGGATACCGCCAATTCGTCCGGACTCAAGCCTTCATATTTGGTTGGCATGGCAGCTAACTCGATGGTTAAACTTGCGGCAATTTCGCCTACGGCCACGGCCACGCCACCCGCACCAAAGTCATTGCAACGTTTGATCAGGTGCCCCACGTCCGACCTGCGGAAAAATCTTTGCAATTTACGTTCTTCAGCAGGATTACCGCGCTGAACCTCGGCACTGTTATTGGTCACGGTGTCGCTGTCGTGGGCCGCGCTGGAGCCGGAAGCACCGCCAATACCATCCCGGCCGGTGGCCCCGCCCAGCAGTAAAATCAAGTCGCCGGGCCGAGGTTCGAGGCGTTTGACCTGCTCCGGTTGCGCCACGCCTACCACCATGCCGCATTCAAAGCGTTTGGCCTCAAAACCGGGATGGTATATCTCCACCACTAGGTCGCCGGCCAAACCGATGCGGTTGCCGTAGTCCGAAAAGCCGCGCGCTGCGTCCGTGGCAATCTTGCGCTGCGGTAGTTTGCCGGGACGCACTTGGTCCAGGTTCTGGTTCGGGCTGGCGGCACCGCTTAGGCGCAAGGCTTGGTAGATGTAGCTGCGGCCCGAGAGCGGGTCGCGGATGGCTCCGCCCAAACAGGTTGCCGCACCGCCGTAGGGCTCAATTTCCGTGGGATGGTTGTGCGTCTCATTTTTGAACATCAACAGGCGTTTTTGCTGCCGATTGGCATCGTCCGGGACATCGACAAACACCGAACAGGCATTGACCTCGGCACTGACTTCCACGGCATCCATGTAGAGGTTACTTTGGTATGGGCCACCTTGTAAGGTCTTGAGGGTCCGCGCTCCCATTACGGCTATATCCATCAGACATTGGGTTTTCTGTTCCGTTTGGCACTGTCGGCGCAGATCCTGATAGAGCTGCCAAGCTTGCTGTAGTTCCTGTGGCAGATCAGAGCCCGGTTTTCCCGATTCTTCCGCCAATTCTTCCGGCCAGTTCAACTCGGTATGGAAGGTTGTGTGGCGGCAGTGATCGGACCAATAGGCTTCGAGAATACGCAGTTCGGTCAGAGTGGGCTCACGGGGCGGAACTTTCCTTTTGTCATCTTCGTGATTTTGACGAATGAGGGGGGAGGGCACGGAGGCTAAGCCGGGCAATGTTTGGCGGCTGTAATAGGCCTGAATGTAAGCCAGGGTGGCATCGTCAAAGCGCAGCCCAATTTGATCGGCCCAAGCCCGCAATGGGGAGGTTTCCGGTTGCAGAGCCAGCAGAGAGGGCAGCGGGGCCTTGCCCTGCGGAACGTTGGCACGTGTCTGAAAGTCAGCCTGTCGCCGGGCACTGTAGGAGAATCGGTTCAGGTTTTTGACCTGCAATTCCAGCGGTGTCCACAAATATTGGTGGGCCGCGTCTAAGTCGGTCTTGCGGAGTCCGTCCCCGTTCTGTGGGTTTTGCTGTTTCGGCTTTGAAGCTAAAGCATAGAGCCAAAAACAGCGCACGCTGAGAAGTTGGACATCAGGATACGGATTTTGCGCCCAAAGTTTCCAGCAGTCTTGCACCGCCCGGGCCCTGGGATCAAACTGGGCGGCCGGAGTTTCATAGGCCAGAAAAGAGGGTTTTGAGTCGTTTTCCGTCTGAACGGACAGCAGCGGCAAACATGCCGCTGCTGCTGTTGACGATTCGGTACCTGCACTGCCGGCCGGGAATGGCTGGATTAAATGTCGGTCACAGACCGGGTCGGCCAAATGCAGAGCACTGAACCGGGCCACCGGCTCGGTGCCGCTGAGTCCTTCCGGGGTCTCAACGCAAAGGTCATAACCTTGGATTTCATCGACAGCGGCGAGGTCTTTTAGCCCAACATATTGTTGCAGAGTGTGCAGCAAAGATTCCGCTTTGGCACTTTGTTGATTGTGGACGAAAATACGAAATAAATGTTGGGGCATCGGAGATAATCATTCCTTTTAGTGAAGATAATGGTTGCGGTTCCGCGCTGAATTTGAACTTACCGAGAAATTCCGAGCGGAGCAGATAGCGTTTCTGTGGGGAACGGTTTGCCGGCCGTTTCTTTGTGCTCCAGTTTAATGAATTCGTATTCCGGTGCGGGAGTCGATACGGGAGTTGATACATGGCCGGCCACGGACTGCATGTTTTCTACCGTTGCCTTGATAGCATGTTCTGACCGGTCGATACCGATCCAGGACCTGTTCAACAAATGGGCGGATTTTAGTGTCGTTCCCGAGCCACAGAAACAATCCAGGACAATGCTGTCCGTATTTGAAGACGTTTTGATGATTAACTCTAGTAAGGCACTATTTTTTTCCGTTGGATATGTCGGATATTGGGGGTCTTTAAATTCCCAAATATCCTGCATTCTCTTGCCTTCTTTTTCGTCCGCAAAAAGTATTTTTCTTGGGTTGCCGTTTGCAGACCATTCTATCAATTGTTCGTTGTCCCATCGTTCCAACGTTTCCACATCTGTCCGCCAGTGCCGGCCTGTCGGCGGCAGCATTCCCCTAAATGGTTGATTAGATTTGCCGTTTTCTGTTGTTCCCGGTGCATGGATCGGGACGGTTGTATATCTTCTGCCATTTCTTATTTTCGGAAATAGTGTCTCGATGTCTTTTTGCGTATATGTCTGATTTGGTTCGTGCCAGATTGGTTTTGATGACTTGGAGTAAAACAAAATCATGTCTTTTATGTTTCCGTAGCCTGTCCTTCTAAAGTTTTTAGGGTTGCATTTAATTCTGGTTATATCATTTCTAAAGTTATTTATACCAAATATTTCATCCATCATTACCTTTATATAATGCCCAATTTTGTAATCTGTATGCAGGTAGATGGAACCTTGCTCAGACAGTAGCGTTTGTAGCAGCAGAAGCCTTTCCCGTAAGAATGCGATAAATTTTGTTCCGGTCAGTTTGTCCGAATATGCGACTTGGCCCTTTCTCGAATTGCTGATCGTTGAAGCTCTGCCTTCGGTTATTGTAAAATTGTCGTTTGTTGCAAAGGGCGGATCAATATAGACTAAATCTATTTTTCCTTTCAGATTCTTTTCATTTAGAAGGTAATGTAGGCCTTTGATATTCTCACCATCAATAATAAGATTTTTCATGAAGGACTCTTTAAGAAAAGGACTCTTGGCAAAAGGATTCTTGGAAAAAGTTGTTTGTTGCCCACTGTTTGGTACGGAATGCCGTGAGAAGACCGGGAAACGCCGTCATTTGGCCGGGAACTATCCGGGGACTGTCCGGAAACTGTCTATGCGCTACCCTTGATACAGCTCCAATATCTGCCGGGCCGCAACGCTGCCCGCATTTTCAAAGTGGAAGACATATTTATCAATCGTCCGGCGCGAAACCTGTTTTTGCACAACCTGGGGCAGGAGCCAGTCTAATTGGTCGATGTCTGCAATAGGCAGGGATGCCCCAACCTCTTCGAGCAAGGCAAAAGTCGAACTGGGGGTTTGAAGGTCACCGGCCTCGTAGCCTGCGCTTTTTGTTTGGTCCGGGTACAAGGCCAGTACCGGTTTTTGGTGAATAAAGGCGAAGTCGTAGATAATGCCGGAAATATCACAGATTAACACATCGGCCTGTTGCATGGAGGGACGGTTGTCCACTTCCCGGTCGATTTGTACGCGCTCTCCGTAGAGTTTTTCGGTCTGTTCCAGCACTTTCTTGTCTGAGACCCAAGCTTGGGGGTGGGGGCGAAAAATGACGCGGCAGGAGAGTTGGAGGAGCTGCTCCAGAATGGACTCAATGTGGTTGAGGAAGGAACGCTCACCCCAAGATGAGGCTAACAGTACGCACAGTTGCGGGACTGTCGCCTGACCGCCTTTTTCTCCGTTGTCAGCGTTGTTGTCGGTGCCGCTGTTCGGCTTATAATCGGAGTCAAAAAAGTAATTTTGGTAGTAGGGGCATCCGGTTTCCAATAGCTGCCGTTTTTGTATTAAGCCTTTTTTGCGCATGTAGTCGGTTTGGCGTTGCTGTTGCAGGTAGCGCAGGTTGTCCATTACGTGCCGGCTGGTGCAGAGTACCGAGTCAAAGTAATCAAAGGCAAATTTTTCGTAGGTGTGGATATCGTCGGGCGAATGCATGACGTGGCAATAGTGCCCGACGTGCGCCGAGCGTTTGAGCTGCATGATGTCCAGTTGGGGTGTCGTCATCACGCACATAGCGGCTTTGAGCCGATTCATGGTGTAGATGGTGCTGCTGAGTGTACCCGGGCAGAAAGTCTGTACCTGTTGGGGGTATTGGGAGAGCCATTCCAGCCCCGGGTCGTCCTTGTCCGCCGTGAGATAGACCATAGGCCGGCCACCAAGTTGCTGCTGTGTATTGTTTTGGGACAGGAGTTCCCGGAAGATGGGTTGGAAAACGTGCCAATAATTACGGCCTTCACTGAAAAATACCAATTGTTCGGAGAAATCGCTGTGGCAGGCATTGCGTCTGCCGGTGACTGCGCTGAGAAGGCGATAGAAAAGGCCGCGCATATAGAAGATTAGGGCCAGGGTCAGCCCAATTACGGCGGAACCGAGCAGGCTGCCGGTCCCAGGGTCAATGTAGGAAAGAAGCATATGGCGGGAATTATATGGACTTGCCGAAAAATGGCAATTCCCGGGCCGTCCCTTGCCGGAAACCGACCCTCTGCCGACTCACTATCGCCCAAAATACCTAATGGCGAGTCCCGGGAATATCAAAAGTTGTTGGTAGCCCCAGACCGTCAGTAACCGTGCTTTGGACTGGATTTTGTAAGGTATTCGTTTTATCTGCACCGAGCCAATAGGCATAGTGGGTGGTTGAGTTGGATGTATAGCCGGAAATGGACCCGTATGCAAAATAAAAATCGGGACCGGGGATCCCGACTCCCCCCCCGGGAGCACCTGTATAAGTGCCAACGTTATCGATCTGATTCATGCCCGTACTACTCTTGCTGTGAGATACGATTTCTACGGCGAGAGGGTCAAAATTCGCATAGAAGTAGCACACTACGACACCTGTTTGTTTCTGCATAAAATATAAGCTATCTAAGCTTCCGACACATTTGCTGCCAATATTGCTAAGCCATTTGGCATCACCCTCAGCGGGCAAGGCCGCCGTGGTGAAAGGGACTACGGCCTTGTCATCGGTAATGCTCAGTCCCGTAATTTCTGCCGTTGTGGTAATAATTTCTGCGGGAAAATAGAGATAGAGTTTGTAAGCCGTCTTGGGGGCGAGAACATCGGCCAGAGTAACTCCGTCCGAAAAGATGCTGCCGTAGTGTTGGCTGATACTTATTTTTCGTGTGACACCAGCGGGTATGCCGACGCTTACATGCCCCGCACTGGCCTGCGCTTCCGCCTTGGTGGGGGCCGCTTTGGTAGCTAAGCGAACAACCGCCCCAATGTTTGCGAGTTCCACATTGCTGCTGATTTCCAATTGCAAAGAAGAGGCCACAGCAGTAGAGGAAAAGGAGATAGCGGGGTTTACGGGAGGGGCCGGGTCTTTACCGGTGTCGGGCAGCGGGGCACAGCCGAAAATGAGCAGAGACAGGAAGATAAAAAGAGATAAAGATAATAAATAAAAAGACTTAGAACTGGTTAGTTGATCTTGAAGTAAATGTCTATTCTTAAATGTTTTTGGATATTGGATATTGGATATTGGATATTGGATATTCTACTGTTTACCGGCGTGCCAGTCAATAGTGTTTGTCCATGTTTCATGAGAAAACTCCTCAAAATGATCTGATTTTAGCCTATTATATATTCGTTTAGGAAATTGGACAAGGGGGACATGAGGCCCCCCCGAAGGGGGGCGTTGGGGGGGGCAAATACCTAATGGCGAGTCACGGCAATCTCCAATGTTGTCGGTACTCCCAAATTGTCAATAATCCTGTTTAGGACATTTTGTAGGATCTTCGTTTTATCTGCGGCTATCCGATAGGCATAATGGTTAGTAGAGTTGGATGTATAGCCGGAGATTAACCCGTATGTAAAATGAAAACCGGCCTCGGAATGCGTCACCGTACCATCATAATTGCCAATCTTGCGATCAAACTGACCCGTATCGCCCCCTTTGGTGTAAAGTTCGACTAGAAAAGGGATAAAGTTTGTATAATCATAACACACCGCCACTCCTGTCTGCTCCTGCATAAAATATAGGCTATCCAGGCTGGCCACACATTTGCTGCCATTACTGTTGAGCCATTTGGGATCACCCTCAGCGGGTAGGGCCGCCGTGGCGAAAGAGACTATGGCCATATCGTCGGTAATGTTTAGTCCCGTAATTTTTGCCGTTGTGGTAATAAGTTCTGCGGGAAAATAGAGGTAGAGTTTGTAAGCCGTATTGGGGGCGAAAACATCGGCCAGCGTAAGGCCATCGTCGAAGTTGGTTGTATAGTGTTGGCTAATACTGATTTTTCTTGTGCCATCGGCGGGTATGCTGACGCTTACATGCCCCGCACTGGCCTGCGCTTCCGTCTTGGTGGGGGCCGCTTCCGCAGCTAAGCGAACAACCGCCCCGATGTTTGCGAGTTCGACATTACTGCTGATTTCCAATTGCAGGGAAGAGGCCACAGCGGCGGAGGAAAAAGAAATGACAGGGTTTACGGGAGGGACCGGGTCTTTGCCGGTGTTGGACAGCGGAGTACAGCCGAAAATAAGCAGAGACAGAAAGATAAAAAAAGATAAAGATAATGAGTAAAAAGACTTAGAATTGGTTAGTCGATCTTGAAGTAAATGTCTATTCTTGAATGTTTTTGGATATTGGATATTGGATATTGGATATTGGATATTCTACTGGTTACCGGCGCGCCGGTCAATAGTGTTTGTCGATGTTTCATGGGAAAATGCCTCCGAATAGCGTAATTTTAGCCTATTATATATTCGTTTAGGAAATTGGGCAAGGGGGGGTGTTCGGGGGGGGGAAATACCTAATGGCGGGTCACGGGAATATAAAATAATGTTGAATCCCCTCCGTGGTCAGTAATTGAGCTCCTGATCTGGTTTTCTATGGACTTTGTTTTATCTGCTCCTATCCAATAGGCATAGTGTTTAGTGGTGTTGGATGTATAGCCGGGAATTAACCCATATGCAAAATGAAAAGAGGCAGAGGGAGCCCCCATATTAGCAGCATAAGTGCCTATATTACCGTACGTCACCTTACCTGAATTTTTAGCAGAGATGTCAATGAAGGGTGGGTGAAAGTTTAGATAAAAGTAGCACACTGCGGTACCTGTTTGTTCTGCCATAAAATAGTACGCATCTAAACTGGCTATACATTGGTTGCCAATATTGTTAAGCCATTGGGCATCACCCTCAGCGGGTAGGGCTGCGGTGGTAAAGCTGACTTCTGCCATATTGTTGCTAATACTCAGCCCTGTGAACTCTGTATTTGAGGCTATATCGGGAAAGTAGAGGTAGAGCTTATAGTCTGTCGCAGGTGTGAGGACATCGGCCACCGTAAGCCCATTGCTGAAATCACCGGTACAATGCCGACTGATGCTAATTTTTCGGGCTGTGCCTGCGGGTGCGCTGAAGTTTACATAACCATTGCTTGCTGCGGCTTCTGCTTGAGTGGGAGCCGTATCTGTGGCCAAACATATTACTGCATCAATGCTGTCGATTTTTGCGGAACTATTGATTTCCAATTGCAAAGAAGAGGCCACAGCGACAGAAGAAAAGGAGATTGTGGGGTTTACGGGAGGGGCCGGGTCTTTACCGGTGTCGGACAGCGGAGTACAGCCGAAAATGAGCAGAGACAGAAAGGTAAAAATAGATAAAAATAATGAATAAAAAGACTTAGAACTGGTTAGTCGATCTTGAAGTAAATGTCTATTCTTGAATGTTTTTGGATATTGGATATTGGATATTGGATATTGGATATTCTACTGTTTACCGGCGTGCCGGTCAATATTGTTTGTCGATGTTTCATGGAAAAACTCCTCCGAATAGTGTAATTTTAGCCTATTATATATTCGTTTAGGAAATTGGACAAGAGGGGGGAATTTGATATTGATCTTTGGCTTGGCGTTCAGTGAAATATTTTTCTAAGATAATGAAAGCAAGTTGTTCTAAGCAATTTATATAGTCCTCTTCGGCCATGACCATTTTCAGTCTAAGGCGGAGTCCATCCTCTGAGTTCAGCTTATTTGATTCTGCCAGTACGTGTATTTCAATTGATATAGAATCTAAAGTGGCTTTCCGCTCTGTAATTGTCCGGTCCAAATCAATGATGACTTTAAATAAATCACTCTTTCTAAGACCTTTAAGCTGACGATATGCGAAGCATGCTACGACAATATTTAGGAGAAGAGCACAGACACTAATAATATCGGAGGTAGACACTATTTAGGATTTAGCTTTGGGTCTTGTTCGAGTCTTGTTCCGGTTTCCGCAGGTTTTGTATTTGCCTTATCAGCTTTTGCCCAAATCTGCTCTACCAATCGATCATTAATAATCGTTTGAGAATGATTTTGATTTTTTTGAAATTCTCTGTAATCTTTATCTTGTTTGTCTTCAGCCATGGTAAAGTCCTTTCTGATGGATTGTCGTATATAGTGTGGAACATATTTATTTTTGTGTCAAGTTTCTTTTTAGCCTAAGGCGGAGTCCATCCTCTGAGCCTGGTTTATTTGATTCTGCCAATACCTGTGTTTCAATTAAGATAGAGTCTAAATCGGCTTTCCGCTCTGTAATTGTCCGGTCCAAATCAATGATGACTTTAAACAAATCACTCTTTCTAAAACCTTTAAATTGACAATATGCTAAGCATACTACGAGAATTCATTACCGGCCATAGTTTGGGCGGAGCTATGGCTACGATAGCAGCCGCAAGATTTATTGCTGAGGACAGGCCATTTACGAGTGTGTACACATTCGGTCAGCCACGTGCTTTGACAAGGGAAACCGCACGGATTTTTAATGCGGAATGTAAGTCAAGATTCTTTAGATTTCATAATAACAATGACATGGTTACCGGAATCCCGGCCCGTTTGATGGGCTATAGTCATATTGGCAGTTATCTGTACATTACAGAAGAAAAAGAAATGAAGCAGGAAGCCGGTTTTTGGTTTAGGTTTATAGATTGCATTGATGGTGCGGTAGAAGCTCTAAGGGAATCCGGACTCGATTGCCTGGAAGATCATGATATAGCGGATTACGTAGCTGCCGTAGAGAAATGGGATTTCAAATCTACGTCTTAATCTTCGGGCTTTCCCGGATTCCCCTCCAATTTTCCTGATGGGAATCCGGGAGAGTTTGTTTGTGTTTGTGGTGGTCCCTCAAAATATCTAGTGGCGGGTCACGGCAATCTTAAATACTGTTGGTATCCCCAAAGGATCAATTATCGTGCTGTTGAGATAGTCTTCTATGATCCTCTCTTTATCTGCACCGACCCAATAGGCATAGTTGCTGGTGGGGTTGGATGTATAGCCGGAAATGGACCCGTATGTAAAATGAAAATCGGCAACGGGAACCTCCGAAGTACCATCATACTTGCCAATGCCATGGATCTGAATGACACCCGCATTATTACTTCGAGTTATGATTTCAACGGCGAGAGGGTTAAAATTTGTATAGAAGTAGCACACTCCGAAACCTGTTTGTTCCTGCATAAAATAGTATGTGTCTAAGCTTCCGACACATTTGCTGCCAATATTGCTAAGCCATTTGGCATCACCCTCAGCGGGCAGGGCCGTAGTGGTGAAAGGGACTATGGCCTTGTCATTGATAATGTTTAGCCCCGTAATTTTTGCCGTTGTGGTGATAAGTTCTGCGGGAAAATAGAGGTAGAGTTTGTAAGCTGTATTGGGGGTGAGAACATCGGCCAGAGTAAGGCCATCGTCGAAGTTGGTCGTATAGTGTTGGCTAATGCTGATTTTTCTTGTGCCATCAGCGGGTATGCTGACACTTACATGACCTTTACTGGTAAGAGCTTCCGCCTTAGTGGGGGCCGTTTCCACAGCTAAGCGAACAACCGCCCCGATGTTTGCGAGTTCGACATTACTGCTGATTTCCAATTGCAGAGAGGAGGCCACAGCGGCGGAGGAAAAAGAAATGATCGGGTTTACGGGGGGGGCCGGGTCTTTACCGGTGTCGGGCAGCGGAGCACAGCCAAAAATGAGCAGAGACAGGAAGATAAAAAGAGATAAAAATAATGGATAAAAAGACTTAGAACTGGTTATTCGATCTTGAAATAAATGTCTATTCTTGAATGTTATTGGATATTGGATATTGGATATTGGATATTGGATATTCTACTGTTTACCGGCGTGCCGGTCAATAGTGTTTGTCGATGTTTCATGGGAAAATGCCTCCGAATATCGTAATTTTAGCCTATTATATATTCGTTTAGGATATTTAGCAAGGGGGGCACAAACCACCCCTTGCCCCTCCAAGGGAGGGGAATTGATTAGTCAGGTCTATTAGACTTTTCGTGTCTTTCGTGTGGTTCAAGGTTCCCCGAACAGTAGAGACTAGCCCCGTATATTAGACCAAAGGGTAGGTGAGTTAGACCAAGGAGTAGGGTGAGCCAGACCAAAGGGTAGGTGAGCTTGTCGAACCTTTAGGGCTTTTGGCAAGGGGGAGGACTCTGATTAGCTTCAATTCCCCGATGGAACCAGATGGAGTCCTAGGAAAATCAGGTACAGTTTGTTTATGCCGATGGAATAAGCCCCGGCCCCTGCTTCCCGGCAATCATCAAGGGAGCAAGGGCTAAGAGACCGTAGACAACGGACAACGGAGGGGAGCCCCCAAAGAAAAGGCTCTTTCTTTGGGGGCTCTTTCTTTTTAGCTATACACGAAGGTGATCTTCCGTATCCGATGATTACCCCAGTCAGACACGTATAGATTTCCGCTGCTATCTATGGCTATTCTCCGAGGACCTTTAAATTCTGCCTCGGCACCCGTTCCGTCCTTGTACCCGGACGTTCCGGCGACCCCGGCAATAGTTGTTACGACACCTGCCGGTGTGATTTTCCGGATCACGTTGTTCCCGGTATCCGCCACGTAAACGTTGTCGGAACTATCCAGGACTACTCCATAAGGGTAATTGAATTTTGCATCAGTGCCTGTCCGATCCACGTGACCGGTTGCAGACCCGGCAAAAGTCGTTACCGTACCACCAGCCGTAATCTTCCGGATCTTATGATTATAAGAATCAGCTACATAGACGTTTCCACGGCTGTCCGCTGCTACGGAGAAAGGCTGATCTAATACCGTTGCGTCAGCTTCGGCAACAGTCGTTACGATACCGGCTGGCGTGATTTTCCGTATTTTATCATTGGAGGTATCAGCCACGTAAACGTTTCCACTGCTGTCCACGGCTATTCCGCTCGGAGAATTAAACTGTGCTGAACTTGCCGTTCCGTCTTGGACTCCGATGGTTCCGGCTCCGGCAACAGTCGTTACGACACCGGCCAGCGTCATTTTCCGTATTCTATGATTACCGGCACCGGTCACGTACAGATTTCCGGCAGGTCCTATTGCGATTCCACGGGGAGAATTGAGCTTTGCCGCAGTGCCCGTAGCATCCAGGTAGCCTCCTGTACTTCCGGCAAGAGTCGTCACCACGCCGTCCGGGGTAACCTTTCGTACCCTGTGATTATTCGTATCTGCGACGTAGAGGTTTCCCGCACTGTCCAGGGCGAGCCCGCGAGGACCACTAAATTCGGCGACAGTACCTGTCTCATCCAGGTATCCGTTTGTACCGGAGCCGGCCAGGGTGGATACTATGATTCCTGTCAGCGTTTTGGGAGGCTCAGGGGGGCCGGGAGTCGGGTCGCTTGTGTCGGGGTCACCGGTTCCCGGGCTGCCCGTGTCGGGGTCACCGGTTCCGGGGCTGCCCGTGTCAGGGTCACCGGTTCCGGGGTTCTCTGTGTCTGGGTTGTTAGAATCCCTGGGTTCATCGAGCTCAGGGCTGCAAGACAGTATTCCTACCATCAGGAATACTGTCAGACCGATCTTCAGATATGACTGTATACGGTGTTTCATGTTGATGGTCTCCTTTTAAGACAGTGTGTAGAATCCTTTGTATACAAAATTGTATACAAAGTCCGGATATTTTGCTTTTTTTACATCAATTCTTTATATAAAAATGACAATTGACCGAAGCCGGTCATAAACTTTAATGCATGGAAGAAAAATGGTGAAATGGTGAAATCTGATTTTTTTAGTGCAAATAAAAATAAGAAATTAGTCTTTTAATTAATAAGCATTATACTAACATAGTTTGCCGAGTTTTGTCAAGTCTTTTTCCCTATTTTTAATAAAAGGCCTCCCCAATAGCAAAAGTTTGGCGGCCATTGTACTTATTGGATACCAACTCTGAAGGTTGGGGGGGATAACAGATGTAATTACAGAGGGTGAAGTGGGGCGGAAAGAACAGCACGCCGTTGTGATTTTTATTATTTTATAGTTATAAGCAAAGGGCCATAGAAAGTCGGAAAAAACATCTTTGGGAGTCGCTATGGCCGATAAGCTTTTATATTACTACATCGATAGCAAAAAATACAATTAATGGATCCTTAATGGCGAGTCACGGGGATAAAGACTACCCCTATGTCTTTACCGGTAGAGAAGTCAGTAAGAGTATGACGGGTAGTCTTCTCTATAATCTTTACTTTATCTGCCCCTATCCAATAGTTATAACGGTTGGCAGAGTTAGATATATACCCGGAGATGGACCCATATGCAAAATGAAAACCGGAAGCGGGATTCACTGTATTCACAGAATATTCACCTATAGCCGGGAAAGTATCATCCTTACTTTGAGTTGTGAATACAGAGATGAGAGGAATAAAATTTGTATAAAAGTAGAACACGGCGACACCTGTTTGTTCCTGCATAAAGTACAAGTTGTCTAAGCTGGCTATGTAGCTGTTGCCATTACTGTTGAGCCATTTGGCATCACCCTCAGCGGGTAAGGCAGCAGTGGTGAAAGGGACTGCGGCCATGTCATCGGTAATGTTCAGTCCCGTAATTTCTGCCGTTGTGGTAATAATTTCTGCGGGAAAATAGAGATAGAGTTTGTAAGCCGTATTGGGGGTGAGAACATCGGCCAGAGTAAGGCCATCGTCGAAGTTGGTCGTATAGTGCTGACTGATGCTTATTTTTCGTGTGACACCCGCCGGTATGCTTACGTTTACATGACCTTTACTGACCTGCGCTTCCGCCTTGGTGGGGGCCGCTTCGGTAGCTAAGCGAATGACGGCCCCGATGTTTGCCAATTCGACATTGCTGCTGATTTCCAATTGCAGGGAGGAGGCCACAGCGGCGGAGGAAAAAGAAATAACAGGGTTTACGGGAGGGGCCGGGTCTTTATTGGTGTCCGAGATCGGGACACAGCCGAGCAAAGTTACGCCAAAAATAGGCAAGAAAAGTAGTGGTAAAAGACGAAATAAGAAGGAATAAAATGGTTTAAAACGATGTGATAGAAATAGAAATAAATGCTTACTTTTTAAAGTGGTGTGATATTGGATATTGGATATTGGATATTGGATATTGTACCGTTTATGAACCTACCGGTCAATAGTGTTTTTTGCTGTCTCATGGGGAAGTGCCTCCAAATAGTGTAATTTTAGCTTATTATATATTCGTTTAGGAGATTTGGCAAGGGGGGGCCACCACCGGGGTGGTGGCCCCCCCTTGCCAAATCTCCTAATGGCGAGTCACGGGAATCCCAAATGTTGTTTGTAGCCCCACACCGTTAATAGTCGTGCTTTGGATATTTTGTAGGATCTTTGTTTTATCTGCCCCTATCCAATAGACATAATGGTTTGTGGAGTTGGATGTATAGCCGGAAATGAATTCATATGCAAAATGAAAATCGGTAACGGGATCTACCACCGTACCATCATAACTGGCAATCCTGAAATCGAACTGATCCGTATCCCCTTTGGTGAAAAGTTCAACTTGGAAAGGGGTAAAGTTTGTATAACTATAACACACCACCACACCCGTTTGTTTCTGCATAAAATAGAAGCTATCTAAGCTTTCCACACATTTGCTGCCATTACTGCTAAGCCATTGGGTATCACCCTCAGCGGGTAGGGCAGCGGTGGCGAAAGGGACTGCGGCCATGTCATCGGCAATGTTCAGTCCCGTAATTTCTGCCGTTGTGGTAATACGGCCTGAGGGGAAATAGAGATGGAGTTTGTAAGCCGTATTGGGGGCGAGAACATCGGCCAGAGTAAGGCCATCGTCAAAGTTGGTCGTATAGTGTTGGCTGATGCTGATTTTTCGTGTAACATCGGCGGGTATGCTGACACTGACATAACCTTTACTGGCCAAGGCTTCCGCCTTGGTGGGGGCCGCTTCCGCAGCCAAGCGAACAACCGCCCCGATGTTTGCCAATTCGACATTGCTGCTGATTTCCAATTGCAGAGAAGAGGCCACAGCGACGGAGGAAAAAGAAATAACAGGGTTTACGGGAGGGGCCGGGTCTTTATCGGTGTCGGATAGCGGAGCACAGCCGAGTAAGCTTACACCAAAAGTGAACAGAAAAATGATAGATAAAAGACGGTATAGAAATGAATAAAGAGGATTAGATCCGTGTGATAGAAAATGGAATAACTGCTTGTTTTCTAAAGTAGTGTGATATTGGATATTGGATATTGGATATTGGATATTGTACCGTTTATGAACCTACCGGTCAATAGTCTTTTTTGCTGTCTCATGGGGAAGTGCCTCCAAATAGTGTAATCTTGGCCTATTGTATATTCGTTCAGAATATTTGGCAAGGGGGGGGCCAACACTAGGGTGGTGGCCCAAAAACCCCTAATGGCGAGTTACGGGAATATCGAATGCTGTTCCCAGCCCCAGAGGGCTGGTAATTGTACTTCTGATCTTATTTTCTATCTTGTCCGATTTGTCTGCCCCTATCCAATAGGCATAATGATTGGCGGAATTGGATGTATACCCGGAAATGAGCCGGTATGCAAAATGAAAATTGGAAGCTGGAGTTGCTATCCCTGAACCTTCATAAGAGCCTATATTATGGAACGGACCCTCATTACTTTGATATACGATTTCATTGGCGATAGGGCTAAAGCTTGCATAATAGTAACACACCACCAGACCCGTTTGTTCCTGCATAAAATAGTACGTATCTATGCTTCCCACACATTGGTTGATAATATTGCTGTTCATCCATTGATTGACATTACTGTCCATCCATTTGGCATCACCCGCAGCGGGTAGGGCAGCCGTGGCGAAAGGAACTGCGGCCTCGTCATTGGTAATGTTCAGTCCCGTAATTTCTGCCGTTGTGGTAATAATTTCTGCGGGGAAATAGAGGTAGAGCTTGTAAGCCGTATTGGGGGTGAGAACATCGGCCAGAGTAACTCCGTCCGAAAAGATGCTGCTGTAGTGTTGGCTGATACTTATTTTTCGTGTGACACCCGCCGGTATGCTTACGTTTACATGACCTTTACTGACCTGAGCTTCCGCCTTGGTGGGGGCCGCTTCCGCAGCCAAGCGAACAACCGCGCCGATGTTTGCGAGTTCGACATTACTGCTGATTTCCAATTGCAAAGAAGAGGCCACAGCGGCAGAAGAAAAGGAAATGATTGGGTTTACGGGAGGGACCGGGTCTTTATCGGTGTCGGACAGCGGAGCACAGCCGAGTAAGCTTACACCAAAAGTGAACAGAAAAAAGATAGGTAAAAGACGATATAAAAATGAATAAAGAGGGTTAGATCCGTGTGATAGAAAATGGAATAACTGCTTGTTTTCTAAAGTAGTGTGATATTGGATATTGGATATTGGATATTGGATATTGTACCGTTTATGAACCTACCAGTCAATAGTCTTTTTTGCTGTCTCATGGGGAAATGCCTCCGAATAGCCTAATTTTAGCCTATTATATATTCGTTTAGGATATTTGGCAAGGGGGGCATGAGGCCCCCCCCAAAGGGGGAGTTGGGTGACCCCTCAAAATATCTAATGGCGAGTTACGGGAATATCGAATGCTGTTCCCAGCCCCCGAGGGCTGGTAATTGTACTTCTGATCTTATTTTCTATCTTATCCGATTTGTCTGCCCCTATCCAATAGGCATAATGATTGGCGGAATTGGATGTATACCCGGAAATGAGCCGGTATGCAAAATGAAAATTGGAAGACGGAGTTGCTCCCCCTGAACCTTGATAAGTGCCTATATTATGGAACTGACCCTCATTATTTTGATATACGATTTCATTGGCAATAGGGCTAAAGCTTGCATAATAGTAACACACCACCAGACCCGTTTGTTCCTGCATAAAATAGTACGTATCTATGCTTCCCACACATTGGTTGATAATATTACTGTTCATCCATTGATTGACATTACTGTCCATCCATTTGGCATCACCCGCAGCGGGTAGGGCAGCCGTGGCGAAAGGAACTGCGGCCTCGTCATTGGTAATGTTCAGTCCCGTAATTTCTGCCGTTGTGGTAATAATTTCTGCGGGAAAATAGAGGTAGAGCTTGTAAGCCGTATTGGGGGTGAGAACATCGGCCAGAGTAACTCCGTCCGAAAAGATGCTGCTGTAGTGTTGGCTGATACTTATTTTTCGTGTGACACCCGCCGGTATGCTTACGTTTACATGACCTTTACTGACCTGAGCTTCCGCCTTGGTGGGGGCCGCTTCCGCAGCCAAGCGAACAACCGCGCCGATGTTTGCGAGTTCGACATTGCTGCTGATTTCTAATTGCAGGGAGGAGGCCACAGCGACGGAGGAAAAGGAAATGATTGGGTTTACGGGAGGGACCGGGTCTTTATTGGTGTCCGACAGGGGGACACAGCCAAGCAAAGTTACACCAAAGATAGGCAAAAAAAGTAGTGGTAAAAGACGAAATAAGAAGGAATAAAATAGTTTAAAACGATGTGATAGAAATAGAAATAAATGCTTACTTTTTAAAGTGGTGTGATATTGGATATTGGATATTGGATATTGGATATTCTACCGTTTATGAACCTACCAGTCAATAGTGTTTTTTGCTGTTTCATGGGGAAGTGCCTCCAAATAGTGTAATTTTAGCTTATTATATATTCGTTTAGGATATTTGGCAAGGGGGCCTCTCTGCACCAAACGGGGGGATTGGAGCAGGTTATAATCGGCCCAAAACTCTGTGGCTCTGTTAGGCTCCGTAATCTCTGTTAAGATTAGTAAATAGCAGACTTATACAGACCCTAAGAGTTGTATCGACTCGTTTATCATCTCTGGACATTACCGGTGTGAAGTGAATAATGGCCTTGTCGAAATTCATAGTCGAAATTTATAGTTGAAGCTCATAGGCCGCAAGTCACCTGCTATTGCAGCCGCCTTGCCCATTCTGTGCTGCAAGATACCTTTACACCCTATTCGTGCCGTCCTAATTCGTGGAATTAGCGGACTCAAGAGAATGATTGTTGGACCATTTGGACAAGCCATTGAGGGCAATCCGGAGGAGAATGTGATGCCCGGAGCATTGGAGTCTCTAAAGCAGCGTGTGGAAGCACGATCGGGACAGCCCCCGCACTCCGGCCGTTTTGCGGATAGAGAAGCGGATAAAGAAAAGCAGGAAATCGGAGCCATTCCGCCATTTCCCGAGCTTGGCGAAGCCGGTTTTAGCTATTTTCGCTACCACAATCCCGCAAACTCCGGAAGTTTGCGGCAAAAACGGCAAGGAAACAAAGCGAATACGGCGCGTGAGGCCACAGATCAGACGAAAGAGCAAAATATCGCCGACCTCCGGCAGAATTGGAGTGTGGAATTACTTCCGGGCAACAGGCGCAACACTTCCTGCTACGTTCTCCGCCAAAACAACGGACTCTCCGGCCGGAACGGCACCGCATTGCTGCGCCCAAGTTTTGCCGCCCTGGAGGAAAACTATTCTCCGGCCTTGCAGGAAACCCTGGATGCCTGCGAAATACTGATTCTGCCCACTCCGGATGAAATTGTCGGACTGAGTCTGCAATTGGAACGGGCAGAGCTGGAACGAGCGGAGCTGGCCCGGGCAGAATCGGCCCGTTCCAAAGGTACTCACAAGGGTGCTCATGCAGAACAGCAAAAGCTCCGCTCACAAAAAGGAAAACAGTATTTGCAACGAGGGTTGCACAAGGCTTGGGCGGAATACGCACAAGATATGTTTGCGGTTTTTGCGTTTTTGGCCTCCAAACAGGAACCCGACCAATTCCGCTCCGGAGAGAAGCTGCGCGCCTATTGCAGCGAACCCACAATTTTCAGCCTGTACGACCATCTGACCGTTTTGGGCAGCGGAGCCCGGCCTGACGGAGAAAGTCTCTTGCCCGAGTTCAGGGCCCACCGCCGCAGCGATCTGGGGCTTGCGTTGCGTGAACTGCACCAACACTTCCCGCAGATGGAATTTGAGAGTCTGCATACTTTGCGGCACAGTGATTTGGAGCCCGAACAGCAGCTTGCAGTGCCGGCGGAAAACCGGGATTTACCCTCCGGCGGTGGCTCGGGCTGGGACAAGAGCCCCAAAGAAGAAGGGCAGCACAGTGCCAAAAGCTTTCGTTGGGGGGCTTGGAGTCTGGCCTTGGTTCTGGAGCCGGCAAAATGGCTGGGAACGGATGTCGTTTGCAGTAAACTCTGTGCGTACCAAGCCGGTGAGCAGCCTGTGTTTGTCGATTTTGAGCTGGGCCGCAGAAACCTGCTGACGAAGAAAAAGTACCATTACGAAGAATCGGCAAACAGACAAGATGCCGGCCCCGATACGCATGATTTTCGATCAGCGGAAAAACAAGCGCAAAAACATGGGCAAAAGCAGAACCCGGGTCGGCATCGGTTGCAACACTGGTATAATTGGGCACGAAACCTGCATAACAAGACCAAAGAAAGCCAAATATCCCATTTCACAGAGGCACGGATTTCCAGTCTGCTGGGTTTACAGCCATTGATGCTACCCGCTGACCGGAATTTGCCCGAAGGGCTGGGCTTCTGTCGATTTCGCATTGTCGGCCGGAAAAGGCTTGGCAGGGCTCTTTTACAAGCGAATATCGCATGGCGCAAAAAAGGTTGGCAAGACTTTTGGCAGCAGACCCGTAGCAAATTAACCGGAGCCAAATTAACCGGAGCCGGTGCCGGCTCCCGGGACAGATACGTAAAGCCTGCAAAATACGAACTGCAAGGGCAGTTTGCCTGGACCCACACCTGCATGCCGGTTCTCCGGCCGGCCGGACAAAAAAGTGCGGTTTCACCCCAAGAGGGAGGAAGAGAGGAAATCTTCTTTCTGGAAATACGTTCCCCGGCATTGCAAAGCACCGCTTTGCAATATCATGAAGAATTGCTGAGAGCCAGTCACGGTATCGACAACGGCACAACCGGGGTTGATACAAGTCTTGTCGCGGGAAAGGTCGGCAGGCAGGAAACCGGGGCTTTTGTCGGCCAGTGTTTAGCTGTATGGCAACAAGAAAAAGCTTTGTGGCAGAATTTCCTGTCGGCGGCGACAGACTGCGTGCAAGTGGCCGGCCCCAGACAAAAGTCGTTTTGTCTGGTAATTGAACGGGAAATTCGTCATTTCCTCTCCCATTTAGGACGGCTTGAGGAGCAGGTACAATCCGGCCGGGGTTTTGCCGTGGCGGGCCTTACAGAGGCTCTGGGCACCGATAAAAGTACGGATACAGCAAATGACGGACAGTCAGAGGACGGAGAGGTACCGGAAAATATCCGGCCGAGAGTTTGGCGCAAGGGTATTCACAGCAAGCCCGCCGCGCTAAAACCCCTGTCGTGCGCAGCCGATGCCAAGTGTTTTTGGACGGAGTTTTTCCGGGCCGGCAGTCAGTCCCAAACATTTCCGAGTATTCTGCTGTGGAATTTGTGGGCTCAACTGGAACCTCGTTTGGCCGAGAAATTGCGGCACCACCACAAGATTGCCGGTTTTCTGCGCCGGCACGAGCCCGAATTTGAACTGTTTCTGCGTCATCTGGGGGTACAACGAAGCTGGAATATCCGCCCTGTGTTGTGCTATAGCTTTGGAGCATCGGGGCCATCGGGGCCACAGGGGTTAGGGGGCGCACAATCCCGGGCGGGCGGCGAGAGGCGTAGCCGACTCCGGACTCCGGCAGGGTTGGTTTCCGAAATTTGGTTTGCTATTCGGCAAAGTGTACTCCACGGCGGTGAAGTGCGGGGGGCCGGTGCCTGGAGCAGTCTGTGGCGGCGTTTTTACGAAGGCAAATTCGGTTCTTGTCACTGGATGTCGCTCAAGTCTGTGGCATCTTTCTATTGGCCGGATTGGTTGGCAAGGCTGCGTTTGCAAGCCGGAGAATCGGTAATCTCGGCAGGTTTGTCTGCCTCTTTGCCCGCCTCGGTAGAATCCGATTTTGGCAAGTTGGCTCCCGATCACGCGGATTACCTGAACCACGTAAGTGACACAGGTAGCATGAGTGATATGGGCCACATGGATGACATGGATGGCATGGGTGTCAATGAACACTCGCCGGCTCGGATCAAGGCCTATTTTCGCGGAGAGCTGCGGGCCTCCCACCGGGTTGCCGGCTTAGAGCAGCAGTTGCGACAGTTTCAACAGCTTTGCGATCGCGAAACACACTTGACGGAATATCTTTCCGTTTGGCTCTCAAAGCAACCGGCCGGGGGGCGACAAATTCCTTTCGGTGCCGTCGGTGCTGTCGGGAAATTATTGGTGCAATATCTGCCCGAGGTTCTGAGGTCTCGTTTGACCAAACGAAACCCTTATGCCGATCCTTCTCCTTATTTTTTGGGGAGTGCCGGTACCCGGATGACGGCCGGGTTCAAGGTCGGGTTTCAAGGCCCGGCATGGAGAAGTTTTTGGACGGACGTGTTGTGGCTGGTTCCCAAGGCTTGTCAACATTATCTTGTCCTTGTCGCCGACTGGTTGCGCAGCCATTTTGCCCATAACATCTATGCTTTGGCCCGTTTTGTCCGGCGGCGCAGATCACAACGTGCAGAGCTTACAAAAACACAGAAATTGCGACGTTCGCAGGAACAAACTCTGCGGGCAGAGAAAAAATATCAGGCAACCGAGCAGGCGCAGCAGCACAGAGCGGCATTGGCAAGAAGACGGGGAGAGCAGAAAGCGACCAGGGAAGAACATCGGCTTGGGTTGCGCAGGGCCGCGCGGGAGCGGTCCAAAATTGTTGCCGGGCAACGCCGAGAGCGCACTATGGCCCGCTTACACCGCAGGCAAACAAAACAGGCCGTGCACGGGAGCCGTCAGGCAGAATTTCGGCAGCTTCGCTTCAAAAGGCGGCAACGCCGGCAACTGGTTCGGGCCCGCTGGACGGACCACTTTTTGACTGTAGTGAATTTGGCCAGGCCCCTGTTTCAGTTGGGCCGAAATTGGGCCAAATTATACCGCAGAAATCGCATGATGGCAGGGGCCGTTATGAGTGTTACAGCCTTTGTTGTGGTTGCCACACTTTTTGTTCCCAAGGAAGTCTATTCCGATGCCTTGGGCTTTGTAACCGGAGGATGGCAAAGTTGGAGAGAGGGCCTGTCGAGGTATTCCGAAGTATCGATTGAAGAATTGGCTGAAGAATCGGCAGTTGCGCCAAGGTCCGAAGATGCATCACCGGCCGGCAGCTCCCCGCCGGAGAATACGGGAAACGCCGCCGTTGCTGCTTCGGAGCAGCAACGGGCCAATCAGGAAGGAGCAAGGCCCGAAGGGCCGGCACGGGTTGTACCGAGGGCTCGGGACCAAGTCCGGCCGGGAGAGCCGGCCGGGGCGGGGGAAGAGGATAATCGGGCCGGCCAATCAGCCGGAAACAGTCCGGCGGAAGAAACCGACCGACCGAGCCAAAAACTCGGAGATGCAGACTTCACAGCGGAGGGGGCAGAGCCGGCGGGTATAGTACCCGACTTTGCTGGGACACCGGCATTGCCTGGCTCGCCCATTTCACCCGTTTCACCTTCGCCATCTTCGCCTAACCAAGCAAGCCCGGCTAAATCGGAAAGGGCAGGATTGTCTGTTTCGCCCGTTTTACCCGCTCCGTCCTCGTCCGATCGGCCAAACTCGGACGGGGAAAATTCCGGAAATACAGCCGGGAATTCCTTTGTCCCGACAGACTCAACCCCTCGGGAACAGACGGGGAGCCAAGGTGCGAAAACCTCGAACGAGTCTGTCGGCAGTGGAAATAGAAACGGTGATTCGGTTATTCAGACGGAGCCAGGGCGACAAAGGCCGGAAGAAGGACAAGGGAACCGAACCAACATCACGGACTTGAGTGATGGCCCGACTGAAGGAGAACAGTCTGTACCTGTTGACAATGAGAGAGAAAGAGATGAAAAAGAGGTTTCTGCCGAGGAAGATCCGGGTAAACCGGGGCCGGCGGGCAAAGCCGCCCCGGAGATTGTTTCTGAATCCGAAAATGCCGGTCAGACCGGCTCCGGTACAGACGGCAGAGGTACCGGCAAGGTTTCGGATGGCTCCGAGACCTTGCCGGTACCTCCAAATCCCGGAGAAAATGCCCCGAACGGGGACATTGCGGCTCCGGTGACAGATCCGGTCACAAGCCCCTGACCACTCTGTGCATGCTGGATGCTTATGCTACATGCGGCAGAGCCGGCTGAGAGTTTGGTTCATCAGAGCGAAACTGCGGGCTTCCAGCAAGTCCGGTGTGTTATTTGTGGTTTGCGCCGTTTGCCAGGATGTTGGTTTTTGGCCGGAATGTTGCCAATTATGCGCATCTTCCATAGGCAGAGTACAGAGTAAAAGGGCAGGGTAGCCTCCCCAATTAAAGCCAAGATTGTCAGAGAAATAGTACTGATGTGTGCTGGGTATCTTCTCTATAGGAATACTTGCCAACTCACCTTCCCGGGCCTGCTGCAAAATAGCATCTTGTTGTGCTAAAATATTTTTACTGGTGATAATATTGGGCAGATAACACAAAGTATCACCAATGCCACACTGGTCAAAAACAAAAAAAGCGTAGCGCAGTTTCGGGTTCCGCTTGCGGAAATGTTGTGCCAGCATGTACGCACCCTGCTTGCTGATATGCTCTTTGGTACGCAGTTCTTCGTGATCGGTGAAAATAATCTGTACCGGTGTCCGAACCATCGTTCGTTCGGATTTCATTTGTGCCGCAAGCTTGAGCAAGTGCCAAACGGCGGCACTGTTGTCGTTGGCACCCGGAGTCCGCAGGCGGTCGTAGTGCGCAACGAAGACCTTGGCTTGGAACAGATTGTGGTCTCTTGCCCGGATGTCCGGTTCGTAGTCCGGCTTGACAATGATGTGGAAAGCATTTTTCGTGCGTAATACCTGATAGGCAATACCAACCCGATTCAATGTTTCCAGAATGAAATTGCGCCGCTGTGAGACATTTAGACAGCAGAAATAATCCAGCAGGTCATAGTGCAGCGGTTCCGGTAATAGCTGGAGCAATTGCTCCAAACTTTGTTCAGAATAGTGCTCGCGCTGTGCGGCGGAATGCGCGGAATTATTCCATCGCTCCGGTGTTTGTGTCATTGTTCCCCCCCGTGAGGCCAAACGAAACCCCACTAACAATATAAAAAAATAGAATTACAATAATTTAGATTACATATGTTTCATCTGTGTTCTCCAAGTTTTTGTGTAGTTTTTGAATCCGTGCGCCCTTTAAATTTTGTACGGCCCCGACCTCTTCCAATAAGTTGGGCACTACGTCAGGGTTGTCACTTAGAAAGTCAAACATAGAATAATATATTTCCTCCCCTTTGCGTCCTTTTAGGTGGGAAGACATGCGATATTTATCGGGAATATCAAAGTCCAGGCGTTCGCAAACGGCTTCCGAGGCGACAAAGCCACCATTGGGCGATTTGCCCTCCAGGCGGGAAGCCGTATTCACGGTATCACCAATTAAAGTATTGTCGTAGCGGTCATTGCCGCCGACATTGCCGCGGACGATTTTGCCGACATGCATGCCAATGCGGAATTCAATAGTCTCTTCACCGGCTTCTGCTTTGGCCCGGTTGCGTTCCCGGAGTTCTTCCTGAATGCCGTAGATGGCTTTGATAGCCTGAGTCAGGTCGTTAAAAATAGCCAAAAAGGCATCGCCGATAAATTTATCAATATCCCCGTGAAAATAGAAAACGTAGCGAGTGGCAACCTCAAACACGACGTTGAGTATCTCCACTGCTTCCTTGGGCTGTTTGTACTGGGCCAGAGTGGAAAAATTGCAGATATCGGCAAAACAGATAATCAGCTCCGTTTCTTCGCTGTTCAGTTCCAGGCGTTGCTTTTCGGCAAAGTCTTCGGCTTTGTGCCATATGGTGCGCGGAATGTAGTTTTTGATGATGTCCAGCAGGATAAAGTCCCGGATTGCCTTTTCCTGAAGCTGAGAAACTTGCAGAGAAACCTCGTCCAGGTAGTTGGAGCGCACCAGAATAATGTGCATGTATTCGAGCAAGGATGTTTTGAGGTGGCTTTCTTCCAGATAGCTTTCGCATCCGCAATTGATCAGGGCGGAAAGGGTTTCAGGCGTGGCCTCCGGAATGATGCCCAAGACCGGGAGAAAACGAAAAATCTCATCGTTTTTCATATCCCGGACATTCTGGAACAAGTTGGCATCGCGAAAATTGACAACCAAGAGGCTCAGGGTGTATTCCGGGTCAAAGAGCAGATTTTCCGTCTCCGTGAGATTGGACAAGAGTTGGATATCATATTCTTCCTGATATTTCGAGGCAAAAAATTGTTGGATTTTTTGAGTCGGGAACTTCTTCTTGCTGATGAATATGATTCTTTTCGGGGGACCCATGATGAGTTATGGTAAATCAAGCAGGAATCAAGGTCAATTCAATTTCTGCCCCAAAATCAAAAGTTGTTTCGCATTCATTTTCGTCCGGTATACCGGACCTATTGGCCGGGGCTTCCGTTTTCGGCTGAGAGCAAGTTGTGTGAGAAAGCTGCTTGAGCAAGATGTTCGATAAAGCAGCCGGAGAAAGATGCCCTCGGCTTTGAATATGATGATGCGGCCATAACAGATATTGTATTTGGCGGTGTATTCTCGTTACAATACTGGGCCTTTGTGCCTGTAAAAGAATAAAAATAGGATGTGAAATGTATAGCAGTGTAGAATCTCGACCCGACTTTCCCGGAATTGAAAAAGATATCCTTCGGTTTTGGGAAGAGAATCATATCTTTGAACGTTCGGTAGAACAAAACAAGGGTGGTGAACCCTTTACCTTCTATGACGGCCCGCCCTTTGCCACCGGGCTGCCGCATTATGGGCACATCATGGTCGGCGTATTGAAAGATGCGGTACAACGCTACAACACCATGCTGGGGAAGTACCTGCCCCGTCGTTTTGGTTGGGACTGCCACGGTTTGCCGGTGGAATACGAAACCGAGAAACTGTTGGGTATTTCCGGTAAAAGTGCCATCGAAGCGTACGGAATTGATAAATTCAATGAAGCGTGCCGCAGTATCGTACAGAAGTTTACGAGCGAGTGGCGCAGCACTGTGCGCCGCTCCGGCCGCTGGGTCGATTTTGACAATGAATACCGCACCATGGACCTCGATTACATGGAAAGCATTTGGTGGGTTGTCAAACAGCTCTGGGACAAGTCTCTGCTCTATCAGGGTTACTATATCCTGCCCTACTGTCCTCGCTGTTCCACTGTTCTGTCGAACCACGATGTGGCTCTGGGTGGCTACCGCGACATCCACGACCCTGCGCTGACCGTGCGTTTCCCGCTGACCGAATCGGCTCTCCCGGTCCTGCCCGGAAGTTTTCGGGCCGTGGTCGGGGAGAGCCAAATCTCCTTTCTGGCCTGGACGACCACGCCCTGGACTCTGCCTGCAAACCTGGGCTTGGCCCTGCATCCGGATTTTGACTACGCGCTGGTTCGGGAGGAGAGTCGGGAGCCGGGTGAAGCTCCAAACTACGTCATTCTGCTACAGGGCAAGGTTGCCGAAATTGTGGGTAAAGATGCCGAAGTATTGGCCACAGCCAAGGGCCGCGAGCTGGTCAATTTAGAGTACCGACCACTGTTTGATTATTTTGCCCAACTGGGCAGTGAAGGGGCTTTTCGCAGTCACTGCGCTGATTTTGTCAGCGCAGAAGACGGCTGTGGCATTGTCCACTGTGCTTCCGGCTTTGGTGAAGACGACTATAAACTGTTGAGTGCTGCCGGGATTCCGGTAGTGGCTCCGGTTGACGAAGAATGCCGTTACACCGAGGAAGTGCGGGACTTTGCGGGCCGGTTCGTGCGCGATGCGAACAAAGATGTCAGTAAGTACCTTAAGGATGCCGGCTCGGTTTTCCGGCAGGGACAAATCCTGCACTCTTACCCGCACTGCTGGCGTTGCGAATCTCCCTTGATTTACCGGGCCATCTCTTCGTGGTTTGTCAAGGTAGAATCCCTGCGGGAGCAGTTACTCCGGTCCAACTCGGAAATCTACTGGGTGCCCGAACATCTTCGGGACGGCCGTTTTGGCAACTGGCTGGCCAATGCCCGGGACTGGTCGATATCGCGCAA
The DNA here is from genome assembly GCA_029867005.1 of Candidatus Haliotispira prima. GTDB lineage: Bacteria > Spirochaetota > Spirochaetia > SP-2023 > SP-2023 > Haliotispira > Haliotispira prima. The sequence goes on along the minus strand of CP123443.1, from coordinate 1,400,546 downwards.
TCGATACTGGGGCAACCCCATTCCCATTTGGCTGTGCGAAGCCGGGCATTACCGTTGTCTTTCCGGTCGCGCCGAGCTCGAAGAGCTCACAGGGGAGAAAATCACCGATTTACACAAGCATTTCATTGATCACTTGGAATTTGACTGTGTCGAATGCGCATCGGAAGGGACAGAACGGAAAATGCACCGCGTCAGCGAAGTGCTGGACTGTTGGTTTGAGTCCGGGGCGATGCCTTATGCCCAGAACCACTACCCGTTTGAAAATAAAGACTGGTTTGAAAAAAACTTCCCGGCTCACTTCATCAATGAATCGTTGGACCAAACGCGGGGCTGGTTCTACACGCTGACAGTACTCTCTACGGCTCTGTTTGGCCGCCCCGCCTTCAAGAGTTGTGTCACCAGCGGCATGATTTTGGCCGAAGACGGCAGGAAAATGTCCAAGTCCCTGCGCAACTACACGCCGCCGGAAGAGGTGATGGAAAGCTTTGGGGCGGATGCTATGCGTATCTATCTGTTGAGCAGTGCCGTGGTCAAGGGTGAGCCCATTCGTTTTTCCGATGCGGGGGTGAAGAACGTACTCAAAAGTATCATTCTGCCGCTGTGGAACGCCTACAGTTTTTATGTCACCTACGCCAATGCCGACAAGGTCTTTGCGGTTTCTGTGCCGCAAAATCCGCAAAACCCGCTGGACCAGTGGATACTCTCCGAGTTGGAAACTTTGATCGGGAAGTTTCGCACCGCGATGGAACAGCTCTTTTTACCACAGGCTGTGACGCCGCTGTTTGATTTTATCGACCTGCTGAACAACTGGTATATCCGACGTTCGCGCCGACGTTTCTGGAAAAGTGGCCGGGATGAGGACAAATGTGATGCCTATGCCACCCTTCGGTATGTTTTAGACCAACTGATGCGCGTCTGCGCTCCGTTGATTCCCTTTATCAGCGAAAAGATCTATCGCGGTCTGCAAACAGAGGAGCAGTTGGCCCATGGTGCTAATGGTGTTCATTGTACTGACGGTGCTGACGGTGCTGCGCCGGAATCGGTGCACCTCTGTTCTTTCCCCGAAGTGCAGCAGGCCATGCGCCGTCCGGAGCTGGAAGCTCAGATGAGCTTGGCCCGGCGTTGTGTTTCGTTGGGGCGCAGCTTGCGCGCCCGGCAGCAGATCCGGAACCGCCAACCGTTGGCCGAAGCACGTATAGTGACGCGCAGCGAAACGGAAAAGGCACGTTTGCAGGAGCTCCTCGGCCTGATTGGCGAAGAGCTCAACGTTAAGCGTGTTTGCATTGATGAGAACGAGGAAGAGCTGGTACATTACAGTGCCAAGGCAAATTTCCGCGTGTTGGGCAAGTTGCTGGGGAAAGATATGAAGTTGTTGGCCTCTGAAGTGGAGAAACTCGACTCGGCGGGCATTGGCAAAATTCTTGGCGGCGAAAGTGTAACGCTGACTCTTAACGGTCAGCAGCACAGTACATTTGAGCTTAGTGCCGAACACTTGGACATCCGCCGCCGGGAGAAGGAAGGTTTTTGTGTCCTCAATGAGGGCCGCCTGACTCTGGCCCTACAAACTGCGGTCAACGCGGAACTGTACCGTGAAGGTTTGATCCGTGATATCATTCGCTTGGTACAGAACCTCCGCAAAGAGGCCGATTTACAAGTTTCCCGGCGTATCGAAATCTTGCTGGGCGGCTCCTCCCGGGAGGTCGAAGAGGCTTTGGCCGCCTTTGGGGATGAGTTGCTCTCTGAAACGCAAGGCGATGCCTGGTACTGGCAGCAAACTGCAACGGACCTTCCGGAATATGGCATTGGCGGAGAACAAGGCACGGAAAGTTCTGTCACTGAAAAGGTCTTACTGGGGATTCGGTGCACCTCTGTCTGATGAATTAACAAAGGTGAGGAAATATTGTAAATATAAAAAATGTTAGGTAGGTAACAAAGATAAAGAAAGATATGAACCAACGAAAAGTTGGGTACTTTATCTGATGGTCTTGTAACGATACTAAGTTTGTGTTAGTATACTCGACGGAAGAGTGGAAGTGTAGGCTGTTTTTGCATCCTCTTCAAAAATTTATGTAAAAACTAAGGAGAATTTCATGAAGAATATGGGTCGATTATACCTATTATTTACTTTTATTTTTATTTTGTTTTCTTGCAATAGTCTGAGCAGACAAGTGCAGCAGGATACATCGAGTGTTGCTCCGGAGTATAGTTACGATGAGTTTAGCAAGGTCTCTAAACTCTCCGAGCTTGCGTTTTCTCCGAGTTCGGATGACTTATACTTCATACAGGATGGTAATATTGCCACCTATGATCCGGAAAGTGAAACAATCGGACTCGTGTATGATCATCCGGAAGAACCGATACACTCCTACCTGTTCTCTCCCGACGGCGAAACTCTGTATTTTGAAATGGATCGAGGGGGCAGTGAATTGTATGAAATTTACCGCTATGACTTGGCAGAACAAAAAGCCGAGGTAATTACCCAATACGATGGTAAAGAAAAATCGATCTTGGGCAAATTTAGCGAGGACGGTAAGAAGCTTTTCTTTCTGCAAACCAAGGATGGCCAGGGAAGTATTGCAATTATAGCCTTCCATACGGAAACCGGCGAGTTGGAGGAAATCGTTGCCAAAGATGGTACGTGGTATGCGGATTTTGGAATAGGAGATCGATATATCGCGTACATTGAGTTTCATACCAATGATTCAAACACACTGTATCTCAGGGAACTTGAAGGCAATGAAGAACCGATAGTCATCCAGGAGGGAAAGAACGGGACGGCCGAGGTTTCCACTCTACCCCTGTTCTTTAAGGGTGATGAACTCTACATGCTGAGTACACTGGATTCTTCCGGGGAACGATTATGGGTGTACAACACGGCTACCAAGGAAAAAAAACTGGCGAGTGGCAAAGAAGCCATTTCCGGTCTGAAGTATTTCCCTGCTTTGGATAAGACTGTTTTAGAGTATCGCGGGACCTTCCAAAATGAGACAAAGCTGTTTGATGGCATTGTGGGAAAGGCATTGTCCTTACCTCTGGAGAATATTACGGAAATTGTGCAACATCCGAACCGCAGTGATGTAAAAGTACTGGTACAGTCTGCCGGCAATGTTCCCGGCAAATATTATTATGTGCACGGTGATGATATTAAATTGGCTTACAATGCCAACTTATCTGGAATTCCCGACGCAGATTTTGGCAAGATATATTCTGTGTTTGTGAAGAGTTTTGACGGGATGAAAGTTCCAACGCATTTCCTCGTGCCTAATGGTACATCTACAGAAAATAAAAGACCTGTTGTACTTCTTGTGCACGGAGGCCCGCAGGATGTTGAGGACCCGAATTTCAGCAATGTGAAACAATATTTTGCCAATCGGGGTTTCATCATGGCCATTCCCAATGTGCGTGGCAGTGGCGGCTATGGAACAGAGTACCAAAACATGGATAACGGGGACTGGGGTGGTTCTCATATCAAAGATCTTATAGCTGTAAGCGACTATGCGAAAACGATGCCTTTTGTCGATTCGGAGAATATGTTTATTATTGGGGGAAGTTTCGGCGGTTTTAGTGTGCTTTCTACCATTACTCAATATCCGGAATATTTTAATGCGGCTGTGGATATTTTTGGTCCGGCAGAACTGGCGAGTTTTGTCGACAGTTATAATAGTCCTGCTGCGCAGGCTTATTGGATATTGGAGATGGGGGGAGACCCGAGAACCGATGATGCTCTAAACAAGCGTGTGTCCCCATACTATCACGTGGATAAGATTAAAACTCCTTTGCAGGTCCATCACGGGGCCAATGACATCCGTGTGCCCATTGCCCAGTCCGAAGAAATTGTCCAAAAACTCCAGGATGCGGGTAAGGAAGTGGAATATTTCCGCTATGAGAATGAAGGCCACGGTTTTGTGCACAGTGAAAATGAGAAAAAGGTCTATGAGGAAGCCGTCCACTTTTTCAACGAGCATTCGAAGTAGTCTTGTCGGCTTGCCCGCCTTTTATTTTGCGATGGTTTGGCTGGATAAGAGGCGAACTCTGTTAGCCCTCTTGTCGGCCTGCCTTCGTCCGGTTGCCCTTGCCTGAATAGCCGGAAATAATTAGACTTGGCAGCAAAAGACGTTTGAAACGAATGTAAGGAGGTTTCAAAATGAGTGATCCGCTCGATCTCAACGTGGGCCGTGCCAAAACGCTGGAGCAGAATTTTCTGCGCAACGTTTATACATGGATGTGTATGGCCTTGGTCATTACCGGTCTGACCGCATATCTTACCGCCAACTCCGCTCTGTTTTCCTACCTGCAAGGTGGTAGTTATGTGGTCCTTGTCGTTGCAATTTTGGCGTTGACTTGGTTCCTGCCGAAGATGGTGATGAAGCTGAGTACAAATAAGGCAACCCTGCTGTATGGCTTGTATGCTATGCTGCAAGGTATGTTGCTGGCTTGGATTTTTAAAGTGTATGCTCAGTCAGTAATCTACAGTGCCTTTTTTATCGCCGCAGGCACCTTTGCCACTATGGCTATTTACGGCACCACAACTAAAAAAGATTTGAGTGGCATGCGTTCTTATTTGCTGATGGGCCTCATCGGTGTCATCATTGCCTCGTTGATCAATTTGTTTATGCGTTCCAGTGGTCTTGAGATACTGATTAACTATGTCGCGGTGTTGGTTTATACGCTGCTGGCTGCTTTTCAGACTCAGGAACTCAAGCGTATGGCGGATGAAATGAATGAAACCGACGAAGTAAGTTTCCTGCGTATTAGTATTATCGCGTCCTTCTCTCTTTACATTACTTTCATCGGTCTGTTTATCCGCATCCTGATGATCTTGGGACGTCGCGACTAGTCGCGAATCCTTCCTGCAATTCTAGGCAGGCAAGAGGGCCAAGTCCTTGGAGCCAAGCTTCAGACTTGGCCTGTTTTGTCTTTGTTCTGCCGTTTGGGTCTCCGGGACTTTTCCGGGGTCCGTCACATGGAGCTGAACTGGTATGAGTCAGGAAATTGCCGATTCGCTAAGCCGATTTTTGTTTGCCTGCCCAACACCTTTTCATGCTGTTGAGCAGAGCAAAGAAAAGCTATTGGAAGCAGGCTTCCGTGAGCTTTTTGAAGAAGATTCCTGGGGCGGACTGAGCAAGGCCAAACCGGGTGAGGGGTTTTTCTGCCTGCGCGGCGGTAGCCTCATTGTTTGGCTGTGTGGGTCAGAAGCCCCTTGGCAAAGTGGTCTGAGCTTGGCGGGTGCCCATACTGACAGCCCCTGTTTAAAACTGAAGACCGAGAGTGCCCATTTTGATCACGGAGTCTTGGCTTGTCATGTCTCGGTCTACGGCAGCCCCATATTTGCGACCCATACAGACCGAAGTCTTGCGGTGGCGGGTATTGCCGTAACGTCAGACGGAAGAAAAAGTAAGCTGCGCCATATCCATGTGCAGAAGCCTGTGGCTCTGCTGCCAAACTTGGCAATTCATCTCAACCGGGAAGCCAACAGTAAACTGAGCTATAATGCCCAGACTCAGCTAAAGGCCGTGTTCGGCCAAGAGCCCGGAAATGCTTCGGGAGACGAGTCGGCGGAGTTGTTGCTGCGCCGGAAACTGGGATTGGCCGATACAGAAACCTGTGAATTGCAGCTATGCAGCAGCCAAAAACCGGAACTCATTGGTTTGGATGGAGAGCTGCTCAGCGGGGCTCGGCTGGACGATATGTCGATGGTCTGTCTGTTGTTGGATGAAATGAGGCAACTCCGACAGAAGAACTGTCAGCCCGACAAATGGCCGGTAGCGGTGTTCTGTAACGGGGAAGAGGTTGGCAGTCATACCTACGAGGGTGCGGCATCGAATTTTGTAGCGGATGTGTTACAGCGCATTGTCCGAAATGCACCCCAAGTTGGGCCGGAATTGGGCCAAAAAGCTGTGGGTGAAAATTCCGGAACAGTGGACGGTTGGGAGCTCTGGGTGCGTACCCAAGCCCGTTCATTTCTGCTGTCACTGGATGGGGCCCATGCCGGCCATCCCAGCTATCCGGAAGCGTTTGACCCGAATTACGATCTGAAGATGGGTGGCGGTCCGGCATTGAAATTGCCCAACGGTGCCAGTTATAGCAGTGAGCCGTTTAGCATCGCGCACATTCGGGCCGTTGCGGCAACGGCTGGTTGCCGCTTACAAAGTGCGGTGCCGCGTTCGGACCGACCTACCGGGAGTACTATCGGCCCGATTCTTTCCGGCCGGTTGGGCATTCGCGGAGTGGACATCGGCCTGCCAATGTATGCCATGCACAGCATTCAGGAAACGGTTTCCATGCAGGATTATTTGGCACTGCAAAAATTGGTTCACCGGTATTTTCGCTGAGATTTGGGCCTCCTGACCCGTTGGTAAAACGGAATGTATTCCGGGAAAAATCGGGCAAATTTGTTCCGTGACAGGGGCCGTGATTCCTGCACGAACACGGGTTAGTAGAGTTTGAACGGGAGTTTTGATAGTTTCCCGGAGTCTCTGCTACTACCGGGATTCTCCGATTACAACGATTCTTTTTCCCGTTGCCCAAAAGGGTGATTCAAGGAGTATGACAGTGGAACAAATCGCATACTATGGTCATGATACCGGAGAAAATATTCTGTGGAACTCGCAGGATAACGCCTTGTACTGGCTGGACATCCCGGCCGGAAAGGTGTTCCGCGGTCATTTTTCCGGAGTGACCGGAGAGGTGGATCATGGCTGTGAGCAGCCGGAACACTTCGAGTCAGCCTGCATTTTGCAAATGGACGAGCCGATCGGAGGTTTTGTGTTTCGCACGGCTGCCGGTGCCGGCAAGTCCGGTTTTTTATTATTTGCCACTGAGGGGCGGATATACGAATGGGACTATAGTTACGACAGTGAAATGCAGTCCTCGCCGGAGCTGTACTGCCAAGTGGAGGCCGGTCTGGTGCCAAGCCGCTTCAATGACGTTCTTGCATTGCCTGTGAGCAGTGGGGTACCCTTGAATAGAGGCGCATTTGTGTTGTGTGGCACGATGCCGAGTGATGGTAATGCCGATTCGCGTCTGCTGCTGTTTGACGTAGCGCAGCGCAGTGTTGTGGTCGTGCAGGAGAATTTGAAATTAGCTAACGGTATGGGGCTGAGCCCGCAACGCGATTTTCTCTACTTTGCGGATACTCGCGATTTTGTGGTCTATCGCTTCGCGGTTCAGAATATAGAGCGAGGGGAGATCGACTGGTCCTCCCGGGAGAAGCGGATTGACTTTACAGGCCGGCCGGGTCGCCCGGACGGCCTTTGTGTCGATCAGGAAGGCCGGATCTGGTTGGCGGAGACCGGGGCCGGTCTCGTCTCATGCTTCGGCACAGATGGCAGAGAACTGGGGCGTTTGGAAGTCGGCACGCCCAAAATTACTTCTTGCTGCTTTGGTGGGAACAAGAAGAATATCCTATTTGTTTCGACTCAGGGTGGCCAAGACGGGCCCAAAGATTTGTCTAAAAATGCGTCCGGAGATGTTCAGGATGCTCAAAAGAAGGCCGGAGGCATTTTTGCTCTGGCTCCGGAGGCCGTAAACGGAGAACATTTGAGCCGAAAGATAGGTATGTATTTTCGCGGTCAGGAGGAGGCTTTCGTCGATACGGCAGCCTTCCGGAGATAGCGGTTCGTTTGTGATCAGATGCCGGAGGCCTGCAAGAGAGGCTGGCAAAAGGACCGAAAACAGAAGAAGAAAAGATGGGACGAGATCGGAAGAAATATTCCGGCCACGTGCTTCGGCATTTAACCGTGGCTTTGTTGGCGGGAGAAGGGCGGCAATACGCAGCGTTTTTGCTTTTCTGGTACTTGGTGCGGGCAGGGCAAAGTGTTCTTCGCTCCCTCAATTTGTTTTTTGGGTTGTTGTTTGTGACCGCAGATATTCAGGAGCTGGCTGAGCCAAATTTCGTCTTGGTATTGGAGCTGGGGTTCTATAGTGCTCTACTGTATGCGGTAGTTTCGGTGTTGCTATTTTTGTTGGCTCCGGGCAGCCAAATTATGCAAGGAGCCCAAGAATATTTGGTGGCCCGGAGAGATTTGGCCTCCCAAATGAGGGCTGCGGCTTCCCAAGCAGCTTGGAAAGAGCCTTGGAAAGAGACTTCAAAGGAGAACCGGGAGAACAGAGAGAGCTCGGCCGAAAATGTAAACAGAGACGGAAGTGGGGACGAGGATGAAGCTAGCCCGGTTGGTCGGGAAGATCAGTCCGGTCCTCGGAGTTTCCGAAATGTGTGGAGATTGTGGGAGTGGAAGCAGACTCCGAGCGCCGGGGAAAAGAGTGCGGGTGTACAGGTCAAGAGAGAAGCAGCAGGGGCACGGCGCGCTTGGAACATACAGCGATACCAAAATAATCTCAAATTGCACTACCGTCTTTGGTTGCGATTGCCAATGCGCAATATTTTGTACTTGTTAGAGACCGTATTGGCCTTGGTCTGGGGTGCTGTCATGTATCTTTTGGCAATGATCCAAGGGTTTAACATGTTGTATTAATAAGAGATATGTCGTTTATTTCAGAAATTTTAAGCAAGTATATTTAAGTAATACCTTCAAATAAAGGCCTTTAAGTAATAATACTCCTAATCTACCTAATCTATGAGGGTCCGGGCGAGGTCTTTTCTCTTTGTTCTAATTGTGTGTGCAGGTGTTTCAGCAGCAGCTCGAGTTTTTGGGGCAATGGGTAGCAGAAATTTTGCATAAAATAGACCGAAAGCTCTTCAGACAAAGGGAATTCTCTGCTCAGCTTTTGCCAGGTGTCCCTAATTTCGCGCTTTTTCTGCGATTTGTGGTCTTGGTCTCCGTCATTGCCAACAGGCGGGGCAATTTTTTCCGCAGAAGAATCGTCAGCCATCTTGCTGTTGTTTGCTATGTCCAGTTCGCAACTCCGGCCACTGAGCCGGTATTGGGTCACTTGGTAGCCCAGATAGGGATTGCTGATCTGAAAAATTGTATCGGAGATACGCTTGCAGGAGTATGGGCCGGAGGCGTTGCCATCCCCATCGTAAATACTGATGCTGCCGCGTTGCTCGTCGGGAATTTGGCAGAGCTGTTTGCGTGATATGTACCGGAAACGGGCATTGATTACCGGGCTGAATTGGTGGAAGGTTTGCTGTATTTTGCTGGGCTGCGTTTTTGATGTTGAGGACAGCCCGGCCTCCGAGCCGGGGCTCCGGAGTGTCAACAGTTGGGAATATTGCTGTAACAGTGTTTGCCATTTTTTGGGGGCTGCCAAATATATGGCCTCAAAGTCGGAGCAACCGCTACATAAACCCAAGAGCAGGCCCCAGCCGTTCCATAGGTTTTGTCGGTCGGACTCTTGGTCCTCTGTGTTCTTGTTCTCTTCTTCGTCTTTGTCCGGGTCCGGGGTTGGGCAGGCTAGTTTCCCGCAAAATTTTAGGAGTATTTGCCAGCCATAGGGTCCAATCACCGCTTTGCGGTGATTGCGATGTTGACGCAGTTCTGTCGGCATAAGTTCAGCCATTTGCCGGAGCGACTGCGATTCTGCTGGCGATTCTGTTTTCGCAGATGAGAGTTTGCCCAATAACTGTAGTTGTTTAAGCAGCTCGGTTAATTGCTGTTCCGAAGGATGCCTGCATATTGCCCGGATCGCACCGGCCTCCGGATTGAGAAAAGCTTCCGGTGCGGAAGCCTTTTTATCAAGCATTTGAGCCTGTAAATGGCGGTATGGGATGAGTGCGGACGGAGCTGACGTGTCGCCGCCGGCCGTGCCGTGCGCACTGTCCGGGGAGCTGCCGGAAGAAAGTTGGAGAGGGAAGGAGCTGAGCAATCTTTGGAGCAGAGGTATCTCGTGGGCATTTTGCAGTAATGTGTCACTGATGCTAAGTCCCAGAAGACAGGGCCCTTCGGGCCCTGAGTTTGAGCCTTGGCCGCGTCTTGGCCCAAGCCCGGGGGCCGGCAGTCGATTTTGCAGCAAAATACTGTACCACTGCTCAAAATATTCCAGATTCTCCATGAATTTTTGCCGATTCTGTGTCCCTGTAGCAGGCAATTCGGGAATTCTTAGCCATAGTAATTCGGGTGATTCGATGCCGGAGACTTCCGCATAGCTACGGCCTGCCATAATCGTTTTGTGCAGGCCGGCAGGACTGATGACATGGATGGGTTTGGGTTTCCGTGTTTGCAGATACCTGAACAGAGGGATGTCGAGCAGGTTCCGGTTTTCGGCGAGGGTGAGGACAAACGGGATGCCGCAGGCCATGGCATGGCCGGCTAAGGCAAATTGCAACTGTTCTTCGACAGCCCCGGCACCGTAAAGATTCTGAATAGTTCCAAGTTCTTGTTGCAGCAGCCAATCTTTTCGTTGCTGTTCTTGTTGTTCTGCGTGTAAGTGTCTTTTCTGTTCCTGATGATATCCGGAGGAATCAAGCATCAATCAGCTCTCAATATTAATATGATGGCCCAAGTCCGGGTCGTAAGGGTCTTGGGTGTAGTTTAAGGGATGGTCGCTGATGGTCGGAGTGCTTTCTGCCAGTGTAATCATTGGTAAGGCCAAGTCTTGGGCCGATCTTTGCTGTTTTCGGGGAAAAGGATCTCCCAAGTCCTCGCTTTTTTCCTCATGTGGCTTTTTCCGCACCGGCAGACCGCGATCTTCATGCTCTTTTACCGTTTGGTCGGCATGGGTTTCCTTTGCCTGGCCAACGGTGTGGTCAGAGTTTTCTTCGCGAGATTTCTGCATCTGTTTCCGGAAGCTTTGCTCGCGATCTTCCTTTTTGATTTTTTTGTCCTGCTCGCGGGACACTTCACCCATACGCAAATAGGTACTTTGTATATCCATAAGTCGAATAGACATAAACTAAGCTCCTTCCCGTTGGTTTAATTCCATTGGTTTACTTCCGCTGAAACCCCTTCACAATCCGGCAGTGTCTTCTGTCTCTGCCAAGTTTTGGGTTGGAAGTCTCCAACAGATTTTTGCCGTCATACTTCGTCTAAATTAAATTGCTCCAAGTCAAATTCTTCCAAGGGGTGGGGATTTATTTCATCATTTTTCAGGCGAAACGTCAGTCCTTTGGTATAGACCGTCTGGACATCCATGTGATGGATACCAATGGTGATCACCACACCCGGATTGAGAAGTTTTTCATTGCTGATAAATGCTTTTTGAGAAAGAATTTCTGTCTCTACCTCTAATTCCTGTAAACGGACGTTCACTGCGTGCAGAATCTCTTCGACCTGTTCGATATCGGACTCCAGATCACGCATTTTTTGGTTGATCTGTTCCTGTAGTTCCGGGTTGATCGAACCGCTTTGGCTCATGATTTCTTTCTGGCGATTTTGGACATTGAGCCCTTGCTTGAGAGGCTTAATTTTTGCCCGGTAATTCTCATATTTTTCCTGTAGAGAATCGCGTTCTTCCTGCAATTTTTTCGGCATGGCAACGACCAGTTCAGTCGCCGTGGCACTGGCCGAGCCGAAGTTTTTGGCGTAGATGCCCAACCTTGCGTTAATGACGGAGGCATTGATGACTCCGCGCCTGCCCCGACATATGATGTATTCATCCGCGAAAACAGTGGAACCCAAAATACCATCCTCAATAATAATACTCTTGTCTGAGGAAACTCCGGCATTATTGATGTAACGCGTATAGATATTATCTTTGGCGTGGACCATGATTTCGTGGAAGGCATCGACGGCATTGACACCGGCTTTGATTACTAATTGTCCGCCACACTCTACCTGGGTTTTTCCCAAGTGCCCGATGATGGTGATATTGGCCTCGGCCTTGATGCTGTAACCATTTTCGACATCTCCCTTGATCAGAATAGAGCCGGGAAAGTCGATATTGTTCTGGAGGTTGCCTTCAACAACATAAATCTCCAATACTTTAATTAGTTGTAGTTCTTCATCAAAAACAACCTCTCCGGAAGTTGCGGCGAAGATTTCTTTGGATTCCGGTTCCAGGCGGCAGCCAACACCAATGGTATAGGGTCGATCTGAACCGGTGAGAGGTTCCAGCGGTTCCTCCAGGACGTTATAACCAAATTCTCCGGGGGAAGCTTCATGCAACATTCCGATAACGGTCCCTTTGGTCACGACACGAAGGTTGCTGCGGGAGCGCAGATTCATTGCGCCGCCTTCTTCCATAGCGATGTCGTCATGGGGACTGTCAAAAACTTCAATGTACAAGTCTACTCCGTGGACAGGAAGCTTGCCTTGTGCGATAGGGATGGCTTGATTATAAATTGGTTCATCGCAGAAATCCTGGAGAGACTGTTCATCATAACCGTAGGTAATGCCGTTGTCGTGCAGGACATCACTCAGGGTTGTGTATTGCAGGTGGGCACCGTAGTCCATGGGCTCGGTCACAATCATAACGGCCTGCATGCGGTCCTGAGAAACTTGTACATTGACACGGGCATCTGCTTTGGGGCGATGATCAATTTCGGCAATTTTGGTATATTCAGAAGCTTCACGGTGGCATAAATCACGAATAATACGGCGTTTAGGTTGTTGTCCCAAAAGCCGATTCATCTGCAATAGGATGTCCTGTTCGGAGACGGGTTTGCCGCCATTTTTGGGGGCAATGAGTTTTAGATACACGCCATCAGGATGTATCTGGATAAACATCTTGCCCGGAATAGAAGCAAATAGCTCTTGTTGGGCGACCATGTCGGCGGCAAAGTCAGCCTGTTCTTCGGTACGGTCTACCTCGCTGCGGTACACCAAGATTTTAAAATTTTTAGGTTTAATGATTCGCATCAAACCACGGTTACCACGCGCCTCAATCTCGTAGTCCAGTTGGTTGAGGGGCGTTTGCAGTTGTTGGGAGGCCTCCTTTAGAAGGAGGTCTAAATCGGGGCCTGACATGCGGTGTCGCTTTACCTTGCGGTCAAGCTCAAGTTGCTCTGCAATCAGACTGCGAAATTCGGTGATATTCATGGCTATCCTTTTTTGTTGTCAAGCCTGGCTGCCTGCGGCTGTCCTTGGGTCTGCCTCCGGTTTACCTCGGGCCTACCTTTCAGGTCTGTGTATCTCCCGGTTTGTCGGAAAGGCCGCCGGGCTCGGAGAGGGCACAAGCTTGCGGGCCTGTGAGGAAGCTCGTGGACGGTGCCTTAATATTTCACCAAATACAGAGCCTTTGGCCGGCCGGCGGGGACGACAGACCACAGTAGTAGTATCGGATTTGAAAACATATAACTGAAGAAACAGGACAGGCCGGGAACGATTTTGTTTCAGCCGGTAATACCTCTTCGATTATTGGAGAGAATGTTTCGCAAGCGCATTACAGCCCGGGTGTGTAGCTGGGAAACCCGGGATTCGGTAACTTCGAGCAAAGATCCGATTTCTTTTAAGGTTAGGTCTTCGTAGTAATACAGCACCAAGATCATCTTTTCTTTTTCCGGCAATTCATTGATCGCATTGACAATAACCTGTCGGATTTCTTGGCGTTCGGCCACTTCTTCCGGTTGGTAGCGGTTGGGAGAACGGACAGTCTCAATGCGGGGCAGGCTTTCGTCATCAGCGACACTGAGCATGTCGTTTAACGAAAGAAGAGACGTGCTGCTGAGCTTTAACAGAGTTTGGTTGAACTCTTCCTGTGACATATTCAGGGATTGGGCTATCTCATTGTCTGTAGGGGGCCGGCCATAACGAACTTCCAAATATTGAACCTGCTCATCGATCTCACGGGATTTCTGGCGCACGGAACGGGGAATCCAGTCTATGGCCCGCAATTCGTCAAAGATTGCACCGCGAATCCGAGTGACGGCGTAGGTTTTAAATTTGACGTGTTTGTCCGGATTAAACTTCTCAATAGCATCGAGCAGGCCAAACGTACCAAAACTGACCAAATCACTGAAACTTACCGATGCGGGAAGGCCCACCGAAACTTTACCTGCGACATATTTTACGAGGGGGGCGTACTGGTTGATAATCTTATCGCGCGTTTCTATATCCCTATTTTTGCAATATCGCTGCCATAGCTGCTCTTCAGGGATACCATCGATAATATTTTCTTCCACTATAATTCCTCATTGATGGAATGCCGTACCAAATTGGCCAATTCTCCGGTATCAGTGCTGCGCAGTTGTCCTTCAATAGTGTTGCTATTTTGTTGATTTTGGGCTCTGGCTTCCTGTTCAATTTTATGGGCCAAGCTGTCTGCACTCAGCATGCTGCTGTCACGGTGCCGATCACTGGCCGCAATCAGAAGATCTTCTTCTGAGCGTTTTTTTGCCCGGCTTTTGCTGCGAGGCAAAATACTGCTCTGTCGTTTCGGCCTCAAGCTTGCGGTTTGGTCTTCTTCGGGGGTTTCCCTGTCCGGACGCGGGGGTTCTTGGGGCGGATCGGTATCCTGAAAAGGGTCCGCATCCGGAAAGACAGTCTTCGACAGGAGGTAAAAGAGGGCTGAAAGGCTTGCTATGCAAATAACCACAGCCAAAAGGCTGCGAACTAGCAGAACCGAGATAGCAACCCCCCCGACAAGTCCTCCCAAAAAGGTGGCCAATCCACCCAAGAGACCAAAGGGAAGGAGGACAAATTTCTTTTTCATTGTTCCCGCACTCAGTGTTGATGATTGCAGGCCAACATACCTTAATGAGAGATCAAGGTCAATAGCACCGTATGGTCATATAGAACTAAAGTGTTTCTTATAAAAGAGTAATATGTTTAGTCTATGTCCCCTTGTAAGCGTTCTTCCGGCACTTGAAGAATGGGAATATACACCGGCGCGGCATCGGCATTCGTGTCTTTACCGGTGGAGAGTGAGCGGGCCAGTTGTTCCATTTGGGTTGCAGATGCCTGTGTAAAGAAGAAAACCTGATGGCCTTCTTCTCTAAACAAATTTTGGCAGCGTAGTTGCTGTTGGTCGGCCAATTTTTCCACAGTTGCCAGTTTTGTTAAAGGTACGAAGACCAGCCAGTTTTGCCGGAATTCTGACCAACTATTTTCTACCGGTAATTTTTCGGGCCGGGGCCAATTGGGGAAATCGGCAAATACGGAAGGATAAGAGCCATTCTGTATCTGTATGAGGTCGGACAGGACGGCGGAAGCAGTGGCACTGCCCCCGGCTCCGCGCCCTTCTAAGTAAATATGGCCGACGGTATCTCCGTAGAAGGAAATACCGTTGAAACTGTCAGTCAAAGAAGCTAGGGGAGATGCTGTCAAAGATTCCTGTAATTCGGGACAGTTCCGGCCCTGTTGTGGGACGAAGCAAGGCCCAACTCTCAGGGCGATATTGGTTTGTTCGGTTGCCCGGTCCGACAGCCGGGCCGAGGCCAGGAGTTTTGTGGCCAAGCCCAACCGTTTACCCGCCTGAATCTGTGTTTTCGTCAAGGTATCGATCCCACTGGTGGGAATATCCTGTAGTTTTAAACTATAGCCGAAGCTCATCGTAGCCAGGATGCTCAACTTATGGGCCGTGTCGGTGCCGGAAACATCTAGGAAAGGGTTGGCTTCGGCCAGGCCGGCAGCTTGGGCTTGGTGCAGTACATCGGCGTAGCTGTGGCCCTCCGCAGCCATCCGGGAAAGAATAAAATTACAAGTGCCGTTCAGCACTCCGTGGAATTCATGGATACGGTTGGCACGTAGCCCGTAGAGCAACGTCTGGAGTATCGGGATGCCGCCGCCGCAACTGGCTTCGCAGGCGATGAAGGTCTGATTCTGCTGAGCCAAGGGGTACAATTCCGTTCCATATTCGGCCAAAAGAGCTTTGTTAGCGGTAACAATAGGGATTTTTCGCTGCAAAAAATAGCGGTAAATTGGCAAACAGCTATCGGTGCCGCCGATCAGCTCCACAACGGTATCAATCGAGCCAATTGGGCCAGGCTCCTCCGTGCCGTCTTCGAGAGCCTCTCGCAGCTCTTCCCAACTGTTGAAAATTTGTCCCGGATCAAGTTGCTGTGCGTATTCGGGAGTTTGCTCCTTCAAGCGTTGTCCGGCATGCCTTGACATCACGGCCGCCAGCTCTGTCACTATCCCGGCAGACTGCGTTTGCTTTTGCAAAATTCGCAGTACGGCACCGCCCACGGTACCGATGCCGAGTAGCAGAATCCGAAAAGGTCGCTTGTTTGGAGCCATAGGAATATTCCTTAAGAGGTGTTGCGGGTCTTATTTTTGTTCGGGCAGCGGAGCTATTTTTAGCTCGGCCAGTTGTTCCGGGGTGACTTTTCCGGGTGACAGATCGGTCAGGGACTGCCCCAAATTATTTTTAGGGAAGGCAATGACATCCTTAATACTGTCTTTACCCGCCATGATCATGGCCAAGCGGTCCAGTCCAATGGCGAATCCGCCGTGGGGAGGGGCACCGTGGCGGAACGCTTCCAGAATAAAGCCAAAACGTTCCTGAGCAATATCTTTGGGATAGCCTACGATATCGAAGATCCTTTCCTGAAGGTCGGCGCGGTGGATGCGGATCGAGCCAGAACCCAGTTCGTAGCCGTTCAGAACTAAGTCGTAAATATTGCCACGTACGGCACCCGGGTCTTGTTCCATTGTTTCGATGTATTCCGGGTGGGGCATGCAGAACATATGGTGAGCTGCGGCCCACCCGGTATTGGCAGTACCGGTATCGTTGGCCTCTTTGTCGGTGGGCAGAAACAGAGGAAAGTCCAGTACCCAGGCAAAGGCAAAGGTGTCTTTATCAATCAGGTTCAGAGCCGTACCCAGTTTTTTGCGGACGGCTCCGAGTGCTTCACAAGCTGTAGTCCAATGATCGGCCCCGAAAAACAGTACATCACCGGCTTGGAGGCCGTAGCGTTGGGATATTGCGGTAAATTGTTCCTGGAAGAAGCGTCCAATACCACCGTCAAAACTCCCGGAACCTACGCGCGTCCAAGCCAAACCCTTGGCTCCATACTTTTTGGCCTCATCTTCGAGCTCGGCTATAACTTTGCGGCTGCAATATTCGCCGGCCTTTGGCGCGACCAAAACTTTGACGCAGCCCTTCTTTGCACTGTCGGCCAGGCACTGCCGGAATAGTCCAAAGTCAGAATTCTCGGCAAATTCGGCAAAATCCTGTAACTGCAAGGGGTTGCGGAGGTCCGGTTTGTCGCTGCCATATTGGTTCATGGCTTCTTGATAGCTCAAACGGGGGAAGGGTCGGCTGAGTTTCCGGCTCTGTTTCGGCCCGAGTACTTTGTGCCAGATGCTGCACATCAAATCTTCGATCAGTTGTCGAACATCCTGACCTTGGACAAAGCTCATTTCCAAGTCGAGCTGGGTAAATTCGGGCTGACGATCACCGCGTGCATCTTCGTCTCGGTAGCAGCGGGCCATCTGGTAGTAACGATCCAAGCCGCCAACCATCAACAGCTGCTTGTAGAGCTGGGGGGATTGCGGCAGGGCGTAAAATTTGCCGGTGTGGATGCGCGAGGGCACCAAGTAGTCTCGTGCTCCTTCGGGCATGGAGCGGATTAGGGTTGGGGTCTCAATTTCCAGAAATTGGTTTTGGTGCAGGAACTCGTGGACTTGGTGTTTTAGTCGGTGACGCAGAATTATGCGCTTTTGCATACCCTCGCTGCGCAGGTCGAGGTAGCGGTATTTTAAGCGTAACGCCTCGCCGCCGTCGCTTTCTCCAACTTGGTCTTTTTCTTTTTGGAGCATAAAGGGCAGAGGCTCACAGGAGTTGAGGATTTCGAGTTGTTCCGTGAAGACTTCCACTTTTCCGGTATGCATGAGGGGGTTTTGCATATTTTCGGGGCGCAGTTGGACGATGCCTTGTGCGGCAATGCAGAATTCAAGGCGTAACTGCTCTACTGCCGGACCAAGGCTCGGGTATTGCTCGGTATCAATGGTTAGTTGAACTTCGCCATAGCGGTCGCGCAAATTAAGAAAGCTAATTGCCCCGTGGCGGCGTATCTTCTTAATCCAGCCATTGAGAATTATGGTATGGCCAATGCAAGACTCCAAGTTCGTATTGTCGGTCTGGTCCGTTGTGTCGGTTTTAAGAGGGCTAAGCTCACAGTAATGGCTGCGTTGCATGTGTATGTATCTCCTGGGAAACAAAGTCGGGAAAAGCTGTCTTTTAAAGGTTTGGAAGTGGGAACATCGTCAGGAACTTTGTTTTGTTGAAGTCCCTGATCGTGGCTCCTGCTTGGGTGGCTCCTGTTTGAATTTTTCTTCGACAAGCTCTAATTCCGACTGTAAATCGTTCTGGTTGAGCAGCATTTCAAAGGCAGTGTAGAGGTTTATCAATATCTGGCTTTCCTGATTTAGTTGGGTGTTATAGAAATCGGTGATTTCATCGCTTTGGAGTATATCTTGATTTAGGCTGTGATACACAAGCTGTTTCTGTTTTTGGAGTTCTTCGGTCAAGCCGGACTCTCGGACAAAAAATGTCGAAAGGCTAAACAAAGGGCGCACTTCGTGCAGGAAACGCTCACAATCGACAATAAGTTGGATATATTGGGTCTGAGTGGCTTTATTCGTAATGGTAACGTTATCGCTGTGTTCCGGTTCTGTGCGATTGAAGTTATCACACTTTTGGAGTAGCTCGTCGGCTAAGTTGACATACCTCTCCAAGTTTAAGTCGCCCAGAGTTTGTTGCATAGACCGAAATTCTGTTGTGACAGTGTCTATTAGTTGTTGTGGCGGCAAAGTGTTGCGAACTTCCGTCAGGACATTCTTGCAAAGCTTCAGGTAGCTTTGAGCAAAGCTGTTGAGCATATCCAATTGTTTGATCGGGTTGTCGTGCGATAGAGCAAACAGTAGTCGGGCTTTTTCCAGGTGCTTTCGTTCGTGTTCCAAAATCCGGTACCGGCCGGCAACTTTTCCGGTATCATTGCTGATCAGCACCATATAATATTGGATTTGATCTTTGACTTTGATCGTGGATACGTGAAAACTGATATAACTGCGACCTTCGTAGGAATAGATTTTGATATACTTGAGGGGGTCGATAGAGGCCAGCTCGTCATTGTTGAGATGCTCCGTGGCCAACATTTCAAAATAATGTTTTATCCGCTCTTCCCACTCATTTACGTCATTGATGACATAATCATCACCTTCCGGGTCCACACCGTGGTTGACGGAGTTGATAAAGTATTGGTTTCCTTCCACTATATCACGTAATAGCTGGGGGAAGTATTTGTCTCTCAGGTCTTTTTTGTGCAGTAGTTTGATGCACATGTCACTGAAATTGGGCCGGACTTTTAAGTCCGGATCCAACAACATGAGGCCGCTGTCGATATTTTCTTTAATTAATTCGATTTCTAAGGCCCGCTCGTTTAGCCCACCGGTGGATTCCTGCAAACGCGCTTCGCGTCGGTAGTATTCCATTTGCATCATCATGATGAAGATGGCCACGAAAGAAGAGGCAATACTGATCAAAATATCATAGGAGTCTTGTCCGTAGCTGACCAACAGATGGTGTAGCAAAAAATTAGCGAGTAGGAGAGGCAGGGAACGGCGGTTGCCGACCGCCGGGATAATGATGATCGGTGCCATGATGAGCCAGACATTGGTAAAGGAGAGAGAAAGGCTGGTCATGCTTATCAGGTTATTGCCAATTACGTAGATGATGCAGCACAGCAGTGATATTCTTTTGGAGAAGCGGCCATAGGCGTAATGGATGTACAGCCAAGTGATGAGGAACAGAGTAAAGAGGCTGGTATTGACTAAATGGAAACCATTCTTTTGCAGTCGTTCAGCCAAGCTGTAATTAAAATTTTGCAGTGCGGCCATAGGTCCGTTGCCTTCGACCCGGATGTCAAAATTGGGAAGATTGCCCGGGTCGGAAATTACTGCGACATAGTAAATGAGATGGATGATTGCAATCCCTACGGCACACCAGAGTCCCATACTGTTAATGTTATAGCGGGCCGTCAGTCCAAAGTCTTTGTTGGCAAGAGTGTCCTTGGGGACACTGAAAAACTGTCTGAACTCGCGGAAGGTAAAGTATCCCATTCGTTGGAACAGTTTTCCGGCATAATAGATCAGCTTGAGAACGGGAGACTTCGGAACGTGATTTTGGTGTCGGGCACTCATAGGTTGAACTCGCTATATCTTTCGGCAATGTTGTAAGCCACACAGAAAACCATTCATTCTGAGATATCGCTATAGAATCGATCATATATGTAGTTTGACAGATTCCAACTGAGCAGGTCGATGCAATTGGCAAAGCTTTGTCCCAAGAGAAGAACGGGAACCATGATAACAAAGGTATCGGTAGTACCGAGGCCAAATAACACAAAGTAAAAAGGCAGCACCGTAAAATAGTTGGGGATAGAAAAGAGCCCGATAAGAATACTGAAGCCTATTGGCACAATGATCAGCCAAAATACTTCAGGAAAGAAATTTAATTGCCATCGGGTATTGCTGGAATAGTAAGTGATAAACGAATACGCCAACACAATGGCAGATCCGGGACGGAGAAACAGCAGGTTTAAAGGGTTGAGTAAACCTGCTGTATTGCGTGAAATGGCCAAACGATTTTTTTGTTCAATGATGAGGGTTCCCATACTGAACATGGCACTTCCGGTCAGGAAACTGGTGAAAATGCTCAGAAATCCTTGAGGTAGGAAGGAATGTGCTTTTTTGTCTTTATATACAAAGGAGAGAATGAGAGGGGTAATGAGAAAGAGCAGCGTAGTGATAATGACCAGACGAGTGAGGAATCCGGCGTAAAAAGTCAGCAAAGTATTACCGCGCAGGCACCAGATCATATAAGCCATATGAATAACTAAGTAGATGCTGAGGAGGGCGAATAGATTTTGCAACAACCGGAAGATGAGACGGCTGACGGAATCAACTAAATTATAGGTAGGCTCGGAAACTTCAGTGTCGTGGAGCATGACAAAGGCAATGGCACAGGCAAAGATCAGCCATATGACATAATGGCTTGTGCTCAACTGAGAAAACGTAATACCCCAAGCAACTATGCTTGGGGTATTTTGCATTTGGCTCCATGTGTCTGCATTGAGCCCGAAAACTGAGAGCGAATTATGGATACGGGAGATATCCGGAATTTGATCGCTTGGGAGGAAAGGGAGCTTCCCGACCAAGAAGGCCAGGATTTGTGTCACTATGTAAATGATAAAAGCAGAAATGGAGAAATAGCGTATAGTCTTCCAAAATCTTTTGACCCTGAGCAGACGATTTGTTGCAATGCACAAACCGGTTAGCAGCAATACTGCTGTCAGTACGGTAGTGCCTTGCAGGATAGGTGTACCGGGGATGGGGGACATTCGGCTGGCCTGGGTCGCTTCGATTGGATTACTTCTCACCAAGATAAGGGAGAGGACAAGCCCGACAACGATGCTGGCGAAACTGAGGAGTCGATACTTCATACATTTACTTCCAACGGTTGATAAAGCTGTTTCCCATTGTGGCGGGAAGCAAGGATTCTCGAAAGTTCATCCACTTGCCAATGTGCTTTTCCGGTCGTTTGTCCAGATTATCCAATATAAATTTACTAAAAGACTCATATTTATAGCTTTTCGTGTAAAACCCAAAGATATTTGGGTCACTGCTATTGCTCAAGACGTGGTGGAAGCTGTAGCGCAAGGCAGAGTAAATACTTCCACCTAAGAGCTCTACGGGGTTGTTGTCTTCGAGTACGACGAAAACAATGCGGTCATTGTCTTGGGTGTTGCCGCTGAATTTGGCTCTTCGGCTCTCCAGTTCACGCAGCAGAACGAGCTGTCCGTACAATTGTTCCTCGATTTTCCGGTGTACTTCGTGCAATTTGTCCCGGAACAACGAGGTGGAGACCATACTACTTTGCAGGAAAAACAGGTAGGTGGAGGGCCCGTCATCATCCCAAATAAAATTGCACTGGCGCAAAACTAAGCGAACAGAGAAAATTGAAGCCAAGTTCCAAGTCAGTATCTGCGGTGAATCCGACTGCCCTTCGACAGGGACAAAATGTTTATTTTCGTCGGGAACTTGTTGCCGCGCTGCGATAATAGAATGCTCCCTTTCGCGGGCAACTTCGATAAAACGACGTGCGAACGGGCTTTCTGCATCGTTGAGAAAAAGTTTCATAGCAGGCCTGCAAAGTCTTTATAGTGCATGAAAATGAACACAGGGAAGCCGCGCATTGAAAAATTAGGACAACTGTAACGTATCAAAAATTTGAACGACAAAGATGGAAGCCTCTTTCAACAGTACTGCTGCCTTTCTATTTAAAACAAAGATCAGAATTCCGCTTTCTCAACAGAAAGTACTTTGTAATGAGACTTTCTTTCATTGATCTCAAAGGATATTTCTTCATTCTTTTTAGCACCAAGCAGATTGTTGCCAAAGGGAGACAGGTAAGAAATAACCCCTTTATCCGGATCGGACTCCCAGGGACCCAGAATAGAGAATCCTTCTTCCTCGGATCTGTCCATATTCAGCAGTGTCACTTTGGTACCAAAGCCAACTTCAGAAAGATTGGTGTCTCTGGGATCAAATACTTTGGCCTTGTCAATTTCAGAGCGCAATTTGCCAACCTGAATATTCAGGGCTTCTTGTGTCTCCTTGCCGGCCTTGTATTCGGCATTTTCACTTAAGTCGCCCAATTCAATAGCAGCACCGATTTCTTTGGAGTTTCGGGGAATTTCGACTTCAAGAATATGGCGCAGCTCTTCGCGTTGGCGGTCAAGGCCATTCTGGGTCACCAAAATGAACTGGCCTGCGCTGCTGATGATGTCCGGCGTATTGCTGTCGGCTATGTCTTGGTCCAATTTGGGGAAGCGGACAATCAGGATTTGATAGGTATCCTGAAACCAGCTGGCCTCAAGCTTGGTGATGTCTTTGTCCATCCGGTCAATTTCTTTGAGCAGAGCATAAATCCTGGTGGCAAAGGTAATATTGCAGTCATCACTTCCGATGAATTGCAGGAGATAGTCTTCTTTGATCAAAATCTTGTGCAAAACACGGAGAGATTTTCGATTCTCCTGGGCATCTTTTCTGCTGGAAATATCGCGCGCGGAAAGGTCGAACAGGCGCAGCATGCAAACCACTAACTGCTCACCGGGTATCCGGCAGTTCTCAAACCAAGTTTTCTTCCGGGTATTTTGCATTAGCCAGACAAAGGCCATACGCATTTCCCGGAAGTGGGCCACAATATTAATAACGATTTCTCTCAGTTGTTCAAATTGATCATTATCCAGCAACAGATCAATAATCATCTCGCTGGGAGCGATGGGGAACATCTTGGCCATTTCGTCGGGCCAAGAGCTGACTTTCTCCTGAAGAGAACGGAGGAAGTAGTGCTGCAATTCCTGATTGTTGATTCTGGCGTATATCTCGCTGGGTTTTTCGAGCTGGGAATAGATCTCGTCAAAGGTCGGTGTCTCTGTTTCAATAATCAGAAACGGATAGTCTTTTTGTAACTGCTTGATGTACAGGTAGGAAGCCACGTACTGTTCATTGATGTTCTGAATTTTCAGATTTGAGGCAAAATACCGGAACATTTCCAAGAAGTAATCTGTATCAGCATCATTGCTGGCAAGATATTCTTGGGCGATCTTCAGCCGTTTGAAAAAGTCGTTCTCACCGGAGAAACTGTTCGCCAATTTTTCACCATGGGACATCGGTTTCTCACGCACGATGAAAACATTGGGCAATTCAGGATGAACCCCGAAAGAGGCATCCTCTTTCAGCATCTTGCGCGCATTTTTGCTCCAAGTGCTCCACTCTCCTTCAGTCAGGACGTGAGATACCAATTCTCCCTTAATTTTTTTGATGTCGGCCTGATTATTGAAACTCTGGATAATGGTGCGAAGGGCCCAAGCCGGGTCATTTTTGACACGGCGGTGCAGCTTCTCCCTGCTGACGGCACTTTTTAAGACCCAGATATGCTCTTTGGACAGGCTCTGAAGGGCCTCGATTGCCATTTTAACAGAAAGCTTGTGTCCCCGTTTTTTGGAAAAATCGATAATCATGCTGTCATTTTTAATTTCGCGGATGCGACCGACACCCCAGTTTTTGTGGTAAACAAAATTACCCACGTCATAAGAAATATGTTTTTCAAAGTCGGAAATTGCTTCAGCGACATTGCGCCAGGACTGATCCAAATTGGAAGACTTGATGTAGTCTTCCAAGCGGCTGTGGTCTGAATACAGATCGCGGTAGGCCTGAACCAGTATCTTGCGAAACCGCATGTCGTTGGGTTCCAATTCCAGTATCCATTTGAGGACAACAATCACATGTTTTTTATTTTCTGCGGCCCGATAGGCTTCGTGCAGAGTGCTTAGGTTGTCAATGGCTTGAAGCGGCGCGATTGCGGCAATCTTGCGCGAGATTTGACCAAAGGTGTCAATGTGGTCTAAATCCAACCGAATTAATGCTTCCCAAGCTTCGGTAATGGGCTTGACCTTACGGTTATTGATGTAGCGATTGATAGCTTTGTGATAGAAGTCTAAGGCCAAGGCTGCGTCACCCTGTTCTTCCCTGTGGCGGGCCAGTGTCATTACAATGTTGGCTTCCTGGTAATCGACCTTTACCAAGCGGGTCCAGATATTGTAAAGTTCTTCTTCTTGGTTTTGTTGTTCGCAGCACTCGGCAAGAATACGCAGGACTACGGCATTTTCGCCAAAATTGAGGGCACGTTGACAGAGGTGCCAGCAGAGTCCCCAGCGTTTATGCTTATAGAAGAGATCAATAACAGAAAGTACATAGGCATCGTCGATCTGCTGGCGATGCAGGGCCATTATGCCGCATAGATAGAGGGCAATGACACTGTTCTTATTTTGTTCAAGAAAATGCTCACAGAGTTCTTTTGCTGCATTTTGCTTTCCGGCATCGAAAATCTGATCGAGCAATTGGTCAAAATCCTTAAAGTTACCGATGGTAAATTCTGAGATAGGTGTCCGAGTCCATTGTTCTGCAGTAAGTTGGCACTCTACCTCTTGCAGGATGTCATTGGCCATATGATATAGAACCTCCGTGGCTATATTTCTATCGTTATCACCAGTATGAGAGGACCAATTTTTTCAGAGAAAACGATTCTTACATCGCTGAGATATGTCTTCTGATAGTGAGTAAATTTCGATCATCACATTCTGCCATAATACAGAATTTTCTTCTAGTACCCGGTTGGAGTTTTCTGAACTCCATATCCAGTTTAAATGTTCTAAAATTAGGATATAGTAGATTAATAGCTGGGCCCTTCGCAGGCTATAAAATTCCCCGTTAGTCGGTTTGGTTCGGTCGGACTTTGCCGATGGAGAAGTTTCGTTAAAGTTGCTCGGCAAGCTGTGCTCTTCGTTTTGTTTGGTCGTGAGTCTTTGGTCACTGATAGCTTTTTTCAATTGTAAAATCTGAGCCCAATAGCTTTTCTGCTGTTGGCGGCTCAAGCTGCTGCCTTGGCCGTATTCTCCGTCGGCAAGGGCGTATAGTCCGGCCCAGTTGAGGGCCACGGGGTCGTTGCTGTGAAACTGACTGCGGATGTGAAGGGGGAGTTTTTGCAGCAGCCGGTTGCAGAATTGACTGCCGACAAGAGCAAAATCCCATCTTGCAGGGTTTTGTAGTAATAGCCTGCGTATGCCGGAATGAAACAGCTTGTCCTGCTCCATTTGGCTGTAGATGTCACAGAGTTCAAATAGGGCGGGGCTGTAGATGGTGCTGTACTGACTTTGTTGCAGGTTTTTTGTCAGATTTTGCAATAATTTTTCTGCCGGGGTCAGGAGACCGACCGTTTTCTGGAATTTTGCGGTTAAGAGATCAATAGTCGAGGAATGTTCAACTCCATTTTCCTGAGAGTTTGTCCGACTGTGAGTCTGTGTGTTGATAGATGAATAAGGGGAGACAGAGCTCTGTCTTTTCAGGGCATCTCTGTCAATTGTTTGAATGATCGCCAGACCGGAAAAACTGTAGGGTACGGCGATTGCCTTTATTAGGATGCTTTTGTATCGATCAATTCTGGGAATGAAACTTTTTAGGAATAGCTCCCAAGTTTCAATAAGCACTTTTAGGCTGACTCTTACGGTCTCGTTGTTTAGGTTGGTGGGCTTGCCTCTTTTCTGAGCCGTGTCCGAGGATATGGCACTGTGACGTTCAATCTGTAGTTGCCAGAAACGCAATGCGCGATACAGAGGGCCGGACAAATCGTGGATGAGGAGTTCATCAGAGCTTTGGAAAAGCTGCTTTTCCAAGAGACGCAGCAGACTCGGAAAGTTGTGACAGTGCTGTCGGGATGAATCGTACCAATTTTGCCAGAATTCGGAAAAAACTTCGGGCAGTTCTTCGGATTCGTCACTTTGCGCATGGAGAATTTGGTCTTGGAATGCGAGCGACTGTGTGTCGTTCATCAAAAAGCGGGCTGCGTCATTGTTTTCCATAATTCCCGTAACTTGAGATAGGTCGGTTATGTAAAGAAAGCTCTAAAAAGAAAGCATTTACAGGCTGGAAATAACAGTTTGATTGCGGCCTTTCTGTTTTGCTTGGTAGAGGGCCGTGTCGGCTCGTTCGATCAACTGGTTTAGCGTTTCCGCAGGCCGGAATTCGGCAATACCAATGGAAACTGTAGGCACAGGAATAACTTGGTCGGCAGAGCTCAAAAGCCGGATTTTACTGATGGTTTGATGAATCCGTCGTGAAACGGTGAGGACTTGCTGTAAGTCACTTTGAATCAGACAGATAAATTCTTCACCACCAAAGCGGCCGGTAATATCCCGGGTACGCACGGAATTTTTAATTGCCTTGGCAATCGCCCTTAGGCTATGGTCACCTTCAAGGTGGCCATAAGTGTCATTAAATTTCTTAAAATAATCGATATCAATGATAAGTAGTTGGTAGTCTCTGTCGGAGCCGGGGTTATAAAGCTGGCGTTCTACCAAATTCAGAAAGTAGTACTTGCGATACATGTCTGTGAGTTGGTCTTGTGTCGCATAGTTGACGGTTTGGCGGTGATCCAGTGCCAAGGCCAGAAATTCCTGAAACTGTTGCAAACGGAGGAATGTTTTGAGGTAGGGATGATAAAGGGGTTGCTCGTAGAGTAAGACACCATGGATATTTCTGGCACTGCGTAGGAGCATCCCGCAGCGGACAGAGTTACCGTGCTTTTGAAAAGAAAGCAGAAAAGAATTCGGAGATTGCGGATTCTCCACAGAAAAAAAGTTCGTGGCAGGGAAGTTGTCAAACTGTCCATCTTGTTGGCTGTGAGATGGGTTCGAGGCATCGCCATCCTCACCGGTGTTCAGTGAGATAACGGTTGGGAAGGTTTTGCGCAGCATAGTGCCCGAGATTCCGGCAGAGTAGCTGCCGCGTTGCAGCGTAAACTCTACTTTGTTTTCATTCTTGCTGACATTACTGTAGAGTAAGCATGTACGTTGCCGCAAGACTTCGCCCATGAAAGAAAACAAGTTTGTTTCGAAATCTGTCAGGCTATCTGCGGCAAGTATACTTTTGTAAAAAAGATTAAAAGAATCCGAGGAATCTGCATTATCGAATGATGGTCTGTCTGATTCTAAACATTGTTGTGGGAGAGGCATTGGGCCTTCAGCAGTTGAATTGTTCATATCGCTCTTCAGACAGTTGTTTTACAGGGTGCAAAGATAAATTCAGAAGTATCCGAATGGATGGGCCCACCAGGACTTGAACCTGGGACCCTCTGATTATGAGTCAGATGCTCTAACCGACTGAGCTATAGGCCCCATTGGATAATTAGCACTTAAGCCGTTGCACTCTATAATAAAGGGAAACTCATGTCAATTCCTCTTTATGTAACAGCTTCTGCTGATTTAGTGGCGGAGGGACTTGAACCCCCGACCGAACGGATATGAGCCGTGCGCTCTACCGACTGAGCTACGCCACCAGCTTGGCGCAGCATGATGCAGAAATCTGCAAATTTGTCAATAGGACAGGCTTAGAATAGTCAAAATAGGTCCACAGGGATTAGCGATTTTTCTTCCAATGTCATTCGCATTTCAAATTTTTTATCAAAAGAATCATTGCTGAGGGTGCCTGTTTCGTCAATTGTAAGGGGAGGTACATAGCGAAGTAACACATTCCCCTCCGTATCGACCTTTAGCAGAAATGTCAGTTCCTGGTCATCTTGGAAAACAAATGTCAGGAGTTGGTCGTAATCATCTTGGAGAGTAAATCCAAGCCGATAGGGGAAATACAGCGTGCCCTCAGTGGGGCCGTCTTGCAGTATCTCCTCTTTGACCAGTGCTTCCGTGTTGGACCAGGAAAATTGTCCGTTTGCCCGGAAGTGGATTGTGCCATACAATTCTGCGGCACTGAAGCGGCGGCCTTTCTGCAAAATGAAAGACAGGGCAATCTTGCGTTGGGTCAATGCCTGCTTCCGGTACAATTGCAATTCCTCTTTACTGATTTTCTGCAATTCCCAAATGAGTTCTTTCTCGTCCTGATCGCGGAAATACAGCAGGATATCATCAATCTTGGCAAAAGTAGCACGAACGTTGCCATCATTAAAACTGAGTTCGGCAGAGGCTTTTGTTTCGATCTTTTCCGGGTCGTAAGCTAAGTTCAACGAAGGTTGTTGGGAGTTTTCGAGGTACAGTTCGATTTGGTTCTGTTTCCGGTTGAGGTAGAGCTGGCCATGGGGCAGCATTAGTATACGCAAGTCAATATTGTTTCCGCTACGGAGATGTTGACTGTATTTCTTTTGGTACCAGAACCCATTGAGATTCTTCAGGTTAATTTTGAGTTCATCCCGTTTTTGTTCAAAAGCAGCGAGTTTGATGAGCTGTTCTGTCGCCTCTTTTGAATGATCTTCTATGTGCAAATAGTAATCAAAGGTGAAGCCATGTATGCCATCATCCGTTAAAATTTCGTACCAGCGTCCCTCAATGTTGCCAAGGGTAATTTGGTCTGATGCCTGATCCAGTATCTTTACGGTCTGTTTGGGCCGCAGACGGTAGACCTGCTCAGAAGTTCGGTTTGGTTCTGCCCGCATGACTAAGCTGTTAGGGTTCATGTTGGTGGCATACCAATCTTGGTATTGCATAAAATGGTTTCGGAATTTTTTGGCATTAGACAGGTGGCGGAAAAAAGCAATTCGGCCAGTGGGCAGAATGTATTCGGTTTTTCGGAAGGATGCTATATAGCTATCTGTAACTTTTGATTCCCCGATAATGACGATAATTTGGCCGTTGTGCAGACCTTTCATGCTTTGGACGCTTGGGCTGCTCCACAGTACCACGCCGTAACCCAAGTCATTAGAGCAGGACGAAATAAAGGTACTTAGCAGCAAGAGAAGCAGCAGTTGCCGAATGAAGCGGCCCTCAGGGAGTTGGTCGGGTGTGGTATGGAAAGTTTTGCTGGAAGGGATCAAAATATTTTTCTCCGAGAAACGGCGTTGCCGGATAGTTGAGGTTGAGCCGACAAAGTATCCTTGAAAGTACGGCAAAACAGATTTTCAAAAGAGGCAGACAGAATGGATCTACCGCAACTAAGAATCTAAAGTAATTTCGGAGACTTCCGGTCTCAGGCAAAGGAAAAACAGGCAAAACATGTTCTGCCTGTTTTTCCTTTGCGATTGCGATAGGCAATAAAAGCCGGAGTATCGCCGGTTTATTTCAAAGCGTATGCTTTTACTTGGCGCGCCAGTTCCCGGGCAGCTTCATAGCCTTTTTGCAGTACCTCGGGGGAAGCGTGTCCTTGCCACTCCACTTCGGGAAGACAGTCCCATTCCAAGCCGGCAGTCAGGTTGGAAAATTCCTTAGACGCACCACCGGACCAGCCAAATCCACCTACGCGCAGAACCTTTTTACGTTTCACTTCCTTGCGGCCAAAGTCGTCGAGAACGTGGGCCATTGGAGGGAACATACGATATTCATACGTTGGCATGGCCAGTACCAAACCGGAAGAACGCCAGGCACTGCCCAAGACATAGCCAACGTCATCTTTGGGCACGCGGTAGACGTGAACCTTGACACCCTCAGAGTGCAGTCCCTCAATTACGCGGTCGACCATCTGCTTGGTATAACCATACATACTGCCCCAGATTACAGTGACTTCCGGCTCAGCCGGGCCATCGGCATATTTGGCCAAGCGGATGTAGGCATCGATAATTTTATCTTTTTTAGAACGCCAGACAATACCGTGCGAAGGACAAATCATGCTGATCTGAGGTACCAAGGGAGCTAACTTGTCAATGGCGCGGACAACAAAGCGAGAGAATTTGGCCACAATGTTGGCGTAATAACGCTCTGCTTCCTGAATGTACCATTCCTGCTTGGCATCGGAAATTTGGTCATCGAAGACTTCGTCAACGCGACCATAGGAGCCAAAGGCATCACAAGTAAAGAGGACACCACTGCTTTGCTCAAAAGTTACCATGACTTCGGGCCAGTGGACGTTCGGAGCGTGGAAGAATTGCAGCACTTTGCCGGCACCCAAGTCCAGAGTGTCACCGTCATTGACTTCGACAATGCGATCGAGAGGAATGGAGGCAAAAGCCTGGATTCCGGGGACGGCTTTGGGAGTGCAGTAGAATTTTGTTTTGCTGTTGACCTTGGCCATTACGGGCAGGAAGCCGGCGTGATCCGGTTCCAAGTGGTTGATAATAACGTAGTCGACATCTTCGAGCGGAAAGCCGATTTCTTCGAGTTGCTTCGTGTAGCGATCAGGAAAATCAAAGAGAATCTGGGTTAAATCAATAATGGCTTTTTTTTCGCCACGCACAGCGTAACCATTGATTGATGTACCGTCGGGAATCGGCCAGAGTCCTTCAAATAAATAATCAGGATCTTCAATATTTACCCCTACTCGGTAAACCCCGTCCGTGAGTTCTGTGGCTTTATTCCAGACAAAGCCGGGCAGATCGTAAGTAGATGCCATTAGCGTCCTCCATTCTTGTATTTATAGTTATGCGGGGTATCATAAACGGATTATGTTGTATTGTCAAACTATAAAATATTCAACTTACTGAAAATAGATGTAGTTATGCTATATTAGATTTTGCTGGTCAGAATATTTTTTGTTTTATCATTGTTGGGTTGTAATCATTTGGTAATAAGATGTTAAAGTTTTTAAATCGGCAGCTTGGGTTAGCTTCATATTGTAAATGTCTCCTTCCACGACACGAATATCCTGTGAAGGTAAGTAACTCTTGATCAAGCAGATATCATCTGTCACCGCAATTTCTCGGTGCTCTTGGTGTATGGCAAAGGCCCGGCGCAGCGTTTGCAGCTCGAAACTCTGGGGAGTCTGGCTTTGCATCACCGTTGAACGATCCAGAACTTGGCCTACTTTGCAGCCCTCGGAGTCCTCTTTGACAAACAGACTGTCTTGGGCCGGAATGGCGCAGACTGCGGCATTAGCCAGTTTGAGTTGTCGAAGCGTTTCGTCGATGATGCGCCTGCTGACTAAAGGTCGGGCGGCATCGTGAATCAAAACCTGGATCCTGCGCTGAGGGTCGCGTTCCTGCCATTGTTGAGAGAACTCCAGAGCCTTGGAACTGGAGTCACTGCGCTCCCGGCCCCCGGCGATAACGTAGCTTGTGGCCAAGGTATCCGCATCAGGGTGCTGTGTCTGTGTATATTGAGTCAGTGCCTGCCGGATTTGCGAAACATAATTTTCCGGCCAGACCAGGCAGACGATTTGAATAGCCGGGTGTGTGGCGTAGCTTAGCCAACTGTGCTGCCAGACCGGCAGTCCGCCTAAGGGCCAAAGTTGCTTGGGTTGGTCTTGTTCCGGTGGCAGGGCCGGGTTCTGCGCCGCGCGGCATCCGATGCCGCCAGCCAGTATAATTGCAATGTTGAGAGGGGAGGAAGGCATAGTATCCGGAATATCCAAAGTATGTAGTGAAGGCCCGGCTCGGCCGGGGCAAGGCAAATGTGTAGCATAAAATCCCCCTTTTTGCTAGTATCCCCTGCAATGAAAGTAGTGATTGTGGGTGCCGGTTCCATTGGCTTTCAGTTGGCCAAACAGCTAATAGATGAAGGCAAAGATGTCGTGGTACTGGAAAAAGATCCGGTGATCCATCGCTATGCCGGTGAGCGGCTGGATTGTAAGGTCGAGCTGGCGACCGGCACAGATGTTGAGGCCTTGGAGTCGCTCAATCTCGGGGAGGCGGACTTCTTTGTCGCCCTGACGGATTCTGATGAGGTCAATTTGGCTTCTTCCTATATCGTTGGGGCACAGTTCCCCAACCTGATGAAAATCATTCGCATACGGAATTTGGAATACAAGTCTATTAACGTCATCGAGCGTTCTGTCGTAGGGCCCTGTCTGGTGGTCCATCCGCCCAGGGAAACGGCCGAATCCATCATTAGATCTGTCGAATATGGTGCTGTCGGTGACATCTACGAGTTTGCCGATGGAGAAATCCAATTGCGCAGCTTTATACTGCTGAAGGAGCAGTCTAAAATCGTGGGCAGAAGTGTGGAACAGTTGCGCAATGATTCTGCGGTGTCATTCCTGATCCCCCTGCTGCGCAGGGACGGCGTGTTGCGTATTCCGACTGCCCAAACGGTTCTGGCTGTCAAGGACACTATCTATATTGTTTCAGAACAGAACCATATGGGCAAGCTCATCGGGCAGTTTGGTTTGGGCACGGAGGATGTTTCTAAGCGGGTCGTGATTCTGGGCGGTGGCGAGATTGCGATAACGGTGGGTCGTCTGCTGATCGGCAACGAGGAACCGGCGGTGAAGAAAAGCAAGGAAAAAGGCTTGTTGCACAGTCTGGCCCGGTGGTTGCGCAAAACGGTCAGTATTCAACGCTATAAGTTGAAATATATTGAATGGGATTACGATCGTTGCAAAGTTATCAAATCTCGCTTGCCGGATGCAGACGTGCTGAATGCTGATGTTTCGGAAGAGAGCCTTTTTGAAGAAGAAAATCTGACTACAGCGCACATCTTCATTGCGGTGACGGACAATCAGGAGCTGAACATTGTCACGGCACTATACGCCAAGAATACGGGGATTCGCAGGGCTATCGTGTTGGTGCGTTCCAAGCAGATGCACAATGTTGCGGCCAGCTTGGGCTTGGATGTCATTGTCAGCACCGGAAACACCATGGTCAATTCAATTATGCGTCACGTCCATGGTGACAATGTACGCAATATTCAAAGCCTGGTAGATGGCGACATGGAAATCATTGAGTTGCAGGTCGGGGCAAATTCAAATGTGGCAGACCGGGCACTCAACGAAATTCGTTTCCCGGAAATCAACACGATCATTACCTACATTTACCGCAAAGAAGGCACTATCCTGCCTTCCGGTTCTACCGTGTTGCAGGCCGATGACCGAGTGATTATTGTCACAGAGCAGAATTCGCGCGAGCGTTTGGTGCAGTTATTTCACAACGGCAGTGAAAAATCTGCTCCTCTTTCTGCTAAACGGAAATAGTTGTGAGCCCCGGGAAGTTTGGCTGCTTATGAATTTTCGCACACTATTTTTAGGGCTCTCCGCTCTGATGTTTATTATTTCCTTGGTGATGCTGGTGCCTTTAGCCGTTGCTCTGATCTATGGAGAGACGCATCTGCTGAGTGCGTTTTTGGTCCCGATGTCGGCCGGCATTTTGCTGTTTGGGACTGTGTTGTGGGTGCTTTCCCGGCAGCGCAAATTAAATAAGGCCCTGGTGCCCCGGGATGCGCTGCTGCTGGTTTCGTTCTCCTGGTTTTTCGTATCGGCCCTGTCCGCCTTGCCCTTCGTACTTTCGGGGGAGATTCCCGGTTTTGTGGATGCATTTTTCGAGATAATTTCGGGCTACACCACAACCGGTGCCAGTATTCTGAACGATATTGAAAAGCTGTCCAAGGGCTTGCTCTTCTGGCGTGCCATGACCCATTGGTTGGGTGGCATGGGTTTTATTGTCTTGACTATCGCTCTGTTTCCGTTGCTGGGCATTGGCGGTGCTCAGCTTATGCGGGCGGAAGCTCCGGGCCCGAATTTGGATAAGGTGACGTATCGCATCAACGATACGGCTAAAATCCTGTGGTTGATTTATACAATTCTGACCTTTGTCGAAATCATTTTGCTGTATTTGGGAGGAATGGACCTGTTTGATTCGGTTGCCCACAGTTTTGCAACTATGGCAACCGGAGGTTATTCTACCAAGAATCTTAGTATTGGGGCCTTCCGTTCGCCGTACATTCGGTGGGTGATTACTATTTTTATGATCTTGGCAGGCTGTAACT
Organism: Candidatus Haliotispira prima; assembly: GCA_029867005.1. Classification (GTDB taxonomy): domain Bacteria; phylum Spirochaetota; class Spirochaetia; order SP-2023; family SP-2023; genus Haliotispira; species Haliotispira prima. Next base: position 1,366,570 of record CP123443.1, on the reverse strand, counting down.
TCATGATGTTTTATCATGTTTTTGGCCGCAAATTTGACAAGATACGCAGGAATACGGAGCTTAAGGTCTATCTTTCTATCATCGTACTTTGCAGTTTGGCCATTGCCTTGGTTTTGAAATTGCAATATCAGCCTGACCAAACGTTTGCCGCCAGTTTGTCTGATGCATCATTTCAGGTCGCCAGTATTTTGACTACGACCGGTTTTGCCTCGGTCGATTATGGCCGTTGGCCTGAGAGCGCAAAGGTCTTGTTGTTCCTGCTGATGTTTGTTGGCGGTTCGGCAGGTTCTACGGCAGGAGGAGTCAAGGTAGTCCGGGTCATTTGCCTGTTTAAGAAAAGCCTGTTAGAACTGCGTCACATGTTGAAGCCCAGGGATTTTTTCCACGTTGTGGTCAATGGCCGGTCGATGAATAGTCTTGTACTTGCTTCTATTATTGGTTTCTTAATTTTGTACGTGATATTGCTGCTCTTGACGACAATGGTTCTGGCCTTCTTTGGCAGTGATTTGCTGACTTCATTTACCGGAGCGTTGGCCGTCTTGGGGAACATCGGGCCCGGCTTTGGGAGCTTGGGTCCGAGCATGAATTACGGCAACCTGCACCCGGTTGTCAAAGTGTTTCTTTCCGTCGTAATGGTGATTGGCCGCCTGGAGATCTACACTGTGCTGGTGTTATTTATGCCGAGGTTCTGGCGCAACTTCTAGTCCGTTTAGCAGCCAGCCTGTTTAAAAGGCAGTAGGGGTTTCTTTCGGGGCCAAGGTTCTCTGTCGGAAGAATACACAAAGAACGCAGCGACTCCTCGAGTCACTGCGTTCTTTGTGTTGTTTGCGCTATTCTTTCCGGATGAAACGGATCTTACGCTTTTTTGCTGCCGACCAGCTCCCGGACACGGGCTGCCTTACCGGAGCGTTGGCGCAGGTAATAGAGTTTGGCGCGGCGGACACGCCCACGGCGCACAACTTCAATCCGCTCAATACGGGGTGAATGCAGAGGAAAAACACGTTCCACACCGACACCAAAGGATATTTTGCGCACTGTGAACGTCTCGCGAATCCCACCGTGGCGAAATCCGATATTGATGCCTTCGTATACTTGGATACGCTCTGTTTTTCCCTCTACAATTCGGTAATGAACCTTAACGGTATCCCCCACACAGAAATTCTTGCGGTCAGGAACCATTTGTTCTGCTTCTAAAGTAGAAATCATAACACTCATTTTTTCTCCTTTTGAGTAAGTTCGTAAGTAAGTTTGATATATCGGAAACCGTTATATCGGGAACCGTCCAAAACTGCAATTCCGAATCAGGTGCGACCTTCTTGCACGAAGTAAGATAAATTATGCGGGAAGATACACATCTGCCGCATTCACAGATTTGGACAGACTGCTGTCACAGAAAGCCTTTGAAAATGGAAATGGTATCGCAGATTCTTCGGAGTTCCTTCTAATGGTCATTTTGTTGTAACACTTGGAGAATTTTCAAGGTTTCCCGGTCCAAGTCTCCCGCCTTTAGGGCTTGCTGTAGCAATTCCGGCCTTCGGGCCAAGGTGCGTTTTACACTTTGTTCCAGACGCCAAAGCCGGATATTTTCGTGATGACCGGAAAGCAATATCTCCGGTACCCGCCGACCACAAGAGTACTCCGGACGAGTATATTGAGGATACTCTAACAACGCGGCGGAGAAACTTTCCGAAGCTAAGGACTCTTGGTTGATCACCCCATCACAAAGCCTGTAGATGCTGTCTGTCAGGCAAAGGCTACTGAGCTCCCCAGAAGAGAGGACATAATCACCAATTGACAGCTCTAAGTCAACGTACTCGTCGACAATTCTTTGGTCAATTCCCTCATATCGGCCACATATAAAAATAATTTCTCGGTCTATTTTATTTTGAATCAATGATTTGTCAGATATTTTCTGTGAATTAAAATCCCGGAGGAAATTCGCAGAATTTTTCAGACAGGAGAGAAATTCATTGTTTTCGAGTTGTCCCAAACGGCTTAGAGCCGCAGCAATTTTTTGTTGCATGGGGTAGCCGCCGGGACTGGGGTAGATACAGAATTTTTGTCCGGCATCGGCACTGTCAAGGGCGCGGGCCAAAGGCCCGCTTTTCAACAACATACCGGCTCCGCCGCCGTAGGTGGTGTCGTCACAGGCGTGGTAGGGGCCGTCTTGGGCAAAATCCCGAATTTGTAATATGGTGTAATCGATCAGGCCATTTTCGACGGCCCTCTTCATAATAGAGTTTTGGAAAAAGGATTCAATTATTTCCGGGAACAATGTCAGATAGGTGAATTTCATTTCCGGGCGTTTCTCTTAGCGATCTTGTAAGACGAGAGAATTGAGCAAGGCTTCAAAATAGTCCAAGTCGGTCACTTCAATACTCAGGTCGGGGGGGGCTTCTTCGGGGGCATTCCGTTGTACCCGGCCGATTACGCTGTTGTGGAAAGGCAGGTACAGGGGCTGTCGCTTTCCTGTCGACGGGTAGCGTTCCGGGTTCGGTTGTACTTCCAACAATAGCTGGGCACCGCCTTCGAGCAGTTTTGTGACGTGGCCCAACAGATATTTTCCTGTCTTTTGGGCTCCTGTTTTGTCGGGATTGTCATCGGGGTTATTTGAAGTATACAGTGCTGCGCCGGAGAGTTCACAGTACAAGAATTCGCCTTCCTGACAGGGGGTGGCGTATTCGCGACTAACCCATAGTTCCCAACCGTGGTAGGGCCGTATTTGCTCCGGCTGTTCCCAGCCTTTGCATTTCAGGAGGATATTGGTGGTTTCGCCCAGTCTGTCCCGGCTAATGAGCTGCACGTTTTCCGGCTCCAATGTTAATGGCACCTGTGTGTGGCTCTGTTTGTTGCGTTGCGGGGGACGTATCTCAACTTGGGCAAGGGAGCTGAGACGGTGCCGATCATGCTCATCCGGGGCCAGGGGATTAAACAGTCGACAGAGAAACCAACCGTCCGTTTTGTGAGACTTGACGATGGTGCCGATACAAATAGAGGGGAGCATGAATGGTGTATATCAAAATCGCAAATCGGAAAGTAGTGTTACCGCGTGCCGAAAAACCGCTTACATACAAGAGCTATCGGCTACAATTAATCTTCTTACAACCAAGCCTGCCAAAATTAATTCTCCGAGTCTCGCGAATATGGCAACACCACAAAAAAGGACGGTGCGAGGTAGCGTGCGAGATTAACGGAGAACAAATCAAAACAGGCTTAGTCGAGAATCTCCAGGGCATAACGCTTTGTCTGGCGAGCTGTGACAGCCTGGAGCAAAGTGCGCAGTGCGCGGGCAATGCGCCCCTGCCGTCCGACTACCTTGCCGATGTCCGTTTCCGATACGCGAACTTCCAAAATTACAGAGCGTTCACCTTCGATTGTTTCAACCACGACATCTTCCGGGTACTGGACCAGAGATTTGGTTATGTACGCAATAAATTCTGCATATTCTGTAGAGTTCATAAATCACCTTCCGGCAGGTTTACCGAAGGAACACACCACTTTTGTTCAGCAGGCACTTTACGGTATCAGTCGGCTGGGCACCCAGTTTGAGCCAGTGTTCAGCACGGTCTTTAGAGAGCTTGAGTTGATTTTCTTTTTCCACAGGATGGTAGTAGCCAATTTCTTCAATGGCTCGGCCATTACGCGCTTTGCGCGAATCAATGACAATGATTCGATAGTAGGGACGGTGAATGGCTCCCAGTCTTTTCAGGCGGATCTTTACCACAATTATACTCCCGGATACGGATAGATATTTTCCGGCGCGGGCATCCCCCATGCTGCGCCATTTGAGCGGGCAGGATAGAGAGATGTGTCCGTCTTGTCAAGTGTAAGGTTTGTCCGGAATTACCAATTTTCAGGTGTACATTGACATCGTTGTGGGGAAATCCTCTGTGAAATCGTGTTTGTGCCTTACGGTGGTGCCTTCCTGCTGTACCTCGGGTCAGAATTTGAACCAATCTATAGTCTGATTGGTCGCAAACGTGAGGTTCCAAAAAGATTCAATTTGTGTTCTTACTTGTTTCTCCATATGTGGTGAGGTTCACCGGCTCGTCCTCGGCCTGCGGTCAATGAAAGCGTGTACTTGACTACGACAGAAGGTTTTGGCACTCTGGAACGGTTTCGGAACATTGAAGATAGGAGTGATATTCCACTTAATATTATGGTATTGAACAGTATAAAAGGTATTTTGACAGAAAAACAGGTTTCGGGTTATGCCTGTTGTGAAGTCAACGGTGTGGAATGGCTGCTGGCCATGAGCGATCAGAGTCTGGCTTGGCTGCCCGGCATTGGTGCCGAGGTGCGTATTTATACGCAGTTGAAAGTCAGCGAGAATAGTATTGCCCTATATGGTTTTGCCGGTCGGGCAGAACGGAGTTTGTTTGAAGCCCTGATTTCTGTTCCGGGCATCGGGCCGAAGGTGGCCTTGGCCATGTTGTCGAAGGCCGGGACGGAAGACATTGCTGCCTGCATTATTCAGGGGGATGTTAAGGGGTTGTCCCGGTTGCCGGGTTTGGGCAGTAAGACGGCGCAGAAGTTGATTTTGCAGCTGGGTGACAAGCTGGAGAAACAGCTCTTGTTGGCCGGTAGCTCGCTTTCGGCCGCTTCCGGCTCTGAAGCCGGAAAGGAGCCGACTGTCGGTACCCCGGGCCTGAAAGGCGTGGGGTTGCATGACTATTTGCGCCGGCGTCAGGAATATCGGGACTTGCTAAGTGCCTTAGTGTCTATGGGCTACGAGGAAAAGCGCAGCGGTGATGTTTTGGACGAACTGTTTGCAATGTGGCAGGAAGACGGGCAGGCCGGAGAAGAAAGTGATTTGCCTTCGGAAGGGGAACGACTGCGCCAGGCGATTGTCCGTTTGGGCACTTGGCATACATCCGGAAATTCGGTTGTTTAGAGGATAGCAGCAGTTTATCCCGGAGGGTATGGATGAGTATCGAGAGTAAAGGCCTTATAGATGTTGGGACAGATACTGTGAGAGATGCCGCAACAGAGACAGAGACGGGAACCGTCACAGAGACCTTGGCAAAAAGGGCAGGAAGCGAAGGAAAGGCGGCAAGCGCAGCGGGCGAGTACGGGTTTTCGGATGAAGAAAAGCCGGTTCTGCCCCCGTGGTTCGTTCTGTATTTTAGTTTGCGGCCGGAGTCTAAGCGTGGCGGGGTTGGTTTATTGAAATTGCTCCGGCGTTTTGCCTTGGGTTTCCGCCTGAGTCACAGCCAAGTAGAGCAGTTGTGCAAAATGGCCAAAGATTTGTCGGACTGGCGCGAGGTTGCCGGGTTGAAGGATTTCTTGCGTCGCCAGCTTGAGCTTTTGCGTTTGGAAACGGAAGGAGCGGCACCGGAGTCATCACAAGAGTCTCGACAAGATTCTGCGGGGGAGGCCGGGGGCCGTCTCAACCCCCTGCGTCGCAAACAGGCTTTTGCCGAGTTTGAGGCGTTTCATCGTGCCAAGCAGCAATTATTGCCCAATTTTCAGAGCAGTGCCCCCAAGCCAAAGGTGCCCCGGTACCGTTTTGAGGTGATCAGGGAGGCCGAGGGACCGGACCGGAGGTCTGCACCCGCTTCGCCGGGTGCGGATGCGTCCATTTTGGGAGCCTGTCCGGTGGCCTCGCTGAAGACCCGCTGCTGCAATTTGCTGACGTTGGATGCCATTCAGCAGTGCGGTTTCGGTTGTAGTTATTGTGCCATCCAGCACTTTTACGATGAGAAGGCCATTCAGGTACGTGGCGATTTTGGCCGGAAACTGGAAGAACTCCGGCTCGACCCGGAAAAATGGTACCATATCGGTACGGGCCAGGCTTCTGACTCGCTGCTGTGGGCCGAAGATTTGGGTGTGTTGCAGCCTTTGATCGCCTTTGCCAAACGCTACCCCCGCGTCATTCTGGAGTTAAAAAGTAAATCGGCTAACGTTCAGGGGCTGCTGGGGCAGGAACTACCGCCGAACATGTTGTTCACTTGGTCGCTAAACCCGGACAATTTGATCCGGCACGAGGAGTTGTTGACGGCACCACTGGACGCGCGCTTGCGCGCGGCACGCCAAATGGCAGATGCAGGGGCAAAAGTCGGCTTCCACCTTCATCCTATCGTGCGTTATCAGGGTTGGAAAACGGAATACCGAGAGATGGGGGAGCATTTGACCGGTCTTTTTCGTGCGGAGGAAGTTGTCACTGTGTCGCTGGGTACTTTGACTTTCAGCAAGGCGGCCCTAAAGACCATCCGGCACAAAGCGGAGCAGACCCAGATATTGCGTTTCCCTATGGAGGAGATTGCGGGTAAGTTTTCCTATCCTTACGAGATAAAGCGAGAAATGTTTCGCCATGTTTATCAGGCCTTGGAGCCTTGGCATGACAAGGTCTTTTTCTATTTATGTATGGAAGATCCGGCCTTGTGGCCGGAAGTGCTTGGCCGGCAATACTCCGGCAACCAAGAATTTGAACAGGATATGCTGCAAAGTTATGCCCGCAAGATGGGTCTGCACCGGCTTTGCCCGGAACCATAAGCAAACTGGGGGATACAGGCAATTTATTTGCCGGTAATGGGGCAACCTGCTCAGATTTACTCCGTTTTTTATTGTTGTTTCCTGTTATTTCTGTTTCAAAATTTTGCTTTTTCTTCCAGTTTCAATTCTTCCGGTTTCAAGGGTGATTCAAGGGTGATTCAACGGTGATTGTTCCGGAAAATCATCGATTTTTGGTGCGGAAGTTAGCGGTGATTTGTTCTTTTCCATTCGTGATTTCATTTCCGCATTTGAAATACTATCCTTTAGTTTCATATTTGATAAGAGTGCTTCGTAAACAGTATTTCTATTTGTTTCCTTGCCACCCAAGTGATAGAAGTGTTCTTTTGTCACTATATTAGAGTCTTTCCAAACCGAAAACAGGTAGTCATTGATTCTGTATTTATTGCTCAACCAAGTGGATAAAATAAATTTGCCGTTTGCTTTTTTTAAACTATTGTTCAGGGTCATTTCTTCTTTTTCGGACCAACTGTCAAAATAGTCGACGTGCCTCCCAATATATGGTGGGTCTAAATAGACTAAATCAGAGTTTTTTAACTCCGATAAGGTTTCTTTAAAATCCTGGTGTTTGAATTCATAATCTCCAAGTTCGATAATTTGCTGTATGTTTTCCACTTGATTTGTGATTTTTGTAACTAATGCTTGTGCAAAACGGTTCGGCTTTTTACAAAAAGGTACATTAAAGCCACCGTTTTTATTAAATCGCATCATACCGTTGAAGCAGGAACGGCTTAAAAACAAAAAATCTAAGGGAGTACCTTTTTCGTTAAATCTATTTCTTACAATATAATAGTGCTCACCCTCTGTTCTGGCTAATTTCGCTCCTTCTTCATCGAGAAACCGCCTGACTTGGCCACTCGATATTTCTTTTTTTTGTAATGCTTTATAGAAGTTTATTAGGTGGGGATTACTATCGCAGAGAAGAGCTTTTTTAGGCTGAACATTAAAGGCCACTACGCCGGTACCCATAAAAGGTTCAACCCATCGGTCAAATTCAATTCCATTAACGTTTGCGGAAATCCAATGGACTAGCTTGGTCTTAATTCCCTGTGATTTTATTGGGGGGACAACGGTTTTCATTATTTTTCTTTTTGGTCCAACCGGATTGGGACCTTTTATGCCGATGTCAGTCAACATTTTATTTTGATTTTTTATGGGAGTACGCTTGAAAGTCCTCCTTGAGAATACCTTTGCAAAATAGAGTAGATTTGAGGTTTACCGCATTACCCTCCCTTGTAAATCTTTTGCAGACAAATTTCGCAAGAGTGGGAGGCTTATAGGCTGACAGTAAGAGTAAAAGGATGGGGTTTATTTACGGGTACGGTTTGTCAGTCCAAGCCCACACGTTCCTTACCTCGCCTTGGCCCCTGTCCTCAATAAGTTGTAAGGATTAGGGGCCAAGGAACAGGATCAAAGGCTAAGAGCTAAGAGACCGGTGCCCAAAGGAAAGGGCTCGCCCTTTCTAGCGATACTCCATGGTTATTTTCCGTATCCGATGATTAGACCGGTCAGACACGTATATATTTCCACTACTGTCTACCACTAGTTTACGAGGGTCTTTAAACTGTGCCTCGGCACCCGTTCCGTCCTTGTACCCGGCCGTTCCGGTCCCGGCAAGAGTTGTCACGACACCGGCCGGCGTGATTTTCCGTATCATTTTATTATTCGAATCCGCCACGTAGACGTTGCCGGCACTATCTACGGCTACGCCATAAGGGTAATTGAACTTTGCCGCAGTGCCCGTTCCGTCTTGGTGCCCGCCTGTACTCCCAGCCAGAATCGTTACTGTACCACCGGCGGTAATCTTTTGGATTTTATGATTATAGCTATCAGCTACATAAACATTTCCATTACCATCCACCGCTACGGAGTAAGGCTGATTAAATACCGTACCACCAGCCCCTGCATGAGTCGATACCACACCGGCCGGCGTGATTTTTCGTATATTGTGATTGCTGGTATCGGCCACGTAAACGTTTCCACTGCTGTCTACGGCTATTCCACCCGGAGAATTAAACTGTGCTGCGGATCCTGTTCCGTCATTTTGTCCGGACGTACCGGATCCGGCAAAAGAAGTTACGACACCGGCCGGCGTGATCTTCCGTATCCTCTCATTATAGCGATCGGTCACGTATAGATTGCCCGCAGGTCCTATTGCTATTGCACGAGGAGAATTGAGCTTTGCCGCAGTGCCCGTAGCATCCAAGTACCCGCCACTTGTACTTCCGGCAAAAGAAGTTACGACACCGGCCGGAGTAATCTTTCGTATCTTGTTATTATTTGTATCTACCACGTAGAGGTTTCCCGCATTGTCTGCGGTGATCCCGCGAGGAAAGTTAAATTCGGCCGCAGCACCCGTTCCGTCCCGGCTTCCGGATGTACTGGAGCCGGCCAGAGTGGATACCACTGCTGTCAGGATTTTTGTCGGTTCCGGCGGGGGATTGGGGTCGCCTTCGCCCGGGGCACCTTCACCAGGGGCACCTTCCCCAGGGCTTCCCGAGCCCGGTGCACCTGCATCGGGTTTGTCGGGGCTTCCCGAGCCCGGTGCACCTGCATCAGGTTTGTCGGGGCTTCCCGAGCCCGGTGCACCTGCATCGGGTTTGTCGGGGCTGCCTGTACCCGGTGCACCTGTGTCGGGTTTGTCCGGGTTGTCTGTGTCGGGGTTACCCGGATTGTTGGAATCCGGATTCTTCGTACTCAACAGATCATCGAGCTCGGCGTTACAAGACAGCATTCCCAACATTAGGAATACTGTCAGACTTATTTTCAGATATAATTGGATGTGGTGTTTCATGTTGATGGTCTCCTGTAAGATAGTGTACAAAATCCTTTATATACAACAGTTCATGTATTTCACATTTTTTACATCAATTTTTTACATAAGATGATACTCGACGGAAGCCGGTGCTGCATTTTAAGACATGGAAATTAAGACATGGAAAGAAAATAAAAGAAATGGAGATTCTGACATTTTTTAGTGCAAATAAAAATAAAGAATTGTTTTTTAATTATTAAATATTATATTGTTCCAGCTCAAGATATTATACGGCCTGATTCTACTTGTGTCAAGTCTCTTTCCGGATATTTTAGGACAACACCTCCCCGAATAGCGCGATTTTATGCCCACAGGGTGCTCATTACAGACCGATTTAGGGGGCTTTGGGGGAGAATACATGTAATTTTTTATAGGGGGGGGGGGAAGTGTCTGGGCAAGAACGGCGTGCCGGCTTGCCGGCACGCCGTTCTGATCTTTACTATTTTACACTACAAAAATTTAATTGGCTTATGGTTATGGGCAAAGGGCCATAGAAAATCAGAGAAAATATCTTCTGAAATTCCTATGGCTGACAAGTTGTCATATTACCATATCAAGAGCAAGAAATACAATTTTGGATACCTAATGGCGAGTCACGGGAGTAAATACTACTGTTTGTATCCCCATACTGTCGAGAAATGAGACTCTGAGAGCATTTTGTATGACACCCACTTTATCAGCACCGACCCAATAGTCATAGTGGTTAGTGGAATTGGATGTATAGCCGGAAATCAACCCGTATGTATAATGGAAGTTGGAACCGGGAGTTGCTACATTGGGAACAAAAGTCCCTATATTACCGTACTGCCCCTTATTATTAGTTTGGGTCGATAATTCAGAGACGGAAGGGCTAAAGTTTACATAAAAGTAGCACACTGCGACACCTGTTTGTTCCTGCATAAAATAGTAGGTATCCGGGCTCGCCACACATTTAGCATTACCACTAAGCCATTTGGCATCACCCTCAGCGGGTAATGCAGCGGTCGTGAAAGGGACTACGGCCCTATCATCGGTGACGTTTAATCCTGTAATTTCTGCCGTTGTCGTAATACGGCCTGCGGGGAAATAGAGATACAGTTTGTACGCCGTATTGGGGGTAAGGACATCGGCCAGAGTAAGGCCATCGTTGAAGTTGGTACTATAGTGTTGGCTGATGCTTATTTTTCGTGTGACACCGGCGGGTATGCTTACGCTTACATGCCCTTTACCGGCCAGGGCTTCTGTTTTAGTGGGGGCCGCTTCGGCAGCCAGGCGAACAACCGCCCCAATGTTTGCGAGTTCGATATTGCTGGTCACCTCCAATTGCAGAGAAGAGGCCACAGCGGCGGAGGAAAAGGAAATGATTGGGTTTACGGGGGCAGGTGGCTCAGCAGCAGGCGGGGTATCGGTGTTGGATATCGGGGCACAGCCGAGTAAGGACATGCCGATAAGGGACAGAAAAAATAGTGGTAAAAAACGATAGAGAAATGAATAAAAAGGTCTGAAACGGTGTGATAGGAAATGGAGTAAGTGCTTGTTTTCTAAAGTAGTGTGATATTGGATATTGGATATTGGATATTGGATATTCTACTGTTTACCGGCGTGCCGGTCAATAGTATTTGTTGATGTTTCATGAGAAAACTCCTTGAAATAGTCTGATTTTGGCTTATTGTATATTCGTTCAGGGTATTTGGCAAGGGCCCTCTCATTTCGCCTCCCTCATTCGATCTCAAAAGGGATGGCGTTGGAGGTGGCCCCAAATACCTAATGGCGAGTTACCGGAATGTCAAATGCTATTGGAATGCCTAATAGGTCAATAGTTGTACTTCTCATGCTATTTTGTATTTTAGCTACTTTATCTGCCCCTATCCAATAGGCATAATGGTTGGTGGAGTTGGATGTATAGCCGGAAATTGATCCGTATGCAAAATGGAAAGCGGCAGACGGAGTTCCCACTCTACCATCATAAGTGCCAATGTTATCGAGCGGACCCTCATTACTTTTATATACGATTTCAAGGGCAAGAGGACTAAAATTTGTATAGAAGTAACACACTGCGACACCTGTTTGTTCCTGCATAAAATAGTACGTATCTAAGCTTCCCAAACATTTGCTGCCAATATTGCTAAGCCACTTGGCATCATCCTCAGCGGGTAATGCAGCGGTCGTGAAAGGGACTATGGCCCTATCATCGGTGATGTTCAGCCCTGTAATTTCCGCCGTTGCGGTAATACGGCCTGCGGGGAAATAGAGATACAGTTTGTACGCCGTACTGGGGGCAAGGACATCGGCCAGAGTAAGGCCATCGGTAAAGTTGGTCGAATAGTGTTGGCTAATGCTTATTTTCCGTGTGACACCGGCGGGTATGCTTACGCTTACATGCCCTTTACCGGCCAGGGCTTCTGCCTCTGTGGGGGCCGCTTCGGCAGCCAGGCGAACAACCGCCCCTATGTTTGCGAGTTCGACATTGCTGGTCATTTCCAATTGTAAAGAAGAGGCCACAGCGGCAGAGGAAAAGGAAATGATTGGGTCTACGGGAGGGGTCGGATCTTTCTTGTCATCAGACAGCGGGGCACAGCCAATAACGGACAGGAAAAATAGTGGTAAAAGACGATAAAAAAATGAATAAAAATGTCTGAAACGGTGTGATAGGAAATAGAGTAAATGCTTGTTTTCTAAAGTAGTGTGATATTGGATATTGGATATTGGATATTGGATATTCTACTGTTTACCGACTTGTCAGTCAATCGTGTTTGTTGATGTTTCATGAGAAAACTCCTCGAAATAGTCTGATTTTGACTTATTGTATATTCGTTCAGGATATTTGGCAAGGGGCCCTCTCATTTGGCCCCCCTCTCTTCATTCTCCGAAAGGGGGGGGCGTTGGAAGTGGCCCTCAAATACCTAATGGCGAGTCACAGGAAGGAATACTGTTGTTGGTATTCCCCGACCGTCAAGAATCGTGTGTCTGATTTTTTGTATGATAGCATTCTTATCTGCACCAACCCAATAGTCATAGTGGTTAGTGGAATTGGATGTATAGCCGGAAATCAACCCGTATGTATAGTGGAAATTAGCAGAGATCTCTACATTACCAGGAGTATACGTCCCTATATTCTGGTACTGACCCTCATTATTAGTTTGGGTCGATAATTCAGAGACGGAAGGGCTAAAGTTTGTATAGAAGTAACACACTGCGACACCTGTTTGTTCCTGCATAAAATAGTAGGTATCCGGGCTCGCCACACATTTAGCATTACCACTAAGCCATTTGGCATCACCTTCAGCGGGTAACGCAGCGGTCGTGAAAGGGACTACGGCCATATCATCGGTAATGCTCAAGCCGGTAAGCTCCGCCGTTGTCGTAATACGGCCTGCGGGGAAATAGAGATAAAGTTTGTATGCCGTATTGGGGGCAAGCACATCGGCCAGAGTAAGGCCATCAGCAAAGTTGGTACTATAGTGTTGGCTAATGCTTATTTTTCTTGTGACACCGGCGGGTATGTTTACGCTTACATGACCTCTACTGGCCAGGGCTTCTGCCTCTGTGGGGGCCGCTTCGGCAGCCAGGCGAACAACCGCCCCTATGTTTGCGATTTCGACATTGCTGGTCACCTCCAATTGCAAATAAGAGGCCACAGCAGCAGAGGAAAAGGAGATAATTGGGTTTACCGGGGCAGGTGGCTCAGACGCAGGCGGGGTATCGGTGTCGGATATCGGGGCACAACCGAGTAAAGACACAACGATAACGGACAGAAAAAATAGTGGTAAAATACGATAGAGAAATGAATAAAAAATTATGAAACGGTGTGATAAGAAATGGAGTAAATGCTTGTTTTCTAAAGTAGCGGGATATTGGATATTGGATATTGGATATTGGATATTCTACTGTTTACCGGCTTGCCGGTCAATAGTGCTTGTTGATGTTTCATGAGAAAACTCCTCGAAATAGTCTGATTTTGGCCTATTATATATTCGTTCAGGATATTTGGCAAGGGGGGGGCCTCATGCCCCCCCTCATTCGATCTAAAAAGGGAGGGTGTTGGAGGTGGCCCCAAATACCTAATGGCGAGTTACCGGAATTATAAATGTTGTTGGTCTCCCCCGATTGTCAAGAATCGTGTGTGAGAGGGTTGTTTGTATGGTAGCCACTTTATCTGCACCAACCAAATAGTCATAGTGGTTAGTGGCGTTGGACGTATAGCCGGAAATGAACCCGTATGTATAATGGAAGTTGGCACTGGGAGCGGCTAGATTACCAGCATAAGTCCCTATATTGCCGAATACACGATCATTAATTTTAGTCGATAATTCAGTGACGGAAGGGCTAAAGTTTACATAAAAGTAGCAGACTGCCACACCTGTTTGTTCCTGCATAAAATAGTAGGCATCTAAACTTGCCACGCATTCGCTGCCATTACTGCTAAGCCACTTGGTATCACCCTCAGCGGGTAATGCAGCGGTCGTGAAAGGGACTACGGCCCTATCATCGGTAATGCTCAAGCCGGTCAGCTCTGCCGTTGTCGTAATACGGCCTGCGGGGAAATAGAGATAAAGTTTGTACGCCGTATTGGGGGCAAGGACATCGGCCAGAGTAAGGCCATCGGTAAAGTTGGTCGAGTAGTGTTGGCTAATGCTTATTTTTCTTGTGACACCGGCGGGTATGCTTACGCTTACATGCCCTTTACTGACTAGGGCTTCTGCCCCAGTGGGGGCCGCTTCGGCAGCCAAACGAACAACCGCCCCTATGTTTGCGAGTTCGACATTGCTGGTCATTTCCAATTGCAGAGAAGAGGCCACAGCGGCAGAGGAAAAGGAAATGATTGGGTTTATGGGGGCCGGTGGCTCAGCAGCAGGAGGGGTACCAGTATCGGATATCGGGGCACAGCCGAGTAAGGAGATGCTGATAACGGACAGGAAAAATAGTGGTAAAAGACGATAGATAAATGAATAAAGAGGTCTGAAACGGTGTGATAGGGAATGGAGTAAGTGCTTGTTTTCTAAAGTAGTGTGATATTGGATATTGGATATTGGATATTGGATATTCTACTGTTTACCGGCGTGCCGGTCAATCGTGTTTGTTGATGTTTCATGAGAAAACTCCTCGAAATAGTCTGATTTTGGCTTATTGTATATTCGTTCAGGGTATTTGGCAAGGGGCCCTGATTTCGCCCCCCCTCATTCGATCTAAAAGGGGGGCGCGTTGGAAGTGGCTCCCAAATACCTAATGGCGAGTTACGGGAATAAAGAGTAATGTGGACAGTCCTGCCTGGTTCGTAATCGAAACTCTAATTTGGTTTTCTATGGACTGCATTTTATCTTTCCCTATCCAATAGGCATAATGGTTCGTAGTGTTGGATGTATAGCCGGAAATCAACCCGTATGCAGAATCTAAAATGGCAGAGGGAGTCCACACATTAGCAGAATAAGTGCCCAGATTGTCGAATGTCCCACGACTATTTTGAACAGAGGCTTCAATGAAGGGTGGGTCAAAGTTTAGATAAAAGTAGCACACGGCGGTGCCTGTTTGTTCCTGCATAAAATAGTACGCATCTAAACTCGCCACACATTTGCCGTCATTACTGCTAAGCCACTTGGTATCACCCTCAGCGGGTAGGCTGGCGGTGGTAAAGCTCACTTCTGCCATATTGTCGCGAATACTCAGCCCTGTGAGCTCCGTATTTGAGGCTATATCGGGAAAGTACAGATAGAGCTTATAGTCTGTCGCAGGGGTGAGGAGATCGGCCAGAGTAAGCCCATCGTCGAAGTTGGTCGTATAGTGCCGGTTGATACTTATTTTTCGTGTAGCACCGGCCGGTATGCTGATACGTACATGCCCTTTACTGGCCAGGGCTTCTGCCTTGGTAGGGCCCGCTTCGGCAGCTAAGCGAACAACCGCCCCCATATTTGTGATTTCCACATCGCTTTTCATTTCCAATTGCAAAGAAGAGGCCACAGCGGCGGAGGAAAAAGAAATGATTGGGTTTACGGGAGGGGTCGGGTCTTTCTTGTCATCAGACAGCGGGGCACAGCCGAGTAAGGAGACGCTGATAACGGACAGGAAAAATAGTGGTAAAAGACAATAGAGAAATGAATAAAAGAGTATGAAACGGTGTGATAAGAAATAGAGTAAATGCTTGTTTTCTAAAGTAGCGGGATATTGGATATTGGATATTGGATATTGGATATTCTACTGTTTATACCAATATATGTCAACACTTTAGCTTTATTTTTCATGGGTGCACTCCTGCAAGTTAGTTTAGATTTGGAATAGATTGTATATTCGTTTAGAGGTTTTGGCAAGGGGTGGTAAAGACACGTGATCACGTGTCTTTACCACGAGTCTCTACATGTCCGATCCGATATGTAGGTGAGTTTGTCGGTAGGTGAACCTGTCGAACCTCTGGCAAGGGGGGCCAATAATAATATCAGAAGCAGGAATCATTCAGGGTTTGATTTTGAGTCTTGTTCCGGCACAGCAGGTTCGTATTTGTCTTGGCAGGCAGTCTTGTGATCATTTCCCCGTACTCAGAGCTACGCCGCCCTCCAGTTGCTTAATCAGTAACAGAAAGACCAGCAACGGCGGCAGCACCACAATGATGGTGCCGGCCATCAACACCCCCCAAGCGATTTGGTCTTGGCCCACCATTAGGCGCAAGGCCACTTGGATTACCTGTGAGTCACTGTCTTGGATGATGAGACGCGGCCAGAAATACTGATTCCAGTAAAAGACAAACTGTATCACCCACAAAGCACCTATGGTATTTCGGCTTACAGGAATCAGGATGCGAAACAGGTAGGACAACGGCCCCATACCTTCCAGCACGGCCACTTCGGCAAAAGACTTGGGAATGGTACGAAAGTGCTGGATAAACAAAAATGTGCCGGTAGCCGAAGCCAGGAACGGAATGATGATGGCTTTGTAGCTATTGGCCCAGTCCAGACCAAAGGGAATCGGACGGAACAAAACCTTGACGGGATTGGCCAGCCAAACCAGAAATTCGGGCACAGAAGGCTGCCCCTGCGAAATCACGTCAAACAGACCAATCGCAATCAAATCCGTGGGAATGTAGAGCGTAATGAGAATCGCCCAAAACAGCACAAGCTTGCCCCGTATGCGGAAATAGACAAAGACCATGGCCGCCAGGATAGACAGTACGGTCTTGCCAAAAGTGATGGCGGTAGTAATGACCAGGGTATTGCCCATGAAGGTCGCCATGTTGTAGCTTTTCCAGGCACTCTGTACGTTCTGCCAAAACATGCCGCCGGGTAGCAAAGAAGGCGTAATGGCCTCAGCCGTGCTTTGCGTGGCCTTCAGCACCAAAAAGACAACCGGCAGACCCAACAGAATACTGACCGTTGCCAAAGTAATATGCACAGCCAGTGCATCACGTTTTTTTTGGGCCCGCAGGGCCTGAGGCAACATTAATTGTTTTCCCCGTACTGTATATTTTTGTGAGTGACCCGGTAGTTTACCACGGCCAAACCCACCACCAGAATAAACAGCAGAATACTCTGTGCTGCGGCCGTACCAATGTTACTGCTGCCGCCGAAACCGTCCAGAAATATCTTGTACATCAGAGTGGATGTCATCCCGGTATTGTCAAAAAAGCCACGGCCAACCGGTGAGCCCCTGGTAAAAATGTCAATAAAACCGAAGGAATCAAAGACCACAAAGGTCAGGTTGGTGAACACCAGAAAAAAAGTGGTAGGGGAAAGCAGGGGCGCAGAAATGCGCAGCAGCTTTCCCAGTCCGTGGGCCCCGTCAATTTTGGCTGCGGCATCAATTTCTTTGGGCAGGTTTCGGAAGGCCGCTATGTAAAAGACCACATTGTAGCCCAGATTTTTCCAGATCAGTCCGGTGGCAGTTAATCCCATAGCCAGAACACCATTGCCCAGCCAGTCCGGTTTGATGCCGAACCATTGCCCCAAAATGTGGTTGACGATTCCGGCTTCCGGATTGAACATAAAGGAAAAGATTACCGCCATCACCGAGGGCGAAAGCGCGAAGGTCAACAGGATGACACCTTGGTACAGCCTGAGGCCGCGAATCGGCAGAGTCAGCATGTAGGCCAAAATCATGCTCAGCCCAATACCGATGACTTCCACCGTGACCACCAGGATAAGAGTCTGGACAAAGACTTGGCGGTAAGCAGCCGCAAAGGGTCCGGAAAACAGCCGGACAAAGTTGGCCACGCCGTTAAAGGTACGGGTATTTAGCACAAAATTGCTGCGGTAAAAGCTGGTGACAAACATCTGCCACAACGGGTAGTACAAAAAGACGAGCAAGATGAGGAGAGTGGGCAATAACAGCCCCAGAGCCAGCCATTTGTTGCGAAAAATTGGGTAGTCAATCATCCGTGATACCTACAGACTTTTGATATTGAACATGAGGCCCCGGGCCTGTTCTCGACACGAGGATAATTTTTCGCGCAGGAAATTCAAGAGCTTTTCCCCATCATCCGTTTTTCGTAAATTTGTTTCATCATTCAAACCGAAATATGCAATAAATTGTTCCGGGAATTTTTCGATGTATTCTCCATTCCCATCTTTTGCGGAATGAATTAAGCGCAGAAACAGCTCTTGGTTCTTGCTGCTTTCCCAAGATTCAAAGTCAGTTGCTTTGCATTTTTTCAGGCAGGAATTGAGCTCGGTTGTAACACATTTATACCATTCCGGGCGAGTTTGTTTTACATAATCTATTAAAAATTTTTCAAGGTCACCTTCAAAGCAAAAATAATCGAAGGATATATGGGCGTAAGCGTCCGGAATCGCCTTCTTTTCATTTTCCAGTTTTTTAATGACCTTCTCCGTCTCGTCATTCTTACAGTGATCATCATCACAAATTACAATGATCGTAGTCTTTTGTTGTTCCGGTTCTGTTGGGATGGATTCCGCAATAGTACGTGGCAGTGCTTTCAGTAAGTCATTACCTCGTGTATGAGTGACGCACAGGTTATGATTTTTGATCTGTTCCAGTAGAGCTTTCTTCGTTTTCCGATCTTTTTCTAAAGGTTTTTCTATTTGTAGCATGGCATCTTTGGGAATGAAGGATTCAGAAGGCAACCGCAGCATTTCTACCACATGATGGATTACTAAGGCATCTGTTTTACCCTCACACAGAATCAGACATTTCATTCCCGGGGATTTCATTTATTTCTCCCTACGGAAATCAATGAAATCAGGGAAACAGGTATATAACGTCTGAGGGGGAATCCGCCTCGCCTGAGTGACGAAATCTTCGCCGGATCTTTTCTGAGTTACAGTCTGAGTTACAGAATACACAGAACAATATCCCGGATCATCGTCTCGATAAGTCTCTGCCAGCACATTCAGAATATCCCAGGAATGCGTTGTTGCAAATAATTGAATGTTACGCTCCGCCAAAAGTGGCAGAACATGATCCACCAGTATCTTGACCGTCCGGGGGCTTAGACCATCCGTGATTTCATCAAAGAGGATGACATTAGATTCTTTATCTGCCAACAATATAAGATATAATCTGATAATTTTGATAAAACCGGCACCCATTTGACTGAGTGGAAAAGGACGGTTCATATTTTCCCGGAAAAGATTAAGAGAATTTTTATGGCTACTATGCTCGATCGTTTTGATATGAGGATTGATCTTCTGAATAAATTCCAACAACGCTTGCCGTTTATCCAGGTTGTTTTCCAGTATGTCAAGTTCTTGCTTAGAAAGATATGGGTGATTTGAGACAAAGGAAACTATCGGCTCATGCTTAGAGGTGACATCCTGATATTCTTTTATTCCACCCTCATGCAGGAAATGATACTGTCTTGTTGACTTGGATGCCGCAAGCTTTTCTAAAAACGCCTTTTCCAGGGAATCAAAGGTGGACTCTTCCAAGTCCGTTTTCTCTTGCGTGATTTCCCATTTCAGTTTAGCTTTTTCAGAATTAGAATCATCTATTTTTAAGGATACAGCCAGCTTCGCTCTCTTATCTCCGTTTGTCTCGTCCGGATGATACTCTATTTGATAATGGAGTGTATTCTCAGAGGCAGAGCCTTGTTCTTGACTCATTTGCATTGCAATATGAATGGGGTGAGAAGTGTCAAAATTGTGGTAGAGTCGGTCAAAGTCACGTAGATCGGTAATTTTTTCCCCACGAATTTCTTTGGAGTAAGATTCAAAAAGAATGCTAGGGTAAATCCCCCATGCAAAAGAAATAGCTTCCAGAATGCCGGTTTTTCCGAGACTGTTATGGCCGATAAATAAGTTAAAATGGCTGGCATTTTCTATTTCAATTGTATCAAACATTTTGAAGTTTTGGATATTTATGCTTTGGATAAATTTCCCGCCTTCTGCCATGATCTCTTTACGTTCCTTCTGTTGTTGTTCTGTTATCTATCATCCAAGTACAAACAGATATAAAGAATCAGGGGCCTCTCCCCATTAGCACTGCCTATTTACAGCGATAACGGGAAGAGAGCCAAACTACTTTGCCCGCCTTTTCGAGTTCGGATTGGGCAAGGCGAGCAAAGCAGAAGACCTACTGTATGTTCTGGTTGTACTCTGTCAACTTGGTGTTGGCCTTGGCATCCGCCTCGGTCAGAACCTCGGCGATATTGCCGCCGTTGAGCACCTGTTGTACCGCTTCCTCTACAATAGTACGGGTATCCAGGAAACTGCCCAGCAATGCGCCGGCCGTAGCATAGTTGGCACGGGTTTCGAGCAATTGGTCAAAAGCTGTGGTGAACAGCGGGTTGCTCTCAAACCAACCTTCGCTTCGGAGCAAATCAATGCTGCTCTTGCGTACCGGGTAGTAGCCGGTCAGCTTGTGCCATTCCGCCATGTTCTCCGTGTTGGTCATGAAAACCAGGAAGTCACGTGCGGCAATCTGTTCTTCTTTGGGCCGGTCCTTGCCCAGCCAGACACTGCCGCCGCCAATTACGGTGCCGTTGCGCTCCGCACCTTCGGGAATGGGCATAAAGCCGGTGCCCAATTCAAACTTGCCTTCCACGGCGCGGGCGAGGTTGCCGGCATCGGCGGTAGAAGTCATGTGAAACATCACCTTGCCGGAAGTAAAGATAGCATCGCTGCCGCTCCAGTCCTCCAGCTTGCCGGTGTACTTGTACAGACCATCTTGGTTGAGAATCTGAATAAAGTTGAACACGTTTTGCATTTCCGAGGATTGCAGCAGAACCTGAGTGGCCCGGCCGTTGCGGCCATTGTCGTTGTCTGCCAGCAGACCGCCCTGTTGGGCAACCCATTGCTCAAAGAACCAGCCGTGCAGATTGAAACCGAAGCCGGCAGCTTCCAAACCCTGTGTCTTAGCCAATTGCAGGGCCGAGAGCAACTCCGTAAAAGTTTGGGGTGGGCTTTCCGGATCCAGCCCGGCCTCGCGCATCAGGTCCTTGTTGTAGTACAAAACGGGCGAAGAGCTGTTGAAGGGGATCGAGTTGACTTGGCCATTGATGGTGTAGTAGTTCAACACCGAGTCAATGTAGTCACTGAAGTCGAAGTCTTCAATGGAGCCAACCGGGGTGAATATCTGAGAATCAAAGGCCAGTTGGGAGCCCACTTCAAAGACGTGGACCAAATGCGGGGTCTGGTTTTGACGGGCCGCCAGAATGGAGGCATTCAGCGTTTCGCGGTAAGAACCTTTGGTTTCAGGGTTTACCTTGTAATCACTTTGGCTTTCGTTCCACTTGTCAGCCATTTGTTGAATCCAGCCGCTCCTGGCTTCATCACCGAAGGCATGCCAAAAATGGATATCCTTGGGGCCGGCCTCGGCCTCCTCTGCTTTGGGTTGCTTGGCACAGGCCAAAATGCCAACGCTTAGCAATGCGGTGCAGGCAATAAGGCACAGGGCCTTGTAAGAGAGTTTCATGTTTTGCTCCTTGTCATTGTTGGAATGGTTGTTGTGTGTATCACACATTATATCAGGTATGTACCCAGAGTCTTTTTGGCAATTTGGCCCGGATAGGCAGGAAAAAGAGAATGGGCGGGTCAGCTTCTGTAAAGCTGTTTGGCGAGTATTTCCTGTAATCATAAGAAGAGAAATATGTAGGGGGAATCCAAAGGCCGGCGAATCGAGTTCTGAATGGGACGAAAAAGCTCAGGCAAATATGAGTTATGAGGAGGACAGTTCTCCATCAACAGACGGGTACCATACCGATTTTAGGCTTTTCCGGTCAAGTCAGAGAGAACAAGATTCCGGATATTTTCCAACGCTGTCAGACAAATCATTGTAGACAAGCACAGATACACGGATAAAAAAAGAGAGAGAGGAAAAAAGACTGAAAGAAGATGGGCAGGAATATTTAGAATTCGTTGATACAAAAGGGAATTAGTGCTTTTTTTCAAGAAGTTTGAATATTGAATGCGGGAACCTTAGTACCGATGTTTGTCAATATCCGGAAGGTTTTGCAAGAAGAGAGTTTACAGAGAGTGGAACACAAAGAGCAGGTGAGAGAGACCTGTAACTGCGTGCGGCACCGCACGCAGTTACAGGTCTCTCTGCTTCCTTACCGTAAGACTATCGAAATTTAGAGGGTCTATGAGCATCATCTATTGGAACATCATGATTAAAAATATATGAATAATTCGTTACCTGGGTTACAGTCCAACCTGAAATATCTTGGTTAAAGGCTTTGGCCTCACTGAACATAGTCTGCATATTGGTAACCTCGGAAACATCCCAACTTCCTATGGGTTGATTGAACTTTGAAGCACTGTTAAACATATAGCTCATATTAGTAACACTGGAGACATCCCAATCTCCTATGGGTTGATTGAAGACTGAAGCGTTGTCAAACATACTCTGCATATCGATAACCTTGGAGACATCCCAGTCTCCTATAGGTGAGTTTAATGCTGTCGCAGCATTAAACATACCATGCATATCTGTAACACCGGAGACATCCCAACCCGAAATATCCCCACTGAAAGCTTTATTTTGGAAGAGTCGGTTCATATCGGTTATCTTTCGTACGTCAATGTGGTTGAGGTCGGAACCGGTAAACAGTGTCTTTAAAGTGGTACTGTCGGCGGGTTGTACGGTATACCAACGGGCGTAGAGCGTCATACTGCCCGTCACCGGTTTGGCATAATCGTACTTGGTCTTGCCCGTATGCCCCGTGGCTGCGTCCACGGTGTACCAGTCTCCAAAGTAGTAGGTCGTGCTGCCGCTTGCCGATTTGGTGGGGGCCGTTATGGTTGTTTGGCCCAGCACAGTGCCACCGGTTACCTCCAGCGAAGGCACCGGGCTGCCACCGTCAGTTTCAAAATTGAGGGTGTATTTAGTGGTAGAAGGGCTTGTGCCCAAGTCTAGACAGGCCGCCAGAAACAGATGAACGCAAAGAATGGAAAAAAAGCAAAAGAATGGAGCAAGTCTGCGTTTATTTATGCGTTTATTTAAAAGGGCCGGCACCGCCGTCAATATTGGGTCTGGTTTTTTCATGAAAGTGCTCCTCCGGGAAATTAGGTGGAAATGGGCAACATAGATTTGCAGGTTAATTGTATATTCGTTTGGAGGCTTTGGCAAGCGGCAGATGAGCCTGTCGAACCTTTGGCAAGGAGAGGGCGTTTAAAGAATATGGAGCACAAGGAGCAAGTGAGGAAAGTTTGGAACCGGCGTGCGGCACCGCACGCCGGTTCCAAACTTCCCTACCGTAAGGCTATTGAAATAGGGGAGGTCTATGAGCCGTACCTATAGGACAGGAAGTGAAAATATCTGTATAATCTGTTACCTGGCTTACAGTCCAACCGGAAATATTTTGGTCAAATTTTTGGGCTTCATAGAACATACTACTCATATCAATAACACCGGAGACATCCCAATTCTCTATGAGTTGATTAAATTTAGAAGCACCACTAAACATATATCTCATATTATTAACACCGAAGACATTCCAAGCTTCTATGGGTTGATTAAATTCCGAAGCATCACGAAACATATATTTCATATCATTAACACCGGAGACATTCCAAGCTTCTATGGTTTGATTAAATTTAGAGGCACCACTAAACATAAAGCTCATATCAGTAACACCGGAGACATTCCAAGCTTCTATGGGTTGATTAAAGTTAGAAGTGCCACTAAACATACCATGCATATTCGTAACACTGGAGACATCCCAACCCGAAATATCCCCAAAGGAAAGTTTATTTTCGAAAAGTAGATTCATGTCGGTCACCTTTCGCACATCGATGTGGTTAAGGTCGTCATTATCTCCGGAACCGGCAATCAGGATCTTTAAGCCAGCACTGTCGGCGGGTTGCTTCGTGTACCAACGGGCGTAGAGGGTTATATTGCCCGTCACCGGTTTGGCATAATCGTACTTGGTCTTGCCCGTATGCTCTGTGGCTGTGATGTACCAGTCTCCGAAGTAGTAGGTCGTGACACCGCTTGGGTCCTCCTTGGTGGGGGCCGTTATGGTTTTGCTTAGTCTGCTGCCGCCGGTTACTGCTACAGAAGGCACCGGGCTGCCTCCGACCGTCCGAAAGCTGACGGTGTATGTAGAGGCAGAATTTGTGCCCGGATCCACACAGGCAGGCAGAGACAGACCGATAACGGACAGAAAAAGGAAAGATAAAAGATGAAAGGGAAGTGAATAAAAAGGTTTAGGACGGTTTGTAGAAGATTTGAGTAAATGCTTGTTTTCTAAAGTAGTGTGATATTGGATATTGGATATTGGATATTGGATATTATACTGTTGATGCCAATATCAGTCAATATTTGGTCTTGTTTTTCCATAGGGGACTCCTGCAAACAAAGGTAATTTCAAGCTGATTTCAAGCTGATTTCGGGATAGATTATATATTCGTTTTAAGAGAGTTGTCAAGAGAGGGTGCCAAAGCTGCGGCAGACTCCGGCAGCCGAAGGCTCCCCGGCAACCGGGGGGCCTTAACAGGGAGATAAAAGTATTGGAAAATAAGCCTACTCGGTTATTAACACCGCTTTTTTGTTGTCGTAATATCGAAAGGTATCACCTCCAAAGGTAAGGTCTATTCCTGCCTCATTTAAACCATATTCTTTTTTCAGCATACCATCCCAAAGAACTACGTTTGTATCGGGTCCTGAGGTAGTTATATTGTATAAATCATAGAATAAACGTGGCGGTGCAATATTCTCGAAAGGGCGTATATTGGGGGAAGCTTCCAATAGTTCATAGTTGTCACCATTTACGTAAAAAGCATACGGCCCTCCTGTTGTAGAATAATATTGATATCTAGTCGGAATGAGATAGATTTCAGAAGCCTTGTACTCCATAGTAGGAGAGGTGCTTCCGGCCGTTATTTGGTCATAGAAGCTGCTGTATGTCCCTCTTGTGGTGGGATAGCTGCTTGGGAAGTCTTCGGTTGTGAATTTCAATTTCTCTATGGCTGTGCCCACAGTACCGGTTATCTCATAGAAATGAGCATAATACTTGGTGTTTGGGTGTAAAAGTTCCGGTACAGCAGCAATGGCACTGACAAAACCTGTAGCACTTCCGTCAACAGAGACTGTTACCAAGGTATTGAACTTGGTGGCCGTCATTTTATCGGTCATAGAGAGATAGACGGTTCGGGGTGTTCCGTCCGCTTTGGTCTTTCTGGTGTAAAAACCCGGCAAGCCTTGTACTTCGGTATAAGCAGCAGGTGTAGAGTCTGCACTTACCACAACGCCAATTGTTCGCACTCCTTCGGTGCCGTTGTCAAATTGTACCAGCCCTTCTCGCATGGAGACCCAGGCCATGGAAGTGTTTAGGCTCGCAGCAGCAGGGGGTTCCGGGTCACTGTTGTCCGGGTTCTTGGTGTCGGACAGCGGGGCACAGGCGAATAAGCTTACGCCGAGAATAAAGAGAAAAAGGAAGGGTAAAAGATGAAAGGAAAACGAATAAAAAGGTTTAGGACGGTTTGTAGAATATTTGAGTAAATGCTTGTTTTCTAAAGTAGGGGGATATTGGATATTGGATATTGGATATTGGATATTATACTGTTGATGCCAATATCAGTCAATATTTGATCTTGTTTTTTCATAGGGAACTCCTGCAAACAAAGGTAATTTTAAACTGGTTTCAGGATAGATTATATATTCGTTTTAAGAGAGTTGTCAAGAGGAGGTGCCAAAGCTTCGGCAGACTCCGGCAGCCGAAGGCCCCCCGGCAACCGGGGGGCCTTAACCGTGAGACAAAAGTAGTGGAGAATAAGCCTACTCGGTTATTAATACCGCTTTTTTGTTGTCGTAAACTAAAAATTCATCTCCTCCAAACAAAGAATCAGTTTTAAGTATATTATTTAAATTAACGATTAATTTTATCATACCATCCCAGAGAGTTGCGTTTGTATCCGGGCCTGAGAGGTTGATATTGTATAAATCGTAAATTAAAACCGTAGGTTGAGAAGTCCCAAAAGGACGCATATTTATGGAGGCTTCCGGCATTATTCTTGGTGCTTTTGCTCCCTGCCTAAAAACATACGGACCTCCTCCTGTAAGAAAATAATGATATCTAAGCGGAATGAGATAGATTTCTGAAGCCTTGTACTCCATAGTAGGAGAGGTGCCGGCGGCGGTTATTTGGTCATAGAAGCTGCTGTAGGTTCCTCTTGTGGTCGGGTAGCTGGCCGGAAAGTTTTCGGTCGTAAATTCTAATTTTTCTATGGCTGTGCCTGTAGTACCGGTTATCTCATAGAAGTGAGCGTAGTAGTTGGTGTTTGGGTGTAAAAGTTCCGGTACAGCAGCAATGGCACTGACAAAGCCTGTAGCACTTCCGTCGACAGAAACCGTTACCAAGGTATTAAACTTGGTGGCCGTCATTTTATCGGTCATCGAAAGATAGACGGTTCGGGGTGTTCCGTCCGCTTTGGTCTTTCTGGTGTAAAAACCC
Organism: Candidatus Haliotispira prima; assembly: GCA_029867005.1. GTDB lineage: Bacteria > Spirochaetota > Spirochaetia > SP-2023 > SP-2023 > Haliotispira > Haliotispira prima. The sequence continues at coordinate 1,340,429 of CP123443.1, read as the reverse complement.
GGCAAGTCCTTGACTTGGGCATAAGCAGCAGGTGTATCTTGTCTGCTGACTATAACGCCAATTGTTCGCACTCCTTCGGTGCCGTTGTCAAATTGTACCAGTCCTTCGCGCATGGAGACCCAGGCCATGGAAGCGTTTAGGCTCGCAGCAGCAGGGGGTTCCGGGTCGCTGTTGTCCGGGTTCTTATTGTCGGACAGCGGGGCACAGGCGAATAAGCTTACGCCGAGAATAAAGAGAAAGAGGAAGGGTAAAAGACGAAAGAAAAGGAAATAAAAAGGTCGAAGTAAATGCTTGTTTTCTAAAGTAGTGTGATATTGGATATTGGATATTGGATATTGGATATTATACTGTTAATGCCAATATCAGTCAATATTTGATCTTGTTTTTTCATGGGGGACTCCTGCAAACAAAGGTAATTTCAAGCTGATTTCGAGATAGATTATATATTCGTTTTAAGAGAGTTGTCAAGAGAGGGTACCAAAGCTTTGGCAGACTCCGACAGCCAAAGGCCCCCCGGCAACCGGGGGGCCTTAACAGTGAGACAAAAGCATTGGAGAATAAGCCTATTCGGTCACTAACACCGCTTTTTTGTTGTCGTAAAATATGTATTCATCTCCTCCAAGGCCACCATCTGCTTTAAGTATTTCACTTAAATTAACGCTTAATTTTGTCATCCCATCCCAGAGAGTTACGCTTGTACCGGGTCCTGAGAGGGTGATATTATATAAATCGTAGATTAAAGCCGCAGGTTGAGAAGTCCCCAAAGGACGCATATTTATGGAAGTTTCCGGCATTGCTACTGGTGATTCACTGCCGTGAGTAAAAACATACGGACCTCCTCCTGTAAGAAAATAATGATATCTAAGGGGAATGAGATAGATTTCAGAAGCCTTGTACTCCATAGCCGGAGAGGTCCCGGCGGCAGTTATTTGGTCATAGAAGCTGCTGTAGGTGGCTCTTGTGGTGGGGTAGGTGGCCGGGAAGTCTTCGGTCGTAAATTTCAGTTTTTCTATGGCTGTTCCCGCATTATCGGTTATCTCATAGAAGTGAGCGTAGTAGTTGGTGTTCGGGTGTAAAAGTTCGGGTACAGCAGCAATGGCACTGACAAAGCCTGTAGCACTTCCGTCGACAGAAACCGTTACCAACGTATTGAACTTGGTATCCGTCATTTTATCAGTCATAGAGAGATAAACGGTTCTCGGTGTTCCGTCCGCTTTGGTTTTTCTGGTGTAAAAACCCGGTAAGTCCTTCACTTCGGCATAAGCAGCAGGTGTATCTTGTCTGCTGACTATAACGCCAATTGTTCGCACTCCTTCGGTGCCGTTGTCAAATTGTACCAGCCCTTCGCGCATGGAGACCCAAGCCATGGAAGCGTTTAGGCTCACAGCAGCCGGGGGTGCCGGGTCACTGTTGTCCGGGTTCTTATTGTCCGACAGCGGGGCACAGGCAGGCAGAGACAGACCGATAACGGACAGAAAAAGGAAAGGGTAAAGGAACAATAAAAGACGGTAGAGAAATGAATAAAGGAGTTTAGGACGGTGTGGGAGAGAAAGTTGTAAATGCTTGTTTTCTAAAGTAGTGTGATATTGGATATTGGATATTGGATATTGGATATTATACTGTTAATGCCAATATCAGTCAATATTTGATCTTGTTTTTCCATGGGGGACTCCTGCAAACAAAGGTAATTTCAAGCTGATTTCAGGATAGATTATATATTCGTTTTAAGAGAGTTGTCAAGAGAGGGTACCAAAGCTGTTAAAGCCCCCCGGCAACCGGGGGGCTTTAACAGCAAGACAACAGTGGTGAAGAATAAGTCTACTCGGTTATTAATACCGCTTTTTTGTTATTGTAAAATAAAAATTCATCTCCTCCAAGGTCAGCATCAATTTTAAGTTCCTCACTTAAGTTAGTCAATAATTTTATCATCCCATCCCAAAGAGTTACGTTTGTACCCGGGCCTGAGAGGGTGATATTGTATAAATCGTAGATTAAATCCGGAGGGATAGAAATCGCACCAAAAGGACGCATGTTTATGGAGGTTTCCGGTATTGCTACTGGTGCTTCTCTGCCATGACGAAAAGCATAGGGACCTCCTCCTGTAAGAAAATAATGATATCTAAGGGGAATGAGATAGATTTCAGAAGCCTTGTACTCCATAGCCGGAGAGGTGCCGGCGGCAGTTATTTGGTCATAGAAGCTGCTGTAGGTTCCTCTTGTGGTCGGGTAGCTGGCCGGAAAGTTTTCGGTCGTAAATTCTAATTTTTCTATGGCTGTGCCTGTAGTATCAGTTATCTCATAGAAATGAGTGTGGTACTTGGTGTTTGGGTGTAAAAGTTCGGGTACAGCAGTAATGGCACTGACAAAGCCTGTAGCACTTCCGTCAACAGAAACCGTTACCAAGGTATTAAACTTGGTGGCCGTCATTTTATCAGTCATCGAAAGATAGACGGTTCGGGGTGTTCCGTCCGTTTTGGTTTTTCTGGTGTAAAAACCCGGCAGGTCCTTCACTTCGGCATAAGCAGCAGGTGTATCTTGTCTGCTGACTATAACGCCAATTGTTCGCACTCCTTCGGTGCCGTTGTCAAATTGTACCAGCCCTTCACGCATAGAGACCCAGGCCATGGAAGTGTTCAGGCTCGCAGCAGCCGGGGGTGCCGGGTCGCTGTTGTCCGGGTTCTTATTGTCCGACAGCGGGGCACAGGCAGGCAGAGACAGACCGAGAACGGAGAGAAAAAGGAAGGGTAAAAGATGAAAGAGAAACGAATAAAGGAGTTTAGGACGGTGTGGGAGAGAAAGTCGTAAATGCTTGTTTTCTAAAGTAGTGTGATATTGGATATTGGATATTGGATATTGGATATTATACTGTTGATGCCAATATCAGTCAATATTTGGTCTTGTTTTTTCATGGGGGACTCCTGCAAACAAAGGTAATTTCAAGCTGATTTCAGGGTAGATTGTATCTTCATTTATAAATTTTGGCAAGAGGACAAGAGGGCACGGGAGCAAGGGGAAATTGGAAGGGAAATTGGAGGGGGTGGCGGTTATATCCGGTTGACCATTATTGGGATCGGATTGGGGCCGGACAAGATTGTGAATTTAGCTTATTATTTGGCACGTATTTCCGGGAAATAATAAAGTATTTGTTATAGACATAACTGTGCTTCAGAACAAAAATTTTGTTAATGGGTATTTATTCACAGGTAAAATTAATAGGCAAAAAGGAGAACGTGATGGTAAGAGTAGAGGTTCCAAAATTCATGCGGGGAATATGCCTGACAGGGCACGGAGGCTATGAAAAGCTGGAGTATAGAAAAGATCTGCCCGTGCCGGCTCCCGGTAACCGTGAGGTTTTGATTCGAGTGCATGCAGCGGGTGTAAACAATACAGACATCAACACTCGGGTCGGTTGGTATTCCAAAAATGAAGGTGCCGATGACGATGCAAGCTGGGCGGGAGAACCCATCCAATTTCCGCGCATTCAGGGCATTGATGTGTGCGGTGATATCATCCGTGTGGGCAAAAATGTGAACCCGTCCCGAATCGGCGAAAGAGTTTTGGTCGAACCTTGCCTGAGGGAAAATCAGGGCAAAACGTTGGACTCGCCATGGTTCTTAGGTTCGGAATGCGACGGTGGTTTTGCCGAATATGTCGCCGTATCATCCCGGCACGCGCACAGGGTAAAAAGTGGCTATAGCTCAATAGAACTGGCTTCTTTTCCCTGTTCGTATTCCACGGCAGAAAACATGCTCATCAGGTCCGCCGTGGGAACGGGAGACATGGTGCTTATCACAGGGGCCTCCGGCGGAGTTGGCTCCGCCGGGGTACAGTTGGCCCAGGCACGTGGTGCCGAGGTCATAGCGGTCACAAGTCCGCTTAAGAGTCAAGGCCTGCTGAATATTGGTGCTGACCGAGCTGTTTCGGGCAGGGACGGTTTGCTGTCCGTTTTGGACGAAAACAGTATGGATGTGGTCCTCGATCTTGTCGGAGGAGAGGCTTGGCCCGATTTGCTGCAAGTGCTAAAGCCCGGCGGCTATTACGCTGTTTCGGGAGCCATTGGAGGCCCTATCGTGCCGCTGGATTTGCGGACGCTCTATTTGAAAGACCTAACTTTTTGCGGCTGCACCGTATTGGATGAGAGTGCATTTCCCAACCTAATACGTTATATTGAGAATAAAAGAATCCGACCACTGGTGGCGGAAGTACATCCTTTGGAAGATATTGTTGAGGCCCAGAAGTCCTTTGTACGCAAAAAGCACGTGGGGAAAATAGTTTTGTCTGTGACAGAGTGAGAGCCCGGAAACAGAGGAAACATGTACGGATATGAACAAAGAGAGAAGGAGGCTATATGCTGCTGGCTTTTGATGTGGGCAATAGCAACGTAAAAATTGGGCTGCTTGGCGAGGACGGGCGGGTACATGACAAGATGCGTATCAGTTCTCAGTTGCAGCGCACCGCCGATGAATACAACGTTTTCGTAAACCAGTTCCTGCAACAGAACCAATTTGTCTGGCAGGATATTGAGGGTATTATCATCAGCAGTGTGGTTCCTCTGATTACCGGAGAACTCAGTATTTTTCTGGAGAAGCATGTAGAACAACCCTATGCCATTTTAGGGCCGGGTGCCAAAACCGGACTGAAGATCAATACGGAGCACCCCCATGAGTTGGGTGCGGACTTGGTGGCCAATGCCGCCGGGGCCTATTATTTGAGTCAGGGAAAGCCCTGCATTGCCATCGCCTTTGGCACGGCCACCACGTTTACAGTGGTCAATAGCCGGAGTGAGTTGCAAGGGGTGGCCATTGCTCCGGGCGTGGAGACGGCCTTGGTCTCCCTGGTCAAAAATACGGCACTGTTGCGCCAAGTCAAATTGGAAATGCCCCGGTCTTCGATTGGCCGCAACACTCAGGAGGCCATCCGGGCCGGTCTGATTCTGGGGAATCTTGGGACGGTAGAATATATCGTGCAACAGCAGTTGCGCGAATTGCGCCAAGCGGCAGGAGACCCGGAACTGGATATAAAACTGTACAGCACAGGGTTCTTTGGCAAATTTTACCAGCAGCACAGTCACTGTTTGGGCGAATTTGAAGAGGATCTGCTGTTTTTAGGGTTGCAACAGATATGGCAGAAAAATATCTAGACCTGCCCGGAACTCGCTTTTCAAGAATGGCGTTCGCGCCAGGGTTTGGCCAGTTCTTTCTCGAGTAAGGCGTAATTGGCACTCATTAAAGCCTCTTCCCGGCTAAATCGGCGTTGGCTGAGGTACAGGCACAACGTGCCCGACAAATCGCTTGTCTTTGCTTCTGCCCCTGTCTCTGTCCCTGTCTTGCCAGCGTCTTGGGCCGGATAATTCTTCGGCAGCCAACTGCGCTCGCTGCCATCCAGTACATATACCGGTTTGCCCATTTTCAGTGCGGCTTCCACAGCGTGTAGGCTGCCGCCGTTAAGATCGCTTTGTATTAGCAAAAGTTGCTGAGCCAAGGCCGCTTGAAGGCGGTCCCGCCGGATAAAACGCCACTTTAACGGTGCCGCCTGCGGCACGTATTCGGAAACCAAGGCACCGCCCTCATCGGCAATGCGCCGAGCCAAACCCTCGTGGTCCTTGGGGTAGATGTGGTCAAAACCGCCGGGTAATAAGGCCATAGTGGGGCCACCGGCTTCCAAGGCCCCTTTGTGGGCCGCGTAGTCACAGCCCCGTGCCAGCCCGCTAATTATCCAGTGGACTTGAGCTTGCGCGGGAGCTTGTACGGGAGGCCGGCAATGGAGTTCGTTCAAATCATTTGGTGCGGTGTATTCTTTTTGTAACAGCAGGGCCTCCTGCCAAGCCTGCTGTATTGCCCAGCTATCGGCGCGGCGGCTGCCAATAATAGCTGTGGTTGCGTCGTTGTCGGCCGGCAACCGGCCGCGCCAAAACAGCAGACGCGGCGGCCGGTGCAGAGCCTCTAAGGCATCCGGGTATTCTTTCCGGTGCCGCAGAATAATGCGCAGTTCACCGCGCAGCTCGCGCTCTAAGCAGTCTTGGCTTTCTCGGTAGCAATTTTCAAAATAGCGGAATTTGACATGGCTGTTCAGGCCCAAATCTTTTAGCAGTTGCCAGCAAGAATCAAGACTGCGCCCGGCTTGTTCCGCCCGGCTCTGTAACCAACGAGAACGCCACTCTTCGGCATGATACAAAGCATGGTTTTCCGAGTTTTGTGCCACTTGCCGGCCAAAGAAAAGATAGCCGGGGGATAGCTCTGCCCCCGGGCTTTCCACATTCTTTGTTGTCTCCGCTCCGGATAGGGATTCTGCACCCGGTAAAAGTAGCTCAACCAGCCCTTCCTGTAGCTTCAGGGGCATTTGGTGGAGCAGAACCTCCAGAAACTTGCTATGGTCTTCCGCCGGCTCTTTGTGTTTCCCGTGTTCTGTTCCAAGGCTGTCGGCACCCTCTGAGGGGGCCTCTTGGGAGGCACCGACCGCTTTTCCGGCTGTCTGCTCGGTCAGCACCGGTTCCGATTCAAATAGATTGTTGGGCACGACATTAATACCATGTATGATAAATTTTCAGGAAAGATACCGAAAGCTAAAAATAGAAAGCAGAATTAAATACGGTGCAAAGATATAAAAATTGCCCTTATTGAGCAGGGCCAAGAGCATTCGCAGCGCGAAAAAACCGCTGAGACAGGCCGCTATAAAAGCCAACAGGATACTGACGAACTCGCTGCCGGAAGACCCGGACACCGGCCGGATGGCAGACAGTAGTTTGCCGCTATCCAAGAGGAATGCCCCCAAGATAACCGGAATGGAAATGATAAAGGAAAATTCTCCGGCGTCTCGGCGTCGCAGACCCAACAACAGTGCCACACTGATGGTCATGCCCGAACGGGAGATGCCGGGTAGGGCCGCAATACCCTGAGCAACACCCAGACCGACTGCCAACAGGAAAATCCGTCTCCGGTTGGCGGTCTGTAATATGTTGTCCAGTTCGGGTCGTTCATCATCCTGCCGGCGGTTCTTCAACAAAAAGTGCTGTAGCAACAACAAGAATGCGGTAAACAGAAAACAGCCGGCAACCAGCTGCGGTTGGAATTTCAGGCCCAAATCTTTTTGTGGAAAAGCAACGATAAAAGTGAAGAAGGTGACCATCAGTACCAAGATTATATAACGACTGTCGCCGGCCAGATGGGGACCCAAGGCTGTAAACCTCCAACGTTTGGTCTGGGGGTTATCTGTCTCCGTGAAAAGCCAAGCTAGCAATATGCGGGAACTACGCAACAGGGAGCCGATCCTCTTCCGGAAAATCCAAATTGCAGGAATCAGTGTGGCCAGATGAAGGAGTATATCTACGCTGATCGGTACGCGCAGCCCAAAGGCCGAGCCCACAATGGCCAGATGCCCGGAGCTGGAAACCGGTAAGTACTCTGTCAGCCCCTGTACGGTACCAAGGATGAGGGCCTGCCACCAGTTCATAAAATCGTGCGTACTGTCAAGATCATTCATTATTAACGAGTAAGCTTACTAACAAATGTATCTTTGGGGTACCTCTGAGAAATGGTTTTTGTCGGTGGCCCCGAATAATCATTGTTTCGGTTGGGAGTCTTTTTTGTCCGTCGTCTTCAACATCAGGATATGAATGGTCACACCGATACCCACGGCCAGTAAAAGCAGTTTGACCCACCACAATCGGGAGGGCAGCATAAGGAAGGCCGAGACGGCTAAGGTGCCCCAGAGAATAACAAGAATCACGATCTTAGAGACGGGAGCAAGACCCTCTCCATTGACATAGCGGCGCAGATGTCCGCCAAAAAGACGGTTGTGAAACAGCCAGTGGTGGAGTCTGGGTGAACTGCGTACGAAGCAGGCGGCGGCTAACAGCAGAAACGGAGTTGTGGGCAGGAGAGGCAGTATGGCCCCGATCACGGCCATGCCCACCGACAATATCCCGCCCGCGATGAGCAGACCACGCCGCAGGCGTAGGTGAAACGGAATCTTTTTGGCAGAAATTTCCGGCGGCGAAATACTTTTTTTTGATTTTATCATTTTTTTGATCCTTTAATCTTTATGACTCTTTCATCTATTTTGCCATATGGTCTATGCAGCTATCCTCGGCAGAAGTCGGATATACTTGAATCCTATATCGGTTATAACCAGTGATATTACATAATGAAGCAGTGGAGTGAGGAAATACATTCTCGAATTATTCTTATTCCGGAAAGTGCTGTTATAATTATATCTAACGGTATACTGTCGGTTTTGAATAGCGCAAATGCGTAATTCTCTGCGCATTTTAAAATTTGCACAGCCCTTCGCCATTCGGGATATATGGCTAAAGACTCTGTCGGTAATCGCCCCCCGATTTCCCTTTCCGAAAAGATACCGTGTTCCGAAGTAACATTTATCGACTTCAAAATCATCCGATTCCGGGCAGGAGGCCCGGCAAGAATCGGTGCCGATTTGGATGATTATCCATCTAATTTTTTTATAGGTTACACTGACCATATTTTGTTTGATATTATATAATACAGCCATTTTTGAGGTATGGAGGCCATTGGCAAAACAGCGAATAATTCCCCTGAATTGTACCTCTGAATTTTGTGACGGATAAAAGTATTAGTTCATTATTTTATCGTAATTTGGAGAAGATTATCTTTCTTTAGCCAGTCAAGACCACATAATTATGTAAAATTCTGTCGTTGATTCATTTGGAGTTGGATCAAGATTTGTCAGACATAATTTTCTTTTTTACTTGACATTCCGGCCGTACCTTATTATCTTCTCCCCAACGTCGCAGGGTGGAGCAGTTGGCAGCTCGTTGGGCTCATAACCCAAAGGTCGCAGGTTCGAGTCCTGCCCCTGCTAAAATATTTACTGCACAGTGGCAGTTTGCTAATGGTCGCATAGTTGCGGTCATTTAAAAAGAAGCTTCCGGTTTTCCGGAAGCTTCTTTTTTGTTCGCCTACAGACATTCCTTGAACGTTCTGCCAATGCGGCAAAATGTGGAAAAGTGAATAGGCTATAGTGGCTTCTCCGGAGTACTTGGCACATACCGGATATTTTTGCCGGTCGCGTGTTTGTCTCCATTTTGCTGAATGGCGTTCTTTTCCCCTCGTGAACTTTGCTTTGCAATTTTTACTTCGTAGCGTTACTTTGCAAATTTGCCTTGGCAATTAGCAGAAAACAGGGAGCTTTCGGGAGTAAAACCGGGAGGGGATACAAACCGGTTCTCCTTAATGACGGAATGACAGAAAAAAGGGATTGTAAGAACATAAAATGTGGGGTAGAGTACGGTGTATCTAATGTTATGGAGGACATGATGACTTATCCCATTCCGGAACGAGTAAGAGCGGGTGCTTATATTAGTAGTCTGAGCGAATACCAGCAGCTATACCGCGAGAGCATGGAAAACCCCAGGGCGTTTTGGGAGACTCAGGCGTGTCAGATGTTAGACTGGATTCGTCCGTTTTCCCAAGTACTGGACAGCGATCTGAAAGAGGGTCTTGTGGCTTGGTTTTTGGAAGGCCAGTTGAATGCCTGTTACAACTGTGTCGACCGCCACTTAACGGACCGCGCCGATCAGGTGGCCATAATTTGGGAAGGCGATGAGCCTGACACTGTACATAAAATTACCTATTTAGAATTGCACCGGGAAGTCTGCCGCTTCGCCAATGCGCTCAAAAGGCGCGGAGTGGGCAAGGGAGACCGGGTAGCCATTTATATGCCAATGATTCCTGAGGCTGCTGTTGCCATGTTGGCCTGTGCCCGTATTGGGGCGATCCACAGCGTGGTTTTTGCCGGTTTCAGTTCTGAGGCTTTGCAAGAGCGCATTGTAGACAGTGATTGCCGCTGTGTGGTCACCGCCAATGAAGGAAGCCGGGGCAAGAAGAGCATTCCGCTGAAACGCACGGTGGACAAGGCCGTATCGGCTTGTCCTAATGTGCATACTGTGTTTGTGGTCCAGCACACGGACATTCCCTATGATCTGAAGCCCCAAGATGTCGATTGGCACGATGCACTGGATGCCGAGAGGCCCTACTGCCCCTGCGAGGCCATGAACAGTGAAGATCTGTTGTTTTTGCTCTACACATCGGGCTCGACGGGCAAGCCGAAGGGCTTGGCCCACAGCACCGCCGGGTATTTGTTGCATGTCGCGCTGACTCAGAAGTATGTTTTTGACTGCCACGACGGGGATGTACATGCCTGCATGGCTGACATCGGCTGGATTACCGGGCATTCCTATGTGGTTTACGGGCCATTGCTCAACGGAACTACGACCCTGATGTTTGAAAGTGTCCCCGGCTACCCGGATGCCGGGCGTTATTGGGATATGGTCGAACGGCATAAGATCAATATTTTCTACACTGCGCCCACGGCCATTCGTTCCATTGCCCGGGCGGGGGATGAGTTTGTCAAAAAATATGATCGCAGTTCGCTGCGCGTGCTGGGTTCAGTGGGTGAGCCGATCAATCCGGAGGCTTGGAAGTGGTACTACGAAGTGGTCGGTGACAGCCAGTGTACTATTGTGGACACTTGGTGGCAGACAGAGACCGGCGGTGTCATGATTACGCCTCTTCCCGGGGTTACTCTGAACAAGCCCGGCTGCGCCACGCGCCCGTTTTTTGGAGTGGAGCCCGTGATACTCAATGAACAGGGTGAAGAGGTACACGGCAACGACGTTTCGGGTCTGTTGGCCATCAAGCGCAGTTGGCCCGGTATGGCACGCACAATCTACGGTGATCACCAACGTTATTTGAGCACCTATTTGCGGCCCTTTCCCGGTTATTACTTTACCGGTGACGGTTGTCGTCGGGATGAAGACGGTTACTACTGGATTACCGGGCGAGTGGATGATGTGATCAACGTCAGCGGACACCGTTTGGGTACGGCGGAAGTGGAGAGTGCGTTGGTGATGCATCCGGCATGCGCAGAGGCCGCAGTGGTGGCTTCCGCGCACGAAGTCAAAGGCCAAGGCATTTTTGCCTATGTTGTGGTCAGGGAACGCTATCCGGAAGACCGTAATTTGATTGGCGAGTTGAAGAATGAGGTGCGAAACCACATCGGGCCGATTGCGACTCCCGATGAAATCGTGTTGGTTCCCGGTTTACCTAAAACACGTTCAGGAAAGATTATGCGCCGTATTTTGCGCAAGATTGCCGACCGACAATTCGAGGATTTGGGTGATACTTCGACGCTTTCGGACCCAAGGATCGTAGAAAAGATCATTGAGCTACGCAATTAGAACAACTCTCCGGAAACGATAGCTTGACCGCGATCTTCATTATTTTGAAGGTCGCGGTTTTTTTTTGGCTTGCCCGGTTCGTACAGACTTCAGTACGGGTGGCCCAATTGCTCTTCTTGCGTTCTTCTTGGGATTTATTCGTGGTTTGAAAAATACCGCAGAAAACGCGCAATACCCAAATTGCGACGTTCAGAGCGGTTCTTTCTTCTCAATAGTTCTGGTAGACGAAGGCATCTGTGTACCCGGCAGTGCGCACTCTTCTCAATGTTTCCGCAACTTCGGATTCCTTTAAATTCCCAATCAGACAACGGTAGTATTTTTTGCCGTCAATCTTTGCCGGAATGACATTCATTTTGTATTCATCGACAAACTGCTTGTAGACCTGTTTGGTCTTGCGGACATCCCGGAACGATGCCAGTTGAATATAATAACCGTGCGGTAGATTCAAGTTTCGCAGATTTCCGATCACTTGCACTTGTACGGGAGTTACAGGCGGCCGGGGTGTGTCTGTTGCCGGTTTATTGGAAGAAAGTCGGGGAGAAGAAGGCACTTGGATCCGTCGTCTGGGCCTGCGGTTATCCCCGGAGGGAGAGATAGGTATTCTCTTGTCTTTCTTCGGTTCTTCCGGGTCCAAAGACGGTTTGGTGGCCACCGTTGCCTGAGGTACAAACAGCCCTCCGTTTCCGCTGCCGGGAGGCGGATTCATATCTCCCACTGTCGGGAAGTAGATTTCCGGCTTTCCGGAAATTTCCTCCGTTTCCCTTGTTTCGCTGTCGTTATTACTCTCGTATCCGTACCGGAGAGGCTTGAGAGGTGTAGCGAGCGTTCTGCCTGTGGGTAAGTCGGCCGGTCTGCGTGTCAGAGTATTATCGGGAAAAGGCGTAGCATCGACCGGGTTCCTCCCTGCATTTCGGCTTGTCTCGAGAGGCGTAGCGGGTGCTCTGCCCGTAGGCAGTGTCAGAGTATTATCGGGGAAAGGAGTAACATCGGCCGGTTTCCTTCCCGCATTTCGGCTTGTCCCGAGAGACGTAGCAGGTGCTCTGCCCGTAGGCAGTGTCAGAGTATTATCAGGGAAAGGCGTAATATCGGCCGGTTTCCTTCCTGCATTTCTGCTTGTTCCGAGAGGCGTAGCAGGTGCGCTGCCTGAAGGTAAGTCGGCCGGTCTGCGTGTCAGAGTATTGTTGGCAAAAGGCGTAACATCGGCTGACTCTCTTCCCGCGCTTCTGCTGGTTTCGAGAGGGGTAGCGGGTGCTCTGCCCGTAGGCAAGTCCGCAGACCTGCGTTCCAGGGTATTACGGAGAGATGGCGTGATGCCGGCGGGTTCAGCACTGTTGTTCCCGCCCGCTCCGAGAGGTGTAGCGGATGTTCTGCCCGTAGGCAAGTCCGCAGACCTGCGCGCCAAGGTATTATTGAGAGATGGCGTGATGCCGGCGGGCTTAGCACCCTTGTTTCCGCCTGTCTTGCCGGACGTGGCGGGAGCTCTGCCCACGGCCAGGTCCGCAGGTCTGCGCGTCACAATGTTGCCTATGGGGGGAGCGACACGGTTGGTCGGCTCAGCATCCTTGTGTCCACCGATCGGCAAGGCATCTCCCATTGGCTGGAAGATCTCATTCACCGGCTTTGGTTCTGTAAACTTTTGTTCCTTGGCATTAGGGTCAATTCTCCGTAATGCCGGACTGAACTCCGGGGGGTCTTCAAAAAATTCCGGTTTGGCCGCATTGGGGTTCGCAAAAGGTGACACTACGCTGACAATGGGCCTTTGCTCCAGCGGGGGAGGCACTCGTCGGTCATGGTCCGCATTGCCCAATTGTGGTTTGCTGACAGGTTCTTTTTCGGTATAGGTGGAAGAATCTCCGGCACGCGAAGTGAACGGATCACCGGGAGGGATCAGAGTCACGGAGGGTTCCGGTTTCTCCACATCGTTCCTGTCCTTTGGAGGTTCAATTACAACCGGCCCTCTGCTCGCTCTCGTGCTTGGAGCGGGGTTTTGAGGGGTGGTCTGCCCATTGCCTCCGGACAGCAGTGGGATACGCAATCTCTCGTCTTTCGTATCGATCAGCAGACTGTCATCTCTAATGTTAGACGAATTTGTAGGCACCCTGCTCGGTGCAGCTCTGACAGGGGTATCGGCTTCCGGAGGCAGACCGGTGACAGAAGTTTCCAGAGTTGGTGTCGGTTGGCTGTTTTGGGACACTATACCCGAGAATGGTGCCGGTTGGCTGTTTCGGGACACTGTATCCGATAAGAGCTGACGGTTGACCACACCTGAGGGCACCGTGGGGTTACTGAGTCTGTCAGCCGGGTTATAGTCGCCGGTGTTCGGGGCGACCGGTTTATCGACGATTAAAGGTTCCGGTTCGATTACCGGGCGGGTAAAAGAATTCTCTGTACCGACCGGGCTGGCAACAATATCCTGATATTCGGCCGCAGGGTTGATATTCCGGTTCAGAGTCTCACCATTCAGGGCCAATTCTACGATGCGCACTTCGGCAACGCTGCCTTCGCCGAGGCCCAAGCGACCGGCTGCATCGGGAGACAAGGCAACTTTGCGCCCAATAGAAGTTCTCTGCTGTACAGTGAAGATTTCACGCCTGCCGGAGTCAGGGTTGGTGATACTAACGGAACTATTGCCCGGAAAAAGATTTATAAGTGCAATAGAGCTGTCGAGATTGGAATCAACTAATATAGAAAGACGGTATACTACATCGGCAAACAACGGTTGCGATAAGCCCACCGCGCCCCAGAAGAACAGGGCCGAAAGTATTCTTTTCATCACAAAAATTTACATAGCTTTGAATTTTCGGTACAAGCCATGCTTTCCCCTCCAGAATTGCAAGGCTGAATTACACAGGAACGCGAACTCAACTCCGTAAACTACCATTCTAGCCGAAAAGAGAGATATTGACAAAGAAAAAAGTGTCATTTTTTAGAAAATATTGAAGAATATTGAGTTGTTACTGAAGAATATTGAGTGGATGTCTCTATTTTGCCCGGCCGAAAATTCTGTTTGCGCGTCCGGCCGGAGACTCCGACCGCTTGTTGCAGATGAAAATGTCAGCCGGCAGGCGAGACGAGACCCTTCATCAGGCCTATCTCCAAGCCTTTTATCAAGTGCAAAGACCTTTCTGACTGTTTGGCCCTTACCGGTTGGACCAAGTGACTTTGCCGTTGGTATTGATATACAAGTTATTTTCACCCCGTCCGGCGGCGGCCAGTCCTTCGTAAAAATCATAGGCATAGGTAAAAATTAAAGGGGAAAGCCAGGCTCCGTCTTTATCTATATAGCGGAGTCCCTTGTCGGTGCGGACCCAGGCAAAGCCTTCGTGGAAACTGCCGGCGGCCAAATATTGGCCGGGAACCCGAAGACCTCCGTGAGTATCAATGTAGCCATAGCGGTTTTTGTGGCGGAGCATGACGGCGGCAAGGCCATTGGAGAAGTCCCCCGCATTAGGGTAGCGGGGCGAAACGATCCAACTGCCATCGCGATTAACAAAGCCGTAGAGCTCCGTTTTGTCGTCAAGAGCACGCGCCAAGCCGGAAATCGGGTCTGCGCTGGCCAGGAACAGGAAGCTGGGTTCGCGGGTGACTTTCCCCTCCCGGTCGATAATGCCAAAGCGTTCATCGCGTATGAAGTAAGCAAAACCTCCCTGCATCGGGCCCACGCTGTGGACATTCTCCAAAGAAAAGACTTTCAGACCCTTCTTGTCAATGTACCAAGCGCGCTGTTGGTCTATGTCCAGTATGGCGGCCAAGCCTTCGGAAAAGCGGCCGGCATGAGAAAATTGTGGTTCTATGGCCCATTTCAACTGTTTGTCTACGTAACCCACAAGCCCGTCGATTACCACGCGAGCCATACCATCGGAAATAATATCCAATTTTTCGGGCTCACCATAGTCGTCCGTTATTTCCCGCTCTTCCCCCTTTAAATCCAAGTAGGCCAAGCTACCGTCGTCGCGTTGCACCGGGGCAAAACCTTCCGAATAACGTTGCACGTTGGGGTATTTGGGCGGGATGCTCAGGTCGCCTTTGTAGTTGATGTAGCCGTAATGGGATTGGACCTTTACGGGGTAGAACAATTTGTTGCTGCCACAGCCTTGCAGAATAGCTAAAGCGGCCGGGAGGGCCAGGAGCAACAGAAATATTGTAGTCGGACAGACACGGTGATCGGTTGTTTGGGGTGTTTGCATTATTTGGCTCACTGCTCAGTATCTATTGGGACTTATCAGGCTCTCTATTGTGCGAGTCCGAGTTGTTGTAGCCGGGTACGGTACTGCCGGCAAAGTTCTTGCGTGCGTTGTTCACTGCGGCCCAGATATTGTTCCGGGCTGCTGAGGAAACTCGCGTCATATCCCACTTTGGCCAGTTGGACTTGCACTACTTTTTGCAGTTCGGGTTCTTCGCTCAGCAGTTCGGGCAAGGGCCTGCCACTTTCTTCACGTTGTAAGGTCAGGCGGCGCACTACTTCGTGGGCATCGCGGACTCCTCCCAACGACAGCAGGATGTACAACGGTTCGGCGAGAACCAAGTCTCCTAAGCGTTTGAGGTTATGCTGTAAGTGCTTACGGGAGACTCCAAGCTTGGACACAATGCTATGCATGCGTTCAGCGGCAAAGCTAAACCCGGCCACGAAATCGGCGACAAAGCGGGCGGAGGCAGAATTGGAAAGGTCGCGCTGATGCTCGGAAATTTGATCCATGTAAAAAGACATAATGCGTGGAGAAAAGGTCTTCCACAGACTCTTGACGTGTTCACAGTTCCAAGGGTTGCGCTTCTGTGGCATTGTGGACGAGCCGACTTGGGTCGGCGAAAAGTACTCTCGCACTTCGTCAATTTCGGACCGTTGGAGGTGACGCAGGTCGTCAGCCAAGTTGGCGATGATGCCAAAAGCGGTGTTCAGTTCCAGCAGGAGACGTAACTGATATTCCGGCATGACGATCTGGCTGGAATATTCGGCGGCACTGAGACCAAGCAGATCCAAATATTGGCGTTCCATTTCCCGGGGCCGGTCTGTGATGAGAGACAGGGCGTTATAGGCACCGACGGCCCCGGCCAGCTTGCCGCGCAGGTCGGCACTGAGCCGGCTCAGTGCTTCCAGGCTTTGGCCCAAACGCGAAACATAGGAGGCGATGGCAAAACCGAAGGTCACCGGCACCGCAAATTGGCCGTGGGTGCGGCCAACTTGTGGTGTGGCGGCCTCGTTTTCGGCCAGGACAATCAGGCTGTTTTGCAGTCGGCCCAGTTGAGGCAGGACAACCTGCTGCATGGCATCGCGCAGACGCATGGCGTTGGCGGTATCGACGATGTCCATGGAGGTGGCACCGAGATGAACATAGCGGCGGTAGGCTTCCGGCACCTTTTCTACCAGCACATTTACCAAGGCACGAATGTTGTGCCGGGTCTTTTCTTCCTCGCGGTAGACTTCTTCGGGGTCAATTTCAATGCCCGCGAGTTCGTGTTCGATGGTAGAGAGCTCTTTGCCCTGCCGGAGCATGTGAGCCTTGAGCAAAGCCAGTTCGGCTTGAATTTGGTAGCGGATGGCCGCCCGTTCATCTAAGTATCGGCCCAGGTTTTCATGCAGCTCCGGGTAGGTGTTGCGGTAGCGGTGGTCAATTGGCGAAAGGTTGGAAAATAGGTCTACGTTCATAGGGTTTCCTTAGTCCGCGTACTGTATTAAATGTACGGGTGGATGGAGATGTACATAAAGCATAAGCACAGAAGGAGATGGAATATTAGGATCGGCAAACGGACACAAATTGGCACAAACAGACTAGGACGGCCAAGCCGAGTGTTTAAGTATAGTCGTTTATCCGGTCGTTTTCAATGCGGAGAATTTGCGCTTTTTTGTCGTCTCTAATTTTTCTTTCCCAAACTTTTTCCCTTAAAGAGAGAAGAATCTTGCAAGGGGAGGGATACTTTAAGGAAAGAGATGCTTCAATATTCCGAAGAAGTCTCAAAGAGAAGGGATCTGAAAGAGGTTGGATACGTTGCCGCCAAGTTTCTGCGGTCGGCAACGTATCCAACCTCCCCACTATTGATTGCTATACTGACTGCTATACCGATGGATTGGGCCGCTGCATGTGGATCTCCTCAATCTTGGCCAACTGTTCCTTGTTCAGGATCAGCTCGGCAGAGTCGATATTTTCTTTGAGCTGATCCATATTGGTAGCTCCAATGATATTGGCTGCCACAAAGGGCCGATCGTTGGCAAAGGAATTTGCCAGGATGGCCGGGCTGATTCCGAATTCTTTGGCCAAGGCGACGTAGGCACCTACGGCCGTATCGGTGGCGGAGTTGAGATAGCGAGACATGCGGTTGGCCCCCCAAGTGCTGAAGCGTGCCCCTTCGGGCTGTTTGCCGCCTTGGTATTTACCACTCAACAGGCCGCCGGCCAATGGAGAGTAAGGCAGCAGGGAAACCTGCTCGCGCAGCAGGACTTCCGAGAGGTGAATGTCTGTAATTCGGTTGACCAGGCTATAGGCGTTTTGCACGCTCTGAATTCGCGGGTACTTGTCCGGATTTTGGCGGTGCAGTTCCAGAAATCGCATTACGCCCCAAGGTGTTTCGTTGGACAAGCCGATGTAGCGGATTTTGCCTTCTGCAATCAGCTCACCCAAAGTGCCTAAGGTACTTTCTATACGATCATCTTCTTTGGACCAGCCGGGGTCAAAATCGTGGATACCAAATTTGGGCACTTGGCGTTGGGGCCAGTGGAGCTGATAGAGGTCAATATAGTCGGTTTGCAGCCTCTTCAGACTGTCTTCAAGGGCATTCCGGACACCTTCAGGTGTAAAACCTTCGCGTCCGGTGCGTATCCATTGGGCCCCTGGGCCGCCAACCTTGCTGGCCAGAATAACATCCTTGCGCCTGCCGGTCTTGGCAAACCAAGTACCGATATAGCCTTCTGTCTTGCCGTAGCTGTCTTGGGAAGGGGGGACAGCATAGAGTTCTGCCGTATCCCAAAAGTTGATTCCTCGGCTGAGGGCATAATCCATTTGTTCGTGGGCCTGGGTTTCGGTGTTCTGATAGCCCCAAGTCATCGTGCCGAGGCAGATCTTGCTGACGTGTAAATCGGAGTTACCGACTTGTCTTATTTCCATGATATTGCTCCTATTGTGATTTGTTTGCAGTGTAGAGGTCGGAGAACAGGATGAGAGGTCTTGCTCGGACCGGGGCTCTAAGTTCTCTGTATTCTTAGTTCTGTGGCGGTTTCGGATATCTTTGCCGGAGCTGATAAATATGGTAATGGGTTGTAATCCCTTGATATTACTGCAAGTAATGCGCAGAATTTCCAACATCGGAACGGCCAAAAACATGCCGACAATACCCCATATGTAGCCCCAGAACGCCAGAGAAATTAGAATTAGCATGGAGCTTAAATCCAGCCGGTCACCTTGGAGCTTGGGGTCGAGAATATTGCCGATAAGAATTTGAATTGCTGCAATTAGCAGGCCAACGACCAGGGGAACATCCCAAGAAGGATAGAATTGAATAATACTCATCAGGGTAATTAAAACAGTAATTGCAATAGAGCCTATGTTTGGTATGAAATTAAAGGCAAAAGTAAAAAAAGCCCAAGTCACAGGGTTTTCCACCTTATAGAATGTCAATAAAACCCAGACAAGGAAGGCTGTAAAGAAACTAATAACCATTTTGATTTGTAAGTATCTTGATATTTTCATTGAGATAATTTTAATACTTTTGTTAATAGATTTATATACACTGGTTCTGAGAACTATTTTCAACTTTAATGATGTTTTCTCTGCTTCATTCAGAATGAAAAATACAAATATAAATACCAGAATAGCACCTGATACAAATGTAAAAAATGAATTTGCACTATTCAAATAAAAGTTGAGACTGATACTGTTAAATATATAGTCACGAATATCAAAAGAAGGTTGGTGAGCAGGCAGTGTATTGATAATAATATCATTATTGATACCATTGATTACATTGTTTAACCGCAAAATAATATCGTTAATAATATTGTTCAACTGGTCTTCGTAAACACTGAGGTTGCTAAAAAAGTAGAGAAGGTTATTGGCAATAACACCGCTGGTAAGAACCAACAGCAGAGTGTAAACCAAGGATATTATGGCAGAAATAAACGTACGGTTAAGCTTGGTATGTCTCACAATAAAATGAATAATTGGCAGCAGCATAAAGCAGGAAAACATAGATAAAGTAATAGCAATGAAGATAAATTTAAATGTTTTTAGAATCCAGAAAAACAGGATAATAAATCCCAGGCCATAGAACATATTTTGCAAAGGGAGCTGCTGAGGCGTATCATTTTGTTCAACGGTATCTTTGCTTCGTCCAATTATACGATGACCTATTCGGAACAGCTTTTTTAAATTCATGATATTACCTTAGGTTGAGGAATGTGCAGATAGAACTTCCTTTGGTCCTGCCCGATTCGGATAATGATGTCCAGACCGTTGTCTTCCCCTTTTTGTGCGGCAGGGATGTCCCGGAAGGGTATCGTAAACAGTGCATAGTTGACAGGAGCATCCATCTGGGGCAGAGCCCGGGAGTCTTCCAAAAGTGTCCGTTCCATGTGGCTGAAGCGGATGAAAAAACTTTCGGAACCTTCGGAATAATCTTCCGTGCGGAAATTCCCGGCAAGCTGTTCTGTTTTCACAACAATATTCAGATGCTCCTGATTCAGAAATTCTTGGTCGGGAGCCTGTTTTTGATTCTGACTCAGACTCAAGTTAAAACGATAGCCGCCAAGTTTGCCGCTGCTCTGAATTTTGCGCAGCGAGGGGTATATCACTCCTAGGATCACAATAAATAAAACAATGTCGGCCAAGACAATGATGCGCATACGGCGTTGAACGGCTTTCCTGCCGGCCATATTTGGCAGGCGTGGTTTGGCCAGCATCATTCGTTCGGCACCGGAGCTGTGAAATTCAGGCTGATTGTTCAGCAAGGGCCTGGGGTAGGGGTGATACACGATAAAATCCTGCTCTGCCGGGCCCTCCGTCTGTGATGTGGATCCGGCACTTCGGTCCGGATCCAAAATATCACTAATATCAAGATCTTGTTCTTCGTCAACCAAAATATGGATTTTCCCTTCCTTCTCAATACCGATTGACGGGTGATTTTTCTGAATTTGTTCTCGCTCTGCTTTTGCCCGGATACAGAGCTTTAAAAGCCGAGTTCCTTGCGAAACAATTTATCCGTGCGCCACCAAGTGACCGCAACGTGATCTTCATAAAAATTTAGTGCACTGATTAAACCGTTGGAAGCAAGATAAAACTGGTACGGAATGTTTTCTTTCACATCAATGGTAACCGTGAATTTCTGTACACCTTCTGTATTATAATATATTACGACATTCTTTCCATTGGGGTAGGTCTGGAGGAAGGCCAACAAGCCATTGTTTGTTGTGCCGAGCAGTTTTTCACCATACATTTGCTTGGCATCCGGCCGGCCGGAACTGAATCTGCGCACCGTAAAGTTCTTTTGGGGGCCGGCGGCAGGATCGTCGGTGCTTATACTATATATATCATAACTGTAGGTATTTAACTGGCTGGTTTTGAGAGTCGCATCATTGATCTTTGTGGTATAGCGATATAACTCAAAAAACAAGGTCTTACCATCGAAGGAAAAGTCGGGGGACGTAATCTCAAAAAAGCTTTTACTTTCTGTGTTATCCGGTTTGTCAGTTTCTGTTTGTGGCCGGAGGGGCGTTTCCGGGAAGATATCTCTGGCCGCCGACAGCTCAAAACCGGAGAGCAGTTGGCCTTTGTCCGAAAATTTATAGATTTGATAGGCTTCCGGGTGCCTGGCGACAACAAACAGATTCCCCCGACTATCGGTGAATAATTTGATGATTCGGTGGAGGAAGGGTTTGCTGTTTACGCCTTCTTTGCCCAGCCGATAGAGGAATTCGCCCTTGTTGTTGAAGGCCAGTACGGCTTGCGTATAGAGATCGTTGAGTCTGTTTGCGTTTGTGCCCTTGTCCCGGATCTTGGATGTATTTGGAGCACTCGGAGCACCAAAGCTGCCGGATATGCCCAAGGTCGAAGTGACATACAGCCTGTCTACATTCGCGGCAATTTCGGAGAGTTCGCCAAAATACCAGATTTTATCAAGGTACTTGGAACTCCGTTTGTCGCTGTCAAAGCGATAATCCGGGTTGTAAATTATGTAGTTCAGCTTCCCGTAGTTGCTGTAATAGAGGATCTTCCGCGAGGCGCGGTCGACAATATAGTAGTTGCCCAAAGGCGTCAGAGTAAAGTTGCTGCCATCGCTGTAAAGGTAGCCTTTGCGGGAAAACAGATTGATCTCATCACGCATAACCCCCATGGGAATGCGAAAGATCGTTTCCGGCACCAAGCTGACTTCCCGGTTTGCACAGCTATAGAAACTAAACAGTGTGATCAGCAGCAGGAGAAAGAAAAGAAATTGTCTATTACCAATCATGTTTTTGTCAGATCCGGCCACAAGATGTAGGATGACAGATTATTTTCTCGCAGATTCTCGGGCTATTGTCAAAACTTTGACGAAGGCATCTTCCTGTTTCTTGTAGTACTCGGGGTCAAAGAACTGGCTTTCGGTAATGAACCCAAGCTCAATCAAGGCGCGGGTGATGCGGATGGCATTCTCCAAGCCGGCAATGGACTGCGTACGGACAAAAATGGCATTTTGCTTCGTCATCTGTTCGTGCGCAAAACGATGAAAGACCTCTAATTGCTCGCGCCGAATAGTGCACATGCGGTTGTCCTCTCCCAGTGTTGGACGCAGATTTTTGCATAAAATACTGTTGCGAAAAATTGCCGTGAACTGGTACTGGTAGCTGAGAACGACAATGTGGCTGTTACTTTTGGGGGTGTGGTTGCCAAATAAGGTCAGGCCCAAGCCGAGCATGCGAATATCTTTGAGCCAGTGTTCTTCGTATTCCAGACCGATCATTTCGATACGGTTGGCGACTTCCTGCATGGAACAGGGAATGTCTTTGATGAATACCTTCTGATACAGCGATATAATCTTGGCAAATTTGTTGCGCAAGACCATAATTTGCTTTTCTGTGACTTTGATATTTACGGAGACTTGGACCTTTAGAATCTGTAATTCGCAGAGGATGAATCTGATGAGCAGATGCCCTGTCTGCAACAGATCTGTTACGCTGCTTCCCTGTTCGATTTTGCGGATCTCTTCCTTCAGCAGTTTGCACTGTTGGATAGAGCCTGAGCAGAGGTTCGTGAGACTTCGATTATCGATAGCAATATCAGACATGTGGGTTACCAAGACTTTGTGTGGCGTGGGGTGGGATATTCTGACTCATTGGAGTAAAAGCCCTTTCACTATCGGTTCAAAAGTTCCTGAGCATGCGCTAAAGATGTAGGATTTTTCGGATCGCCGGAGAGCATCCTTGCAAGTTCGGCGGGTCGATCATCCGAAGACAGAGAGTGAATATTCACGTTTGTACTGTCTGAGTCGGATTGTTTTTCGATTTTGATGTGGGTATCGGCACTGGCAGCAATAGAGGCCAAATGGGTCACGCAGAGAATTTGTTTGCGCCGGCCCAGCCGGTTGATATGCCGGGCCATACGAATCCCGGTTTCACCTCCGATTCCGGTGTCAATCTCGTCAAAGATAATGGTCTCAATGCTGCTTTCGCTGCCGTTGACTGAGGTTCCTGTTCTGATTTTGGCCGGCATGGTGTCGGAAACAGGCTCGCTCTTGATAGCCAACATAATGCGAGAAATTTCCCCACCGGAAGCAACCTGCCGGATTTCGTGAAGATCTTCTCCCGGATTGGCCGCCAACAGGAAGCGGACTTTATCGATACCATAGCTGTGGCAAAGGACGTGGTTGTTTTCGTTGTTGCGGTGAGACAGTTCGATTTGGAATGTGGCCTGAGCCATTCCGAGGTTGTGCAGATTGCCTTCGATACTTTTTTGTAACAGCGGCGCATATTTTTTGCGCTGCCGACTCAGATATTGGGCTTTCTCCATCAGTTCTTTTTCTGCGGTTTGGATATTCCGTTTTTGTGCGGCCAGAGAGTCCTCGGTATTCTCCAGAGCGGCGAGATTGGCGGCAGCCTCCTCGGAGAATTGAATGGCCCTGTTTAGAGAAGAATTACCGTATTTTCGGCCCAGCATGATCAGTTTGCTCAGGCGTTGATCCATTTCCTGTAATCGGCCGGGATTCAGGTTGAGGTTGTTTTTTTCCGCTTTGCAACTGTCCAGGATGTCTTCAATTTCGATATTGGTTGATTGCAGTCTGGACAGCAGCTCGGCTCCGGATTTGAACTTTGCGGAAAGTTGGCCCAGCCGTGAATGGCTCCGGTGGAGCAGCTCAAGGGCTTGATGACCTTCTTCAAGAAGCTGTTCCATCTGCTGACGAATATCTTCTGCATTACTCAACAGTTCGATTTGCTCGCTCAACTCGCTGTCTTCATCCTGCTGCGGTTTGAGCTCCTCAAACTCTTCGATGGCTTTCTTCAGATAGGCAGCCTGTTCCCGCTGCCGGTCGGCTTCGGCCTGAGCCTCGGTCAACTGCTTTTTCTTCTGATTGATGTTTTGGAAGGTTTTGCCAAAGGTTTCGACTTCTTGGTTGAGATGAGCATAGTGGTCCAGCATACGCAACTGCCGGCGGCTGTGGAACAGCGATTGGTTCTGGTGCTGGCTGTGCAAGTCGAAGAGCAGGGCCGTAAACTCGCCAAGTTTGCTGAGAGTTAAGGGGATGTGCTGGATATAGCAAGAGCTTTTACCATTGTCCTTCAGTATGCGGCGCACGCTGAGCTGGGAGGGCTCGTCAGGGCCCTCGGTCTCAAGCGGGATTTCACAGTTCTCTAACCAATCGCGTGCCTCACGATTTTCCGGGGCAATGGAGAGTATGCCGATGACCTCCGTTTCACTGCAACCTTGGCGCACCATGACGCTGTCGCCTTTATTGCCGAGCAGGAGACCGATTGCGCCCACGAGCAGAGACTTCCCGGCACCGGTTTCACCGCTGAATACATTGAAGTTTGGCCCGAGTTCGATGTGAACATCTTCAAATAGGGCATAGTTTCGGATGTGAAGTTCTTTTAGCATGTCTGATTACAAATTCCCGGTTGCAGAGGGTTGATTGTTGCAGGGTTGATTATCGGGAGGCCGAGGGCCTCCCGGGGCCTCTCATGGCTTTTCCTAAGGTCTCCTGGGCGCGACATTGTGCCAGCCCAGCTTGGTGCGGATGTTTTCAAAATAGCTGTTGTTGTGGGATGTGGCCAGAAATTGTATGCGCTCACTGCTGCCGGTGATATAGAGACTTTCACCGGGATAAAGCAGGCCGAGGGCCCAGCCGTCAATAGCAATGGACAGAGGAGCTTCGCTGCTGTCCAGTTCGTGGAGTTCTTTCGGGGACCGGGTTGTAGGGGGGGCTTGCTCATGCACGACGTTTTTGAGGCCGGCTGCGTTGCGGACAAATAGCTGCATACTGCTCGGAGTTACTACAGGACGGGTAGCGAGGGAAAATGGCGAAACAGGGGTAATGATGAGTGCCTCCATTTCCGCATCGACGATAGGGCCGCCGGCAGCCAGCGAATAGGCCGTGGAACCGGTCGGAGTGGCCACAATAATACCGTCTCCCTGGAGGGGAATGCTGGAATTGCCGACTTGCAGTTCCATGTCAGCCAGCAGTCCTGCCCGACAACTGGAAATCGCAATCTCGTTGAGGGCAAAATAGTCGCGGTAGTGTTTGGGATTTTGGTAAGAGTCCAGCAGCCGTGCCTTGAGGAGGATGCGAGGGCTATAAACGAAAGCACCGGAAAAAATACCGGCCATGGATTCCGCCATGTTGTGGAAGGAGATGCTGGTAATATAGCCCAGTGATCCGGTGTTTACCGGCAAAATGGGGACTTCCCGGAATGGTGAATAGGACAGGTATTTCAGCACTGTGCCATCGCCGCCCACGGTGATTACCAAGTCAAAAATTTCCTGGCCGTTGAGGCCGACAAATGGTTCTTCCGGATGTTCGCCATAGTATTCTTGGGACTTGGCCTGCAAGGGGATGTTCAGTGCTTGGGCGATGTATTCGATCAAATGGGCGCGGGATGGTTTGAATTCGCTGTAGACCAAGGATTCGATGCCCAGTTTTTTTAGGATTCCGATCATTTCTTTCAGACAGGTCGAAGTTTTGGGTTTACTGGGGTTGGCGTAGATAAAGACACGGCGTATAGCTTGGCTGAGGTCCTGGCTCAGGCCGCTATAGCGGCTGTTTGCCGGTGGGTCCAAGGGAAACAGGGTCGACTCCTGAGTTTTAGCGTAGTCAGTAAACAGAATTTCTTGGTCGTATTTAGCTGTATTTTCAGGCATTTTTTACGTAAAGTGCATTTTTTAGATAACAAAGAGCACTTCGCATCCTTCTGAGATCATAGTGTGTCAACAGCGTAGCGAGACAGACCTGTCACAAGATCGACATCTTATCGAGACTGTATGTGAGGGAGCAATCCGAGGTATCGGATCAAAAGGTCCTCGGTTCCCGGAAACGGGCCAATCATAGTGGAGTTGAATGTGCGATGCAAGTATAATTGGACTATGTTCGGACAGCTATTCTCTATTATCCATTTATTTACATCACCGACCGGGAAAACCGGAATCGGTTTCCCCACAGATTTCCGGTCGTGCAGTGAAGAGGAATACCAACAGAAACTCTGTGCCGGACTGCGGAAATTGGGAGAAGAGGAAGCCGGGGGAAAGCGTGAAGCAGAATCGTCTGCGGTGTTCGGAGGTTTGGGCTGTAGTTTGTCTTTCCTGCAAAGCAGATTTTGGGGGCATTTCAAAAATCGGCAGGGCTGGAAGGCGCATTATTTTTGTGGCACCATAGACGGGCCGGGAACACAAGCGTCGCGAACGAGTGGGGGGAGAACGGATGATGAAGGAACAAACGGTGGAGAGTCTTCGGGCCGTGACTTCACTGTCTTGGTGCTGAGTCGTTCCCTGCTGCCGCGAAGGTTCCCGGCTCTCCTTTCTGTGGCCTATATTCCGTTTGGCCCGGTATTTTCGGGTCAGAATGACCAGAAGGGTCAAAGTGCAGCGGACGAAGACTTGATTTCCGGCTGGAATCCGTTTGCCTGTAGTCGAGACTACTTCGCGGCTTGCCGCCTGATTGTGCAAAAATTGCTTGGTTATATCCCTCTGTCCTGTTTTTTTGTGCGGTTGGACAGCAATTGGCTGACGGCTTGCAAAAAGAGTCTTGGCCGTGAGCCCAAGGCAGAGAAGATCCGAGAGAAGGCAGAATCGAATGAGGCAAACGGTTGCGGCAGCGTGGTTTCAATTGTGGGTAAGGCCGATGAAGCTATGGATTTGAAAGTGTCCGGGGAGGCTGATGAGGCCCGGAGAGCCGTGAGCTTGGCGGCGAAAGAATTTGGCTTTCACCGGGCGGTGCAGCGAGTTCAGGTTCCGGATACGGTGTTGCTGGACTTGTCGCTCAGTGAAGAACAACTGCTGGCACAGATGCACAAGAAGCATCGTTATAACATCCGGTTGGCGCAAAAAAAAGGCGTACAGATACGGCGTGTTCCCTGGCGTGAGGGCTTGGAGCAATGGTATCAGATCTATCGGATCACGGCTCAGCGCGACCGAATTGGCATTCACAGTCCGGATTATTATCGGACTTTGTTTGAAGAACAGGAACAGGCTTCGGAAAGTGTGTCCCTGTATCTGTACTTGGCTTATAGACCCTCTGACGGGCTCGATACTACATCTGATTCCACTGCAACGGTCGAAGCCGTCGGAGCAGAGCTTTTAGCAGGTGTCATCGTGCTGCATCATTGCGACAGTGCCGTGGCCACATATATGTACGGGGCTTCTGCGAACGAAGGCCGTGAGTTGATGCCCAATTATCTGTTACAGTGGCAGGCTATTCGTGAAGCCCGTAGGGCGGGCATGTTGTGTTATGATTTTTTTGGTGTGCCACCTCATGCAGAACCCACACATCCTTTACATGGTCTGTATCGTTTTAAAGTGGGTTTTGGGGGCTACTTGATACAGCGCGCCGGAGCATGGGATATGGGTTACAGTCGCTTGTTTTATACTGTCTATCGCTTGCTGGAGTATGGCCGGTTCCGGCTCCGCCATTTGCGGCACAAATCATCCGGTTGAATACCTGTTTGGGGTGTTTCCGATCTTGCGGTAAACAGCGGTTTTTCTATAAAAAGGTGTCCAGCTAAAGCGGTATTCTAAGCAGATTCTAAATATTGTGACTTGCCCAGATAGCAAGAGTCTTGTTACAATGACGTGTTCCCGTTTAGGCAACGTTTGCATCGGGTTTAATTTGCACATGGAGTTTAATTTGCGCATCGGGTTTAATTTGTAACAGGGGCTGATTTGCATAGGAGCATCGGATTTAGTTTTGGTCCGAACTTTGTTTGAATCGTATTCTTCCAGGATCCTTTCCGGCTGGGTACACATATCTCGGGCAATACCGGTATTGCCCGGTTTTGCATCTCGGTCTTGGACCGATAAGAAACATGAGGAGCAACATTTGAATTACCGAGTTTTCCGTTGGTTGGTCACAGGCTCTGTCGTTTCTTTGCTGGCTGTGCTGGTCCTATTTTTTGTACTGCTGTTTACGGATGGCTTGGGCAGCAGCAATGCCCGAGGTCGGGGAATTAATTCGCAGTTGAAACAAATTGCAGAGAACCAGGGGAAGTTGATTTCCGGCTCCCGGGAAATGGGAAAGTTGCTCAATCTTCCCCAGGAGCAGTACAGCCAAGTTGTTACCCCGATAAGCTCAGAAAGCCTGCAAAACATGGGTAATGAAGTGTCTGATGGTCTGCCCGGTACGGACGGCTACGCTGGCCGGGATGTCACAGAACCGCTGGAAAAGGATGGCAGCCCGCTGGAGATCGCGTTTTACGATGCTCTGCGTTATTTGGACCGGAACCTGGAGCAGGAACGGGCTTGGCGGCAGCTAAATCGGTTGCTGGAGAGTGAAGCTTGGGAAGACTTGCTGAAAGAGCAGCGGTTGCGGCTTGAGCGGAGCGAGGGTTCGGTACGGCTGTTTCCTGACAATGATAAACTGATACCGCTCGGTCAGGCCGCACCCGGGTGGTTTGAAGTCAGCACCGCGATTCCGTCATCCCGTTCCGGATCGGGATCGGAATCAGCTTCAGATAGTTCTGACGCAGAGGCACGGTTGAAATTGACGACATCCTTCAGTGACACCGGCAGCGATACCGGTTTTGACAGTGATATGAAATTCAGTGTCGGGCTTTCGGAGTTTGTCCGGGAGCAGACCAAGAAACTGTACGGCTTGGCTGTCGAATACAACAAGATGTATCGTTTTCTCACCGGCCGGAAGGTGGCCGAAAAATTGGAGGCCAAAGACCTTTATATCAAAAGTTTGCAGCCGGCGAAGGTCGAAAAAGTTTCGGCTTCGATCAAACGTACACTGAGTGTGGCGCAGACGGACTGGGAAATTCGCACGCGCGACGAGCAGGTTGTCGCGCGTTTGCATTTTGATATTGGCAAGTACCGGCTGTTGTGGAATGACAAGAGCTATCGGTCGCTACAGTTGTTGCGTTCGGACTGGGATATTTTTGTCGGTAATGTCGATACCCGTACGGCAGGACAGCGGAAGGAAGACGAGATGCGGGGGTATTTAGTGCAAATGCTTGCCGATTCGGCTTTTTTGCTGCAAATGAGGCAGTATGGTCTGTGGCCGGCCCCGCTGCCGCCCCGTGAAGACGACTATTACGAATACTATGATTTGCTAAATATCAAGAGCGAAAAAATGGCTTCTTTTGCTTTGCAGAAACGGGTGGGCGAAGCCTATCTGATGGACCGCGATGATGTGAAAATTCGCGGTCTCAAGAGTTTTCTGCTGGGGGCCGAGGGCCTGCAAAATCTGTTTGATGATCAGCCTTCGGAGGGTGACAGCGGCGAGGCCGGAGAGAAAAGCGGGCCAAAAATAGCAAGTAACAGTTCGTTCTACCCGGACCGACCGGGCCGAAACGGGGCTTTTTCCGGATTTTCCGGTAAATCCGGTGATCCGGGCCGGGGGAAGGGATGGGACGGTGGCGGTCCTGATTCGCAGGAGCATGATATAGAAGTGATCTTGCTGGTGGGAACTCACGACAACATTGCCGATGTTATCATGTTGATTTCTGTCAACAAAAAAACGAAAACTCTGACCGTAATCAGTGTACCGCGAGACCTGTATTACCGGGATGTCAAGGTCAACGCGGTGTATTCCATGTATGGACCTGAGCTGTTTATGGATGCTCTGACGGATATTACCGGGATAACTATCAGCAAGTATATTAGCGTAGACATGTATGCCTTTGTCGAAATGGTGGGTTTGATTGGCGGCATAGATGTGTATTTGAAGGAAGATTTAATTGATCCGACTTACAAAGTGAAGCAGATGGGCAAGTGGGAAACGTTGGTGATGCGCAAAGGTCAGCATCATCTGGATGGCTTGGGTGCTTTGCGTTATGCGCGGTCACGCCACACCAGCAATGATTTTGAGCGTTCTGAGCGTCAGCAATTGATCCTGAATCAAGTGGCAGAAAAGTTGAGCCGACAGTTGAGCAGCCCGAAAAAGTTGTGGTCGTTCCTGCAAGTGGTGCAGAAATATATGAAGACCAATTTCAGTACGGCCAATATTGTACGTTACTGGCTGGAATATAGTGACTATCAGCGTAACTTTAGCAATACTATTAGCACAGATAATGTTTTGTACTATACTTTTACCAATTATTTGGGTTTGGATGCGGAGCAACTGGCTGAAGCGCAACAGGATGAAAGTTTCTTTCGGGGTTCATTTATTCTGTTGCCCAAGAACAATGACTGGAGCCTCATTCGCAAATATATTATGTATTTACAGAATTAATAAAGTAGTAGTGGCAGAGCCGGCACAAAATCAGGCAGAAATTTCTGATTCCGCAGTGAAACGAGGAGTTTCCCTGTGGGCTTCTTTGCAAGTCCGTTTGTGGCGGCGTACTTGTTCTGTTTGCGAAGAGTCTGCCGAAGAATTTGATGAAGAGCCTTGTTTTGCAAAAAGAATTCTGTCCTAAAAGACTCGATTAGCGGGTACCGGTATGTCTCGGATTGCGGCCCGGAGCGAGTTCTTGAGGTTTAGTTGTAAGGGTTCAGACGTAAAGGATGTGAATTATGACAGATGGATACATAGATGAGCCCACAGCGGTAGAGCCGTCAATGCCCACGGTGCCTATCTTGGGGCATATTGCCGTGGTTGGGCGGCCTAACGTGGGCAAGTCTACCTTGTTTAATGCTCTGTTGGGGCAGCGGCGGGCGATTACTTCGCCGGAGTCCGGAGTGACTCGTGATGTAATCACAGAGCAGACCTATTTCGGTGGTTTTGAAGTTTTGCTTTCTGACACGGGGGGCATTCGCGCTGACCTGAAGGACCCGGTCCAACGTAAGGCCCGCCGGGGCCAGGCGGATGATACACTTTCGTACGTGGGACAGTTGAACGAGCGGGTGCAACGGCGGAGTCTGGCCATGCTGAAGCAGGCGGATTTGATACTCTGGGTCTTGGCCCTGAACGAGTTTAGTTCCGAGGATCAGCAGTTGCTGGATCGGTTGCAGAGTATGCGGCAGAAGGTCATTCTGGTTATCAACAAGGTGGATGTCGCGGACAAGGAATCGGAGGCATACAATTTTTACGAATACGGATTTCCCCACTTGGTGATGGTCTCCGCTTTGCATCGCCGAGGCTTGGAGCAATTAGAGAGGGACAGCGTTGCCTTTTTACAGCGAGCGCGCAGGGAGAGCAAAGAGGCCCAAACGGATGCTGCCGTGACGGAGTTGGAGGGCCGGACAGTTGCCTCGGATTCGACCATTCGTTTTACCTTGATTGGCAAGCCGAACACGGGGAAATCTACTTTGTGCAACACTTTGGTTGAAGCCGATGTGGCACTGGTTTCCGATATGCCCGGGACTACGCGCGATGTGCTGTTGCAACGTTTCCGTTGGGGCGGCAAATTGTACGAACTGACGGATACGGCCGGCATCCGCCGCAAAAATAAGGTACAGGAAAACGTGGAGTACTATTCGGTCAACCGGGCCATTAAGAGCTTGGACGAGGTGGATGTGGCGGTGTTGATGATTGATAGCCGTGACGGCATCCGGCAGCAGGACAAAAAAATTGCGCAGCAGATTATCAAACGCGGACGCGGCTTAATTTTCGCCCTGAACAAGGTGGACTTACTGGGCAGTTCCGGCGCGACAAAACACGCCATTCGCGACTTGGAAGAGGACACGCGGGATTTGTTTCCGCACCTGCACTATGCACCGATTTGCAGCATCTCGGCTCTTTCGGGCAAGAATACCCGGCAACTGCTAAATACGATAGGAAGGGTCCACGAGCAGTTGCACAAGCGCATTAACACAGGCTTGTTGAACCAAGCTTTGCAGGACTGGATGCGCTATTATTCGCCGCCCGGCAGCGGCAATACGCGCTTCAAGGCACGCTATCTGACTCAGGTGGAGGTCAACCCGTTGCGCTTTATTCTGTCTGTCAACCGGAGCAAGAATTTCCCGCAGAGCTACCTAAACTTTCTGCAAAACCAGATTCGCAAGGAGTTGGGCTTCATGGATGTGCCGCTGCACCTGCATTTGCACGAGTAGCCCACTGCATGAGTAGGCTACAACCAGGTGACGGAGTTGGTCCTGATTTATTTTACAGCCAGTAAGACCTCTGTATGCCAGTTCTCCGGAGCTTCGTCTTCGCCGTTCTCATTTACGCTGTTTGGTCCTTTGATATACCATTCGTAAGATGGTTTGTTGCGCGCAATTTTATAGCCGTCCTTTCTGGACTTATAATTGGCCAGGGACCACGCATTGCCTATGTTTTCATAACTGCCTTTATAGTCTACCAAGTATGCCTTAGAGGGCTCAGTGCTCCCGGTAATAATGTCTTCATCGCCTTCATCCGTCCCGGGGACTTCGGGGACTTCGGTGACCTGCATTCCTGCCACGTAAGTGAATTGGCCTTTCAGCATATCCATTTTTTCGTACTTGCTGAAAAAATCACTATCAGCATATTTGATGCCGCTTTTTTGAGCAAATTCAATAAGTTTTTGGAAATCGCG
The DNA here is from genome assembly GCA_029867005.1 of Candidatus Haliotispira prima. GTDB lineage: Bacteria > Spirochaetota > Spirochaetia > SP-2023 > SP-2023 > Haliotispira > Haliotispira prima. The sequence continues at coordinate 1,308,156 of CP123443.1, read as the reverse complement.
GGGCATCGTTTCCGAAAGTTGGCTGAAAGAAGCTTCCGTACGGATACCGACAAAGGAGAATGAGTCTTTTTGAGTTACGCCCTTGGCTTTCAGGTTTCCGATGATTTTGCCGTCGGTGACAATCTGCGCCAGCATTTTCAGGCCGCGTTCATAGTCCATGCCAATCATGGGCTCCATCCACTTTATCATGGGTCGAAAGAAAAAAGACATCTTGCCATTCATGGTCCACGATACCTTTGTTTTGTCTCCCTGCTCTTCTAATGTTAAACCTGTGTAGCATAAATTTTTAAAAGGTTTTAGAAATTCCAGTTTACAATAAACACTTTCATTTTCCCGCACTTGTTCATGGGTCAGTTTTCCTGCGCCGACCAGCTCTCCCTGCCAGCTATAGCCACTGCCGACAGTACCATTTTCCCCAAAGTACTCCTGTTTGGCCTCGGGTTCCAAAACTAACCAGGGAGACCAAGATGCCCAGTTCTGAAAGACAGCAATATAAGGAAATATAGTTTCTTTGGATGCTCCGATCTCTATATCCCGAATTACTTCGTAGTGCCCGTCCAATCTCGCCAAGTAAATGAGTCCGATTATAAGAACCAATGCAATTAAGCTAATAACAATAATCATAGTTTTATGCTCTCCTGAATAATTATTTTACGGAAAGTATTATGATGAGATAAAACACAAGAGTCTATCCTTAAGGAATAAGCCGTGAGATGAAAAGAGCGTGTTTTACCCGGACTATGTGTCGTCTCGCCTCGCCTGATTGGTTTTTGTGGTGGTCTCTTTGTGTTTTCCGTGTTTGGGTCATTTTTTGACCCGGTCCGGTTTCGGGGGAGATAGGAGTGTCCTGACTGCTTGCGCAAGACAGCTAAAACCAGTATAGTCTCGTCTACTTTATTTTGCTTCCGAGAGAATTACAGACAAGGATAGGTTTGTCGGTTTCGGGCCCGGCAATTGTGTAAAAGGTATATTTGATGAGTAACGAGCAGCAGCATCCAAACCGGCAAGACAAAGAGCGTGAAGCCGGCAAGGAATTTGCCGAATTGGTTTCGGACTTTTTGTTTCGTTGGCGCAGAGCCATTTTGATCTTTGTCGTGGGGATTGTCTCGGCGATCATTGCTTGGGGTATCTACTCGACAGTGGCTTTCGGGCAGAAGCAAAAGACTGCCCTTGCGGTGTACGAGCTGCGCGAAGCTTTCCAAGAGTGGAAAGATGCCCACCCGGAAGACTTGCTGACGGCGGAAAAGAACTTGGCCAAAGAAGGCCGTGATGAGCAGCTGGATATTGACGAAGAGACGAAACAAGAGGCAGAAGAAACGGAAGAGACTCTGACTGAATTGGTGCAGAATGGGTTGGAAGGGTCGAGCAAGGGTGTTCGGGCTTGGGCCTACTGGGTTCAGGTCTTGAAGGCCCGGCACCTGGAAGACAGTGCGGCCGTTCAGACGGCATTGGAAAACTTGGTTGCCTCAAAGAGTAAGACCTTTGACAAAATTGCCAAGTTACAGTTGGCCGGAGTGTTTTACTCCGAGGGGCAGACGGATGAAGCCGTGAACTTGTGGCGGGAGCTGGCCGATGCTGAAGGGCCGGATCCGGAGCAGATTGTGGCCGTGGTGTATCTGGGTAATCATTTTGCCCGCAAAGGAATGAAAGAAGAAGCGATTGAGTACTGGCAGCGGGTGGAGTCTTTGGGAGATGAATTGTTGCAGGCCAACAATGTGGAAGATGAGGAGAGTTTTCTCGGCGGTGAGAACCTGATTGCCGGGAACTTCCGCAATGCGTTAAAGCAGTGGAAGGCGATGGCAGAAAATCAGCTGTTGTTTTTACAGAGTGAAAAGATTCAGATTTCGGCTGACGGTTATGATGAAACAATTGTATCGGAACAGGAAGAAACTCCCGAGGCTCCTCCGGGTGGGGAAGGAGCCCCCCAAACCTTCAGCTTCAGTACTGATGCAGACGGTAATGTATCCCAAGATAGTTTGGGACCGGTGGGTTTGCCCGGTGCGGAAGGGCTCGGTGAGTAGGCTGTTCGCCCTTCTCCTTTTATAGGAGGAGAAGCCGATAAGGCGTGTTGGGAAGCTGCTTGTATAAGCAGCTTTTTTTTGTAACCGGAGAGGAAATGTTGTATTTATTGAAGCTTGGTGAGTTGATGCTGAAGAAGGGCAACCGCAGGCATTTTGAGCAGGTACTGCGCCGCAATATTCGTCTGGTATTGCCGAAATGCAAAATACAGCTGTCCAATGGTCGTTTCTATCTGTCGAGTGATGAGCCCGGACTGAGCGAAGAATACGTTGAGGAGCGTTTGGCCACCTTGCCGGGAATTATGGGGTTTGCTCCGGTCTATTCCTGTGCCAAGAGTGATAAGGCCATCGTCGCAATGGTGCGGCAATTAGCTCAGAGTCAAGTGGAGAGATATGGGCCGCAGTCTTCTTTTCGTGTCCATGTGCGCCGTACGGACAAAAGCTTGCCACGCGACAGCCAAGCGTATGCTGTTTGGCTGGGCAGTGTAGTATTGGAGCAATTCCCTCAACTGAAAGTCCGTATGGAAAGACCGGACTGGAGTCTGAAATTGGAGCTGCGCGACAGAGCGTATTTGTATCATAGGGAGAGGAAAGGGGTTGGAGGGCTGCCTGTCGGCACCGGCGGTCGGGGTCTGCTGTTACTTTCCGGGGGTATAGATTCGCCGGTGGCAGGTTATCTGATGGCCTGTCGGGGCATGTGTTTGGAGGCGGTCTATTTCGATACGCCTCCCTTTACTACGGATGCGGCTTATGACAAGGTTCTGCGTCTGACTGCCCGTTTGGCTCGTTGGGCCGGTTCAGGAGGAAAGGCCGCAAACCCGCCGGGTGTGAATTGCCGGGAACAGAGCCTGCTGCTACACCGTGTGCCGTTCACGGAAGTGCAACTGGCTTTGCGCAAACACGTCAGCCCGGCGGCTATGACTTTGCAGAGCCGTGCCTGCATGGTAAAATTGGCCGAGGATTTGGGACGGAGTGAACGTCCCGGACGAGAGAGTCAGGCCTTGATCAGCGGTGAGGCACTCGGCCAAGTGGCCAGCCAGACCATTGAAAACCTGAGTTACACTAATAGTTTTGCCCGAACGCCGATTTTACGCCCGCTGATTGGTTTTGACAAGGAGCAAATCATTGGACTGTCGCGGCAGATGGGCTGTTTTGAGATTTCCATCGAACCGCATGTGGACTGTTGCAGTTACTTCGCTCCGGCCCGCCCGGTGACCCAAGCCAATATCCCGGAATTGGAAGCGGAATTGCTTCGGGTACCGGGTCTGGAGGCGTTGATGGAGACGGCTTTGGCCAAGGTCGAGACCGTTGCCGTTCCGGCGTTCCGGGAAACCGGGAAGTAGCAACTTCCCGGTTTCCCGGTTTCTTATTTGTTCTTATCCGATGGATCACTCGAGGCACCACCCGATGCACCACCTGCCGCGCCGCACCGGGCTTTTGCTATAGCGCAAAGAGATATCCGGCTACAGAAGGTGGTACAGAGCCGGAATAGCGGCGGTAGCAATAGCCACCATGCTCATCAGTTTAATCAGAATATTCAGGCTGGGGCCGGAAGTATCTTTGAACGGGTCGCCGATCGTGTCGCCGATTACCGCAGCTTTGTGGGCATTGGAGCCTTTGCCGCCGTATTCACCGGTTTCAATATACTTTTTGGCATTGTCCCAGGAACCGCCGGTGTTAGCCATAAAAATGGCCAAGGTAAAGCAAGCGCAGAGAGCCCCGATCAGGAGACCCAATACTGCGCCCACACCCAGCAGCCAACCGGTGGCAATTGGTGTCAACATTGCAATAATGGCCGGGAACACCATTTCTTTCTGAGCCCCTTTGGTGGCAATGGTTACGCAGTTGGCATAGTCCGGTGTGCCCGTTCCCTCCATGATGCCGGGAATCTCGCGGAACTGGCGGCGCACTTCGTTGACCATAAGCATGGCGGCCCGGCCCACGGCTTTCATGGTCAGACCGCAGAAGAAAAAGGAAACCACTGTTCCGATAAAAAAACCAACCAAAGTGAGAGGACTCATGAAACTGGCCCCAAAATAGGTCAAGAGCTGATCAAAAGTGGCCTGTGCGGTGTCCACCGTTTCGCCGCCGGAGAGGCTAATGCTGGTGGTACCGTCATTCAACAACACTTGGCGTACAGACTGCAAATAGGAGGCCAGCAGGGCGAGAGCGGTTAGGGCAGCAGAGCCAATGGCAAAGCCTTTGCCGATAGCTGCCGTAGTGTTGCCCAGCGAGTCCAGGGCATCGGTGCGCTTGCGCACCTCTTTGTCCAGTCCGGCCATTTCTGCGTTGCCGCCGGCATTGTCGGCAATGGGGCCGTAGGCATCAGAGGCCAAAGTGATCCCAAGAGTGGAAAGCATGCCCACCGCTGCAATACTGATGCCGTAGAGGCCGCTGACTACGCCTTCGGCGTTGAACTGCCAGTCGGCTACGATACCGAAGGACAGGATGATACCCACAGCCACCGTAATGACAGGCAGGACGGTGGAAATCATACCGTTGCCGATACCGTTGATAACCAAGGTCGCCGGGTCGGAAGCCGCACTGGCAGCCAGACTTTGGGTGGGTTTGTATTCATCGGAAGTGGCGTGTTCTGTGCCTTTGCCGATAATGATGCCCACCAGCATGCCCACAACTACGGCCAACGAGATTTGTAGCCAGTTTTCCAGGCCGATCAGATAGAGCAGCAAAAATACGCCGACCGAAGTACCAATCGTGCTGAAATAAATGCCGCGATCCAAAGCACCCATCAGTTCTTTTTGTCCGGCATCCGGGCGGCTGCGCACCAGGAAAATACCGATAATTGAAAGCACAATACCCAAGCCTGCTATGAGAAGGGGAACCAAGGTTGCCTTCCACTGCATGTCCAGTCCGGCATAGGCGATTACGCCCAGAGTTCCGGCGGCCAGAATAGAGCCGACATAAGATTCAAACAGGTCCGCACCCATACCGGCCACATCACCAACGTTGTCCCCAACGTTATCAGCGATAACGGCGGGGTTGCGCGGGTCGTCTTCGGGGATGCCGGCTTCAATCTTGCCCACCAAGTCTCCTCCGACATCGGCCGCTTTGGTGAAAATACCGCCACCTACACGAGCGAACAGAGCCTGTAAGGAGGCCCCCATACCGAAGCTCAGGATTGTGGCCGTCAGGAATCCCAAGTCTGCGGAGTCTTTGATCTGCATCGAGCCGCTGAGCACGACGTACCAAATGGAAATCATCATCAGGCCCAAGCCTACCACAACCAAGCCCATTACTCCGCCGGAGCGAAAGGCCAGCGTCAGACCGGAATTGAGTGATTTTTGGGCCGCAGCGGCGGTACGGGCCGAGGCCATTGTTGCCGTCTTCATGCCAAAATAGCCGGCGAGAGCGGAGAAAAGACCTCCGCTGAGAAATATGAGGGGTGTCCACAGGCTTATGTTGGAGACCAGAGCCGCAAATAGAAATAGTGCCGCAATCACCAGGAAGAAAAGAGACATGACGCGGTATTGCTGACCGAGGTAGGCCATTGCTCCAACCCTCACAGAGGCCGCAATTTCCTTCATCCGACTGGTACCTTCATCGTGCCTGGCTGACCATTTGTACAGCATGAGGGCAGTGATAATTCCTGCCAGGGCACAAAGTGGTATCAGCCAAAAGAACATCGGTATTTGAACTATAGACATGATAACTCCTAGAACTTAATTTTGTCCGCATTGTATCATTTTCAGGCAAAATTACAACTGAGATATTTAGGAACAGGTGTTTGCTTTCCAACCTGTATCTAATTTTGTTTGAGGGCTTTTCTATAATGCTGTTACAAGATAATTTTTTATTTTGCCATATTTATACTTATGTTTGATTTAATTTAAATACATTTTAAAAAAATAGATAAATACAAAATTATGATAACTCTGATTTTATTATATCAGGAAATAGTCAGAGAATAATTTTTGTAATAGACAGGTTGTGCCATACGATTGTTTGAAAGTTTGAAAGTTTTTCTGTTTTTCAGTATACAATTCCTTCTATTATGAGGATCTTATCAGATATTTCTTTTAATAATATGGTCTTAATGGGAGGTAATTGTGGGGTTGTTATTTGAAATTTATAGTGCAATATTGCTGCGATTTGTTTCGGGGGGTATTGTCCATCCTGTATTTTCCTCTGAAAGTGCGGAAAAGAGTTGTGAATAGCGAGCCGAATATTTCTCCTGCCGTTTCCGCTGCGGTCTCTCCCGCCAAAAATTCCGGTGAGATTCTCTATCTGGACTGTGCGGCCAGTGCTCCGGTTTTTTCCGAATTATTGAACCCGGGGCCGGAGTGGGTCGACAAGTTTTGCGCGAATCCTTCGGCCCGGCACAGACTGGGCCTCGAATCGGCAGAGTTGCTGAGCAGAGAGCGTTGCCGTGCAGCAGAGCTGTTGGGCTGTCGGCCGGAGCAGGTCAGCTTTTGCAGTGGTGCCACAGAGGCAAACAATTTAGCCTTGTATAATCGGTTGCTGCCGCAGCTCCTTTCTGCTAAGTCCCGGCACGATTTGTCCGGCTCGATCACGGCGGCCCACAGTGAGCTTGACCATCCCTCCGGGATACAACCATTGCGCCGGTTAAAGCCCTACGGGCTACAGTTGCAGCGTATAGCTTTGTCTTCAACCGGAGAATTGCTGTTGGGTCGCTATCTGGAGAAGCAGCTTGCCGTCCGGAGTTCAGCCAACCTGCTTTGCCTGATTACGACATTGGATGGCGAGAGCGGCCGAAAGCAGGATTTGTCGGCCTTGGCCGCCGAAATTCAGAATGCGCAGGAACACAGGCGTGCCGCCGGTCTGCCGCCGGTCTATATTCATGCCGATATATCTCAGCATTTGGCGGCAGAGGCTTCCGTGCCACAGTTGGCCCGTTTAGGCATGCTGTTGCAGAATAGTTTCGACAGTATTGCTCTCAGCGGCCAGAAAATCGGAGCCGGGCGGGGCTGCTCTATTTTACTGCAACGGAACCTGCCCAAGTGGAGCCTTTCACAAGGTGGGGGGCAAGAGGCCGGGCAACGTGCCGGCACTGAAAATCTATACTCTATCCGTGCCTTGGTTCGGGCTTTGGAGTTGCAAGCGGCACAATATCAGGCACAGTTGCAACGCAGTGCCGCCTTTCTTGAGCTGTTGGCAGGATATCCGCAGATTCGGTTGCAACCGACTTACCGGAGCCAATATCCTGCATTGTTCAGCCCGTTTATTTTTAGCATTGCCGCTCCGCCTTTGCCCGCCGAAGTACTGCAACGCCTGCTTTCTGAACATGGCTATATGGTGGGTACGGGTTCGGCTTGCAGCAGCAAAACGGCCAAAGATCGGGCCGAAAAACTCTTGGCTCAAGGCTACGATCGTGAATTGTTGCCTTCCATTATGCGCATTTCTTTTGGCAACGGGGCCTCTCATCCCGGCACAGAACAGTTACGCGGTTTTCTGGACTGTCTCCACTCTTTACAGCAACGATATGCCTAGGGGACTTCTCTGCACTTCTGAACTGCTGTATTTGATGGCCTCTCATTGTATGCCTTCTTCAGAGACAGTGCGTTTTCGTATTGGCCCTTCCAAATTGGCCCCTTGCCGTACTTCCCGAATAAACATAGAATGGATTCATAGGCCCAATTTGTCTGAGGGAACATCTCTATAAAAAATGAGACGAAATGTTGACCGACCTCGGTATATAATAAAATAGGCTAGTATGTTTTGTTTCTGCCTATCTATACTTTTTGTAACAGTGAGTAATACAAAATGAATATTCTATTTCAATCGGATTATCATGATTTTAAAGGAGATGTTTCTCTTCAGAAATCAATGTCTATAGGGTTACTAAGAAAGAATCCGGGTTCTACTGTTGACTATTTCGTAAAAAGAAGAAAAATATATGATTCAGTTATTGTTTTTAATAGTGTGAAAGAATCTATTTCTGTAAAGACTTACAAGGGAAACGTTTTTGCCATTATGCAAGAACCTGGTGAAAATATTTTATACAATCCTTTTATGTTCAAGAATCTTGAGCAATTTGATACGGTACTTTCTCCAATTATTGAAAGTAAGAATACCATTCAAAGTCATGGGTACCTGCCATGGAGTTTCTCTTTTTCTTATGACCAATTAATAAATCTTTCCTGTCCGTCCAAATCAAAATTAATTTCTTGTATTGTAAGTAGTAAAAAGGCTTTTAAAGGTCATAAGGATAGATGCAACTTTATAGATAATCTTACTGATAGTAAAGAAGTTAATATTGATCTGTTCGGTAGAGGCAGAAACTTTATAGAGAAAAAAGAAGATGGACTTTTAGATTATAAATATTCCATTGCCATAGAGAATTCTTCTAAGGATTTTTATTTCACAGAAAAAATAACAGATTGTTTTCTCTGCTATACAATTCCTTTTTACTATGGCTGCAAGAATATCGATGCATTTTTTCCTAAAGAATCTTATGTTCAGATTGATATAAATAACCCCCAAAAAGCTTTAAAGCAGATAAAAGAGGAATTAGAAAGTGACAATTTTAAAAATAGGCTTCCATATTTAGAAGAAGCCAGAGAACTGGTTCTTAATAAATATAATACTGTTAATTTACTAACGCATCTTAAACCTCAAATAAAACAAAATATTAGTAACAATAAAATAAAAAAGTATAATATAAAGTCTTTAGTGCATAAGAAAAAAAATTTTATTTCTATTATAAAGAACTTAATAAAGTCTTTATATTTAAAATCTTTTAAAATAATTATGTTTTTTATAGGGAGAGGTAAAAAATAATTAATGGAATTAAGGTAGTATATTTGCCATTTTATTTTTTAATTAAAAGTCTAAAAAATAAAACTATTTTGAACCTAAAATAACCGAATAAGACGGAATTAGATGACTAAAAACATATGTAAATTTTGTTTGTAAATTTTGTCAGCATTGACTTGTAGAGTTTTTTCGCAAAGTTTGAAAGTAGTTAGGGAGGGCTTTCTTCAAATGGAGTAAAAAAAGGCACTGCCCGATAGTGATTTTGTGTCGTAGACTTTTATCGCTAAGCATTCCGGGCGAACCGAGAGCAGCCACCCCCCGATCTAATGGACCCAAATAATCCCCACTGTTGTAATTCCCCTCCCTTGGAGGGTTTCGAGGTGGTGGCACTCCGAATTTATTTAAAGCCCCCTTGCCAAAACGCCTAAACGAATATACAATTCAGGCCGCAAATCTATTTTGCCCATTCTTCCATCTTCTCAGAGGAGCACCCCCATGAAAAAACGAGACCCAATATTGACTGATATTGGCATAAACAGTACAATATCCAATATCCAATATCCAATATCCAATATCACACTACTTTAGAAAACAAGCCGTTACTTCTACCTCCCTTTTATCTTTTACCCTTCCTTTTTTTGTCCGTTCTCAGTCTGTCTCTGCTCGCCTGCGCCCCGCTGTCCGACACTGAGGACCCGCCGGCAGCGAAGTATACGGTTACCTTCCCTTACGTAGGCCCCAATGAACTCACTTTCTCCATAACCAGTGAATTAGAGGGAGAGGTGGAGTTTACCTTTGGGATTTCTGCTTCTAACACCACAACCCTTCCGGTCCAATTAGGTAAAGGTTATATCAAGCGTACCCTGACGAAAGATATAAGCAGAGAAGTCTTTATGGCCCATTTGAATACCATACCGGAAGACCTAAGCACACTCAGAGCAGACCATTTGTTAAAAGAGAACACGACCTATTACCTCCATATTTACCGGGGCAGAGAGTTCGTATCACAAAAATCTTTCACAACTGCCAAGTTTTCCACTTTGTCCACTTTGGAAAGAAGGCAGGGAGCCAACAATATTGGCATTCATTCCTGGGATCAATATTTTCCCTCCAATGGGAAAATGGAGGTTGTCGGTGGGTCTACTGTTTCCACACCCCAAACAAGTACAGAAATAAGATCCCCGAAGAAGATAGAAGTAAAAAAGGAAGAGTATTTAATACTTCCAATGAGGGTAGTCGTTCCGATATTAGCAGAACCCTCACCAATTACCTCGGCAGAAGAAGCAGAGATTTTTTTATTTCAAGCTAAAGCTTTTAATGGAGTTTCATTTGACTCTATATTTACTTATTTGAAAACGACTAATCTACCTGTAATTGCAGATGGTGATGCTGTGAACAGTACAACAATTTGTTTAGAAACAAGTCAAACGAAATCCGTTAATTTTGATGCTTACTTAAGCTGTATCATTACCATACCCATATCTGATCCTGCAACTGAAAACAATCTGATTAATGGTGAGCTTGAGTTAGAGTTTACGAACCAACTTAATGCCGCAAAGTACATTGGTACAGAGAGAGTAATAAACGTAAAGTTAATGACCAAGTGATAGACATTTGTTTAGTGCCGGAGGTTTTATGCCGGTACTGAACAGATGCGTGGTTTAAGAGAGGTTGGACAGGCCCACCTACCAGGCAGGCTCCCCCCCCTGGTCTAATGGACTCAAATAATCCCCACTGTTGTAATTCCCCTCCAAGGGAGGGGCAGGGGTGGTCAATTTCCCTCCAAGGGAGGAGCTAAGGGAGGGGCTAAGGGTGGTGGCACTCGAATCCCGTCTAAGGCTCCCTTGCAAAGGTTCGCGGAGCTCACCTGCCTGCCCCTTGCCAAAACCCCTAAACGAATATACAATAAACCTGCAAAGGTATTTGGCCCATTTACCTATTTTCCCAGAGGAGCACTCCCATGCAAAAACGAGATCTAATATTGACTGATATTGGTAAAAACAGTATAATATCCAATATCCAATATCCAATATCATACTGCTTTAGAAAACAAGCCGTTATTTAGATCTGCTGCAAGCCGTCTTAAACCTTTTTCCTTTTCCTTTCGTCTTTTACCCTTCCTTTTTCTGTTCGTTCTCGGTCTGTTTCTCCTCGCCTGTGTTGACCCGGCAACAAGCTCCACCCCTGACTCAATCCCTGCACCCAATGTGACTTTTCCCTACATAGGTGTCAATGAACTCACTTTCTCTATAACCAGCGAATTGGAGGGTGAGGTAGAGTTTACGTTTGGGATTTCTGCTTCCGGCACCACCACGCTTCCGGCACAATTAGGTAAAGGCTATATCAAGCGTACCTTAACAAAAGACGTAGGCAGGGAGGTCTTTATGGCCCATTTGAATACCATACCGGATGACATAAGTACCCTCACAGCAGAGCATTTTCTGAAAGAGAATACGACGTATTACCTCAATATTTACCGAGGCAGAGAATTGGCTACACAAAAATCGTTTAGAACCGCCAAGTTTGCCACTTTGCCCACCTTAGAAAGAAGGCAGGGAGCTAACAATATTGGTATTCATTCCCGGGATCAATATTTCCCCTCCAATGGGGATCTGAAAAGTGCCGGAAATAGGATCTCCACACCCAAAACAAGTACAGAAAAGCATTCTCCCAAAAAGATCGAAGTGAAAGAGGAAGAGTATTTGATACTTCCAATAAGGGTCACTTTTCCTATATTGGCAGAGCCCTCACCTGTTAGCTCATCAGAAGAAATGGAATTACACTTAATTCAAGCTCAGACAAATGATCGAGGGGTATTCAAGGTTATATTCACTTTTTTTTCCGGAGCTGAGGGTGGAGGACCGGGGAACACCAAGACTATTTTTCTGGAAAGAAAAACGAAATCGACTAATTTTGATGTGTATTTTAGTGCTATCATAGCTATGTCACCCTCTGATCCGGTAACGCAAAATTATTTTCTCCCTAATGGATTAGATATGGAGTATAATACTCAGTATAATAAAGCAACCTATATCGGTGTACAGACGGTACAAAACGTACAATTAATTACCAAGTAATACATATTTGTTCCGTGTCCGCAGTCTTATGCCGGCACGGAACAGTTGCCTGGTTTAAGAGAGATTCGACAGGCTCACCCAGCCCCCCCGGTCTAATGGCCCCCCATAATCCCCAACTGTTGTAATTCCCCTCCTTTGGAGGGGCAGGGGTGGTCAATTCCCCTCCAAGGGAGGAGCAAGGGTGGTTGCACTCGAACCCCGTCTAAGGCCCCCTTGCCACGGTTCGACAGGCTCACCTATCTGCCCCTTGCCAAAACCCCCGGACGAATATACAATAAGTCCGCGAAGGCACTTTGCCCATTTTTCTATCTTCTCAGAGGAGCATCCCCATGAAAAAACGAGACCTAATATTGACTGATATTGGTAAAAACAGTATAATATCCAATATCCAATATCCAATATCCAATATCACACTACTTTAGAAAACAAGCAGTTATTTACATCCCCTGCAAGCCGTCTTAAACCTTTTTCCTTTTTCTTTCGTCTTTTACCTTTCCTTTTTCTGTCCGTTCTCGGTCTGTTTCTGCTCGCCTGTGCCCCGCTATCCGACAGTAAGGACCAGCCGGCAGCCAAGTATACGATCTTCTTTCCTTACATAGGGCCCAATGAACTCACTTTCTCCATAACCAGTGAATTAGAGGGAGAGGTGGAGTTTACCTGTGGGATTTCTGCTTCCGGCACCGGCACGCTTCCCGCCCAATTGGGTAAAGGTTATATCAAGCGTACCCTGACAAAAGGTGTAAGCAGAGAAGTCTTTATGGCTCATTTGAATACCATACCGGATGACCTGAAGACACTTACAGCCGAACACTTTATGAAAGAAAACACGACGTATTACCTCAATATTTACCGGGGCAGAGAATCCGTATCACAAAAATCTTTCACAACCGCCAAGTTTACAACATTGTCCACTTTAGAAAGAAGGCAGGGAGCGAACAATGTCGGCATTCATTCCCGGGATCAATATTTTCCCTCCAATGGGAACGTGATAGCTATTAACAGAGGTAGTGTTTCTACACCAAAAACAAGCACAGAAGAGAGCTCCCCGAAGAAGATAGAAGTGAAAAAGGAAGAATATCTGATACTTCCAATGAGGGCTGTAATTCCGATATTGGCAGAACCCTCACCGATTACCTCAACAGAAGAAGTAGCGATTTTTTTATTTCAAGTTAAAGCTTTTAATGGAGTTTCATTTGAATCGGTATATACTCATCTTAATACTAATACACTTGTAGCTGCCGATGGTGATGCTGTGAACAGTAGAATAATTTGTTTGGAAACAACTAAAACGAAGTCTGTTAATTTTGATGCCTACCTGAGTTGTATTATCACTATTCCGACTTCTGATCCGGCAGCGGAAAATAATTTTGATTCTACAGGTAATTTTGCCTTAGAACTTACGAATCAACTCAATGCCGGAAAATACATCGGTACAGAGACAATAAAAAACATACAGTTAATTACCAAGTAACAGACATTTGTTCAGTGCCGGAGGTTTTAGGCCGGCACTGAACAAATGCTTGGTTTAAGAGAGGTTGGACAGGCTCTCCTACCGACAGGCTTTCCCCCTGGTCTAATGGACTCAAAATAATCCCCACAGTCGTAACTCCCCCTTCCTTGGAGGCGCAGGGGTAGCCAATGCCTCTCCTTTGGGGGGTGGTTCTCGAATCCCGTCTAAGGCCTCCTTGCCAAGGTTGGACAGGCTCACCTGGCTATCCCTTGCCAAAACCCCTAAACGAATATACAATAAACCCGCAAACGCACTTTGCCCATTTACCCATTTTCTCAGAGGAGCACCCCCATGAAAAAACGAGACCTAATATTGACTGATATTGGTAAAAACAGTATAATATCCAATATCCAATATCCAATATCCAATATCACACCACTTTAGAAAACAAGCCGTTATTTCAGCCATCTGCAAACCGTCCTAACCCTTTTTCATTTCTCTCTCATCTTTTACCCTTCCTTTTTCTGTTTTTTATCGGTGTGAGTCTGCTTAGCTGTGCCCCACTCTCGGACAGTACTCCGGCGGCATCTGAATATATGCTTTCCTTCCCTTACGTAGGCCCCAATGAACTCACTTTCTCCATAACCAGCGAATTAGAGGGTGAAGTGGAGCTTACCTTTGGAATTTCTGCGGCTATAACCACCACACTTCCTGCCCAATTAGGTAAAGGTTATATCAAGCGTACCCTGACAAAAGGTATAAGCAGAGAAGTCTTTATGGCCCATTTGAATACCATACCGGAAGACCTAAAAACACTTACAGCCGAACACTTTATGAAAGAAAACACGACGTATTACCTCAATATTTACCGGGGCAGAGAATTGAAATCACAAAAGTCTTTCACAACTGCCAAGTTTACAACCTTGTCCACTGTAGAAAGAAGGCAAGGGGCCAACAATATAGGCATTCATTCCCGGGATCAATATTTCCCCTCCAATGGAGATATGAGAGCGGCTGCTGACAGAAGTATTGTTTCCACACCAAGAACAAGGACAGAAGAGAGCTCCCCGAAGAAGATGGAAGTAAAAAAGGAAGAGTATTTGATACTTCCAATGAGGGCCGTAATTCCGATATTGGCAGAACCCTCCGTTATTAAATCAGCAGAAGAAACGGAAATTTATGTATTTCAAGTTAAGGCTTTTGAGAGTACTTCATTCCGGACAGTATTTACTTATTGGAGAAATGCTAATTCACCTTTAATTACCGATGGTGATGCTCTGAACAGTACCACAGTTTGTTTAGAAACAGGTCAAACGAAGTCCGTTAATTTTGATGCCTACTTGAGTTGTATGATTGCAATACCGACTTCTGATCCGGCAGCCGAAAATGCTTTTAATTCTACTGGTAATCTCATCTTAGAATTTGTGCATCAACTCAATACGGCAGAGTATGCCGGTACACAGAAGATACAAAATGTACAATTAATTACCAAATGAGTAGTTTAAGGGAACCGGCATTCACCCACTTCCTAAAGAGAGGTTGAGCCGCCTTTCTTCTGATTTCCTGTATGGCCTTAACGATCCCGGGGTGTCAGTGTCTATTCCGCTGCCATAGCCTGCTGTAAGGCACGGTGTTGTAAGGCACTGCCATCGGCCAGCGTCACGCGTTGGCCCACCCGGACTTTGTGTCGTTGAAACCAACCCTGGTTCATTTCCAAGGCAAAGCGCATTGGCCACCGGGAAGGAACCGTGCTCTCATCCAGTGGATGCATATCGTAGATTTCTCTGATCACGCCTTTTTTGTCCAAATAGGCGATGCTCAGCGGTATCAGCGTATTTTTCATGTAGAAACGCAGCACCCGGTCACGCGGAAAACTGAACAACATGCCGTGCATCTCGCCCATGGACTTGCGATACATCAGACCCTTGGCTTGTTCCGCCTGGCTCAGGGCCAATTCCGTTTCGACAGTCTGATCACCCACCGTCAAAGGCAGCGAAGGCAGACTCTGCGCTTTTGGCCTCGGTCCGCCACAGGCCCAAAACAGCAGCAGTAGCAGAGGGAATAGTGCCGGCCGCAAGCGGCTCGGCGGTGAAAATGCCGGAAAAAGCCCGGATAGTATGGAAAACACAGAAATTATAGAAAACATATTTGTGGCCCGGCTCCTACGGTCTTTGTCCGTTTTTGTCCGTCTTCTGGACATTTCGATAGCCGGTATTTTCCAGAATGTAGGCGAAGGTGTGGAGCCAAGGCACATTTTGGCAAATGGTCTTCACAACCGAAAGGATGGGGACAGACAAGAGCATACCGGTAATGCCCCAGATGTAACCCCAGACATACAAAGAAAGTAAAATAAATACCGGACTCAGACGCAGGCGGTTGCCCTGTACCATTGGCTCCAGATAATTGCCGATCACAAACTGAATGGCCAGGAGAAACAGCAATACAAGCAAGACAAAGGGCAAATTATCGCTGAATTGGAGTAGGGAAAACAGGGTGACCAGCCCGGTATGAAAAATCGAACCAATACTGGGAATGAAGTTTAAAGCAAAAGCCAAAATACCCCAGACCATCGGGAAATCCACACCCAGCAACCACAGCCCGACACCTATAACAGCACCGGTCAGCAGACTGATCATCGTTTTCAGCAACAAATAAAAGCCAATTTGCTGTACGGAACTCCGGTAGATATCAATGAGAGACCGGCTCTTTTCCGGTTCAAAGCAGCGTTCTATCGTATGAAAGAATGATTTGCCTTCCAACAGCAGGAACAGCAGTACCAAAAATATGATAAACGAAGAGGAAAAGAGCCCGGAAAGTCCTTCGGAAACGGTGCCCAGCAAACTGCCGATCGAGCCGAGGCTCTTGCCAATCAAGTTCGGATCAATAAGGCGGGAAAGGTCGATACCGTATTGATCAATTTGTTGGGAGATCATCTCGGACAGGGTTTTCCACTTGGCTTGATAGGCGGGCAAATTTTCCGCCAGGGAAGTAAAACTGGCCATGGAAATCAACAACAGCAGCAGAGAGGACACAAGGTAGAACAGTGCCAGAACGATGACACAACTGAGGCCGTAGGGGACGGACCATTGATTGTGCAGCCGTTCCACGTGAGGGAACAGCATCATAAACAGAAAGAGGCCCAGTACCATCGGTATGCTGAAGCTGGCGGTTATCTTCAGAATGCCCAGACAGATGATGATGACGATAAAGGCCAGCAAAGAATTGTTGAGGCTGAGGCGACTCAGTAACTTGGACTGTTCCCGCCGCATTTGCAGCCAGTACTCGTGTTCTTGCTCTCTCTGCTGTAATTTGCGTTGCAATTCGGCTTTTTGGAGATCGGCCTGCTTGGTTTTCTTGCCACTGAAAAGTCCGGAGCCGGAGTCCGAACGGCGATGGCTGCTGAGCCCGAGCTTGCGTTGTAAAGATGAGAAAACAGTAGGTAGTTTCACTATTGTTACCTTTATTGCTACTCTTCCGCCCGGTAAAAGGCACCTTTCGTATTTTGGGGATACTTTGGGGCATTTTCTACCGAGCCCGCGTATCAAGCCTCACACTGAAATTCTTGTACCGAACCCTTGTACGGAGCTCTTGCATTGGCAAATATGCCGATTACTGTTTAGGCGTGAAGACCAGTTGCATAAAATCCCGGCTAAATTGTTTCAACAGAAACCGCTCCTGCCGGGAAGACAGCGAACCAGACTTGCGTTTTTCCATTATGCTCTCCAGCTTGGTACTGTCAATGCTGCTCAATACAGTCCCTTTTTCCGAAAGCAGATAGGCTTTGACTTGTTCGTTGCTCCACTGGATTTGCAGGCGCAGTACAGAGCCCGGGGCCCGAACAAGTTCGGCACCACTGCGGCCCAAATAGCCGCGCAAGCGGCGTTCTGCACGCCGCTGGTCCGGGCGATAAGCGGCACTGCCACTTATCTGTATTTCCATGGGCAGGCGAATATTGTGATTTTTCAGGGATGCGGGGTTGGAATGGTAGGCCTGCATCAAATCCTGATAGCGTTGTTGAGATGTAGGCCGCAGTTTGCTCAATTCGATGTAGGCTTTTTCCCGGTTTTCGGCATCCCACTTCGCATCGAGTAGCTTTAGGCTCTGCTCCATCTTCGGCGCGCTGCGTTCTATAATAGCCTCTTCCAACAGCAACACGCCCTCGGAATTGGGGACCAAAGCCAGATGCTCTTTTTTGAGCCGGCGGAAAAACCGGCGGCGAACGCGTGAGCCCTCATCGCTGGCACCGTAAAGCTTCTGATTGGAATCCAGACTATTTCCCTGCCGGTAATGTTCTTTTCCCACTTCGTGGGAAAGCAGTTTTTTGCGTATAGAAGAATACCAGTATAACCACCGATATTTGACTATGTTCCCATAGCGGCGCAGGCTTTCGCTGCCGCTCAGCGGCAGCAGCCATGTTTGCTCTTGGAGCAAGCCTTTGTAGAGAGCCTCGCGCAATTCCATCAATTCCAGTTCAAAATTTACCGGATCGATGCCATACGAAGTCATCCACTCGGTTTGCTTGCGAAAACGCAAATCTAATTCCCGCAGGAAAATCATGCCTTCCTGCGGCTTGCCCCGGTTGACAGACAGTTGAATCAAATCCAGCAGGGCCAGAGGGCTGGGCCGGGCACTCTGCTCCTCCAGACGCTGGGACCGGAGAAAAGAGTCTTTGGCCTTATAAAACTGATGCTGCCGCAAATATAACTCACCGCGCAACAGCTCGTTGGAGGGGAATGAAACGTCTGCGACGCTTTTCTCATTGAGTTGCATGGCCTGGTCAAAATGACGGAAATCTGCTTCCAGCAAGGCGTAATTGTAGTAGATCAATGCCCGTTGATTCGTGCTCTCCCGCAGCTCAAGCCCGGCAGCTCTGTCGTCTATGCTATAACCGTTGCGAAACTGAGGGTAGGCCAGAGCCAAACTCTGCTCGTATGCTTTGCTCGATTCTTTATAGTTGTAGGCAGCAGAATAAATGATAGCCAGAGTCATCATGATGGAACTGTTGCGCTCTCCGGCGGGAATGGCCAGAATGCTGGCCTCGGCTTCCTGATAGCGATGCAGCTTGTACAGGAGCCAACCGTTCTTGCGTCGGGCCTCGTTGCGCTCTGTCGAATTGCCGTAACGCTCCAGCAGCCGGTAGCTGGCCACCGCCTCGGCATATTTTCCCAAGCGGTCTTGCAGGTTGGCCATACGGTAAATAAAACGGGTGTTTTCCGGCTCAAGCCTGCGGGCCTCCCGGTAGGATTCCAGGCTCAGGCGCAGCAGATGCTGCTGTTCGTAGAGCTCGCCAATGAGAAAGGGGAGCAGAGCTGTTTGGGGGAACCTCTGCCTGGCCTCTGTCAACAGTTTTATCGCCAGATTGTAGTTGCGCATTTGCTGCGCCGTGTCGATACGCTCCAGATAGTTTTCTAATTCAGGGTCACTCTCCGCTCCCCACTCCGCAACGGATTCCGTGATCGGTTCGTCGTTCGGTGCCGGCAGGGAAAGCGTATCTCCGCTGTCCCTGCCATTTTCACTGTCGGTGTCCTGGGCATAGAGGAGCCCCGAAAACGGGGCGGGGCCGGTTAGTCCGGGAAATCCCGGGAACGCAGGAAACCCAAGAAAAAGGCAAAAGCTACAAATAAAAAGGAACCCGGGCCTATCTATTCCGCCGGTTCGGCCGGACAGCGGGGGAAAACCTGCAAGTCTCTTTGTCTTGCAGCGAAAGCGGCTTTCCGGAGCCTGTCTAATCTGCATGTTCCATTTTTAAGGGGAAGCCGGCTTGATTGAGGATCTGAACGGTTTGGTCTTCCAGTTGTTTAATTTCCTCACTCTGTAAAGTCGCATTGCGGTCGGCAAAGATACACTGCAAAGTCAGCCAACGGCTCCCGTCCTGTTTGGATGTGGGGTAGACCGAGCGTACCAACACTTTTTGCAGCAGATCGGCCATGCGGCCATACTCTGCATTGTCGGCAGATCGGCGGACATAGTTGTGCAGTGCCTCTAATGCCTCGGCAGCCAAAACCCGTGGCGGCAGCACTACGGTGCAGTCAAATTCGACAGTCGGGAAGCGTTGCAGGGGAAGGAACTGTACGGGAGATTTCTTGGGGGCCGGTCGCTCGTCTCCGGGCAGGGTCACAGGCCCCAAAGGGATACAGGCCAAGGCAAGTTTGCCTTTGAGCTTAAACTCGTGCAGCAGGGCGGGGTGGACGCTGAAAAGCCAGGCATGTGTCAGCATCGGGTAGCGTACGCTGCCTTGTTTTGTCTGGGCAGACATTTCACTTTGCATTTGGCTGCGCCAGACCGAGCGTTCGTGTGGGTGAACGCCGTCCCAGCCGGTGGGTAAGAAGCTCGGCCAGTCGGTCCAATTATTTTGCCAACCGCTGTCGGGTGAGTTATCAGTTGCGGCGTTTTCCGTATACAGGCCCAAAAAGCCCAACAGGCGTTCGCAGAGATTGCGCAGTTCCAAGAGTGGGTTGCCTTTTTCACTATAGCTGCTGATGAGCAGGTGCTGTTGCTCCTGTGGTTGCAAGGCTTGCACGCTCGCAGGGCTCTGGTAACTGCGTCCCAGCTCAAAGATGCAGAACCGGCGCAGACGGTTATTGTGAGCGTTGCGGGCCACCAATTCTAAATGGGAGGGGATCAGACCGGGACGCATGCGGTCCTGCTCCGGGTTGAGGGGGTTGGCCAGACATAGTTCTTCGCCAATCTGCCCGCCTTCTTGGCTATACCAATGGGTCTGTTCCAGCAGTTTGGCACCGACCAGCGGGTAACTGAGGATTTCCTGAGCGCAGCCGTTGAGGACAAGAAAGTTGCGGATTTCCCGGGCCAGTTGTCGGCTTCGGTTCAAAGAAGTCGGGCGGATTTCGGTCAGTGGTGCCTGAGGGATGATATTATCGAAACCCATGATCCGACCGACCTCTTCAATCAAGTCTTCTTCCAGACTAATGTCTTTGCCGCTGCGGTAGCTCGGCACTCGGACACGGATTTTACGCAGCTTCCGGTCCATATCCCGATTCATATCCCGGTCCACGAAAGTTTCCGTGGCAAAACCCAGGTTGGCCAAAATTCGGCAAATAAGCCGTTCACCGGCTTCGCTGTCGAGTGGGTAGCCCAGCACCCGGGTAATTTGGGCGGCCGATGTCTCTATTTCCCGGCATTGGGGTGTTTTGTCGCCATTGACATTATCGGCTGTGGTTTTGTAGTGGCTTTGGAGCCCGCCGCAGAGGCGGGCTTCCGGGTGGATTTCGCAGATTAGCTGGCACAGCCGCCACAGGCTGCATTCAATCGAATACGGGTCGAGGGACTTTTCATAGCGCAGCGAAGAATCGGTACGCAACCCCAGGCGAACAGATGTTTTGTGGATGTCGTGTGAGCCCCAGACCGCACATTCTAACAGGATGCGCCGAGTGTCTTCGCTGACGCTGCTGTTCTTGCCGCCCATAATCCCGGCAATGACCTGCGGGCCTTCCTGATCGGCCACTACGGTATCGCCGGTTTGCAGTTGGCGTTGCTGTTCGTCCAGAGTTTGGAAACTCCGGTTTTCTTTGAGCCTGTAGACTCGGATTTTATCTCCACGAAGTTTGTCGCGGTCAAAGATGTGGTTGGGCATACCCAATTCCAGCATCACATAGTTGGAGACATCTACGATGCTGTTAATAACGTTGACCCCGGCTAAACGGAGACGTTGCTGCAACCATTCGGGGCTCTCTTTGATCTGTATGTTATCCAAGGCCAAGGCACAATAGGATTGGCAGTTGCTGTCGGTTTCAATTTGCAAAGTAATTGGCGATTCGCTGTCGGTGCCGGCCCGCATCTTTTGTGTGCTTTGCCATTTTTCGTCATAGGCACAGCGAAAAGGGCTGGGGCCATAGGGAATCAGCTTTCCCGGTTGGTTCGGAGAGTCGGTCGGAGAGTCATAGTGGGGAAACACGGTACCGAACTCGCGGGCAATGCCGTAAACGCCCCACATATCCGGGCGGTGAGTAAGGGATTTGTTATCGACATCGAAGATGAATTGGATGCCGGAGACTTCCCGGCCGTTGAGGCGCAGGGCCTGCCCGGGCCGGAGGCAGTGGGTCAGCATCTCGGCGAAACGCATGCCCAGGCTAGTCTTTTGACCAAACTCCTGCTGGTTCTCTTGTCTCTGGTCTTCTTGTGTTCGGTCCTTTTCTGCCCCGTTGTCGGCCCAAAATCGGCTCAGGTCAATGATGCCTTCGTGATTGTCGCTGAGGCCCAGTTCGCGCTCACTGCACAGCATGCCGTGAGACAATACACCCATCACTTCTTTGTTTTGCAGAACAAAATTCTGCCCGGAGTAGCCGGAACGCATCTCGGTACCTTCCGGTGCCCACAGGGTCTTCATGCCAAGGTAGAGATTGTCTGCGCCGCAGACCAGCCGGATTCCGCTGTTTTGACCGTCGGTGACGGCAATGGTGACGATGGAGAGTTTTTCGGCCTTAGGGTGTTTTTCAATGCGCAGAATTTCTGCCAACTGTACCTGGCCCCAGAGTTCGGCCGTTTCCGGGTCGATGCAAGCGAGTATACTTTCAACCTCGCAGGAGCCGAGCGTAAAGCGGCGGCCGATCTCTTCGACACTGAGCTTGGGCAGGGGACTGAATTGGTCAACCCAGCTTAAAGGTATGCGCATAAGGAACTCCTGGATGGTCACTTTGCCTTCAAAAGCCGAGCATTATGGAGAAATCTCGCCACCGTGGCAAATTGCTTTCCGCAAGGTATCCATTCTGTACATTATCAGAATTTTTTGAATATCACGCGCAGCAATTAACAATCAGCAAGCAGTAAAGGGATTTCCGTAGCATTCCGCAATGAATGCCAACGCCGATTTTTATTGCTTGCCGGCTGTTATGTCAACGCTCAGGCCACTTGCGGACGGATTTTATGATCAAAACGGATCTTGTGCCCCATGCGCGCGCCTATACAATCCTCTGCAAACGCCCTGTGCGTTTTTTTGTTCCGCGTTTCGCAAAGGGAATTTCAGAAGGGGTATCCCGGATGGGCATTGCCCCTGTGTTGTTTTAGCCCCGGCTTCTGTGTTTGGAATGAGAGCCGTATGAAGAATTTTTGCCCCGGTACTGGCCGCCCTTTTGTTTATAGCGGTTGGGTCCACCTTTGCCATTCTGACCGTGCCGGTCGTAGCGCGGGCGGCTCATCAGACGTTCCAGTTCCTTTTCCGATTTGCCAATCTGTGCTTTGCCCCGAACTTCGACCTGGTCTTTGAGCATCGAGATCAGTTTAAAGGCGACTGTGCTCAGCTCCATCTCTTCTTTCAGGACTTCCAAAATCTCGTAGGCACGTTCATCAATCTCCTGAATATAGAGAGCTTCAATGAAGGACGATATTTTTTTATTGCGGATCTCATGACTGTGCGGTACGGTTTTGGGCAGCAGGCTGCCGCCAAGTTTTTCATTGATGCGCTGTAAACCTCGGTATTCGTGCGGTGTGACGATGGAAATGGCCATACCGCTCTTGCCCGCCCGTCCGGTGCGCCCGATGCGGTGTACATAGCTTTCTGTGTCAAACGGTAAGTGGTAGTTAAAGACATGGCTTACATCGTTGACATCCAAGCCCCGTGCCGCGACATCTGTGGCCACCAGAACTTCCAGCTTGTCCTGACGGAAGCTGAGGATCACGGCTTCTCGGTTCTTCTGCTCCATGTCGCCGTGCAGGCCGCGCGCCTCGTGGCCCTGAGAAGTCAGGAAGTAGGCCAGTCGGTCCACCTCCTTTTTGGTGCGGCAGAAGATGATCGATTTAGTGGGCAGCAAAGCGTCATAGAGCCGAATCAAGGCATCATCCCGCTCGTGTTCATCTACGACATAAAAGCTCTGTTCAATATGTTCCGCCGTGATGTTTTTGCGGCTCAAAGTCACATACTCCGGCTGATGGAGGATGTCACCGATTAATTTCTTGATGCTGGGCGGCAGAGTGGCGGAGAATAGCAGGTTTTGCCGTTCGTCCGGAAAGTAGGAAAAGATTTTGCGGATATCTTCGAGGAAACCCATGTTTAACATTTCGTCCGCTTCATCCAACACTACAAATCGTGGTTTTAAATCAAATTTTCCGCTGCTCAGATGGTCGATGAAACGGCCCGGCGTAGCTACCACGATGGGAGAATTGTGCATGGCCCGAATCTGGGCACTGTAGGGTTGGCCACCATAGACCGTCGCCGTCTTCAGCCCGAGAAACTGACTAAAGCGAGACAATTCCTCGGAAACCTGAATGGCCAACTCGCGAGTTGGCACCAGTACGACGGCGGCCACATTGTTTTTATATTGGTTTAGGTTGCCTTGGCGCGAGAGCAGCTCCAGCATTGGCAGGCCGAAGGCCGCCGTCTTGCCCGTACCGGTTTGGGCTTGGCCTACTAAATCGCGGCCCTCCAAGACTAAGGGAATGCTTTGAGTTTGAATCGGGCTTGGCTCTCGGAAGCCGGCTTCGTCAATGGCTTTTTGTAGTTCGGGACAAAAAGCAAAGTCGGTAAATTTGGTCATTATGTAATCCTTTGGTAACGTGGACGGGAGAATGGGAATCTTTCGGGTACCACCGAACTGTCGTCACTGAATCGTGCCGGTCATTTTCCATTTTAGCGGCTTTCGGCAGGGATATAGCCGCATCCTGTTTCGGGCGCAATCCTAGCGAAAGAAGCCATGAGCGAACAGATGCACAACCATGGCAAAATTCATTTTGTTTGAAATTAAAAAACTTCTGTTATGTTTTTAGTGCCTCGGGCCTCAGCAATCCGCTGTGGATAGTTTCCGCCTCGGGGTGCAATCTGCATATAATTCAACCGTCAATTGGTTTTTCGGCTTGGTTTTCCGGCCGCAATCTACTCCGAAAAATTGGCCGGTCCTGCAAACTGAGAGGGATTTCCAAGCCACAGGAATCGAGTAATTCCTCATCGGTCAATAAAGTTGCTGCATCGCCATCGGCCATAATCTTGCCTCCCTTAACGATAATGATTCGTTCGCACAGTTGGCAGGTCATGTCCAGGTCATGTGTGGTAATGATCTTGGTATGATGAAATGTCTGCAACAAATTGATAAACCGTCGTCGCGACTTGGGGTCGAGAAAAGAAGTCGGCTCGTCTAAAATCAATATGTCCGGTTCCATTGCCAGTACCGTGGCCAGTGCTACGGCACGCTTCTCTCCGCCGGACAAACGTTGCGGTGAACGTTCAGCCAGATGCGGGACTCCGGCCTTGGCCAAGGCTGTGGTGACTCGCATTTGCACTGCGGTCTCATCCAAGCCCATGTTTCGCGGCCCAAAGGCCACATCTTGTTCGACCGTGGCCATAAATAACTGGTCATCCGGGTCTTGCATCATCATACCCATCTGTTGACGGACAAAGCCCAGGTTTTTTTTGGTGATTGGCACCTCGCCAATGGAGATTTCTCCGTTATCGGGGAACAGTACTCCCATCAACAACAACAGCAAAGTGGACTTACCGGCTCCGTTGGCCCCTATAATCCCAACTGATTCACCGTGCAGGATACGGAATGAAATGCCGTCGACAGCCTTGTGCTGGCCCGGATATTGAAAATAGACATCTTTGGCTTCGACAATATGGTGGCTCAATGGGCCCCTCCCAACAGCAGGTTTCCCAGCCACACGGAGATATTGACATATCCGGCGACAATAAACATCGCGCTGCACCCGACACAAAAGAGAACATCGGGTAAGCCAAACCGCCGGATCTTGCCGGTGTGGTATTCGCCCTGAAAATGGCGCAGACACATCGCAACATAGATTCTGTCCGCCCGGTCAAAAGTACGTAAAATCAACTGGCCCAACAACGAACCCCAAGTACTCTTGCCGATTCCCTTGTTTCTGCGGGAACCTTTGGAACCAACGGAGCCGACAGAGCGCAAGTTATAGGCACGTACCATGCGCCCCATCTGCTGTGCCAATACGGTAATATAGCGGTATGTCAAAACAAATTGCAGCACCAATACTTTGGGTACCCGCAGCATACGCAACGTCAGCGCGATATGCTCCATCCCGGTGGTGGCGACATAACACAGACCGGCCGTCACCGTCAGAGTGCATTTTATTATAATCGAAAGGAAGATGACCCAGCCGCCTGAAATGCTCAGGCCCCAAACGGTGATACTTTCCTGGGAAAAAATTGGGTTTAGGATTCCGACCCCAATGATGAGGGGTTCGGTCAACAGCACCTGTTTAAATATCGGACCCATGGGAACATTGGCGAGCCAAAGCATCACCAATGGGTAAAAGATGAACGGTACAAGGGCACTGATCCTGTGTTTTTCAAACGAGACGACCACAACCAGAAAAACTACGGTGACAATGAACTTGCTGAATGGATGGAGGCGGTGAACCAGGGAGTTCCCGCGCGACAGATCATCGAGATGGCTTATGTTGGAGAGGGCTTCAAATATTTTAGACACAGGGAAATTTCGATGTTTCTCCGGCAAGGGTTCTGAGGGTTCTGAGGTTCTATGGGCTCTAAAGATTCTAAGATTTCTAAAGGGAGCTTTCAGGGTCCCACACGGCACGGTTTTTTTTCCGTCTGAAGATGCGGACAAAGGTCCCGGTCAACAGGGCCAAAATCAAGGTCATCAAAGCTCCCAGAATACCGGAAGCTGACGCGCCCGTATCTACCACCGGCCATGGGGCATCGGCAGTTCGGGCACCTGTTTGGTCCGGCCGGAAGTCGTAATCGGGGAGCAGGGCCATTTTATCCTGGGTTTCTGCCAGTACCTTATGGACCGGGTTGGAACCGGGCTTCAGTTCCTCTTGGCCCGTAGTTTTCCATATCGACCACTCCAGACCATCTGGCCGGGAAGACGCAAACCAAGAGGCAACACCCCCGACCATTACGGTCAGCAGCAGCATCGCCGGCAATATCTTCCGGATTTGCGGCCCGCAAACAGTTTGATGGCCCTGAGCCATGTACAGAATTTCCGGACGTTCTTTCCTGAGAAACAGTATAACAGCAGAGGTTACTACGCCTTCAAGAAGTATGCCAATGGCCAAGTGGATGGGCTGCATCAGCAGAACAAAAGTGCCGAAGGGCAGTTCCGTTCTGCCCGAAAGCAGAGTCTCTGTCACCACGGAGAGGGACCCGAATTGCAGACCCACCACGGCTGCAATTATCGAGCCGGACAAGATCCTCCCGGAAGAAAAATTATTGCGGACGATCTTCCGAAAAATTAGGGGGTAGGCCACAAATGCCGTGAAAAAGCCCATGTTGAAAATGTTGGCACCCAAGGCCAACAAGCCGCCATCGGCAAAAAACAGGGCTTGGATGCTGAGAACCGAGGCCATGGTGAGAAAGGCCGCATGCGGGCCCAAAATCACGGACAGCAGCAAGCCGCCGGTAATGTGCCCACTGGAGCCTGTGCCCGGAATGGAAAAATTCACCATTTGCGCGGCAAAGATCAGCGCACCCATGACACCCATCAGGGGAATCTTTTTTTGATCCAGGGAATCTTTGACTTTTCCGGCGGAATAACCTGCTAAACCAATCGAAGCGAGCCACATTGTCCCGCCGACCGCAGGGGACAGCAGGGCGTCTGCCATGTGCATGTCGTACCTCCAAAATATTGTTTCGCTGCTCTATAGGTAAGATACGGACACTTGGGATTGTACCTTACCGCACTCCCGATAGCACGATTCTAACATATGTGACACCAGCGGTCAATCAGAAATTTTGGGAAGTTTGGTACTGAGGTCTTTGAGGTCTGTAGGGTATTGGGGCTATGTAAGGTATCGCTGACAAAGCGACCGTCGGGCACCACAAAAAGCCGGCCGGGAAAAGGATTCCCAAGATGAAACCTGCCCAAAATTAAGGAGGATTCACGATCAGCGCACGGTCCGTGAGATAAACGGAGTAAATGGGATGACAGGAACTATTCAGCGTTTGTTCTTAGTATAAACTAGCTGATGTTTTGTCCGGTGGAAGACATATTTAGCGAAATATGCTTTACGCCTTTTAGAGCCTTAATCTTTTTGTAGAGGGCCTGGACATAACCCGATTCGCCGCGCACGGCAAGGATTTCCAGGCAATTATCGTGGTCCAGGTGGATGTGTTGGCCGGAAATGATGAGCCCGTGGAAGTCGTGCTGTACGGTGACGATTTTGTCCAACAGATTGCGGACGTGGTGGTCGTAAACAAAGATAATGGCCCCGGCGATCTGGGTGCCGGAATGCTGCCATTCATCCTTGATCAGTTCGTTCCGAATCAGATCCCGAATGGCCTCGGAGCGGTTCGTGTACTGGTCTTCAGCAATATATTTGTCGAAGTCATCGGAAAGTTTTCGCGGCAGAGAGACTCCAAATCGGACGATATCAGACACTCGGGAACCTCGCAGAAAAGATTTCAGACTTGAATCACTGTGCCGGACAAAATCCTGCACTTGGACCATAGCCCATTTGAACTATGACCTATTGTGACACAAATTGTCTTGTGCTTCAACAATTTTGGAGAATTTACCGTTGGAGAGCTGACACACGCGGAGAATTAGGTCAGTTCCGCACTGTCTTTCAGGTTTTCCATGATAAATTGCTTGCGCCGGGGCGTATTTTTCCCCATGTAAAATTCCAGTACTTCGGGTATAAAATGCATTTTGAACGGTTCAATATTTACCGGTATCAAACGGATGTCTTCACCGATAAACTGGCCAAATTCTTTGGGGGAAATTTCGCCAAGTCCTTTAAAACGAGTAATTTCCGGATTGGAAAGCTTTTTGATCCAGTGATTGCGCTCATCCTCGTTGTAGCAATAATGCGTCTCTTTGCTATTGCGCACCCGGAACAAGGGTGTTTCCAAAATATACAAATGCCCGGCTTGGACCATCTCTTCAAAATAGTGCAGAAAGAAGGTCATCAACAGATTCCGGATGTGATAGCCGTCATCATCGGCATCGGTGGCGAGAATAATTTGGTCGTAGCGCAGTCGCTCCGTACCGTTTTCCAAACCGAGAGCTTTGAGCAGATGAAATAATTCTTCGTTTTGGTAGATTTCCGCCGTACTGCGGCCAAAGCAGTTCCACGGTTTGCCGCGCAGGGAAAACAGGGCCTGATAGTGGACATCCCGGCACGAGACCAGAGACCCGGTGGCCGATTGGCCCTCAGTGAGGAATATCATGGTCGGTTTGTCGCCCTGATCGGATTTTTTACTTTTTCGGGGCATCTTGTCGCCCAAGTGGTATTTACAGTCTCGCAATTGCGGAATGTTTAGGGCCAAACGTCTGTTGGACTCGCGCATCATTTTGCGCACACCGGACAATTCTTTGCGCAGTTTTTCGTTTTGCCTGATCTTCTCGCTGAGTTTTTGGGCCAAGTCCTCGTTGCGGTAAAGCAGGTCGGCGGTCATCTTGCGCACTTGAGCGGCGATAGGACCGCGCAGCTCCATGTTGCCCAGTTTGTTTTTGGTCTGGCTCTCGAAGATGGGATTTTTGATCTTCACTTTGACGGCGGCCACCAGCCCGTCCCGAATATCCTGAGAGGTGTAGGAAGTCTTGTAATAATCGTTGATACCTCGGGTAAAACCTTCGCGAAAGGCCTGTAAATGTGCGCCGCCGTCGACGGTGTACTGCCCGTTGACAAAGGAAAAATGGGTTTCACCGATCTGTTGGGTATGGGTGAAGGCAAACTCCAGCTCCGGATGCTCCGTTTGTTCTGCCGACTCGGCACCTTGCTTCGCGGCAGATTCGGCCGGACTCTCACAGCGCATAATCCCATAGAGCGTGCCACTGGGCAATTCACCCTCTAACAGGTCTCGGAGACCGTTCCGGCTGAGGTAGCGTTCGTCCCGGTCGGCTACTTGGAGGACCAGTTCGAGTTTCGGATTCAAACAGCCATAGTGGAAGGCGCGATTCTGTAAAAATTCGAGCCGAAAGGCAAAAGAACCAAAAATCTCTTCATCGGGCCAGAATTCCACATAAGTTCCGTCGGCTTCCTCGGTTGCACCTCGGTTTTGGCTTTGCAGTTTACCCTTGGAAAATACAGCTTCAGCCATTTGGCCATCGCGGAAAGCACAGACCCGAAAATAAGAGGAAAGTGCGTTGACGGCTTTAGTGCCTATGCCGTTGAGGCCCACGGAGAATCGGAACACATCATCGTTATATTTGGCCCCGGTGTTGATCACCGAAACAGCTTCTACAATTTTACCCAAGGGAATGCCCCGACCGTAGTCGCGTACCGAAACCATGCCGTCGACTACTTTGCGCTTGCGCTTGCGCTCTTTTTCTTCTTCGCTTTCGGATTCATCGGGATGAAAGCCCGGATCTTCCGGATTACTCTGGTCACTCTCGTTTTTGTCTGTGGGCCGGGCACCGTCCCGGTGCTGTTCCGCACCCTGTTGCGCGGCACCGGGGGATACAGGAGAGAATTGCAGCTGACTGCCATCGTTATAGTTCTGCTTCAGTCTGATCTCAATACATTTACCGTTGCCCATAATGTATTCATCCACAGAATTGTCGATGATTTCTTTGAGCAGGACATAGATGCCGTCTTCGTATTGGTCGCCGTTGCCCAACCGCCCGATATACATACCGGAGCGCAGCCGGATATGCTCCAGAGCCTCCAGTGTTTGGATTTTGCTTTCATCGTATTGGTGTGATGTGTCTGGCTGTGGTGTGTTTGTTTCCGGCATCGGGTTTCCTTCGTTGTTCCTTCGTTCGGGGAAGGTGGAAGCCTGGAAGATGGGAGGTGGATTTTTTCGCAGGGTCCGAAATTCGCAAGGTCCGAAAGACAGGCGGGCCATTGATAGCAAAAATTCTTTGCGTTGGCAAGTCCCCCCTGATAATGACTTGGCAATTACTCCGGTCACCGCCGTTGTCAATTTTTGATCTTTTGAGCGACAAATTTAGTTTGAGTGACGGGTATTTTTAAGCACAGCGCGCCCGGGCGCAAGCTTCGGGCCGGGGAACGGTGTGTATAAATATGGCTTTGTTCCCAAAAGCTTCTTGACCAAGAGCCTTTTAACTAAGGACCTTGTTTGATGGAGACAATTTACACTATTGTTTTGTGGGTATTATTGCAGCGGAGCACAGTTGGGTGGCATCGTTGGAGAGCTTGGCGGGCTGGATTCCCGGCCTTAATTTGCGTAGTATTCCTAAATGGGAGAACAAGTCGGAGATTTTCGTTAAGCGAATCTGTGACATCCGACTTGGAATTTGAACTTGGGCTCAGGCTTGGGCTCGGATACAATGTAAATGTAAACAAAAACGGTAAATATACTCGTTAAGCCCCGTATATTGTATGGAGACCATGATGCCAGCATCAGATACTTTGGAAACCGGAACGAATCGAACAGTGGTGAGGCAGTTTCTGGAGCGACATGGTTTGGTCTTCGGTTCGGGCTCAGCCGTGTCCGGGGCTGAGCCCGAGCAATTGCTCTCCGATTATCTGGCGGAAATGGAGAAAGGGTTGAAGGCACCCGGCACCGGTTCGTTGAAAATGATTCCGGCCTATATTTCTCCGGACAAACCGTTTCTTCGCAACCAAGCGACCCCGGTTTTGGATGCCGGCGGTACCAATTTGCGCTGTGCCCTCATTACCATACCGGGTTCCGGGCCGCCGTTGTCGGAACATTATGCTAAACGGGAGATGCCGGCTCTGAAAGCCCCGCTCAGCAGTGCGGATTTTTTTGCCGAAATTGCCGATTTTGTAGCTCCCGTGCTGCTGGAATACTATAGACGCTATCAGCAGGCCCCTCCGTATCTCGGTTTTTGCTTTTCTTATCCTACGCAAATTGTGATTACGGATAAGGGGGACTTGGATGGAAAGCTTTTGCAGTGGAGTAAGGAAGTCAAAGTGCCGGAGCTGGTCGGCCGGCATGTCGGCCGCAGTCTGTTGAAGGTTTTGGGCCAAAAATTTGGCAGAGAGCAGGCCCCGCGTCATATCTGCATTATCAATGATACTGTGGCGACCTTGCTGGCGGGGCGGGCTGCCGCTGATGATGCCGATTATACCGATTTTGTCGGCTACATTCTGGGTACGGGCATCAACAGTTGTCACGCTGAACCGAAAGAGGTGATTGCCGCATTAGACGAACGCTACCGGGCGGAAAGGGCTATTGTCAATGTGGAATCGGGTAACTATAGTCGTTTCCCTCAAAGTTCGTTTGACAAAGAATACAATGCGCTGACCCAAGACCCCGGCGCGTATTTGCAGGAAAAAGCCAGCTCCGGGCGTTACTGGGGCGAACTCGTTTGCATAGTATTGCGCGGCGCGGCCCGAGAGGGCATTTTGCCGGCTGATCTGGAAAATCTGCCCTTGCAGAGCAGTGCGGCAATGAATGCGTTGTTGCAGCACCCCGGCAAACCCGGCCATTTGGGATCCATAAAATTGGCAGCGGGTATTCCGCCGGGTTTCAACGGTACCTTTGCCGCCTGGCTGGACGAACAGGGCCCGAAGGTGGCGGATGTGAATGTACGCGAACGCATTTATTTTTTGATTGAAGCGGTACTGGAACGCAGTGCTCTGTTCACCGCAATCAATATGGCCGCCTGTATTTTGCGTTCTGAAGGGGGCACTTCACCGCTGAATCCAGTCTGTCTGACGGTCGATGGCTCTACTTTTTATGCCCTGCACCGTTTCTCTCTGCGGGTACGTTTTTGGTTGGATGAAATACTTTCCGAAGAAAGGGGGCGCAAACGGTATTACCGTATCAAAACGGTGGAGAATGCCCCTCTGCTGGGTGCGGCTATTGCCGCCTTGGGCTTTGGCCAAGGGTGATTTTAAGGGCTTTGCCCGGGATTGAAGCTTTGCCCGGGAAATATGATGTCTTTTGTCCGGGAACAAGCCGAACATAGACGTGCAAATAAATTTATCAGAACAATCGGACAATCAAAAAGATGCTAGACTTGAAATTTGTAGTGCAGAATGCAGAAGCCGTACAGCGCAATATTGACAACCGTTTTCTAAGCCACCCGCCGGTGGTCAGCGAAATCGTGGAGTTGTATCGTGAGCATCACGCCCTGCATCAGGAATTAGACGGGCTGCGCCGGCAGCGCAACGAGAATGCTGCTGCGGCCAAATCCCTGGCTTCCATGAGTGTTGAGGAACGAGAAACGGCCAAGCGGGAAATAACCGAACGGGGGAAGAAGATCAAAGAAACTCTGGCCATAGGGGAACAGCGTTTCCAAGAGCTGGATGCAGAACTGCAACAGCGCAGCCGCCAGTTGCCGAACATGACTCACCCGGCTGTCCCTGTCGGCAAAGTGGACAGTGACAACGAAGAACTCTATGTCGTGGGCCGGATTCCGGAGTTTGACTTTGTGCCCAAAGGCCACCTGGAGCTAATGCAGGAGCAGGATTGGGTCGATTTTGAAAACGCAGCCCGGGTCACCGGGGCCAAACACTACTACCTGAAAAACGAAGCCGTGTTCCTGGAATTATCGCTGACACGCTTTGCCGCAGATATCCTGCAAAAACACGGGTTTTCCATGTGCATCACACCGGATTTGGCACGCGAAGAGATTCTGACCGGCATTGGTTTTCAGCCCAGAGGTGAAGAGTCCAACACATATATGCTACAGGATGATAACTTATGTCTGATCGGCACGGCCGAAATTACCTTGGGGGGTATGTACAGCGGCCAGATCATCGATATCAGTGAACAACCGATTCTGCTCGGTGGCCTGTCGCACTGTTTCCGCAAAGAAGCCGGTGCCTCCGGTCAATATTCAAAGGGGTTGTACCGGGTACACCAGTTTAGCAAGGTGGAGATGTTTGTCTTTTGCAAGCCGGAAGATTCGGAGCAGATGCACCGGAACCTGCTTGCGATCGAAGAAGAAGTTTTTAGTGCTTTGGAGATCCCGTACCGGGTACTGGATATTTGCACGGGTGATTTAGGTGCGCCGGCCTACCGAAAATTTGATCTGGAGGCATGGATGCCGGGTCGGGGCCAAGCTTCAGACGAAGAGAGTGCCGGAAGCGAAAGCCGGAGTGGCAGTAACGGAGAGTGGGGCGAAATCACCTCTGCGTCTAATTGTACAGACTACCAGGCCCGCCGTTTGTCCATCCGCTACCGAAATGAAGAGGGCAAGAATGTTTCGGTACACACTTTGAACGGTACGGCTATTGCGCTGTCGCGGGCTATCATTGCCATTATAGAGAACCATCAGCAGGCCGATGGTTCTGTGCGCATCCCCAAGGCTTTACAGCCGTATATGGGGCGGGACAGTATTGGACCCAAGGACAAGAGTGGCGCGAAAAAATCTCCACCGTCTGAGAATAGCGTGCTGAAGAAGAATCTTTCCCGCAAGTAATAGAGCAGTGTTTGGGGGCTGTTTTGTACAGAGTGCCGAGACTTCTTCGGAGTAACGTTCCCCGAAGGAGAGATGAAGTGGAGATGAAGAGAAACAGGAGCAGGGGAATCCTTGATGGGACTGAGTGGGGGCAAGAGACTGCCGCTCTCAAAGTTTGTGCAGAAAGTTGCCGCAGGTAGTATGTAGTTATGGGAGCAGGGAAGAGGAACTTACAAACCGGCAATCTCCGGCAAACAAAGACACAAATAAAGGCACAAACAAAAGGGCAGATACAGGGAAAAACAACGACAACGGGCGCAAAAGGTCCGGAGAATCGGGCCGTAGGGCCCGGTATTGATATGGAAGAACTTTTGCGCCAATACCCGCCTCCGGGCAGGTCTTCCCCCGCCGGCAAAACGAAGATTAATGGCAGGCAGGAAGGCCGGAGAGACTGCGGTGCGCAGCCGGAAGCCGGGCTGCCAAATTTCGATATGAATGCGGCATTGGATATGTATCCTCCGGGGGGGAAGGCCTGTCGGCCGGCCAAGAAAGTATTCTCCTCGGGACAAACGGGGCAAACCAAAAATGAATCCGCTGCCGAAACTGAAACCGACCCGAGCTTTGATTGCGAAACAGTTTCTTGTCACTACCCGCCAAAAGCGGAAGATTTGGCCCGCAAAGGCATTGTCGCCGATCCCGGAGCAGCTGAGCAAGACCGGCACAAAGGGGAACAACGCTACCGACGACGCCAAGAACTAAAACGGCGGGGTATTGATGATGAAATCGACCTCCATGGGTTGTTCCGGAACGAGGCCGGGGATCGCTTGTCTGCTTTCTTTCGGGCCGCTCAGAGCAATGGTCTGAGAAAGGTCCGCATCGTGCATGGCAAAGGGCATCATTCCGGCGAAGGTCGGGGCGTTTTACAATCTTTAGTGTGGGATTTCCTGGAAGAAGCGAGGGCAACCGGCACCGTATGGGAATTTTCCCATCCTTCTGAACGGGATGGAGGCCGTGGGGCGACCGTAGTCCTGTTGAGTCCCGGGGCGCGGAAGTAGAATATAACTCTATGTATATCAATGTGATATACTATTTTCATTTTGGAGAGTATTGATATGAAGGTCTTTCCTGTAAAGAAATTTATCTTTTTCTGCTAAATTTGTTGCCTAACTCTTAGTTTTCCCACTATACTCGGGCTCAGCAAAGAATAGAAAGGAGCTTTCTTATGAATAAAAAAGAACTTATTGAAGACATGGCCAAAGAGTCCGGTCTTTCGAGAGGGAACTGTGAAAAGGCTTTGTCCGCATTCCAGGATTCCGTAATAGGTGCCTTGAAAAAAAGCGACAGTGTCACATTGGTCGGTTTTGGCACTTTTAAGGTCGTCTCTCGTGCTTCTCGTCAGGGTCGCAACCCATCTACAGGAGAAACGTTGACAATTGCTGCACGCAAAGTTGCCAAGTTTGTTGTGGGTAAGACTTTGAAAGATATTATCAAATAAGTTCCCGGAAACTCCAGTTTTGTAATACATCTGTTGCACACACGAAAATTATGCTGGAGTTTTTTTGCACCCGGAGTCTTGGGAGACTCCGGTCTCGCATTTTTTGCAGGAAGAGCACCGTTGCCTGAGATTCAGTCTTTGCTTGAGCAGGTGATGTTGCGCTCCTGTTATGGTATTCCGGAAGTACTTTCCGGAATACCATCTTTTACCGTTGTTTTGTAGATTGGTTTTGTACAAATGAAACCTCGTTGGTTAGACGTATTGCCTGTCTATGGCCTGCGTTATCATGCGGCTTGGCTGTTTGTTTGTTACATTTCCTTTATCTTCATTGTTTTGTTGTTAAGTTATGGCACTGTAGAGTCTTGGATTTACCGCAATGACAGTTTGTCTGCGAGACAGCAGGATTTTGCCGTTTCCCTGTTGGAACCGTTGCGCCGATTGCGTCTCGATGGGCCGTTTCTCCGTTGGCGGAAAGACCTCCGCAATGTAGACTGGCTGTGGCTGAAATATCGTCCCGGCGCATTGCCGCATCCCGCAAAGGCTCGCTACAAGGATGGCTCAGAACTGCTATTCTATTATTCTGAACAGCAGCCTTTACGAGTTCTATTGGTTGGAGACTCTCTGGCCGAGTCCGTCCGAATGAGTCTGAGTCCGTTGTTCAGCACGATCTCTGCTGTCGATTTGAAATCCAACGGTGTTGTTTCCTCTACTTTGACCAACAAACATTTTATTGATTGGCCCTGGACCCTACGTGATTTGTTGACGCAACGGCACTACGATGTAGTACTGGTTTTTATCGGGGCTAATAGTTGTCAGGCTGTGCGCAATGATGATGGCAGTGTTGTCGGGTATGGCTCGGCGGTTTGGCCCGAAGCCTACGGTGACAAAATCCGGGAATTCATCCGGATTATCAAAGGGCAGGGGGCCTCTGCCTGGTGGTTGATGAATCCTCCGATGCGGAAAGAAGGCTATCGGCAGTGCATGGATTCGATTGGACAAATTCAGCGTGAAGTGGCGACCGGGATGGCGGATGAAATTATTGAGACGGCGGATATTGTTTCGGCTGAAGATGGTTCGTACACCCAAAGTAAAGTTATTGATGGCAAGCTCTATTCCTTGCGCACCAAGGATGGTGTGCATTTCACGATGGAGGGCAGTCGTTTGATAAGCGAGGAAATATTGCGTCGAATATACCAACAGTATAAAATCTATCGGGAGCAGCCCGACAGCGAGTGATTGAACCCAGCCGCAAAGTATTGAAAACAGTACACTATTGAAATAAATAAAAATCTAAAATCAAAAAAGAGACGCATTTTTGAGGAGTATGTATGCGAGCACTTTCATTCACAATACTGGCTTATATCGCATTGCCGATTTTGACATTGTATTCTTGTTATGCAACAATTTATCTATTTGATTTCCGCGATCCGGAGTTTCTCTCCTATTTAATTCTGTGGGTGCCCGGAATTTTTCTGTACTACATTTACATCAGTCAGTTGGTCATTGGCCAACGTTTGCCATTCCTTGACCGTATTTGGGGTTTCCCCAATTTGGTGCGCAAACACCAAGGTTTTTTTCGATATCTGTTGTTGGCCACCCTGGCGATACACGCCACCGTTCACATTGTCGAGGACGGAATTGACAAGATTCTGTTCCATCCGGACATCGGCATGGTGGTGGTTTATATCAGTATTGCCGGTACGTTTGTGCTAATGGCTGTGGCCGTTAAAATCTGGCTCAAACCCCGGGTGAACAAGATGGAAAAGTCCGCGAGTTATGCCAAAATGCATAGATTGCATCAGGTGTTCTATCTTCTGGCCGTGGGAGTCTGGTTCCATGTGGTGAGTGCCGGGGCCTTTGAAGATAATATTTTGGGGCAGTCTTTGGTAACCGGCTATCTGGTTTTTGCCTTGGCTTGCAAGCTCTATTTGCTCATTGGCCAGGAAACGGCTCCCGTGTATCGACTGGAAAGTATTGAGGTTCTGCACGAAAATTTTGTCCGTTTGCGTTTGCGCTCGCCCAAAGTGCAAGCCGGGCGGAAGGTCGGGCGGAGGGTGGAGGCCCTCCACCGCCATGAAGCGGGGCAGTACGCCTATTTTTCGTTTGCCGTTGAGGATCAACGAGGCAAGACGTATTGGGAGCAGCACCCGTTTTCGTTTGCGGGCTATGCACTGGAGGATTCCAATGATTATAGTTCGGTATTGACCGTCGTTGTCAAAAAGTTGGGCGATTTTACGGCCAGGCTGCCGGAATTTCCGCCGGATACCAAAGTCAAAGTGCTGGGTCCCTACGGTAAGTTTTCCTATAAGGATGGGGGATATGCGAACGGAGTTCACCTTATTGCTGCCGGAGTTGGCATTACTCCGTTTCTCTCGATGTTGGAGCAGAAGGCTTCCGAGGCCGCGTTGGCGGGGGAACAGGAAGACAGCCCGACTTCACATTTAACCCTGCATTGGTTTGTGCACGAGGAAAGTGAGCTGGTCTTTGAAGATCGGTTTCGTCTCTTTCGGGATAATTTGCCAAATGTGAAGATTCAGACCTATGTAGGTAAGAGGCTTTCGGAGGAGATATTGCAGGAAGTCCTTTCCTCCGGGCCTGTCGGGCGCAAGACCGGGGTTTTGTACTGCGGGCCGGGTGCGGTAGGCCCGGTGGTACGCAAAGTGATGAATAAACTGGGAATCCCCAAGTCAAATTTTCACACGGAATTATTTTCGATGTAGAGGGGCAAGTTCCCCGAGTCTTTTTCGAGTCTCTTCGGAGTTCCTGTCGGTTTTTCCGGTACGCTCTTTCGGTACTCCGGGTATTCCTCTGTATTTGGTTGGTGAGAGACTTAGAAGGTAAATGTCAGGTCCACACCGATACCGATGTGCATAAACAGCAGAAGGGTTCCCCCTCCGGAAGAAAGGTCTGCCGGAGCACTGAGGCCCAGCAGGTCACTGTGTCCATTGATGCGGAAGAAGCTGGGCACAGACAAGGCATTCTGGTAGGAGGAAGAGACAATTATAATATTGGGGTTGATCATCAGAACGGGGCTTATGGCAACATTTGGGGTTACATTCAGGCGGTAAGCCATCGTTGCCAGCAGGGAACCGTAGATATCAAACATAGCAGTAGGGGTGGTTTGCCCCGATTCGAGGTAGGAACCGGTCAGCAGGCCGCCGCCAAATTTAATTTGTACGGCCAAGCCTTGTGTATACTGTTGGCGAATGTAGAAGGTGAAACCGATCATCCCTCCGAGAGTCATAAAACTGCTGTTATCTGAATTGGCGGCTTGGAATAGTCTGCGGGTCTGGCCAATTTCGGAGGCATAGAATGTGGCACCAAACACAAAGCCAAACATCCTGCTGGCCAGATGCTCCCACTCCATGTACAGAAAGCCTTGCGATATACCGATCAGGCTGGTGCTGATGGTGTTGCGGTTGGCATCCTCCGGGTTGGGGTAGTTTACCGGGTTGGTCCGCTTGTCAAAGCTCTCTCTTGAGGCTTGTGGGTTAAGGCCGTAATTGGTGTCATTGCCAAAATCGGCACTTCGGTCGGCCCCGACTCTGGGGACTTCGTCAGAGTTCTGTTGCTGGGCAAACAGGTGGGTTTGTCCGGACAATATAAACAGAGCCAAAAGGAGAGGTACAAGAGCCTTTGTTGTTGTCTTTGTCTTTGTTCTGTCACTTCGGAGACCGTAGTGTTTTGGTTCAAAGGGTGTGCACAGCATAAGAAACTCCACAGAATTACGAAAAACACGGTCAAATAAGACCTTCAAAGAAGGGCTTGCCAGAAGTACCCGGCAGAAGGGTCGGCGGGAGGCGGCTGACTTGAAATTGCAACAGGCCGTCATTATCCAAGTTTATTTTTTTGTTGCCTAGTGAGGAAAAGATTTTTTCGCAGGAATCCTTCGTCCCCGTTCCAATCGGTTCCCGCCCCAAACTCCGGTTTGAGACGGGAACCGATTGGGCCAGTGAGTCCAATGGCAGGTTCTAATTGCAAAAAGACAATTAAAGGGATATACTATACCCAAATAAAAGACAGAGAAGTATTTTATCTATGAGTTTCCCGCTGAATCCTGAACAACAAGAGGCCGTACATAGTACCAAAGGTCCGCTGCTGATTATCGCCGGAGCGGGCAGTGGTAAGACGCGTGTAATCACGCAACGAGTGGTTCATTTGCTGAAACAGGGGCTCGATCCGCGCAATATTTTGGCCCTGACTTTTACGAATAAGGCCGCCAAGGAAATGCGTGAACGTATTGGGGAAGATATAGGCGGCAAGCAGGCCCGAGGCCTGACCCTGTTGACCTTTCACTCCTTCGGCATGCAAATATTGCAACACAACGCGAAGCTGTTGGGCTACAGCAGCGGCTTCAGCATTTATGATACTGTGGATGGCATGAGTTGCCTCAAGGAGTCGGCTGCCGAACTGAAATGGAGTGCCGACTTCAATACGCTGAAGCAGGCCCAAAGTGTTATTAGCCGCATTAAAACGGAGCGGAGCGACTGGGATGAAGAGAGCCTGCCGTTTAAAGCCTTGTACGAGGAGTACCACCGCCATCTGAAAGCTTATAACGCTTTTGATTTTGACGATTTAATTTGCAAGCCGGTCCGGCTTTGGGCTGAGCATCCCGAGGTGTTAGAACGCTGTCGTCAGCGTTACCAATGTGTGATGGTCGATGAGTTTCAGGATACTTCGATCATGCAATACCGTATGTTGCGGCAATTGGTTTCCGTGCACCGCAACATATGCTGTGTGGGCGATGACGACCAGTCGATTTATTCTTGGCGTGGGGCCAATTTTGAGAATATCCGTCTGTTTGAGACGGACTTTCCGGAGCGTAAGGAAATCCGCCTGGAGCGCAACTATCGTTCAACCGAAACGATTCTGGATGCCGCTAACGCCGTGATTCGACACAATCAGTATCGCAAGGACAAGAACTTGCGACCGGCGGAAGAGAGCAAACCGGAGAAGCAGGATAGTCTCATCATTTGCCATTTCCCGGAAACGGATGAAGACGAGGCTCGTTTTGTTTGTGATACCATCCGCAAGCTGCGTTCGTTAGAACGCGTGAAGTATGATGAAATTGGGATTTTAGTGCGTACGAACGGCTTGATGCGCACCTTGGAGTCACATTTGCTGGAAGCGCGCATGCCCTATGTGGTGTCCGGCGGGCAGAGTTTTTTCCAGCGTGCCGAGATCAAGGATCTGATTGCCTATTTGCGTGTGCTGCAAAACCCGGATGACGATGTGAGCTTGTTGCGCATTATCAATAAGCCCAACCGTCGCATCGGGCCGAAGTCGGTAGAGAAGTTGCGCAGTTTGGCGCATATTCGGAGTTGGAGTATCTACGAAACCATGCGCGATATGGTGATGAACAAGGATGCCCGTCATCCGGAGCTGGCGGAGAGTTGCGCCGACTTTGTGATGTTGCTGGAGGAACTGCGTCCGCAGTTCATGTCTGCTCCGTCTCCGGAAGTCAGTTTGTCTGCTCTGACGAAAAGTCTGATTGAAGAGATCGACTATTGGGACTTTCTGTTACAGCAGTTTGCCGAGCGTCCGGAGGGGGCCAAGCGGCGTTTCGATACGATGCAAAGTTTTTGCGAAATGCTAAAGCGGTGGGAAGGCTATGAAGGCCGAACAGAGCGTACTTTGAAATCTTGGCTGGCCCGCATCAGCCTGATTACTCGTGATGATCTGGATGATGAGGCCGAGGGCAAGATCAGCCTCTCCACCATTCATGCGGCCAAGGGCCTGGAGTTTGATTTGGTCCTGCTTTGCGGAGTGGAAGAGGGGTTATTGCCGCACTTTCGCTCCCAGGAAGAACATGCTTACGATGAAGAAGAAGAGCGGCGTCTGTTCTATGTGGCGGTGACGCGGGCTAAGCGTTGGCTGTATTTGACCAGCTGCGGGAGCCGCACCAAAAACGGTAAGCAAGTGGAATGCCAAGCTTCGCCGTTTTTGGATGAAATCCCAACTCGGCTGACCGGGGCCGAGCATGAGCTGTCAGAAGAAGATTCGGAGAATATGCTGGAGCAGGCCTTAGCTAATTTGCCTTGGCTGCGAGATAGTGAGCAAGATTGATTGTCAAAGTTAATTGTCAAAGTTGATTGCCAAGTTTGTTTGAAAGGAAATGGTTGAAACAATGGCCGCCCCCGTACAGGATATAGACCGAGAACAAGCTGTAAAGCACCTGACTGCTGTGATTTCTCACCTGCGGTCCTGTAGCCTGACGGAGGCCCGGTCCGGTGCCCGACGTTGCATGGATTTACTCAGTGCCTGGATGGAGCCGGCGGACACATGGCAGGCCCCGAAACTTAGTCTGTTGGATGCCAAGGGTTATGTCGGTACGGTTAAAGAATCCGGCCATATTTACGGTCTTTGCCCTCACCATTTGGTGCCGTATTACGGTAATTATCAATTGATTTTTTTGCCCGGTCCCTATTTGGTTGGGCTTTCATCGATCAGTCGGGCGGTAGACAGCTTCTGCCGTAAAGCCTTGTTGCAGGAAAGTCTGACCCAGGAGTTGGGTGAATTTTTCTATCAGAACCTACAGCCCAATAACTTGGAAATTTGTATAACGGCCCGCCATTTTTGCAAGGAAATGGGAGCGACAAATCACAGTAGCAGCACGCAGGGTTTTGTGACGCGCTGGCAGCGTTGATTACCTCAAAATGAGGGGCCTGACCATGGTCGAGCCCGTAAATGTCTCGCAAATGTGAAATTATGATGGAATGTTGGAGAATCGGTGACGAGAGATATCTGTAGGGATATCCGGCGATTCCGGCCGGCCCCACTTGGGCAGGTTCGGCCGGGTTTTATCGTTGCACTTCTCCGGCCGGCTCTGTAATTGGTTGGCGAATTCTTTTGCGCTAGAGGCATTCCTGCTCTGCCGCTGTAGCCGTTTTACGGCGAGTATGCTTTGGCCCTGATTTTGGCCTTGGCCGCAAACAATCAGCAGACCGGCCTGAGGGTGCAGGGCCAGCAGGTCGCCGGGTGAAGCCGGCTTCCGTTCGGTATAGCGGCTCAAGGCCTCCCGTTCCGGTTCGGAGGGCTGCCATTCTTCTGCTTGCAGAATATTGATCTGTTGTTCTTCGCTTCCTGTCTCGGTCTGCCAGGGCAGCCATGTATGGGCCTTGGGCCAAGCCGCGTATGCGCGACACTGCCGGCTAATCTGTAGGGCACTGTTTTGCCAATCAATGCGTCCATCCTCTTTTTGAATCAGTCGGCAGTAGGTGGCCTGATCGTGCTGCTGGGGTCGGGCGGATTGTAAATAGTCCGACCCCGAACGGGCGATCTGTTCACAGACGGTCCGCAACAGGTGGGCTCCCTGCTGTGAAACCAGCTCCGCCGCCGTAAAGTAATCAGCGGCCAAAGGGAGAGGGTGAAGCTGTTGTTCCAGGATGTCGCCGGCATCCATTTCCGCTGCGATACGCTGGAGACTGAGGCCCAGTTGCTCCGTTCCGCTGAGTAGTTGGGCTTCGATCGGGCTGGGGCCGCGCCACTGCGGTAAGGTTGAAGGATGCAGATTGATGCCGCCCAGCGGAAAAATACTCAAAAAATTCGGGCGAAAGATTTTGCCATAGGCAAAGACCACCAGCAAATCGGGTTCCAGCTCTTCCACTTGGCGGCACAGGGCGGCATCCAGTTTTTCCGGGCCCAGGATGTGCCGGGCTTGGATGTCCAGTTCTAAGGCTCTGGCTTTGATTGCGCTGGGTTGCAAAAGCCGTTTGCGGCCGGCCGGCCGGTCAGCTTGGGTCAGTACAGCGCAGAGTTGGATATGGCCCTGTCGGTCCAGTTGGTGCAAGGCATCCAGGCCGGGGCAGGCCAAGGGCGGAGTCGCCGCAAAAATAACTTTTAACATTTTGTCTTTGGGCTCATGTTTCCAGTTCGGTCTTTGTCGCACGCTGTTCGGCAAAGTGCTTCCTGACCTTCTTCACTTGGCTGCGGGTGAGATAATCAATGAACAGAGTGCCTTCGAGATGGTCGTTCTCATGCTGGAAACAAATGGAGTCCATGCCTTCCAAGTGGAGTTTGAATGTTTTGCCGTAGGGGTTCTGAGCCGTGATGTCAATTGCGGGCCAGCGTTCGACATCGGCCAAAATACCGGGAACACTGAGGCAGCCTTCTTCTCCGGTTTCTTTACTTTCTTCGGCCGGCTGAATTAGTGGATTGATGACAATCAGCGGTTCCTGTCCCTCGTTGACTTGGGAGACAAAGATGCGCTGAAATACGCCCATCTGGGGTGCGGCCAAACCGATACCCTGTTCTTCACGCATGTGTTCCAGCAGGATGAGACAAAATTGCGCCAACTCCTTGCCAAACATTGTGACCTCGGCAGAACGGCGGTGTAAATCGGTCTCATCCTGCTCGGATTCAATGGTCAGCAGGCGCATTTGCGGGATAATTTCCAGCCATTCCCGAGCGGTTTGGACTTCGGTAAATATAGGTCTGTGTTCGGGCGTTGCCTTGTTTGGTTGCCTTGTTTGGTTCGGATCCTCCGGCTTTGCAGGTTCCGCATGGTCTGCATGGTCTGCATGATTCACAGGGCTCTCAGGGTTTGTTGAATTTATTGGCTTTGCTGAATGTTCCGGGTTCATCAGATTTATCGGGTTCCGTAGAAAAAGTATTTTGGCAGTTTAAATCAGGTAGCAATGATATTCTATTTAAGCCCTTGCGTCTACTTTTCCGCCCGAATACGTCTGCACTTGTTTTTTTATTTTTGGGTAGCTGTCTCTGTATCGGCCTTGGTCAGAGCGGCAAATACCGGGAAGAAATGCCGGCGGATGAGATGGCAGAATGGCAAAATAATTTCTTTTTCGTTCTTGACGTTGGAAAAAGAATCCAATAAATTGGCCGTCCGTGCTGTGATGCAGGGAAAGGTGGCCGAGTGGTTGAAGGCTCTGGTCTTGAAAACCAGCGTGGGGCAACCCACCGTGGGTTCGAATCCCACCCTTTCCGTAATTGTATAGCGGCCTATTTTGTGTAGTACCCAAATTTCAAACCACTGGAGAGATGCGAGAGCGGTTGAATCGGGCTCCCTGCTAAGGAGTTGTATCAGCAATGGTACCGAGGGTTCGAATCCCTCTCTCTCCGTTTAAGGC
The DNA here is from genome assembly GCA_029867005.1 of Candidatus Haliotispira prima. Classification (GTDB taxonomy): domain Bacteria; phylum Spirochaetota; class Spirochaetia; order SP-2023; family SP-2023; genus Haliotispira; species Haliotispira prima. Next base: position 1,264,079 of record CP123443.1, on the reverse strand, counting down.
TACCGGCAGTTTCTGCCGGTAGCCTTTTTTTATACTTTCTTCGATGGCGGCCGGCTGATTTTTTTGGCACAGGGGCCAGCCAACCGGAATAAAGAAAAAGCCTCTTCAAAGAGAGGCTTTTTCTTTATTCCAACGCTTTTTTTCCTAGTTATAGACAATAGTTAAAAAAGACCCTACGCCATCTGTGAGGGAGAAAGTATAACGTCGAACGGCACCATTACGGGGTGTATGTAAAAATAGCCCTCCTCGATCTTGATCTCCAAAATGATTTGCCAAACTATTATACAGAGTGGAGACACCACTAATAGGAGCGACAGAGATATTTGCAATATTGAAAACTCCACTCACTCCATCTTCGGCCAGATTATTCGTTTCAGCAATCAGACCACCGGCAGTTTGCACCCACGAAAAAACAAAGGGCACCTGAAACCTTGAATTTGTTCCGGTCCGAAAAATTATGTGTCGACATACCAAACCGAGTCTTCACACTACCAAACTTATACCCTTCCGCCAGGTGGCCAAGAGTCGTAAAAGTCCGCAATGTTGTGCTGCTGCCGCTGCTGTACATGACAATCTTATAGGCCGTACTCGGTTGTAATACTGCGAGAGCATCACCCGAAACCTCTCCGGTTGTGGCATTTTGTGTGGCACTAATGCTCAGGGCAAACTGGATGATCTGTGCCGCAGTCCCGGAAAAATCTATTTCCCGGTAGGCCAAGAGAGTTTTGGCAGCGGTTGCCGAGGGAATGGTTTCCGTATCGGCAACCGCGAGAAAGGCCGCTGCTCCACTTTTGGTTGGTGTCAAAGATACCAGCGCCTGCGTTGCCCCCACAAATTCTGTCGAGGCACGGATGTTGAATTTGGCTTCACCTTCGGAGTCAGATTTCACGTCCGTCATCGGGGCGCAGCCGGAAAGAACCAAATAAATAAGAAGAATGGAAAAAAAACAGGAAAAGGAAAAAAAGGAAAAGGCTTTAGAAAATTTAGGTTTATTTAGCCATAAAAAAAGATAAATTGACTGTATATATATTCTAAACTTGGTATGGATATTGGATATTGGATATTGGATATTGGATATTGGATATTATACCGTTTGGCCAATCAATAGTCAACAGTGCATTTTGACGTTTCATAAGAAAATTCCTCCAAGATGTTTTGCATTTTGCCTATTGTATATTCATTTAGGACATTTGGCAAGAGGGAGGGAGGGGCACCATCTTTCCTTATAATATAGTGAGAATCATCATCTCGCTAACCGGTCCGGGACCAATCGGAAAGAAAGAAAAAGCCTCTTGAAAGAGAGGCTTTTTCTTTCTTTCAAGAGGCTTTTTCCCTAGTTATAGAAAATAGTTAAAGAGTTCCCCAGACCATTTGTCATGATTAGGAGATATTCATGAACGGTACCACTGAGGGGCGTATGTAAAAATAATGCTCCTCGATCTGAATTTCCAAAAATATTTAGTAAACCAGTATACCGAGGGCCGGTAACATGATCTGTACTGGACTTATTAGCATTTCCCATAACAATAACAGCCTCTTTATTTCCATTGCTTATTTCAGAAAGAAGACTGAAAGACATCACCCACGGAAACACAAAGGGGACTTGAAACCTTCCGTCTGTTTCGGCCCGAAAATTATGTGCCGACATATTGAAAGTGAGTATTGTATTACCCGTAGGGATCGGATGCCCGGCATCAACACTGGCAAAAGTCGTAAAACTGAACAATGTGCTGCTGCTGCCACTGCTGTACATGACAATCTTATAGGCTGTACTCGGTTGTAATACCGCTCCGGTATCGCCCGAAACCTCTCCGGTTGTCACATTTTGTGTGGCACTAATGCTCAGGGCAAACTGGATGATCTGTGCCGCAGTCCCGGAAAAATCTATTTCCCGGTAGGCCAAGAGAGCCTCGGCAGCGGTTGCCGAGGGAATGGTTTCCGTATCGGCAACCGCGAGAAAGGCCGCTGTACCACTTTTCGTTGGTGTCAAAGATACCAGCGCCTGGGTTGCGCCCACAAATTCTGTCGAGGCAAGGACGTTGAATTGGGTTTCACCTTCGGAGTCAGATTTCACGTCCGTCATCGGGGCGCAGCCGGAAAGAACCAAATAAATAAGAAGAATGGAAAAAAGACAGGAAAAGGAAAAAAAGGAAAAGGCTTTAGAAAATTTAGGTTTATTTAGCCATAAAAAAAGATAAATTGACTGTATATATATTCTAAATTTGGTATGGATATTGGATATTGGATATTGGATATTGGATATTGGATATTATACCGTTTGGCCGGTCAATAGTCAACAGTGCATTTTGACGTTTCATAAGAAAATTCCTCCAAGATGTTTTGTATTTTGCCTATTGTATATTCATTTAAGACATTTGGCAAGGGGGTAGGGGACACCATTTCTCCTGACAATATAGTGAGAATCATCATCTTGCTAACCGGTTCGAGACCAATCGGGAAGAAGAAAAAGCCTCTCGAAAGAGAGGCTTTTTCTTTGCCAACATTTTTTTCCTAGTTATAGATAATAATTAAAGTAAGCCCTACGCCATCTGTGAGGGAGAAAGTATAATGCCGCATGGCACCATTACGGGGTGTATGTAGAAATACCCCTCCTTGATCTTGATCTCCCCAATAATTTGCCAAACTATTGTACACAGTAGAGACAGCACTAGTACCACCGATATTTGCAATATTGAAAGTTCCACTCGTTCCATCTTCCGCCAGATTATTCGTTTCAGCAAGCAGACCACCGGCAGTTTGCACCCACGAAAAGACAAAGGGCACCTGAAACCTTGAATCTGTTTCGGTCCGAAAATTATGCGCCGACATATTAAACAGATTCTTTATACGATCAAACTTATACCTTTCGGCCAGGTGGCCAAGAGTCGTAAAAGTCCGCAATGTTGTACTGTTGCCACTGCTGTACATCACAATCTTATAGGCTGTACTCGGTTGTAATACCGCTGCGGCATCACCCAAAACTTCTCCGCTTGTGGCATTTTGTGTGGCACTGATGCTCAGGGCAAACTGGATGATCTGGGCCGCAGTCCCGGAAAAATCTATTTCCCGGTAGGCCAAGAGAGTTTTGGCAGTGGTTACCGAGGGGATGGTTTCCGTATGGGCAACCGCGAGAAAGGCCGCTGCTCCACTTTTGGTTGGTGTCAGAGATACCAGTGCCTGCGTGGCACCCACAAATTCTGTCGAGGCACGGACGTTAAATTGGGTTTCACTCTTTGAGTCCACGTCCGTCATCGGGGCGCAGCCGGAAAGAACCAAATGAATCAGAAGAATGGAAAAAAGACAGGAAAAGGAAAAAAAGGAAAAGGCTTTAGAAAATTTAGGTTTATTTAGCCATAAAAAAAGATAAATTGACTGTATATATATTCTAGACTTGGTATAGATATTGGATATTGGATATTGGATATTGGATATTGGATATTATACCGTTTGGCCGGTCAATAGTCAACAGTGCATTTTGACGTTTCATAAGAAAATTCCTCCAAGATGTTTTGCATTTCGCCTATTGTATATTCATTTAGGACATTTGGCAAGGGAGCTTAGACGGTGTTCGCGTACTTCACTCCGCTGCAACAGTCGAAATCATCCAGGTTAATTAGGCCAAGGAGGGCCGGGGGCAGGGGACACTACAGTAGCGATCCGCCGGCAGCCAAACCGAGGAAAAGGCCCGCCGGGTTCAGAATACTCTCTGAGGCATAGCCATTGTAGCGGTAATTGGTAATGTCTGTGCCGTTGGAAAACAGTAGGGTAAAACCCAGCTTAACGGCAATGTCGAGGGTGCCGTATTCGATAACGTTGTGGAGCAGACCAAACTCGATGCCATCCATTATCGAACTGCGTTTCCGGAAATGCTCTTCCTGAAAATTAAATGAAGTAGCCAGCCAGAGTTCCGTATTGCGCCCCAGTATCGGGCTCAGAAAACGGCTGTTTACTTTCACCAGCAGGTGACTGAACATTGTACTACGGAATTTATCCGCCGTGAATCGGCCGGGTACAGAGGCCCAGTTGTTGCCTTGGAGGTCAATAAACAGCCCTATATAATCCCCATAACCAAGCTCCATCCCGGCCGAATAAGAATAGACCGGAGCCGCAAATGAGCCCTGAGGGCGGTGCAAAACGGCACTAAGGATCTGATTGTAAAAGAGAGCCATCGTAAAGTCTTCCACATTCAACTGATAACCGATATTGCTACCCAGTTGGTCGAAGGCCACCACTCTGGAGAGGCTTTGGTCCTGATTGTCGTCCGCATCCATCGTATAGTTCAGCGAAGCACTAAGTTGGTGGGTCTTGGACAAATCCCGGGTATTGAGCAGGACACCGGCACTCCAGTCTTTGAGCCCAAATTCTTCACTGGCTGTTCTGTTTGCCGACCTGCGATTATAACCGGAACCCCATTCATACCAAGCGGCCAGCCCCCGCACCGTCACATAGGGGGATATTTCAAAATCCAGTTGGGTTGTGAACGTCGTCGTTTTACTGATGAAGTCCGGACGTTGCAGGTAGCTGTCGCTTGCCCCACTCTGGGCATTACTGGTGCCGGCGCTGAAGGCACCGGCTCGGAACATAATGTCAAAGCGGTCTTTGGTCGCTTCAATACCCAAGGCACGCAGCATGCGAAACCAAATGTAGCCGTGCCCGAGGTAGGCGTAGGCTTCCCCTGAAGCTCCGCGATCCAAGGCGTAGGTACCACCAGCCTGAGTATCGTAGCTATCGGCATTCGGGCCGTCCAGGGTTTGGTCCCAACGGGCTCCGAGCCCGACGGACAGGCCGCCGATTTGCCCCAAAGTGGCTTGGAACCGGACATCGGCCTGGGCCAAACTATTGGTTGTGCCCCGTTCCGTCTCCGGTCCGGCCACGCGCAAATTGCCCTCGGCCCGGCTGTTCAGATTAATAGAACCACTGACATAGCCATCGTCATTGTCTAAGCCTTCCACCCGGTCGTCATAGTTTTGCAGGCCGGCCTTGTTATTGGCACCGTAACCGCCGTCCGATGACAGAGATGCCGAACTGCTGGCATCGAAATCCTCTTGTGCATTTAATGTGATCGGACCGCCCGGTTGCCAGAATGAGACGAAAAGCAAGATCGGCAAAATATGCCCAATATTCCTGCGGCAAAAATTTATCCGGTGTCTGTATTTCATAAGTGTCATCCTTAACAGTGCAAGAGCCTGCACCAATTATAAAAATCGGTAAGAAAAATAGAAGAATTGGATAAGAAGATCGGATAAAAAAGGCCGCTGCCAAAAGATGGAGAACCAATTCGGCGGCGGCCTTTGCGGAAGCCGGACTACAGGCAAAAACGCAATACTCTACGGCATTCTGCGACAAATCATTTTGCCGTATGTGATTGAACCTCAGATGCGGTAGTGACACCAAGGTAGGCAGAAGTAACCAACCAGTAGTAGGTCTTCTCCGCATCGGTACCGGTACTACTGTAATCAGGCAGAAGAATCGAATAACTCACCTTTAGATCAGCCGTATTCAGACTCCCACGGAGTGTTTCTGCCTTCTTTTCTGCCACGGCCTTGCGATCTTTATCTACGTACAACGAGTACGAGACAGAAGAAGTCGCCCCCGAAGCGGCATCCCATTTGAATACGACATTCCCGGAGCCGCTATCTGTAACCGTCAAATTTGTTCCGGGATTTAGCTGATCTTCCTTTTTATCATCGTCTGTCATACTACAGGCCTGAAAGGCAAACATGACAAGCAGCATCCCGCCAAAGACAACTCTTGCAAAAATATTTTTTGGCAATACCATTAGATAGGCCCCTTTACACGTAACGAACACGTAACGAAAGAATTTCCCCTTTATTATATTACCCATTCTTGCCCGGAACAAGAAAATTGCCACAAAAAGGAAATCTTTTGTTCCGGCTCTTTGTTATATATGAACAGAAAGTGGATGGAGCCTTATTCCGGTTCTCCTAACGCCCCAAATATAGTTTCATCCGCCGTAAGAGATGCGAAGAAAGTTGAACAAAAAAAGGCCGCCGTCAAACTGATTTTCCATCAGTTTGACGGCGGCCTTTTACAGAAATTGCGCTAAAATTTAAAACGCAATATTTTACGGCAAATTACTTGACTGTATACGATTGAAGCTTAGATATGACCTTGACACCGTAGTAGCTGGAATCAACCACCCAGTAATAGGTTTTCTCTGCATCAGTACCGGTACTGACATAATCAGGCAGACTGATCGGGTAGCTTACCTTCAACTCGAGAGTATCCAGATTCGCACGGAGTGTTTCGGGTTTTCTTTCTGCCACGGCCTTGCGATCTTTACCTACGTACAATGCGTACGAGACAGCAGAGGTCGCGCCTGAGGCGGCATCCCATTTGAACACTACGTCCCCGGAACCGTTGTCTGTAACGGTCAAATTCGCTACAGGATCCAGCAGACCCTCTTCTGCAAGTTTCTCGATCAGATTACAAGCCTGAAACGTCAACATGACAAACAGCATCATGCCCAAGCCAACTTTTGCAAAAATATTCTTTGTCGATACCATTTTATAGGCCCCTTTCATATGTAACTAAAGAATCTCACGCTAACTGTACCGAGATTTCCTGTCATAGACAAGGAAATACACAAAAAAGGAAATCTTTTGCCCCGGTTCCGTCTTATATGAACAGAGCGTGGATGGAAACGGACTCCGGTTCCTGAGCTTCCAATGTAGTTTCATTTGCTATTTGCTGACAATATTCGTGTTATACGTTAGACTCTGCGCTTCCATGTCCGGCGGATGCCGGGCAAAGCGGGGTGTTCCCGCATTGCCCGGAGAGTACCTGAGACTATGGAGGAGAAGGAGACAGTTATGTCGCAACCGAACAGTCCGGTTATCCTGAACGGCAGCAAGTGCGCAGCGGTGATTCAGGAGCAACTCGGGGAAATTGTGGCCCGGCTAAAAGGCACACACGGGCTCATTCCCGGTCTCGATGTTCTGCTGATAGGAGATTCTGCCGCCAGCATCTCTTATGTGACAGGAAAGAAGAAGGCGGCCGAGAAAATCGGTATTTCCGGAAGAATCCACCATTACCCGGCCGATATCACCTTGGCTTACGGTTTGGAAAAGCTGGAAGAGATCCAGAACCAGTCCGATTGTAATGGAGTACTGGTGCAACTGCCTCTGCCGGATATGTGGTCAGCTGACGGTGTGGACGCAGAACGCCGGGTGATAGACGCGATTCAGGTAGCAAAAGATGTGGATGGTTTTACTCTGGCCAGCCAAGGGCACTTATTTAGCAATCACCCCGAGGGCCTAAAGCCGTGCACCCCAATGGGCATTTTGGCACTGATGAAGGCTTACGGGCTAAAGACAGAAGCCGTCAGGGGCAAGAATGTTTGCGTGGTTGGGCGCAGTCACATAGTGGGCAACCCGATTTGCCACTTGCTGTCCCAAAAGCCACAGGAAGACTTCAACCTGGGCTTGGGTGATGCTACTGTGACGCAGTGCAATTCACGCACCAAAGACTTGGCCCGGCATTGTTTGGATTCGGATATTATCATTTCGGCAACCGGCTACCCTGGTTTGGTCCGTGCCGACATGGTGAAACCGGGTGCCGTATTGATGGATGTCGGTGTCAATAGGGTAGAGGACTCCGGCAAAAAGCGTGGTTATCGCTTGGTTGGGGACATTGATTACGAGGCCGTGCTGCCGAAAGCCGGCTACATTACCCCCGTTCCCGGCGGCATCGGCCCGATGACGATCACCATGCTACTGTATAATACCATTCAGGCGGCCTGTCTTCAAAACGGTCTGGCCATCCCCGGTTTGGATTGGGCGGATATTCAATGCAAGATCGCCGAAATTTAAGAATTTTGGCCTAAAAAACATGCTAATTGGCCCATATCATAATAATGTGTGGGCTTTATTGTTGGTTTGTATTCAACATTCCAAGAGATGGCAGATGGGACCCCAATTGCAAAAGGTCTCAAATTATTCAAAGGAGCCGTAACATTAAAAAATGATTACGGCTCAATTTAGGCACTTGGGACAGAGCTTGAATTGTCTGCAAACAGAAGTGACACCTTAGCCGATTTTATGGCTAAGGTTCATAGCATTAATGCGCATACCATCCCAGTCATTTACAATCTTCCCCCCATAGCTTCAAAGTAATTAAAAGCCATGAGGGGAATCAGCGTAACAGACAAGATACGAATGACCCAATTTAAATAGTATCAAAGCGGTCTGCATTCATGACCTTTGTCCATGCCGCAATAAAGTCATGGACGAATTTTTCTTGATTATCATCCTGGGCATACACTTCTGCATAGGCACGTAAGACAGAATTCGAACCGAAAACTAAGTCAACACGGGTAGCTGTCCATTTGACATCATTAGTTTTGCGATCACGTAACTCATACCGATTATTGCCGGCAGGTTTCCACGCATAACGCATATCTGTCAGGTTCACAAAAAAATCGTTTGTCAATGCACCTTCCCGGTCTGTAAACACGCCGTATTTTGTACCACCATAGTTCGTGCCCAGAACACGCATACCGCCGATGAGAACTGTCATCTCCGGAGCCGTAAGGCCCATCAATTGGCTGCGATCAAGTAAGAGCTCTTCGGGAGTGACTGCGTAATCTTGCTTTAACCAGTTCCGAAAACCATCGTGAACAGGCTCCAAGACATTAAAGGATTCTGTATCCGTCATCTCGTCCGTTGCATCGCCACGGCCAGGAGTAAAAGGCAGGCTAAAAGGAACATTGACACTGTACCCGGCAGCTTTAGCCGCTTGTTCAACACCAATATTTCCCGCGAGAACAATGGTATCTGCTATACTCGCACCTGTTTCTTTGGCAATGGGTTCCAGCACAGAGAGAACTTTAGCCAAACGTGGAGGTTCATTAGCCGGCCAGTCTTTTTGTGGAGCCAGACGAATCCGCGCACCATTGGCACCGCCGCGCTTATCGGAACCACGAAATGTCCGAGCACTGTCCCACGCCGTCGAGACCATTTCGGAGATACTTAATCCGCTTGCAACAATTTTTTGTTTCAGCGCACTGATATCAAAGGAAGTTGTACCACTCGGAACAGAATCTTGCCAAATAAGATTTTCCCGGGGAACATCAGGACCAAAGTAGCAAGCTCTGGGTCCCATGTCCCGATGCGTCAATTTAAACCACGCTCGTGCGAAAACATCAGAAAAATATTGAGGGTCTTTGTAAAAGCGTTCTGAAATTTCGCGATAAATCGGATCTTTAATCATGGCCATATCTGCATCCGTCATAATAGGGTTATGACGAATAGACGGATCAGATGCATCTACAGGTTTATCTTCTTCCTTAATACCGACAGGTTCCCATTGCCATGCACCGGCCGGGCTTTTCTTCAATTCCCAGTCGTAATTAAAAAGGTGATAGAAGTAACCGTTGTCCCATTTGGTTGGGTGTGTTGTCCACGCTCCTTCGAGCCCACTTGTAATTGCTTCATTGGCCTTGGAAGTACCGTTTGGCTTATTCCACCCTAAACCCTGTTCTTCGATATTGGCCCCTTCCGGTTCCGGCCCGAGGACGGAACCATCACTGCTGCCATGACATTTTCCGACAGTGTGGCCACCGGCGGCTAATGCTACTGTTTCTTCATCATTCATGGCCATACGGGCAAATGTTTCACGAACTTGTGCGGCTGTTTTTAGCGGGTCAGGTTGTCCGTTGACACCTTCGGGATTGACGTATATAAGCCCCATATGTGTCGCTGCCAAAGGATTCTCGAGTGTTTCAGGCTTAGACAGGTCTTCATAACGATTTTCACTTGGTGCCAACCATTCTTTTTCCGCTCCCCAGTACACGTCTTTTTCCGGGTGCCAGATATCTTTCCGCCCAAAACCAAATCCGAAAGTTTTCAGTCCCATTGATTCGTACGCAATATTTCCGGCAAGAATAATTAAATCAGCCCAACTGATTTTATTGCCATATTTCTTTTTAATAGGCCAAAGAAGGCGGCGGCCTTTATCCAGATTTGCGTTATCCGGCCAGGAATTCAGAGGTGAAAAACGAATATTCCCCGCGCCGGCACCGCCTCGACCATCTGCGACGCGATATGATCCGGAAGAATGCCATGCCATGCGTATCATTAGGCCGCCATAGTGGCCCCAGTCTGCTGGCCACCATTCCTGAATATCCGTCATGAGGGCGTGCATATCCTTTTTAAGAGCCTCAAAATCAAGTTTTTGCACTTCTTTTGTATACTCGAAACCCTGTTCCATTGGGTTTGTTTTGACATCGTGTTGGTGAAGAATCTCTAAGTTCAGAGCACTTGGCCACCAGTCTGTCCTTACATTTTCGCTTGCGGTTACGCCACCATGCATAAATGGGCATTTACCTTTATCATTCATAAAGAGTCTCCTTTATTTGAGCTTTGACATTTGGGGCACAGGCCCCAAAAAATAATTTCGGCTTCATCAATGACAAATCCGCGAGGATTTGTTGATGTTAAACACGGCGCAGTATCCAGACAGTCTGTATCCAGTATTGTGTCACAAGCGCGACAAATAAGGTGATGATGGTTATCGCCGACACGCATTTCGTAGAGAGAGGCCATACCTTTTGGTTTGATTTCTCTGATTAAGCCGTGTTTAACAAGTATGTTGAGGTTTTTATAAATCGCTTGAATTGATGTTGTCTGTATCTTTTCCTGTACAATCTGAAAAATCTGTGATGCTTCTATATGCGATTTCTGAACAAGACTTTCGTGTATCGCCAGTCTAACCGGGGTGACACTTAAGTTCGATGATTTAAGTTGTGTTCGAAAATCCATATCGAATATAATAACAGATAATAATATTTAGTCAATCAATATTTTGATCTGTTTGGCCATTAGTTGCCAAAACAGTATCGAGACCCCCGCAGTGGTTGCGGTTTTGATGTGACAGAAATTGTAGCCGCCAGAGGGAGAAATGCAGGGACAAATCGAGGGCAAAGCAAGAGAGCCGGATACGGGGGGGCCGGCAAGATGCCCCCGGGTCCGCAAATTGATGACAACCGGAATCAGGCCCCTTAAGTCCATTGCATAAAGTCGATTGCAGGTTTTCCGGTATGCTTTCTGTGTTCATTATCCATAAATATTTATGAGCCAGGCCACGAGTAAAACTTGCGGAACTGTAATTAAAGGCAAGAAGAAAGCCAGTTTTCGGCTTTTGGTTACATCCTTCAAGATCATAATCTCTGTATAGTCGGTTGCAACACCCGCCATGAGAAAAGCAAAACCGTTACCGGGGGCCTTCGCCCTTGTTAGGATATCTGCGGCAATCGGGGTCGAACCTTCTGAGCAAACTTCTAAAACCGTGGCAACAAAAACTGTAATAGCAAGACCAATAAATGTCGGCCCGAAAAACTGCTCAAACCGAGACGGGTCCAGTGCCGCTCTTAATACAGCCGCGAGCAAGATACCAAACAACAACCAACGCACGACCATTTTTGAATCTTTGATACCGCTTATGAGCATCTCTTTGAAGAAATTGAAATCAAAGCGCGTATTTTTTATGCGTGTTTTAGCTTCTGCCCGGAATTGGAAATTATCAGGCAATGAAACCTGATTATGATTGGCCGGCAAGATTTGACGTGCTACCAAGCCATCAAATATCCGGCCGGTAATCAGCCCGATTGCCATAGACAGGGCAATAAAGGCTACCGTCCATTTCCAGCCGATAAGGCCAATCAGCACCAGTGTCAATGAAAATGAATTCCACGGACTGGCCAAAAGAAAGGCGATTACCTGCCCGGCACTTGCGCCGCGTTCATATAGTTTGGCCGCCACCATTAAAATGCCGTGAGAACACAAATCCAGAAGAACGCCGGCACCTGTCGCTCGTATCAGCCCGGAGATTGTCCCGCCTTGACCCAGCATCGACATAATAAACTCACGCGGTATTTTAGACAGCAGTCCCACGAACACCGTACCAATTGCCACACCCCACCACATAGCATAAACCATACGGTGTACCATGTGTGCCATTATTTCCAGCCAAGGGTAAGCCGCTATCTCCTTCGGCAAGAAAACGCCAAGCAAAAATAACATAGTAACCCCAACGAGAGAGCCCCAAAACAATGTATCAAAGTGCCTCTTATGGCGAGCGTCTGCATGCCCTTCGTCACCGTGACATGAAGATGCTTTGGGGTTTTCTTCTTCGATATGGCAGCAGCTTGGTCTACGTCTCATGGCCGGCCTCCTCATTCATACTTTTTGAGAAGCGTGATAATCTCCTCAATCTTTTGATGTTGTTCATCCGGGCTGTTGCGGCACGCCTGATCAAGGCAGGACTTCATATGAGTTTCAAGTACGGCAAGCTCGACAGCCTTTAATGCGCTGCGAGCTGCTTTTATCTGCGTCATGATATCGACGCAGTATTGTCCTTCGCCAATCATGCGCTTTACCGCTTCAACCTGGCCGGAGACCCGGTTTAGTTTGCCCAGGTGCTCTTTGTGTGATGGATGCATAACGTTTTACCTACCTATCATACCCTTTTGATACCCCTATAGGGTATATACCCTATAGGGGTATCATGTCAAGTATTTCTCTTGTGTATTCATCCTTTTTTCTCTATTTTCAACCTCTATATCCCGAGAAGGTCCTTAAAGCTATGGCCAATGATAGGTGCTATGGCCGTTAGAGAATGGGCCGAGTATCTCCGGATTGGGGAACAAGAACAAAACAGCAAGGAATAAGCAATGGCTGACACAAACAGAGAACAAGAACGTTCCGCACTGCACGCCACCATCTGGCGGATTGCCAACGATCTGCGGGGGAGCGTTGACGGCTGGGATTTTAAGCAATATGTCCTCGGGATTCTGTTCTATCGTTTCATCTCCGAAAATTTGAGTTTGTACGTGAACAAGGAGCAAAAAGATGCCGGGGAACACAATTTTGACTATGCCGCATTAGACGAGAGCAAAGCAGAGCTTGCCCGTGAATCTATCCTCCAGGAAAAAGGTTTCTTCATTCCTCCCGGTGCATTGTTTGAAAATGTCTGCAAACGAGCCGGGGGTGAAGCGAACCTAAACGAAACACTCGAAACGATTTTCCAAGACATCGAAGCCTCCGCTCATGGCACAGCCAGCGAAAATGACATAAAGGGCCTGTTTGATGACCTTGATGTCAACAGCAACAAACTTGGCTCTACGGTTGAGGCCAGAAATAAAAAACTGGTGAAGCTTCTCGATGCAATCGGTGACCTGCCTATTGGGACGTATGGTGATAATTCCATCGACCTTTTTGGGGATGCGTATGAATATTTAATGACCATGTACGCCGCCAATGCGGGGAAGTCCGGCGGGGAGTTTTTCACTCCGCAGGAAGTCTCCGAGCTTTTGGCAGGCATTACCGTTGTAGGTAAGAAAGAGGTCAATAAGGTGTATGACCCGGCCTGTGGTTCCGGTTCGCTTCTGTTGAAATTCGCCAAGGTGCTGGGTAAAGACCGCGTCAGAAACGGTTTTTTTGGCCAGGAGATCAATATCACCACTTACAACCTTTGCCGTATTAATATGTTCCTGCACGACATTAACTATGAGAAATTTGATATTGCTCACGGCGATACCTTAACCGACCCGCAGCATTGGGACGATGAGCCATTTGAAGCTATTGTTTCCAACCCGCCTTATTCCACGAAGTGGGATGGGGATGGAAACCCAATTCTTATTAATGATCAGCGTTTCACCCCGGCGGGTGTGTTGGCCCCAAAATCAAAGGCAGATCTGGCGTTTGTGATGCATGCCTTGTCATGGCTGGCCACTAATGGGACGGCGGCCATCGTTTCTTTCCCGGGTGTGATGTACCGAGGCGGGACAGAACAGAAAATCAGAAAATATCTGGTGGATAACAACTATGTGGATGCGGTCATCCAGTTGCCGACTGATTTGTTTTTCGGCACAACCATTGCCACCTGCATCTTGGTGATAAAAAAAAATAAAACGGAGAACAAGGTTCTGTTTATTGATGCCACCAATCAATTTGTCCGTGGTTCGGCAAAAAATAAACTGAATGATGATAATATAAAAAAAATATTGGATTGCTATACCAAGCGGGAAACCCACGAATATTTTTCCCGGCTGGTGGAGCGGAAAGAGATTCAGGAAAAGGAGTACAACATCAGTGTCGGCAGCTATATTGCCCCGAAAGACGAGCGCGAGGTGGTGGATATTGCAGAACTCAACACCCGTCTTAAAGGAATTGTAGGCCGGCAGAATGAGCTTCGCAGCCAAATTGATGCCATAGTGGCGGATTTGGAGGGGCCTCAAGATGGTATTAAAAAATAAATTAGACATTAGCAATCAGGTGGAGTTGGCTAAGGCGGAAGAAAAAATTAGCAAGCAAAAAGCCAAACGGCTTTTTGATACGGGCGATATTGCCAAGGCAGAAGTCGGCACCTTTGCCGGGTTGGCTTTTATCCATGCCTGTCTGTTTGAAGATTTGTATGACTTTGCGGGTAAAATCCGTGAGGTGAATATCGCCAAGGGCAATTTCCGTTTTGTGCCAATGATGTATCTCAAGCAATCATTGGAACATATTGATCGCATGGCACAAGGCAGCTTTGACGAAATTATGGAAAAGTATGTGGAAATGAACATCGCCCATCCCTTTCGGGAGGGCAATGGCCGGGCCACCCGCATCTGGCTTGACCTTATGTTAAAAACAGAGATCAAACAGGTGGTGGATTGGAATTTGGTGGATAAGGAAGAGTATCTTTCTGCCATGGAACGCAGTGTGGTGAAAGACATTGAAATTAAAGCCTTGTTAAAAGGGGCTTTGACCGATGAGATTGATAGCCGAATTCTTTTTATGAAAAGTATTGATGTCAGCTATTATTACGAGGGCTATACTGCCTTTAAAACCGAGGAGCTATAGCCATGAGTAAGATGGATGATTTATTGAATCTTGCCGGAAATCAAGTTCAATATTTACCTATGGGGGAAGTAGGTACATTTATTCGTGGTAATGGTCTACAGAAAAAAGACTTTACGGAAAGCGGTGTTGGTTGCATTCACTACGGACAAATTTATACCTATTACGGAACATATGCAAATAAAACGAAAACTTTTGTCTCTAAGGAATTAGCTTCTTCTTTAAAACAAGTGAAAACCGGAGATATTGTTATTGCAGTTACAAGTGAAAATATTGAGGATATTTGTAAGTGTGTTGCTTGGTTAGGACTTGAAACAATTGTAACTGGTGGTCATGCAATAATTTTCAAGCATAATGAAAACCCTAAATACATAGCTTACTATTTACAAACACATGCATTTTTTAATCAAAAGAAACTTTATGCACGTGGTGCAAAGGTAATTGACATATCAAAAAAAGATATTGAAAAGATACTAATTCCCATTCCACCCCTTCCTATACAAGAAGAGATAGTCAAGATACTGGATACATTCGCTCGACTGGAGGCAAAGCTGGAAGCGGAGCTGAAGGCGGACTTGGAGACACACCAACAGCTGTATAGTCACTGTCGGGATAAATTGCTGAGTTTTGACAAAAACCAAGTTGAATATTTACCTATGGGGGAAGTAGGTACATTTATTCGTGGTAATGGTCTACAGAAAAAAGACTTTACGGAAAGCGGTGTTGGTTGCATTCACTACGGACAAATTTATACCTATTACAAAACTCACGCCAATGAAACAAAAACATTTATTTGGGAATCTTTAGCTAAAAAATTACGAAAAGCAAACACAGGTGATTTAGTAATAGCAACTACAAGTGAAAATGACGAAGATGTTTGCAAGGCAGTTACATGGTTAGGCGAAAAAGAGATAGCCGTCAGCGGTGATGCATATATTTATAAGCATTCTCTCAATCCTAAGTATGTTTCTTATTTCTTTCAAACAGATGAGTTCCAAAAGCAAAAAAGACCTTACATCACGGGTACAAAGGTAAGGCGTGTTAGCGGTGACAGTATTAGCAAAATAAAAATCCCTATCCCTTCCCCGGAAGAACAAGAGCGTATCGTTACCACCATAGATACATTCGACGCGTTAGTGAATAATATTTCCGGCAGTTTACTTGCGGAAACCAAAGCTCGCCGCCAGCAGTATGAGTATTATCGCAACAAGTTGCTGACTTTTAAGGAGACTATCTGAAGTTGGAGACTTTCAAAGCCGGGCAAAAGCCGGGCACCGGCAGCAACGGGGCAAATTGTACGCTTTTGAACTTTACCTTAAGCTCTTCACTATTTATTAAAGGAAACGCCTTTTCTTTAATAAATAGTGAAGTTTGTTAGTTAAAGGAAACACCATGTCAACCTACAACACCATCGCCGAAAACCTCAACAGCACAGTCGTTGCGGAGTATGTTCCGGAATATCGTATTGCGGAGGGGGCCCAGTCTGAAAATGAGCTGGAGCTGGAGTTTGTCCGTTTGCTTGAGGCGAACGGCTACGAATATCTCCACATCACCCAAAACGATGATTTGCTGCAAAACCTGCGCACTCAGCTTAGTAAACTCAACAATATAGAGTTTTCAGAAAGCGAATGGCAACAGATGCTGCATGGCTATCTCACCAATCAAAAAGAAAACATTGAGGATAAGACAGAGAAGGTCCGGGAAGACCATATTTTTAACCTGCGCCGTGATGACGGCTCCACCAAAAATGTGCGTATCCTGGATAAGGATTACATCCACAGCAACAAGGTACAGGTCATCAACCAATACGAAGCCGAAGGCAAACACAAAAACCGCTACGATGTGACCATCCTCGTCAACGGTTTGCCGATGGTACATATAGAACTAAAACGCCGTGGCGTAGCCATCCGCGAGGCTTTCAACCAGATCAGCCGCTATCAGCGGGACAGCTTTTGGGCAGACAGCGGTCTCTTTGAATACATACAACTCTTTGTCATTTCCAACGGCACCCACACCAAGTACTATTCCAACACCACCCGCAATGCCCATCTGAAAGAACAGCAAGGCCGCAAATCGCGCAAGAAAACCGGCAACAGCTTTGAATTTACCTGCTGGTGGACGGACGCGCAGAATAAACGGATTTCGGATCTCGTCAGTTTCGGTAAAACCTTTTTTTCCAAGCACACACTGCTGCCAATTCTGATAAAATACTGCGTTTTTACGTCCGACAAACTACTGTTGGTGATGCGTCCCTATCAAATTGCGGCAACAGAATGCATTCTGCGCCGGATTGCCATGTCCGCCAACCACAAGAAGTTTGGCACCGTGGATGCGGGGGGATACATTTGGCACGCAACGGGAAGCGGCAAAACCCTGACCAGCTTTAAAACGGCCCAACTTGCCGCCAAACTGGAGGGCATGGCCAAGGTGTTGTTTGTGGTAGACCGGAAAGATCTGGACTACCAAACCATGAAAGAATACGACAAATTCGAAAAAGGTTCCGCCAATTCGAACACCAGCACAGCTATTTTGACAAAACAGCTTGCCGACTCCAACGTCAAAATCATCATCACCACTATTCAGAAACTGGCAAAGTTCACGGCCGGGAACAAAGGGCACCGTGTTTTTGGCGGACACACCGTTTTGATTTTTGATGAGTGTCACCGCTCCCAATTTGGCAAGATGCACACCGCCATCACCAAAGCCTTCCGGAAATGCCACATCTTTGGCTTTACCGGTACCCCCATTTTTGCCGCAAATTCTTCTTCCGGCGGCAATCCACAACTGAAAACGACAGAACAAGCCTTTGGTCCAAAACTCCACGCCTACACCATCGTTAATGCCATTCATGATGAAAACGTATTGCCCTTCAGAATTGATTACACCAATACGCTGAAAATGAAAGATACGGTTCAGGATAAGGAAGTGCGTGCCATTGACGTTGAGGCCGCCGCCAATGCGCCGGAGCGCATTGCAAAGATAACCGATTACATCCTGGAACACTTTGAGCAAAAAACCAAGCGCAATGACGGTTTCTATTCTTTCAATAAACTATCCAATATTGCTGAGGTCGTTGCAGACAAAGAAAAAGATGCAGCCAAGAAAACCGAAGAGATGCGGGGGCAAGTACGCCTCAATGGTTTCAATTCCATCTTTGCGGTGAGTTCCATTGAAGTGGCAAAGAAATACTATCGTGAATTTCAATCTCGAAATTCAGGCTTGAAAATAGCTATTATCTTTAGTTTTGGGGCCAACGAGGAAGAAAATGAGGATGGTATCCTGCCGGATGAAGATTTGGACACCGGCAGATTAGACCGGACATCCCGTGACTTTCTGGACACAGCAATAAGCGACTATAACCAATATTTTGGCACCAGCTATGACACCGGTTCGGATAAATTTGAGAATTATTATAAAGACCTTTCTCAACGCATGAAAAACCGTGAGATCGACTTGCTGATTGTTGTAAACATGTTCTTGACCGGCTTTGATGCGACAACTCTCAATACCTTGTGGGTCGATAAAAACTTGCGCCACCACGGCCTTCTTCAGGCATTCTCCAGAACAAACAGAATCCTCAATTCAGTGAAAACATTCGGAAATATCATCTGTTTCCGTGATTTAGAGCAAGCCACTAATGATGCTCTGTCCATTTTTGGCAATAAGAAAGCCGGCGGTATTGTCCTGCTAAAATCATTTAAAGACTATTACAACGGATGGCAGGATGAAGATAAGCCGCAAAGAGGATACGTAGACTTCATCACCGAACTACAGGAACGTTTTCCTTTGCCGACATCCATTGAGGGTGAACTGGCAGAGAAAGATTTCATCAAACTTTGGGGCGCGGTTCTGCGGCTTCGCAATATCCTGACATCATTTGACGAATTTGCAGGCCGAGAAATACTTGCTGAACGTGATTTTCAGGACTATCAGAGTGCGTATCTCGATCTGTACGATAAGCACCGCAAACAAAGCCATTCTGACAAAGAAAACATCAATGATGATATTGAGTTTGAAATAGAACTGGTTAAGCAAGTTACTATCAACATTGATTATATCCTCCAACTTGTCGCTAAATATCATGGATCTTCTGTAAAGGATAAAGAGATTCTGACCACGATCAATAAAGCTATAGATTCAAGTATTGAACTGCGGAGCAAGAAAGAATTAATTGAGCAATTTATTGATACCCTCAATGTTGACTCTGATGTCGACAGGGCTTGGAGTGACTTTGCTGATAAAAGCAGGTGGGAAGAACTGGATAAAATTATTGAAGAAGAGAAACTCAAGCCGGAGAAAACCAAGAAATTTATTATCAATGCCTTTCGTGACCGTGAACTAAAATCTACCGGAACAGATTTAGCGGGCATTTTGCCACCTGTCTCTATGTTCGATAAAGATAATAAACGAGCGAAGACAAAGGCAATTGTTCTTGAAAGGCTCAAATTGTTCTTTGAAAAATATTCAGGTGTATAGAAATAGCTGAACTATCCGCTGTAAAACAGGGCCACCGGCCCGGCGCATGCACTATTACGGAAGGCTGAGGGTTGGAGTGCAACACCACTCACAATCGTAAGTAAACGACTTCCTGTAAATTTCAGGCTTTCCGACCCGCCTCCCTGCCAAAAGATCCGCAAACAATGCATGTAAGCTATGGCACAAATTGACGACGGGGAAACAGTACAAAAAAAGCTACCGGCAGATACTGCCGGTAGCTGTAAACGGAGAGAGAGGGATTCGAACCCTCGGTACCCCGAAGGATACAACGATTTTCGAGACCGTCCCATTCAACCGCTCTGGCATCTCTCCCGGATTTGCGGATTCCCGCACCAAGCTAAACGCGAGGCCAACACAATAAGAGCAATGTAATAAAAAAACAGCATCGCGTCCAGCGGCAATAAAGCTTGTGCACAGGCAGGGCAGGGAAAATCCGTTTTCCCCATTTTCCCCATTTTCCTCATGGCACTCGGAACAAAACACGGCATGACCTTTTGTCATTAGCCCTCTCTAAGAACATCGGGTGAATCTGCACCATCGTTGCTCTCAGATTTTCCGATTCCGGCACTAAGTCCTTTGGTCTGCTGACAAAAGCCTTTACATCCATCATCCGAAATGATATACCTGAACCGAGAAATTTGACTGTCCGGCAAAACCTGCTTTGTTTCCGGATTGCTGCCCTTACAATTTTGCACCTGAAAAGCACTTGAGAAGAAAATAAATAATTATTAAAGTTTTACGCTGCGAAACTTACGGCATACAGCTCAAATCGGGTAAAGACTCAAGGCTGCTGTTCGGGTTCGTTTTTATTGTTAGGAGGGTTATGCCTGCTGCGTACATATACGACATTGCCACTGCCGTACCGGACCAATCGTATTCCCAAGAGTTCATCTTGGAGTTTATGAAGAATCTGACCGATGATGAGCGTCAGAAATCTTTTTTGGAAAAAATCTATCGGGGCAGTGCTATTGAGAAACGCCATACGGTGATTGAAGACTATCACAGAGAACCCGAAGACTACAGGTTTTACCCCAAGAGTGCAGACCTTTTGCCCGAGCCTTCCACGGCCCGGCGGAATGATTACTACATTGAAGCCATTGAGCCCTTGGTGCGCAAGGTTTTGGAAAAGCTGTTCCGCTCCTTTGAGGCATCGCGGATCACCCATTTGGTAACGGTCAGTTGTACGGGTTTTTCGGCCCCCGGAATTGGGCTGTTTATCCAGAAAGAATTTGGTCTGTCCCTCACGTTACAGCAATGTCATATTGGTTTTATGGGTTGCTGTGCAGCCTTCCCGGCCCTGCGTCAGGCACGGGATATCGTCTCCGGGGAACCGGAGGCCAATGTCTTGGTACTGTGTGCCGAACTATGCTCCCTCCATTTCCAGCAAAGAAATGACTTGGACATTATGGTGGCCAATGCCTTGTTTGCGGATGGTGTGGCTGCGGCTATTGTCGGTTCGGCAGAATCCTTTGATCTGGGAAATAGCCCGCGCAATTCGATTTTGGGCCTGCACCGTTTTCAGACCAATCTGATTCCGGATAGCAAAGACGATATGGCTTGGCGGATCGGAGACTGCGGCTTTGACATGAAGCTTTCGGCCTATGTGCCGCGTCTGATTGGAAGCAATATTGCCGGCATATTGCAAAATATTGTCGCAGGTTTTGTCGGCAATGCCCGGGTTTTTCCGGAAGGCTCCCCCGATTCTTCCGACCCAAGTGCCTCTATTTCGCATTGGGCCATACACCCGGGAGGACGGGCAATTTTGGAAAAGCTTAGCAAGGTATTGGAACTGCCCGCAGGGCCCGAAAAGGCACTGCGGCATTCCTATGAAATACTGCGTCAATTTGGCAACATGAGCTCGGCAACCATTCTGTTTGTACTCGAACGCTTCCTGCGCCGCGAATATAAGGAAACGCCCGGCCTGTTATTTGCCGCAGGTTTTGGTCCCGGCCTCACCGTTGAGTCAGCCTTGATGGAGCTGTATTAAGACTGTCAGCTTAAACGGCGACGGGAGCCTTGATGCCGGGGTGGGGCTCGTAGCCCTGCAACTCAAAGTCCGCATAGCGAAAGTGAAACAAGTCCCGGACCTCCGGGTTTAGACTGACAACCGGCAAAGGGTGTGGGCTGCGGCTGAGCTGAAGCCGGGCCTGTTCTGTGTGGTTGTTGTAGAGATGCAAATCACCGAAAGTGTGGATAAATTCACCGAGTTTCAGGCCGCTGACCTGAGCCAACATTTGGGTCAGCAAGGCATAAGAAGCAATATTAAAAGGCACCCCAAGGAAAATATCACCGCTGCGCTGGTAAAGCTGGCAGGATAACGCACCTTCGGCGACATAAAACTGCATGAGAACATGGCAAGGGGGCAGGGCCATCCGGCCGATCTCGGTGACGTTCCAAGTGTTGACAATGTGGCGGCGGGAATAGGGGTTTTGTTTGAGACCGTCGACCAATTGAGCCATCTGGTCGACAACCCGGCCATTGGCTCCCTCCCAGTTGCGCCACTGTACGCCGTAAGCAGGCCCCAAATTACCGTTTTCATCGGCCCATTCGTCCCAAATATGTACACCGACATCCTGCAATTCTTTGACGTTGGAGGAACCGCGCAGAAACCACAGCAGTTCGTGGATGATCCCTTTAAAATAGATCTTTTTGGTGGTCAAGAGCGGAAAGCCCTGACTCAAATCGCAACGGATTTGCCGGCCAAAGACGCTGAGGGTGCCAACCCCAGTCCGGTCCGGGCGTTGCACGCCGTTCTCAAGTACGTCTTGGAGCAAATTCAGATAATTTTGCATAATGCCCGAAGTATAACTCGAATGAAAAAAAGGTCCTGCCCCGAAAGTAATCGAAAATATTGCCGGCAGTCAAATGTCACGGTGAAACGAAGTTTCCTGCCATCTCTGACAAGATCTAACTATACAATGAGTTGCGGTCTATCAACAGCTTCTGCTCCTGATGGAATAGAGGTAGAGCAATGCGCAGGACGGTTCCCACGCCTTCTTTGGTTTGTATCTGCAAGTCTCCGTTATGCGTTTGCAAAATACGGAGGACCATAGTCATGCCCAATCCGGAGCCCTTGGGTCTGGTAGTGAAGAACGGCTCCAGAATTTTTTTCTGCGTCTCATCAGACATGCCACAACCGTTATCCGTAATTTCAAGATATACTTTGTCACTTTTTTGATAGCTTTGCAGCCCCAAGTGCCCACGATACAAATCCCGCATTTGTTTATTCAGCGTCTCAGTCTTGTCTTCAATGGCTTGAATAGCATTTTGCAGCAGGTTTAGCAGCATGCGCCGAAACATAGATTCGTCCAAGGCAACATTTGGCAAGCCTTCTCTCAACTTTAGTTCCAGAACAATGCCTTTATCCTCCAGCTCCGGCTGTAAAAGATCTATGCAGGGTTGGACGACTTTCCGGATGTCCTGGCCTATCAGTTCAAGTTCCAAGGGGCGAACGGTCAGCAAAAAATCTGTGACAAAGGTATTCAGACGCTCGATTTCTTCTTGAACAATGCCGCAATACTCCAGTAATTGTTCTTGCGGAGGCCCGGAAATAGGGTCTGCCGATTTTGTGCCTTCTCCGGCCTGTCGGGTTCTGCGCAGTAAACGCTGCATTAGCTGGACGTGGAGGCTCATCGCGGCCAACGGATTCTTGATTTCATGAGCTACACCGGCCGTGACAGTGGAAAGTGAGGCCAAAATGGCAAGCTGTCGCACCTCGCGTTCCTGCTGTCGCAACTCACTGACATCCGTAATCAGGATAATCCAGCCTTCAATGGCACCGTCACGCACTTGAGAGGATATTTCGATGAGAATTACGCGCAGTTCGCCGTTGTCATCAAAATAATTGAACTCGCGGGGCCGAGAGACACCCTTACCTTGCAATTCACTCTCCAGCCAGCGGGAAAGTTCTTCATGACTCAAGTCGTGCCATATCGGATACCGGGTATCATAGAAGGCATTGACTTGGTGAACCTGGTGCAGAAAGAACAAGGGGCACCGCCGGGCGGCGCGATTCATCAATTGCAAACAGAAGTCTTTATTTAATAAGATGATACCCATTGGCAGGGATTGGAGCAGAGTTTCGCCCTGCTCCAGGTCCTTGCCCAGTTCTTTGACCAAATATTGTAATTGTTCTTTGCCCAAACGCTTACTTCGTTTGAGGCGTTCTCCGGAGCTGCTGAAAATATTATTGCGGTCACTAAAAAATGCCATATCGTCACACCCTGTTTCTCAAGTCGGCATCGTCAGTATTGTTGGCAAAATCTCTGACCGACGCAGGACCCGGGCCCGCCCGAAGATTTCGCGCGAAGTGCAAAGAAGTGCAAATATTTGCTGTACCTTTTTATACGCCGTACTTTCCTCCCAATTTGGTCTAGTTCTCTGTACTGCCCTCATGCAAAAGTTCCAGATACAGATTTTGCAGCAGGAGTATCGCAGGATCATGGTATATTTTATGTTGCTCTATGGCTTTGCGACCGAGTTGCAAAAAGCGTTGATACCAGAAGAAGTTATGTTCTGCAAGCGGCCCTTCGGCCTTGCGGTGCTGCTCTATACATTCTTTTTGGAGGGCCAAGCCGAGGTTTTGCAGGAATGCCTCCAAGTGTAATTTATCAAAGCTCGACTTAATCATAAAAAACGGACGTTTTTCCAGCAAGGATTGCATAAACAGGGCACATTCGGCCTGAATCTGTGAGAAATCCTGTTCGCCCGTCAAAAATAGTTCTCTCAGAGTCTCCGTGCCGGACGTGCGAAAGACCTTTTGCACAATTTTCCGCTCTTCTGTTTCACTGCGTTCGCGCAGCCCAAACAACCGCAGCCGGGACAGAACGGTAGGGAGCAAGCCCTGTTTTCGTCGGGTAGTCAGGATAAAATAACAATTGTGGGGTGGTTCTTCCAGCAGTTTGAGCATGGCATTGGAAGCAGCCTGGTTCATCGCATCCACGTTTTCGAGAATGGCCACTTTACAAGTTTCGCTGGTCCGGTAGCTCCACTGCTGGAGCTGACGGATCTGCTGCACCGGTATCCCTTGCGGAATGGCGGCAATCAGGATATCTGCCAATTCTTGACAGCGGTCTAAGTCTTTATCCAAAAGTTTTTTGTCCTGAAAAATAATCTCGCGGCTCTGCGCCATTGTTTTTTTCGTCTCTTCTGTACCTTTTTGGCCAAAGATATCTCCGGGACGCAATTTTGCCAGCAACTCGACAAATTCCTCCTGGACTTTCCGAGCCTTGCGCTCTTTGTCCGTTTTCGTCTTCCCATCCTTCCACAGGGCTTCGTCGTAACGTTTGAGAACCTTGTGAAGGCTGCGAAGCCAGACCAGCAGCAATATTTTGAGGTGCTTGGATTCCAACTGGTTTTCCCGAGCTTGATCAAAGTATTTTCGGCAGACTTTGATTTCAGTACGAAAATCGGAGCTGCCAAGTACCAATACCTGATTTTGGGACAGCTCGCGTTGCTGCCGGCAAGACCAGCAACTGCAAGTCCACCGGCCAAGTTCGTCGCGTTCCCGGCAGGTGAGGACTCGGGCCAGTTCCAAAGCCAGCGTGGTTTTCCCGCTAAGGGCTGCCCCGTGTATAAGCATGGAAGGTGCCAGAGTATTTTCCAAAATATCTTTTTTTAACTCTGTACAGGTATCTTTTTGAAATAAAATATTATCAAACACGGAGGTCCTCTTTGGAAAATAGTCGGCACTCTTGCAGCAAAACCGGAACCTGTTTAGAATCCGGTTTGCAGTTTGAAGGCCTTGAAGACTCCCGGAGAGACTTCTGAACAGGGCCTTGGAAGCGAAAACACAGCTTGCTGTGTTGGAGAAACGACAGATAATAAGAATATAATGGTAAGGCCAAAATAAGAGAAGTAATTTCTGTGCGGGATTTGACGAACCGGGATAGATT
This sequence comes from Candidatus Haliotispira prima, assembly GCA_029867005.1. Taxonomy (GTDB): domain Bacteria; phylum Spirochaetota; class Spirochaetia; order SP-2023; family SP-2023; genus Haliotispira; species Haliotispira prima. The sequence continues at coordinate 1,238,827 of CP123443.1, read as the reverse complement.
CTCTATACTGGTTTCGGCTGTCCAATATTGGTTGTGTTCAAAAATATTAAATAAATGCCTTTGTAGCGGTAAAATAAGTAAAACCGTGTATAATTGGGGTTAGGTTTCACTCTGTTTATTGGGCAGATTCTCCATAACGCTCCCTCATGTAAGAGAGAGTATCTTATCTGTTAGGAGTTGTGTAGTTATGATTATTAATCACAACCTTAGTGCTCTGAATACTTCTCGTGTTCAGGGAATCAACGATGCGTCGGCAACGAAGGGCATGGAACGTCTTTCTTCCGGTGTGCGTATTAACCATGCGTCTGATGATGCTGCCGGGCTTGCCATTTCCGAGAAAATGCGCGCTCAGATCTCCGGTCTGAATCAGGCGAGTCGGAATATTCAGGACGGTGTTTCTTTCATTCAGGCCACAGAAGGTCACCTGAATGAGACAACCAGCATTTTACAGCGTCTGCGTGTGCTTGCCGTTCAATCTGCAAATGGTATCTATCAGCAGGAAGACCGGAGTCAGATTCAGGTTGAGGTCAGTCAGTTGGTCGATGAAGTGACCCGCATTGCTGAACAAGCTCAGTTTAACGGTATGAATATGCTCGACGGTACATTCTCCGGCGGTGTGCAGGCAGCTGTGGAAGCTGCCAGTGGCCAGGCTCAGCCGGCAGCTCAGGCCAGCGGAGGATTGATTATCCACATGGGTGCAAACGCTGATCAGCGTGCCAGTATTTCCATTGGTAACATGGATGCAGTAACTCTGGGTCTCGATACGGTGGATTTGTCCAGTCCGGATGGTGCAAACACAGCTCTCGGCCAGGTGGACAACGCTCTGAGGATTGTCAACAAACAGCGTGCAGACTTAGGCGCGTACCAGAACCGCATGATAGAAGCTCAGGGGGGTGTCGATGTGGCCTCCGAGAATCTTCAGGCCGCAGAATCCCGGATTCGGGATGCGAATATGTCGGCTCGGGTTGTTGATTTCACTCGTGATCAAATTAAGTCCCAGGCTGCGATAGCTATGCTGGCTCAGGCGAATCAACGTCCTCAGCAAGTACTCCAGCTTCTACGCTAGTAATTCGGCGATCCGGATTATTTGAGTAGGGCAGCTTATGTTAAAGGCAGCGCGAATGCGCTGCCTTTTTTATTGTAATCAGTGAGATGAATAGTATAATGGACAATAAGGTCAGTTTGGGAGTCAGTGAAACAACTATTTTGTCCTCTTAATATAGACAATACTTTATTTAATAGTATTATATTAGACAGTTTTTAATAATAGGAACTCTAAGTTTATGGTCGTGCCCAAATATTGCTTTTGATTCGTCCGTTGGCGTTGGAGATTCTGATTTTGATCAAAAGAAATTAAAGAAATTTTTGATACAATTATTAAAAGATTTTAGCTAAAAGGCCCTGTATGAAGCATGTCAATATTCCAATTGGTTTTAAGCTAATTACCATCACGTCTTTTATACTTCTGATCAGCCTAGTCGGAACAAACTACGCTGCGGGTGTATTTTTTGAACGGGATACCATTGCCCGTATTCAGGAAGTTACCGCAGATAAATCGAAATTGCTGTCCCTCAAAGTCCAGGCCGATACCGGCTATATGATCAGCCGTGTGAGGGCAATGGCTAACAGTTTGCTAAATGATTTTGAGGCAGACGGAGCAGACAACGGGCAAGAAGGGCAGAATGGAAAGCTTTACCGGACTGAAACGTTGGCCGACTCAAAGCATATTTTGTATGTTGCCGTGTACGGAGGCGGGAACGGTTCGAGTTGGCTGCTGAAGGATGAGCTGAATACGGAAAATGGCGAGGGAATTACGGACCCGGAACTGCTTCGCGATATTGGCAGACAGGGCAATTTTCTTGCAGAAACTCCCGTGGCACCCTTCCTGTATAATGTGAGAGCCCTCTCCGGTGTTCCGGCGGTGGCTTTGCTGTTCCCACTCACACGGAATGCAAATGGTACAGATGTGGGAGGGACATACTTTGTCTTGGCTTACCTCAGTGAGGAAGTTTTCACTGAAGCGATTAATACGGTCAGCGAATATGAAACATACATTGTCAATCATGATGGCGACTTGCTGGCGCACAGAAATGTGGAATTGCTGAAGACCAATGTGTCCTTCCGTACGGACGGCATCGTAGGGGCCTTGTTGGAAAGCCCAATCAATAACGGCCAAATGAGATATAAAGATCAAAAAGGGATGGACCGTATTGGCTCATTTTTTAAGATTGATTTAGGCTCCATCGGAGTCGTGAGTACCACAGATCGCGATAAAATATTACAGGCAGTATACCAGATTCGATTTCGGAATTATTGCATTACCGGCATCGTGTTGTTCCTGTCGGTCATGATTATTTATTTGTTTGCGAAGACGCTTTCCAGCCCAATCAAAAAACTGGTAGTGGCGGCCCGGAAGATCGAAAAAGGGGAATTTCTGTTAAATATCAAAGCGTCTTCGCACGATGAAATTGGCCAGTTGACACGTTCTTTTACCCAGATGGGCAAAGGCTTAAATGAACGTGATCGCATGAAGGATGCCCTTGGGAAATTTGTCAATGAAGAAGTAGCCAACCTTGCCTTGGAGGGAGCATTGCAACTGGGCGGGGAGCGGAAAGAAGCGGCGGTATTCTTCTCCGATATACGCTCATTTACTGCCATTTCGGAGAAACTGACACCGGAAGAAGTCGTTGAATTTCTAAATGAATATATGACGGCAATGGTTAGCTGCGTTGAAGCGACTCACGGAATTGTGGACAAATTTATCGGTGATGCGGTTATGGCAGTCTGGGGTGCCCCGATTTCCCACGGCAATGATACCGAAAGTGCCATTGACAGTGCTCTGATGATGCGTTTCGCATTGGAGCATTTCAACCAGGGGCGGGGCGGGGACAAAAATCCAATCATTAAAATTGGTTGTGGCATCAATACCGGGCCGTTGATTTCCGGTCAGATTGGCAGTGAAGACCGCATGGAGTATACCGTGATTGGCGATGCCGTGAATCTGGCTTCCCGCATTGAGGGTCTGACCAAGCCGTTTGGTGCAGATATTTTGATTTCTGCGGATTCCCGTGCCTTGGTAAAGGGTATCTATCACTTGGCTAAAATGCCCCCAATTATGGTCAAAGGAAAGGTCGATCCAGTAAACATCTACGCCGTCTTAGGCCGTTGTGATGATCCAAAGGCATTTCAGAGTCTTGACCAGTTGCGGAAATATCTGGGGACGGAGAATGTCGATCTGTCCCAATTTGATGGTGAAGGAAAAGAAGAGAAGTTTGGTGCGGTTCCGGCAAACGTTCAGAAAACGACAACGGAAAAAGCCGAGGAGGCTCCCTCTAATTTAGAAACTCCGAATGTGACTTTACCGCCCACAGCAAAAGCGGACCAAGCCGAATTTGAACAGGCCGGTTTTATCCATGATGCCAAATTGGTTTCTCCAAACCCGGTAGAAAATGGAGACCGCGCCCACATTGCGAACGAACTATTGATGCTGCGAGAGGCGGTTGCCAAAAAAGAAGTTGCGCCGACATATGCGGCCCAAAGACTTCGGGAAATCAAGAAGAGCGATATCGGGCATTACAGCAATGATTCGGCGGAAGAGCGGCAAAAAATAGAAAAGGAGCGCTACCACAAGCTACTTGCGTTGAAGACAGCCTTGGAACTTGGCCAAATCCCGGCGGAAGAAGTGGCATCAGAATTGTCGCAGTTAAAACAGAAAGTGTTGGAGTCGTGAGTTTTTTGTTTGAAGGGGAGGAATGGTGCGTGCGGCACATTTTGAGTATTCAAAAACTTGTTTTGTGCAAATATGAATCGGAGCCGGAGTTTTCCGACCGATCCGTATACACCTGTTGAATCGTGTGGTATCCGGGATGGTGGTGAGAGAATCGGTTGAACTCAGTTCAGATGTCGGAGTCGCGATCAAGATTCCCGGTACGTGGCGGAAGGACCTGTTGTTCTTTGGAATAGTAGGTTGTCTGCTTCTAACTCTGGTGTTTTTGCTTTGGAAGAATTTGGTTGACAGTAGTCACGGTCCTGCGGGAGAGCCCGTAGCCAAGCTGTCATTTCGGGAAAGACGGGTAGAGCGCAAGGTGGGAGGAGAGGTTGTTTGGTCGAGTATCGGGGCTCCGGATCGAATATATAACTATGACAGTATCCGAACAGAAGAAGGTTCTCAGGCCAGAATATCACTGGATAACGGCACTAAACTGGTGTTGAACGATTCTTCGTTGGCAACGATAATTATTGATGAAAACAAACTTTCTTTGAATCTGGCCAAGGGGAAATTATCCCTGATTTCCGCACCCGGGGATGTACCCGTTGAAGTTGAGAGTGCCGTCGGCACGCTTAAAATTGAAAGTGGCGGCAGCGCATCGGTCGCTTGGGGAGAAAATGGTTTGCAGGTAGATGTGCTTGAAGGTTCGGCTATTTTTGAAAGCTCAAAAGGTGAAGAAAAAGGACAGACTGTCCTGGCCCAAAATCAGAGTCTGAGACAGCAAGGAGATGAGGAGGTGAGGGTGGAAGAAACGCCGTTCCAAGTGCTCAGCCCGGAGCCGGCCTCGCTGGAACTCATGTTCTCCGAAACCCTTCCCATTCGGTTTCAATGGATCTCCAATAAGTTTCGGGCTTCAAATATTGAGATTGCCCCATCTGTGGATTTCAGCCAAGGGTTGCAGATATTTTCTGTGACCGTACCGGGCGTATTTCAAACGGAGTTACGGCCCGGTACTTGGTATTGGCGTATCAGTAGCGAGCAAAACAAGAGCCCTGTGGCAACGTTCAGTCTTGTGAAAGGTCGGAAACCGGACCCGTTGGCACCGGAACAGTACAGGGTGTTCTCCTTTGTCGAGAACCCACCCTCGATTTATTTGCAGTGGCAGGACTCCGCTAATGCCACGTCCTATAATGTCGAAATCTTTACCGCTGAACAGCCGGAAACACCAATCCGGAGCATCTCTACACAAAACTCCTCCATTTCTGTCACTCAAGGGTTGGCCGAAGGTGATTATCTTTGGGAAGTAGAAGGGGTCATCCCGGCATTCCAAACGCGAGTTAAGGGAAACCGCAGCAGCTTCCGCATCGTAAAGTTGCAGTTGGAAAACCTTTCCAAGCCGGAAATTCGATTGGACAATACCGAGGTTTCTCAGTATGCCTTGGCGAGAAAGGGCCGGATTATCACTTGGGGTCCTGTCGGAGAATTAAAAAACTATCTGGCGGAAGTCTCTCAGAATGGCGATGTGGTGCAGAGCGAAATTGTCGAGGGTACTCACCTCAACTTATCAAAAGACTTGGACCAAGGGAAATACGAGATCCGTATTACCGCATTGAACAAAGGGGAGGCCGTGATATCGCAGTCCCGAGAGTTTACGGTACAAAGCTTTGGTTCCATCAGTTTGCTCAGTCCGGAAAAGAATGCGCTTTACCAAGATGCAGACCCTGTCGTCTATTTTCGTTGGCGGGACATGAACTACGGATCGTCGTATTTGCTCGAAATTGCCAAAGACGAGAGTTTTGCCCGAAACGTCTTTGAGCAGGAGACTCCCCAAACGTTTTTGGTTGTGCCCGGCGATTGGGGCGTGGGTACTTATTATAGCCGAGTCAGTCTCTTGGGTGAGGACAGAAATAAGCTGGTCTCCGGCCCGGTCAACAACTTCAGGATCGGACTTAGGCTGGCCCTGGCCCCGGTGGTCAAAGGGCCTGTTACTCTGGGTACGGTTGACTTGGCAATCTACGGGTCTCTAAGCTTTGGTTGGAGCCCGGTAAGCGGCGCAGAATTCTATCGTTTGACCATTACGCCCGAAAGAGTTCCGTGGAAGGCCAAAACGTGGGACGTAGCCGGACTGTACAAAGAAGAAAGAAATGTGCTGGCTTGGCCGTTGGGCCCCTACCGCTATTCATTAACTGCTTTTCTCAAAATAGATGGCGAGGAAATTGCCGCCTCGGAGACCGGAAGCGGCAATTTTGAATTGCAGCGCACCCCCGTTCGCAAAGCAACTCAAATTGAGATATTTTAGGGCTCGGGTGATTTTGTGAAATATGGTACTTTGTTCCACAGGTATTACGCCTTGGGGAGTTTTTTGTTCTTAGTGTTTCGACCATCGTTTGCCTTGCCGGCTGAGCCGGTGCAAAAAGAAGTGCGCTGGCAGGAGGCACCAAACAGCAGCGGCTATATCTTAGAGGTACAAAACTCGAAAAGCGGAAACAGGGTGGTTTACGAACAAGTACGGCGGCCTCCATTTAGCTTTTATGTCGAACCGGGTGAGTATCGTCTGAGGATCTTGACGCTGAACCGTTGGGGCCAACCGGAAAATATCAGTGATTGGACTCCGTTCCGCATAGAGGCGGCTCCGCCACCGGAACCGGAGCCGATTCCGGTGGTTACAGAGGATACTGTCCCGGAAAATATTGTTGCGGAAGAAGTAAAAGACACGGAGAAGGTCCCGGAAGAGGTGTCGATCGAGGTGCTGATCCCGGAACCCGGAGAGGTTTCACCTCTCCCCCCCAAAGATTTGAGCCGGAACATATATGTAGAAATATATTCTACCGGTTTGCCGGTCCAAGTTTGGGACCTTCCGGGCGCAGCCGGAGAGTTGCAGTTTAATCATTATGCACTCACATATTCTTCTATCGCCAGGCTTCGGGCAGGTTATAAAAATATTGGACGTTCCGGGTTGTATTTCGGCGTTCAGAGCGAAGTATTCGCTTCGTCCGCGCTACGGTTGCATATCGACAGCAATCTGGAAATTTACAGTATTCCCGATACCCAAATGTATTCTCTTGATGTCGGTTACAAATTTAAACTATCACCCGGATTCTACATCACGGCGAACCTGTCTCCCTTGTCCCTCTTCCGCCAGGCTTCCCTCATTAGCTATCAAGGTACCCCATACGTGATATTTTTCGGGCCGATGAGTCACATTCAGGATTCCGGCCTTCTCGATGCGATAACGTCGGACCTGACAGAGAATAGAGAAGGTACCTTCCAACTGTATCTGTCGACATGGTATGCGCTATTTGGCGCAGCAGTGAAACTGGAGTACAACACCGGCAAGCATTTGGTTCTCAACCTTTCCGCTTTCTTTTGGGCCGACTACGCTCGATTCAGCTTCATGGATTGGGCACTTGAGGCCACGGCGGGGTTTCGTTTTTAGACGTTTTTAGACTTCGTTGTTTTTAAGCCGGCCTTAAGACCGGCCTTCGCTGTTCTTTTGTCTGGCCAACCGCACTTTGCGAGTACGAAGCTCGATTTTATGTGCCGATTCCACCGTCTTGGATAGCTCCTCCAAATCGCGACAGTAGATCATGCCATTTTCGGCCAGAGACATGTTGCGGTCGTCCATCAGTTCTTTAAACGCTGTTTCTCCCACATCCTTAGAGAGACCGCACATGTTCAGCAGTTCCGTCTTCCGAAAAGGGAACTCGTAGGGAATCCTACGCCCAAATCTTATGTGTTGTTTCAACAACTGAGTGGATAATGTGTCCCAAAGTCTGGTCAACGGATCTTCAATCAACAGATTGGCGAGTTGCTTGTACATTGTCCATAAACGATCAGCCAGCACTATCAGCAACTTTTTTGCCAGTTCTTTATTTTCCAGGATGATCTTTTCCGAGTTGGTCTTGTCCACGGCCATAATCTTGGTTTCGCCGTAAGCAATAATATTTGCCGTGCGGTCCTTATCATTGAGCAGACTCATCTCGCCTACGATTTCGCCGGCATCGAGTATGGCCAAGACAATCTCCTGCCCATTGATAATCTTGGTAATTTTTACTTTGCCACTTTGGATAATGTATAATTCCGATCCGGGCATGAACTCCGCGCAGATCATCTCCCCGTCCTCATAGATACGGTTAAAACCATTGTGAATCGTGATTTTTACTTTCATCTTGTGAAGATAACTCTGCGCCTTGCGGCGATGTTCGACATCGTGGTGATGTTCCAAATAACAGATAAAGACATGGGTAGCATGAGAAAAATTATTGTTGTTATAGAAGAACTCGCCAACGCGAAATAGGTTTATTGCATTGTCCGAACTGTGATTTTCATCCACCATGCGGGAAGCCAGCTCATTGTCATAGTGCCGCAGATCATTGGAAAGGGAACGAATAATTTTGAAGGCAATGGCAGGAGCTTCGGCTACCAGATCGGCAAATTTCGACCGTTTGACCATGATCATGGAGCAATCGGTCAGGGCGACAACCGTCTCATTAGATTGACGGGCACTCATGGCACCGATAACGCCAAAAAAACCACCCGGGCCCAGTACATGGCTTTGTCGACCCAACATTTGGTCCACCAGTGTTTCCACTTGAACACTGCCGGACTGAAGAATAAAAAAAGCTTCCTGATTTTTTTCGTCGTTCGATTGATCTTCAATGAGAATGTAGGAACCTGCCTGGAACCGAACAACGGATAGGCTACTGTTTTTTGGGGTCATAAGAACCCTCCAATGCGCATAAGTAAAGTACTGAAAAAACGAATAATCGAAGCAAGTTCAACGCGGATTCCCCATCAGAATTTTTCGCAGAGTTTGATACAAGTCTGCATCTCTGTAGTTCCATCTCAACCGGCACTCCTTCAAATGCAAATGAAAAGTACCCGAGTCCACCACATTCTGCAAACCCATTACATTCTGCGAAAAATGCTGCAAAGACCCTGCAAAGATTTATTTGCAAAGCCCCAACATGGCTCCAAAACGATTCTGTTCCGTTGACTGGATTCTTCCCACAGACTTTCCGCAGATAAATTCGTCAAAGCCATGGACATACGGGGCCGTGGCCATTCACCGGCAGGCCGTCATAAGCCTTCCAATCATCTGAATAAATCGTTGAACCTCCCAGTATTCTTTCTTCAATTATAGGTATAAGTTCCCTTTTTGAACAGTTTTTTACAATATCTCCGGAAATTTTCCATTGCATTTTCGTATTCCGAACACAGGGGAAGGGTATCGGTCGCACCGGATCCACCTTTACCGGGACGCTCTTCTTGCCTTTTTTTGTCTTCTTTTTGCCTTGGAGCAGGATTTCACGGACTTCAAGATCGGCTATATATATTGCTATTTCTGTGACGGTTCATCGTGAGCAAAATAAAATAAACCCGGCAGAATTTAGCTTCCGAAATATTCGTGCGCCTAGAGTACTCATTCCGGGATATAGATTTTTGTACTTATTCCGTTTTTTCAGAGATTTCGTATCCGCAAAATGATCCGAAAGTATTTTTTGTGCCCGCAAATTGGAGAATATTTTTTAGACAGCCGGAAGGAGATTGGGAAAAGTATTCCGGGGGACTTCAAAAGTACGCAAAGTGGATTTGGGCAGGACTTCGGCTATTCCGGGCACTTCGTGCAAGAATCCACAAGGAGTCCGAACCGGGAAAGTGTAGACAATCTTTTCCATTTTTCGGTAGAGTAAAGACTAATGTCGGCTATATGCGCAAAGATCGGGAGCGGCCGGGGTCTTCTCTGCGCGATGGATTCCTCTCTCCGGTTTTCGAGCTGCGAACTTGTTTCCGCCTTGTTTCGCCTGAAAATATAAAAATTGCGGGGAAATAGAGAACATGAGTAGCGTTGCCCGGAAAACGGATGAATGGGGGTACATGGGGGGCGAGGCGGCACCTGCCCTCATGGCCATACTCAACGTAAATCCGGATTCGTTCTGCGATGGCGGCAAATATGAAGACTGTTCTGCGGCGGTTGCACAGGCAAAACAGATGGTTGCGGAGGGTGCCTCCATTATTGATGTGGGGGGAGAAAGCACCCGGCCCGGAGCGGAGGCCATTGACGTGGAAACCGAATGGCGGCGCGTGGGCCCTGTACTTGCCGAATTACGCGCTTGGCTCAGAGAAGAAAACGCCAGACGGGAATGGCTGGGGGTGCCCGCCATTCTGCTTTCAGTGGACACCTATAAGGCGGAAGTGGCCCGGCGCAGTTTGGAACTGGACGTTGACATCGTTAATGATATTAGTGGGTCTTGCAGTGAGCCGGAAATTCTGGATGTGCTCGCAGATAGCAATGCCGGTTATATTTTGGTGCACAACGCTTTTGTGTGTCGACCTCCGGAGCAAGGCGCGGAACGGGGTATCCTGCCCCATGCGCGGAAAGAACACGTGGCCTATGCGGAGCCGCTTTCTGCCATTTCGGCGGAACTGCGCCGGCTATACGATCGGGCAAGAGCCGTGGGCTGCCGCAATATTATATTGGATCCGGGCTTGGGCTTTGGCAAGGATGTATCCTGCAATTGGCAGATTTTGGCCAATCTGTCGGAATTTTCGCAGCAGTTTTGTCAGGCGGGCAGGGAAGAGTTGAGTGCCTGCCCCCCTTTGCTCATCGGAGCCTCGAACAAACGTTTTGTGCGCTGCCGGCAAGAGCAGGAAGAAACCTTAGGACTCAATAACGGGCTCAACAGCGGGTCTTTTCCTTTGGCAACCGGTTATGATGAAGAAACGCAGGGGCATGACCCGTATCGGCGTTTTCTCAGTGCAAATCTTGCGGTTTGTGCTTCGGCCGTGCTGGCCGGCGCGCAAATTATTCGCAGCCACGAAGTGCGCGAACACTATCTCTGTTTGCGCAGCACTTGGGAATTGATGCAGCACCGCCGGGTGCGGCAGAGTACGAAATCATAAGATAAGACCGGTATGGCAGACAAGATCTTTTTTCAAAAATTGCGTTTCTATGCTTATCACGGCATTTTTCTGCACGAGAGACTGCGTGGACAGTACTTTGAACTTGATTTAGAGGTGAGCTGTGACTTGAGTCCGGCGGGGAGCAGCGGCCGATTAGAAGACAGCGTGGACTACAGTCGGTTGTATCAGTTGGTCAAAGCCGTTGTTACAGGGCGTTGTTTCTCTTTGTTGGAAACCCTGGGCAGTTGTATTTGTCGCGAGATACTGGAGCAATTTGGCACGGTCCGGGAGGTAACTTTGCGCTTGTACAAACCGGAGGCCCCGCTGGAAGGGGGGCTTATTGCCGATGAGCTGTTGGACGAGGAAAAGACTGGTGCTTTGGCCCAGTGGAACCATGGGCTTTTTGGCCCTGGTGGCAGTGTCGGTATTGAATTGCGGCGGCAGCGGCAGCCGGCGGGAGGGCCAAACGTGACGGATTTTGAGGGGAGAAGTGAGAGCAGAGAGACTCGTTTAGCTTCTGTGTCACCCGTAGCTGTTACGGCTGTTGCGGCAATTCCGGCCATTTCGTCCACTGTGGCCAAGACAACAATGACCACAACGACAACCGTTGCGGCCATCACCTATTTGTCGTTGGGCAGTAATTTGGGCCGGCGCAACGAGCAGTTAGGACAGGCTATTCGGCTGCTGGATGAGCACCCGGCCATCACCGTGGCGGAGTGCTCATCTGTCTACGAAACGAAGCCTTGGGGCCTGGACCTCCAGCGGCCTTATGAGCCTGATAAGCCATCAGCACAGGCTTCGTTCCGGAATCTCTGCCTGCGGTTGGAGCTGAATGAGGCTTTGTTGACAGAATCTTCGAGCGGAGAGGGCCGTGGCGCAGATCGATTGTCTTGTGCCCTGCGTCTGCTGGAGTACTGTTTGGAATGCGAGAAGCGATTGGGCCGGGACCGCAACGCGCAGAATAAAGAGAATGGCCAAAACGGGCAAAATATCGCTTGGGAGCCCCGCTGTATTGATATCGACTTGATTGATTACGAATGCGCAACAGGGCGCATTGACATGAATATCAACCATATTAACCATGGGGCCCTCAATCAAGCGGCTGATTCCGGTTTCAGCCTGGAACTGCCACACCCTCGCTTTTTGCGGCGGCTCTTTGTCTTGGTCCCTCTGGCGGAAATCGCCGGACCGGAGCTGGACAGCGCGTATGCGTTGCAAAAAAATATCCAATGTCTGGAAGCCATGCCGGAGAATAGAGACTGGGGCTATAGGGTCTGTGATCCTTTGTTTGGAAAATTGTCGGAAAGGCGGCGAGAAGATAACAGCAAGATCAATGACGGACGGACCGAGAGTCAAAAAACTACGAGGTAGGCGAAATGGGAAAGAAACAGAGAAAACAGAAAATTCCGGTAATTAAACAACGCAGTAAACCAGGCCGTAAATTACGCAGGGGCCTAAAAAAAACACTTATTATTCTGTTGGTTATTTTATTGTTACTCGCGGTTGGCCTTGTCAGTTTTATTAATTGGTCAACACATCACTTTGAGACATACAAGCCCGCCAAGATGCGCCGTGAATTTACCGCCGCAGGTCTGCCGGAACCTATTGTTGCAGATTTTTTGGCTTCTCCGCCGGGGAGCTGGGGCAAAGCCCCAAATGAAGCAGAACAGGGCAGTTTTGCGCAAAGAAACTATGAGATGCGTTATTATCTTTCGGAAAATCTGACGGAGAATCAGTCCAAGCCCATTCTGTATTTGATTCACGGCGCGCCGGGTGGAGCTGTCAATTACATGGACCACAGCTATTTTTTGAACAAAGCCCTGCGAGAAAATTTTGTATTGTTAGCCATGGACCGTCCCGGTTATGGAAAAAGTTCCCCGGGCCGGGCCGAGCCGGAATTCTCTCGCGCCGTTCAACCTTTGATCGAGCAGCTCCGTTCTATAGAGGAAGAATTTCCGGGACGCAAGGTTTGGGGGTTGGGCTGGAGTTTTGGCGGCCCGCTGCTGGGTTTGATTGCCGAGCGGGTCAGCCAGGATGCCGATTTGTTGGTCAGAGGCCGGCGCATCCTCAATGGGGCCATGGTTATCTCCAGTCCCGCAGACCCGCAGCAGGAAAAATTCTGGTGGTTTAACCCTCTGTTAGAGTACCGGTTATTGAATTGGATGTTCGTTTCCGGGATCAATGTGGCCAATATAGAAAAAATAGCCCATCCGGCAGAACTGGAAAAAATGCGCGGCGCATGGGCCGGAATTCGTATTCCGACAGCGTATTTACAGGGTACAGATGACCGTATTGTATTCCCGCAAAATCTGGAATTTTTGCGCCGGCAAGCGGAAGAAGCCGGCCCGACAAGCACGGTTTACGAAATTGAGGGCGGTCGCCACAACATTGTATTTACGGAGATAGACCTGATTCAACGCATTTTGCGGGAATGGTCATAAATCTCGGCAGTGCCTTGTTTCTTTTATGAATTGCGTCTATTGAGGACAAGACCAGAGCCGCAGACAACACGCAGGCAACAGATACACAAAGTGGAACTTTCGGGGTCCGTAAAATCGAAGCTACTTTGACCAAATTTCGATATTTTGTCTGGATTTAATCAATCCGTTTAGGCATCTTTTCAGATCCCGTTTCATGTCATCATGGTTGTACTCACTGTTGTTACCATTGCGGCTCAACACGCTCGTTCCGATAAACGGAACTCGTATTGTTCCCTGGTGACAACTGTTGATGGCACTGGTCAGCCCTCTCAGAATGGCCTTATAGGTGTTTTCCGCACTTCCGTTACTCTCATTTATATACGCTTGGCCACTCTCATTAAAATGCGTTGTGATCAGCAAAATAAAGTTCTCTATCCTTGTATAAAAACCGATGGGGTATATGTCATGCATGCTCCTCTGAAATTCCTTGGGCATGGTTTTAAAATTCTTGGGTATTAGCCTGCCATCGTAATCATAGATATCATTTTGGATTATTCTTTTCTGGACGAGGTTGTAGAATCTTGCACTGCCCATATTGTTGATCAGTTGCCCATGCAATGAGTTTTTATCGATGGTCACTCCGTCCACCACACAGTCGAAACTGCTGTTTACCGGAATAACAACCTGTATATCATCCGTGATACGATCAAATATATTACCATCTCTTTCCCGTAGCATTTCGTGATGTATCCTCCTAAAACAATTGGCCTGAGCATGGTTGCAATATTTTCCCAACTATTCAGTCAGAAATATTTTGGGTCAATGGTACCTGTCTAATGGTACCAGCTTACAGCTGCTATGGCAATACTCACCGGAATTATTCCGCATCCAAGGCATTCAATTTGTTGTCTGTATACTCTTTATCGCCGTGACACGAATCGTCAGCAAAATTGCCGCAAATCTTTTGCCCCTGAAGAAGAAACGAAAAAAGATTGTCTATCCGTCGGTCTACCCGTTGGTTTGTCCGTTGGTTTGCCCGTTGGTTTGCCAATTAGTTTGCGGCAGGAGGCGGCCGGTGCTGCGAATAAAAACCCGAAGGATCTAATAACTCTCGGTTTTCTATTCGCAGTCGAGACTATTCCCTTTATCTCCGATGCAGAGTTTGTTCACTCTGTTATCATCTGTTCGCCGGCCGGCGGCATAAAGCCGCGAATAGACGATTTTAGCTTGCCACAAAGAATATTTTCTCTCTGCTGCTACTCGCTTATGATTTTTATATCATAGGCAATGTCCAGGCTTGTACCTTCTTTTGCAGTCCAATTAGATTGGGCTATTTTCTTTTGGGAAGAGAGTATATATACCAGAGAAACAAATTTAACGGTAGAAGCAAGTGTATTGGCCTCTGTTCTTAGAGCATATACATACGTCCCCGGTAGGCCCGTCCCACAACCAGGAGAACAACCTCCTTGTACAAGAGCATTCTCAAGATAATCAATAGAACTCCCTCCATAAGTATCATCTGCGTAGGGAAGAAGCATAATTTCTTCGGGTTTTCGTTCTATGGTAAGAGGTGCATCCACGTTTGTATTTGTTGCCAAACCGCCCATATAGGCAATAACTCCTGTGGAACTCGCATTCCCATCGGCAAAAGATTTGGTGGTAAAGGTCTTCTCCTGTATCTCCTCTCCGTCGTACATGCGTATTTTGTACGACGTGTTTTCCTGCAATATGTCCGTTATTTCAAAACTTGTATTACTGGCTGTGGCACCTGTGGTAAACGGAATGTCCGTACTGCCGGTGGCAAGCTCATAAGCCGTCCCCTCGTGCAGGAACATAAAGATGGCCCTCGTCTTTTGGGTTTCCGTAAATTTTCTGGTAATGTAGCCTTTCTTGGCCTCGGCCTCGGCCTTAGAGAGGTTACTGTCTGCCGGCGTTATCAGAAAACCGACCGTTTTGTCTGCGGACAAATTGGGGTCATCAGCGGTGAAATGAACATAGTGGAGGCCCGCATAATTGACCGCAATGGATTTTACGGGGCTCGGTGCGGATGGCGGGTCACTGTTGTCCGGGTTCTTGGTGTTAGACAGCGGAGCACAGCCGAGTAAAGACACCCCAATAACGGACAGAAAAAATAGTGGTAAAATACTGTAAAAAAATGAATAAAAAGGTTTGAAACGGTTTGAGAGAGAAAGTAATAAATGCTTGTTTTCTAAAGTAGTGTGATATTGGATATTGGATATTGGATATTGGATATTTTACTGTTTTCCGGCATGCCGGTCAATAGTATTTTTTGATGTTTCATGCGGTAGCTCCTTTGCGAAAATGGGAAAAATGAATTTACAGCCTAATCATATATTCATTTAGAGAATTGGACAAGGGGAGAGGCAAGCTTGCTCTTCTGCTAACTTCCGGGCCTAACCCAGCCCAGGCCCTCTACTCGCTTATGATTTTTATATCATAGGCAATGTCCAGGCTTGTACCTTCTTTTGCAGTCCAATTAGATTGGGCTATTTTCTTTTGGGAATAGAGTATATATACCAGAGAAACAAATTTAACGGTAGAAGCAAGTGTATTGGCCTCTGTTCTTAGAGCATATACATACGTCCCCGGTAGGCCCGTCCCACAACCAGGAGAACAACCTCCTTGTACAAGAGCATTCTCAAGATAATCAATAGAACTCCCTCCATAAGTATCATCTGCGTAGGGAAGAAGCATAATTTCTTCGGGTTTTCGTTCTATGGTAAGAGGTGCATCCACGTTTGTATTTGTTGCCAAACCGCCCATATAGGCAATAACTCCTGTGGAACTCGCATTCCCATCGGCAAAAGATTTGGTGGTAAAGGTCTTCTCCTGTATCTCCTCTCCGTCATACATGCGTATTTTGTACTCCGTGTTTTCCTGTAAGATGTCCGTTGTCTCAAAACTCGTATCACTGGCTGTGGCACCTGTGGTAAACGGAATGTCCGTACTCCCGGTAGCAAGCTCGTAAGCCGTTCCCTCGTGCAGGAACATAAATACGTTTCTTGATTTTTTGGCTTCCGTAAATTTTCTGGTAATATAGCCTTTCTTCGCCTCGGCCTCGGCCTTAGAGGGGCTGCTGTCTGCCGGCGTTATCAGAAAACCGACCGTTTTGTCTGCGGACAAATTGGGGTCATCAGCGGTGAAATGAACATAGTGGAGGCCCGCATAATTGACTGTAATAGATTTGGTGGGGGTTGGCGTAGGAGGTGGGTCACTACTGTCCGGGTTCTTAGTCTGGGAGAGCGGGGCACAGGCAAGCAAAGTTAGGCCAATGATGAACAGAAAAAGGAAAGAAAAAAGAGATAAAGATAATAAATAAAAAAATTTAAAATAGTTTAATAGAGTTTGGAGTAAATGTTTATGCCCTAACTGAGTTGGATATTGGATATTGGATATTGGATATTGGATATTATACTGTTTAGACCAATATTAGTCAATATTTTGTCTCGTTTTTGCATAAAAGTGCTCCTTTAAAAAAAGTAGATTTAGAACCTAATTATATATTCGTTTAGGAGTTTTGGCAAGGGGGGGGGCTTTTTTTGCAAGAGGCCCGAACCAATTTACTGTAATAGCAACCGGTTCCGTCTGTTAAAAGCACGAAAAGCAGGAAAGGCACGAAACGAATCTACCACAGTAGAGACCAGTTCTGTCTGTTAAACTTTTCGTGCTTCTCTACAACTAAAAGAGACTCCGCTTAGGGGAGATGACTTAGACTCAGGCAAAAAATACCATTACGGACTGCCATATCGAGTGAGGAGTACCCGATGGATAATGGGTTGTCCGAAAGTGACATTTTCTAATTGGAAATTATTTCCGGATATTCTAGGTTCTTTTTCTGTAGCGATGATATAGTAATAGTTGTCTGTATCAGGATAACTACCACTCAGTTTGGAAAAACCAAAAAGAAATTTCGGATCCGGAACAACGCTCCCTATAATAACTGTTCCGAGGGTTTGACTAATAGAGTTCGCCTCTTTGCGAGTAGTCAATGTAAAACCAATAAAACCATTTAATAATCGTGTATAGGCCACAAAGACCCCCTTTTGATTTTTACTATAGCCCCACTCGGGAAGGGTTCCGACCAACTGCTCCCCTGTCAGCGAACGAGCCCACACGGCATCCCCTGCGGGGGGCAGGGCAGCAGTGGTAAAGGAAAGGGTTGCGACATCATTTGTGAGGGAGACTCCCTCAATCGGATTCACAGTACCGGGTCCAAAGAACAAGTACAGCTTGTATTGAGTCTCAGGAGCCAATACATCGGCCGGAGTAAGGCCACCACCCTCAAAATCACTGCCATAGTGTTGGCTGATGCTAAATTTGCGAGTACTGCCGGCCGCAATACCAAGGCTGACATAACCCGCATTGGCTTCCGCTTCCGCTTTCGTGGGGGCCGCTTCCGTAGCTAAACGGATAACGGCCCCTATATTGGCGAGTGCTAAACTGCTGCTCACTTCCAATTGGACGGAAGAGACCACAGCGACCGTGGAAAGAGAAACAGTCGATTTTGGAGGAGGGTCATTGTTGTCAGACAGGGGGCTACAGCCAAGGAAAGACATACCAAAAACAGACAGAAGAAATAGTGGTAAAAGAAGGTAAAAAAAAGAATAAAAAGGTTTACAATAATTTGGCAGAGAAAATAGTAAATGCTTAGTTTTTAATGTAGCGGGATATTGGATATTGGATATTGGATATTGGATATTATACCCTCTATACTAATAATAGTCAATATCTTATCTCGTTTTTTCATAAAAATGCTCCTCTGAGAAAAGTCAAAATGGCAAAATGGAGTTTGCAGATTGATTGTATGTTCGTTTAGGAATTTTGGCAAGGGGGGGTGATTTACAATAATAAAAATCAATTAGGTCTATTAGACCGGTAGATTCGTCAGCCTGTCCAAATAGGTTGCTGAGCTTGTCGAATCAATTTAATAACGGTTGAGAGACTCTTTTGGATCGTGTCTTACTATTTCCTAAAGAAAAGCTAGAACTAATGATCTGTCGCCTTAGGTGATTTTAAAAGAGCATAAGCATATTGTGTCACTGCCAAGTATTCAAAACTCATCTCGGAACAATTCCCATCATCATCAATAACAAACAGACTGTATCCCAAATCATACACCATCCGGCGGATGTATTCCAATAAATCTTTCATTCGGTCATATCCGCAAACTTCATAATATACCTCAATTAAAAGATAATCAATTCTATAATTAGAAATTAATTTCTCTGCACCCCGAAGAACGGCTGCTTCATACCCTTCAACATCTATTTTACAACAGCGAATGTGTCCGTAATCAGGTATATAAGAATCGAGGAGCTTACACTCCACCACTCGACTTTCCAGATTCTTTTGAGTGTACGGAACCATTAGGTCAACTGAGTCCGCAGCCAGACTGGCACTACCGAAATTAGAGCCGGAAAACAGAAAATTTTCAGACTTCTCTGTGTCGCTTAACGCAACGTTATGTATCTCTATGGGAAAAAAGTTGTAATTAATAATCGTAGTTTGATCTATGATATCAGCACAGACTTTATTCGGTTCAAAAGCAAACACCTTCCCAAACCTTCCCACAGATTGCGCGGCAAGATGAGTGAACATCCCTACATTTGCTCCTGCGTCAACAAACCAATCACCTTTTCTTAATATCTTCTTTATGAAAAGCCGATGGCCTCTTTCAAAAAGGTCATCAACAGCATGTGGTGTCACGCTGCGGTCTCCAGCCAAAACTTGAAGGTGATGCCCCTCTTCTGCACGAAAGATAATCGTCCCGTCACCGGAAGGGTAAACTTTATTGTCACGAGATTTATTCGCCGGCTTAGCCTTTATCTCAACAAGTTCAGATTTCACCTCAACAAGCCTGGATTGCATCTCAACAAACCCGGCTTTTATCTCGGCAAGCTCAGACTTTACTTCCTTAAGCATCAGTCTTTTCCAACGATTAATTAGTTTTTTTACTCCAGTGATAAGCAGTAGTCGTTTGATTAACTTTTTTATGAATGGTTTTGGATACATATGAATACCGGAACCTTTGGCTTCTATATGTTCTTTCCCCTCATATTCCCGCTCTCTGGTTTGGAGATACTTTATGTTATCTTCTTTAATACCCCAGCTATCATGGAAGTGATGACAACCTATTCCCCAATAATGACGAGCAGATTCGTCCGAATCAACCGGGCGTATATCCGGAACAATTAAAGCTCTCGGGATTATCGTGGAATCTTTATAGTTTAGAACTACATGTCTTGTAAAAAAATGAGGGCCGGAAAATATATTAGGCTGAATATCCTCCGGTACTTTATCGTACGATTTTAACTCATCAATCATTTTCCTGATTATGGGTGATTGTGGGCTCGCACCGAAGAAACAATTCGCAACGAAGGGGTCCCCTTCAGAGGAGACTACAAAAGAGTATTCCCTTAGATGATCTAAGGGTCTGTACAATTCATAATCAGAATCAAGGTAGAAGCCCCCATGCTTATATACGAGCTCTAATCTTATCAGATCAGACAGAGCCGCACCGGACTGACAGGAGTTCCACAAATGAGACAGCTCAAAATCTTTTTTCTGAAGATTAACATCTTCCCAAACGCGTATATCCCAACCAAGGGATACCTTTTTTGCAACGTTAATATATTTTGATACACTTTGATTATATTCTCTGACTGAAAAATGGATGATTTTGGGAATCATTGCCATTTTTGATGATAATGAAATTGAAGGATATTGGATATTGGATATTGGATATTGGATATTGGATATTGGATATTGTACTGTTTTTACCAACATCTGTCAATATTTTATCTCGATCTTTCATGGAAGTGCTCCTTCAAATAAGATAGACTCGGGGCTTATTCTATATTTATTGAAAAGATTTTTCAAGAGTGGTATGCTGGCAGAAGAGGCGCAGGCCTTGACAGCCCACACAAGTCCGAAAAAGAATTTTCATTCATAAAATACCACTCCGAGTCGGAGCAAAAACAGGAATCTGAAGAGATTCGAATGCCTGCTGTATTTCCGCCCAATAGTAATTCTCGGTGATTTTCGATTTGGGTGCCCGCTGTCCGTCCGGACTTGCTTCCGAAGGGTAGTGTCGATGCAAGGCAAACCCCCGTACTTGATAACCCTGCCAAGTCTTGTTCCGGCCGCTGCCGTGTCCGAAGGCAAAATCGGCCCACTCGCTACTTAATTCGGCCGGGCTCACCCAGCGCACTGCGCTGACTTCGCTTTGTTGCAGTCGGAGTGTGGACGTATCAAAACCGAAAGGCAAACGCGCGAGGTAGACATGCTGCCATTCACAATCCCGTAAATCATTTTCATAATGGCCATAGTAGGGCATCCTGAACAGAAATTGCAGATCCCGGATTTGCAGTCCCAATCCCAATTCCTCTTCCAGTTCACGCAAAGCACCTTGCTCCACCGTTTCCCCGACACTGACGTGCCCTGCAATCGAGACATCCCAGCAGCCGGGAAAGTTGTCCTTTTCCGGGGAGCGCAACTGTAACAGTAGTTCCATTTCTGCCTCATCATCCAAGACAGAGCGGTCGGGCCGGGGGAGCAGACGGTAGAGCCAAATTTGTGCTGTGGGGTGCCACAGTCCCCGCCGATGTACGACACTTTTGCTTTCAAAGCACCCGGTGTCAAGGCCGGCAGCCGACCAGACAGGCAGCATTTCTTCTGACAGCATTTCTTCTGACATATTGCCCTCCAAAAAAATCGGGAAATGCGATCATGGCACTTCTCTGTCTACTTCTGTTCAACCACAATGGTGCGGTATGACAGACTCACTCTTCTTTCACACCCATTGACTGCCGGGCCGAATACCGGCGAAATACCGGACAATAGCCTATAAAAGCCTCAAGCCGGCGCGGGCGGATTCTTCTTTCGAGATTTTTGCAGCGAATCCCGCACGAACCGTGCGCATTGTTCACAAGGCTTTGGTCGTCTTGGTTTTCTATTTAGTGCTTTCAACTCCGGCCGGCTCCGGGATATAGCCGGAGGAAAAAGACAACCCGGAAAAACCACAGGAATAAAAGGCCCTCAAGACTCGGAATCCCGCAAGGCGACTGCTTCGCGCTTGCGCTTGCGCAAGATCCACAAACACAGAAGGAAGGCCGCAATAGCTGCCAACCAATTATTCAACAGAATAGCCGACCACAAGCCGTTCAAGCCCATCTTCAGCACAACCGGAAAGAGGGTGAAGGTCACGAGCGGCAGTATCAGACTGCGACTAACAGTCAGGTACATCAAAATGTAGGGCACTTGGCAGGCTTGGAAGATCGAGCCGGAAAACGTGATCAGCATGTAGGCAAAAAACGTAAATACAGAGATCCCTAAATAGACCTTGGCGACCCCCACCGTCTCCGCATCCGTGGTAAACAGCCGCACCACAGCCTCGGGGAATAGCCAGCCCAAAGGCAGCATGATGAAGAGCAAAAACAGCAGGCCCGCCAGCAAGGCCAACCGGTAGGCACTTTTTATGCGTTCGATTTTGTACGCACCGTTATTCTGGCTGGCAATGCCGGTCAAAGCGGTGCTCACGCCCATGCCGGGGATTAAGGCAATCTGCTCGATGCGCAGCGATATTCCGTATGCCGCCACGGCCGCAGACCCGCCGTACAAATAGGCATAACGATTAACCATACCCAACAGAAAGGAAGTAATCGCCATATTCATGGATGGCGGCATACTTTGTTTGGCAATTGTGCCCAGAATATCCCAACGAGGCCGAAAAGAAGCCCGGCTCATACCGGCAAAGGCATGGTAGCGGCGCAGCTTGACATACATTACGACCAAGCCAAGCGACTGGGAGAGCAACGTGGCTAAAGCAATACCGCGCAGACCCATTGCCGGTATCGGACCAAATCCGAACAGAAACAACGGGTCGAGCACAATATTCAGAAAGAAGTTGATGATAGAAACATTTCGTTGGGTCTTGGTATCACCGCGCGCAATCAAAGCTGCGGTGAAGACGAAATTAACGGAAAACAAAATACTGCCCGCAATAATAGTGCTGATGTACTCGTGAGCATAGCCAATAACCACTTGGTCGTCGGCTCCCATCAGGCGGAACAGCGATGGCAGGAAAGGCAGTACCAACAACAACAAGACGCTGACTGCGATCGCGTAGAGCAGGGCTTGGGCAAAATACGTGTCGGCTTTCTGCCGGTCTTTACGACCAAGCACATTGCCAATAAGGGCTAAGGTACCGCTCATCAGTCCAATCGAGAGAGCCAGCATTACCAGAAATATTGGGAACGAAACCGTCATCCCCGTGAGAGCCCTCACATCGCCGGAACGGCTCAGAAAGTCCGAAATACCGTCAACCCCACTCATATCGAGCCCGACCTTGCCGGCCCACACTGTGTCCACCACGTTGTACAGGGTGGTAAACAATGAGCCCAGTATCGAAGGCAGTGCAAGCCGACTCATGTGCTTCCGCACAGAGCCTTCAGTCAAATCTTCATTCAAATTCTGTGATTTCATATGTTTATGGCCTCATCATAAGTATTAGGGAAAAGCTGGAAAAAAACGAGAAAAAAGCTGGAAAAACGGGAAGAGCGGCGCACCTAGCCGCCCCTTTCCAACAGCAGAGTATCGGCACAATCCGTTACCGGATGTTTGGCTAAATATCGCAGGGCTTGCTGCCAATCCTTGCGAGAGATGTCTTCCCGGCTCAAACGGACCCGTATTTCCTGCCAAGGTTGCTTGGGTTGCCCGTAGAAATTGCTGAAACGGCCGGAATTGTTCGGATTATTCGAGCTGCCCGAGCCATGTTCGGCTGACTGAGAACTCTCTGTCCGAGAGAGCAGGCCTTGCAATTCGGCCAAGGCGTATTCGCGCAACGGCAACTGTGCATCTCTTTGAAACAAAGCAATCCCCATATAGCTCATTTCAGTCCGGCAAAGGGCCAAAACCATCAGCAGTTGTAATTTCTGATGCCGGAACCGGTCCTTTGACGGACGCTCATCCGGCTCTGCTTTCTGCTCCGGCCAGTTTCCCGGCAGACCGGACAACAAATAACCGCCCGAGCCTGACCATCCGAAGATACTCCGGCGGCTTTGGTACAGCACCCGAACAATATCATTGATATAGCCACTTTGCTCCAGCAAGTCGACACATAAACGCCGGCAGTGTTCGCGCAGGGCGGCGTTTTCCCTATGGTGAAAATCCTTGGCAAACTGCCAAAGCATGTAATGATTCTGCTCACTGTCCGGCAATTCGGTATCTCCATCCATTCCGTCCGGTTCCCGGTTATCCGGATGTCGTCTAGCTTTGCCGGCCCTTGTCGGGCCCGCAGTCAAAGAACTGAAACTCCGGCCGAAGGCCTGTTCGCACTCCGGTTCATATAGAGCCAACAAAAAATCGCGTACTACGTGCATCGCCTGCCCGGGCAGGCGGGTAAAAAACTTGCGCAATAAGGATAAGTCTCTCTTGTGTGAAAGGGCACAGAATAAGTAGTGCCGGGAGCTTTCCGCTTGGCGAAGCCAAGCTTGGTCATAAGCTTGCTCATCGGAATTGACAGAATTTGCCTGCGGCTCCGGCCCGGAACGGAATACTCCGGAAAGATCCAAGGCTCGGCACCACTGGCCGACTTTTCCGGTGCCGGTTTCCGTCCTGACACCCGATTCATCATATTTATCAGGCCGATCCGGATCCGGTAAGGCAATAAAACCGAAGGCTTCCAACGTAAATTGGCAATTCGATTCCGCCCCTGTCTCACCGGATCCTCCCTCCTTCGCCTGATTGCCGACAGTGCCAAACCGATAGTACAGGGAAAAGAACACATAATGCAGAAGCAGCAACAGACTACTCCCTTCCTGTACTTTCCGGCGCATGACCTTCCATATCTCCGAATATAGGCCCTCAGCAGAGAGGGCATAGCCCTCGTCCTGCTCCTGCGGCCTACAGGCTTGGGCCAAGTGCAGCAGCAAGGTGACGCTATTCTCATCCTTCCAACGTCCGGCCACCTCTAAATAGCTTTGCAACACATCTTCGGGGAAATCTTCCGTTTGGACAAAACGGCACAACAATCGGCTGGCAGTTAGCTGCAAGACTCTTTCCCAACCTAGTTGCATGGAAATCTCTTTCTGCTCTTCCTCCTTCGGCAAAAATCTCTCTCCGGAGACCTCGTGGAAGATTCGGGCCAGTGCCGGACTTAGTCCGCCCCACTGTCCCGGCCCTTGTTCTTCAATGCTTGACCCCGGGTTGTCGCCATTTTCCAGTGGGAATAAGCTTGGCGACCTTGTCCGGCACAGTATTTCGTAGGCCTGAGCCTTCCGGAGCGAGCTTTGGGATTCGCGCAAAACTTGGTGTAACAGAGTTCCGGCAGTCCGCCGGAACTCTTTGTCCAAAAATTGAGAGAGTCGGGTAACAGCAGAGGCCAAGTCCGTATTTTCACGGTCCGGGTAAAGCCGACGGGCATTGTGTACGCTCAACTGCCAAAAGCATTGATACGCTTTCTGTCTCAGGTCTTGCAGGGGTGAATCCAACAATCGGCGCACTTCCGGCCCCAACTCCGGCAGACCCAGATTTGCCACCAAACTCAATAAGGCTCGATGAAAACCCCGTTCGTTCTGCTGTAACAACCGGCGACAAAGGCGTACCAATACGTCGCGTTCGTACTGAAAAAACAGTTGCTTGTACCGGATAATTTGTTCCTCTGAAAAATAATGTAACTGTTCCAGGATGATTGGCAGGGCGTAGTCCTGCCCGCTGTCCAGCAGGAGGCAGAGCAACTGCCGGCAAACTTGCTCGTGGTCGCGTCGGGTCCGGACCCGGCCGCGACCCGACCGTTTTTGCTTTGCTCCGGGGTTCGTTTCTGTTCCGGCGACAGAACGATTCGTTGGACGGGAAGAATGCCAACGACTCTGTCGGTACTGCAATTCTGCTTCTAAATCAGAAATATAACCGGCTGAACCAAAATGCCGCAAAGCAATGCGCAATGCCTCAAAGCTGTTAAAACCGGGAATGCAGGCCAAACTGATCAGCTGTTGGCAGATTTCGCGTTCGTTGGCAAAGACTTCACGCAAACCATTCTCAGTCCGTTGCGGATTCCTTTGCGGACTGGGCATGGCCAGCAGCAGCAAGGTCAGCATCGGCTGGGCGGCTTCCGCACGCCCTGTTGATCCGGGCCATAGCCTCAGCGCGTGTACACGCGCTGAGGCACCGACACCCACATTGGTCTCTTCTGCCATGCATCGGATTTCGGTCACATACCTTCGCAAAACCTGATTGGAGCCGGACAGCGGCAAATAATCAACGCACAGTCGCCAAGTGCTCAAGGCCAGCAGGATACCAAATTGTTGATTGTAACTTTCCGCTCTGTGCGGTGAGCCTTGCCATAAACTATCCAGTTCCAGGGCAAAGGACTGCGCCCTGAGCCTGAGCCAGGCAAAGATTTGCCGAGGCTCGCTGCCTTTGCGTCTCAACAGCTCCTGCTCGCGGATCAATTCGCTGAATATACGCAACAAATCAGCCTGAAGCCGTTCTTTAGCACCCCATTTCTGTTCGAGTAATTTTTTTAACCGCTCTAGCAGCAGGTTGCTCAGCAATTCCAGTGTCGATCTGTCCCCGCCATACACCAACAACTCGAAAAGCAAAATCCAACTGTGGCCATCCAGGTTCTTTAGATTCCGCAACAGGGCTTCTTGTGCCGAAGACAACACGGCCACGGCTGCCAACTCGGTTGCTCGCCGTCCGGGGGCCTTTCGCCCTCTGCCGGGGGAAACAAAATACCGATCATCCGCTTCCCAGAGCTTCTCTCCATTCCACAACTCTCTTTGCCCGGAGTCACGATAGGGTTTGCCCCAGTTGGATTTGCGCCGGAAACCCATCGAATTTTTCCGGCCGGGTTGCTCGCGGAAATCTTCATTTCGGCTCCCCGCACCATCTTTCCCGCCTTGGTTTATCGAGCCACCTCCCGGGTCAGACCCTAAAAAACGGCACAAAACCCCTCGGAGCCGGAAGTGAAGGAAACGATTGTGCCCAAGTTCCAGTGCCCGAAACAAGACCCGCATGTTCCGGGCAAATTCCCGCTCTCCGGCTTCTTCAATCTCGGTGGGCTCCGGCATTTTTGACCCTAAGACCTGCCGGGAAAAAAACTCGGGGTTGATTTTGCGGACGTTATGTGCAGATTCTGCCAGCAGGGAAAACAGCTCGCCGGAGGAATCCAAGTAGTGGAATAACTTCACTTCCAGCAAATCCAACTCCGCCTTCTCTTTTTCCTCTCTTTCTTCGACTTGCCCGTCTTGTCCGTTTTGCCCATCTTGTCCACTTGGCCTTTGGCTCTCAGAGCCTGCCTCAGTTCTGCGTTCGGACTCCACTTGGTATAGGATTTCCCAAGCGACCTTGCGATGGTAGGCACTGGATATGTCAAAGGATTCGACGAAGTATCGCTGCTGTGTTCGATTCAGCTCCCGGCGGTGAAATTGGAACAAGTCGATAAAATATTTTTTAATCTCCCGAATCGCCGCACGGCGCACGAGATAAACAGCATCGTTCAGACTGCACCGGAGTAGTTTCCGATACAACTTCAACCGCAGTTCCGGCCAAATACTAATCGAGAAGCCTGCCTCCGGTCCAAGCTCCGGACCGACTTTCGATTGCCGCCGATGGCCCGGCTCTCGGTGCAAACCTTGCTGTAAATACGGAAAGCCACCTGGCCCCGGCCGGGATCCGATTGCCGGCACCAAATCGACCAAATCGCTGCCGATCTTCCCGTCTGTTTTATTTGATATTCTGTCGGATGTTTTATCGGACCGGCCTTTCCGGTCCGTTTGGCCTGGTCCGGGTTCGGAGTTCAGCCGGTCCGGCCCGTGAGGAAATATGGCTGCCAGTTCGACAATAAAGTACTCTCGTATGCTATACTCCGAATCGTCCAAAGCCGAGAGAAGATAGGGAAATACTTTTTGCAGCTCCTGCTCCAAGGAATGTAGACCTTGTTCTGCGGCCATTTCTCCTTGTTCGTTTCGTCTGTTCCGTCCACGCCTGTCCGCTGTTTGCAGTACGGAAGCGGCACGATTTCCGCCAAAAACTTCTGGCTCTGCTTTTTGTTCCCGTTCGGGGACGGCACACAGACGGAGCATTTTCCGGTCATGTCGGACCAGTATTTGTTCTCGATAATGCAATAACGGCTGGCGAATCAGTACTTGCAGGGCAAAATTGCGTAGCTGAACATCTTCGCACCGGCTCAGGCGGCAGAGTTCGCCCAACTGTTCCCGCAACAGAATCAGGCTGGCCGCAGGAAGTGCCCGGTCCGGAACAGCCGCCTCCGAACGGCCTTCTGCCTCCCTGTCTTTCCCCCGAAAGTGAGCCGCCATGCCCGTCAAATCCAGCCGGAAGGCTCTGCGCTGTTGTTCTTGCTGCCAAAGCAACCACAGGTCCGGCTTTCGGGCACTTAGCAGAAAGGCATGAAAAAACTGCTGCGTATCCAGCAGGTATAAAAGACGATGGGAATCCTTGCGTAGGGCCATAGAGCCCCATCATATTGCATTACTTCACAAAGGGAAAGGTGACGGAGAAACACAGAATTGCGCTTTTGTCGCAAGGCTGTTAGAATGCCGCTATGCAGAAAAAAACAATTAATAGTGTATTATTTATTTGCATGGGAAATATCTGCCGTTCTCCGGCGGCCCATGCCGTGATGGAGCAAGTGAACAGGGAACAGGCACTATCCTGGAACATTGATTCGTGCGGTACTTGTGCCTATCACCAAGGTGCGGCACCGGATTCCCGGATGCAGAAGGTTCTGCATCATCATGGCTACCAAGGTTTCCGCCACGCGGCTAAACTTTTCCAAACCGGTATGGCCTATGAATTTGATTTGTTGTTGGCCATGGATTTACACAACTATGACGATATTTACGAGCTACTTTCCCACGATGCTGATCTGTCCGGTAAATTGCACCTCTTTCGCGACTTTGACCCTGAAGTATCCGAGGGACAAAGGGCAGAAGTGCCCGACCCGTACTACAACGGTGCTAAAAGTTTTGAAGAGGTGTACCGGATGATTGTCCGCACCTGCACTAATCTGGCTGCGCAGTTCGGTGCCCAGTAGTCTTTCAGATCGTCTTTCGGCGCAGGCTGTGGAATTGCTATTTTTCACCCGGCCTATTATGCTGTGCAGTACAACACAAATTTTGACGTGACATGAGGTCAGATATGGGACAAAACACCCGCTCTCCCGGGGACAAGAACTCTCGCCATGAGCAACCAAACAAACCAAGTACCCTCAGTTCGGACTTGCCCGTGGTGCGCGGCAATTTGATATTCTGGAGTGGCTTCCAGTTTATTGTGCTGTGCTTGGTACTGTTGTTGTTTACAGTTGCTGTGGTCTTTTTCTTCTCTGTCTACAAGAAGGAAGTGGTAACCGTTCCGCAAGTTGTCGGAGAACCTTTGGTCAACGCCCTAATCGAACTACAGGAAAAGCACTTGGCACCTAAAATTCTGCTGAAGATTTCCAATGAAAGCGGTGATGCCGGAACGATTTTATATCAGACCCCTGCATCCGGAGCCAAAGTCGTAGTCGGACGCAAAGTATTACTGACCGTCAGCAAGGGCAATCTGGTAGACAAGGTGCCCGATTACACAGGCCAGCAACTTTACAGCATCCAAAACGATGTCAACCGTCTCAAGTACGTTGCCGGCAATTTGGAAATTGGCCGGATTCATTATGTCGTGCGCCCGGACGTAGAGATCGGCAGCATTCTGGCCCAGAAACCGAAGGCCAAGACACCATTGACCACACCGCTGGTACTGGAATTATGGGTCAGTGGCAGCAAATCGGAAGACAGTAGCACGGAACAGGGCACAAAAACCGCAGACAACTAAAACCAGTTATTTCCCGCCAACATAAGGTAAAGACGCAGGAACTGCTCATGAGCCAAAATATAGCTATTCTCGACCCTCAGGTCGCTGCCAAGATTGCAGCCGGCGAGGTCATTGAACGCCCTTCGGCGGTGGTACGCGAGCTGTTGGACAATGCGATTGATGCCGGGGCCACGCAAATCTCGTTGTACTTGGAAGAGGGTGGTTTGCAGTTGATACGGGTCACCGATGATGGCTTTGGTATGAGCCGGGAGGACTTGGAACTTTGTTATTTGCCGCACGCTACATCAAAAATTCGTCAAACCAATGACCTGTTGCAACTTTGCAGTCTCGGCTTCCGTGGTGAGGCACTGGGTTCCGTTGCCGCTTGCAGTAAACTGCGCATCAGCAGTGCCCAGGAAATCTCCGAAGTCTCGGACGTGTCGGCCAAACTGAAGGCCCACGAGCTGCGAATTGCCGACAGCCTGTTTCAGGATTTGCAAGAGGTTTCAGCCGCCCACAGCGGTACGCAGGTGGAAGTACGCGAACTGTTTTACTCTTTTCCGGCTCGGCGCAAATTCCTCAAAAGCGTCCGCGCCGAATTGAACCACTGCAAGGCGGTGTTTCAGGAAAAGGCCTTGGCCTTTCCCCATATCTATTTCCGTCTGTACAATAACAGCAAAATGGAACTGTCCCTGTCCCCGGGGTCGGCACCGGAGCGTATTTGCCAAATTTACGGTGATTTAGCACCGGAACAGCTATTCTCTCTGAGCGAGCGCGCCGGGCATTTTTCTCTGGAGCTTTTCGCCGCGTCTCCGGCACTCTACCGCCGGGACCGCAAGCGAATGCCCATCTATATCAATCAGCGGCCGATTTCTGAAGCCTCGCTGCAACAGGCTGTGCGCATTGGTTTCGACGGCTATCTGGCCGGTGGCTTGTTCCCGATTTGCTTTTGCTTCCTCGAAGTGGATCCGGAACGGGTTGATTTTAATATTCACCCGGCCAAACGCGAAGCGCGCCTGCGCGATCTCAGTCTGATTCAATCGGGCATTCGGCAAACTCTGCGCAGCTTTTGCCGCGAGACCGGCAAATTGAGCCACGGCAGTTTGCCGGAAACGGCAAACGCGGGAGAACCGACGCGTGCAAACAGCCCGGAAATCGGCCGGGCCCAAGACCGGGACCAAAACAGGGGAACAAGGGCTGGTTCTGCGCCCCAACGTCACTCATCTGCCAACTTTTCCAGAATCTTCGAACCGCCGGAGAAGGGCCGAAAGGGCCAAGCTCCCCCAGTCGGAGAACAGAGTTTTTCGGCCCGTGATTTACTGGGAAATGGCCGCTCTCCCGAAACGTCTGAACCGTTTGAAGGTGACAGTTTGCGGGAAGATTACAGGAATGATATCCCCGCTGCTGCCTCCGGCCCCAAATCCGGCCGTTCTGCCGATTTGTCCGGGTTTTCCTGGAGTACCGAAAGTATAGAGCTCCGAGGGAAACAACCCTTCCGCTATCTGGGCCGGATATTTGAAGTCTTCCTGTTGGTCGAATGCGAAATGGATGGGGTGGAGCAATTGTTGATCGTCGATCAGCACGCCGGCCATGAACGTCTCCTTTATGAGACTTTAGAGCGTGAAATGTTGCAAAAACAGCCTCTGCTGGTACCCATCACTTTTGAGGCAGATGAAACCGAACAGGAATCCTTGCGCCGGCGCAGCCCGGCTTTGGCCTCGATTGGCATTCAGGTCGAGGAAGTCGAATCGGAGCGCGGCTCTTATGGCACTTGCAGCTCTTGGCAAATTTCCGGTTTGCCGCCCTCTGTCGGGGACCTCAAAGAAGAATTGATTGAATTGGTACGCAACGGTGCGAGCGAAGCCGAGGATTTAAAGCGGGAACTGTTCGCCCACCTTTCCTGCCGCAAGGCCATCAAGAAAGGTGACGTTCTGGATGACATCAGTGCCAACAAATTACTGGACTCTTTGTTTTCCATGGGTTTGGAACGTTGCCCTCACGGTCGGCCGGTGTGGTACAGCATCAGCAAACAGGAGCTGTACCGCTTATTGCAGAGAACCTGAAATGATTAAAATAAGGAATATTTTATGATCTACACCTTATCCCGCGAAGGTGGCATTGATTTTAGTTCGATTTTGGCTGATTTAAAGGAGCAGGATATTTCTGTCTTGGACTCTGAAGCCTTGCATGAAGAACAAATGAAGCTGGACTGCAAAGAACACATGCTGAAAAATTTTGGCGAATATAGTCCACGTTTTCGCGATTTATGGGGAATACATAAAGACTATTATCTGTCATTTCTGCGGCTCAGTGTCTACCGTTTTGCCATGCGAGACTCCGGGATTATCTACGGCCACGGTGCCAGCTTCATCCTTTCTCAGCTACCTGCAATCATGAAAATCAAGCTGATTGCTCCGGAGGACTACCGAGTCCGACTGGTATCGGAAAAGCAGGAGATCAGTGAGCACCAGGCGCGGGTGCTCATCCACAAACGCGAGCGTGAACGCATCAGTTTCCATCGTTTCTTTTTCGATGCGGACTGGAATGATGAATCTTGTTATGACCTCACCCTAAACCTCAGTGCCAACAATTTCTCCAATATCTTGGAAACGGCTTTGAATACACCTTTTCCGCAGGAGCGGGTGACGGGACGCAAGAAGCAGTTGGAGGGCCTGATTGAGGCCGAGAAACTCTACATGGACCTGTTGTTTGAAAAGAAATTGTTCATCGACTTACTGAAAGTGCGATTCTGCGAGGAGGAGAAAACCATACAGATGGAGGGCATTATCGGGGATTCCAAGACTCAGGAGAAGGCACGGCAGTGTGCCTTGGAACGGCACCCCGATTTTCAGATTGAATTGAACTTTGAACTAATGCAAAGCAGTTATTTGTATTTTCCCTCTATTTAGCAGCAGATGTTTGGTTGTGCCCGTATGTCGAAGTTTTTGATGCACTTGTTGCCCGTCCTGCTTGGGAGAAGGCCACGTTTGGTCCCGAGCAGGACAAAAACAAAAAGGCCAAGAATGGTAAGAGTGCCAAGGATGTTCGGGTGGTCTCTGCTTCCGGCAGTGGTTCTGCTGTCAGGCAGCTTCAGTTGTGCCGTGCCCCGGCGCAGTTTGACGATTGTATTGGAAGAGACGCCTCTGTATCCCGAAAAACAATGGGCCATCGTTAATATGTCCTACATCAAAGTGAACAAAAACCTCGGCAACTCTCAGACCGATGGACTGCTGGGCATGGTGCGCTTCGGTAACATTATCGAAGTGGTGCGCATCGAAAAAAGCCCGGAAGACAATACCATCTGGGCCTATATCGTTTGGCAATCTGCTATCGTTTCGGATACCGAAGCGTCCGGAACAATTGCCCCCAATATAGCTGAGCCTAAAGTATCCGAGGCCGCCGGTTCGGTACCCGGAAAAACGATTCGGGGTTGGGTACCCTATGGCTTTCTGCACATAGTCGGAAACCTGAAAGAGGCCAGATTGGCCAATCGCCGAATGTTGATGCTCGAGGGAATAACTGTCGGTACAGAACGGGTCTCTCCTACGGGCTATCTCTTGCCGGAGCCCTCATCCTCGTATCCCAATTAAAGTTTTTAATTTAAAAATCTATTCTCTCCTAACTCTTTATAAGATCAGGAGTCTGTGTCCTGGCTCTTTAGGGCAGCCAGAAAGGCACTCTGTGGCAACTCTACAGAGCCGACCATCTTCATGCGCTTTTTGCCCTCTTTCTGTTTTTCCAGCAACTTCTTTTTACGCGTGATGTCGCCGCCGTAGCATTTGGCCGTCACGTCTTTGCGCAGGGCGTTAATTGTTTCACGGGCGATGATCGTGCCACCGATGGCGGCCTGAATCGGGATTTTGAACTGGTGACGCGGAATTTCTTTGCTCAGCTTTTCGCAAATGGCCCGACCCCGGTATTGCGCATTGTCCTTGTGAGTCAGCAAAGCCAGTGCATCAACTACATCTCCATTGATCAGGATGTCCACTTTGCTCAGCTCAGTTGGCTGGTAGTCTATAATTTCGTAGTCAAACGAAGCGTAGCCCCGGCTCACTGATTTGAGCTTGTCGTAAAAGTCAAACAGTATCTCGCCCAGCGGCATTTCGTAGACCAACTCCACACGCTTGGTGTCCAGATAATGCATATTCTTCTGTATACCACGTTTCCGGCTACATAACGCCATCAGTCCGCCCAAAAAATCCCCCGGCGTGATAATGGCGGCGCGGATATAGGGTTCTTCGACCATTTTAAAAGTATTTGGCTTGGGGTAGTGGGCCGGATTGTCCAAATACCATTGCCTGCCGTCATTGCCGGTAATGCGATAGCGCACGGAAGGTGCCGTGAGCACGATATTCAGATCAAACTCAGACTCCAGTCGTTCCTGAATAACTTCCAAGTGCAGAAGGCCGAGAAAACCGCAGCGAAAACCAAAGCCGAGTGCGGCAGAAGCATCCTTCTCATAGCTCAGCGAGGCATCGTTGAGGGACAGCTTTTCCATGGAACGGATCAGATCATCATATAAATTGCTGTCTACCGGATAGATAGAAGAAAATACGACGGGCTTGACCGGCTTAAAGCCGGGCAGAGGTTCTTCTGCCGGCCCATCCGCTACAGTAATGGTATCACCCACGGTGACTTCACTGATATTCTTGACATTGCCAATCAGATAGCCGGCTTCTCCCGCACTCAGACTATTGCCGGAGACCAACTTAATCTGGAAATAGCCGATATCTTCGACGTCATATTCTGCCTGCTCTCCCTCCCGACCGTGCATCAACCGGAAACGTTCACCTTTGCGCAACATACCCTGAAATACCCGGATGTGCAGCACCACGCCGCGATACGGGTCATAATGACTATCGAAGATCAAGGCTTTCAGAGTGGCATCTCTATCTCCCCAATCGGGATTGCGAGGCGAGTTATGTGGAGTGGGACAATGTTTGATAATACCTTCCAACAGCTCAATTATGCCGAGGCCGGTCTTGGCCGAGACGGCAAAGATCATTTCCGTATCCAAGCCCAGATCGTGCTCAATTTGTTCGGTTATCGCCGGGATGTCGGCACTGGGTAAGTCCACTTTGTTCAGCACCGGGATGATTTCCAGATTCTGTTCCAGGGCGATATAAAAATTTGCCAAAGTCTGGGCTTCAATCCCCTGAGTGGCATCGACCAGCAACAGAGCCCCCTCACAGGAAGCGATGGCCCGCGAAACTTCGTAGGAAAAATCCACATGCCCCGGCGTGTCGATGAAGTTTAGGCAGTATTCCGTCCCGTCTTTCGAGGTATAGAGCATAGTCACAGCTTGAGATTTGATGGTGATGCCGCGCTCGCGCTCGATGTCCATTGAATCGAGTAGTTGGTTTTGAAATTCGCGATCAGATACCAGCTTAGTCTCTTGGATAAAGCGGTCAGCTAAGGTCGATTTACCGTGGTCAATGTGAGCAATGATGCAAAAATTACGGATACGTTCTAAGGGAAAGGGGAATTGTCCGGACATAGTCCGGCGATTCTAGCGACTTGGTATATAGCGGGCAAGCCGCCAAGTGTGGAGCCGTTCTTCCTGCGACAACAGATGTCTGTCCGGAAACTATTCCTTGGTTCTGATCATTGACTACCACAGATAATCGGCTTACACTGGCGCGCCGCTGCATGCAACGCTGCTTTGTCCGTCTTCAGGAATGGGTTTAGGAGGGAGCGGCACCATTATTTATCTGCCCAGGAGTCACACTGATGAAGAAGTTCAACCTCAACCTGTTGATTTTGATTTTAGTCATTTTAGTGATTATTATGCAGATGCGTTCCTGCTTGGAAAAAGGGACAAACGAAGCGGTCAGAGTGACCGTGGCCGAAAGACCTGCCTCTGTTGATGTCCTCCTGATACCTGAAAACGCTGATGTGGCTGCGAACCTGGATCTGGAAGCGGTAGGCACATTACTTGGCCAAGCCGGAGACGCAGAAGAGTTGGAAATTTTGCTGAACCGGCAAGACGGTATCAACAACTTGGATATAAACGAAGACGGCGTTGTGGATTTTATTTCGGTGACCGAGTTTGGCACCGGAAACGAACGTGGTTTCTCTCTCTCCACAGAGATTGCGGAAGGAGAGGAGCAGGAACTTGCCACCATTCACGTACAGCAGGATGAGGCCGGAGAACAGACCGTCCAGGTTCAGGGGAATCAAAACCTGTACGGGCCCAATCATTACTATCAATCGCGCGTAGGCGTGGGCAATGTCTTGCTGTTTGCCTGGCTTTTCAGTCCCCATACGCCTTATTACTCACCCTTTGCCTGGGGCTATTATCCACCCTATTATGGGGGAGGTTATCGCACTATTAGCCGAACGCAATACCGCAGCCGCACGGATACGGCCAGACGCAGTTCGCAGCAAAGCAATACTCCCCGCCTTCAGAAAAGCTCCAAACCCCAATTTCAACCGAAAACGAGCTCGCCAAAGGCCAGTGCCAACGCCGCAGCGCGGCGCAGCTCACTCGGTAGTCCAACGAGCAGTCAACGCAGTTTCCGGAACAGTTCTTCTACAGCCGGCAACGCCAAGACCCGCGAATCATCTCAACCGAAAGCCGGTGCCAACAATGCAAGGCGGCGCAGCTCACTCAGTAATCCAACAAGCAGCCAGCGTAGTTTTCAAACCAGCGTTCGGCGTTCCCCGGCTTCTCGCAGCGGAAGCAGTTTTGGCGGCGGTAAATAGGAGGCCCGGCAATGAATGAACAGATTTCGAACGGACAAACTTTCTGGGGTAGTCTCCAACAGAGCATCACCGGTATTTTTTCCCCGAATGCAACAGGTGCCGATGGTCTGTCCGGCATGGCAGATTGGTACGACTGGTTTTGGGCACTCGCCAATTTGGAACTCATTTTACAAATCGTGCTGGTTTTCGGCCTGCTGTTACTGGGCCGCTATATCTACGACCTGGTGACACCCTTTTCCCTGGCGGAGGTTCTGACAACGCGTGACAACAAGGCCTTGTCGGTCTCTTTTGGCTGTTATTTGGGGGGCCTTGCCATTGTCATTGTCGGCGTATACAGCAGCCCATCATCTTCGACATTAGCTGCCGAAGTTTCGTATTGGAAGTCTTTGCTATACAACCTCAGTGATACATTCTTTTGGGGGGTGATTGCGATCTGTCTGCTGCTTTTGGCCCAGATACTAAACAATCACTTCATACTTTCCCGGTTTGACAATTACAGGCAGATAGTAGAGCGGCGCAATTTGGCTGTCGGTGTCGCCGAGGGTGCCAGCTATATTGCTTCTGCTCTGTTGATTTACGGTGTCATGCAAGGTGCCAACGAACACTTCCTGCTCGACATCCTTTTGACCCTGTTCTATTTTGTGCTGGGCCAGGCTGCCTTGATTCTCTACACCCGTATTTTCATTGCCGTCCGGCGCAAAGTTTGGGATTTTCACCGCGAGATGGCACAGCAGAATGTGGCCGCTGCGCTTAGTTTTGCCTTCAGTTTAATCAGTTTTGCTCTGATTATTTCTGCCTATATTGCCAACTTCTTCTCCATTTACGGTCTGTTGCTCTCCGCCATTTTGAGCATTATTTACCTCTTTTTGCTTCATATTCTGATTGACAAGTTATTCTTTCCGAAGGTGCCTCTTCACGGGGAGATCGCACAAGATCAAAATTGGGGTGCAACACTGATTGAAGGCTTTCTGCTTTTGGGACTAAGTGTGGTCGGCGTTGTTGCGTTCTCTGCTTATGTAGTAGCCTAGGCAGACTCACTGTTATAATCATGTTTGTGCAATCGGGAGATATGTATGGCCGGACCGGATATTGAAGCCCAAGAGTGGAATGAGACCAAAGCGAGTACATTCGCCTCCATTTATTTATTACACCAAATGGATGAAGGAGCACAGATACCCATAATACCAGACGAAAATTATCAGTTCATCGAGCCTTTATTGGAGCGAATGCACAGCAAAAATTACATCCGCATTGAAGACGATTCTTACCGGCTGAGTGAACACGGCGAAGAGGTTTTGCAACGGTTTGACAACCGCTACCGAGAGTATTTACGATTTTATGACATTTTTAGCGCAGTCGATCCGAATAGCGGGGAATTCGCCTTCGCCAAGTATTTTGATTTTGAGAGTGATGATGCTTGGAGCCAGTATCTGAATGACGAACGTTGGGAAGATTTGCGCATTGCTGTAGCGCGTCTGAAAAAGCTGGATGCCCATGAAATTGTGTTTATGAGCTTTTTAAATGAGAACATTTTTGGCTCAGATGAAAACGGCTGGCAGTTCGACTTAATCTTGGGTTCTGTTTGGGATGAAATTCGGGACATCTGTCGCAATGCGGTCACTTCTGAAGACCTCGGAGGTGAAGAAAAACTCCTTGAATTGACTCGCCAAGGCTCGAAATTAATGATTGAACTGTTGGAACACGAAAAAAAACTCCGTGAATGGCAGCTCGAGCAAGACAAAAATGACGAAAATAGTGATGGCGTCAACGGCCAAGACGATGATTATGAAATCGTGGAAATTGAAGAATATTATGCGTATCAGGATCCTTATTATGTTTCACCATTTTGGATCCTGCCCTTATTTTTTTTCTAGGGTGACTTTCAGGGGCATTGACGGATGTCCGCATAACAAAAAAATTCCGAATAACTACTTCCATTGAGATATCCGACAGTCACTTCAGGGGCCATATGAAAAAATACTTTTTCTGTGCATTCTTTTTTATTTTTTGTCACAATCTGTTTGCTCGCGGAACTCAATCCGATTTAACAGTTATTATTCGTGATCCTTTGATTTTTTATTCTCAAAACGATGAAAAATTTGTAGTGACATATGGTGATCTGTCAGATGACAGCCTATCATTCTTGAAAATAATTCTGCCTGATGGAAGTGAAAAGACCCTAATTCGTGTTGTATCCGGCTCCGGAGAGCGGTTTTCAGAAAGAGATTTTGAATGGTGGGAACACCAAGGCACTGTCTGTTTAAGTAAAAGAGATGATGAAACGCGAGAATGGATTAAATGTCATTGGCAACTATCGGAGAAGAAGAAATCGAGTTGAGCGGTGGAAAAAGAGCTTCTGTCTCTAAGCTCCCGACTCCGAGATGGGTTTGGTTTGTGGTGTTCTCCTTCTGAGATGTCGCCAACTTGGCTTGGTACGGCCCCTCAGCGGGATGTATGAGAGAAAAAATCTTCTCCTAAATGCTAATGCAAAGACTCTAAATGCCGCGAGAAAAAACAAACAATACTGATTTATAACACTTCTCCGAATTGACAGTTTGCGCCGAAAGCTCGAGTTTTTAGGGTTTTAACGGCACTGAATCTTCGTCAAATGAGCACCTGTTTTATGGCTCAAACCATTGGGTGTTGAGTGATATAAATCACACCATAGCGGTCTTTCATTCCCATTAATTCCACTAATTCCACTGCTTTTTGTTGGGTAATTTATCGGGCAATACGGATAATTTAGAGTGATTTATTACTAACTATAAAGATATTTAGAGAAATGTGCTGACTCAACTACTTCAATCGCCGTTAGAGTTTTTTTTACGAGTCTTAATACTTTAATGTAATGATTTTTATTGATCTTCCCGATCTTATGGACACATCAATTATTATTTGTTAGGTTGGTACATTATGGAAATCACCAAGCCCGATTCGCCCGGTTATGATAAAGCAAGAGAAATGGTCAACAAGCGGATTGACCAAAGACCCTCCGCCATACTCACCTGTGCAAGTGTCAGCGATGTGCAAGCGGCCATCGCAATGACAAAACGAGATGGTAAGAAAGCCCGCATCCGTGCCGGCCGCCATAGCTATGAAGGCTTCAGTATCGGAGGCCCGGACACGTATGTTATTGATGTCAGTCCTTTAAATCATCTTGACATTGACAAAACAACGCAAACGGCTTGGGTCGGCGGTGGCTCTCAGCTCTATTATGATGTCTATCAACCGCTGTGGGATGGAGGCCAATACACCATACCCGGTGGCTCATGTCCCACCGTCTCCGTCGGTGGATTGGTCTCCGGCGGTGGTTTTAGTTTTTCCGGCAGAAAATTTGGCTTGACGTGCGACAGTGTCACCGCAATACAAATTGTCACCGGTGACGGACAACTACGCACTATTGACGAAAACCATTGTCAGGATTTGTTTTGGGGATGTCGGGGTGGGGGCAATGGCAACTTTGGCGTGATTACCGGGTATCAATTTAAACTCTATCCTGCCTCCGATGTGGTACTGTACCAAATTGATTGGCCGTGGCAACAAAATAATATTGCCTCAATATGCAAGGCATGGGCGGCAATGGTCGCCAATACATCAAAAGAACTTATGACATTTCTGCGTTTCAGCGCCGGAGATAAAGGCCCCATTCTCTCCTCATTTGGTCAATACTATGGCGACCAGAAGGATTTGGAGACAATTGTCGATGGCTATTTCGGTAAATTCTGTCACAACACCATAAGTTTTGAAACGGTCAGCAATATTGACGCTGTCCGACATTGGGGCGGTATCAAAACAAAAAGCAGGCCATTGAATGCACCTCATTTTATGCTGCACCATGACACCCTTGGCAGCCCGACAGAGCCTGAAGGCGGCAATCCGGTCAAATTTGTATTCCACGATGGTGGCTATTTTAAAGCAAGCTCCATCATGCTTGATCGATTTTTTAATGATGCCGAACTGCAATATCTCTATCAAATTATAAATGAGCACAATGATACCCATACGTTTATCGTGCTTGACAGTCAGCAAAACGGCTACTCCAGTGCCTTGGCCCCGGACTATAATGCCTACGCACATCGCCAAGCTATTGCCAGCGTACAGATTTATACGAGCTGGACGGACCCGAAACAGACGCAGCAACATATTGATTTAGTAGAGAATATTAGGAAAAATCTTACCGGAGCAGGTAAGGGTGCTTACCGAAATTACGGAGACACCCTCATTCCCGATTGGCAGACGGCGTATTATGGTGACCACTACCAACGGCTGCAACTTGTTAAGCAACGCTATGATTCGGATAACTTATTTTGTTATGAACAATCCATATCACCCTAATCAATATCACTTCTGAGCCTCGGTTTCAGATGGCAGAGCTGTACCCCAATTTTGTGCCGGATTCATACAAATATCTGAAAATTATTTTTTAATGGTAATCTGTTTAATGATTACCAAGAAAGGTCAGTCAATGCGTTTTCATCTTTGTATCGGAAGCTATTTTATCCGCGTCACTGTTTGCGTGCTCTTTGCTCTCTGTAGCTTATTCATGAACCACCGGGCGATTGAAGCAGCAGATTTACAATATCCCGCATTATTCGATGATCTGCAATCATTGTCAGCCAAGGACGGTACAACGATTACGCTGAATTACAAGGATTTCAGCGGCAAGGTGCACACCGACGGCCAAATGGTCGTACCTGCGGCCATTGTCAAGCAAACGAAGCAGTTGTTTACGGACTTGCTGAGGAAGGACTTCCGCTTTGCCGTCATTAAACCCTACACCGCGTACAGTGATATTTATGCGGCTATAAAGGCCAATGCCACTTTTGCCTTCACCACGGGGTCACCTGCCGGTGTATGGTTAGTAATTAATCCGGTCAATAACCCGTTTGTTGTCGGAGAGATTGCGGCTCCCTCCGCCCCCAAAAAAGAGGCAGAAAAGGGAGCGTCACACCGGGATGTTGATGGCCGAACAGTCAAACAGGCATTGTATATTTACCCGGCTGCGGGTGTTGTCAATGTCAACAGGCATCAGGCACCCACGCCGGGGAAAATCAGCCTCCAAAATCTATCTCTTTTTAACAAGCGCGGTTTCTTCCGCGCCCTGCAACCCGGCAGTGAAAATGAGCTGTATTTTGGTTTGCTGAGTGTCCGCACCGGCAAAAAACACTCGCGGGCACAGCGGCCGATAAAAAAAGGGGGTTCCGGCCGGTATGGCCGGAACCCAAGGGACCGAACAACTCTTTCCGACTCCGATTTTTTCTATGGCCCATTGCCGGATGCTGTCAAAAAATCTCTAATCAAGACAGGAACCTGGAAACCCGGCTGTCCGGTTCCGCTC
Organism: Candidatus Haliotispira prima; assembly: GCA_029867005.1. Taxonomy (GTDB): domain Bacteria; phylum Spirochaetota; class Spirochaetia; order SP-2023; family SP-2023; genus Haliotispira; species Haliotispira prima. The sequence goes on along the minus strand of CP123443.1, from coordinate 1,197,924 downwards.
GAACGGCTCTCCTACGTTCGGTTCCTCTATTACAGCTATGACGGCAAAGTACAACACGGTACCCTTATTTCGGCAGATGTCGGTGCCTCCAACATTCTCGATGTCTTGCGTGTCTTTTATCAGAAAAAAATCGCCATCGAGAAACCCAACGGTGGAGACCCCTCAGGTGGTGGTACCGGTATGTTCAATTGCCGGAAAATCACCGCCGAAACGGGGTATTCACTGCACTCCTACGGTACCGCAGTCGATATCAGTTATTACCGAAATCCTTATGTCGGCGGCTACAAGGTTTTAGAGAACGGTGTCGCGGCCTCTGCCATTTTGGTGCCCAATTACTCGCCACTCTCTTACCTCGACCGCAGCACAGTGCAGCCGGGCTTTAACGAAGCCGTCACGCCCATTTTAACCATGCACGGTTTTTCTCAATGGGGTGGGGACTGGATGAATCGTACCGACTACATGCATTTTCAGGCGAGTCCGTTCATTTCCTATCTGTTTCCGTTAATAGACTACGATAGTGGCCTTGCGTTATTTGCTTTAGGAAAAACACAGGACAAAATACTGCGTAAATTTTCCCTTGAATCGACAGAAATAAACAAATGGACGCTATTGGCCAAGCTCTACCCAAAACAATTCGCCGACATCTTTATCCGCAATATCGGTCAGTTTGACCGTTTGGGTGAAGACGGGTTTTACCATCTTCTAATTCAGGCACTGCAATAACGGGAGAACGAATAAGCACAAACGGTGCAAAATGACAGATAAGAATCTAAGTGTATTTAAACTGAAGTTCTCACCGTGAATATCCGAACAGAAAATATCAAAGCAGATGCCAAAATCCGGGAATTGGCAATAGAAGTATTGGTGCCACAAACAAATTTTCCCGTTTTCCCATAAATTTTATACTTCGGTATAAGTTTCAAATATTATGGATAGAGTAAAGAGAGTATGCAGGTTTCACATAACAGAAGTTGTCATAAATCGCCGTGTGTTTTGGTAAATTATGCCGATGACAGATTCGGCAAAGTACAGGAAAAGAATAGTCGTACCGGCATGGAAATTGGAGGGTTTAGAAAGGTTGTCTCCTATTCTCCTTCCGATATAGACAAGAAATTTTATTTAAAAAATAAAGGTATTCTTTCACAAAAAAGAGGCAATGGATATTGGCTTTGGAAGCCCTATGTTATCAAAAAAGAATTGATGAAATTAAAGGAAGGATCATACCTCTTTTATTGCGATTCCGGTGCGTATTTTATTGACAGCGTCACACCCTTAATAAGGGCACTTCAAGCCGCAAACAAGGATATAATGCCTTTTGAACTGCCATTTAAAGAGAGTACCTGGACAAAGAGAGATGCGTTTGTACTCCAAGCTTGCGACTCTCCCGAATTTACGGAAACAGACCAACGGCTGGCAAGTTTTGTCTTAATGAGAAAATCGCCATTATCTCTACAGTTTACTGAGGATTGGTTAACATCTGCTCAGGATGAGCGGGTGCTGACAGACATGGACAACACCTGTGGGTTGCCCAATTACCTTGGTTTCATGGACAACAGGCATGATCAGAGTATTTTCAGTCTTTTGACGAAGAAATACGGTATGGAAGCATTTCGGAATCCTTCCAATAATTACTTTAGCAATGCCTATATCGATCAATATCCGAACTCAGATTACCCACAGATACTTGAACATACCGGCCTCGCAACCCTTCCGGAAATCGCCAGGGAACCGCGAGTACACTTGAAAGATACCATCAAACAAGTTTTTAAGCGAATTTTTCGAGATTAGAGGTCGCGGTTAGACGTATTAGGATTAATTGTGCGCGTCCTTCTGTTTCTTAAAGTCTTTAATCAGTAACCAATACCCGTAGATTCCCCAAGGCAGGGCATAGAGCAGTACCCAAAAGCTTAGCTTTAGAGTCCATTCGCTTGGGTTGAGCATATCTAATATTTCAGGAGAACCCATCCATCCGGCAATGACGTCCAGTAACCCGTGAAGCAGAACGGCCACCCAAACAGAATTAATCTGATAAACTAAACCTGCAAAACACATGCTCAACAAAATAGCCATTATCATAATGGTTGATTTAAACAGAATAAAACCGGGAGCGGGGTTGGAGATGACCGCAATTATGTGGGCAACCCCAAAAATGAGCGAACCAATAATCGCCGCTTTTAAAACAGTTTTTCTACTCTCGCCCCAAGCCAGGATCATCAGGCCTATGGCCAAAGAATGCATAAATAATTCTTCCGCAAAACCCACCGTAAACATATAAGTGACCGATGAGATACTGTGTCTTTCAAAATTGTACCCCCCTTGTAACCAAGGTAATATCAGTATCAATACGAGTGGAAACGTTATATACTTAAATTTATTCCACCTTAACTTCGAGGTCAGATACATCTTTTTCGGGTAACCCAACCGGAAAATCAGACCTAATGTGATTAACCCCGACACAATTTGATTGGCGTTGAATCCCAGACCCCATTTTTGTAACTACCCGGCAATTTCGGCTCCGATAAGAGTAATTCCCAACATTGTAATAAGACAAAATACTAAGGGCCAACGACTCAATTTTAATTTGTTATACAGCATGTGGAACTCCTTGGTATTTTTTAAGGATGTACTTTAGACATGTCTTTTCCATTACTCATCAAATTCATCGGATCTATCCAATCCATTTGAATAATATAATCTACTCTTTTATTTATTGTGAATAATAATGTCAAGATGTTAATAATAAGAAATAGTTAAGGATCAATTTAATTGGAATGGTGGTGTCCGAAAACTATTTGCGCTGTAATTTGATATTCTTTTAGATACTCGTATAATAAACGCACACATGAACTTGCGTCCAAGCATCTTCAAATACCCATTGTCCACAAGTGCCGAATATGAAAAAACTGTTATTCCTACTGCTCCTTCTTCCTCTGTCGGCCTGTTTCGATGCCGAGCTGGTTTTTACCGTGCACGACAACGAGACCGCTACGCTATTCGTCAACATGACGATGTGGGCCGAATTTTACGAGATGATCGCTTCCACCGGCGAGGACCCTTGCGAAGATGGTGTTGGCACTTATTACGATGACGGGACGTTCGGCTGTCTGATTGCCGAAACTAACACGATCGACAACCTGATTTCAGATTCCCGTGAGGGGCCTGCGATCGAGCGGATTGATGACACGAAGATCAGGTTTTCCTTCGATCTGACTGAGTTCAAAGAGGCCGTCACAGAAGGAAGTGAGACGGATCCATCCGTAATGTGGGTTTTGCAAGAGTCCTTCCTGGGCCACCACATTCATGTAAAGATCAAGGGCGAAGAGATTATCCGGACCAACGGCACTCTTTCCGATGGCGGTACCACAGCCGAAATCGACATTCCAATGACCGTACTGCTTGAGACAGATGAAACTTTGCCGGATGTGTTCGAAGCGATCATTCGGACGGAGTAGCAATTGTGACATGAAATACTTCCGGATACTTATATAATAGCATTAGCCAACGCTATGGCCGTAATTTGATTCCATGTTTATATTTCCCGCCCATCTGCTTCTAAGAACTTTAGAGCCTTAACAGCGGGCATTCTCCGGAAATTTTGCCATAAATATCTCTTTTAAACAATTATTAAAAGTAAGCTATACAGCGTAGTATAGTCATAAAATACTTGACAAATCTATAGTATATATGTTAAAGTGGCCAAATTAATATGAATTGTAATTCATTATATATGCTATATTATTTGGAGGTTTTGTTATGATTAAAAATGTTGGTTATTTTTTTGTATTACTGTGTGTCTTTTTTGTTGTAGGGTGCTCCGGGGCTCAAAGTGCAGATTTTGAAGTGACTTTGTTGCATGTAAATGATACGCACTCACATATAGATTCGTCATCTATAGATTTACAATTAGGCGGAGCAAAGACAAGAACTAAAATCGGCGGATATTCCCAAATGATATCTTTTATAAAAGAGAAATATGATTCCGGTGTGAACCCTGTTTTAATTAATGCCGGAGATTCCATTACGGGAACGCTATACTACACGCTGTTCGATGGTGAACCGGGAGCTAAACTTTTAAATTTACTTCCGTGGGATGCCACTATTCTCGGGAACCATGAATTTGATGCCGGTGATGAGGGACTTCTGACCTTTCTTAATTTTCTGGAAGTTCCCGTTATTTCAGCAAATGTTGTACCGCAGGCAGGAAATATTTTAGAAGGAAAATGGGAACCATATCGCATTATTGAAAGAGACGGCGAGAAAATAGGTATTATCGGAATAGACATCGTAGGGAAGACGCAAAATTCTTCAAACCCCAGTGATCAAATAACCTTTCTGGATGAAATTGAAACAGCCCAGAAATACGCTGACTTACTGACAGAACAAGGAGTCAATAAAATAATTGTGGCGAGTCACTATGGGTATTCTAATGAGATTCGCCTGGCACAGGAAACGAGCAATATCGATGTAGTTGTTGGTGGAGATTCGCATACTTTGCTTGGTGGTGATGCTTTAACTTCTGTGGGACTATCTCCCGAGGGGCCCTATCCAACTGTGGTTAAGTCTAAAACAGGTGATTCCGTGCTTGTGGTGCAAGCGCATGAATATGCGCAGATAGTAGGCGTTTTATCTCTGAGTTTTGATGCGGAGGGAATAATCACAAAGTATGAGGGAACACCGGTTGTCCTACTCCATGATACCTTCCGCAGAAAAAATGCAGATGATAAGAGGGTGGAGTTAGAAGGGGACGACAGAGAGGCCGTTTACAAAGACATCGAAGCAAACGCAAATTTGACAATTGTGCAACCCGAATCAGGGTCTCAGGATGTGCTTGAGATATATCGTCAGGCGGAAGAGATAACGAATGAGTACAAAGATCAACTGAAAGATTTGCAGGAAGACGTAATTGGAGCTGCTACGGAAGAAATCCCCGGTGGATCAAAGCTGCGGATACCTTCACCGGAAAATCCTCAGGGACATTTTACAGCCGCGGTTACTGCACAAGCATTTTTAGAGGAACTTCAATCTATGGGGAAAGGGAATGTAGACGGAGTCATTCAAAATGCCGGTGGGGTCAGAACACCTATTTCCAAGGGTGACATAACATACAGCACTGCGTATACATTATTGCCATTTGCCAATACCTTGTATTTGATACAATTGACCGGGGAACAGATTAGAAATACCCTGGAAGATGCTGTAGAGTATGCACTCTCACCGGACGGTTCGAGCGGTGCTTTTCCTTATACGGCGGGTATCAGATATAGTGTGGATATAACGGACAGCAAAGAGAAAGGAAGCCGTATTTCCGACATTGAAGTGGAGACTGACAGCAGTTGGAATCCGATAGATATGGACAAACTGTATATGATCGGAGTTAATTCTTATATAGCCGGTGGCAAAGATGGCTATATTACTTTGGGAGAAGTTGCGAAAGAAGAAGGACGTGGAACAGATACATATTTAGATTACGCAAATTCTTTTGTGAACTATGTTCAAAAATACCGGAACATTGCCAAGCCGGAAACCACAAATGTTACCGTGCAGTTTTAATTAAGAGTGGGTCCGAACAAATCGAAACTTGTCCGGGCCCTTATTGTTTATTCATAAACTCTTTGGGCATTTTTGATCTGGGCAGGTTCCAACCTTTATAATAACTATACAGCCGTATTAATGAGACAATAAAGGTGCCCAGGAGAATATTAACGGTTGGCGTAAGCGAGGCGTAATACTCCAAAATCAGATAAACGGCTCCTCCTGCCATGCTTGCAGAAGCATAGATTTCCCGTGTCAGAATATTGGGGGTTTGCAAGAGCAGGGAATCGCGAATAGCTCCTCCCACCGTGGCTGTTGTTATACCTAAGAAGAGGCAGGCATACCAGTTTAGTTCAAATTGAAGCCCGTAATTAATACCTATTATGGTAAAAATTCCCAAACCAATTGCATCAAAAGCCACAATTACCGAGCTTAGGTTTTCAACCTTCCCGGCAAAAAAGAATACGAGCAGAACAGCCAGTATCACAAGAAACAGATAAACAGAATCTTGCAAAAACACCGCAGGAAGATTGCCAATCAAAGTATCGCGAAGGGCACCGCCACCCAAGCCGGTAAGGCCCGCCAAGGCAAACAGACCGAAAATATCTGTCCGTTTTTTATGTCCGGCCAAGGCACCGCTTAAAGCAAAGACAAATACACCTAAGTGGTCAAGAATATACACAGGGTCTATGAGGTATTTGGTTATATTCATCAGCAGGTTTTAAACTCGGTGGAAGAATCTTCGCCGGTGCTTCGTCTTTTGGTTAATTCCCGTTTATCTGTCATTGGAATAGTTCTATAAATTGCTCAATATAAGGCAGGCATTTCCCGCCAACTTCCACAACTTTCCCCAGTTTTTCTCCCGCTTTTATTGCTGTATCTGCTGTCTTTAGCATTGCTTTTATCGTGTCTTGGCCTTTTTGGAAAATGGATCGGGTGGGTTCTTTCTCAGAACCGGGCAATCTACCGCGATTGCTGAGCGAGGTTAGGGTTTCGGCCAATTTTTGCAGAGCTTCCCGCTCCGGGGTGTTCGGGTTATCCAGCAATGCTAAAAATTCGTTTAGAAATAGTCCTGCGGTTTTTGTATCCTCTATTTGCCCTATGGAAAAATGGATGGTTTTTTCTTCATGTCGGATATCACCGGATTCTGTAACATATACATTTCCGCCGTGATTGACTATTTTATTTTTGACTATTGTCGTTTTGCTGCCGTCAGAAGCCGGAAGGGCGATTAATTCTGCCAAATCAAACTCTTGGTCTAAATTCATATTAAAATGTTTTTGTTCTCCTCTTTCCAATTCTCTACAAATGGCTTTCAGCAATAATTCCTCACCGTCAAAATCATCTAAGGGAACGAACTCTTTAGGTTCAATACCCGGATAGTCCGCGTGTAAAAAGGTAAATTCTTCCCGCAATAGAGTTAAAAATGCGTGCCTCTGGGCCTTATCGCCATCAATCCAAATCCGAATATCTTTTTCTCCCAAAAGGACAAAAGCACGGTTGCTTTTATTTTCAGAAGTGCGTTCCAGCAATAGTTTTTCCCGGCCTTGAAAGGATTCTTTGCGGTAGCGGTAGGTTTTGACGATGAGTTTGGGGAAAAATCCTTCCGGCAAACTTTTGTATTTCAAACGGAATCGCAGGCAGTCTTCGGAACGTTTAGGCAGCTGAATGTCACTGCGTAAGCCGCGAGGGATTAAGAATCTTTCTCCATCAATGGGCAACATCTGCAAGTGTTTCACCATCATGTTTTCAATCCACGGATATTCGTGTTCCTGCAATTTTAACTTCGCTTCATGCTCTCTGCCGGGAGCGGCCTGCAAATATTGGGGGAAATCTTTTTTATCAATAAAGCCGCCCGCTTCCCGATTCTCTGCGGCATGTAATAGTTTGTAAGCAGCTAAAGAGAGCCATTCGGGGTTTAATATCCGGATATTCGCCAGTTCGGGATCATTAAAAAATGTGACGGTTCCCAAATCACTCAATACCTGTAACAGGTGTTTTTGTGCTTGCTTTCCGGGTAGCTCATTTTCATTGCAAATCTCGCTGTAGGTCTCGTGTGTAATATGATTTTGTCCTTTTTGAGTACGCTCTTCTACTGTTTTTTTAATATTTAGGTAGTTCTTTGGGTATTTCTCCCTGCTTTGCGGGTGATCTGTCACGGTTTGGCGTAAGGTCCGGAGAAATTCGTCACAGCCCGTTCCTTTGCGAGCAGACATCTCAAACAAGCCTTCTCGCAGGGCAGGGTACTTTTCTGTTAATTCATTTACATCAAAATTGGACAGCGTTTTGTAGCCCGTGTCGTCATTTTTGTTGCGGACTAACAGGATGCGGGCATCTTGGTTAGCTAACAACTTAATGCGCTCCAACCATTTTTCAGGGCGGTCTTCGGTACGGCCATCCAGTAACAGAACAAAGATGCTGCGCCGCGAATAAAATAGCTCGTGCAGAGAGTAATTGATTTCCTGTCCTGCAAAATCCCAAATATTGGCCCGATATTCTTTTCCCTGGTCTCGAAACCGCCAGACAGCCATATCCACACCCGGAGTACCAAACTCTTCCGCAGGGATGTCTTCTCCCAAAATGCGCCGGCGCAAGGTAGTTTTGCCGCCTCCCGGGCTGCCCACCAGCATAACTTTGACTTCCCGAAACTCCACGGTGCCATGTTTTTCTACGGCACGCAAATACTCGCGGATTGCCTCAAGCCCCTGGTTTACCACCTCCATAGGTGGGGTCGTAATTGGGTTACTCCAACAATGTAGCCTATTCAGAAAACTCAAACCCCTTAAGGGCGACAAATCCGTAATTTGGTTATTAGAGCAATGTAGTGTATTCAGAGAACCCAAACCAGCCAGGGGAGATAAATCCTTGATTTGGTTACCAAAGCAAAATAGTTCATTCAGAGAATCCAAACCCGCCAAGGGAGACAAATCCGTGATTTGGTTACTAGGGCAAAATAGTTCATTCAGAGAATCCAAACCCGCCAGGGAAGATAAATCCCTGATTTGGTTATCAGAGCAATCCAGTCTATTCAGAGAACTCAAACCCGTCAGGGGAGATAAATCCCTGATTTGGTTATCAGAGCAATTTAGTGTATTCAGAGAACCCAAACCACCCAAGGGAGATACATCCCTGATTTCATTCTCTGAGCAATCCAGCTCATTCAGAGAACCCAAACCCTTTAAGGGCGACAAATCCGTGATTTCGTTCTCTGAGCAATCCAGTGTATTTAGATGTTTTAACCGGCTAATTTCACTTGGGAGTTCTTTTAAGCCTAAATCTGATAAGTCAAGAGTAGTTGCTTGTTCCTGCAAACATTCCTGAATCCGTTTCAGAGCTATATTGTTTGATTTTTTCATAAGTAATTCTTTTCTATCATTATAGATAAAATTTTATCTGTATGTTCTTCTTTTGTCAAGTCTTGATATAGAAAGCATATTTACGGTTACGTACCGGGGTCGGTCTCAACCATCAGGGCTCATAACCCGTCACGAAAAGCATCCATAGCGGCATGATTTCTGTGGCTTTCCGTTCTTAGGTACGAATACCTGTTGAGCCGGCATCTCCGGCGGAAAACAATTTGGTGGGAAAGGCCACTTCGGCGTGCCGGCCCAACCACGCCCGCCCCTCCAAAGGAGGGGAATTACCACCGCCGGCACGAAACAAAGGCGTATTGAAAAATCAAGATTCAAGATTAACGGGTAATTAACTTCACGTTTTTTATCACCTGGGTAGCAATATAGTCTGCGGCATTGAATTGATTACTAAACTCTAACGTAAGCTCACTATTGATAAAATTATTTTCGGCTGCCGGATCAAAAGTCGGTATAGTAATAATACAGCTCAAGTAGGCATTAAAATTAACGGACTTCGTTTGATCTGTTTCTAAACAAATTGTTTTACTGTTCATAGCATCACCATCTCCAATTGTAAATGGATTAGTAGCTGTAAAATAACTAAATATTGTTTCATAGGCAGAAATGGTGTTAAGAACCTTAATTTCCAATAAATAAATTTCTGCTTCTTCTGTTGAGATAAAAGGTGAGGGTTCTGCAAATATCGGAATTACTAACCTGATTGGAAGTATTAAATACTCTTCCTTTTTTACTTCTATCTTTTTCGGAGAGGTAAACTCTGTGCTTGTTCTTGGTGTGGAAATAGTATTCCCGAGAGTATCTACGATACTTCCATTGGAGGGAAAATATTGATCCCAAGAATGAATGCCGACATTGTTAGCCCCCTGCCTTCTTTCCGGAGTGGACAAGGTCACAAACTTGGCCGTGGTAAAAGATTTTTGTGAGGCGAATTCTCTGCCCCGGTAAATATTCAGGTAATACGTCGTATTCTCTTTCAAAAAATGCCCTGCTGTGAGCGTGTTTATGTCATCCGGTATGGTATTCAAGTGGGCCATAAAAACCTCTCTGCTTACGTCTTTTGTTAAGGTACGCTGGATATAGCCTTTACCTAATTGGGCCGGAAGCGTGGTGGTGTTAGAGGCAGAAATCCCAAAGGTAAACTCCACCTCTCCCTCCAACTCGCTGGTTATGGAAAAAGTGAGTTCATTGGCACCGATGTAGGGGAAAGTCACCCTGGGTGCAGGGATTCGGTCAAGGGTGGAGCTTGTTGCCGGGTCGGCACAGGCGAGCAGAAGCAGGCCAAAAACGGACAGAAAAAGGAGAGATAAAAGACGACAGAAAAAGGTATAAAAATGCTTATAATTAGTTGATATGTAAAGAAATAGATGTTTGCTTTCTACAGTAGTGTGATATTGGATATTGGATATTGGATATTGGATATTGTACTGTTTATACCAATGTCCGTCAATACGCTATGTTGCTTTTTCATGGGGCTGCTCCTCTAAGCTGGTCTGAATTTAGGGGAGACTATATATTCGTTTAGGAGTTTTGACAAGGGGGGGGTAGTGTAGGAACTTGGACCACCCCCGGCCCAACCACGCCTGACCCCTCCAAAGGAGGGGAATGACCACCCCCGGCCCCTCCAAGGGAGGGGAATTACAAGAGTGGGGGATAGCTGAGCCTGTCGAAGCGCTCTTAAACCAGGCCTTTGTTCTGTGCCCGCGTGTTGAAAAATGAAGATTACCGGGTAATTAATGGGTAACTATTCGGTAATTAATTGTACGTTTTGTATCCTCTGTGTAGCAATGTAGGCTGCCTGATTATACTGGATATTATACTCCATTTCTAAGCCATCTCCAAGAAAATAATTTTTAGTTACCGGATCAGAGAGCGACATAGCCATGACAGCACTAAAATACACATCAAAATTAGTGGATTTTGTTTTCCTTTCTAAAAAAATAGTATTCATATTATCCGGTCCAAGTGACTCATTTCCTGAAAAAAAAGTAAACACTATCTTAAAGTATCCCTGATCGTCTGCCTTAGCTTGAATTAAATGCAAATTCACTTCCTCTGCTGAGGTGACAGGTGAGGGCTCTGCCAATATAGGAAAAGCCACCCTTATTGGAAGTATCAAATACTCCTTTTCTTTTACTTCTATCTTTTTGGGGGAGCTAATTTCTGTGCTTGTTTGTGGCAGGGCAACGTTATCTCCATCAGTATTTGTTGTCTTCCCATTGGAGGGAAAATATTGGCCCCAAGAATGAATGCCTATGTTGTTAGCCCCCTGTCTTCTTTCCAAAGTGGACAAGGTAGCAAACTTGGCGGTTGTGAAAGATTTTTGTGATGCGAATTCTCTGCCCCGATAAATATTCAGGTAATACGTCGTATTCTCTTTCAAAAAATGCTCTGCTGTGAGCGTGTTTATGTCATCCGGTATGGTATTCAAGTGGGCCATAAAAACCTCTCTGCTTACGTCTTTTGTTAAGGTACGCTGGATATAGCCTTTACCTAGTTGGGCCGGAAGCGTGGTGGTGTTAGAGACAGAAATCCCAAAGGTAAACGCCACCTCTCCCTCTAATTCGCTGGTTATGGAAAAAGTGAGGTCATTGGCACCGATGTAGGGGAAAGTCACCTTGGGTGCAGGAATTCGGTCGGGGGTGGAGCTTGTTGCCGGGTCGGCACAGGCGAGCAGAAGCAGGCCAAAAACGGACAGAAAAAGGAGAAATAAAAGACGACAGAAAAAAGTGTAAAAATACTTATAATTAGTTGATATACAAAGAAATAGATGCTTGCTTTCTACAGTAGTGTGATATTGGATATTGGATATTGGATATTGGATATTGTACTGTTTATACCAATGTCCGTCAATACGCTATGCTGCTTTTTCATGGGGCTGCTCCTCTAAGCTGGTCTGAATTTAGGGCCTGATTGTATATTCGTTTAGGAGTTTTGACAAGGGGGGCCTTAGACCGGGGGGTTCGGGTGCCTCACCCGCCCTATAACAGTTCAAATCATTGGGGCCATTAGAACGAGAGGTGGTAGGTGAGCTTGTCGGGTCGGTAGGTGAGCCTGTCGAACCTTCGGCAAGAGAGAGTAGAGACACGTTAAAACGTGTCTCTACTCTACACAGACAACGTGTCTCTACTCTACACAGACAACGTGTCTCTACTCTACACAGACAACTGGCCTACTCGGTCACTAATACCGTTTTTCCAATCCGGAGAGCCGAAGAAGGATCTCCTCCAAAAGAATAATTTAGTCTAACTGTCAGACCAATATGGTTTATTTTTATCATCATATCCCAAAGTGCTACACTTGTACCGGGTCCTGAGGGAGTGATATTGTATAAATCATAGAATACTGTTGCCGGGAAAGAGTTGCTAAAAGGACGAGTAAACACAGCGAATTCTGAGAATTCATATCCAAGACCATTACCAATAGTAAAATTATACGGACCTCCTCCTCGTATTGTACGATAATGATATCTGAACGGAATGAGACAACTTTCTGAAGCTTTATACTCTACATCAGGCGAAGTACTACCGGTTTGGTCATAGATACTGCTGTATCTGCCTCTGCTTGTTGGGAAAGTGGCTGGGAAATCTTCGGTCGTAAATTCCAGTTTTTCTATGGCTGTGCCCGCAGTACTCATTACCTCGTAGAAATGAACATAATATTTCGTGTTCGGGTGCAATAGTTCCGGTGCGGAATTAATGGCACTGACAAAGCCTGTAGCCTGTCCGTCAACAGAAACCATGACATTGGCAGTGAACTTCGCCACCGTCATTTTATCGGTCATAGAAAGATAGACGGTTCTCGGTGTGCCGTCCGCTTTCGTCTTTCTGGTGTAAAAACCGGGCAGGTCTTTTATTTCCCCATAGGCAGGAGGCTCCGTTTCCCTGCTGACCACAACGCCTATGGTTTTGGCTCCCCGGCTGCCATTGTCCAATTGTACCAGCCCCTCCCGCATGGAGACCCATGCCATAGAGGCGTTTAAGCCGGCCCCAGCGGGAGGGGCCGGGTCTTTACTCTCATTAGACAGCGGGTCACAGCCCAATAAGCTGACACCGATAAAAAACAGAAAAAGAAAGGGAAGAAGACGGAAACGGAAACGGAAAAAAAGGAAGTGAAAATACTTATAATTAGTTGATATACAAAGAAATAAATGCTTTCTTTCTAAAGTAGTGTGATATTGGATATTGGATATTGGATATTGGATATTGTACTGTTTAGACCAATGTCCATCAATACGCTATGCTGCTTTTTCATGGGGCTGCTCCTCTAAGCTGGTCTGAATTTAGGGCCTGATTGTATATTCGTTTAGGGATTTTGGCAAGGCCGGGGGTAGCCTGGGAACTTAGACCACCCCCGGCTCAGACACCCCGGCCCCTCGCAGGGAGGGGAATACAAGAGAACCTCTATCTGACTACTATTCGCTTACTAATACGGCCTTTTTATTATCGTAAAATGTGAAATTCTGCCCTCCAAATTGATAGTCAATTTGCCATGTCTCATTCAAATTGTTCTGTAACACTCCTATCATTGTGTCCCAAAGATTTACGCTTGTATTCGGTCCGGAGGATGTAATATTGTATAAATCATAGATTAAGAGTGCCAGATCTGTATTTTCAAAAGGGCGGGTACTTTGAGCAGGTTCTCTCAGCCGATCGAGAGCGAAGTTTGTTATAAGTCGATACGGTCCCCCACCTGTCAAAGAGTAATGAAACCGGGCCGGAATTAAATAACTTTCGGAGGACTTGTATTCCATATTAGGAGAACTGCTGCCGGTAGTGATCAGGTTATAAAAGCGGCTGTATGTTGCTCTTATGATGGGGTAGGTGGCAGGAAAGTTCTCTGTGGTAAACGCCAGTTTTTCTATGGGTGTGCCCGTAGTACCTGCTATGTCATAGAAATGAGCATAATATATTGTGTTCGGGTGCAGCAGTTCCGGAACAGAGACAACAGCACTGACAAATCCCGTAGATCCTCCGTCAACAGAAACCGTTATACCGGCATTAAACTTGGCAGAGGTCATTTTCTCGGTCATCGAAAGATAGGCCGTTCGAGGTGTTCCGTCTGCTTTAGTTTTTCTGGTGTAGAACCCCGGCAGGTCTTTCACGCCGGCATAGACGGGAGCTGTGTCATCTTTACTTACCACAACACCAATGATTTTTACACCTTGGGTGCCGTTGTCCAGTTGCACCAAGCCCTCCCGCATAGATACCCAAGCCATAGAGGTATTTAGTCTCAGTTTTTCCCACTTGGCATACAGGGTGAGGTTCCCGGTAATCGTCTCCTGAGTAAAGTTGAAAATGGTGGTCAAAGCTTGTTCTTTGTACCATCCGCCAAAAACAAAATTTGCCTTAGTTGGGTCTGTAGGCTGCGGAGATTTTTCTCCGCTTCTTATCGTTTCCGGAGTTACTTCTGTGCCACCTTGCGAGTTAAAAGAGAGGGTAAAAGTTGTCGCAGACGCAGGCTGGTCGTCAGAGATCGGCGCACAGCCGGACAGAACAGAAAAAATACAGAAAAGTAAAACAACCGGAAAGGCTTTGAAAGAATGAGATTTATTAGAAAATAAAAGAGATAAAACTGACTGTATATATATTTTAAAACTGGTATGGATATTGGATATTGGATATTGGATATTGGATATTGGATATTATACTGTTTTTGGGGTCACTGGTCAACAGTCTATTTTGATATTTCATAAGAAAATTCCTCCAAGATTATGTAAATTTGGCCTATTGTATATTCGTTTAGAGGTTTTGGCAAGGGGGGGCCTTAGACCGGGGGGTTCGGGTGCCTCACCCGCCCTATAATGGCTCAAATCATTAGGGCCCTTTAGAACGGGGGATTCGGGTGTTTCACCCGCCCTATAATGGCTCAAATCATTGGGGCCCTTTAGAACGAGGGATTCGGGTGTTTCACCCGCCCTATAACGACTCAAATTATTGAGGCTCGTTAGACTGGGGGATTCGGGTGCTTCACCCGCCCTATAATGGCTCAAATCATTGGGGCCCGTTAGACCGGGGGGTTCGGGTGCCTCTCCCGCCCTATGACGGTTCAAAGCATTGGGGCTCGCTAAACTGGGGGATTCGGGTGCTTCACCCGCCCTATAATGGCTCCAATCATTGGGGTCCGTTAGACCGGGGGGTTCGGGTGCCTCACCCGCCCTATAATGGCTCCAATCATTGGGGGCCATTAGACGGAGAGGTGGTAGGTAAGGCTGTCGAACCTTAACCCTTTTAAAATTTTTACTCCCTTTGCCAGGCAGGCCGTTTCCAATAAAAAACCTTGCTTTGTGAGTTTCCGTTTTTCTGTTTCCAGTGTGGCCTCCCCTTGAGGGCCAAAAGCGAGGGCTGTTAGCCATAGGTCACAACCCATAAATCCGCCGATCCCTAAAGGGATATTTTCTTTTTGTAAGCTCCAGTTTTCTTTGTACACTAAGATGCCTTCTATATAAAGTTGAAACTGATTGGCCATAGATGTAAAGGCCCATTTTTCTCCCGAGGCAACACGACCGGGGGACCAGATATCTTGGTAAAAAAGATGGGAATCCCTATCCATGGAGATGGTCGTTTCCTGTTTAAAATTTGCATCCTCACAGGGGATATTGGTTTTTCCGATAAACGAGAGTCCGCTGGAAGAGGCTAGGGTGATGGTTTGAGTCACCCGGGAGGGTTCTTCCGTTTGGTGCGACTTGTGAAAAAGGGTGCTCGCCGGAGGAGCCCAAGTCAAAAAAGCACCCTCTCTCAGGTTGATGGCAAAAGCGTGCATATCCCCATTTCTGATCCCTCCGCCCTGATCCGACGGAATGGCCATGATTTCGTTGTTTTTTTTTATGGTACTCAGATATAGAGGTGCCTCATGCTTGACCGCCCAATCTCTCAGACCCTTTTGAGAATAATCAATAAACCCACTATACCGCCCTTTTGTCACCATTCTTTTTTTAGTCCTTTTTAATGAGAATGGCTATGGTCATGCTCTTTATACATTCCGCCGGACAAAGTAGTTCGCCCCGACCAGAGAGGTTTTTTTTCTTTATCGTGAGAGTTGACGGTACTTTCAAGCCATTTCAAAATCCGGTCCACCCCTTCGCCTGTTTTCATGTTTGTGAAAATAAAAGGTAAAGGCCCCCGAGATGCGCTGAGATCCGTATCCACCTGTTTTAAATTAACATCCACATAAGGGGCCAGATCAATTTTATTGACAATCAAGAGATCACTGCGGTTTATACCCATGCCGCCTTTTCGGGGGATGTCTTCTCCCTGAGCCACATCAATAATGTAAATTTGGTAGTCCACCAGATCCGGGCTGAAAGTTGCCGAAAGATTATCTCCGCCACTTTCCACAAAGGCCAGGTCTGCATCGGGGAACTTCCTGTATAACAATTCAATTGCGTCCATGTTTAAAGAGATGTCATCCCGGATGGCAGCATGAGGGCAACCCCCGGTTTCCACCCCCATAATTCTCCCTTCCGGAAGGGCCTTGTGTCGTGTCAGAAACTGAGCGTCTTCCCGTGTATAGATGTCATTGGTTACGGCTATAATGGAATACTTTTCTTGTAAAACTTCACATAATCGCAGCAAGAAGTGCGTTTTTCCCGAACCAACAGGTCCGCCAATTCCAATTTTAATGAACTTATCCATAATTATTCTCCTTGGATTTTCCTTGGATTCTCCTTGAAATTAATTTTTTTGTAATGAATTCTTTTTGTAATTGCATGTCTAGGTTCGAAAATATTTGGCTTCCAAATTTTCATGCCCCATAGCCGCAATATCCATTCCGGGACAAATCCCTTCAAGTTGATTCTTTAAGGCAATTTCATAGAAGTCTGTATTTTTTAATAGTTTCATCATGTACACCAAATACCGGTTTGATTCGGTCTGGCCCAACGGAATGGTCCGCATAGCCACATTTGCCCATTGACGAAGGGTATTAAACAAATGGACTTCCAGAGCCTCATAATCAGGTATGCCTAACCATCCACAGGCGGCTCCCCAGATAACAGGCTGTTGAATTACGGTAGATCTGTTTATTGTTTCCTGTTTTACCAGAGTATTCATTTCTATAAATTCTGTATCTCCGTAATAAAGAGCCAGGTTGTTCAGGAAAGATCGGCCAACCTGGGCGGCCCCTACCGCTTGATAAAGGCTTGGCCGCATAGCGGCCAATTCCTCATCAACCAATAGAATCTCGGCGTATTTATGCTCTTTTCCCAGCTTATAGGCTTGTATAAGTCCGCGCCCTTCCATGGTTATCAGGTTGGATAACAGGGCATCCGTGCTCCAACTGACCAATTCTGCCACTTTTTGAATCCATCCTTTTCCGATGGCGTATTCCAGCCCCCAAGAGTGGCCGAACCCACCGGAAGGGAACCCCGAGTCTGTTATATGTACCAATGTTAAAAGGGTGCTTCTCATGAAAAGCTCCTTGCCCGGTTAAAACATGAAATAACGTTGAGCCATAGGCAGTTCCTTTAAAGGCTCACATTCAAGTAATTTACCATCAGCCCGAACCGCATATGTTTCAGGGTCAACTTCCATTTTCGGTAAGGCATCATTTAAGGGAAGATCCTTTTTGGTAAGGCCCCGGGTATTTTTAATGCCTAAAGAAGCACGTTGCAAACCAATTTTTTCACCAACCCCTTCTTTTACGCCCGCCTCACTCATAAAATGAACAGAGGTGCTGTTTGCCGCCAGCCCCAAGGCACCGAACATTGGTTTGCCCGTCACGGGTTGTGGGGTTGGGATGGAAGCGTTTGCGTCTCCCATTGCGGAATAGGCGATGAATCCACCCTTTATCACCAATTCGGGGTGAACACCAAAGAAAGCGGGTTTCCAGAGGGTTAGATCGGCCATTTTTCCGGGCTCGACAGACCCCACTTCATGATCAATACCATGGGCGATAGCAGGACAAATTGTATATTTCGCCACATAGCGTTTGATCCGGTTGTTATCGTTTCTCGCAGAGTCACCTGCAAGATCGCCTGCAAGATCGCCTCCAAGGGCCCCAAATTGGATTTTCATTTTATGAGCGGTTTGCCAGGTACGCATAATCACCTCACCCACACGGCCCATGGCCTGACTGTCGGAAGATATAATGCTAATGGCTCCCATATCATGAAGAATATCTTCCGCCGCAATGGTTTGAGGTCTGATCCGGCTGTCGGCAAAAGCAATATCTTCCGGTATGGACGGGTCGAGATGATGGCAAACCATCAGCATGTCCCGATGCTCGGGGATGGTATTTATGGTAAAGGGTCTTGTGGGGTTGGTGGAACTTGGAAGAACATTGCGTTCTCCACAAACCTTTAAGATATCCGGGGCGTGCCCTCCGCCCGCACCTTCGCTGTGATAGGTGTGAATCGTTCTGTTTTTAAAAGCGGCGATGGTGTCTTCCACAAAACCGCTTTCATTTAAAGTATCCGTATGAATGGCCACCTGTACACCAAACCGTTCCGCTACGCCAAGGCATGTATCAATGGCCTGTGGGGTTGTGCCCCAATCTTCATGCAGTTTCAATCCACAGGCACCGGCTAAGACCTGTTCCACTAAAGGGTCGGGCAGGCTGCTGTTCCCTTTTCCCATAAAACCGAAATTCACCGGCCAGGCTTCGGCGGCTTCAAACATCCGGGCAAGATTCCATGCACCGGGGGTACATGTGGTGGCTAAAGTTCCCGTTGCAGGGCCTGTTCCGCCTCCCAGCATTGTCGTTACTCCGCTAATAATCGCCGTTTCCACTTGCTGGGGGCAGATAAAATGGATGTGAGCGTCTATGCCTCCGGCTGTACAAATCATTCCCTCACCGGCGATAATTTCCGTACCCGGCCCAATGGTTAAAGCGGGGATAATTCCATCCTGAATCCCGGGATTTCCCGCTCTGCCTATCGCGCTGATCCTGCCGTCTCTCACGGCTATATCCGCTTTATAAATTCCCGTGTAATCGATAATCAGCGCGTTGGTGATAACAAGATCAGGAGTCCCCATTTCTCGGGTAGCCCGACAGTCCTGGCCCATTCCGTCACGAATGACTTTCCCCCCTCCAAATTTCACCTGATCTCCCTGAGCGGTGAGGTCTTTTTCCACTTCCGCAATCAGGGCACTGTCTGCCAGCCTGACTCTGTCTCCTGTCGTTGGGCCGAACATTGCCGCACTGGTGTTGCCATTCATTCTTATGCCCATTATCGTACCCCTTTAAATCCTTTCTCTTTAGCCAGTGCCAAGGCTTTCGTTTTTAGGTTCTCATCGTCAAGGGAGCCTCCGGCCAGTCCGTTTAAACCGATACAGATTCTTTGGCCACCCATAGCGATAAGAGAAATCTCCTGACTTTGACCCGGTTCAAAACGTACCGCCGTTCCCGGAGCAATTCCCGGGCGCATACCCCAGGCTTTATTCCTATCAAAATCCAAAGCTTTATTTACCTCAAAAAAATGAAAGTGACTGCCGACCTGTACGGGCCGATCCCCTCTGTTTTTTACAGTCAGGGTTACAGTTTCTCTTTCATCAAGGGCTCGAAGTTCTTCATGATCGCTCAGAATCTGTCCGGGATACCAATCTGCTTCGTTGTTATGCATCATCGTCTACTCTCCTGCTAACGAATTGGACTGTGAACCGTTACAAGTTTGGTTCCGTCGGGAAAAGTGGCCTCGACCTGTACAGCTTCAACCATTTCAGGAATCCCTTCCATCACATCTTCCGCTTTAAGAATGGTTGCCCCCAGATTCATCAGTTCCGCAACGGCCTTTCCTTCTCTGGCCCATTCCATAACCTGACTTGTGATCATGGCCACAGATTCCGGATAGTTTAATTTTATTCCCCGTTCTTTTCTGTCACGGGCAATCATGGCGGCCAGTGAAATCAGCAATTTCTCCTGTTCATACTGGGTAAACATTATTTGCCTTCTCCGCTGGCCCTTACGGTAATTTCATCTTCTACATTTAAAGTGAAGATTTTTCCATCTCCGACACTTCCCGTATAGGCGGTTTTCACAATAATGTCTTTTATCTGCTCTGCGTCTTCATCCGCGCAGACCATCATGACCATCTCCTTTGGCAATTTTTCATACTTCATCTCTCCAATGGTAATTCCCTTTTGTTTCCCCCGGCCTCTGACACTTATTTCCGTCAGTCCGAAAAAATCTTTTTCTTTTAATGCGTCTTCCACAGGAATTAGCTTTTCCGGCCTGACAATTGCTATGATCATTTTCATAGTTTTCCTCCATTACATCTTTAATTTATTTTTTACTTCCGCCCTCGATTGGTCATCTGCCACCCGAGCGTAGGTGAGCGAGCCTTTTTCCATTACATAAAAAAGATCCGAAAGGCGCAGGGCAAAATCCACATATTGCTCAACTAACAATACCGAAATCGATTTTTGTTCTTTAATAAATCGAATGGCGTTTTCTATTTGAAAACAAACGGACGGCTGAATCCCTTCGGTAGGTTCATCCAAAATCAAAAGCCGGGGCCCGGTGATTAATATTCTGGCAATGGCCAATTGCTGTTGCTGCCCGCCGCTCAAGTCTCCCCCTCTTCGATGGAGAAGATCTTTTAAGGCGGGGAAAAGTTGAAAAATATCATCCGGCAGATCGGCTTTTTTTACTGCCCGTTTTACTGCTCGTGCTTCCAGGCCAATCAACAAATTTTCTTTTACGGTTAAAAAGGGGAAAATGTCTCGTCCTTGAGGTACGTAACCCAAGCCTCCTTTTGCCCTCACATCGGAGGGTGCCTTTGTTATATTCTCACCTTCAAAAGAAATTATTCCCGTTTTGGCAGGAAGTATTCCCATAATCGTTTTTAAAAGGGTCGATTTTCCCACGCCGTTATTTCCCATTAAGGCGGCGATCTGTCCGGGGGGTATTTCCAGATTTAAATCAGTGATAATATTAGTTTCTCCATACCCTGCGGATAGTCCTTCTATTTTAAGCATGGAGATCTCCTCCTCCTCTTCCCAGGTATACATCGATTACGGTCGGGTCTTTGCTGACGGTGTTAAAATCTCCCTGGCAGAGAATGGCCCCTTCATGGAGTATGGTGACCGAATGGGCAAATTGTTCCACAAATTGCATATCGTGCTCGACAACAAGGACCGAACTGTTTTGGGCAATATCCTGTAATAACTGCCCCGTAAGGTCTCTTTCTTTGCCGGTCATACCCGCGACAGGTTCGTCAACTAACAATAGTTTGGGGTCTCTGATAATTGTCATACCCAGTTCAAGCCATTGTTTTTTACCGTGAGAAAGATCTCCTCCTCTTGTATTCGATTCATCTTTCAGATTGACCTTTTCCATTATTTCTTCAATTTTATTTTTTTCCTCAGAATCGGCCTCCTTCACCAGGGATCTAAAAAAACTTTTATTTTCATTAACAGATAGTTCCAGGTTTTCAAAAACGGTGAGTTCAGAAAAAATGGAAGGGGCCTGAAATTTTCGGCTGATTCCCAGACGTGCAATATGTTGAGGCCGCAAAGACATGAGATCTTTCTTGCCCTGAAAAAACATCCGTCCCCCGGTACTTTTTGTTTTACCGCAGATAACGTCCAGTAAGGTTGTCTTTCCTGCGCCGTTAGGGCCAATCAGAAAATGAAGTTCCCCTTTGTTCATAAAAAAATTAACCCGGTTTAAGGCTTTAAATCCGGAAAACTCAACGGAAATATTTTCGAGATATAAAATGTCATCAACCATTTTTTTCTCCTTTGAGAATAGCTTTATCCGGTTTTCTAAAGTTTCTAAAAATAGAAATCTTGTTTCTATCTACTATTTTTTTCATGCTTTCGGGCAAACTGATAAGGCCCATGAGACCTTTGGGCAAAAACAGCACGATAGAGATAAACAGAGCTCCAAAAAAGTAGAGCCACATATCCGGAAATGTTTCGCTGAAAAAACTTTTTGTATAGTTTACAACAACCGCTCCAATAATCGGTCCGATAATGGTGCCTCTTCCACCTACAGCCACCCAAATGGCCATCTCCACAGAAGGAAGAATTCCCATCATGGAAGGGGAGATAATTCCCACTTGTGTAACAAAGAGTGCGCCCGCAAGGCCCGCTATACCGGCGGAGATGCAGAAGATCATCACTTTGTACTCCACAGGATTATAGCCCAGGTATTTCAAACGGTTTTCGCCGTCTCTTATTCCTTTCAATACTCTTCCGGTTCTTGTGGACACAAGATACCGGGAAAATAGAAATACAAGAAACAAAACAAGGACAGTTGTTAAGTATAAGCCCTTGATCATACCGGTACTGTAAAGAGAAATTCCCATCAGGGTTTTTAAATTGGTAATACCGTTTGTGCCACCCGTATAAGGCTGCTGTCCAATAAAGAAAATAGAAATGGCCAGTGCCAATGCCTGACTTAAGATGGAAAAATAAACACCTTTAATTTCAGACTTGAATGTGGGCAGACCGATCAAAAGAGCTAAAATCATCGGAATGATAATGGCCATGGGCAAAGCAAAGCCCAGATATTGAAAGGGTTCCCAGAACCAGGGCAAACTATCCAGACCGCTCCATGCCATAAAATCGGGAAGAGCTTCCTCCCGGAGTTTTAAATGCATGGCCATAGAATAGGCCCCCAGACTGAAAAAGACACCGTGTCCAAGACTTAAAATGCCCGTATAGCCCCAAAGAAGATTCAGCCCAACAGCGACTATGGCGAAGGAAACATATTTCCCCATAAGGTTTAAACGGAAATCCGATAGTATAAATGTAAACAAAAGAAGAATCAGAAAAACAAGAATAGTAAGACGCTTGCCTTTCGTCTTTTCAAGGAAGGGATGTATTAATTTCATAGCTTCTCCTAATCCAGTGCCCGGCTTTGCATGGTGATAAAACCTGCGGGCCTTTTCTGTAGAAACAGTATAATAAGTATAAAGACGATTACATTGCCCATGCTGGATGTTGTCATATACTCAAAGAATGGCAAAGCAAAGCCAATAATCAATGCCCCGGCGATAGTTCCTTTTAAACTGCCCACACCTCCCAGAACAACGACAAGAAAGGCGTAAAGAATATAATTTTGTCCCGTAGCCGGGCCGATAGAACCAAGAAGGCTGACAATACATCCCGCCACCCCCGCAAGACCGCTGCCGATGGCAAAGGTTAAAGCGTCCACTTTTCGGGAATTTATGCCCATGCATGTGGCCATACTGCGGTTTTGCATAACAGCCTGCATTCTTCGTCCGCCGGGCGTTTTATACAGGTAGAACCACAAACCTGTTAAGCAGGTAAAAGCTATTCCAATAATAAAAAGCCTGTTATAAGGAAGCTGGACTCCTTCGGATATTCTAATACCCTCCGTGAGCCATACGGGTGCGGTGACTTCAACGTTATTGGCTCCAAAAATATTTCTGGCCAACTGTTGCAAGATTAGGCTTAAACCCCAGGTGGCGAGGATACTTTCATATGGTTTGCTGTAAAAATAGCGGATTAACACTTTTTCCAGCAAAAACCCCAAGGCTCCGGCAATAAGAAAGGAAAGAGGCAGAGCGACAAAAAAATATCCTCCGCCCGGGATAAAGGCCAGAATTTTTTGAGACATATAGGCGGTGTAAGCTCCCACCATCAGAAATTCCCCATGGGCAAAATTTATAATGCCCATAAGTCCAAAAGTAATACTTAAGCCAATTCCCACTAACAGGAGTATTGAGCACAAACTCAGTCCGGAAAAAAGCTGTAGGGTAATAATATCCAGGGTCATACATTCTCCTTGTCCAGAGGATAAAAAAGGTGCAAATGGTTTATTAAAGGTTATTAAGAGTTATTAAAAGGCCGCAAAATCCTGACGACCTTTTAATAATTTCCGCTTATTCTGTGATTTGACCCGGAGCCAAAACCTTTTTGTTGGAAACAAGAGCGGGGAAAGGATTGGGTTGTACAGGACCGTCCGTGCTCCAGACAATATCGAATTGACCGTCAGACCTGATTTTGCCGATCTGCGCAATTTTCCATGTGTGGTTATTTGCAGGGTCAACCGTGACCTTTCCTTCGGGAGCTTCAAATTCAATCCCTCTAACCGCTTCTCTTACGGCACCCACTTCAAAAGTTCCCGCTTTTTTAACCGCTTCGGCCCATAGGTAAACACCAAAGTATCCCGCTTCAATAGGGTCATCGGTTACTCGGTTTTCACCGTACATAGCTTTGTAATTTTTAATAAAGGCCGCATTGCCCGGTGTATCCATGCTCATAAAATAATTCCATGCGGCATAATGACCGGCTACATTAGAAGGCCCGATACCAATCAATTCCTCTTCTGCAATGCTAACGGACATAACGGGAATATCTGTGGCGGAAATTCCGGCGGACTTTAATTGTTTAAAGAAAGCAACGTTACTGTCTCCGTTTAATGTGTTAAAAATCACATCGGGATCAGCTTCTTTAATTTTATTTATAACCGTCGTATACTCCACATGCCCGAGGGGAGTATATTCTTCGGCAACAAGTTCTCCTCCTTCCACTTCCAGTTGTTTAATGATTATTTGGTTGGCGGTTCTGGGAAAAACATAGTCCGACCCCAAAAGATAGAATTTCTTATACCCTTTTTCCAGAAGCCATGTTACCGCAGGCATAATTTGTTGATTCGGTGCGGCTCCGGTATAAACAATATTTTTTGATGCCTCCATCCCTTCGTATTGAACGGGGTAAAAAAGAAGATGGTCAAATTTTTCAAAAACCGGCAGTACCGCTTTACGGCTGGCAGAAGTCCAACAGCCAAAAACAACATTGACCTTATCGCTTTGAATCAGTTTTGTTGCTTTTTCCGCAAAGGTAGGCCAATCAGAAGCTCCGTCTTCTACTACGGGAATGATCTGTTTTCCCAGCAGCCCCCCTGCGGCATTTATCTCTTTAATGGCCATTAAACTGGCATCTCTTACGGCGACCTCACTGATACTCATGGTACCACTTAAAGAATGAAGGATTCCAACCTTTATTTCATCTGTTGTTGTTTTTCCGCATCCCATTATAAAAGTTGCAGAAATTATGAGGATACAGAACCCCAAGCCTTGTCGTTTGCTTTTTGTCGTCATTGCCGACCTCCTAAGCCGTTTTTTTAATTTCAATAGCGTTCAATAATCAACAAAGCAAAAATTGTACCGGGGTGGGGATCTAAAAATAATTATTTTATAAGTAAAGAGTTAAATCATAAGTGAACATTCTGCATAGGTCAGTATTCTACATATAAGTAGTATATATTGATAATGAAAAAACATTTATGTATTTTATTTGCCATTTCTTCGTGGCTGTCCCCGGCCCGACAGAGCAACGACTTCCGTTCCCGGGCAAACAGGACAGAGCTTGCCAAAGAAAAGCGTTCGCCTAAACATCATCGGCTTTCCCGTGGGGCTGATCACCACCAGGCAGAGAGGTCACGGCCGCAATCCGGCCGTGACCTCTCTGTTGTGCCTTGACGCTCTTCCGGATACTTAATATAACTTTCTGCTGTGCTGTATTACTTGTCTGAGTTGACAAATAATACGCATGACCAAGAGTCGGCAACCGTTGGTTTTGGCTGAAATGACATCACAAACTATTAGCAGACAGCAGAAGGAGAGGCACCATGCTGGACCGTAAAGCCTATTTTATTCGCGAAAATGCCGGAGTTCATACATATGATATTATTGACCCTGAAAGCTCAGAGCAAATCGGTATTGCAAAACAAGTAGAACCGGAGACAGGATTGTGGGGTCGCCTTTTGGCCAGTAATACCTACGACGCCGTATTACCTAACAAGGTCTATGTCTATGAGGGTAATGACCCAACAAACGAGAGCAAGCTAAGCTTCTCTATCCACAAAAGGTTGACCTTTTTCAAAGCAAGAGCAGATATTCACGATCATACAGGCACTGCTGTCGGCTATCTTAAATCCCAGTTTCCCCCCCTCGGTGGTCCCGGATACGATGTATTTGATACTCAAGATAATATCATCGCTTTCGTGGAGAGTGACTTCAAATTCTCGCATTTTAGTTTTAAAAACAAGGCAGACCAAGAAATTGGAACCATATCCAAAAAATGGACAGGTATTAAGCAGGAGCTCTTTACATCAGCAGATAACTACATGCTTTCCTTAAATGATAATAATTCCCCCAAAAAAGCGATGATCTTATTGGCAGCAACTTTTGCTATAGACATTATTCATTATAATAAAGATTGGTAATTCTGTCAGCGGGAGATCTCACTGTAGACACTATTTTTCAGGAGTAGAAATAAGATACTACCTCTCCATGTTACTACTTTTTTTTGTCATGCTTGTCATTCTTGCCGATTTCCGCTCACTCGATTTGCTTGTTTGCAAAGCAAGGGGGTAGGGGCTTAATCTTTTTCTAAACCTGGTACTAAACCTGTGCTATAATTTCGGGATAAGATCCGGGAATAACCGGGCCGGGCCGGGCCGGCTAATGCCGGCTTCCTATCCGGCCCTATTTTTTTGTCCGGTTGACCACTCTAAAGCGGGGTCTCCCTTCTCTCAGCGTAAATCACAGCAACTTCGGACGGTCCGGAGCTTTCTTCTGCCTCCGATCTTTAAAGTGTTCACTCCGAAAAAAGGTGGAAAGTTCTCCTTATGAAAAACGCTTTTTAGTTTAGAACAAGACTGTTTTTATAATCGATTTTTTTACCATTTTTTCTAAAGTATCAATCCAGCCGGGAGTATTTTGTGACAGCTCAAACCAAATAGCTCAATTGAATATTCTTTGGGACATTTATATAATTTGCAGGTCTACATTCTCAAACTCAACAGATAATCAGACTGGGAGCATGACCCAATGAAAGACATCTCCGGGATCGATGAAGACGGTAATCCTAAGAATGGCCCTTTTGAACTGTACTTCAGGAACGGCCTTGTTTCTTGTCAGGGGGAATTCGACAACGGCAAGAAATCAGGAAAGTGGACGTATTTTCTCAATAATGGCCGGATGCAGTCCACCGGCAACTTTAGGGACGGCAAGATTGTTGGCCGGTGGGAGTGGTTCTACAAGAATGGCGAACCCAGAGGGACGGGCGGCTTCGACGATGAAGAGCGGAAGCACGGTGAATGGAAGGGATACCATGCCAATGGCCAACTCCGGGACGAAGGCCGTTTTGAACACGGCAAAAAAAAGGGTACTTGGAAGGTGTACGATGAGGCAGGCGAGCCCGTAAAGACGCAAATCTTCAAGTAGCGGAAACTAATAGGGGGAGTTATCGGTTGTGATCTGATACTCTTCCGGATACTTAACGTAATAAATAATTTTTACAGGTGTTAAAGAGGCTGAAAAAACCGGATATCTTAGTCCGGGATAATAAGCGTTCTCAATAGATAGCAATATCATATAATAAGCGTAAGCAATTGACCTTTATGCCTATTGGGATTAACCGAATCAAAAGCATGAAGGGTGATTTTGGGGCTTTGCGCAGTGTGTATAATATAGAAGGTTATGCGGAAGTATTTAAAGAGCTGTGGCAAGGAAAGTACCGCTACGTTGTATTGAATAAACAGGGCGTGTCCCGTTGAGTTGCTGCAACAGACACAGGCCCTTCGGTACACCCCCTAATCAGTACTGAGCTTAATATCTGTTGGAGTAGGAAGAGATAATGATATTCCGTCAAGTATTTCTGCACTTGGGTCTCGTAAAACAGAAAAGTTACCCCAACCCTCTGACTCATTCATTTCCATAAGATAAACTGTTCCTTTATATTTGAGTGGGTGAATATTGGTATTTCCGATTATCAACCCTATGGCTTCAGAACTTTCACTCGTGCTATATGAGTCGATAAATGTCATCAAGTATGCGTTAATAATACTAAAGAAAAATGAAGATTGTTCCTCATTGCTTAAAACAGGTAATCCGAAATAGAGCTGACTGGATTTGATTATGTTGTCTTCAATATGAACCTGTAAAAGTATATTATTGGGGAGCCTAATACTCCGTATATTACCTTCCGTTTCTACGCCGGGAATTTCAAGAGAGAGCCCCACTTGACCTATTTTCTCCTTAAACTTCTCTAAAAATAACTCCATAGAGTTTGTATCTTTTAGTTCTTCAGGAAGCCCTAAAACCGTTGCAGATCCGGGTTGTTGCTCATTTTGACCGGCAAGCTCCTGTTTTTGTCTTTCAACGATTTGTCGTACAAATACTACTGCCATTAGTAAGCCGAAGATAATTGCACCTGTAATCCATAATTTCTTTTTCATATGCTTCTCCTTAAATACATCACCGAGGTGAATTTAGTTCATGGTTTGTTTACTTGAATTTTTATCCTGCGCCGCCAGAAGCTACCCCACCAGCCTTGCCTTGCCCCAGCCTGCCTTGCCTATATAGCCGCCAAGTACCCGCCAGTCTTCACTTTCAATTTTGCGCTCATCACCTGAGCCGTCACACCATTAAATATACCAGTTTCTATCTTTTTTGACAAGTTTTTTAATTGTCCGGTTCCCTTCGTGTTTACAAAGCATAATCTCCCCTTCTTCGGCTATATCTGTAACCTCGATAATCACTTTGTCTCCATCGTATATATTGGCTCCGACCATGCTTGTGCCTTTTATGCTTGTGCTTTTAACGGTAACAACAAAATGCCTTTTCTCATTGTAGCTGCCCCGGATTTTTAATTTTCCGGCATTTTGTTTTGTTCAAGCATTTCTATCGGGTTACCTGCTGCGGCTCCTTCCCCATCCCGGAGGGTACTTTCAGCTTCTTCCTTATCTTCCGGTTTGTGTTCCCGATCCATGATGCGCTCCGGAGCTTCCGGCTCTTGCCGCAGAGCGGCCTTTTCCTGCTCCGCCTTACTTTCCAAGTCGGCCCTTGTGGCATCCATGCATCCAAAGAAGGCCGCTCGGCCTTCTTTTTTTCTTCCTCGGAGGGCAGGAACATCTCGCCTTCACCGGTGAGGAGCCAATTCAGATTAATATAAAACATGTTTTTCGGAGTAGCCTTAATTTCATCAGAAACACCTGGATTCCCTAACTCTATAGCAGAGATAACACTTTGAGATGTATTGATTTGCTTCGCTAAAACTCCTTGAGAACCGACCGTTTTGCGAAACTCTTTAAAACGAGAATTAACATATCTCATAATATTTCTCTTTCAAATTATCTGTTTTTATAACCGACTTTTTACCATTTTTTCTAAAGTATCAATCCAGCCGGGAGCATCGTTTAGGCTTTCTACTACATCCAGTTTTTTTCCGCCTGCTTTTTGAAACAATGCTGCGTATTCATCGGAAATTTCTATGGTAGTCTCCAGGCAATCTGCTGTAAATGCGGGGCTAAAAACCAGAAGGTTCTTTACGCCATTTTCTCCTTTTTGTGTTATTACTTTATCTGAAAAAGGTGTTAACCAATTTTTATCCAATCGAGATTGAAAACTTACGGTGTATTTTTCCTGAGGGATATGTAGTTTTTCCGCAATTAGGCGAGTTGTTGCATAGCAAGTAGCTTTGTAGCAAAACAGATTTGTTTCATCTAATTTATTTTCGCAATAGTGATCTTTACAAGGAACATTATCATTGTACACTTTGTCTACTTGCCTTTCAGGCAAACCGTGATAGCTAAACAGAAAATGTTCATAAGCATTTAAATCAAATTTCTTTGCATTTTCAACAATGGTATCAATGAATCCTTCTTCATCAAAATATTGGCTAACAAAAGTTACCTCGGGAATTACATACCAATTTTTAATAATAGCCATTGCCTTTTCCAGAGTTGATCCTGTTGAAGATGAGGCATATTGAGGGTACATTGGGATAATAATAATTTTATTGTAATTTTTTAATCTTATTTGTTCTAAAACATTAGATATATTAGGATTTTGATATCGCATTGCAAGGTAAATATCAATGCCTTTTGGCATACGCTCTTGTAAAAGTTCTTGGACTTTTATTCCATAAAGCAACAAAGGAGAACCTTCTTTTGTCCAAAGTTTTTGGTAGATTTTAGATGAATTTTTCACTCGGAAAGGGACAATAATACAATTGACAAGAAACTTTCTTCGTAAGAAGGGCAAGTCAATGACTCTTTTATCGTTTAAAAACTCTGCCAAGTATTTCCTTACATTCTTTAGAGAGGGAGAGTTCGGAGTTCCCAGATTTACTAATAATACAGCCGTTTTTTTCATCATAATCTTATTTGTCTTTATCACCTTAATTAAGAGTTCAATTCCATTGTTTTGCGGTAATGTAAAGTCGTGATTTGATACTCTTCCGGATACTTATATAATTCAGGTGCAGCTCATCTAAAATTATACGAAATATCCAAACAGTTACATTGCATTAGTCTATATTACCATCCGGCAGTTGTTCGTCTATAGTTGTGGGAGCTTAACGTGAGAAAGAAGGGATACGGTATGAAATTTAAAGGAATGTTGTGGCAAATCATAACTGCTATATTTCTGTTTGTCGGGAGTATTCCGGCCTGGGCGAAAGCAGAAAAGCTGCCCATTCGCGATAACCCCAGGCCCTTAACTACGGATGGTGTGCCCCATAAGCAGCTTAACGTCGAGCCGATACCGGAACTGGCGGCAGAGCTGCTGCGCCTGGCGGCAACGATACCGGATATCGAGATTCGGGATACAGTTATATCGTTGCCGGGTACCAAGGGTTTTTGGTTGAATGATGCGCTTCCCTTAGCGCATCCGGAAATTATCATTGGCGGGCGGGAGTTTGCGCACATGCACCCCGATGGCAGCTTGCATGCCTCACTGCCGGTACCTTTGGCACTGGAAGCCATCAAGGCGGGGTGGGCCATTCATCACCCTTGGTCTAAGCAACGAGCGGGTTGGGAGGGCTTCGTGATGATTTATTCACCGACGACTATGGCAGAGTTGGATGTTGTCATTGATTTGATTTTTCGGTCTTATGATTTTATTACGGGGAGGAAATAGCATAACTAATGCATCTAATGCATCTGATACAAAAATCCCGGTCCGGGTACATGCGCCCCGGTTTATTCTGAGACTCATCAGGCTCTCACCGGAAGGGCAAGCATGGCGTTGATGTCTATTGTGGTATTGATCACGAAAAACCAAGGTATTTTTTCGTGATTTTGCCAATACATATTTTTGGGGAAGGCAGGAAAACCATGATTGAATGCGCCTATGGCACCGGCCAATAATTTCATAATGCAGTTTGTTATTGTCAATATGGAGATATGGGCATTCATTACTTTCTACAAAATAGTTAGGCAATAGCCGGACCAATGAATAAAGCTGCTACTCCATAGATAAGACTGTGAAATACGGCCTGACCTTCTTTATCGCCTTCAGGGTATTACAATTTTAGACTCTTAGAGACACTTATATAATAGTAGATAAATATATATATTAGACTAATTAATTGGGATTTAACACTCTTCCGGATACTTATATATACAATAATGAAGAAAATCACTTGACAACGTACCATAAATTTAGTAGTCTTCGGGGCAAACATGTCAAAGGAATTTATATGAATATAAAAATGCAACCAAAGGTTTTTTCTTTAATCCCAATAATTTTTATCGTTTTTATGTATGGATGTAATAGTAAAAACATTGAAAATGATACAGGCGATAATTATTCTAAGGAATCTATTATTTCAACAATTACAGAAAGCCTGGCTAAAGAGGAAATTCCCTTTATATTTAAGTTTCATTCTAAGGGTGAGACTATTAGTGGCGGCGTAAATGTTGTTTCCGAAAAAGATCGTTTTTTGATTGGGTCAATTACGAAAATGTTCACGGCAACTTTAATTTTAGAGCTTCACAGTAAAGGGTTTTTAAGTATTGATGATCCGGTGAATACATATATTGAAGAGTATACGTTCTCTGATGATGTCAAGATTAGACACTTGTTAAATCATACTTCCGGTTTGAGGGACTCAGAAACAAATATAGCTTATCTGGCTTATGTGAATCCTTACGAAAAATTGACGTTAGAACAAGTAGTGGAAGAATCGACAACATTTACGACAAATCGTGAATATGTGTATTCTAATACAGGTTTTTTAATGCTGGGCAGAATTATTGAAATTGTCACAGGTCAATCTTATAACGCGTATTTGGATAAGCAAATTATTAAGAGATTAAATCTTACAAATACTTGCATGGTAGGGTTTCATGAGGACTGTTCTCCTATAAAGGGTTATGTCAATCTCAAGACGTTTGAAGACTTAGATGACAGCAAGAAAGCAAACCTTGATATGGGTAAAAAGTATGATCAATTGGATAGTTATGATGCCTTTGTATCTGTGGCGGGCAGTGCGGGAGCATTGGCGTCTAATGCAGATGACGTAGAAACGTTTATTGACAACCTGAAAAATGATTACTTTTTTGACTTTGATTTAATGTTGGAAGGTGAAGGTGAATACCGTAATGGTATTTTTGACTATGGCAATGGAATCTACGGGCATTCAGCCGGGACTGTCGATTCTTCCGCTCAGTTGATATTTTCCGGAAAACAAGATCAGTTCTTTATTTTTACTGTTGGCGATGTTCACTTCCCGGCACAAGTAGCGGTAGATATTATGAGTACGTTCCTAAAGTAATTTATCTTGCTTCAGGATGCCAGCCGGATCTGCCACAAACCGGAGCAAGGCTGGAAGACCCCCAAACTTAAGGGGCAAGACCCTAGGTACAATCAAAACAGAATCTCTGCCGGCGCAGACAGGCCGAGAGGGATTTTTCAAAGAATACGGCTGAGTGAGGTTGGTCCTGTGACCGATGCCTCCTCAGCCGTATTCTTTTATTGGCAGGTTATTGGCAGGGCCCGAAAGTTGTTATTTGATACTCTTGCGGATACTTATATAATAGGTGCTGTTTGCAAGTTATCCGGATTTCCGTGTCGCTAAAAAAGAGTTATTTTATGAGTCAAAAAATTACATTACAACAGCTTGAGTCTTTCCTGTGGGAAACTGCCGACATCCTGCGCGGCAACATGGACGCGTCTGAATTTAAAGACTATATCTTTGGTATGCTGTTCCTCAAGCGGCTGTCGGATGCCTTTGATGAAGCGCAGGAAGGTGTCGTTCAACATTACCTCTCTACCGGCAAGTCGCAGGCAGATGCCGAGCGTCTGGCCGCCGATGAAGATGAGTACGATACCACCTTCTTTGTGCCTGAGAGAGCACGCTGGTCAAAGCTCAAAGACCTCAAGCACGACATTGGTTCTGAACTCAACAAGGCAACGGAAGCGATTGAAGAACATAACCCGTCTCTCGAAGGTGTGTTGGTGTCGATTGACTTCAATATCAAGAACAAACTCTCGGATAAGAAACTGCAAGACCTGTTGTCCCATTTCTCCAAGCATCGCCTGCGTACGGAAGACTTTGAGTCTCCGGACTTGTTGGGGGACGCGTATGAATATCTGATAAAGCAGTTTGCGGATTCTGCGGGCAAGAAAGGCGGTGAGTTCTACACCCCGAGCGAAGTGGTGTGGTTGTTGGTGTCACTGCTCAAACCCACCGCAGGCATGAAGATATACGACCCAACCGCCGGGTCGGGCGGTATGTTGATTCAGACCCGCAACTACCTTGCGGCTAGGGGTGAGAACGCGCAGAACCTGTCTCTGTACGGTCAGGAGATGAACCTGAACACTTGGGCCATCTCCAAGATGAATATGTTTCTGCATGGTGTCTTCAATGCAGACATCCGCAAAGGGGACACCTTAGGTGACCCGCAACACACCCGTGGCGGGGAGTTGATGTCGTTTGACCGCGTGATTGCCAACCCTCCTTTCTCTTTGAAAAAGTGGGGCAAGGAGGGGGCAGAGAGTGACCCTTATGGCCGTTACCCCTATGGCACACCGCCTAAGGATGCGGGTGACCTTGCGTTCATTCAGCACATGATTGCGTCCCTGAATGCAGAGGGCAAGATGGGTGTGGTGGTGCCTCATGGTGTGCTTTTCCGGGGTTCAAGTGAGAAGGATATCCGCAAAGGGATTCTGGAGGATGACTTGTTGGAGGCGGTGATTGGTCTGCCATCTTCATTGTTCTATGGCACGGGCATTCCTGCGGCACTGTTGATTATCAACAAGAACAAAGCGACAGACCGCAAGGGTAGGGTTCTCTTTGTCAACAGTGAGTTGGCATATCAGGAAGGTAAGAACCAAAATAAACTGCGGAATGAGGACATTCAGCACGTCTTGCATGTGTATGACGCTTACAAAGACGAGCAGCGGTATGCCAAAGTCGTGTCGCTGGCGGAGATACGGGAGAACGACTACAACCTGAATATCCGCAGGTATGCCGACACCTCACCGCCACCTGAGCAGTTTGATGTGAAGGCCATTCTGAGAGGTGGCATTCCTGTCTCCGAGATTGACGATGACTACATTCAAGAGACGTTGGACGGCATGGATGTGTCCTGTGTGTTTGTCCGCAGAGACAAGAAGTATTACGACTTCAAACCGGAGATTGAAACCAAAGAACAAATACGAGACCACCTGGACGGTGCTGACCAATCCGTGATTACGCAGTTTGAACGATGGTGGGATAAGTATCGGGTGTCCCTGCATGAGATAGACACACAGGTAAAAAAATCGGAAAAAGTGATGTGGGGTTATCTAAAGGAACTTGGGTATGAGTGATGGTTGGCAATCCCTAATCGTAAAGGAATTTAGCAGACTAACTGCCGGTGGAACTCCATCTACTACCAAGATGGAGTACTGGAGCAACGGGACGATTCCATGGTTGTCATCTGGAGAAGTTCATAAAAAGAGAATCCGCTATGTAGATGGATACATAACTGAAGAAGGTCTCAAGAATAGTGCGGCAAAACTAATTCCTATAAAGACTTTGTTGGTCGCTCTGGCGGGGCAAGGAAAAACTAGAGGTACTGTGGCAATCACGGAGATTGAAACCACAACAAACCAATCAATAGCAGGAATAATTGTAGATAAGGGAATTTGTTATCCAGATTATTTATTCTTTAATCTAGATTCTAGATATGATGAATTACGTTCCATTTCAGGTGGGTCTGGTCGTGCCGGACTTAATCTTGAGATACTCGGAAATATAGATGTTTCTCTCCCACCCCTCCCAGAACAAAAGAAAATCGCATCCATCCTCACCTCTGTGGATGAGGTGATTGAGAATACTCAGAAAAAAATCGACAAACTCCAAGACCTCAAAAAGGCAACTATGAACGAGTTGTTGACCAAAGGTATCGGTCACACAGAGTTCAAGGACAGTGAGTTGGGGCGGATTCCGAAGAGTTGGGAGGTTAAATCACTAGAGCATGTATGCAAGAAAATTTGGATTGGTCTGGTTACTACCATGACAAAATTTTATGTTGAAAAAGGAATTCCTTTGATTCGTAACTCTGATATTAAAGAGACGGGCATAAATATGTCGAAACTTATTCAACTTGATATCGATTTTTCCAAAAAACATTCTTCTAGGGCAGTCCAAAAAGGAGATGTAGTAACTGTTCATACAGGGGATATTGGAACATCTGCTGTCATCAATGACTTGCTTAATGGTGCGCAAGGGTTTGCGACCCTAAACTCGAGAGTGAACAAAAGTCTCATAGTCCCACAGTTTTATGCACAAATACTTAACTCGGAAGATTTTAAACTAAGGGCAAAAAGAGTTGTCACAGGCGATGGGAGGGACAATCTCAATTTGAAAGACTTTGTAGAATTACTAATTTCAGTTCCTCAATCGTTATCAGAACAAGAAAAAATAGTCACAACTCTCTTGTCTCTAGAACAAAACATAGAACGCTTAATTCATAAACTCACCCAAACCCAATCGCTAAAGAAAGCCCTTATGCAAGACCTCCTGACAGGCAAAGTGCGCGTTCAGGTTTAGCAATAAAAAGAAAGCGAACCAATGGCACAAGATGAATATGACAAGGTAGAAGGCCCCGCACTGGAGCAACTCCAATCTTTGGGGTGGTCGTATATCCAAGGGCCAAAACTCTCTCCGGATGAATCCGATGAGCGCAATTCTTTCAAGGATGTGGTTCTGGAGAAGCGACTGACTGCAAGCATCAAACGCATCAATCCGTGGATTAATGACGAGAACCTGCGCAAAGTGGTGCGGGATTTAACCAAGACTCCGTATCCCAACCTTGTCGAGGCAAACCAAGCGATATGGACCCAAATCAACCAATGCGTCTCGGTGACCCAGAATTTGGGCAAAGGCAACAAAGGGCAGACCGTCCGCATCATTGATTTCGATAAGCCCGAGAACAACGAGTTCCTTTGTACCAATCAATTCAAAGTGTCCGGGGTCAATCAGACCATCATTCCCGACATCCTGTGTTTTGTGAACGGACTGCCTCTGGCCGTTATGGAGTGCAAATCCCCGTACATCACCAACCCGATGGAAGCGGGCATTGACCAACTTTTGCGCTACGCAAACCGCAGAACACCCCAAGATGACGAAGGCGCAGAGAAACTCTTTCACTACAACCTGATGATGGTCTCCACCCACAGGGACAAGGCCAAAGTCGGCACGATTAGCTCCCGCACGGAGCACTACCTGGAATGGAAAGACCCTTATCCGTTGACCGTGGAGCAACTATCTTTCCGGCGGCGCGTTCCCAACGCATCTAATGACGACAAAGACGACAACAGAAGCGTCGCAGAAACCCAATCTGTCTACGCGCCGCCGGTGCCCCCCTCGCAGGATATTCTTCTGTCCGGGCTTTTCTCCAAAGGCAACTTCCTCGACATCCTGCAAAACTTCACCGTGTTTGAACCGGTTGCCGGCCGCATCACTAAAAAAATCCCCCGATACCAACAGTTCCGCGCCGTGCACAAAACGATAAAGCGGCTGAAAACCGGAACAACCGGAAAAGATAAATCCGGAGTGATTTGGCACACCCAAGGGTCCGGCAAGTCTTTAACCATGGTGTTTCTCAGCATTAAGATACGCAGGGATCCCGATTTGCGGGATTGCAAACTGGTGTTCCTGACTGACCGCACGCAGTTGGACAACCAATTAACCGGTACATTTACCAACACGCAGGGGGAGACAATTCACCATGCAAATTCCGTTAAGGACTTAAAAAAACTCCTTGCAAAAGATTCCTCTGACATTGTTACGGCCATGGTGCAAAAGTTTCAGGAAAATGCAGATGATCCGGAATTTCCGGTTCTGAATGAGTCCGACAAAATTATTGTTTTAGTCGATGAAGCCCACCGCACCCAATACGGCTCGTTGGGCACGGCCATTCATACAGCCCTGCCCAATGCGCCCAAAATTGCATTCACCGGCACGCCCTTAATCAAAAGCCAAAAAACCACGAATACCTTCGGCTCTTATGTAGACACCTACACCATTGAACAAGCCGTACAGGATGGCTCCACCGTTCAAATCCTGTACGAAGGCCGGGAAGCCAATGTAAAAGTGACGGGGGACTCGCTCGACAGCTTATTTGACGAATATTTTTCCGATAAGACCGAGGAAGAAAAAACAGCCATTAAGAAAAAGTACGGCACCACCCGGGCCATACTCGAAGCACCACAACGTATTCGCCGTGTTTGCATTGATATTGTGAAACACTACAAAGAGCACATTCAGCCCAATCACTTTAAGGCCATGATTGTCACCTCCTCCCGCAACGCAGCTGTCATCTACAAAGAGCAACTGGATGCGCTGGAAGCCCCCGAGTCGGCCGTTATTATTTCGGGCGACCACAATGATGAAAAACGTTTTTGGGAATATACCGACAGCACAAAACAGAAAAAACAAATCGAAAACTTTATACAACCCATGAAATCTATGGAGCCTATCGAATCTGTGGGTTTAGGTGATGCAGAATCCAATCTTTCCATTTTAATTGTGAAAGACATGCTGCTGACCGGCTTTGATGCCCCTGTCGCTCAGGTTATGTACTTAGACCGTAAACTTTCCGACCATACGCTTTTACAAGCCATAGCCAGAGTGAACCGAACCAATAAAAATAAGTTCTGCGGTTATATTGTGGATTACTTCGGTTTGAGCGACTACCTCACGGAGGCCCTGGAAATGTTTTCAAGCAATGACATTGAGGGTGCCTTACAAGACTTAAAAGACCGGATACCGCTACTAAAAAATGCACATACACGGGTATTGAAGTATTTTGAAAATCAAGACCCGGACGATATAGATGAATGCGCTCTATCACTTAAAGATGAAGTTCGCCGACAAAGTTTTGAAACGGACTTCCGCATCTTTACCAAACAATTGGAAGTGATACTGCCGGACCCGGCAGCCGCGCCCTTTCTTCCCGACCTCCGCCGATTAGGTAAAATAGCCCTATACGCTAAAAGATTATTCCGTGACGAACAGTTCGACATTGCCGGGGCAGGGGAGAAAGTCAAACAGTTGATTGAAGAACACGTCTACTCCACCGGTGTTGACCCTAAAATACCACCCGTTGACCTGCTCGCTCCCGATTTTAAAGAACAACTCAATGCGCACAAATCTCCTCGTGCACAAGCATCCGAAATTGAATATGCCATTAAGCACCACATCAAAATTAAACTGGAGGACGATCCGGAATACTACAAATCCCTCTCTCAACGGCTTGAGGATATTATCCGTAAACACGAAGATAAATGGAAAGAATTGGTTACGATGTTGTTCTCTTTTCGCGAAACCATGGAAGAAGAGCGACAAGCCGGCGCGGAGAGTCTTGATCTTAGTGAAACAGAATACGCTTTCTATAACACCCTGATGGCTGAAATCACCGCAAATCGCGGAGAAGAGAGCCTTGACCAAAATACGGAGGACAACGTTAAAGAAGTCGTGCAGTCTTTGGTCTCGGCAATGGATGAAGCCTCACAGATTGTGGATTTCTTTGATAAGTCGGACGAACAAAAACGGCTAAGGGTCAAAATCAAGCGTGCCATCATTGCCAAATTCGATGAGGACATCGTCACATCCGTGACTCCCAAATTCATGGAGCTGGCCAGAGTGAAATTCAAATGAAATTTGATTTTTCTGTCGAAGTACAAAGAAGTGACCGCAAGCAGACTGCGGAAATAACGGTCACCAACTCACAAGTCATTGTAGCCGTTCCTCATTCGCTTTCCGAGCAACGTATACAAAGTCTTGTCAATAAACGCCGAGGGTGGATAAACAAAAAGCTGGCGTTGCAGTCTCAAGTCATTCCCTTCAAGCCCAAAGAGTTTGTCAGTGGCGAAGCCTTCAGCTATCTGGGACGTAATTACCGGCTGAAATTAACAGGTAATGATTCTGTAAAACTGAAAAACGGTTACTTTCACCTCGGTAACGGCAACGGCAACGGCAACGGTAACGGCAACGGTAACTCCACTACAGAAAAAGCACATCTTAAGGCCATTCTCGAGGATTGGTTTCAAACCCATGCAACCCAACGTCTTTCTCAGAAGACACAACGCTATGCTAAAATTCTGGGTGTTTCGCCCCGCTCCATAACCGTCAAAGACTTTAAAACCAAATGGGGGTCATGCTCCGTTCGCGGCGACATCGCTTATAACTGGCGCATTATTATGGCACCGCACGGCATTGTCGACTATGTCGTAGTCCACGAACTCAGTCATTTAGTGGAACATAATCATTCGAGTAAATTCTGGCACGCTGTGGAGAAAACTATGCCGGATTATCGTGATAAAAAGCAGTGGTTAAAGGTACATGGCCAGCACTTAGCTTGGTGATAGTAAAATCAAAAAATGCGCAGCATTTGAAACACACCATCTGCGCAAAAAGGTCGTTAACATTGTCTAAGACATTATTTTATCCTAAAAACTATCTCGTCAGCAGTGCCATTATAGACACTACTAACGCGGACATACAGGCACAAGCCACGTTACTAAAAGATGATGACTGTGTCGCAACGATTCAAAACTGTTTTGCATTTGTGCGTGATGAGATTCCGCATTGTTGGGACATACGCGACCAAGCACGCGCAAATGTTGTGACATTAACCGCCGTTGAAGTGCTGCATCATAAAACCGGGCTGTGTTATGCAAAATCGCATTTGTTGGCCGCCTTACTAAGAGCGAACGATATTCCAACGGCCTTGTGTTACCAAAGATTCATTATTGACCCGGAGCAGCCGGAAAAAGGTTCCTTTTTGCATGGTTTAAATGCGGTGTGGCTGGAAGCCGGTACTCATTACTCTGAAGGTTGGTATCGTTTGGATGCACGTGGAAATAAACCCGGTGTGAATGCCCAGTTTCATCCGCCGCAAGAGCAATTAGCGTACGACACAACGCATACATTAGAAGGTATTTTTCCGGACTATTATACTGAACCTTTGGCATGTGTGGTGGATAAGCTCCGCAAACATAATGATATCTTTGAATTATCTGAAGATTTACCGGACCAAGCTTTAGTGCAATCTTAATGCAATGTGTGTTTTCATTTGATACTCTCCCGGATACTTATATAATAGCGCAAACCTAAAAGTTGTGCTGTTTTTGTTGTGATTTGATACTCCTCCGGATACTGATACAATTATGAGCGCATCCGCTAAAAAGAGCGCGCAACACCCATCTGTCCGACCGAAATGGCCCGAGGATCTGGTGCTGCGCGCTCACCCCCAATTGTAACCGAGAGATAGCAATTGTCAAGTCAGAAGTATTTCCCACGCCGGCTCAGTTGTGATTGGATACTCTTCCGGATACTGATATAATAACTACTAACACAAGGCAATACATTCCTGTAGAACATTGTCAACAAGATCATTCAAAAGGAAAAAAATGACAAGGTTGATGGCTGAATTAATAAAATATAGAAGAACCCACAACCTTCTGGTGGCTGAACTCTGCCATCTAATCAGCTGTTCTTCACAGACATATCATGTCTGGAAGAACGGAACACCAATTGAAAATCAACAGAAGCGCAAACAAGTCGCTAAAATACTAAATATAAGCCAGGAAACATTGATACAATGGCAAGAGGAACAACATGACCCAACGTAAAAGAACAATTCTGCGCGAACTCCGCGCAGAATTGGCCGCCGCCGGCCAAAAATCATGGAGCCCGGACCTTTTGGGCCAGTATCAGAATTTTTTCCGCCTGCTCGATGTTTCTGAGCAATCAGAACAGAAAGAATTGTTGCAGCAAGCCTTTAGCCGCAACAAAACCAGATCGGATTGGCCTTTATTTTTCTTGTTGATTTGGGCTTTGGCCGGTTTCTCCGGCTTGAGCTGGGCTGCAACCCAACTGGCGCAGGGCTCGGCAACACTGCCTCAAGTCGCCGGAATCGCCTTCAGCTCTATCGGCTCTCTATTCGGAGCTGTTCTAATCGGACTGATAACATTGATTATCAGGCTGAAGAACTAGTTTTTAAGGTGGGCCGATCAATGGAAAAAGCCGAGTTAATAATCATAATGAAGCTGCTACCGGAGGCGTTAACACGATTTGAATTGGAGTGGCAATGCCTTTCAGTTGTGATTTGATACTCTTCCAGATACTGATATAATTTGTACGAGTTGGTTACAGCCGGCGATCTAGTTGTGATTTGATACTCTTCCAGATACTGATATAATGGTTCTGCTGGATGGCGTGGAACTCCAAACGTTGTGATTTGATACTCTTCCAGATACTGATATAATATTCCAGCTTCCGGATCGCCATTGGTAAAAGTTGTGATTTGATACTCTTCCAGATACTGATATAATCCAAAGCGTTTC
Source organism: Candidatus Haliotispira prima (assembly GCA_029867005.1). Taxonomy (GTDB): domain Bacteria; phylum Spirochaetota; class Spirochaetia; order SP-2023; family SP-2023; genus Haliotispira; species Haliotispira prima. Next base: position 1,156,479 of record CP123443.1, on the reverse strand, counting down.
GCGGATATATGTTCCGCCGTTGTGATTTGATACTCTTCCAGATACTGATATAATTGCCTGAGTTTTGATTGGTGCGCCGGCCTGGTTGTGATTTGATACTCTTCCAGATACTGATATAATGTAACGACGAACGGTAGTACGCTCTTGCGTGTTGTGATTTGATACTCTTCCAGATACTGATATAATTGAGCCGTGTGCAAACCCAGAATGCTTAAGTTGTGATTTGATACTCTTCCAGATACTGATATAATGGTCTCGAAGGAAATTGTGGCAAGGTAAGGAAATACGCCGGTTGCCCGCACAAAAAAATGCGGGTGCCGGCTATTTTTTTGCTCCGCTTTGCCCATTTTTTAGAACAACTCCAGTTGCTTCGGGGCCGTTTTCAGTGCCTTCGGCCGGCTGCCCCAGATATTGATGATCTCGCTATATTGCAAATCGGTCACCTGTAAAATCGAGACGTGGCCTCTGGCCGGCACCGCCAGGCGGATGCGCTTGACGTGCTGCCGCGCCACCTGCTTGCTGGGGCAGTGGCGGATATAGACGGAATACTGGTGCATGGTGAAACCATCCTCCAACAGAAAATTGCGGAAGCGTGTGGCCGCGCCGCGCTCTTCCGGAGCCACAACCGGCAGGTCAAAATTTACGAACAGCCACATGATCTTGTAGTGATTGAGCTGTTTATAGCCTAGGGTATTCAACTTGTTTCGCCTCGCCCGCAAAACAACGGACCAAAGACGCGCTGGTGACACTCAGCGCATTCAGCAAAGGTCGTTTGACTTTGCCGATCTCCACATCGCAGGCCAGCATGGCCAAAAGCCGCTGCTTCGCCGTCCGCCCAATCTCCGCACCGTCCGGGCCTGCCTCGTTGAGTTCCAACACGGCCCAATCGACGTAGGGCCGGTAGGGCTCCATCACGTCATCGGCCAAGGTGTAAGGGTCGTACTGATTGTGGTGGTGAATGCCGATGCTCAGCAGCAGACCGCTGCCCACCAAGGCCCGGGCCACAGCCGCCCGCAGCACCGAGTAGCCATAGTTCAGCAGAAAATTCACGCTGCGCCACAATTCGTTCGCAGGGCCGTCCTTGTCCTTTTCCGGCTGCTGCAAGCGCACAAAATCCGCCCCCCAGAGACTGGGCCAGTAGTACTGCGCCGCCACGGCTTCGCGATTGTCGCTGTCACCGCTCTTCACGGTCACTTTGTAGCGCGGCAGGGGGCCGGTATCGCGCCCGCTGTAACTAAGCAAACGGGCCTGATTGCCGATCTTGGCCTCCACCGTCTGTTTCCACAGTTGCTTTTTCAGCACAGGGCTCGCTTCGATCTGGGCCGCGTGGTGCTTCTGGCTGAGGCTGTGCCCCCGCATGGCCAGCATCTGCGCTATCGGCAAATGCCGCTCATCGCACAGCACCACGGCCACATTGGCCTCGGCCAGCTCTATCAGCAGGGGCATGCTCAGGCTGATCTGCGGGTGGTCCAGCACCAGCACACCCAAGTCCTCAATAGGGCAATGGTCTTCCAAGCTGCCGTCCTTGGCCCGGAAGAGCAATTGCTTCCGTTGCAGGCGGATATGATAGGGGTTGCCGAAGTAGAGCGTCCGCTTGAGCATCATAGGCTTTCGCCCCTCCCGTACCTGGGCCTGCGAAGCTTACCTGTGGGGCTGATCGCCACCTCGCAGATCCGCCATTGCAGCAATCTGGCCAAACTCCGGCAACTGAGGGCCGCCGGGCTGCGGCCCTGCTCCACGCTGAAATTTGTCTCCTTATTGGCAATAGTCCCAAAAGACCCCGCTATATTGTGGCGTACAAAACAGTGATTATTTGCACTTAATTCAGCCAGTCGGTAGAGATGACTGCCCAATTTTTCCGCCTGCTCTTTCGGTGACCAAGCTTCCCAATTATCATCTCCCTGCCAGCCAATCAGGAACAAACGCCCCTTTTCTAAGGTGCAAAGAAGGCTTTCGCCTTCCTTCGGAGGACTATAGATAGGATCTCCTTTACGGTAGCGTTCAGCTACTTCTCTTAGCTGTATAACCTTATCATCAACCTTGCCTTGGGCATCGATGAAAATCTGCGCATGGTGGTTATTGCCGGGAACTATGTACTTATGCTGCTTATAAGGCTGGCGTTCGCGTTTGGCACTCCGGCCAATCGCATCGTGTTTCTTGAGCGAGACAGGCTTTACATTTTCAAAACAGCGCAGTTTGCGCACACAGATTGGCTGCCCGTTCCCGCCGATAAAGCGGAACTCCCGGGCTTCTATGCTTTGCTTCAATCGGCCCTCATCCTCCACCAATCCGCGCAGGGCCTCTCTGATTGCGGTGTCTACCACCTTCGACAATTCTTTTTCTGTATCCTTTGCTTTCTTCAATCCATCCAGCACGTCCACGATGTCGTGGCGTTTCACATAACACAGCCCCGGTTCTCTCCGGGCTCTTTCTTCGCCGGGAGACGGATAAATCGCCCCATAGACCGTATCATTGTGCAATTGGCCACGCACGCCATTTCCGACAATGTAGAGAGGGCTATCCGTACCCTGGGCATACTGTAACTGATTCCCCTTGCGTACCTTATACTTTCCCTGCTTCAAGGCATCCTTGGGCGGGCTGTGGCTGATCAGGATCTTCTCCCGCAGCTTCTTGATATATTGGGGCAGGGATTCCGCATCGTGCCAGCCCAGCAGACGCTGACTGTACTGCTTCAGACTTTCCTTAATCTGTCGCTTTTCGGCATCCGGGGCAAAATGCCTGCGCTGCACTACTTGGTAGAAATAAGCCAACTCCTGAGCGGCTCCCTGCTTTTGTGACAAAAAAGGCTCCAAAAAGCATAGAGTCAGGGCATCGACCATATGGTGGCTGTGATGACTACGGTCCTTGGCACCGGCCTCGGTTTGGCCGTCCGCCTCCAATGCCTCTGCACTGGCCTCTACCTGCAAGACTTCCTTCCGGAATTCAGAAACCTGTGCACCCCGTGCGGTATAAACCTTTTGAAAGTAGGATTTCAAATACTCCTTGGCATACTTGCTAATGATTCTGGTATCGACTAAGTTGCGGTTGATAAAACCGGTAGGGATATCCTTAAAGAAAGAATAATACTTTTGCTTCCAGTACTTTAAGTCCTGTTGTGTCCTGTGTCTCTTTTGGATAGCCGAATCCTTGGCTGCCTTGGTACTCGCCTGCTTGCCGGACCGAATAGCAGACTCCTTCGTGTTTTCCAGACGCTGGATCTTTTCCAGCCACGGGACAAGGCGCATCTCCAACTCTTCAACCTTCAACTGTCCTTTCTCACAAAGCTCTTTAGGGCAATCACCTTTCTTGATCTTCCGGTTGAAATCAGACTTACACAAGGTCTTGTTCGCCCGGGAATTATCATAGGTGCGGGACAGGGGAAAAGTGTGCTCAATATCGGTATTGTTCCCGGAAAGGGCATCCCCAAGGCCAATCTTTTTCCCCGTATAGAAACACAGGTGCTCTTGCTCTTCCCAAAGAATATAGCGCAGGATTTCGTCTTCCGCCGGTTCGCGGTGGCTCCCTTCCGCCTTGAGATATTCGGCAATCCGTTCCCGGGCATTGTCCCGTTCTTTTTTACGCTCCCTCTGCCACTGTTCCAACGCCAGACGTTCGTTGTTGTTATTCATTTCGTTGGCCAACTCGACAATGACTTCGGTGTCCTTTTCCACCAGACCGTCCGCAATCATTTCATTCAGCAGGTAGCGCAGCTCATGCAAGGCATGCATTGCCAACGGATTGCGAATCGCCCCCGTGCGCGGGCTGCACAATTTTTGGGCAGCCCCCTTCACCTTGGGAAAACTGTCGATAGCCGAATGATGCCACAATAAGTCGGTATGCTTTTCCTCAATCTGATATTTCTCCCGCAAAAATTCAGCCAGCCGACTTCTTTGGCTCGGCATCTTTTTAAATTCTTGCTGATAGACTGGTGGTTCTCTTCGTTTCTCCTCATCCTGTCCCGCCAAATATTCATCTTCACGCTTCTTTTGGATTGCATCATTTTCTTTCTTCAGTTCTGCGCGCTCACCTTGCCAGACTTCTAAACAAGCCAAAAAGGTCGTTTCAATGCCTTCCTTTTGCTCCTGCCAAAGCGGCTCTTTTCCCGCTGCCCGAAATACCCCCGCCAGATTGGCCAGAGTCACCGCATCGTGGTAAGCATAGCCTCTCTTCAGGTAGGGATTAATCCTGCGCAAAGCGTACAGACTGAGATTACCGTAGCCTTCCTTCAACGTACTCTCTGTAAATATAGTTAAAGCCTCGCCACTCAACCCAAATCTTTTTACACCCCATTCCCTCAATTTGTCTTCGTGATCAAAGCTGAAGAGGACATGCCAGACATCGTCTGCCAGTTCGTCTGCCGTTTTCGATTTTCCCGGATTTTCCGGGTTTTGGTACGCTTCCGTCATGGCCTTCCGCCAGTCCGGCCCCCATATTTTGGTAAAAATTCCCAAAGTCCTACAGGTTGCCAAACTCTGCTTGTCGCGGTAATTGATCTGCAAATCTTTCTTTTTGTGAAATTTACTCAATTTCTTGGCAATCTCCCCCGCCGGGAAAGTGGCCTTTCCGCTCCGGAGAAACAGCGGCATAACCTCGGCCTTCTCTTCATCGCGGAGGACCCTTGAATCCTCCGTTTTAATTTTGATATTGTTGAGTACTTGGTACATCATAAATTCTTCGTACTCTACGGTGGAGACTGGGGCACGCGTTTTACGCGGGTACAACACGCACTTTCCCACGGTGTGCTTTTGGGATTTCAAGGGCCTTTGCAAAAATATTTCCCGCTCCAATTTTTTTCCCAAGTCTTTCGCCTCAACCTTGGGAATACCGTGCCTCTCCATCAATAAATCAAACTCTTTTTCGTAGCTCAGCCGAGAGGACTTCACACCATGATTGTCACTGTGCCTGTACCGCACACTCTTATTGTCCTCAAGTTGCAGGTATTGGTAGGCCCCCAAACTTTTGGCCCCGCATTCGTCCAGACGTTCCTGCAACTCCCGGTGAATTTCCGTGTCTTTGCCCTCCTGCTTCTCTATGTCTTTGCGGTTGCTCTTAAAGCCTCTGCGCTGCGCCATGTGGTACAGGACCCGGCCCAACTCCTCCGCACTCAATTGTTCTTGCGTGGCACGGTAGCGCAATTCGTAGGGATCCATGCGCAACCAAACAATAAAATCTTCATTTTCGGGGAAGAGACAAACCTTACCCCGGACTTTGTCCTTCCATTGGCTGTACTCTGCCTCCGGAAGGGGACACATGTTCTCTTTGATCAACACCCGGAGCAAGCCCATTTTGCGGCGCAAACGCCTGTTATATAATCTGCGGGCAGCGCGGTATTTTTGCCGTTCCGCTGTTTTTGACTGGTAGCCGCTCTTCTTTTTTTCCATTCCGGGGCTAAAAATGCGCACGCCACAGTGTAAAATGTCTCCTGCGGACTGCGGTTTTGGCTTGCTGATGGCCCAGCCAATAGAAGTAATTCCCAGATCCAAAGCTAAAGTTTTCATAGGAACTCCTTGACAATATCTATATGTTTTTTTATTATACATTCAGTATCAAATCACAACAAGGCCATTTTGGCCGAAGGTGATACACCTAGCCCCCTGCCTACTCGGTGGGGGGCATTTTTTTGTCCTTCCAGGCCTTGTCCCACGTTATCCTTTTGCACATTTCGCCAATTGTCCGGCACTGTTTGCCCCGTTTTTCTTTTTTCCTTCCCCGTTTTGCCTGTCCCTTCTATTTCTCTTAGCAGCTTTTCGTTCTGTCCTTTGTCACTTTCCTCTGTCCCTTAGTATCATACACAAGGTTCCGGACGGACGCTGGCAAAACTTTCTTGGCGAGGTTGCCAAGAAACGTACAATGCTCATAATCCAAACGGCTTATGACCCAAAATATCGACAAAGAATCCACCGACAGCCTGGACAGACTGGCCCGGCTCCACGCCTTTGAACTGCAATACCGGGAGACTCTCCTCCTGCCGGAACACAACGGCCGGGCGGCCTCGGCTATCGCCCTGCGCCACAGCAGTGGGGCACAGCTCTCCATCGTGGCCTGTGACTCCCGGGAATCCGCCTTCAGCTACTGTTTTGGCACCCCTCCGGACAACGACAAGGGACTGGCCCACATCGTAGAACACTCTGTATTCTGCGGCTCCCGGAACTACCCGCTGAAAGAACCCTTTGCCAACCTGCAAAAAACCAGCGTCTGTAGCTTCCTCAACGCCATGACCTACCCGGACCAGACGCTCTATCCCGGTGCCAGTGCCTTTGCCCCGGACTTTCTGCAACTGCTCAAAGTCTACGGAGATGCCGTGTTCTTTCCTCTGCTGGAGGAACAAGCCCTCGCCCAGGAAGGCATACGCCAAACCCCGGACGGGCCGGACGGCATCGTCTTCAACGAGATGCAGGGCTACTACGGGGATTTTGAAAGCTATGTCGCCGACTACAGCCTGCGCAGCCTCTTTTCCAACACGCCTCCCCATGCCCATCCCAATTCCTATGATGCCGGGGGCGACCCACACGCCATTGCCTCCATCGATTGCCGTGACTACCGGGAAATCAGAGAATTTCACCGCCGCCACTACCGCCCGGAAAACTGCCGCATCACCATGTACGGCTCCATTCCCCGCCAACATTTGGCCGAGATTCTGGCCTATTTAGCCGAGGAGCTCCTCGGCCCGGCTGCGGCCGAAGGCCGTCAAACGGGAGGGCCAAAACCAACCAATCCCGAACAGAAAACGCCGCCCCAAGAACCGCCATTGCCGCAAAAGCAGAAACTCTACCAGCCAATTCCCGTCCTCCAACCCGGAGAAAAACAGCGCAGCATCATGTTTAGTTGGGTCTTGCCCCCTCAACACAATCCCCGGCAAAGTCTGGACTATCGCTTGCTGGCCGAGCTGTTGCTGGGCCACCCCGGCGCAGTCCTGGAACTGCCGGTCATGCAAAGCGGCTGGGGAGCCGATCTGTGCCCGGGCAGTGGTCTCGAATCCGACCTCGCCAATCCAATCCTTCGGCTCGGGCTCAGTGCCTATCAGCCCCCGATATCCCCGGCCCCGGAAGAAGGGGATTGTTTCCGACAACTGATCTTTTCCACTCTGGAAGACTTTTGCCGGCGTGCGGAGCAAAGTCCCCCGGAAAAAGAGCTGGGTCTGTTGTGGCAAGGGGCTCTCAACAGTTTGGAATACGAAGAATACTCTCTGGAAGAACACGGCGGCGATGATGGCATTTACGCCTTGGAACGTTGCCTGCAAATGGCCAAGGCCGGCCATTTTTATAGCGGCGGCCCGGCCGCCGTCTTCGACTCCCTGCAAATCTTTGCCGACATCGAAGCCCTGCGGGCAGAAGGCTTGGCCGTCTTTGCCCGCAAAGTCCGCAAGTACACCTTGGAAAACCCGCATTGGACCCTCCAACTGTTTGAGGAAGTGGCCGCGCAGGAAAACAAGGGCTTGTCTGCCATTGAAGTGCCTGACAGGCTCAGGCTCAGCCCGGAACAACTCCACTCCCGGCAGCAAGCCTTTATCCAATACCAAGCCCGCCGGGACGAACCGGAACAAATTGCCAAAATCACGGCCATGAACCGCGCAGAATTTGGTGAACTGACCAGGTTGCCGGACTGCCGGCGAGAAATACAGTCCCTTTTGCCTACAGACGGCAGTTCTATCAAGGCTTTCAAAGCTAACGAGACTAACGAAGATAAGGCCGATTCTTCCCATGAAATCGAATTTTTTTACAGCGAAACAGACCGGGAATACAGTTTGATTCGGCTTGATCTGTGCTGGGAAATCAGCACCTGGAGCAAAGAACAGACGGTTCTGCTGCCGTTATTTCTCGATCTGATGGAAGATCTGGGCCTGCCGGGTATCTCTTACGGCGAAATTGCCAAACAAAAATCTGTATCTATTGGCCTCTGGGAGTCCGATATCAATCTCCGGCCCGTGTTTTCTCCAAATCAACGTCCCGGAGAGCCGCCGCTGCGCAGTTTCGTCTATATCCGGCTCAGCTTCTTACCCGGCGAATGGCGCAAAGGTCTGGCCCTGTTTTGGCAACTCCTGGCCGGCTGCAACTGGGAAGAAGACGACCCGGAGCAGGGCAGAGAGACTGGCACGGAACAAGAAGAAGACGGGGCAAAGAATCTTAAAAATCCGAAAAACTTTGGTTATGGCCGACTGCTGGAATTATTGCACAGCCGCTACTACGAAAAAAGCCAGGACCTTTGCTCCGGCCCGTTGGGCTACGCCGAGCGGCGCAGCCGCTACCGCCTGAGTCACACGGCACCGCTTCCGGAAAGCAGTAAACAACAGGCCCGGCAGGCCGAATGGCTATACGGTCTGGGCCAGGCCGAGCTGTTGGATCGGCTCTGCCGGAAAGACAAGAAACACTTGCCTCACTCTCTGCCGCAATTGGCCCATAGTTTCCGCTACCTGCAAAAATTGTTGCTCCACAAAGCCCCTCTAAGCTGTGCCCTTACCGCAAGCCCAAAGACTCTGACCGACCTGAAACGGGAGACCGCAAAACAATTTCTCCAAGCCCGCAGACAGACGGTAAACACGACGGCGGCAGATTTTTCGCCGTGGGCCGACATGGTAGCTGCCGTTTCCGACATCGACGAGCCCGCCAAACATCGCCGTGCTTATCCCCGCATAAACCCCGACCTCAAAACAAATTCCGGAATAGAATTATGGCACGGAAGTATCGCCCTGGAAAACCTTTGCATCGCGTTGCCGGCACCGCCTTGGAGCTACGGAACCTGGGTCCCCGTAACTTCGCCCCAGCTAAATCAGGCCCCAAGTTCGGAGGAAGAGACGGAGAAGAGGGACAGAACGGTATTGCATCCCGCCATGGTCCTGTTGGTAAAACTTTTGCAAAGTGGCCCGGCTTGGGAAAAAATCCGTCTTCAGCAGGGTGCCTACGGTGTGCGAGTCTGGTTGCAAAATGGTTTCTTCCTGTTGTGCAGCAGCCAGGATCCCCATGCCCGCAACAGCGTAGACCTGTTTTACCAAGCCGTGAAGGAAATTCAGGCCAAAGCACAAGCACAGGCACAGAATCCGGATAGCGAATTTTTGGAAGAATTTGAAGCCGCCTTGGTGCAAACCCTGGCAGAAAAACTCAAAGAACCGTTGCCCGGTGAGTACGCCGGTATTGCATTGCACCAAGCTAAAACCGGCTTGCAGCACAGCGACTTACTCGCTTGGCTAAAATGTCTGCGACAATTGCAGATTGCGGACCTTTGCCGAGCCGCCGAGTACATCCTGGAATTATGGCCGCAGAAAGCGGTTTGCATCTTTGCCGCCTCCGGGCGTATTTCGGAGTCGGAGGCGGCACCGGAACTGCCACTGGAAAGCAACCATTTACCGCGCTATGGCTGATAATATGGCTAAACAGAAACAGCACACGCCCTCCTCTCCTCCTTTAAATCTCATAATGTACATTCTGTCTACTAAGTTTATCTTTAGAAAGGCCGTTAGCGGACAGAATCCCGGAAGTGCCGGATCGCCGAGATACCTATGGTACCTATGGCCGGCTCTGATCCTGCTGTCATTTTTCGCCCTGCAAGCCTGTGCCTCCAATATGAAGCCCAGAATTCGGCCATTCAAAGACCGCCTACAAGTGGCCATAATCTTCCCCACCGAATACGCAACGTTGGCCATGGACCTGTACCGGAACTACAAGATATTGCGCAAAAATATCAGACGGACGCAGGGGCTGCCCCGGATAAAACTTCGCACCATTTCCTGGCAGGACTTTTCGTACGATCATACCTATGTGGCCTATGACGCCGTAATTTATATTAGCCTGTACAGCCAAATACCTTCAGATTTGTCCAACAGCCTGAGCAACAAGCTGGGACGCAGCCTGCCCGAGTTGCTCAAATCTCCGATATTTTCCGGATACAGCGAGCCCAGACGCTTTGTCTGGTTCTTGTTTAGGGATACAAATTCGCTGGACCGGTACCGACTGCTCTACCCTGACTTACCATATCTGTCCAGCAATACCGGAGAAGCTGCACTGCGCAAAATCTTTGAGGTCGACCTGTTCCGGTTTCTTCTCCGTCTCAAGGAGATTTATTCATGACAAAACTGCATACAAAACTTTATCCCTATTGTTTTACCCTCCAATGTCCGCCCCTAGCTGCGTCGGCAAACCCGTCAGAGATCCCGGGCTTGCCCGGCAACTCTTCCAACCCAATGCCGAATGAACTCTGTTTTTTCATGGTCATTGGGCACGATGCCAACCCCGTTGGCGCAATTCCGGAAACAACTCCAAAAACAAATTCCGGACCAAATCCGCAACAAAACCCCCAAAACCCAAACGTGATGATCGTAAATCAGGAGAATATGAGTTCTCCGTATTTGCTACATCTGAGCCTACACCAACCCGGAACGGAACCGGGCGAAGCCCGCACCCGGGAAATTCTCTCGCCGATCCTCCAACGTTGCAGCCGTTTCGATGTAAAAGCCGAACCTGTAGCCGAACTCAAAACACCGGAAACATGGGCCCCAAACACCGGCTCCGAGACGCAGAATTCGGCGACAGAGACGACAGAGACAGTGGAAGCATTGGCATCTCGCGTGCTAACCGAACTGCAAAAATACCTCTTCGGTCAGCAACAGACTTTCTGCCTGCCCTTGCGCCTCTTGGGCACCGCATTTCAGCAGCGTGCCTGGCGGCAGCTACTGCGGATCCCGTACGGCAAAACCGTCAGTTATCAGGAACAGGCCGTAGCCTGTGGCAGCAAGCACGCCTGCCGGGCTGTAGGCATGGCCAACCACCACAATCCACTGATCCTTCTGGTACCCTGTCACCGAGTCATCGGCAAAAATGGCCGACTGACGGGCTATCAGCCGGGTACCCATTACAAAAGCTATTTCCTGCATTTAGAAGAGCAGCAAGTATTCCGACCCGAGGCCAAACCCTTAAACCCGATGCCCGAACCTGATGCCCAAATCTGATACAATCGTCCCGATCGTTCCGTTTGCCCTGGAAACTCTACCGCAACACTATCTCGGCCTGCCGGCAGCGATACGGAACCATTTTTCTGCGTGGCAAAACTTAAACCGAAACGCCGCAGACAGCCTGACTCTGGCTCTTTTTCACCGCAGGCGTTTGCGGCACAGTTGCCGACTGTTGGGCTTCTCCCATCCGGAATCCGAAGCCGACATCCTCTGGCGAGAATTGGAGACTTTGCGCCCTCGGTTGTTGCTCCGGGCAACCGATTCAACCCAATTTCCAATCTACAGCTTGCGATACTTTGCCACTGCACAAAACTTGGCAACGTGGCGCGAATCCCAAGATCATCTGCCAAACAGCCGGATGGTGGCCCAAGGGCGGCACTGGCTTCTGTTGCAGCGCGAAAACCCCTATTCTTTTACCGGTGAGCTTTCCCGGGAAACACTTCCCTCTTGGGCCACTCTGCCACGCGTGGGCCTGTTCCCTGCGCTGCGTCCGTCATCCGGCTCAATTCCGGAAGCAGAGCACCCAAGACAGGAAATATGCGGGTCACATGAGGTGCATAAAATACACAAGCCACATTGGCCGCATTCTCGTTTCCGTCCCCGTTCTCGTTCCCGTTCCCGTCCCCATTCCCATTGGATCGCCAAATGTCATCGACAAGTCGAACTGGCCGAGCAACTGAGCATTCTGAAACAAGAGCCCAATTCTGTTTATCGGGACTGTGCAGACCTGCTCTGCTTCGGTCAGCATGGAGGATCCGTTCAAGGATCAGTTCAAGAACCCTCGCCCAAACCATTGCTGCTCGAAGGGATGAAGAGCAATGTCTTTCTCGTGCAGAATGACATTCAAAACAATATTCTGTGCCTGTATACACCACGCCTGCGGCGTGGCTTGGCCTTCCACAGCGGCACGACACGCAATTGGCTTTGCCACAATGCAAAACGCATACCGTTTTTGCGGATCGTACAAACAGACTTATACTTAGAAGATCTACTGAAGGCAGACGGCCTGCTCATTTGCAACGCAGCCATGGGTCTGCGTCTGGTCTCCGAATTGGTGCTGCCCAAAACCTGCCATTCTTGGCTTAGCAGTCAAAGCAAGACAAAACCGGAAACAGTGCAACAAAAGCAACCCGATTGTGACAGTTGCAACGATTACGACCTGGTGCGCCAGTCTTACAAGCCGGCACCGGAAACGCTGTTACTGTTAGAGCAATTGTTGGCCGTATATTGGAAAACGGACTGGCTCTAAGGCTCTATTTAAAGGTTCTAATTTAAGGCTCTGCTCACATTTATGGAAGGACAAAAACAGGTTCCGAAAGAGCCTAAAGCTCCAAACAAAACACCCACAATATTTTTTGCGGACACTGATCTCCGCTCAGCTCTGGCCCAGTCGCTGCAAAATCTGCCCCTGCAAAACTTCCCGGCTTTGGTTGGCATCCAAATGATGGATTTCCATGCCCGGAGCGATCCGGCCAAAATGTTCCAGTACAGCCAGATATGCTTGACGTACTTGGGCCAGAAACCCTTCCTGCTCAAAAATCTCACGTTTCGTCTGCTCTTCCGTTTCGCGCCGGGCAATGCGCTGTTCGGCCAGATCTGCGGCAATATCCAAATAGAAAAAGTGCTGTGGCAAAGGAAAGTCCCGGTTCAGTTCCCAGATTTCGGAAATGGAAGTACCGGCCTCTCCATCCGAGCCACCGGAATCATCTAAGTCCATTAGGTTTAGATCACTCAAGCCACTCAAACCTTGGTAAACCAAGGAAGAAAACAGGTAGCGTTCGGAAATACAGTACATTCCGGCCTGTGTTTTCGCCAAGATTCCATCCATACCCCAGATGTGTTCTGCCCGATCAGCGGCAAAATATTGGGCCAGCTTCCCCCATTCTGCCCGAAATTGCGCTTTGGCCTCCGGCGCGTAAGCCACACCTTGCTCCGAGTTTTTCCGGTCTTGCAGCAGGGTACGGATATGGCGGCCAATCCGACCGTCACCGGGCTCCGTGCTACACTCACAGGCCAGACCAACGCTTTGGAGGTACCGTTCCAGCAGACGGGCTTGGGTCGAGCCGCCCGCACCGTCCGGCCCCTCAATCACAATAAAACGAGGTATGATTTCGGGATCGGTTCTGCCTGTTTTCACGGCCTGTTCTACAGCCGTGTCCCCATAACGTAACAGCGCAAGTTCCCGCGTGAACCGTATCAGAGTCCGGTCTTTTTGAACCATCATCTATTCGGCGTTTTTAGCCTGCTGCAACAAGCTCCGAAACCCGTTATAAGGCTTATCGACTTCAGCCAACAAATCTACGAGCCGGCCATGCAGGCCCGGCCCGGCGGCCAAGACCGAACAGGGGTAATCTTCCATATTGCCGTACAGATCACTGTAATGACCCCCGGCTTCTTCCAAAATCAGGCAGGCCGCAGCCAAGTCGTACAAGCTTAATCCGATTTCCCAAAAACCATCAAACACGCCGGCGGCAACGGCACTGATGTCCAAAGCGGCGGACCCCAAACGCCGAACATCACTGACACGAGGCAAAACATAACCGAGATATAAGTAATTATTCGGCTGAATCCCGGCACGTACGCAGGCAAAACCGGTAACAAGCACAGCTTCGGACAGCTGCTCCAGGGGACGGACCTTTAACCGCTGCTTGCCCTCCAAGCTATAATCATCCGACAGATTTTGCAGATCGAGGGAATCAGCCTGCAATACAGTTTCGGGCAGTTGCACCCGGTAGCCGAAGGCTCCGGCTCCCCGTTCAGCAATATACAACTGACCCATAGCCGGGCCATAGACGGCACCACAGAGGGTCTGCCCGTTCTGTTGTAAAGCGATGCTGACGCTATAGTAGACAAAGCCTTTGACAAAATTGACCGTACCGTCTATCGGGTCGACCACCCAACAAAAATCTTTCGGGCCGGGCCGACTGGCTCCCAGTTCTTCCCCAATGACCTTGTGCTCAGGAAAGTGTTGTTCAATTTGTCGCCGGATGAAACTCTCTATGCTTTCATCCGCTTCCGAGACTAAATCCCGTACAGTCCCATTTTTGCTGCTGACATCCAAATTCCCCAAATCTTTGCGGAATTGCAAGCTAAGAATACCTGCCGAGATAATCAGTCGTTCTAAAAAGTTCCGATATTCCACAACTCCCCATTCCACAACGTCCCCTCCCATATTTTGGAGACACACAGACAGACATTCTTCCAACTGACACGAGTCTTGACTGATCAACAGATAATTCTCGGAGCATTTTCCACAATATCGAATCTCTGCTCAAGCTCTCTCGGTCTCCCAAAAGGCCGATTACGAGTAAAGCTTAAAACCGGATGATCTAATTGACTGCATCCTCCGCAGCTTCTCCACCTTCCGTGGCTTCAGCGGAATCTGTGCCACCTTCGCCTCCATCAGTCTCGGCCTTTTCCGCTGCGGGCTCGGCAGAGTCTGTGCCATCTTCATTTCCGGCAGGCTCCGTGTTTTCCACTGCGGATTCGGCAGAATCTGTGCCACCTTCGTCCTCGCCAGCCTCTGTGACCTCAGCGGCACCTTTGGCACCTTTCCCGCCGTCACCCCCGGCTAACTGAGCATAGGTCTTATAAGGGATCTTCTCGTTAAAACCATTGTGGGGACCCCGAAAACGGAAAGTCAACTCCAAGCCCCACGAACCGGCGGAAAGAGTATTTACCTCAAATGCACCATGAAATTGAAATGCACCTAAATTTAGTAAAACACCCGGAGAAAAGGTTCTGTTGTAATACCCTAAGGTGAAACGGAAAACATTATCAAACAGGGCAATTCCGGCCAGGAAACGCAAATGATCAATCGGTTCAAACAAAGCCGAATACGGACTCTTTCCGCCCTCAAACATACCCCGCGTCTGAATAACTTCGAAACCGCCAAATACCTGAAAAATTTTGACGATTTGGAATTCTCCATAAACACCCCAATCAAAATCAATTGCGTAACGAATCGGATCACCATCGGCAGAAAATGGTACATTGAAACCGATCAAATCCGAAATTTTCAGACCGGCATGTAAAAAGTCCAGTTGCGGAATTATCGCGCCAAAATGATATTGTACACCGAAGTCTAAACCAATATTCATTCCACTCGAGGGCCCTAACGCGTCTACAATTGCGGAACTTTCGAACGTAAGTTTTCTGTCATTAATGGAACGGGATATCTCACGGCCCAGTGCGACTTCGTTCATGCCTATATAGGGAACGGCCTTCAGCCCGATGCCAAAGGTAAAACCCGGCAAAGCCTCAGCAAAATCATGAGCGAAGGCCAAGCGAATGGGTGACGCCACGTAGGCCTGAAAACTGATTGGTATACTGGTTTTCACATTGAATCTATTGACCTTCAGTTCCAAAGGCAACGCAGGGACATCTTTGCCCGTCCTCAAGATAAATTTCTGTTCAAAGCCCAAATAAAAACCCCAAGCCAAAGGATTTTCATCGTTAACGTGGGCCAATGAAAGGATTCTCGAATACTGTTGAAAGCCCAGACCCAAGAATCCATCAGAGATATGAGCCGAGAATGAATTGATAAGTGCCGAAAGCACACCATCCACGTCACGCAAGTTATCAGCCAACGTAGCTCTGTCCGCAGAACTTAAATTCCTTAGGTCCGATATTGTAATTTTTGTCGGATCACTCGGAAGACCGGTGGTACCATTGGTCAGTTTGTCATAGCTTGACTGTGCTAATGTGCGCAACAGATCAGTCGCTTCTTTAGTGTCAGCTGTTTGCCCGGCTAACAGCTTGGTCAAGCTGTTCAAATGATCGAACCGAGACAGAAATTTTTGTCCCGCCGCAGCAGGGTTCATCGTTAAGTCCCAAAGATCTTCCGTCATGTAAAGTTCTGCGGAGATAATCTCGGCGATCCATTCGTGTTTTTGGGCCGGCTTATCCTTTCTTCTCAATAAACCTCGGCGTTCTTCCTTGGTCTTGATCCCGGCCGGATTGGACAATATGGAAGACGCCTGCCCCGGTTCTGCAACCATAGCATCCAATCCTGCCCTGCGCCACTCGTCCGTGGGGGCTTGGGCAAAAAGACTTTGTCCACCCCACAACATTATAAGTAACACACTCACAGCAATCGGTAAACTGTACGGTAATGACAAATTCACAACTTTCTTCATAGCTACATCCTTTTGAAGTCCGTTAATCCGGACTCTGTTACAGACAGAAATAAACAAAGATATCTTCTTGGTACTCTGTGAAAAAAAAATTGACAAAATTATATAATTCTTATTTTAAATAATATACAAAATCAAATTATGTACTTTTCTTACGAGCTGTTTACCAGCTTTGCAGAGGCTACAGACTTCCACAGATTCCGTAAACGGTAATACTGCGATAAAATGAAATAATTCTAATGCTTCCCAATTAGTTCAAGTTATCCAAAACTCAGACCACCTAAATTTGCCGAGCCAGTCTAACGAAATACCCATCGTACGGCAAATGCCCGAAACCACAATCCCCGCCCGCTAAAACGCCTGTAAAACTTCGCGCTTCTTGCTGCCCTGGGCCGGGCCGATAATACCCCGATCCTCCATCTCATCAATGATCCGGGCCGCACGGTTATAACCAATGGAAAGTTTGCGTTGCAGGAAGGAAGTCGAAATTTCTCCGGCCTGCAAGGCAATTTCTACCGCCTGTGGGAATAACTCATCACCACCGGATTCCAGGGAATGCGTCTCTTCTGTTTCTCCGTCTTCAAATATAATTTCATCGAGATAGGCTGGTTTACCTGTAGTTTTGATGTGATTGGAAATACGTTCATCGTCTTCTTCAGATAAATAGGCACCCTGCACACGAACCAAGGGTTGACCGGGAAAAGAAAACAACATATCGCCTTGGCCCAAAAGCTGTTCCGCACCCTTTAAGTCCAAAATCGTGCGTGAATCTGTCTGGCTGGCTACCATAAAAGCAATCCGAGTCGGGAAATTGGCCTTTATCAGACCCGTGACTACGTCCACCGAGGGCCGTTGCGTTGCCAGCACCAAATGGATGCCCACTGCTCGCGACATGGCCGCCAAACGGGCAATCATCCCCTCCAGCTCCTTGCCCACTAAGCTCATTAAGTCAGCAAATTCATCGATTATAACCACGATAAATTCCAGTGGCATAGTCGCCATATTTTTTTCTTTAATATAGCGATTGTAGCTCTCAATCCCCTTATTGCCCGCACCAATAGCGTCCAACAAGGCGTAACGCCGCTCCATCTCACCACTGACCCACTGGAGGGCCTGCAAGGCCCGTTGAGCATCGGTAATCACCGGAGTCAGCAGGTGTGGAATATCATTGTATTGTTTCAGTTCAACAATCTTGGGGTCTATCATCAGCAAGCGCAGCTCCTGCGGAGTGCGGCTCAGAATCAGAGTGCTGATAATCACGTTGACACAAACCGACTTGCCCGCCCCGGTAGCACCGGCAATCAGCAAGTGCGGCATGCGGCGCAAGTCGGCGATTCGCACTTCCCCGTTGATTTCTTTACCCAAGATAATAGGCAACCGCATCTGACTACGAGCTTCCTGCATGGCTTCCGAGTCCATCAGAGCCGGAAAAGACACCGTAGCCCGCCGACGATTGGGGATTTCCACGCCCACAGCCTTTTTGCCGGGGATCGGAGCAACGATGCGAATACTGCGTGCCGCCAGCTCCATTGCCAGATTATCGGCCAGTTGCTCCACCCTGTTCAGCTTGACTCCGGGTGCCGGCAAGATACCAAATTCAGTAATCGAGGGCCCTTTCAAAATGTGGGTCATATTTGCTTCAATCTTGAACTTTTTCAAAGTTTGCAGCAAAGCTTCACCCGCCTCTTCGGTTTCCTTATCAATCCGGGAGTTGCGCTCTTCTTCTTCCGGGTCATAGTCAATCAGTTGACTTGCCGTCACCTCATAGACCTGCCAAGACTTTTGTACCGGCGGTACCAACATCCTTTGGGCTCGCGCTTCCTCGCGCAGGGCATCCTGTTCTTCTTTTTCGCGCAAAGCCTGTTCTGCTGCCTCCGCCACAGAAAAACTTTCTATGGGACTATTCGCCGAATCACCAAATTCCGGTTTGTTTGACGTATCGCTAAGTTCATTTTTCAACAGCTCTTCCAACTCAAACTCGTCTTCCATTTCCTCTTCGGCTAAGTCTGCCGTCAAATCTTCGGTAAAAGAGTCGGTTTCTGCCGGTTCTTCCAACGTCACCGCCTCTCCGACTGCGCTGCCTTCGTTTTCCTCAAGGGGAAAATGAATGTTAAACTCCTGCCCTCCGCCCTCCGGTTCGTTTTCCAGAGCCTGCTTCAATTCAGCCTCCAAGGATTCCTCGTTTGAGGATTCCTCGTTTTGGGTTTCCTGATTCTGACCTTGAATAACCGCAACAGCCGGCTCGGTTTTGCCTTCTTCTACGCCGGGTTCCTCCGACTCAGAAGACTCCGGAAATTCAGAGGAATCCAAAGCTTGCTCCTCCTCCGCGCCAGGTTCCTCCGGCACAGATTCTTCCGACCCGACAACTTTGTTCTCCGTCAAATAAGTCAGATTCGACAGAAATTCCTGAAATGGTTGGTTTATATTCTTATCATTGGTATCTGGTTCTGTAAGGTCGGTCTCCTCTTGCCTTTCTTCTTTCGGTTCCTCCTGTGCTTCTTCCGCAAACGGCTCTTCTTCCTCGCGCGCGAACTCTTCGAGAACCTCTTCTAACTCCGTCAAAACGCTGATTACGGCCTCCCTGTTATGGCTTTCGTATCCTTCCTCCTCCGGCTCCAACTCTATTTTCTGTTCCGGTTCCTCAGATTCAGGTTCTCCGGCATTATTTTCCCTATTCTCCGCCTCTTCTCTTTCGTCCCTTTCGTCATCTTGTTCGTTATCTTGCCCCTCATTTTGCCCATCTTGTACATCGTGTCGCAATTGCTGCGCCAATTGCGACAACTCGGCCTCCCCTTCGGGAAACAAATTCTTTATCTCGTCCGAACCTTTCGAATCTTGTTGTTCCTCATCGACCGAAAACTCCGCATCCAGAAAGGCAAATTCATCCCACAGAACATCCGTAGTTGAAATTTGGGAGAACGGATTGCTATCCTCTTCCTCAGTTCCGACAGGAAACTGTGGTTCCTCAGATTCAGGTTCTGTATCAATTTCTTCCTCTTCCTCTTCCTCTTGCTGCAAACTTGCAGGGTCTGTAGCCAACCACTCGCTGAGCAGAATAGCCACATCACCTTGCGGGTCCCGCTCGGAAAAATCTACAGTGCCGGCAATAGGACCGGAAGCCAAACTGATGCCCTGAATACTCCTCTGTTCGTCATGTTCCTCCGTTTCAGGGCCAAGTCCAAACCCGGGCTCCGTAGAGTCCGTTCCCGAAAACTCGGCTTCTGTATCCTCTTCTGTATCCGTATTTTCAATATCATATCCGTCAGGCAGAGTTCTTTTTTGCTCCTTTGACTCATTTCCATCGTCTGTCTCTTCCGGAGCAGTGTCGCCTATGTCCACATTTTTGTCCGCATCTTCTCCCGATGGTGTCCATTGACTTTGTCCAATCGGCGTCTCTTCCTCCTCTCCCGCTACATCTCGCTCCCCGGCAGGTCCATGAACCTCAGTCTCTTCTCCGAATTCAGCCCCCTCTTGGGCTTCAAAATCCTCTGCCGGGGAGAGACCATACTCTTGCAATTCTCTTTGTAGCTGAGAAACTTCGAGCTCTTCGGCCGCACTATCAGAGGAATCCTCATTTGAGGGTGGGACAGCAAAGGAAACACCATCGTCCAAGTTATCAAATTTTTCCGGGAACCCTTCTTGTGGATATTCCTCTGTACCTCCGGAATCATCTACACTTTCACTATCTTCTATACCCTCATCCGGATTTGCATTGTCCAAGTCCGGAGACAATGCAATCCGGCCGCTATAATCATCGCGCCAGTCACCGATCGCCTGCTCAGATTGCAACAACTCATCGGCCATATCTTCATCAACCAGTTGGCCATCTGCCTCCTGAATGCGGAGCAAAATCTTTTCCTGGCGGATCACCTCTCTTCGTGCTGCGAGATGTTCGCCGTATTCTTCCCTGGGATCCAGGACTTCATGCCGTTCCGCAGCCTCAAATTCGGAGTCTATGCCTCTCATACTCTCTGCCAGCGTTTTGCTGTCGGCAAAAAATGGAGGTCGCTCCAACCCGGCATGTTCAAAGGCCAGTTGAACCGGATTTAACTCGCGCTCCCGTGCCGAAGTCAGCGTATCTTCGGATAAACCGTTTTCGGTGTTGGTGCTCAAAATATCAAAACCCGGGTCCCGAAGGCCCTTTTCTTCCAGTTTTTCTTCGGGTAACAGGCTTTCCAAATCATCCGGAATAGGTTCAATTGGAAATTCAAATGGATTGTCCCCATCATCTGAAGGAGCCTGATCTACGGTATTTTCCGGTTCCTGACCAAGGCTTTGTTCCGTTTCAAATTGTTCCTGAAACTCTGCTTGATACTGTTCTTGCTCAGCAAGCTGTTGTTCTGCTTCGGCACTGCCGGCCATTAAATCGTCTTTCAGTGCCTCAAAATCATAGCCCGGCCGGGATTCTTCTCGAGACTCCTTTTGAGACTCCTCTTGCAAATCTCCCCGCAGTTCCGGCGGCAAAGTATCAAAAGTATCAAAAGTATCAAATGAATCATCATAAAAATTATCCCGGTAGGCATCTTCCTCCTGCCTGCCTTCAGCCGGCTCATTGGAGTTCCTGAAATTGCCCTCTAAACTGGAAAAATCGGGAAAATCAGAGTTTGAGGCCCCGGTATGCTGATCGATTTGACCTTTGTCGGATTCTTGTACTAAGTCCGGTTCTGTTCCGTAGATGCTCTCTCCATGGATACTATCCCCATGAATGCTCTCGCCATTTAATTCATCCGGCTCTAAGACATCGTGCAGCGGCGGCTCCATCTCCGGGGAGCCATTTTCCGTCTCTCCGGCCAGATTATTCGGATCATTCACATTACTCCTGTTCCGGCTCATGTAAGGAACGGAAGTACCGCCGGAAAACGGTGGTTCGGACAGACCCGGTCCCGGAGTGGGAATTTCAGGCGGCCGCAGACCCATACCAACTCGCAGCCTCGACCGGGAATCAAGTTCTTCCAAATCTTCTTTAGGATAGCGTTCCGATTCCCGGAAAGTCTGAAAAGTCAGCTTGCTAAGGGAGAACAGAAAATTGCGAAAAACCGGATGCAGCAGAAACAATACTTGGGTGGCAAAAATACCGGAAAGCAGCCACAGCGAAGACGAAAGGGAAAAACGCCCTGTAAGCCACAGGTTAAAATTCGAGGGCGTAGCCAACAGAATTTGAAAAATCCCGTTCAGGGTCATAAGAGGCAGAATGCTAAAGCTGAGCAGGCCAAAGGCGTGCAACCACTGAGGTTGCAGCAAGGCCCTGCTTGCGGCAAAGAACAAACCCGGAAGATAAAAACTCAGAACATGAAAACTCTGCCAGAAGGTATCGAACAGGTGACTGCTCCACAGCCCGATTAGATAGCCCAAAATCATGACTAAACTGCCTACGGCAGTGACCAATAAGGCGTGCGATAGGCCAAGCAGCGCATAATTTGGCCGCTCGGCAACCTCCTCCGAATCATAGTTCGGTTCCGAATATCCACTCATAAGCCAGCCCACTCCAAAGTGCAACAAAATCTAAAGTGTAACAAAAACCCAATACGACAAAGCACCGTCTCATCATATTTACCACTCCGCCGGTCTGCCGGAGTCTCGACGGGAGACCGAACAGAGGTTTCCATGCTAAATATAGACCATATCCCGCATATCATTAGTCCAATAATCCTCACCGTAGTTGACCAACAACTGTGTCCCGGCCGGAATATCCCGGTCTGCGAGGAAAAACAGCACCCAAACTCCGTCAAGCAAAGTATGCTCTACCCGACAGTTCGGGTCAAAACTATGATTGGCATAACGCAAGGCATTGCCCGCATTTTCGGCAGAAATTTCGATATCCGGCCAATCTTCCGGATAGTCCGGATAGTCCCAAGCATAATCACTGCTGTACCCTTGGCCGTTCTCGTATGCAAGCCCCCCATCGGAGACCTGGACAACGCCGGTATACTGACCGATAAAATCATTCTTCTCCAAATCGACCAAGGTAATCAGGCCATAGCGAATTTCACCGCCAAAATGCCATATACCCAAGGGCACCATAGCCCCACTGCGGAGTAGGTAACCATAACGCATACTCAAGTCCGCAAATTCGGCAATATTTTCGCGATAGTAAGCAGAAGAAGCACTGTCAAAATGGCGCAACAGTTCGCAATTATTTTCGCATAAGTGCAGTTCTCTGATGCCGTCACTGTGGAGAATTGTTCCCGGCTCCACGGCCCGGTATCTTTCCAGCAATACGCCTGTGTTTTCCACTGTCCGGAGTCGGGACTCTCTCCCGGCCGGATCGACTGTCTGTTCAGAGTCTCTTAAATCGTTCTTCAACGCCATACCCTTCTCACTGAAAACTGTGCAGAGAGAACAAAATCGAAGTAAAGCCAAACAACGAATGGGATCATTCATACCCATTATTAGTTTAAGGGGTTTGGCAGTTCCCTCCAAAATCATCCGGCAGTTTTATCCAGATTTGGCTATAGTCTACAAAGTAACCTACATTCAACAACAAAAAATTGCCGACTTTATAGTAGGTCTCCAATTGTGATCTTTAGCCATTTTCCGAGAATATGCCCCCTCCTCAGACGAAACATGGGAATTTTTCCGGGATGGCCGAGCAAATACAAACGTTTCCCGGTAAGCCGTTTTTCGGGATACTTCCGGAGATGGAAACCATGAACACCTTTTCACTCACGCAGAAAACAGGCTTAAAGCCCCCCGGAAATAAGGATTTTTGGGGAAATAAGGCTTTTCGGGCGGCGTGGTCCATCTTTATTATAGGACTCTTTTTCTCCGGCCTGCTCCGTGCCGGAGCACTGCCGGCCGCAGATGAGACCACTCTGCCGGCCTCTTCTCCAAGCAACTTTAATGCCACCTATGACCTGCGCGCATGCAGCGATGGATTTGCCACCGTTTGGCAATATTACCAAACTCTGGCTGCGGAGGAAGGTGGCAAGATTTTTACGGATGCCAATCAGCTTAGACGCGGTGCCGGAGCCACGGGTCGATTTTCTTCGCGCCAAGCCATACCCCGACTGTCCGAGTTTGCCGGCCCACTCGGTGCCAATCAGCAAATTTTTGCCCGACTGTTGTGGCGCGACAACGGCAGAGACCGTGCCTATGTCTTCGCCGTGCAACGCAATGTAGATGTCTATGGCAAAATGTACTATCCCTTTGTAGTCTCCGAAAGTTTTCGGTTCCAATGGAGAGCATGGAGAGCATTCCGGAAACAGAATCAAGGCAAAAAGGCAATTAGCTGCGAAAAATCTTCCTTGTTCCGGGCCATTCCGGTACCGGCCGGAAACAACAATACAGAGCCGGAAACAGCGTCCGGGCAGACATCCTCTCTCCTTCCGTCATACAGTTCACAAGGACTAAATGAGCCACAGTTTCGCTTGATTGCCCGGGAAAATTCGGCGCAGACAGAAGAGCCGACCGACTTCCCAAACGGACAAAAAGCCGAGTCGACCGTGCTGTTAAAGGTTGCCGACGCAGAACAGCTTTGCAAATGGCAATATCGCTATGGCAAAATGATCATCGTTCCGGCACAGCAGATTGCCGGTTCCTCCGCTTGGCGTTTTCGGGAACAGGGAACACTGCCATACGGTTTAACTCGCTTGCAACTCTACCGCAGAGGTGCACCACAAAAGCCCTATCCATTGGCCTACACCCGTTATGGGGACAAGAACTATCTGATATTGGCCGGATTTGAAAATGGCTACCGCCTGCGATATTTACCCCGAACCCGTTTCGATGACCCCGAAAATAATGATAATTTGCAAATTAGTGCGACCGTAATTTTCTGGATCGAGCCTGTGGAGCAGGTGCCGGACGACATTCCCGATGCCAATGAAGATTTTACGTCGTCTGCTTACGACTTTACCGCCGATTGCTCTACCAATGCCTACCGCAAGAATGCGGCGAGATCCCTGTCGGACAACCCGTCCAATGAGGAGTAACAGATAAGCAAATGTAATGGTGCCTCTGTTTCATCCGTTATCCCGGAAACGACAGGCCCAGGGTCTCCAGGAAGAACCGGCATTTGGCCTCCTGTTCAAGCCATTCGGCGTGGGGTTCCGAGTCCCTCACCACGCCACCCCCGACATGATAATTCAGGGCCAAGTTTCGGGCGGAAACTTCCGAAGATTCCTCGCTGTAGAAACTGCGGATCAATACATTAAATTCCATGTTACCGTTGCCGTCAATGTAGCCGAAATTTCCAGTATACCATTGTCTCTGGCTATTTTCCAGCTCGCCGATCAACTCCATAGCCCGCATTTTGGGCGCACCGGTAATAGAACCGCAGGGAAAGAGGGCTTGCCACAGGTCGGACAAAACGCCTGCGGAACCGCAGCACGAACTATCCCGGTCTTTTTGCCGACCCGGCGGGCGAAACTCCGGCCCCAGTGTGCCACTGATGGCGGCAACTTGTGTCCACACGGAAGAATATTTCTCAATGATAAAGGGCCAACTGTCCGGGCTTCCTCCCGCAACCCGAACACTGGAAGGATGACAAATACGGTAGAGGTCGTTGCGCAGCAAATCACAAATCATTAACAGCTCGGCCCGCTCTTTGGGACTTTGACACAACTTGTCATAACCCTGCCGGTCTAATTCCGGCTGCGCGCTGCGCGGCCGGGTACCTTTCATCGGACGCGCCAGCAAGTGACCTTCATCCTGCCCGCCGGCGGATGAAGGTTTCCAACAAAGCCGGAAAAAACGTTCCGGCGAGAAAGAAAGCAAATGCCGGCCACTACCAAAACGGTAGAAACAGCCAAATGGCACTGGGTGCCTGCGGCGCAATTGTAGGTACAAATCCGATATTGCGGTTTCGGCGGACTGTCCGCCAAGATCGGCCGACAGTCGCAACTTTTGGGTTAAATTCAGTTGATAAATTTCGCCTTGCTCTAAATATTCCTGCACTTGGGTAAATTTCTGACAGTATTCAGCGAAGTTGTACTGACCATGAAGCTGCCAATCCGGTCGGCTGTTTTCGGCATCGTCCGTGTTGCCGAAATTGCCAAAATGCCGGGCCCGAGTCAGAGCCATTCTCAAACTTTGGCTTAACTTTTCCCGCAGCAGACTAAAGGCCGATGATTGTTCCTTGCCCAGAATATAGATTTGGTTCAACTCCATATCCACGGCCAAAACGGCGGGATAAGCGGCAAACTCCAGCAATAATGTAGTCTCTTTATTCCTGCAAAATTGTGCCGGATCGGAATGCCTGCCCAAATAAAAATATTCTTGCAGGTAGTAGCCAAATTCGTAAGCAAATGCACCGACCAACCCGGAGTGGAATGGAATAAAACCAGCCGGGCCCCTGCTGTCACTGAACTGATAGCGGCCGGCCAGCTGCTCCAAAACGTCCAGGACCCCCTTGGGAGAAAGGTGTTGCACAGTTTTTTTTTGTCCGCCGGGAAAGAGCTCTGAGCTATGTAAGCTCTGATCGGCATAATATTGCAACCGATGTTCCGGACGCAGACCGAAGAAAGCAAAACGGCCCGGAACATTGGCACCGTCCACTCCGTGCCCATCCCGGATATTCTGTTTTGCGTAACGACCATCCCCGCTGTCCAGCCAAAAAAAGCCCGGTTCACGGCAGCAAAGCATGAAAAAGATTTCCAAAAAAACCGGAAGCACCTCCGGAGGAAGTGTAGTCGGAGTGTAGCAATTGGACATAAAGCGTGGAGGTTCTCAATGAAGATGAACAGCCCGGAAGATTCGCAGGATTGCCGGGATTTCAGGGCGATTTCCGAAATCTCAGGGTAACAAAGACTCGTATTCCAATACCCGATTACCGGGAAACGGATAGAAATTATTCTCAATCAGGGTCCATCCGGACGAAGGAACGGAGGACGAATCACGAGACTCTTTCCCTTGATTTTGGCTTTGGCTCTGACTTTGAGGGACAGAAACAATCGTTTCGGCCCTTCTGCCATTTCTCCCCATTCCGACTCTCCCGTCATTCGATTGCAGCATCCAAAAACTCCCGAAATAGCCAATGGTGTCAGCGTTGGCAAGGCCTTTTAACGGTTGCAGGGTATACAGTAACTCATAAGTACTATTGTTACAGTTCCATTCCACGGGTTGTACGTGGGTCGGTTCTTCCGAAAGCCAAGGGCGGATTGTGCCCCCGAACCATTTGCCATTTGGGTCAAAGTACATCTCCTGTTGCTTGGCCAACGGTATTCGGCTTATCAAGGTAGGGCTGTTCTCTTCTTTTAGCTGCACCCGCACCAAAAAACCATCCTGGAATTCGGCTCTATGACTGTGCAGTCGGGGAACTCCCAGATTTTTCAATTCCAGTCGGATCCGGTCAGACAGCTGGGAGACTTGCAGAATTTCACTATTGCCGTAGCCGGGACTCATGCCCGTGTGACTGATAAACACCAGTTCTTCACGGCCATCGTAATTCAGATCACTGCCGTACATGGCAAAGTCGTAGCCTCCTTCATAATGATCCTGCCCGGCCTCACCAACTTGGGCAGGAAAGAGATAGCGACTCTGCCAGCCGTTGCTGCCTTCAATTAGCAATACGAAACTGCGAATGAAATTGCTGTCCGGGGCAAAACGTTCTGCCAGAACGAACAGATTCCACCCGTCAACATTTCGGATTGGCAAAATGGTCCGAAAATTGCCATTCTCCAACGGTGCCTGTTCAAACTCACTCTCAGATGGTTGGTGCTTATCTTGGCCATTTTCAGTCTGAACGTCCACATTTTCAGCGAGCAGATACAGACTTTGGATAGCCTGCAATTCCACTCCGGAAAATTCACGAGTATTTTCCCAAGAATAATAATCTTGGGTGCCGTTCTGTGGTGCCAACATCTCCAGATTTTCAATGCAGGATTGTGGCAGGTTTTGCACAGGTGGCCGATTCGTCCGAGGACTCCGGCCGGCGGACATCAGCAAGCCGGCAAGACTGACAAAACAGATTGCACCAAGGACCCACTTCCCCATCGCGGGAAGCCTGCCAAAGCTATTTTTCGTGCCGATCGGGAAAATCATTATGCTATACAATACGGTCCTATAAAGTGTTTTGAGGTGTACTTCCCAATATCTCTTCAAATGTTTCTTCGACTTTGCAGGTTTAAACAGAGTCGACTCCGTAGTCCTCCTGCTTCCTCAATCCCCATCTTCTATTTCCCCCAAAACCCGGAGAATGAAAAAACCGGGGCAACATCTGAGAGATCTAATCCATCGCCTGAGAAACCAGAGCTTGAGCCAAGATTGCCGTAGCATCAAATACCGGAACAGAAAGTTCATTCTCCCTTAACACCAGAGGGATCTCCGTACAACCCATGATTATCGCCTGTGCACCCCTGGAGACCAAAATATCGGCTTCTGAAAGCAAGATATTTCGGGCAAACTCATTGTCCGGTTTTCCGGAATTAGCTTTGATACCAAACTTTGGATCATAAATAGAACTGTGTACGCGCCGGCATTGTGCCTCGGTTTTCGGGTGCAAAATTTCAATATCCTGCTCTCGAAAAATGTCTACGTATAAATTAGAATTGTAACTCCCCTGAGTAGCCAATAAACCAATTTTATGGAAACCTCCGGCACGTGCAACCTTACAGACTTCTTCAATCATGTGCAGCAATTTAATCTCAGGCCCCAATTCGCGGGCAACCCTGTCTCGCATCGGATCAAAAATTGGCGGAGCGTGACATGTGTTACAGGGGATGCCGATGACCTGTGCTCCGCTACGGAATAGAAGCTCAATCACTTTATAGACGGCCTCACCGGGGTTCGGTTGACTTTCCGGAGCCAGTAAATATTCGCTGCGGTCACCAATTTGGCAGGAAAAGGATACATGGACTACCGAAAGATGCTCCTGGTCCTTAGAGGCCTCGGTAAAACGGATAATCTTACTCTGAAGATCTATACCGGCCTGAGGGCCCACACCACCGACAATACCAATAGTTTTTCTCACCATCGAATCCTCCCCCCGGTTCTGTATAATTCAATCCGGCCAACTACGAGATTTTTGTTTAATCTGATCAAAAAACGGATCATTGACACCGGGGAAATGCTTGGCGAGCAAATTCACGGCTCTCTTTGATCGCTCCGGACTATTTTCTTCCAGAATTGCCTGCAACAGATCAAAATTTCGGTAATAACCCTTGTAATAATCAGAAACCTCTATTTGGTAATCAATCGGCTCATAGATTTTTTCTGCCTCAACTTTGCCGCGTATATGAGTACTCCCGAGATAGCGGAAGACAAATATATCCTCGGTCAGCTCTTTACTACGTTCTGAAACAATGATACCGGTACCGTATTCTTTATTCACGGATTCCAGGCGGCTGGCCAGGTTCACTTGGTCTCCAATGGCCGTAAAGTTCAAACGATGCGCAGAACCTATTATCCCAATCATGGCATCACCCATGCTAATGCCAATTCGGGTACGAAAGGACACATCGGGAGCAATCTCCTGAATTGCCAAGTTGACCTGACTCTCCTTTTTCTTCATGGCCAGGGCAGACGCAACCGCCTGTCGGGCAATTAAGCGATCGCTCTCTTCCGAGCTGCGAAAAGCCCCAAACAGAGCCATAATGGAGTCACCGATAAATTTATCGATCACACCGTTATTTGTTCCAATTTCCTGGCTCATAGCAGAAAGATACACTTCGAGACACCTACAAAGGATTTCAGGCTCCACTCGCTCAGATATAGAAGTGAAACCTTCTATATCTGTGAACAAGATAGAAATCTGCTTTTTATCCATGTTCGAATTCATCTGGTTATCACCCGAAAAAGCACTGTTCATTGATCGTTTAACAATTGCATCCGGAACAAATTTTTTGAATAGGCGAAAACCATTTTGCAAATTATTATAAACATTTCCGATATTATTTATCTCGTCAATTTTCACACGACTCTCGTTGACGAAATCCTTGTCCAATATCAAACTTCTGCTAAAACCATCCATCATTCGGGATAGCCTGCCCAAAGGTTTGGAAATTAATTTAGATACATATTGTAATATAGCTATAAAACACAAAACGAATCCTAAGAAAATCCAAGTTATAATCTGACTAAGGTAACTGAGGGAGTTACCAATATCCATGATATTGGTAAAAGTATATATCGACCAATCAATATCTTTAAATGGACTAAAACTATTGTAAATAAACAAATAACTTTGATCATCCAGCATAATATTTCCATATTCAGTACCCTGAAGCATAATATTTCGAATATTGGAGCTTTTTGCATTTTTAGGAAAGAATATTGCCAACAAGCGGTCCAGCATATTCGATTCCCAGACAAATCGCTCTCTCAGCTCCTCCTTATCCAGAGACAGAACAGTCTTGGCAAAAAATCGCATGGACCTGCTGCTGTCCAGTTCAGAAACATTGCGAAGGCCTATATTTTGTTTGTTTTTTGCCGTGTCAAATTGAATCTTCGTAAGATCGTAATCAGAAGTATTTTTATCACTGATGGCAACCAACTCGTTTTCGTCATTTTTGATAACGATGGAGCCAAGTTTGCCGTAGGGTAATTCCCGCAAGTGGTTACCCAGATTTTCGATATTCACATCGACACCCACAACGCCATCTACCCATTCATTTCTAAGACCAATAGCCCCCGTCATACCGAGAAACTGGTCCGTAAAAAACGGATACGGCCCAACCCAGATTTCTTCTCCATTCTTTGCAGACTGATACCAATTGCGGCTCCGCGGATCATAACCTTCTTCAATGCTATACTCCCCAAACGTAGGGTAACGACCCAAATCTTGGCCTGAAGGGAATTCCCAACGTTCTATGATAGATTTTCCGTCATTGGTAACCGTTTTACGTCCCATGACACCATCCCAAGTCCGCTTCACCATGTAGAAAGAACCGTCACTAAGACCAAAATACAACGCACTCAGACTCTCTTCCTGATGCATAATCGTTTCGGCCAAGGCAAAAATATACTCCGATGAGAAATTTCCTTCCTCAAAATCCGCTTCCAGCAGACCGTGAAATTGGCGTAACTCGCGTGATGCACGCTCAAAATACGCAGATACCTCATTTTCAACCTGACGGGCAACTTCACTCTGTATTTGTAAATTGGAACGGAAACCGATCACTTCATTTTGTAACTTCAGAAGATACAAAACGATTAGAAAAAACAGGAGTAGAAAAGATGTATTACAAATTAAAAGAAATGAACGCAAAGACATGCTTGCATTCTTCCGTTTGCCGCTTCTTGACAGCCTGAGGTTTTCCGAAATTCCGGCAGGGTATGACATGCGATTTCCTTTTCCTTCAGATTCCCTGAAGAATTATTCACAGTCCTTTGCAAAACAGCCCTTTGCAAAATCGGATTCAAACTCCCGCGCATTGCTCTTATTTATCATGATCCATACCTTTCATTTTTAACACTATACTATTCTTAATTCTACAGCACTCATTATCTTATATTCTCTTTTGAGGGATGCAAAACTACCCCCATTAGACAAAATCTACTTCTTACGTTTATTACTTCCGAAGTCTCAAGTGTTTCTACATCATTTTACTGTATAGCTGATATTTCTATGCCATTTATTTCTTTCTGTACCGGTTCTTCCGTCGCTCTTCCCTCATAGATTTTCTCTCACAGCCTATTCTAATAACCACAATTATTAGAGACCACAACAGCAAAAGAAAAGTATCTCCAGGGCCTTCTTTGCTTTCACAACGGGTTCTGTATCGATTGAACCATTCTACCTATTAGCCAAAGCATTTCAAGCTAACCAAGTTCGCTTTCTTTTTATCCATTCTGTTCATGAGACACTTTCACCATACACTCGGCTTGAAAACCCAACCTACACTCCAGTGGGAACATGACACAGGATACCGAGCCTGCAGTGCATTGGAAATCAGGATTCAGCCTGAAATTATCGGTTTCCGCTTCACTTTCTCTAATTTGGCTTGCCTGGTACCACCAATAATTCCAACTGTAGAGAAATTCGTATGCACAATCAGCATAGTCCGGATAGGGTCAATTATTGGGTCAATTGCGTACAGTATAACCAGCACTGTTTCGACCGGGATGCCTAACGGCAGGAAAGTAATGGAAATTACGCTGAGCGTTGCGAACCCTGTGGCACCAGCCGTGGCGATACTGGTAAGAATAATACTGAGGATAACAATGACAAATTCAACGAGGCCAAATTCAATCTGATATACTTGGATCGAAAAGATCGTAACTACAGCAAAATAGGCCAAGTTGCCATAACGACACAGCACCAGAAATAAAGGCACCATCAACTTGGCCAATCTCTCATCCATGTTCAAACCCTGCGTCATATTTTCAATACATGACGGGATTGTGGCCACGCTGTTTCTGGTCACAAAACCGAGCAGGGCCGGTGCCATAGATACGCGCAAAACGTGGAGGATGCTGTTTTTTGTCGCTACGGCCAGAGCAATGGAACCCAAAAGCAACAAAATTATGCCGACGACATAGAAAGTGACAATCAGACGGATAGTCGCAACAAAAATACCCAACCCGTTTTCAGCGACCAAACTGCCTGTGATAAAGATCAAAGCTATAGGAAGTATTACCAATACTCTACTAATAATGATTTGAAATATAGAGAAAACGTTATCACACAAAGCAATTAGGGCATTCTGAGAACTTTTGTTTTTTTGTCTTAGCTGGTGGACCCCGGCTGCAATACCCACGATGATGGAAATAAATGCCAAAGACAAAGTCCTTCCTTCTGCTAAAGCACTGAAAAGATTGGCGGGTATGAGTTCTCCGAGAAAAACACTAAAAAAGCTATCTTCCTCCGTCAGTTTCTGATTCTTTTCATCCAAATTCAAAACCAACACATCAACCTGACTGCCGATGTAACTGGACAGATACTGAGATTCTTCTTCAGGCAGGTCGCCGGGTTTCAGAATCATGCCAACCACTAAGCCAAGCATCCCCACGAAAACCATGGTTACAGCCAGAACTTTCCAAGTCTTCGAGGCTATACGAAAAAAATGAGGGTTCTGAATAAATTGTCCAACACTTGAAATAATCGCGGAAACCAGAATCGGTACGATAGTCATATAGATTAATAACAGATAAATGTCGCTAAATTGGCTAAAATAACGGGCATTTTTCGGGAAATAGAGGCCCCAAAGTACTCCAACAGCAATGGCTACAAATACCGTTACAGGATTTTTCAGGAATCTTGTCATCATAATGTTCTATCCTTTAAAACGGGTACATACAGGTCAAATTATTCGAAAATTTATTCCTCGAATTTCTCTTCGTTATATTTGTTCAACAACTCCTCCGAGTCCTCCGGAAGGAAGTCCAAAGAGGAAAGGAACAGGTTCACATAAAACAAAAAGTGATAGGCATCATTGGGCATTGCTATGGCTAAGGGGTCTTTTCTGTCTTGGATAACAATAGGTTTAAAATAGAGATTTTTTTCCGGGTTCTGTTGAATATATTTGCTGGTTTCCATTTCATCTCGGTAAACCGCAAAAACTTTAGACTCAGAGAGTGCTTGCAGCGTGTCTTCCCAAGTTGAAAAGGCCACAATCTCAGCCTGGGGAAAATTAGCCTTGGCATATCGCTCATAAGACGAATTTGCAATAACACCAAGCTTTCCGGAAAATTGCCGGATAACTTCTCTGGCAGCATTATCACTGGAACTGATCTTGGCCAACTGGATTCGGCTAACCAGAAGTCCCTGACGGAAGATCATATACGGCCTACTGAATAGAACCTTCTGAGAGCGCGACAACGTACGACTCAGCTTGGAGAGAGCTATGTCAACCTTGCGAGACTCCACCAAGGGGATCAAACCGTTGAAAGAAGCCGCAGACCGATCAATCTTCAATTGTACACCAATGCTGGCCGCTAGCTTCTTGGCAATATCAACATCTAAACCAACCAGACTTCCTTCATCCGTGGTATAAAAAAATGGATATTGATCGCGACTTATCATGGCAACAATCAAATGCCCTTTGGCCTTAATTCTGTCGAGATACTTGACCGTTGCCTGTTGGACTATTATATCTTCCGGCTGAGAGAACAATTCAGCAGCGGGGATTAGAGTAAAGAGCAGAAACAGAATCAACTGTTTAGTTTTTTGTCGACCCATAAAACTAACCTCTTTTTTACGTATGTATCTTTCTAACTTATTTCTTTCTTAATAAGAATCAACCGCCACTTCAACTACTGTCAGATTTTCAGCAATCTTTCGCAATCACCGCCTACAGGGCAAGACTGACCAAAGACCGACGATTATGCCCTAAAAATTAAATATCTGCAATGATAAAGCGGAGAATTTTTGTAAAACTTACGGATATAAGATTACCAAGCTAAGTACTAAAAGATTTAGAGCCGAGACAAAGTAAGATTTTTTTTAATATTCGATTATTTATTTATACTATTTGAAAAAAGATACGGTGATTGGATCATATATATGATTCAAACATTCTTGGATTTTATCATACAGAGAAGTGCGCATTTGGATAGAATCACAGAAATACAAATTTGTATCAAAACCTGTATAAAGCTTTTGCACAAAAATATTTTCTAATTCTGTTTAGCCCTAGCGTTTTCCAAATGGATCGCTTGACAGGTTTATCATTCTGTGTTACAAAATGCCCACACTCTGAACAGGGGTAATTTACGGGGCGATTAGCTCAGTTGGTTAGAGCACCTGCCTTACAAGCAGGGGGTCATTGGTTCGAATCCAATATCGCCCACTCCACTTTCCGGAATTTTAGTCAATCCCCAAAATTTAATCAGTCCTTGATCAGTCCCAAATTGGACAAGTCCCCCAATTTGGCTGGTATCCATCCCATGACTACACGGCTAAGCGTATATGTCTCTATTTTTACTCGCAAGCTTTCCCTTCTACCTTTACCTGAAATTGCATTCCACTCTCGGTTCACGTGTGAAACCGATTCGTGTGGTTCGCTCTTTCTTTTCCGGCATCATTGTGTACATCCCTATCTATCTGTTTTCGCGTACCATCCCGGAGCCCGATTTTTTTCCGTGGGATATTTTTCTGGTATTTGTCGACCGACTATTGATTTCTCGTGAAGCCTATTTTCGAATAATTGCGGTGCTTATCCTGCTGTCCATTATTCTGCATCGCTACCGCACATCTGCCCGGGAAGAGAATAACACACCCAAACGGAATCATTGGAGAACAAAGAGCTTTCGGTTCGTGGCTATCGAAGCAGACGAGTTGCTCTGCTGGCTTGCCGGCTATTTCCTGGCGGGAAACTTTCGCGACTTCTTGCTGCTGGGACTTTTTCCCTCTCCTGAAGATTTATTCTTCCGACCACTCTCCCGAATACTGTTCGCCCAGTTTCTGGTTCTTTCCCTGGAGTTTCTGCAAACCGTCAGGCATCCGGAACATGATATCCGTCAGGAGAGCCGTAAGAGCGCGATCATCTGTCTCTCCGCAGCCTTCATCGGCATGAGTCTTTTTTCCGGTGTGGCGACTATACTGAATGCATACTGGGGAACCAGTGTCATATTGTTCGTACTCTTACTGCTATGTTGGGGTTACACCTGCCAACCCAACATGATTAAACATAAATACCCGAGTTCAATGAACTAAACATTCTTTTTATTTTTTGAGTGACAAACAGGCACGCTTTTTAGATGGAGAATCTTTTCCGTTTGGCCACATTTTCTGCGGTGATCCAGACTGGGACGAATCTCCGACACACAAGACTTTTCACGGTATGTTCTTTTATGATAAAAATCAGCGAATTGCAAAATGGTTTTCTCGTGGCCAGTATGCCCCTCGGGCCAATACACACGAATAGCCATATTATCTACCGGAAATATCCTGTGGGCACCTATGAGGGGAAAGCACTAATTGTAGATGCCCCTTTCAACTCATTGACTGCCATTGGTGATTTTTTGAGCACAGAGCGTCTGGAGGCCCAATGTCTCCTGCTGACTCACGGACATTGGGATCACATGGGTGGGGCATCTTTACTGCGCCAAAAACAGAACTTAAAGGTCTGGGCCAGCACCGAAGATTCTCTGTTCTTTGAAAACCCGCAAATTATGAGTGCATTTGCCGGAAATCTTGAACTGAGACCGGTGACGGTAGATGTGCCGCTCGACCTAAAATTTCCCGGTGCCCGAAAACAGCAATCACTGCGATGGGACAGTTGGCCGGAACTGGAAGCCGAAGCATTTGCCATGCCCGGCCATACTCCCGGAGGCATTGCCTTCCATTTCCCCCAGGCAGGTTGTGTGATGACCGGGGACCAGCTTTTTCAAGGCTCCGTAGGTCGCAGTGATTTTCCGGGCGGGGACTTTTCTCTTCTTTCCGCTTCTATTCAGGATTCCTTATATTCTCTGGCTCCGGAAACCGTGGTTTTTTCCGGTCATGGTGAACCGACCACAATAGGCCGGGAAATGCAGCACAACCCTTTTGTCTCTGCATTATAGTAATCTGATTCGCTCCTTTCCGTCATCTGCTCAAGATTTCTCCAAACAGAAAATTCTTTTTTTTACATGCCACTATCCGTGCTATCCCCTTAATTTAAGGTGGGTTAGACAGAGAATCTATAAACCTATTGTAAATCTCATCCTTCATCAGGTACCATGAAAATTAAAGATGAAAATTAGAGATTTTAAAACAGAACACAGAGGTACAGAAAAAAGATGGAACATCAAACCATAGACAGGCAAATCTTTTTCCAAAGACTTTGGGGATTCTGCGGTCTTTCGCCAAGACCCGGACAGACGGAGACCGAAAGACAAATGAAACGTAAAAAAACATGGAGATATCCCCTCGTTGTATTGGTGGCTCTCGTCATCGTGGGAGCCATATTTGGCAGGGTCTTGGGAACCGCCGGCCTCGGTTTTGGGGGCCAATTTCGGGATGAAAAGAAACTTGCCGGTCAGGGCTTGGTAATTCCCGGC
The DNA here is from genome assembly GCA_029867005.1 of Candidatus Haliotispira prima. Classification (GTDB taxonomy): domain Bacteria; phylum Spirochaetota; class Spirochaetia; order SP-2023; family SP-2023; genus Haliotispira; species Haliotispira prima. Next base: position 1,120,545 of record CP123443.1, on the reverse strand, counting down.
AATGATCAAACCTATACTCGGGCCATAGGCGAAAGCTACCGACTCTTGGTTGAGCGTTACGTGGTACCTGTATCCCCAAAGTCTCTATATCAGTCAGCCGATGACACCATGAAGTTAATCAAAGAAAACTGGCTCCCGGATGAAAAAAAAATTAGTGAAGAGGCTCTCAAGACCATTTTACAATGGGAACGTGAAGCACGTTCTGCAACCGATATCAAGAAAAATGCCGCTGTTCGTGCCCCCAAACGCGCCAAGCTGAGCGAAGAACAAAAAAACAAGCAGGAGGAGCAGTTTGCAGAAGAATACCTCCAGTTCAACCCGAAAGACTTGCAGGCTGCCTATCAGGAATTACTCTCCGAAAGTCGATTGAAGGGTTTCTACAGCCGAGAATTTGCCAAAAAATTATATACAGAGATTCTGGCTGCCTTGTGTCGTCCGCTGCATGACCCGTTCAGCGGCTTTTTTCAGGACAGTGGTTTTTATCAGCTAAGCGATACCACAAACGGCAGTTACGGCGGCGTAGGCTTATATATCTCCAAGCAACACAATTTTGACGAGAATGAAGTTGAAAACGAAGCTCCGGAAAAAGAAGAGAGCCGGAGATCCCCGGCAGAGGAATATCAATTTCTGCAACGACACTACGTCAAAGTTTCCCGACCCTTTCCCGGAGGGCCTTCCTTCCGTGCAGGCATTATGACGGATGATTTTATCCATGCCATAAATGATCAAAGTGCCAAGAATTGGACGGTCGAGCAGGTTCAAAATACGGTGAGGGGCGAACCGGGGAGCCAAGTCAAAATCACCGTGCTGCGTGCACTTAAACATAAACTGGACATTGAAGTTGTGCGCGAGAAGATCGAAGTCCCTGCGGTAAAATCCGGAATGATCCCGACGGTGACAGAAGGTGGCCTTCCCCTGAATATTTTGTATGTTGATCTGTTACAATTTAATGCGGTGGCAGATAAGCAATTTGGCAAGCAAATTCGGAACATGCTGACAAAGCCCGGCCGGCCGGGAGACCGAAACACAGCAGATGCAATGATTCTGGACATGCGCGACAATCCCGGGGGATTACTGAATGTCGCCGTAGAAATCGCAGACCAGTTTCTTTCCAAAGGCTTGGTGGTGACTACGGATGCCCGTACCAACGACAATATTCTGGAATTCCGGGCAAAAAAACGGACCTCCATTTCCAAAGATATACCTGTCTTTGTCATGGTTAACGGTGGGTCTGCGTCTGCCGCAGAAATCGTGGCCGGAGCTCTGCAAGATAACCAACGGGCCGAAGTTTTGGGACAGAAAAGTTACGGCAAAGGCTCCGTACAGATTCCGGTCACTTTGCCTGAAGGCATTCTCAAAATCACGATTGCACATTTTTACACACCCAAAGGAGTCAACTTAGCCAACAACGGCATTAAGCCGGATCATGAATTTGATATCCCTTCGTTGAGCGAAGAAGAACAGGAAGCCTTGATTGATCTTTTGGGGAGTGGCTTGGTAGCCGGTTTCGTCAGCCAAAATCAAGATTTTACTCAGCAGGAATTCCAAGCGTTTTTTCGCAAGGAAATTCAGCCCACATACAAAGTCACAAAAGAGTCTGTCAAACGGCTGGCTTATCGGGAAAAGACACGCTACCTGGAAGACATCCCTGCATACAGCCTGGATTATGACACCATTCTGAAAGATGTAGTTGACTATGTCGTCAAAAAATTGGCTGCAAACTAATTAGAGTAATTCAAATAATTTTAAGGAATGCCGGACAGGAATACGAGATCCGGTACCGGAAATCTGCACGGGAAAGACAGGATGATGCTTACTCCCTTTAGGTCAGACTTTCCGTAATCATGACCGGATGCGAGCGAATATCAAAACCCGCCGAATTACCGGACAGATTGGCCCAAAGCTCCTGAAATCAAGGGCCGATGCGAAGAATACCGCCGGCTATCCGACTCGCCTACAATTTCCTTGCAGCAACCTCACCAACATTGTTCAAAGAAAACCGCCGACTAAAAAAATACAGCAGATAAGATATTTTTTGTAAATATCTTATCTGCTGTATACGATACCAGCAGTGGGACTCGAACCCACACGGGATTGCTCCCACCAGATTTTGAGTCTGGCGTGTCTACCAATTCCACCACGCTGGCTTACGGAAAGTAAAAAATATTGAAAGTACGGGTTTCTGTCAATTCAATACTCAAGAATATTCGGGGAGACGTTCAATCTTGGCACCGATGGCACAGAGTCTTTGAGCAATGTCTTCATAACCCCGCTCAATTTGGTAAATGTTGTGAATTACGCTGGTACCTCTGGCGCACAGGGCCGCAATCAACATAGCCATGCCCGCCCGCACATCCGGAGAGAGCAATTTCTGGCCACTCAGGCGCGTGGCACCCGTCACAACCGCACGATGTGGGTCACACAGAATAATGCGGGCTCCCATGTTGATTAGCTTGTCCACAAAGAACAAACGCGACTCGAACATCTTTTCGTGAATCAGAATGGTACCTTCTACTTGGGTCGCAACCACGGTCATGATACTCGTCAGATCGGCCGGAAAACCAGGCCACGGAGAATCGTCAATCTTCGGTATCGAGCCGTCAACATCGTAATACACCTTCATGGCCTGCTGCGCCGGGACGATCAGGCGGTCTCCATTCGGTCCCTCACCTCCCCCTGTCCAGTGGATGCCCATCTTCCGAAAAGCCATGGCCACCATTCTCAGATGGGAATGCTGCACGCCAATCAGCTCCAACTCACTCTGGGTAACCGCAGCCAAGCCAATGAAGGAACTGATTTCCATGAAATCCGGACTAATTTTGAATTCCGCACCGTGCAGACTCTTTTTTCCTCTAATGCGCAAAATATTGGAGCCAATTCCGGTGATTTCCCCACCCATAGCGTTAATCATAAGACAAAGATCTTGAACATGGGGCTCCGAGGCCGCATTTTCAATGACCGTCTCTCCTTCGGCCAAGGCTGCCGCCATAATCGCGTTTTCTGTGGCTGTCACTGAAGCTTCATCCAAGAAAATATTGGAGCCGACCAGTTTATTCGCCTGAAAATGCAGAAAACCATTAACCGAGCCGGAAGCTCCCAATGCCTTCATCGCCAGAAAATGCGTGTCCAGTCTGCGTTTGCCAATGACATCACCACCAGGCAGCGGCAACTTCACCGATCCCAGCCGAGCCAATAACGGCCCAACAAACAGTACAGAGGCACGCACCTTACCGGAATCGCTCTCTTGCAGCATTTCCGGCCGAATATCCGTTGTTTGGATGCGATAGCTATTGGGACTCAAACGCTCCACAACAGAACCCATTTTCTCCAGAATGCCGAGCATTACCTCCACATCGCGCAACGCAGGCAGATTCTCCAGCACAATAGGTTCGTCGCTAAGCAGCGTTGCTGCCAGACACGGCAAAGCCGCGTTTTTATTCCCCTGAATACGGACACTGCCCTTCAGAGGATGCCCACCTTCAACTTTATACTTATACATCGAAGAATCCTGAAAAAAGACACTCTAATGCACAGACATGAAAATCAAGCCTTATGCATTAGAGTGTAAATAATAATCCCGAGGCTCTCAGAACCGCTGAAAAATCTAATCCAGGACAGAATGACATTTCTCAGAATTCTCAAAAAGCAGAGCGAGAAAGGTAGCTGCCCGTTTCAACAGAAATCTGATCAAGGGCAGCTACCAACCTAACTCTCCTGCCTCAAAATGAAACAAGGTTCCCCTCCCTTAGATTCAAATTTAGGATTGTCAGTTAAGATGTGTTCATTAAGCTGAAATTGAAGAAGGCTGTTAAGCCCAAAATAATCCGGAAAAAAAACTGTGAGCATTTTATAACTACAGCTCCTCCATTTTTTTTTACTTCACCAAAAACTGTTTCTTTAGAATTGACACCGAAAACCAAAATGGATCAGTAATGAGAAGATCCGGAATATTGTCTCTGAATTGAATCTCCGGAAAGTTTCTCCCCTTCCGAAGTCAGGCAATCTTTTTATATAAAATGTTTTAGAAGGATTTCTGAGTATTGAGCCGATTCTTCCTGCCGTTTCGGAGGAAGAGAGCCTCAAGTCATTGGCACGGAACCCACCGAAACGAGGCTACAGGCGATCATTCCGAAGAATGATCGCCACCCGACAAGCCTTCAGAAAGTGAGGCAGACTTTTTCTAGCTGCTCCGGAAAGCGATCATGTCCCACGCGGCATTTTCCAACTCACAGAGGATTTGCGGAGTTTCCCGCAAAAATGCCGAAAGGGGCCCCTGGCTTTGATAAAGACTGGCCACAGTCATAGTGTTGGCAGTAAAAATGCGGAAAAGAAGCATCGGAGGCAGGGGCCTTACCACGGCCTGTTCCACTGCCGACTGAAAAACCTTCTTGAAATCATCATAGCAGGTAGCCAACTCTTCCAGTGTTTTTTCGCTGATGTATGGCGATGATTCGCCGTTAGGATTCATTACCATGCTGAGAAACCCTGCTTCCGGAGAATTACTTTTATACCACTGAACATGACTTTGCCAAAGTTGACGCAACAAACCCTCTTTGTTGTATTCAGGCAATTCCTTCAGACCTTGTCGCACATAGCCGGTTACCCTGCGAACAATGTCCTTATATATGTCATTGAGCAAATCAAATTTGGTCGCGTAGTAGCAAAATAGTGTTCCTACGGCAATACCGGCCCTGCGGGCAATTTCTGCCGTAGTCGCATTGCCGATGCCATTTGCCTGACAAACCTCCAAAGTTGCCTGGCAAATGGCACGTCGCTTCTTAATGGACGCAGGTTTCGGCCCTGTTAGCTTCGTTTGGCCAACGGCATTACCGTCTTTACCTGTTCCTTTTCCCGGCATTTTGAGGGTCTCCCCCTTATTTACACTCTTGATCGCTTCTGTCGGCATAGTCCCTCCTTTCCGGTCAGTCGCCGGAAGGTGCAACAATTTTAGATACGTCAATCACCTCAAGGTACCCTAAAGAAGGTACAAAACATAAGACACAACGAAGCAGATCTACCCTCCCGGGAAGATTATGCTTTGCAGGCAAATCAGACTTTTTTAGACTTTCTCAGACTTTTATGAATACCATTTAGGTCATTTTCGCAAATTTTTTAGCAACGCTAATGTTTCAATGTGATGTGTCTGGGGATAGAAATCAATCAAACGCCAATACTCCACGCGATAACTCTGAGTAAGATGCCCAATATCCCGGGCAAAACTCGCCGCATCACACGACAGATAGACAATGTATTCTGCCCCGCAACTGTTCAAATGGCGTCTCACCGCCGTGCTCAAACCGCCTCGGGAAGGGTCGGCAAAGATAAAACTACCCTGCAAAGCTGAACGACTCCGCTGCAAAGTCTTTTTCAAAAAGGTCCCGACTTCTTCCTGACAACACCGAAAACCCTTGCCGGTCAAATTCTGCTTCAAATAGTGAAACGCCTCCGAACTGCGTTCCACAGCAAAGTACTTCTGCCTCGGATTCTCTCCACATCCCGGATCCGGCAACAGCGGCGCGAGACACCCACTGAACAAGCCAACCCCGGCATAGAGGTCCACGAAGCTCCCCTGCCAACCGGATAAAATCGGAGCCAGACTCTTCTGCAATTCAGCCAGCAGCAGCGGCAAAACCTTGGCATTGCTTTGGAAAAACAGCCGTGCCCGGCTGCGCAGCATCAAGCCATTCCAACGGTAGTCAAACTCCTCAGCACCCCAATGGCAAGTCTGCTCACCGGCGAAGACATGCAACTCCTCATCGCGACCCTCATCACCAAAACTTGGGGAATCCTCCGCATCACGCAGTATGCGGAGGATTTTCGGGTCCAGAATTTGGCACCGGGGCACCCCGACTGACTCCCGGCTCTCCCGCCTGCGAAAACCCAGCCGCCGGAACCCGTTTGAAACAATGTTCTCCGGAGTGCTGTCTTCCCGATCCAAACGGAAGAATTTTGCCCGATGACGATAACCCCAACCCGGACTATCTTCCCCCGCACCACAATCCGATTCTGCAATGGCCGGACGCATCAGAGCTCTGTAATCCTTCCCACCGGCCAGACGCTGTAAATTTTCCAACACGATTTCAGATTTCAGCTCGATCTGCGTCCGATAACCAACATGCTGCCAGTCACAGCCACCACAGACATCATAGTGCTCGCAACGCGGCCTCACACGCAGCGGTGAAGGCCTCAAAACTTCCAGCAACTCGGCACGGGAAAAACCACGAAAGAAACCACGGGGATTGCTCTCATCCTGCTTCTCGTTACACAACTTCAATCCTGCACTGCCCACAACCCGGAAACGCACCAACTCTCCCGGCAACACATGGGGCACAAAACAGACCCCCAAGGATTGGTGACGCAGTAAGCCGGCACCGCCGGAGATCAGCTTTTCCACCGTACCTACCGCCTCCACCCCATTTGTCCAACCGTCGGCGGAGGCACTTTGCGGTTCGGCTTTTTCATCAAACATTGGCAATTAGGAACCAAGGGACCCGCACCGGAAAAATTGCGAGGGAAGGCCCAAGGGCAAGATTCTCAAAGGGAAAATTTAAGGAGCACACATCAAAATTTCTTCAAAAATTCTTCGTAACTATGCTGATACAGATCAAATTCTTCCTGACTTCGGGCCCGCAACTCGTCCAAATAACCCTTGTCAATGATTTTGTAGCGAAGCTGTTTTTCCAGCGTCACAACAGTCTGATCGTCTCCCCAAATACTCCGTTGTGGATTCAACTGTTTGGGACCGCCATAATCTTGGCTCAATTTCTGAAACAGCCCGTCATAGGAACTCCACTGCGGGTCAAGAAAAACGGTGATGGCAATCAACTTTGGTTCCGAATCTTCACCGGAAACGGCAAACTGGAACAAGCCCTTATCGACAAAGCCATTTCCGAAAACTTCTACCAAGGTTTCCGGCTTTCCCCCATCTTCAATTTCGGAAACATACAGGTCATATAAAAAATAGTAGTAACTCTCCGGCAAAGCTCCGCCACTTTGCACGTCTTTGTTTTCTCTGCGGCTGATCTGCCGCCGGAATTCGTCAACGGTTTGGCCCAGCTCGATACCGATAAAATCGCGCTTTAGGCTTTTGGAATTCTGTTCGGAGCTGTCTCGCTCCGCCCCCGGGTTTGTTCGCAAAAAACCGACACTATCCTGGCCAACCAACAGAGAAGCCCGGCACAGACACAAGCTGAGAATCAGTGCATACATAGGAAAACAATAACGCGTCATGAAAAGGGACTCTCAATTCCAAATTCCGAACCCGTAACCGGCCACTGCTCCGGCCACTTCGGAAAGTTTATCCTAACCTTATCGGCCTTCCTTTACAAACTCTAAAATGTCCTCACCGGAAAGTCGTTCTGTCGGATAATAAAAAGAGGAATATTCCCCCCGGACGGTACTTTGGAAATCCGGTCTCTGACCATCGGATCGGCATCAACCGAACGTTCCGGAAGGCCCACTTCCTCAAAAAAAAACCTGAAAAATTATTTTTGTTCGAGACACCATTTTGGAATCAAATTTTGTCCCAAAACATTATGTAGTTTATTTTCTACAAAATATTTATTTATAATGAATTATAGTTGGTAACAACTCTTTTGACGGAATTTTCCGGAAAGATTCTGTGCAAACAGATTACTTCACCCACGCTTTCAAATTCTTTTTGTGTTCTTTTCTGACCAGCGCAAAATTATTGTATAAATCAATCAAATCATGATTGTATGTGTTAATTGTTCTGTTAATATAGATTAATTTTTTGGTAAACAAATAATTTAACCAGGATATAATGGACACAACCAACAAAGCAATTAAGAGGATCCTGAACCCGATTTGAGGATTATCAGACAAATATCCAAGGCCAATTTCTTTTATCTTTGTTTGAGTATCTTCAGGATATACTTTAAGTAAAATAAATAAATATGTTGATGATACAGAAATAATAAAACTGATAAGCAAATTGATTCGATAGAATATACCCCTAAAAAAAGACTTTAACTTATTGATTACATCGGCAGACACAACTTCGTCAAACTGGGCTTGTAGCAACTTCAATTGTTCTGCCATTACTTGTTTGTCCTCAATTAGTTGACTTATAGCAGTACCCATTTCTTTATCCATTTTCACCTCCCACAATTCAAAAGTTACCGGTACAGCCTAACTGCCCCTTATTATTCAGTCAAGCTCCGTTATACAGATCCGAAACACGCCCTCCTCACCGGCTTTTCCGGACAAGATAAAGCTGATACAATACCTTGAGATAACGGACAGTATTGTTTAGCAGTACCAATGAGGAACAGAACATGGCACATCCATTGCGCAGCAGCCGCAGCACTCAAGGACGCCTGATGGCAGGCGCGCGCGCCCTATGGCGCGCCAACGGTATGAAGGAAGAACAGATTGGCCAGCCCGTAATTGGAGTGGTCAACTCTTTTGCCCAGTTGGTGCCGGGCCATGCCCATCTGCACGATGTCGGCCAAATGGTCAAGGGCCTGATAGAAGAACGAGGTTGCTTTGCTGCGGAATTCAATACGATTGCTGTCGATGACGGCATTGCCATGGGACACGACGGCATGTTGTATTCTCTGCCCTCGCGCGAGTTGATTGCCGATTCCGTCGAGTATATGGCCAATGCCCACTGCCTCGATGCCCTGATATGCATCAGTAACTGTGACAAGATCACGCCGGGCATGCTGCTCGCCGCAATGCGGATCAACATCCCTACAATCTTTGTTTCCGGCGGGCCAATGGAAGCCGGCAAGATCCAAAACGATGAATTGGAAGGCGGCATCCAGAAATTGGACTTGGTCGATGCCATGGTCCAGGGTGCCGACCCTAGTGTTTCCGAAGCCCAACTGACTGAGGTGGAACGTTCCGCCTGCCCGACCTGCGGCTCCTGTTCCGGCATGTTTACCGCCAACTCCATGAACTGCCTGGCTGAAGCCCTGGGTTTGGCCTTGCCGGGCAATGGTTCGGTCTTGGCCACCCACGGCGAACGGTTGAGACTGTTTGAGCGCGCATCTCATCGCATCACAGAGTTGGCCCGCGACTACTACGAAAAAGGTGATGACAGGGTACTGCCCCGTGCCATCGCCGGTTATGATGCCTTTCACAACGCTATGGCTTGTGACATCGCCATGGGTGGTTCCACTAACACCGTGCTACACCTCCTGGCCATTGCCAAGACTGCGGAAGTGGACTTCACGATGGAGGATATGGATGCCCTGTCCCGCCGGGTTCCAACCCTGTGCAAGGTGGCACCCAGTTCCCAATACCACATGGAAGACGTGCATCGCGCCGGTGGCGTGATGGGTATTCTGGCGGAATTGAAGCGTTTGGACCTCCTGAAAGACGGCTGCCACCATGTTTTGGGCGAACCAATCTTCGAGGTCATTGACCGGTACGACGTAGCAGGGCCTGAGCCTAAGCCCGAGATTCTGCAATTCTACAAAGCCGCACCGGGCGGCTACGTCAACTTGGAAATGGGCAGCCAGAATACCCGATACAAAGAGGCGGACTTGGACCGCATCGAGGGCTGTATCCGCAGCGGTGCCGGTGCCTACAGCAAGGAGGGGGGCCTGGCCGTACTGTTTGGCAACATTGCCGGGCGCGGTTGTATCGTCAAGACGGCGGGCGTGGACAAGAATGCCTGGAAATTCCGTGGTACGGTACGTTGCTTCGATTCGCAGGATGATGCCTGCAATGCCATCCTGAGTAACAAAGTCCAGAAAGGCGATATAGTTGTCATCCGCTACGAGGGGCCGAAAGGCGGCCCCGGCATGCAGGAGATGCTCTACCCAACTTCATATCTGAAGTCAGTGGGTATAGACAAAGAGTGCGCACTGCTGACGGACGGGCGTTTTTCCGGGGGGACTTCGGGTCTGTCGATTGGCCACGTTTCACCGGAAGCCGCCGCAGGCGGGGCCATCGGCCTGCTGTGTGACGGTGATGAGATAGAAATTGACATCCCGGGGCGCAGTATCAACGTGCTTTGCTCCGATGATGAGCTCGCCCGGCGGCGGCGAGCCGAAGAGGCCAAAGGAACCGAAGCATGGAAGCCAAAGCCCCGAAACCGTCAGGTTTCGGAGGCGTTGCGCATGTACAGCTACTTTGCCACCAGTGCAGATCAAGGGGCCCTCCGCAAAGTACCGGAGTAGCTCATTTCCCTTGGACATTTTATTTGGACACTTTGCTTAGACACATTTGAACGGGGATCTGTCCGGCCGTGCCGAACACTGCTTGCCTCGCACCGGAGCGAGGCAAGCGATGCCAAACGAATACAAAGCTTAGCCTAGCACAGAGCTCCGCTCGGACAGTACGATTCTGCTGTGCCTACCCGGCTGCGAAGGCCAAATTTCACGCGAATTCCGGACCTTGCAGAAACTCCTCGTAAGAATGGATTGAAGTACCCCATTCTGCCGCCTTTCGCAGCTTACTGCCCCCGGCCCCCGGATCAGAACAAAGCAGAATATCAGTGGTCTTGGTCAGAGCAGAACAGACAGTATAGCCTGCGGCTTCCAGCTTTTCCTGCAACTGCTTGCGCGGCATAGGACCACTCCCTGTCATACAGACCACCTTGGGCCCGCAGTCTTCCTTTTTGCCCGTTTCAGCTATACCGGGAAGGCTCCGAATATCCAGCAGCGGCAGCAGTTCTTCCAGCAAAACTTGGTTTTCTTCCCGGGCCAGCCATTGGTTCAAACTCCCAATGATGCTATAGCGGCTCTCTGGCTCGCAGAAACGGCAAAAATCTTCCGCTTGGCGCAATTCCAGGTAATCCGGCTCCACCTCCAGCAACAAACTTTCCCAAACGGCAAAGCCCCGTTTCTCAATTTTACTGCGCCCGGTTTTGAGACCCCAGAGCCGCCACAAGTACAGCAGGGGCTCTTCGGTATCCCCTGGTTCCGCATCATCTCCGGGTTTCGGGGTATTCTCCGATTCCGAAGCGTTCGGCACAGCCTGACATAAAGCTTCCAACAGCCGAGAACTGTATTGCCCGGCCAATTCTTGCCCGGACGCACTGGCCCAATTCCGCCCGCCCCAGTCAGACAGGACAGAAGGCAGGCTCCGGCTCATGACCTCTAATAGCTTGGCACGGAGTTTTTCAGGCTCGCTATCTTTGGCCGATGCCAAACCCTGATGTTCTTCCTTTTCCAATTCTTTGGTCGAAGCCTGCAAAAAATTGGCCCAACGGGACTTGCGGCGCAATTCACCCAGTTTCTGCAAGCTCTTCTGCTGCACTAAAGGAATACCCAGCCGCTCCACCAGCTGATGGATATTTAAATGACGCGAATTTTCCAGCTCGCGAAGAAAATTCGCAATCTTCTTGTCGGCATAGCCCGGAATCCGGCGCAAGTCCTGTTCTTCTAGTAGGTATAGATCTTGCAGACCACGCAACTTTTTTTCTTCATATAGTTGACGAATACTCTGTTCGGCAATCTGCTCCATCCCCGCCTGTCTGACCCAGAACAAAACGCGCTGTATCACTTGCCCGGGGCAGTCGTAGCGCAGGCACAGCAAGTCCACCCCTTTTTCGGACAGGGACCCGCCACAAGAGGGGCATTCCAGAGGGATGACCGAATGGCCATCCCCCTCAACCCACTCTGTCACAAGCCGTTCGGCCTCCTTCAAACTAACAGGGAGAGCCGGACTCCCGGACTCCCGGAATTCGGCTATATTGCCAAAATTATTTCGTACGTAAGGGATTACATCCCCGGCACGCTCAATCTCCAGCACATCGCCACGCTGAATATTGAGACGTTTGACATTTGCGTAATTGTGCAGAGTTGCACGCTCAATCACAGCAGAGGTCAGTGTCAGCGGCAGGAATTCCGCCACCGGACTGAGGCGGCCTTGCCGGCCCAATTGCCAACGCACTTGACGCAGCAGCGTAGTCCCGCTTTCCGCCGGAGGCTTCAGAGCGATGGTGTAGTGATGGTGGTGACTAACCAACCACAACGAGTCAATGGTCTCAAACAAATGGCTGTCATCCAGACAGATAATCAGACCATCCGTTTCGTACCGCCAACTTTGGCGCAATTCGTTTAAATACAGTTGTGCATAGGCCTTAATCTCGGGAATACGGCACAACTTCGGCTTCACGGTGTGGAAACCCAGTTCCGCAAGCCGTTCAATCTGGCCGTATTCACTGCTGTCCAATCGTTGCCGAGGGCATTGGTAGGCGATAAAACGCAGCCGGCGCATTTCCTCTTTTGAATCCTGATGCTTCTCTGAAACAAACTGCTCCTTGCGGTTGATCAGACCGGCACAGATGTTGCGCAGAGGTCGGGCATCGCCACCCGAATCGGATTCGGCATCAGATTTAATATCGGATTTAGTGTCTTTGGGTACATAGAGTTCACCCCGCACCTCAAAATCCGGCAGTCGGCCTTCTCCGACCCCCGGAACCTGAACACCGGCCGGCCACAACGAAATATCAATCTCTTTGGGGATATCGGCCACAAACGGGGCAATGTGGCTGACGTTCTGGCCCTGTCTGCCATCGCCCCGGGTAGCAATATATTCCAATTTGCCATTGCGATAACAGCACGAGGCTGAAATACCGTCAATCTTAGGCTGGACGCACAATTGCGCGTCCGGACTCAGATCAGGACAGTTATCCAGCAGACGCCGAAACCAAGCCTCTACCCCGGCCACTTCCTTAGCCTTATCCATGGACAACATGGCAACTTCATGTTTGACCTTCTCTGTAGAACGGCCCTCCGCAAGAATACCTGTCTCCACCGGCGGTCCAACCGCCCGAAAATAGGGATGATCGGGCTGCCACTCACTCAACTCTTCTTCCAAACGGTCAAATTCGGCGTCACTAAAGAATGGTTCGCTGCCATTGTAATAGGTCTGTCGCGCCCTCGACAACAATTGGACTCGCTCTTTGACCCGCACTTGCATAGCTTCGGCCTCTGTCTCCACATCAGACCCTTGAGATTCTTGAGACTCTTGGAGAGACCCTTGAAAGAACTCTCGGCGGGACCCTTCCGGCTCAGGCTCTATGAGCCAGCCTCTCGAACTTTTCTCACCTTCTGATACAGACATGGCACTGTCCTTGAAATTTGTTTCGGTTCTTAAACCAACTCTAATCCAGAACGGGAACGCCCCACTGCCGCATTTTGTCACTGATAAATTCGACAGCCCGGTTTTGGGCTTCCTTGCCCCGACCCGTGACAGCCAACGGTGGGCCAAAAGCAAAATGCACCTCCCGTTCCGGGTGCAATAAAGGTATATACTGGGTCCATTTCTGTCGGGAACGGCTCCAAAAATCAGTGCGCAGAGCAACCGGTACCAAGGCGGCATCGGCCTTGGCCGCCAGCCGAGCGGCAATCGAATTGAAGCGGCTGCGACTGAATTGACCTTCTTCCCGGGTACCCTGCGGGAACACAATAACGGAGCGGCCTCCCTGCAAAATTTCGCAGCCTTCCCTAAGCACCGTTTCCAAGTCCTTTAACGGATTCTTACGCTCCAAGGCAACGTAGGGCCGAGAGCAAATCAACGGAGCAAAATAGCCTCCGGCCAGTGCGGACTTGACCACAAAAGTGGTCGGCATATAAGGCGTAATATACCCGCCAAGAGTCATTGTTTCCAAACTACTCATGTGATTGACAGCGAAGACGACCTTCCCTTTCTCTCTTTCCGGCCGGCTGAGCCAAGGCTGTAATTGCTCCAGCCCCTCAATGCAAAACCTTGCCCCATACATTTCAAACAGGCGGGTCAGCTCCAAGCCACTGTATCCCCACAAAAAGTCACTATACTCACCACGCCGGGCGGCCGCCCGGTCACGCTCCACCACCTTCATGTAGTTCCGAAACATGGAAAGTCCGGCCAACACAGAGCTCGCCTTATGTTGAGGGAACTTTTGTGGTATGTCATCACGGCTGCGGTAGCTTCCGCTACGCAGATCCAAAGGAGGCTGCAATTCATCCAAGCGCAACAATCGAGGGATGTTTTCGCGAGAGTCGGCTAAAGCCTGCTCGCTGGCGGGAAATCGGGCATTCATGGCTATTATGGTACAGAGAACACCTGTGTACGTCTATTCTGCAAACAGAATAAACATGCCATATGCCAAGAACAAAACAACACCAGTTCGAGGGCTTGCTCTCAATTTAGAAAACATAATTACAATTGGTGACATTGCTCAATCAATTCCGCCTGTCGCGCCCTTTCAATATTATATTTAGCAAAAAACTGATCCAATTTCCACTGGTGGACTTGATTTAATTCTTCCAGCCCCTGCGCCGGATCCGACAGCTCATCACAAAATTTTTGTAGCAAGGCACTTAATTCTTGTTTGACTTTAAAACATTCTTCTGTATTCATACTATTATTTCTCTCTTCGTTTGTTCCGAAATGGCTATAGTGCAACCATACCAGTCCTGATATAGCCGTAATAAATGCCCGATGTCTATTTCTTACGCTCCCTCGGCTACTATTCTAAGTAGCCTCATTTTGTTAGAATGTCTCAGATTTATTTCTGTGCGGAAGTATCTCCGATTACCCGGTTACATAAGCGAAATTTCCGGATCTCATCCCCACATATTTCTATTTTTCAGGCAGGTATTCATGTCCGACTCGTCCGATTCTTCCGATACGCAGGCACCCGAACTAGGTGCTCCCCTATCCCGACACCCCGAACCGGAAGACCACAAGGCTTATGACGCAGACAGCATTCAAGTGCTTGAGGGCCTTGAGGCCGTGCGCAAACGCCCCGGTATGTATATCGGCTCCACGGGGCCGGATGGTTTACACCACTTGGTTTACGAGATTGTCGACAACAGTATTGATGAAGCCTTGGCAGGCCATTGTAACGAAGTAACCGTACGTCTGCAGACTGACCACTATGTAGAAGTGCAGGACAATGGCCGGGGCATCCCCACCGACATGCATCCGAGCCAGGGCGTTAGTGCCTTGGAGCTGGTGATGACACGCCTCCACGCCGGCGGCAAATTTGAAAAAGATGCCTATAAAGTCTCCGGTGGGCTGCACGGTGTAGGTATTTCCGTTGTCAACGCCCTTTCGATATTTTGCGAAGTTGAGGTTCATCACCACGGCAAAAGTTACTATCAAAGCTACAAAACCGGCAATCCGGACGGCCCTATAAGGGAACTGGGTACTGTGGATGGCCACGGCACCCGTGTCCGTTTCCGCCCGGACGAAAATATTTTCAAAGAAACCATTGATTTAAATTATGAAGTCTTATCACACCGTCTGCGTCAGCTGGCCTACCTGAATAAGGGCCTGAAAATCCACCTGCCGGACGAACGGCCCCTCGAGCAGTGTGGTACCGGCCACAACAGAACTTATCATTACCAAGGTGGCCTTTCCGAATTTATTCTCCACCTAAACGAAGGCAAACAGCCCATCGACCCTACCGTGATCGCCTTTGAAGCTGAACGCGAAAGCATCGTGGTCGAGATCGCCATGCAGTACAACGATGGCTACAACGAAAATATCCATTCTTATGTCAATAACATCAACACCCGAGAAGGTGGCACACACATGGCCGGTTTCCGTGCGGCCCTGACGCGCACGATTAACGATTTTATGAGGCAGGCCCAAAACGGCAAAAAGGGCAACGAACCACTCAGCGGTGAGGATGTCAGAGAAGGTCTTTCGGCTGTGATTTCGATAAAGATTCCCGAGCCACAGTTTGAGGGCCAGACCAAAACCAAACTGGGCAACTCGGAGGTACGCGGTATTGTCGAGTCGCTGGTCAATGAACAATTGAGTGACTATTTTGAGCGCAACCCCAAAATCATTGCAAAAATTATCGACAAGAGTCTGACGGCGGCGCGGGCGCGGGCTGCCGCCAAACGAGCCCGTGAGTTGACCCGACGCAAGGGCTTTCTGGAGTCTACCCGTTTGCCGGGTAAGCTGGCCGATTGTGCCGACCGAGACCCTTCAAGATGCGAGATATTTATTGTAGAGGGCGATTCGGCCGGAGGCAGTGCCAAGGCCGGACGCAACAGTCACATCCAGGCTATCTTACCGCTGTGGGGCAAGATGCTGAACTCGGAAAAAACCCGCTACGATAAGGTTTTGAGCAACGAGAAGCTGCAACCGGTGATCGCAGCCTTGGGTGCGGGGGCCGGTCCCGACATGCACATGAGCAGCCTGCGTTACCACAAAGTCATCATCATGGCGGATGCGGATGTGGACGGATCACACATCCGCTGCCTGCTGCTGACCTTTTTCTTCCGCTATATGCGTCCGTTGGTCGAAGGAGACCACGTCTACTTGGCTATGCCGCCACTGTTTAAAGTGGAAAAAGGCAAGAACCTGCACTATGCCTACAGCGACCGAGAGCGAGATACTCTGCTGCAACAGTT
Organism: Candidatus Haliotispira prima; assembly: GCA_029867005.1. Classification (GTDB taxonomy): domain Bacteria; phylum Spirochaetota; class Spirochaetia; order SP-2023; family SP-2023; genus Haliotispira; species Haliotispira prima. The sequence continues at coordinate 1,104,214 of CP123443.1, read as the reverse complement.
TCCCGGTGCCACCGTGCAACGCTACAAAGGTCTGGGTGAAATGAACGCCGAGCAACTGTGGGAAACCACCATGAACCCGGAAACCCGGAAAATCTGGCGGGTTAAACTGGACGACTTGGTTGAGGCTGACCACATCTTTAGCGTGCTGATGGGTGACGAAGTCGCCCCGCGCCGCAGTTTTATCGAAGAACATGCACTCAGCGCAGAAATGTTGGACATATAGGCAGGTACTGAAACCTCATTTTGCCCGAATTTGCATTGGTTGAATTGGTTGATTTTGCAAAGGAAGATTCGGCACAGAAAGCAATGCACTTTGGCCGACCCGTCATTTTCGCCAAATTGTAGAGGGAGTATCGTCTCCGACAACGTAAAAGAGCGAAGTGCGTACCGATAAAATGACCTACATCGAAGAATTGTTCAGCCTGAAGGGCCGAGTGGCCATTGTTACCGGTGGCTACGGCCACCTTGGGCGGGCCATGTGCTGGGCCCTTGCGGCCTCCGGAGCTAAAGTCTACTGCGCCGGGCCCGGTAAAGAGCGTTTTCGTGAGAGCTTCCCTTTCTCTGTCATGGAGGCTATTGCCTCTGAATACCCGGAAATGGGTATGGCAGACATCAGCTATTTGCCATTTGACTTGGCGAGCGAAGCGAGCCGGGAAAAAGCTCTGCTCCAAGTTCGGCGCGAAGCGGGCGGGCTGGATATTTTAGTCAATAACGCCTTTTTTCTCAGTCCCGAAATTCAGAACCAAACTCCAAATCGAGCTGCCAGTGGCAGTACGAACAGGGCCGAAAACTTTCGAAAAGACATGGATGGCCTACTCAATAACACCTCGGCCTTTACGGAAGAGGCCAAAGAGTTGCTTCAACATTCAGACCAAGGCCGCATCGTGAACATCGCCTCAATGTACGGTATAGTCGCCCCGGACCCGGGGCTGTACTGTGAGCATCCGCAACAACGCAGCCGGGCCAGCTACGGCGCGGCTAAGGCCGCATTGTTGCAGCTCACCAGATATTGGGCCTCGTTTTGGGGAGAAGAGTGCCCGCAACTGACGGTCAATGCCATTTCTCCCGGCCCATTCCCACACGCAAAAGCTCCGGCCCATAGCGATGCCTCCCCCGGTTTCCGTGCCAAACTCCGCAATCGAACCATTGTCCGGCGCACCGGCCAGCCGGAAGATTTAAGCGGGGCCTTGCTGCTGCTTGCCAGCCGGGCAGGTGGCTACATCACCGGCCAGAATCTGGTGGTTGATGGCGGTTGGACAGTGCGCTAAACAGGAACGGATTCTGAAGCCCTCTCCCGTAAAATCGAACAATATCAATGGTAACAATTTGAGCGAAAATTTAGGCAATAATTTGGTCCAAAATGCTTTCAGATAATTCAAAGAGTGGAACAAACAGCCCGCCACATTTGGGGACGGTGCGGACAGCGCGTTATCAGAAAGTACGCAAAAGGGTCAAAACCCGAAGTCTGGTACTCTATCTGCTGCAAAGTACCCTATGCTTTCTGTTCTTGGGGTCCATGCTCAGTTCCGGTTTGTTTCAACTGTTTCACTTTGGGGTAAAGAGGCCCACAGATGGCCTTGGCCTGCCGAATTTTTGGGAAGTTCTGTTGATTGCCCCCATCGGTTTTGCCTTGAGCCTGCTCATTGACCGGCACAAGGCACCGTTAAAAGCCTGCCTGCCATTTCGATCCATATCACACAAGACACTTTTGCTGCCCAATCGTGTTTTTTATCACCAACCGGGCACACAGCCCGGCACCTTTCGCGGCCGCCGCCGCAGTGCACTGTATTGGACCGGATTGTCTTTGGGTCTCGGTTTTCCGATAATCCTGGCAAGTAATATGCTGGTGGTATTGCTGCGTTATCTGTTCCCGGAATTGCCAACCTTCCAAATGGATGGTGTCGATTTGATTTTTGCTCGTTATTCAACGACACAAGTCTTTTTCCTTGTAGTAGTTTCTCCGGTGATTTTTGAAGAATTGGTGTATCGGGGCCGGGGCTTTGCCCTATTGGCCCGCCACTGGGGCGGAACCTCGGCTGCGCTGCTCAGCAGTCTGACTTTTGCCTTTGCCCATGCCGGCCCGGTGGAGATCCTCTCTCTCCTGCCGTTGGCTTTTTATTTGGGCTGGTTGCGCCGGCGCAGTGGCAGCCTGGGCTTTACCATGCTGGTGCACCTGCAAAACAATGGTCTGGCCTTTTTGTGGCAGCTACTGGCCACGGCCTGAAACAGCCAAACGGCCAAACCGAAGAATGGAGCCATTTTCTCTTTCCCTGTTTCTCCGGCTCCTTATTTCCATTTCTTGATGCTCGGCACATTTACGACCCTGACAGACAATCAGATGGGCAGCAGACGAACAACAGATAAATAGGAAACATTTTGTTATTCTGTAATCTGCTTCCGAATAAAGGGGTCCGGTGTTGAATTTGTACAAAGCCCGCAAAATTACAGAGGCAGGAATGATGCCACTATTTTTTGCGAAATTAGGGAGATACTGCCGATATTTTCGGTACATTTTCGTCCCAAATTTGCCAGTGTTACCGTCTTCCGGAGCCTTCATCCGTCTATGAATTTATTTACTGAACCACAGCCCGCCTCACAGGGAGAACCGGAAAAAATGGCTCCGCAGCAAGACGAACCACTAGCCAGCCGGATGCGGCCTCTCAGCTTGGAAGAATTTGTCGGCCAACAGCATTTATTGGGAGAAGACGGTTTTTTGCACCACAGCCTGGCCCTGGAGAACCAAGGCCAACCCGGCCTGGGTAACATGGTTCTGTGGGGCCCGCCCGGCTCCGGCAAAACGACATTGGCTTTGCTACTGGCCAAAGAAACCGGACGAGCTTTTTTGAGACTGAGTGCCGTACTGGACGGCTTAAAAGAACTGCGTAGCTGCCTACAACAAGCCGAACAACTACGCAGGACAGGCAGCAACCAAGCTGACGGCAAAACGGTTTCCGGCCCGTTCCGGGCCCCCATCCTGTTCGTCGATGAGATCCACCGCTGGAACAAATCTCAGCAAGATGCTTTGCTTCCCTGGGTTGAGCAAGGTACTGTTCTGCTGGTGGGGGCAACCACGGAGAACCCCGCGTTTGAACTGAACAATGCCCTGCTCAGCCGGGTGCGCGTGCTCGAACTGGCCGGCCTGGAACCCGAAGATCTGGGCAGTATTATATCTCGGGCACTGCAAGATTCTGCGCGCGGAGTGGGCCAAAGCAAACTACAGTTACAGGACGATGCGAAGCAATATTTGCTGGAACATTGCGGCGGCGATGCCCGCCGCTTGTTGAATGCACTGGAATTACTCGCCCAGTCAACCCGGGAAACGAACCTGAACCGCCAGCAAGTCCGTACCTTTTTGCAAAGGCAGAATTTGTATGACCGCAGTGGGGACTACCACTATGATACGATCAGTGCCTTTATAAAATCCGTGCGGGGCTCCGATGCGGATTCGGCACTCTACTGGCTACAGCTTATGCTGCAAGGTGGTGAAACCCCCCGCTTTATCTGGCGCCGTTTGCTGATTCTGGCCGCAGAAGATATTGGCTTGGCGGACCCTCAGGCTCTGGTGCAGGTACAAGCTGCTGCCCAAGCATTTGAATGGGTTGGACTACCCGAAGGCGAATATTTTTTGAGCCAAGCGACAATCTATTTAGCACTGGCACCCAAAAGTAACAGCGTAGGGGCCTTTTGGCAGGCAAAAGAATTGCTGCGCCGGTACGGGCCCCTCCCGGTACCACCCTACCTGCGCGGCCATGCCAAAAACCAAGCCAAACAGGATAGTGCCCGCAACACAGTACGTCCCGACAAACAGGAACCGGTTCACGGCTATCTCTACCCCCACAACTACAACGGTCATTGGATCGAGCAGACATACAGTGATGAAAAACTGCCCGGTCATATTTACCGACCCGGCGCGGAAGGTTGGGAGCGCGAACGTGGTATGGAACACCTGCGGCGTTTGGATATGTTGCGCGAAGCACAAAATCTGGAAAAGATCCGGCCTGTCGATGCACCCGCAAATCCAAGGCGAGACAAGAATGTAGCCATGATAGAGGAAACTGCGCCACAACGCAGTACAGCCTATTACGAAAATCGCCATGAGGTTTTGCTTTCCTGGAACCGGTTGCGCTTGGAATTGGTCCAATTTGCGATTGATCAGGATTGGGATCTCTTGGATATACTGGCCTTTGAAGCACAGCCCGGCAATCTGACAGACGAGCCGGTTCCGGTAAGTGCGGCCGCAGTAACCGGCCGGCCGGTGCAACCGCCGCCGGAAGCTATGCCGGATTTCCGGCCGTTTCGGCAAACGAATCAACGGTGGCTGCAACCCTCGGCAGATTTTTTGTATCGGGAATGGCAACACCACCGGAAACGGCAGCACGGCCACGGATGGAGAGAATCCATCAGCCGAAATCCGGCCGTATTGCTGCACCAAATATGGAACCTGAGTGCTCTGCTTCAAGAGTTTTGCGCATTGCCAGAACTGTCCGAAGGGGTGGAGCCACCGGAACCGGAGAGCCGGTTTATCCAAGATGCCGGTCTGTGGCAGGACCGGTCCCGTGTCATCGAACAATGTGAACAATGGGCCGGCCGAAATTCGGACACGGACTACTTGAACACGGACCACTCGAAACCGGAATATAATGCACCGAAAATTTATGCACTGGAAGAATATCCTTTGGGTCAACCATTCAATTCCGAAAACGAGATATTACAAATTTTGGATCAGGTAGAAGCCACTCAAAATGCATCGGCACAGGATACAAGACCGAACCTCCCGGCACTCGCTGAGTTCCGCACCCTCTGGGGGCAGCACCTCGAAATGCTCCAAAGAGACCAGGCCCATCATAAAACACAATGTGAAAAAGACTTATTGGCCTTCTGCCACTTGCAGCCGGTCAAATCCTGGAATATCCCCTATCGTCGGGTTCTCCACGAAAAATTGTGGCACGGATATACCCGGCTGCTGCCCGAAGAACTGCGCCCCTTGTGGCTCAACTGCTACACACAGCTTCAGCCTAATTGTTCCGATGCCAAACAAATAGCTGACCACCCATTGCGCTGTACCTTGCAGAAACACTATTGTATATTGGCTTTTTCTTGATACCCTGCTCTTCGGCCGCTGTTTCACGGCTCTTCCGGTATCCTGCCTTTGCATTGTGAACTTTATGCTTTTCTGCTATAAGAGGAGGCGCATTTCCCCACGTCCGCTTTACGGTGATGCATGTTTGGGACAATGCGACACTGAAGCTATTTTTTACAGATTCAAAGGAGCACGCGATGGAAGCCATTGCCAGTTTTGAGGTAGACCATATCCGCATGTCTCGCGGAATATTCGTTTCGCGCAGAGACCGGGTGGGTGATAAGGTCCTTACCACGTTCGATATTCGCATGAAAGAGCCTAACCGCGAGCCGGTGATGGATGTGCCCGGCCTGCACAGCATTGAGCACTTGGGAGCCACAATCCTCCGCAACGACAAGGAATGGGGCGACCGTATGATTTATTTTGGCCCGATGGGCTGCCGCACCGGCTACTACTTAATTTTGGCGGGAGACCTCCGCTCTGAAGAAGCATTGCCTTTGGTACAGAGTCTGTTCCGTACCATCATAAACTGGAACGACGAGGTTCCGGGTGCCAGTGCCGCCTGTTGCGGCAACTGGCGCGATCACAACCTGGATATGGCTCATTGGGAGTCCGGAAAATTTATGGAAGAAGTACTGGACAATCCTCAGCATGCCAACTTACACTACCCCGACTAATCTACCGGTCAAGTCTTTTGCAGGATGCGCTTCCACTTTCTCTCAAAATAATTTATTGTACTTGATCTCGACTCAAAAAATGATGGGATGAGATCGGGCAAAAATGGAACTGGAGATAACGAGGCGACTGCCCAAGATTGGAGACTCGCTCTATGAGTATGGATAAAGACTCAAAACAGGACAGAGATATGTCTGATGCTTGCAAAAAGCGCATCGAACGTGCACTGGAAGATTTGCGCGCCGGCCGTTTTGTCATTGTTTGCGATGATGATTCCCGTGAGAATGAGGGTGATCTGATCGCTGCTGCGGAGCTAATCACTCCCGATTTAGTAAATTTTGTCATCACGGAGGCTCGCGGCCTCCTTTGTCAAGCCGTTGATGAGAGTACGGCCCGCTATTTGGGCCTGCCCATGATGAGCAAAACCAACAATTCCCAACACGAGACGGCCTTCACTGTCAGCGTCGATCACATAGAGGCGGGCACCGGCATATCTGCCAAGGCCAGGGCCCTCACTATTCAATCGATTGCCACTGCCGCCAAAGATGCGCAGAGTAATGATATAACCGATGCCCGATTGGCCGAACAGGAGAGAGCGCAACAGACCCTGCTCCGACCGGGTCATATCTTCCCATTACAGGCTATGCCCGGCGGGGTCTTACAGCGTAACGGCCACACAGAGGCCACAGTGGACCTGATGCGCCTCGCCGGTTTGAAACCCAGTGGGATACTGTGCGAAATAATCGGCCGAGACGGCGAAATGGCCCGGGGCCGAGAATTGGACCGTTTTGCCGAAAAGCACCAAATGTGCAAAATTACCGTAGAAGACTTAGTCATCTACCGGCGTGAAGTCTTGGGCCATACGTGGGGCGAGCAGCACAGCCGGGAAGCCCGCTTGCAAAATATTCGCCTGGAGCGGGACACCGAGGTGCAATTGCCCAGCAATTTGGGGGCTTTCCAAGCTTGTGCCATTGAAGATGTGCGAGACATCGGAGCGGAACATTTGCTAATCTGGAGTGGTGAGTTGCAGTCTGTCAGCCGACAGGAACCTGCTCCGCTCCTGAGAGTCCACTCAGAGTGTTTTACTGGCGAAGTGCTGTTTTCCCGGCGTTGTGACTGTCGGGACCAACTTGATTATTCGTTGAAAGCCATCGAAGCCGAAGGCTCGGGCCTTCTCATCTATTTACGCCAGGAAGGGCGAGGCATCGGACTGCGCAACAAATTGAGGGCCTACCAAATCCAACAACAGAAAAACCTCGACACAGTCGAGGCCAATGCGACCTTGGGTTTTGACGATGACCTGCGCGAATATTCTGTGGCTATCGGAGTCTTACGGCAGTTGGGTGTGACGAGAGTACGGCTCCTGACCAACAACCCAAATAAGATCCGTGCCCTGGAAGATGCCGGGATTCTTGTCGAACGCGTACCTGTCAAAGTCGAAGGCAACCCGCACAATCAGCGTTATCTAGCCACCAAAAAACAGAAGAGCGGGCATTTACTATAGAAAGTGAGAAATAATTATGAGTCAAAATTACAAAGTGATCGAAGGAACATTTGAGGCGAAGGGCCTGCGTTGTGCCATAGTCTGTGCCCGCTTTAATGAGTTTATTGTAAGCAAACTCCTCGGTGGGGCGATAGACTGTCTGGTCCGTCACGGGATACAAGAGGCCGATCAGTCGGTATATTGGGTACCCGGAGCCATGGAACTGCCTTTGATAGCAGGGAAATTGGCCGAAAAGAGTGAGATCGATGTAGTCATTTGTCTTGGGGCGGTAATTCGCGGTGGCACGCCGCATTTTGACATGGTGTCCGGCGAGGCAACCAAGGGTATTGCCCAGGCTTCTTTACAGTCCGGCAAGCCGGTGATTTTCGGGGTTCTGACTACTGATAGCATTGAACAGGCCGTTGAGCGTGCCGGAACGAAGATGGGCAACAAGGGCTGGGAGGCCGCTTTAAATGCCATCGAAATGCATAATCTTTGTCAGCAACTATAAGATGAGACAGACTTGCATTGAGAGATGAAGATGAAAAATGACCACAGCGGTACTTCCGAAAATACGGATCGCAACAGAAGGGATTCCCCGGAAACTTTCCTGACACAGGAATTTGCCTTTGTAGGGGAGAATCCTTCCCGGGAATTCGGAGTGGAGGGCAGAAAAGCTACCACCCAAGTTCATGACAAATCTCATGATAAAGCAGCCCATAATAAAACAAACCATGATAAAACAGCCGGAAGTGACGACTCAGAGACCTCCGGGAGCTCAGCTCCCCCAACCTCGGCAAAAATCGAGCGGGTAGTCGTCTACACCGATGGCGGCTGCCGAGGAAATCCGGGCCCGGGGGCTTGGGCTGCGGTCAGTTACTCGGAGTGTGAATACCCGCAGAAAAGCGAGCCTGGCAAACATCGCAACCGTGGCGACGGTGACAACGGTATCCCAACTTTTGAAATCAGCGGTGCTGCCGCCCAAACAACAAATAACCGAATGGAGCTTCAGGCTGTCATTGAGGGCCTGAAAGCCCTTCCTTCTCAGTATCCCCAGCTTTTTGAGCACGAACAGTTGGCGGGGGGAAAACATGGCCGGGAGCTTCCCGAAATTGCGGTATATACGGACTCACAGTACGTCAAAAACGGGATCACCACCTGGATTCACAACTGGAAGAAAAATGATTGGCGCACCAGCACAAAAAAACCGGTTAAAAATAAAGAACTTTGGCAGGAATTAGACCACCAAGTCAGCACAGTACAGCAATACGCGTCCTTGTGCTGGCACTGGGTCAAAGGGCACGCAGGCCATTATTATAATGAACGTTGCGATACTTTAGTGCAACAGAAATTTCCGCGTTAGCATCAGCCCGCATTAGTATTAGGAGGGCCGCCCGCTCTCAACCTCTCCCCAAATCTTTCCGGATCTTTTATTTTCTCTTTTTAATTCGTTACTTCAATTTCAATTCGCTGTAACTGCGGAGCCGGCAATCTGACGGTCTAACGGAGCCGCCTGATACTTGTAAGGAGCCTTGATACGACTAAGGTGTATATAGTCTTCTCCGTAACGCGCCTCCAAAAAGCCCTCGCTCCGTTCCACCCCGGTATCCATTACCACCAGATGAAATTTCCCGTCATCACTGAAATAAGGGAAAAATGCAACTTCATGATAATACTGGTGCAGAGCAGGGTCTCCAAAAGTACCATTGATAGAACCTAAGTAAAAAGACCCCGGATTTTTTACGGCCAACAAATACATCATAGTATTAACGCCGGTCACCGGATAACCCACATTTTCGAGGTAGTTGAAAAACGGGATATCCCGGACATCATTGGTGCCCGGTTCTATGGTCCGCTTTGTCTCAAGCTCCAGCAATTCCCGGGCTATGGCCCGCGCCCAGTCCAAACCAAAATACGGGTCGCGACTCACTTCTTTTCCGTCATTCCAAGGGTTTTCCCCACCACGCATATCGACCTGACGACGCTTCAGCTTCTCTATGTCGAGATATAATGTTTCGTCCTGCCAGTTCTTGCGGCTTCGATACACTCCGTCAGCAATCCATTTAATAAATCCCGAGCAATTCATGCCGGGGCGGGACAGCTGCTCACCTGTTTCTATCTTCACGAACAAGCCATTGGCATCCATGGCACCATCATACACTTCAGGTATCCGGTACAGGAACGGGCGCAATTCATCTGAAATATTTTTTACCAACTGCCACTCGGTCAACGTCGGGTCAACAAGCAGCGCGTTCCAGCGAATGGTCTTGGACGTAACTTTGAGAAACTGATGCAAAGGCATAGTCAGTATTTCTTCAAAAGGGATAGATATCGGAACCTTGGAGTAACCGGGTCGATTGAAAATCACCACCTCCAGTTCTGAATACGGACCATTCAACTGCGGAGAAACACGAATAAAACTTTGTTTGTCATCAATATTTCGGGTCAAAAAGATTTTGACCTGGTCAATCCGATCCTGCTCTAAATCCCGCCTGATCAGATAGCTGCCCCGGCTGCTGACCGGATAAACAATACGGCCATTTTCATCGTAAGAACGATTGACGAAAGCGTAATACAGCTTACCCGATTGCGCATTATTTAAGCGAACCTGAAACATCACGGGCAAATTCCCGTCCCTTTGGCTGTAAAGCGTTTGAGGAGCCTCCAGCACCTCTGTCGGAGGCGCGGTAAACAAGTTTTGCAGGCGGATACGCACATCCGCATTTTCCTTCAGATGATAACCGGAGCGGTATGTTCCTGTTCGGAAACTCCGAGACGCGTGAGTGCGAGACCGACGAGCCGCCGATACATTCTGACCGGGAGGGGCCTTGCCTCTCGATCCACTCCCGTAATCCCTGGCATACAAGAAACTGAAGCTGTAAGACACAACCCACAAAAAAAGCAGTGCTCTGCCAAAGCCAAGTCCAAGCGCAAGTCCGGGCACTCTATGGCTCTGACGACAAGACACAGCTAGATCATCCAAAACATTGGGAACACCGGAATCAATAAAAAATCTGGGATTATTTACCATAAAAACTATCGGCCTTGAATCATCTTCATCAGCAGCTTAGGTCTGTATACACAGAACACCCCGGAGAATGAGCAAAAACGGTGCGAGCTGCTATTCAAGGAAGCCTGCACTATAATTCGTAGCAGCGTGGCAAAAACTTAAGCGAAAAGAAATCACCATACAAAAAAATAACCCGTATCCCACCTTTCTTCAAAAGAAACGAGCCTATCTTTTTCTTAGGGCACAGCCGACTTTAAAAAACATGTACTGCGGCTGTTAAAGACCACAGCTTATTATCGGCCTCAGGCCTGTCCGGCACAAAAAAATGCCACCACAAGGCTATCCCCGTAGCGGCAACTTCGCGGCAACTTCTCCATAGCCGAACTGATCAGGACAATCTAACCGCGATAGACAATCCGACCCTTTGTCAAATCGTAAGGAGACAACTCGACTGTGACCTTGTCACCCGGGACAATCCGAATGTAATACTTCTTCATCTTTCCTGACAAGTATGCCATGATCAGATGTCCATTGTCCAACTCTACACGAAAGGTGGTGTTGGGCAGAGCCTCTGTTACGATACCTTCCAGAGAAATCGCTTCTTCTTTTGCCATATTCATCTCCTGCCGGAAGTATCCGTCACTCCCATAACATTCCCGGGGCACTTATTACATCAGGACTACACTGCAAAATTAAGCAGCAGAAACATCAGATATATATTTAAACAAAACCTATTTTACAAACTATTGGAGCATTATTAATTTATCAATCTTTCCTATATAGCAGAATACTCTCTGCACCCCAAAACAACTTTCCAATCGACAGCCCTCGGAAATTCGTACGTATCAGAAAAGTATAAATTTTCGGGAAAAAAACAATCGCAGACATTCTCGGCATTATTCCGCCATAATTTAGCTTTAATTCCGTTTTTCTTTTGGGTGGTTTTGATTGCATTTCCCGACACTATCCGACGCTGCCTAACACGGATACCCAAAGCAGATATCCAACGCGGATAAAGAGGTGCCACCCATATGGTTTAAATAAATATGGTTTCTTTACAGCTATGCCACTAAAATGCCTACTATGCTCAATCCAATATTTTGCCACACGCCAAGCGAACAGTATGCATCAGGCCGATAGTTTGCGGCGTTGTTCCAATTGGGGTTGCTTGTGCTGAATATCCTGACAATACTTCTGCCGGCTCTGTATCTGCTGCTGTTGCTGCGCCAGAGTCTGCTGTTGCTGCGTCCGGTCTGCGATCGGCCCGACCGCAGGTTCTCTGCCATTCGGCCCGGCTACATCCAGCGCATCGAACAACACGGCAGCGGAGCGGCTTTAGCAGCTTTGCCTCTGTTAGGTCTATTGCTCTCTCAACCTGAGCTGCCGGCCGTACTGTTGCAGCACAAGATTTGGTTGGGTGCCGCCATATTCTGGGCAGTGCTCAGCTTGGCGGCTCTGACGGCCACCCGTTTTCAGCACTTTAACAGTATGGCCTTTAGCAGCCGGGATGCCGGACCGGCGGATTTTGGCCGACGCTGGCCATACTGGCCCGATGGCGTATTATGGCTCTGCGAGATGTTCTATCTGTTCCTCCTCTATACCGCATTGGAACTCTTGGCCGCACAGCTACAGCCGGAACCCCGGTTTTTCCGGCCATTGTCTGTCACCTTGGGGCTTCTGATGCTTTGGGTATATTGGTCCAATTGGCAGTACCGCAAACGGCAGGGCCACAATGCCTGCGTAGTAGCCCTGCAAAAAATAAGCCACGATGTTCAGGGCGGGGAACTTTATTCGCTGCGCTTACGACTGGAGGCAGCACAGTTTGGCAGGAGGATTCCTTCCCCGAAGCCGCCCGATAGTATCAATGCTGTCGATACTGTCTCCAAAGATATCCCCATAAATATTCCCATAAATATCCCTATGGGCTTCTGTATGTTGCATTTTCCCGGTTTGCCCCTGCCGCGTAAGCAACAAAATGAACACCCTCTCAGCTTGCTCAGTTGGCACCAAGAATCGGAGGGCAATATAGAGATGGAATTTGCCCTGGAAATGCATGGTTTTTTGCAATACCTGCGGCCACAGGAACTTGCCCGACGCAACACACCGGGAAATGTTCGGCTGTGGGGTCCGTACTATGATGTCCGGCCCCAATTCTTTGACCGTGTTTCGCAGCAGGGACTGCTGCTCTACATCGGCAACCAATCCGGTCTGAGTCCGCTGCTACAATATCTGCAACACTTGCATGAGCTCCAAGCCACAGGCACAAACTCGTGTCCCCTGAAAATAGCCGTACTACACTTGGTTATGTCCAATAAAAAAACAAACCTGACAAATCCCGCAGACCGAGGGTGCCCGGGAAGGCCGGGAAATCGAACGGAACAAACGGACCACGCTCCGGAAACGGCACAGGAATTCTGGCGCAACAGATTGGAGCAGGCTGCCGGCCAACCGCCAACAGGAGTACAATTGCAAGTACAACAGTTAGACCTTCCTCCCCGTTTAAGCGAACAGTTACGTAGTGAGCAGGCAGACTTTGGGGAGACGGCGCGCGCAGCTTCTTCTGCCGGCCTCAGCCGCCGCGTGCGCCGCCGACTCGATGCTTGGCAAAATTATCATGCCGAGCACGAAAGCGAATTGTTGCAGCAGGCCGTCCGCCAACACCTGGCCGACATCTGTCGGCAGCAACAATGGGCCCTCAGTCCAAGAGAACTCAGACAATACACCCTCTATCGAGGCCCCCACACCTTGGGCAAACTTCTTGAACAATGTTTCGATTCAGCCTCCTTCCGATGACATAACTAGCCAAATAGCACTCGTACCACTATAATAGGCTAATGATGATTTTTAATGGTTTGATGACGGCAATGCAGGCATTGCTTGAGTTATATCTTCGTTTCAGCAACCCTCTGTTGGCTCTGGTTCTGCTCAGCTTTAGCGTTTTTCTGATTATACTGCCTCTCTACAAGTTTGGGGACAAACTGCTCGCCGGCGAAAAGCGGCGAAAATCCCGGATGCAAAGCGAACTGGATTCAATTTCTACCATGTTCGGTGCCAACAAAAAATATTTCTATACCCGAAATATCTACCGCCGCCACGGTTACAGTCCACTATACAGTTTGATAGGGCTCTTTGGCTTGGCCGTGCAAATACCGTTCTTCTTTGCCGCCTACCAAGTCCTTCACCACTTTCCGGCCTTTTCCGGTCTGGCCGCAGGCCCCTTCCAAAACCTGGCGAAACCGGACGGGCTGCTGCAATTTTCCGGCATTGCCATCAATCTCCTGCCCCTGTTAATGACTCTCATCAACCTACTTGCGGCCTATTACTATGCCGAAAATGCGGAAGAGAAACGCAAGATATGGCTGTTTCCCGCCATATTTCTGGTGCTGCTGTACCGGCAGCCGGTGGCCTTGGTGTTATACTGGACCATGAATAATGTGTTTTCCCTGCTAAAGAACGTATGGCAGGCACGCAGGCGTAAGGGCTGCCCCTCATGGGCAGCCGCCTTGTCCATTCCCGAGCTGGCTTGGTCCAAATTATGCCTGCGTTTTCACAGTACAACCGCTCGTGCTCTGCATTTCAGTACGTTGATCCTGGCATTGCTGCTGGCTTTGCTCCATTTCATGTACACCGACAACGACAAGAACATCCCTTCTCTCTGGATCAACACGGCACTGCTGTTGTTGTTTTATTTGGGTCTGTACTACGGGCACTTACATCGGGTCTCAACAATCTCGCACAGCCCCAAAAATCCAAACGGCAACCCTGTCGCAGGACAGACCGGCAAAAGGTCAACAGGCGGGAAACTGCGGCTCGGATTGTGGATATCGCTCCAAGCCATAACTCTCCTGCTCCTGTTGAGACTCGCCCAACTGGGTTTGCAAAGTGCTGCTTTGACCAGCGGACAGATACAACACTTGCTGGAAATTCGCAGAGAGGTACAGCTACTTCGCCCCGTCACTCTTTTGCCGGCATTCGCTGCCATTGTGGCCGGCCTTGCCATGCTCCGCACTCAAAATTTTGGGCTCGGTTGGGCCTTGCTTCTCCCAAAAAATCTGCCGCTCTACTGTCGAAGCTGTCGCAAGCCCGGCAATGGCCCGGCAGGCCGGGCACGGGCCCTCATTGCCGGGGAAATTAACCGGAACAGTCTCAAACGTTATGTCTTGGCCTTGATCGGTATTTTTGTCGGCATGTTCTGGACCGTACCGACCAGAGTGATTGCCAGCGACCCGTCCAGTTTTGAAGGCAATACCGGTGCATGGCAATTGACGGGCAGCCTGTTTCTGTTCTGTGCACTGCCACTGCTGTTCTTTACCGTATTGTATTTTGTGCTGCCGCTGGTGCTGCGGCACTACAGCTCCTGCTTGGCCGCAGTAGGAGCCTGGTTCTTCAGTGCCAACATCCTGCTCTTCCCCGGCAAATACGGAGCAATGGAATTCACTTCGTTTAAAACTCCTTTACAGATTGGCAATCATGCCATTGTCGCCAGTGTCCTGCTTCTGGCCGTACTGCTGCTGACCTTGTTGACTTCCTGTCTGACTTGGCAGTGGCAGTCTCCCGGCCGGTCGGGCCGGCCGGCCAAATTGGACCAAGCCCTGCCCTTTCTCTTGGTTCTCCACGGCATCGTGATTCTGACCAACTTGTACCGGGTGGGAGACTACCATATACAACTGACCCATTCCAAACAAAACAATCATGCCGAAATTCAACCCACAAAGCAGAGAATGCAGAAAACGCAGGAAACAAACAGAGAAACCGCCACATCTTCTGCCAATGCTCCTATCCACGTCCGACTCAGCAAGAATGGTAACAACATTGTCATTCTGATGCTCGACAAATTTATGGGCGGCATGGTACCGGAGATTCTACAGGCCAACCCGAAATTGGCCCAACGACTGGACGGCTTTACCTTCTACCCCAACGCCGTGTCTCAATCCCACCAGACTTACGGTGGTTTCCATCCGATCGTCGGAGGCAGTGAATATACGGTAGAACAGATGAACCGGAACGGCAGGCCGCTGGCGGCCGACATTATGGAAGCCTTTACCATGATTCCCAAAGCACTCAGGAGCAAACAAAAAGAATCCAGGCAAACCCCTTCCGGCCTTGCATCTCATTTTGTCAATGTGAAATACCTGATTGTGCCGGAAGCGAGGGGTGCCATGCAGCAACGTTTGGCCGATGAAGAGGTTCGGGTGTTGGAAACCAGCCTGGACTACAGCCTGCTGCCCAACCCGAAACTGGTGCAAAATCAAGCCGGCAGCAGATTGAAATGGCAGAATTTCCTGGCCATGCTTGGTGTCTTTCAGTCCTTTGGCCCAATTTTCCGCGAGAATATCTACGATGACGGGCGGTGGCTAAATACCTTGGGCGATCCCGACCTATGGGCTTCTATCGCCTTTTGGGAACCCTATATTCAACTGCTTGGCCTGAAAGAGCTCTTTGTCTCCGACGATACCCTCTCGGGGGCCTATGCCTTGATTCACAACCATTTTCCACACAACACAACATTCAACGGTGCCTTTGACTACTATGGCCAACAGGCAAATTTTGACTTTCCCCTGCCCGATATACCCAATATCCTAGAGCAGGAAGATGCCAAAAACGGTAACCGAAGCTTGGCAACCTTATTTCTCGCCAACTATGAGACTTTGTATTTACTGGCAGATTGGCTGGACAACCTAAAAGAACGCGGGCTATACGACAACACCTTGATCTACCTGACTTCCGACCACGGCTCCCGGTATTTTGACCCGAGTTTTACTGTACAACGGCACGAAGGTGGTGTACGCAAATCGAATTTCCATAGCTTGTACATGCGCAAAGACATGGAGGCGCGCGGCCCGCTGAAAATATCCGAGGACTTTCGCACCATGGCTGATATACCCGCAGAATTTTTGCCCCAATTCGGCATCACGGAGAACCCCTACAGCGGCAAGGTGCTGGAGCCGGTACGCAGCGAGCCCATTTCACTGTATGTAGTAGCGGATATGACTCGTAACGAGGCGTTAGGCGGCAGTGCCCATCAATATCATATTGCCAATCAGTACAACCTGCACAATCGCAACATTTTTGACGATGCCAACTGGGAAGTGGCCAAACACCGTTAGCAGTGCATTTTCAGGCGACGGCCATTTTCAAGCGACAGCCTCGCTCTTTCGGGCAAAAATGTCTACCAAAATGTCTATACGGGATCTTCGTAAATGGTTTGCAGAATCCCCAAGTTTTTCCGGGCGGTATAATGAGTCTCAAAACTCTTGCGTGCCGCACGGCACATTTGGCAGTAACGTTCCTGATTGATTACGTTGGCTTCCGTTATCGCTGCGGTAAGATTTTGGACCAAGCCATCCGGAGAATATGTCCGGCTCAAATGTAAGCCTCGTTCGGCCTGTGCATCAAGGAAAAATGGTGCCAGAATACCGTTTTCCTGATGGTGCAACACTTCTGCGTTGGCCCCCAGCCGGAAACCCAATACCGGCCTGCCCTGAGCCAAACTTTCCAGCAGGATCATCGGCATGCCCTCGTACCAGATCGAAGGCAAGAGAAGAAAGTGGGCCCATTTCATTTCGTTTTGCAGGGCATCTTTGTCCAATTTGCCCAGATACCGGATACTGATTTGCGGGTGGCCTTCCCGGGTCATCCGCAAAGACGAGCTACCGGCTGCATTAGCAGAAGAGCCGGACGTGGGCCAACCCGCTGACTCATAATCTTCAATAAAACTCTCCAGCTCCGGGCGCAGAGGGCCATCTCCGGCAATATGCAATTCGATATTCCGACTAATGCCATATTCTTTGCGCAGTTTCGTCATACAGCTCAGCAAAATACGTATACCTTTTTCTTCGCTCAGCCGCCCGGCAAATAGTAAACGGAAACTGTTGTTCAATTCGGGAGTCTCCGCAGTATAAACTTCTTCTTCAGCCTGAGTCTCAATTGTCTCAGCCAAAAAATTGGGCTTGTAAACAAATTTTTCTTCGGGCAGCCCCACTCTGCTCAGCAGAGTTTTCTGGGCAGAATTTAAATATATATATATATCGACATTGTCGTGCCAGGAACGCAAACGCCTATGCAGGCTCAGCATCCCAACCATGGCCCAAGTCATTGACAGACTATCGCGATAGCAACGAGAGCGCAGTGCCGAAACGAAGCCAAGGCCCGGAAATTTGCTCAGACCACCTTTGGCAAAGCAACGCTGGCAAAGCTTACGGCCAATCACTTTCCCCTTCCGGCGCAGCGGCCTCATCAATGAAGCTTGGGGACAGTGCAGGCGGAAATTATGCAGGGTCATTACGATTTTTACCTGTTTACCCTGCTTCCACAGACGTTTTTTCCAGCGGCCCAAGACCCTGAAGATTGCCGGCGAGAACAGTGGAAAGGTGTTGTGAACATGGATAATATCGGGCTCGTGTTGCTGTAGAAATTGCTGTAACTCGTTGCACAATGCTTGGTTCCAGATCATTTTCTTCAATTGAGTCAAACGGTTCATTTCCAACAGTTCTTCGTTGGAGCGTATGAAGCGCAGCAAATGGTAATGTTGCTCCAGCAGAGCACTTTCCTCTTCCACAACCCTGTCTTCACCTGCCTTCTGCAAATATTCACAATGCAGCAACAGTAACTTTTTCCTGCCATCGACTCCTGTGCCGGGCACAGATTTGTTTATTTTGGGGTAGTTCAGGTATTCCTGCATATCACCATATCTGTTCTTTCCAAGCCTGCCAAACGGCAAGCTTGGAAACGTGTATTTCTCCGAATTACACCGAGAAACTATCGGTATTGCAAGATGGTCATTCATTCCATACGATAGCAACGGCCATCCCGGCCTCCGTCTTCCGGCTTTTTTCTTTGCCGTAAGTCACAAATTTTTTTGCGTGACAGAGTCTTGTGACAGGGCAGATTGCTCCGTACATGTCCTATATTCTGAGGCGGACCACCCACAAAGAAAATTTTGATTTCTCCATAAAAATGGCGACTTTTTACAAAATTGTGCATTCTTATTTCACAGAAACAGAAAGACGGAAAAAAACTTTTCGGTGGTGCATAGGTCGATGGATACGACACCTGTAGACACCGGTAAACAGAGAACAGACGTTATAAACCTTAGCATAAAAGGAAAGTCTGTACGTATAAGGGCAAAGTAAAGAGTAGGTGAAGAGCCCTGACCGTTGGAGGGATGCAACTTCAAAGACTCTAAAGTGTTGTATCAAAAATAATATTGATAATTCCGGGCAGGTCTCTACAAGTTGTTTTGGCCGTACAGAAAAACAGGATAATTGGGGTATACTTATCATTCTACACTTTACAATAAGAAATCTGTGCGGAAAGATAATGTTATTTTACGGGGTATGTTACGCTTCAAACCGGAGACGCAGAGAGAAGTCCCAAACAGTACCTCATTCTTCGTCCTCATTCTGGACGAAATTGTGCCATCCTATTAGAATTGAGGGCATGTCAAAACAATACTCCACCAGCAAGATTGAAAATATCAATATCTTGCACAGCAAACGTTTGAAAGCTCCGATTGAGTACAAAAAAGAGCACCCAAGCAACCCTAAATTAATTGAACATGTTCGGAACAGTCGGGAAGCTATTGTCCGGCTGTTGAACCGTGAAGACCAACGCTTAATGGTTATCACCGGGCCCTGTTCCATCCACGATTACGATTTGGCGATGGAATACGCCCATCGTTTGAAAAAACTGGCCGACGAAGTCGCCGAGCATATCATGATTGTGATGCGGGTATACTTTGAAAAACCGCGTACCGTCAAGGGCTGGCGGGGTCTAATCATAGACCCCCATTTGGACGGTTCCAATGATATGGTCGAGGGCTTGCGCCTGGCCCGCAAAATCCTGTTGGACATCAACGACATTGGCTTGCCTGCGGCCACCGAGGTTTTAGACCCGATTGTGCCCCAGTTTATCAGTGATTTGATTTCCTGGGCTGCGATTGGGGCCCGCACGACCGAATCTCAAATTCATCGCGAGCTTTCCAGCGGGCTGTCGATGCCGGTTGGCTTTAAGAACAGTACCGATGGTTCCTTTGTCAATTCGATCAACGGTATGGAAGCCGCTTTTTCCGGCCACACTTTTCTGGGCGTGGACGAAGATGGTGAACTTTGTTTGCTGGATACAAAGGGCAACAAAAATGCTCACTTAATTCTCCGGGGGGGCAATTCCGGGCCGAATCACGATGCCGAAACCATACGGCAAACGGTTTTGAACTTGGAAAAACGCGGCCTGCCCAGCTCTATTATCGTGGATTGCAGTCATTCCAATTCCGACAAGGATTTTGGCAAACAGCCGGAAGTTTGCCGCAATGTTCTGACTCAGTTTATGCAGGGTCAAAAAGCCATTCGCGGAGTCATGCTCGAAAGCAATATCCATAGTGGTCGCCAAGATGTCCCGTCAAAGGAACACCGAGGGGATCGTGACCCGAAATCTTTACTCCAATACGGAGTGTCTCTCACAGATGGCTGCATTGACTGGGATTGCACCGAGGAATTGATCCGGGAAACTTTTGACACCATTCGAAGAGGGGAAAAAAATTACCGGGATATGCTTCCTCGCATCTAAAAGTTTGTCGGCCTTTCTTTTGGCAGTCAGTCGGAAACGCCGCAAGAAGAAAAAGAAGCAAAATTGCTGCAAAATTGGCTGGACGGGTAATATTCAAAACAGAACAATGCCAAGGTCGAAGATATATCTTACTACATTGGTTTAGGAGTTTTACTAAACGGAGGGAACCATATGAAGACTCACGGAGGGCCACGTTTGGCCTTGGCAAACTCTTTGCCGACTTTGCGCGTCATCTGCTTTTTGCTACCGGGTGTGCTGGTTGCACTTCATACTTTTGGAACATCAGGCACGCTTGCGGCTCGGGAGAGCGGATCAAGCATGTTGCAAATTAGAACAACAAGGCCGGTGGCCAAGAATGCCTGGGAAGAAATTTACTTTCGCATTGCGGGTACCTTTTCCCCGGCCAGCTTGCTCGAACTACTCAAAAGTATGGAGTTAGAGTCTGATCAGGCCGGTTTGGCTTCCAGTTATGTGCTTATCCTGAAAGATCAGATATATTCTTATGCGGACAGGCATGTTCGAGACCCGATCCACACAGAGCAAATTCTGTCCTTACTCTTGGATAAGGTCGCCGAAGAGACTGAAACGGTTACTCAGGAAAACCCGGAGATTGCCAATGTCATTGCGCTCGCTTTGATTCCTGATTTGGACTACAACATCGTCATGGGCAAGGCCAATTACGCCTTGGGCCGGCTGGGTGCGGAAGATTTCAGCGAAGATATCGCCAGACGGTTGGAAGATGTCAATAATATTATGACCACAAATGGAGACGGCGATAGCTACGGTTTGAATTACTCGGCTGCCGGCTGTTTAGACGCTCTTGCCGAACTTGAGGCCCCGGGCTCTTTTGCTGTTTTGTTTCAGGTAAAGTACGGGCCCTTTAGCAAGATTGTGCGCGATAAAGCATCCCGGTTGATGAAAATGCTCCGGAAAGACCATCCCGAAGCTGTAGAACAAGGCTTTGCCTCTTTTATAATGAGAACTCCGAATTTGGTCCATCTGAGTACAATTATTCACAGTATTGGCGATGAGGAACTTGGTTTCAGCAGTGAAGTTGGGAATAAGGTCAACCTGGCTCTGCTGACACGGATGAACGAATCCCGTTGGTCGATACCTCCGCTGGACAGCAAGAATATCGAGGCCGAAATTCTGCGCAAGACTATCAATAATTTTCTGGACAAGGGTGCTGAAGGTCTTGAAGAAGAAACCTCCGAGCAGTTAAAGCAATCCTACCTTGATTCAGACAATATAAATGTCAAACTGTTGGTTTTGCAGGCAATTGGTAAGCTGAGAACAGAGAACGGTATCCGGTTTTTACAGGATGAAATTGTACGGCTGAATGCTGTGCAGCGTTCTGACTCCATCAACTATGCGGATGTGCGAATCCTGCGCCAACTGATGTATTCCCTGCTTGTTTCCAAAAATTCCGGGACCGAAACAGTGACCGTATTGCGCGACGTGTCCGTGACTTCCTACCCGGCCATAATCCGCCAAATTGCGCTGGACATTCTGGCCGATATTTCCTGATTCGATGGCGGCACCTGCCGCCACATTACCGTCAATCTGAGGATTTTGATGCAGAAGATATCGTTGTCGTGCCGCTTATTGGAGCATGGGGCAGATTTGGATCTGCCCTGTCACGAGAGTGCTATGGCCGCCGGGGCTGATCTCCGTGCAGCCTTAAATATGCAGCCCTACGATGGCAGCCTGACCTTGCCGGTCGGCGGCTTTGCCAAGGTACCCACAGCTCTGCAAATTGCCCTCCCTCCGGGCTATGAGGCTCAGATTCGGCCCCGCTCGGGGCTTGCCGCAAAACATGGCGTGACTGTATTGAATGCGCCCGGCACTATTGATGCCGATTATCGCGGCGAAATTCAGATACTCCTGATCAATCACGGACCGGAAGATTTTCAAATACGGCACGGAAATCGCATCGCACAACTGGTCATCTCGCCGGTTGTGCAAGCGGTTTTTTGCCAAGAGGCACAATTGCCGGAAACCGAACGCGGGGCCGGTGGCTTTGGCTCCTCCGGCCTCCACTAGAGCCGGCCGGCAAGTCGCCCGGAATTTTTTGGATTTTCTTTATGGTGAATAAATCCAAACAAAAAATCTTGCGGACAGTTCTCGTCAGTCTGATTTTATATCCGTTTTCTTTCGTACTGTTTTTGCAGTGCAAGAGTGCCCCTCTTTCCATCCGGCAGCAGATTGACCGCTTGCAACCGGACGAGCGCATCTTACAGGCGGAAGAGTTTCTCCGACAGGATGATAAAAAATGGGCACTGTATGCCTGGAACCAAACCAATCTGGAAGACATTACCACGGATGAGGGGCGCGAAAGTTACCGGTTGCTCAAGACTTGGCTGTTTAGCCAAAAGGTAGAGTCTGTCAATATCGAATTGGCGGATATGCAGGTTTCGGCGATGTATCTGGACCACGATGATTTGTGGTTGGGCACTTGGAATGGCGGGATTTACCGCCTGAGTTTGAGCAGCGGTGAGGGGTTTGCTCTGGAAGCAGACGCACCTTCGCTGGTTCCCAAGGTTGTCTATCGTATTCGCAAGAGTGACAACGCATTCTGGTTTGCCATGCACCAAGGTTTGCGATTTTATAACTATCAGACGGGGGCCGGCGGCTGGTTGCAAATGCCGGGCGTGACAGGGGCGGTCAGCGATTTTTTGGAAAATTCGGAAGGTTTGTTTGTCGCTTCTTTGACGCAGGGGGCTTGGCATCGGACTCTCGCCGGAGATATTTCCCCCATCGGAGAACAGCTTGGATCCGGCCCGGGTATTGGCCGGGACGGCCCCGTTTCCCCGGTGGTGGCCTTGGCATTCCAAAATGATATTGGGCTGATTTTGGGTACGGCCGAACAAGGGGCGTTCCGCCGGAAAAATTCCGTAGTCGAGCCCTTGCAAAATCTGGAGCCGACTCTGGGCCAACTGAAGCATGTCAACCACATTGTCAATGACGGAAGTTCGCTATGGTTTGCCAGTGCCGGAGAGGGTTTGTTCCGCTGGAATTACCAAAACAGCCAGACATACCGGATTTCTTCCGAATCTTTTTTGTTGCGCAGTGACCGCATTAGTGCCCTGTTACACAGTGGTGATTGGGTTTTTCTCGGCGATGACCGGGGTGGCTTGGCCGGTTACCACCTGGAAGACCAAAAATGGTACATGTGGGATAGCGGGAGGAATCTGGAATTTAGCGATATCAGCACGATCGCCTACCGAAACGGAGAATTGTTTTACAGCACGCTGGCCGGGGGAGTCTACCGGATACACTGGTTAAAATATTTATTTTCTTTGAAACAAAAGGGCATAGTTGCCGGAACTTCGGTGACACGGCGTTTGCAATAAGATGCTAACGCGGCTGTATTACGCTTGCCAATCACGGGCGACAACATTACAATCCCGAGTGGAAGTTTGGAGCTTCGGTTTCGCTTTCATTTGGACGATTAGCTCAGCTGGATAGAGCGTTTCCCTCCGGAGGAAGAGGTCAGAGGTTCGAATCCTCTATCGTTCGTATTTTTCACCAAGTTTCCCGGTTGGCGAGTCCGCTTATATCACCGCAGCTGCCAACCGGCTCAACGAACTACCGGGTCGAACCAGGCCTCACCAAGACCAGGCCCCCCTACTCACTTATAATTTCGGTATTATAGGCAAGCTCAGATCTTGTCCCCTCTCTTGCAGTCCAATTAGATGACGTTATCTTTCTTTGAGGAGAAAGTATAAATACGATAGAAGCAAGTTTATTGTCTTCTCTTCTCAGAGCATAGGCATACGCCCCCGACAGACCCGTTCCACAACTCGGGGAGCAACCTGCCAGTAGAAAGGTATTCTCATAATAATTAACGAGTTGCCCTCCATAAGCATCGTCTGCATAGGGAACAAGCATGATTTCTTCGGGTTTTCGTTCTATTGTAAGGGCTACACCCGCTTTTGTCGCGGCCACCAAACCACCCATGTAGGCAATAGCTCCTGTTGAACTTGCATCTCCGTCAGAAAACGATTTGGTGGTAAAGGCCTTCTCCAATATTTCCTCTCCGTCATACATGCGTATTTTGTACGACGTATTTTCCTGCAAGATGTCGCTTGTTTCAAAACTCCTATCGTCGGCTGTGGCACCTGTGGTAAACGGAATGTCCGTGCTGCCGGTGGCAAGATCGTAAGCCGTTCCCTCGTGCAGAAACATAAAGATGGCCCTCGTCTTTTGGCCTTCCGTAAATTTTCTGGTGATGTAGCCTTTCCCGGTCTCGGCCTCGGCCTTAGAAGGGCTGCTGTCTGCCGGCGTTATCAGAAAACCGACCGTTTTGTCTGCGGACAGATTGGGGTCATCAGCCGTGAAATGGACGTAGTGCAGGCCCGCATAATTGACCACAATGGATTTTACGGGGCTCGGTGCGGACGGCGGGGCACTGTCGTCCGGATTCTTGGTGTCGGACAATGGGGCACAGGCGAGTAAAGACACGCCGATAACAGACAGAAAAAATAGTGGTAAAAGACGATAAAAAAATGAATAAAAAGGTCCGGAAAAGTTTGGAAGAGGATCTAATAACTGCTTGTTTTCTAAAGTAGTGTGATATTGGATATTGGATATTGGATATTGGATATTCTACTGTTTTCCGGCATGCCGGTCAATAGTATTTTTTGATGTTTCATGGGGTGACTCCTTTGTTAAAAATAGATTTGGGGGGTCATTGTATATTCGTTTAGAGAATTGGGCAAGGGAGACTTATTCCTGAGCTTGGGGTACGGGCCACTATAACGCGTGAGGATTGCGGTGCACACGCGCATAAGCTTCCTTATCTTCGTTACCGGAGTCCAGGGAGGTTTATAAAGCAGGCTCATACCACTACCATTCTCCACCATCATTTGATGATTGTACGGCCAACCCAGCCTACGCCTCCCTACTCGCTTATAATTTCGATATTATAAGCAACCTCAGATCTTGTCCCCTCTCTTACAGTCCAATTAGATGGCGTTATCTTTCTTTGAGGAGAAAGTATAAATACGATAGAAGCAAGTTTATTGTCTTCTCTTCTCAGAGCATATACATACGCCCCGGAGATATTCGTTCCGCAACCCGAACCCCTAAAGCAACTTCCTTGTAGTATAGTATTCTCATAATAATCAATAGAATCTACTCCATAAGTATCGTCCGCATAGGGAACAATCATGATTTCTTCGGGTTTTCGTTCTATTGTAAGGGCTACACCCGCTTTTGTCGCTGCCACCAAACCGCCCATGTAGGCAATAGCTCCTGTTGAACTTGCATCTCCGTCAGAAAATGATTTGGTGGTAAAGGCTTTCTCCAATATTTCCTCTCCGTCGTACATGCGTATTTTGTACGATGTATTCTCCTGCAATATGTCCGTTATTTCAAAACTTGTATTGCCGGCTGTGGCACCTGTGGTGAACGGAATGTCCGTGCTGCCGGTGGTAAGATCGTAAGCCGTTCCCTCGTGCAGGAACATAAAGATGGCCCTCGTCTTTTGGGTTTCCGTAAATTTTCTGGTGATGTAGCCTTTCTTGGTCTCAGCCTCGGCCTTAGAAGGGCTGCTGTCTGCCGGTGTTATCAGAAAACCGACCGTTTTGTCTCCGGACAGATTGGGGTCATCAGCCGTGAAATGGACGTAGTGCAGACCCGTATAATTGACGGCAATGGATTTTGTGGGGCTCGGTGCGGACGGCGGGTCACTGTCGTCCGGACTCTTGGTGTCAGACAATGGAGCACAGCCGAGTAAAGACACGCCGATAACAGACAGAAAAAATAGTGGTAAAAGACGATAAAAAAATGAATAAAAAGGTCCGGAAAAGTTTGGAAGAGGATCTAATAACTGCTTGTTTTCTAAAGTAGTGTGATATTGGATATTGGATATTGGATATTGGATATTCTACTGTTTTCCGGCATGCCGGTCAATAGTATTTTTTGATGTTTCATGGGGTGACTCCTTTGTTAAAAATAGATTTGGGGGGTTATTGTATATTCGTTTAGAAAATTGGGCAAGGGGGGCTTATCTCCAAGCTTAGGCCATTGAGGGAGTCGAAATGTCCCAAGCTAAAGGCTACAGACTACTATAACGCATGAAGGTTGCGGTGCACACGCGCATAAGCTTCCTTATCTTCGTTACCGGAGTCCAGGGAGGTTTATAAAGCAGGCTCATACCACTACCATTCTCCACCACCATTTGATGGTTGTACGGCCCAACCCAGCCTGTGCCCCCCTACTCACTTATAATTTCGGTATTATAGTGAACAAGAGGTCTTGTCCCCTCTTTTGCAGTCCAATTATGTGAGGCTATCTTTCTTTGGGGAGAAAGTATAAATACGATAGAAGCAAGTTTATTGGCTTCTCTTCTCAGACCATAGGCATACGCCCCCGAGATACCCGTTCCGCAACCCGAACCCCTAGAGCAACCTCCTTGTAGCAAAGTGTTATCAAGATAATCTATATCACTTCCTGTGTAAGTATCGTCTGCATAGGGAATCAACATAATTTCTTCGGGTTTTCGTTCTATTGTAAGGGCTACACCCGCTTTTGTCGCTGCCATTAATCCTCCCATATAGACCGTGATACCTGTGGAACTCGCCTCCCCGTCAGAAAACGATTTGGTGGTAAAGGCCTTTTCCAATATTTCCTCTCTGTCGTACATGCGTATTTTGTACGACGTGTTTTCCTCTAAGATGTCGCTTGTCTCAAAACTCCTATCGCCGGCTGTGGCACCTGTGGTAAACGGAATGTCCGTGCTGCCGGTAGCAAGCTCATAAGCCGTTCCCTCGTGCAGAAACATAAAGATAGCCCTCGTCTTTTGGGTTTCCGTAAATTTTCTGGTGATGTAGCCTTTCTTCGTTTCGGCCTCGGCCTTAGAAGGGCTCCTGTCTGCCGGCGTTATTAGAAAACCGACCGTTTTGTCTGCGGACAGATTGGGGTCATCAGCCGTGAAATGGACGTAGTGCAGGCCCGCATAATTGACCACAATAGATTTTACGGGATTCGGTGCGGACGGCGGGTCACTGTTGTCCGGATTCTTGGTGTCAGACAGCGGAGCACAGGCGGACAGAAACAGACCAAGAAGGCACAGAAAAAGGAAAGGTAAAAGACAGTAGAGAAATGAATAAAAAGGTTTGGAACGGTTTGAGAGAGAAAGTAGTAACTGCTTGTTTTTTAAAGTAGTGTGATATTGGATATTGGATATTGGATATTGGATATTCTACTGTTTTCCGGCATGCCGGTCAATAGTATTTTTTGATGTTTCATGGGGTGACTCCTTTGGAAAAATAGATTTGCGGGTTGATTGTATATTCGTTTAGAGAATTGGGCAAGGGGGGCTTATCTCCAAGCTTGGGCCATTGAGGGAGTCAAAATGTCCCAAGCTAAAGGCTACGGGCCACTATAACGCGTGAGGGTTGCGCACGCGCAGTTGTAAGCTTCCTTATTCGATTACCGGATTTGAAGAGATTCATAAAGCAGGCTCATACCACTACCGTCCTCCACCATCTTATGGCTTTACGGCCCAACCCGAAATATCCTGATCAAAGGCTGTAGCATGAAAAAACATATTCTCCATATTAGTAACCTTGGAAACATCCCAATCTCCTATGGGTTGATTGAATTTTTCCGCAAGCCAAAACATACCCGCCATATCGGTGACATTGGAGACATCCCAAGTTTCTATCGGTTGATTAAAGGCAAAAGCTTTGTGAAACATATAGGCCATATCCGTAGCTTTGGAGACATTCCAAGCTCCTATAGGTTGATTGAATTTTTCAGCATTAACAAACATACCCCTTATATTAGTAACATTAGAGACATCCCAATCTCCTATGGGCTGATTGAATTTTGCGGCATTAGCAAACATACCCCCCATACCTGTAACACCGGAGACATCCCAAGTTTCTATCGGTTGATTAAAGGCAAAAGCTTTGTGAAACATATCCTCCATATTCGTAATCTTAGAGACATCCCAATCTCCTATCACCTGATTGAATTTTTCAGCATTATAAAACATAGCCCGCATATCAGTAGCACTGGAAACATTCCAAGTTCCTATGGGTTGATTGAAGTTTGAAGCAAGACGAAACATCCCACTCATATTCGTAACACCGGAGACATCCCAGATGCCTATGGGCTGATTAAATTTTAGAGCATCACTAAACATATCGCTCATGTCTGTAACGTTAGAGACATCCCAATCTCCTATCGCTTGATTGAAGACCAAAGCACCACTAAACATACCTGCCATAGAAGTAACACCGGAAACATCCCAGGTTCCTATAGGTTGATTAAAGTTTTCAGCATAAGAAAACATGGAATCCATATTCATAACATTTGAGACATTCCAAGCTCCTATCACTTGATTGAATTCTGAAGCCCGATGAAACATCAGGCTCATATCAGTAACGTTGGATACATTCCAATCTCCTATCGCTTGATTGAACTTTTCGGCATCACCAAACATCAAGCTCATATCAGTAACGTTGGGGACATTCCAATCTCCTATGGGCTGATTAAATTTCTTAACCCTGTAAAACATACCTTCCATATCAGTAACGTTGGAGACATCCCAATCTCCTATTGGTTGATTGAAGTTGTAGGCACCAAAAAACATCCGTCTCATATTCGTAACGTTGGAGACATCCCAATCTCCTATGGGTTGATTGAATTCTAAAACACTATCGGGCCTCTCGAATGCTTCATCATCACCAAACATCCAGCTCATATCTGTAACACCGGAGACATCCCAACCCGAAACATCTCCATTAAAGGTTCCCTTACCTTTGAAGAGTCGGCTCATATCCGTGACTTTACGCACATCTATGTGATTAAGGTCCGCATTGTCTCCCGAACCGGCAATCAGTGCCTCCAGCCCGGCCCTGTCGGCAGGTTGCTCGGTGTACCAGCGGGCATAGAGTATGATATCACCCGTCACCGGCCGGGTGATATCATATTTGGTCTTGCCCGTATGCCCCGTGGCTGCGTCTACGGTGTACCAGTCTCCAAAGTAGTAGGCAGTGCCATCGCTTGGTGCTTTGGTCGGAACTGTTATGGTTTCGCTCAGAGTATTGCCCTCGGGCACTTTCACCGGTGGCACTGCGCTGCCTCCCTCCGTTTCAAAGCTTACGGTGTATAAAGGCCCGGCAGGCGGGTCTTCACTCGATTTGACACAGCCGGAGAGAAACAGCGGAATGAAACAGAAGAGAAAAAGGGAGAAGAACGAAAATAATGAGGATTTGTTTGGCAATAAAAAGCAAGACTTAGCCGATTGGGTCTTGGGTTTTAGGTACTTTATTTCAGTGTCTGTCAATATTTTGTTTCGGTTTTGCATGGGAATACGCCTTCAAACAGTGTGAATTTAAGCCCAATTATATATTCATTTAGAGAGTTTGATAAGGGGGGGAGCCGTTTAAAGAGACACCATTGCAAAGCCTACCCATGCAAAGCTCAATCCCGCAAAGGGTTACCTATGAGCTTGGGTCATTGAGCGGAGCCGAAATGCCCCAAGCTAAAGGCTACGATCTACTGTAGCTCGTGAGGGGTTGGAACACAAGAATCAAGAATGATATTCAGGCAACTGCGTGCCGTGCAGCACGCAGTTGCAAGTTTCTGTATCTTCAGATTACCGGATGTCAGAAGATTTACAAACCGGGCTCATACCATTACCATTCCTTAACATTTTATGGCTTTACGGTCCAACCTGAAATATCCTGATCAAAGGCTTTGGCACCATGAAAAATATAGTCTGTATCAGTAACACCGGAGACATCCCAGTCTCCTATGGGTTGATTAAATTCTGTTGCATTATAAAACATCAGCCTTATACTTGTAACATTGGAGACATCCCAAGCTCCTATGGATTGATTAAAGCTTTTAGCACCATCAAACATCCCGCTCATATCAGTAACGTTGGAGACATCCCAAGCTCCTATCGGCTGATTGAAGGAGGAAGGCCCGCCTCGGCCGTCACGTCCTCCTTCCATCCGACCAAACATATCAGACATATTAGTCACACTGGAGACATCCCAATTTCCTATGGGTTGATCGAAGACCACAGCACCACTAAACATCCGGCCCATATTCGTAACATTGGAGACATCCCAATCTCCTATGGGTTGATTAAAATTCTCAGCACAACGAAACATTTGGCTCATATCAGTAACACCGGAGACATCCCAGGCTCCTACTTCTTGATTGAATTCTAAAGCATAAAAAAACATTTCGCTCATATTAGTAACACCGGAGACATCCCAGGCTCCTATCTCTTGATTGAATTTTTCAGTACGATGAAACATATCAGACATATCAGTCACACTGGACACATCCCATGCTCCTATCGCTTGATTGAATTTTTCAGCACGATGAAACATATCAGACATATCAGTCACACTGGCAACATCCCAATCTCCTATGGGTTGATTGAATCTTACAGCACAACTAAACATAAAACTCATATCAGTAACATTGGAGACATCCCAATCTCCTATCGCTTGATTGAATTTTGAAACACACTTAACCCAGTCGCTCTCCACATCGATATGGCCGGAGAACATCTCGTGCATATCAGTAACGCCGGAGACATCCCAATCTCCTATCGGTTGATTGAATTCTAAAGCATTATCAAACATCCGTCTCATATTCGTAACATTGGAGACATTCCAATTTCCTATGGGCTGATTGAATTTTTTAGCCCCGCGAAACATACCCTCCATATTCGTAACGTTGGAAACATCCCAATCTCCTATGGGCTGATTGAATTCTGAAGAAGTATAATCAAACAGATACATAGTGTCTTCAAAAGAAACACGGGAGAACATCTCGCTCATGTTCGTAACGTTGGAGACATCCCAACTCCCTATGGGTTGATTGAATTTTTCAGCACCATAAAACATACCCTCCATATTCGTAACGTTAGATACATCCCAACCCGAAATGTCTTCATCAAAGTAATTATTAGAGTAACTATCTGCGAAGAGTCGGCTCATATCGGTCACTTTACGTACATCTATGTGGTTGAGGTCGGCATCATTACCCAACTCGGCAATCAGTGCCTCTAGTTCGGCTTTGTTGGCAGGTTGCTCGGTGTACCAGCGGGCGTAGAACGTGATATCCTCCGTTATCAGCCAGCTATAATCATACTTGGTCTTGCCCGTATGCCCCGTATTTGCGTCCACAATGTACCAGTCTCCAAAGTAGTAGGTCGTGCTGCCGCTTGGAGTTTTGGTTGGAGCCGCTATGGTTTGGCTTAGCGCAGTGCCGCCGGTTACCACCACGGGAGGCACTGCGCTGCCTCTGTCCGTTTCAAAGCTTACGGTGTATGCAGAATTACCAAACATGGCCTCTGTATTAATAACTCCGGAAATATCCCAACTTTCTATGGCTCGATTAAAAGTGGCAATATTACTAAACATATTCTCCATATCAGTAACGTTGGAAACATCCCAAACCCCTGTGGGCCGATTAAATTTTTCAGCACTGTAAAACATATGGTTCATATCAGTAACATTGGAGACATTCCAACCCTCTATGGATTGATTGAATACTTTAGCACTGTAAAACATATGGTTCATATCAGTAACATTGGAGACATTCCAACCCTCTATGGATTGATTGAATACTTTAGCACTGTAAAACATATGGTTCATATCAGTAACGTTGGAGACATCCCAATCTCCTATGGGTTGATTAAAGTTCTCGGCACGTTGAAACATTCCCTCCATATTCGCAACATTGGAAACATTCCAATCTCCTATCGCCTGATTGAATTTTTTAGCACCGTAAAACATCCGGTTCATATTTGTAACACCGGAAACATCCCAATCTGAGATATCTCCATTAAAGGTATGGTTATCTGCGAAAAGTTCGCTCATATCGGTCACCTTATGTACATCGATGTGGTTGAGGTCTGCATCATCGGCCAACTCGGCAATCAGTGCCTGCAATTCGGCTTTGTTGGCGGGTTGCTCGGAGTACCAGCGGGCGTAGAGTGTAATATCACCCGTTATCAGCCAAGTGTAATCATACTTAGTTTTGTTCGTATGCCCCGTGGTTGCGTCCACGATGTGCCAATCTCTAAAGTAGTAGGCAGTATCCCCGTCCGGTTCTTTGGTCGGGTCTGTTATGGCTTGGCTTAGTGCAGTGCCACCGGCTATTTCCACCGGAGGCACTGTTCTGCCCCCATAGGTCTGAAAGTTTATGGTGTATAAAGCTCCGTCAAACAAAGCCTCCATATCCATAACTCCGGAAACATTCCAACTCTCTATGGCTTGATTAAAGGTGGCTATATTATTAAACATAGCTTCCATGTCAGTAACATTGGAGACATCCCAATCCCCTATGGGTTGGTTAAATTCTAAAGCACCGTCAAACATAAAGCTCATATCAGTAACACCGGAGACATCCCAACTTCCTATGGGTTGATTAAATTTTTTAGCACCACGATCCACCTTGAATTTTACAGAACTGCCAAACATAGAACTCATATTTGTAACATTCGAGACATCCCAATCTCCTATGGGTTGATTGAATTCTAAAGCACTGTCAAACATAAAGCTCATATCGGTAACACCGGAGACATCCCAATCTCCTATGGGTTGATTGAATTCTGAAGCATAAAAAAACATACTTTCCATATTCGTAACATTGTAGACATCCCAATCTCCTATGGGTTGGTTAAATTCTCCGGCCCCGTAAAACATAACCGCCATATTCGTAACACCGGAAACATTCCAATCCCCTATCGGTCGATTAAATTTCTTAGCATTATAAAACATACCTTCCATATTCGTAACGCCGGAGACATCCCAACCCGAAATATCTCCGTTAAAGTCGCTACTTTTAAAGAGCCCGCTCATATCAGTTACCTTACTCACATCGATGTGATTAAGGTCAGCATCATTGCCCAATTCGGCAATCAGTGCCTGCAAAGCAGCCTTGTTGGCGGGTTGTTCGGTGTATGGGCTGTCTCCGGTATCATCTGACAGGTCGGCAGCCGATGTTTCTGTGGGAGATCTGTCGACAGACGCCGGAGGACTTGCAGCCGATTTTGTACAGGCGGACAGAAACAGCGGAATGCAACAGAGGAGAAAAAGGCAAACGGACGGAAAGAATACGGATTTGTTTGGCAATAAAAAGCAAGACTTCCCCGGCCGGGTCTTGGATGCCGGGCCCTTTATTTCAATGTCAGCAGGTATTTTGTTGCGGTTTTGCATGGGAATGTTCCTTTAAATATAGGGCAGTTTCAGAGCATATCGTATATCCATTGGGAGAATTTGGGAAGGGGGAGGAGTTGGAACACAAGGATCAGGAGGAATATTCAGGCAACAGCGTGCCGTGCGGCTACCGAAATCTAGGGGGTTTATGAGACTCACTCATACCACTGTCTGTGAAAATGTCTTGATAATATGTTACTTGGCTTACAGTCCAACCTGAAATATCCCGGTCAAAGGCTGTGGCATTATAAAACATCCCGTACATAGAAGTAACATTGGAGACATCCCAATCTCCTATCGGTTGGTTGAATTTGTAAGCACTCTCAAACATCCAGCCCATACCCATACCAGTAACATTGGAGACATCCCAATTTCCTATGGGTTGATTGAATTTGTAAGCCTTATAAAACATATAGGTCATATCAGTAACACCGGAGACATCCCAGGCTCCTATGGGCTGATTGAATGCTGAAGCATGCCAAAACATGGAACTCATATCAGTAACACCGGAGACATCCCAATCTCCTATGGGTTGATTAAAGTTGTAGGCATCATGAAACATCCTGCTCATATCAGTAATACCGGAGACATCCCAATTTCTTATGGGTTGATTAAATTCTGTAGCATAACGGAACATCCGGCTCATATTCGTAACGTTAGAGACATTCCAAGTACCTATGGGCCGATTGAAAGGAGTATCATGAAACATCCCAATCATATCAGCAACACCGGAGACATCCCAATCTCCTATCTCTTGATTGAATCTTACAGCACAACTAAACATAAAACTCATATCAGTAACATTGGAGACATCCCAATCTCCTATCGCTTGATTGAATTTTGAAACACACTTAACCCAGTCTCTCTCCACATCGATATGGCCGGAGAACATCTGGTGCATATCAGTAACACCGGAGACATCCCAATCTCCTATGGGTTGATTGAATTCTAAAGCATTATCAAACATCCGTCTCATATTCGTAACATTGGAGACATTCCAATCTCCTATGGGTTGGTTGAATCTTTCAGCTCCATAAAACATACCCTCCATATTCGTAACATTGGAGACATCCCAACCTGAAATATCTCCATTAAAGTCACTATCTGCAAAGAGTCGGCTCATATCGGTCACTTTACTTACATCCATGTGGTTGAGGTCGGCATCATTACCCAATTCGGCAATCAGTGCCTCCAATTCGGCTTTGTTAGCAGGTTGTTTGACAGGTTCCTCCGTGTACCAGCGGGCATAGAGCGTGATATCACCCGTTATCGGCTTGGTGTAATCATACCTGGTCTCGTCCGTATGTCCCGCACTTGCAGGTACGGTGTACCAGCCTCCAAAATAGTAGGTCGTGCCATCGCTTGGTGCTTTGGTCGGAACTGCTGTTAGGCCAGTACCCTCGGCCACTTTCACCGGTGGCACTGCGCTGCCTCCCTCAGTTTCAAAGCTTACGGTGTATTCCGCTGATTTGGCACAGGCAGAGAGAAACAGCGGAATGCAACAGAGGAGAAAGAGGGAGACAGACGGAAAGAATGGGGATTTGTTTGGCAATAAAAAGCAAGACTCAACCGATTGGGTCTTGGGTTTTAGGTACTTTATTTCAATGTCTGTCAATATTTTGTTGCGGTTTTGCATGGGAATACGGCTTCAAACAGAATGGATTTTAGGCCCGATCATATATTGATTTAGAAAGTTTGGTAAGGGGGGAGTCCGAAGGAAAGTCAGAGGGGTTGGAACACAAGGAGCAAGTAAGATATTCAGGCAACTGCGTGCCGTAGGCTACCGAAATTTAGGAGGTTTATAAGACTCACTCATACCACTGTCTGTGAAAATGTCTTGATAGTCCGTTACCCGGCTTACAGTCCAATCCGAAATATCCTGATCGAAAGCTTGTGCCGAACCGAACATATAGGACATATCCGTAACGCCGGAGACATCCCAATCTCCTATCGGCCGGTCGAAAATTGGAGCATTATTAAACATGCCCGACATCTTTTCCACCTTGGAGACATCCCAAGCTCCTATCGGTTGGTTAAATTCTGACGCACCCAAAAACATACCCTCCATATTCGTAACACCGGAGACATCCCAATCTCCTATAGGTTGATTGAACGCAGCGGTAGCAAAAAATACATAGCTAAGATTGTCAAAAGTGGAAACATTCCAGTTTTCTGTTATCACGTTATGAAAGGCAGAAGCACCACTAAACATATTGAATGGTTTAGCAATACCAAACATAGTTTTCATATTAGTAACACCGGAGACATCCCAACTTCCTATGGGTTGATTAAATTTTTCAGCACCACCAAACATAAGTTCCATATTAGTAACACCGGAAACATTCCAATCTCCTATGGGTTGATTGAATTTTCCGGCAGTAGCAAACATAGCCTCCATATTAGTAACATTGGAGACATCCCAACCTCCTATCGCTTGATTGAAATCTCCGGCATTATAAAACATAGCCTCCATATTAGTAACACTGGAGACATCCCAATCTCCTATCGCTTGATTGAAGGGAGTACGACGAAATATTTCGCTCATATTAGTAACGTTAGAGACATCCCAATCTCCTATCGCCTGATTGAAATCGAAAGCACCATGAAACATCTCGCTCATATCAGTAACACCGGAGACATCCCAATCTCCTATGGTTTGATTAAATTCGTAGGCACCATGAAACATCCGGCTCATATTAG
This sequence comes from Candidatus Haliotispira prima, assembly GCA_029867005.1. Taxonomy (GTDB): domain Bacteria; phylum Spirochaetota; class Spirochaetia; order SP-2023; family SP-2023; genus Haliotispira; species Haliotispira prima. Next base: position 1,068,500 of record CP123443.1, on the reverse strand, counting down.
TAACATTGGAGACATCCCAAGCTTCTATGGGTTGATTGAATTTTCCGGCAAGATCAAACGCTCCAAGCATATGAGTAATGCGGGAGAACATCTCGCTCATATTCGTAACGTTAGAGACATCCCAATCTCCTATCGCTTGATTAAATTCTTTAGCACAACCAAACATCCCACTCATATCAGTAACTTTAGAGACATCCCAATCTCCTATCGCCTGATTAAAGCTTGAAACACACTCAACTTCTTCGTTCTCCACATTGATATCGCCAGAGAACATCTCACTCATATCAGTAACGTTAGAGACATCCCAATCCCCTATCGCTTGATTAAATTCTAAAGCACTATCAAACATCCGGCTCATATCAGTGACACCGGAGACATCCCAAGCTTCTATGGGTTGATTGAATCTTCCAGCTCCATAAAACAGACCTTCCATATTAGTAACATTGGAGACATTCCAATTTCCTATGGGTTGATTGAAATCCTCAGCACCACCAAACATAAGTTCCATGTCAACAACCTTGGAGACATCCCAACCCGAAATATCTCCGGTAAAGGTTTTCTTATCTTTGAAAAGTTGGCTCATATCTGTGACTTTACGTACATCTATGTGGTTGAGGTCGGCATCATTTCCCGACTCGGCAATCAATGCCTTCAATTCCGCTTTGTTGGCAGGTTGCTCGGTGTACCAGCGGGCGTAGAGCGTGATATGGTACGTCACCGGCCGGGCGTAATCGTACTTAGTCTTACCCGTATGCCCCGTGGTTGCGTCTGCGGTGTACCAGTCTCCAAAGTAGTAGCTGGTGCCACCCTTGGACACTCTGGTCGGGGCCGTTACCGTTTTACTTAGCGTAGTGCCCTCGGTTACTTTCACGGGAGGCACTGCGCTGCCTCCCTCAGTTTCAAAGATTACGGTGTATTCGGTCGTAGGGCCGGAACTTACAGTGTCTTTGGGTATGGGGCCGGAACTTACGGTGTCTTTAGGTGGAGGGGCGGAACTTACGGTGTCTTTGGGTGGGGGGCCGGAACTTACGGTGTCTTTAGGTGGGGGGCCGGAACTTGCAGCCGATTTGGCACAGGCAGACAGAAACAGCGGAATGAAACAGAAGAGAAAAAGGGAGAAGAACGGAAAGAATACGGATTTGTTTGGCAATAAAAAGCAAGACTTCCCCCCCGGCCGGGTCTTGGATGCCGGGCCCTTTATTTCAATGTCAGCAGGTATTTTGTTGCGGTTTTGCATGGGAGTGTTCTCCTTCGGGAAGATGGGCATTAGACTATATATTGATTTAGGGGCTTTGGCGGGGGGGAGGGGCAAGCTAAAGGCTGCGGACTGCTGTAACACATGAGGGGCCGAGACACAAGGAGCAAGAGGAATATTCAGGCAACGGCGCGCCGTTGCAAGTGGCTGTATTTTCAGATTACCACATGTCAGGAGGCTCATAAAGCAGACGCATACCAATATCGTTTCCCACCATCTTATGGTTGTATGGCCCAACCTGAAATATCCCGGTCAAAGGCTTTGGCACCATCAAATATCCCCTTCATATCGGTAACACCGGAGACATCCCAATCTCCTATGGGTTGATTGAATTTTTCCGCAAGCCAAAACATACCCGCCATATCGGTGACATTGGAGACATCCCAAGTTTCTATCGGTTGATTAAAGGCAAAAGCTTTGTGAAACATATAGGCCATAGTCGTAACATTGGAGACATCCCAACCTCCTATGGGTTGATTGAATTTTTCCGCAAGCCAAAACATACCCGCCATATCGGTGACATTGGAGACATCCCAAGTTTCTATCGGTTGATTAAAGGCAAAAGCTTTGTGAAACATATAGGCCATAGTCGTAACATTGGAGACATCCCAACCTTCTATGGGTTGATTGAATTTTTCCGCAAGCCAAAACATCTCTTTCATATCAGTAACACCGGAGACATCCCAATCTTCTATCGCTTGATTGAATTCTTCAGAACGAAGAAACATTCCGCTCATGTCAGTAACGTTGGAAACATCCCAATCTCCTATGGGTTGGTTGAAGACCAAAAGACCACCAAACATCCAGCTCATATCAGTAACGTTGGAGACATCCCAATCTCCTATGGTTTGGTTGAAGACCAAAGCACCACCAAACATCCAGCTCATATCAGTAACGTTGGAGACATCCCAATCTCCTATCGGTTGATTGAATTTTTCAGCAATACGAAACATTTCTTTCATATTAGTAACACCGGAGACATCCCAATCCCCTATAGGTTGGTTAAATTCTAAAGCATTAACAAACATACCCGCCATATCAGTAACGTTGGAGACATCCCAACCTCCTATGGGTTGATTGAATTTTTTAGCACCACCCTCCACCTTGAAGGGTGTTACAGAACTGCCAAACATAGAACTCATATTTGTAACATTCGAGACATCCCAATCTCCTATCGGTTGATTGAATTCTAAAGCACTGTCAAACATAAAGCTCATATTATTGACATTAGAGACATTCCAATTTCCTATAGGCTGATTAAATCTTTTAGTCCCCTGAAACATACCATGCATAGTCGTAACATTGGAGACATCCCAACCTTCTATGGGTTGATTGAATTTTTCCGCAAGCCAAAACATCTGTTTCATATCAGTAACACCGGAGACATCCCAATCTTCTATCGCTTGATTGAATTTTTCAGAACGAAGAAACATTCCGTTCATGTCAGTAACGTTGGAAACATCCCAATCTCCTATGGGTTGGTTGAAGACCAAAAAAGCACCAAACATCCGGCTCATATCAGTAACACCGGAGACCTCCCAAGCTCCTATGGGCTGATTGAATTTCTTAGCATTATAAAACATACTCTCCATATTCGTGACATTGGAAACATCCCAATCTCCTGTCGATTGATTGAATTTTTCAGCATAAGAAAACATAGAGTCCATATTAATAACATTGGAGACATCCCAACCTCCTATGGGTTGATTAAATTTTTTAGCATAAGCAAACATATGGTTCATATCAGTAACACCGGAGACATTCCAATATCTTATGGATTGATTGAACTTTTCAGCCCCGCGAAACATACCCGCCATATTCGTAACACCGGAGACATCCCAACCCGAAATATCTCCGTTAAAGTCGCTACTTTTAAAGAGCCCGCTCATATCGGTTACCTTACTCACATCGATGTGATTAAGGTCAGCATCATTGCCCAACTCGGCAATCAGCTCCGCAATCAGTGCCTTTAATTCGGCTTTGTCGGCAGGTTGTTCGGTGTATGGGCTGTCTCCGGTATCATCTGACAGGTCGGCAGCCGATGTTTCTGTGGGAGATCTGTCGACAGACGCCGGAGGACTTGCAGCCGATTTTGTACAGGCGGACAGAAACAGCGGAATGAAACAGAGGAGAAAAAGGCAGAAAAATGGAAATAATGGAGATTTGTTTGGCAATAAAAAGCAAGACTTAGCCGATTGGGTCTTGGGTTTTAGGTACTTTATTGTAATGTCTGCCAATATTTTGTTTCGGTTTTGCATGGGAGTGTTCTCCTCCGGATAGTATAGGCAAAATGGATTTGCGGGTTAGTTATATATTCATTTAGAGAGTTTGATAAGAGGGGGCTTTTAAGAGGCCCCTTATCACAAAAAACTATCCGCGATCTTGGACCATTGAGCGAAGAGCTTGGGTCATTGAACGGAGCCGAAATGTCCCAAGGTAAAGGCTACGGACCACTATAACGCGTGAGGGGTTGGAACACAAGAATCAAGAGGAAGCTTACAACTGCGTTACCGGATTCGAGAAGGTTTATAAAGCAGGCTCATACCACTACCATTCCCCACCATTTTATGGCTGTACGGCCCAACCCGAAATATCTTGGTCAAAGGCTTTAGCACCATAAAACATCAAGCTCATATCAGTAACACCGGACACATCCCAATCTCCTATGGCTTGATTGAATTTTGCAGCACCATAAAACATCAAGCTCATATTCGTAACACCGGACACATCCCAATCTCCTATGGCTTGATTGAATTTTGCAGCACCATTAAACATCCATCGCATATCAACAACACGGGACACATCCCAGTCTCCTATAGGTTTATTAAATTCTGAAGCACCATAAAACATCAAGCTCATATGCGTAACCCCGGAGACATCCCAATTTCCTATGGCTTGATTGAATTTTTTAGCATCACTAAACATCCCACTCATATCAGTAACGCCGGAGACATCCCAGCCTCCTATAGGTTGATTGAATTCTGAAGCCCCATCAAACATGGAGAGCATATAAATAACACCCGAGACATCCCAATCTCCTATCGCCTGATTGAATTTTGCAGCACCATCAAACATCTTTCTCATACTGGTAACCCCGGAGACATCCCAATCTCCTATCGCCTGATTGAATTTTGAAGCATTATTAAACATCTCTCTCATATCAGTAACACCGGATACATCCCAGCCTCCTATAGGTTGATTGAATTTTGCAGCATTATTAAACATAAAATACATATTATCAACACTGGATACATCCCAATCTCCTATTGCCTGATTGAATTTTGAAGCATTATAAAACATCTCCCCCATATCAGTAACACCGGACACATCCCAATCTCCTATCGCCTGATTGAATTTTGAAGCATTATAAAACATCCTGCCCATATTATTAACATTGGAGACATCCCAATCTCCTATTGCCTGATTAAATTTTGCAGCACCATGAAACATATATCTCATATTAGTAACCTCAGATACATTCCAAGTTCCTATCACTTGATTGAATTTTATAGCACCAGCAAACACCCACTTCATATTCGTAACACCGGATACATCCCAATTTCCGATCACTTGATTGAATTTTGCAGCACCATGAAACATATTCTCCATGTTCGTAACCCCGGATACATTCCAATCCCCTATCGCTTGATTAAATTTTGCAGCACCATGAAACATATTCTCCATGTTCGTAACCCCGGATACATTCCAATCCCCTATCGCCTGATTGAATTTTGCAGCACCGTCAAACATATTCTCCATGTTCGTAACCCCGGATACATCCCAATCCCCTATCGCCTGATTGAATTTTGCAGCACCGTCAAACATATTCTCCATGTTCGTAACCCCGGATACATCCCAATCCCCTATCGCCTGATTGAATTTTGCAGCACCGTCAAACATACCCTCCATATTAGTAACACCGGAGACATCCCAACCCGAGATGTCTCCGGTAAAGGTTTTCTTATCTTTGAAGAGTTGGCTCATATTCATGATTTTACGTACATCTATCTGGTTGAAATCAGCATTATTTCCCAGACGAGCAATCAGTGCCTTCAGGGCGAACCTGCCGACAGGTTGCTCCGTGTACCAGCGGGCGTAGAGTGTGATATCGCCCATCACCGGCTTGGTGTAATCATACTTGGTTTTGCCCGTATGTCCCGTGACTGCGGGTACGGTGTACCAACCTCCAAAGTAGTAGGCAGTGTCTCTGCTTGATGCTTTGGTTGGGTCTGTTATGGTTTTGCTCAGCACAGTACCCTCGGCTACTTCCACCGGAGGCACCGCGCTCCCTCCCTCGGTTTGGAAGCTTACGATGTATTGGAAAGCGGGAGGAGAGCTTGCGGCCAGTTTGCCACAGGAAGACAGAAACAGTGGAATGAAACAGAGGAGAAAAAGAGAGAAGAACGGAAATAATGGGAATTTGTTTGGCAATAAAAAGTAAGTTTTAGCCAGTTGGAGATGGTGTATTAGGCCCTTTATTTCAATGTCGGTAGATATTTTGTTTCGATTTTTCACGGGAATACGCCTTCAAACAGAGTAAATTTGAGGCCCGATTATATATTTATTTAGAGAGTTTGGTAAGGGGGGGAGTTGGAATACAAGAATTAAGAGGAATATTCAGGCAACTGCGTGCCGTACGGCGCGCAGTTGCCTGAATATTCCCGGATGTCAGGAGGTTCATAAAGCAGGCTCATACCACTACTGTTTTCCTCCATGATCTGATGGCTGTACGGCCCAACCCGAAATATCCTGATCAAAAGCTTTAGCATCAAAGAATGTATCACCCATACCGATAACATTGGAGACATCCCAATCTCCTATGGGTTGGTTAAATTCTCCGGCCCCGTAAAACATAACCGCCATATTCGTAACACCGGAAACATTCCAATCCCCTATCGGTCGATTAAATTTCTTAGCATTATAAAACATACCTTCCATATTCGTAACGCCGGAGACATCCCAACCCGAAATATCTCCGTTAAAGTCGCTATCTGCGAAGAGTCGGCTCATATCAGTCACTTTACTTACATCTATGTGGTTGAGGTCGGCATCATGGCCCAACTCGGCAATCAGTGCCTTCAATTCGGCTTTGTTAGCAGGCTGTTTGCCAGATTGTTCGGTATCATCTTCCGTCCCGGCAGCCAATACTTCCGGAGTTCCTCTGTCGGCAGATTCCTCCGCGTCCCAGCGGGCATAGAGCGTGATATCGCCCGTCACCGGCTTGGTATAATCGTACCTGGTCTCGTCCGTATGCCCCGCACTTGCAGGTACGGTGTACCAGCCTCCAAAATAGTAGGTCGTGCCATCGCTTGCTCCTTTGGTCGGAACTGCTATTAGGCCAGTACCATCGGCCACTTTCACCGGGGGCACTGCGCTGCCTCCGGCGGTTTCAAAGCTTACGGTGTATTCCGCTGATTTGACACAAGCGGACAGAAACAGTGGAATGAAACAGAAGAGAAAGAGGCAGAAAGAGAGAAATAATGGGGATTTGTTTGGCAATAAAAAGAGAGGCTTAGCCGATTGGGTCTTGGGTTTTAGGTACTTTATTTCAGTGTTGGTAGATATTTTGTTTCGGTTTTGCATGGGAATACGCCTTCAAACAGAGTGAATTTGAAGCCCGATTATATATTGATTTAGGAAGTTTGGTAAGGGGGAGGATTACAAGGGCAAGGTATTGGCGAAAGTTGCTTACATCACGCTACCGAGATTTTGGAGATTTATGGGACATCCTGATACCGATAAGTGTGAACATGTCTTGATCACACTTTATTGCAAAGATTTCTATTTGCACTATTCAGTCTCACCATTAATCGTTTCCATAATCTCTCTGAAGCTATTCAACCCGGATTCTATGTTCTCGATAATCTCATTTGCCAAAATATCCGGATCGGGCAAATCGTCTAAATCAGTTAAACTCTTGTCCTTAATCCAGAAGATGTCAAGGCTGGTTTTATCTCTGGCTATAATTTCATCATAAGAGTATTTACGCCATCTGCCCTCTTCATTTTCTGCGCTCCAAGTTTCTTTTCTTTTGCTCAGATTGGCCGGATTGTAGAGCTTGATGAATTCCTCCAAATGCTGTGTAGTCATGGTATGTTTCTTTGGTGTATGATGAATATTGGTTCTGTAATCATAAAACCAGGTCTCTTTTGTCCAAGCCTCTTTACTTGCCGGTTTGTTGTTGAAGAACAAAACATTTGCTTTTACACCCGGAGCATAGAATATTCCCGTAGGTAAACGGAGTATGGTATGTAACTCGGTTGTTTTCAATAATTGCTTTCGCACTTCTTCCCCTGCTCCGCCTTCAAACAAAACATTGTCGGGTAATACTACTGCGGCTTCACCGGTGATTTTCAGCATGGTTTTAATGTGCTGCGCAAAGTTTAACTGCTTGTTGGACGTAGTTTCCCAAAAGTCCTGGCGGTTATAGCTCATGTCCTGTTTTTCCGCCTCACCCTCTTCATTGGTGATGGTCATGCTACTTTTCTTGCCAAAAGGCGGATTGGCTAAAACGTAATCTACTCGCAGGCCATCATCAGCTACCAAGGCATCTGTAGACTTGATAGGTGTATCGCCGTCAATTTCCCCGATATTGTGTAAGTACATGTTCATTAAACACATTCTGCGCGTATTGGCTACAATCTCATTTCCGTAAAAGGTCTTGTTTTTAAGAAAGGCTTTTTCTTCTCGATCCAGCTTGTTATTGGCAACTATCCAGTCATAAGCGGCTAAGAAAAATCCCCCGGAACCACATGCCGGATCTGCGATGGATTTATTAGGCTTGGGTTGTACGCATGCTACTATCGCTTTGATCAAAGCTCTCGGGGTAAAATACTGACCGGCACCGGAACTGCCACTGCTGTCCATGGCGTTCTTTTCCAAAAGACCTTCGTAGATTTTCCCTTTGATGTCCGCACCCATCATGTTCCAATTCTCTTTGCTGATTAGGTCAATCACCTTTAAGAGTTTGGAAGGGTCTTGAATCTTGTTTTGGCTTTTGGTGAAAATCTGCCCCAACATGCCTTTTTCCGTAGACAAGCTACGCAGCAACTCGCTGTAAAAGGATTCTAATTCAGCTCCTCTTTTACTTGATAGTGTTTCCCAATCACAGGTTTCACCATCCGCAATTTCTGCGCCTTCCACATCTTTCAGTTTAGGGAACTTTAGCCCTTTGCTATACGGTGGTTTATTCAATTCTTCCGCCATTTTGAGGAATAGCAAATAGGTGATTTGTTCGAGGTAATCCCCGTAACTCACCCCGTCATCGCGCAATACGCCGGCGAGGTTCCAGATTTTTGATATGATGCTTGAGTCTGTCATGTTATTTCCTTAACCGCTTGATTAATATACTCGATTTTTTTGTCTTCTTGGTTCATCATTATTTTCCTTTTCTCATTTCGACTTAATGCGGGCCAACAAAACTGAAGCCGGTTCGTAATCCGGTGCTGCCTTACAGGCGGCTATTTCTTCTTCTGAAAGCAACCGCCCTTCAAAGGCTTTTTTTAAAATGCTTTGGCGAAGGGCTTCGGTTTTTTCTAAACTCTCAATAATGCTTTGTTCTACTTTATCGCAAACGTATAGGCGGGATTCGATTTGGCGGACGATTTCGTGTTGTTCTTTTTTAGAACAACACGGAACGACCAAATTTTCTAAAATTGTTAAGTTGATATTTTTTTGAGCAGTAGCAGGGGCATAAGCGGCTATCCTGTTCTTTGCCAACTGAAAGAAGTATTCAATGAAATTATTTTCAATTATTTCATTGAATGGAGTAAAACCTACAATACTATCAGGGAAGCAAGCATCAATTCCCAAAAAACCAGTTTCTGCTATATTTGCAGCAATTGTTATACATAGAGTCCCTTTTTTCCATAGTTTACTCTGTTCCAAACCGAACTCACTATATTTCTTATCGAAGGAGGTTATTATTTTTTGAGCCTTTACATCCCCTGTTTGAATAAATGGATATTTCCCGTTGGCAAATAGTTTCGAGTCATTTCTTGGCCTATGCTTAGATTTTCCACGAGCAAGTTCGCCTGCAAATGCTAAATAAGAATAAAGCCATTCACTTGGTAAAGAATCTAATTTATCGAGTTCTTCTTGTCTCAAATTGGAAATTTCAATCAATTTTTTCGGCTTCCCAGGCTTCTTCCCACCCTTACCATTTTCTTCCCAAGCCTTTACCGCTTGTTTCCAACTTTCAATTTGTTGTTCGTAGTGCTTTTGGCGTTCTTCTTTGATTTGCTCCAACAATTCATCTGCGGAGAGTAGTTGAGACGCAAGATTTTGCGTCTCAACTACCTTCCGCGTCTCAACTACCTTCCGCGTCTCAACTACCTTCCCCGTCTCAACTACCTTCCCCGTCTCAACTACCTTCCCCGTCTCAACTACCCTCCCCGTCTCAACTACCCTCCCCGTCTCAACTACCCTCCGCGTCTTTACTTGTTGTTCTCGCCATTCCTTCGTCAACTCCCCCTCAAAAGCTTTTTTCAAAACGGCTTGGCGGTAGACTTTTAATTGGTCTTGGGCTTTTTTGAGATCGGCTACGCCTTTGTCTAAATCGGAAAAGAGTGTTTCTATTTTGGCGACTATGGCGCGTTGTTCGGGGAGGGGGGGGAGGGGGAACGGATATGCATTAACGTATTTTGTAGAAACTCTTGGTAGGTTGACACCGCTAGTGTTTGCCGACATATCGTTTACAAACTTTCTACTCAACATTTTTAATAATGCAAACTTACTTATAAGTGCAGAACTAACATCAAAAACTAGAATATCAGTGGAACAAACACCATGATTTTTAGTGAGGTGAACCTTATTGAGGTATGGTCTTAACTTTCCGTAAAGTAATTGATCTTGACCGAACTTATTCTTTACGGTCTTTATTTCGGATACTCCTGTGTCTACTGTTAGATTACCAGTCGATTTTTCTATGTGTTCCAGACCTATATAAAAAAGCGATTCTATTTTCTCTGGCTTATGCTTTTCTTTTGATTGAATTAAAACCTCACCTAACTCAACTTCTACCCAATCTTCTCTCATTACACCCCTCATTTTTCTGGATTTTTAGGATGGCATGTGTCATCCACCCAACGTGTTGGGTTGAGCCTAATGTAATTTGAAATATTGTGATAGGATTTTTCATCACGGATAATATGGTCGTGGTAATTGCGCTGCCATGAAAATTCGGGTGTAATAGTTCTGGCATTTTTGGTTACACCGATTTTAAATCCCCTAATAATAGATCCCAAATTTTTTGATTGTGGTCCAAATTTGTTTTGGGATGGTGGCGTGCGGTATGTGTCGTCGTGTGGTGGATGGTATGGCGGAGAATGTGGTAATGAATGCGGTAATGAATCTGGTAATGAATGCAGTGATGAATGTGGAGACGCAAAATCTTGCGTCTCCACATTTATTACTGCATTCATCATACCCCCACCATCCATCACATTATTGGTTGATTTGTTTATAGTGATAATACCATGTACATGATTGGGCATAATAATGTGTTCGCCCAACTCAACAAACGGAAAATGACTGGGGATTTCACGCCAACAGGAATTGGCAATATGGCCAATTCCTGACAATTCCATTATGCCATTATTGATACTACCAAAAAAACATTCTCGGTTTTGGGTGCAAATGGTAACAAAATAACATGCATTCCATCCGTAATTCCAAGAACGCAATCTATTGGATTCGATACGGTATTTTCCTTTATATAATTCCATAAAATCTTTTACGCCGCCAAGACTTCGTTCAATTCCTCAATAATTTTATTCATTTCGTCTCCAAAGAGTTGGAACATTTTCCCTTTACCGCCTTGGCTGTCGAATGGGGTATAGTCCAAGTCATCCAGTTCTATATGGTAACTGCTCACTACATGGTCTCTGATCATGCGCAGCCAGTCCATTTGTTCGTTGGTAAATCGGTTGTGCTTTCCTGCATTTTGTTTGAAAATCCATTTTTTGAAATTCTCATCCATCATTTTATCAAAAGCTTTCAGTTCGCTATCAATTCCACAAGCTCGGCGTATCAAAGAAACCAATGCGGTGAGTTCGTTTTTGGGTTGGTTTGGAACAGTGACACCTTTCGATAAGCTCAAGGTAGCGTAGGCATCCCAAACATAGTCTGGTGCAAGCATTGGCTTTTCTAATGTCAGTTTATCAAACACCTCTTTAATCATTTTGAAAGTAATCTCTCTGCGCTTGTAGGGTTGATTGTAGAAAATACTCAAAGCCATTATTTCGTTTTTGTGCAACTCGAGGTATTCGCTAAAATCTTTAACAATAGCAGTTGCTTTGTCTAAAGATGTGGTATCCCATTCTGATTTGGTAACGGTGTCAATATTCACAATGTCAATAATCTGTTCGTGTTCCCTGCGGACATTCTCCATGTAATCGTTTAACTCACCGTTGAAAGTGGAAGCGGCTTGTCTAATCAATTCCTCTTGAGCGGTTTTCTTAGCTTCTTCCAATAGTGCAGGACTGTGGTCGCGGAGCGGAGTCGAAGCGGCTTTCTTGTCTATTTCATCTTGGTCGTAAGCTGCGATCAATTCCTTAGTAATTTGCTTTAGGTCTTTACCACCGGACAATTCCCGCAACTTGTCTTCTTCCTTTTCGGTGATTTGCTTTTCTAACCGGATCAGTCGATTCGCTAAAGATAAAAACAAATCTTCATCTTTGATCCCCATTGTTACGGCATTCAATAGGTCTTTCAGCGGGATATTGTGTTTTCTTTCTAACGGTCGGCTATCGGTCTTTTTCGATTTGGTCGCACCAATGGCATCTACAATTACAAAATGCGTTTTGCTTTTGGCGGTGCGAGAAACCATTTGCAAGGAATCGTTGTTGATGGTTCGTGTTCCCCTGCCTTTCATTTGCTCAAAGTAGTTGGAACTTCTGACATCACGCATGAAGAGCAATACTTCTAACGGTTTTACATCCGTACCAGTGGCAATCATATCTACCGTAACGGCAATACGCGGATAGTAAGAATTTCGAAAACGATTCAAGACCGATTTGGGGTCTTCATCCGTTTTGTAAGTTACTTTTTTACAGAAATCGTTACCTTCATTAAACTCCTCGCGAATGATTTTGATGATGTCGTCTGCATGGCTGTCTGTTTTGACAAACACTAATGTTTTGGGCACTTCATATTCACCCTTGGCATCTACTCGATTCGGGAAGATTTCCATTTTTAATGCTCGTTTATATTCCCTTACGATGGTTCTTATTTGATCAGGGTTGACCACCTTTTTATCCAAGTCGTTCCGCTTGTACTCGGTGTCTTCATCCTCTTCCTCCCATCGTTCTTTTCTCGTGAGTTTATCCCGTCTGCCGACATACCAGCCGGCTTTTATGGTCTCCCCTTTTTGAGAAATTTTCGTTTCAATGGTGTACACATCATAGGGCACATTCACGCCGTCTGTTACCGATTCTTCATAAGTGTATTCGCTTACCACATTTTTGTTGAAGAAACCAAAGGTTCTTTTATCCGGTGTTGCCGTCAAGCCAATCAAGAAAGCATCAAAATAGTCCAGTACCTGTTGCCATACGTTGTAAATAGAGCGGTGGCATTCGTCTATTACGATAAAGTCAAATTGTTCAATCGGGACTTTCGGTGTGTAATCTACGGGAACCGCCTTCTTTTTTGACATCCAAGAAGTTTCGTTTGGATTATTACGTTCTGCACTTTCGTCCAGCTCTTCTCCTTTCAAAATAGAGTAGAGCCGTTGTATCGTAGAAATACATATTTGACTATCCGAGGCAATGTAGTTAGAGGTCAACCGTTGGACATTGTATAACTCTGTGAATTTTCGATTGTCATCATTGGGTTGAAAAAGGTCATAAATTCCTGCTCGGCTTGCTCTCCGAGGTTTTTGGTGTCAACCAAAAACAGAATACGTTTGGCATTCGCATGCTTTAGCAGTCGATAGACAAATGTTGCTGCCGTAAAGGTTTTTCCTGCACCGGTAGCCATTTGGATTAAGGCTCTGGAGCGGTTATTTTTAAAGGATTGTTCCAAATTATTAATGGCAACAATTTGTGCCGGTCGCAATCCTGTTTCGTCCAACTGAGGCATAGACAAAAGACGGTTTCGTAGAGAACGTCCTTTTTTAATCCATTCTGCGATGGTTTCCGGTGTGTGAAAACTAAAAACGCGTCTGCTTCTCGGTTTGGGATCTCGGTAATCTGTAAAGTGAGTTAATGTTCCTGTACTTTCATATACGAAAGGTTTTTCACTTTCTAACTTAAATTTTCCAATCTTAATCGCATCTGTTGCATAGCGGACAGATTGTTCTTCGACTACCGTTAAGCGATGGCCTTCTGTTTCTTTCTTTGCTTCAATTATGCCAACGGCTCTTAAGTTCACAAAGAGTATGTAATCCGCAGAACCTGATTCTGTCTTTGTTTCTCGCAGAGCAACACCAATGCCGGCAGACCGATTTACCTTCTTTTTTGACTGAACTAACCAGCCGGCCTTATGCAACATTTGGTCTATTTTATCTCTTGCTATTTGTTCGGGGTTTTGGTTCATGGCTTGCTACTACCAGTTAGGTCCTTTACATCTACATTCAGAACGTGTGGATTAAGCCAAATTATATATTCATTTAGAGAGTTTGATAAGGGGGGGATTACAAGGGGGGTATTGGCGAACGTTGCTTACAATCACGCTACCGAGGTAAGAAACCGAAAAATACCACTCCCAGACCGACAATCAGAGCCTCCGGGGCAGCCCTGTCGGCAGTTTGTTTGGTCTGCCGGTGGGCATAGATTGCGATATCGTCCGTTACCAACCAAGTGTAATCAGACTTGGTCTTGCCCGTATGCTTCCCCGTGGTTGTGAAACTGACCGTGTATGGGGGTGTAGCAGGAGAGTCTGCCGTCAATTGGGCTCAGACGGACACAAACAGATGAACGAAAAAGAGGAAGAAAAGAAGGACTTAGCTCATTGAATATTAGATATCACACCATTTATTTTAATGTCAGTAAATATTTTGTCTTAGTTTTTCATGGGAGTGTGCCTTCATATACAGGGCGGTTTGTTGAGTTCATTTGCTATTTTTAAGAACAGAAAATAGGCAATTTGTCTGGAATAATCGCCATAACGAATCCCGTCATCACGCAAAACACCGGCGAGGTTCCCAATTTTTGATATGATATCTAAGTCTGTCATTTTATTTCTTTAACTTTTGGTCTGAAGAATTTGTCCATTTTCTCCAAATTCTCCATAATCCACTGAAATTGTTTGGGCCAATCTATTTTGTTATTCACATCAACGCTCTTCTGCAAATAGACACAGCTCACTTTTCTTTCTTCCAGTTTATCCCAAACTAGATCTGAATCAATTTTACTGTAAGAATCCGATTCATATTTTTCTTTCAAAATATCATATTTTTCTTTCGAGTCATTTCCGCTTATTAAGAATTCTACCCGAATAAATTTGTTTCTTACACTATGAACAGCAGACATATGAAAATTACTTCTTCCAATTGCATAACTAGTCCAATGTTGAGGAGAAGGTTTTTGAGATTTTATTTTGGTGCCTTGAAATTCAAAATACTCCTTCATGGCAGTCCAGTATTCCAAATTGATTGTTTTAGTTTCTGTAAGTTCACCTTGTCTTTTACTGTTATGAATGGCTTTAGTCCAATCATTGGGTTTTGAAACCATCTGAAACATTGGTGCAGGAGCAGAATCATCTATTTGATATGCTTCTACCTCAATTCCAAAAAAGCGAATTTCCTCATCCGTTATTCTATTGAGCCAATCTAATGTTGCTCGATGTTCTTCCGTAAATTTCTTAGCAATCCAAACAATAGTTACAGCTTCCAGACCAGCAGCATAAGTCATCAATTGCCCTAAATGATTATGGTCTGTTTTTTCCAATTGGTTTTCAACTAAAACATAAGTGTCGTCTATGGTGCTTTTACAGAGTATATCTGCTCTAAATGGTCCCACACTCTTTTCTTCCCTGATAACCTCCAGTTCAATTCCTATTACCTCAGACAAGGACTCAATATTTTCTTCTCTTGCCAACCAAGGTGTAAAATCAGATGCTTCTCCTTTCCAAAGTTTTCGTAATTCGACTTTTTTGAATTTCCCTATATCCATATTTTATTTCCGTTCCTCCACTTCAGTTTCTTCCAATATTTCGTTTGTAATACAGCCTTCGTTTTGAAAGCCATTATTAAAATGAATTTCATTTTAATAAATAGGCTATTTACCCGTTCTTTCTCGGATTTTCCAGACAACTTCCTATTCAGGCTCTCTAATTTAATGATTGATCTATTTTCTGGTAGAGCAGTACTTGAACCAATCCAATTTTAGATTGCAGTATCACCACCTCTTCTAACTTGTTCCCAATGATTATCACTAGCTGGTCTGTTTCCTTCGACAACACGAATATTCCTCACTTGTAATGCTCTCCAAGAATCGTTTGCATAATGGAAACTATAAAAAATTATCTTTTCGTACTCATATTGATTTTCCTTTTACTTGCAGTTTAATATAAAAAATGCAGTACCTATAAATATAATCTCTATCATATAAAAAATTACAGGTGTTATGGAGATAAATGAACTATGCCATTTATATTTTGGTTTGCTTTTCTGTGCTGAGATATTTATCGAAAAATCTGTTTTATCTTGTTTTCTAACATCATTATAAACACCTCGAAATAATCTCTCTTGCCAAAGATAATAACTGTCTAAAAACCAAAACCCTATGACTGGTATTAGAAGACATAAGATAATATATTGAGGTTGACTTTTTGAAAAAAATAAGATTACAGCTCCCAATATAGTCATACTCCAACCCTTTATAAGAAAGGAGTTCTGAGCCAAACGGTTAATGATACCTTGTATCATTTCAAGGTGTTTTATCACTGTCTCTTTATCATCCATTGCTCACCTCCTTGACTACATTGTAGAACTTTCTATTATCACGTATCTTTGTAGACCTGCTCAACCAGTTCTCTATATTTGATACAAAGTCTCCCCACTTAACTGAAAGAATATAAGAACTTTCACCAGTATAGACTGGGTTAGATCTACTATGATTGCTACAATTACTGAATGTTGGTTCTATAATATTAAACATATTATCTTTTAATATTTGGAAAAGAGTATTCGTTCTGAAAGTCCGGCAATTGCAGTATGGACAAGTGTTATCTTCAATAAAGTAATGATAACTATTATTCTGATCAGGTAAAACAACCGCAAGCACAGCATTTGTATGACTTGTTTTGTCATTTCGTGTTATTTCTTTCAATGAATAAGATATTTCCCATGGAATCCATTGATCTGATTCCAAATTAAAAGGCTCTTTCATTCTTGGTGAAATCAGGACAATAGTTATACTACTATCGTGAATCTTCTCCTTCAGTCTATTCTTGATCGTCTCATCTTTAAAATCGCTCAAGTCCTCATAGCCTTCACCCTTATATACTTCATCCCCTTTAAATATTGCAATCAAATGATCCACATAATCGCGAGCCGTTTTATGATGCCCGTAAACAGATGAATCGCTATACTTGTAAGATACAAATATTTTTCTACCCATAATTTTCTCTCCTATTTTGTTATACTTGATTTTTCTGCTTTGATCTTTGCGAGTAATGCCGAAGCGGACTCACAATCCAGTGCGGCATTACAGGCTACTCTTTCTTATCCTCAAAGCAAAGTAAATTTACAGTCTGATTGTATATTCATTTAATAATTTTGGCAAGTATAGATTTGTTAGAGTCCAATTTTGGAGGGGAGATTGACGAGAGAGAAACCCCAAAATGCAAAAAAGGCCCTTTCTTCATGGGCCTTTTTTGCATTTTTCTGACCTTATTAAAAAGAGCTTTTTTCGCAATTCGTCTGGATTAATGTCGGTGGACATCCGGTTCTCCGCTGTGCCACCGAGCAACTTACCCCACTAATAAAAACTTGGGGCGTGGTTAGCCTTGCTTACCCTTGCTCACCCTTTGATTGCCATTTGCATATGCGTATGCGTAATTGCAAACAGGCCAACGATTTTCCCGCGATGAAGGGCGATGGCCTGTGGCGTAAAACCGTACGGTGTTAAAACCTGATATCCATAGCTTAGAGCTATAGATTCCACACCTTGTTGTGTCTAGCCTTCACTTAAAAAAAACTGAAGCTGTTGAGTATTTGTTCTCCCAATGCCTGATAATTATCAAACTGACTTTCTTCGCAAGTGAATGTTAGAATATATGCTTTATCTTCAAGAACCCAAACATACTGTTCAAATTCCAGATTAAAGAATCCTTGTTTCCCTGTGTAAATAATTCTATGATAATCCAGATTCTTAGTTGTTATTATCTTACTCTCTATAATTTTTGCATCTGTTATCATAGTCTTAATTTGACCCTCTGAAATTTCAGCATATTCATCAAGATCCAGATTAAGTCCTGTTAAATCTTCTATCAAGAGATTGACATTTTCTCTAAGCCGGTCTTGTCCGGAAGAAATCGGGCTAAGTAAAATAAAATTTGTTCCCATTAGACCGGAATTATTGAGTTCCCAATCCTCAGGGTAGCTAATAGAATAATTGTTTTCCGTAAACGATTTCCAGCTATCAGGAATTCTTGTTTGTGTCTTATTTTCTACAGTTAAATTAAAGCTGTTAAGTATTTGTTCTCTCACTGCCTGATAATTATCAAACTGACTTTCTTCGCAAGTGAATGTCAGAATATATGCTTTATCTTCAAGAACCCAAACATACTGTTCAAATTCCAGATTAAAGAATCCTTGTTTCCCTGTGTAGATAATTCTATGATAATCCAGATTCTTGGTTGTTATTATCTTACTCTCTATAATTTTTGCATCTGTTCTCAGAGTCTTAATTTTACTTTCTGAAATTTCAGCATATTCATCAAGATCCAGATTAAGTCCTGTTAAATCTTCCATCAAGAGATTGACATTTTCTCTAAACCGGTCTTGTCCGGAAGAAATCGGGCTAAGTAAAATGAAATTTGTTCCCATTAGACCGGAATTATTGAGTTCCCAATCCTCAGGGTAGCTAATGGAATAATTGTTTTCAGTCAAGGATTTCCAGCTATCAGGAATTCTTTTTTGTGTCTTATTGCCTACAGTTAAATTAAAGCTGTTAAGTATTTGTTCTCCTACTGCCTGATAATTATCAAACTGATCTTCTTCGGAAATGAATGTCAAAAGATATGCTTTATCCTGAACAAGCCAAGTGTACTGTTCAAATTTCAGATTAAGGGCACCCGGTTGTCCTGCATAAGTAAGTTTATGATAGTCCAGGGTCTCCGTTGTCATTCTTGTACTTTCTATGATGTTTCCATCTGTTGCCACAGTTTTAATGTGGCCTTCTGAAAGTTCAACATACCCATCGAGGTCCAAGTTACGTCCTGTCCAATCCTGAATTATGAGATTGACACTTTCTGTAAAGCGGTCTTCTCCGGAAGAAAGTGGGCTAAGTAAAATAAAACTTGTGCCTGTTTGACCTGATTGATCCAGTTCCCAATCCTCAGGGTAGCTAATGGAATAGTCGTTTTCAGTCAATGATTTCCAGCTATCGGAAGTGCCCGTTTCTATCTTACGGCCACAGGCCGCCAAGCTCGTAATTACGGCAAGTATTCCAATCAATTTCAACATTCTCATTACGTTACTTCCTTTTTTCATGGAAATACTCTCTCAAACAGAGCGGCTTTACGGTTTGATTCTACGCTCATTTAGGCCAAATTGGGCAAGAGTGGTATTCGCCGAGGACCGATTGACGAAAGAGAAACCCAAGAATACAAAAAAAGCCCTTTCTTCATAGGCCTTGTTGACCTTTCTGAAAAGAGCTTTTTTCGCAATTCGTTTGGATTAATGTAGCTAAACATTCGGTTCTTCGCTTTGCCACCAAGCAAAGAGCAGAACTTGCCCCACTGATAAAAACTTGAGGCGTGATTGCCCTTTCATTGCCCTTTCATTGCCCTTGATTACACTTTGATTGCCCTTTGATTACACTTTGCATATGCGTATGCGTAATTGCAAACAGGCCAACGATTTTCCCGCGATGAAGGGCGATGGCCTGTGGCGTAAAACCGTACGGTGTTAAAACCTGATATCCATAGCTTAGAGCTATAGATTCCACACCTTGTTGTGTCTAGCCTTTATTTACACTGAAGCTGTTGAGTATCTGTTCTCCCAATGCCTGATAATCATCAAACTGATCTTCTTCGCAAGTGAATGTCAGAACATATGCTTTATCTTCAAGAACCCAAACATACTGTTCAAATTTCAGATTCTGGACTCCTTGTTCCATTGCGTAAATAACTTTATGAAATTCCGAGGTTTCGGTTGTCATTCTTGTACTTTCTATGATGTTTCCATCTGTTGTCACAGCTTTAATTTGACTTTCTGAGAGTTCAACATATCCATCAAGGTCTAAATTATTTCCTGTCAGATCCTGAATTAAGAGATTGACATTTTCTTTAAACTGGTCTTCTCCGGAAGAAAGTGGACTAAATAGAATCAGACTTGTTCCTGCTTGGCCTGACTGATCGAGTTCCCAATCCTCAGGGTAGCTAATCGAATAGTCGTCTTCCGTCAACGATGCCCAATTATCAAGAGCTCCTGCTTCTGTCTGGGCTTCTGCACCTGCCTGTGCCTTGTTTCCTACAGTTAGATTGAAGCTGTTCAGTATTTTCTCTCCCGTTGCCTGATAATCATCAAACTGATCTTCTTCGCAAGTGAATGTCAGAACATATGCTTGATCCTGAACAAGCCAATAATACTGTACAAATTTCAGATTAAAGGCACTCTGTTGCCCTGCATAAATAAGTTTATGATAGTCCAGGGTCTCCGTTGTCATTCTTGTACTTTCTATGATGTTTCCATCTGTTGCCACAGTTTTAATTTGGCCTTCTGAAAGTTCAACATACCCATCGAGGTCCAAGTTACGTCCTGTCAAATCCTGAATTATGAGATTAACATTTTCTGTAAAACGGTCTTCTCCGGAAGAAAGTGGGCTAAGTAAAATAAAACTGGTTCCCATTTGACCTGACTGATCCACTCCCCAATCCCCTGGGTAGCTAATGGAATAATTGTTTTCCATAAACGATTCCCAGCTATCAGGAGTTCCTGCTTCTGCCTTGCGGCCACAGGCCACCAAGCTCGTAATAACAGCAAGTACTCCAATTAATTTCAACATTTTCATTATGTTGTTTCCTTTTTTCATTAGATTGCTCCCTCAAAGAGAGCAGATTTGCAGCGTAGGTTGTATACTCATTTATGGAATTAGGCAAGGGGGGGCGGCCTTAAAGGGCCTGAGAACGGGCTCGACAAGCTCACCCCGACCCCCTCCAAGGGAGGAGATCTACAACAATAAAAATCATTTGAGTCCATTAGATCGAAGGGCTAAGTGAGCCTTTCCAATGGTAAATAAGCCTTTCCAATGATAGATAAGGCCTGTCCAATGGCAGATACACCTGTCCAATGATAGATACGCCTGTCCAACGGCAGATAAGGTCTCTCCAATGGCAGATAAACCTTTCCAATGGCAGGTGAGCCTGTCGAATCTTCCAATTAATAACGGGATATTGGAGTCTCAATGGCAAGAGAAAGTCCACTGGAAGGAATGGAAGTATGTTTTAGCAGATTCCGAAGAATCGGAGTAGCCACTTTGTCTGCCACAATTAGATAGAAGGTTTGGCTCGTCGTGGTAGAGGGATAACCCGTTACTACTCCCGTATTATAATAAAAACTAACTCCCGGTCCTACTCTGGGAATTGCACTGGACTGGTAGCGGCCTATTGGTTTAATAGTCCCCCCACCGACATCGAGGGTACACTCATGAGTAAAAGGGATATAGGGATTTTCAAAGTAAACGGCAATGACACCTGTTTGATTTTCCATAAAATGGTATTCGTTGAGACTGGCTACATATTCTTTAGCTGCCCGTTTCTCGCTCCATACCGCATCTCCCGCAGCGGGTAAACTCGCGGTAGTAAAAGAAATTTCAACTCGGTCTTCCTTAATCTCTCCGCCTTTAAGTACTGTTTGCCCTAAGTCAATAGCCGAAGGCGTATACAGGTACAATTTGTAACTCGTATTGGGTGTGAGGACATCGGCCAGAGTAAAGCCGCCATCTTCAAAGTTGCTGCCGTAATGTTGACTGATGCTGAATTTGCGGGTGCTGCCCGCCTCTATGCTCAGACTGAGATAGCCCTTGCTCGCCTGGGCTTCGGCTTTAGTGGGAGCAACCTCTGCAGCCAAGCGGATAACGGCCCCCGCATCAGTAATGGCCGGAACACTGGTCACCTCTAATTCTACAGAGGAAGCCACAGCAGTGACGGAAAAGGAAATATCCGTGGCTTTGGCTGCGGGGTTTTTGCTGTCAGACAGTGGAGCACAGGCAGCCAGAAACAGATGAACAAGAAAAATAGAGAAAAAACAGAAAAACTTGGAAAATAATGGGGTAAATTTGAATAAAAGGACAGAATTAATTTGCGAGGATTTTAGTAGTGATATTGGATATTGGATATTGGATATTGGATATTGGATATTATACTGTTTATACCAATATTGGTCAACAGTTTACCTTGACTTTTCATGGGGGTGCTCCTCTTAGAAAATGGGCAGAATGGACAAAATAGATTTGCGGCATAGATTGTATACTCATTTATGAAATTTGGCAAGGGGGCCTTCAAGGGGTTCCGGTGCCATCATTTGATACCTTCGTCGGGCCTGTTATAGTTTGTCAGCGCAGTACCCTCGGTTTGAAAACTGACCGTGTATCGAGGCGTAGCAGGAGAGTCTGCCTCCAATTTGGCAGAGGCGGACAAAAACAAATAAATGGGGATTTATGGGCCAATAAAAAGCACGACTTAGCTGATTAGATATGAAGTGTTAGGCCCTTTATTTTAATATCAGTCAATACTTTATTGCGGTTTCGCATGGGAGTATTCCTGGAAATACAGGGCGGTTTCACAAGAAATTGTACATTCATTTAGTAGATTGGGCAAATATGTATTTGTTAGAGTAGTATTCGCCGAATGGCGATTGACGAGGGAGAAACCCAAGAAGACAAAAAAACCTTTATTCATGAGTCTTGTTGGCTTTTCTGAAAAGAGCTTTTTTCGCAATTCGTCTGGATTAATGTCGGTGGACATCCGGTTCTCCGCTGTGCCACCGAGCAACTTGCCCCACTAATAAAAACTTGGGGCGTGGTTCCCCTTGCTCACCCTTTGATTGCCATTTGCGTATGCGTATACGTAATTGCACACAGGCCAGCAATCTTTCCGATGGGATGGCCTGTAAAATACAACGTTGTACCCAGTCTCTACTAAAAAAAACTGAAGCTGTTAAGGATTTGTTCTCCTGTTGTTTGATAATAATCAAACTGATGTTCTTCGCAAGATAATGTCAAAATATAGGCTTTATCTTCAACAACCCAAATATACTGCTCAAACTTTAGATTATGGATTCCTTGTTTCCCTGTGTAAATAATTTTATAGTAGTCTGGAGCCTCGGTGGCAGTTATTATCCTACTCTCCAGAATTCTTGCATCTGTTGTCACAGCCTTAATTTGACTTTCTGACGCTTCAGCATATTCATAAAGGTCGAAGTTAAATCCTGTCAAATCATGAACCAAGAGATTGATATTTTCTCTGAACTGATCTTGGCCGGAAGAAATAGGGCTAAGCAAAATAAGGCTTGTTCCCATTAGACCGGAATTATTGAGTTCCCAATCCCCGGGGTAGCTAATGGAATAGTTGTTCTGAGCAAACGACTTCCAACTGCCGGGAATCCTTGTTTCTGTCTTGTTCCCCACAGTCCCCCGCAGGGGTGGTAGACTGTCAATACTTCTTGTTTCTGTCTTGTTCTCCACATTTAAACTAAAGCTATTACGTATTTTTGCCCCTACTGTTTGATAATTATCAAACAAACTTTCTTCGCGAGTGAATGACAGAACATATACTGTATCTCCAACAACCCAATGATACTGTTCAAATTTTAGATTCCGGATTCCTTCTTTTTTTATGTAAATAATTCTTTGATAGTCCAGCTCCTCCGTTGTTATTCTTTTATTTTCCAGAACCTTTATATCTCCCGTTTTATCCCTAAACCGACTGTCTACAACTTCCATATACAAATCAAGGTTTAAATTAAGTCCTGTCCAATCCCGACTTACGAGATAGATATTTTCTGAAGACACGCCTTGTGCAGAAGAATCCGGGCTGAATAAAACAAAGTTTGTTCCTGAGTCACCTGACTGATCCAGTTTCCAATCCCCAGGGTAGCTAATGGAATAGTCCTCTTCAATCAAGGATTCCCAGCTATCCGGAATTCCTGTTTTTGCCTTGCGGCCACAGGCCGCCAAGCTCGTAATGACGGCAAGTACTCCAATTAATTTCAACACTTTCATTATGTTGTTTCCTTTTTTCATTAGATTGCTCCCTCAAAGAGAGCAGATTTGCGCCCTAAATTGTATACTCATTTAGAGGGTTTGACAAGGCGGCCTTAAAGGGCCTGAGAACGGGTTCGACAAGCTCACCCCGAACCCCTCCAAAGGAGGGGATCTACAACAATAAAAATTATTTGAGTCCATTAGACCGAGGGGCTAAGTGAGCCTTTCCAATGGTAAATAAGCCTTTCCAATGATAGATAAGGCCTGTCCAATGGCAGATAAGGCCTCTCCAATGGCAGGTGAGCCTGTCGAACCTTCCAATTAATAACGGGATATTGGAGTCTCAATGGCAAGAGAAAGTCCACTGGAAGGAATGGAAGTATGTTTTAGCAGATTCCGAAGAATCGGAGTAGCCACTTTGTCTGCCACAATTAGATAGAAGGTTTGGCTCGTCGTGGTAGAGGGATAACCCGTTACTACTCCCGTATTATAATAAAAACTAACTCCCGGTCCTACTCTGGGAATTGCACTGGACTGGTAGCGGCCTATTGGTTTAATAGTCCCCCCACCGACATCGAGGGTACACTCATGAGTAAAAGGGATATAGGGATTTTCAAAGTAAACGGCAATGACACCTGTTTGATTTTCCATAAAATGGTATTCGTTGAGACTGGCTACATACTCTTTAGCTGCCCGTTTCTCGCTCCATACCGCATCTCCCACAGCGGGTAAACTTGCGGTAGTAAAAGAAATTTCAACTCTCTCTTCCTTAATCTCTCCGCCTTTAAGTACTGTTTGCCCTAAGTCAATAGCCGAAGGCGTATACAGGTACAATTTGTAACTCGTATTGGGTGTGAGGACATCGGCCAGAGTAAAGCCGCCATCTTCAAAGTTGCTGCCGTAATGTTGACTGATGCTAAATTTGCGGGTGCTGCCCGCCTCTATGCTCAGACGGACATAGCCCTTGCTCACCTGGGCTTCGGCTTTAGTGGGAGCAACCTCCGCAGCCAAGCGGATAACGACCCCCGCATCAGTAATGGCCGGAACACTGGTCACCTCTAATTCTACAGAGGAAGCCACAGCAGTGACGGAAAAGGAAATATCCGTGGCTTTGGCTGCGGGGTTTTTGCTGTCAGACAGTGGAGCACAGGCAGCCAGAAACAGATGAACAAGAAAAATGGAGAAAAAACAGAAAAACTTGGAAAATAATGGGAGAAATTTGAATAAAAGGACAGAATCAGTTTGCAAGGATTTTAGTAATGGTAGTGATATTGGATATTGGATATTGGATATTGGATATTGGATATTATACTGTTTATACCAATATTGGTCAACAGTTTACTTTGACTTTTCATTGGGGTACTCCTCTTAGAAAATGGGCAGAATGGACAAAATAGATTTGCGGCATAGATTGTAGACTCATTCATGAAATTAGGCAAGGGGGGCCTTAAAGGGGTTCCGGTGCCACCACCCCAAACCCCTCCAAGGGAGGGGTTCTACAACAATAAAATCATTTGAGTTCATTAGATCGAAGGGGCTAAGTGAGCCTTTCCAATGGTAAATAAGCCTTTCCAATGGCAGATAAGGCCTGTCCAATGATAAATAAACCTGTCCAATGGCAGGTGAGCCTGTCGAACCTTCCAACTAATAACGGGATATTGGAGTCTCAATGTCAAGAGAAGGCCCACTGAGAGGAATGGAAGCATGTTTTAGCAGATTCCGAAGAATAGGAGTAGCCACTTTGTCTGCTGTTATCATATAGAATGTTTGGCTCGTTGCAGTTGAGGGATAACCCGTTACTACTCCCGTATTATAATAAAAGTTGGCTGTCGGTCTTGCTGCGGGAGTTAAATTTGGAAGATAACGACCTATTGCTTGAATAGTCCCCCCACCGACATCAAGGGTACACTCATGGGTAAAAGGGATATAGGGATTTTCAAAGTAAACGGCAGTGACACCTGTTTGGCCTTCCATAAAATGGTATTCGTTGAGACTGGCTACATATTCTTTAGCTGCCCGTTTCTCACTCCATACCGCATCTCCCGCAGCGGGTAAACTCGCGGTAGTAAAAGAAATTTCAACTCGGTCTCCCTTAATATCTCCGCCTTTAAGTACTGTTTGCCCTAAGTCAATAACCGAAGGCGTATACAGGTACAATGTATAACTCGTATTGGGTGTGAGAACATCGGCCAGAGTAAAGCCGCCATCTTCAAAGTTGCTGCCATAATGCTGACTGAGGCTAAATTTGCGGGTACTGCCCGCCTCTATGCTCAGACTGACATAGCCCTTGCTCGCTTGGGCTTCTGTCTTGGTCGGAACGGCCTCCGCAGCCAAGCGGATAACGGCCCCCGCATCAGTAATGGCCGGAACACTGGTCACCTCTAATTCTACAGAGGAAGCTACGGCGGTGACAGAAAAGGAAATATCCGTGGCTTTGGCTGCGGGGTCTTTGCTGTCCGACAGTGGGGCACAGGCAGCCAGAAACAGATGAATGAGAAAAATAGAGAAAAAACAGAAAAACTTGGAAAATAATGGGGTAAATTTGAATAAAAGGACAGAATTAATTTGCGAGGATTTTAGTAATGGTAGTGATATTGGATATTGGATATTGGATATTGGATATTGGATATTATACTGTTTATACCAATATCAGTCAATATTTGGTTTTGTTTTTTCATGGGGGTGCTCCTCTGAGAAAATGACAAAATGGGCAAAGTAGATTTGCGCCCTAAATTGTATACTCATTTAGGGCTATTGACAAGGGGGGCCTTAAAGGGGTTCAAGCCCCCCCCTAACCTCTCCAAGGGAGAGGATCAACAACGGTAAAGATCCTTTGAGTCTGTTAGAGCAAGGGGCTGGATAAAGCTGTCCAATGATAGATAAGTCTGTCCAATGACAGGTGAGCCTTTCCAATGGCAGATAAGGCCTTTCCAATGGCAGATAAGGCCTGTCCAATGGCAGGTGAGCCTGTCGAACCTTGCGCAGGGCCGTGGTGCATCCGGAATACCCGACACTAATAACGGAATATTTCATGCCTGGTAGCAAAGGCAGCCCCACGTTTAGGAGTCCTGGAACTCTTTAGCAGACCCTGAAGAATAGAAGTAGTTCCTTTGTCTGCTGTTATCATATAGAATATTTGGCTCGCGGCGGTAGAGGGATAGCCCGCCACTAACCCAATATTAAAATAGGCGTTAGCTCCTGATGTTGATACGGGATTTCGACCGGGGTCATAGCGACCCAGCAGTTGAACAGTCCCATCCAGATCAGAGGTAAACTCCAGAAGAAAAGGGATATAGGGACTTTCAAAGTAAACGGCAATAACACCTGTTTGGCCTTCCATAAAATGGTATTCGTTTAGGCTGGCAACATATTCTCCGGCTTCTCCGGCTGCGAACTGCTCGCTCCATACGGCATCCCCCGCAGCGGGTAAACTCGCAGTAGTAAAAGAAATTTCAACTCGGTCCCCCTTGATCTCTCCGCCTTTAATTACTGTCTGCCCTAAGTCAATAGCCGAAGGCGTATACAGGTACAATTTGTAGCTCGTATTGGGTGTGAGGACATCGTCAAGAGTAAAGCCGCCATCTTCAAAATTACTGCCGTAATGTTGGCTGATGCTGAATTTGCGGGTGCTGCCCGCCTCTATGCTCAGGCTGACATAGCCCTTGCTCGCCTGGGCTTCGATTTTAGTGGGAGCAATCTCCGCAGCTAAGCGGACAACGGCCCCCACATCGGTAACGGCCGGAACACTGGTCACCTCTAATTCTACAGAGGAAGCCACAGCAGTGACGGAAAAGGAAATATCCGTGGCTTTGGCTCCCGGCTCCTTGCTGTCCGACAACGGGGCACAGGCGAGCAGAGACAGAAAAAGGAAAGGTAAAAGACGGTAGAGAAATGAATAAAAAGGTCTGGAACGGTTTGAGAGAGAAAGTAGTAAGTGCCTGTTTTCTAAAGTAGTGTGATATTGGATATTGGATATTGGATATTGGATATTGTACTGTTTATACCAATATCAGTCAATATTTGGTTTTGCTTTTTCATGGGGTGCTCCTCTGAGAAAATGACAAAATGGGCAAAGTAGATTTGCGCCCTAAATTGTATACTCATTTAGGGCTATTGACAAGGGGGACCTTAAAGGGGTTCAAGTGACACCACGCCTAACCCCTCCAAGGAAGGGGATCAACAACGGTAAAGATCCTTTGAGTCTGTTAGACCAAGGGGCTAGATAAACCTGTCCAATGATAGATAAGTCTGTCCAATGGCAGATAAACCTGTCCAATGGCAGGTGAGCCTGTCGAACCTTGCGCAGAACCGTGGTGCATCCGGAATACCCGATACTAATAACGGAATATTTTATGCCTGGTAGTAAAGGCAGGCCCACTTTGAGGAGTCCTGGAACTCTTTAGCAGACCCTGAAGAATAGGAGTAGTTCCTTTGTCTGCTGTTATCATATAGAATATTTGGCTCGCTGCGGTAGAGGGATAACCAGCCACTAACCCAATATTAAAATAGGCGTTAGCTCCTGATATTGATACGGGATTTCGACTGGGGTCATAGCGACCCAACGGTTGAATAACCCCATCCAGATCAGAGGTAAAATCCAGAAGAAAAGGGATATAGGGACTTTCAAAGTAAACGGCAATAACACCTGTTTGGCCTTCCATAAAATGGTATTCGTTTAGGCTGGCAACATATTCTCCGGCTTCTCCGGCTGCGGACTGCTCGCTCCATACGGCATCCCCCGCAGCGGGTAAACTCGCAGTAGTAAAAGAAATTTCAACTCGGTCCCCCTTGATCTCTCCGCCTTTAATTACTGTTTGCCCTAAGTCAATAGCCGAAGGCGTATACAGGTACAATTTGTAGCTCGTATTGGGTGTGAGAACATCGGCCAGAGTAAAGCCGCCATCTTCAAAGTTGCTGCCGTAATGTTGGCTGATGCTGAATTTGCGGGTACTGCCCGCCTCTATGCTCAGGTTAACATAGCCCTTGCTCGCTTGAGCTTCGGTTTTAGTGGGAGCAATCTCCGCAGCTAAGCGGACAACGGCCCCCGCATCGGTAACGGCCGGAACACTGGTCACCTCTAATTCTACAGAGGAAGCCACAGCAGTGACGGAAAAGGAAATATCCGTGGCTTTGGCTGCGGGATCTTTGCTGTCCGACAGTGGAGCACAGGCAGCCAGAAACAGATGAATAAGAAAAATGGAGAAAAAACAGAAAAACTTGGAAAATAATGGGGAAAATTTGAATAAAAGGACAGAATCAGTTTGTGAAGATTTTAGTAATGGCAGCGATATTGGATATTGGATATTGGATATTGGATATTGGATATTATACTGTTTATACCAATATCAATCAACAGTTTACTTTGATTTTTCATGGGGGTACTCCTCTTAGAAAATGGGCAGAATGGGCAAAATAGACTTGCGCCCTATAATTGTATACTCATTTAGGAGATTTAACAAGTGGGACTATTTCTGTGACCGTGGCTGTGTGCCGGCACTGCGTATAATTGCTTACATCACGCTACTAAGGTCAGAAACCGAAAAATACCACTGCCAGACCGACAATCGGAGACTCCTCCAGGGCGAGCCTCTCGGCAAGTTGTTTGGTCTGCCGGCGGGCATAGATTGCGATATTGTCCGTTGCCGACCGGATGTAATCGTACTTGATCTTGCCCGTATTTACATCCACGGTGTACCAGTTTCCAAAGTAACCGGTGATACCACCGTTTGGTGCCCTGGTCGGGCCTGTTATGAGTTTATTTAGCGTATTGCCCTCGGTTTGGAAACTGACCATGTATGGAGGCTTAGGATGGGAATCTGCCGCCAGTTCGGCAAAGCCGGACAAAAACAGATGAAGGAAAAAGAAGAGAAAAAGGCAGAAAAATGTTGGGTTATTAAGAAATAAAAAGCAAGATTTAGTCTTCAGCAAGCTCTTTTTTGAAAGCGTCTTAGCCGATTCGATATTGGATATCACACCATTTACTTTAATATCCATCAATGTTTTGCCTCGGTTTTTCATAGAGATGTGCCTTTGGAAAAAATGGATGCAGGAACTAACCATATATTCATTTAGAGAGTTTGGCAAGGGTGCACTATTTCCGAGAATAGATTGACGAGAAAAACACAAGTATGCGAAACAAAGCCCTTCTCCTGCTGGCAAGAAAAGGGCTTTGTCCGCAATTCGTCCGGATTAATTTAAGTGAACATCCAGCTCTTCGCTGCCACCGATCAACTTGCCACCGATAAAAATCTGGGGCGTGGTTGTCCCCTGCGTAATCGCACGCAGGCCAACAATAGAGGCATCTTTACCTAAGACGATCTCTTCATATTCTAAGCCCCGTTCGCTGAGTGTCGCCTTGGCCTTGGTACAATAGGAGCAGCCGGGACGTGTAAAAACCACGATGGACTCTTGCGCCTTGTGGCTCGGGGCAATGTGCTTAAGTATCGTATCCGCATCAGAAACCTTGAAGGGGTCACCCGGCTCGTCCGGTTCGATAAACATCTTTTCGATAACGCTGTTTTTGACCAACATACTGTAACGCCAAGACCGCTTACCGAAGCCCAGATCACTTTTATCCACCAGCAGGCCCATAGCCTCGGTAAATTCACCATTGCCATCGGGAATAACCTGAATGTTTTCCGCGTCCAAGTCGGCTTTCCAAGCGTTCATTACAAAGGTGTCATTGACCGAAATACAATAAATCGCATCGATGCCGTAGTTTTGGAATACCGGAAAAAGCTCGTTGTAGCGGGGCAAGTGACTCGATGAACAAGTCGGTGTGAAAGCCCCGGGCAGACTAAAGACAATGACATTTTTGCCTCGGAATAAATCATCGCTGCTCAGATACTGCCAGCGATCCTCCCTGCGCGTGCGGAACGTTACTTTGGGGACGGTTTGTCCTTCTTTTGATGTAAACATATACACCTCCTTTGTTTTAAGACCAAATCTGTAATAATTACAACTTAATAGCAATGACATATCTTGTCAAGCACCTATCGCAGGACAGCTCCATCCCGGCCTCGGGAACCAAGCAAATTACGGCCGGAGTGTGTATCTTGGCAAAAAACGAACAGCCGGGAGAGGACGGGTGAAGAAAGGGAGGAGAAAGAGAGAAATATGCGTCCGGCTAATCTGTATAGCTCAAAAAGCCGTACTTGAGAGAAAGCAAGAGAGAGAGACAGGCTTCCTGCCTGTCTCTCTCTCGCTTTTGGACGGAATCTTGTAACCTAGATGGTACGAATGGCATCCACAATGTTTTTGCGTACCGCTTTGGACGAAGGCAGCAGTGTCGCGCACGAGGCCACCAGAATGGTTAAAACGGCAAACAAGCCAATCGAATTGCCGGACAGCAAAATAGCCAATCGGACCGGTCTGTTCAGACCCGGGGCGGGTGGCTGGTAAACTTCAAAATTATCCAAACCCAACTGCACCAAGAAAGACAGCAGAAGCCCCACAACAAAACCGGCTATGCCCAAAATCAAACCTTCCCCAAAAACAACGCGGACGATTTCGCTCCGCGAAATGCCAATGGCCCGCAAGGTACCAATTTCCGACTGCCGCTCCATAATGGACATATACAGCGAATTACTGATACTGAAGAAAAACATCAGCAGAAAAATCAGGGAAAACACATAGAGCTGATTGTTGTACAGCATGATGACTCTCTGATAGTAATCGGCCAGCTCCAGCCAAGAAGCGTATTCCAATTCCGGTACGTCCCCATTAGCCCGAGCTTTCTCTATAGCCTTGACCGCATCACGATACACATCATCCCAAGGCCGCTTACTGTCAAAATGCACCAGCAGACGCTGGGCACCCGCCCCATCGTTCAGGGTCTGTGCCAACTGCAAGTCCGTGATCACATAGCGGTTGTTTAATTCGGTAATGTTAAAGTCGACAATGCCGACCACCTCGCCCAATTCAGCCAAGGGATAACCGTTGGCTTGCGGAATCTGCAAAATTAACTCGGTGCCCAATTCCGCACCCAAGGCCGAGGCCAAGCCCCGACCCAGAACAATGGCATTCGAACTGCCGGACATCAGCAGAGAACCTTCGATAACTTCCACATTCTTCATCTGGGTTTCGCCGTAGACATCACCGCCGTGGCCCATAAAAATAGAAGTTTGCACTCCATTACTGATCTGGCCCGTCAAGTACAGACGAGAGTTGATAAACGAGATTTCTTCGTCCAAGGCATCATACAACACATCCTCGATGTCCTCTATCTCTTCCTGACTGAACAACAAGCTGTTGCTGCTCTCATCG
This sequence comes from Candidatus Haliotispira prima, assembly GCA_029867005.1. Classification (GTDB taxonomy): domain Bacteria; phylum Spirochaetota; class Spirochaetia; order SP-2023; family SP-2023; genus Haliotispira; species Haliotispira prima. The sequence goes on along the minus strand of CP123443.1, from coordinate 1,036,610 downwards.
TGCAATTCGCGGAAGCCCTTTGGGTAGAGTTGGAAATCACCATAGGTACTCTGGCGCAGCACGCTGCCAAAACCGATCTTCACGTAATTAATATAACCGCTCAAAAACAACAGGCTGACGACCCCTATGGATATCACCACTAAAGTCAACAGACTGCGCCTCTTGTTGGCCAACAGATTGCGCCAGGCCATTTTGCCCTCAATAACATCAAATCCTAACATCTCTCTTCCTTTTTTCTAATCTTCATTATTCGGCCGTGATCCCTCACCTTCGACCCGTTACCTTCGACCCTCGACCCTCGACACACAAACCGTCACGCACTTTTATCTGTGGCAATAACCCCATCGCGCAGCACGACTTTGCGATTGATGTGCTCAATAACATTGCGGTCGTGCGATGCCAGAATGATCGAAGTACCAAACTCATCGTGGATTCGCTCCAACAGCTCCAGAATTTTGGCACTGGTCTCGGAATCCAAGCTGGCAGTCGGTTCATCGGCAATCAATAACTTGGGGTTGGCCACCAGGGAACGAGCTATGGCCACTCGCTGTTGCTGGCCACCGGACAGCTCCCGTGGAAAACGTTTATTGTAGCCTTCCAGCCCAACCTCTTTCAGCAAGTTCTCGGCACGCTCACGCCGCTCCGCAGCACTCACCGCTTTGTTCTTGTACAACGGGTATTCAATATTGTCCATCAGATCCAAACTGGAAATCAGGCTAAAAGATTGGAAAATAAAGCCGACATTTTGCCGCCGAAACTCGCAGCGTTCGGCCTCGGATAGCAGCCCAACATCCTGGCCGTTGACAAACACTTCGCCAAACGTTGCCGTGTCCAAACAGCCAATCAAATTCAGGGCAGTGGACTTACCGCTCCCCGATGGCCCGAGAATCAAGTTGAAACCCGGATAAAATGACACGTTCAGGCCGCGCAATGCCTCCACCTTAGTGCTACCCGGGTAATAGTGTTTCACCACATCGCGGCATTCGACAATCGCGGTATTCCGATCCTCGGTTTTTATCTGCCCCTGTTGCTCCATAAATTCCAGCTCCTTATCCCCTTCATCACTATGGCATATAACATGGGAAAAAACAGACTCAATTACAATAGAGAAAAAGGATGATACTGTTATTTATCTGTCCATAAATGAATAAGACCAGAGAAATCCGCTTTGTCCGCAGTCCAATCCGCAATCCGGTCAGCAGTTTTCTTTACAAGCCAAACCAACCATCCGAACCCATGGAAAGGTTTGGAAAGGTTTGCAAACCTTTTCGGATAAAAAGGAGTAAAAGTACCGAAACCAGACGCACCCGGAACACCACACAGGGCACCTGAGGCACCCAAAGGTTCCACACCCTTGGCCAATATAGTAAACATGTACTATTTGCCGATGTCCAAACAAACATCAACCCACACAGCCGCAGATCAGCGAGTTGTCTTCGCCGTAGTTCGCGACAGTTAGCTATAGTTTACGACAATTGCCAATAATTAATGACTAATAGTTAGTCGTTAATGATTAATGGTTCACAGATGTTCCGGCGGACGCTTGCGCTGAACTTTTGGAAGGAACTTTTAAACAGACTCTTGACACGGACTCTTGAACAATGCGCACGGGACGTGCGCATTGTTCAAGAGTCTGTACAGGAATTGCGGCGAATACTTAGATAAATCCTAACCCAGGAGTCCGGCAAATGGCCAAGATGGTTTGGGAAGGCCCCGGATCAGAAAACGGGAAAGGCGAAAGCGGCACGTGATGATGAGCATGCATTGAATAGGAGCAGGGGCACAAATAGACATCCCTGCCTAACTTGGAGCACCAAAAAACAGTAGCATGCCCACCCCCAGAAAGAACAGAGTACCCAACCAGCCGCTGAGCCAGGGCGGGACATAGCCTTCCGTGCCGGCAATGCCGGAATACAAACGAAAAATATAGAAGACCACGGCAATGCCGATACTCGCCAATAGACCCATCAACAATGTATTTTGGCGGAAACGCGACACCATCGCCAAACCGATCAACGACACGATTAATGCCGTGAAAGGAAAAGCAAAACGCTGGTGGAAACTAACGGCTGTATCCAAGTGCGGCAGCTTGCGCTGTTTCAAAGAATTCAGGTACTCGTAGGCCGCACTCAAGGACATCTCTTCAATCGGCAAGTTGTTCGTTGCAAAACTCTGCACCGGCTCATTGATGTCCTGATCTACCTTGATGACTTCCTGATTCTCCGTGACCCTGCCGTCTGAGTCATAATAAAAGATACGCACCTGTTGCAAACGCCACAATTCACGGTCTTTATCCCATATCGCACGCACTGCATCAATACGGCGATAGACATGGCCTATATCATCCTTATCCACAATGCTTAGTTCCTTCAGTTCGGTCGTCTCCGGATTAAAGGAATTGGCTATATACAAACGCTTGCCCTCGTTGGTAACAGCAACCACAACCTCGCTGCGGTTGACCTGGTCCCGCCGAAAGACCGTATTAAAATACTCATTGCGCATACGTTCACTGCGGGTCACAACAAAGTTATCAAAATAAAACGTGCCTAGGCTGAGAAAAAAGCCCAAGGCCAAAATCGGCATGCCAAAACCCACCAGCGAAATCCCGCCCGAATGGATCACCGTCATCTCCTGATTGTCGTACATTGAAGACAGAGTAAACACCAGGGCAAACAACAGCGACAAAGGGGAGGCATAGGAAACAGCCAGCGGCACATACAAGCCAACCACCCACAGGTAGTCCCCGGCCCGCACTTCCTCATCATCCAAATAGCGCGTCAGCTCGCCAAAAAAATAGACCAGCTCAAACAGCACAACAGAAATCAGCAGCATGCCGACAAACACCGGTACCAAGCTGCGAAACACCATAACGTATAGGGTCTTCATTATTCTCTGTCAGTTTCTCCCTTTTTCAATTCTTTTGGCGCAGAATCAAAATGGTACCCAAAATCAAAAAGATGATGTTGCTGGCAAACATTAAAAAGAACGGCGGGATGTCCAAACCGCTGCCGCGCCCCAGCAAACGCCCCCCCGCCAAACTAAACCAAAAGATGCCGGACAAAACCAAGCCCAGCAGAAAGCCGATAGAACGGCCATAACGCTTGGCCATAGCACCCAAACTAAATGCCAAAACCATAAACGGCACGCAAGAAAACGGTATGGCCAAACGCAGATAGAGAGCCATTTTGTAGACAAATATCTTCTCATCATAAAAACTGCGTGGCCGATTGATGGCCGAGGCATACGCCGCTTCCATCCGGCTATTGGTCAAAGTTTCATCCGTCGTCAGGTACATCCCCTTGTACACCGAACGATAATGCATCAAATACTCTAACGTTCGAATATCGTAATTATCGTTCGATTCCTCCTGCTCTATTCGAGTCTCGCGCAAGGTGCGGATAATTTCCCAGGATTGACGATCGTCCGGAGCCAAGCGGTACGTTTCGGTCACATCGCCAAGCAACACATTGTAGAGCAACGAAGTCGCGGACATGTAGCTGTACTTCTCCGGCCGGAGATTGCTGGCTATCGTAGTGGTTACACCATCCATAAGAAACGGCACCACCCCGCTTGGCCTTTCATCGGCCAAACGAGCCTCTTTGGCAAAAAATATCCTGCGATTCAAATCCTGATCATAATCAATAATAATCAACTCACGAATCGTCTCATCGCGCACCGGGCCGGAAACAATATACGTGTTCCTTCCGTTATTGCTGCGAAAAGAACGTACCGAGTACGGGTTGATAATGACCTTAGGGTTGTTACTCAATAACTGCAAGATAATTTTCTGAGTATTGATTCGGCCCAAAGGCAAGAAATAGTCGCTGAAGATAAAACTACCCACAGCACCCAGAAAGCTGCAAGCCAACAGCGGAGTCAAAATACTGGCCCGACGCACACTGCAAGTGCGGAAGGCCAGCATTTGGTTACTGGCCCCCAAGTGACTGATCGCCATTAAGGCCCCTACCAACACGGAAAACGGCAGACTTAAACTAACATTAGTGGGAATGTTATAATAGATTAACTTCAAAATGGCCCATAGTGGCAAACCCTCGCCGGCATACTTGCGTGCCACCAGCAGCAAGGCGTTGACCAAAAAGATAAAAAAGAAAAATGTGAAAGAAATAATAAACGAAAATATAAACTCGGCGATGACGTAACGGGCAATAATGGGAATACGCAGGAAACCCAGCAAGTTGAATGGCCGAAACCAGTAGAGCAACTGCAAAAACTTGCGCCAGCACAGGGAAATCCATCCCATCCCATCCCCGGGACGACTTTTGGCTCGCTCATTCGCTTTCGCCAAATCGGAAGAATCCTCTTCCGTCCGCTCATCTGCAGACTGCCCCCGCCTTTTCCAAAAATGGAAAAGGCCCTTCTTACCGGGTTTTTTCTGTTGGGATTTCCCTTTTTCTGTTCCCCTTATTCCCCCTATTCCCCTTGATTTTTTCGGGTTCAAATTGACCATCGGGGTATAGCTGCGCAAGTCTTCCAATTCTGCGCTCTGCTGTTGCTCGCGCTGCCGCCTCGGAAAGTCCTCACGCACATACTTGCGAGCCGGAGAGACGGAAGAGCTCTGCTCGGTTAGGGTATCGGCGCGCAAGCCTTCCGACTCGGCCTTTTTCTCTTGCCTGCGCTGCCGCCTCGGAAAGTCCTCACGCACATACTTCCGCTCCGGAGGGACAGACGGGCTCTGCTCGGTAGAAGTCTCGGCGCGCAAATTTTCCGACTCGGCCTTTTTCTCTTGCCTGCGCTGCCGCCTCGGAAAGTCCTCACGTATGTACTTGCGCTCCGGAGGGGCAGACGGGCTCTGCTCAGTTGGGGTGTCGGCGCGCAAATTTTCCGACTCGGCCCTCTTCTCTTGCCTGCGCTGCCGTCTCGGAAAGTCCTCACGCATATACTTGCGCTCCGGGGGGACAGAAGAGCTCTGCTCAGTTGGGAATGGATCGGGTGAATGTCGGCTCATAAAAGTTTCTCAGTGCATTTATAAAAAAACCGGAACCGGCTTACGTTTCATTTTCACTGAGCGGAAACCCTATCATATCATTTTTGCCATGCGGAAAAATACACAACGTATTTCAGAAGAATTCATCTCAAAAAAATCTATTTCAAAAGAAATGGAGCAAAGAAACCCCAAATTGCACAAAAAGCCAGGAGAAAGCGACGGAGAAAGCGGCAAAATCCGAGGCAGCAAAACTGCCTCGGATTTTGCCCGGAGAAAACCAAACGGATTTTAGACGGGACCTTAAGCCGGGCTTTCCTCGCCGGTGCCGATCCAATCCGTGTGAAAAAATTTACCGCGAGGTTGGTCTACACGCTCGTAAGTATGGGAGCCAAAATAGTCGCGCTGGGCCTGCAATAAGTTTGCGGGCAACCAACCGGAAGAATAGCTGTCAAAGAAACTCAATGCCGAAGACAAGGTCGGCACCGGAATCCCGGCACCGGCACTGGCAGCCACAACGCGACGCCAACCGGTCTGTGCACCCTTCACTTTGTCACTAAAATACGGGGCCAGAAGCAGGTTACTCAGTTGCGGGTTCTTGTCAAAAGCTTCCTTGATCTTGCCAAGAAATACGCTGCGAATGATACAACCACCCCGCCACATCAGGGCGATACCACCGTAGTTCAACTCCCAGTTGTACTCTTTGGCCGCTTGGCGCATCAACATGTAACCCTGGGCATACGAGACAATCTTGGAAGCCAGCAAGGCCAAGCGCAGATCTTCGAGGACATCCTTTCGGGCACGGCCATCGTTGATCGGGACAATACTGCGCCGAAAATGCTCTGCGGCCTCAACCCGCTCTTCTTTCATCGAAGAAATGTAACGGGCAAACACCGCCTCACCGATCAAAGTCAGGGGAATCCCCAGCTCCAGGGCGTTGATGCCGGTCCACTTGCCCGTACCCTTCTGACCGGCCGTGTCGAGCACCCACTCAACCGTATGCTTGCCATTACTCTCCCGGCTCAGAATATCAGCCGTGATTTCAATTAGGTAACTGTCCAATTCGCCCTTGTTCCATTCGGCAAAAGTTTCCTGCATCTCGGCGTAGTTCATACCCAAACCGTCACGCATGAACTGATAGGCCTCGCAAATGAGCTGCATGTCACCGTATTCAATACCGTTGTGTACCATTTTGACAAAGTGTCCGGCTCCTTCGGGCCCAACCCAGTCGCAACAGGCCTCGCCGTCGGTAGTCTTGGCCGAAATCGCCTGAAAAATTTCTTTGACCAGCGGCCAAGCCTTGGCATCGCCGCCGGGCATCAGAGACGGGCCCATGCGCGCGCCTTCCTCTCCCCCGGAAACACCGACACCCAAGAACAGAATACCCTTGGGCTGCAAGTACCGGACGCGGCGAGTGGTATCGGAAAACAGCGAATTTCCGCCGTCAATGATGCAGTCTCCCGGCTCAAGCAGGGGCAGCAGTTGCTCGATAAACGCATCGACAGCACTGCCGGCTTGGACCATCAACATGATTTTGCGCGGTCGCTCCAGCTTGGCGACAAAATCTTCTAAACTCTCGGAACCCAGCAGTTTGTCCCAAGACTTTTCACTGGCTTTGGCCTCCGCAAGAAAATCATTGACCTTGCTGACGGTACGGTTGCCAACGGTAACACGGAACCCATGGTCCGCCATATTCAAAATCAGATTACGGCCCATGACGGCTACGCCGACAACACCGATTTGGCCTAACAAATTACTCATACAAAAACTCCTAAAAAGCTAAAAATTATAGTTTTATTCTGATATTCCCGCTGCATAAACTCAGGATTGCCGACTTAAACTTCCCTATTATTGTGAAAACCTGTCCGTACCATGCAAAATTCCCGATTCCGGGGGAGAAAACACCACCCTCTCCGGAAAACTGATTCGGCCCCCTCCGACCCCGAATCAGATCAGAGGGCAACGGCAGAACAAGAGCATGCAAAGACAAGACAACAGGCAGGGCAATATTTAGCGACAAAAACGCAACTCTAAACGGATTGTAAAACCCGGAAATCCCCCACAACACGAGGGGCCGTAATTCTATTTATTTTGTCCGTTTTTGTATAGTATCCGCACACTACAGAGCGGTCTCAGGCACCCATAGGACGGTATGTAACTGTATGTGACTTATGACTTAGCATCGGTTCAAGGTCTTTGTTTCATACCTCTTCCACATCACAGTCCTTTGTCTCACGATCCTTTATCTCACGGTACTTTGTCCCGTGATGACCGTGGGCATTGATTTTGTTTTGCAAAAGAGATTGGCCCTCCGGCGGAGTCTCTTCCGCATGCCCGGGTCTTGGGCCTTATGCCCCGGCCCCCTAAATTATATTATCAGCGAAACCTGTCTACAAAACAGCGTCTACCTTTGGCTTCACTTCCCTGTCACTTGCCTGCCACCTTCCAAAATACCTGCTGTTCACAGCGAAAACGGGGCTCCGGGCGGGACTTTAACCGGAGACTCCGATAGTATAGGCCCTCGCAGGCGTAAAATCCCGGTGCCTACAATTCCGGTATCGAGACAAACCACACACGTGAGAAGGTGCCTAAACGATGGTGCAACAAAAGGACTTAGGGCAAGAGACTGCCAATTTCCGGTTACAGGCCCGTTTCCACAAGAACCCCATTTGTCACTTCCTGATTGGCCGGATACTCCATATTCCCGAAGTCAATCGGCAGTTGGACAGCTACGACAAAATCATCAGGGAAAGTGAAGACAAGCAAGGTGAACTGGCACTGTTTTTGGAATTGGTGCTGACCGATCTGGAAACCGATTGGGAACTGTGTGACCCGGCGGGAACCCTGCAAAGTCTGAGCCGACAGAACAGACCGATTCTGCTGGTTAGCAACCACCCTCTGGGCGGCCGGGACGGCCTTGCTTTGCTCGACTGTATAAGCCAAATCTGGGGCAGCCATCACGTCAAAGCTCTGGTCAACGAATTTTTGCTTACCATACCCTATCTCAAAGAATTTTTCTTACCCATCAGCCCTGCAAAAATGGAAAGTCACAGGCGCATGGAACAACTGCGCCGGCTCAATACTGCTTTGGAACAAAATATGGAGTGCTCAAAAGCCTATCTGTTTTTCCCCGCCGGGCTGTGCTCGCGCCGGCACGATGAGCCCCTGTCCCTGCAAGCGGAGCTAAAACAAAGCAACATGGGCTCTCTGTCCGATGACACGAACGCTGTTGCCGAGATGAGTCTGCTACAGAACTGGCAGCCCTTGCGACAGGTCTACGATCTGCCTTGGCAGTCCAGTTTTCTGCGCTTGGGGCGCAAGCACCGGTTGCCCATTTTGCCCCTGCATATCTCCGGCCGTAACTCGAACAACTTTTACCGCATGGCCCGCCTGCGCCGGAAACTGGGCTTGCGCTTTAATTGGGAAATGCTGCTCCTGCCCGGAGAATTCCTTCACAACCGAAGACGCAGCGAATATCAGGAAAAATGCCGACTCAAGATTACTCCGGGAGCACTGTTGGAACTTGAAACAATCTCTCAATGGCCCTCCGGATACGACCGGCTATGGGCCCAAATGTGTAAGCACTATGTCTACCAACTACCGCAATGGCAGAACGCGGATATGGCACAGAGCAACCTGGCCGATTTAGACCGACAAATCCGGACACTTGCGCAGACCGCTGCACGAAAACGGTAAAAAAGGCATAATGGTGAAACGTACTATCCACAGAAAAAGCAGGCAGAAGAATGACGGCACTCCAAACCGGAGTCAGTTCACTGCCATCTGTCGTGAGTATTGGGCCCACCTGCGCTACTTTGAGTATTGGCCCACACGCCTGTTCTATTTGCCAATCTACACCGTGGTACTGTACTGGACCCTGCGCTTGCGCAGCTTGGCCTTCATGACAGTCGTCAACCCATGCATGGAGTTTGGCGGTTTACTTAACTACTCCAAGTCCAAAATTCTGGCGGCCCTGCCGCCGGAAAAAACCTTGCGCAGTTGCCTCGTCTCCTGCCTGGCAGAGCCGGCCATCGTCTCGGCCGAGATGTCCGAGTGTGGGCTGGAATATCCCATCATCGCAAAACCGGACTTCGGTGAGCGCGGTTTTGGTGTAAAAGTTTTGCACAGCGAAGAACAACTGGTCTCTTACCTGGAAAATTTCTGCCGACTGAGTACGAACGGGAAATCATACGACATCATCTTACAGGAATATTTTCATCCGACACAAGAATTTACCGTATTGTACAGCATCGCTCCCGGAGAGGCCGCACACGGTGAGCTTGGGCAGATACGTTCCATCTGCGCCAAGCAGCCCTTGCGGGTGGAGGGAGACGGGCGCAGCTGCCTGTGGCAACTTATTGCGCACCAAGAGCGGGCTGCCAAACGCTTTCGTCTGTTACGCAAAATGTGGCAGCACCGCTGGTTCGAGGTTCTGCCCCTTGGGCAACACTTGCAGCTTACCCACATCGGAGCGCACAGCCAGGGAACGGACTGCTATAGTGCTCAGGAGCGGAACAGCTCTCAACTCTTACAAATCTTTGCGTCCCTGACCCAAAACCTAAACCCGGAATGGCGGCAGGGCAAACTACATTTTTGTTTCGGCCGCTACGATATTTTGGCCCGAGACTGGAACGCCGTGCTGCGGGGAGAATTTAAAGTTATTGAGCTCAATGGTGTCAATGCCGAGCCAATACACATTTACCAACCAAAGCTACCGCTTTGGCAAGGCTGGAAGACGCTGTGGCAGCACTGGCAGCGCATTGGTCAGTTGGCCGGAGAAATGCGGGAACACGGGCACAGACCCTGCTCCTCCCGCGCTTTAATCGCAGCCATTCACGAGCACGACCGCAAGATCAACAGAGGGTCGGGGGTATTTTAACTATTTCAGAAATTGAAATCGTTTGCCCCCTCTCACCGGACTATATCTCACAAAAAAACTATGGTCTTTCTTCATCCTCTCTTCGATTGTGAGAAGTTGGGAGAAATCGTGAATTGTAAAAATACAAAAACAAAATAAAGGCAAGAAGCGTAAATCGGAATGAGCGGGAACGATGGACGGAAAAGCCTAATTTCCAGGTAAATTATGATGAAAAAATAATTTATCTAACTAGTGAAGGAACTTTTATGTCTAAGAAAAAACCTCTAAGAAGGGGCAGACCGAAATTCGACTCCAAACAAGCCGATGAGATTAACTCTGAAGCAAAGGCGGCCTTAGCGGGTGCATCCACTGCCCAAGATCGGCTCTTATTATACCGCACGGTTCTGGAACAATTGGCAGACTATATTCCGGGCCGGCGTTTGCGAGAATGCCAGTGCGAATACCTGAACCGAAGAGCCGAGTCCTATATCGAGCTGGGGCAGATTGATGCAGCGTTGGAAGACCTGAATGAAGCCGTAAAATTCCGGCCGGACCTCGCCCTCAGCTACCAGAGCCGGGGGACTTTATTTGACAAGCAGAACCTAAAGGAACAGGCACTGCAAGACTATGCTACGGCCCTCAAATTACAATCCGGCGATGTTTCTGTCCTCATCAGTCGGGGGATGATACATGCAGAAAACCACAAATATGACTCGGCCTTGGCAGATTTTAACAGAGCAATACAGCACGACCCGGACCATGCCCCGGCCTATGAAAATCGAGGCAATGTACGGGTCGAACAGGGACTTGAAGCTGAAGCATTAGAGGACTTTAACAAGGCCATAGAGCTCAATGCCGACTACGCATCCGCATACAACAGTCGGGCCTGTCTGTTCTCCGCGCAAGGGCGATACTCTGAGGCCCTCGCAGATTTAAACCAAGCCATAACGCTAAACCCTAATCATGGAGCCTTTTATTGCACCCGGGGAAACATCTACAAGTACCAAGGTGAATACTCTAAGGCCTTGGCGGATTTTAATACGGCTGTGGAACTCCGGCCGGACTCTCCCCATGTCTACAGTAAACGGGCCCAAGTCTACACCGCAATGGGCTCTGAAACAGAGGCCGGAAATGATGAAGACGAGGCCCTGAAGCTCTACCGCAACCAAGAGGCCAAGTCCGAGAGCTTAATGGAGCACTGGACCGACTTGGGTCTGCTCGAATCGGATAAGGCCGCTTCCCGGGAAGAGCCCCCACCGGCGGAAGAAGCGGAGGAGCCAGCCCCCAAGCCGGACAAAAACAAGGCGAGGGAAGCATCTATACAAGAGCTGCAACAGAGCCCTCAAAAACTTTATCCCAGCCGCAGAACGCACAACACGGAAATGCAGCAACACCCCCAGAAATACCTGGACAGCCCTGTACCCGATGAAGCGGAAAAAGCCCCGGCGGACATATCCGGAGAGGAAAGCGAACGCCTGCGCCAAGCACTCAATGAGCGGAAAGCCCAACCGGACTCCCACAAAAACCTGCACAAGGTAGTGGAGATATTTTATCAGCAGGACAATGGCCGACTGGAGATTGCCGAAGCCGCACTCAAGAGTGCTAAGGACTATAAGAATTTTCGACACAATAATATAGCATGGAAAATGCTGACCGCTTTGGCCGTTGACCTGTACCAAATTAAATTTATTGAAGGTCTGCGCGATATCAAATCTGAATTCTTGCGGCGTACCGGGCTGCCCTATGCCAAAAGTGAGGGACGGCAAACCAAGCGCAATTCGGACTACGCACGCAGCCGCCAGCTGAAACACAACGGCAAGATCTACGACATCTGGGCCCACCTCAAGTGGGGCAAAGCCAAGCCGGACGTGCTACGCGTCCACTTTGCTTACGATGAGGATTCCCAAAAGATTATCGTAGGCTATATCGGTCCGCATCTGAGCAATCACAGTACCCTGCAATTGAACTGATCGCTGCCCGGTTTGACTATGCCAAACCGAGCAAAAGCAGGTGCTAAGGCCGAACAATACAAGACATTGTTCTTGTTATACTTTCTGAATAATCCCGCACGGACCGCGAGTACCGCAAGGACCGGCTCCAAAAAAGAAAAAAGAAAAGACAATGGAAACGACCCGCAACAAACTTCCTTAGCAAAAAATGTAATTAAGCCGCAGGTCTCTTGCTTTGGGTTTCGGAGAAGCAAACTCAACGATAAGCCCACACGTCATTTTTCCAAAGTGTATCCAATCCCCCGATCACAAAAATCTCATCGTTCAATACAACTGCCGCATGTAGTGAGCGGGCCGGAAATGCTGTGGTACTTCTTACTTGTGTCCACGTGGCACCGTCCGCAGATTTCCACACTTCATTGGAGATCGCACCGGGAATCGCCGTAGATCCCCCGATCACAAAAATCTCACCGTTCAATACGACTGCTTCATGGTCCCGGCGAGCGGGAAGTTTCCCGTCACCCGTTACCTGCGTCCACGTGACACCGTCTGCGGATTTCCACACGTCATTTAAGACCGTACCATCCGACCCCCCAATTACAAAAATCTCATCGTTCAATACGACAGCCTTATGTCCCCATCGAGCCGGGAGTACTGTAGAACTTGCCACTTGTGTCCACACAGCACCGTCTGCGGATTTCCACACATCATTGATCTTACCATCATTCGTAAATCCCCCGATGATAAATATCTCATTGTTCAACACTACGGTCGCATGGCCCCGGCGAATGGAGAATGCCGCATTGGCTGTCACTTCTGTCCACGTGACACCGTCCGCAGATTTCCACACGTCATTTACGTCCTTACTCTTATCACTTAAGTCCATGCCATTATTATCTTCGCCGTCATAGCCCCCGATTACAAAAATTTCCCCTTTAAAGACAATTGCCGCATGCCTCCAGCGAGGCGAAAAGACCACACTGCCGGTGGTTGTTATTTCTGTCCAAGTGGCACCATAGTCTGTAGATCTCCATAGTCTGTCCTGCAACAGAGTAGGATCAGAACCCCCGATTACAAAAATCTCCTTGTTCAATACGACTGCCGCAGAACCTTCACGACCCGAAAATCCTGCACTGCCCGTCACTTCTGTCCAAGTTTTGGTTTTTGTTCCCGGAGAAGGGGGATCACCGGAAGGGGTTGAATCACCCAGACCATTGCAGGCGAGCAAGAAAAAACCCAAGAAAAAAAGAAGTGATGGAAGCAGTGATGGAAAGTTTTGCAAGTCGGTCAATCTTCTGTCTCGTTGTTTCATAAAAGTGCTCCTCTGGGTAAATCGGCAATAAATGGACAAAGTGCTTTTGCGGCCTGAATTGTATGTTCATTTAGAGGCCTTGGCAAGGGGGGCCTTAGACGAGTTCGAGTGCCACCACCCCTGCCTCTCCGAAGGAGGGAAATTGACCACCCCCGAGACCCCTCCGAGGGAGGGGATTGACCACCCCCGAGACCCCTCCGAGGGAGGGGAATTACAACAGTGGGGAAAGGAAAAGTCCCCCCGCTTTTGGGGGGAGGGGCAGGACGAAGATGAGAGAAGTTGTAGGGGTTAAAAAGATCACACTAATAACGAGTAAGCGGGCTAAAGAAAAGTCGTATACCGGAAAAAGAAACTTCTTCCAGTCTAAAATATTGCCCCACTATTTTTTCTCTATGTCCCACTCCAAGAATATAGTAGAAATTATCCGCACTAGGGTAAGCAGATCCCAGTTCTCCTATATTAAAGAGATATCCTGAATTTGGATGAACCCTACCCAAAGTAAAATTTCCAATACTAAATTCCAGTGTTTTATCTTTTTTACGCGTAGAAAGCCCAATAGTATTAAAATTTTGTGTCATTTTTGAGTAGGCAATAAATACTCCTTTTTGCTCTGTGCCAAAATACCACTCTGAAAGACTCGCTACATACTGTTTTTCTGCAAATGAAGTACTCCATACGGTATCTGTTGCCACAGGGAGATTTTCTGTGGTTATGGAAATAACCCCTACATCACCGGTAAGACTTACCCCCTTTATCTCTGTGGTAGCAGGGAAATATAGGTAAAGTTTGTACGCTGTATTTGGGTTGAGTACATCGGCCAGGGTTAATCCATCTGTAAAATCACTGGCATAGTGCTGGCTGATACTGAATTTTCTTGGACTGTTGGCCGGAATGTCCAGGCTGACATAGCCCGCATTGGCTTCTGCTTGTACTTTGGCAGGGGCTGCTTCTGTTGCTAAGCGAATAATGGCCCCCACATCGGTAAGTGCTAAGCTGCTGCTCATCTCCAATTGGACGGAAGAGGCCACAACGGTTGTAGAAAGGGAAACGGTTGAGGCTGGTCGGTCACTGTCGTCCGAGATCGGGGCACAGGCGAGCAGGATTACACCAAAAATGGGGAGAAAAAGGAAGGCAAAAAGGCGGGAACGGAGACGTAAAAAAAATAGGTAAAAAGGCTTATAACTAGTTGATATACAATAAAATAACTGCTTGTTTTTTAAAGTAGTGTGATATTGGATATTGGATATTGGATATTGGATATTGTACTGTTTTTACCAATATCAGTCAATATTAGGTCTTGTTTTTTCATGGAGATGCTCCTCTGGGCAAATACGAAAATGGGTAAATGGGCAAAATGCATTTACGGGTTTATTGTATATTCGTTTAGAGGTTTTGGCAAGGGACAGATAGGTGAGCCTGTCGAACCTTGGCAAGGAGGGCCTGAGACGGGGTTAGAGTGTGTGACCACCCCTGCCCCTCCGAAGGAGGGGAATTACAGCAGCGGGGATTATTTGGGTCCATTGACCAGGGGGAGGGAGCCTGTCGAACCTCCGCACTAGTGACGGGATACGGGAGTATGAAAAAAAGTGGTGACTCCCGAAAGATTAGTATAGGCACATCTTAGCTCTGTTTCTATAATTTTCTGTTTGTCTGCACCAATAAAATATCCATAGCCGGATGTATAGCCTATAACCGGCCCGGAATTATAGTGAGAACGACTGCCTGGTCTCGCAACGGAAGCTACATAGGTGCCTATGGTATCGTAGGCAAGCCCATTGGGATTCTTAAGAGCAAGTTCCTCAAGGAGAGAAGTCGTAAAGGGTCTCTGAAAGTAAGCCACTACGATGCCTGTTTGGTTTTTCATAAAATAATATTCATTTAGACTGGCAACATATTCTTTAGCTATCCACTTATTGCTCCATATCACATCTCCCTCAACGGGTAAATTCGCCGTGGTAAAGGATATTTCAACTCTGTCTTCCTTAACCTCCCCGCCTTTAATTACTGTTTGCCCCAAGTCAATAGCCGAAGGCATATACAGATACAATTTGTACTTTGTATTTGGGGTAAGGACATCGGCCAGAGTAAAGCCGCCATCCGTAAAGTCGCTGCCGTAATGCTGACTGATGCTGAATTTGCGGGTGCTGTCCGCCTCTATGCTCAGACTGACATATCCCTTGCTCGCTTGGGCTTCTGTCTTAGTGGGAGCGGCTTCCGCCGCTAAGCGGATAACGGCCCCAACATCTGTAACAGCCGGAACACTGGTCACCTCGAATTGTACAGAAGAGGCCACAGCAGTGACGGAAAAGGAAATATCGGGGTTGGGCGCAGGGTTCTCAGTGTCCGACAGTGGAGCACAGGCAAGCAAAGACACACTGATAAAAATCAGAAAAAAGAAGGGGAAAAGAGATAAAGGAAATGGAGAAAAAGACTTGTAATTAGTTAATAGAAAACGAAATAAGTGTATTTTCTCTAAAGTAGTGTGATATTGGATATTGGATATTGGATATTGGATATTGTACTGTTTACCGGCATGCTGGTCAATAGTGTTCTTTGATCTTTCATGGGGAAATGCCTCCGAATAGTGTAAGTCTTACCCTACCATATATTCATTTTGGATATTTGGCAAGGGGGGGCCTTAGACGGGTTCGAGTGCCTCACCCACCTGACAATAGTAGAAATTATTGGGGTCCATTAAACCAAGGGGCCGAGTGCCACAACCCCTAACCCCTCCGAAGGAGGGGATCTATAGTTGTGTACTGAAAAATGAAGATTATTGGGTAATTAATTGTACGTTTCGTATCTTCTGTGTACCAATGTACTTTGCGGCATTGTATCCAATATTATACTCCATTTCCAATCCCTCTCCGGAAAAATATCTTTTCGTTACCGGATCAGAGGGTGACATAGCTATGATAGCACTAAAATATACATCAAAATTAGTCGATTTCGTTTTCCTTTCTAAAAAAACAGTCTTGGTGTTATCTGTACCTCCAGCTTCAGCTTCCTGAAAGAAAGTAAATACTGTCTCGAAAGTATTATTAATAAGTGCCTTAGATTGAATTAAGTACAAATTCACTTCCTCTGATGAGGCGACAGGTGAGGGCTCCGGAAACAGAGGATAAGCCACCCGTATTGGAAGTATCAAATACTCCTCTGCTTTTACTTCTATCTTCTTGGTGGAACTTTTTTCTGTGCTTGTTCCCGGTATGCCAACAATATTTCCCTCGCTATCTCTGAGCTGCCCATTGGAGGATAAATATTGATCCCGGGAATGAATGCCAATATTGTTTGCCCCTTGTCTTCTTTCCAAAGTGGGCAGAGTGGCAAACTTGGCGGTTGTGAAAGATTTTTGTGCGGCTAATTCTCTGCCCCGGTAAATATGGAGATAGTACGTCGTGTTCTCTTTCAGCAAATGGTCTGCGGTGAGAGTGCCTATGTCGTCGGGTATGGTGTTCAAATGGGCCATAAAGATCTCTCTGGCCACGTCTTTTGTCAGGGTGCGCTTAATATAGCCTTTACCCAATTGGGCCGGCAGCCTGGTGGTTGCAGCGGCAGAAATACCAAAGGTAAACTCCACTTCACCCTCTAATTCACTGGTTATCGAAAAGGTAAGTTCATTGGCACCTATGTAAGGGAAAGTCACCGCAGTGTATTTGGGTGCCGGCGGGTTCTTACTGTCGTCCGAAATCGGGGCACAGGCGAGCAAGATTACACCAAAAATGGGGAGAAAAAGAAAGGCAAAAAGGCGGGAACGGAGACGGGAAAAAAATAGGTAAAAAATCTTATAACTAGTTGATATACAAAGAAATAACTGCTTATTTTCTAAAGTAGTGTGATATTGGATATTGGATATTGGATATTGGATATTATACTGTTTTTACCAATATCCGTCAATATGTTGCTTTGCCTTTTCATGGGGGTGCTCCTTTAAGTTGGCTTGGATTCAGAATTGATTGTATGTTCATTTAGGGGTTTTGGCAAGGGGGGCCTTAGATGGGGTTCGGGTGCCTCACCCACCTATACCTCACCCACCTGACAATAGTAGAAATTATTGGGGTCCATTAAACCAAGGGGCCGAGTGAGCCTCTCGAATGGTAGGTGAGCCTGTCGAACCTTGGCAAGAGGGGCCTTAGAGGGGTTCGAGTGCCCCCCCCAAAACTACCACACTAGTAGCGGGATATGGCAGTATTAATGACATGAGAAGGTCCACTGCCGGGAATACCGGAATTTTGTAGTAGATCTCGAAGAACAGAAGTTCCGTTGTCTGCCGTAATCATATAGAACGTGCGGCTCGTTGTCGTAGATGGATATCCTGTCATTAGTTCCATATTAAAGTAAAAATTGCCGATCGGTGTTACAGCAGGTGCCAAATTGGAATGGTAACGGCCTATCTGTAGGTTAGACCCACCCGGGTCCGGGTCTATAATGGAGAATTCCTGAAGAAAAGGTATATAGGGACTTTGAAAGTAAGCCACAATGACACCTGTTTGATTTTCCATAAAATGGTATTCATTTAGACTGGCTACATATTCTTTGGCTGCGAACTTCTCGCTCCATACGGCCTCTCCCGCAGCGGGTAAACTCGCAGTAGTGAAAGAAATTTCAACTGTATCCCCTTTAATCGCTCCGCCTTTAATTTCGGTTTGGCCTAAGTCAATAGCCAAAGGCATATACAGGTACAATTTGTATTTTGTATTTGGGGCAAGGACATCGGCCAGAGTAAAGCCGCCATCCGCAAAATTACTGCCATAGTGTTGGCTGATACTGAATTTGCGGGTGCTGCCCGCCTCTATGCTCAGATTGACATATCCCCTGCTCGCTTGGGCTTCTGTCTTAGTGGGAGTGGCTTCCGCCGCTAAGCGGACAACGGCCCCCGCATCGATAATAGCCGGAACACCGGTCACCTCTAATTGTATAGAAGAGGCCACGGCGGTAACGAAAAAGGTAATATCGGCGGGTTTGGCCGGCGGCGAGTCCTTCGTGTCGGACAGCGGTGCACAGGCGATAAAAACCAAATGAATAAGCAGAATGGAAAAAAAACAGAAAAATAGAAAGGCTTTGGAAAGTTTTGATTTATTAGGCCGTAGAAAAAGATAAAATGGCTGTATATATGTTTTAGAACTGGTATAGATATTGGATATTGGATATTGGATATTGGATATTGGATATTATACTATTTTTTTGGCCAACAGTCAACAGTCCATTTTGACGTTTCATAAGAAAATTCCTCCAAGATATTTTACAAGATATTTTAGATTTTGCCTATTGTATATTCACTTAGGAAATTGGGCAAGGGGGGCCCGGATCGGCAGCAGTTGGAAAGTAAAAGCCCCTCCAAAGAGAGGCCTTTACTTTCCAACACTTTTTTCCTGGTTATAAATTATAAATAATAAAGAGTGTGTTCCCTGAAGTATCTGTTAGGTTTGTCTGATAAGCCCAAACAACAATGCCGGGGGATGTATGTAAAAACATCCCGCCCTGATCTGAATTTCCAAAAGCATTTACCAAAGTACTATTATTAACCAGAAACCCACTCAAATTGAAAGCTACGATAGTGTCCTCTGTCCTACCATTTCCATCCATATTATAGATTTGAGTATTTCGACTGGAAGTCTGCAACCATGAAAAAACAAAGGGCACCTGAAATTTTCCGTCTGTTTCTGTCTGAAAATTCTACGCCGACACAGCAAAAGTATACGTATTACCATACGTATACTTTTCATCTATCTTGCCAAGAGTCGTAAAGGTCAGCAATGTGCTGCTGCTGCCACTGTGGTACATCACAATCTTATAGGCCGTACTCGGCTGTAATACCGCTCCGGTACCACCCGAAACTTCTCCACCGGTCGTATCTTGTGTGGCACTGATGCTCAGGGCAAACTGGATAATCTGCGCCGAAGTACCGGAAAAGTCTATTTTCCGGTAGGCCAAGAGAGTTTCGGCAGCTGTGACCGAAGGGATAGTTTCCGTATCCGCAACGGCAAGAAAAGCCGCTGTGCCGCTTTTCTTTGGTGTCAAAGATACCAGTGCCTGGGTTGCGCCCACAAATGTTGTCGAGGCACTGACACCCAATTTAGTCTCAGTGCCTGCGTCCACGTCCGTCATCGGCGCGCAGGTGGACAAAACCAAATGAATGAGAAGAATGGAAAAAGAGCAGAAAAATGAAAAAACCGGTAAGGTTTTGAAATGTGTCGGCTTATTGGGCCATAAAGAAAGATAAAATAGCTGTATATATATTCTAGTCTTGGTATGGATATTGGATATTGGATATTGGATATTGGATATTGGATATTATACTATTTTTTTGGCCAACAGTCAACAGTCCATTTTGACGTTTTTTCATAAGAAAATTCCTCCAAAGTTGTGTAATTTTTTCTTATTATATATTCGTTCAGGATATTTGACAAGTGGGCCTTAGAGCACCCCGCCCTGAAGGGCATCCCTCCGCAGGAGGGGAATTACAGCAGTAGAAATCATTTGGGTCCATTAGACTCAGAGGTAGGTGAGCCTGTCGAACCTTGGCAAGGGGGCCATACTCATAATAAAAGTTAGTTCCCGGTCTTGCTGTGGGACTTGTCCTGTATGGCTTGGACGGTATAATGGAGCAATAAGTTTAATGCCTCCACCATCCCAAACTTGTGGCAAGAGTGTATCAGCCACAGTTTCATTCTGGCAACCTTGCCGGTTTCTTTAGGCTAATAGACCCCGAAACTTGACGACTGGACGAGCCCGGAGGCTCGGGTATGTTGTTTCCCGATATTCTCTCGTCATTCTCTCATCATCCTTCACAAACAGGTGGACAACGTGCAGCAATTATTTCGCAACAAACGCATTGTTGTTATGGGCCTCGGAGTCAACGGCGGAGGCCTGCTCAGTGCTCAGTTCTGTTTGGCTCATGGAGCAGAAGTCCTCGTTACCGACCTGAATAGCGAGGAAAAGCTGACTGACAGCGTCTCGGCCCTGCGCGACTTTGCCGGCGGCCTTGTCTCAATTCCCCCGCACCACTCCGAGCATTCGGGCAAAGACGGCGCGGGCATACATGCCGATGCATCCGCACGCCTGCACTTTCGCTTGGGTAGCCACGAATTGGAAGATTTTCGCCAAGCCCACTTGGTAATCAAAAACCCCGGTGTGCCCGATCACTCCCCCTATCTACAGGCAGCCCAAAACTGGACGACAGACTTAGCCCTGTTTCTGGAGTTCTACCCGAAGGTTCCCGTGTTGGCCGTCACCGGAACCAAGGGCAAATCCAGTATCTCCCACGCCCTCCACTACATATTGCAACAATATGATCCGACCGGAGCCGGCATCATGCTCGGCGGCAATATTGGCCGGTCGCCTTTGGCCTATGCCCTGGAAGAAATCCTAGGCCAAAATACCGGAGAACGCAAGTTTGATCTTGACGGCGGCAGCCCCTTGGTACTGGAAATGTCCTCTTGGCAGTTGGGCGACCTTTGCAAAGTAGAAAAAGACCGGGGCCGGGTCTTTTTCCGCCCACACTTGGCTTGCCTAAGCAATATCATGAACGACCATCAGGACCGTTACCGGCATTTCCGCGACTATGTAGCCGACAAATTCTACATTTTTCACAATATGAGCCGTGACAATCAGGGAGACAATCAAGAACGCAATCAAGGGGAACTGTTGCTCGGCACTCCGGGGGCAACCTCCATGTACTTGGGGTCCCAATGCTGGGGGGATTTTGCCGCACGCGACTTTGCCGCCAATTCCGGCTCCGCATCCGACAACTTGCATTACTTTGCAACGCAAGCGATGCTGCCCAAAGGACTCAAGGGCCTCTATTGGAGGCCCGCAACAGACCACAGCCTAACTTGTTGTGTCAAAGATGCAGAGACAAAGGAGCAAGTCTTCCTAAACAGCAAAAACTTTCCGGTCTTGGGCCGGCACAGTTTCCAAAATTACTGTATCGCCTCGTATATGGCCTACCGTTTTTTGCGGAAGCAAGGGCTTTGCCGGCAGCTTGACGACTTTTGCCGGCGCAACGGAGAGCTGATGCGTGATTTTGGCGGAGTACCCTTCCGCATGGAGCTGCGCGGCAGCCGGAACGTAAACAGCCGGAGTACTCTCTACTATGTCAACGACACCACGGCCACGATGCCCGATGCCGCAGCATCGGGCATTTCTGCCTGTCTGACGGGGGACAACGCCGAAAACAGCCATTGCCTGTTGATTGCCGGCGGCACGGACAAGGAACTGGACCCGGGGAACCTCTTGGCAACCCTGCACCGATATCAGCAAGACCGGCAGCGCGTCTCCCTCTTTCTGCTGCAAGGCAGCGGCACGAAAACCCTGATTCAGCACCTGCGCCGGCTTGGGTTGCCCTATTCCGGCGCAGAAGACGACAGAGGTTTTCCCTCTTTGTCGGCCGCATTTGAAGCCGCAGAACAAAAAGCCCGGGCCTTGGCCTCCACCCCGATAACAGACCCTGTTATCGGGCCTGTTACCAACCTTGGACCACAACCCGAGATCCACAATTTCTACTTATTGCTCTCTCCGGGCTACGCCTCATTTGGCATGTTCCGAAATGAATTTGACCGAGGCCGCCAATTTAATCAGCTGGTCGAAGAAGCTCTGGCCCGTGAGTGCCGTGAGGGTCATGATGCCCCTCATCACCATGGTATCCACTGATTACCCGTTCCAATCCCGAAATGTCGCGGTATACCGCGACATTTCGGTAGCCCTCCTTCTCCAGCAGATGTTGCAGCTCATGCATCTGCCACGGAGCAGCCTCCAACAGTAAAGCACCATCAAGCTTCAGAAACCTGTGAGCCTGACAAATAATCCGGCGCAGAATCGCCAATCCATCCGAGCCGGCTTTCAAAGCTAAAATAGGCTCCTTCCAGTCACTGCGCCTGAGACACTCCCGCTCACTCAAATACGGCGGGTTTGCCAAAATGAGATCATAACGATGCTGCAATTCCGGATTTTGGAATAAGTCACTCTGACACAGATAAAAAGGAGACTCTTCCCCCCTGTCACCCCGTTCTTCGGCCAACCAGTAGGCCCAGTTTTGTTCTGCGTATTGCAAGGCCAGTTCTGAAATATCGCCGGCCCGGATTTTCGGACTTGCGCCCTCCGCACACAGCTTCAAATATAAACTGATGCTGATGCATCCCGTGCCGCAACACAATTCCAGTACCTCTGCCTGACCGGCAGATTCGTACGACAGGCTCCGGCAAAACGCAAGCCCTTGTTCTAACAGTATTTCACTGTCTTCACGCGGAATCAGCACACCCGGCCCAACCGCAAAACTGTAGTCTGAAAAATCTTCCATACCCCAGATGTACGGCAGCGGCACAGCTTCCCGAAAAAGTGCCAGCGTTTGGCTAAAAGCCTCCGCCAATCCTGCCGGCACTTCCTCCGTCATTTTCCCCAGCAACCGGGCCGCAGTTGCATCAATGCCCTTATAGCGGCGCAAACGTGCCGCAAAGTCTCCACTCTGCCCCTCTTCACCGGCATTACGACAAAAAGCCAACAAACGCAACAACACAAAATAGGGCCCAACCGTGCCGTGCCGGCTCAGCAATTCAGCATACGTCACCGTACGCTCAAAGTTTCTGTTCTAAAGACAATGACTGTGTACATGCGTTCTCTCCGATGCCCTTGCCTATAAGAATAGCAGACCCGTTCCCGGCCTGCCTCACTCCGTTCTCTGTCCCGTTTTTCCGGAGCATCACGCTCCGGGCCGGTACCCCAATATTTTGGAGCTTGGCAACTCGTGCAAAATTCTTCTGCCCGGATGTTTTCGGGAAGCAGCCCCAAAACGGGCGGCAAGGCAAGAGCCTGTTCCCGAATGGACCGGCCCAAGTCCAGCATCCGGTGGCTCACACGTTTTTGCGCTTCCGGGTGCCTCCCCGAACATGCCAAACTGACCACCGCATTGCGGCAAAAATTTTCCGCCATCGCAGTCGGAATTTCATAGCAACAAGGCCCAATCCCTGGCCCCAAAAAAAGTTCGGTCTTCAGGCCGGCACTGCGGCCCAAATGCTTGGAAAAGTGCTCAGACAAAGCTTCACCACATTTGCGCAACAGACCGGATTCAATCCCCTTCCGCCCCAAATGCATCAAGGCACCGCAAAACAACCCGGATTCCGGGTCTCGGACGCTCAGCAACGCAGGTATACAATCGGCGGTATACACTCCGAAAGCCTGCGCAAACGGCCCTTCCCCCGTACTAGTCTTTCCGGATGACGACACTTGGCCGCCGGGCGAATCACCCAACCATAGCCAGGCATCCGCTTCTCTCGGGGCACCAAGCTCTGTGCCAATTGTAGTATCAAGAGTGGAGACGGGCACCGCGCTGTGACGCATATCCAATTCTACATAATCACAGCCGTGCACCTGGTGCAACAAATGAAATGGGATTCCCCGTTCCCGAAAAGTTTGCAGCACAGCCTCCGCCGGTGCTGTGGCCACACTGAAGGCGGCAAAACCGGTATCCGGGCAGTGAGCATCAACAACGAAAGGCCAGACAGAACATGTTGTCCGTTTTCCGGTCTGTCCTCCCCGAAAGCCAAACAGAGACTCCCATGAAATCCTGGTATGCTGCGAGCGTTCTTCCATTTCCCTTGTAACAGCCATAATCTATGGATTCAGGTGCTCCGGATTCAGAGCTACCGAGTTCAGCGGTTCTGAATTCAGGAGTTCTGAATTCAGGAGTTCTGAATTCAAGGATTCTGAATCCAAGGGCTCTAAATTTAAAGACTCTAAATTTAAAGGCTCCAATTGGGAAAAAAACCGAGGGAACTTCTCGCCCAGACACCGCAAATCCTCGCCGGAAAGCCGTATGTGAAAGACCTGTCCGCTATCCGTTATGTCCAATTCTGCCGAAACCACTTTCTGCCGAAACAGCCAAGCCCTCAAAGCTCCCTCTTCATGGGGAACCTCTAAAGAATAGGGCTCCGAATGTTCTTCTTCCAATTCTGCCAGACGCTCGCTAAGCTTGGCAAACAAAGCCTCCAACCCCAGCTGCTCCTTTGCCGAAACGAACAACGCTTGGGGAAAAAGAGCCTGCATCTCCCGATGCCGCTCTTCACTGAGCAAATCCATCTTATTCAATAAAAGGATCTGGGCCTTCTCATCGACCTCCAGCTCTCGCAATACCTGATGAACCGTGGCCAACTTCTCCCGCCACTCGTCATCGCCGACATCCAAGACCAGCAACTGCAAATCCGCCAACACCGTTTCTTCCAAAGTAGCGCGGAAAGCATTGATCAACTCGTGAGGCAGATTCCGTACAAAACCCACTGTATCTGTAATAATCAGCTCTTCTCCGGTGGGCAACGACAATTTGCGGTTTTTCGGGTCTAACGTGGCAAACAGACGGTCGGCCACGTTGGCATCCTGCCGGCAGAGAGCCTGCATCAAGGCTGATTTTCCCGCATTCGTGTAGCCAACTAAAGCGATATGCGGCAAGTGAGCACCCCGCTTGCGCTGCTGCTTGCGCTGCTTTTGCACCGAAGTAATCCGGGCTTCCAGCTTGCGGATCTGCCCATCGATCAGGCGACCGTCAATTTCGATTTGAGTCTCGCCCTCTCCTCTGGTTCCGTACCGTCCGCCACGCTGACGCGACAAGTGTGTCCAAGCCCGTTTTAACCGAGGTTTTTCGTAGTACAAACGCGCCAGATGCACTTGCAGGCGGGCCTCACTCGTTTGTGCCCGCTGCTCAAACAGCACCAAAATTAAAGCCTTGCGGTCAATTACCGGCTTCTTGAGACTCTTTTCCAAGTTAAATAATTGGGTCGGGCTCAACTCATAGTCAACCACCACAAAATCCAAGGCATCCGCTAAGTCACAAGACTCTTGGATATCCTCTTCTGCGAGGGCAATATGTTCAATAATTTTTTCGATTTGCCCGGTGCCAAGTAAGCATCCGGGTTGTATTTTTTTTAGAGTAAACTGCAACTCACAACAAGTCTGCCAGCCGGCACTGTCTATTAGAGCGCACAACTCATTCCGCTGCAATTTGTCCATTTCAGGCTGTTGTTCCCGATTTCGAACGCAAACGGCCAAAACGAAAACCTGCCGCAATAAAGCCAACGGATAGCCATCGTGCCCCATGCTACAACCTGCGCTCCTGTATGGGCACAAGATCCATGTTCCACAAAATCTGTACCCGCGTCCCAATGCAAAAGAAAAAGAAACGAAAACTGCCGAGCCTCTTCCAACTCCGTTCCGTCAGAATCGACGCGAACCACCCGCTCCTGCATTGCAATGCCGAAGAATCCGCCCCCAAACGGCCCGGGGCAACTCCCGTGACCGCATTATATCCCCTCACAAAGATCTCATATGGTTTTTCCGATGAATTGCGATTTCTTGTCAGAATCATTCTTGTCGTCAGTATTATTCGCGACCGACTTGGGTTTCCCCCTCGACATCGACACCGAGGCCGGAATAACCCTCCCCACCTTCTCCGTCCTGTCCGCCGTTTCGCTTGCCGCATTTCCCACAATATGGTCGGACACCTCATCCACTTCCGATAATAGAGCCATTTGCTCAGACTCACTCAACGGCACCATATCCGACACAAAAGAATCAGCCTGTTCCATCGCAATCTCATTTTGCTCGAAAAGAATCTGCCGCTCCAGATCTTCAGAAGCCGCATGATGGTCCATCTCTGATCCTTCGTCCAATTCCGGCAAGTCATAAGCGTATAAAGATTCAATGTCTCTATCGCCATAGCCTTCATTTTCCACCCCTTCTTCCTGAGGTGTCGGAGGGACATCGCCTTCCGCAACTTCAATTCCATAGATGAAAGAACAGATTTTCTGCAAATCCTCCCGCTCGACATGAGAGAATTGAACGCGCACATAGGAAAAATCATCCGGCTCCACGTACTCTGACAATCTCGTTATACCGTGAATAGGTATATGCCGACCGCTCAGACGCAGTAAAAGCTTGCAATTTACGCCGGACCGAACGACCCCGCCAACCAAAATGCGGCACCCCCCCAAAGAGAGGTCCTTGACCACACTGCGGTGTTCAACTGGCCTGAAATCATCCAAAACGTCTTCCTGCGCTTCGCGCAACAGCTCTCTGTCACTCTCCAACAGTTCCGGCTCCGTAATACTAAAAACGGCCGGAATATGCACGTTGTAACGCACATCATTGCGCCGTTGTTCCTGAGAAAAAGCATCGGAATGGAGCAAACGCAAAGTCGCAAAACTTTGATCCCAATACTCCTCGTCAAAGGTCATGGCAAAGCGAAAAGAAACCCCGCTTACCGTCAGGCTGACAAGTGCCTGTTTGCCCCGCCAACTAAAGTTGAAAGGCAGTTTCGGTCCGGAAGGGTAATTGACTATCATTCCCAACTTGTCGTTTGACAAAATCTTTGAATGATAACTCGCTCCACCCAAGCCGGAGACAGTCAACGACAGTACAGAATCTTCCGGTAAGTCCACGGAGGAAGAAACTGCCGTAGTCGAACGGACTTTCGCAGACAGGTTTTGGCGGATTTCATACAAAATATCCAGTAGATTGACAAAGTAAGCCCAACGCTTACTACTCTCGTGACAGGAAGCCTTTCGCTTCGTCATGTCCAAGATGCATCGATTCAGAAAATCGCCATCTTCAAACACTTGATTCGGAAGATTGTGCTCTCTGTTGCGCCTGGCAATGGACCACACCGTCAAGGCTCCGCGCGAAGAAATACCCTCGGCACTGCAAATTACAAAAAAATCGGCAAAAGTAATCAGCGACCGGAAATAAAAAATCCCTAACGCAATAATTGCCACAACAATAAAAACAAGTGTCAGAAGCGTCATGGTTGTATACCCCTCAATTATGGTCTAACTCTTGCAGACTTTTAAAACAATACTACTCAAACCGGAGAGTTTCAATATATTTGCCTGTCTATTTTTTCTTGGGAACGTAGATTTCTGTGATGCTCCCGTGCGCAACTTCCGCCGCGAAACCCAGCGTTTCCCCCAAAGTTGGGTGCGGATGGATGGTCTTGCCCAAATCCACCATGTCCGCCCCCAGTTCAATCGCCAACATAATTTCAGAAATCAGGTCACCGGCGTGCAAACCTACGATGCCACCACCAATGATGCGATGCGTCTCTTCATCAAACAATAACTTCACCTTGCCATCACCGGCCTGCATGCTGATAGCCCTACCGCTGGCCGCCCAGGGGAATACCCCCTTCGTGTACTTTAGACCCTTTTCTCTGGCTTCCTTTTCCGTCACACCGGCCCAGGCGATCTCGGGCGTGGTATAGGCCACCGAAGGAATGCCCATCGGCGCAAAGGCGGACTTCAGACCCGCAACAGTCTCGGCCGCGACATGCCCCTCATGCGCAGCCTTGTGCGCCAACATCGGCTGGCCGACCACATCGCCAATAGCAAAAATATGCGGCACATTGGTTCGCTGCTGAGCATCGACAGCAATGAAACCTTTATCATCCACCTGCACCCCGACAGTTCCGGCATTGAGCAGGTCGCCGTTTGGCCTGCGGCCTACAGCTACCAACACCTTGTCAAAAAGCCGGGTCTCATTACAGGCCGCACCCTCAAACGAAACTTCCAGACCCTTCGGTTTCGCCACAATATGAGTGACCTTCGTCTTCAGGTAAATTGTGGAAAAAGACTCAAAACGTTTCATCAAGGGGTCTGTCAAATCTTTATCCGCCGGCGGGATGATGTGGTCCATCAATTCAACGATGGTAATCTCACTGCCGAGAGCCTGGTAGACTTCGGCCATTTCCAAACCGATAATTCCGCCACCAACAATTAGCAATTTTTTCGGCACATCTTCGACCTTCAGGGCCCCGGTCGAATCAATCAGTCGGGGATCATCATTCGGGAAAGAAGGAATCTGTACCGGACGCGAACCAATGGCCAGAATACAGTTGTCAAATGCAACATCAAACTCCTCACCGGCCCCTTTGTGCGGACGGACAGAAAAAGTATGATCATCCTTAAACGTGGCAACACCCTCAATATGCGTAACTTTGCGCTGCTTGGCCAACATCGAAAGTCCATTCGTCAGCTTGTTCATTACCGAATCCCGATAAGCCCGCACCTTGTCCAAAGACTTGTCAATATTTTTTACTTCGACCTCAAAGCCCATTTCTTTCAACTCTTTGACCGCGTGAAGCCCCTCGGAGACGTGCAGCAAAGACTTGGAGGGAATGCAGCCAACATTCAGGCAGACCCCACCCAATGAATTATATTTTTCAATGATAGCAACCTTCTTCCCCAAATCCGCCGCGCGAAATGCCGCGTTGTACCCTCCGGGGCCACCGCCTACAACCACTAAATCCCATCGTTCCATTACTCACTCCTCGCCTGTTCCCGCCGGACGTAAATACTCATTTGCCTTTTTCTGTTACTCATTCGTGTATGCATATTCAGACAGGCCGTCCACAGAAACTGTGGACAAACAAACGAATGCTGCCCACCTGCCCACCTTGGTAAAAGACAACATTCCATACGCAAAATGTGGTCAATCGGCTCACACCAGCATGTAACGTAAATCTCTCAAAAACCCCGCCAAAGTGCTGCCGAAGCGCGCCACTTCCCCACCATCAAGAACTCGGTGATCGTAGGACACCGAAAACGGCAGAATCAAACGGGGCAGAAATTCCTTGCCATTCCAAACCGGTTTCATCGCCGCTTTGGCCACGCCCAAAATTGCGGCCTCCGGCGGATTCACCAGCGGCGTAAAGTTCGTGCCGCCCAAACCGCCCAGGCTCGAAACAGTAAAGCTGCCGCCTTCCATATCCGCCGGCACCAACTTGCCCGAACGCCCCTTCAATCCAAGTTCCCTGATATAAGCCGAAATCTCATCGAGCGACAGTTGGTCTGCATTTTTAATCACGGGAACAATCAGACCGCGTGGAGTATCCACTGCAATGCCAATATTATAATACTTCTTTATAATCAGGGACTTGCCATCGCCGCCAAGCGAAGAATTGACTTGGGGATACTGCTGCAAAGCCTTCACGACAGCCTTAACAATAAAAGCCAAAGCTGTAGTCTTCGGCAAACCATCCTTGTCCTTGCCAACCGCTTTGCGGTTGTTCAACTCCTTGCGAAAATCTTCTAACTCTGTGATGTCTGTTTCCTCAAAGTGCGTCACCAAGGGAATATTGAGCCAACCCTTGCTCAAATGTTTGCCGGTAATCTGTTTAATTTTGCTTAGAGCAAACTCTTCCGTTGAGCCGAACTTCGTAAAATCCGGCAACTCAATGCGCGGAATGCCCCCACCCGTAATACTATTAGTGCCCTCGGTGCCCGCAGAGCCACTCATCACTGATTTCACCAAATTTCTGACATCGGTAAAAGTAATACGCCCCTTCGGTCCGGTGGTATGGCTGATACGCCGGATATCCACACCCAATTCGCGTGCGAATTGGCGCACCGAGGGCGAGGCATGTACGCTGCCGCCCGGATTCTGGGTATTGGTCAATACCGCCCCCGCCGGAGCCGCAACATCTGCCACAGAAACGGGCACCTCCACACGATCCGGTTTGGGTGTCTTAGAAGATTGGGATAACTCGGATGACTCGGATGCTGCTGCGCCGGCAGAGCCGGCGGCACCCACGACCTGAAGCTTGCCAATTATATCTCCGCCGGAGACCGTATCTCCCGTACCGACACTCAGCTCCAACAGCTTCCCGGCTGCCGGAGCCGGGATTTCGGCGGTGGCCTTGTCCGTTTCAACCGCTATTAACGAATCGTCTTCGGCAACTTCTGCCCCGACATCCTGCATAATTTCCACTACCGCAGCATCCGTAACGCCATCCGGTACCACAATATCCATCAGCCCCAAATTCTCTTCGGGAGCCGGAACCCGGACAGGCACGGCTATTTGATCCGAAACCGTATCCGCCCCGGCAGAACTCTCTGCTTCCAACCTGCCAATCACATCACCGCCGGAGACCGTATCGCCCTCTTTAACGCTCAGCTCCAACAGTTTTCCGGCTGCCGGAGACGGAATTTCAGCGGTGGCCTTGTCCGTCTCAACCGCCAACAAAGACTCTTCCTCAGCCACTACAGCACCCGTCTGCTGCATAATTTCAACGACGGCAGCATCAGAGACTCCGTCCGGTACCACAATATCTATTACATTCGCCATAAAGTCACTTTGCTCCTCAAACTGTCGTGTTCCTCTTCCGTTACCCGCACGATCATTGTTGTATAACCATTCGTCAGGCTACGCCAAACGCGGGTTCTTCTTTGCCTTATTTATACCCAGTTTTTTTCTGGCATCCCTGAGTACCGTAGCATCCAGTCTCTCCTGTTCCACCAAGGCTCGCAAAGCCGAAATGACGATATACTTGCGATTGACCTCAAAATGCTCTCGCAAAGCATCCCGCGAGTCACTACGGCCATAGCCATCTGTACCCAAGGTAAACAACGGACGTTTCAGGTATGGTGCCAGCAGGTTGCCATAGGCCTTCACGTAGTCCGTGCTGATAATGGCCGGCTCCTCGTTGCCGGCATCGACCTCGGCCATGACCTGCTGCACATAGGGTACGCGCTTGCCGGGAGAGCCCAGAGTATCTTCGCGTGTGCAGTCCATACCATCGCGGTACAACTGCACGATACCGGGCACACTCCAAATATCAGCGGCCACACCGTAGTCCTCTTCCAAAATCCGGGCAGCTTCGCGAACCTCGATAAAAATACTGCCGCTACCCAAAAGATGCACTTTAGCCTTTGGTTTCTTTACGTCGGAAGCCCGGAAGCGATAAATCCCCCGACGGATACCTTCTTCCACACCCTCCGGCATCGCAGGCTGAACAAAGTTTTCGTTCATCGCCGTGATGTAATAGAATACGGCTTCCCCATCTTTGTACATACGCTTCAGGCCGTCTTGGATCACCACAGCCATCTCATAAACAAAAGAAGGGTCGTACGCAAGACAACTGGGCAAAGTAGCCGCAGTCAGAAGGTGGTGCCCGTCCTGATGTTGCAGGCCCTCTCCGTTCAACGTGGTCCGCCCTGCTGTCGCCCCAATCAGAAAACCCTTGGCCAGCAGGTCTCCTGCCGCCCAAGCCAAGTCTCCGATACGTTGAAAACCAAACATGGAGTAGTAAGCAAAGAATGGTATCATCGGTATATCATGGTTAGCGTACGAAGTCCCCGCAGCCAGCCAGGAGCTAAAACCACCCGCTTCATTGATGCCTTCCTGCAATAACTGGCCCTTGGTATCCTCGCGGTACCACATTAGAGAACCCTTGTCCACCGGGGTGTAAACCTGACCCTTCGGGTTGTAGATACCCAACTTCTTAAAGAGTCCTTCCATCCCGAAGGTACGGGCCTCATCCGGGACAATCGGCACAATGCGGTCGGCAATCGTTTTCTTGCTCAACAAAATGTTCAGGATGCGCACAAAACCCATAGTGGTAGATATTTCCCGGTCTCCGCTGCCGTCCAGCACGGCCTGAAAATCGCTCAGCTCCGGGACCTCCAAAGGGTTCTGACGAAACTGACGGACGGGAATAGAGCCACCCAGTGCGCTGCGGGTTTCTTCAATAAACCTGGCCTCGGGGCTGTCCGGTTCCGGCTTGATAAACGGCAGGGCTTCCAGTTCCTCATCCTTCAATGGCACATTGAATCGATTCCGGAAAGCAAGCAAAGACTCCTTGTTCATCTTCTTCTGACTGTGGGTATCGTTGGCCGCCTCACCGGCCTCACCCATACCGTGCCCTTTGACCGTTTGGACCAGGATGATAGTGGGTCGGTTTTTGTGGTTTACCGCCTCGTGCATCGCCGCATACACTTTGCGAGGGTCGTGACCGCCGCGAGACAACTTGGACAACTTTTCATCGCTCCAGCCTTCAATCAACTTACGCAACTCCGGCGTATTGAACAAATGCTCCCGAATGTATAGGCCATCTTTGTAGTTGGCATTGATGCGCTGAAAGTCACCGTCCACGATGGCTTCCAAATGCTTCATCAAATCAGGCCCGCCATCCTTGGCAAATAACTCATCCCACTCCGTACTCCACAAAACCTTAATTACATTCCAGCCGGCACCTCGGAAATGGCCCTCCATTTCCTGCACGATTTTACCTGCACTCCGGACCGGGCCGTCCAAACGTTGCAAATTGCAATTCAACACAAAAATTAAATTGTCCAAATTCTCCCGTGCCGCAATGCCAATGGCTCCCAACGTTTCCGGTTCGTCTGTTTCTCCGTCACCGAGGAAAGCCCACACTTTTCGCTCACCGATCTTCAAAAAGCCCCGATTTTCCATGTATTTCATGAAGCGGGCCTGATAAATAGCCATGATCGGACCCAAACCCATCGAAACCGTGGGAAACTGCCAAAAATTGGGCATCAGACGGGGATGCGGATAAGAAGAAAGGCCCTCCCCTCCGGTCTCCTGACGGAAATTTTCCAACTGCTTGTCCGAAAGTCTCCCTTCGACATAGGCACGCGCGTAAATGCCCGGGGAGATATGCCCCTGATAAAAGATCAGGTCAGCTCCATTTTCAGCGTTGGGGCCACGAAAAAAATAGTCAAAACCAACTCCGTAGATCGTTCCGGAAGAAGAAAAAGAAGCGATGTGTCCCCCGATACCATCAATTTTCTTGTTGGCCTTGGCCACCATTGCCATGGCATTCCAACGGACATACGCGGCAACATTTCTGGCTATGGCACTATTTTCCGGCATTTTGGCACCCCGTTCCGCCGGGATGGTATTGATGTAAGGTGTGGAGAGTTGGTGCGACGTGCCGCCCAAATGGCGTTGCAGGATATCTATCAGAAATTCTGCCTTCTCTTCGCCTTCGTTTTTAATCACGGCAGCAAAGGCCTCAAGCCATTCTCGCGTTTCTTCTGGATCTAAATCTTGGAACATCCGGGAATCCTCTCTCTATCTTCAGTCAAAATCAGGCTAATTCTTCCTGCATCTCAATTTTCTGTCTTGCCTGTGCGTAAAGCTCATCCGCCTTGTAGGAACTGCGGACGAAGACCCCGGAAGCGACACCCTTAAAACCGATGGAATAGGCGTATTCCGCGTAGGCTTCAAATTGCTCGGGGGTGACATATTCTTCCACATCCAAATGCTGTCTGGTCGGCTGTAAATATTGCCCGACAGTCAGGACATCGACTCCGGCCTCCAGCAAATCCCGAAACGCCTGCCGCACGTCATTCGGGTCTTCTCCCATTCCCACCATGATTCCGGACTTTGTCACCATGGAGGGAGCCATCCTCTTCACTTCGCTGAACAGCTCCAGCGAGCGTCGATAGTCCGCCTTGGGGCGAACGTAGTAATAAAAAGGCTCTATCGTCTCTATGTTGTGGTTCAAAACTTCAGGTGCAACATCCACAATTTTTCGCAAGGCTTCCCAATCGCCCAACAAATCAGGGATTAGCACCTCAATTTTGTTGTCCGGT
The DNA here is from genome assembly GCA_029867005.1 of Candidatus Haliotispira prima. Lineage (GTDB taxonomy): Bacteria > Spirochaetota > Spirochaetia > SP-2023 > SP-2023 > Haliotispira > Haliotispira prima. Next base: position 1,003,174 of record CP123443.1, on the reverse strand, counting down.
CTGCGCTCACGCACAGCCCGAATCACATCGACAAAATGCTGTGCCCCCCCATCGGGCAAGTCATCGCGGTTGACCGAAGTAATGACGGTGTAGTTCAGTTTGAGAGCTTCAACGGCATCGGCAACTTTTGTCGGTTCCAAGGGGTCGACAAAGCCCGGGGTGCCCGATTCGACATTACAGAAGGTGCATTTTCTGGTGCAAATCCGCCCCAAGATCAGAAAGGTTGCCGTGCCCGCATGCCAACACTCACTGCGATTCGGACAGGCGGCTTCTTTACATATAGTTTCCAAGCCATTGTGCTCAATGGCTCGGTCTACATTAAATGTGTTGTTGTATAGTTTTTTTCGCAGCCACGGGGGCTTGGGGAGCAGAGTCTTTTCGTCACCTGACACTTATATTCCTGCTATATCTGGAGATATTGATTTTAAACTGTTACAAAAAGAAATACGACTATTCTTATAATATAGGAATTTAGAGTGAAAGTAAAGTCGTTAAATCTCAAAATCCGGGGTGCACCTGTAATTTTATCTGTCCCACAACAAAACGACTCCGGGATTGCCTGTGATCTCCCCACATCGAAACTTAGGAAAGAGCTGTCGGACCCCGGAAAACCCAAAAGGAAGGGTTGTCTTGGAGAAATTCTATTCCGGTATTGATTTGGTTCTGTTTGATCTTGGCCGGCCTTGCGAAAAATCTTTAATACTCATATCCTCGGTGCCGTAAATATGAGTATTAAAGATTGGACAGCAAAAGGGTCCCCCATTTGAGTACTATGGACACTTGGACACCATTTTTTTGAGGCGGGCTTTCTTCGGTCGCTCTCTGCCTACCCGATTTTGAGGCCTGAATGTCAATTTTCGACCGATGTTAGAAAACTACCCCACTTTACCATTTTGCGCCGGACGGTTATTTTGTCTGTAGACGGCCTGAATTTGTGTAGACCGTTTTGCCTTCCCTTCGAGATTTTATCGGGGAATTTTACGAAAGAACTTTACGAAAACGGACAGCCTGTTTGTCAGGCAGAAATATACAGTAAAGTCTTTCTGTAAGGAGCCAGCCATATGCTTTCCGACAATCTGACCCAAACCTTGCAAAACATCCCGATACTTGGGATGGAGATCATTTCGTTGATCATTTATTTTACGGCAATCCTGGTCTTCTACGCCCTGCTGGGCAAAGAGGGCCTCTACACATTCATCGCCGTAGCCATCATCGGAGCAAATCTCCAGGTATTGAAAGTTGTCGATTTTCCTTTCTTCAAGGATCCGGTTGCTCTGGGCACCATTCTGTTTTCCGGAACCTACTTATGTACCGATGCTTTGGCCGAATACGAGGGTGTCGGGGCCGCCAGAAAAGGTGTCTGGATTGGCTTCATGGCAATGCTGTTGTGGACCGTCATTACGACTCTGACCATTGGCTTTAAACCGCTGGACCTCGCCACCATTCCCTCCGCAGAATGGGCTTGGTCTCTGCCCGTTCACGGCCGGATCCGCGATTTGTTTACCAGTGTACCCACTTTATTTATTGCCGGAATGAGTGCCTATCTGATCAGCCAAATGCACGATGTCTTTATCTATCGGTTGATGCGCAAACGCCATGGCAAACGCCTCATCTGGCTGCGCAACAATCTCAGCACCATGCTGTCCGGGCTAATCGACAGCACCGTATTCAGCCTGCTGGCTTGGGTGATCCTGGCCGAACGACCGCTGGAATTAAAGGTCGTCATTCAGACCTATATCCTCGGTACCTATATTATCCGGGTAATTGTCGCCCTTCTGGACACACCCTTTCTCTATCTGATGCGCTATGCCCGCCATTGGCACAATACCCTTCACATCAAAAAAGTGCGCCAACGGAAGAATACATAACTATCCCGCCTGAGAAGCCCCCCGCACGCGGAGGGTTCTCCAGTCCGGAGGATTGGAATACCAATGATTTTTATCGCCGGCTACTCGACATCCCGGGTATTTATTGGCATTTATTGACAATCATTGGCCGCCGCACAACATGAAAAAATGAGGCCGGGACCATCGCGCCTTTAACATCTCTTTCCGTTATAATCCCGTTTCTGCCTCTCGGTATAAAATACATCCGATAGCAGCGGAGTCCGTAAGGAGTTTTTGTTATGACAAAGGAATCGACTGCCAAAGAATCCGGACCCATCCGGGACTATTGGGGCGAATTTGGCGGCTGCTTTGTGCCCGAAACCTTGGTTCCCACTCTGTCCCAACTAAAGGCCCTCTTTTTACAGCTATATCAAGACCCGAAATTTACGGAAGAGCTGCGCTACCTGGAGCAGAATTTCTCCGGACGGCCGACCCCTCTCTACGAAGCCAAAAATCTGTCCCGAAAGCTGAATTGTCGACTATTTCTCAAACGGGAAGACCTCTTGCACACCGGAGCCCACAAGATCAACAATACCCTGGGTCAGGGCCTTTTGGCCAAGTATATGGGCAAGAAACGAGTAATTGCCGAAACAGGGGCCGGACAACACGGTGTTGCCACAGCCACGACTGCGGCCCTGTTGGGCCTCCAATGCGTAATTTTTATGGGCGAAGAGGATACCCTGCGCCAAGCCCCAAACGTGCAGAGAATGAAGTTGCTTGGTGCCGAAGTTGTCTCGGTCCAAAGCGGTTCGCGTACCCTGAAGGATGCCGTAAATGCCGCCTTGCAAGATTGGGTCAGCCGCGTTGAAGATACCCACTATATTTTGGGCAGTGTTTCCGGACCCAGCCCCTTTCCTTCCATCGTGGCCTATTTTCACGAGTGCATTGGACGCGAGACGGCAGCCCAGTTGCGGCAACAGTACGAAATTGAACAGCCGGATGCCGTAATCGCCTGTGTCGGAGGGGGAAGCAATGCCATTGGCATGTTTCGCAGCTTCATAGATATGCCTGCCGACAAAGTACAGATCTACGGCATTGAGGCCGGGGGCATCTCCGATGCCCCCGGCCGACACGCACGCACCATAGGCCTGGGAGAAAAAGGCGTTCTACACGGCTACCACTCCTTATTGCTGCAAGATGATTTTGGTGCCGTTGCCCCTGTCCACTCGATTTCAGCCGGCCTCGATTACCCGGGTATTGGGCCGGAACACGCAGCTCTTCACGCTTCCAAGCGCGTTCACTATGATTTTGCCCGCGACCATGAGGCCTTGGATGCCCTGACGCTGCTTGCCCAAACCGAAGGCATCATTCCGGCCTTGGAATCGTCCCACGCCTTGGCCTTCTTGCTGCGGGAAAGCCAGCGCTTCCAGGGCGGGAATGTCGTACTCAACCTTTCCGGACGCGGCGATAAAGACCTGGCCCACTATTTTGCGGCCCAACAACAGCGGAACGGGACACAAAAGTAGGCCGGTAGCGAATAGCAAACATATGGAGGCTGACATGCAGCAAAATCTATATCGCGGAATCTATCTTTGCCTCGGTTACCCATCACAGGAAAAATCTCTGGCAGTCTTGGCCATTCTGCGGGATCATCCCGGCGTTGATTTTATCGAGCTGGGGCTGCCATTCAGCGACCCTGTCGCAGATGGTCCTGTGATTTCTGCTGCGGCACAGAGTGCTCTGGCTAATGCCAAGGCACAGGGACTTTCCCCCCGCCAAATGCTGGATCAGGCCCTTGATGTCCTCCGTGGCAACGACAAGAAAGTCTATCTGATGACCTACGGCAATATCGTTTCCCATTTGTTGCGGCAATATGGTGACAAAACCTTCAACCGGCTGCCCATCAATGGCCTAATCATTCCCGATGTGCCCCTGCGCGAACAGAATTTCTTCCGTCAGCGCGGCTTAGAACACTCCGTGATTCCCTTTGCCACTCCGGAGACGACCGATCAGGATTTAAAACTGCTGGCTCAGGAACCGGTCAAATCCGCGCCCTTCGTCTATTTTGTAGCCATTCGCGGTATCACCGGCAGTAAAATGGACTTTCGCAACCCGGAACTGCGCAAGCAATACGCAAAAGTATCACAGGCCGTGAAGGAAAACCACCAGCCTGTCGTCCTCGGTTTTGGCATCCAAGGCCGAACCCAAATCCAACAATTGGCCGAGTTTGCCAATGGCTTTGTCATTGGCACCGCTGCGGTGGAGTTGCAGGGAGAACCGGCCGGCTACCGCAATTTTTTAGATTCGCTCTAAGATCGTTAGCACTATTTGGGGGTGTTTAGAGAGGGCTGTTTTCGCTTAGGCCGTTTTTCGTTGAATTCTTGAATGCAATTCTCCATTCCATTCAATCCTGCTCAATCCTGCCGGGTCCCTCCGACCCCATTAGCCTTGCGCCTGCTCGCTTCCTTCTGCGCCAAGTTCACCGGCAGACGAATGTCCTGTAAGTCCGGCAGCATGTCTTCAAAGCGAGTTTGCAAAGCCCGAACGCTATTTTCAAACAGTCGGCGGTCCATGCCCACCAAGTCCCGGCTCGCCTGTAAATGCAGCGACTTCAGACTGACGGGTCTGTCGTAACGCCGGACTTCGTAGTGAACGTGGGGCCCGGTGGATTTCCCCGTACTGCCGACATACCCAATAATATAGCCTTGGCGAACCGAGGAGCCAACCCTGTAGCCCGAACGAAAGCGACTCATGTGGCCGTACAGAGTGTCATAGCCATTGCTGTGTCGGATAATAATGTGATAGCCGTAGCCCACCCGACTCCAGCCCCGACGAATAATTTTGCCATTGCCGCCCGCTTTGATTGGCGTACCCGCCGGAGCCGCATAATCCGTACCCCGATGCAGACGCCAAGTACCCAGAACCGGATCGCGACGATAACCAAAATTTGACGAAACATAGGCACCGTTGACAGGTATCAGGAGGAGAGCCTTGTTGACACTGCGCCCTTTTGAATTGAAAAATTCGGATTTGCCTGCTAAGTCGGTGTATGCAAAAATGGGGAAACTGCGCCCATTCGCCAGAGTAATATTGGCGTAGAGAATATCTCCCGAACTGACAACTTCGTCCTTTTCGTTGTACACCATGGTATAAACCAATTCATAGCGGGTACCACGCTGAATATCACTCTGGAAATTAATGTCAAAACTGTAACGGTTAAACATTTCCAGCAGAACCCCGCCGGGAACGCCCTTATCTACCCCATCCTGATACAGAGAACGAGTCACAACCACCGTGGCACTGAAGACTTTCTCACTGAGCTCATGATACTGTACTTCGTTCTTTAGCTGCCCCTGATACACATAGGCATCAACCGTTTTTTCCCGACTGCCAACACGGAAGCCGACCAACTGTCGGCCTGCGGAACTTCTGCTCTCAGAAGGTGTCCGAAAAAATAACTGTATCGGATCTTCCGCCCGCAATTTGGTCAAATCGAGCTCATCGCGCACGCTGAGTACTAAGTCGGAGCCCTGTTCCTGCGTCAAACCGTAGCGTTTTAGCATGACCACAAGAGCTTCGTTGCGCTCCAGATAGCCGACTTCTTCCGTCAGACCGCTCTTCCAGTTCTCCCAACCCTCCTGACCATCCCCGAGATCTGATGAGCCGGCCGAAACGGAAATACCGTCCGGGGAAATTATTTCCCCATCCGCCCCTGTCCAAGAGACCTCATCAGGTTCATAGCTGGTAAAACCTGAAAACCAAAAAACGGAAACAACGGCCAGTATAGAAATGACCACGGTAGCCAAGGGCAAAGGACGCAGAAAGAACCTCAAAACCAAGGACAATAAGCTACTGCGGGCTCCGGCAGAATTTTGGGGCTCCAAACGCTTGGAACGAGCAGACCGGGAAGGAATCAGCCCATGCACCGTTTCCGGCCCGTTAACCATAGGAACTCCAACCGCAGGAACCCCGTCCAAGCTCATCTCCCGGTCCCCTTCGCGAAAAGAATGATCCCCGTTGTTGCCACCCGTACTGCAATTTATGTCGCCCCCTCTATCTTTAATACTCTCTGTACCATCTGCGTCACCCAAGAAAGCAAAGCAGGATTCCGACACAGAAGGATCTTCGCTCTCCCAAGCATTTTTCGAATAATTTATTTTATCCATTACAACATTCCTTTTGGCCCTCGGCAATTACCAAGACCCCAAAAGCCCCCCCAGGCTGTTTGAATTCCTTCCCTAAATAAAGACTGTGTTTAATAATAGCAGCCAGAATATCTCACGCTAAAAGGCGGACATTCTAGAAATCCCTAAATCATTAATCAAGTGAATCTCTTACAAATAGCTGTAAAATCCAGGATAATTCCCAAATATCTACAGGCAACCATCCCGTCGATTATCTCCAACAAAGTCTCGCAGGCAGTTTACAACAAGGATCCCCACCTCCTAAATTCCCGTGTAACCCAGGCTGTTTCGGGGGACATCATTTCATCGACTTTTCGGACAACAGGCAGAATAAAAGGCTCAATTAGCGATATCCGGTTCGAAAACAAACCCCAACCCAAAAGCCAACGATTTCCAAAGATTCTCAGATATCCCCCAAAACCTCCCGCAGATTTGATCTGCGGGAGGAATTTTTTACCAGCCGGGATCCGGGTAGAGAGTTGTATCCCCGTTCATAGCAGCACCCCAAAAAATCTTTTGGTGGTTTGCGACACCGATAACATTCCAGCGATTTAAGTTCTGGCTAAACTTGCTGGCAAGGAAAAACATCTGATCCATAGAAGTCACATTCCCTACATCCCAAGATCCGATATCCCGGTTGAACGCGACCGCATTTTGAAACATGCTTTCCATATTCTCGGCCGCCGAGGTGTTCCAACTTCCAATATCCTGATTAAATGACGAGGCACCATTAAACATGAAGCTCATGTCCACCACTTTGTGCGTGTCCCAATCAGCAATATTCCGGTCAAAGTCAGACGCATTGGCAAACATCAGACTCATGTCAGAGACATTCGAGGTGTCCCAACAACTGATGTCACCATTGAACGATCCTTTGCTGGTAAACAGGCCCGCCATGTTCGTAATGGCAAAGGTGTCAATGTAGTTCAAATCCACACCGGGATCTGCCGCGATGGCCGCATTAACTAAAGCTTCCAGTTCCGTTTTCGTAGTCGGATGCTCGGTGCGACTGATAGCCTGACAACGTTCCGGCAAGCTGATACGGATGGCCATTTTACCTTCTATATCAGGCACCTTTATGCTGCCGGCCACAATATTGACGGGAACGCCCGGATAGCGCGAAGGTGCTGTATAGACCCCTGCGGCAGAAATACTGCCTACGACCGCACTGTCCCCTTCCACTTTCCAACGAACATCTTTGGCCGCATCAGCCGGCTCCGTGACAATATTCAAAGAGGCCGTTCCTCCAAGGGGCACGTCCCCTGTATCCGTAAAACCTTTGAGTTCAACCCGTACAACTTTGGGCAACAAATCAGCCTCAGGCAAAGGCGGCGATGGCCCGGGAGAGTCCGGATCCCCGGGAGAACCCGGATCCCCGGAATCGAAATCCCCCGTGCAACCGAATAGCACCAAAAACCCAATAATTATTGTAAGACAAGGTAACACCCTGCGGAATAACTCACTTTTCATTTTATTCTCCCCGGCAATATGTTTTGCCCATTATGAAAAAAAAGGAAGTTCAGGTCAACAAAAACAGACACCTAAAAAATCTACTACGTTCAATGACAAAAAACTTCCGGATCTGTTAAGGTTTGTCTGCAATACTCAACAGAATAATACCCAATAAAATTTATGGGTCTCGATACAGAAAAAAACAAATTTGAAACAGATTTTGAAATTTGGTTTACAACTGCGCCACCCTGCTGGATTCTTTTAGTCGATTTTGCTAAGTTGTCTCCTCTCCGGCGGTATGGCTCTCCGACTTCATTTTGGGCAGGCCCGGGCCTGCTTTGATTCCGTCTTTGCGGCTTTTCTTTGGGTTTGCACGGTAGCTTTAGGGTTCGTTTGAAGGGTTCTTAGGCTTTCCTCCGGAACGTGGCTGCAATTGGCACCGGGCAACAAATGGAGTTTTTTAGAATTGCCTGTACGGGCAGCCGGATACGATCAAAATATTGTTTTAAATCTAGTTGGGAATTAATTTGTGATTACTGTTAGCGACATGCGATTATCTTTTGGCCAACGAGTTTTGTTTGACCAAGTCAACCTGAAATTTTCACCGGGCAACTGCTATGGCCTGATTGGGGCCAATGGAGCCGGGAAGTCCACCTTCTTAAACATCCTTTCCGGCAAGCAGGAAGCCGACCACGGTAGCATCGCGATGCCGGGCAAAGAACGTCTGACGGTTCTGGAACAAAACCACTTTGCCTACGATGCTTCTACCGTGCTGGAAACAACCATTATGGGGCACAAACACCTTTATGAAGTGGGCAAACAGCGTGATGAGCTCTACTCGAAGCCGGATTTCAATGAAGATGACGGCATGAAGGTTGCTGACCTGGAAGTCGAATTTGCCGAGCTTGGGGGCTACGAGGCTGATAACGAAGCCGCCATTCTGCTCAATGGTCTGGGCATCGAAAACGAGCTGCACGATAAGTGCATGCGTGACCTCGACCCCAATGTCAAAGTGCGCGTCCTGCTGGCCCAAGCCCTGTTTGGCAACCCGGACAACCTGCTGCTCGACGAACCGACCAACCACTTGGACTTAGAGTCCATTACCTGGCTGGAGAATTTCCTCTATAATTTTGAAAACACTGTCATCGTAGTTTCGCATGACAGGCATTTCCTCAACCAAGTCTGCACCCACATGGTTGACATCGATTTTAGCAAAATGACCATGTTTGTCGGCAATTACGATTTCTGGCAGAAAACTTCGGAAATCATCAATGCCCAGTCCCGCGACCAACGCAAGAAAAATGAGGATCGGGCCACCGAACTAAAAGAATTTATTCGACGTTTCTCGGCCAACGCCGCCAAATCCAAACAGGCCACTTCCAGGCGCAAAGAACTGGACAAGCTGGATCTGAGCTCCCTGCCTGCCTCATCCCGCCGCTTTCCCTACGTAGCCTTCAAACCTGCACGTGAAGTCGGGCGCAATGTCATAGAAATCAACGGAGTCCATTATACCACACCGGCGGGCGAAAAACTGTTCAGTAACTTGGATTTTCGGTTGGAAAATGACGACAAGATTGGCTTTGTCGGGATCGACAATCAGCGGAAAACGGCATTAATGCAACTGATTTCCGGAGAAGTACCGCCCGACAGCGGGCAGATTTCGATTGGTCAAACCATTTCTATTGGCTATTTGCCGCGCAATAACAGCCCATACTTTTCTGACAATATCAGTATGACGGACTGGCTGCGCCGATACTCGGACAACGAAGATGAGAGCTACATTCGTGGCTTCTTAGGGCGCATGTTATTTAGCGGCGACGAATCCCTGAAGTCGGTAAACGTCCTTTCCGGTGGCGAAAAAATGCGCTGTATGCTGGCTAAACTAATGTTGGCCGAGACCAATATGCTGGTGCTGGACGACCCTACGGCACACTTAGACTTGGAATCCATCACCTCACTGAACAATGGTTTGATGGAATTCAAAGGCGTTTTACTGTTTAGCTCGCACGACCATCAGTTCATTGAGACTGTTGCCAACCGCATTGTCGAATTTACTCCCAATGGCATCATTGACCGTCGTATGAAGTTTGACGACTATATTCAGGATCGGAAAATTACGGAACTTCGCGATGAAATGTTTGGCGGCAAACATGATCGAATTGTTATCTAAAAATCTGCTTAGAATCTCACTTTCACCGCAGCAGGCCACAGGTGTTTCTGCGATGAAGGAGAAAGTGAAAATACATGGTACTTCACTCTATTGTTCTCCTTTACAGTTGGTACCAAAGGCGTGGCAGAGTAGGTCTCCAATACGAGGCCCGCATTCGCCCTTGCATTCGCCCTCAGACGGCGAAACCTTGACTCAAAGAAACCAAACTCAGAGAGACCGGTGGCTCCGCCACGGAACCACCGGTCTCTCTGAGAGAATTTACACACAAACACGAGGCACGCTATAGTTGTTCTCAAAAGGTTTTAGCCGGACCATGTTTTGCCTGCGTCTGCACCTGTCTGTTGGTGCTCATTGTACGGGAATCATGGTCAGATTAAGGTAATATTATGTCAGATACAGCGTTACGGGCAGAAGGCTCAGGTTCGGAGGCTCCGACCCCGACTCAGTATCAATACGAAACTTTTGAAGAAAATTTCTATCGGGTTTACCACAAAGAATTTGCGGCACTGCTGCGCACCGAGGTCACGGACCTATGTGGCATGTGCAACCAGCTCATGATTACACACGAGGAAGAGCCGGAAGAAGTATCCTTGAATAGCGGCGGTGTCTATCGTTTCGTAATGGAGTGCACCCGCTGCGAAGACCTGCTGGATCAGGTACATGCAGACCGGCAGCAAGATTGGGCCTATATCCGCAAGTTAGTGGCGGTGATCAAGCACAGTTGCTCAATCACGGCCACTCTCCAATACCCGGCTGTACTGGCGGAAAAATTGACGGACTCGGTGGAAGGCAATTTTGCCATGGCCAACCAGTTCGTACTCCGACAGTTTTACCGTATCCTGCTGGAGAGCGCAAAGAACTTCCTCCGCGAGACTCTGCGCTTGGACGTAATGGCAGAAGAATACGAATTATCCCTGAATTTTCCTAAATATTTCACCCCGGATATCCGGTCGCTGATACGCTTGCAGGCCGGCAATTCATTTCAGCCCGCCGCCCCGGATGCGAAACAAACTCGGGAAACCATACTCTACCTGGTCAGTGCCCTGTTGGACCATTGCAATGTGATCGAATATCTTGGAAGCCTGCAAAACGTAAAGACGAGCAAGCGTAAGGAAATCATTGCCAACGATCTCCACGAAGAATCTCTGGCTTCTCAGTGCGAGATGTTTCACAGTATCATCACGATTTTCGATACTCAGTGTTCTCAAAAACAAATTGTTGCCGAACCGGAAGTCTTAGAGCTAATTAATCATGTAAAAGTAATTTATCATCTGTTTACAGGGTTTAGTGCCTTAATGCGTATTCAGGAACGGCATTACAGTTTTTTTATTGATCACAATATTCAATTCCCGCTAAACGATGACGAAATTCATGGTCTTATTTTTGATTTTTTCATTATTTATATTGATCGATTTCGTCTGCAAGTAGAAAAAATTTCCAAACGTTTAATCCAAAAGCACTCTGTACAGAAAAAAATCAACCTGCCAATCCCTGGTTACCGGGGCTTCCACGTCCGTCCTTCGACCTTGGTGGCACGTATTGTGATGCATTATGGCAGCAATGTGAACATGCTGCTCAAAGACACCGTATACAACACGGCCATTCCACTCGACCTGTTCCGAGCCAATGAAGTGATCAACGCCGAAAAACGTCGGGAAATCGGGGAAATCATTGCAAACAATAAAGAATGTCAAGAATACTGCAAAAAGCTGCGCAAGAGCTCGGACCAAACTCCTGTTCTGATACAGAAATATTTTTTGGAGTTGTTTCAGAGTTTGCAGAAGCAGGAAAAGATTGTAGTTTACAAGGTATTGTCTGAGGACTCTCTGGACAGTCCCTCTCTCGGAGAAGAATTCTTTGAGTATGCCAAGCGCGAAGTTGCCTACCTGATGGCAACGGGAAACATTGATATCGCTTCAGATTTAACTGTAGTCTTTGAGGGAGATTCCAGGGTCTTGGCCGACATCACCGTTTTGGCTGAAAGTGGCTACGGAGAAGACAAGGCAGGTAACAATGTCCCTCTTCCCAAGGAATTGTCCTACCTCAGGAGATAATCATTCATGCAGAGCAACCACTCTATTATAAGATTGAATCTGATTATGTCCGTGCTGTTCGGCATATTCGTCGGGATTGTTTTCCCGTTCTATGTTCAATTGTTTGGTTTCCGCTATACCACCAATTCCCAGTTTTTCATTTTTTTCCTGAGCTGTGTTTTGGCCGGAATCCTTGTCGGCCTTGTCACATTTCTGATTAACCGGCTTACCATCCTCCGCATCATCAAAATCATTGGCCGAGACTTAAAGAATATAGCTGAAGGGCAGAGTGACCTGACCCGTACAATTGACATTGATTCCAACGATGAGATTGGTTTGCTGGCATTCTGGTTCAACGCCTTCATTCAGCAACTGGATACCATGGTCGGCAATACCAAGAAACTGGCCGGCACTATGCGCGAAAGCGGTATCGAATTTAATATCAACCTTCGACACGCCGGAGATATATTGCAAGCGGTGTTTACCAATTTAGACAGTATTGACAGGCTCAGTAACTCCCAAGACCAGACCGTGAAAAACGCCAAAGAGAATCTGAGTAGATTTATCGATAATATTGCCAAGATATCAGATCATTCCACTCATTTGTCTGATGACTTTAAAGACTTCACCCACTATACCCAGAAGCAGGTCAGCCTGACGCAGGAATTTCTCGGCAGTGTGAACAATCTAAAACATGCCTTGGGTGATAACAACAACAGCAGAACTGCCGATCGAAATGATTCCAATGGTGATTTATTAGGTGCTACGACCCAGTTTGCCAAAGAATCTACACGCTCGATTGATGAGCAGGCCCAGAGATTTACGCACATTGAAAAATTGCTCGAAGAAATTGAGGACATTGCAGAAAGTACCCATTTACTCTCAATTAATGCCTCTATTGAAGCCGCACGCGCAGGTGAATCGGGGCGAGGCTTCACGATTGTCGCCCTACAAATTCGCAATCTGGCAACAAACTCCGGCACCCTCACTTCCGAAATCCGAGAGCAAATCGAAGCGATTATGAATGTTACAAAAAATTCCGGTGCCCAGTTGATTGATTTGCGTTCTGTACTCAACACCCATATGGAAGACGTTGTCACCGACATGCAAAGGCTAATCGTCTCTGCCAAGGACATCAGCAAGACAGTGGAAATTATCAGCTCTATGCAGCACAGATTAAAAGAACGTGTCGAGGATATCGGCAATGGTTTTGCTGAAGCCAATGTTCTGCGCGAAACATTGTTACAACCGATGACGGAGCTACACAATTACACCGAGAAACTGTGCGAGAGTGTAAATCATATTAGCATGGGTTCAGATGAGATTGAAAAGGTAACCAAGAATTTTATCGCTCAAGGTGCGGCGACGGAAGAACAGGCCCAAAATCTGGTAAGAAGTATGCGGGATTACCGGACCAGCTTCGATAAAACGCGTAGCACCGACAACTTCCAGAACCTAGGTTCTACGGTAGCCGAGAGCAATCTGGGTGGTACCGGCGGCGGAGAAACTTTTGCCTGATTGTTCTCCGGTTTGGCACTACCGGTGGTCAGAGACGTATCCATTTCTGCCAAGCCCGGTTTCTTGCCGGACTCGGTTTGTCTCTTCCTATCCCCTCTTTCTGTGTTTGTTTCTTGTTTTTTTGTAATTGTCTCTTTAGATTATCTCTTTATTTTTTAGACCGAGTTCTTCGGGCCATTCATTTTTTTATTGTAAAACGGAGTTCCAGCCCCTATGTCCCGGCTTCCACAAGTTTCCCGACTGCAAGGCGAAATCGCTGTTCCCGGCTCTAAGTCCCATACTATTCGTGCATTGCTGATTGCCGCCATGGCCGGCGGGGACGGTGAAAGCGTCTTGCTCTCTCCTCTGATTTCCCATGATACCCTCTCTGCCCGCAGTATGATTGAGCAATTTGGCGCGGTAGTCACCGAAGAACGCAGACCTGCCCCGGCTTCGCCAAACGGGGAAAGACAGGAGGTTGAGCCCCTCCCGGATCTGCTGTGGAAGGTGCGCGGTATTTCTCCCGACAAGTTTTCCATTGAATCCGATCAGGTAATCGAAATTGATGTCGGAAATTCGGGAACCTCTCTCTATTTAGGGAGCGCGGTTGCAGCATTATTCTGCCGCCCGGTGCGCTTCGATGGCGATGCCTCCATTCGCAAGCGTTCCGCCAAAAATCTACTGTGTGCCCTGCAAGATTTGGGAGTAGATGTCCGGTCGGAGGGCCGGGACTTTTCCTGCCCATACACGGTGCGCGGCCCAATCCGTGGGGGCTCAATCAACTTGGCGGCCCCGACCAGCCAATACCTCAGTGCATTATTACTCGCACTTCCCCTGACAGCAAAAGATTGCCATACCGAGGTGTCTCTGGACCTGCTCAACGAACATCCTTACGTTGATATAACCTTGGAATGGCTAAAGCAGCAGGGAATACAGTGGCAAAACGAGGATTACGACCACTACCGGATTCCCGGAGGGCAACGTTACCGGCCTTTCCGCCGTTTGATGCCGGCAGATTTTTCTTCGGCCACGTTCTTTTTTTGTGCCGCAGCGATTACGGGCAGCACAATTCGCCTCCGGGGCTTGGACCCAAACGACACCCAAGGCGATAAGCAAACACTGGATTTCTTGCAACGCATGGGCTGCAAGTACTCTTGGTTTCAAGGGCCTCAAGAATCTCAAGAATCTCAAGGACCCGGAAGAATTGAAAGGCTTGCGCAGGATTCTTCCTGTGAAGAAGCAGAGGGAAACTACACCCTGGAGTTTTCCGGCCCCGACAAATTACAAGCTGCGGACCTGGATCTGGGACGGACTCCTGATGCCCTTCCGGCAATGGCTGTAGCCTGTGCCTGTGCCGCAGGTACGAGCAAAATATACAATGTGGCCCACGCCAGAAAAAAGGAAACGGACCGTATTCGCTGCATGGCTGAAGAACTGCAAACCCTGGGCTTTTCGGTGACAGAAAACCCTGATGGCCTGACCATTCGCGGCGACACAGCAGAATTTCTGCGCGCGCCGCGAATGCGTGTTGCCCATGGGCACCACGACCACCGTCTCATCATGGCACTGTCTTTGCTCAACCTGCTGGCTCCGAAAGACCCGGTGATTTTGGACGACACGGCCTACGCCGCCGTTACCTTCCCCGGTTTTTTTGAAAACTTGGCATATCTGTCCGGCAGAACGTAAATGGACTTCACGCCCCGCATTTCTGATAAACCTGTAATGAGATGGTTATGGTAACAGACGGAAGCCCCCGGCAACTTTTTGACGATGAACCGATCTTGCTGGCAGAAACTTCGCTGTGCGAGTTAGAAGCATTGCTAGACAAGGAGCAAATGCTTCGCTACAGCAGTTTGAGCGAGACAATGACGGGTAATACAAACCCGGAAAAAGCGGACGTGTACATTCGAAGACAGAAATTCGCACCCTGCTGTGATTCCCGCCTGCTAAAACCCTACCATATTTTTGTCGCACTTGCCGGTGAAACCTTCGACGGGCACAAATTCATAGCCGAGGCTTTGGATGCAGGGATCCAAGCTCTTGTCTATCAAAATGAACCGGAACCGGAGCTAAAAGCCCGCATTCGGAGGGCCGAAGCGCAAGAAAATTTTGCGGCCTTCCAAGTCAACGACAGCCGACAAACTCTGTCACTGCTCAGTGCTCACTGCTTTGGTTATCCGTCCCGCAAAATCGAAGTTCTGGGCATCACCGGGACGGATGGCAAAACCTCCATAGCCTATCTCTGCTACCAAATTTTGCAGAGCTGCCACAGGAAACAAGGCAGCGGAGCAGCCGGTCTGATCAGTACTTTTGGCTTGGACCTGGGCTGGGGCCTGCGGCCCAACCCGATGCACCAGACCACGCCGGAGTCCAACATCGTCCAGCGGGCCCTGGCCGGGATGCTGGCCGGGGGTTGTCGTTTCGCGGTTCTGGAATGCTCTTCCCACGGTCTTTCGCCTAAAACTGCACGTCTACAGCACGTTGAATTCAGTGCCGCACTGTTCAGCAACCTCAGCCCGGAGCACTTGGAATTTCACGGCGATATGGAGTGCTACGCCCGTGACAAAGCCCGCCTGTTCCGCAGCCTGAAAAGCGGCGGAACGGCAGTCTGGAATGCGGCAGAGCCTGCCGCCGAAATGCTGTATGCCGCCTCCGGAGCACGCCACGATGTCGTACACCAAGCTTATGCACCGGATGCCAACGGGGACGCGCCACCCCCAAACGGCCGGCTGCCAAGGCTGCCGGCCCAAAACATACCATATACCCATATGTTCCGGGTGCAAGACCTCTCTCTCGGCCTCAACGCTTCGCACTTTACTATTGTCAGCAGCCAACCAGGGCATCCGTCAGGGCCGGTGTCCCGCTATCGCTGCACAATCCCCATTCCCACTTCCATTTATGTTTCTAACACAATCGCGGCTCTCAGCCTCTGCCACAGTCTGTTGCACCGCAGCTCAGGCGCGGAGACCGTGAAAGGGTGTGAGACGCAAGGTTGTGAAGCGGCGAAACGCGAAACAGAAAGGTGCGAAGCAAAAGCAAGCGAAACATTGGGTGACCTGACTTCCATCCTACAGAGTTTACAGCAGACTGAGGAACAATCAGACACGGACACGGCAAGCGAGGCGGAGCAAGGTAAAACCTACCACTTGGCACTCCGGGCCCCAAAAGGCCGCATGGAATTGATCAGACCTTTGGGCGGTCCCGCAAATTTTACCGTCTTGGTGGACTACGCCCACAGTCCCGGTTCTTTTGCCCGCCTGCTACCGGAAATCCGGGATCTGCTCGATCGATCCGCCGGAAAGGGGCCGACCGGACGGCTGTTAATTTTGTTCGGTTCCGGAGGGCAGCGGGACCGACAGAAACGGCCCTTGCAGGGCCGCCTGGCTGCCCGTTATGCCGATATTATAGTGCTGTGTAACGAAGACCCGCGCGAAGAAGATGAAATGCAAATTCTGCGGGATATTCAGAGCGGAATCCCGACCGCCGAAAAAAACGAAAACCCCAAACCGGAAGAGCCGGGAAATTCGACTGAAAAAAGGCCTGTCACCGGACAGAACGTATTCCTGATTCCTGACCGCAGACAGGCTATGGCCCGGATTTTTGCCTTGGCCGAGAACGGTGACTTAGTTCTGTTGTTGGGTAAGGGCCACGAGACTTCCATTATTTTGGCCAACCGAAGGGAAATCCCTTGGGACGAGCGGGAAACGGCCCTGGAATTGCTGCAAGAACCAGAAGGAAAGAACCCGTTGAGCCGATTCTCTTGAGTCGACTCTCTTCTCTATGAGTTCTTCATTGGTTTTTCCCCGGCCTAAGGTAGAACCCGGCCTCATGAAATCCGGCAACGTGTGGAACCTGGTCCCGGGAAAAACCCGGAAAATTCCGCACAGATTCTGTCACTTCCTTGCAAGACTGGGTAAGGAATTGTACATTATGTTCTTGGATTCTCCCGAGCAAAGGCCATTAATTGGGCGGAGTTCCGTGATGGAAAAAAGAGGAGCCGGCAATGCCGGATTATAAGCAAATGTTGGGAATGAAGTACAAATTGAACTCTTCTTTGTTGTTGCCGACGGCACTTCTTAGTCTGGGGCTTGGGCTTAAAATATGCGGTGGCGGAGCAGCAGGTTTGTCGGCTCAGGAGAGCAGCGGCTTCCATCTTCCGCAGGACGCAAGTCTGATTATCAAACTGAAGAACCTGGAAGAGGGCCAGGCTCCGTTTATCAGCCATAATCTGTTGTTCTTCACCTACAAAGGAGATGAACAGACCAAAGCCGTGGGTCTTGTCTTTAAGTCTGAAGGTTTTGCCAAATTGAGGATGCTGGAGCGAAATTCGCATGACGTGTTTATTTATGCCATTCCCATCCCGATCGAAAAAAGAGTGGTCTATCGCTACTGGGTAGATGGTTTGTGGCAGAGGGACCCGGCCAACGCCAACCATTACAGAGACAATTACGAGGTGGCCGTTTCCCTGTTTGAAAACAATGACCCTTCTTTGGTACGCAGCACAAACCCCATTGTGCTAAATGGCGATTACGATTTTTACGCCTACTTTGAACCGGAAGAGCATGTCTACATCTTGGGTAGCTTTAACAACTGGAGTCCCTTTATTTCCCCCTTGGAAGAAGTGGAACCCGGCAAATACTATATTCGCATTCGGCACCTGCAACCCGGCGAGTACCAGTATTATTTCTGGGTCGGTGGTGTCAAACATTTAGATTCCCGGAACTACCGTGTCGTTATTAATAATGAGGGTGAACGGGTCTCCATCTTCACCGTAACCGCAGGAGATTGACTGTCGATGCAATTTCGCAGAGCTCTTTAACGGTTATGTATCATTCCCCCATGGCAAAAATACCAATTCTGTGTTGTAACCGACTCCTTAGACCGGCGGCCTTCCTGCTTGTCTTGTTCGCGGTGACGGCCTGCTCCAAAAATAATGAGGAACAAGCCACAGAAACGGTTGCCGAGGATGTAACCAACCGGTATGACGATGATTTGAGTCCCCTTCTGGATGATGCGGTCAGTGCCAAATTGGCCACGTCCGTCAGACTGCCCGGCGCGCGCACGCCCCTGCAAGTCTATACCCGACAACTCACCGATCGTGCGGCCGAAGAGCAAATTGTCATTTCCAGGCATCCCGATTTCGGCAATTTAGAATTGTTTCTGATTTCTCCCCGGGTCGTTTCCAGCATTGAAGGCTCGGTGGCTGATTATCGGATTGTCGCCCAAGAGGAACTTCGCATTGACTCAGAAACATTTACGGTACAGACCCAAGACCTGACGGGTGACGGCACAACTCAGGAAATCTTTGTGGCCGGAGAAAATACAGCCAACGGCCTGCAACAAGCCTATGTATTCCAACTGCTGGTCAGCGGTGCGGAAAAGAATGTCATCGGTCTGAACACAATCTTTTACCAGCAAGACAGCGGTTCCTACGAAATTTCGTATGACGACAATGGTTATTACATTGTCCTTCAGCGTTTGCTGGACCAATCCAGTTACCAACTGGAATTGACAGACTTGAGTTGGAACCCGGCCTCCCGTTCGTTCGTGGTTCAAAATGTGGAGATCATCGACAACAGCACAAAACTGCCGGATAACCTGAAGGCAATCTACCAAGGCAGTGCCGAAGATTTTTTTGCGGCCGTAGATGGTTTGTGGGTGCGGGGCGGAAGCCCCAACAAACTTGCGGCTTCCGCCCCGCAAAACCGCCGGGAAGCCGCAAATGACCAGATATTTCTGTATTTTGATTCCGAAGCCGGAGAATTATTGGTCTATGGTGATGTCATCGGTCTGCAAAAAAATGACCAGATTATTGAGGTCTACAATATTTTCAGCATGATAAAGAGTCTTTGGAACCGTTTGAATTTAAATGTTAGAAATAAATATGTGTATAATATTCAGAGCTATTTTTATGTCACATTGGAAGATCATAATACTATTAAATTGTTTGTATCGGACAGTGTCACTTACATGGGCACTTACAAACGAGTAGATGCCTATAATTACGAGACATACCGGGATGACAGCCTGAAAAGAATAGGCCCGGCCAACTTCCAATTGGAAGGAGCCTTCACCGAGCGGTCCGAAGATAAGCGGTACGTATTCCAACCGGACAAAATGACGGTGAATGAGGCCAATGGCAAGGTGTGGGAAGGCTCTTACAGTCTGTTTTCCTGGGATGACAACAATTATTTGGAGTTCCATCTGTCTGAGATCACCAGTTTTGAGGAATCTCGGCGTACGTACAGGGTTGAGCTAAGCTCTGACGAAGAGGGTTCGGATACACCCCGGGAGGGTCTTTCCACCTCCGATATTTCCGTCCTGCTGCTCTATCCGGTGCGTCTGTTGCAAGTGGAAGAAATCAACAGCACTTCAGAAAGTATCATTCGTTTGGAACGAGAGCAGAAAATCGACAGCCGAGAATTGGAAGACCTGCTGCCGGGCAGATAAGACCGAACAGAATTCTTTTCCAAGATTTTCTTCGGGTGCATTTGGGTGCATTTGGATCAATTTCTGCCGGCGGCAAATACAAAAGGGCCTGACAGGCCAAACCGGGGGTTCGTGTGAAACTGGCAAAGAAGACGATTTGGATTACGGGCAGTTCGGGAGGCATTGGCTTGGCCATGGCCCAACAGGCCGTGCGCGAAGGGGCCGCCACAGTGGTGCTTTCGGGCAGCAATGCCGAAAAACTAGCCAATGCGGCGGCTCTGTGCCGGGATATCGCGTCTCAACAGAGTACACCCTGTAAAATTCTCTGTTTGCGCTTTGATATCAGCAAAACGGATGAAATTAACCGGGCGGCGGAACAGTACCGGCAGCAATTAGACCACTTAGATGTATTGGTACACAATGCCGGCGTGTCGCAGCGTACACCGATGTTGAATACAACGCATGCTGTTGAGCGTTACTTGATGGAAGTCAATTATTGGGGTGCGGTTACCTTAACCAAGTTGCTGCTGCCCAAAATGTTGGAAAACCAACACTGCTACATTGGGGTCACCAGCAGCGTCACCGGGCTGTTCGGCGTACCGCTGCGCACCAGCTACTGTGCCGGCAAGCACGCTTTAAACGGTTATTTTATGGCCTTACAAGCAGAATATTACCAAAAGGGCCTGCGAGTCACCTTGCTCTGCCCCGGCAAGATCAATACGGAGATCAGCAAATCCGCACTTATGGGTGATGGCACATCTCTGGGAATCATTGAAAAAGGCCACGAAAAGGGCCTCAGTGCCAAACGTTGTGCCGCAATTTTTTGGTCGGCAGCCAAGCGGGGCCGGCTGATATGCTATGCCGTCCGTTTAGAAGCTCTCGCTATCTGGCTGCATCGCCTGTCACCACAGTTGGGCTCCGCCCTGATCCGTAAGGCTTTGCCATTGCGCGAAGATGCCCTTGAGCAAAAAGCACAAGAAGCCCGGGAACGCAGCCATTCGCGCTGGTAGACAAGAAGACCCTGAGCCCGTCCGACAATTCCCAACTCTGGCTGTATCAGGCCATTAAAATAAGTTTATCTTTAGAAATTATTACTATAAAGGTTTAAGTTGTTTTCTATTATTTTTAGTCTATAATATAACAATGCTTACAGGCCATTTTCTATTAGATTTTTATCAATATTTTATTGGTATATTGCATTCTTTCTATATTTAATACAGTAATTTAAATATATTAAATAAAGTAAGATAAATTATAGTGATATCAAAATTTTGAATTTTATTCATTTTTTATTCATAATTTTCACTTATATCCTACACATAGAATATTTGTACAAGACGGCGAAAGAGTTTTCCGGAGCGTTTACCGAAACTCAAATAGCTTGTGCTCAAGGGCAAAAGATACCACTATTTGCTTACATAACGGTTGAGAGATACTTGGTGCCCAATATCTTGTAAGTCATTTAAATTTTCTAATTGGAAAGCCTTGCCGGATATTGTACCTGTTTTACCGGCTCCTATTATATAAGTATAGTTATCCGGATAGCTGCCGCCCAACTTCGATAAACCAAAAAGAAATAACGGGTCCGGAATAGCTGTACCAATCAAAAATATACCTAAGGTATATACCAGGGTATTATCTGCTTTGCGAGTAGTGAGTGTAGCAGTATTAAAGCCATTTAATAATTGTGCATAGGCAACAAAAACGCCCTTTTGATTTTCGCTGTAGCTCCATTCGGGCAGGCTCCCAACAAACTGCTCCCCTGCCAGTGAACGGGCCCATGCGGCATCCCCTGCCGAGGGTAGCGTAGCGGTGGTAAATGAAAGGGCTGCCACACCATTTGCAAGGGTGGCCCCTTCAATCGGATTAATAGCAGTAGCACTGGTTTCAAAAAACAGATACAGTTTATACTCGGTATTAGCGGCAAGGACATCGTCCAGAGTGAGCCCATCCGTAAAGTCACTGCCATAGTGTTGGCTGATACTGAATTTTCTTGGGCTGCCGGCCGTAATCTCCAGGCTTACATAACCCGCACTGGCCTCAGCTTCTGTCTTAGTGGGAGCCTCTTCCGCAGCCAAGCGAATAACGGCCCCTATATTAGCAATTGCTAAAGTACTGCTCATTTCCAATTGTACAGAAGATACCACGACCGTGACGGTGAGGGAAACAGAAGCTTTTGCGGGTGAGTCACTGCTGTCAGAGATCGGTGCACAGGAAGACAGAAACAGATGAAGGAGAAAAATAGAAAAAAAGCAAAAAAACTTAGAAAATAATGGGAAAAATTTGAATAAATGGCCAGAATTAATAAATAAGTATTTTAGAAAATGATTGGATATTGGATATTGGATATTGGATATTGGATATTGTACTATCTATACCAATAATAGTCAATATTTCGTCTCGTTTTTTCATAAAAGTGCTCCTCTGAAAAAATTGAAAAGTGAAAAGTGGCTTTGCGGTTTGATTGTATGTTCATTTAGGGATTTTGGCAAGGGGTTGATCTGCAAGGCCACTTTAGGCGCGTCAACATGCTCGAACTGGATGATTAGCCAACACTACTACATTGGCGTCACCGGGCTGTTCGGCGTATCGCTGCGCACACCAAAGTTGGGTTTCGGCCCTGATTCGCAAGGTCTTGCCATTGCGCGAAGATGCCCTTGAGCAACAAGTGCAAGAAACGCAGGAACGCAGCTATTTACGCTGGTAGACAAGAATATCCTGAATCTGTCCGACAATTCCCAACTTTGGCTGTATCAGGCCATTAAAATAAATTTATATCTTTGGAAATTATTACTATAGAGGTATAAGTTGTTTTCCATTATCTTTAGTCTATAATATAATAATGCTTACAGGACATTTTCTATTAGATTTTTATTAATATTTTATTGATATATTGTATTATTTCTATATTTAATACAGTATTTTTAACATATTAAATAAAGTAAGATAAATCATAGTGCTATCAAAATCTTGACTTTTATTCATTTTTTACTCATAATTTTTATTTATATTCTACACATAATTCTTAAGGAGAATTTTATGAAAAAACTATTGTGTTGTCTGGTGGTCTTTGGTGGCCTGCTCGCCGCCTGTACCATTCCCGAATCAACTACCCGTGAGGTGTTGCAAACGGACTTGGGAGATTACGTTCAGTCCATTGATGTCAATACCAGCCCCGAGGAAATTGAAAAACAATATGAGCAGTATCTCAATTCCTACAAGGACCTTATTGCAACGGATTCTACGCAGTCCAACGGCCGTTCCACCACGTATTCTTCCAATTCCGACGGCGTTGTTATTAAGTCTATTTCCGAGCGTCTGAAAGAAGCCGATACCAACACTCATGTCAATCTGTCCGATATTTTTGCGCAGGAGGAATATCTGTTTTCGTATTTAAAGAGGGCGGGCGATAACTTCTTCCGTGGAGGATGGTTCAGTTGGGTTATTCTTTTTGACTACTTATATGCGTTCTATACTTACAATAATTTTAAAGCTCAGAATAGGCTCCATGCCTATCGGCCAAACGAACGTCACAGTGACCCGTCTGTATTCCCGGATTATTTACAAAACAAGTGCTATGGAAAAGATTACAGTGTGCTCTTGGCTCCGAGATTGAATAGCTACAGTTTGGTTGATTTACTTACACCACTCAGGATCTTGGATGGGAACCTGTCTAACAGCAAGCTGATTTCATCACTTAATGAGTTTCACATGTTGAAGGAATTATATCTTCAAACGCCGAACGATTACCAATTTTTCATGAGTGTACTCGATCCGCATCTGGGAAAACATTATAATTATACTGTTGTGAAAGATGCCAAGCCCCTTGATTCGGGCCAAATATCTGATTTAACAGACTCAGGTACATGCAATGCAAAGGCATTCCGCTAATCTTTGTACTTTTTTTGTTGCTATTTCCCTGTGCAGGCAGAAGAGTTTTGCCTGCACAGGGAATATTTGTACAAGACGGCGGAAGAGTTTTCCGGGGCGTTTACCGAAACTCAAATAGCTTGTGCTCAAGGGCAAAAAATACCACTATTTGCTTACATAACGGCTGAGAGATACTTGGTGCCCAACATCTTGTAAGTCATTTAAATTTTCTAATTGGAAAGACTTGCCGGATATTGTACCTGTTTTATCGGCTCCTATTATATAAGTATAGTTATCCGGATAGCTGCCGCCCAACTTCGATAAACCAAAAAGAAATAACGGGTCCGGAATAGCTGTACCAATCAAAAATATACCTAAGGTATATACCAGGGTATTATCTGCTTTGCGAGTAGTGAGTGTAGCAGTATTAAAGCCATTTAATAATTGTGCATAGGCAACAAAAACGCCCTTTTGATTTTCGCTGTAGCTCCATTCGGGCAGGCTCCCAACAAACTGCTCCCCTGCCAGTGAACGGGCCCATGCGGCATCCCCTGCCGAGGGTAGCGTAGCGGTGGTAAATGAAAGGGCTGCCACACCATTTGCAAGGGTGGCCCCTTCAATCGGATTAATAGCAGTAGCACTGGTTTCAAAAAACAGATACAGTTTATACTGGGTATTAGCGGCAAGGACATCGTCCAGAGTGAGCCCATCCGTAAAGTCACTGCCATAGTGTTGGCTGATACTGAATTTTCTTGGGCTGCCGGCCGTAATCTCCAGGCTTACATAACCCGCACTGGCCTCAGCTTCTGTCTTAGTGGGAGCCTCTTCCGCAGCCAAGCGAATAACGGCCCCTATATTAGCAATTGCTAAAGTACTGCTCATTTCCAATTGTACAGAAGATACCACGACCGTGACGGTGAGGGAAACAGAAGCTTTTGCGGGTGAGTCCCTGCTGTCAGAGATCGGTGCACAGGAAGACAGAAACAGATGAAGGAGAAAAATGGAAAAAAAGCAAAAAAACTTGGAAAATAATGGGAAAAATTTGAATAAATGGCCAGAGTTAATAAATAAGTATTTTAGAAAATGATTGGATATTGGATATTGGATATTGGATATTGGATATTGTACTATCTATACCAATAATAGTCAATATTCCATCTCGTTTTTTCATAAAAGTGCTCCTTTGAAAAAATTGAAAAGTGAACAGTGGGTTTGCGGTTTGATTGTATGTTCGTTTAGGGATTTTGGCAAGAGGGGGAGATTTGCGAGGGGTATTGGAAAACGGAGGGATGAGGGCTGTTTCAATATCTTCGCTGCTCCGGCTCCATTAGCAAGAGCAAGCAACAAGCAGCTTGCGCCATCTGGACAGGCCACAGAAAATAGCGGTGCCTGATAAATAATTTTAGACAGTATCAGTACGGGGTACGGCGTTTCCCGGCCAAAAATTGTATTACTCTCTTTACAATCATTTTGGCTTTACCTTTCAACTTTTTCTGACCAAATTGATACCACCAATCTGCCAAAGGTTCGCGCTTTCTGCCGGTGACCAAAATATCAAAGCAGTTTATGATTTCCGTAATCACCTCTTCTTCCAAACCATACTCCGGTGCTTTATGTAGAAGAAATCTTATTGTTTCCGGATTATAAATAGCCATATTATTGGGTAGTATACACTGGGCTCTCAGTGCATGCTGTATTCTGTTTGCAGAGTTTTTGAGTGTCTCTGCCTTGAAATTACCACTTGCAAAAAAGTCTTTCTGTTTTTTTAACACTATGAGACAATCAGTAATATACTTCTCTGAAATCACTCTACCCGTAATTGATTTGTTATGCTGACGATGATTGTAGCAAACATAGTTTGTTTGAACAAAACGATGACACACGCCGGTTAAATCAAAAAACAGATAATTATCTTCATGAATAGTACCTGATGGTATCTCAACAGAATTTATTCTATTCCAGATATCTAATTTATATAACTTTGCTGCAATTGTAATTGAAATTAATCCACGAAAGTAGGCCTGATAAATATCTTCGCCTATATATTCTCTAATTTCCTTGTTGTTAAAGTAATCTGTCCTTAATGTTTCCGTGTTAGAAATATCTGTCCTGCGTATTGGACAACCTACAATATCAGCATCATGTTGTACTGCAATATTATATAATTTTTCGCAAGCATCTAAGCTGATTGTATCGTCATTATCCAGAAAGAATATATATTGGCCTTTTACAGCACTTAAGCCTGTATTTCTCGACTCGTTAGCCCCCAGATTCTGCTCATGGGTCAGGACTTCTATCTTTGGATTTCGATTCTTATATTCTTCAATAATCTTCCAACTGTTGTCGGGAGAGGCATCGTTCACAATAATAATTTGAATCTGTTCCAATGTTTGATTTATCACGCTTTCCAAACATTCCCGCAGATATCGCTCAACATTATAAACAGGTATAATAATACTGACTTTAATACTACTCATTCTCATTCTCTATATGCACTTAATAAGATACCATACAATTTATTGCCGGAATTTCCAACGTTCGGGCATCGAGTGGTTAAAATTTCTGCTGCACCGGCGGAAATTCCGGTGAATAATCTCACTGCCCGTAACCCGGTAATTTTGTTGTAAAGCCGCATAATCGGCAGCACTGCCACTGCTCAACTCCGGTACACGGACATTCTGCGACAAACCTCTCCCCACCACACCAAAACGAACTGGTCTTTCAGAGATCACAAAGACCCCAAACCTCTAATAACCGTATTGGCAAATCATACTAACGAGACCTCTCATGTTCAAGCTATATATTCTTATCCATTACCGGTATTCCAACCTTTGCAATGACCAAAAGTGAATACCATCTCCATTTACAAAAAACCCTTTACAAAAAATCCTTTGCCCTATTTTTTTCACTACGACCAACCCCTAATTCCTTCCCAATTCAGGTCCGCTTTCACCATCTCCAAATCGGTATTTCAATTCCCTGTCCACAAACCCCTCAGTCCATCTTTTACTCTTTATTCTCCGTCTTCTTTTTTGCCAAATATTCCTCAACGTCAATATTCCCGTCTTTTAGTATATCCAACGCTGTTTTCATATAGTCCTGAATATAAGGAATGTCTGCAAATGGCAGCAAATATGTTATCGCTTCGTCTGCCAATTGCATAGAAAGTTCTATTTTAGATTCTTGGTAGAAGATGCTCATACTGATCAAAGTGGCCGCCACATCCGGTACATACTTTTGCGGGTTCTCTTTCGCTAATTCTCTTCTTATCTCTAAGGCTTCCCTGTAGTTCCTCTCTGCTTCCGTTAATTCATTTTGATCACTCTGTAAACCAGCTAAATTATGTAAGATACTTGCCACACCCGATACATACGTTTGTGGATTCTCTTTCGATAATTTTCTTCTTATCTCTAAGGCTTCCCTGTAGTTCCTCTCTGCTTCTGTAAATTTATTTTTATTACTCTGTAAAACAGCTAAATTATTTAAAGTAGTCGCCACATATGGTAGATATGTTTCTGGATTCTCTTTCGATAATTTTCGATATATCTCTAATGCTTCCCTGTAATTCCTCTCTGATTCCGTTAATTCACTTTTCTTATGCTGTAAAATAGCTAAATTATTTAATATATCTGCCACATATGACAGATATATTTGCGGATTCTCTTTCGATAATTTTCTTCTTATCTTTAATGCTTCCCTGTAATTCCTCTCTGCCTCTGTAAATTTATTTTTATTACTCTGTAAAGCAGCCAAATTATTTAAGGTATTTGCCACACTCAATACATACGTTTGCGGATTTTCTTCTGCTAATTTTCTTCTTATCTCTAATGCTTCCCTGTAGTTCTCCTCTGCTTCTGTTAATTCATTCTTATCCTTCTGTAAAATAGCTAAATTATTTAAGGTTATTGCCACATCTGATAGGTATGTTTGCGGATTCTCTTTCGATAATTTTCGATATATCTCTAATGCTTCTCTATAACTCTTCTCTGCTTCCCTTAATTCATTTTGATTACTCTGCAAAGAAGCTAAATTATTTAAGGTACCTGCCACACTCGGTACATACGTTTGCGGGTTCTCTTTCGCTAATTCTCTTCTTATCTCTAAGGCTTCCCTGTAATTCTTCTCTGCTTTCGTTAATTCATTTTTCTTATACTGTAAAGTAGCTAAATTATTTAAGGTACTTGCCACATCCGATAGATATGTCTGCGGATTCTCTTTCGCTAATTTTCGATATATCTCTAAGGCTTCTCTGTAGTTCCTCTCTGCTTCCGTTAATTCATTTCTATCACTCTGTAAAGCAGCTAAATTATTTAAGGTAGTTGCCTTTTCGGAATCGGAGACTGATTTCTCCAGACACATTCTATAATATGTACCAGCCTTATCGAACTGATTTAGAAAGGAAAAGTAATTTGCAATCTCCAAACAATTGCCCCAACTCGCCAATAAATGGAATGCTTTTGTATAATTCCGTTCCGCTTCATCGAATTTATTTTGTACTCTTAATATTCGAGCCTTCAGCATTCTCGTTTCAGATTGTTGCTGAATCGTTTCAAGCGCGCGTTTTTCCTGTTCTTCCATTTTTGCTTCATCTAAAACAGCCGAAGCCTTATCCAATTCTCCCCTGAAAAAATATTCTGATGCTTCCCGGTACAAATCTGTTGCCCGGCTTAAGTCTTTGCCGTTTACTTCACGAAGAAAATGGGTAACTTGGTCTTTTGTTGTATCTCTCTCTTTCTCCAGTGAAGTTATCTGATTAGATAATGTCCAAACTTTTTGATCTAAAAGACCTTCTATTTTTTGTTGAGCTTCCAGTGCGTCCTTTAATTCATCTATGCGCTCTTGGTAGGAAAGTAGAAAAGGCCTTAAAAACTCTTCCAGGGACTTTCTTTCTTCTGTTTGGTTCCCTGCCGAATCTATGTACTAAAATATAAAGTTGTTATTTCCTTGAACGGAAACCTTGTTTATTTGACGATTAATCATTTTTTGCAGAGTCCTTTTGGCTGATGGATTGGTTGATATTAATATTACTTCCTGAAGCCTTAGCTAAATTCTTGGCCGAATTCTTGGCTGAGTTCTTATAGAAGAAAAACCAAGCTCCTTTCCACTTTCCACTTCTTTCCAAACGATCTAAAAATAAACAAGTTAACGCTATGACTCCAAGCACCAGCGTTGTTGTCATGTCCAATTGTTGTAAACCTCCTTGGATATCAAAATTCTCTGTCTTCACTTGGATGGTAAAATACGCATTAGACAGCAAAGGTGCCAGGGCTGCCCAAAATGCCCTAAGAGATCTTCGCTTTGGGTCGAGCCAAATGACAATCAGAAATAAGGCGACTGCACAAACCAAAGAGACCGGCCAACTTCCTGTTATCAAATACGTAACGATGCCTCCTGCCACCGAGCTTATTGCTGACGTTCTTGTCCAATTCATTTTCATCCGGTTTTCTTTTCCATTCTTCTTTTCAATCTTTCTTTTCAATTTCGCTTTTTCAAAATCAACAGCAGAGAATCTTTTTCTTCAAACTCCGGATATTCTATTGCTTCCAACAGCTCAAAACCGCCTGCGGCTTGGGTGATATGCCCTCTGGTATAGGAATAGCAGGGCAGCCCATGCGCATCCTCTTCTTCTGTCTCATCACTTGAACTTTGCCATATACAATGAAGTGCCAGCCCGCCATTGTTTAAGATTCGTGCCTGCTGCACAAACGATTGTTTCACTTCAGCCAAATTCAAATGGTGCAGAACCTTGTTTGAAAATATGGCATCAAACGGGGCCGGGCCTGCCGGAATGTCCAAGGTTCGGGCATCGAGCGGGTAGAATTTCTGCTGAAAACGCTGGTGCAGCACCGCCAGAAATTCCGGCGAATAATCGCTGCCCGTAACTCGATAATTTTGCTGTAAGACCGCGTAATCGGCACCACTGCCGCTGCCCAATTCCAGTACACTCCCGTTGTGCGGCAAATATTTTTCTACCGCAGCAAAAATACACTTGTGCGTTGGATACTCATCACGCGTTTCCACATACTTTTCCACGATTTCCTTACTATATTGCATCCGGCATCTCCTGCTTTCTGACGGAGCACCGTCTCCTCCGCACCCAATTTTTACTATATTTTACATGCATTCACATCATAGTGAAAATCCTGGGGCTTAGCTGTGGCCGCGTACAAAAATGAATCTCTGATGTCTCCATTATCTACGCTAAGGCCTTTGTTTCAACATTCTGCCCCAAGATTTGCTCCTCGGCCAGTACGTTTACAGCATTTTTGCTCCCCTTGCTTGCTCTTGTTTCCTCTTGGCCCTCACCCTCTCTTGCCCACGCCTTGCCCATGCCCCACTTGCCCAATATCCAAAACGAATATATAATAGGCTAAAATTATGCTATTCGGAGGCATTTCCCCATGAAACATCAAAAAAGACTGTTGACCGGTGACCGGCCAAACGGTACAATATCCAATATCCAATATCCAATATCCAATATCACACTACTTTAGAAAACAAGCCGTTATTCCATTTTCTGTCACACGGATCTAATCCTCTTTATTCATTTCTTTACCGTCTTTTACCTATCCTTTTTTTGTCTGTTTTTGGTGTAAGCTTACTCGGCTGTGCCCCGCTGTCCGACACCGATAAAGACCCGGCCCCTCCCGTAAACCCCATCATTTCTTTTTCCTCCGCCGCTGTGGCCTCTTCTTTGCAATTGGAAATAAGCAGCAACGTGGAACTCGCAAACATAGGCGCGGTTGTTCGCTTAGCTGCCGAAGCGGCCCCCACTGAGGCCGAAGCACAGGCCGGTAAGGGTCATGTCAGTATCAGCATACCCGCCGGTGGCACAAGAAAAATCAGCATCAGCCAACACTACGGCAGCATTTTTTCTGACGGGCTTACATTGGACGATGTACTTACGCCTAATACGGCTTACAAACTCTATCTCTATTTCCCCTCAGGCCGTATTACGACAACGGCAGAAATTACGGGGTTAAACGTCACCGATGATATGGCCGTAGTGCCTTTCTCTACCACTGCCCTACCCGCTGAGGGTGAGGCCCAATGGCTTAGCAGTAATGGCAGCAAATGTGTGGGAAGCTTAGATAGCTTCTATTTTATGCAGGAACAAACGGGTGTCGTGGTGTGTTATAGTTATACAAACTTTAGCCCTTTCCAAGTTGACCTTTTCACCAAAGAGGATACGGATCAGTTCGATCTCAAGATTGGCGGTTATGATGGTACTGTGGCGACTGCCCTTCCCACTTTTTATTTGGCATACGGGTTCATTTCCGGCTATACATCCAACACCACGAACCACTATGCCTATTGGATAGCCGCAGATAAAACGAAGATCCTACAAAGGATACACAGCACGATTCTTGACTCTATAGGGGCACCAACAAAATTTGAGATTCCCGTGACTCGCCATTAGGTATTTTGGGGCCACTAGCCCGGTGGGGGCCCAAACCCTCCAATTCCCCCCTCCAACTCTCTCAAAAGAGGGGCTGGGGTTGGTGGTCTAAGGCCCCCCTTGCCCAATTTCCTAAACGAATATATAATAGGCCAAAGTTACGCTATTCGGAGGCATTTCCCCATGAAATATGAGAAAACACTGTTGACCGGTGACCAGCCAAACAGTATAATATCCAATATCCAATATCCAATATCCAATATCACACTACTTTAGAAAATAGGCATTTACTTAAATCCCCTGCAAACCGTCCTAAACCTTTTTATTCACTGTCCCTTCATTTTTTAGCCTTCTTTTTCCTGTCTGTTCTCGGTCTGTCTCTGCTCGCCTGTGTCCCTCTGCCAGACACCGGTGACCCGCCGGCTACCGTAACCTTCACCCTCACTTTCAATTCCCAAGGCGGCACAGAGGTAGCTTCACAAACGATAACAAGCGGAGAAAAATCTCGAAAACCCACAGACCCCACCAAGGCCGGTTTTGTTTTTGGCGGATGGTACAAAGAGCAAACTCTGGCCACACTTTTCAACTTCACTCAGGAGACGATTACCGGGAACCTCACCCTGTATGCCAAATGGGGAAAATTCACACTCAACACCTCCATGGCCTGGGTTTCCATGCGGGAGGGCTTGGTGCAATTCGATAATGGCACCCCCAATGATACCCCTAATGATACCCAAGGACTAAAAACCATTGGCGTTATTGTCAGTAAAGATGCCGCAGCTCCCGCCTATGCCGGCGTAAAAGACCTGCCCGGCTTTTATACCCGAAAAACCAAAACGGACGGAACGCCCCGAACTGTGTACCTTTCTGTGACCGATAAAATGACGGTAGCGAAGTTTAGTGCAAATGTAACGGTGTCTGTTGACGGAAGTACTACGGGATTTGTCAGTCCCATTGCCGCAGCTCCCGAACTGCTGCACCCAAACACCGGCTACTACGCTCACTTCTATGACATAGCAGACACGACAGGCACAGCCATAGAGAAACTGGCGTTTACCACAGAGAATTTTCCCGCCACCTACCCCACCGCAAGGGGAACATACAGTAGTTTTTATAATCAAATAGCTGCCGGCAGTGCTTCTCCGGCTATCGAGTACAAGGCTTCCGAAAACTATTTAATTCCGGCAAGGTTTCACTACTTTTTGACTATTGGAGGAGATTATGTTTGGAGGTTCTCGGACTTTCCTACAAGCCAAATGCCGAAGATAGGCACAAATACCCGCCCTTTTGGAAACTCTTTTCCGGAACTCTTAATCTATGATGTATACAATATTGTGTCCTCAGGACCGGGCACAAGCGTAGATCTTTGGGATACCATGATCAAAACTGCGGGTTTAAATTTTTCCTGTACTATAGACCATGCGTTTGGATCCCATCAATTTACATTCTACGAGAACAACAAGGCAGTATTGGTAACGGAATAGGCGGAAAGCCCCCTCAAACCCCCCTCAAAAAAGAGGCCGAGGGGGGCAAGAGGTGGGGGCAAAGGCCTCCCCTTGCCAAATATCCAAAACGAATATATAATAGGCTAAGATTACGTTATTCGGAGGCATTTCCCCATGAAACATGAAAAAGCACTGTTGACCGGTGACCGGCCAAACAGTATAATATCCAATATCCAATATCCAATATCCAATATCACACTACTTTTAAAAACAAATGTTTACTTATACCACCTGTAAACCGTCCCAAACCTTTTTATTCACTTCCCTTCTGTCTTTTATCCTTCTTTTTTCTGTCTTTGCTCGGCTGCGCTCCGCTGCCGGACACCGGTGACCCGCCTGCGGCTGAGCCCCCTGCTGCTGCAAGCCTAAACACTTCCATGGCTTGGGTTTCCATGCGGGAAGGGCTGGTACAATTTGACAATGGGACTGAAGGGGCAAAAACAATTGGGGTTATCGTCAGCAGAGAAGCCACGCCTCCCGCCTATGCCGGCGCCAAGGACTTACCCGGTTTTTACACCAGAACAACCAAAGCGGACGGAACAGCCAGAACCGTTTATCTTTCTATGACCGATGAAATGACCACCGCTAAATTTAATGCAAATGTGACGGTTTCCATTGACGGGGGAGCTACGGGTTTTGTGAGTGCGATTACGTCTGCACCGGAGATTTTACACCCGAACACCCAATATTATGCTCATTTCTATGAAACCACGGATACGACCGGCACAGCCATAGAAAAACTGAAATTTACGACGGAAGACTTCCCAAGCAGCTATCCCACCACGAGAGGAACATACAGCAGTTTCTATGACCGGATTAGGACTATTTCACTGGAGTACAAGTCTTCCGAAATTTATTTAATTCCGACCAGATTACATCACTTGCATTCAGGTAGAGGGCTGTATGCTTTTACGATTGGAACTAGTTCATATGAACTACCGGAACCATCTGCACAAAACCGACCTTTTGGAAACCCCGTACCGGCGGCAGGTTTATACTATGATCTATACAATATTACGCCCTCAGGGCCCGGCACAAACATCGTACTTTGGGACGGGATGCTAAAAGCCTTTTTAAATTCTTATTTTCAAATTGACCTACTTTTTGGAGGAGAAAGGACAGTGATCTACAGCAGTGCAAAACTAGTATTAGTAACGGAGTAGGGCTATCCTCCATACTTTTGTCTCGCTGTTATCTATTTCCCCTCGTTTTCGGGGGACCGGAGCCGGGCAACTCTACATCATTCTGTTTATTAAAAATAAACAGAATGATTCGAAATAGGCTCAAAAAGCCCGTACCTTATCAGAAAGCAGTTCGACATACTTCCCCTCATGGCCCGGCAGGTAAATGCCTGCCTCACCGGCCTTTTGGACCAGCTCGTCGTAGCTGATCATTGTCGCCAGGCCCAAGTAGAGCTTGTGCCCTGCACATTCCGGGTGACTGAGGCGGAAGGCCACTGCCTTTTTTTCCAATAAATCTTCGATGTCTTTCAGATGGGCCTTGTATTTGATCTCAATAATAGCGACCGAACTGTCGTTAAAAAGCAGAATATCATACTCGGTTTTGCCATTGCTGTCCGGAACATTGCACTCGACCGTGTCGTAGCGAGTCCCCCCAAGCACAGGGTTTCTCTTAAAACTGCCGGAAACCAGCTCCTCGGCGAAGCAGCCTGTTTTAATACCGATACTCTCAAAGATGTTGTCAACAAGGTTCAGCTTCCGGCTTGTCCGGGCAGCAAGCTCCCGGAGTTTCTGAGACTCCAAATCCGCCTTAGCCTGAGATTCCTGAAGTTCTGCCATGCCCTGCATCATTTTGTCAAACGGAGTATTATCCATAACGCTCCTCACTATAATCCATTTTTGTTTTTGGGGCCAGACCATTCACAAAATGTCAGAAACAGAGCCTCCTCCAACTGCCCTCTTGTACTTGCCACTAAACAAATATATAATAGGCCAGAATTTTACAATTTCGGAGGCAATTCCCCATGAAACATAAAATAACACTGTTGACTGGTGACCGGCTAAACAGTATAATATCCAATATCCAATATCCAATATCCAATATCACACTACTTTAGAAAATAGACATTTACTTAGATTCCCTGCAAACCGTCCTAAACCTCTTTATTCACTTCCTCTTCGTCTTTTAGCCTTCTTTTTCCTCTCTGTTCTCGGTCTGTCTTTGCTCACCTGTGTCCCGCTGACGGACACTGGTGACCCGCCTGCGTCTACGTCAACCTTTACTATCACTTTCAACTCCCAAGGCGGCACAGAAGTAGCTTCGCAAACAATCGCAAGCGGCAACAAGTCCTCAAAACCGACAGACCCCGCCAAAGCCGGTTTTGTTTTTGGCGGATGGCACAAAGAACAAACTTTGGCCACCCTTTTCAACTTTACTCAGGAGACGATTACCGGGGACCTCACCCTGTACGCGAAGTGGAAAAAACTCACACTCAACACCTCTATGGCCTGGGTTTCCATGCGGGAGGGCTTGGTGCAATTCGATAATGGCACCCCCAATGATACCCCCAATAATACCCAAAGGCTAAAAACCATTGGCGTTATTGTCAGCAAAGATGCCGCAGCTCCCGCCTATACCGGCGTGAAAGACCTGCCGGGTTTTTACACCCGAGAAACCAAAGCGGACGGAACACCCCGAACCGTCTACCTTTCGATGACCGATAAAATGACCTCCGCCAAGTTTAATGCGGGTATAACGGTGTCTGTTGACGGAAGTGCTACAGGCTTTGTCAGTCCCATTGCCGCCGCACCGGAACTGCTGCATCCAAATACCGACTACTATGCTCATTTCTATGACATAGCAGGTGCGACAGGCACAGCCATAGAAAAACTGGCGTTTACCACAGAGAACTTTCCCGCCACCTACCCCACCACAAGGGGAACATACAGTAGTTTTTATAACCAAGTTACGGCCGGCAGTACTTCTCCGGCTATCGAGTACAAGGCTTCCGAAAGCTATTTAATTCCGGCAAGGTTTCATTATTTTTTGACAATTGGAGGAAGCTATCTTTTGAGGTTCTCCCTCAATCCTACAATCACAATATCAGAGACCGGTACAAATACTCGCCCTTTTGGAAACCCTGTTCCGGGACTCTTAATCTATGATCTATATAATATTGCAGCCTCAGGGCCGGGCACAAGCGTAGGTCTTTGGGATACCATGATCAAAACTGCGAATTTAAGTTTTTCCTGTACTATAGACCATGCGTTTGGATCCCATCAATTTACATTCTACGAGAACAACAAGGCGGTATTGGTAACGGAATAGGCGAAAAGCCTCCCTCCAACTCCCTCAAAAAAGGGGCCGAGGGGGCCCCTTGCCCAATTTCCTAAACGAACATATAATAGGCCAAGATTACGCTATTCGGAGGCATTTCCCCATGAAACATGAAATAACACTATTGACCGGTGACCGGCTAAACAGTATAATATCCAATATCCAATATCCAATATCCAATATCACACTACTTTAGAAAACAAGCCGTTATTTCAACCCCCTACAAGTTGTCCTAAGCCTCTTTATTTACTTCCCCTTCGTCTTTTACCCCTCTTTTTTCTGTCCGTTCTCGGTCTGTCTCTGCTCGCCTGTGTTCCGCTGCCGGACACCGGTGACCCGCCTGCGTCTACGTCAACCTTTACTATCACTTTCAACTCTCAAGGCGGCACAGAGCTAACTTCGCAAATAATAGCAAGCGGAGAAAAATCTTCAAAACCGACAGATCCCGCTAAGGCCAACTTTGTTTTTGCCGGATGGTACAAAGAGCAGACTTTGGCCACCCTTTTCAACTTCACTCAGGAGACGATTACCGGAAACCTCACCCTGTATGCCAAGTGGGAAAAATTCACACTCAACACCTCCATGGCCTGGGTTTCCATGCGGGAGGGCTTGGTACAATTCGACAACGGCACCCCCAATGATACCCCCAATAATACCCAAGGACTAAAAACCATTGGCGTTATTGTCAGCAAAGATGCCGCAGCTCCCGCCTATGCCGGCGTGAAAGACCTGCCGGGTTTTTACACCCGAGAAACCAAAACGGACGGAACACCCCGAACCGTCTATCTTTCGATGACCGATAAAATGACCTCCGCCAAGTTTAATGCGGGTATAACGGTGTCTGTTGACGGAGGATCTACGGGATTTGTCAGTGCTGTTGCCACCGCTCCGGAACTCCTGCATCCGAACACCGGTTACTACGCTCACTTCTACGACATAGTAGGTGCGACAGGCACAGCCATAGAAAAACTGGCGTTTACCACAGAGAACTTTCCCGCCACCTACCCCGCCACAAGAGGAACATACAGTAGTTTTTATAATCAAGTTACGGCCGGCAGCACTTCTCCTAATATGGAGTACAAGGCTTCCGAGAGTTATTTAATCCCGGCGAGGTTTTATTATTTTTTGACAACCGGAGGAGGCTATCTTTGGAGATTTTCATCTAATCCCTCAGTCCGAATGTATGAACCCACTACAAATACCCGCCCTTTCGGAAACTCTGCTCCACCACTCTTAGTCTATGATTTATACAATATTGCAGCCTCAGGACCCGGCACAAGCGTAAGCCTTTGGGACGGAATGGCAAAAACTACTAATTTAAGTTTTTCTGTTGCTATAGACTATCTATTTGGGGGGCAAGAATTTGATTTTTTTGCCAACAACAAGGCGGTATTGGTAACGGAGTAGGCAAAAAGCCCCCTCCAACACCCTCAAAAAAGGGGCCGAGAGGCCCCCCTTGCCCAATTTCCTAAACGAACATATAATAGGCCAAAATTACGCTATTCGGAGGTATTTCCCTATGAAACATGAAATAACACTATTGACCGGTGACCGGCCAAACAGTATAATATCCAATATCCAATATCCAATATCCAATATCACACTACTTTAGAAAATAGGCATTTACTTAGATTCCCTGCAAACCGTCCTAAACCTTTTTATTCACTTTTCCTTCCTTTTTTAGCCCTCTTTTTCCTGTCTGTTCTCGGTTTGTCTCTGCTCGCCTGTGTTCCGCTGGCGGACACCGGTGACCTGCCGGCTACTGTAACCTTCACCCTCACTTTCAATTCCCAAGGCGGCACAGAAGTAGCTTCGCAAACAATCGCAAGCGGCAACAAGTCCCCCAAACCGACAGACCCCGCCAAAGCCGGTTTTGTTTTTGCCGGATGGTACAAAGAGCAAACTCTAGCCACACTTTTCAACTTTACTCAAGAGACTGTTACCGGGAACCTCACCCTGTATGCCAAGTGGGAAAAACTCACACTCAACACCTCTATGGCCTGGGTCTCCATGAGGGAAGGGCTGGTACAGTTTGACAACGGCACCCAAGGGACAGGAACCATTGGGGTTATTGTCAGCAAAGATGCCACAGCTCCCGCCTATGCCGGCGTGAAAGACCTCCCCGGTTTCTACACCCGGAAAACCAAAACGGACGGAACACCCCGAACTGTCTACCTTTCCATGACCGATAAAATGACTGCTGCCAAGTTTAATCCAAATGTAACGGTGTCTGTTGACGGAGGTGCTACAGGCTTTGTCAGTGCCATTGCCGCCGCTCCGGAACTGCTGCACCCGAACACCGGCTACTACGCTCACTTCTATGACATAGCAGGTGCGACAGGTACAGCCATAGAAAAACTGGCGTTTACCACAGAGAACTTTCCCGCCACCTACCCGACCACAAGAGGAACATACAGTAGTTTTTATAAGCAAGTTACGGCCGGCAGCACTTCTCCTAATATGGAGTATAAGGCTTCCGAGAGTTATTTAATCCCGGCAAGGTTTTATTATTTTTTGACAACCGGAGGAGGCTATCTTTGGAGATTCTCAACTAATCCCTCAATCCTATTCGATGAGATCAGCAAAAATACCCGCCCTTTAAAAAAAACCACTGCCGGACCACTCTTACTCTATGATCTTTACAATATCACGACCTCGGGACCCGGCACAAGCGTAAGCCTTTGGGACGGAATGGCAAAAACTACTAATTTAAGTTTTTCTGTTGCTATAGACTATCTATTTGGGGGGCAAGAATTTGATTTTTTGAACAACGACAAGACGGTATTAGTAAGTGAATAGACGGAGGTCTGGCTTGGCTTGGCCGTTTTTTCCTGCCTTGGTCTTGCCATCCTCTTGCTGTCTGCCATTGCCAAATATTCCGGAAACAGA
Source organism: Candidatus Haliotispira prima (assembly GCA_029867005.1). GTDB lineage: Bacteria > Spirochaetota > Spirochaetia > SP-2023 > SP-2023 > Haliotispira > Haliotispira prima. Next base: position 964,623 of record CP123443.1, on the reverse strand, counting down.
ACCTATACGGCCTTTCAAAACTGCCTTTCTGCGTCAGAATAGGTCTGAACCCGTATCCGTGTTTCATTTTCCGGTATGAAATTTGTTCTGTCAGCCAACTTTTCCAAACACCGCTTTTCCGTTACGGTACAGGACTCTAAAATCTCCTGCCTGAATAAAGGAAATCCCATGAAAATCGGTATTATTGCGGCCATGGAAGAAGAACTGGATGCACTGACCGCCCTGCTCCAAAACCATACCCGCAAGAGCGAACAGAGCCGCTACCACATTTCCACACCCATTTTAGAATGGCACTACGGCAGCCTGGAAACCCAAAACGGACCTGCGGAAATTGTCGCGTTGCAAAGCGGCGTTGGCAAAGCCCAAGCGGCTTTGCATACCGGCCTTTTACTGCAAAACCACAAAGTGGATTACATTGTCAATTTGGGCTCTGCCGGCGGCCTGTTCGCCGACGGCCGGCACGGAGACATTGTCATTGCCGATGTTCTGGCCTACCACGATGTCGATGTCCGCACCTTTGGCTACAAATATGGCCAACTCCCCGGCAACCCGGAGTGCTTCCCCTCCGGCCCCCACCTGCGTGAAATGACACTGCAACTGGCCAATGAATTTTTTGCCGCTGAATCGGAGCAGGGAAACAAGGCCACAATCGGCCAAATTGTCAGCGGAGATTCCTTTATCGAACACGGCAGCAGGCAGCTTGCTCTGATCCGGGAAAAATTTCCCAAAGCCTTGGCTGTAGATATGGAGGCGGCTTCTATCGCCCACATCGCCTTTCTTTACGGCTGCCCCTGCTTGGTTGTCCGCTCCATTTCCGATTTTCCGCTGCGCCCGGATGGAAAGGTCAACTTTCAGCAGTATCTGCCGCTGGCCGCCGCAAACGCGGCAAAAATTGTCCGGCAACTGGTCTACAACTACCCGGTTCCGGTGCCAACGCTAAAGTAATGCAACATAACGCAACTGAATACAACGTAAACCGGTCCACGAAATCAGCCTTAGGAATCAGCCTTAGGAATCAACCCCGGGAATCAGGTCTCAGAATTAAGCGGAACCGGAAAGACCGAGGCCGTTTTCTTCTGCTGTCTCAAGCCGAGGCGCAATTCCAAGCGGAGACGCAGTTCTTCCTTTTGCTCTTCGGAAGTCCGGTCATGGCAATGACGACAGGAAACACCGTGTTCCCAATCCGTACTTTTCGTCATATCTTCGGGTTTCAGCGAGGCTTGGCAGTTCATGCAATAACCGGACTCGCCCAACTCTAAGCCCTTTTTCAAGGCAACCCGGTTGTCAAAAACAAAGCACTCCCCTTCCCAGCGGTTATCCTCCCGCACGTTTTCCAGGTACTGCAAAATGCCGCCTTTCAGGTGGCAAACTTCTTCAAACCCCTTGCTCAACATGTAAGCTGAGGCCTTTTCACAGCGGATACCGCCGGTGCAAAACATCGCCACTCTCGGCATCTCCTTCGGGTCCAAAGTCCCAACGTAGTCCTTAAATTCTTTAAATGTCGCGGTATTCGGGTTGATCGCCCCGGGGAAGCTGCCCAGTGTATACTCGTAGTCGTTGCGCGTATCAATCACCGGAATACCCTGGTCCAGCACCTTGGCGTTCCAGTCTTCAGGTGCAACATAGGTACCGCGACACTCGGCCGGGTTAATTTCCGGAGCACCCAACGCGACAATTTCACGTTTGATGCGGACTTTCATACGATCAAACGGCATTTCGCCGGCCCGGGAATCCTTCATCTCGCTGTCCCGAAAACGCTCATCGGCATTTAGATGGGCCTTCAACTCGGCAATGGCCTCGGACGAACCTGCCACCGTTCCGTTAAAGCCCTCACGGGCCAGCAAGATTGTGCCGTAAATTCCCCGCTCGACACAAAATTCCTTCAGGGGCGTTTGCCATTCCGGGTAATCTTCCAAGGTCACAAACTTGTAAAAGGCACAGACACTAAAGCGCAGACCATCCTCGGTCTGCGCTGCTTTTAACTGCACCGCTTTCAACTGCGCTGCTTCCAATACTTGATTGTCCGGCACTCTCGCCTCCTCAAAATCCAGACGGGTCCGGTTCGGCCAATAATCTGCCGGACCGGACCGCCGATTAGGTCAAATAGCGCAACTTCAAGATACCGGGAATGGCCCTCAACTCTTTCAGCGTCTTTTCGGTCGGAGCCGAATCCACGTCCAGAATCGTGTAGGCAAAATCGCCACAGTGCCGGTTCATCATCTCCTGAATGTTCAACTTTTCCTTGGCCAAAGTCGAAGAAATTTGGCCCAACATATTGGGAATATTTTCGTGGGAGAAGGTCAGGCGGTGCTCCGTATCGCGCTCCAGCTCACAATCATGGTAGTTGACCGAGTTGCGAATATTTCCGTGCAACAGGAAATCCGTCAACTGATCACAGGCCATTATCGCGCAGTTCTCCTCCGCCTCCGGCGTCGAAGCTCCCAAGTGCGGAAAGCTGATCGCCCCTTCCAAACCGTAGAATCTTTGGTCGGGGAAATCAGACACGTAGTGACTGATCCGACCTGTTTTCAGAGCATCGGCCACGGCCGTTTCATCCACCAGCCCGGCGCGGGCAAAGTTAATCAGACGGGCACCTTCCTTGATGATTCCGATGTTATCCGCTTTGAGCAGACCCTTAGTTTCCGGCGACAGGGGCAAGTGCAGGCTGATATAGTCCGACTGCCTCAGCACATCGTTGATGTCCTCAAACAATTTGATTCCCTTGGGTAACTTCAACGCATTCCTGACCGAAAGGAACGGGTCATAACCAATCACCGTCATACCCAAGGCATCTGCGGCATTCGCCACCAGGGAGCCGATGGCCCCCAAGCCAAGAATACCCAGAGTCTTGCCCGAGATTTCGGGGCCGGTAAACATTTTTTTCCCGGCCTCGACTTTTTGGGGGTCCGCAGTCCCCAGCTCGGCCAGCCACCGGATGCTTTGACTCAACTTGCGGGACGAAAGCAACATGGCGCAAACAACCAGCTCTTTAACGCTGTTGGCATTGGCACCGGGAGTATTGAACACCACAATACCGCGCTTGGCGCATTCTTCCACTGGAATGTTGTTGGTGCCGGCACCGGCTCGGGCAATGCCAAAAATGTTTTCTCCAATCTCACTGCTCTGCAATTTGTGACTGCGCAGCAAAATTCCGTGCGTGTTTTGCGTATCCTGAGCAGAGGGTTCGCTATCCGAATATTTGATGGAAGCGGGCAAACGACTCAACCCTTTTTCCGAAATATTGTTGTAGCAGCGAATGTTATACATGTACCGGCTCCTGAATTTTTTACGCAGACCAAGCCCACGTTACATTAAGATTGCAAGGAATATAGTGAAAGCTCTGTTGCCGTGCAACTATTTTTCGGGCCGCCTCCTATAATCAATGCGGCGATCACCTTTTCCGGGTGCGAACCCGAAGTTGCCCAAAGGCCCGGGTACCGAAGCCTATACGGGCTGCCTCTCTCATTCCTCCTTCCCGCCCGAAAGAGTGCGGGAATTGTGTCTCCCTGTTCCGATTCCGGGCAGCCCACACCCAATTACCCAATTACCCAATTACCCGATCAAACACCCAATCACCCAAGCAATGCGCCAAACCAACCCGACCGGCAACAGTTCTTTTATTGACGTCTATTGACCTTAATACCCAAAGACGGCATACAGGTCGGCCCTACATATTTTCTTTACAAAAAACAAATTATGGCTACGGTTTTAAAAATTCTGCTGCTTTTACGGTCACAACCTTCATTAACGACCCTTTTGCTGTCCACTCCTTACCTGATTCTTGTCCTCTTCTCTTGACCACTTCTTTGCCCACTTAACAGGAAATCAGAAGGTTCCATTTTACCCTTGCCACACCACTATACTTTACCTAGAATTTCTACGCATTGGCTGCTGTGGATTCCTTAGATTTCTCTGGATTCACGGCGGCAAAGCCCATAAGAGACGATCTTGAAAAGCCATTGAACGGCCCGAGAATGGCCATTGAACAGGCTATGAAGTACCTTTAAACAAATTCCCGAGACAGCTGCCTGCTCTCACAGTCGGATGGGGCTTCTCCCCGACGAACCAAGCGAGTCAAGCAAACCGGGCATTTTACAATATCTTTATCTTTCTTCCCGCAAAATCTTGCATATCGGGAATCTAAACAGACGGAGTGACGCGAGGTATTGAATGACAGGCCCACAGCAAAGCCCATGCAGTAATTCCGACAATGCGCAAACCCAAGAGGGGGAAAATTCCGGAATGTCACCCTACTTTTTTGATTTGGCTGCCGCTTTCTCCATACCCGGAAGGCCGTTTCCCAAATGGCAGAAGATAGTATTGAAGGTAATATTATTACAAGCCATATTATTGTGGTCGGGGTTGTCATGGCTGCCGCCGGGTCTTAGCCAAGTTGGGCAACCGGGACTTGGGCATGGGGTCGCACTTGCAGCTCAGGAAAGCCGATCGGGACCGGAAGCAACGGCCAAAGCAGGTAGAAATGCTTCCATACAACCTGCCATCCGTGATGCGGCCATAGAAAAAACCAACAGACCCGCCGCACGACAGGATCATGCCGAAGACAGTCCATCCCTCCAAACAGTCGCCCCTGCGGTCACCCCCGAAACTGTTTCCACGCCCCCGAATGGGGGTGATACCTCACGGCGCGACTTGCCCGGGACACCCTCGAATACGGAATTGTCTACGGCCGTGCCCCGACCGGATAATCCTGTAAGTACCGAGCGCACAGGGGAAGCAGGGCGCGGAGTGCCCGGAACACCCCAAACACCCCAAACACTAAGTGCAGGTGCCGCGACAAATCGCGCGTCAGAACCGCCGGAAGATGGGACAAATGCCGTTGTCATGAGTCCGGCAACAGTCGAAGCACAGGTCTCGGGAGCCCCCCAACAGACTCAGACTCAGGCCCAGACCGAAACAGTACAGGCAGCTCCGCGCAGCGATGGCCTGAAAGTGGATATGTTCCAACAAGGCCAAGCCTCCTACTATGCCGACAAGTTTCACGGCCGCCAAACGGCCAGTGGAGAGCCTTTTGACATGTACGACATGACGGCGGCCCACAAAACATTGCCATTTGGCACCGTGGTTTCAGTCACCAATTTGCACAACGACAAGCGTGTCGATGTGCGGGTCAATGACCGGGGTCCGTTCGTTGCCGGACGCATCATCGATGTTTCCAAACGCGCCGCCGAGGACTTGGAAATGATGGGAGTCGGGGTCGTTCCGACCCAAGTGGTGATTTTGTCTTTGCCCGCAGAGCGTCAAACGAAAACACAAAACCAAACGAAACCGATGGGAACGCCGATCCATACCCCTGCGGCCACGGAGGGAGAAATCCCCGAACAGCGTCGCCTGGCAATCCAGATTGCCAGCTATTCTAAACTAAAATACGCCAACCGACATTTGCAACTCTTGGAAGAGGCCGGCATCCCTATCCACTTGGAACAGCACGGAGACTACCACCGCCTAATTGTCGTCAACCTGAATAAAGAACAGGTAGAATACTACCGCACCGAACTGGCCCGCCTGGGCATCCGCGATGTCCTGGTGCGCCAGGAGTAAGGTCTATAGGGCCCTTCTGTCGGCCTTTGTATTGATATTTTCACTCACTTTTTCATTGGCTTTCTCATTAGTTCTGCCGCAAAAGATTCTTGCACCTGCCTGAGAATGATCTCCGGCAGGTACCGCGAGCGTTCAGGCCGATTGAGGCCGATTTTGGCAGCATGACTCACATATATAGAGCAGAATACAGGATACCCAAATTTCCGGAAAAACAAGAAGGATAAATCAGTACCTTTTTTTGCATTAATTAATTTGTTTTTTTTTCGTGAATATGTTAAATTTTCCGTAAGCTGACCGACCGATGTAGCTTTTGGACAAGTGCTCTCTGCTGCCTGCCCGGATGTGGATCTGCTTATTCCCCAAAATAGATGAGTATAATATGAAAGATATTTCTGACAGTGCTTCAATCATCGCAGATGAGGATTCTCAAAAGTCGATGGGAAAAGTGATGAGAAAGGTAGAAATGCCACAACTGCAAGAAGTGCCATTTACTCTGAACCATGCCGGCGAACAAGCCCGGGCCGAAACAAAAGCGAAACTCGGTATGAGCCTGCCCCGGTTGGCCCAACCGGCAGACATACAGACCACAGTCAAAAGCAGCAGCCCCAGTGCCGTGATCGAGCACATTCGGAGCCATTACACCAACTACCTCACAATTGGCAACCCCATGACCCATTCGCCTGTCTCCGGTTCAGAGGAGCTGCGCTATGATACGGGAAATGACCGGACTTGGCACGGCGGAGTCTCCCTGCTATTTCAGGAATTACTCAACAACAGTGTCGATGAGTTTTTACAAGGGCACGGCAAAGTTGTTGATGTGCTGTGCAGTTCCGAAACAATTACGGTACGCGATTATGCTCGGGGCATCCCCCACAATCGGCTGCGTGCCGAAACCCAGGAATTGAACCGGGACCGCAAGACCAACAACAGTCAGATTCAGTATTGTGAGGGACTCAGCGGGCTCGGCCTAAAACTGGTCAACGCCCTCAGCAGCCGTTTCCTCATTCGCTCCTATCGCAACCGAAGATTTGCAGAAATGGAGAGTGTCAAAGGCGTTGCCCAACGTGAACGTTTGGGCCGCTGTGACAAAGAAGACGGCACCTTTATTCGTTTCACACCGGATACGGAGATTTTTGGCAAGCAATCTGTCCGCATCCCAGTTCTGTTCGATGTCCTCTGCAAAGTAGCCGCCCTGCACCCGGGCTTGGAAATCCGCCTGAATCAGACTCACGTCATCACTCAGGCAGGTGTCGGAGACCTGTTTCAGTCTCTGCCGCAGTGGCGCAAACTGAACTACCTGTACGAAGCCCGGAGTCTGCGCGGTACCAACTGGCAGCTCAGTTTTGCCCACTTGGCAGAATGGCAGGGGAATGACGGGGGTCTGCACAACGAACGTTTAGTACAAAGCTTTGTCAACGGCCACGCTTGCTCTGGGGGTTTGGCCGGGGGTTTGCACGTCCGCCAGTTGCAGGGAGCTTTTCTGGCTGCTTTGCGTCAGGTCTTCCCGGAAAAGATTGAACAGGTTAATGCCTTTTGGGACAAGGGTCTCAGTCTATTCTTCGGCCTGAATTTGGTACAACCCGGCTTTCAGGACTCCGGAAAAACCCGGTTGCTCGGTGCGGAACAGGAAATCGCCGCCGTCACGCAGGAGTGTCGGGAGCAACTACTGGCCCTGCTGACGCAGGACAGTGAGCTGAAAAGCAGCCTGGAACAACTGCTGACAGACTGTAGCCTGATGGATGAGCGCGGTGAATACAGTCAATGGCAGTCCCGTCTGTCCGGTGATATGCAGCAGGTTGAGGCCCAATCCCACAAGCTCAACGAAATGATTCAGGGCTCAGAAGCGAAGTATTCAGAGCTGGACAGCAGTCTGCGCAATGCCTTGGGCGAAAGCGAAGAAGTCCGGAAGCACTGGAAAGAGACTTCGGGCCGAATGACGACAGACCTCGAACGGGCTGAAAACGACCTGAACGAGTTGAAGAAGCTGCAACGTACAGAACAACGCCGCTACCGCAAAGAACAGGAAAAACGTCTGCAAAACCTGGAGGAAGAGCAGGAAACCTACCACAAGCTAAGAGATGGTTTGCAGAGACAGGCCCGGAAATTGATCAGCAGAGAACAACAACGCCAACAGCTGGTCAGCGGCGGCCTGCAAGAATGGGATCGTTTGCAGCAAGTTCTGAAAGAGGCCGGGGCTCTGCAACAGCAGCATGATTTGGAACAAGAGCAAATTCTCGAATATTTGCGCAGTGCCAAAGAGTCTACCCAAGCTAAAGCCAATATCGCCGATCAGAACATTAAGTTGGCTGAGCAAAAGATGCTGCAACGGCAGGAAGCGTATCTGGAGAATTTCCAGAATAATGCCCTCGATGAATTTGACACGATCCACGACGAGATCGGCCGGCACAAGCAGAATTTGAGCAAAGCTCTGAACGAAGAGCAAAAAAGTGCCCACGAGAAATTGCACAAACTGCACACACGCTTTGCCGAAAAACTGAAAGAAGAAGACCAACGTTGGCAGAAACAACTGAAACAGGCTGAGGAGAACTCCCAAGAAACCTGGCAGCGCACTATGGAGCAGCGTCGGCAGGGCCTGCAACACCTTGACCGGGTGTGGCGGGAACAGGATTCGACGCTGGAAGAGCAACGCCGGAAGCAGCACGATTTCATAGAAAGCTGGCAAGAGCGTTTGGGTGAAGGTCTCCGGGAAACGGAGGCCCACCGGAATGTACAGCACGAATTGGTACGCAACCGCAAGGAGTTAGAACGATTCTTTGACGAACAGACGGCGGCCCGCGAGGAGCAAACCCAAATCTGGCAGGATTGGCTGGAAGAACGCCGCAAAGATATGGCCACACATCAAGAGTTGATGGGGGCACAATTCAGCAACCAGGAAGAAGAGTGGGATCAACAGAAACAGGCCATGGAAGCCGTGCGGGCAAAACAGATGGAATCCCTTCAAGTCTTGGGCCCAAAACTGGAGCGCGAAATAGAGCAAGAAGTCCGGCAACGGATGAACGACTGTCTGGAACAATTTGGGAAACTGAGCAGCGAGGGCGAACAAAATTTTGAGGTGCAACGGAAGCTGCTTCAGACCAAACAGCAGACTCTGGAAAATGAATTAACCTTAGTCCAACAGAAAAAAGATACGCTCTGGGATAACTGGAATCATGAACTGGGCGACACACAAGAGGCAATGGCCAAGCAACTGGCAAAACGCAGGGAAGATTGGGAACAACGTCAGGAAAGTCTGCTGGAGGAATTTGACAACCATTTGGAAAAGCTCAAGCAGAAACAATATGCCCAACAGTACCGTGTCGAAGAGGCACAGACTGAGCAGGTACAGACTTTGAAGCAGTTGCAACAATTTCAGCGTGATGCCGATGAACGTTTGGGCAACCTGAACAAGAATTTGTCGAGCCACACGGCCGACCTGCGCAAAGAAATCGAATCTTCTGTCTCGGAGCTGCGTAGCAGTACGGATCACCAGTTTGCCCAGGCAGAGCAAAATACTCGGGAGCAGGCACGGCTCTACCAGCAGGGCTTGCTGGAACGGGAACGGGAAGGCCGAGGCTTGCTGGAACAGTATCAGAAGGATTTCTCGGAGAAAATCGACAGTCAGTATCAAGCCATGAATAAGTGGGACGAAGACTTCATTCAGCGTTTTGAAGAACGGAAACAAAATTTGCGCAAGAGCTTAAACGAGTTCAGCGAAGACCTGAAAGAAAAGCAACAGGAGCATTTGGCCCAAGAATTGGGTCAGTGGAGTGACAGATTTCAAGCCGAACAGAATACGAAGGAAGAGCAGGCAGCCCAAGAGGCTCAGCGCAGTCGCGACCGATTTTGGCAAGAGCAGCAACGATCTGTACAGAAAGAAACCCAGCAGCAGAGACGCGAATTTCAGGATTTGCACAAACAATTGCAGACAACTATGGAGCGCGAGCGCGAGCGGTTGTACAAGGAGCTGGGGCACCTGCAACAATTAACCCGGCAGCAGGAAGAGGGTCTGGAAAACCTAAATCAGACCCTGACTCAGGATGTCGAACAACATTCTGAACGGCTGAAACTGGAACTGGAAGAAAACCATCGTCGGTTCTGCGAAAAAATTGCGGGCAGCACCCGCGATCTGGATCAGATCAATTCGGAAGAACGCCAGGCTCTGCGCGATGATTTGGCCAACATGCACCAGGATGTCAGTGACCTGAAATCTACGATTGACCATTCTGAGCAGACCTTGACCAACCTCAAAAAGGCCATGCCCGAAAGTCTGAAGCTCCGGAAGAGTATTGAGGAGCTGGAACAAAAGGCAGGACTCCTGCGCGGGATGGAAGAAGAGATTACGCAGTTGCACGACAACCTGGACGAGAATAATCTCCTGGGTCAGAAAATTTCTGAACAGTTGGCAACTCTGCTGGCCAGACGCAATGAGCTGACGGAAATGGAAGAACAGATGCAGCAGGTCTTGCAACTGTCCGGCGACCTGTACCAACAGCGCGAAAGTTTGGAGCAGCAGCAAGAGTCTGTTTCTAATTACCAAAACCAGTTGAATAAGCTGGAGTATTTGTACAATGAAAGCAATGATCTGCTCGGATTGTTCGATGAGCGCAAAGATCAGTTGTTGGAAGCCACTTCGCTGCTCCACAATTACAGCGATAATTTGGGCTCACTGGACCAAAAAATTCAAGTTCTCCAAGAGCAACTGGAGCCATTGGAACTGGGCCTTGATAAAACGCAGGAACTCCGACAGGAACTGGAGCAGCAGCAGCAGCAACTCCAAAGTACGCAGCAAGAATTGGGTCAAATGCAGGAAGCCATCGCAGAACTGCATGAAGACAGCCAGGGCATCGACAAAATGCGCGGCTGGATTGCCAAGACAGAAACGCGAATGCTCGAATTATCACAAGATATTCAAAACAACTTGCGCACCGTCGAAACCATCATGCGCAAGAACCAACCGGGCGAGCGCAATTCACACGGTGCCGGCAAGGTCGACAGCGATGTACGCAGCACCGTAATTCAGTTGCACAGCAAAAATTGGAGCAGTAACGAGATCGCCCGGGCTACCCAACTCAGTGTCGGCGAGGTAGAACTGATTCTGGAAATGCTGCCGTCTGCTTCCTAGAGATGCTTCCCGGGGAACCGGGAAAATGCACTGCCGGGGAATAGATTTGACGTACTTATAAGCCGGTATCAGTATCTACATCTATGAGTGTGAAAGATTGATATCTAAACCTATATCAACAATTGGAGCGGAATGAGTCAGGGCCCCAACCGAAATTAGGTCCACCCCTGTTTCGGCAATGTCCGGCACGCGTTCCAGCCGGATGCCGCCGGATGCCTCACAAAATGCACGTTTGGCCACGTAGGCAACTGCCCTTTTCATGTCGCCCAAGCTCATGTTGTCGAGCAGGACGCAGTCCGGCCGCAGGGTGTTGTCGTCAAAATTCACTTGATATAACTGCTCCAAGGTGTCCACCTCCAGCTCGACGCTGACCATGTGTCCACCGTTTGCCCTGGCCGCCCGAAGGGCGGGGACAATCCCGCCTGCTGCCGCAATATGATTATCCTTAATCATCATGGCATCGAAGAGGCCAAAGCGATGATTGCCGCCCCCACCACAGCGCACAGCAAATTTCTCCAAGGCACGCAGGCCCGGTGTGGTCTTTCGGGTATCGACAATTCGGGCCGAAGTGTGGGCCACGGCCCGGACATACTGCCGCGTCACACTGGCTATACCGCTCAGGTGACACAAATAGTTGAGAGCTACACGTTCGCGGCCAAGCAACAGTCTGGCCGGCCCGGAGATTTCGGCCAAAACACTGCCGGGGCTGACCACTGCCCCGTCACTTTGCCGTAACTCCACACGCAGGGCCGACCGGCCCTGTTCTGTTTCTTTCGCATCATCGTAATGAAAAGCCGCCTTGGCCAATTCCAGTCCGGCCGGAACGTAGTCGTTGAGCCCCTCACTGCCGCGCAGCCGCAGTTGGGCTTGCACCTGAACATCCGGCGAAATGCAGGCTCGGCTGGTGATATCACCGCTCAGCCCCCAGTCTTCAACAAAGGCACGGTCTAGTGCCTGACGGATGATATGACCGGGAATGGGCTCTCGCAAACCTGTGGAATTCATGACCTGTTTGGCCTCCTTGGGCTCGCTTCTCAGCAAGCCGTGACCGACTTAACAGTCTCGCAGTACATTCAAAATTCGGCAGACCCCCGACCAATCCAGAAAACTGCGCCTGCCGTTGCTGCAATATTGATCCAGCAACGTCTGTAATTCCGGGGAAACAGAAACGGAGGACCGAGCGGAAGAAAGGTAGTAGTGACTACCGCGCGACTCACTGCGCAACAAAGCAGCACAGGCAATAAACAGAGCCGCCACCAAAGCATTGTTCCGGCTGACAGACCGAGATTTGAGGCCCCGAAAACCCTCGCTGTCAGCAGGATCATTCATCACAACATCCATGAAAAGACTCTGCGGGGCATGCCGGAGTATGCCTTTCAGTGCCGTGATCAAGCCTTCCGTACTGCGATCCACTCCGACATATCGGGACATCAATTCTTGCAACGTGGGGGATTCCGGAGATTCTGCCCCTGCCTGTCGGCCAATATCTGTATCGGCCTGTTCCGTAGGATCTGCTGCGAAAGACCGGCCTGACTTTCCATCGGCAAGCTCAGCGGCCAAAGTGCTTTCCGGGCTATTGTTCACAGCATCCACCGACCAAGTCTCAATCCGACCCAGTATGTCTTCTGCCGCATTGCCGGCCATGACCATCGCTTCGAGCAGGGAATTAGAGGCCAAGCGATTGGCCCCGTGGAAGCCAGTACAGGCCACTTCCCCTATGGCCCACAGGCCCGGAACGGAGCTGCGGGCACGCAGGTCCGTCGCCACGCCACCCATGTGATAGTGGGCGGCCGGAATCACGGGCAACAAATCGCGGTGCGGATTGAGTCCGTGCCGTTGGACACTCTGCCACAAAGTGGGGAAGCGTCGGGAAAATGTAACGCTGTCACCGCATAAATGACGGCAGTCCAGATAGGCACCGCCACTCTCCCGGCGTGCCCGGAACACCGCTCGGGCCACGATGTCGCGCGGGGCCAGTTCCGCCCCGGCGAGGGCGGAGTCTCCCTCTTGCATGAAACACTTGCCTGCGGCATCGAGCAGGGTGGCCCCTTCACCGCGCAGCGTCTCACTGGCCAAGGGTCGGGGCCGTTCCTCCAAGTCCAGTGCAGTGGGATGGAACTGAACAAACTCACTGTCGGCCAAGACGGCACCTGCGAGTGCCGCCATACCCAGACCCTGACCCTGGGCACTTTGGGGGTTGGTAGAGGCCTCAAACAAGGAACCTATGCCACCACAGGCCAAAATCACAACTTTGGCGGCAAAGCTTCCGACACGCTCCTCTCCGGGAGACACTGCATCAGAATTTGCCTGTTCATTTTGTTCCCAGCCGGCAGGCCGAGCCAAGTGGTGGTAAGACACCCCGCAGACTTGGCCATTGGCATCCTGCAACAGGCGGTGGGCCGAGACACCTTCCAGTACCGTAATCAGGGGCTGTCGCTCCACCTGGGCAATCAGGCTTTCCATAATCATGCGGCCCGAGCTGTCCCCGGTGCAACGAACTATCCGATTTGCACTGTGCGCTGCTTCACGCGAGAGGGCATACATAGGACGCCTTCCCTTTAGTAGAACTTCTGCCTGTCCTGTTGCGTCCTTCTCTGTCTTCTCTTTGATTTTTTCTGAGACTTTCTCTTTGACGTTCTGTCCCGTCACGCTCTCATTAGGCGAATCCGGAGGGCTTTCCAGCCAGTCAAACGCAACACCATAGCTGTTCAATTCGTCAATATATGTTGGAGCGGACTGACATATGGCCTCTACAACGGCACGGTCGTTCAAGCCAACACCCACACCAACAGTATCCCTGACGTGAAGCCCTACCGAATCGTCGGGCCCCACGGCGGCGGCAATACCTCCCTGTGCCCAAGAACTGGCACTACCGGCCCCCAACTTGGCCGGAGAAAGCAAGACCACAGGCCAAGAACCGGATTCAGAGAGCTTTAATGCGGCAAACAACCCCGCCAAACCGGCACCAATAATCACCACCCGGTTGGCCTCGCAAGGCCGGCCGGGAGAGGTCTTAGGGTGAGTCGGGGGAGTCAAATCGGGGAAGGGCCGGAATTCTGTCATCACAAACGCAGTAGCCAGTACGGTGACATTCTGTCACTGTCAATCAGGACAGCCGGATCATGCGCTCGACAGCAGCACGGGCCCGGGAAACAATATTTTCGTCAATCTCTATCGGATTTCTCAAATAGAGCAGACTATCCAAAATATTTTGCAAGGTAATCCGTTTCATATGCGGACACAGATTACAAGGGCGGATAAAACGGACACTGGGTGCCGTCACCGCAATGTTGGCACTCATGGAACATTCCGTGACCAACATCACTTTCTTTGGTTGTTTTTCTTCGATCCAGCGGATCATGGCAGAGGTGGAACCGGCAAAATCGGCTTCTTTAATGACATCCGGGGGACACTCCGGGTGGGCCACAATTTTCAGGCCGGGGTTGTCACCGCGCATAGTGCGCAGGTCTTCCGGTCGGAAACGCTCGTGCACCTCACAGTGGCCCTGCCAGATTAACAGCTTCAGACCCTCCGCCTTCAACTCGGCAGCGATGTTCTTTGCCAGATATTCGTCCGGCAGCATGATGACTTCCCGGGTGCCAAATTCTGCGGCAATACGCCGCACAATATTTGCGGCGTTGGCAGAAGTACAGGTCACATCACATTCCGCCTTAACGGCGGCACTGGTGTTGATATACGTCACAATCGGCAGTCCGGGTTGCTGCTCACGCAGCAGGCGCACATCCTCAGCCGTAATCGACTCGGCCAGAGAACAGCCGGCTTCCATGTCCGGCATCAATACCAATTTTTCGGGATTCATCAGCTTGGAAGTCTCCGCCATAAAGTGGACACCTGCCTGAACGATAATCTCTGCGTCCGTGCGGCCGGCTTCAATAGCCAGTTGCAAGCTGTCACCCCGGAAGTCACCCACGCCGTGAAAAATCTCCGGGCCCATATAATTATGTGCCAAGATTACGGCATTCCGCTCTTTCTTGAGTTCATTGATGGCCTTGATATAGGGCGCATGAAAGGCCCACTCCATCGGGGGAATGACATCCCGGACTTTTTGATACAAGGGCAAAAGTTCCTCGGCCACTTCTTCGCTGTACTCCAGCCGAGGGCGTTCGGTAATTTGCAATAGTTCAGACATAGGGGGCATCCCTCCATCAGTCGAAATACTTTGATCTTGTTATTTCCGTCATTGACCATGTTGCTCAAGGACAATTCAATTGCTCCGGAGCTCGGCTTCTGTGACAGCGGGAATTTCAGCAGAACCGATCACGTTTACCGTACTGAAATATTTTCCGGCATAGCCGGTTTCGGCTTGGCCTGATCTAGGCCCGACCGGTTCCGGGTTTGGATCGCTCCCGCACAACCATTCTGTGAACTATCCGCTTTCCGTCAACGCCGCCAATGATAAGGGCCAAATTAGGTGCACAAAATGGAGTAAAGAAGATTGGCTCCACTCACCTGCCGGGCCCTGCTCTGGACCCGGAAAGCTTGCTGTGCCCAAGCCGGCCGCAGAACAGAACGGCAGGGACATCAAGGACAGCGGTCTGCCATCCTTGATGCCGGACAATTTCGGTTTTATTAAGCCAGTTCTTCGCGCAGCGTCTTGGCCGCCTCCACCATACGGCGCAACGCGCCTATCGTTTCCGGCCAGTCGCGTGTCTTCAAGCCACAGTCCGGGTTGATCCATACTTGCCAGTTTTCCAAGTACTGACTGGCTTTCCGAATGACATCGGCCATCTCTTTCGGCTCCGGCACACGCGGCGAATGGATGTCGTAGACTCCCAGACCAATTTCACTCGGATACTTGGCTTCGCTCATCACTTTCAGGATGTCCAACTGCGAGCGCGAAGCCTCAATACTGATAACATCTGTATCCATTGCGGCAATGGCATCCATTATCTCATTAAACTCCGAATAGCACATGTGGGTGTGGACCTGTGTCTCGTCCTGTACCCCCGCAGCACTGATGCGAAAACTTTGCACTGCCCAGTCCAAATACGTCTTCTGATCGGCTTTGCGCAGCGGCAGAGCCTCGCGGATGGCAGGCTCATCAATCTGGATGATCGGCAGGCCAGCCTTCTCCAGATCCAACACCTCGTCCCGAAGAGCAAAGGCAATCTGCGCACAGGTACGGGACAACGGCTGGTCATCGCGCACAAAAGACCACTTGAGAATCGTGATCGGCCCGGTCAACATCGCCTTCATCGGGCGATGAGTCTGCTGCTGAGCAAAACTCATCCAATCCACTGTCATCGGTTTGGGGCGCGACACATCGCCGTAAATTACCGGCGGACGCACACAGCGCGAACCGTAGGACTGTACCCAACCGTTCGCGGTAAAAGCCAAACCGTCCAATTGCTCTCCAAAGTATTCCACCATGTCCGTGCGCTCAAATTCGCCGTGAACCAGCACATCCAAGTCCAAATCACTCTGCATCCTAATGCATTGTATGGTTTCTTCTTCCAGGTAGGCTTGGTACTGTCCGGCCGTAATTTCCCCCTTGCGAAAGGCATTGCGCTTCTTGCGCACTGCCGCCGTCTGGGGAAAAGAACCGATGGTTGTGGTGGGGAACAGCGGCAGATTCAGCTTGGCCACCTGTTTCTCCCGGCGTTGGACGAAGGGACCCTGACGTTCGGTATCCTTCGAATTAATGTTGGCAACGCGCTGCTGTACCCCGGCATTGTTAATGACTTCAGAATTTTTGCGGGCTTCGATGGCGGCATCACTCGCTGCCAGTGCGGCTGCAATCGCAGCCTCGCCCTGTTCCAGGCCCTTAGCCAAGGCCACTACTTCGTCCAGTTTCTGGCGTGCAAACGCCAGTTGACCATAGACATCCTCGCTTAAATGGCCTTTTTCGCAACTCAGATCTGCCGGGCTGTGGAGCAAAGAACAGGACGAGCCGACAATCAGACGTTCGGTCCCGATTCTGGCCACTATCTTTTGCAACAAAGCCAAAGACTGACGCAGTTTATTGCGCCAGACATTGCGCCCATCAACGATCCCGGCCGAAACTTTGACATTGCCCTGCTCCAGAAGGGCCAAAATCGCATTAACTTCAGCCTCACTATTGTTGACAAAGTCAATGTGCAGGGTCTCAATGGGCTGACTCAGAATTATTTCCGCATTTTCACGCAGTGGAGCAAAATAACTGGTGACGAAGAGCTTGGCTTTGGCTCCCAGCACACTGTAGGCCTTACGGTAGGCATCTTTTGCTGCCGTATCCAAGTCCAGGCCCAAAAATGGCTCTTCAATTTGAATGTGTTCATATTCGCCCAGCTCGGCAAGCAGTTGTCCGTACACCGGCAACAGTTTGTCCAGCAGGGTCAGCGGTTGTTCCAAGCCTTTGGAAAGCAGCAGAAAACTTACCGGCCCCAGAATCACGGGCCGAAGCGTAACTGTAGTACTATTGGCAAGAGCTTTGCCGCCAATTATATCTTTCGCTTCCCGTAAAAGACCATGCAGACGGGAACTGTCCAGTGTAAAGCTCTGGTCGGCACTCAATTCAGGGACGATATTATGGTAATTCGTATCAAACCATTTCGTCATTTCCATCGCGCCGACATCGACACCATCTTTTTGGTGCCCCCGAGCCATGGCAAAGAACAAATCGAGTGGCTGATCCAATTTGGCCGCAATCTCCCGATAACGCTGCGGAACCGCCCCCAGCATACAGATACAATCCAGTACATGGTCGTAGAAACTAAAGTCCCCCACCGGGATTTCGGAAATTCCGGCTTCCAACATACGATGATAATTGTCTTCACGCACTTTTGCGGCGGAATCTTGTAGTGCCCGAATATCCGTTTTGCCTTTCCAGTAGGACTCCTGAGCCCGCTTGAATTCGCGTTTGACCCCGATACGGGGATAGCCTAATACAGTAGTAGTAAGGGACACTCTACACCTCTCTCGATGGCGTTATGCTGCCAATGGTTACGATATATCCACATCTTCTTAACAGACGTGGTGCTTAACAAAAAAAAGAAAACTTTCTGTGTGAGAATACGACAAAAAATGGTTCTGCCGAAGGCTGTAAAAAGCCCAAAAACTTAAAAACCCGGCAACCTAAAAAGCGTAAGGCATAAGGGAAAGACCCAAAAGCACTCGTTTTCTCCGTAGTTCTCAGTAAGTTGCGCAACAGTATGGCGTTCAGAGTTATGCTGTACAAGCCCCGCCCCGGTTTTTTCTGCCTGAGCATACAGCGGAGTATACAGCGGGGCATAAACGGAGCACAAGCGGGGCACAAAGCCGCTAAAACTGACCGGCTTGTGTTGAATCTCCTCTCTTTTTGGCCGATTATCAAGTCTTTCTCTCCTACGGCGGAGAAAACAGGCCGGACAGAAACTTTCTTTTTCCAATATATTCGCTTCACCGTTGACACAAATCCACCCTGTTATCACACTCGGTTTCTCATTCATCCACATCTCCGTCTACCCTAAAATAACGGAAGGGAGTTTATTTTGTTAGAAATATTTATCATTGGATGCGGCGGGACTCAGCCCCTGCCCCGCCGCCATTTGTCTTCCATCATGGTACGCCGAAACGGGCAGTCCTTCCTGTTTGACTGCGGCGAAGGGACTCAAATTTCACTCAAACGCCAGGGTTTGCGCTGGAAAAACATTTCCCACATGTTCATTTCTCACATTCATGCCGATCACGTCACCGGCATTCCCGGGCTGATGATGCTTTCCTCGCAAGTAGAACGTGTGGAACCCCTGCACATCGTTGCACCCAAGGGAGTCTGTGACTTCATTTCCGGCATTTGCAAAAGTCTAAACATCTACATCAATTATCCGTTCCGACTCCGACACATTGAATTCCGGCAGGAGTCTCAGGTGCTCTACGAAGATGACGAGCTGAAGATTTCCTGCTTTCCCTTGGTTCACAGCCAGCCGACTGTCGGCTTTTTGGTCGAAGAGAAAATGCGTCCCGGAATCTTCGTGCCGGAACGGGCCGCCGCCCTGGCCGTGCCGCGCGGCCCCCTTTGGGGCGCCTTGCAGCGTGGCCAGACCGTGCAAAACGAACGCGGCGAGACCGTGCGCCCCGAGGATGTCTTGGGCGAGCCGCGCCCGGGCGCGCGGCTCGCTTTTATGACCGACACTCTCTACCATGAAAAAGCGGCGGAGTATGTTCAGGATGTGGATTTGCTAATCTGTGAAGGAATGTTTGCCCGCGACCTGACCGAAAACGCTCACGAAAAAAAACACATGACGGCACCGGAAGCGGCTTTAATTGCCAAAACTGCGGGGGTTCAGCAGTTGGCCCTGACCCATTTCAGCCCGCGCTATCTGGACCGGGAATTGAAAACGCTGCTCTCTGAGGCTCAGGAAATCTTTCCGGAAACGATTCTGTGCCGGGATGGCCTACACTGGACATTGCAAGCGACAGAAGGCAGCGCACCCGGGGACAATTCCCCCAAATGAAACCCGGTATCAAACCTGCATAGCCCTTGCCGCCGACCGACAGGTCGGCCGGCGGCAAGGTGTCTTGCAAAATTCTATGGCAAGATGGCATGCAGGATACCACCGAAAATCCGGCCCGAGGCTTTTGCCGTAGCCAGTAGCTAGCTTCTCTTGATTGCGTTGATATGGATATAGTCGTAGGAAAGGTCGCAACCCCAAGCCTTTGCACTTTCGCTGCCACAGTGCAAGTCGATTGCAAAGTAGATATTGGGCTGAGAAAGCAGAGCTGCCGCATCGCGTTCCGAATGCTCCAGCAGCTCCCCGGCCCGCATTAGCGGGATAGCGTCTTCGCCCTTGCCTGCCGTCAGGTCTAAGCGGCTGAAATCAATGGCCAAATGGTGTTCGGTGACGGCGGCACCGAGGGCACTGTTGATCCGGCCCCAATTCATATCTTCTCCGTACATGGCCGCCTTGAACAAGTTGGAAGAGATAACCCCCTTGGCGCACCAGGCTGCATTCTCTTCATTGGGGGCACCAAACACCTCCACCTCGATGAACTTGTGGGCCCCCTCCGCATCGCGCACAATGGCGTAGGCCATATCCAGACACAGTGCTTGCAGGGCATCGCAGAACGTCCCCCAGTCCGGATGCTCCGGATTCAGGGGCCGGTTTCCGGCCATGCCGTTGGCCATGATCAGCACCGAATCATTGGTAGAAGTGTCGCCATCGACACTGATGCGATGAAAGGAGCGGTCGACACATTGGCCCAACAATGGCCGAAGCCGGCCCTCTTCTATCGCAGCATCCGTGGTGATAAAGGCCAACATCGTGGCCATATTGGGGTGAATCATGCCCGAGCCCTTGGCATTGCCGGAAAGCGTGACGGAACGGCCGTCAATTTCCATGACATAGCAACTGGTCTTAGCTACCCGGTCTGTAGTCAGGA
Organism: Candidatus Haliotispira prima; assembly: GCA_029867005.1. Lineage (GTDB taxonomy): Bacteria > Spirochaetota > Spirochaetia > SP-2023 > SP-2023 > Haliotispira > Haliotispira prima. Next base: position 944,585 of record CP123443.1, on the reverse strand, counting down.
TGGCCCGGCTGAAGTCGCTGCCATCCTTTGGGTTCTTACTCAGTTGTAAATTCTCTATGCCTCTGCGGCAGCGGTCCATGTCGGGCAGAATACCGATCACGCCGGTGGAGAAGACCCCCACCCACTCCGGATTGCGGATGCTCATTTTCTCCTGATACAGCATTTGTGTGTTTTGGGCCACTTCAATGCCGCGTTTGCCCGTTCCGGTGTTGGCCTGACCGCTGTTGCAAATCAGCCCTTGCAGCACCCCGCCGCTTTGTTCCAAAGCCTTTCGCGTAACCGTGACGTGAGAGCCGCAAAACTGGTTGCGAGTGAATACGCCCGCCGCTTGGGCGGGGCATTCCGAATAAATGGAGCCTAAGTCGAGACGGCCGGAGTCGCGCCGAAAACCTGCGTGAATTCCCGTGGCCAAAAAGCCCTGAGGCGTATTGATCATGCCATTAGATTGCTTGGTCCAAACCGGGCTGTTCCGGTTACCGGTCGCCTTTTCTTTGTCCATTCCGTTTTCCTCTCAGGCAATGCCGGCCTATTCTTTGTATTTCGGTCTGTATTTCCTGCCATTTCCAAGACGAGAAAGCCCGGCAAGAGCCGGGCTTTCTCGCAGAGCGAAAGACGGGATTCGAACCCGCGACATCAACCTTGGCAAGGTTGCACTCTACCAGCTGAGTTACTTTCGCTTTTAGTATTTCTGTCTTCTGTCTGACCGCTGCGACAAGCGCACGGCCAAACAATAGGGGAGCATGATACAAAATAAGAAAAATTGTGCAAGCACCCTGTCCGGAAAATTGCCAAACTGGTGAAGGACAAACTTCCACGAGTCTAAACGATGCCGGCACAAGGTCCGAACCGGTTCAATGTCATTGACGATATGTGGGGAAATGTGACCGTCACCCTGAAAGGTACCTGGTATCTATCGGGGTCGGCACCGGCACGCTGTTGCCTGAATATTCCTCTTGCTCTTTCTGTTCCGCCCCCCACGCTTTCTAGTAACCCAGAGCCTTTACCTTGGGGCATTTCGACTCCGCTCAATGACTCGGGTTTTCCGTTCAAGGGCCCAAACTCGCGGATAAGGCCCCCCCTTGCCAAACCTCCTAAACGAACATACAATAAACCCGCAAAAGCACTTTGTCCATTTTCTCATTTTGTCCATAAGGAGCACTTTTATGAAAAAACGAAACCACATGTTGACGGCTATCGGTATAAAGAGTAGAATATCCAATATCCAATATCCAATATCCAATATCCAATATCCTTTCAAAATTAGGCTTTCAGAAAACTAAGCCGCTTCTTTTATTTCCCGATAAACATCAATTTCCCTTATTATTTCCCCCATTTTTCTGCTTTTTTCCCGTCTTTCTCATTCATCTGTTTTTGGCTTCCTGTGCCCCGCTGTCGGACAGCAAAGACTCTCTTCCCCAATATACGGTTACCTTCGATACCGATGAGGGCAGCAATATCGCATCTGTGACAGTAAAACAGGGAAATAAACTCCCCAAACCTGACGATCCGGCCAAGACTGACTATGTATTTGTAAATTGGTATAAGGATGCGGCAAAAACACAAACATTTGATTTTGCTGCGGAAACCATCACCGCAACCATAACCCTTTATGCCAAGTGGAAGAATAGATTTGCGGCTGAAGATGCCTTGCTGGGCGGAGTCTTTGCCTATATTGGAATTACACCCGATCAAAGTGGGCCGGCAGGGTTTCTCTCGATACCGGAAAATAGCCAAATACCGGCCCTTACAGAGGCACAGGCACTACCCGCCTATCGGAGAGTGGACTTTCCGAATACAGAAAAACAAGTCATTCAATTTGCTCTAAGCAAAGAAGCCCGTTACAAAGCCGATGCAAGCCAAAGAATTATATTGGATGCCCGGGCCATATTACAGCCATCCACAGCCTACGATATTATCGTGTACGAAGTAGGTACCCCCCGCAAAATCCATACATTTACCACAAAAGCGTATAATGAGGAGGGACGACAAATACTCGATACAATTAGGCTAACTATTTCCCACCTAAATTTTGTGACTACGGGTGATAGATTGACCACGCCGTTTCTTTGGGGAGGGATTATAGCTACACCAGCTCCTTTTATTATTGTTGGAAGTTATCAAATAAAGGGGCAAAGTATCTATAACACTCTATATAGGTATACTTCCGATTCAACAACAGTATCTTCTTCTTTTACAGGAGTCAGTGAAAACCTGAATACTTCCGGAAGACACGGAATAATGCTATATCAAATAAGCAATATAAACATCTTGCAAATGGCTTATACAGATACTGTAGCGAGTACTATCACTTTCTTCCTGACTGTCTCAGAGCCATAGTGATATGTGGGGCTATTATTGGCGGGTGCGCACTCTGTGCACCTTGAAATTAATCCGCCTGCTCAATAATCCCCAGTGTGATAATTCCCCTCCTTTGGAGGGGCAGGGGTGGTCTTTAGGGGTGGTGATCTAAGCCCCCCCCTTACCAAACTCTCTAAATCAATATATAATCGGGCCTCAAATTCACTCTGTTTAAGGACATATTCCCATGCAAAACCGAAACAAAATATTGACAGACACAGAAATAAAATACCTAAAACCCAAGACCCAATCGGTTGAGTCTTGCTTTTTATTGCCAAACAGATCCCCATTCTTTCCGTTCTTCTGCTTTTTTCTCCTCTGTTTCATTCCGCTGTTTCTGTCCGCCTGTGTCAAATCGGCTGCAAGCCCTCCGCCTCCCGAGCCTAAAGACACCGTAAGTTCCGGCCCTACGACCGAATACACCGTAAGCTTTGAAACGGAGGGAGGCAGCGCAGTGCCTCCCGTGAAAGTAACCGAGGGCACTACCCTAAGTAAGACCGTAACGGCCCCGACCAAAGCACCAAGCCATGGAACCACCTACTACTTTGGAGGCTGGTACACCGTACCTCCAAGATTCTTCTCAAACGGTGTATTCGTAGGTATAGGGCATACAGGCAAGACGAAGTATGATTATACCAAACCGGTAACGAGTGATATCACGCTTTACGCCCGCTGGTACACCGAGCAACCTGCCAACAAAGCCGAATTGAAGGCACTGATTGCCACGGGAGACTATGGCAACTTCGTGGATGTACGTAAAGTGACCGATATGAGTCGACTTTTTGAAAATAGTCGCTTTAACAGATCTATTTCGGATTGGGATGTCTCCAACGTTACGAATATGGAGGGTATGTTTCACGGTGCTGAAAGATTCGATCAATCCATAGGAGATTGGGATGTCTCCGGTGTTACTGATATGAGCCGGATGTTTGATGGGGCTAAAAAATTTAATCAACCGACAGAAGGTTGGGATGTCTCCGGTATTACTGATATGAGCCGGATGTTTCACGGTGCTGAAAAATTTAATCAACCTATAGGAGATTGGGATGTCTCCGGTGTTATCAATATGAGGGAGATGTTTAGTCATGCTAAAAAATTCAATCAAGCCATAGGAGATTGGGATGTCTCCGGTGTTACCAATATGAGCCGGATGTTTAATGGTGCTGAAGAATTCGATCAACCTATAGGTGCTTGGAATGTCTCTAATGTGACTGATATGGCAGCTATGTTTAGTGGGGCTTTAGTCTTCAATCAATCCATAGGAGATTGGAATGTCTCCGGTGTTACTGATATGACAGCTATGTTTAGTGGGACTTTAGCCTTCAATCAGGCGATAGGAGATTGGGATGTCTCCAATGTGACTGATATGGCAGCTATGTTTAGTGGGGCTTTAGTCTTCAATCAATCCATAGGAGATTGGAATGTCTCCGGTGTTACTGATATGACAGCTATGTTTAGTGGGACTTTAGCCTTCAATCAGGTGATAGGAGATTGGGATGTCTCCAATGTTACTGATATGAGCCGGATGTTTCATAGGGCTGAAGAATTCAATCAACCCATAGGAGATTGGGATGCCTCCAACGTTACTCCTATACAACCTGCCAACAAAGTTGAATTGAAGGCACTGATTGCCCGTTTTGGAGACAATACTGACCTCAACCACATAGATGTAAGTAAAGTCACAGATATGAGTCGACTTTTCGCAGATAGTTACTTTAACGGAGATATTTCAGATTGGGATGTTTCCGGTGTTACCAATATGAAGGAGATGTTTCGCGGTGCTGAAAAATTCAATCAACCCATAGGAGATTGGGATGTCTCCGATGTTACTGATATGACAGCTATGTTTAGTGGTGCTTTAGCCTTCAATCAGGCGATAGGAGATTGGGATGTCTCCAATGTTACAAATATGAACCGGATGTTCTCCCGCATTGTTGATAGTTGGGACTTTATACACGGAGATGTTTCAGAATTCAATCAAGCGATAGGAGATTGGGATGTCTCCGGTGTCACTAATATGAGCCGGATGTTTTATGGTGCTGAAAAATTCAATCAACCCATAGGAGACTGGGATGTCTCCGGTGTTACTTCTATGTGGAGTATGTTTAGTCGTGCCTACAACTTCAATCAACCCATAGGAGATTGGGATGTCTCTAATGTTACAAATATGAACCGGATGTTTGGTAGTTCTGTAAAATTCAATCAACCCATAGGGGATTGGGATGTCTCCGGTGTTACTAATATGAGCGAAATGTTTTTTTATGCTTTAGAATTCAATCAAGCTATAGGAGATTGGGATGTCTCCGGTGTTATCAATATGAGAGAGATGTTTAGTCATGCTAAAAAATTCAATCAACCCATAGGAGATTGGGATGTCTCCGGTGTCACTAATATGAGCCGGGTGTTTAATGATGCTGAAGAATTCAATCAACTCATAGGAGATTGGGATGTCTCCAACGTTATTTCTATGCATGAAATGTTTTATGGTGCTGAAAAATTTAATCAACCCATAGGGGATTGGAATGTCTCCAGTGTTACTGATATGAGCAATATGTTTCATGGTGCTCTAGTCCTCAGTTTCAATCAACCCATAGGAGATTGGAATGTCTCTAACGTTACGAATATGAGCCGGATGTTTTATAGGGCTGACAAATTCAATCAACCCATAGGAGATTGGGATGTCTCCGGTGTTACTAACATGAGCGGGATGTTTATCGGGGCTGACAAATTCAATCAATCCATAGGAGATTGGGATGTCTCCAACGTTACGAATATGAGCTATATGTTCAATTCTGCTGACAAATTCAATCAACCCATAGGAACTTGGGATGTATCTAACGTTACGAATATGGAGGGTATGTTTTATGGTGCTTTAGTCTTCAATCAACCCATAGGAAATTGGGATGTCTCTAACGTTACGAATATGAGCTGGATGTTTTCTGCTGTTACACCATCCGACCTTAGACCTGATGTCTCATTCAATCAACCCATAGGTGATTGGGATGTCTCCAATGTTACTGATATGAGCGAGATGTTTAGTGGTGCTTTGGTCTTCAATCAACCGATAGGAGATTGGGATGTCTCCAATGTTATTTCTATGGCCCGGATGTTTTATAACACCGGAGAATTCAATCAACCCATAGGCACTTGGGATGTCTCCAACGTTACGAATATGGAAGAGATGTTTAATAATGCTTACGCCTTTGACCAGGATGTTTCAGGTTGGGCCGTACAGCCATAAAATGGTGGAGGACGGTAGTGGTATGAGCCCGGTTTGTAAATCTTCTGACATCCGGTAATCTGAAGATACAGAAACTTGCAACTGCGCGCCGAAACGGCACGCTGTTGCCTGAATATTCCTCTTGCTCTTTCTGTTCCGCCCCCCACGCTTTCTAGTAACCCAGAGCCTTTACCTTGGGGCGTTTCGACTCCGCTCAATGACTCGGGTTTTCCGCTCAATGTCCCGGACTTTCCGTTCAAAGGCCCAAACTCGCGGATAAGGCCCCCCCTTGCCAAACCACCTGAATGAACATACAATAAACTCACAAAGGCACTTTGCCCATTTCCTCATTTTGCCCATAAGGAGCACCCCCATGAAAAACCAAAAGCAGGTATTGACTGATATTGGACGAAACAGTATAATATCCAATATCCAATATCCAATATCCAATATCACACTACTTTAGAAAACAAGCCGTTACTTCCACCCCCTGCAAACCGTCCTAAACCTTCTTATTCACTTCCCTTTCGTCTTTCACCCTTCCTTTACCCTTTCCTTTTTCTGTCCGTTCTCGGCCTGTCTCTGCTTGCCTGTGCCCCGATCTCGGACAACAACAAAGACCCGGAACCCAACCCCGATATTTCCTTTTCCGTCACCGCTGTGGCCTCCTCTGTACAATTAGAGGTCAACAGTATTCCGGCTGTTACAGGTGTGGAGGGCCTTATCCGTTTAGCTGCGGAAGCCGTTCCCACCAAGGCGGAGGTTCAAGCGAGCAAGGGCTATGTCAACCTGAGCATAGAAGCGGATAGTACCCGCAAATTCAGCATCAGCCAACATTACGGCAGCAATTTTGAGGATGGCGGCTTTACTTTGGCCGATGTTCTTGCCCCCAATACGGGTTACAAACTGTATCTGTATATGCCTTCTACGATTGACTTGGGGCAAACAGAAATTAAAGGCGGGGAAATTAAGGGTGATATGGTTGAAATTTCCTTTACCACGGTGAGCCTGCCCGCTGCGGGAGATCCGGTATGGAGCGAGAAGTTCACAGCTAAAGAATATGTAGCCAGTTTAAATGAATACCATTTTATGGAGAGCCAAACAGGTGTCGTTGTACTTTACTTTCATAAGCCCTATATACCTTTTCTTCAGGAGATTATCACTGATCCGGGTAATGCCGTGGGCCGTTACAGTGGCAGTACGATGACTGCCACATCAGGAGCTGATTTTTATTTTAATTATGGGTTAGTAGGGGGTTATCCCTCTACGGCAACGAGCCGGACAACATACATGATTGCAGCAGATAAAGTGCCTGCTCCTATTCTTCGGGATCTGCTGCAAAGTTCTACCAGTCCTCCCAGTGGACCTTTTTATGACGTTAATACTCCTATATCCCGCTATTAGACCACTTCAACAGATGCCCCCCCCCGGTCTAACGGACTCCAATGATTTTTACTGTTGCAGATCCCCTCCCTTGGCAGGGGGACTAATATAGGGGTGATGGCTCTCCTGCTCCGTCTAAAGCCCTCCTTGCCAGGTTCGGCAGGCTCACCAACCCCTCACCACGCCCCCCTTGCCAAAACCCCTAAACGAGTATACAATCAACCCTGAATCCAAACCAACCTAAAGGAGCACCCCCATGAAAACTCAACACAGCATATTGACGGATATTGGTATAAACAGTATAATATCCAATATCCAATATCCAATATCCAATATCACACTACTTTAGAAAGAAAGCATTTATTTCCTTGCATATCAACTAGTTACAAACATTTTTACCTATTTTTTTCCCGTCTCCGCTCCCGCCTTTTTACCTTCCTTTTTCTCTCCCTTCTCGGTCTGTTTTTGGCTTCCTGTGCCCCGCTGTCCGACAGTAAGGACGACCCGCCGGCACCCCAATACACTGCCGTTACCTTCCCTTACATAGGTGCCAATGAACTTACTTTCTCCATAATCAGCGAATTGGAGGGAGAGGTGGAGTTTACCTTTGGGATTTCTGCGGCTGCAACCACCACACTTCCGGCCCAATTAGGTAAAGGCTATATCAAACGTACCCTGACAAAAGATGTAAGCAGGGAGGTATTTATGGCCCATTTGAATACCATACCGGATGACATGAGCACCCTCACAGCCGACCATTTTATGAAAGAGAATACAACGTACTACCTTAATATTTACCGGGGCAGAGAGTTGGCCTCACAAAAATCGTTTACAACCGCCAAGTTTGCCACTTTGCCCGTTTTAGAAAGAAGACAAGGGACTAACAATGTTGGCATCCATTCTTGGGATCAATATTATCAATCCAATGGGTCGCTCAGAGATTCCGAGAGCAATACTGTTCTCATACCGGAAACAAGCACAGAAATTAGCTCCCCAAAAAAGATAGAAGTAAAAGCAGAAGAGTATTTGATACTTCCAATAAGGATCGCTTTTCCTATATTTCCGGAACCCTCACCTGTCACCTCATCAGAGGAAGTGAGTTTCCACTTAGTTCAAGCTAAGGCAAATAATCGTGGAGCCTTCAAGACAGTATTTACTTTTTTTGATGGAAGTGAGGCTGAAGGAACAACTAACGCGAAGACTGTTTTTTTAGAAAGGAAAACAAGATCTACTAATTTTGATGTGTATTTTAGTGCTATCATGGCTATATTGCCCTCTGATCCGGTAAGTCAAAAATATTTTCTTGGAGATGGATGGGAAACGGAGTATAATATTCATTATAATGCTGTAAAGTACATTTGTACACAGACGATACGAAACGTACAATTAATTACCAGGTAATATTTCTCTGTTCCGTGCCGGCGGTTTTAGACCGGCACGGAACAGAGGAGAGGTTGTTTATAGATAGGTGAGGCACCCGAACCCCGTTTAAGGCCCCCTTGCCAAAACCCCTAAACGAATATACAATCAACCTTGGATCCAAACCAACTTAAAGGAGCACCCCTCATGAAAAATCAAGACCAAATATTGACGGATATTGGTATAAACAGTATAATATCCAATATCCAATATCCAATATCCAATATCACACTACTTTAGAAAGCAATCATCTATTTCCTTGTATATCAAATAGTTATAAGTCTTTTTACCTATTTTTTTCCCGTCTCCGTTCCCGCCTTTTTGCCTTCCTTTTTCTCCCCATTCTCGGTCTGTTTTTGGCTTCCTGTGCCCCGCTGTCTGATGACAGTAAGGACGACCCGCCGACACCCAAATACACTGCGGTCACCTTCCCTTACATAGGTGCCAATGAACTTACTTTTTCCATAACCAGCGAATTGGAGGGAGAAATCGAATTTACGTTTGGGATTTCGGCTTCTAACACGACAAGCCTTCCGGCCCAATTAGGTAAAGGCTATATCAAGCGTACCTTAACAAAAGACGTAGGCAGAGAGGTATTTATGGCCCATTTGAATACCATACCGGATGACATAAGCACTCTCACAGCGGACCACTTGTTGAAAGAGAATACGACGTATTACCTTAATATTTACCGAGGCAGAGAGTTGGCCTCACAAAAATCTTTTACAACCGCCAAGTTTGCCACTTTGCCCACCTTAGAAAGAAGACAGGAAGCCAACAATATCGGCATGCATTTCCGGGATCAATATTCTCGCTCCAATGGAGAGATCACAGATACCGGCACAAATACTGTTGGCATACCAAGAACAAGCACAGAAATTAGTGCCCCCCAAAAGATAGAAGTAAAGGAGGAGGAATATTTGATACTTCCAACAAGGGTCGCTTTTCCTATATTTCCGGAGCCCTCACCTGTCACCTCATCAGAGGAAGTAAATTTGCACTTAGTTCAAGTAAAGGCAAGGAATAGTAACACCTTTAATATAATATTTACTTTTTTTGGTGGAAGTGAGGCTGAAGGAACAACTAACGCGAAAACTGTTTTTTTAGAAAGGAAAACAAAATCGACTAATTTTGATGTGTATTTTACTGCTATCATGGCTATATTGCCCTCTGATCCGGTAAGTCAAAAATATTTTCTTGGAGATGGCTTGGAAATAGAGCATACTGTCCAGTATAATCTGGCAACCTACAGTGGTCAACAGAAGATACGAAACGTGCAATTGATTACCCAATAATCTTCATAATCTTCATAATCTTAATTTTTCAATACTCCTCTGTTCCGTGCCGGCGGTTTTAGACCGGCACGGAACAGAGGAGGGGCTGTTACAGATGGGTAAGGCACCCGAACCCCGTTTAAGGCCCCCTTGTCAGGTTCGGCAGGCTCACCAACCCCTCACAACGCCCCCCTTGCCAAAACCCCTGAATGAACATACAATAAACTCGCAAAGGCACTTTGCCCATTTTCTCATTTTCCTATTTGCCCGGAGGAGCACCCCCATGAAAAACCAAAAGCAGGTATTGACTGATATTGGACGAAACAGTATAATATCCAATATCCAATATCCAATATCCAATATCCAATATCGCTCACATTAATTCGATCCTTTTATCCAAATTCCCTCCGTTTTTTCTGCTTTCTTTCTATTTTCTTCATTCATCTGTTGCTGGCCGCCTGTGTCGACCCGGGCACAGGCTCTGCCCCCACTTCCAAATACACCGTCAGCTTTGAAACCGACGGAGGCAGCGCAGTGTCTTCGGTGGTGGTAACCGGCGGGACTACGCTTGACACTACACTAAGTAAAACCATAGCGGCCCCCACCAAGGCCGCAAGCGGCAGCACCATCTACTACTTCGGGGATTGGTACACCGTGGACAAGGCCAAAGGACATACGGGCAAGACCAAGTATGATTCCACCAAACCGGTGACGGGCAATATCACGCTCTACGCCCGCTGGTACACCAAGCAACCTGCCGACAAGACTGCTTTGGAGACACTGATTGCCGACTTGGGAAATACCGCCGACTTCAACCACATTGATGTGCGAAAGGTCACCGATATGAGTAGCCTCTTCGCATCTAAGACTACCTTTAATGGCGATATCACGGGTTGGGATGTCTCCGGTGTTACTCATATGCACCAGATGTTTGGTTCTGCTTTTGCCTTCAATCAACCCATCGGAGATTGGGATGTCTCCGACGTTACTGATATGCACGAGATGTTTTATAGTGCTGATGCCTTCAATCAACCCATCGGAGATTGGGATGTCTCCGGCGTTACTGATATGCACCAGATGTTCTCTACTGTCGTAGCCTTTGACCAGGATATTTCAGGTTGGACTGTAAGTCAGGTAACAGATTATAAAAGGATTTTCGAGAGCTGTCCTATTATCCCGGCCCATAAACCTCCAAAGTTTCGGTAGCATACGGTACGGAAACTTACAACAGCGTGCGGCACCGCACGCTGTTGTCTGAACAGCACTCAGGCCCCCTTGCCAGGTTCGGCAGGCTCACCTACCTGCCCCTTGACCAAACTCTCTAAATGAACATACAATCAATCCTGAATCCGGATAAACCTAAAGGAGTACCCCCATGAAAAAACGAGACCAAATATTGACTGATATTGGACGAAACAGTATAATATCCAATATCCAATATCCAATATCCAATATCACACTACTTTAGAAAACAAGCCGTTATTCCCTTGTATATCAACTAGTTATAGACCTTTTTACCTATTTTTTTCCCGTCTCCGTTCCCGCCTTTTTGCCTTCCTTTTTCTCTCCATTCTCGGTGTAATCCTGCTCTCCTGTGCCCCGATCTCAGACAAAAGTAAAGACCCGGAACCCAACCCCGATATTTCCTTTTCCGTCACCGCCGTGGCATCCTCTGTACAATTAGAGGTGAGTAGCATTCCGACCGTTACAGATGCGGGGGCCGTTATCCACTTAGCTGCGGAAGCCGTTCCCACCAAGACAAAAGCCCTGGCGAGCAAAGGGTATGTCAGTCTGAGCATAGATGCCGACAGTATGCGCAAATTTAGTATCAGCCAACACTATGACAGCAACTTTGAGGATGGCGGCTTTACTTTGGCCGATGTTCTTGCTCCCAATACGAGTTACAAACTGTATCTGTATATGCCCTCAAATATTGACTTAGGAAAAACAAATATTAAAGGCGGAGTGATTGAGGGGGACAGGGTTGAAATTTCCTTTACCACCGCGAGCCTGCCCGCTGCGGGAGCTGCGGTATGGAGCGAGAAGTTCGCAGCCAAAGAATATGTAGCCAGTCTGAATGAATACCATTTTATGGAAAGCCAAACAGGTGTATTTATCGCTTACTTTGAAAGCCCCTATATACCTTTTACTCATGAATTTACCACCGGGCTGAGTAGCCTTGCACACGTGGGCCGTTACAGGAACAGTATGATGACGACCACACCAGGACCGAATTTTTATTTTAATTATGGGTTAGTAGAGGGTTACCCCTCTACGGCAACGAGCCGGACAACATACATGATTGCAGCAGACAAAGTGGCTTCTCCTATTCTCAGAGACCTGCTGAAAAATTCTACCACTCCTCCCACCGGGCCCTTTTATAACCTTAATACTCCCACATTCCGCTATTAAACCACTTCGACAGATGCCGCCCTCCAGTCTAATAGACTCTAATGATTTTTACTGTTGTAGATCCCCTCCCTTAGCAGGGGCAGGGGTGGTCAATTCCCCTCCTTTGGAGGGGCCAGGGGTGGTCTTTAGGGGTGGTAATCTAAGCTCCCCCCTTACTAAACTCTCTAAATCAATATATAATCGGGCCTCAAATTCACTCCGCTTGAAGGTGTGTTCCCATGCAAAACCGAAACAAAATATTGACAGACATTGAAATAAAGTACCTAAAACCCAAGACCCAATCGGCTAAGTCTTGCTTTTTATTTCCAAGCTCTCCGTTTTTCTGCCTCTTTCTCTTCTGTTTCATTCCGCTGTTTCTGTCTGCCTGCACCAAATCAGCGGCAAGCCCTGCACCTGCCGACAAAGCTACCTCGGAAGCGCCGGCTGCCGGGGGCCGGATAGATGCTATCGAACAACCTGCCAACAAAGCCGAATTGGAGGCACTGATTGCCGAGTTGGGTAATGATGCCGACCTCAACCATATAGATGTAAGTAAAGTGACCGATATGAGCCGACTCTTTGCAGATAGTGACTTTAATGGATATATTTCGGACTGGGATGTCTCCGGTGTTACGAATATGGAGGGGATGTTTAATGGTGCTGAAAAATTCAATCGAACGATAGGAAATTGGGATGTCTCCAATGTTACTAATATGAACCAGATGTTTAGTGGTGCTCTAAAATTCAATCGAACAATAGGAGGCTGGGATGTCTCCAACGTTACTGATATGAGCCATATGTTTAGTGGTGCTCTAAAATTCAATCGAACGACAGGAGGCTGGGATGTCTCCAATGTTATTTCTATGTACAGGATGTTTTACGGTGCCGAAAACTTCAGTCAATCCATAGGTGATTGGGATGTTTCCAACGTTACAAATATGCAAAGTATGTTTAGTAATATTTTCACCTTTAATCAAGTCATAAAAGATTGGAATGTTTCCGGAGTTATCGATACAGAGTCCATGTTTGGTGGTACTTTATATACCATACGTTTTCAAACGGACGGGGGCAGTGCCGTATCTCCCGTGGAAGTAACCGGCGGTACCACACTAAGCGAAACCATAGCAGACCCGACCAAAGCACCAAGCGATGGCACGACCTACTACTTTGGAGGCTGGTACATCGTGGATGCAGCCACGGGGCATACGGATAAGACCAAGTACGATTATATCTGGCCGGTAACGATCGATATCACACTCTACGCCCACTGGCACACCGAGCAACCTGCGAACAAAGCCGAATTGAAAGCACTAATTGCCGAGTTGAGCCATGATGCCGACCTCAACCACATAGATGTAAGTAAAGTGACGGATATGAGTGAACTCTTCGCAGATAGTGACTTTAATGGAGAAATTTCGGGTTGGGATGTCTCCGGTGTTACGAATATGGAGGGTATGTTCTATGGTGCTGAAAAATTTAATCAACCCATAGGGAGTTGGGATGTCTCTAACATTACAAATATGAGTTCTATGTTTGATAATGCCGGAAAATTTAATCAACCAATAGGAGATTGGGATGTCTCTAATGTTACAAATATGAGTTCTATGTTTGGTAGTTCTGTAAAATTCAAGATGGATCGTGGAGCTGAAAAATTCAATCAACCCATAGGAGCTTGGGATGTCTCCAACGTTACAAATATGGAGGGTATGTTTCGCGGTGCTGAAAAATTCAATCAACCCATAGGGGATTGGGATGTCTCCAACGTTACAAATATGAGCGAGATGTTCTCCCGCATCGCTGATGGGTGGGAATCTATGGATAAAGATGCGTCCGCTTTCAATCAAGCGATAGGAGATTGGAATGTATCTAGCGTTACGAATATGAGCCGGATGTTTTATGGGGCTGAAAAATTCAATCAACCGATAGGGAATTGGGATGTCTCTAACGTTACAAATATGAGCGGGATGTTCTCCCGTGTTTCTTTTAAAGACGCTATGTTTGATTATACTTCTTCAGAATTCAATCAGCCCATAGGAGCTTGGGATGTTTCCAACGTTACGAATATGGAGGGTATGTTTCGCGGGGCTAGAAAATTCAATCAGCCCATAGGAAATTGGAATGTCTCCAATGTTACGAATATGAGACGGATGTTTGATAATACTTTAGAATTCAATCAACCGATAGGAGATTGGGATGTCTCCGGCGTTACTGATATGCACGAGATGTTCTCCGGCCATATCGATGTGGAGAGCCATTGGGTTAAGTGTGTTTCAAAATTCAATCAACCGATAGGAGATTGGGATGTCTCCAATGTTACTGATATGAGTTTTATGTTTAGTTGTGCTGTAAGCTTTAATCAACCGATAGGAGATTGGGATGTCTCCAACGTTACTGATCTGAGGCGGATGTTTCGTGGTGCTGTGGTCTTCAACCAACCGATAGGAGCCTGGGATGTCTCCAAGATTACTGATATGACCGAGATATTTCGTGGTACCTATGCCTTCAATCAAGCGATAGGAGATTGGGATGTCTCTAACGTTACCAATATGAGCCAGATGTTTCGTGGTGCCGAAAGATTTAATCAATCGATAGGAGATTGGGATGTCTCTAATGTTAAGTATATGTATGAGATGTTTATTCATGCTGAAGAATTTAATCAAGCGATAGGGGATTGGGATGTCTCCAATGTTATCAATATGGAGGGTATGTTTAGTCGTACTAAAGAATTTAATCAAGCGATAGGAGGTTGGGATGTCTCCAATGTTACTCATATGAACCGAATGTTTTGCTATGCTTTAGAATTTAATCAAGCAATAGGAGATTGGAATGTTTCCGGTTCTGCTCATGTAGGCTCGATGTTTTATGAGGCTAAAGCCTTTGACCAAGACATTTCAGGTTGGGCCGAAAGCCATCAGATGATGGAGGAGGACGGTAGTGGTATGAGCCTGCTTTATGAGCCTCCTAACATCTGGTAATCTGAATATTCTTCCTGATCCTTGTGTTCCCCCCCACGCTTTATAGTGGCCAATGACCTTTACCTTGGGGTATTTCGACTCCGCTCAATGTCCCGGGCTTTCCACTCAATGACCCAAGCTTTCCGTTCAAGGGCCCAAACTCGCGGATAAGGCCCCCCTTGCCAAAACCCCTAAACGAACATACAATAAAATCGCAAAGGCACTTTGCCCATTTTCTCATTTTCCCGGAGGAGTATCCCCATGAAAAATCAAGACCAAATATTGACTGACATCGGTCTAAACAGTATAATATCCAATATCCAATATCCAATATCCAATATCACACTACTTTAGAAAGCAAACCGTTATTTCTTTGCATATCAACTAGTTACAAACCTTTTTACCTATTTTTTTCCCGTCTCCGTTCCCGCCTTTTTGCCTTCCTTTCTCTCTCCCTTCTCGGTCTATTTTTGGCTTCCTGTGCCCCGATCTCGGACAACAGCAAAGACCCGGAACCCAACCCCGATATTTCCTTTTCCGTCACCGCCGTGGCATCTTCTGTACAATTAGAGGTGAGCAGTATTCCCGCTATTACAGATGTGGGAACCGTTATTCGCCCGGCTGCGGAAGCCGTTCCAACCAAGACAGAAGCCCTGGCGAGCAAAGGGTATGTCAATCTGAGCATAGATGCCGACAGTATGCGCAAATTTAGTATCAGCCAACACTATGACAGCAACTTTGAGGATGACGGCTTTACTTTGGCCGATGTTCTTGCTCCCAATACGAATTACAAACTGTATCTGTATATGCCCTCAAATATTGACTTAGGGAAAACAAATATTAAAGGCGGAGTGATTAAAGAAAATAGGGTTGAAATTTCTTTCACCACGGCGAGCCTGCCCGCTGCGGGAGCTGCGGTATGGAGCGAGAAGTTCGCAGCCAAAGAATATGTAGCCAGTCTGAATGAATACCATTTTATGGAAAGCCAAACAGGTGTATTTATCGCTTACTTTGAAAGCCCCTATATACCTTTTACTCATGAATTTACCACCAGGCTGAGTAGCCTTGCACACGTGGGCCGTTACAGGGACAGTACGATGACGGCCACACCAGGAGCTAATTTTTATTTTAATTATGGGTTAGTGGGGGGTTACCCCTCTACGGCAACGAGCCGGACAACATACATGATTGCAGCAGACAAAGTGGCTTCTCCTGTTCTCAGGGACCTGCTAACAAACACAACCACTCCTCCCATCGGACCCTTTTATCTCGTTCGTACTCCCATATCCCGCTATTAAACCACTTCGACAGGCTCACCTGCCATTTGTTCCGGCAGAGTCAAATGATTTCTGTTGTTGGGGACTGCTATATCATGGTAAAAATGCGTTTGCACGTGGAAAACGATATTCAAGGTGCTGAGTCTTTCCGGAAAAGAAACACTCCCAGTCCGTGCGTATTAACATAAACCGGCTCATTTCTGATTACGGACGGATGTAAGCATATCCTTGTTTTTGCAGCTCTGCCAAACGCACAACCCCACCTTCATCAATACGTACAAATCCGGAAAGTAATTCTTCGGTAGAAATCTTTTGGGCGTTCATGGTATTCATGCACGCTTCAAAACCCACACTATGGGCTTCCAGCTCACGCACTATTGCCGACACCTCTGATTTCACATTGCCGCTGTGAAACTCTTTTAAAGCAGGCCCGTGCACGACAAAAACGACCTTTAATTTTGTGGAATCTTCCACTCCAAGAATGTGGTTTTTTACATTGTTCAAAGCAAACTGCACCCTGTCCGGCTCTGAGACGTGGTAGACAACCTTGGTAATATCATCCTCATAGTTCATCTTATACATCATCACAAATGATGCGGCGGAAAGAGCCAAAGAACTAAGCAGTACTACCGCACCTACAATAAAAACTGTTTTTTTCTTCATAACCAAGCCCCTAATTATTTTCAACACCATCCGGAATTGCGCCAAAAGCTAGCTCAACGAGCAAAGAAAGTCAACCAAAAGGACCATTCCCATTCTCCCAAGCCCCCCCTCACAAAAAACCACGGAGCAACCAACAGAATCGGCCAATAAAAGTATGCCCGTGCTATTTTTACAAGACAAGGTGCAGACGCCAGGAAAAGGCAGAGCTACGCTTGGCCTGATTCTTGACCTCATCCTTGACCTCATCTTGAGCCTCATTCTCGTCCGCAATATCAGAATCGGAAGACCTTTTGTCTTTCCTCTCGTCTTGCTTCTCGTCTTGTCGATAGAAACCGCTGTCAAAGCTTTGCCAAAACTCACCCAGAGCAAAAAAGGCCAGTTTGATTTGAGCAGGCTGCAACCGGACACCGGACCCGGTACTTAAACCGGTACTTAGCTCAGCAGCCGGCCCGACATTGGGTCCGATGTCTGATCCGGGAGTGCGTACAGGCGAAAGTCTCGGGCCAACATTCAGTTGGCCCCAATAATTCGGTACCTTGCTGGTGTTAAAAGCACTGGGGTCTTTTTGGTAGGAAAGTATTTCTGCCAGTAAATCTGCCTGGAACCAACCAAATCCGGGAAGATAGATTTCCATCCAATAATACCGCTCCGGCTCATTTTCCCCGGGCTCATTTTCCCCGGGCCGGGTCCGGCCCACATTCGGAATGCGAAAAATAGACCCCGCCACAATCCTGGCAGGGATGTCCAGTTCCGTCATGGCCCGGAGGAGCAACAATAAGATATGCTCCGGAGCAAGCTCCTTCGTACCTGTACCCTTACCCGTGCCCCTACCCGTACCCCTACCCGTAGCAAAGTAACCCTGCGCATCCAAATATTGTTGCGGCCACTGCGCAAGCTGCTTCCCGGTCTCTGCTTCCGAGTCCGCAGGAGAATATTGCCAGAGCAGGGAAGTACCTGTACCCCCGGGCAAATCGGGCAGATAACGGGCCGGAATCCGGAGTTCCCGTACGGCCTGCTTGTAAAGCTCCAGAGCCTTCCAATACGGGCTGAGACGAACATTGTCCAAACTGTTGCCAAATCTCCAATGCGGTACCTTGTACCGCATTGTCAGGGCATGGTTCCTGCGGAACAGGTAGTCCAACTGACCCAGTTCCCCGTCACTGTAATTTTGGCCGCGGCTCGCGGCCGGAGGTTCCTGTTTCCAATAGCTATACGAAACATCCAGATACAAAAGGTGACGGGGTATACTTTGCGTCCGGGCTTGCAGCAGCCGGCTGCCCGCAGGCAACCGATACTCTCGAATAAAATCCTTGGCCAATGACTTCAGGCCCAGCGTCCGGGCCGGCAGAACAAGGGCGGGCCGGCTGCCCGTTTTATCTCTTTCCCCCCCTCTCTCGGGAAATTCCGAATTGTGCCAACGTTGGTTCAGCTCATTGCGAGGCCAGCGCAACAGAACCGGTGAAAATTCCGATAAGTCCCGGCCAAATCTCTGAGCCATCGCGTTGCGCATTTCCATGTCCGCTATATCGGACTGGGCGGGACTGTTGGACAGTTCCGGACCGGGAATAATATTGGCAGGATAATCCAGAACCAGACGAACCACAGAGTCCGCTGCGGAATCGACCCGGTGTTGAAAATAGCGGTTCGGGGCCGCCCGAACATAGAGACTATTGCTATTTTGCAATTTCTCGTTGGCCGGCCTGAGCAGAAAAACATGGCCCTCCACAGCCTCCTGAGGCAGCCGAACCCGAATGCGTTGCTCACTCCAAAACAGAACTTCGGAAGGTTTCAGGATGCGATAATTTTGAAGCTTGGCAGGGTCAAAATAAATGCTCAGAGCGCGATTGGGTACCCGACTGAACAGCAGCAGTTGGCCTTGATAACGTAAACCTAAATTCTGCCCCTGAATATCCAAAATAGGCGGGCGCGTTGAAAACATCCGGTAATTTTCCAATACCGGAAAACCCTGAATCTGCGGGTTGTGCTGCACTTGTGGCAAATACGCTTCGTTCCAGACAGGTATGTACCGGCTGAACCGATTCCCTTTCTTTAATTGGATCAAAGCGTACGTAAACGGTTTACGGATGAAAATCCGAATTTCGTTGCTGCTCCACTTGAGCAGCTGCCCTCTGCTGATTTTTCGGTTGTTAATGTAGATTTCGGTTTCACTCAATTGGCCGAAATGTGTACCATTGATACTCAAAACGACACGGTCACCCTCGTCATGCTCCTGATAGCTGTCCACCCGAAACTCTTGGCTGACACCAAAGCAGCAGAAGTAAAACAAGGAAGATGCCGCCAGTAAGAGCAGTACAATTCCCGACCACAGTTTTTTCTTTAGTATTGCAATCTGCATAGGAGAGTAGGAGCCTCAGCTTTCCCTTCACTAACGCTAAAAAAGTTGTTTTCCATTCCGGATTCACACTTTGGGAGACAATCTTTCCGAAGATGCTTTGAAAATGCCTTTAGGGTGCCTTTGAAGGGGAAGGTTTCCGACAGGAGGAGCGAAGACCCGCTTTATCGGTTTAGACATTTTGTTTTTCGAGGATGGGACCTTCTGCTGTGTCGATAATCTGATAACCCGCCTGCGAAAGTTCGTTGCGCAGTTGGTCAGCGCGGGTATAATCTTTGCTCTTGCGAGCTTCGTCACGCCGGGCCAGCAGAACAAGATACTCTTGGGGTACAGGCGTGGGCACAGACACAGGTATCTCGGCCTCTTCCGCCCCGGTGTGAGCACCTTCAAACAGACCAATTTGCAAAAAAGATTCGCCAAATTCCAGAGCTTCAAACTTCTCCTGTGGACTCAATCCGTTGTCTTTCACCGCATTCCACAGGGAAGCCAAGCCCCGGGCCGTGTTTAGATCCTGCAATAGTGCCGCCAAAAATCCGCGCATATGGGGGTTTTTCTGTTCGCCGGACCGGAGTTTGGCCACATGTTCGGTGCTGTTGCCGAGCTGAGGCGTTTTGCCACAGAGAGCCTGTAGTTCCCCTGCTTTTTGTTGCAGCCGCTTGCGGCTCTTCCGCGCACCTTCCATAGCCTGAAAGTGGAATTGTATCTGGCTGCGGTAGTGACTGCCGAGCAGAAAATAGCGGTAATCCAAGGGACTAAAGCCCTTATCCTGCAAGTCGCTGAGCGTAATTGCCGCCCCGCTGCTTTTTGATATTTTATGGCCAACATTCCCGTCTGTGACATCCGAATGCTCTTTCATGACAACAAACTCATTGTGCAGCCAGAATTTGACCCAAGGCTTTTTGTCCGGGGCCAAAATACTCTCCGACTGCGCAATTTCGTTGGAGTGATGTACTGTTTTGTGGTCTACCCCACCACAATGAATGTCGATTTGCGCGCCCAAAAAGCGGCCGGCCATGGCACTGCACTCAATATGCCAGCCCGGGTAACCCCGGCCCCAAGGGGAATCCCATTGCATGGCCTGATCGGCAAACTTACCGTTGGAAAACCACAATACAAAGTCACGCTGATTTTTTTTTGCGCTGTCTGTCCCGGTACGGGACAAAACTTCCTCTTCCTGAATTTGGCTCAACCCGGCCAAGCGACCGTAATCACCCAGCTTGCCGGTATCGAAATACAAATTGCCGTTGCTGTAGTAGGTATAGCCGGAGGCTTCAAGCCGGGCAATCAGCTCCTGCATGTCCGCTATATGGTCCGTTGCCCGGCAAATAATTTCCGGCTTGGCAATGTGCGAAGCCGCACAATCGCGAAAAAAGGCATCCGTGTAATAGTCGGCAATGTCCCTGACACTCTTCCCCTTGGCACTCGCACTCAGCAACATCTTATCATTCCCATCGTCCGTCAGGTGGCCGACATCGGTAATGTTCAAAACGTGGTTGAGCCGGTAACCCAGGGCCAGCAGGCAGCGGCGCAGGATGTCCTGTACCGTATAGGCACGAAGGTTGCCAATGTGGGCATAACCGTAAACGGTCGGCCCGCAGCAGTACATTTGCACCGTATCTTTCCGGCGAGGCCGGAATGCTTCAAGCTGTTGGCCATCGCTGTTGTAGAGTTGCAAAATGGTGAAATCAGGTTCTGTTGGACACATTCGTCATCCCGTCCGTTTATTCGTTTCTGTAGTTTTGCCGAAGTGTTTAGGAGTTCCGTAAGAATTTCAGTACCGTTTCCGTGTTTTTCCGAAAACGTTTGAGGTAGACATCCTGTTCTCCCTGAAGAAATACCAAGTGATTCAGATGTTCCAGGTGTACCGGGTCGGCAGACGGGCTGCGCAGCAGCTCGTATTTTTTAAAGACGATCAGTTGCTCAATGTTGTATTTCAATTCGTTAATTATGGATTGCAAATCCTGTACCTCTTTTTGGCACCACGGTTTCCAATAAATCTCGCTGAGCAGGATATGGTCGTACATCTTGTCCCACTCGCCGCTGAACTGCTGCCATCGCTTTGAAAATACATAACGGTATATCTGTGCTTCATCCTGAGCTTGCAGACTTGCCGGACTTTTGTTCTGGTATTTCCGTGGGTATTCCGAAGTGCGTATCAGAGGGTTACGCAAGGAGCGATAGCGATCACGCAGACGCACAATATTTTGCGTAAGCTGGAAAATCAGGTTTTGCTGCTGGTCGTCTTTTTCCTGGCGGCGCAGGAAACGGAAGCCCTGGATCACCAAAGCAAACATAGCAATAGTACTGAACAGAATCAAAACATTCAGCAAACCACTTTGATCGAGAAAGTTGCTAAAGGAAAAGAGCCCGTATTGCAGCTTTTCAAGGAGGGCACCACCGGAGGTTGCATTAGAGTTCATCGCCCGGAAAATATAGCTATAGGAGGATAATTAGACAAGCCCACCCCGGAATCTGCCCGGTCCCACCACCGAACTCCCGGAAAGAGATTCTGAACAGGGATTTTCATCCGGACTTAGACATGGTCTTTGACCTGAATTTGGGTTTGGGTTTGGGTTTGGATTGGGGATACAAAACGAAAAATATCTGTTCAGATTAAACGCTTACATAGCTGGGACTCGGGCGGCGACCGACCCCAAAGCTTTGATAGTCACCCTCTTGGATGTGTCCCTTCCATCTCGTAATAGAGTTGGTGACGTGCACATTAAAATAGCCAAATTCGCTGAGGATCTTTGCCACGTTCTGGGCTTCTTTGCGATTGGAGCCGTAGACAACTACCAAAATAAACAGATCATCCGTGGGCAGCAGGCCATTACAGGTTCGGGCCGGAATATTGATCGCCGTGGGAATATGGCCACGCTGATAGGCCTCTTCAGCACGGACATCTATCAGGTAGTAATTAATCCCTTCACTTTGGATCAGCTCTTCGAGCTGATAGTTCGCAAATTCTAAGACTGTCCCCGGCTCTGCGGTGGTGCGATTGTAACGGGTTACAACATACCACCACATTAAAATGGCCAAGAAGACTAATGAGACCAGCGTGTAAAATTCCATGGCTTGTAGCGGCATTTCCCTTAAGTACGTTGCAAACACCGACATCAGGCACTGACGGCGCAGCAGAACAAGCCTTCAACATTGGAAAGGCTATAGCAATTATCGGTTTGCCAAAAAAATTATTAACGGGAATTATCAACAGAACAATCAAAACAAGAGGGAACCCGCAGGGCGGAAGCAATAAGCTTCACACGACCGCGAGCTCCCCTTGTTTGGCCTATTGTCCGGCCCATGTGGTTTGGCCCATTTTGTAGGCCAAGGACAACACCAAGGACAACGCCATTTTTCCCTGACCTTGTCCTTGGAAATTCCTTCTGCACCCGACCAAAAGCCGGGTGCATGGCGAGGAATTTGACTTACATCATGCCGCCCATACCGCCCATGCCGCCCATACCACCCATCTGGGGATCTCCCCCGGGGGCACCGGCAGATGCCGGCTCAGGCAGGTCTGTAATAGCGCACTCTGTAGTCAACAACAGACTGGCAATAGAGGCTGCGTTCTGCAATGCAGAGCGAGTCACCTTGGCCGGGTCAATGATACCGGATTTCACCATATCGACCCATTCTCCCTTGGCAGCATCGTAGCCGATACCGGGCTTCTCATGCTTAGCCTGGTAGGCAATTACCGAACCGTCCAAGCCCGCGTTGTTGGCAATCTGGCGCATCGGCTCTTCCAAGGCACGCAGAACAATGCGGAAGCCATTTAGCTCTTCTTCGGTCAAGTTGCCGGGGATATTACTGCCCAGAGACTTCAGTACCTGAACCAGAGTCAGACCACCACCGGGTACAATACCTTCTTCTACAGCAGCCCGGGTAGCAGACAGTGCATCTTCCACACGGTGCTTCTTCTCTTTCAGCTCCACTTCGGTCGCAGCACCGACATTGATGACGGCCACACCGCCGGCCAATTTCGCCAGACGTTCCTGCAACTTTTCGCGGTCATAATCCGAAGTAGTCTCTTCGATCTGATTGCGAATCTGCTTGACACGGTCGTTGATTTCGGCTTCGGCACCGGCACCGTTGATGATGGTTGTATTTTCTTTTTCTACCTTGACGTTCTTAGCCTTGCCGAGTTGCTCAGTCGTCACGCTTTCTAAGCGTAGTCCCAGCTCTTCGGAAATCACCTGACCACCGGTCAAAATAGCGATGTCTTCCAGCATGGCCTTGCGACGGTCGCCAAAGCCGGGAGCCTTGACACCGCAAACCTGAATAGTACCGCGCAGAGAGTTGACTACCAAAGTTGCCAATGCCTCACCGTCGATATCCTCTGCAATGATAAGCAAAGGACGGTTCTGCTGAGCCACCTGTTCCAGTACCGGCATCAGATCCTTCATGTTGGAGATCTTCTTGTCGTGAATCAGAATCAGAGCATTGTCCAGGGCAGCCGTCATATTGTCACGGTTGTTGCAGAAATACGGGGAAATATAGCCACGATCAAACTGCATCCCTTCTACAAAATCAGTGTAGGTCTCGGCCGTTTTCGATTCTTCGACGGTAATCACGCCGTCCTTGCCGACCTTTTCCATAGCCGCAGCAATTTCTTCACCGATTTCGCGATCATTGTTGGCCGAGATCGAAGCCACCTGGGCAATTTCTTCCTTGCCTTTGATCGGAGTGGCCGTCTTTTGAATTTCACCAATGGCCAAATCCACAGCTTTGTCGATACCGCGCTTCAGTGCCATGGGATTCATACCGGCCGCGACACTTTTAATACCTTCCTTGACAATACTGTAAGCCAACACAGTCGCGGTAGTAGTACCGTCACCGGCAATGTCGTTGGTTTTTGTGGCCACTTCTTTGACCAGTTGGGTACCCATGTTCTGGTAGGGGTTTTCCAACTCAATCTCTTTCGCAACAGAAACACCGTCCTTAGTCACGGTGGGAGCACCATATTTCTTGTCCAGAAGGACATTGCGGCCACGGGGGCCGAGGGTCACTTTTACAGCGTCAGCAAGCTGCTTGACACCCTCAAATAGTTCGCCACGAACTGATTCGTGGAACTTTAACTGTTTTGCCATATTAGTTCTTTCACTCCTTAATTGAGAATGTTTGGCTTATCATTATTCGCGGCAAATCTACGCAATTTGTCAACGGGCGGCAAGAAAAAAACAAAAAGATTATTGTTTTTATATCTATGCCCCAATATTCTGAGATCATGAAATGTCCGCGTTGTTCTTGCTTAGATAACCGTGTTTTAGACTCCCGCCAGAGCAGCCGGGGTACTTCGACGCGACGGCGCAGAGAGTGTAGCAGTTGCAGCTTCCGCTTCACGTCCCACGAAGAAATTGACGCAATCACCATGCGGGTACGCAAACAAAATGGCCAGATTCAGGACTTTAATTGGCAGAAATTGCGCAACGGAGTCAGTCGTTCGATTGAAAAACGGCAAATCAGCATGAACAAAGTGGAAGATTTCTTTAACAAGCTGGAAGCGAACTTCACTGAGCGCAGTTACCAGAAGAAAGAGCTGACCAGCGATGAAATCGGAGAGACGGTACTGCGCCACCTGCTCGAATTTGATATTATTGCTTATGTGCGCTTCGCCGCTGTCTACAAGAAGTTTAATTCTCTGGAAGAATTTGTGCAGATTATCACGGAATTGCAGGCCAGCTAGGCCGCCGGGAAAGCTCCGGAGCCGTCCGAAATCGTCCGAAATCAAAGGCATCTTTACATTTGACGTTGACTTTAACTACAGGCGAGCCTTAGCGTTTCCGCCATTGGATCCGACGGTAGTCGATAAAACCGAGTGCCTTTTGTATCGGAATCGCATCGCCAAATTGATCCAGCAGCTTGCCGTGAAACAGGCCATAGATTCTCTGCATCTGCGTCAGCGGGAAAACCAACTGGGGCGCACCGTTAATATTAAATGGCCGAAAATTCAGGCTCAAATGCTTACCCGCCGAGATATTCCATTCCAAATCGGGCAGCAGCCTGCCGTTCTTGCTAATTGCCGGTTCTGAACGCCCAAAACTGGGCACGATGCGCGGCAGGCGATAGCGGACTTTTTGCTCAACCCAAATCGCACTTTCACTGCTACAACTGTCGTGCCCCATCAGCAGAAGGGAACCGGCCAGCTCCGGCAGCCTGCCCGGACGATATTGCGGAGCCATTTGCTCCCTCAAACTGGAAACCTCCAATTCCTCATCGGAAATCAAAGCCGAGGGGTTGGATGCCGCCCTGCCCCTTGTTTCCAGACCCCTTGTCTCCAAGCCCTGCGTCTCTAAGCCCCGCATCTCTAAACCCCTTGCTTCTTCGGCAAAGGCCCCCTGATCTGCCGTCCCCTGCTGCCAAAATTGGCAGCGCAGCTCCCTCGTGGAGGGAGGGAAATAGCCGCCATACCATTCATAGCTAAGGTTAAAATTCGGAGCCGCCCCCGGCTCCGGCCGGGCAGACGTTGTGTAATTATTGCCTTCAAGTACCAGACTAATACTGCCACAATCCAACATAGCGTGTTTTTCGCTGAATGACCAAGTGTCAAAATCGAACGGATTGACATTGCGCAGGGGTTTGCGGTCGGCACGATGGATATGGCTGATAAAATGGATATGATATTGATCAAAGTGGGAAAAGTGGACGAGCAAAGCCCCCAGCCCGTCACAGGAGACGGCAAAATCCAAACCCAGACCCTTACCGCGAATTTCATACTTTTCCGGGCTGCCTTCCCAGCTAAAATGCTTTACATTCAGCAACCAAGTCTTTTCCAAGTAAGAATCATGCTCTGTGTCATAGCTGACAAGCATGATGCGCAGTGCCTCGCTGCTTCTCAAAAACTCCAGTTCGGCCTGAAGATTTTCGGTGAAAATGTTAAAGCGCAGACAGGAGTTTAGCCTCAATTGGGCCTTTTTGCCTGTCAAGTTTTTTCCATTGCTATATACTCGGTAGTTCTGGATATTCCAGTCCAAACCTTCATCGTAAGAGCCGTAGTTAATTTCATTAATGGACGAAACCAGTTTCATATCATGTTCCCTAAAAGTCTTTGTATCACTTTCATCGTGTCACTGTAGCACCGTGTTCCTTGTTATCAAGTCACCACGGCACCGTTGAAGCGAAGCCACAGGGCAAACAGACCCCAAATCCGCTTCCTTACATTCGTCCAAAAATTCAGGGAACCAGCCCATTTTATATCAAAAACGAGGCTCACAATAACAAAATCAGGACAAATACAGCAAGCAAAGTAGGCCGGATTTCCCCCCACTCGACCAAATTTGGTCAAATCAGGTTGTATCTTCAAACAGACTTTTGCAATGCTGCCGGTATTTTACGTCTCGTTTCAGCCGGGAACCACAAAGATTTTTCGCGCCGGAAACAAATGTCCCAACAATAGTGACGAAGCCTTTGATACCGGCGCAATATCGCAAATTAGGGCAGAGTTTCTTCCCGGGAAAATCAGCAGCTTTGCCATGGCATCAAAGCTTGCAAATAAACATCCTGTCATGGCCTGCCGAAACATCGTCAGAAAATGATCAGAAAACTGGCCGGTGTTTGCTTGACGGCCCCGAACGGACGGCTAGAATCATAGCCGATTTGGGGCTGGCTTCCCGGAATCGCATTCGGCTTCGGGACTGCTCTTCCGATCCGAGAGGGGGAATATGTTTAAGATTGGGAATCTTTTAGAGCAGATTTGTCTTCTGGCCTGCCTCTATGTCGTCTCATACCAACTCATCATGTTTGTCTGGGGCAACCACGGGCTCGTGGCACACCGCAAATTGCTGCAAGTCCAACAGCAAATGGAACTTCATTATGAACAGTTGGAAAAACACCAGCGTGACCTCTTGGTAATTGCAGACCGGAGCAGCAGCGACCGGAGTTACATTACGATGAAGGCACGTGGTCTGGGTTACTATCAGAAAAATGACAAACTGATTCTGGTCAATACTTGGTCCCGGTCCCAGCCTGCGCCCTCTCCGGGCGATCAATTGACTCCGAACTTACAGGCCACACAATCCCGGCAACCCGGCGGCATCTGGTTTTATTCGCTATTTCTGGCGAGTTGCTTCTGGTTGGTCATTCGCCTGTTGCACTTTGGCCGAACGGATATTATGCCCGGAAGATTCGGCTGGAGCGACCGGGAAAAATTTCCTAAGGTGCCTCGGATGTATCACAGTAAGGCTGGCGGCCGAAAGACCGTAACCGGCAGCCTTCATCCCGACTCCGACTTTTCCGCCGGTGGTTTGCACCGCGATGGTTTGCGTCCTGATGGTTTGCGGCCCGATGCGGCCCGCTACCAAACCCAAAAGACACCCCACAACGGTAGCAAAAATGGTACTTTAGGTCTCCAACAAGGTACCGGTGCCCCTGTTTCGGGCCTGTATTTTCCGGGCAAGCCGGGCGGTCAAAGTGCCAACAACCTGCATCGAAATTAAGGGGCCACCAAACCCTGCCGGACACCTGTGATCCCCCGAAAGCCTATGACCCCAAGGCTCTTATCGGTTTCTGACTTGCCGGCCCCGGAACGGATTTGGTTGTCGGAGGCCTCAGAAGCATTGAAAAAAGGCAAAGTTCTGCTGATGCTCTGCGACACTATATACGGCTTGGTGTCTAAAGCTCCCGCGACATACCCGACCCTGCTGCGGATCAAAGGCCGGCCGGAAACCAAACCGTTTTTGCAATTGTTTGCCGATTTGGAACAGTTGGCTGCCGGCCCCTGGCAATTGCCTCCAAAAGAATTACAGCAATATTGGCCCGGTCCTCTGACCTGTGTGCTCGGGCCAAAGTCCGGCGAGGAAAATCAAAGTTCCCGACAGTACATCCGGTCAACGGAACCCTATTGCCGGCAGGACTCTCAGGCTGTTCGCATTCCGAAGCATCGGCTGTTACAGGAACTTTGCCGGGCCGTTGGCGGACCATTGTATTCCAGCAGTGCCAACCGCAGCGGTGAGCCTGTACCCGAGACCACAAGGGAACTGCGGGAAGTATTTGCCCCGGAAATTGCCGAAGGCTTGATCTTACCTTATTTTCCCGGACCGGAGACAGAAACTGAAAAAGCAGCTTCGACCATTGTAGACGCACGTTGCCGGCCCCTGCGCATATTGCGGCAGGGAGATCTGAAACTCCACAATTTTCAATAGTCATCCGCAGAATGCGGGCCCGATTCCCACGGCCATATTTTATCTTGTCCTGTCCTCTCCTGCCTTGTCCTTGCCCTTGCCCTGCATTTGGGGCACGCAGACCTCTCGTTTCCGCGCTTCAACTAGCTCCTGCGGAAATAATCATCCAACTGCCTCAAGACAAAATCCAGAGTATCTGCACTGTGGGCCGTGGATAAAAACAGGGCTTCATAGGGGGAGGGAGAGAGGTAGATGTCGCGTTGCAACATACCGTGAAACAATTTAGAAAAAGGTTGCGGGCCCTGTCTCTCACGCTTTGCCAAGGTCTGTGCTTCGGCAAAGTTACGCGGTGCATGTGATGCTTCCGGATAAATGGACAGCAGGCTGCCGCAGTTGGCCTGAGTCGCTCCGTACTTGCGCAGCAGCGGTTCCAGTGCGGCGATGAAGTCCTGCCATTGGGCATAGGCTGCGGGCCAATCTTCAAACAGAGCATTTATGGTAGCCAATCCTGCCGCCGTGGCCAAAGGATTGCCCGAAAGGGTTCCGGCTTGGTAGCAATGGCCCCCCGGACTCGGAACCAGTTGGGCCATGATTTCGCGTTTGCCGCCGTAGGCGGCCAACGGCAGACCGCCGCCTATGGCCTTGCCAAAACAGCTCAAATCCGGCTCGATGCCGAAATACGTCGCCGCATCGGTTGGCCCGGACAGACCGGGCTGGCGCAGCCCGGTAATTACCTCATCGAAGATTAACAGACTGCCATTGCGGTCACAAGCCCGGCGAAGGCCGGCCAGAAAACCTTCATCCGGCAGCACCAACCCCATGTTGGCGGCCACGGGCTCGACAATGACGGCGGCGATCCGGTTGCGGTCCTGTTCCAGGAGCCGCTCTGCGGCGGCCAAATCGTTGTAGGGCCGAGTCAGACACAGGTCGGCCAAAGACGGGGGAATCCCCGAGGTACCGGGACGGGAATGAGGTCCATCAGACGTATGAGACGTATGAGACTTGCCGGAACCCGGCCCAAGCTCGCCCACCCCGGAGCCGGATTCGGCTAACAGATAATCGGCGTGACCGTGGTAGCAACCCTCAAACTTGAGAATCTTGTCCCGTCCGGTAAACGCCCGCGCCACGCGAAGGGCACTCATACAGGCCTCGGTACCGGAGCTGACAAAACGCAACTGTTCCACCCCGGACAGTACTTGCTGTAAGCGTCGTGCCAGTTGGTTCTCTCCCTCTGTAGGCATGCCGTAGCTGAAACCCAGCGGAATTTGGCGAGCCAAGGCCGTCTGTACCCGCCGGTCTGCATGGCCCAGCGGCAGCGCGCCCCAACTACAGCAAAGGTCTATGTAGTCGTGCCCATCAGCAGCGCGCAGCAGCGGCCCGGAGCCGCCGGCAGCAAACAGCGGAGTTCCTCCCACGCTGCTAAAAGAGCGCACCGGGGAATTGACCCCGCCGGGGAAACAGTCCTGTGCCTCCGCAAACAGTTGACTGTTACGCTCGCTGTCATGACCGGATTCAGTTATCTCCATTTTCGTGTATGGCTCCTCTCGTTCCTGTTCTGCTGTACTCTTCCTGTAGTTCCAAGTAGCGCAAAGCTGCATAACTGATGATTTGCCGGGCACCGGCACGGCGCAGGGCAATGCAGATCTCGCGCAAACTGGGCCATTCCTCCAGCGTACCGGCCTCCACCGCACCCCGCCACATCATGTATTCACCCGAAACATGGTAGGCCACCAGCGGAACCTCGCTGCCACACCGATGCAACAAGTCTGCAACACGTTGCACGATATCCAGGTAGGTCATCGCCGGTTTGATCATCACGGCATCGGCTCCCTCCGCCAAGTCCGCCTCGATTTCCGACAAGGCTTCATCGCCGTTGCGCGGGTCCATCTGGTAACTTTTGCGGTGTCGCAATTCCGCACCGGCGCAGACATCAGAGTCCACGCCGTGCTCGTCTTGTTCACCACACTCGTCCCTCTCTTTGGGCACGGAGCCGAGTGCTTCGCGAAAGGGACCGTACAGACCGGAAGCATACTTCGCGCTGTACGCCAGGATTCGACACTCTCCGAGACCCGCAGCATCCAAGCCCTGACGCAAAGCCAAAACCTGACCGTCCATCATGCCGGAAGGTGCCACCATGTCGGCCCCGGCACGGGCATGGGCCACAGCCATAGCCACATAATGGGGCAAGGTGGCATCGTTGTCCACCTCATGACCGCCCCTCCCCCCGGCCGGCCGGGCCAAGACTCCGCAGTGGCCGTGGTCCGTGTAACCACACAGACAAATATCGCTGATCAGACACAAATCCGGGTGGGCCACACCGAAGCGGGCTTTCAGCGCGCGCAAGGCGCGCGGCACCAAGGATTCATCGCTTTGGGCCACCGAACCACAGGCATCCTTGCTGTGTTCCGGCACCACGCCAAACAACAAAAAATGGCGCAGTCCCCGGGCCAGTGCCCTCTCAACCTCCTCCAAAAGCTCATCGATCCCCAAGTGCCAGACATCCTTTAGCCCGGAAATCTCCCGCCGTCCCGGCTGCTCCGTCACAAACAACGGCAGGATAAAGTTCTGTGGCCCCGGCTCCGGGGTTTCGGCCCAGTGCTCCCGGGTCCGGGCATCCCGGCGGCGTGGCCGCAAGCGGACAAAGTCGGTCATTAAATCGGCTCCATATTGTATCTGTCTCAAGATTCCCGATTCCGGTCTCTCAGCATGCCAAAATGGGCCTGTAATTCGGCCAGTCTCCGGCGGGTTGGCTCCCCCTTGCAGCGGTACTCCCACCAACCCGGGAAGCCCGCACCAAAACGCTGCTGTAGCGGGGCCGCCACCAGTTCCGCAAAATAATCCGCCGTAGAGGGCGAAGAGAGATAGACGGCTTTGAGCCGGCCCAGTTGCTCCCAAGACCTGTCCCACGTATCACAAAGCTCTTCCTGCTCTTCGTCCCCTTCGTTCATCATCCGCAGGAAGGCCAGCGGTGAATCGGGGCCTCGGAGGACCGGGTTCAGGACATTTTTGTAAAGAATGATACGTTCGACACTGTGGCCGCCGTTTTGCTCCAAGGGCAACCCCTCAGTCAGGGTCGGGAGGGCCTTGTTGCCGGAAGGGATCAGGATGTGCCTACCGCGCAACCCGGTGCCACCGCGCCGGGCAAACTCCCGCAACAGCCCGACAGAAGACTCTTCCGGACTCTGCCAGTCTTCCGGTTCCCTCAGACACAGACCGAACTGCTCCAATTCCCGGCTGGTAGCCACGCCTATCGAAACGATGCGCTTGTCGCCCAAAAGGCGAAAGTCCAGCTCTCGCCGGCTTTTGGCCTGCTCCAGCCAGGCAAAGAAGTAGCGCACGGCATGTTTGCTGGTAAACAGCAGCAAGTCGGCGCGTTGCACTGCCGCTGAAAGCTCGGTTCCTTTGAGCGCGTCTGCTTCGCCTGCATCCGCTTTGTCTGCATCCGCTTTGGCCTCATCTTCTTTGACCGGCTCCGCAATGGGAATAGACTGTAACTCCAGTAGAGGCAGGTGCCAGACCAGCTCCGGCGGTGTTTCCCGGTCCATTAGCGGGTTGAGCCCGGTAATCCAAGTCTTACCCCGCAGCTCCGGCAGTTCATGTGGCAGGGAGCCTGCGGCCCTGCCACATGACTCCGGCGGGCGAGCTATTGGCCCCAGCAAAATCAGGCCGGCGGCCTTTTTTTCTATTTCCGGTTGGGGCAATTGGCCCAAAGTGGTGTAGATATTCTTCTGTTGTGGCAGACTGGCCCACAGTACCACCAGAGCCGGGTCCTCCGGCCTGCGCCCGGCTTCCAGAGCCCGGCGTTGTATCTCACGGCGTTGGGCCAGCCCCATATAGAAAATAATATTGCCATCCGGCGGCAGACGATGAAAGTCAATACGCTCCGGCGGGTAGGCACTGAGCAGATGCAGACTGGCACCCTCGTCACCCCGCTGTGTGAGGGGCAGAGCCAAAGAGGCGGCGGCGGCAAAGGCCGCCGAAATACCGGGCAGGACACGGTGGCTCACCCCCGCCTCACTCAGTACCTGCAACTCTTCGGCCGCCCGGGCAAAAAGCAGGGCATCACCACCCTTCAGGCGCAGCACCTGTTTGCCCTCCCGGGCCGCACGCCACAGCTCACCGTTGATCCGGCTCTGGGGCATACTGTGCGCACCGCTGCGCTTGCCGACATAAACCTTTTCAGCCTGAGGCGGAGCCAATTCGAGCAAATCCTTGTTTACCAAGGCATCATAAAATACAATATCGGCTTGCCCCAAAGCGCGCCGACCTTCCAAGGTCAGCAGGCCGGCATCGCCGGCTCCGGCTCCGAGCAAGGTCACCGCGCCCCACTTTTGCCGCGCATCCAGCCTGCGGAGTGCGGCAGCCATTGCCTCCGGCTCCGATGTGCCCGGTTCTATCCGCCCAACTGCGGCCAAGTAGCCTTGAAGCGGGTGCACTTCAAACGGCAGGATGTATCCTTCGTCCAAACCAAGCCTGTGCAAAGCGCACGTTGCCACGATCACGGCATCCAGCTCCCCGCGTTCCACGCGGGCAATGCGCTCCCCGATGGTGCCGCGCAGGGGCACCACTTCCAGATCCGGCCGCAAGGCCAATATCTGCCGCCTTCGGCCGGGCGAGCTGCTGCCAATCCGGGCTCTGGGGCCCAAGTCCTCTAAACGCTGCTTTCCTTGGCTAAGCAGTGAATCTGTCTCTAATAGATTTTCGGGGGCGAGCAGGGCACGAATCTCCAGGCCATCGGCCAGGGGTCGGGGCAGGTCCTTGGCCGAATGCAGTGCCCAATCGGCCTTGCCCGCCAATACTTCCCGGTCCAGCTCTCGGGTAAAAAAGTCATCCGGAGCTTTGCCGTCCAGCAGAGACAGCTCTTTACGCTTGTCTCCCAAACTGTCGATAAACCGACAATGGAGTTCCCTTTTGCTGCCGGGATCAGCACCCGGCCCGTACAGGCGGGCGAGGAACTCCTGCAACTGGGCCCGAGCTAACGGACTGCCGCGAGAGAGCAGAGTACCGGACAGGGCTTCGTTCACACTCATAAAACCTCTCTAATTCTTCCGTGATAATCTTCTCGGCTTCGGCGGTCTTGACCTTGCGTCTATGGTAATTAACGGCAATCCGTGCTTCGATGTCGGTCACGTTCCACAGGTGGACACCATCCATCTCACCAACGGCCGGATTGACATCGCGGGGCACCGCCAAGTCAAAAATATACAGCGGCTGGCGAACCGGTGGAGAACCGGACTCAGAACCAGACCGAAACCGGGGGAGAATGTGCTGAGGCCCCAAAACGAAATGTGGGGCACGGGTCGCACTAATCACCACCTGACAACGCTGCACCACTTCCGGAATGTGGCCCAGCGGAAAGGCTTGCCCGTTCCAGCGTTGGCAGGCTTCTTTCGCTTTCGCAAAATTGCGGTTGCTCAGAAAGAACTTGGTAATACCCCTGTTTGAGAGAATTCCCGCCATATCTTCATTCAACTGGTTGGCCCCGATGAAACAGACCGCCAGCTCTTCGAGTGAGAGACCGATTGCAGGAAGCTGCTGTTGGAGGATTTCCCACGTAGCACGAACGTGGCTCATTGCCCCGGAGTCCAGCATGGTCTCCCGACGCACGCGCTTTCCCACTCTCAAGGTACTCTGAAAACTCCGATGCAATTCTTTACTCAAGTTATGCGGCCGGGCAACGGCAGCCAGATACGCCTGTTTGACTTGGCCCTGAATGGCCTTTTCCCCAAACAGCGGTGA
Source organism: Candidatus Haliotispira prima (assembly GCA_029867005.1). Lineage (GTDB taxonomy): Bacteria > Spirochaetota > Spirochaetia > SP-2023 > SP-2023 > Haliotispira > Haliotispira prima. The sequence goes on along the minus strand of CP123443.1, from coordinate 910,435 downwards.
TTCCAAACCACAGACCACACGGTACAAATGCCGCAAGGCCGCCTCCCCCTGCATTTGCTCCCAACAGCTTGCTTCCCTGTCCTCGCCAAACAGGGAATCCTTTACGGCAGGCTCAGCACAGTAGAGTTCCAAACGATCACAAGTGTCGAGCAGCACCCGACCCTGTTGTTTTTGCCCTGTTTCACCGTGTAACTGCCTGCGAAAAGATGCACTTGCCTGCTCTCTTTGAGCCAGGCTCAATGAATTTTTCAAATAGTAAAGATACAAAAAACAGCTCCCGGTACAGCCGGAGAAATAAGATTCTATTATACCGAAATATACTGTGCGCAGTGCCGGCGGTCAAGTTACAGGCTGTCAGCACCGAGCCGCAAACGGAGGCCTAAGCAAAAGTCTAAGCAAAGATCTAAGCGGAGGCCCCCAAAGGATATCCCCAAACGAAAAACGAAAAAGGAGAGCGGATATAGGGCACTTGGCGGGCACTAGCCGGAAAACGACTCGGTCTTCCTGCTGCTGAGTTTCACTTTAAGCTTCAGCTTTTTACCGTTGCGGATTACGGTGAGTGTCGCTACCTCGCCCGGGTGGGTTGGCTCCAGAGCCGAATACAGATCGGCCATACCGGCAACTTCGGTGTCATTGATTTGGACGATGATGTCTCCGCCGAGGTAGACCACCCGGTTTCCGCTGCGCACGGCTTGGTCACGTTTGCCGCCCTTCAGTCCGGATTTTTCGGCCGGGCTGCCTGCCAAAACCCGGGACACCAGCAGGCCCTTTTCCACCGAAAGCCTGCTGTAACGCACCAGTTGGGGAAACAGGGGCATAACCTGTATGTCAATCCAGCCCCGGCGAACTTCGCCGTACTGAATCAGATCGGGCAGGACTCGCTTGACGGTGCTGACCGGAACGGCAAAGCCCAAACCGACGGAACTCCCTGTGGGCGAATAAATGGATGAATTGACACCGATCATTTTGCCCCTGGAATTCAACAGCGGGCCCCCCGAGTTTCCGGGATTAATGGAGGCATCCGTCTGAATCATACCTTGGATAATCAGATTGTTTTCGTTTTGGATCGGCCGCCCCAGCCCCGAGACTATTCCGACTGTCAAAGTTCGCTCAAAACCGTAGGGGTTGCCGATGGCGAAAACTTTCTGGCCGACCTGCAACGCATTGTCATCTACGAGGGAAATGGTACTCAGTTTGCGGCCTTTGGGGTCAAAGCGTATGATGGCCAGGTCATTTTCCGGGTCCGTGCCCACAATTTCACCCTCGAATCGGCTACCGTCATACAGGGTGATCAGCAGTTTCAGGGCATTCAACACCACGTGATTATTGGTCAGGATGTAGCCCTCTTCATTGATGATGGAACCGGAGCCGATGGCCTCGTCCTCGCGCGGAATCGGCTCAAAAAACCAATTGAAAACTTGGGTTTCTTTCCAGGCGGTAATATTCACCACGGCCTGATTGGTCTTTTCGTAGACCTCAATGTTGTTCAGCTCACTGCCGGTATGGCTGCTGGCTCGGTTCCCGATTCTGGCGGGCTTCGTCCCGGCTATTTTCCGGAGTTCGGGCACGCCCGGCGGGATGTTGGGTACATCGCCAAAGTCACGCACAACTTCATCGCGCAGGCTATCGACTACGGGCAGATCCTGCTCTTTGTCCACACCCGGCAGGCCCGGCAGGTATGTCATGGCCAGATACACCAGCAAGGCTCCGACAAAACCGGAGCAAAAGCTGAGCAGTACCATCTTGGCCGGATCCGTTACATCCTTTGTTCTCTGCATCTCCATTTCGGCATCTCTCAATCAACATTCACAGAATGTTTCGGTCTCCGCATTTTCCGCATTCCCGTATTTCCCGGATTACCGGCCAATTTGGCCGTCAATTGACAGTCCCGGCCCGGGCAAACGAACAAAAAACACGGGAACGAACAAGAACACGGGCAGGTAATTCCCGTCAAATAGTCAAAACGTGGAGCAGATTACTGTATCCGCTGATACCCAAGGGGATGCCTGCGGTGACTACAAGGTGGTCGCCCTTTTCCACCAGTTCGTACTTGGTCAGGGCCTTGCGCACATTTTCAAACAACTCGTCTGTATTGGTGGCCGCATCCGTCATGATCGGGAATACGCCCCAGGTCACGGAAAGCTGATTGTAGGCAATCGGGTTGCGTGTCAGGCCGATAACCGGGCAAGTTGGGCGAAATCTCGCTACGGCGCGCGCCGTTTGGCCTGAGCCGGTGCAGGCTACAATAAATTTGGCGTTTGTGTCTGCGGCCAGTGTGCAGGCAGAGTAGCCGATGGGAATTTCGTAGTTATCCAACTTTCTGCAATAGTTGAGGACTTCCGGTTTCGGTTTGATCAAACGTTTCAGGTGGGGGGTGGTCGATTCGGCAATTTCGACCATGGTGCGGCACGATTCAATCGGATACTTACCGGCCGCAGTTTCATCGGACAGCATTACAGCGTCGGTGCCATCGTACATGGCGTTGGCTACATCGCTGACTTCCGCGCGCGTGGGCAGGGATGATTCGACCATAGAGAGCAGCATTTGTGTTGCGGTAATGACGAATTTGCCTGCGGCTCTGGCCTTGGAAATCAACATTTTTTGAGTAGACGGCAGTTCAACCATTGGCATTTCTACCCCGAGATCACCTCGAGCCACCATGATGCCGTCCAACTTGTTGAGAATGGCATCAAAGTTTTGCACGGCCTGCGGCTTTTCAATTTTTGCCAGCAGCAAGGGCGGCTGCTTTAGTTCCCGGAAGGCATCGAGAATCGGCTGCACGTCTTCCGGGTTCCGCACAAAAGACAGGGCAACGAAATCGACACCCAGTTCAATCCCAAATTTCAAATCTGATTTGTCTTTTTCGGTCATCGCCGGGATTCGCAAACAACTTTCGGGCATATTGACACCCTTGCGCTTCAGCAGAATGCCCGGTTTGGTCACTTCGCAGACAACCTTCTTTCCCTCGATGCTCTTCACCCGGGCCGCCATTTTACCGTCTGCGAACAGGATGTTTTCTGTAGCTTTGAGATCCTCTGCCAGAAAATCATAGTCAACGGGCAGGGCCTCTTCCAATGGCAGTTGGTGCTTTGAGGCCGCCAAAACAATGTCTTGGCCCATTACCAACGGCACCCCGCCTTCGGGAATTGTGGCATTCATGCGGATCTTTGGACCTTGTAAATCTTGCAGAATGCCGATATTGACGTTCATCTCTTTGGCAATACGGCGGATTTTGCCCACATTGGCCCGGTGCGAGGCATGGTCGCCATGCGAGAAATTCAGGCGCACGATATTCATACCGACTTTCATCAAACTCCGAATCTGTTCTTCGCTGTCCGAGACCGGGCCAATCGTGCAAACTACTTTAGGCGCGCATTTTAATGCCTTTTCTACCATGCTTTCCATATCTTCTGCTCCCGCATCCTGATGTGGCCCGGAGTATATTATTTTTTCCGGATTGTCGGAATAGAAAGGGTGACAGAATTTTTAATCCGCTATCCGGCTCTCTGTGTTCACAGCCCTCACACGTTATGGTAGCCCGTAGCCTTTAAGCTTGGGGCATTTCGACTACGCTCAATGACCCGGGCACTCCGCTTTAATGACCGGGGCTCTCCGCTTAATGGCCTAAGCTCGCGAATAAGCTCCCTCTTGCCAAATATCCTGAATGAATATATGATAGGCCAAAATCAGATTATTTCGAGGAGTTTTCTCATGAAACATCGACAAACACTATTGACGGGAAGTCTGCTAAACAGTAGAATATCCAATATCCAATATCCAATATCCAATATCACACTACTTTAAAAAGCAAGCAGTTATTTCATTTCCTATTCATAAATTACAAGTCTTTTTTCCCTTTACCTTTCCTTTTTCTGTCTTTTCTCAGTGTAAGCCTGTTCGGCTGTGCCCCCCTGCCGGACACTGGTGACCCGCCTGCGGCTGAGCCGCCGGCTACTATGAGCCTAAACGCTTCCATGGCTTGGGTTTCCATGCGCGAAGGGCTGCTACAATTTGACAACGGTACCCAAGGGGTAAAAACAATCGGCGTTGTAGTCAGCAGAGAAACGGAATCGGCTGCCTATGCGAGTGTGAAGGACCTGCCGGGTTTTTACACCAGAAAAACTAAGGCAGACGGAACAGCCAGAACCGTTTATCTCTCTATGACCGATAAAATGACTGCGGCTAAGTTTCGTACTAAAACAACGGTCTCTGTTGACGGAGGAGCTACAGGTTTTGTCAGCGCCATTGCCGCCGTGCCGGAGATTTTACATCCCAACACCAAATACTATGCTCATTTGTATGAGGTAACCGGTACTACGGGAACAGCCGTAGAGAAACTGGAATTTACCACGGAAGACTTCCCGGCTGCGTACCCCACCTCAATGGGAACATACAGCCCTTTTTATAATCAAATCGCTGCTGGTAACAGCTCTCCGACTCTGGAGTACAAGGCTTCTGAAATTTATCTTGTTCCGACAAGGTATTATTATATAGAGGCCAGTGGGTCTTATGTACTTCGGGTTGGAACCAGTATAACATACGACCTTGACCCAACCTCACCTGTCAACACACGACCTTTTTCCAATATTGTAAGTACAACCGCAACAGGTTTATTCTATGATTTATACAATATCACACCCTCCGGACCGGGCACAAGCGTAAACCTTTGGGACGGAATGATAAGAACATTTGACCTTAATTACATACTCAGGATAGATGCAGGAGTCGGGGGGAAGGAATTTATATTTTATGACAACAAGAAAGCTGTGTTAGTAACCGAATAGGGCTACCCTCCACTACTTTTGTTCCGCTGTTACGTATTTCCCTGCCCCCCGTTTGGAGGGGGGCATTTCTGCTGTAGCAAGGGCCCCAAAGGGCCCCTTGCCAAATATCCTGAATGAATATATGATAGGCCAAAATCAGACCATTTCGAGGAGTTTTCTCATGAAACATCGACAAACACTATTGACGGGGAGTCTGCTAAACAGTAGAATATCCAATATCCAATATCCAATATCCAATATCACACTACTTTAGAAAGCAAGCAGTTATTTCATTTCCTATTCATAAATTATAAGTCTTTTTTTCCTTTCCTTTTTCTGTTTTTTCTCAGTGTAAGCCTGCTCACCTGCGCCCCGCTGCCGGACACCGGTGACCCGCCTGCGGCTGAGCCGCCGGCTACTATAAGCCTAAACGCTTCCATGGCTTGGGTTTCCATGCGCGAAGGGCTGGTACAATTTGACAACGGTACCCAAGGGGTAAAAACAATCGGCGTTGTAGTCAGCAGAGACACGACACCTCCTACCTATGCCGGCGTAAAAGGCTTGCCGGGTTTTTACACCAGAAAAACCAAAACAGACGGAACGTCCAGAACCGTCTATCTTTCGATGACCGACAAAATGACTGGCACTAAGTTAAATGCCAGAGGAATTATTTCTGTTGACGGACAGGCTACAGACTTTGTCAGTGCTATTGCGGCGGCACCGGATATTTTACACCCGAACACAAAGTATTATGCTCATTTCTACGAAATAACAGGCACCACAGGTACAGCCATAGAAAAACTGGAATTTACGACCGAAGACTTCCCGACTACCTACCCGACATCAAGGGTAACATACTCTGGTTTTCATAATCAAATCTCTGCCGGCAGTACATCTCCGAGTATAGAGTATAAGTCATCAGAGAGTTATTTACTTCCGATCCGATTCTATTACGTACACACAAATGGAGGGCCGTATGCTCTGACTCTTGGTGTAATCGCATCAATTGAAATGCAAGAAGCCTCCCAATATATGCGCCCTTTGACAACCCCCAGCCTGGGTGTAGGTTTATTCTATGATTTATATAATATTACCCCCTCCGGACCCGGCACAAGAGTAGCACTTTGGGATGGGGTCGTAAAAATACCTGACTTTAGGTCTATTATGAAAATCGACATATCTTTTGGGGGAGATGAATTCTCACTTTATGACAACAAGAAAGCTGTGTTAGTAACCGAATAGGGCTACCCTCCACTACTTTTGTTCCGCTGTTACGTATTTCCCTGTCCCCCGTTTGGAGGGTGGGGCTTCTGCTGTGGCAAGAGGGGGCCCTTGCAAGGCCCCCTCTTGCCAAATATCCTGAATGAATATATGATAGGCCAAAATCAGACCATTTCGAGGAGTTTTCTCATGAAACATCAACAAACGCTATTGACAGGGAGTCTGCTAAACAGTAGAATATCCAATATCCAATATCCAATATCCAATATCACACTACTTTAGAAAAAAAGCCGTTATTCCGTTTCCTATTCATAAATTATAAGTCTTTTCCCCCTTTCCTTTTTCTGTCTTTTCTCGGCGTGAGCCTGCTTAGCTGTGCCCCACTCTCGGACAGTACTCCGGCGGCACCTCAATATACGGTCACCTTCCCTTACATAGGGCCAAATGAATTGACCTTTTCTGTAACCAGCCCGTTAGAGGGAGAGCAGGAGTTTACCTTTGCGGTTTCAGCCCTCCAAACCACCTCGCTGCCGGCCCAATTGGGTAAAGGCTATATCAAGCGTACCCTGACAAAAGACGTTGGCCGGGAAGTTTTTATGGCTCATTTGAATACCATGCCCGATGACATAAATACGCTCACAGCCAACCATTTTATGAAAGAGAATACGACGTATTACCTCCATATGTACCGAGGCAGAGATTTGGTATCACGAAAGTCTTTTACAACTGCCAAGTTTACCACTTTGTCCACTTTAGAAAGAAGACAGGGAGCCAACAATGTCGGCATTCATTCTTGGGATCAATATTTTCCCTCTAACGGAAAAGTTATCGGCACTGACAGAGGTACTCTTTCGACACCAAAGACAAGTACAGAAGAGAGCTCTCCGAAGAAGATCGAAGTAAAAAAGGAGGAGTATCTGGTACTTCCAATGAGGGCAGTCGTTCCGATATTGGCAGAACCCTCACCGATTACCTCAACAGAAGAAACAGAGATTTATTTATTTCAAGTTAAGGTTTTGGATGTTTTGAATGGAGGAGACCCCATATTTACTTACTTTAACGGTAGTAATCCACCTGTAATTGGAGATGGTAATGTCATTAACAGTACAACAATCTGTTTAGAAACAAGTCAAACCAAGTCCGTTAATTTTGATGCCTACCTAAGCTGTATCATTACTATACCAACTTCTGATCCGGCAGTTGAAAATAGTTTTGTCAATGGTGAGTTTGGGTTAGAGTTTGTAAATCAACTTAATGCCGCAAACTATATTGGTATACAGAAGGTAATAAACGTAAAATTAATTATCCAATAATGACCTGATGATATTTATTGGGACGACTTATTTTTCCGTGCCGGCCGTTTTAGACTGAATCACACCCCCTTCGGGGGGGGGGGGAATGGATCAAGACAAAATGGCCCTCTTGCCAATAGCCCCCTTGCCAAATATCCTGAATGAATATATGATAGGCCAAAATTAAGCCATTTCGAGGAGTTTTCTCATGAAACATCGGCAAACACTATTGACAGGGAATCTGCTAAACAGTAGAATATCCAATATCCAATATCCAATATCCAATATCACACTACTTTAGAAAACAAGCCGTTATTCCGTTTCCTATTCATAAATTATAAGTCTTTTCCCCCTTTCCTTTTTCTGTCTTTTCTCGGCGTGAGCCTGCTCGCCTGCGTCCCACTCTCGGACAGTACTCCGGCGGCACCTCAATATACGGTCTCCTTCCCTTACATAGGGCCAAATGAACTGACTTTCTCTGTAACCAGCCCGTTAGAGGGAGAGCAGGAGTTTACCTTTGGGGTCTCGGCCTCCCAAACCACCACGCTGCCGACCCAATTGGGTAAAGGCTATATCAAGCGTACCCTGACAAAAGGCATTGGCCGGGAGGTTTTTATGGCTCATTTGAATACCATGCCCGATGACATAAATACGCTCACAGCCGAGCACTTTATGAAAGAGGATACGACGTATTACCTCCATATGTACCGAGGCAGAGATTTGGTATCGCAAAAGTCTTTTACAACTGCCAAGTTTACCACTTTGTCCACTTTAGAAAGAAGACAGGGAGCAAACAATGTCGGTATTCATTCTTGGGATCAATATTTTCCCTCTAACGGAGCTATCATAGCTACCGGCAGAGGTACTGTTTCGACACCGGAAACACATACAGAAGAGGGCTCTCCGAAGAAGATCGAAGTAAAAAAGGAGGAGTATCTGGTACTTCCAATAAGGGTAGTCGTTCCGATATTGGCAGAACCATCACCAATTACCTCAACAGAAGAAACAGAAATTTATGTATTTCAAGTTAAGGTTTCCAATGGAGACCCCATATTTTCTTATTTTAACGGTAGTAATCCACCTCTGAGTGTAGATAGCCCCGGCATAAACAGTACAACAATTTGTTTAGAAACAAGTCAAACGAAGTCCGTCAATTTTGATGTCTACCTAAGCTGTACCATTACTATACCCACATTTAATTCGGTAGCTGAAAATAATTTTGCCAATGGTGAGCTTGGCTTAGAGTTAATAATTCAACTTAATGCCGCAAACTATATTGGTACACAGAATGTAAAAAATGTAAAATTAATTACCCAATAATTATCCAATAATGACCTGATGATATTTATTGGGCAGATTTATTTTTCCGTGCCGGCGGTTTTAGACTGAATCACACCCCCTTCGGGGGGGGGGAGAGAATGGGCCCTTACAACCCCTCCCTTGCCAAAATCTCTAAACGAATATATAATCAGCCCTGAATTCAAACGGGCTTAGAGGAGCACTTTCATGAAAGATCAAAACAACATGTTGACGGATATCGGTCTAAACAGTATAATATCCAATATCCAATATCCAATATCCAATATCACACTACTTTAGAAAAAAAGCCGTTATTCCGTTTCCTATTAATAAATTACAAGTATTTTTTCCCTTTCCTTTTTCTGTTTTTTATCGGTGTCAGCCTGCTCGCCTGTGTCCCACTCTCGGACAGTACTCCGGCGGCACCTCAATATACGGTCTCCTTCCCTTACATAGGGCCAAATGAATTGACCTTTTCTGTAACCAGCCCGTTAGAGGGAGAGCAGGAGTTTACCTTTGCGGTTTCGGCCTCCCAAACCACCACCCTGCCGGCTCAATTGGGTAAAGGCTATATCAAGCGTACCCTGACAAAAGGCCTAGACAGGGAGGTTTTTATGGCCCATTTGAATACCATGCCCGATGACATAAATACACTCACAGCCGAGCACTTTATGAAAGAGGATACGACGTATTACCTCCATATTTATCGAGGCAGAGATTTGGTATCGCAAAAGTCTTTTACAACTGCCAAGTTTACCACTTTGTCCACTTTAGAAAGAAGACAGGGAGCAAGCAATGTCGGCATTCATTCTTGGGATCAATATTTTCCCTCTAACGGGGATATGGTAGCTACTGACGGAACTACTATTTCGACACCGAAAACAAGTACAGAAGAGAGCTCTCCGAAGAAGATCGAAGTAAAAAAGGAGGAGTATCTGGTACTTCCAATGAGGGCAGTCGTTCCGATATTGCCAGAACTATCGCCAATTACCTCAACAGAAGAAACAGAAATTTATTTATTTCTAGTTAAAGCTTCAAATGGAGACCCCGTATTTTCTTACTTTAACGCTAGTAATCCACCTCTAATTGCAGATGGTAATGGCATGAACAGTACAACAATTTGTTTAGAAACAAGTCAAACGAAGTCCGTCAATTTTGATGCCTACCTGAGCTGTATCATTACTATACCAACTTCTGATCCGGCAACCGAAAATGATTTTGCTAATGGTGAGCTTGGGTTCAACTTTGTAATTCAACTTAATACCGGAGACTACATTGGTACACATCAGGTAAGAAATGTAAAATTAATTACCCAATAATTACCCAATAATTATCCAATAATGACCTGATGATATTTATTGGGCCGACTTATTTTTCCGTGCCGGCGGTTTTAGACTGAATCACACCCCCTTCGGGGGGGAGTAATGGGGCAGGGCAAAGTGGGCCCTCTTGCCAAAACCCCACCCAATAAGATATAATACACTCTCAAACTGGCTTATGTTTGGGGGAGTACTCTCATGAAAAATAAAATGTTGACTGGCATTAGAATAAAAATTTCGGTATCTAATTATCCGATCGACTAAGACTTATTTCTGCTTTCTTTCCATTCTCTTCATTCATCTGTTTCCGGCCGCCTGTGCCGATCTCGGTACAGACTCTTCTACTACAAAAAAATACACCGTAAATTTTCAAACTGACGGGGGCAGTGCAGTTCCTTCAGTGGTGCTAACCGGCGGCACTACGCTTGACACTACCCTAAGCCAAACCATAACGGCCCCCACCAAGGCGGCAAGCGGCACCACGACCTACTACTTTGGAGATTGGTACACCGTGGACAAAGCAACCGGACACACGGGCAAGACCAAGTACAATTACACCAAACCGGTGACGGGCAATATAACGCTCTACGCCCGCTGGTACACCGAGCAACCTGCCAATAAAGCCGAATTGCAGACACTGATTGACCGATTGGCAGATAATGCTGACCTCAACCACATTGATGTGCGAAAGGTAACCGATATGAGTAACGGCAGTATCTTTGGGTCTGCAGGTAAATTTCAAGGAAATGTTTCGGGTTGGGATGTTTCTAAGGTGACGGATATGAGCTCACTGTTCCATTCAGAATTTACTTTTAATGGCGATATTTCCGGCTGGGATGTTTCTAATGTTACGGATATGTCCGGTATCTTCAGCGGTGCCACAATCTTCAACCAAGACATCACTTCCCGGCAAGTCTCCAAGGTCGAAAACATGACGGGCATGTTTCACAATGCTAAAGAATTCAATCAACCCATAGGAGCTTGGGATGTCTCCGGTGTTACTAATATGACTTTTATGTTTAATACTACCACAGCCTTTGACCGGGATATTTCCGGTTGGACTGTAACACAGGTAACAAATTATGCAGATATTTTCTCGGATAGCGGTATTAGCGAGTCTTATAGACCCCTCAGATTTCGGTAGCATGCGGTACGGAAACTTATAACAGTGTGCGGTACCGCACGCTTTTGTCTGAATATCTCACTTGATCCTTGTGTTCAAACCCCTCAAGCTTTACAGTAGCCCGTAACCTTTACCTTGGGACATTTCGACTCCGCTCAATGGCCCAAACTCTCCGTCCAATGGCCCAAACTTACCGATAGTCTTTTGCGAGGAGGGGGGGGCCTCTTTCAAGGCCCCCCCCTTACCAAACTCCCTAAATCAATATATAATCGGGCCTCAAATTCACTCTGTTTGAAGGCGTATTCCCATGCAAAACCGAAACAAAATATTGACAGACACTGAAATAAAGTACCTAAAACCCAAGACCCAATCGGCTAAGTCTTGCTTTTTATCGCCAAGCAAATCCCCATTCAAGCTATGCTCTCCGTTCTTCTGTCTTTTTCTCTTCTGTTTCATTCCGCTGTTTCTGTCCGCCTGTGTCAAATCGGCCGAAGGCTTGCTCAAATACACCGTAAGCTTTGAAACTGAGGGAGGCAGCGCAGTGCCTCCCGTGAAGATAGCCAGGGGTACTATGGGTACTACTCTAAGTAAAATGGTAACAGCTCCAACCAAAGCACCAAACGGTAGCACTGCCTACTACTTTGGAGGCTGGTACACCGTACCCGCAGCCAAGGGACATACAGGCAAGACCAAGTATGACTATACCAAACCGGTAGCGGGTGATAGCACGCTCTACGCCCGCTGGTACACTGAGCAACCTGCCAACAAAGCCGAATTGGAGGCATTGATTGCCGCTTTGGCAGATGATGCTGACCTCAACCACATAGATGTACGCAAAGTCACGGATATGAGCCGACTCTTCGCAAATAAGGATACCTTTACCGGTGATATTTCGGGTTGGGATGTCTCCAACGTTACGAATATGGAGAGTATGTTTCGCGGGGCTTCAGAATTCAATCAGCCCATAGAAGCCTGGGATGTCACCAATGTTACGAATATGGAAGCTATGTTTAGTAACTCACACTTTAATCAACGCATAGGAACCTGGAATGTCTCCAACGTTACTAATATGAGCAACATGTTTAGTGGTACTTTGGTCTTCAACCAATGGATAAGAGATTGGGATGTCTCTAAAGTTACTACTATGGAGGGCATGTTTTTTTATGCTTCAAAATTTAATCAACACATAAGCACTTGGAATGTCTCCAGTGTTACTGATATGAGTTTTATGTTTAACAGTGCTTTAGAATTCAATCGGTCCATAGGAGATTGGGATGTTTCCAATGTTACGAATATGAGTTCTATGTTTGGTAGTTCTGTAAAATTCAAGATGGATCGTGGTGCTGAAAAATTTAATCAACCCATAGGAGATTGGAATGTCTCTGCTGTTACTGATATGAACCATATGTTTAGTGATGCTCTAAACTTCAATCAACCCATAGGAGATTGGGATGTCTCCAATGTTAATGATATGGGAGCTATGTTTTCTTATGCTGAAAAATTTGATCAACCCATAGAAGCCTGGGATGTTTCTGGTGTTACTGATATGAACCATATGTTTAGTGATGCTCTAAATTTCAATCAACCCATAGGGGCTTGGGATGTCTCTAACGTTACGAATATGAGCGGTATGTTTGATGGTGCCGGACAATTCAATCAGCCCATAGGGGGTTGGAATGTCTCCAATGTTACTAATATGGCGGGTATGTTTCAACGTGCCGAAAAATTTAATCAACCCATAGGAGATTGGGATGTCTCCAATGTTACTAATATTCAGAGTATCTTTAGTCATATTGTCACCTTTAATCAAGTCATAAAAGATTGGAATGTCTCCGGTGCTCTCAATATAGAGGCCATGTTTGATGGTGCTTTATACGCCATAAACTTTCAGACCTATGGAGGCCGTACCGTATCTCCCCTGGAAGTAACCGGTGGCACCACGCTAAGTCAAGCCATAACAGATCCGACTAAAGAACCAAGCGGGGGTACAACCTACTACTTTGGAGGCTGGCACATCGTGGACGCAACCATGGGGCATACGAGCAGAACCAAATACGATTATACCTGGCTGGTAACCGGCGATATCACACTCTACGCCCGCTGGTACACTGAGCAACCTGCCAACAAAGCCGAATTGAAGGCACTGATTGCCGAGTTGGGCCATGATGCCGACCTCAACCACATAGATGTAAGTAAGGTGACGGATATGAGCGAACTCTTCGCAGATAAGGATACCTTCAATGGAGATATCTCAAATTGGGATGTCTCCGATATTACTAATATGGAGGGTATGTTTCGCAGTGCTTTAGAATTCAATCAGCCCATAGGAGATTGGGATGTTTCCAACGTTACGAATATGGAGGGTATGTTTCGCGGGGCTACAAAATTCAATCAGCCCATAGGAAATTGGAATGTCTCCAACGTTACGAATATGGAAGGTATGTTTCAACGTGCCAAAAAATTCAATCAACCCATAGCGGATTGGGATGTCTCCAATGTTATTAATATGGATTCCATGTTTTCTTATGCTGAAAAATTCAATCAGCCCTTAAGGAATTGGGATGTTTCCAATGTTACTAATATGGCGGGTATGTTTCAACGTGCCGAGAAATTTAATCAACCCATAGCGGCTTGGGATGTCTCCAATGTTATTAATATGGACTCTATGTTTTCTTATGCTGAAAAATTCAATCAATCGACAGGAGATTGGGATGTCTCCAACGTTACCAGTATGCAGAGTATGTTTAGTAATATTTTTACCTTTAATCAAGCCATAGAAGATTGGAATATTTCCGGAGTTATTGATATAGAGGCCATGTTTGGTGATACTTTATATACCATACGTTTTCAAACGGACGGAGGCAGTGCTGTATCTCCCGTGGAAGTAACCGGCGGTACCACACTAAGCGAAACCATAGCAGACCCGACCAAAGCACCAAGCGATGGCACGACCTACTACTTTGGAGGCTGGTACCCCGTGGATGCAGCCACAGGGCATACGGGCAAGACCAAGTACGATTATACCTGGCCGGTGACGGGCGATATCACACTCTACGCACGCTGGTATACCGAGCAACCTGCCAACAAAGCCGAATTAAAGGCACTAATTGCCGAATTGGGTAATGATGCCGACCTCAACCACATAGATGTAAGTAAAGTGACGGATATGAGCCAACTCTTTAAAGATAAAAAAACCTTTAATGGAGACATTTCAGGTTGGAATGTCTCCGGCGTTACTGATATGAACCATCTGTTTAGTGATGCTCTAAGCTTCAATCAACCCATAGGGGATTGGAATGTCTCTAACGTTACGAATATGGAGGGTATGTTTCATGGTGCCTACAACTTTAATCAACCCATAGGAGATTGGGATGTTTCCAATGTTACTGATATGAGCGGGATGTTTAGGGATGCTTACGACTTCAATCAAGTGACAGGAGATTGGGATGTCTCCGGCGTTACTGATATGAGCGGGATGTTTAGTGCTGCTTACGAATTCAATCAAGTGATAGGAGATTGGGATGTCTCCGGCGTTACTGATATGAGCGAGATGTTTAGTGCTGCTTACGAATTCAATCAGGCGATAGGAGCTTGGGATGTCTCTAACGTTACAAATATGAGCGAGATGTTCTCCCGTGTTAAAAACGCTTGGTCTGATCATACTGTTTCAGAGCTTTTTTATACTTCTTCAGAATTCAATCAGCCCATAGGAGCTTGGGATGTCTCCCGCGTTATTAATATGAGTGGTATGTTTCGTAATACGGAGAACTTCAATCAACCCATAGGAGATTGGAATGTCTCCAACGTTACGAATATGAGTCATATGTTTCGTTGTGCTGAAGCCTTTGACCAACCCATAGGAGACTGGGATGTCTCCAACGTTACGAATATGGAGGAGATGTTTTATGGTATAGTAGAGATAAGGGACGGTGGGATTAGGTATACTTCAAAATTTAATCAGGCGATAGGAAGTTGGGATGTCTCCGGTGTTACTGATATGACAGCTATGTTTAGTGGTGCTTTGATCTTTAACCAGCCCATAGAAGATTGGGATGTCTCCAACGTTACGAATATGGCGAGTATGTTTTTTCATGCTAAAAAATTTAATCAACCGATAGGAGATTGGAATGTCTCCGATGTTACTTTTATGGGGAGTATGTTTAGTGGTGCTTTGGTCTTCAATCAACCGATAGGAGATTGGGATGTCTCTAATGTTACGAATATGGCGAGTATGTTTGGTATAATACCACACATTGGCTATTATAGTAGCGGGTCTTCCTCCTTTAATCAACCCATAGGAACTTGGGATGTCTCTAACGTTACAGACATGAGCGATATGTTTAGTGGTACTGAAAAATTCAATCAGCCCATAGGAGATTGGAATGTCTCCAACGTTACGAATATGGCGGATATGTTTTTTCATGCTAAAAAATTCAATCAACCCATAGGAGCCTGGGATGTTTCCAACGTTACTAATATGAGTGATATGTTTGATAATGCTAAAGAATTTAATCAACCGATAGGAGCTTGGGATGTCTCCAACGTTACTAATATGAGGTCGATGTTTCGTTATGCTGAAGAATTTAATCAACCGATAGGAGCTTGGGATGTCTCCCGCGTTACGAATATGGTGGGTATGTTTCGTTATGCTAAAAAATTCAATCAACCCATAGGAGACTGGAATGTTTCCAAGGTTACTAATAATATGGAGAATATGTTTTTTCATGCTACAGCCTTTGATCAGGATATTTCAGGTTGGGCCGTACAGCCATCAGATGATCATGGAGAATGGTAGTGGTATGAGCCTGGTTTGTAAATCTTCTGACATCCGATAATCTGAAGATACAGAAACTTGCAACTGCGCGCCGCACGGCACGCAGTTGCCTGAATATCATTCTTGATTCTTGTGTTCCAACCCCTCTGACTTTCCTTCGGACTCCCCCCTTACCAAACTTTCTAAATCAATATATAATCGGGCCTCAAATTCACTCTGTTTGAAGGCGTATTCCCATGCAAAACCGAAACAAAATATTGACAGACAATGAAATAAAGTACCTAAAACCCAAGACCCAATTGGCTAAGTCTTGCTTTTTATTGCCAAACAAATCCCCATTCAAGCTATGCTCTCCATTTTTCTGCCTCTTTCTCTTCTGTTTCATTCCGCTGTTTCTGTCCGGCTGTGTCAAATCAGCGGAATACACCGTAAGCTTTGGAACCGCCGGAGGCAGTGCAGTGCCGCCGGTGAAAGTAGCCGAAGGTACTGCGCTAAACGAGACCATAACAGACCCGACCAAAGCACCAAGCGATGGCACGACCTACTATTTTGGGGGCTGGTACACCGTACCTGCAAGTACGGGGCATACGGACGAGACCAAGTATGATTACACAAAGCCGGTAACCAGTGATATCAAGCTCTATGCCCGCTGGAACCCTGGACCAAGAACTGGTTCGGAAGCATTGGCTGCCGGGACGGAAGATGATACCGAACACCCGGCCAACAAAGCCGAATTGAAGGCACTGATTGCCGAGTTGGGTAATGATGCCGACCTCAACCACATAGATGTAAGTAAAGTGACCGATATGAGCCGACTCTTCGCAGATAGTGACTTTAATGGAGATATTTCGGATTGGGATGTCTCCAATGTTACTAATATGAGACGGATGTTTGATAATACTTTAGAATTCAATCAACCTATAGGAGATTGGGATGTCTCCGGCGTTACTGATATGAGCGGAATGTTCTCCGGTTTTGTTAATAGAGAGGGGGCGGGGGGGCGGGATGTATTTCAAGCTTTAATCAACCCATAGGGGGGTGGGATGTTTCCGGTGTTACTTCTATGGGGAGTATGTTTAGTGGTGCCTCAAAATTCAATCAACCGATAGGAGATTGGGATGTTTCCAACGTTACTGATATGAGTGATATGTTTGGTTGTGCTTACAGCTTTAATCAACCCATAGGGGGGTGGGATGTTTCCGGTGTTACTTCTATGTCTAGTATGTTTAGTGGTGACTCAGAATTCAATCAGCCGATAGGAGATTGGGATGTCTCCAATGTTACTGATATGAGATGGATGTTTTCTCATGCTAAAGAATTTAATCAACCGACAGGAGATTGGGATGTCTCCAATGTTACTAATATGAAAGGTCTGTTTAGTAGTGCTTTGGTCTTCAATCAACCCATAAGAATTTGGGATGTCTCCGGTGTTACAGATATGATCCGGATGTTTTGGGGTGCTAAAAAATTCAACCAACCCATAGGGGATTGGAATGTCTCTAACGTTACGAATATGGAGGGTATGTTTCATCATGCTTACAAATTCAATCAGCCAATAGGAGATTGGGATGTCTCCAGTGTGACTAATATGTCTGATATGTTTGGTACCGAAAGCGGATACCAGAGCTCTGCCGGGCCTTCCTCCTTCAATCAACCCATAGGAACTTGGGATGTCTCTAACGTTACAGACATGAGCAATATGTTTAGTGGTACTTTGGTCTTCAATCAAGCGATAAGAGATTGGGATGTCTCCAACGTTACTGATATGATTTCTATGTTTAACGGTGCTAAAGAATTCAATCAACCCATAGCCGATTGGGATGTCTCCGGTGTTACTAATATGAAATTGATGTTTAGTTATGCATCGGCCTTTAACCGGGACATCTCGGGTTGGACTGTAACCCAAGTAACGACTCATCTTGATATCTTCGATGGTGCCAGTCTTATGAGTAGAGATAAAAAACCTCCCAAATTTCGGTAGTCTTACAGTTGGGAAACCCGAAACTGCATGCCGAAACGAGACTCAGTTCCGGACATAACTCACTTGATCCTTGTGTTCAAACCCCTCTGATTTTTCTTTTTGGGGGGGGGCAGAAGCCCCCTCTTGCCAAATATCCTGAATGAATATATGATAGGCCAAAATTAAACCATTTCGAGGAGTTTTCTGATGAAACATCGACAAACGCTATTGACAGGGAGTCTGCCAAACAGTAGAATATCCAATATCCAATATCCAATATCCAATATCACACTACTTTAGAAAAAAAGCCGTTATTCCTTTTCCTATTCATAAATTACAAGTATTTTTTCCCTTTCCTTTTTCTGTTTTTTATCGGTGTCAACCTGCTTGGCTGCGTCCCGCTGTCCGACAATACTCCGGCGGCACCTCAATATACGGTCACCTTCCCTTACATAGGGCCAAATGAATTGACCTTTTCTGTAACCAGTCCCTTAGAGGGAGAACAGGAGTTTACCTTTGCGGTTTCAGCCTCCCAAACCACCACACTTCCGGCCCAATTGGGTAAAGGGTATATCAAGCGTACCCTGACAAAAAGCGTTGGCCGGGAGGTATTTATGGCCCATTTGAATACCATACCTGATGACATAAACACGCTCACAGCCGACCATTTTATGAAAGAGAATACGACGTATTACCTCCATATCTACCGAGGCAGAGATTTGGTATCGCAAAAGTCCTTTACAACTGCCAAGTTTACCACTTTGTCCACTTTAGAAAGAAGACAGGGAGCGAACAATGTCGGCATTCATTCTTGGGATCAATATTTTCCCTCTAACGGAAATATCATAACTAGCAGCACAGGCGGAAGTACTGTTTCTACACCCAAAACAAGTATAGAAGAGAGCTCTCCGAAAAAGATAGAAGTCAAGAAGGAAGAGTATTTAATACTTCCAATGAGGGTAGTCGTTCCGATATTGGCAGAACCATCACCAATTACCTCAACAGAAGAAACAGAAATTTATTTATTTCAAGTTAAGGTTTCCAGTGGAAAACCCATATTTTCTTATTTTAACGATAGTAATCCACCTATAATTGCAGATGGTGATGTCATGAACAGTACAACAATCTGTTTAGAGACAAGTCAAACGAAGTCCGTCAATTTCGATGCCTACCTAAGCTGTATCATTACTATACCCACATCTAATCCGGCAGCTCAAAATAGTTTTGCCAATGGTGAGCTTGGGTTAGAGTTTATAATTCAACTTAATGCCGGAACATACCTTGGTGCACAGAAGGTAATAAACGTAAAATTAATTACCCATTAATTGCCCATTAATTACCCAATCAGATTTATTTGGGAGACTTATTTTTCCGTGCCGGCAGTTTTAGACTGCCCCCCCTTCGGGGGGGGGCAATGGAGCAAGGCAGAAGCCACCACTTGCCAAATATCCTGAATGAATATATGATAGGCTAAAATTAAACCATTTCGAGGAGTTTTCTCATGAAACATCGACAAACGCTATTGACAGGCAGTTTGCTAAACAGTAGAATATCCAATATCCAATATCCAATATCCAATATCACACTACTTTAAAAAACAAGCCGTTATTCCATTTTCTATTAGTAAATTATAAGTCTTTTTTTCCTTTCTTTTTCCTGTCTTTTCTCGGTGTCAGCCTGCTTGGCTGTGTCCCGCTGTCGGACACCGGTGACCCGCCTGCGGCTCCCATAAACCCAATTATCTCCTTTTCCTCCGCCGCTGTGGCCTCTTCCCTGCAATTGGAGATGAGCAGCAACGTGGCACTCGCAAACATCGGGGCGGTTGTTCGCTTGGCTACCGAAACGGCTCCCACAGAGACAGAAGCCATGGCCGGTAAAGGCCATGTAAGTATCAGCATACCCGCCGGTATCACACGAAAAATAAGTATCAGCCAGCACTATGGCAGCATTTTTTCCGATGGGCTTGCATTGAGCGATGTGCTTACCCCCAATACGGCTTACAAACTCTATCTTTATTTCCCCGCAGGCCGTATTACGGCAACGGCAGAGATTGCCGGGCTAAGCATCACCAATGACAAGGCCATAGTTCCTTTCACTACCGCTATGCTACCCGCCGAGGGTGATGCCAAATGGCTCAACAATAATAGCAAATGTGTGGTGAGCATAGATACCTACTATTTTATGCAGGAACAAACAGGTGTCGCAATCTGCTACTTTTATAGAACTTCTGACCCTCTCCTCTATGAACTCCTAACCGGATCGTCTCCGTTCAATAACGTTGGCAATTATGATCGTACTTCCGGGGGAATTCCATCTGCCGCTTTTAATTTTGCATACGGTTCAATCTCCGGCTATACATCCAACTCAACGAACCACTATACCTATTGGATTGGTGGAGATGGTAGTGGTACCCTACAAAACACAATCAGAAGCACGATTATTGACTTTTCCGGAACACAAACAGTATCTGACATCCCCGTGACTCGCCATTAGGGATTTTTGTCCCGCCGCCCGGGTTATGCCCCCTCTCCTGCCCTCCATTTGGGGGCAGGAGCCCCCTTGCCAAACCCTCCTAATAAATATAGAGTAGGCCATAACTACCGTACCGGGAGGTTTTTTCTTATGGATAAAAAAATTACCGTGGCTGTTTTTGGGGCAAGCGGAAATGTTGGCAATCATTTCGTTAATCAGGCATTAGAAGCCGGGCTCACAATAAAAGCTTTTGTCAGAAACCCTAAAAAATATAGTCTCTCAGAGAACCCCAATGTCGAAATAATTGAGGGGAATGTGACAAACTTTGCGGATGTTGAACGAGCTGTGACCAATGCAGATGTGGTTATCAGTTGTTTGGGTAATGTAAAAGTAAACGGAAATTACATTACAATTATGCATACGGCACATGATAATATTTTAAAAGCTGCTTCAAAACAAACGACAGTTCCAAGGTGCATTTTCATTTCAACTATTGGCTGTGGAGGAACTTCATGGCTTGTCAAACAAATGCTGACCCTTATCGTTGGTAAAACAACTTTTGCCGATTATGAAAAGGCAGATAAACGTATTCGGGAAGAAAACACAGTTCCATTCTTGTTGGTAAGGCCCTATGCACTTACAGATAAAGAAGGGAACGGGAAATATTACGTTACCAAAAACCAGAATGGCACGTTCTTTAAGCCCATATCCAGAGCAGATGTCGCAAAGTTTATCCTGAATGCCGTAACGGATCAGCAATGGGATGGCAGCCCGGGCGTTCTGCTGGGCGGAGCTAAACCGTAGTTTCTGCAATGAGGCACCACCACCGGATAAAAATAATCCAACATTTTTTTTAAAGATACATCTATGAATGAATTTATGAGTGAATTTATCTCGGGGGTTTTGTTAGGTCTTAGTTTGATTGTCGCAATCGGGGCTCAAAATGCCTTTGTGATACGACAGGGAGTTAAAAAGAATTATATCTCTTATGTCATTAGTATCTGTATTCTTTCTGATATATTATTGATGTCCCTCGGAATATTCGGAGTAGGAAATCTTATAGCGATAAACAGCAGTTTCCTAAAAATATTTACCTTATTGGGGATTGGTTTCCTATTATTTTACAGCTTTAATTGCTTTCGCACGGCATTCAGTAAAAAGAACAACGCCCTTACCGTAACAGACGATACAGATGGCCATACCGTTAATGATTTAGCCATAAAAATGCCTAAAAAACGGGTGATTCTGCTTACCTTAGGCGTTACCTACCTAAACCCGCACGTTTATTTAGACACCCTATTCCTGGTCGGCTCCATCGCGGCCAATATGAATCAGCAGGAAAAATTAGTCTTTTTATCCGGCGCGAGTTTTGGCTCTTTCCTTTGGTTTATGTTAATTGGCTATGGAGTACGGCTGATCTTGCCAATCTTTCAAAAACCGCTGACTTGGAAGATCTTTGATATTACCATTGGCTTTCTCATGATTTTTATTGCTGTAAAACTGGCAACGGATAGCAGCATTTGGCAATAGCCGGTTACACCTTTACCCCCCATACACTTTTACCACAGAATAAAATAGCCGTGTTATCGGACTAAACCGCAATTCCGGAAAGAGGCACCGCTACCGGTAACCCCAAGCCCTTATTTATCTGTTTCCGTTTATCTGTTCCTGTCTGTTGATAGGTTTGGCCGCTTACTTACCCGAAGATTTAGGCCCCCCTGCCCCATTGCGCTGCTGTACCGCCAAGGCTTGGGCCACAAGCCGGTTAAAACCCTGACTGCCGCCTTGTGCTTGTGCTTGTGCTTGCGTTTGCGCACGCCCCCCTTTCCCGATCTTTTGCCCATGCTTCTGCCCACCCGACATTCCCGTTTCTTCTCTGTCGCGGATTTCTGCCGGCAAGCTTTCCTGCCCCACGGTTTCCGCTCCGGGCTCTATTTCCCAACTATGGAGCAAGGCTTCCGCGCCTCGCTCATGCACCAGACAAATGGCGGCGGCCAAGGCATCTGCGGCATGGTCAGAACGCAGAACCGGCTTGGCTTGGTCCGGCCCCAAACCTCCGCTAAATTCGGCCTTAAAGCCAAGCAGAAAGGCCACCATTTCCTGTACCTGTAATTTTTGGGCCTTGCCATTGCCGGTGACGGACTGCTTGATGCGGTTGGCACTGAACTCTGCCACCGGAGCCCCCTGCTGCGCTGCGCAAAGCAGGGCCACCCCACGAGCCTGAGCCACAGGCAAGGCACTGCTGCTGTTTTTGTTCAGATATAATTCCTCTACCGAACAGGCCAGAGGCCGGTACCGGCTGAATATCTGCGCTAATTCCATATAGATTTTTTGCAATCTTTGCTCCGGAGACAGGGAATTGGACGTTTGTATTTCCCCGCAGTCCAACATCCGTAAAGCCGAACTCCGAATGGCCCGCCCCCCGCTATTAAGTGCAGGCTGTACGGCACCCGGCACAGGCACCCGCCCCAGGGAAATCACCCCCCAGCCCAAATGGGCCAGCCCGGGATCAAGCCCAATTACACAAAAATCCGTCATGCCCTAAGTAAACCCAAAAGAACGAATAGAACTAAGAGAACCAATACCGTTAAGAAATATAACAAAAGGCGGGTTCTAACCCGCCTTTTGTTTACTTTGCCGATAGCAGAAACGGATCAACCGCAGCCGCAGCCACCGCCACAACAGCCACCGCCGCCGCCGGCCGTAGCCATACTGCCGCCCTGCGCCACAAGATAATTGTTATAGCGTTCTTCGATTAGCTGATAAGGGATTTCTTTGGAATCCGGTTGCAATTCCTTATAATCAAACAAAGCCTCACGAATAATCTGGGCCTTCTCAATCGCATCCTGAACGTAACGGTTGCAGGAAACCCCGGCAGGCTGCTTTTCTTTGCACCCTTCACCGATATCCTCCCGCAAATACAACATGACAGAACCCAAGTCATCTAACCCGGTTTCTACCACAGTCTCAATAATCTCTCTCTCCGTCACTTTTTGGCAATAGCAGACATAACTGTTTTCTGCCTTCTCTTTAAACCAAATACCCGTCTCGCAGTCTTCGTTAGTGAAGACCTCATTGCTCTCAGCGTCAAAATAAGTAACGTCACAAGAAGGATTCAGGCACAAACTCGGTTTTTCGCCCTTATACGCCTCCACCGCTTCCGGTTTCAGGATATTTTCCAGTACATCGACAGAAACCGGGTGCACCTGAGAATTACATTTGGGACAAAATCCGGAACGCCTCCCGCTACCGGCGGTAGCGTTACTTGATCCGCTTGCACATCCGCAAGCTCCGGAGCCACATTCTTCAGACATAAAAGTCCTCCTAATTAATTCGCATTACTCCGTCAAGCTCCTTCCTTAGAACTGCGAAGATTTTGCAATACTTTACAGAAACAGAACTGGAATCCCGCGACAGGCATTCCCACAAAAAACCCAAAACACAAGCCCGACAAAACCGACGCGCCGGCACCCATGATCCATAATCAAACCCGCACTCGCTCATCTCCGCACTCAAACCAGAGTTCCGAAGTTTCCAAGTTTCCGAGCTTTCAGAAAAGTAAATGTATCAGAGCTTCTTTTTTCCGTCCAGAGCTGCCTCAGCTTTCCAAGTCTTTCCAAAGCTCTCCAAGGCTTCCTATAACTCCAAACGCAACGGCCGGAACTGCATTCGGTATAGCATTCCGCTCCCAAAAGATTCTCCGGGAATCCCCCTAAAGAAACTCCGGGCAGAACAATCGGCAACCTAGACCTCGACCATCTCCGGTTTCTGTTGCTTTCTCTCTTTCCTTGCCTTTGCCTTTTCTTCCAGATCAAGCGCACTCTCAAAACGAAACTGCAATTTATTATTGCGGATAGAGATGGAAACTTTCCCGCCGCCACCCGAAAGGCTGCCATACAAAACTTCATCAATCAAATGGCCCTTGATTTCATCTTCGATATAGCGATTCAGATTTCGCGCACCAAATTCTTGGGAATAACCATGTTCGCACAAATAGTCCAAAACTTTTTCGCTGTATTTGATCCGAATATTCTTCTCAACCAATACCGCCGCAAAATTTTCCAGCTCTTTCCGAGCTATACGGCGTATCACTACGTTGTCCAAACCATTAAAAGGAACAATTTTATCCAGACGATTGCGAAATTCCGGAGTAAAAATATTTTTCAGGGCTTCATCAATGACATCCTGATTCATCACCCGGTCACCAAAACCAATCCGACTCTGACCGATGCGGAAGGCCCCTGCGTTAGAGGTCATAATAATGACCACATTGCGCAAGTCGGCCTGACGGCCTTGGTTATCCGTAATCGTGGCGTAATCCATCATTTGGAGCAAAATATTGTAAATGGTACTGTGGGCCTTCTCAATTTCGTCCAGCAACAACACCGAATGGGGATGCTTGCGCAGTGTGTCCGTCAGCAAACCACCCTCCTCGTAGCCGACATAGCCCGGAGGCGAACCAATCAGACGGGCCACCGAATGGCCTTCCTGGTATTCACTCATGTCGAAACGGTGCAGGCTGACACCCAGTTCCTCGGCAAGCTGCCGGGCCAACTCGGTCTTGCCCACACCCGTAGGCCCGACAAACAACAAGTTGGCCACAGGCTTGTTAAGGTCCCGAAAGCCCACCCGGGAACGCTTGATAGCATCACAAACGATCTTCACAGCCTCGTCCTGACCGTGAATGTTCTTCAATAAATGCTCCGAGAGGTGACGCAGACGCTCCTTCTCATCAATCTCCACGGTCTTCTGAGGGATGTGGGCAATCGAAGCCACTACCTGCTCGACGTGGACAATGGAAATTTCCGGCTTGCCCAATTTGCGCCAAGTGGCCTCATCATCGCCGCCATCAGCCAACTTCTCGTAACGAATGCGTGCCCAGGCTCCGGCCTCATCAATCACGTCAATGGCTTTGTCGGGCAGTTGGCGTTCGTTAATGTATTGGTCAGATAAATCGACGGCCCCTTCCAAACTCTCCGAAGTATAGCTCACCTTGTGGAATTCCTCGTACTTGTGCTTGATGCCTTCCAAAATTTGTAAGGTTTCCTCGCGAGTAGTCGCCGGAACATCAATCTTTTGGAAACGCCGGGCCAAAGCATGGTCTTTGGAGAAACTTTTCTTAAATTCGTCATAGGTTGTCGAACCAATGCAACGGATGCGGCCCCGAACCAAGGCTGGCTTGAGCAGATTAGAGGCATCCATGCTGCCCCCGGAAACAGAACCGGCTCCAATGATAGTCTGAATTTCGTCAATGAACAAAATACTGTTACCTCGGTCACTGAGCTCTTTGATCAGGGCCTTCATACGCTCTTCAAAGTCACCCCGGTAACGCGTACCGGCAATCAGGCCCGCCATATCCAGAGAATAGAGCTCCATCCCCCGGAGAGTACTGGGCACGTCCCCGTCCACAATACGCTGAGCCAGGCCCTCTGTGACTGCCGTCTTGCCAACTCCGGGGTCGCCAACATGTACGGGGTTGTTTTTAAAGCGACGTGCCAAAACCTGAATAGTACGATCCAGCACATCTTTACGCCCGATCAGGGGTTCCAGCTCCTTATTGCGGGCCATGCCCGTAAGGCAGACCGTAAACTGTTCCAAAGGACTCTGCCGCCTTCCCCGCGATTCACTCTGCTGTTTTTGCCGCTCGGCACGCTCTTTCCGCTTTTGCATTTCACTCTTGCTGAAGGTACCGCTACCCAAATTTTGCAAACCCGATTGTTCGTTTTGGGCATCATTCCACAACTGGACCAGAGCATCATCCGGTTCGGCATCTTCCTGCTTTTGCATCGTCACCTGTTCCATCAGAGTCAGGCGGTCTAAACCATCACTTTTTAAGTAATACGCCGCATAGCTCTCCGGCTCATCCAGCAGAGCTACAAGCAAATCGCCGACCTGAATTTCCGTTTTCCCGGCGGCAGAAATGTGGAACATTGTACGTTCGATCACACTTTGGAAAGAATGCGACTGCTCCGGCTCCTTTTGTTCGCCCTCCGAAAACTTCGTCAGGTGCTGTTCAAAGTAGGCCAGCAGTTTCTTTTCCATTTTTTCGACATTGACATCACAGTCTACCATTAGCTGCCGCGACGGACCAAAACGAAGCGCGGCAAACAAAATATGCTCCGGAGTCAGGTGGTCGTGACGATTCTCCACGGCCAGTTTATAAGCCGCAGACATGACAATATGGGCCTCTTTATGTAATTCCATCATTCGATACTCCTTCTGTAAGGCCACTGGTAGGCAGCAGAAATGCCAAGCTCTTTTCCAATATTAGGAGCTTTGGCGGCATAAAACGGGGCTAGACCTCTTCGATTTGGCAACGCAGGGGAAAATCCGCTTTGCGCGCCAATTCAGCAGTCTTTCGCACTTTACTTACGGCAATATCATAAGAATAGACACCGACAACTGTGCGGCCCTCATTGTGAATATTTAACATTAGTGCCGTGGCCTCAGGCCGGCTCTTGCGGAATACCTCAACCAGCACTTCAACCACAAAATCCCGAGTAGTATAATCATCGTTGAGCATAATAACTTGGTAAGACTTGGGTTGCCGAAGGGCGGTGTCTACACCGACACCACTGTCCTCTTCTTCTTTAGTCGCTGGCATCCTGCACTACTCCTAATAATAATATCCCAGGCCCGTTAGGCATCTCACGAATCTATGCTCTGCTTAAACGGCACGTACCCGAACCGGAATTCCGGCACACGCGGGGAACTCCCGACACCATCCCATTATAGCAAAGACCGACACAAAAGTCAGCACGAGTTCGGCACGAAGCCAAAAAGCAGATTCACCCGTCTTTACCTGCAACGCTACTTCAAACATCCGGGCAAAGAAAAGAACACCCGCTCTGTCATATGGCCGAACCGTCTCGATTCCACTCCCCGATTCCACAGCTCCTGTCTCACAGACCTCTCTAACAGGGCAGGAAGACCGGAAAACAACCGGAAAACAGGTAAACCGGTACCGATTGTTCAAAGCTTCACTAAAGATAACCCGAAAAAACGGATTTTGGCAAGAACAATCTTTAAAACTGTAATAATACACAGTACAAAAGTACGTCCGTACTTCGGCTAGTCGAACAACGACACACAACGTATACTGAGCTTTATGAAACAATACCTAAACGGTGCACTCTCGGCCTTGCTTGCCTCCTGTATCTTTGGCTCATCCATGTGGTGGGTCGTCTTGGCCACCCGCGCGGGCTGGGGCAACTATGCTCTGGGCTTTGTTTCTGCCGGCTTGGGCGGCTTGGCTTCCCAAGCCGCCTACCGATTCTCCCGTCAAGCCCGGGAGAATCGGTACCCGAAAAAACACCTGAATTTTGCCCAACTCTGGCCCTCTCTGCGCATTGGCTTGGTACTGTTTGGAGCCAACGTCAGTATGTTTTTGGCCCTGCGCTGGGTCGAACCTCCTGTAGTTGCCTTTTTTGCCGGACTACAGGTCCTTTGGGTTACAGTAATAGAGCTGTTTTTGCGCCAACTGCGTCTCAACATTTGGTTGGGTTCGAGTATCCTGCTTTGCCTGACAGGAATCCTGTTTATCAACGAAATCCCGGTTTTTACAAACAGCGGCTTCCATCTTCAACTGGACAGCTACAATATGGCCAATACTTTTGCCATATTGACCGGAATGCTTTTCGGCCTCAGCATCTATTGGATACGCCGTATCCGCAAATCTGACGGGCAAGGCCAAGCCTCTAATCCTCCGAGTGAACCGGCTCAAATGACAGCTTTGCTAAATTCTGTCATTTCCACCGGCAATTTTCTTATTGTACTGGGCTTTATGGCCAATGCTCTGCTACAAGGAGCTGAAACCTATCTTCTGACTGCCGGCTTTGTTCCCTTTCCCTCCTTTTCCCCCTTTGCCGGGGTCGGACCGGCCGGGCCGCAGGCCTGGCTTCCCTGGCTGTATCCCGTCCTGCTGGGTCTGGGCAGTTTCTTTGGTGCCACTTTGCTCCAAATTCACGCCCAAAAGTACTTGGGAGGCACTCAGGTCGGGATCTTGATGGCTCTGCAACCAATCTCCACCATCGCACTCGGTACGCTGCTTTTTGGTTTTTCATTGAGCCTGAATCAAACCATTGGGGGAACCATGCTGCTGGCAGCCTCCATCATCTCTATTGCCGCTTCTTCTCACGCCCCGGAGATTTCGAA
This sequence comes from Candidatus Haliotispira prima, assembly GCA_029867005.1. GTDB lineage: Bacteria > Spirochaetota > Spirochaetia > SP-2023 > SP-2023 > Haliotispira > Haliotispira prima. The sequence goes on along the minus strand of CP123443.1, from coordinate 882,058 downwards.
ATGATCCTTAATAAAAAAATAGCTTTTGAAAGGTTGGCTTACCTTTGACACAGCTATGCATGACAAAGCTATACATGACAAAGGTGTACATGACAAAGGTGTACAAATACGGCCAAATAAAATCAGACAAAATTACATAGAATTTTCGAACACATATCTCAGTGCCCCCCCCTCAATATCTCCGGCTGAGGGCAAGAAGACATAAAGAGCAAGAGGACAACCCTCAAAACCGGGTTAAGTAGCCACTGCGCCTGAGCTGAATCATACGCGCTACCGCCGTCTTTTGACGGCGGCGCATCAAGCGACTCGGGTTCCGAACATTGTAGTATCGCGGGTTGGGCAGTGCCGCAGCCACCAGAGCGGCTCGGTATAGGGTCAGTTCCGCCGCCGAATGACCAAAAAATTCTTGGGCCGCCATCTCCATCCCAAAAATCATGGGCCCGACCTCAATGATATTCAGGTAAATTTCCAGCACCCGCCGCTTGCCCCAAAACCAATCGACAATATAACTCAACGGGATTTCCAGTGCTTTGCGCAAGTAACGGCTCCAACCCCTGCCCTGCCACAACAACGCATTTTTCACCACCTGCTGGGTAATCGTACTGCCGCCTCGCCCCTCAGCCAAGGCTTTGCGCAAGGCTGGCCAATACGGCCCATGATGCGTGGCAAAATGGGAATCCTCCAGAGAGATCACCGCCAGCTTGGCCCAATCGGACATCTCTTCGTACGGTACCCAGTCATAAGCTAAATCAATCGACACAGCCGTCTCAGAAGATTTGTCGAAGGACAAAAGCCAAGCCTTTCTAAGGGCTCCCGCCTGCCGTTCCAGCATGGTAGTCGTGTACGGCACCGGAAAATATTTGTAATAAAGGATCAGGCTCAATTGCAGCAGAACAAACAACAAGAGCAAAAATTTAAACACCCGGAGAAGAGCCTTCAGAAACTTTGAAGCTTTTAAGGCTTTCAAGACCCTAATCACTCCGGTGCCTCTCAAAGAGACTTTTACCACAAGCGGCTCCAGTTAGAAGCCGTGAAGATATCGTCTCTGACCATCAAAGCATGGGGTACGGTCACTCGCACGTTGATATTGCTGATGTTCCACGGAGTATCGACAGCAGTGGTCAGACCTTCGGCTTTTTCCTTCCGGCTACGCTCCCAACCGATGTCTTTTCCGGTAAAAGGATCACGCATTTCAAAGCCCAGCTCGCGCTGTAAAACGGCACTCAGGTCCGCAACGGACATGAAACTTTCCCAGTCCTGCAACATCTGATCCTGCCGCTGACCTGCACTCTTTACCAGCAATAGCGGATGCAAATAACCGGGGTTGAAGCCCATGCCCTGCATCTCCGGATAGCTGTCCCCCATCGTGGGGTCATGAATATCGTAGCTATGGTCGGACAATACCACCACCGTGGTATTGTCATAGACTTCCAGCTCCCTGAGCCGCTCCAGCAGCCGGACAATCAATTTTAGCGAAGCACCGCCGGCATAAAAATGACGCGTGCCGAGCAGACTCTTGAAACGCTGTCGCTCATCCTCAGTCATCTCCGCTACCGGCGGTCCCAAGTCCGGCTCCCGGGCCGGTTCCAAATTGCGATCGACAAAATTCGGCTGATGACTGACCAAATTATTGAAAAAGAAATAAAGCGGCTTCTGATTGTCATCAGGAGCATCCATCTGTTCCGGCAAATAGTATAGGGCACTCCAGTCATTGATAAGGGTACGATACTTGCCCTCCGCAGACGAGTTGGCCCCCAACCAAACGGATTCGTCGTAAATGGATGGGCGCAAAGAGGGTATGGCCGTGCGGAACAGACCGAGCATGGCCAGCATGTAGCTTGTCCGCCCGCCCAAGTCTTCAAAGCTAATGCCCTCCTGTCTAAACCAGCGTGATGAGTAGTCGGCACCCAATTCACGCGCCTCAATACCGGTACCGTCAAAAATGCTAAGATCGCCTCTGGCCGCAAAATTGGCGTATTGCGGATTGTAAACCGCCGCATGATAGCCCTGCTGCCGGAAAATCGTGGGCAGCACCTTGTAAGCACGGTTGACTTCCTCTGCCAAATTCGGTGTCAAACCATCCTCAAGCCGCTGATTGATGGCAAAAATCGAATAGTCATAGCCACCCAGAATGGAAGGCAGACTGACCAGAGTCGTAGGCCCCAAAGAAACAGTATTAGCGTACCAGGTAAAGTCGCGGAACGGATCGGCCAGCTCCGGGTAGCTGCGCAGCAGATCGGGCATAAAGCCGCCAATAAAACGATCCATCATTAGCACAATCACGTTGTGCCCACTACGCGATAGGTGAAGCAAGGGCTCCAGCTCCTGCTGCGTCTCCACAACGTCAGACAGTTCGGACGGGCTTTGCCCGCTCAGACTGTTTTGCAACAAAACATAATGATAGCCACTGAACAGCAGCGTCCCGGCAAGCAGTACCACCGAAGACAGGCGTAGCAGTGCCAACTTGCCCCTGCGCCATAAAATAATCGACAGAGCCGCCAGTCCCGGGACCAAGACCACGTCCGAAAGGCGTTGCAACGCGGTAATTCGAAAGCGATCGGGTTGGTCCCAGACAAAGTCACTGAGGGTGCCGTAGGCACCGGAACGGAAAAACACATTGATAAAAGCCAGCCACAACAAACTGAAGCTGAGTAGCTGCATCAGCCGATACAATGCCGGATTGCCCAAGTGCTTCAGGCGAAACAGCACAGCCAAGAGGCCCAGACCCAGGGTACCCAAGGCGAAGCCGGGCAACAGCCCACTGCTCATGTCGCGGAAAATACGGGGAAACTCTGAAGGCGAAGATGCCGCAAAAGCCAAGGGCACACCCACGAAAATCAGCAGGTTAAAACAAAGGATATTACAGAACAGAGGCCAAGACAGATCCCGGTGCTTGCCCTGTGACAGAACGTGAGCCCAAGTTTGCAAAGGTTGTAGCGAGGGTTGTGACAAAGGTTGTGGAAAAGATGACCGATGCCCCTGTCCGGAACGAGAGGCTCTGCCGGATTCTGTGCAAAATTCCAAGCTGACGGATGCCGCCAGAGCCGCCAGAGCCAAGGCCAAGAGCCCCAAGCGGTCGATCATGGCGTTGGAAAAATAGGTATGGCCTCTCAAACTGAACAGCATTAACGTCAGTACCACCAAGGGCAACAAGACAGAAACCGACATCACCAGAGCGCGATAGACCCGAAATGGCCGATTGGCCGAACGCAAAGATGGCAGCGAACGCAGGGGCGGCAAGCTCCGACCACGCCATACATTGATGGCCAGTTGCAGCAGGTGCACACCCAGAACATAGCCTGCCGCCAAGTACAGTGCTAACACAGCGGCAGGAATGGAAGAATCCACCTCTTTGAAAAAGATCATACGCTCAAAAAACAGTAACAGGCCCGCTAATTGCAGCAGACGTATGGCCCACACCAAAACCGACAGGAATTGTTTTTTCAATCGGTCGAACAATTTTCGGCAGGATCGAAACCAGTGCCGTATGGGAGCAATAAACGAACCGGGCGCAGTAAATGAAGGAGTTCTATCGAGGGGAGAATACACCTGTAGCATATTTTTCAGCAGGGAAAAAATATTGTTGCAGGTCCAGTATAACAGCAAGGAGCAGGGAGAATTGTAGAGCAGCACAAAGAACAACAAAGACAGCAGATAGACCTGCTTTCTTTCTGCGACCGGCAGCCTGCGCCCGTAAACAGCGGCGGCCCAAAGATTCAAAGCTGTCATCACAAACGGCAGCAAGTTCAGGTGTTCTCCCAAAAGCGGCAACAGTTGGTCGGGCTGATTTAAGTCGTGTAAGAAGGCAAAGGACCGGCCGCTAAAAGCCGTGTAGTGAGACAGTAACCGGTAGGCCGCCAAAAAAAATGGCAATTGCAGAAGCAGCCCCAAACCGGAGCGCAAAGCCAGAACGGGATGATAATTCTGCTGTCGGTAATACGTCCGTGTCACTGCGTGCAGAGTGGCCCCGGCAAAGGCCCGGCTAAATTCGTCCAGCTTCGGCCGGAAGCGGTGTTGCAGCCGGCGTTCGCGGTTCTGCCACAACTCGGCAAAATGATAGGCCGGTAACAGGCAAATGTTGACGACCAAACTCAGAAGGATGATTGACAGGCCATAACTCGCTGTCAGGGAGTACGCCCATTGCAGCAAAAACTGCATGACGTACTCCAAGGCCACAATGGGCCAATTATACCAAGTAGAATGCGGCAAAATGAGTTCCTTTGCTTAGAAGACGGCCGGAGATGATTAAGGGAGACTTTGCAGCAAACCCGTCTAAGAGTTTGGTTTTTCCATTTCCCAATTTTTTCTCAACTTTAAAAGAGCTTGGATTGCTTCTGTTCAACCAATTAAAATGATATATGTTGAAATAATACATCAAACAGAGAACAGACGACACTCCGAACCTCCGGTTCGTCAGACCTTGGCATCCTCCAGAATTTGGAGGATAGTATCGGCACTGCGCCGCCCTGCCTCGCCCGGGTATCGGTAGGCGTAATCTCGGAGTTCTGCCAGTTTGTGGCGAAACGCCTGCGCGGCCTCGCCCTGCAAGCTCTCCTCCAGCAAATGCGGCAATCGGGCAATGTCTTCCTTGCGGAACGGAATCCCGACCTCACGCCCGGCCCGAATGACCCAAGGCTCACGCGGCAGTAGGTCCATAGCATCATAGCCATCGTAGTTGAACTCGAACTCAGAAATAAAAACCGGCTTCTCCATTAGGATCAGATAATCACAAATCACCGAAGAGAAGTCCGAAATCATGGCATCCGAATTCAGGAAAGCACGAATATTCTCGCGCTCAAAGTCCCACTCCACCTGTTCCGGCCAGGGGGCCAACTGCGTCCTCAGGTCCGTCAGCAGCTCTGTTTCGGAAACCGCGCTCTGAGGGTGGGGCCGCACAATCAGCCGGTAACCGCTGTCCAGCAAGGGCCGAAGCAAATCCAGACCATACTTGGCCAAAAGGCCATTCGGCCCCCAAGAGGGCGCGATCAACAAACGGAAACAGCTTTGTGCACTTCCGTTCGGTTCGCAGCCTGCCGCATCCTCCCGTTTGTCATCCGTCCTGCGCAGTCCATCCAGCTTTTCCTGCAAGACATCCAGATAGGTGCAGCCAACAATATGCTTTTGCTTCCGGGAAATATTTCGCACAGCTTCAAGCCCGTCCAAGGCTTCCGCCTGGTGCTGCCCGGAAAGCAAAACCGAATCGAAATAATCTGTGCCAAAAACGCGGTAGGTCGTGCAATCGTCCAACGCATGGATGATGTGACTGTAATGTCCCACTTTTTTTGAACGGCGGATTTGCAACACATCCAGCCCCGGCGTAGTCATGACGCAGACATCTGCCTCCAGGCTATTCATCCGGGCAAAGGCCGCATAGCCCTTACCGATAAAACGAACTGTGATGTACCTGAAATCCTGACTCAGGCCGGGATCCTCTGTATCCATTGTCCAGTAAGCTGCTGCCACCTGACGCGCTTCCAATTCCCGCAATATGGGCCAAAAACAATTCCAGTATTGTCTGCCCTCAGAAAAGAAGACGATGCTGTGCGGTTCTCCCGTTCCGACTTGGTCCCTGGCTAAGCCTTTCGAATCGGCCCGGCCGACTTTGGCCAAAAGCCCGGCCACCTTGACCCGCAGGGTAAACACACTGCTGCGCAAAGTAAAGTACAGGGTGGAAACCAGACCAACCAAAGCGGAAAACAGCATGCTGCCTGTGCCCGGGTCCAAGTAGGCCGCCAGCGGCCGGGGCAGCAGGGCCAGGAACACAATAAACACCCAGAAGTTGCGAAGGCTTCTGCCGGTCGGCCCCTTCTGCCGGGTCACAGCAGCCGCAAAAAAAGAAACTACAGAGAAAAAATGTGGAGGGTGGCACTTCATGGGCATCTCTCAGGCCGGAATCTCTCCGGAAGAATCTCTCAGGAGCACGAACGCCCCAAGTTTGGCAGCATTCTAACCCAATACAGATTTTCGGCAAGCCGACCCGTCAATAATCAATAGTCAATAAAAGATTCACATCTGTGATAGGATATAATGGCAGAAGATCCCAACTATGAAGCAGTTTTAGCGTTGAAAGACTATTAACTTCGGAGGGGCGGCAAGAAAACCTTCTCCAAGGTCAAGGTCAACAAGACCACGGTATATATAAAGAAACCAAGATGAATGGCCCCAAGGTAAAAGGCACCGGGATAAACGACGCATCTCAAAATGGCCAAGGAATTCCTATCGTTACAGAATATGCTCCAAAAATTTGCGAGTACGCTCTTCCTGCGGGTGGTCAAAAACCTGATCCGGCGGCCCCTGCTCAACGATCTGGCCTTGGTCCATAAACACCACACGGTCAGCAGCCGCACGGGCAAAACCCATTTCGTGCGACACGATCATCATCGTCATACCCTCTTGAGCCAGCCGCTGCATTATGTCCAGTACTTCTTTCACCATTTCCGGGTCCAGAGCGCTGGTTGGTTCGTCAAACAACATAGCCTTAGGGCTCATAGCCAAAGCGCGGGCAATCGCCACACGTTGTTTCTGTCCGCCGGACAGTTGGCCGGGAAACGAAGTTCCCCGGTCCGCAAGTCCAACCATTTCCAGCAGACCGAGGGCCTGTTCCCGGGCTTCACGTTTCAGAACCTTACTTACCGTAATTGGTGCCAGAGTAATATTGTCCAGCACATTCAGATGCGAGAATAAATTGAACTCCTGAAAAACCATGCCCACTTCTCCACGGATATCGCATATATCCGCCGCAGAAACATTAGAATCCGTCACGGAAACGCCGTCTATCCAAATATCCCCGCTGCTCAGGTACTCCAATCGGTTCACAGAACGCAGCAGAGTGGACTTCCCGCTACCCGAAGGCCCGATAATCAAAACAACCTCGCCCACGGCGATGTCCAAATCTACTCGGTCCAAAGCCCGGGCATTGCCAAACTGTTTGACAGCCTGGCGAATCACAATCTGGTTATTCATATATGTCCCCAATACATACTTCCGAAACATATTTCAGGACACCCCGAACCTGAACCCCAAACCGTCCCCGGAACCTTACTCCAAACCATGTTGGGGTACATACCCGGATCATTAGCCTTCATTGCCCTTATTCATACGGTCTTCCATCAGCCCAACCAGCCGAGACAGAAACAATGTAAACACCAGGTAAACCAAGGCAACCATGGTATACGTTTCAAAATACAGAAAACTGGTGGAAGCAAACTCGCGGCCACGACGCAGCAAATCACTAATAGCCAACACGGAAACCAAGGAGGAGTCCTTCAATAAAGCGATAAACTCGTTGCCGATGGCTGGCAGAGTAATGCGCACCGTCTGTGGCAAAATGACTTTGCGGATGGCCTGACGACGTGTCATGCCCAAAGCAATCGCCGCCTCCATCTGCCCCTTGGGAATGGACTGAATCCCGGCACGAAAAATCTCGCCCATGTAAGCCCCGTAGCAGACTGCCATGGCGATGACCGCAGCAACCATTCCCTGCACATTGAGAAAACGGCCCAACGCATAATAAATGTAAAATAGCTGCACCAGCAGCGGAATGCCTCGTATTACCTCGATATAAATCACCGTAATCCGATTAATCCAAGCGGAATGGACAACTTGCCCCAGACCGGCCAGCAGGCCGATCATGGTCGCAAAGATGATGGACAGAACCGTGACCTGAAAGGTCACCAAGATGCCGTCCGGCAGGAAATCAAGAATACGCAGGTATGGCTCCGGCTTCCATATCACCAGAATTGCAATCACAGCCAAGGCACCCCAAAAGGTCAGGTGCCAAGACACCAGGCCGGAACGGTCACCCTTGGCCGGAATCAGAGCCCCGTCATTAACTTGAATGCGGAGCTTCTTATTCTCCAAATCTATTTGAGCCACTTCTGTATCAATTGGTCCAGCTCACCGGAAGCCTTAATACTCTCCAGACCTTTGTTGATCAATCCCAAAACCTCTCCGTTGTCCTTCTTAACCGCGATACCGTAGTATTCCTCGGTGAACGGATCACCCACAATTTTGAGGATATCTTTATATTCGGCGTTATTCAGGGCGAAATCGGCAGCAATCGGCGTATCGGCAACAACCCCTTCCAACTTACCATTGGCCAAGTCGGCAATCGCCAAACCCAACTCGTCATAAGTTTTCAGGTTGACTCCATCCACTCCCTGCACAGCCAGTGCCCCGGTCGTACCAATCTGGGCACCAACTTCCGAACCGACCAGATCACTTAACGCAGTCACGTCATTCGTCTCATTCCGAACAATCAGAACTTGGCCGGCATTAATGTAGGGGATCGAAAAATCCATGGCCTGCTTGCGCTCTTCTGTAATGGTTACGGAAGAAATTACAGCCTCATAGCTGCCGTTACCCAAACCCGCAAATATCCCGTCCCAAGCCGCATTCTGCACTTCGATCTGAAAACCGGCGGCCTTGGCTGCCGCTTTAAATACATCGATGTCAAAACCGACAATTTCTTTTTGGTCATTGACATATTCCATCGGAGGCCAAGTGGCATCTGTGGCCACTCTAATCACGCGCGGCCCATCGGCACTACCGCCACCCTGCTCTGCCTCAGAACCATCTTGTTTCTTCGCACAAGCAACCAAAACCAGCAAAACAGTGCTCACGGCTAACACTGTCAACATCTTTTTCATCATATTTGTCTCCTCAAATATCTCTTTAGAATCACACAAAATGGACACCCTATAATCCATTGTTAAGGCACCTTCCTGCGAATGACCACTTTACCGAAATTTCCTGCATTCTGCAAAGCCGCAAAACTCTCCGCAAAACAAACGGAAGCCTTCCGAATTCGACCCGGTACCTAATCCCGACTGTCCGTATCCTGTCCCAATATTCTCTCACAACCACGAGGTACCGGGTCCAACACACGCAGATATCGTAGAGCCCCACTGCCTCGGAACCGTATCCTATTAAAGAACCTCGGAAAGATCTTAAATCAAAGGGGCTCTGAACAAGCAGGTCCTGAAATTAGAGAATTGACTAAATTTTTTTAATAATATTTAGCTAAAAAATAAAAATTATAATTTTGTCATTGAATAAAAAAGTCTTTTATTTTCATTGGCAGACTCCACTTTTCTGCCTGCTAACTTTTTCACACACGTTAGGTATTGACCATTCATTTTCCTGCCAAAAAAACAGAACATGAGCCCATATTCTTGTCACAGCAAAAATTTTGGGTGACTATGGATTCCCAACTTTACAAAACACCGACCTACCATTGACAAATTTAGCTTAGGCTCTTTTTTTAAGAATCATTTTTTCATTTCGTAATTTCGCAACCTGATTCCCCATATATTTTTCCGACAGCCACTGTTTAATCCTTTATTATAATATATACATAAATACGATAATAACTATTAATACAAGTTATTACATTATTTTATATTGAAATTAAAATCAAAAGTGTATCCGCTAAAAACACCATGTTTCCACAACATTATAATTAATGTTTAATCTTTTATTAAAAAGACTAAATACACAGTGGATTTGTGAGGAGAACTTGACAAGGGCTACCGAATAGATGACAATTGTGCCAAGAGGTAACAGATACACTAATGCGCAAAATGTGCTATAATTATTAATTTTTTAGGATTGTTATGATAGAGCTTAAAGATGTAAATAAATTTTATGGGAATAACCATGCCATAAAAAACGTTTCGTTCCAAGTTGAAGAAGGCGAAACACTAGTACTATTGGGGCGTAGTGGTTGCGGAAAGACAACGACCTTAAAGATGATAAACCGCTTGATTCCTTTTGACTCAGGCGACATTTTAATCAATGGAATATCTGTCATGGACTGGAATCCTATCCGGCTCCGCCGCAACGTTGGCTACGTCTTCCAAAATATTGGATTGTTTCCACACCTGAACATCTACGACAATTTGACTATCGTACCGAAATTGCTGCGCTGGTCTGCCGAGGAAACGGCAAAATGGCTTGATAATGTTTTGAACTTGCTGCAAATTGATCGGGATTTGCTCAAACGCAGACCCCGTCAGCTTTCCGGCGGGCAACGACAACGCATTGGTGTGGGCCGGGCACTGATTGGCAACCCCAATATTGTGCTGATGGATGAACCCTTTGGGGCTCTCGACCCAATTACCAGGGAAGAAATCCAGGAAGAGTTTTCTTCGGTAAAGCATTTAATACAAAAGACAATTGTTTTCGTGACGCATGACATTCATGAGGCATTTACTATCGGTGACAAGATTTGTCTGTTTGAAGGAGGAGAGATTGCTCAAATCGGCACCCCATACCAAATTGTGCATGAGCCCGCCAACGAATTTGTCGAACGCTTTATCGCACGCCACATGAGCATTCTAAAGGAGGAAATCAAAAAATGAGTTTCCTGGCCTATTTTTTCGAAAACATTGAAGAAGTTCTGCTAAGAACCGGTGAGCATTTGCAAATCACTGTATCTTCAGTATCTATCGCGGTACTCATCGGTGTACCCTTGGGGTTGCTGCTGGTGCATTTCCAGCGCATAGCTCCACTGGTGCAGTACTTTCTGAGCGTGATGCAGACCATCCCCAGCCTGGCACTGCTGGGCTTCCTGATCCCCATTGCAGGTATCGGTTTCAAACCCAGCGTAATCGCTTTGGTCATATACTCTCTTTTGGTCATCGTGCAGAACACAATTGTCGGAATTAAACAGATTGACCCCGCGATTGTGGAAAGTGCCACAGGTGTGGGTATGACCAAATGGCAAGTTTTGTTCAAAGTCCAAATCCCCCTGGCTCTGCCGGTAATCACCACCGGCATCCGCGTTGCCACGGTTACCTGTGTCGGTATTGCAACTCTGGTTGCGGCCATCGGGGCCGGAGCCTTGGGAACCTTTATTTTTCGGGGTATCAATATCCTCGATACGAACCTAATTCTGCTGGGAGCCGTCCCCTCCGCGCTGCTGGCCGTAATACTGGACACGATTCTGATTGTTCTCGGTAAATGGCTGGATCGAAATTAGGATCAGCTCGGCAATATCGCCGCAGCTATTCCTGAACTCCGGGTAATTCAAAAACCTTTCCGTGTAATTCGGAAATCAAAAACTTAGTTCTGACAACCTAGAGGAGAATGTATGCCATTTATATGATGAATAATAAGATATTGCCGTCACGACAATCTGTGATCTTTCATAAACCCGCATCTCACAATTTTTTACAAGAATCTGTCTGAAATTCTACTTTCGCTGCGAACAAACGGCAAATGAAAGGCAAACAACGGGCACTGTTACAATCTCCGATTTACGAATTGCAGCATATGTAAGGGTGCCCATGCGAAGTTTCCTGCGATAAAGCCCAATGTTTGTTACAAAATCTACAATTTTCAGCAGAGACCAAAGGAAGGAAATATTTATGACCATTAACAAATGGAAAATTTTATCTTTATTCTCAATGATACTGCTATTTAGCTCTTGTGGTGGCCAAAAAGGCAGTAAGACGCTGACTATTGCGTCTAAAAATTTTACAGAGAATATCGTTCTGGCCCACATCGTAAGCGAATTGGTGTCCGGAAACAGTGACATTGAAGTCATCACCAAGCCAAATCTCGGAGCTACTTTTCTGGTGTGGGAAGCTATGCAAAATGGGGACATCGACATTTACCCCGACTACACCGGAACTATTTACCAAGCTCACCTCAAGAAAACAGAGAAAGTCTCTGCCGAAGAGTCTCTGCGCATCGCGCAACAGGAAATGAACGACAAGTACCAAATGAAAGTGTTTGATCCGTTTGGTCTCAACAACACTTATGCCATCGGCATGCTACGCACTCGCGCTGAAGAGCTGGGCATTAGCAAAATCTCCGATCTGCGCAATCACCTCGACTTGGTTGCCGGTTTTGACAGTGAATTCATTTCCCGCGACACAGATGGTTCAGGTCCGATGTTTGCTGCATACGGATTTGAGCCTGAACAGCCCATCGTCCAATTGGAAATTGGCTTGCGCTACAAGGCCATCATAGAAAACCAGGCAGACTATACGGATGCCTTCTCGACCGATGCAAAACTGAAGCGTTTCGACATGGTGCTTCTCGAAGACGATCTGTCGTTCTTCCCTCCCTACTATGCCGTCACTGTGGCCCGCCAAGACGCTCTGGAGCGTTTCCCCGAACTTCCGGGCATTCTGGCTAAGCTGGTAGGTACAATTGATGATGAGACGATGACAGCCATGAACTATGATGTTGAGGAAAAGAAAATTAAACCCAAAGAAGTTGCCATCAAGTTCCTCAAGTCTCGTAGCCTGATCAAGTAAGTTTTCTCTGATCCGAATCAGAAGCCACAGGAACAAAAAAACAGCACCGGATTCTCGGTGCTGTTTTTTTGTTCCTGTGGCTTCCCGGTGTATCTTTTTTTCCTTGTTTATGCGCGCCGGGGGTGACAGTCATTGAGAAGCAGAACAGAACTCGCTACTATGTGAAGATTGTGGAGAATATCTTTCTTCCACAGCAATCCGATCCCAAATTCCAAGCGTCTGGATTCATCTCTGCCTGTAACCCGTAAATAACAACTTCAGCAGCATCTTCCGAGAGAATCACGCCGCAGAATACTTTTGAGCAAATATATTTTCCCACGTAAATCCCCACATAAAAAAGTAGAGGATATTATGGCCGTAACATTTTTGGATACCACACTGCGCGACGGAGCTCAGGGAATTGGAATCAGCTTTTCGTTACAGGACAAACTGGATATTACCGAGCGGCTGGATGCCTTTGGCATCGACTATATTGAGGGCGGTTTCCCCTTGGCATCCGAGCGCGAAAGTGAATATTTTCGCCACGCCAAGATGCTGAATCTAAAACATGCCAAACTCGTGGCCTTCGGTTCTACGCGCCGCCCCGATGCCTCTGTTGATCAGGATGCCAACATCAAGGCCCTGCTGGAAGCCGAAACACCAACAGTGGTAGTAGTGGGCAAGGGTTGGGACGCGCACGTCCACAAAGTGATCGGTACCAGCCTGGAAGAGAATCTGCGTATGATCGACGATTCCATTTCCGGCTTTAAACAGAGGAACCGTGAGGTCATCATCGACATCGAGCATTTCTTTGACGGATACTTTAGCAACCAAGACTACTCGCTACAGGTTCTCCGCACCGCTCTGGACTCCGGAGCCGACCGAATTGTATTGTGCGATACCAACGGCGGCACACTACCGCACCAAGTCAGCGAGGTCTTTGACCGGCTGAAACAGGAAAATATTCCGCCGGAACGGCTGGGGATCCACTGTCACAACGATGCCGAATGCGCTGTGGCCTGTTCGCTGGCGGCTGTGGCCGCCGGGGCCCTCCATGTCCACGGCACCATCAACGGTATTGGCGAACGTTGTGGCAACGCCAACCTGATTTCCATCATCCCCAACGTCTCCCTCAAGATGGGCATAGAGGTACAGTGTAGCCCGCAACTGTCAGGCCTGACCGAGCTATCCCGCTACATCAGTGAGAAGACCAACGCAGTGCCGGACCGCAAGCAGCCCTACGTCGGCGACGCCGCCTTCGGGCACAAAGCCGGCCAGCACGCAGACGTAATTCTCAAAGATTCGGCTTTGATGGAGCATATCGACAGTGCCAAAGTTGGCAATCAACGGCACTTGGTCGTTTCCGAGTTGGCCGGGCGGGCCTCCGTTCTGCCCCTGCTGCAAGAGCTGCACAATACCCACAAGAGCAAAATGGGCAGCCAAAATTCCAACCCGAGCCAAAGCAAAAGTCTGGAAAAAAATTCACCGGAAGTGCGCAACCTGATCCGGCGTATCAAAACCCGAGAGGCCGGGGGCTACCTCTACGAAGCTGCCGAGGCTTCCCTGGAACTGGAGGCCCGCCGGGTGCTGGGCATTTTCCGGCCACTATTTGAGATGACGAACTACCACATAGAGATTTTCCGCACCCGCGAATTTGAGAGCCAAACGGTGGGTCGTCTGTTTCTCAAAGCCAAACTCGATGACGAGGGAGAGGTACTGGACCTCATGGGAGCCGGAGTTGGCGATGGCCCGGTGGCCACGCTGGATGCTGCTATCCGCAACGCTCTGTTTCTCAATCACATAGATGACACGGAGAAAGACAACAAACCGAACAACCATTTTGCATTCCTCAAAGAACTGTCGCTGGTGGACTACCGGGTGCGTGTCATCAACCCTGAAGATGCGACGAATGCCTGTGTCCGCGTGGTGATTTCTTCCGCATGTGGCAGCCTGCCGAAAACCTGGGACACGGTCGGTGTTTCCAAAAATATTGTGGATGCCTCGATTCAGGCTTTGAAAGATTCTTACGACTACTACTACAACCGGTTCATTCTCAATCAGTAAGAGTCCCTCCTATGCGCATCCTGGGAATAGAAAGTTCTTGCGACGAATGTGCCGCTGCCGTGGTTGAAGATGGCCGGTGGGTACATTCCAATATTATCGCCTCACAGATTGAGCAGCACAAACTGTATGACGGTGTGGTCCCTGAAATTGCGGCGCGGCTGCACTGCGAATGGATATCCAATATCTGCACCGAAGCCTTGGAACAGGCCAACTGTCGTTTAGAAGATATGGATGCCATTGCTGTGACCAACCAGCCGGGTATGATCGGGGCCCTGCTGGTTGGCCTGTCCTTTGCCAAAGGTTTGGCTTGGGCCGGCGGTAAACCGCTGATCGCAGCAGATCACATCCTGGCCCATCTGTACGTCCCGAAAATTGAGGTTGAGACTGAACAGGCTCCGGACTATCCCTACATCGGCCTGCTGGTGTCGGGCGGGCACACGATGATCTGCGTAGTACATGCCTATAACAATGTCGAAACTCTGGGTGCCAGCATCGACGATGCCTGTGGCGAAGCCTTTGACAAAATAGCCAAGCACTATGGCTTGGGCTATCCCGGCGGAGCCGTGATTGACCGCATGGCCCAAAACGGAGATGCCGGTGCCTATATTTTCCCCCAACCCAAATTGAAGAACAGCCCCCGCGATCTGGATGTGTCATTTTCAGGACTGAAGACGGCCGCAATTTGGCAACACCGGCAGTTTTTACGACCGGGCAAGTCGGACAGCCTGGAAAACCTACTGGCCTCTTACCAAAAGGCCATCGTAGACATGCTCCTCGACCGGGTGACTCGGGCTGTGGAATGCACAGGCCTCCGTCAAGTGGCCATCGGCGGAGGTGTGGCCGCTAACAGTTACCTCCGCTCAGAGCTGGAGCGGTTGTCACAAGACGACAACTGGCAAGTCTCAATGCCAAGCCCGGATTATTGTACAGACAACGCCGTGATGATTGCTGCAATAGCTTACGAATACGCCCGAGAGGGCCGCTTTGCCGGCTTTGATTGCTCGGCCTATTCCCGCGTTGACTCATTTCGCTCCGTACCTCGTTCCGGCCATTCTGCCCGTCCTCTCCGTCCTGCCCATTCTGCTTCTCAAGCCTCCGATGCGGAACAGGATCTGCCGGACGGAAGGGTCCCAAACCCGAAATGAGCTCGACAGGACTCTCCGTTTGACACCCGATTGAACCCGATGAAACCCAATGAAACCCAATGAAACCCAATGAAACAAAGGATACAATACGCAGTACAATTATAATGAACCGAACCAAGCCCATTCCACGACAAAAACAGAAACGCAAGACCCAATCGAGGTTCCTCTCGACTCTGGGAATTGTGGCGTTACTCGCAATACCCCTCTTTTTTGTCATTGCTCAGGATGCCCCACCGCCTCCACCAGACCCGGAAGAACAACCACTTGCTCCCGGCCTGAATCAAAACCCGCCCCTTCCTGCACCCCCGCCCCAAGAGCAAGACGGCACAGGAAACGATGTGCCCGAATCACCCGCATCGGGAAACCCGCCGGACGGTGCGGCACCCGCAGAAACATTGCCGAACGGCAGTGAAAATGCGGAAGCAAAAGAGGGCACAATTGAGGAGCCAAAAGCGGAGCCGACACAGGAAACGGTAAAAAAAGAGACTCGCCGGTACCGTTCCAATCAACTGGGGATGGCTCTGGAACGGCTGGAGAAACCCGAAGCCTTCAACCGGCAGCAATGGGGTTTGGAAATTGAATCCGGGCCCCAACAACGCCTGAAGACACTCTATTTTCGGGGCCGACCACGAGATACCTGGCTGAAGACTTATCGCAATGGCAAGGCTTTTCAGGAGCAGCGCAAACGCGGCGGCATACTGCTGGAAAACCGTTTCTTTGACGAACAGACCGGCTTCCTTTCCGAAATTAGTACATATTCGGAAGAAACCAAAAAAATCCGCGACCGGCACTTGCTCTTCTATGACGAAAATGG
The DNA here is from genome assembly GCA_029867005.1 of Candidatus Haliotispira prima. Lineage (GTDB taxonomy): Bacteria > Spirochaetota > Spirochaetia > SP-2023 > SP-2023 > Haliotispira > Haliotispira prima. The sequence continues at coordinate 865,790 of CP123443.1, read as the reverse complement.
AGCCTTGGAACGTAGTTTACTGTACGATGGTGATGGCCAACTGACTCGGGAGAACAACTATCGACTGGACGGCACCGGCCAACTGGTGAAACTGAAAATTCAGATGCATACAAGGAACCAAAGCTTGGTCCAATACCAGCTGCCGGGCGTAGACACCTTTGTCCAGAACTACGCAGGGCGAGAAAAATACCTGGTCAGCCTCTATAACGGCAAACGGCAGAACGTCAGCCAAATCCTCTATCAGGAGAACGTTGTAACAAAACGCACAAACTTCCAATATTCTGCCAATGGCACGCTGGATAAGACAACCCTTACCGAGCCACAGCGGGTCACCGAATATGACTACGATGCACAGGGACTCCTGCTGCAAAAACAGATCTGGCAAAGTAATAAACTTTTGGAGACTGAAATCTACAACTATGACAAATTGGGCCGCTTGGCCAACAGAAAACAAATAGAATGGAACCAGGACCGCTATGTTGAGGAACGCTACAGCTACACGGGTCAGAATCTGTCTCCGCAGGTAGTGGAATTTTACTTAAATAGTAATATTGACAGAATCCGTACTTACAGTGATTTGTATTCTTATACAGAGGAACTCTACTTTGACGGTGTAGCAGTAGCCAAGATCTACTACAGCTATGGTGACCAACTGTATACGGAGGTAATATCCCCAAGTGCAGGTGTACCCGTACCGGAAGATTTTAACTAGATTTTTTCTGCCCGGCATGAAACAAATAAAGACAAGCAAAGACCAGGCAATATATTGGGAAATATATCTATGATGCGAAAGCAGAATATTGGTGGCCGGCCGGGTTTCCGCCTCCCTTTCCATGCTCCCAAACGCAATATAGGCTGGTTACTCTGGCTGGTCTCCAAATATTTGCGCGGCCGCAGCACTGTCCACGCAGGCTCCTCCCTGTGGCTGGCCGTTCTCGGCATTATGATCGGGGTACTCACTCTGATTTCCGTACTAACAGGTATGAGTGGACTGCAAAGTCTCCTGACAGATTCCATTGATGAAGTGACGGCCTATCATTTACAAATCATCGTGGAAAATGAAACCGAAAGCGTCCTGCTGCGCGAACACCTGAGGGAGAATCCGGTTATTCAAAATGTGACCCGTTTTCGCGAGGCCCCCATGCTCCTAAATACGGAATATGGCGAACCGGTAGTCGCCGTGATACGGGCGGTGGAAACGCAGGATTTTGTGCGGGACCGCGGGCGCAAGGCCGTGATGCACACGATGGGCCCTGTCTTGGAGAAAGACTTGGAGGAGCCCAACCACATGTGGATCGGCCACACATTTTCCTATGAGCACGGCTTTGGTCCGGGTGAATTGATCCAAGTGATCAGCGCAGAACACGTTGCCGGCAGCAGAAATATCGAGGCAAAACAGAACGAGTTCCTCGTCAGTGCCACGTATCGACTGGGCAACCCCAATGTTGAAAAAAACTATGTTTTTATTGGTCTTAGCTCGCTGACCGACCAACTATTTCACGGTAGTGAATATTACTTGGGACTGAAGCTGCGTCACAAAAGCTTGGCAAACAGTGTCAAACACCAAGTGACACAACAGATGGAGTCCATGAGACAGGCCGGAAAAATTTCACGGTACCGGATACGTACCGGACGCGAGGCCAACCGTGCCTTCTTTAATGCCCTGCGCACCGAGAAATCCTTTTTGCAACTGTTGGTTAGCCTGATCTTTATCGTCGTGGCCTTTCAAATTTTCCAATCTACCCGGCGTACTGTCTATGCCCGTATCCCGGAACTGATGCTGTTGCGGGCACTGGGGGCAGGCACCGCCGAGGTGCGCAGCATCTTCCTGCTGGAGAGCCTTCTGGTCGGTCTGTTGGGTGTGGGATTGGGTACCGTCTGCGGCATTTTAGTCAGCCGGTACATGAACGAAATCCTGCTTTGGATCAGCGGCCTGCTATTCGAAGGCCCGGGTCTGATTCCTCATATCGCGACTGACGTATCGTCCCAGGATTTGTTCATCGTTGCGGGTTCTGCCCTGGTATTCAGCAGTGCCGCCGGCTGGCTGGCAACTCGCAAATTTCTGCATATCAATCTAATAGAGGTATTGCGCAATGAGTAATGAGGACGAAAAAACCTGTAACCCGGACCGGCCTGAAGGGCCGAAGGCACCCACAAACGCGTTAATTGAGGTTCATGGTCTGTGCAAGTCCTACCTTTCCGGCACGGAAAGGATCGAAATCCTGAAGGATGTTGACCTAACTATTCCCCGTGCGGTTTCGTTGGCTCTTTTAGGCCAGAGTGGCAGCGGCAAAAGTACATTTTTAAACCTGCTGGGTGGTTTGGACCGCCCGGACTCGGGAGACATCTTCTGTGCCGGGGAGAATCTGAACCAACATTCGGAGGCTCGACTGACCGTCTACCGACAAAAATTTGTCGGCTTTATTTTCCAACACCACTACATGCTCAAAGATCTGACCGCCTTAGAAAATGTAATGCTGCCCGCCCGCATCGCCGGGAAATCGCGTGGCAAAAGCGAAAAGCGGGCCACAGAATTATTGCACGCCGTGGGGCTGGGGGACCGCAAAAAACACTTACCCCACATGCTTTCCGGCGGGGAGCGTCAGCGTATAGCCGTGGTACGGGCCCTGATGAACGAACCTCAATTTGTGCTTGCCGACGAACCTACCGGGAGTCTGGACAAAGAGAATGCCCTCATCGTTGCGATGCTGCTGTTCTCTCTGTGTCGCGACTTTGGCACCACCATGATTCTCGTGACCCACGACCCAAGCTTGAGTGCAATGGCAGATTTGCAATACAGCTTGGAAAACATGAGGTTGCTGTTTAAACAAGACCGTTGCCGGGAACCCTCCACAACAAAAAGCGAAACAGAAAGTTCGGAAAGTCCGACCAGGGAGCCCTGACTTATGCGTTTGCCCTTCAAATTGCCCTTCAAATTGCCCTTCAAACAGCCCTTGAGCCTGGAACTGGCCGGTACTATTCTGTTGCGAAAGAAACGCCGCAAGCTGAAAGACTCACCCCTGTTTGCCTCGTTTATCGGTATCACCTTGAGCATTATGCCTCTGGTGCTGGTACTGGAAGTTTCCGATGGCATGATTTTTGGCATTATGAATCGTTATATCGAAACTTTTTATTCGCATGTCATGCTGCGCTTCTATAACCCACCGGAACAGAAAGAGCTCGAAGATCTGGCACAAAAAATCGGCCAACTTCCGGATGTCAGAACCAGCTATCGGGAGCAAAACGGGGCGGCTTTGCTAATTGCGGGGACTTCCAGATCCGCAGTCCAGGTGCGGGCACTCGAAACGAAAGCCTTCGCAAAGGATCAAGGCTTAAAGAAATATCTAAATGTGGTTTCCGGCGAGCTGAACTTGGCACCCGGTTCGATTCTGCTGGCCGGCGATGTGGCCTTTAAGCTAAGGGTACAGGTTGGAGATGAGGTGGCCCTGCTGACAGGGGCAAAATTTGGCCGCAGCCGGCAATTGCGCCCGAAAACCGAGAAATTTCTGGTACGGGGTATTGTCAGCACCGGTTATCAGGAACTGGATCGCTTGTGGGCTTTTATTTCTTATCAGGATGCCCAAAAATTTTTCCATCACACAAACAGTCAGCTACTGCTGCACATCAAAGTGGATGATGCCTTTAACTTTGACCTGCTCGGACAAACGATCAATCAAGTACAAAAATTGGTCAGTCCGGCCTCGGGACGGGCTCGCAGTTGGTACAGCCAAGCCTCGGAACTACAGCAATCCTACCAGTTTACCAAGTCCATCCTGATCTACATTATGTACTTAATCGTTGCAGTGGGAACCATCAATATTGCATCGTCAATGGTTTTGCTGGTACTGGAAAACAACTCCGAGATTGCCATCATGAAAACCTTCGGGGCGGGGAAAGCTTTGATCCGCAACACATACATCTGGGTGGCAATCTTGGTCAGTTGCATCGCTATCTTCTATGGCGTGACCTCTGGTATCCTGCTATCGTACTTCATCAATGAGATCATTACCGCCATTAACAGCCTGCTCCAATGGGCCTCCCGGCCCTTTAGCAGTGCCTTAAACAAAGACGGACAGGGATTGGACCTGCTCGACAAATCCTACTACCTGGAGCATATCCCCATCCGGATACAGGCCCTGCCCTTGGTCATTATGAGCGGATTTGTCTTGTTGCTAACCTTTCTCTGTTCCATTATCCCGGCACTAAAAGCCGCCAACATGGTACCACTCTCTATTCTGCGACAGAACCGAAGCTAGGGGTTAGACAATACGACACGGCACTGGTTCACCATGATTCGGTTCACGGTTCACGGATTCCAAATTCACGATATTGGATTCAAGCCGTCCCTGTCAAAACGGCACCACACACCCGGCACACTCAACCACAATCGGCAAATCGACAGGGCATGCCTCCAGACACCACCAAGTGCCCGCTGACTTCCGTTGATCTCCGTTGCTTTGGGTTTCCATTGCTTTTAGAGTGGCGCAGCTAAAAGATTGGTTCTTCCGACAGGAGATTCCACCCGGGCAGTATCAGATCTTTTTGAGGTACTTTTGAGTGTCAAATGCCACCGCAGCAACGATGATAACACCCTTGATAATGTACTGATAAAACACATCCAAACCGAGAAAGATCATACCATAAGTAATAACGGTAAAAAGCAACACACCGACCACGGCACCGGAAATTTTACCTACCCCGCCGCTGAAGGAAATACCGCCGACAACACAGGCGGCAATGGCATCCAGCTCGTAGCCAAAACCAGTGGAGTTTGTGGCACTGCCGATGCGGGCCGCCTCCAAAAAACCACCAAAACCGTAGAGCAGTCCACCGAGGACATAGACCCAAAAAATTGTGCTAATCACATTTACACCGGAAACATGGGCTGCTTCCGAATTCCCGCCCACAGCATACATATTACGACCAAATTTTGTCTTGTTCCACAAGAACCACATCAGAATAGTCACGACAACCGCGTAAAATACCAAGTGCGGCACATAGAACGTGGAGCCATTGACGAATTTGGAATAGCGAGCATCCAAGCTGCCAATGGGTTGAGCACCATGAGGCTGCGAAGCAAAATAAATGGAAAGTACCCCGTAGATAACAACTTGAGAGCCCATGGTCACAATGAAGGGATGGACTTTGTAAATAGCATGTACCAAACCGTTAATTGCACTAAAAATCGCACAAACAATCATCGCGACCAGCATGGGAACAATCAGTGGCAGGATAGGTAAATTCGGGAAAAAACGCGCCAGGTAATCAGGCTGCTGCAATAAAGAAGCGGAAATTACGGCTGCCATACCAACCGTGCGACCCAAGGACAAATCTGTTCCCTGTAAGACAATAATACCCGCAACACCAAAGGCCAGAATCAAGCGGACCGAAGACTGCACAAGAATATTCCGAAATACGTTCACTGACACGAAACGAGGTTCAAAAATTACAATCAATAGGATCAATAGTGCCATCACTATGTAAATTGCATTATTGATCAACACCAATTTCCAACGGTTCGGCTGTCTTTCCAAAGAACTTTTCATTTTAACTCCCTAAATGGACCAAAGATATTCCGGATCAAAGACATTGTAGATCAAAGATATTTTGTCGCTAATGTCAAAACTTCATGCTGATTTGTGGCGTTTGTCTCTAAGATATCTGATAGGTAGCCATTACTCATAACCATCATGCGATCGGTGACACCCAACAACTCCGGCATCTCCGAGGACACCATAATCACGGATTTACCGGCCTCTGCCAATTTAATAATCAATTGATAAATCTCGTACTTCGCACCGACATCGATACCGCGTGTTGGCTCATCCAGCAACAAAATGTCCGGCTCCAACAGCAGCCAGCGAGCCAAAATCACTTTTTGTTGGTTGCCCCCGCTGAGCTCGTAAATCAGACTCTTCTGATTCCCACCTTTAACCTTTAGGCTTGCCATCTGTCGATCCGTATCAGCCTTCATCTTGGGCAAATCCAAAATACCAACCTTCCGAACATAGGATGGCAGGTTGGCTACAGTTATGTTTGAATTCAGATTGGCCATGGCAAAAATGCCATTTGCCCGGCGCTCTTCCGTCACCAGTATAAAACCATTTCTAATTGATTGTTGTGGAGTCTGGTTATCTATTTCTTTATCTTTATAATAAATCGTCCCACTACGTTTTTCCCGAAGCCCAAAAATCAACTCCAAGAGTTCGGTACGACGGGCACCAATCAAGCCATATATCCCCAGAATTTCTCCCTTGCGCAAAGAAAAACTGATATCATTCACGCGGGGCGCGTGTTCGCTGACCATATTGCAGAATTTTGCCACAACCGCACCGGGAACATTGGTTTTCGGCGGAAAACGGTCTACAAGATCCCTGCCAACCATTAACTTGATAATCTTGTCCATATCCAGTTCGGAGACCGGATACGTACCTTCATACTCACCGTCACGCATGATGGTCACATCGTCGGAAATACGGAATATTTCATCCATTTTATGCGAAATATAAATAATACCACAACCACTGTTTTTCAGTGTTGTAATTATCTCAAACAGTTTGTCGACTTCATTTTCTGTGAGAGAAGAGGTCGGTTCATCCAACACAATAATTTGGGCGTTATAGGAGACTGCCTTGGCTATTTCGATCATTTGCCGCTGTGATACAGAAAGATCCACCAGCTTCCGGTTCAAATCGACATCGACCCCCAAACGCTCAAACAGGGCCTCCGTGTCACGGCGCATCTTTTTGTCGTCAACCAGCCCCAGCTTACCCGGGTAGCGTCCCAGCCAAATATTGTCCACCACATTGCGCTGCAAGACTTGATTTAACTCTTGATGGACCATAGACACCCCATGCTGTAAAGCATCATTGGCATCAGTAAAATCAAACTCTGTTCCATCAAGGAAGAATTGGCCGGAATCCTGTTTGTATATCCCGAAAAGACACTTCATTAAAGTGGATTTTCCGGCCCCGTTTTCTCCCATGAGGGAGTGTACTGTACCCGGCCTCACATCCATGGAAACATCTTTGAGAACTTGAACCCCGGCAAAAGACTTATTGACGTTCTTAATACTTAGCAGGTATCTATCTTCCATAGCTGGCCTTTCCAAATGGATTACAAATCCGAACAGGTACCCAAACAAGCTCAGGGGGCAAGCTCAGGGCAAGCTCCCGGAGTACCTGTTCAAGGTAAAAGGTAAAACGGGATAAAACACAGAGCCCAGCCCGGAAACAGCCGGAGGATACCCCTCACAGTTCCGAGTGGAAAACTCCAAACCGGTTTCCCAAACGACAAAGAGGGCCCCATTTTTTCAAAGGGGCCCTCTTTTCCTACAACACGATAGAAAATTACTCTGTTACAGCGACATAAGGCACGCGAATAGCCTTAGAACCATCTGTTTCCAATTTCCAGTCTGTACCCGCAGTCGGAGCCTTGCCCGCTGCAACGTTCATAGCCAGATCAATGACTGCATGGGCTTGGCCCTTGCCATCATTCAGAACAGTACCGTTCATCTTGCCCTCTTTAATCAGCTGCAAAGCCTGTTCCAACGCATCCACACCGTAGATCGGAAGACTGACACCGGCAGATTCCATAGCTGTAATTGCACCGAAGGCCATACCATCGTTGTTAGCAATGACTACTTCAATCTCTTCACCGAAACCGGAAGTCAGCCAAGCGGCCATAGTGTCATTACCAAACTGTGTTGACCATGTGGGGTCAGCCTGCAAAGCCAGCTCTTGGACCTTAATCCCTTTGCCTTTAATCGAGAGAATAGCTTCCTTGGTGCGGGCTTCAGCGTCCGGATGTCCGGGTTCGCCCTTCAGCATCACGTACTGCATAACGCCATCGCCGTTCTTATCCCAGCCGGCATTGGCTTTCCAATCCGCAGCAATCATCTCACCCTGCAAAATACCGGATTCCGCAGAGTTCGTACCTACGTACCAAACCTTGTCATAGATATCCATAACACCGGCTTCTGTGGGCTCTTTGTTATAGAGAATCAGAGGAGTATCGGCAGCCTTAGCTTTTTCGATAACAGTGCGAGCCGAAGCCGGATCCACCAAGTTGACGGCCAGAACCTGAACACCTTTGTTGATAAAGATGTCAACTTGGTCATTCTGTTTCGCCTGCTGGTTTTCCGAGTCCACAATAGTCAGAGAAGCTTTATTCTCTTTTGCATGCTTCTTCAAAGCAGGCGCGACAACACCATTCATGAAATTGTCACCAAAGTTATAAATTGTCGCACCAATGGACACACCACCGGAGCTACTGCCCCTGGCACTGAGAGAGACAGCACCAACGGCCAGGATAACAGCCACAAACAGGCTGAAATAAGATTTTTTCATTTTAGGATTCCTCCATATGATATATTTTGCACATCCACTGTGTGATTTTGGCCTACCTTACTGCTTGCCTGAAGATCTGTCAAACCGGCCCCCATACCATCCTCTGTTATTATTAAATAATATATCATTTTTTTCTTTATAATTACTAATTTAACTATATAATAGAAATTATATTAATATTTTTTTTTCTTGTAAAAACTTTAGTAAATAACTCTTTTCTGCCGATCAAATATTCTGTACTGTACAATTGAGGGACTTTAACCTCTACTCAAACAGACAAAACAGAGTAAAACTTATAATCAAACTCAGGTAAAATGTATGCAACCGGCGTAAGACACCTTTGGAGAATCCTATTTTAAGTTTGACTTGCACGGAGACATTCTATTTATTTATCTGTGATTTGACAGATTTATCTATTTTCCTTACAAAATCACATGGAGACCATATAATGATCGACCCTTTAATAACCGACCCTGAAAAGCCCCCCGCAATTTGATGATCGTTCAAAATCCCGAAAGTCCCACTACCCGACATCGGAATGCACACCACATGGTCCGAACTTCCGGTCAGGCTCACGCAAAGCCCAAACACTTTTTTCGAACGACCCTGACACCCAATATATTCCCCGAAGTTTATGGAGTGAATCAAAATGCTGTTAACGTTATATAACCGTTAATCTTTAATCTTTGCATCATTATAATTAAATCATGTTAAGGGGAGAACAACGCAAAATGTCGCAATCCGCCTGTCAACCTACCCGACAACCCATTCATCATTCACCGGCAATCCGGCATCTAAAAGACGGCCATATCTGTAGCCCCCAAGGTTTCTCTGCTGATGGCGCAGCCGCAGGATTTCGCCCGGCAAAGCCGGAATGTCTTGATTTAGCTGTATTGTATTCACAGCAGACGGCCCACGCCGCAGGTGTTTTCACCCGAAACCTGTTCTGTGCTGCACCGGTGACCGTCACCCGCGATTCGCTGCACAAAGAAAGTAAGTTGCAGGCCCTGTTATGCAATAGCGGACAAGCCAATGCCGGCACCGGTGAAGAAGGTTTAAAAATCTCTTTGTGGAAACAACAGATCCTACAGCAAAAGCTTCGATTGGGCCAACCACACTATGCGGCAGTGATGTCCACCGGAGTCATCGGCGTCCTCCCCGACAAAGACAAAATTGCGGCCGGCTTGGAAAAAATTAAGTTGGGCAGCGATGCCCATTCTGCCCGACGTTTCAGCCAAGCCATTCTAACCACCGACACCTGCACCAAAACCAGTGCCTACCGGTTAGAAATTGACGGCAAACCGGTGACACTGGCCGGCAGTGCCAAGGGCTCGGGCATGATCCACCCCAATATGGCCACCATGCTGGCCTTTATTACCACCGATGCCTCAGTAGAACCCCTGTTCTTGCAGGAGCTGCTACGCAGCAGCGTAGAACGATCGTTTAACCGTATCAGCGTAGACGGAGACACCTCGACCAATGACACGGTGCTGATTCTGGCCAATGGTTTGGCCGGAAATCGAGAAATCAACCGAAACCACCCGGACTGGAAAGACTTTCGGCAAGCCTTAGAAATGCTGTGCCAAGACTTGGCCAAAGCTATCATACGCGACGGAGAAGGGGCCACCAAGTTTATCGAGGTCGAAGTAATCAGCGCGCCAACCGAGCAAGACGCCGCGCTCTGCGCGCGGCATGTCGTCTCTTCCAACCTCTTCAAGACCGCAATGTACGGCGAAGACATCAACTGGGGACGCATCGCCTGTGCCGTGGGGAACAGTGGGGCCAAAATCTCTACCGAACGGCTCAGCATCACCTTGGGCAGAGAAGATGACCCGGACGCTATCTGCGTATTGGATTCCAACAACCCCCGGTCCTTCAGCGAAGAAACGGCCGCCCGCCTGCTCTCCCGTCCGGAAATATACATTCGTATCAACCTGCACCAAGGTCTGAGTCACGCCAACGCTTGGGGCAATGACCTGTCCCTTGACTATGTCAAAATCAATGCCCACAAGCGTTCCTGAAATAGGAAGAATTTGAAATAAAAAGTTGTTCCCGGCTCTGCTGACAACTCTGTTCCCGCAAATGCATCGAAGCGGATAATCACAGAGGAATCATCCCCAAATCTCCCGAAAAATAAGGACTCCAAGGAAATGTTGCTCCACGAACTGATCTCGGACCAAGTCAGGCGCAATCCCAATGCTCCGGCTCTGGTGGCACCTCCGGCAGATGCCAAAACAAATCCGGAAGCCAAGCCACGCACGCTCAGCTATGCAGAACTGGATCGCCGGTCCGATGCCTTGGCCGGCTACTTGCAGCAGTGCGGCTGCCGTCCCAACTCTATAATCGGTATTTTTATGGAAACGAACATCGACTGCGTGGTGGCCATGCTCGGTGCCATGAAGGCCGGAGCGGCCTATTTACCGCTTGACCTGGCCTACCCGGAGCTGCTGCTCGGCAAAATCATCAGGCAAACCGAAATCTGCGTCATCGTCACCCGGCAGAGGTGGCTCCCTCGCTTGGCATCTTTCCCGGATCAACAGATACTGGCCTTGGATGCCGCTATGCCGGCAGAAGGGGGCCGGAACATTTGGGAAAACGGCCTCTACCGGAAAGAGTTGGTAGCTGACATGAACCTGGACAGCTACGCCTACGTAGTGTTTTCCTCCGGTACCACCGGCGAACCGAAAGGCATCGTCGCACCGCATCGCGGGGCGGTGCACTCCTACGGGGAACGCTTCCGTTACTTTCAGGTCCGGCCGGGGGATCACGTAGCCTGCAACGTATTTTTTGTCTGGGAAGTTCTGCGCCCTCTGATGGTCGGCGGTACCGTCTACATTATTCCCGACGATTTGATTTATGACCCACAGTTATTGCTGGACTACCTGTATCGTCACCAAATCACGGAAATCCTCTTCACACCTTCGCTACTGGAAAAAGTACTCCAAAGTTACTCTTTAGTGGGGCAGGAAACATTTGAACAGGCCTTTGCCTGCCTCAAGGCGATCTGGCTAAACGGCGAGGTGGTCACTCGCAACCTGCGCGAAAAAATTCTACAAGTCTTTGCCCCCTTTCAAGACCGGCTACAAATTTTCAATCTGTACAGTATCAGTGAATGCCACGATGTCGCCCTGGTTGAGCTAAACAAAATGAGAGAAGAGAACCGGGATCCGGTTTGCAACGTAGGCAAAATGATGAACGGGGTGACAGTTCATATTTTCCGCTATGCCGCCGATGACGGCAGCCGGGAAAACTCCCACACCATAGCTCCCCGCCGGCCGGATCCGAAGCGACTGATACCCTGCATGCCCTTTGAACAGGGCGAAGTCTATGTGAGTGGGCCGACCTTGGCCTTAGGTTATTTGAAAGAAGAGCAGCTGACTGCCGAACGTTTCATCTACTGGCAGCCTCCGTCAGACACGCAAACCGAAGTGTCCCCCGGAAAACAGCAAGACCGGGCAGAAGCTATCCGCCTCTACCGCACTGGTGACTTGGGCCGTTTTCTGGTTCCACAAAGCCAAAACAGGCCCACCGACCGACAGCAGGACAACTGGCAGCGGCATGCCGAGATTGCCATCGACGGACGCTGCGACTCCATGGTTAAGCTGCGCGGCTACAGTGTCTATCTGGGCATGGTGGAAGCTGCGTTGCGTGCCTGCCCCGGCATTTCGCGCGCGGCGGCCACAATCTGCGGCGATGAAGACAGTGAGAAACGTCTGGTTGCCTATATAGTGCGTAGCACGGCCCAGACTCAGACCGCACAGGAGTGGCAAATCGATAAAGCGAACGGTTTCTGTCATAAGCTGCGCGAGCTGCTGAAAGCTTATCTGCCCCACTACATGCTGCCAAACGCCTTTGTAGAGGTGGACAGCATCCCCATGGATCCGATTTCGGGTAAGGCAGAGTACAAGAAACTCCCGCTACCGCCCCGCCCTCCGAGGCCGAAACAAGACGCAACCATCGTGTCGGACGACTTTTGCCGTGCTTATCGCAACGGCGAGCTTGGAAATACATCTTCGGATGAACAGTCTTTGCGCGGCATCCTGCAACAGTTATGGGCCCGTATCCTGCACTTGCCCATAGAACAAAATTCCGAACAAAATCCTGAACAAAACCTTCAGCACGCTACTTTTTTTGACTTGGGGGGACATTCCCTACTGGCTGCGGAGCTGGCCAGTGCCTTTGCCCAGGTCTTCAACCGCCACATCAGTGTGCGTGAAATCTATCTGTGCCCAACCATAACCGAACAAGTCCGCTGGCTGCAATCTCAGGACACGGCAGGCCGACAGGAAGTGCTGGAACCACACTTACACGTGGGCCGGCACATGCGCAAGGATGCCTGGCTCAACCCGCAGACAGAAGAGCAGCTCCGCAGCAGGAAGATAACGCCCGTACCCCTTTCCCAAGCCCGGCATATTTTTATCACCGGAACTACCGGTTTCCTGGGTGCCTTTGTGCTGGCCGAACTAATGGCCCAAACCAAGGCAGACTGCCAATTCCACTGTCTGGTGCGCAGCCCGGACAGCCAAACCGGCAAAAAGCGCATCCTCGATAATCTGGCCTCCTATCGCCTGTCGGACAAAGTGCATCGCCGGACCTTACTCATCGCCCACCCGGGCGACTTGAGCGAGGCCCGGATGGGTCTCAGCCCGGCCGAGTACGAGACCCTGGCCGGGCAGGTTGACTTGGTGTTTCACTGCGGTTCACTGGTCAACTACCTCTATCCATACCAAGTGATCAAAAACCCAACAGTTGGTGGTACCCAAGCTGTGCTGGCCTTGGCGGCACAAAGTGCCGCTGCCGTGCATTATATTTCCACCAATGGCATCTTTGCCTCCGGAGAGGCTCAGCCTCGCTTCCTTGAAGACCACAACATCGACGGCTATGCCGATTTCCTGGACAACGGCTATGGTCAGGGAAAATGGGTGGCGGAGAAGATCGTGTGGCAGGCCATACAGGCAGGGTTGCCGGTATGCATCTACCGCCCCGGCAACCTGGGCCATAGTCGCCATTCGGGACGCTACAACCCCAACGATTTCCAGACCCTGATTATACAAACAGTGCTGCGCCTGCGCTGTGCCCCGCTTCGGCCCGAAAATTCACCTTGGTCTTTTGAGTTCACTCCGGTGGACTTCCTCACCGAATGCATCGCTACATTTGCCGAAGAAGCCAAGCAATACGGCGAAGTCTTCAATATAGTAGAAAACCGACCCTTGGCTGCTCTGTCTTTGTTTGAGTACATGCAACATCAGGGCCTGACAGATCGGTTTCTGCCCTACGAACAATGGCTGGAGCTACTGCGCCACAAAGCGCAACAAACTGGTGAAAAAGGCCTGCTGATGCTCAGCGAAGGCCTGGATGATGTCGAATTATGGCTGAACGACAGCAGTATCTACGATGACCGCAAACTGCGTGCCCAACGACAACGCCCGGTCATCGATATGGCCTACTACCGACAACTGCTTGAAACCCTGCAACAGGATCTCTAATCCTTGTAGACTCCACTTTTCTCTGCCGTTGGAGTCCACCGCCGGCAAATCTGTATTCCTAGTTTCCTTTTTAGCCGGCCGGTTCATTCCGACCAATTCATTGGGAAAGAGTGTTTCTTTCTATCTCCGGCTGCTTGACAAAAAATATAGACTGCAATACATTCTTGCCCAGTTTTAGGCCGCTGTAGCTCAGTTGGTAGAGCAAGGGACTGAAAATCCCTGTGTCGTGAGTTCAATTCTCACCGGTGGCATTAGAAAGGGTGCGGAAGCTTTCCAAGAGAGCTCCGCACCCTTTTTTTAATCAATCGCCCCTCTATTTCCCTTTATTTGTTACACCCGACTCCGTGTTCTGCCATGATCGCGCGCCGTCCATTAACAGGGACCAAGACACTACTACGGCTATTCTGCAAACAACTGCAAGATGCTTTTGGCAGGGCTATCCAAAACCAAAACTAAAGAGCAGTTCCTGCTGACCGGTTTTCACTTTGAACTGCTGTGCTTTGAACTGCTGCGCTTGGCCGTTTCTACGTGTGGTGGTTGCTGCTTTCAGCCGGCCGCAACTCGAAATCCCGATGGGAAAACCTCTGGCCAAAAAGAAGTCCTGACGGCCAATTATCCGGTTACCTAACGACCGAACGACCCAATTAACTTGTAAGCATTTGTACACGTTTGATTTGTGCGTACTACACACAAGCCTTGTGTATTATACACAAATCGAAATGCCGTTACCGCAGGACTTTTTACAATTTATAGCGCGGGGTCTACTTTGGCCAGTCCCCCTCTTTCTCGGTTGCCGTGTCGCACGTCCGGTTGCAAAATGCAGGATTTTACAGAATTTCACAGAATTTTAAACGGATCCTTACAAAGGCTTTTCAGAAAGCATAGCACTCCTCCCGTAATACATGGTACTGAAGTTCCCCGGATGCTAGGCATTATCCACAAAACTAACTACAATGCCGGCCATGGCTCGAACATATGTGGTCGCAAACCAAAAAGGCGGCGTGGGAAAAACAACCACTGCGGCAAATCTGGCTGCCTACCTGGCACTGGAAGGGCACCGTGTCCTGATGGTAGATTTTGATCCACAGGGTAATCTTTCCAGCCATTTTGGCCATCACAACATCGAAAATGTTAGCATGTATGAAGTCCTGATGAATGAATGCGGCATTCAGGACATCATCGTTAGTTTATCGGGAGAAGGCATACCCAAGCTCTCGCTGGCTCCGGCGAACCTCCATTTGTCTGGGGCAACGGTGGAATTGGCAAAAGTGGATGATCGGGCCGGCTATTTGAAAAATGCCTTGCGGCCCGTAGCAGGCGACTACGATTATATTTTGATTGATTGCCCACCGTCTCTGGGCGTTTTGACTCTCAATGGTTTTGCTGCGGCCCACCGCGTTCTGATCCCGCTACAATGCGAATTTCTGGCACTGGAGGGGTTGCTGGGTATGATTTTTAGTACGATTCATAAAATTCAGCAGGGTGTGAACCCGGAATTGGAAATTGGCGGTATCATCTTTACCATGTATGACAGCCGGACAAAGTTTGCCAATGCCGTGATTAACTCCGTGCGCAACACGTTTGCCGACCACCCCGACTACATATTTAACACTATTATCCCGCGCAATGTGCGACTCTCCGAAGCACCCTCACACGCCTTGCCGATTCCTTTGTATTTTCCCGACTGTGTGGGGGCCAAAAGTTATAAAGCATTGGCAAAAGAGGTTATCGCACGTGGCTAAACGGGTAACAGGCTTGGGCAGAGGCCTGGAAGCACTGCTGCCTGCCGATGGTCTGAGCAGTCACTTGCAGCAAATGAAGAAAGACAGCTTGGCCAATCAGGGGACTGCTGATATTGGAAACAACGAAAATGGTGCCGAAGGGGAGCGGTCTCCTGCCTTTCAGACAGCACAGAAAGTGGCCGGCACGCAGATTCAGGAGCTGCCACTGGCTGCCATTTTGGTCTCAGGAGACCAGCCCCGCAAGCACTTTGACGAGCTGACAATCAGTGAGTTGGCTCAGTCGATTTTTGAGCATGGCTTGTTACAGCCCATCCTGGTGATGCCGCTCAAAAAAGAAGAGTCGGCAAATAGCGGTACAAAGTACCGCATTATCGCCGGAGAAAGACGGTTCCGCGCCTGTCAGGTCCTAAAATGGCAGCGCATCCCGGCCATAGTCAAGTCCGTTTCCGAAGTGGAACAATTCGAGCTGGCCCTGATTGAGAATATCCAGCGTGAAGATCTGACTCCGATTGACGAGGCCTTGGCCTACCGTCACTTACTCTCCGTTTCCGGCGTTTCGCAACAGGAGGTTGCAAAACGCTTGGGCAAGGGGCGTTCGGCTCTGGCAAACAGCCTGCGTCTGTTACAGTTGCCACCGATGGTACAACAGGGCCTGTCTCAATCCATCATACGCTCCGGCCACGCCAAGGCTCTGTTGATGTTGAAAGACGTGAATATCTTGCTGGAGGCCTATCGGCTTTGCATCGAAGAATCTTGGTCTGTGCGCCAAACGGAACGCTACTGCCAAGAGGTAAACAACCCGGAGGTGCAAAATACCATTCAAGAAACTCCGGATAGTCCGGACACCGATCCGGGTAATTCTGCGCCGTCTGAGCCGGAAACGGAGTTTTCCGATCCTGTGGCAAAACTGCCGCAAGATTCTCCACAGAACAACCCGGAGTCGGAGAAACCGGAGCCTTCCTTACAGCCCCTGCCGACAAAATATTGGGAGAAATCAGATCAAAGGCCCCGAAAGGAAACACGGGAAGAGCCGGAAGAGCCGGAAGAAGAGGAATTAGAGGAGTTAGGAGAACTAGGAGACCTAGAGGAACTACTAGAGGAATTAGAGGAACTAAACGGGCCGGAATTGGACGAACAAGAGCCGGTTGCCGTGGCAACGGCATCTGCCATCCTTCCCAAACCTGCTCCCGAGACTGTCCGGTCCGACAGGCAGTCTCTTAAAACTGATGCTGAAACTAATACTGAAACCAACAAAGTGCCGGAATATTGGGGCGTTCGCGGAATGCTATTCCGGGAAGAAGAGCTGGAAGATCATTTGGCCAAGGCCTTGCACCTCGGTTTGCGCCTGCGTTTGGAAGGAAACCTGAACGACTCGCAGACGAAAGACACAACGGCGGACACAGCCCGGGGCGGAACGGGGCACGGGGCGGCGGCACGGCCTCGCAAAGCCTTGTTGCAAATAGAGTTTGAGACTTCAGAACAATGGGAATCCTGGCTCAATAAGTTAGGCTTAGACCGGATTCTGGCCGAAGATACCGGACGGGAAAATCCAAACGCAACAGACTCCGAATCGGATAATTTTGAGGGTAAAACATTATTTTCAAAATAACCGGGAGCTCTCAAATCTGCGGACCGCGCTCCGATACCAAACAGATGCGGAACAATCGCAAAGTGTCGGGCACTTTATCAGAGGTGTTTGGGCTATCCACTCCCCATCATATTTGAAAAGACATTAAGACAGGCCTTACGATAGGGAATTACCGTATATAAAAATATGTAGTGTTTCCTGATTTTTATATAAAGCTCTGTACGTCTTTGTCTTCAAATTTCTGTCTTTGATTTTCCCGACATAATCTGTGGCATAATTCGAGGCATTGTCAAAGCATTCCGGGTATCGGGGTGCTACTCCTGAAGTAAAAAAAAAGAGAATTGTAAATATCTCTTTGCAAATATCTCCTTGTAAGGTGAGTATATGGGGCTGTTGAACAAACGATCCTGGCAATTTCGACTGCGCGAATTTTTCCAAAGACCACGTTTCCTTGAGGAAAACCTGGACGAATTAGAAGATCTGTTGCTGGAAGCCGACATCGCTCCGACTTTGGCCATGAGTTTCGGCACGGAGCTTCGCAGACAGGCCGTAAAGCTGAAACTGCAAAGCGAAAGAGACCTGCTGCTGCAACTTTCAAGGCAACTGGAGGGCGCACTCCGGGGCAATAATGGGGAATTTGAACGGTGTCTGAAAGCCGGTGAAAACTTACAGGTGGTCATGCTGCTGGGTGTAAACGGGGTTGGTAAAACCACAAGTCTGGCAAAACTGGTGCCCCACCTTGCAGAGCAATGCGGGATTGCACCAAGTGAAATGACGATTGGTGCGGGGGATACCTTCCGTGCAGCGGCTATTGAGCAACTCAAGGTGCACGGAGAGCGGCTGGGTGTCCGGGTTGTGGCGGAGGAACGAGGCAGTGACAGCGCGGCGGTAATTTACAACGCAGTCTCCAGCGCGCTCGTGCGAAAGCACAAACTGGTATTGCTCGATACCGCCGGCAGGATGCACACGAAGAAGTTGCTGTTGGAAGAACTGGGCAAAATCAACCGGGTACTGGACCGTCTAATCGAACCGGAGCAGAGGTACAACTTGCTTGTCATCGATGCCACCACCGGCAAAAATGCTCTGAGTCAGGCCGAGGCTTTCTCCCAAGTACTGCCTTTGCACGGTGCCATCGTAACCAAAATGGATGCAAAGTGCGGTGGCGGAATCGTGTTTTCTTTAACCGAAAAGTTGGGACTTCCGGTTCTGTACGAGGGACAGGGTGAGAAATACGGCCAGATTGCCACGTTTGAGCCGGAGACTTATGTCAGACGGCTCCTTGGAATGGAATCCTAAGAAGAAGATCACGGCCGGATACACCGGCGGTGTTTGGTAGAGGATGCAACGCAGAAGTAATGCCTTGAGGTTCCGATTAGGCTTAATAATTTAAACTATCTGCCGAGAATATGCATACTTTCTGTCATTTTACATTTGATTATTAACTTCGCGGGAGCCTGGATAATGGGACCGAAGTATTATGCACAACTGCCGGCAAAAATGCACATGTATATTTTGTCGGCTTTAGTACTGATAATTATTGGTTTTGCAACTTTAATTCGTCCCTTTGTCGCCGTGTACCTCACGGATGAGCAATTCAATATCGAAGCGTTGCGCCGCACCGATGGAGAGCTCAAATCTAAACATACAGTAATCTGGGAGAACTTCCGTCTGAATTGGACACGATTCTGGACAAATAAAATTAATGCCCGGGTGATCAAATTTCACCCACTTTCCGATGAATTAGGCCGCAGGCTGAGAGAAACGAATGCCGGACAACAGAGCCGAGACGCCAGCACATACCTCAATTTTTACAGCGATTTTTTAGATAGCTACCCTGATTGGAAAAATCTAAAGCCGAATGAGCGGGTCTACTACTACTTGGTTGACACCGGCGGAAAGGTCCACCAAACCGCCACCAGCCTAAAGCCGAACTGGACCAATCTCAGTGAGCTGAAATCACTTGATGCTCTATATCACTTCGGCTACGACGTGTCTAAAATACTGAAAGACCGCAATGCCCTGACTCCCTTACAATATAATGTTCAACTGGGCATTGCGCCGGAAACGAATCAGGCTGTTCTGACTCTTCTGTTCTACGATTTCGCCATGGAAGACAACGGCTTGCGTTTTGCGATTTCCGTTGAGATGGGGGATGTCTTCACAAGAACCAAGGACTTTTTCTATCTTTTTGAACGACAGTTGGGACAGTTGGGAGGCAACCTAAATCAGCTACAGACCACGCTGGTCACCCTCGATAAGGCGGAAGCTGATTCCTATTATTTCAAAACCTATGGCAGCCGGACACACTTGGACCGGTATGACCTAAGCAGCGGAAAGCTTAGCAAGAAGCACGATGCCATGTATGTGGAAATGGTAGAAGCAATTTTAGAGGTGATTCACCCACTCTCTGACCCGGTCCTTGTCGACCCGAGTTTAAACTTCCTGCTCAGCACTCCAAAAGCAGCAGAAAGAGGCAAACGCCTGGACTTGGATTTGCAGATGCGCGGTTACATGCAGCCGTTAATTTTCAGCAATATTTACAACAGTTTGGACCGCAACAGTCGTGGTAACTACATGCCCCAAGTCATTTCCATCGGCAAAATACAAATGTTGCCCGCATCGCGCAATTTGGTAATGATGGACAGTGTCGTTAGTCAGGTCTGGTGGGATGAGGATGAGTTTATCAACAAGAGCTACCGGCTCAGATTGAATAACCTCATTTTCCTGTTCGCAATCCTGCTAATGGTGACACTGGTGCCCCTGCTGCTCTATGCGTATTTCATGACGCATTACGCCAAGGATTTCTTCCGCATCAGTCAATATATGAAGGAATTACCGCCGCCGGAAGAGCCGCCGGAAAAAGATGGAGCCGAGGGGAGCAAAAAAAGAACCTCTGATCCGCCTGCCCAAATGCAGGAACCGGACCGGGAAAACTCTATGGGGGAACAGATCATCCGGGAAGTACAGCAGCGTTTTGCCGGACTGACGGAAACGATAGATTATTGGCGCGAACAGTCGGCCACAGATGAACTGACAAGACTGTTAAACCGCAAAGGTTTGAACCAGATTTGTAACTATGAGTTCAACCGTATGAAACGTTCCGGTTCCGGTTTTTCTTTAATATTGCTGGATATTGACCGATTCAAAGAAATCAATGACAAGCATGGTCATGAAGTTGGAGACTTGGCTCTAAAATCGCTGGCAAAATCTTTAATTTCTATCTTTCGGATGAGTGACTATTTGGGTCGTTGGGGCGGTGAAGAATTTTTGATTGTCCTTCCGGACACTTCGTTCCAAGCCGCAATTCAGGTAGCGGAAGGGGCGCGGTCTTCGGTGGAAAAGATGATTGTCCAGACTCGCGAGGCTTCGTTACAGCTCACTGCCTCCATGGGAGTGACCAGCAGTTCTCATGCGGTATCCTTTGTCGATACATTGAATTATGCGGATAAAAGTTTGTATTTGGCCAAGCGGAACGGCCGCAATCAGGTTTGGGCTTTTGGTGAAGAAGACGGCTTCTTTGCCGTCCCGGTAAAGCAACAGGATAGCCGCAAGCTGTCTGACAATTAAGACTCGGGGTTGAATAACTTTCCGGAATTGTGTGGTTGGTGTAATGACTAGAATAGAGGCAAAAGTACTCGAAGTACTGGAAGAGCTGAAAGATGTGGATCAGCTGGTAATGGATGCCGACCTGGTCAAGGACCAGAGACGTTATGCCGAGGTTATGCGGCAATATCAGCAGGGCCTCGAAACAAAAGGGGTGTACCGGAACTACCAGGAGCTGAAACAGCAAATTGCCGATGTTCGCCTGGCTTTGCAAAGCGAGAAGGACAAAGAGATGCTGGGCCTCTATGAAGAGGAATTGCCCGGCCTGGAAGAGCAATTTGATAAGGTTGCAGAGCAGCTAAAATTGATGCTGGTACCGGTCGACCCATTGGATACACGCAATATTATTGTGGAAATCCGCGCCGGAACGGGAGGTGATGAGGCGGCTTTATTTGCCGGGGATTTGTACCGGATGTACCTGCGCTACGCAGAGAAGCGGGGCTGGGGAGCCGAACTGCTCAGCGTTAACGAGCAAGAGCAGGGCGGCTACAAGGAGATTGTGTTCAGTATTAAGGGCAAAGAGGTCTACGGCACACTGCGCTATGAGAGCGGTACGCACCGTGTCCAGCGCATCCCTGTCACCGAGTCTCAGGGACGCATCCACACCTCGGCGGCCACAGTTGCGGTGCTCCCGGAAGCAGAAGAGATGGATGTCGATATTCAGGAAAAGGATTTGCGCATCGACACCTACCGCGCCGCAGGCGCGGGTGGCCAGCACGTCAATACGACGGACTCCGCCGTCCGCATCACCCATATTCCGTCCGGTCTGGTTGTCCAATGCCAAGACGAGCGTTCGCAGATCAAGAACCGGGCGAAGGCCATGAAGATGTTGAGCAGTCGCTTGCTGGCCTATCTGACCGAACAGGCCGAAGCCAAACGTGCCGCAGAACGCAAAAGCCAAGTAGGCACGGGCGACCGATCCGGTCGCATCCGCACCTATAATTTCCCGCAAAACCGTGTTACCGACCACCGTATTTCCCTGACTTTGTACAAGTTAGAGCTTGTATTGCAGGGGGAAATGGATGAGCTGATTCAGCCGTTGCGCATTGCCAATGCAGAAATCTGAGATTGCGGTTCTGCCTTTCGACTGTCACCTGTCCCTCACGGAGAAATTGACAGTACAAAACCAATTGGCAAGTTCCGATAATGGTGACGACCTGAAAGGCTCTGAGGTTCTAAACAGATTCTAAGGAGACGCTGCCTGCCGCTTTGGGCACGGTCGCTTTCTGTGACTATGCAAAATCGTTCATCCCGGCCCCGGGAAGAAAAACAACCCCAATCTCCCTATCAAAATAGTGGGAACTATCAAGATACCGATGAGCAAGGCACCGAGAAAGGTTCCCCCCAACAATCTGCACCGGGCTCCTTCCGGATTCTCCGAGGACTGCAACAGTATAAACGCCAGCAGGAACATCACAGTGTTGAGCCTCTCGAACGAGAGTGGCAGAACGATGGACTGCAAGAAGACGACCGGTTTGCCTTGCCGCCGGGTCAGCCCGGATTAACCGGAAAAGAAGACCCGAAAAGTCGCCCCAAAGTCCAAGTCCGGATTAGCCTGGAGGAGGAAGAGGCCGGGCTCCACGCTCTCGACCAATACTTCGCCCGGGAATTAGGTTTGCAGCCGGATTTGGAATTGCATTCCGAAGAGGCCTGTGAAGGAAAAAGGGAAACTCTTCCGACCAAGACTCCGAAACCTTTATCTCCACCCAAACAGACACAGCACAGTAGCCCGGTTAGCCGGAACGAAGCACGGCCCTCCCCCGTGGGTCAGCGGTCCGATCGCAATTTGGCCCGGAGTTTTGAACAAAATCTGCCGAAGACGGACAGCGGCCCGGGATATTCTTCCGTCTCCCCCTCCATCCATCCTTCCATCCCTCCCTCCACCCTGCCCTCCATCCCTGCTCCAACCGAGCAAACGGCCAAATTCGCCGGGACTCCAAGTTCTGAGGCTTCGAAATACCCGCAAGACACGATTCATTCAGACGGCCCGGGCCAGTCTGACTTCCGGCCTGTCGACACCCCTCCAAACAAGGATTCTGACACGAAACTCAGCCCCTACCGAAAGTTTGTGGCCGAGCTGAGCGACAACGATCTGGAATATTTACTGAAAGAATCGAATGCTACTTTACAGGTTTTATTGTTGAAAAATACATCGCGGCGCGAACGCAGCCGAATTCTGGGACAGATGCCGCGCAAAAAACGGGCTGAACTGCTGCGTTCTTTGGCCGAGGACTGCCGAAAACTGGACGGAGACAGTTTCCTGAAAGCCTTCCACTGGCTACATCGCAAGGTCGAGCAAAAGCAGTTGTCCCACTTTAGTGCGAATGCCGAAACCAACCCGCCCGGCCCAAAGGCCGGCCTCCCAATTGAGCAGGAAGATGAAGAGTACCCCAATGTCAGCGGTACAAAAGTCTTGAGCATGATTCTGGATGGCCTGCGGCCGGAACAGGAAGAACAAATTTTGCAAACCGTAATGCAGGATGATAACGAATTGGCAGGTTGGTTGGAGCGCGACCGGGGTTCTGTCCGGCAACGCCGTATATTGCGCCGGATATCCGGCGAGATCAGCGACCGGGAATTGGCTTTGCTGTTTGGGATTCCGCGCTACGGGCGGCGGCTGCGTCACCTGCTGGATACACAAAAAAAGCTGGATGTTTTAAATGCCAGTATTGACTTGGCCCGACTGCCCCAAGACAAGCGTAGGGAACTCGCGGGAGAGCTGTTTGCCAACTTTCCGATATTGCAGGAATGTTAATTGCAAAGACTTTCTGTCCGGAATATTCCCTGTCACCCCCTCTCATTCCCTCTCATCCCCGGTTCTGCATACCCCGGAGTACCTGAAAGGCCGTCCCGCCAACATACCGGCCTCCAAATCCCCCCTATTTTCGATGTGTTATAATAATATAAAAATATGTATATAAACAAGTTAAATAAAAATTTGTGAATCAGTATAAAAAATGCTTGCAAGATGAAAATAACCGTGTGATAATGCACACCAAGTTTTACTTATGGTGACTCTGAAAGGTGTTTATACCTTCCGTGGAATCGACCGAGGCTCCTGCTGCCGCTACCCCTCTTTGCGCTGCATCGATGGGCCTTCAAGTTTTGGATAGCAGCCGAAGGGTGAGACCGGGGCAGATCCTATTGTGCAGAAGAGCCTTTATCTGCGTACCGCCGGATGAGGCTGTACAATCCGGGTTTTGTCTCCCGGTGCGTTACCACGGAACGACAGACACTTTTTAGAAATGCCCTTAAGTAAGACATGTGTGGCATCTGAGCATGAACAACAAAAAAGTTACAGGAGGTTTCTATGGCTGATATTACAGCTGACGCAACACAAATCACTGACAGCAAGAAGCGCTATAGCGCTGGTGTGTTGAAGTACCGCCAAATGGGCTATTGGGTACCTGATTACCAGCCCAAGGAGACAGACACAATCTGTCTCTTCCGCATCACACCGCAGGAAGGCGTGGACCCCGTAGAAGCCGGTGCCGCCGTGGCCGGAGAGTCTTCCACTGCCACTTGGACGGTTGTATGGACAGACCGTTTGACTGCCTGTGATAACTACCGGGCCAAATGCTACAAGGTTGATCCGGTGCCCAATAACCCGGGACAGTACTTTGCCTGGGTTGCCTATGATATTATCCTTTTCGAAGAAGGTTCCGTAGCCAACATTACGGCAAGTCTGATTGGTAATGTATTTTCTTTCAAACCTTTGAAAGCTGCCCGTCTCGAAGATATTCGCCTGCCTGTGGCCATGATCAAGACCTTCAAGGGACCTCCCACCGGGATGATTGTCGAACGCGAACGTCTGGACAAATACGGACGCCCTCTGCTCGGTGCCACCACCAAACCGAAGTTGGGTCTCTCCGGGCGCAACTACGGTCGCGTAATTTATGAAGGCCTGAAGGGTGGCCTGGACTTCATGAAGGACGATGAAAACATCAACTCCCAGCCGTTTATGCATTGGCGTGACCGTTTTCTGTATGTGATGGACGGTGTAAACAAGGCCAGTGCGGCTACCGGCGAAGTCAAAGGCTCGTACCTGAACGTCACCGCTGCCACAATGGAAGACATCTATGAACGTGCCGAATTTGCCAAAGAATTGGGCAGTATCATCGTTATGGTTGACCTGATTGTCGGCTGGTCGGGCATCCAGAGCCTGTCTAACTGGTGCCGCAAGAATGATATGATTCTGCACATGCACAGGGCCGGTCACGGTACTTACACGCGTCAAAAATCGCACGGTGTTTCCTTCCGGGTCATTGCCAAATGGCTCCGTCTGGCCGGTGTGGACCATCTGCATGCCGGTACCGCTGTCGGGAAACTGGAAGGCGACCCCCCAACGGTTCAGGGCTATTACAATGTCTGCCGCGAACCCTTTACCAAAAAAGACTTGGCCAGGGGCATTTACTTTGACCAGGATTGGGCTGATCTCAAGAAGGTTATGCCGGTTGCTTCCGGTGGTATCCACGCCGGGCAGATGCACCAACTGATTGATCTGTTTGGTGAAGATGTGGTACTGCAATTCGGTGGCGGCACTATCGGCCATCCGGACGGTATTCAGGCCGGTGCCGTGGCCAACCGCGTGGCTTTGGAGGCTATAATCAAGGCCCGCAACGAAGGGAAAAACATTAAGGAAGAAGGGCCGGAAATCCTGCAAAAGGTTGCAAAGACCTGTACACCGTTGAAACAGGCACTGGAAGTTTGGAAGGATGTCAGCTTTAACTATGCATCCACGGATACCAGTGATTACGTTCCGACAAGTTCTGTAAGCTAATCAGAGAGAGGAGTAACTATTATGATGACAAACCCTATGGGTCGGCTGACACAAGGGCAGTTCAGCTTCCTGCCTGACCTCAATGATAACGAAATCAGTGCTCAGGTCCAGTTTGGTCTGGACAAGGGCTATGCTTGGAGTATCGAATACACCGATGATCCGCACCCGCGCAACACTTATTGGGAAATGTACGGTATGCCGATGTTTGATCTGAAGGATGCCGCTGGTGTGATGACAGATCTCAAATCCTGCCGTTCAACTTTCCCGGAACACTACATCCGCTTGGTTGCGTTTGATTCCACTCGCGGGGTTGAGTCTATTACTATGAGTTTCATTGTCAATCGTCCGACCAAAGAACCGGGTTTTGGTCTTGTACGCCAAGAAGTGCAAAACCGTACAATCCGTTACACAGTACATTCTTACAGTACTGATAAGCCTGAAGGTGAACGTTGCTAGCGCGTTGCTAGGTTCGGAGTATCAATGTATCAGATTCCAGGGGTAAATTCTGCGGAACCGAAGCCTGAAGAACAGGATTCGGTCGAAGAGTTCAGTGCGCGAACAGTCGGTGAAATGCTCGCACAGTCGCAAGTCGAAGATGTACTGGGCGAGCTAAATCGGGACTTGATCGGGCTAAAGCCGATCAAGTCCCGGGTCCACGACATTGCTGCATTGCTGGTGATTGACAAGCTGCGTGCCAAACACGGTTTGCGATCGCAGGCCCCGAGTCTGCATATGTGCTTTACCGGCAACCCGGGTACCGGGAAGACCACAGTGGCCATGCGCATGGCAGAAATTCTGCACCGCTTGGGTTATGTGCGCAAGGGTCACTTGGTTAGTGTTACACGCGATGATTTGGTTGGGCAATACATTGGCCACACAGCACCAAAGACTCGCGAAATTTTGAAGAAAGCTATGGGCGGAGTCCTTTTCATCGATGAAGCCTATTACCTCTACAAACCGGACAACGAGCGGGACTATGGCCAGGAGGCCATCGAAATACTGCTTCAGTTCATGGAAAACCAGCGTGACGACTTGGTGGTCATCCTGGCGGGTTATAAAGACCGTATGGAAACGTTCTTTCACAGCAATCCGGGTATGAATTCGCGCATTGCGCACCATCTGGATTTCCCTGACTACGAGAAGGGAGAACTTCTGGATATCGCCGACTGTATGCTCAAAGAGCAGAACTACCACTTTGGAACGGATGCGAAACAGTCTTTTGAGGAATATCTGGTACGGCGTATGGTTCAACCTCATTTCGCCAATGCCCGCAGTGTGCGAAACGCTTTGGAGCGCATACGTTTGAGGCAGGCCAGCCGGCTCTTTGCCAACCGTGACGCAGAACTTGGTGTGGACGAACTTTGCACCCTGGACAAGGCGGACATACTGGCGAGTCGGCTCTTTAGTGTGGCAGCAGAGGACAAATAGCCACAGCTACTCTCACCTCACAGGAAACTATTTTGAAAGCTTTAATTTTTGATGTCGACGGCACCTTGGCCGAAACGGAGGAGCTGCATCGCCGGGCATTTAACCAAGCCTTCGCTCAGTTGGGTACAAAACTGGGTGTGGGTGCCTGGAACTGGGATGCGGCGTTGTATGCCCGCCTGCTGGGTGTGACCGGGGGGAAAGAGCGTATCCTGTCTTATTGGGCAGAGGTGTCTCCGGAAATCCCTTCCGATGCGCCGGATCGTGCCCGGGAAATTCACAAGGTCAAGACAGCGATATACGGCGGGTTAATCCAGGACACATCGCTGCGTCCGGGAGTAATGGCCCTGATTGAGGAAGCTTTTTCTCAGGGGCAAAAACTGGCTATTGCCACCACAACTTCACCGGAGAATGTGGATGTTTTACTGCAAAACAATATGGGCAGTGAATGGCGAAAATACTTTACAGTTGTTGAGGATGCTTCGACGGCAGCTCAGAAAAAGCCGGATCCCACAGTGTATCTTCAGGCCGTCTCGCGTTTGGGTCTTCGCCCTTCTGACTGCTTGGTTTTTGAGGATTCTGCCGCAGGCTTAGAAGCTGCGCTCCGCGCCGGATTGCGGCATGTTGTCGTGACTCCCGGCACATACACCGAACACCATTCATTTAGCGGTGCCATGAAGGTTTTGCCCAACTTGGATGGAGTCACCCTGACCAAGCTGGCCGACTGGATAGCACAAGCGTGAGTGCAACTGCGTCATCCGAAATTCAGAACAGAATTTTCCGGATGACGCAGGCAAGTCAACCAAACCAAACAAAATAAGAGGTAAAGGGGTAGGTAAACATCCATATGAAAAATAATTTCACTATGTCAAACTGGGAATTACCCACTTTGGCACAATATCTAATTGAGGAACGCCGCCGCTATCCGGAATCAATTGGCGAGCTGAACAGTCTCCTTTTGGACATCGGCTGTGCCTGTAAAGTCATCTCCAAGATGCTTGGTTATATGTCTTTGTGTACCGAACTTTCCGATGTCTCCACCGAAATCAATGTCCAGGGAGAGAGCCAGAAGGCTCTCGATGTCCTGAGCAATGAGACTTTTATTGAGGCCACTCAGCGTTCGGGGAATCTGGTTGCCATCGTTTCTGAGGAGATGGAAGAGCCCTATGTCATTCCGAAAAATCTTGCTCAGGGAAAATACCTGCTGGTGCACGACCCTCTCGACGGTTCGAGCAATATTGATGTCAACGCAGGTGTAGGCAGTATCTTTTCCGTGTTTCGGGCCCCCGAAGATGTCATTGAAGGTCGGCGGCCGGTCTCGAAAGAGGATTTTTTACAACCCGGCAAGCAGCAGATTGCTGCCGGCTATGCCATATATGGCCCTTCGACCATGCTTGTTTTAACTGTGGGCAGAGGGGTACACGGCTTTACGTTGGAACCGTACACCGGTGAGTTTCGCCTGACCCACCCGAATATGCAGGTGCACAAGGCCACTAATGAGTTTGCCATCAATGCTTCGAACAGCCGATTTTGGGAAGCTCCTGTCAAACGCTATATAGATGAGTGCTTGTCCGGCAGTCTTGGGCCGCGCGGCAAAGATTTTAACATGCGCTGGGTGGCATCCATGGTGGCCGAAGCACACCGCATTTTGATTCGCGGCGGGGTTTTCATGTACCCCCGAGACTCCAAGAACCCGGAAAAACAAGGCCGTCTTCGTTTGCTCTATGAGGCCAGTCCCATAGCCATGCTCATGGAAAATGCCGGAGGCATGTGCTCCACCGGGTACGGTCCCATCCACGATGTGGAACCGGAGCAAGTACACCAACGAATTGGTGTGATTTTCGGCTCGGCCGAAGAGGTGAGCCTCATTGAGTCTTACCACCACAATACAGAAGACCAGAGCAGCTACGAAGAATCCCCGCTGTTCGCTGTTCGCGGTTTATTCCGCAAGTAAGGAGATACACAAATGTCCATAAAACATCCTGTCATAGCCATAACCGGTTCGTCCGGTGCCGGGACTTCAACCGTGACGCAGACTTTCGCCAATATCTTCCGTCGTGAGGGCATAAAGCCCGTCTTCGTGGAAGGTGACAGCTTTCATCGCTATGACCGCGAAGAAATGAAGCAAATGGCGAGCAAGGCGGAAAGTGAAGGCAATAACCACTTCAGTCACTTTGGCCTGTCCACCAACCAACTATCTGACTTGGAGGAGCTGTTCCGCTCCTACAGCGAGACCGGCGGGGGCAAGATACGCAAGTATTTACACAACAAAGAGGAAGCAGCTCCCTACAAACAGAAACCGGGAACGTTTACACCTTGGACCGATTTAGAAAAAAACACGGATATACTGTTCTACGAAGGTCTGCATGGTGCGGTCATCACGGACGAAGTCAATACGGCACAGTATCCGGACTTATTGATTGGTGTCGTGCCGGTGATCAATCTGGAATGGATTCAAAAACTGATTCGGGATAAGACTCAGCGTGGCTATAGTGCGGAAGCGGTAACAGACACTATTTTACGGCGTATGCCGGACTATATGAATTACATTTGCCCGCAATTTACCCAAACCCATGTCAACTTCCAGCGGGTTCCTGTGGTGGACACCTCAAATCCGTTTATCTCCCGTGATATTCCAACGGCGGACGAGAGTATCTGCGTTATCCGTTTTGCCAAGCCCAAGGATATAGACTTTCAATATCTGTTATCGATGATTCACGATTCATGGATGTCGCGGGCCAATACCATTGTGGTGCCGGGCGGAAAAATGGAGATCGCTATGCAGTTGATTTTTACTCCGTTCGTCCTGCGTATGGTAGATCGGCGTAAAAAGGCCACCGGGAAATAGCCGGAATCCCTTTGCAGAAATCATTCTGAGAAGCAATTATAACAAAACAGGCAGGGCCGGGACATTGTCTCTCGGCCCTGCCTGTTTCTGCCTCCCATCGCCGGCTTGATTGTGGACTTGGGGACCGGCCGGATACTTGCCCCCCTTGCCAAGGTTCGATAGGCTCACCTACCATTCGACAGGCTCACTCGGTCCCTTGGCTTAATGGACCCAAATAATTTCTACTATTGTCAGGTAGGTGAGGTATAGGTGGGTGAGGCACCCGAACCCCATCTAAGGCCCCCCTTGCCAAGGTTCGACAAGCTCACCTACCATTCGACAGGCTCACTCGGCCCCTTGGTTTAATGGACCCAAATAATTTCTACTATTGTCAGGTAGGTGAGGTATAGGTGGGTGAGGCACCCGAACCCCATCTAAGGCCCCCCTTGCCAAGGTTCGACAGGCTCACCTACCATTCGACAGGCTCACTCGGCCCCTTGGTTTAATGGACCCAAATAATTTCTACTATTGTCAGGTAGGTGAGGTATAGGTGGGTGAGGCACCCGAACCCCATCTAAGGCCCCCCCTTGCCAAAACCCCTAAACGAATATACAATCAATCCTGAATCCAAGCCAATCTAAAGGAGCACCCCCCATGAAAAGGCAAAACAACATATTGACGGATATTGATATAAACAGTAAAATATCCAATATCCAATATCCAATATCCAATATCACACTACTTTAGAAAACAAGCCGTTATTTCTTTGCATATCGACTAATTACAAATATTTTCAAGCATTTTTTTCCCATTTCTGTCTTCTCCCCTTTCTTTTCCTGTTTCTTATTGGTCTAACTTTACTCGGCTGTGCCCCGATCTCAGACGAAAGCAGCAGTCCCCCGGAAGAAACCGAATACTTTACCCCAAGCATTTCGTGGCGGGGAATTCGCGCTGTAGAACTGCAAGTCAGCACCAACCAAAGTGTGGCAGTGGCTTTTATCGTGCATGCCGCAGACGAAACGGCCCCGACTTATGCGGATGTAGAAACCAATATCGCTCTGCAAAGTCGCTCGGTAACCTCAGGCACGCATTACTTTTACACTGCCATGCACCATGGCAGCAATCAAGCCCTTTCCGGAAATATCGCCGCCGCAGTGGCGGGAGATTATCTCACAGCGGGTACAGCGTACAAAGCCTACCTGTTCCAAGACAAGAACCTGACGAGTACCCTTAACTTTAGCACTTTGGCTTTGCCTCCGGCAGCGGACTGGGACGAAAGCAAAGATTTTATTGACGGGACATTTCCGTACCGAGAGGGTATCTATCAAATTAATGCCCAAGAGGGGACGTTGGTATTGATGCCTGTCTACTGGAAAGAATTGATTTCTCAGCAAGGGGTACACACCTTTAGCCCGGATAAGGTCTTCGTTTCTGCCTGTGTGCTACCCTCTTTGGGTAGTGTTTGTTTACCTGATGGTGGATATACTGCGGAGCAGAGTTTTGAACATACAACTGTGGCAGCAGATACATATCTGAGGTTCAGCTTCGGCATCCAACAGTTGACTACTATGAATAAAGGGTCATGGACATTCAGAGATGGGGCAGTTGGTCGCAAACGACTTGTGACGATGAATATACATTAGAGGCACAATATTTTAGGACCAGTCCAGAAGGCGGATCAGCCTTCTCCTCCCTTACATAGTTTTGGACCGCCTGCCAAAACCTAATTTCCGGAGGAAACCACAAAGGCTTTATCCCCCCAAACCCGGGAGCGGATGCCTTAAAAATTATGCCCTTGCCAGATTCGACAGGCTCACTCGGCCCCTTGGTTTAATGGACCCAAATAATTTCTACTATTGTCAGGTGGGTGAGGCACCCGAACCCCATCTAAGGCCCCCCCTTGCCAAAACCCCTAAACGAATATACAATCAACCCTGAATCCAAGCCAACCTAAAGGAGCATCCCCCATGAAAAGGCAAAACAACATATTGACGGATATTGATATAAACAGTAAAATATCCAATATCCAATATCCAATATCCAATATCACACTACTTTAGAAAACAAGCCGTTATTTCTTTGTATACCAACTAGTTATAAACTTCTTTACCTATTTTTTTCCCGTCTCCGTTCCCGCCTTTTATCCTTCCTTTTTCTGTCCGTTCTCGGTCTGTCTATGCTTGCCTGTACCCCGCTGTCCGACAGTAAGGACGACCCGCCTACACCCAAATACACTGTGGTAACCTTCCCTTACATAGGTGCCAATGAACTTACTTTTTCCATAACCAGCGAATTGGAGGGAGAGGTGGAGTTTACGTTTGGAATTTCGGCTTCTAACACCACAACCCTTCCGGCCCAATTAGGTAAAGGCTATATCAAGCGTACCCTGACAAAAGATGTAAGCAGGGAGATATTTATGGCCCATTTGAATACCATACCCGATGACATAAGCACTCTGACTGCGGACCATTTGCTGAAAGAGAATACGACGTATTACCTCCATATTTACCGGGGCAGAGAATTGGCCTCACAAGAATCTTTTACAACCGCCAAGTTTGCCACTCTGCCCGTTTTAGAAAGAAGACAAGGGGCTAACAATGTTGGCATCCATTCTTGGGATCAATATTATCAATCCAATGGGAGGGTCATAGGTCCCGACAGCAATACTGTTTTCATACCCAAAACAAGCACAGAAATTAGCTCTCCCAAAAAGATAGAAGTAAAAGAGACCGAGTATTTGATACTCCCAATGAGGGTCGCTTTTCCTATATTTCCGGAGCCCTCACCTGTCCCCTCATCAGAGGAAGTGAATTTTCATTTCATTCAAACTAAGGCAGATCATAAGGGAACCTTCGAGATAGTATTTACTTTTTTTCAGGGAACTGAGGCAGACGGACCGGGTAATACTAAGACTGTTTTTTTAGAAAGGAAAACAAGCTCGACTAATTTTGATGTGTATTTTAGTGCTATCACGGCTATATTGCCCTCTGACCCGGTAAGTAAAAAGTATTTTCTTGGAGATAGATTGAAAATGGAGTATCATCTTCAATATAATGCCGGAGAATATACCGGTACACAGACGATACAAAACGTGCAATTAATTACCAGGTAATATGCCTTTGTTCCGTGCCGGCGGTTTTAGACCGGCACGGAACAGTTGAGGGGGGTTTTACAGATGGGTGAGGCACCCGCCGTACCCCGTTTAAGCCCCCCTTGCCAGGTTCGACAGGCTCACCTACCAACACCGACAGGTTTCGCCCTGCCTGCCCCTTGACAACTATTCGAAATGAATATATGATCTGCCCTGAAACTGGCTTTCCATTCCCTTCGTTTTCAGGAGTACCCTAATGAAAAATAAAGATAAAGTATTGACAAGTATTGGTATGAACAGTAAAATATCCAATATCCAATATCCAATATCCAATATCCAATATCCATTCACCTAT
Source organism: Candidatus Haliotispira prima (assembly GCA_029867005.1). Lineage (GTDB taxonomy): Bacteria > Spirochaetota > Spirochaetia > SP-2023 > SP-2023 > Haliotispira > Haliotispira prima. Next base: position 832,545 of record CP123443.1, on the reverse strand, counting down.
TAATTTTTTTTAAAGCTGTATCTCTCTTTCCATTTACAAATAAACTCAAATCCCCCCCCTTTTTCTGCTTTCTTTCCATTTTTATCATTCATCTGTTTCTGACGGCCTGTGTCGACCCGGGCACAAGCTCTACACCCACTTCCAAATACACCGTCAGCTTTGAAACCGACGGAGGCAGTGTAGTCCCTTCGGTAAAGGTAACCGGCGGGACTATGCTAAGCCAAACCATAACGGCCCCCGCCAAAGCCGCAAGCGGCAGCACTATCTACTACTTCGGGGATTGGTACACGGTGGACAAGGCCAAAGGGCATACGGGCAAGACCAAGTATGATTACACCAAACCGGTAACCGTCAATATCACGCTCTACGCCCGCTGGTACACCAAGCAACCCGCTGACAGGGCTGCTTTGGAGACACTAATTGCCGGCTTGGGAGATACCGCCGACCTCAACCACATTGATGTGCGAAAGGTCACCGATATGAATAACCTCTTTCAAAGTAAGACGACCTTTAATGGCGATATCACGGGTTGGGATGTCTCCAAAGTTACTAATATGTTTGCTATGTTTCGTGCTGCTTTTGCCTTCAATCAACCCATCGGAGATTGGAATGTCTCCGGTGTTACTAATATGGCTTCGATGTTCTATAGTGCCAGTATCTTCAATCAACCCATCGGAGATTGGGATGTCTCCGGTGTCACTAATATGAACGAGATGTTCTCTACTGTCGGAGCCTTTGATCGAGATATTTCAGATTGGACTGTAAGTCAGGTAACAGATTATGAAATGATTTTCGACAGTGGCCCTATTAGCACGGCCCATAAACCCCCCAAATTTCGGTAGCATACGGTACAGAAATCTACAACAGCGTGCGGCACCGCACGCTGTTGTCCGGATATTTCACTTGCTCCTTGTGTTCCACCCTTCGGGGCAGGAATTCTCCCCCTTGACAACTATTCGAAATGAATATATGATCTGCCCTGGAACTAGCTTTCAATTTCCTTCGTTTTCAGGAGTGTCCTAATGAAAAATCAAGATAAAGTATTGACAAGTATTGGTATAATTAGTAAAATATCCAATATCCAATATCCAATATCCAATATCCAATATCCAATATCCATTCACCTATTAATTTTTTTTAAAGCTGTATCTCTCTTTTCATTTACAAATAAACTCAAATCCCCCCCATTTTTCTGCTTTCTTTCCATTTTTATCATTCATCTGTTTCTGGCGGCCTGTGTCGACCTGGGTACAGACTCCGAGACTAAATATACCGTCAGCTTCCAAACGGACGGAGGCAGTGTAGTCCCTTCGATGCCGGTAAGCGGCGGGACTATGCTAAGCCAAACTATAACGGTGCCCACCAAGGCCGCAAGCGGCAGCACTACCTACTACTTCGGGGATTGGTACACCGTAGACAAAGAGATCGGACATACGGGCAAGACCAAGTATGATTACACCAAACCGGTAACCGGCAATATCACGCTCTACGCCCGCTGGTACACCGAACAACCCGCTGACAGGACTGCTTTGGATACACTAATTGCCGACTTGGGAGATACCGCCGACCTCAACCACATTGATGTACGAAAGATAACTGATATGAATAGAATCTTCGAATCTAAGGCTACCTTTAACGGAGATATCACGGGTTGGGATGTCTCCAGTGTTACTGATATGAACCAGATGTTTAATGGTGCCAAAGCTTTTAATCAACCCATCGGAGCTTGGGATGTCTCCGGTGTTACTAATATGAATTTGATGTTTTATCGTGCTTTTGTCTTCAACCAACCTATCGGAGCTTGGGATGTCTCTGAGGTTACTACTATGGCATCTATGCTTGGTCAGGCTAAAAAATTTAATCAACCTATAGAAGATTGGAAGGTTTCCAAGGTTAAAAATATGAGTTTCATGTTTAATAGTGCCGAAGCTTTTAATCAACCCATCGGAGCTTGGGATGTCTCCGGTGTTACTGATATGGCATCTATGTTGAATACTGCCAAAGTTTTTAATCAACCCATCGGAAATTGGGATGTCTCTGAGGTTACCGGGATGGATGGTATGTTTGGTCATACGGAAAAATTTAATCAACCTATAGGGGACTGGAAGGTCTCCAAGGTTGAAAATATGAATTTCATGTTTAATAGTGCCGAAGCTTTTAATCAACCCATCGGAGCTTGGGATGTCTCCAAAGTTACCGAGATGTATAATACGTTCGCTTTTGCCACAGCCTTTGACCGGGATATTTCAGGTTGGACTGTAACCCAGGTAACAGATTCTGAAAAGATTTTCGATAGCTGCCCTATTAGCACGGCCCATAAACCTCTAAGATTTCGGTAGCATACAGTACGGAAACTTACAACAGCGTGCGGCACCGCACGCTGTTGTCCGGATATTTCACTTGCTCCTTGTGTTCCGCCCTTCGGGGCAGAAATTCCCCCTCTTGACAATTTTTCGAAATAAATATATGATCTACTCTGAAACTGGCTTTCAATTCCCTTCATTTTCAGGAGTACTCTAATGAAAAATCAAGATAAAGTATTGACAAATATTGGTATAAACAGTAAAATATCCAATATCCAATATCCAATATCCAATATCCAATATCCATTCACCTATTAATTTTTTTTAAATCTGTATCTCTCTTTCCATTTACAAATAAACTCAAATCCCCCCCCTTTTTCTGCTTTCTTTCCATTTTTATCATTCATCTGTTTCTGGCGGCCTGTGTCGACCTGGGTACAGACTCCGAGACTAAATATACCGTCAGCTTCCAAACCGACGGAGGCAGCGCAGTGCCTTCGGTGCCGGTAAGCGGTGGCACTATGCTAAGCCAAACTATAACGGCCCCCACCAAGGCCGCAAGCGGCAGCACCAGCTACTACTTCGGGGATTGGTACACCGTGGACAAGGCCAAAGGACATACGGGCAAGACCAAGTATGATTACACCAAACCGGTAACCGGCAATATCACGCTCTACGCCCGCTGGTACACCGAACAACCCGCTGACAGGACTGCTTTGGATACACTAATTGCCGGCTTGGGAGATACTGCCGACCTCAACCACATTGATGTGCGAAAGATAACTGATATGAATAGAATCTTCGAATCTAAGACGACCTTTAACGGAGATATCACGGGTTGGGATGTCTCCAAAGTTACAGATATGAGCCGGATGTTTAATGGTGCCGAAGCTTTTAATCAACCCATCGGAGCTTGGGATGTCTCCGGTGTTACTAATATGAATTTGATGTTTTATCGTGCTTTTGTCTTCAACCAACCTATCGGAGCTTGGGATGTCTCTGAGGTTACTACTATGGCATCTATGCTTGGTCAGGCTAAAAAATTTAATCAACCTATAGAAGATTGGAAGGTCTCCAAGGTTGAAAATATGAGTTTCATGTTTAATAGTGCCGAAGCCTTCAATCAACCGATAGGAGCTTGGGATGTCTCCAGTGTTACTGATATGGCATCTATGTTTAATACTGCCAAAATTTTTAATCAACCCATCCGAAGTTGGGATGTCTCTGAGGTTACCGGGATGGATGGTATGTTTGGTCATACGGAAAAATTTAATCAACCTATAGGAGACTGGAAGGTCTCCAAGGTTAAAAATATGAATTTCATGTTTAATGGTGCCGAAGCTTTTAATCAACCCATCGGAGCTTGGGATGTCTCCAAAGTTACCGAGATGTATAATACGTTCGCTTTTGCCACAGCCTTTGACCGGGATATTTCAGGTTGGACTGTAACCCAGGTAACAGATTCTGAAAAGATTTTCGACAGCTGCCCTATTAGCACGGCCCATAAACCCCCCAAATTTCGGTAGCATACAGTACGGAAACTTACAACAGCGTGCGGTGCCGCACTCTGTTGTCTGAACAGCACTCAGAGGCCCCCGACTATGGCCCCCTTGACAACTTGGCCCCCTTGCCGGGTTCGACAGGCTCACCTACCTGCCTCTTGACCAAACTCTCTAAATAAACATACAATCAATCCTGAATCTGGATAAACCTAAAGGAGCATCCCCATGAAAACTCAACACAGCATATTGACGGATATTGGTAAAAACAGTATAATATAATATCCAATATCCAATATCCAATATCACACTACTTTAGAAAGCAAGCCGTTATTTCTTTGTATACCAACTAGCTATAAGCCTTTTTACCTATTTTTTTCCCGTTTCCGTTCCCGCCTTTTTGCCTTTCTTTTTCTGTCCGTTCTCGGCCTGTCTCTGCTTGCCTGTGCCCCGCTATCCGACAGTAAGGACCCGCCGGCACCCAAATACACTGCGGTCACCTTCCCTTACATAGGTGCCAATGAACTTACTTTTTCCATAACCAGCGAATTAGAGGGAGAGCTTGAGTTTACGTTTGGAATTTCAGCTTCTGACACCAGCAGGCTTCCGACCCAATTAGGTAAAGGCTATATCAAGCGTACCCTGACAAAAGACGTAAGCAGAGAAATATTTATGGCCCATTTGAATACCATACCGGATGACATAAGCACTCTCACAGCCGACCACTTACTGAAAGAGAACACAACGTATTATCTTCATATTTACCGGGGCAGAGAATTGGCTTCACAAAAATCTTTTACAACCGCCAAGTTTGCCACTTTGCCCGTTTTAGAAAGAAGACAAGGGACTAACAATGTTAGCATCCATTCCCGGGATCAATATTTTCACTACAATGCGGAAATCACAGATCCCAAGGGAAATACTCTTGGCATACCCAAAACAAGCACAGAAATTAGCTCCCCAAGAAAGATAGAAGTAAAAGAGGCCGAGTATTTGATACTTCCAATGAGGGTCGCTTTTCCTATATTTCCGGAGCCCTCACCCGTCACCTCATCAGAGGAAGTAGAATTACAATTAATTCAAGCTAAAGCAGATAAGAAGGGAACCTCCGAGATAATATTTACTTTTTTTCAGGGAACTGAGACAGACGGACCGGGTAATACTAAAACTGTTTTTTTAGAAAGAAAAACAAGATCTACTAATTTTGATGTATATGTTAGTGCTATCATATCTATATCAACCTCTGAATCGGCAAGTAAAGATTATTTTCTTGAAGATAGATTAAACATGGAGTATAATATTCACTATAATGGCGGAAAATATATTGATACACAGACGATACAAAACGTGTAATTAATCACCGGGTAATAAGCCTTTATTCCGTGCCGGCGATTTTAGACCGGCACGCAACCGTTGCGAGGGGTGAGGCACCCGAACCCCGTTCAAAGCCCCCCCCCTTACTAAATTCTCTAAATCAATATATAATCGGGCCTCAAATTCACTCTGTTTGAAGGCGTATTCCCATGCAAAACCGAAACAAAATATTGACAGACACTGAAATAAAGGGCTTAATACCCAATATCCAATCAGCTAAGTCTTTCTTTTTATTGCCAAACAAATCCTCATTCTTTCTCTCTTTCTGCCTTTTTCATCTCTGTTTCATACCTCTGTTTCTGTCCGCCTGTGTCAAATCGGCTGCAAGCCCTCCGCCTCCCGGGCCTAAATACACCGTAAGCTTTGAAACCGAAGGAGGCAACACATTGTCCCCCGTGCAGGTAGCCAAGGGTACTACGGGTACTACTCTAAGTAGAATGGTCACGGCCCCGACCAAAGCACCAAACGGTGGCACTTCCTACTACTTTGGAGGCTGGCACACCGTACCCGCAACCGAAGGGCATACGGGCAAGACTAAATACACCCGGCCGGTGATGTACGATATCACGCTCTACGCCCGCTGGTACACTGAGCAACCTGCCGACATGGCTGCTTTGGAGGCACTGATTGTCGCTTTGGCAGATGATGCTGACTTCAACCACATAGATGTACGTAAAGTCACGGATGTGAGCCAACTCTTTAAAGATAAGAAAATCTTTAATGGAGATATTTCGGGTTGGGATGTTTCCAATGTTACTAATATGAGCGAGATGTTTCGTGGTACCTACACCTTCAATCAACCGATAGGAGATTGGGATGTTTCTAAAGTTACGAATATGGAGGGTATGTTTAGTGGTACTAAAAAATTTAATCAACTCATAGAAGATTGGGATGTCTCTAAAGTTACGAATATGGAGGGTATGTTTAGTGGTACTGAAAAATTTAATCAACCCATAGGAGGTTGGGATGTCTCCGGTGTCACTAATATGAGTTGGATGTTTTATAATGCTGAAAGATTCAATCAACCCATAGGGGGTTGGGATGTCTCCAACCTTACTACTGTGGAAGGTATGTTTGCCAGAGCTTTGAAATTCAATCAACCCATCGGAGCCTGGGATGTTTCCGGTGTTACTGATATGAGATTTATGTTTGATAATACTTTAGAATTTAATCAGCCCATAGGGGGTTGGGATGTCTCCAATGTTACTAATATGGCAGGTATGTTTGGTGGTGCCGAAAAATTTAATCAACCCATAGGAGATTGGAATATCTCCAATGTTACAAATATTCAGAGTATCTTTAGTCATATTGTCACCTTTAATCAAGTCATAAAAGATTGGAATGTCTCCGGTGCTCTCAATATAGAGGCCATGTTTGATGGTGCTTTATACGCCATAAACTTTCAGACCTATGGAGGCAGTGCCGTATCTCCCCTGGAAGTGACCGGTGGCACCGCGCTAAGCCAAGCCATAACAGACCCGACTAAAGAACCAAGCGGGGGTACAACCTACTACTTTGGAGGCTGGCACATCGTGAACGCAACCATGGGGCATACGAACAGAACCAAATACGATTATACCTGGCTGGTAACCGGCGATATCACACTCTACGCCCGCTGGTACACTGAGCAACCTGCCAACAAAGCCGAATTGAAGGCACTGATTGCCGAGTTGGGCCATGATGCCGACCTCAACCACATAGATGTAAGTAAGGTGACAGATATGAGCGAACTCTTCGCAGATAAGGATACCTTCAATGGAGATATCTCAAATTGGGATGTCTCCGATATTACTAATATGGAGGGTATGTTTCGCAGTGCTTTAGAATTCAACCAACCTATAGGTGATTGGAATGTCTCCAACGTTACGAACATGAAGGCTATGTTTTACGGTGCCGAAAACTTCAATCAACCCATAGGGGGTTGGGATGTCTCCAACGTTACGAATATGGAAGGTATGTTTCAACGTGCCAAAAAATTCAATCAACCCATAGCGGATTGGGATGTCTCCAATGTTATTAATATGGATTCCATGTTTTCTTATGCTGAAAAATTCAATCAGCCCTTAAGGGATTGGGATGTTTCCAACGTTACGAATATGGAAGGTATGTTTAGTAATATTTTTATCTTTAATCAAGTCATAGAAGATTGGAATGTTTCCGGAGTTATCGATACAGAATCCATGTTTGGTGGTACTTTATATACCATACGTTTTCAAACGGACGGGGGCAGTGCCGTATCTCCCGTGGAAGTAACCGGCGGTACCACACTAAGCGAAACCATAGCAGACCCGACCAAAGCACCAAGCGGTGGCACGACCTACTACTTTGGAGGCTGGTACACCGTGGATGCAGCCACGGGGCATACGGGCAAGACCAAGTACGATTATACCTGGCCGGTGACGGGCGATATCACACTCTACGCCCGCTGGTATACCGAGCAACCTGCCAACAAAGCCGAATTGGAGGCACTGATTGCCGAATTAGGTAATGATGCCGACCTCAACCACATAGATGTAAGTAAAGTGACAGATATGAGCCAACTCTTTAAAGATAAAAAAACCTTTAATGGAGACATTTCAGGTTGGGATGTCTCCAACGTTACGAATATGGAGAGTCTGTTTCGCGGTGCTGAAAAATTCAATCAGCCCATAGGAGCTTGGAATGTCTCCAATGTTACTGATATGAGCCGAATGTTTGATAATGCCGGAGAGTTTAATCAAGCGATAGGAACTTGGGATGTCTCCGGCGTTACAGATATGAGCCGGATGTTCTCCGGTTTTGTTAATGGGAAAGACTGGATTACGTGTGTTTCAAGCTTTAATCAAGCGATAGGAGGTTGGGATGTCTCTAATGTTACTGATATGAGTGGGATGTTTCGTTGTGCTAAAAGTTTTAATCAACCGATAGGAGATTGGGATGTCTTCAGTGTTACTAATATGCGGAGTATCTTTGGTAATGCTGCAACATTCAATCAACCCATAGAAACTTGGGATGTCTCCAATGTTACTAATATGAGCGAGATGTTTAGGGATGCCGAAAAATTTAATCAGGCGATAGGAGATTGGGATGTTTCCGGTGTTACTGATATGAGCTCTATGTTTTATGAAGCTTCAGTCTTCAATCAGGCGATAGGAGATTGGAATGTATCTAACGTTACGAATATGCGCGAGATGTTCTCCGGTGTTGAAAGTACTACGTTTCATGATACTTCTCAAGAGTTCAATCAGCCTATAGGAGATTGGGATGTCTCCAATGTTACGAATATGGCGAGTATGTTTCGTGGGGCTAAAAAATTCAATCAGGCAATAGGAAATTGGAATGTATCTAACGTTACGAATATGCGCGAGATGTTCTACGGTGTTGCAAACATAACGCTTGAGTTTAGAAAGACTATGGCCTTCAATCAGCCCATAGGAGCTTGGGATGTCTCCAACGTTACTGATATGAGCCGGATGTTTAAGGATGCTGAAAAATTTAATCAACCCATAGGAGATTGGAATGTATCTAACGTTACAAATATGCGCGCGATGTTTAATGGTGCCTTAGCCTTCAATCAACCGATAGGAGCCTGGGATGTCTCCGGTGTTACTGATATGAGTGCTATGTTCCTCCATTTTTATGATCTGGGCATGATGTTTGTCGGTATGCTGACCTTCAACCAACCAATAGGAGCCTGGGATGTCTCCAACGTTGTTGATATGAGCAGTATGTTTAATGGTGCCGGAGCCTTCAATCAACCGATAGGAGACTGGGATGTCTCCAACGTTGTTGATATGAAGGGTATGTTTCGTTTCGCCATAGACTTTAACCAACCCATAGGAGCCTGGGATGTTTCCAATGTTACTAATATGAGCAAGATGTTTAATTTTGCTTACGACTTCAATCAAGAGATAGGAGCATGGGATATCTCCAAGGTTACTGATATGAGCAGCATGTTTGAGAATGCCGGAAGACACAAGCAATGGATAACAGCAGATTGGGATATCTCCGGTGTTACTGATATGAGCCGGATGTTTACTGATTACAGCATGGGGTTGTTGGGAGACTAAGGTGTTACTGATATGACCCGGGTGTTTGCTAATGCTAAAGCCTTTGATCAGGATATTTCAGGTTGGGCCGTAAAGCCATAAAATGGCGGGGAACGTTATTGGTATGAATCTGCTTTATGAGCCTCCTAACATCCGGTAACCTGAATATTCTTCCTGATTCTTATCTTCCAACCCCTCATGCGTTATAGCAGTCCGTAGTGATATTTTTGCTTGGGGCATTTCGACTCCGCTCAATGGCCCAAGCTCACAATGGTATTCAGCGAGAGGGTGTCTCCCCCCCTTGACCAAACTCTCTAAATAAACATACAATCAATCCTGAATCTGGATAAACCTAAAGGAGCACCCCCATGAAAACTCAACACAGCATATTGACGGATATTGGTAAAAACAGTATAATATCCAATATCCAATATCCAATATCCAATATCACACTACTTTAGAAAGAAAGCCGTTATTTCTTTGTATATCAACTAGCTATAAGCCTTTTTACCTATTTTTTTCCCGTTTCCGTTCCCGCCTTTTTGCCGGCCTTTTTCTGTCCGTTCTCGGCCTGTCTCTGCTTGCCTGTGCCCCGCTGTCCGACAGTAAGGACCCGCCGGCCAAACCCGCCGATATTTCCTTTTCCGTCACCGCCGTGGCTTCCTCTGTACAATTCGAGGTGACCGGTATTCCGGCCATTACAGATGTTGGGGCCGTTATCCGCTTAGCTGTGGAAGCCGTTCCGACCAAGACAGAAGCCCGAGCGAGCAAAGGATATGTCAGCCTGAGCATAGATGCGGGCAGTACACGCAAATTCAGTCTCAGCCAACACTACGGCAGTAATTTTGAGGATGGCCTTACTCTTGCCGATGTCCTTACCCCGAATACAAAGTACAAACTATATCTGTATATGCCTTCGGCTATTGACCTTGGGCAAACAGAAATTCAAGGCGGAGAAATTCAGGGGGATAGAGTTGAAATTTCCTTTACTACGGCGAACTTACCCGCTGCGGGGGATGCGGTATGGAGCGAGACCTGGACAGCCAGAGTATATACAGCCAGTCTGAATGAATACCATTTTATGGAAAACCAGAAAGGTCTGTTTGTCACCTATTTTCAAACTCCATATACAAGTTCTTTCACGGAAGTCTCCGGAAAAGATGATATCGGTACTCCCCTGATAACTGTTGGAACTCGTGTACCTTCCAATACAATTCCGGGTGCCAAATTTTATTTTAATTATGGTGCAATTACAGGCTATCCGGCTAACTATAGTTACTGGATTGCGGCAAGTAAACAGGCCAATATGCACACAACAATCCAAGTTACTGATACCGATGGGACAGGGGGGATTACCTCTTTTGCTATTCCCGTGACTCGCTATTAGGCATCTTTGATCGGCCTTTTTGATTGGCCTTTGGGTTGCGTGCCGGCTTGCCGGCCCTGTACAAAGGATGGAGAACGTAAGCCAAACTACGCCCAAACCACAAAAAAACAATGTCTGTCCGTATTCCGTCTCTATCTCAAGCGTCCAGAATTTCCTGCCCCATACCGATCAACACCCGGCGCAGCCCTTGGTTGGCGGGCTGCAACAGAGCGTAATCTGCATCCAGCAGCTCTACGGCATCCAGCCGGGCCCGTTCCAGCAATTCCAAGTCCTCGGGAATTTTGGCAATGTGCAATTCTGCGCTGCCCGACTGCTCAGCACCCAGCAAATCGCCGGGGCCTCGCAGCTCTAAGTCTTTTTCCGCGATGGCAAAGCCATCGCTCAAACTCTTGAGCGTCAGCAAGCGTTCCTTAGCCAAGGCCGTCAGTCCCTTCTTGGCACCCGTGCCACCCGTGCCATCCGAACCGGAAGCGTCCGATACCTCATCCTGATAGACCAGAAAACAATAGCCTCGGTCACCGCCACGCCCCACCCGACCGCGCAACTGATGCAGTTGCGCCAAACCAAACCGCTCGGCGTGCTCCACTACGATTACACTGGCGTTGGGCACATCCACACCAACCTCGACCACCGTGGTCGCCAACAGGATTTGGGTTTCCTTGGCGCGAAAGGCATCCATCACCCCATCCTTCTCTTTCTGCGCCATCTGGCCATGAACCTTGCCCAAGCGGTATCGACTAAAAACCTGCCCCAATTCCAGGGCCATTTGCTCTATATTGCGCAGTTGTGACTCGCCATCTTCGCTATCGCCAATCAACGGACAGATAAAATAGGCCTGGCGGCCGGCCTCCAGCTCCTGCCGGATGAAATGGTACATCTTCTCATCGTTACCCAAGCGCACCAAATGAGTTGTAATCGGTTTGCGCTGCTCCGGCATACTGAGGATCGAAGAAATATCTAAATCCCCGTACAGAGTTAAAGCCAAAGTGCGGGGAATCGGAGTCGCGCTCATCAACAACACATGCGGCGGATGGGGAGCCTTGTGTTTCAGTGCCAGACGTTGTTCAACCCCAAAACGATGCTGCTCATCCACGATGATGTAGCGCAAATTAGCAAACTCCACGGCCTGAGAAAACAGAGCATGGGTCCCGACCAAAAGCCGAAGCTCACCGCTGCGCAGCCGATGCAATATTTCTTTGCGTTTGGCCCCGCTGACAGAGCCGGACAGGAAGGCACTCCGCCCCAGACTTTGGCCGGCCCGAACCTCGGTCTCCATGAAATTTTGCCCGTCACCTTGCTGCCAATACTGTTCCAGAGACTCCCTCAGTTGCTCGAAATTCTGCTGCAACTGCCGGGCCAATATTTCGGTCGGTGCCATCAGTACCACTTGGGCCCCTGTTTCCAGCCAAGGCAGAGCACTCAGCAAGGCGACAATAGTTTTGCCAGAACCGACATCTCCCTGTAACAGGCGGTTCATCGGCACATCGAGGGTGAAACTGCCCAAGACATCCTTCAGGACACTCTGCTGCCCTTCACTCAAGGCAAACGGCAGACAGGCCTTGGCCTGCTGCAACAAACTGCCCGGGCCTTCGTCCGGCTTCTCCAGCCGAAAACCGGCCGGCGGCCGGTTTTGCAGCTCCCGATGCTGCTGCAAGCGTCTGCGCTGAATCAACAGCATCAGAATCAGCAATTCTTCGTACACCAAGCTGCGGTGTGCCTGTCCTAACAGCTCTTTGCCGCCCGGAAAATGAATATGGCGCAGGGCCTCTTTCTTGCTCAGCAATCCATGCCGATCCTGTAAATTCTTGGGCAGCTCATCTTCCAGCGAAAAACTGAAATGCTGTAGAGCTTGGGCTACAGCACTCCGCAACTGCTTCTGGCTGATGCCTTGAGTCAAAGGATAAAAAGGCAGGATACACCCAAATTCACTGCCGTTATAGCCGCCGCTCTCGGCGGCTAACGCCGGTTTGTAAGGCCGATCCGGGTCCGGCACCACTTCGTGGACAAAACTGCTGCACTGCAATTCAGCGTAGCGCAGCCGGAATTTCCCGGCCACCAAAATCTCACTCTCCGGCTCCAACTGCGAGGCCAGAAAGTTGCGGCCAAAACACAGCAGGCTGGCCCTGACCCCACTGCCGTCCTCAATAAGTACTTTCAGGGCCTGACCCGCATGCGGGTCTTGCCGGCGCATGCCGGCTGAATACCCACCGCGCCAAGGAATATAACTGTGTTCGACCACCCGAACCAAACAATGGCAGTAGCTCTCTCCCTCAGAGCCGGTCTGCAACTTCTGACAGACTTGCTCCAGAGTGACCGGCTCCTGATGGTCTAAATAGCGGCCGGGATAGTGCCGGAGCAGGTCCGAAATATGGTTGATATGCAGGCGGTCCAAGTTCTGGCAGGCCTTGGCTCCCAAGCCCTTGAGCTGTGCCACGTTTTGGCGCAGATCCTTGAGTAACAAGGCAGAACTCCTCTCGACACCGACAGACTATAAGCGAGAAAGCACCCTCTGGAAGAAGCCTCCCAAGGAGGATTCGCTTAGGGCCAACAAGTAGGTAAGCAGACTGGTCAGAATGAACAGCGCAGTCACTTGCGTCGTGAATTTACTCTGTGCCATTTGCAGGAAACTCAACGGGCCTTGCAACAGTTTGCGGACGGCAAAGTCGATATGGCTCAGCACCACGTTATAGCCGGATTGCTTACTGAAAAGGATGTGAAGCAAACGAAACAGCAAAATCAGAGCGAAGACTAAGACCACCGTTTTAACAATGGCAATGATACTTATGAACAAATGGAAAATCATGCCCAGCAAGACCACCAAGAATGGAGCACTCTGTGTGACACTAAGGGCACGGACAAAGCGTTGGGCCAAAGTGAGGGCCCACAAGGCAAAGATGGGCGAAATATCAATCATTCCGCCTATTGTGGCAAAGGGCAGGCGACGGAACAAACGCAGAAACGGATCCGTCAGGGCACAAAGCCAATAACCGATCGGATGATTTTCCAACGTGTAGCTCTTGATTATCCAGGTCAGGAAAATACGGGCAATAATCATAAAATAATAGATATTCAACAGGTGATAAACCAACTGAAATATCTGAGAAGGAAGACTGAAGCCACTGATCATGCAATGAATATGGGCATAAATCTGAAAAAGGTCAAGGCAAAAGCAGCATTATCCGTCATCGGCACTATCCCTCTGTTGTGTCCTCCTCTCCGGCTCGACCGGACATAGGAACGAATACTGTCCATCATTATATGACCGTATGAAAGCAGGGAAGCAGGGAAGCAGGGAAGCAGAAAGAACGGGGAAGAGCAACAGATGAGCACACTACCAAGCAATGAGGCACGGAACCCGGACACCGGCAATTCTCCGTTTTTTCTGCTATAATTTTGCGCTGGGTCAAAGAATCTGACAAAGACATTTCTTCCGGCCGATAATGATTCCGGAACCAAAGAAAGAAATTTCTCAAAAAGAGGAAGCGTATGCTAAAATTTGCCAAACGCCAAGGGACAAAGAGCCTGAAATACGATGCCTTGGGAGAAAGATTTGGGCGGGAAAGTCTGCTGCCTCTGTGGGTTGCTGACATGGATTGCTGCGCTCCCGAAACCGTCCGGCAAGCTATACAACAGCGAGTGGACCATGGTATCTACGGCTACTCCGACCGGAGATTGGCAGACAACAGCAAGGCGGCCATCTGCTCCTGGCTGGAAACCCGACACGAAGTCCAGGACCTGCAATTGCAAGATTGCCGGATGTATGCCGGCGTAATGGAAGCTCTGGCCGTCTGCATAGAAGTACTTTGCCCCAAAACAGAAGCCGTGATCCTGAATAGCCCGGCCTACAACTGCTTTTATACCGCTCTGGAAGCCTCCGGCAGAAAAATACTGGAAAATTACCTGGCCCATGACGGCAAGGAAAATTACAGCATAGACTTAGGGCTGTTGGAACAGCAGATTCTGGACAGCCCGATCAAACCGCGGATCCTGTTATTTTGCAGCCCGCACAACCCTGTCGGCAAGGTCTGGAAAGAACGCGATATTTACGAACTGATCCGCATCTGCCAAAAGTATGACTTGTATTTGATTAGCGACGAGATCCATTCTGACTTGGTATACCCGGGGCACAAACATTTAAGTATTCTGCGCCAGGAATTTGCCAATTTGTACGACAAAATAATCATGATCTCGGCCCCAAGCAAAACATTTAATATTCCGGGGCTGCGCAGTGCCTATCTGATCAGCAAGAACAAAACCATCTTGCAGCAGTTGGGAAAGTTCTGCGAGCAATTCCAAATTGGCGATATTTCCCTGTCGGGGCACTTGGCTTTGGAGGCTTGCTATTCTCAGGAGCAATCCAAGGTCTGGTTGGAAGAACTGAAACAATATCTGAAACAGAACCGCGACTTGCTGCACGACTACCTCAAAGAAAGATTCCCGGAGCTGAAGCACTGCAAGCCGGAAGCCACATACCTCTACTGGGTCAACTGCCGGAGCTTTCTCCAGGGCAATCCGGCAGCACTGAGAAAATTCTTTATGGATGCCGGACTGGCCCTGGGCTGGGGGGAATTGTACCACGGCAATGGCTGGGTACGCATCAATTTTGGCTGCGAACGGGCTCTGTTGGAAGAGGCCTTGGACAAGTGGAATCAAGCCTATTTGAACCTGCGCTAGGGAGCTGTTCCAAACCCCATTTTGCCATTGATTGCCGGATTCGTATCAGACGATATAATGCCGCAGAAACGGGAACCAACCCTCGCGCGAAAACTCTTCCCGATTTGTCTGACAGCGCATTTTCTGATGTGCGTAATGTCAACTTCCGGTGCGCTATACCCACACGGCCTGCGCCGAAAAAGGAACTCGCCAAACGGCCGAAAGGAATGCTGCGCGAACAAAAGGCATACCAAATACAATATAGTCCTTACAAGCTATTAGTACCTGTTCGGTCTGTCAGGCCGCTTTTATCAGAGCCTTTTTATCGGGGCTCTTTTATCGGAGCTATTTTGCCAACTCTTCTTACCGGGCCTTCCGGCCAATATTCTTAGGGAAGGTAAATAAGCCGCCCAGATAAATCTGGACACTACCCTGCTCCAATCCGGAACTCAGAAAACTGGAGCCCGAAAGGTTTTGTCTTACCCCTTCCGAATCCGTATTATAAGTCAACGTACTGCCGATGGTCTCAAACAGATAGCGGCCCGTCACTGATACGCTAAAGCCAAGCGTCCGCTTGGTGTTCCAGAAGTTGAATTGCAACTCTCCAAAAACTTGTTGACCCCAAAAACCAAAATCATAAAACAACAAATTGCGCATGTAGTGGTTATCTATGCCCAACCAAAGCGTCAACGGGCTGTAGGCCAAGGCCAAACGAACTTCAAAATTATCTGTAAAATTTTGTGTCAGCTCAATATAAGCTTGAAAAGACAGCAAAAACACCCCGTAAGAAAGGCTCCTGCCACTCTGTTTTGAAGCCAGATTGATAAAGTTGCCGACAGAGTCGACAAGGTAGCGCAACTCACCGTCAAAGGCATCCCAGTGACTGAAGCTGCCAAACACGCCGGGCCCAATACTGATACGGTTGTCATTCCACTCCAACACGGGATAACCCAAACGAAACAGAAACTCGATCATGATATTCTGTACCGTATCATGGCGAGAATAATTACTGGCAGCGTCTTCCGTCACCAAATCCTGATACAACCAGTCATAATCGTAAATAAAATTCTGAGCCAAACTGAGTGTTGTGTTGATTTGCCCCACATAGTGAATTTTGTTTATACGGCCGGAGACATTCACACCCAACAACAAGTTTTTGAAACTATTCCAAATCAGTTCGCTCTTATAGCCTCTGCTGTTCTTCTGCGTCGGGTTCCCAACCACATATTCGTGGCTGCGCATCCCTTGGTAACCGATGAAAAACCGGACGACCATGGGCGGGAAATACTTAGCCGAATTCATCTTCCGATTTATCGGCCACTCTTTGATCGGATCTTCCGCCCTCATCACGTCATTCAACCAATGGTCCGGAGCCCCGCGATCCTCTCCCGGAGGTTTCTTCCGACCGGATTGAAGATATCCCTGCTCTTGATTATTCACAGACTCCTGAGCCAAAAGAACCGGTGCCAACAACAAAACACCGGCCAAAAGACAAAAGTACCGAATGAGAGAATAAGACAATAACAAACGCACCCTACCATTCCTAATCAGGTGTGCCCCTCGAATCTTATATGCCCGCAAATAAGTCGGTCGGAGAATCGGGGACTAAATAGATTCCTAAAATGGCATCTTGTAATCTTTGCCCGGAGGCAACTTTCCATCAAAAGCCAATCCGATTCCGAAAAAGGCAGATATTTGAAAATGCTCCATCGCTCCCGCGTTCGTAAGTAACACAAAGGCCTGCTCGTCAACCGGCTTACCGGTACTGTCAATGTCGTAAGTACGCAAATTTCCGGTAGTCTTAAATGTGTAACGACCCTTGACCCCCAGGTTCAAAGTAAAACGCCGGGCAAACCAGATCCGAGCCTGGAACTCGCCCAAAATCGTCTGGCCAAAATAACCATAGCGACGATACTGAGTCGGATTCACTTCATAGATGCGATTCTCTTCCGCAAACCATATTGTGAGCGGACTGTAACCAACACCGATAGAAACTTCTACAATCGGAGAGAGAAACGCGCCCCCCTGCAAGTAGAGGAAAGGCATGACCTGTCCGGAAGAGAGGGACAACGTCTTAGTGCCACTGGCGTACTCTTCACTTGAATTAGGGTCAATATTCACCAAAAGATTTTTGTGATCTTTACCACCAAATATTTCCCACTGGCCCAAAAAGCCCTCGGCTCCTGCTCCAAAAATCAACTTGGCCGACTTGCGGTCCACGATACTGGCACCAATCTGTAGCCCCCCCATGAGCAAGTAAGAAGCCTTGCCGGAGAAAGTACCCCGATAACTGACATCGTCGTTGAACCGTCCTGTCAATGAAGAATCTGCAAACTCATAATTACGCAGCTGCACATAGTCCATACCCAGATTAAAAGGCATACCAAACCAGACTTTGTAATGTACGTTGCGAACATTTCCCGAGACTTGGGCCCCAACGATAATGTTATATAAATTATTCCAATCCGACTCTCTGGTATTCCCGTTAGAATTTCCTTTAGATTCGTCGGTGTTATACAGACTCAGAACAGATCCGTAGTACCCTGAAAATGCTTCAAAAACGAATTGGCGGTACAACAAATCCGAGCGGCCGACACCGCCGCCACGCCCGGTATCGGGAGATCGAAGCGGAGCATCTTCCAGCTCCAACTTCGGAAAACTTGGATCCGGCCGACCGGCTTCCCGCTCGGCAGGTGCCCCTTCAGGATTATTCCTCGACCGGCTCGGCGGAGACGGAGCCCTGGGTGTACCCTGTGCACCGAGAACAGGCAAAACAGAGCAACAAAGCAAAACAACGAACAGCAACGCCGCCATACGCTGCAACTTGGCACAGCCAACCGCCCGCAACTCCGGAAAAATTCTACAAAACATTCAGTACCCCTCGTAGTGTTTTCTTGTAAAACTTACAATGAAATGATTTAAAGAAATTAAACAATGTTACACTCTGAATTTTTTGATTTTATATTTGAAATACGTAAGAACTCACTTTAGCCAGCTACAAACCCGGCAAAGCATCCTGCTCTAATCTCAACTGTACAATGCAGGACTCTTCGTCTAAATCAACATCATCGTAAGTAATGACACTGTCTATCGAAAGAGACTTTTTTAACCTGGCAACACCCGCTAAACCAAGAGGCAATAACCCGGCTGCATTCTCACAAGTATCAATAGAGCCGTAATAATTCTCTCCCCCCACCTTCCCAAGTTCCTGACCTGATCTTATATCTTGCTTGGCTATAGCCAAAGCTTCGTTCAATGGTGGCCGCTCCGTCGCCAAACTGGTCTGGCCGTGGAGGACACAACGCAAAATACTGATCGGAGTTTCCAGACTGACCAAGTGATAGGGCCGATACAACGCGTAGTACGGCCCGTCACCCAAAGCCAAATACTGAAAGTCCAACAACAGTTTAGGATGCTCCACCTTGATAATAACAAAAACACCGGGGGCGATACCATAGGCATAGTCCACTATTTTATCACGCGACAGCACGCCACCACATTCTTTGGGACAGTACACTTCGGCGATGTTCTGCGCCGTAACCTCGTGCCCTTCCATACCTCGCTGTGCCGGAGTGTAACCGATGGCATTCCCGATACTGCACATCTCGGCCATCGTCTTCGAGCCATCGACAAATGAAGCGAGCATAGTCGGGTTCATGCGAAACCGCTCCGCCTTTGCCCGCACCCTCGGGTCCGCAGCCGTGGCGTGCCGAAAAACTCGATTGTTTTTGCCCTTACCTGCGCAAACCACTTCAAAACCCAGCGTTTGAGCAAAGTCGTACAACTCCATAATAGAGCCCGGTTCATCACCGCCGGAAAGAGTATAGACAACCCCGGCCTGATTAGCCTTTTGCCGCAGAATATACCCCACCGTGGCATCAGCCTCGACATTCATCTGCACAATATGCTTGCCGTTTTCAATGGCCAGCAGTGCTGTCCGGGCCCCAATCTCCGGAACGCCCGTAGCTTCCACTATCACATCCAACTGCTCTACCCCGCAAAGGGCTTCCAAGCTGTCCACAATGGCACGCTTACCACGGTGCAGAACCTCCGTGGCTTCCGTGGCACTGCGGCAAAACTGCAACTGCTCAGGGGGAACTCCTGCCGATTCATACGCAGCCTCGGCAGAACCCCGGCGGCGCGAAAACACAGCCGAGACCTCCAAGCCACCGCGCCGGTCACCGATGCGCTCACACTGACAAATAAGACCTTCACCCATCTGTCCGGCACCAACCAGCCCAATGCGGATTCTGCGGCCTTGTTCCCCTAATTTTCGCAGCTCCTGTAGAAACATGCCGTTCATTCTACCCAAAGTTTCATTACGGTACAACGTGAAATTGTCATTTCATTATAAATTATGTTATATGTTAAAGGAAAATAAACAAAAAAAGCAAAAAGGCTGTCACCGAATCAGCCTGTGACAGCCTTTGAAACGACCTTTCATCCGATACAAGCGGCCTCTGCCCAACCGGAGATGTGCAATAGACAATCCAATGGACAGGTCACCCAAGTCTGAATTTCCAACCACTTGCAACCACTCTATAAAGTCTGGGACCCGGCCTCTGTTTTCTTTTAATTTTCAAATAGGCTCTGTTTTGCCGATTTTTCCAACTCAACCCGGTCTGATTGGACTAATTCTGCGGAAGGCCAGAACTCCAAGTATTGTATGCACTGTCAAAACGCTGCTTCAAGTTGCGATTGTTCAGGAACTCCAATTCCGTGCCCCCGGTTAAAAGACTACTCAAATAGTAATTAAACAGAGATTCTTTGCTTTCCAGACCACCACCCACATTGCGGGCAAAATCATTGACATTTGACTGACGAACTTCTTCCAAACGAAAAAATGCGACGTATTTTTGTCCGGGATAACCGGCCCCTTCCTGGTCGTCTTCCTCGCCAAACAACATCACATCACTAAGCTCTCCCTCTTCCAGGGAAAAAATATCTTCAAAAAACGGTTTAGATTTGGTTATCAAAGCTGCCAGCCCTTCTTCCGTAAATGCACCGGAAATTGGGTCATACAACGAAGAACCATCTTCTCCGCTATAGCTGAAGCCAAAGAACTCCGGCGTACGACCATAGCCGGCATTTACATCTCGGTCTGACTGGTCCAGCGCGGCTAAACTCTCCCCGGACTCTGCCCGCGCCTTCAGCGTCTCCAGATTTTTTCGGAAGTAATCGGTGATTAGAGATACTTCATTTTCTTCAATATAGTCACGTACAACGGAAGCCACTGCGGCAAAACCGGTTAGCGGCTCCTCTTCCGCATTATCCGCTGCCTCTCCGTCTTCATTCCCACCATCTTCATTCTCGCCATCTGCACTCCCGCCACCATTTGCATCTTTGGCATCCTCTGAAGCTTCCTCCTCCGCTGCAATTTCGGTGCGGCTTTTCACCCGGAAAAAGTACCACTGCTTGTCCAGCTCGTAAGGCCCAGCATATTCATCCCCCTCCAAGCCAAAAACTTCTTTTGTCCACTCCAAAGCTTTTTCTTCATCAATGCCGTCCATGTCACGGAAAAAGTCGAGCATCTTGTAATAAAATTCATTGCCATACTCTCCCTTATCCTGACTGTATACATCGCCGGAATACAGTTGGGCCAGCTCGCCGAAGTCACCACCGTCAGTGAGCTCTGCTTCCACTTTCTTGCGGTTCGCCTTAGAATCGACAACGATACGGCTCAGGAATTTCTTTTGGAACAACTTGGAATTTTTATCGTAAAACTTCTCGACCTCTGCCTCGGGGAACGCAGAGATTTTGTGGTACAGGTAGGATACCTTGCGGACATCGCCCGGAGTCGGAACCAGCAATTCCAGTCCTGCGCCATCAATCAAGTCCACGGACCCATAAATATCTGCCCATATGTTTTGAGCAGCAGCATAACTCATAATATTTTGTGCGTCTTTTAAACGATTGGGGTCATTTTGAAGCTTGTTCCAAGCCGATCGGTCAAATTTACCATCCTGAGAAAATTGCTTGTAAATTAAGGAATTAGCCTCTCTTCGACTAACATCATTACCCCGATCACGCAGGAAGAAATAACGACCATACTGCCCAACCGTCGAGAAGAAAGCCTGCTCAAAAAGGCCTCTGCGCTGATAGTCATCATCAAAATTACTCGAACCGGGCTGATTAAGCGCACTGTTCAAATTGTTGTTAAACAACCCATACTCCGAGGAGTAGTTGATCGGCTCTCCCCGATAGGAACCCAGGCTGATGCTTTCATTGCCACCGGCACCGTTGCTCAGAATCGGCCAAGCCACAAAGGAAACCACAACTACAGCCAAAACAATCAAGGCACCGTAGCTCATCCGCCGTTGCAACTTTTTCTGCTTTACCTGATGGTGTTCCCGAAAATCAATTACTTTAGAGGCTTCGCCCGGATTTTTCTTACTTTTCATTCTGTCTCTATTCCTCACCATATACTGTAGCTGTTTCGGCCCGGTCCGGACAAAGAACCGGACAGGCAATCTTACCGCATTGACCGACACAACAGAATTGCGAAGCAAACATTGTCTCGTAAATTACAAAATTTTCCAGTCCGATAAGAACCTTATTTATCAGAAATAATTCATGTCTATACAAACTCTTTCTGGCACATTTACTCGTTCAGCTTTCATCAATTTTGGTCAGCTATAATAAGAACGCGCCAAAACCCGAACACTTTGAAGAATCTGAATCGCGTCTTCAATATCCGCCAACAGAGAACGCTGGGAATCAGACGCTATCATGCTTAAAGTCTCTCGAAGTTTCGCATTTCCCGTACCGGCAATCACTTCCAAATGGTTCACACCACTTTCAAAAACAGCGTGGGCCTGCTCCAATAAATGCTCTGCTTCCAAATCAATTTCATCGATCAGTTCCTTGGTTTGTCTGACCAAGTTGCCCGTATCATTCTTTTCCAAGCGATAGATTATATTCATCAGACTCTTGCCCCAAGCCTTCTCCGGACCAAGATCGCCATTGAAATTACGGATGCGCTCTTCTAAACTGTCAAAACTCATACTTTGATTCATCAGAGTTGCCCGAAATACGGCTGTCTTTGGCAATACCGTACGAATTAAAACAGTGAATATTTTTTTAATATTCTTTGCATAATACTTAGTCAGAAAATTATAAATAATATTTACTTCGTCAACATGGCTAAAACCATCAATACCATAGAAGTTTCCAACGTTGACTACACTATTCTTTGAATAGTATTCCAACATGGAGTCTTCATAATCAACCAATAAACGCTCTTTGGCATCTGCATTAAATTCTTCCCGGACCCGATTAACATGTAGATCCAGTTCGATCAAAAGCTGCTGCTCGACATACTTTTTTACCCTCTCTCTTATCTGTAGCGAAACGGTCTTTACACCTCTTGACTCATAAAAACTGTTTGAACTGCTCAATCGGATCAAATCTTCAAACGGGTAGGTACAAATTGTCGTATTCCAAATCCGGCAAAAATCAAGAAACTTCTTCATATTGTTGCCTTCATCTTTATTTGCCACTCTTGTAACATTTTCCAGCGTTTGGTCTTCATCATCTCTGTGAATCAAAACACCACAGGCAAAGATATGGCGGATCGCCTCATTGCTTTCCCGACTATTCCCCAAACCGCCGAGCATCAGAACGAACTGCTGGAAACTCTCTAAGTGAGCTTTCAGATTCACCGTGATCTTACAATCATCAAATTGCTCTGACTTCAGGGAACGGGCTGTACCTCCCAGAGAAATAAAAAATCTTTTGTAGTCAAAAGAAACAAATAAAAACAAATGATACAAGTGATTTAGGCTTTTCAGAACCGCCGAGGAAAACCCGGGGTTCATGTTTCTCGAATAACGACGAATTATGGCCCGCTGTTCCAGAAGGTGCTCACGAAGAAATTCACCGCCATTCCGAACCTTCTCGGACAGAACCGGCAAATCGATCATATCCTCCAAATTCCGCTTCATTTCGAGATGCCTGTATAAATACTTGAAAGCATAGCGTGTATATAGCTCAATACACTTTTGTTGCTTGAACATTACATTCAAAATATCACCAAACTCGCTGGCCTGAATATAAGCACCATACAGTTTGGCCGTAAACTTCCCCGAAATCATATTGTTACCGGTGAGAACCGCATTGCGGCTATCCCTGCGAATTTTGTTGCGCAAGTCAGACAGCAAATACTCTTGGTACAGCTCCGCCGGAGGAACCCGCGTCAACAAAGATTTCAGGCCATAGATGAAGCGAATCATGCCGGACTCACTCCTGAAGGCTTTATGCAGTTTTACCTTGCGATTCCCTTCTTCCCGATCAATCACTCGGGAGACTTCCTGCTTTCTCTCTAAATTTCTTCTGTCTTGCAGGCTTTGTACTTTCTGGGCAAGGATTTTTTCTTTTTCCTTCTCCATGTCTGTAACTAACTGCTTTTTCTCATCTTGAGAAAGATTTTCAGGTGTCTTCATAGGTCATCCTCGACAAACCCTAAAAGTATATTTACCAACTATCTGTGAATCCCGGGCATTATACAAAATTCTTTGATTTGCTAAACACCAAGCAACAAATGATCGGACAGCAACCGACAAAAATGTCCTGCTGCTCGGACCCGGCCCCGATCCGCTCTCCAACCAATCCGAAAGAAAAAGCTTTGAAAATCACAACAGAAACAGACCAAACATTCTGAAACGAAAACGGTGAAAATAAAATATTCAAAACAGATTCAGAAGCAAACCGGCTCGCAGCTCAGGCCATTTCCGGAATTTTTCACGTCTGTTCCTAATCTTACACGGTTTGGCCACCCTTCTTCCGGAAAGATCGGACCATTTACCGTAATTCTATCAAAATATTTTGGTTTTTATCCTCTTAGGTTTCATGCACGGTCTCCGTTTTACCATCACCGGACAATTCGTCCTGATTTCTGTCGCACTGGGGGTACTTTACTCCGGTGATCGGGCAGAATTTCATTCCAACCTTTCATATCGAAAGCAAAATCCCCAAACCCGTCTTTCCGAAGAGCCATCCAAAGGGTCAACGGACTCGGGCG
Organism: Candidatus Haliotispira prima; assembly: GCA_029867005.1. Classification (GTDB taxonomy): domain Bacteria; phylum Spirochaetota; class Spirochaetia; order SP-2023; family SP-2023; genus Haliotispira; species Haliotispira prima. The sequence goes on along the minus strand of CP123443.1, from coordinate 808,282 downwards.
ACCTTCGGAAAATTCCGATACGCCCGGTACGCAAAACGGACAAAGCGGACAAAGCGGACAAAACTAAAAAGGCAGAAAAACCGAATACCGGACCGGTCACCTACCAAAAATCTTCCCGAGAACCTTCCCAAGCATCAAAGCGGGCTGGTCGGACACAGCCAAGACCATTGCAAAAAAAGGCCCTCCCCAAAAAAGGCACACCGCCCAAGAATAATACCTTCGGCGGTGTGCCCCCAAGTCGGCTCCAAACCAAACCGACCCCTAATTCGATTAGGCCAAACACCTGGTACTTTGCCTGGCAGTGGAATGTACAGAGCCCTCTTCCCGGAATCTCCAACCAACAAGGTGGAGACTCTGCATTGGAAGATTACTTCCGGGAAATAGATGATGTATCGGCCCACTTTGAGCTGGAAAGCCCGAATCCCGACCGACCCGGCAGTGTACAGATTCGGGGCCATTTGCCACTTCATCTCTTGTGGCAGGTTCAGGATACCGACTATTTTTCCGGCTATCCCGACGAACTTTCCGGTCTGGTTCCGGATTGCCAGCCTGCTCTTCAGCAAGCATTGCACACCATGTATCGCAGTGGCCTGTACCTGCGCTGGGCCATACCATTCGTGCCGGTTCCCCCGGCCGTGAAAATGGCCGATGCGGACCCGAACACAGCCATTCCCACGACCGGAAAGGCACCGCGCAGTTCATACCTGCAAGCAGGCAGCATTCGGATACGCAGTGACAGTCTCTGGTATACGCTGGACAACGCCTCGTATTTTCCAAGCTCCAAAACGGCCATGACCGGCTTCCCCGGCCGATCAAAGGCAAACACAATGAGTACCATGTACGAGAGAGATAAAGGGTGGGGCCAAAACTTTGGACTGAGCTGGGACGGACGAAACTTCCACGCACTGCTGTTACACCGACGCAGCTCCGGGGAAGAGAACCTGAGCACCGGCCTTGCTGTACGGCTTGACCAAACATCGTCCCCCAAAAGTATCGGGCAAAACACCGGGCAGAATCTTTACCGTTTGCGTGCGGCCACACTCTTCAGTCAGAATATCAGCAAAACCGATGCCAAACAGGAGGAAACAGGAGATTGGTATTTCACTCATACCGGGCAATTCCAGAACGCGAAACTCTACCGGGCCGAGGCAATGGAACGTCTGACTCAATTGCTGCGCTACGACCAAGCCGTCAAACAATTCTATCTCCAAGCCGGCTGGAAACACTATTTTCAAACGCGGCTGCCCGCCACCGGTACGGCAAAAGGAGAGGAGCCGGCAAAGCACAAATTGCCTCTGTATACATCGCCCTTTCACAAGCCATACTTTCAATTAGGCACGGAGCAAGCTGCCAGCGTCAGCCCTTTAGACTATTGGGGCAATCTGCAAAAATATCATATTCGTTTTCGTTTGCCGCTGTATGCCAAGCAGGCCCGAGACTTGGGCAAACTCCGGTTATCAAAGAATGTCACGCTGGAAGACGATTTTTTGGCAAGCTACTATGATGCCAACTGGGTCGATGCCCGGCGCAAACTGGCCGGTTCCGTCCTCAGTCAGCTCTACGGCAGACGTCTGTACCTGCAAAATCGGCTGAGCCTCTACTTCCGACAAAAGGAGACCCTGCCCCGGCAAGCCGGGGCAGTATCACAGAACGGTCAGCCAACTCCGACACGGCTTCGCGCCAAACTGCGAGAACAAACTCTGCATTTCGACAGCGGGCTCCGCACTATCCGCCTTCTGCAAGACGGCCAGACCGAATATCTGAATTTTGGCCTACAATATCAGAGTCTCCTGCACCGCAAGACGGCCATGCCCTATAACTCTGTCGGAGGGGCAGACAGCAGTTGGTACCTGACGATCCGGGCCAACTTGACCCAACAGCAACCGCAAACAGAAGATATAAACATCCGATTGACGGAACTCCCGGAAGCCTTGTGGCAAAGAAAATTGGAATGGGGGATCGGATGGCAACAGAGACCACCCACCAGGATACCCCAAAACCGGCTTTCCACTCCTTCCTCCTCCTCTTCCACTTCCGGAACACCCTCCCCCGACAAAGAGCCAACCCGAATGGCCAAGGACCCAAACCCCGGATACCGTTTTCCTAACCCCACAACAAGCCCGACAAGACAAGCCGTGCACCGCTTTGGCTGGAAGGCCGCCATCGAAATCCAAGAGGCCGGGATATCGAACGGGGACCTGTTCCGGCCGGTACAAATGTATCAGCAGGATATTGGCAAGATAGAGAATCTACAGGGCAGTCTAAAACTCAGCCTCTTTTTTCAGACTTGGCATTATGGCAGGTATCAACGCGGCAACACCCCCCGGAAGTCCGGCTGGTGGAAATTCTTCCAATTGCAGTTGAACCTAAACCTGAAGTTGAATTTTCTCCAAGATGTCGGCGCACCGGAAAACCCGGCCAGTTTCCACAACATAGGTGCAAAACTGACTTTCCAAGCCAAATTCCGGGCCAGCTTACAATTATCCCGACAATGGTCCTTCCTGCTTGCTCTGGAGCTGGACGAATGGAGCCTAAAGCAAGACGGAACAGACCCTCAAACTATTGAAACTTCTCATCCTTTAGACACAAGGCTCAGCATCCGACTACAACTGCGGCATGAGTTTTCCGGCCGGAAACAGAGAAACGAGAACAACACGAACCGAACCAACCGAGGTGCCGGCAAATCCCACTTGCCCACAGACATCTCGCCCACAGACACCTCGCCCTGGTCTTCAGAAACTTCGGAAACTTCGGGAAACGAGGAGGACAAAGAAAGAGAAGAGAACTCTGCCAAACTATTTGAAAAACAATTTACACAGGAAGAATACCGGACGACTGACTCCGATTATTTCGGCCACTTCTGAGAATCACGCTTCCACTTGAGAATTCTGCTTTCGCTTGAGAACCCCGCTTCCGCCTTGCCTGGGGCCGGCGGCCCAGGCAGGTTAAGTCAAACAGCCTATTTGGCGTTATTTAACTCCAGCAGAGTATAAATAATATTCGGATCTATGTGACTGACTTGAATAATTTTCCGGCCTATACATTTAGAAACTAATGGAGTCAATAAAATGATACCCAGTAAAAGACTTATCATACCGGGAATCAGCATATATATAATAGCCGGAAATGAACCAATCAAACGATATATTCGTTTTTCTTTGTAGTGATTCAATGATTGGTAAATGCGAACCTTAATCAGCAAAAACAGATAGGCGTAACCAACCAAAACACTTAAAGATTCCAAAGTCAGAATCATCCGCATACTGTAGTTGTCTTTCAGGTAATAGCCAATTAAAAAAACTTCCAAAATGGCCGGTATGGAAAACATCGCAGCCAGCGACAACGCAACCGGAAATTTTTTCGGATTCAACAGATTATTCAGAAGGGCATACAGTTTACTCTCCATCAACGATCTCCTAATGTAGTATCATTGATGTGACCTTTTACACCAACCAAAGTTAAAAAGAAAATTTTCAACAGAAATATTAAAATACACAACAATTCCGGCCATTTCCACGGAAAGACCAGATAACTTATTGGAAGCAGAGTCTTTAAAAGTTCTCGTTTTTTACGACGGTACTTCCCCGAAAAGTCACGCAAAGCTTCCGGGTAATCCAAAACCAGAAAAGATTTCATTCTGCGTTCGCCATTTTTTCCATCGACAAAATCATGAATATTAGCATTCCGTGCCACCAGCAGCAGTGTGGGCGACGATTTGTTAATTACCGTCCGTATTTCGCTAAGGTTCTTACCTTTACCATGACGAGTGGTATAACGCCCAAGTATTTTAATATTATTAAAAGATGTCTTAAAAATATCTTCTACCCGGTTCAGCAGAGAAGCCACACTACCGATCAAAAATACAGAACAGTGGTATTCATCCAAGTCGCTCAGCAAGCTGACGGTAAAATCAAATTTTGTCTGAAATTCGTATGTCGGACGCTTCTCCGGGTCATTGTCATGGTGTCCTTTCATCCCGTACAACTTCGCAGCCAGGGTACGAAAAGCCCATTGCATCAGAACCCCCTGCGGGTAGACCAAATCCGCTACCTGTAAAATCCGACGCGTGGGCGGATGCAACAAGGTCTTCAGGTAACGAGAGAAATCCAGAAACAGAATGTTGAAATTATAACTTTCTTTTTCACTACTAATTTGGGAACTGTACTCCAGAGATTTATCTTTGCTTTCGCTCTTTTGCATTTCCTCAATGATTCTCTTAAATTGTTTTTGTCGATTTGTTTGGATATTATAAAGCCTCTCTATTACCAGCTTCATACTTTGCTCGGAAATGTAGCCCAAATGTATGTACTTATTCAGTCGAACCCTTTCCGGTTCAATATTCTCCCAAGGATTCCCCTCGGACTCTGCACCTGATCCTCCCGGAGGCAGGTTTGACTCCGGGTGCACTTGCAGCAACTTGGTATTTTTTAGAATACTCTCGTCAGCTTGGGGAAACAGCGAGTCAGCCGTATCAGAGGGAGCCCTGTCGTTCTGCTGCAATGTCCGGGGAGACCCCGGAACCGGAGCCTTTTCAGTCGCTACACGGTTTTGGGCCTTGGCTTGAACCTTAGCTTTGACCTCAGCCTTAATCCCACTCTCAATCACTTCCGAGCCCGGCTTCCCTTTTCCGTCTTGTTCCACATTCTTCCCTTCAAATTTACTCTCGTGCCTATATTCCGTCCGTCCCGTCCCATTTTTGGAAACAGATACTCGACGGGTATTTTAATGTCTATCCTTTATCTCTCTGCGGTGACGGACGCGAACAGCATCCTCTCCCACATCTTAGACCACACTGTCATTGGACAGCCAATCGACAAGCCAAGTGATTATATCTAAAACCGTACAATCGTTCACTGCTTTCTATTGCCTTTTTTGGAATGCTTGTCCGCCTGTTGGAAGATACAGATTTCCCTCCGGCCCTGCTCAGCTCAACCGGCCTTATCCGGTACCCCGCCGAAGAAGCATTGCAACCAGTTGCGGAACCGGGCCGGTACCGCTGCCTGGCCGCGCATTGCGCGCCCGTCCTCCGGGTGGTAAAACTCCAGACGAAAGGCGTGCAGCATCAAGCTTGGCTGCGGCAAGCCCCACAACCGGGCCAGTGTGCGGTCCTCCTGCCGCTTACCGTAAATCGGGTCACCGACAATAGGGCAGCCAAGATGCTTGGCATGGACACGCAACTGATGGGTGCGCCCCGTACCGGGACGCAGACGAATCAAGCTGACAACCTGCTGTTTCCGACCATCCGGCAAACCTTCGGTAAACTGCCAACTGCGCACTACCCGGTATTCTGTCTCCGCAGTGCGCCATTTGGCTCCATTCTCAGAGCCCTTCAGACCTTTCAAGTCTCTCAGCCCTTTCGGCCGCTCGCCGGGCTCGCAATCGGCGTAAAATTCTGCTAATTCCTCTTGGCACAATGTCCGGCCGCCGAAGCGGCCAATCAGGCGGTTTGACTGATACACGGTATAGCGTTGGGGTGCCTTCGGGTCCCGCATCAGCGGCAAATCAACCCGCCCCGCCGGCCGGGTTGGGCAGCCGTGCACAAGGGCGTAATAGGTTTTTTGCACCCGGCGTGCGGCAAATTGCCCGCTCAAATTACGCAAACCGGCACTGTTTCGGGCCACCAGCAAAACACCCGAAGTATCTTTGTCCAAACGATGTACTATTCCGGGGCGGAACTCGTGTTCCGACACATCTGTGCCATTCTCTTCTTGCCTGTCAGCCCCAGCACCCCCTGAGCCAAAATTTTGCGGCAAATCCTGATACTTGGCAATCAACCCCTGTACGAGGCTCGGTTCACGCAAACCTACGGCCCCATGTACAGCCAGCCCATAGGGCTTGTTCAACAGAACCAAATCGGCATCCTCATAGAGAATATCCAAATCCATCGGCACGGCACAGCGGGCATCAAAGGATTCCGGTTCCTGCCAGCGAATCAGCAATTCTTCCCCATTTTCCACCAAATGGGAAAACTTCAGAAGGGCACCATCTTTCCACACCTCTGCCTTCAGATGCTTGAGCCGGCTGCGGTTTTCCAGCCCGTCTAACTGCAAACTGCAAACATATCGGTCAAGTCTCATCCGGCTCAATTCCGTGCCTGCTTGGGCCGCGACTTGGGCTTCCTGCCGCACCAATACCGCAGATATCCGTTGCTGCTCCAGAATTTCCGTGTGTTTAGTTGCCTTGCTGTACGGCAGCCCCCCCCGGCGGTTCGGCCTCTTCTCCCGGGCCTTCTCTCTCAGCTTCGTCAGGGCCTCCTCCCGGCTTTGCTGAATCTCCTCCTCCGATAAACTCACTGTCACGCAATATTCTCTCACGCTCTTTCCTTTCTTTCCCTCGGTGGCCCAGATGAATGGCCATGTCGATCACAGCCAGCAGACCACTGACACTGATACTGATGCCAATCTTCCCGAGGATCGAATCATTGTCCGTAGCCGTGATTATACCATTGATGTTCGGATCGGTTACGCTGTACAGAATGTCGTAAATCAGCGAGCCAAACAGTAGCGTAATCGGTATAGAGCCAATCAGAATGACTTCAAAGCGGCGTACCTGTTGGAGAAACATGGGAAACTCATCTTTGCCATAGGGTACCGGTTTGAAGTTATCTTTGTTGTTATTAATACTTTGTGCAGACAACGGGGCAAGGAAAGACCCCCCGTATTCTATGTCGCGAACTTGGTCGCGGGCCTGGCTGTTTAGCGGCCTATACGATTGGGCCTTAGCCGGGCCGAGATAGTACAGAACATCCGCCGGAGTCGGCCAACCCAAGTCCGCAAACAGCAGTAAGGAAAGGAGTGCCAAACTGTGCAGGAAACATGGCCGTTTCCGTAAAGCTCTGAAAGGCCGTACCGACAAACTTTGGGCCGAGGCCATCACGGGCAGGTATTTCATGCGGACATCCTAGCGAAATCAGCCGGCAAATAGTAGGCTGCCGATACGCAGAACGTTGGCCCCTTCCGCCAAAGCTTCACGGTAATCCCGGCTCATGCCCATGGACAGTTCAAAGTTTGGCAATAATTGCCCTCCGTTGCCTCCGTTGCCTCCCTCTCTGACCCCACCATTATCACGGAGGCTTGTTGCCGCTGCCGGAGCGTAGTCACGCCACAAACGCCGGGCCAGTTCCCGGCACTCGGCAAAGGCGCGACGGTTGGCTCCCGCATCCGCATCCGCTATGCCCATGCACATTAGACCGCGCAGACGGAATGGCCCCACTCTCAGCAATTCATCGGTCAGTTGCCGCAGCTCATCGTAGCTGCGGCAACCGTTCTTTTGTTCTTCGCCGCCGGCATTGTACTGGAAAAAAATGTCCGGCGGTGTCTCTGCCCGCTCTTCGACACAATCCCCAAGCTCCTGACTGTGCTTGAGCCAGGCGGCTTCCAAGGCTTGGAGTAATTTAATGCGAGAGACACTATGCACAGTCCGGAACAACCGAATGGCTTTGGCCGCTTTGTTGCTTTGCAACGGGCCAATCAACTCCAGCTCCGGCAGTTCCGCAGAGCTGGCAGAGCCCGGAGAGCCAAGGCCCTGCGCCTTGTCTGCTTGGTATTGCTCCAGTTCTTCCCGGCGAAGGGCCGCTCCCTGAACGTAATTTTCCCCGAAATTCGGCAGCTCAAAATTCGATGGCTTCGATTCGGGTATGGCCTTGCCCGGAGATTGTTCTTGGCCTTGTCCGAAGGCTTTCTCTTCTAAAGCTTCCGCTTGCAAAGCTTTCGCTTGCAAGGCTTCCGCCGGCATTTGGACGGCCTCATTGAAGTGGTCCAACACGCTGTAAATGTCTTCCCGACTCCGGTACTTGCTGACCAACAGAATACGAATATCCACGCTCTGGCCCAAAGCAAGCCGTTGCGCGGCTTGCTCCCGCATCGTTGCCGTCACTTCCCCGGCCAATTGCCAGTAGCGTTCCGGTAAGAACATCGCCCTTCTCCTCCGATTTGGCCCGCTTTCATTGCCCTACATAATTTTGCGTGGCCACATATTATTCTCAGGCACGGCTTACTCCGAGCTCTCAGGCGAAGCCTCACCGGACGGAAAATTATCCGGATAAATGGAGCGCAGTACAGAAATCGGGTCATCCCAATCGTACAGTACCGAATAATAAATCGCCGCAACGCTGATTTTCTGCACGTACAGGCGAGTTTCCCGCACCGGGATGGCATTGTTAAACTCCAAGCTGTTCCGGCCCCCAAGGCGGGCCTTCCACCGGCGGATATTGCCCAGCCCGGCATTGTAGGCCATCAGAGCCTGACCAAAGTCTTTGGTCCAACGGTGGTTGACCAAGTAGCGCAGGTAGTAGGAACCGATTTTCAGATTCGTTTCCGGGTCCTTGGCATCCGGGTCGCGGTAGCCAATCTTGCCGGCAACCTCTCGCATGGTTGCCGGCATTAGCTGACTCAGGCCCACGGCTCCGGCGTGGGAGACCACGGCCGGGGCAAAGTAACTTTCCTGACGCACCAAACCGTAGAAAATGGGAAGGGGCAGCTTGTGTTCGGTGCTGAAGTTCTTCATCAGTTCAAAGAACGCCTTGGGGTAGAACAGTTCCAGTGCCTCGCGCGATATCCTGTAATTGTCGTCATAGGTCAACTGCGCCACCATGCGCATGCTGACATCGTAACGGCCTTCGGCCTGAATCCGGCGGGCGAAATCGACAATGCTGCTCCGGGCCAGATCCTTGTGGTGGAGCCGGGCCAGACGCAGGGCCTCATTGGCGAACCCGTTGTCGATCAAAGAGGAAAGAAGATCGTGCAACATTTGTTCGGAAGGAGTCAGCATGCCTTTCGGCTCGTGGTCGGGCAAGTCGGAGAGCAACTTTTCCCCCTGGTCGGCATGGTCGGCACGCAGAATAAACAGGCGGATGCCCGAAAGTGTCCGATTCCGCAGTTTGCCGGGCATTTGCTGCCATTCTTCCCGGCTTAGCGGCCGGCCCTTGGCCAGCCGGTAGTTCCAGGCACTTTCCAGAATCAGTTCTTTGTTGCCCCATTCCAGGGCCGATTGGTACAGTTCCTGTAGGGGCACGACTTTTTTACTTGCAGACATATTGCGGTAGAGTTCCCGGAACAGACGAATGCTGTTTTTGTTCAAACTCACTTCGCCGGGCTGTTCTTCGTACCAGGATTTGAGGAAGGCCGGCAGGGCCGGCCAGTGGGCGGAGTTTTTGAAAAAGTAGAGGTATTCTGTCAGCAGCCAAGGGCGCAGTTCGGCATCGCCGCGAAACTGAGACCGATATTTTTCCATATCGTCATAGTTGCGGTTGTTGCGGATGTACCAGTAGGCCAAGCTGTTGTGGGCAAGCTTGTCGAGAGAATCCGGGGGGCTTTCCCGGCTCAGCAGATTTTTCAGATATTTGCGCCCGTTTTCGACATTGCGGCTCTGCGAACGGTAGTTGTTGGCGGCAAGCATCGCCCGTCCGGTATCTTCTATCAGGACATGCTGACTCCACCAGAAACGGAGGTTTCGGTCCGGTTCGCCGGAGGCAAACAGAACCGGAAGGGTTTCCGAAAACTTTTTTTGTAACAGGGCACGCTTCCAATTCAGGCTTTGGAGCAACTCCGGGCCATCCCGGCCTTTCTTCAGCAGCTCCCTCCAGGCGAGTCGAACGCCCAGATTTTTGTGAAGGGTGCGGTGCCCGCTATTGACCGGAAAATCCAAGACGACTCTGCGCATGTATTCGTTTGCGGTCGGCCCGTCCCGTTCCGATAAAGCCAACTTCAGACCCAATATCGCCTGGCCAAAACTCAAATGCTCGCCCGGCTTTCGCTTGGAGGCCGCAGACTGTGACCAGTAATCCCTTGCCAGGTCCACTTTACCTCTGGCCAAGGCCAGAGAAGCCGCATTGGTTAGTTGTTTTTCATCCTCAGGCTCATTTTTCAGGTGTTTTTGCAGGCTCTTGAGGCGGTCCTTCGCACTAAAAATTCGGTGTTCGGCCATGTAGTCAAACGCAATTTTCCGGCCGTAATCGCTGCCGGAATGGGCCTGCGTCACCATCGCACGGTGGTAGAGGTTCCATTCTTTTTCTTCGGCAAAGATCATGGCAATGGTGTAGAGGCTGTCTTGTCCTAACAACAGGGCCTCTTGCATGGTTTCCTCTGTTTTGTTCCTACCGAGATGGTTTTTGATTTCCCCCAGCTTGCGTTGGGCCAAACGGTCCTGCACTTGGTCCGGAGCCATACCCCAGACCAAGCTCTGCGCGGTACCGGCCGTATTGCAGGAGCTTAACGACAGCACCAAGGCCATTGGCAAGAAGAAAGTTTTATTTCTCCGCAGTTTCCACAGGAGGAAGATTGGCCGGAGGAAGATTGGGCAATAGTTGGGGTGACAGGGTTTCAGAAGCACAGATATACTCTTTGAAATACCGGAAAATACCGGGAGATACCGGTATCGCAATAACGGCAAATAGTTTCGTGTACGGTACGGGTGCAAAAACGCGTCTTGCTGCACGGCCGGGCACTCTGCATCCAGGACCGACAGCATGAGCTACTCCGCAACAGGCGGCACGGCGGAAATGCACGGAAAAACAGGCGGCAGCTACCATTCCGCAGCACCCTGTCTGTCTCTCAAATCCGAGCCGCATTTTCCGAAGAAATGGGCTACATTGCAAGTGGGGACCGCTCGGTTGGTCGGAAGATTCCGGTCGCCGGTTCTGCCCTACTCTCCGGTTTCGACCATTCCTGCCCCGGACCGGGAATGGCGGAATTGGCACCGGGCCCAAGCATCAAATACCAAGCATCAAGGGAACAAACCGTATTTGCCGGAATGAGACACTTGAAAGCCCGAAGCAATTTCCGGAGTCGGGAGACCGATTGCCTTAGCGAAGTTTCACCCAATTTTAGTCTTTTTTGTGCCCTGTGAAACTATCGTAAAAATGGCAAGGCACACGGAAATTCATCTTAATTTCAAGCCCATTAATTTCCGTCCAATGCAGTACACTTGATTGTAATACACTCGACTATGGTTCACTCTATTTTTGCGGACGATGGCCCGGATTTGGTCTAATACCGCGTGAGTGGTACTTGGAGTCGAATTGACCGGGAGAAACTTGTAACTTCTAACCTGAAAGTCTTTCCGAGTATTTTTTCTGTTTTTTCCGTACCTATTATGTAGTAATAGTTATCTGAATCAGGATAGCCAGTCCCCAATTTATAAATACCGGAAAGGAATAACGGGTCAGAGCCAAATGAACCCAGCGTAATGGTACCTAAGGTGTATTTTAAGGCATCCTCTGCTGTACGAGTAGTCAATGCAAGATTAGTAAAAGGATTGATCACTTGTGCATAGGCTACAAAGACCCCTTTCTGATTTTCGCTATAGCTCCATTCGGCCAGACTGCCTACCAACTGTTCCCCTGCCAGTGAACGGGCCCATACCGCATCTCCTGCCGGGGCCAGCGTAGCGGTGGTAAATGAAAGGGCTGCCACACCATTTGTCAGCGTGGCCCCTTCAATCCGATTAATGGCATTGGAGTCAAAAAACAAATACAGTTTGTATTGAGTGTTGGCACTAAGGACATCCGCCAGAGTAAATCCATCCGTAAAGTCACTGCCATAGTGTTGGCTTATGCTAAATTTCCTTGTGCCCCCGGCCGTAATCTCCAGACTGACATAACCCGCATTGGCTTCGGCTTCTGCCTTGGTGGGGGCTGTTTCCGCAGCCAAGCGAATAACCGCCCCTATATTGGTGAGTGCTAAAATACTGCTCATCTCCAATTGCACAGAGGAGACCACAGCGGTGGCCGTAAGGGAAACGGTTGATTTTGCGGGCGGGTCACTGTCGTCCGAGATCGGGGCGCAGGCAACAAAAAATAAGTGAATGAAGAGAATGGAAAAAAAGCAGAAGAAACGGGAGAAATTTGGATGAAAGGATCCAATTAATGTGAGTGATATTGGATATTGGATATTGGATATTGGATATTGGATATTGTACTGTTTTGACCAATGTTAGCCAATGTGTTGTTTTGATTTTTCATAAAAGTGCTCCTCTGAGAAAATAAATTTAGGGCCTGATTGTACATTCATTTAGGGGATTGGACAAGAGGGGACTCAGACGGGGTTCGAGTGCCTCACCCATCTACAATAGTCCAAATCATTTGGGTCCATTACCATCAAGGGGCCGGATAAGCCTGTCGGTAGGTGAGCCTGTCGAACCTTTAGAGGATTGGACAAGAGGGGCCTCAGACGGGGTTCGGGTGCCTCACCCATCTACAATAGTCCAAATCATTTGGGTCCATTACCACCAAGGGGCCGAATGAGCTTGTCGGTAGGTGAGCCTGTCGAACCTTTAGGGATTGGGCAAGGGGGGCCTCAGACGGGGTTCGAGTGCCTCACCCATCTACAATAGTCCAAATTATTTGGGTCCATTAAGACCAAGGGGCCGGAATATCTCCCTTGCCATAGACTATCGAAATCTTAGAGGTCTATGAGTCAGGCCAATACCGCTGTCTTTGAAAATGTCTGTATAATTATTTATCTGGGTTACAGTCCAACCTGAAATATCCTGATCAAAGACTCTGGCCTGATTAAACATATGTTCCATATTTCCAACCTTCGAGACATTCCAAGCTCCTATCGGCTGATTAAACGCCGGCGCCTGATTAAACATATACGCCATATTTTCAACATTGGAGACATCCCAGGCTTCTATGGGTTGATTGAATTCTCCAGCCAGACGAAAGAGACCAAGCATACTGGTAGCACTATCGGAAATATTCCAACCCTCTATAGGTTGATTGAACTTTGAAGCACTATTAAACATATATGTTATATTAGCAACATTGGAGACATCCCAGGCTTCTATAGGTTGATTAAAAGCTTTGGCTTCACTAAACATAGACTTCATATTTTTAACATTGGAGACATTCCAACTTCCTATGGGTTGATTGAATTTTACAGCACCATGGAACATAGCCCACATATTTTCAACATTGGAGACATTCCAAGCTCCTATCGGTTGATTGAATTCTTTAGCCAGACGAAACATAGCATACATATTTGTAGCACCGGAGACATCCCAATCTCCTACCGGTTGATCGAAGACGATGGCATTCTGGAACAGTTCACTTAGATTCTTCACGTTAGAGACATCCCAACCCGAAACATCCCCGTTAAAGGTATACTGATCTTTAAAGAGTTGGCTCAGATCTGTCACTTTCCGCACATCGATGTGGTTGAGGTCCGCAGTATCCCCCAAAGTAGTAATCAGTACCTTTAAGGCGGCCTTATCGGCAGGTTGCTCGGTGTACCAGCGGGCGTAGAGCGTCATATTGCCCGTCACCGGCTTGGTGTAATCGTACTTGGTCTTGCCCGTGTGCCCCGTGGCTGCGTCCACGGTGTACCAGTCTCCAAAGTAGTAGGTCGTGCCACCGCTTGCGGCCTTGGTGGGGGCCACAATGGTTTTGCTTAGCGCAGTGCCACCGCTTACCGTCACCGAAGGCACTGCGCTGCCTCCGGCCGTTTGGAAACTAATAGTGTACTTGACCGTAGAAGAGCCGGGAGTAGAAGGGTTTATGTTCAGATCGACGCAGGCGGACAGAAACAGATGAATGAAAAAAATGGAAAAAAAGCAGAAGAAACGGGGAAAATTTGGAGAAAAGGATCGAATTAATGTGAGCGATATTGGATATTGGATATTGGATATTGGATATTGGATATTGGATATTGGATATTGTACTGTTTTGACTGATGTTAGTCAATATGTTGTTTTGATTTTTCATGGATGTGCTCCTCTGAGAAAATGGGCAAAATAGATTTACAGGTAGATTGTATATTCGTTTAGAGATTTTGGCAAGGGGGGGGACTCAGGCGGGGTTCGAGTACCTCACCCACCTACAATAGCCCAAATTATTTGGGTCCATTAAGACCAAGGGGCCGGATGGGCTTGCCGGTAGGTGAGCCTGTCGAACCTTTAGGGGATTGGACAAGAGGGGTCTCAGACGGGGTTCGGATGCCTCACCCATCTACAATAGTCCAAATTATTTGGGTCCATTAAGACCAAGGGGTTGGAAACCTTGGCAAGGGAGATATTCAGGCAACTGCGTGCGGTACCGCACGCAGTTGCCTGAATCCGTATCATAGACTATCGAAATCTTAGGGGTCTATGAGTCAGGCCAATACCGCTGTCTTTGAAAATGTCTGTATAATCATTTACCTGGGTTACAGTCCAACCTGAAATATCCTGATCAAAAACTCTGGCCTGATTAAACATATATTCCATATTTCCAACCTTCGAGACATTCCAAGCCCCTATCGGCTGATTAAACGCCGGGGCCTGATTAAACATATACGCCATATTTTCAACATTGGAGACATCCCAGGCTTCTATGGGTTGATTGAATTCTCCAGCCAGACGAAAGAGACCAAGCATACTGGTAGCACTATCGGAAATATTCCAACCCTCTATAGGTTGATTGAACTTTGAAGCACTATTAAACATATATGTTATATTAGCAACATTGGAGACATCCCAGGCTTCTATAGGTTGATTAAAAGCTTTGGCTTCACTAAACATAGACTTCATATTTTTAACATTGGAGACATTCCAACTTCCTATGGGTTGATTGAATTTTACAGCACCATGGAACATACCCCACATATTTTCAACATTGGAGACATTCCAAGCTCCTATCGGTTGATTGAATTCTTTAGCAAAACGAAACATAGCATACATATTTGTAGCACCGGAGACATCCCAATCTCCTATGAGTTGGCTAAAAGCGGCAGCACTTCGGAACACTTCTTCCATATTTTTCACGTTAGAAACATCCCAACCCGAAACATCCCCGTTAAAGGTATACTGATCTTTAAAGAGTTGGCTCAGATCTGTCACTTTCCGCACATCGATGTGGTTGAGGTCCGCAGTATCTCCCAAAGTAGTAATCAGTACCTTTAAGGCGGCCTTATCGGCAGGTTGCTCGGTGTACCAGCGGGCATAGAGCGTCATATTGCCCGTCACCGGCTTGGTGTAATCGTACTTGGTCTTACCCGTGTGCCCCGTGGCTGCGTCCACGGTGTACCAGTCTCCAAAGTAGTAGGTCGTGCCACCGCTTGCGGCCTTGGTGGGGGCCACAATGGTTTTGCTTAGCGCAGTGCCACCGCTTACCGTCACCGAAGGCATTGCGCTGCCTCCGGCCGTTTGGAAACTAATAGTGTACTTGACCGTAGAAGAGCCGGGTGTAGAAGGGTTTATGTTCAGATCGACGCAGGCAACAAAAAATAAGTGAATGAAGAGAATGGAAAAAAAGCAGAAGAAACGGGAGAAATTTGGATGAAAGGATCCAATTAATGTGAGTGATATTGGATATTGGATATTGGATATTGGATATTGGATATTGTACTGTTTTGACTGATGTTAGTCAATATGTTATTTTGATTTTTCATGGATGTGCTCCTCTGAGAAAATGGGCAAAATAGATTTGCAGGTAGATTGTATATTCGTTTAGAGATTTTGGCAAGGGGGGGGACTCAGGCGGGGTTCGAGTACCTCACCCACCTACAATAGCCCAAATTATTTGGGTCCATTAAGACCAAGGGGCCGGATGGGCTTGCCGGTAGGTGAACCTGTCAAATGGTAGGTGAGCCTGTCGAACCTTGGCAAGGGGGGCCTCAGACAGGGTTCGAGTACCTCACCCATCTACAATGGTAGAAGTTATTTATGTCCGTTAGACCAAGGGGGGGGCCTCAGGCGGGGTTCGAGTGCCTCACCCATCTGCAATGGTAGAAATTATTTGGGTCCATTACGACCAAGGGGCCGGAAACCTTGGCAAGTGAGGATATGCAGGCAACGGCGTACCGCACCCTTAAGACTACCGAAATTTTGAAGGTTTAAAAGCGCTGCTAATACCGCTGTCTTTAAAAATGTCTGTAGAACCTGTTACCCGGATTACAGTCCAACCTGAGATATTTTGGTTAAAGGCTATGGCTTTATTGAACATATTAAACATATAGCTAACACCGGAGACATTCCAGGATCCTATCGGTTGATTAAAAACTGTGGCTTCAAAAAACATCGCACTCATATTTGTGACTTTAGAGACATTCCAGGATTCTATGGATTGATTAAATTTTTCGGCACGATAAAACATCCAACTCATATTTGTAGCACCGGAGACATCCCAATCTCCTATGGGTTGATTGAATTCTTCGGCACGATAAAATATATTAGACATATTAATAACGTTGGAGACATCCCAATCCCCTATCGGTTGATTGAATTTTTCGGTACGATAAAACATACGACTCATATTCGTAACGTTGGAGACATCCCAATCTCCTATGGGTTGATTGAATTCTTCGGCCTGAAAAAACATAGAATTCATATCAGTAGTACCGGAAACATCCCAACCTGAAATATCCCCGTTAAAGGTATTCTTACTTGCAAAGAGTTCGTCCATATCCGTTACCTGTCGCACATCAATGTGGTTGAAATCGCCATTATCAGTGGTAATCAGTAGCTTCAAATCTTCAGGACGCGCGGGTTGCTCGGTGTACCAGCGGGCGTAGAGCGTCATATTGCCCGTCACCGGCTTGGTGTAATCATACTTAGTCTTGCCCGTGTGCCCCGTGGCTGCGTCCACGGTGTACCAGTCTCCAAAGTAGTAGGTGGTACCGCCACTTGCGGCCTTGGTGGGGTCCACGATGATTTGACTCAGTGTAGTCCCGCCGGCTACGGTCACCGAAGGCACTGCGCTGCCCCCGTCCGTTTGAAAGCTGACGGTGTATTGGCCTTGAGAACTTGTGCCCAAGTCTGAACAGGCGGACAGAAACAGATGAATGAGAAAAACGGAAAAAAAGCAGAAGAAACGGGGAAAATTTGGATGAAAGGATCGAATTAATGTGAGCGATATTGGATATTGGATATTGGATATTGGATATTGGATATTGTACTGTATTGACTGATGTTAGTCAATACGTTGTTTTGATTTTTCATGAATGTGCTCCTCTGAGAAAGTGGCCAAAACGGCCAAAGTGGACTTGAGAACAGATTATATATTCATTTAGACAGTTTGGCAAGGGGTCGGCTCAGGCGGGGTTCGAGTGCCTCACTCATCTACAATAGTCGAAATCATTTGGGTCCATTACGACCAAGGGGCCGGAAACCTTGGCAAGTGAGGATATTCAGGCAACGGCGGACCGTACCCTTAAGACTACCGAAATTTTGAAGGTTTAAAAGCGGTGCTAATACCGCTGTCTTTAAAAATGTCTGTAGAACCTGTTACCCGGATTACAGTCCAACCTGAGATATTTTGGTTAAAGGCTATGGCTTTATTGAACATATTAAACATATAGCTAACACCGGAGACATTCCAGGATCCTATCGGTTGATTAAAAACTGTGGCTTCAAAAAACATCGCACTCATATTTGTGACTTTAGAGACATTCCAGGATTCTATGGATTGATTAAATTTTTCGGCACGATAAAACATCGCACTCATATTTGTAGCACCGGAGACATCCCAATCTCCTATGGGTTGATTGAATTCTTCAGCACGAAAAAATGTATCAGACATATTAATAACGCCGGAGACATCCCAATCCCCTATCGGTTGATTGAATTTTTCGGCACGATAAAACATACGACTCATATTCGTAACGTTGGAGACATCCCAATCTCCTATGGGTTGATTGAAAGCTGTGGCCTGAAAAAACATAAAATTCATATCAGTAGTACCGGAAACATCCCAACCTGAAATATCCCCGTTAAAGGTATTCTTACTTGCAAAGAGTTCGTCCATATCCGTTACCTGTCGCACATCAATGTGGTTGAAATCGCCATTATCAGTGGTAATCAGTAGCTTCAAATCTTCAGGACGCGCGGGTTGCTCGGTGTACCAGCGGGCGTAGAGCGTCATATTGCCCGTCACCGGCTTGGTGTAATCGTACTTGGTCTTGCCCGTGTGCCCCGTGGCTGCGTCCACAGTGTACCAGTCTCCAAAGTAGTAGGTGGTACCGCCACTTGCCGCTTTGGTGGGGTCCACGATGATTTGACTCAGTGTAGTCCCGCCGGCTACCTGCACCGAAGGCACTGCGCTGCCGCCGTCCGTCTGAAAGATGACGGTGTATTGGCGTTGGGGGCCCGTGCCCAAGTCTGAACAGGCGGACAGAAACAGATGAATGAGAAAAACGGAAAAAAAGCAGAAGAAACGGGGAAAATTTGGATGAAAGGATCGAATTAATGTGAGCGATATTGGATATTGGATATTGGATATTGGATATTGGATATTATACTGTATTGACTGATGTTAGTCAATACGTTGTTTTGATTTTTCATGAATGTGCTCCTCTGAGAAAGTGGCCAAAACGGCCAAAGTGGACTTGAGAACAGATTATATATTCATTTAGACAGTTTGGCAAGGGAGCTTCAGGCGGGGTTCAAGTGCCTCACCCATCTACAATGGTAGAAGTTATTTATGTCCATTAGACCAAGGGGCCGGGTGGGCCTGTCGAAAGGTAGGTGAGCCTGCCGAACTTTGGCAAGGAGTGGGGCTACCCCGAAGAGGCGATTGAGGAAGAAGGAGAGGGAGAATACAGGGAACAAGTAAGGATATTCAGAGAACGGCGTGCGGTACCGCACGCCGTTCTCTGAATATCCTTACCGTATGTGCTATCAAAATCCCGCAGGTTTATAAGCCTCTCTAATACCACTACGCAAGAAAGTCATGTTACGACCCGTTACCTGACTTACAGTCCAACCTGAAATATCCTGATCAAAGGCACTGGTCCCATGGAACATATGGTCCATATTAACAACACCGGAGACATTCCAATCTCTTATAGATTGATTGAATTTTTTGGCAGTATGAAACATAGAATCCATATTTTCAACACCGGAAACATTCCAGGATGCTATTGGTTGATTAAAAGGGGTATTATAAAACATAAATACCATATTTTTAACTTTGGGGACCTCCCAATCTCCTATGGGTTGATTGAATTTTGTAGCACCGGAAAACATAGCATACATATTTGTAGCACCGGAGACATCCCAATCTCCTATGAGTTGGCTAAAAGCGGAAGCACTTCGGAACACTTCTCCCATATTTTTCACGTTAGAAACATCCCAACCCGAAACATCCCCGTTAAAGGTATACTGATCTTTAAAGAGTTGGCTCAGATCTGTCACTTTCCGCACATCGATGTGGTTGAGGTCCGCAGTATCTCCCAAAGTAGTAATCAGTACCTTTAAGGCGGCCTTATCGGCAGGTTGCTCGGTGTACCAGCGGGCATAGAGCGTCATATTGCCCGTCACCGGCTTGGTGTAATCGTACTTGGTCTTACCCGTGTGCCCCGTGGCTGCGTCCACGGTGTACCAGTCCCCAAAGTAGTAGGTCGTGCCGCCACTTACCGCTTTGGTGGGGGCCGTTATGGTTTGGCTTAGCACAGTGCCACTGGTTACTTCCATCGAAGGCACTGCGCTGCCCCCGTCCGTCTGGAAGCTTACGGTGTGTTTGGACGTAGCATTAGGAGTGGAGCTTGTGGCCAGATCGACACAGGCGGACAGAAACAGATGAACGAAAAAAATGGAAAAAAAGCAGAAGAAACGGGGGAAATTTAGATAAAAGGATCGAATTAATGTGAGCGAATGTGAACGATATTGGATATTGGATATTGGATATTGGATATTGGATATTGTACTGTTTTGACTGATGTTAGTCAATATGTTGTTTTGATTTTTCATGAATGTACTCCTCTGAGAAAGTGGCCAAAACGGCCAAAGTGGACTTGAGAACAGATTATATATTCATTTAGACAGTTTGGCAAGGGGGGCCTCATACAGGGTTCGAGTACCTCACCCATCTGCAATGGTAGAAGTTATTTATGTCCATTAGACCAAGGGGCCGGGTGGGCTTGTCGATGGACAAGTCTGTCGAATGGTAGGTGGGTCTGTCAAATGGTAGGTGAGCCTGTCGAACCTTGGCAAGGGGGCCTTAGATGGGGTTCGAGTACCTCACCCACCTGACAATAGCAGAAATTATTGGGGTCCATTAGACCAAGGGGCCGGGTGGGCTTGTCGATGGACAAGTCTGTCGAATGGTAGGTGGGTCTGTCAAATGGTAGGTGAGCCTGCCGAACCTTGGCAAGGGGGGCTTAGACCGGGTTCGAGTACCTCACCCACCTGACAATAGTAGAAATTATTGGGGTCCATTAGACCAAGGGGGGGGATTGCAAAAGCCCCTTGCCAACTGAGCGGAGAGAAATGGGCGGGGGGAATATCTAATAACGAGTTACGGGGATATCAAATCCTACCGGTATCCCTATACTGTTCGTAATTTCGTACCTGATCACATCTTGTATAGTACTCCTGTTATCTCCACCGATCCAATAGCCATAGTAATTAGTTGAGTTGGATGTATAGCCGGAAATTAACCCATATGCAAAATGAAAAGCACGAGCAGGAATTGCTGTATTAGCAACATAAGTGCCAATGTTATCGAATGTACCATTGTTATTTTTAAATGATACTTCAACGACGGAAGGAATATAGTTTATATAAAAGTAGCATACTGCGACACCTGTTTGTGATTGCATAAAATAGTATGCATCCATGCTCGCCACACATGCACCATTACTGTTCAGCCATTTAGAATCACCTTCGGCGGGTAGGCTGGCGGTCATAAAGCCAACTTCTGCCACATTGTCCGTAATACTGATCCCCGTAATTTCTGTATTTGAGGCTATATCGGGAAAGTACAAGTAAAGCTTATAGTTCTCTCCGGGTGTGAGGACATCGGCCGGAGTAAGGCCATCCGTAAAATCACTGCCATAGTGTTGGCTTATCCTGAATTTCCTTGTGCCGCCAGCCGTAATATCAAGGCTTACATAACCTGCGTTGCCTTCTGCTTCTGCTTTGGTGGGGGCTATTTCCGTTGCCAGGCGAACAACGGCCCCTATCTTTGTAATTGCTACACTACTGCTCATTTCCAATTGTACAGAAGATACTACAGCGGTGGCAGAGAAAGAAATGCTTGGTTTTACCGGAGGGGCCGCAGGCGGGTCATTGCTGTCGTCCGAGATCGGGGCGCAGCCGAACAAAGTCACACTGGTAGAGAAGAGAAAAAGAAAGACAAAAAGGCGAAAACGGAAATGTAAGAAAAAGGAGTAAAAATATTTATAACTAGTTAGTATACAAAGAAATAAGTGCTTACTTTCTAAAGTAGTGTGATATTGGATATTGGATATTGGATATTGGATATTCTACTGTTTAGTCCGATATCCGTCAATACGTTATTTTGCTTTTTCATGGGGTACTCCTACAAATTGGTCTGGATTTAGAGTCTGATTGTATATTCGTTTAGAGATTTTGGCAAGGGGGCCTTAGATCGGGTTCGAGTACCTCACCCACCTGACAATAGTAGAAATTATTGGGGTCCATTAGACCAAGGGGCCGGGTGAGCGTGTGTCTCAACATGCCCGAACCAATCTACTGTAGTAGAGACTAATTCCGTCTGTTAAACCACGAAAAGCACGAAACAAATGTACAAGAGTAAAAACCGGTTCTGTCCAGTGGACCTTTCGTGGTTCCTACAATTAAAAGAGATTCCGCTTAGAGAGACAACTCAGGCCCAAGCAAAATACCATTACGGACTACTATAACGAGTAAGAGGTACTATGAGTGTAGCCGGTGGAGGAGTTTCTGTAATTTCTAACATAAAAGCGTTTCCGAGTACTGTCCTTGTATCATCAGCACTTATCACATAGTAGTATCCATCGGAATCAGGATAGCTACCACCCAGTTTAGATATATTGAAAATAAATCCCGGGGTAGAGCTAACTCTACTGAACGCAAAAAATCCTATAGATTGAGAAAGTATATCATTTGCTGCACGACTAGTAAATGATATGCCAGTAAAAGAAGAAAAATTGATTTTTGTATAAGCGACAAAGACCCCTTTTTGATTTTGGCTGTAGCTCCATTCGGGCAAGCTTCCCACAAACTGCTCATTTGTCCATGCGTCATTCCATACAACATCCCCTGCCGATGGTAGCGTAGCGGTGATAAATGAAAGGGCTGCCACACCATTGGTAAGGGTGACTCCGTCTACTCCTGCAATCGGATTAATGGCATTCGGGTCAAAAAACAGATACAGTTTGTATTGGGTATTGGCGGTAAGGACATCAGCCAGAGTAAGGCCATTAGTAAAATCACTGCCATAGTGTTGGCTGATACTAAATTTCCTTGTGCCGCCGGCTGTAATCTCCAGATTTACATAACCCGCATTGGCTTCCGCTTGGGTCTTGGTGGGAGCCGCCTCCGTAGCTAAACGAATAACCGCCCCTATATTGGCAATGGCTAAAGTACTGCTCATTTCCAACCGCACAGAAGAGACCACAGCAGTGGCAGTAAGGGAAACGGTTGATTTTACGGGAGAGGCCGCAGGCGGGTCATTGCTGTCGTCCGAGATCGGGGCGCAGCCGAACAAAGTCACACCGGTAGAAAAGAGAAAAAGAAAGACAAAAAGGCGAAAACGGGAATGTAAGAAAAAGGAGTAAAAATATTTATAACTAGTTAGTATACAAAGAAATAAGTGCTTACTTTCTAAAGTAGTGTGATATTGGATATTGGATATTGGATATTGGATATTCTACTGTTTAGTCCGATATCCGTCAATACGTTATCTTGCTTTTTCATGGGGTACTCCTGCAAATTGGTCTGGATTTAGAGTCTGATTGTATATTCGTTTAGAGATTTTGGCAAGGGGGGGCCTTAGACGGGGTTCGAGTGCCTCACCCACCTGACAATAGTAGAAATTATTGGGGTCCATTAGGCCAAGGGGCCGGGTGAGCTTGCCGGTGGACGAGTCTGTCGAATGGTAGGTGATCCTGTAAAATGGTAGGTGAGCCTGTCGAATTTTGGCAAGGGGGGGCCTTAGACGGGGTTCGAGTACCTCACCCACCTAACAATAGTAGAAATTATTGGGGTCCATTAGACCAAGGGCCAGGTGGGCTTATCGGTAGGTGAGCCTGTCGAACCTCTTGGCAAGGGGGCCTTAGATGGAGTTCGAGTGCCTCACCCACCTGACAATAGTAGAAATTATTGGGGTCCATTAGACCAAGGGGCCGGGTGAGCTTGTCGAATGGTAGGTGAGCCTGTTGAACCTTCTAGTACTCCGGCAGTAAAAATAGTTGCTGTTCCTTCAGCCAACCCTGGTCCTGTTTCTCGCCAATAACCAGCGTATAAGAATCACCGGCCCGGCCTTTGATCTTGACTAACTCACCTGCATCTAAGCGATTCTTCCGGTTTTTGCGCCTTGCTGTTTCTTCTTTTTCTGTGGCGGCACCGTTTTCGACATTGTTTCCGACTCGTTCTCCGGGCTTACGGCCACTGCTGTGGTAAGGGATGGCCTCCAAGTGCAAGTCCGGCAAAGTATTAACGGCCAGCGAAAAACGCACCGGTATGCTGAGACTCAGGAGCAACAACCCCACAACAATAGCGTAATTGCGATAAATCAGCAGTAACCTTGTCTTGATCAAATGGTGGTGTTGTTCCGTATAGCGGTAATCAGAGAGGAAATCATTTTCTTTATCATCCTGAAATTCAGAACCACCGTATGGGGAGCCATCTCCGTCTCTCTTTTTCCGGTAAAGGCAGTAGACCGAGGCAGCCAAAACCAAGCAGACAGCCAAGTACCGCCAGGCATGGTGGAAATGCAGCGGCCAGAAAAAGAAACCCGGCAGACCGGGGTCCAGCCCCTGCTGTATACGCAAAGAAGAAACCAAGCGGCGCGAAGCCGGTTGCAGGGGCTGGTAGAAATAATGGAGGTAGGCAACCTGCAAGGCTTCCGGCAGCAAACCATTCCGGTAAAAAGACAGAGACACATTGGCCAAATTCCCCGGCAGATGAGACATATTGTCCAACTGTTCTGCCCCACCGAGACCGTTTCTGTCCGTCTCCCGGCCTGCCTCCGGCCCCGCCATACGAGTACTATTGTTAGTACTGGTATTATTACTATTGCTCTCGGGAATGGGAAGCTGTAAATAATACTGTTTCGCCCCCGACTCCGAGTTGAGACCGGCCATCAACAGAAAGCCGTATAACAAACCAATAAACACCGTAATCAGCAACATAAACAAAACTCTGCGATGTTCCGTTCCAAATCGCAGCACCGACTGACACAATGGGGACACAAAAATCTTTTGCCGGATACTGAAACGGACAGAACGGAACGAACGGTCGGGCACAGAAAGCCCCGCAAGCTTATCCGGCAAGGCCCCGGACTCCGGCGGGCCGTTTCTGCTTTGGCCCTCCGACGGGCCCCCCTGCCCTGCCCTGTCACCGTCTGCAAACCCCGCCGGCAAGCGGGCGTAGCGGCCGCGCTGTATCTGTTTCCGTCCCTTCAGCCTGTCCAACAACGGCAAACCGGGCAGACCGGGCACTTCCGACAAAAAGTAAACTCCGGTCAAAAGGAAAATCGCCAAACAAATATAAAAGGCGTATTTTTGCAACCGGTACATCAAATTGAAGAAAAACACAGACACACCGGAAAAATGCATATCCTCCAAGTTGGAATAGTAGGACTGCGTCACCAGATTGACCACCTGAAGAGTCAACTCCTGTACCTCACTGCGGAGCCACAGCCCCCGTTCCGGGTCAAAGAAATGGAAACTGTCAACGCCGATCCGGTATTCTCCGGAGCTTTTCGCTTTATAAATAAATTCCTTCTCGCGCCAGCCATACAGTTCCGCCTTGGCAAAGTCCGGGGCAAGAGATTCTCTTTCTTCACTTCGAAGCAACACCAAATTGGCAGGCACCTCCACATCGGGAAAGGACAAAATATGAATATTGCCGTGGCCGGTGATGCGTAACACCACACGGATCAACTCATCTTTGGCAAATTCCGGAACTTGGCCCTGTTCTGTCTGGGGATGTTCCTCCTCAAGCGGAGACTCTTGAATTTCCTCAAGCTCCTGAATCTTGGGAGTCTCCCCCGTCTCCTGCCCGGCAAACCGGAAAGACACCGTAAACTGACCAATGGCAACGGCAGAGCCGGAAGCCTGCGAGGTATCGGGCTCCGCCCTCTCTCCGGACAAATACCTATTGGGTGGCAAGGGCAGAACTTCCAGTTGTCGGGCCGCAGTGCGGCGTTCCAAGCCCATGACCAAGGCCGAAATGGGCGGGATTCTGAGCAAACCCCGTTCTACGGGGTTGAGCAGCCAAGTGCCCAAAGAAACCCGATAGACATCTTTCCCTTGGATTTGCACACGCTCCACTTCCGGCGTAACCGGGCTTTTCTGTATCAGAAAACCCGCAAAATCCAAGTTCCGGGGCAAAGAACTCTGGTCGATGGCCTCCACCCGATTGGCCCAAATATTGAGCAGAATGTTCTGGCCCGGATACACTTTCTCCGGCAACCGGTTCATCTCGACATTCACGGGCAGAACCAAGTCGCCTTCATCAACCCGGAAGGAGGCAAACGGCAGGGCCGGACTTTGCCAGACACTGCGGCTCTCCGTGCTTTGAAAGCGAATCTGAGGCAGCTGGTGAAGCCCGGGGCTGACCGTATAAAAACCGAGGATAAAGGCCCGGCGGGCCCGGCCCTCCTCTGTGCGATAGCGCGAATAATCCAACCTCTCGGTGCGCAGCACCTGCGGACGGCCGGCAACATTACTCTGCCCGACAGTCGTAATGCGCACATCTTCCTCAAGTTGGAAAGGTGTCTTGAACAGCACATTAAAATAACTCTGCAAATACACCTTATCGCTTAGAATCTCCGCCTGACCACTGTCTTCACTCATATTTGGCGGCAAACTGAGCGGCGGACGGAAACCGGAGCCAACCCGGGCTGTTTCTGTCACCGGTTTGTCGTTTTCCTGCTGACTTTGGCTTTGGCTTTGGCTTTGTTCCGTGCCCGGCTCCGGAAGATCGGCTTCCAATTCCAAAAGATTCTGTTCTTGGATATCGGACTCTCGGATATCCGGCCCCGGAACAGATCCCTCCCGGGCACCTTGTTCCCAAGTATCCGGCTCTTGGATGCCCGACTCCGGAATACCCAGTTCCTGGATATACCGCTCTTGGGCACTTTCTGCCCAAATATCCGGCTCTTGGATATTTGGCTCGGGAGTGTATTGTTCCCGGGCATCCGGCTCTTCCTGCGCAAGCACAGAGGCTATCGGCAACCGGAAAACTTCCGGCAATCCCGGGAAAACAGTCAAACAAACAACCCCAAATAGGGCAATAGCCGACAGAGACGGACAAGGATTACGCCGCAAACCCACTCGGAGGCCATATTGCAACCGATCGTTTACAGCTTTATTGCGGTGCCGTACCCTACCAATCATTACGCAACACCTGCTGTATCTTGGCATCCCGCTTGAAGCGGTAATTAGCTTGGCGGGAAATATAGTGCAGGATCTGTTCGTCGCCGATGCCGGACTGCGATGGCAGAGACTCGATCGGAATTTTATCGTCCTTTTGGGACTGTTGGCTCAACTGATTCTGCTTTAGGTGCCGGAGGGAGAGCTCCAAAGCTTTCCGGGCATCATTGTGTTCCGGGCGCAGATCAACAGCCCGGACCAAATGGAGCCTCGCTTCTTTGTTCCGGCCGGCTTGGCTGTAAAGCAAACCAATATTGTAAAGGACAGTGAACTGCAAAGTTTTGTCCGCATCCAAGCCACCCCGGTCCAAAATGGACTGCCAACTGTCAATCGCCACATTGCTCTGGCCCAGAGCAATGTAGACCAAACCAATATTGTACCGAATGCGATGCAAAACCAGTAATTTGGAGTCACCGGGAGGCAGCTTGCCATACTGCCTTTGGATATTTTGGCTGCGATTTTGTTCGGCATCGAGAAAATAGAGCAAAGCTTCCTGATAACTGCCTTGCCGGAACAACTGCTTGGCCCAAGCCACCCGAATACCATCGGCCAGATAGCTGCTACAGGAACTGAAGATCAAAACGCATCCGGCCAGCAAGGCCAAGCGAATCAAAGATGTCCGATTGCCGGAAGGGCTGTTTGCCGGCCGCTTTACCCGGCTTATTTCTCGATAATTCATGCCGGACCTCAAAACCTGTTCCGACCGTTCGGTTTATCCCAACTATTCGGGTTACCGTGGCGCAGCACGGACAGCCCCTCCGACTTGGAGAACTGATAGAAACCCATGAAACCAAAACGTTTCAGCGTGGCGACAATCAGAAAGCAAAACAGGGCCAGAGTAATAAATATCTGGTAACGGTCACGGAGATTATATTTTAAGATATGGTTACCACGAGTCAGGGGTGCCAGTTCATTCTGTAATTTCCGGCCCAGACTCAGCTCCTGAATGGGATAATATTTGCCAAACGTACGGTGGCTCAAATCCAGCAAAACATCCTCTTGCAGCTGGCTGCGCACCGGCAAACCATGGTAGTTGGTGATGATATTGTCGTCCTGATCCAGCAACTCCGCTCCTTCCTTGGTGCCAACTCCAATAGTCATTAGGGTGCCGTCCCAATTATCCAGACGTTGCCGAATATAGCTTGGGTCGCCGGACAGAGATTCCCCGTCACTGAGTAAAATAATAACCTGACTGGTGTTGCTTCTGTTGTCAAATTGCGTAATGCCTTCCTCCAGTGCCGCCGCCAAATTGGAACCCGGGGTCTGTAAAATCTCGGTGTCAAGTTGAGGAAAGAGTGAAGGAAAGACCAAACGATCATGGGAAAGGGGCACCAGAGTCTGGGCACGGCCTTTGAATACAACCAGACCGAGTTCGTCCCCTTCAAAGATCTCGTGCAGCTCTCCCAGCAACCCTATTGCCCGGCTGAGACGGCTGGGAACCACATCCCGGGCCAACATACTGCGCGAAATATCGAGCACAAAGACGATCTGTAAGCCCTTGGCCCGGGGCTCTGCCTTCCTGTTATAGCCCCAAAGGGGCTTGGCCAGGGCCAGTACCAAAAAGAGTATAAATAAGGCGAAAAAGGTTGCCAACAAAGTAAAATATTTCCGGTAACTTGCCCGCATTTTAGCATTCAGATTAGAGCGGCAGAGCAAGTGCAGGACATCCAATTGCTTGCGATAGTATAGGGGAAGCACAGCCAAATAGGGCAGCAGAAAAAGACTGTACCACAAATACTCGGGGTAAAGGAAGCTCACAGGTGCTGCTCCTGCAAAATGACACAGCGGATTACAAAGCCCAACAGGGCCAATACCAAAGTCACAATAATAAAACCCTGCTCCAGAGATCGGCGTTTGACTCGGATGGCGATATTATTCTGACCTTCTTCGGCCTTGTCGATTGCCGCCATATTTTGTTGTAACAATTTTTGGTTCATACCATTATAAAAAACACCCCCCGCAATGCGGGCAATTTTGCGCAAACGTTCCGGATTATAGCTCTCGCTCAGTCTGCCGCGAAACTGCCGTTCGGTCTTCGGGTCGATAATCAAAGCCGACTGCGTGCCGGCCCGTCCCAGACCAATGATGTAAAATTCAATCTCTTTGTTGCGGATAATTTCGGCTGCGCCCTCAGGCAGAATCTCCCCGGTATTGTTGCTCCCGTCCGTCAACATGATCAGGATTTTGCGTTCGTTGGGCAGTTTACCCAAATGGCTCGCCGAGATTGCCAGCCCCAGACCAATGGCCGTACCCTGCCCGAGACTGGGTACATGAATGTCTTCCAGACGCTCTATCGCACTGTCATAGTTCAACGAGGCGGGCCACAACAACGCCGCTTCGCTGCCAAAACCGACAAAGCCGATACTGTCATTGACCCGGTTGGAAATAAAATCGCGGATGGCCTGTTTGGCCCGCTCGATGCGGGTATAGGGCGGAATATCTATCGCGGCCATACTCGGAGACAGGTCAAGCAAAAATAAAACGGCGGCCCCGGTATCAATATAAACCTCTTCCTGCCGAGAAATACCGGGGCGGGACAGAGCGACAATCAGCAGAATAAAAGAGAGGATATAGCAAAGCCGGCTGCTGAAAATCAGCAGTGCCACCAACGGCTGGCGCGGGTAAAAGCCCCAAGCTCCCCAGACGCGATAGGAGAATGGCAACCCCCCCCTGTGTCGCAGGGTCACAAAGTAGAAAAACAGGCAGGCAGGCACCGGCAACAACAGCAACAACCAGACCGGTTCAGTAAAACTAAACATGAAGTAATTCCTGCTGTTTCTTTTGGTATTGCCTTTCAATCAACTTCGCAAACTGAATGATTGTACCGACTTCCCGGTCTTTTTGCATTTGGCTGACCGGAACCAAGCCCGGAGTCCGATGCGCCGGGGAATCCGATTGCCCGCTTTGTCCGTCCTGTCCCCGTCCGGGGACATCCCCGCCACGGAAGCGCAAATCATCACCCGCCCGCAGCACGGCGAGCACCTGCTGCCATAGTTTCTGCGGCTCTGCCAAGAATTTCATATTCAGCCGGGACAACTCTTCGGTGGTATAGGCAGAACACGGGTGCCGAGTGCGATGGCCCAAATAATATCGCACCTGGGAGCTGAGGATCCGGTAGTACTCTCGGACACTCAGGTCTTCTTTCTGTTGCAGCATATTGAGCTGGCGCAGAAACTGACGATAGGGCCTTTTGTGCAGATACTTCTGCCGCAGGTTCCCGGCCCAAAGCCGCAAACGTCTGGAACTCTGGAGCAGAAAAATGGGCAACAGGACGACAACCTGAATCAGCAAAGCAATAGTCAAGTCGACCCGAGGTAAAGACAGCGGGGTGGACTCCAGGGACGGAAGACCTTGATCTATGGGGTTATTGCCCACATCGGGGCTGCGCCCGTCTTTGGTCAGACTGGAAAGGGCTCGGGGGATGGTCAGTTGCGGAATGGTGAAGCCTTCGATTTCAAAGGCGGAGATTCTGCCGATCTCCGTGGTAAAAACAGCATAGCTGATTTCGACAACATAAGTATGGAGTACTCCGGCCGGAAAGATATTCAGGCTATGGATGCGGTAGCTCAGGTTGTCGGGCAGCCGGCCCCGATCGGAAACACGTAGCCGGCCCTGCAATTGCCCGTGCAATTTTTCCTGTACTTTCTCCTCCGATCTTCCCTGCGATTTTCCATCGGGAGAGCTACTCTCCAAACTGTTCGCGTAGCTGTGAAAAATACCGGGCCCCAACTCTGCGGGCGAAACCTCCACCTCCAGAATCATGCGCACATGCTCGCCAATGTAATATTTGTCCGGCTCAAAACGCTGAGACTTCAGTTGATAGGCCCCCAATGGAACCAATGGAGTCAATAGGGTCAATGAGGCCAACAAAAGCAATGAAACAATTGCCAACAAAAGACCACAGAATATTTGCGCAAACCCAACCCCAATCCCAATCGGGCGGACAGAACGGACCGAACTCTGCATATCAGAACCGCCTGACATTGCGCACATGGTGATGATTCCGGCCATTTTTCCGGCGCATCCACAAATACTCGTAAATTTTTTGCACCATGTTTTCGTTCGTAAAGATGCTGTAGCTATCTACGCCACAGCGATGGCAAATCCGTTGCCACTGTTCTTCCTGACGTTGCCAGTAGTCTTTGTAGCGGTTTTTCAAGTCGGCGGAGTGTCCCCAAAAGAAGTGACTCTCCTGCGATTCGTAATCGCTGAGCCGGGACAGACCGACAGAGGGAAAACGGTTGTGAAACTCCATGCCCAGACGGATGGCGATGACATCGTGCCGGTGGGCCAGAATAGCCAATTCCTTTTCGTAGTCCAAAGACAAAAAATCGGACAGGATAATACAGATGCCGCGCTTGCGCATCCTCTGCGCAGCCAAACCCAAGGCTTGCCCCAGATTGCTGCCGCGATTGTCGTAAGCCCGGCCCAACTGAGCGGTCAGGCTGGTCAGTTGCTGCATAACATATTTGCGGCCTTTCCTCGGAGGGAAAAACTCTGCCACATCCTGATGGTAGAAAATGCTGCCAACCCGATCATTGTGCATGGCTGCGGCCGCACCAAACAGGGCAAACAAGAATAGTTGCAGATCAAATTTGCGGTTGCTCATGTTGGCTTCCAGCATGGAAGCAGAACAATCGGCGATAATCACCATCGCCAGTTCCCGCTCTTCCTGAAAGGTCTTGGAATGCAGCTGGCCTGTACGGGCAAAAACATTCCAGTCGATCATGCGCGTGTCATCGCCATCCATATATTCACGGATTTCGGCGAACTCCAAGCCAAAGCCTTTGAAGATAGCGCGGTAGTTACCGGCAAACATCTCTTCCACCAAGCGGTTGACAGTGAGATTGAGGTGCCAGATATATTTGTGGATTTCGCTGGTTTCAATCATAGATTATCGCAGACAGTAAACAAATGGACAGCCAAGTTTCATTATGTGGGACGGACAATCAGGGAACGACCACGGTTTGCAATATCTGCTGAATTACGTCATCTGCGTTCTGATTCGCGGCCTCCGCTTCGTAGGAGAGCAGCAGGCGGTGGCGTAGTACGGCAGGACAAACAACTTTGATATCGTGGGGCAACACATGGTCGCGCCCGGAGAACAAGGCGTTCAGGGCCGCATAGCGGCACAGGGCCAGACTCGCACGCGGAGATGCCCCCAAATCCAGATAACGACTGAATTCCAAGCGGCTATTCGTCTCGCGCGTGGCGTTGACAATGTTGATAATATAGCGTGCCAAAGGTTCTCCAAGGTGAATCTGCCCGGCAATCTCGCGCATACGGAATAAGTCTTGCGGACTGAGTCGGTAGCCGTGAACATCCTCATGAGCCTCGTCATGGCCCTCGACTTGTGTCTTATTCTGCGTCTTACTTTGCGATTCGGGCTTGTCTTTCCGTTTTTTGCCTGGCGGCTCATCTTCAACGCCCCGAGTTTCCCCGGCCTCGCAGACCGTCTTTTGGAAGCCGAGTTGTCCATGCTGGTACTGCATCAGCAGTTCCAGTTCATCTTTTGGGCTGGGGTAGCGCACCACATACTTCATGTCGAAGCGGTCCAGCTGAGCCGCAGGCAGCGGGTAGGTACCTTCTTCCTCGATGGGATTCTGAGTGGCCATGACAAAAAAGGGTTTGGGCAATTTGTAGCTGGTGTCCCCAATGGTTACCTGCTGCTCCCCCATCGCCTCCAATAGCGCGGACTGAACCTTGGCCGGGGCTCGGTTGATCTCATCGGCCAACAGTATCTGGGTAAAAATGGGCCCGTGCCGGGGCACGAACTCGTCTTTGCTCTGGTGGAAGATCATGGTGCCGATCAGATCGGCAGGCAGTAAGTCGGGGGTGAACTGGATACGCTTACAGTTGAGTTGCAGGCTCTCGGCCATGCTGCGCACAGCCAAAGTCTTGGCCAAGCCGGGCACACCTTCAATTAAAATATGGCCGCCACCGACCAATACCAACAGCAGGTGGCGCAACAATCCCTCCTGACCAATGATATTCATGCGCAGACTGCTTTGTATTGCGTCCAGCCGATTTTGGAAAAACTCCAAGTCTTCTTTGCCCGGCGCACCTTTCGGGCTCAGTGCCGGAGTCCGGGCCGCAGTGTTCTTCCCGCTATCGGAACCAACGGCCGGAGCCTCGAGCCCGAGTTCCGACACATCGCGCTTTGTCGTGTCGTCCAACACCTCAAACGCCTTATCCGTCAGGCTTTCTGTTGCCGGCTCCGGGCGTTTCTGTTTAAATTTACTCATGGAAAGACCTTTTAAGGGAAACTAAAGACTTTGACACTTCAGAACTTTGGTATACGAGCTTTGGGGTCGGTGCTCGGAGTACAGATACCGGCTGACCCCACAGCCATGCTATTAGCGGTGACGAAAGAACTGTGCATCCTAGCAAAAAAGGCGGCTTTTCACCAGTCCCATTTGAGGGCATCACAAAAAAGTCCCCATCGTTTTATCATTGTGTTATTGTTGCCTTATCATCACGTTGTTGTCCCGTTTTAGGACGGCACGAGGATGACACACGGGAGACGGGACACGGGACGATACACGGGCCTTTCAGCCGGAAGATTCCAACAGGGCTTCCAAACAAGATCTTCAAACAAAACCCTGCCTGCCGGAGGGAACTTCAGACCCACTCTTACCGAGCCTCTGCCAATGGCAACCGAAAATATAAAATCCCCGGAATATTGGGCGGCAGACGGCCCAACAAACCTTCTTTGGGCCCAATCACCGCAGTCTGGCCGGAAGTACTCCCGCGCAGAAAATAACGATTCACTTCCCAAGCGCGGCTGACCGCGCTGCTCAGATGTTGCAAGCCACCAATGGGTGAAGGACTCCAGGAATCATTGGAAACCGAAAGCAAAACGTCAAAGTCCCGCTCTGCCAAAGTAGGGTGCGGCTCTCCGGATGCCGGCAGTCTATGCGGCCGGTACAAGGGAACAGAGTCTTCATAACAGATCATCGCATAGATTTTTAGTGTGGGGCGTATTTTGCCCTGCAAAGGCAGGCGGAGAATCGGACTGCCGGTGCCGGCACTGTACTGAGCAAAACCATTTTTGCGCAACAAGACGTTCAGACGGGGCAGAATATCCTCCCACTTACCCTCTTCGGTAAAGGGCACCAAACGCTGTTTATGGTAAGTTCCCAGAATTACCCCATTCCGGATCAACAATAGTGAATTGTACAGGCCCCACCGTTTTTCTCCGGGAAATTCTTGGGGCCGGCCGTAATCGTTGGTGCCAATCAAATATGTGGCCTTGGCCTGAAGCAGGTATTGCTGCAACTCTTTGGCCTGCAAGATTTCCTCATACACATTGCGAAAATAACGCAGGTTATCCGCCACAACGCTGCGCTCTTCCTGACTCTCAACTTCCGTCAACTCGGCTTCAAGCTCCCGGATATTCTCCAGTGCAGGCCCCGTATCACTGTCGCGATTTAGGCGATAATTGGGAACAAACGCCGTTTCCGACCAAACGATAAGCTCTGCATTACGCTCCTCCGCTCTGCGGCTCAAATACAAAAGCCGTTCCAAGGCCTGACGGTTCGTGTTCTCTTCCGTTTGCCAAGAGTTAATGTCATGTTGCAGCAAAGCCACGTTCAATTTATCCGGGCTTACCGGCAAAGCGGCCAAAGCGGTTAAGGTTTCAGATCGGTTGTTTGCCGACAATTCAGACTCGACATCGGACAGAACATCGGCCCGAATTTCGGGCCGGGCACCGGTTTCCGCAGAGTGCCCCAGGGCAAAACTCAAATGCAACACGCCCACGGCAGTTCCGGCAATAACCAACCATAACCAACCATTATTATCCCGACAAATTTGCCGAAGTCCGACAGACAGACGCTTGGTTTCTAATCGCGTCACCGCTCTCCGCCAAGCGACAGGAGCGGGACAGAGCAAAATGTGGAGACAGATTGCGGGAGCCAGAATAAGAACGTAAGACAGATTCTGTAGCAGAAAATTACGGCTGAAGTGCATAACCGCAGGAAAGAGGTAGTGACTGTACAACAAACTGCCGTAGGTGTATGCGACCCAACCTGTAGACTTGGTGTATTCCAAGACCATCCAGAACAGAACAAAGACAATGTAGCAGAGAAATGGGGGTAGTCCATATTTTCTCAAGACTTTGACAAGCAAGTAGTAGGCCGCAAAAAATATACTGAAATAATAGAGATAGATGCCCGGAATCAGAATAAAGGCAATCCAATCATAATCCAACAGCCAGAGGCTCAGCATCAGATAACTGCTAAAACCGTAAAAAGCCCCGTAAAACAGTGCTTCCCGCAAGCTGCGCAACTGTCGCAAGACTTGCAGCAGAGGCAGGGCAAACAAAAATACCAAAGGAGGCAAACCGTGCTGCAAGCTTGTGCTTCCCAAAATATCACCAGGAAAGCTCAGGGCGAACAACAGGCCGGCAAGCAGAAGCAAAAACAAAGGGCTGCCAATCAGCCGCCTGCCGAATAATGTATGCACAACAGATGTCAAATATCGAAGTCTCATAAGAAGGAAAACGCGGGAAACAGCAAACAGCCCCAAATAACGGGTAAACAGATACAGGTTCGGCCTGTAGGAAGCATCCCCTGCCCGATGCTTATCAGTCGGTTATCTGAACAGACAATACACCCAACGGAATTTGTTTGTCGATAAAAGACTGCCGTAGCTGAGATCCGGCGCGGAAGCTCCATTCTCCGGCTTGGGGCTGATAATTCAATACGTTCAGGATATTGTTTGCACTATCCATATGGCCCTGAATAGAAAGGGCTGACCCGATAAAATACAGTTGCCGGTACAGTTGGTTCTTGTCGAGTAATTCCCAAGTCACGGGGTATTGCTCCAGGCTGTTTAGGTAGTAACCCAACAAGCTGAATTGATACAAAGGGTCCACCTCTCGGATTTTGGCAATAATCCCGGCCAACTGTTCCTTCGGGTTTTTAAGGGAAAGGTCCCGGATATCCCATTCAAATGGGTAGTCGATACCCACCCTTTCCAAATCCGTGCTCAACTTGTCAATGATGTACTCCGGATTAATGGTATACAACTCGTCCGGAGTTTGGGGGATGAGTGTCATGTATTGCTCTTGCTTCAGGTAGCCTATGCCCTGAGACAGAGTGGAAATGACAGAGTAGAGACTCAAGCGCAGGGCATCGTTGTAATGGGCTTCCTTGTAATAGTATAAAGAAAGCTCATTCAGAGCCGGAATGATGTGCGAGTATGAATCGTCATAGTAGTAGAGTACATTATCAATCCCCTGCTTTTGTAACATATTCCGAATCTGTAAGCCTTTGCGCAGCGTCTCGGGGGTTGCCGGCAGTTCCATGCGTATCACTTTTAGCATGGTGGCCTCGTATTCGTGATAATTCTGCTGACGATAGTACAAGTTGGCCAGGGTCATATACAGATTATAAACATCATTCTGATCGTAAAAGAAATCTTTCTGGTCCAAGGCCTCTCGCATCTGAGAAACGGCCAAAGCCAAATCATTGTCCGTATCAAAGATACTGCCTATCAGATAATTGGCTTCGGGGGCATAGGTACCGGAACCCCGTGCCAGCAGAAATTTGCGCAGGGCCTCACCATAGTCCCCTTCCCGGTACAGACGCTTGCCCTGCTCCAGCAGCAGCCAGCCGGGGCTCCGCTCCTCGGCCACCATAGGCAAAAGCTCATCCGTCGTCTCCTGAGCACTGTCACCCTTGGCACTTGTTTCACCCGTATCAGAGGCAACATCCTGTGCCCCAATGTCTCCCACAGAAAACGGGGACAAAAGCAAACACCAGAACAGAGCCGGGAGAACAACAAGGCGGACAGAAAAGGCGGTAATTGGCATAAAAATACTCTGATGAATCGGGGATTCCATTATTCTCTAATAGTCCATCGTTTTCTGCAACCCAATCGGGTCGAGAATATCTAACCAATACGGCCGGATTTCCTCACTCGACACAGGGGTGCTAATCTTGTTTTCCAGGATCTCTTTGAGATTGCGGTCGGGAAGACTGCCGGGAACCAAGCCCTGTGCCGGGATGGCATTTTCTAACATGTTGATGGTTTTCTTCGTCAGCAGGCGAGGACGAAACAGCAATTCGGGCGGGAGCTTCAGAGAAACGGTATCTTCGCGGCTCAGAATATCCAGGTAACCCATGCCCTGAATCAAATAAGCCATGGCCGTATCTTCATTGTTCACATTCAGGCTCCGCAACCTCTCACTGTGATAGGAAACCCCTAAATCATTGGCCAGCCGCACCAACATGAACAATCGGTCGCGGGCTTCCTGAGAATGCTGCGGATCAATGAGAAAGCTTTGGTGCAGTTCTCCCTGAAGCGAAGAATAGACCTCCTCAAGGATGCCCTGCGCACTGTTATAACTGCCAACCTGCAACAGACTATTGCCCAAAGCATATTTGATCTTGTTGTTATCCGTCAACTTCAGTTGACTTTCCAAAAACTGCTCAACCGCAGGCTCAAAATCCCTTCGCTGATAAAACTGGTGGCCAAGCTTATAGTTAATATACGGGTCCTTGATGCCAAGATCGATAGATTTCCGATAATAGGGAATCGCACTGAGGGACTCGGGTATGTTCCGGTAGTAAAAATTGCCAAACATAGCATAAACATCGGCGGCTTCGGAACGGTCAATGTTCAAATGCCGCTGCTCTACAGCTCTCAGCTGGACCAAAAGGTCATTAAACACAACACTGGCATCAAAAGATGTATCATTCTGCCCGGAAACAAACTGCGCATGCTCCTTTGTCAATGAAAATTTTTCCAGCAAGTTCAGCGTGGTACTGCGATCATCACGATAGCCCAAAAAGAACAGCGACATGTTCAGGGCTTCCATTTTTTTCTCGTCATCGTTAATCATGTCGTAATAACGAGCAAAAGAACGATATATCTCCATGCTGTTTTCGCTTGTTTGGGCCGCATTCAGCAGTAATTTTTTCGCCACTTCAACTTTGCCGCGCCGCAAGTAATAATCCGCCGTTCTACTTATAACCCGGGCAAACAATTCGGACGGAACCTCAAGACTGGTCGGGTCGGCACTAAGGAAAAAAGAAGTCAATTTCTGTAGTTGCGTCTCATTATTGTCATAAGACGCAGTGCGAATATAATAATCCAGCAGATAGAGCAAGGGCAAATCATCTTTGCTTTCGAGACCGTAAGTGGCACCAAAAATCTGGCGGGCCTCTTCGTAATAGACCGGGTCAACGTCTCCCCAGTCCAGATAGTTTTGGCCCCGGACAATCAAAGAATCATAATCCCGTCCAAAACGGTCATAATACTGTTGTATAACTTCTTCAGCCTCAGCGTATTCGCCCATTTCCTGACTGAGGAGACCAATATACTGAAACCAGGCACTCCTGTAGTCCGGGTAGAAGCGTAAAGTTTCGTCCAGTTTGGATGTCGATTTCACAAAATCTTTACGTGCGGCATAGGCTTCGGCATACCTAAGGAACCAAGACCTATACGGCCAGCCTTTGACAAAAAAAGTATCGTTAAACAGCGGCCAGCCATTTGATGCGAGGGTAAAATACCGTTCGGCTTCATCAAAATGATCCTGACTGATTTCGGAGTAACCTCTTTGGTAATATAAATGAGACTGTACCGGCCGATAGATATAATAGAAGGGCAGCCAGAAAAAAATGGCCAACAGGAAGACTCCGAGAAAGGCACGCTGAATTAACGGGAAACCAATCTGGGCGAACTGGCGATCGAACCGGGAATTGATGTCATCCCAGTCATGAGCGTGGTAGCGGTGGCCTTTCGGCAGGAGGATGCGCTTGCCTGTCTGGGAGAAAAAATAATTGGCAACACGGCGAGGATCAACCCCGGCACTGACCATCTCCACAAGGGTTTCAATCGTGGTCTCGTCAAGCTCGTTCTCGCCAATTTCTTCTTCAATAGCCAACTTCAAGGCTATTGGATAGGAGCTTAACTGAAGCAGAAACTCCCGGGCATACTCGTGCGAGATATGAAACTCCAGCTCCTCGTATACGTTTTCTTCTTCTACATGTTCTTCGTTAATGTTCAGCAAATCAATGCTGCGATGCTGCTGGAGAGCTTGTTCTAATTGGGCAATACTGTCGAGGGCCGACATAGCGGCCTCCGGCGGACTTAAGAAACCCTCGTCCCGTTCGTCATCGTCTTCGTTCGGAAAAACCGGATCATCATTGACCTCAAGGAAGTCCGCATTTCCGGAAGATTCTTGATTGGCTTGGGGTGAGTCCCCGGGTGAACCCGCTTCAAATACTCCTTCCACCAAGCTGCCATCGTCTCCGGGGAACATATCTTCCGGGAAATCAGGTTCAACAAATGGGTTGCTGTCTGCGGAAAGTCCACCTGCTTCTGTCGCAACCTCACTCGGTTCCTCCGGCAGCCCGAGCTCATTCTCGGCCTCATTTTCGTCAACCGGCAAATCGGAGAGAGCTTCAGGCCGTTCATTCCCAACATCTGCGGAGGGGGCCTCTTCCGCCGGAGCTTCCGATTGGGGCTGTTCGAGAGCGGCCGAACCGTCTCCCGATTTTTTTTCAAGGATATCCGCATTCAGACGTTCGCTGTCCAAGCCACCAAAACCGGTATCCAACATTCGGTAGACAGACTCAGACGGAAACTCCGGATCCGAAGCCTCTTCCTCATCCGGTTCGCCCGGAATTTGAAATGATTCATTGACCGGGACGAAGGGGGTGACGGGCTCCGGATCGGTATCGCCGGAATCTGAAGGTTCATCCGATGTTTGAGGAAGGACGAGAGCATCGGCATCCGGCTCATCGGCATCTTCTATTACACGGTCAGCCCTGTCATCTGGAAGATTGACATCAAAGTCCGGGTCCGAATCTTCTGTAGGAACCGCTTCTTCGCTCATCACGATTTCGGCAGGAGCCGTCTCCGGTTCTTCTACAGAAGCAGGCGGAGCCTCTTCATTTGTCTGTTGTTGCTGATTTTCTGCCTTGGCCTGATTTTCCTGCTCCAGAGCTTCCCGCATCGCTGCGAGCTCCGGCATAAGCGGAGAACTATTTTCTCCAGGTTGGATGTCCTCAAGCACTTCATCCTTGGATTGTGCAACTTCAGGTTCATTGCCAAACTGATTTACTACACCTTTAAAGGCATTAAGGTCTTGAATAGATGGCATCGCAGGTCAATCGAATCGTAGCACTCTTGGTGTATTTTGGGGTGTTTTCTTTGGTGTCTTGGGAACTATCGGCGCAGCATCCTTATTTTGCAACGCTTTTGTCTTGGTCAAATACGAATACAATGCAGTAATATTAACGTTTAATATTTACTGCCGTGTTTAGCATACTGTCACTGGTCTGTATGGCCCGCGAATTGAACTCATAGGCGCGATTGGCCACGATCATATTCACCATTTCTTTAGCCATATTGACGTTGGAATACTCCAAAAAACGCTGATACAGAGTACCCATCCCCTTGTCGTCTTCCGGACTCCCCTGAATGGCCTCACCCGAAGCTTGGGTCTCCTGATACACATTCTCCCCCAAAGCTTTCAGCCCGGCGGGGTTGACGAAGCGGAACAACTCGATCTGGCCCACGCCTGTAATATCGTCATTGATACGGACATTGACCTTGCCGTCACGGGTGACGATCAGGTCTTTTTCCAGGTTAATATTCTCGGGCAGAATGATTTCAGGAGAAAGCCGGAAACCCTGGGCCGTCACAATTTGCTTGTTGGCATCAATTTTAAAAGCACCATTGCGAGTATACGCATACTCACCGTTGGGCATTTCCACCCGAAAGAAACCCTCGCCCCGGATGGCTATATCGACCGGGCTGTCACTGGCTTTGATAATACCCTGGTTAAAAATACGCTGTGTGGCCGCAACCCGGCTGCCGTGGCCGACGGAGACATCCAACGGGCGCACCGTCTCATCAGTAGCCGGCGTTCCCGCCAATTTCCGATGGGCATAGAGTAAATCTTCAAATTCAGCACGTACCTGACGATAGCCCACAGTATTGACGTTTGCCAAATTGTTGGCAATGGTGTCAAAGTACCGTTGCGTACTATTCATACCGGAGGCCGCAGTCCAAAGCGAGCGTATCATAGAAATCTCCTGAAAATGTATGCTGCCTGATTATCGGCCGGCTCTCTTTTAGGCATAATCCCCAACACCATTGATTAGCCGCCCCAACAGTTGGTCGTCAGTCTGTATGATCTTTTGGTTTGCTTCGTAGGCACGTTGCACTTCGATCATACTAACCATTTCAGCAACAGCATTGATATTAGATTTCTCCAGCATCTTCCAACGCACCACCGGGCGTTGGAGAGCCTCCAGAGATTGAGCCTCACCGCTGAGAGGAATCTCCAGATTACTTTCATAAGCCGGCTTGAATAATGAGGAACCCATTTTTTCAAGGTGCTGCGGTCGATCAAAACCCACAATCTTCAGGGTGTCGAGCAGCTCTTCACGGCCTTGGGCAATGCTATCCCGTTCGCTGACGAGACGTTGCGGGTCGTCCTGTAATACAGGGTTATAAAAGATATCGCCACTGCGATCAATCCGAAAATTGTGCAGCTTCAGTTGTATCGGACCGTTTTCTCCCAGGACGCGCAACCCATCTTTGGTTTCAAGGTAGCCTTCCTTTCCCAGGATAAACTCACCGTTGCGTGTATAGCGTTCTCCCTGAGGTGTCTCAACCACAAAGAAGCCTTGGCCTTCAAGCCCTAAGTCGTAGGGATGCTCAGTTTCCACCAAGCTACCCTGAGAAAAATCGATAAAGGTTTGGTTGGATTCCACCCCCGTGCCCATCATGCCAATGACAGGGGCATTGTCGATGCTCCCGATCGGAAGACGCTGCACCTGATCATTCAGGCGGCTGATCAACATCTCGGGAAAAGCCTTCATGACCGACACATCGCGCTTGAAACCGGTACGGTTTACATTGGCCAGGTTGTTCGCCACATTATTCATGCGCTGCTCTTGAACCTTTAAGCCACTGGTACCGGTATAAAAACTTCTCAACATGAGGCCGTTCCTTTGTTCTGTAGTGCCCTGTCGATCCCGGATTTCCGGGCCCAAAATTTCCGGGCAAAGATCAAAAACGTCAAATCAAACGAAACAACGTTCCGGACAAGTTTTGAGCAATACAAAAACTCCTAGACCAGTGTCGGGTATTGTCTTTTTACGCTTTAGACTTTTCTCGGATTCCGGGGCAGGGAAGAATATTTCCCAACAATTTCCGGCCGTTATAGTTTTTAGATAGTTCTTAGATAGTTTTAAATAAGTCTTAGATGAGTCTTGTCATTGATGTAAATCCCGCCGGTTATGTCCAAACAGACGACCTGTAGGTGCACCTGCACCTACAGCAAAAGGCACGAACGACAGGAGAAAGCTTTTGTGAATGCCCGACAAGTCTCTTTCTTTTCTGCCGGCATTTTGCTACTATATTGACCATTCCATTACTATTACATCAGGGAAACCTTCTTACTCATGAATACGGGCACAGATACGCAAAAACACCCAAACGTGACCGCCCACGACCGGGTAGGCAGAGGCCGATCACCCCAAGTCGTCACGATCATTGAAAGCCCCTCGGCCAATCTAAACTCCATCTTCATCGCCCTCCGGCGCATTCAGACCGAACTACATGACAGCACAGGCCGAACCTTTTCCCTAAAACTCAGCCACGATCCGCAGGAGATCCTGCAATCCGACCGTGTGATTTTCCCCGGTGTAGGCCACGCCGGTTACATAATGAAACAACTATACAGCAGCGGACTGGACCGGGTACTGCACCAAGTGGCCGAAGCCCGTGTTCCCCTGATGGGCATCTGCATGGGTATGCAACTGCTGTTTGAAAAGCTGAGCGAAGGAGACCGGCAGCTTGGGCTGGGACTGCTGCCCGGCAGTATAGTCCCCCTGCGTCCGGCACTCGACCGGCTTTCCGAGCCGGCCTCAAAGCAAAGGCAAACAAAGATGGCTGTCCCCCAGAAGGTTGCCGTCCCACACATGGGCTGGAACCGGATTGAAGCCTGGTCCGACAATGATACGGAGACACGGAACGCAGACGGCCGAACCAATTCCCGGGTTTTGCAGTCACTCTGCGATGGTCTCGAAACATCCACCGATACGGCCGGCTACTTTGTCCACAGCTACTATCTGGCCCCCGGACCGGAAACACTGGCCATTTGCCGCTACGGCGGACTGGAGATCAGTGCCATCGTGCGCGGCACAAAACACGGCGACAGTCACATTTGGGGCTGCCAATTCCACCCGGAAAAATCGGGCCGCTTCGGCAGCCGAATACTGCGAAACTGGCTGGAATACGCTGACACAGAATACAAGACATAAGGCACATAACAC
Source organism: Candidatus Haliotispira prima (assembly GCA_029867005.1). GTDB lineage: Bacteria > Spirochaetota > Spirochaetia > SP-2023 > SP-2023 > Haliotispira > Haliotispira prima. The sequence goes on along the minus strand of CP123443.1, from coordinate 765,684 downwards.
AGAGCACAGAGCACATGCCAAAGTCGCCGGCTCTGTTTGAGGACACACTATGCTGACACTCTATCCCGCAATTGACTTGATTGATGGCCGCTGTGTGCGCCTGACTCAGGGTGATTTTGCCCGACAGAGCAGCTATCAGAACACGCCCGAAGAGCTGGCCGCCAATTACCGCCGGGCAGGCAGCGAATGGCTACATGTCATCGACTTAGACTCGGCCGGAAGCGGGGGCCTCAAGCCTCAGCTCGAAACCATTCAGAGTATCGTGAAGATCGGCGGCCTGAAGGTCCAGTGCGGAGGCGGTATACGGAGCCGGGAACGCTTGCAACAAATTTTTGCTGCCGGTGTCGAACGGGCCATCGTGGGCAGCCTTTGCATCAAACAACCCGAGTTGGTACGGGAATGGTTCGACGAGTTTGGCCCGGAGCGTATTGTCCTGGCCCTCGACATCCATCACCGGGACGGTACGCCCTACATGGCCATCCACGGCTGGCAGGAACTCAGTGATAAAACGCTGTGGCAACTCTTAGAAGAATTTCCCGACACCGGACAGCTTCTGTGTACCGACATTGCTAAGGACGGTACCCTCCAAGGCCCCAACTTTTCCCTGTACCAAAATATTCAGCAACGCTTCCCATTGCTTCATATCCAAGCTTCGGGTGGCATAGCCACCCTCAGCGACTTGGAATGCTTAGCCCAAAACCGAATTTCCGGGGCGGTTTTGGGCAAGTCTCTGCTCGAAGGGCGATTTACACTGCAAGAGGCCCTACATACAGTACGACAAAAGACAGAAGATCTGCCCAAAGAGAAATAAGGTATTATTATGCTTTGCAAACGAATCATCCCCTGTCTGGACGTAAAAGATGGCCAAGTGGTCAAGGGCGTAGAGTTCCGCAATCACGAGGTACAGGGCGGGATCCTGGAACTGGCCCGACGGTACTGCCTTGAGGGTGCGGACGAACTGGTATTTTACGACATCACCGCCAGCAGTGACCTGCGCAGTGTCGACAAGAGTTGGGTGGCCGGAGTGGCCGAGGTACTGGATATTCCCTTCGCCGTGGCCGGAGGCATCCGCAGCCCGGAGCAGGCCCGCATCGTACTGGCCAACGGTGCCGACAAGATTTCGATCAATTCCCCGGCCTTGGAACGCCCCGATCTGATTGACGAAATGGCCCACACTTTTGGCAACCAGTGTGTCGTAGTCGGTATTGACAGCTATCAGGAGCAAAACGGAGAAACCGGACGCTACTGCGTCAAGCAATACACCGGCCGACCGGACAAGATGCGCGATACCACACGCGAACTGGTAGCTTGGGCTCACGAGGTACAGGAGCGCGGCGCGGGGGAGATCGTGTTAAATTGTATGAACCGGGACGGAAAGAGAGACGGTTATGACATTGAGCAACTGACTCTGTTGCGTGAAGAAGTCTCCATTCCTATCGTGGCCTCCGGTGGTGCCGGAACCAAGGAACATTTTCTCGAATTGTTCCGGAAGGTAGACAACGAAGCCGCCTTGGCGGCCAGTGTATTTCACAAAAGGCTAATCTCCATTCCGGAGCTGAAACAGTACCTACAGGAAAACGGTGTCCATACCCGTGTCTGAAGTCGTTGCTCCGTCCAAGTCCTCAAGTCCTAAAGCCTTAGGCTCTCTGGATCTTGGGATCTTCGACTCCTTGGACTCCAAACCCTTGAAACCGACGGACTCTATTGATATTTTCACTCCTTCCACTACCGAACAGTGCCCACAGTCTACAGGCACTGCGGCAAAACAGAGGAAACCTTTGACAGAAACACAGAATCACAGGAACATCCGGACATGAACACAGAGTCTTTCCCAAACGACACCCCCAGACGCATCCGCCGGTCTGAACTGACGACCAAAGAGCAATGGCAGGACTGGCTGCGAGCCCATCCAATAGACTGGGAGAAGATCAACGGCCTCCTCCCCGCCATCGTGCAGGATGAACGGACCCGACAGGTACTCATGCAAGGTTTTATGAATCCTGAGTCCCTCAAACAAAGTCTGGATAGCGGCAAAGTAACATTTTTTAGCCGCAGCAGACAGCGTCTGTGGTGCAAGGGGGAAAGCTCAGGCAACTTCCTCTATATTCGCGAGTTGGCTCTGGACTGCGACCGTGACTCACTGTTAATTCTGGCCCAACCCTGCGGTCCGACCTGTCACGAAGGCAGCAACTCCTGCTACAGTGTCCCGTGCAAAAACGATGCTCCCGCCGAGCTGCACCGGCTCGGATCGGGATTTAGTCTGTCGCCGGAACAGCCCGGCCATGAGGGCCGGGAAAGTTTGGGTCTCGGCTGGTTGGGAGCCTTGGAGCAAATCATTCGACAGCGCCGCTTAAAAGCGCATGACTCCGAAACGCATAGCAACGGCACTCAGAAAGACAGCTACGTGCAACATCTATTTGCGCAAGGTTTGCAGCGTATGGCCCAGAAAGTCGGAGAAGAAGGTGTGGAAGTAGCCTTGGCGGCAATGGCACTCAAACAGGCCCAAACCTCAGACAATACACAGAAGCAAACAGAGCAGGAACTGCGCCACGAATTGGCCGCAGAGGCCGGGGATCTGCTATTCCATCTGGCCGTGTTATTGCAGGCCTGTGATATGAGCTTGCAGGATGCCATTGAGATACTGGAACAACGCCACCGCAAATCGCTGGACAAACAGAGAACAGAAAACGAATAGAGCTAGCCATGCCTCGGATGCCGCAGAAACCCGGAATACCCGGAACGAAACAAAGTCCCCATCCGCAACACAGCGGATGTGATACCGTCAGAGACAACATCCCGGATGGCCCAAATGCCCAAGATGGCCAAGATAATAAAATGGCGCGGTTGCTGAGCCGGGCACGGCCCAACATACAAAGACTGAAACCCTATTCTTCGGCCCGGCTCCACGCCAGTGCCGAAGAACTGCAAAGCAGTATATTGCTCAACGCTAACGAAAACCCCTATCCTCCTCCGGGGCAGCCTGCCGATTGCCCCGGAGGGGCCGGGGATACCAAGGGCTACAACTACTACCCCGAACCCCAGCCCCGAAAATTGGTGGAGGCTTTGGCCTTACTCTACGGCGTGCACAGTGAGCAAATCATTGTCGGGCGCGGCAGTGACGAGGGTATCGACCTGCTAATTCGAGCCTTCTGCGGAGAGCAAGATGCAATCGCCATTTGCAGCCCGACTTTTGGCATGTACCGCAGCTATGCCGAAATTCAGGGCTGCCGCATCATCGATATCCCGCTGGAAATCCGAGAACGGCCACAAAACTCCTCAGACCAAGCTTCCCGTACCTTGCAAACCTCCGTTCTGGAAGCAAAACTCCCGCTAACCGCGCTGCGCCGTCTATTGGAAACGGCCGAGGCTCCCGGACAAACACCCAAACTGCTCTTCATTCCCAGTCCTTTGGCCCCCTTGGGCAGCCTGATTCCCAAACCGGAGCTACTCGAACTGCTCGAACTCTGTGCGGCAAATGACATACTACTGGTGGCAGACGAGGCCTACGCCGAGTTTGCCCGGGTTCTGCACGCTTCCGGCGAGGACTCTCTTCCGGACCAAGGCTACCACAGCCTTATGCCCCTGCTCTCCCGGTACCCCAACCTGGTAATTTTACGCACCCTGTCCAAAGCCTACGGCTTGGCCGGCGAGCGCATTGGCAGCCTGGTGGCGGCAGCACCACTGGTAAAAATGCTGCGCTCAGCCCAGTCTCCCTACCCGGTGCCCGGCTCCGTCAGCCGCTACGTCAGTTGCCTGATCCAAGATGCCGCGGCCATGCGCAGCATGGCCGCTCACATCAAAGAGCTATGCTCTGAACAGCAAAAGCTCTTTGCATTTTTGCAGACCCTGCCCTACGTAGAAAAAGTTTTTTGCAGTGCGACCAATTTTATCATGATTCAAGTTGTGTCCCGGCAGGGTCCGAGCTTGTTACAACATTGCCGGGAGCAAAACTTCATTCTCCGTGATTTCAGCCGAAGCTTGGAAGGTGCTATCCGCATTTCTGTCGGCAATGCCCCGCAGATGGAACGACTGTGCCGGGCCCTGAAAAGTTTCCCGGCCCTTCAGACATAGAGCCCGCAACAGGCAGATTCGAGAGTGGAGTATCTGCCCTTTTTATCTGCCCTTTATCTGCCCCTTGTTTTCTTCCCGCTGCTTAAAGGAAGGAAAGAAAAAAAACCGACAGACCCACACAAGCATTTCAATATCAAAAAATCCGATTTCAGCAAATGGAGGATCCCAACATGCAGTACGAACAATACGCCCTATTTAGCCTTTCCGACACCGAAGGGGCCGTTGAACTGGCCACATTCCTGCACCGACAGGGATTGGGCCTGATGGCTACCAGCTCAACCGCTAAATTCCTGCGCCGTGCCGGACTCGAAGTCGAAAATGTTTCCGATTTCACCGATGCACCGGAAATTCTCGACGGCCGGGTCAAGACTCTCCACCCGAAAATCCATGGCTCCCTGCTCTACCTGCGCCACAAGGCAGAACATCTCGAAGAACAGCAGCGCAGCAACCTACGCGACATCGCTGTGGTGGCCGTCAATTTGTATCCGTTTGCTCAGGCTGCCTCCGATAGCAATGACGAGGCTCATATAGTAGAAAACATTGACATCGGCGGGCCTTCGATGCTGCGTTCCGCTGCTAAAAATTACCGGAACATCAGCGCGCTGTGCCAACCATCCGACTATGCCGACTTCATCGCCGAGTGGGGTGAAAACGGCCAAATTTCCCCGGAGACCCGGCGCAAATTGGCGGCCAAAGTCTACAGCCACACCGCCCACTACGATGCCCTCATCGGTTCTTGGCTCAACCGACAAAACGGTGAATTATTCCCCGAGAAACTGCTGATCGCCGGAGAGCGCACCCAACTGACTCGCTACGGTGAAAACCCCCACCAACTTGGTGCCATTTACAAAACCGCAAACGCCGGAAACGGTGTGGTAACCCATTGTAAACAAATGCATGGAAAGGAAATGTCTTATAACAATTTCCTCGATGCCGAGGCCGCTCTAAGCTTCCTGCGCATGTTCCGCAAAAGTGCGGTCATTATTATCAAACATCAAAATCCCTGCGGTTCCGCACTGGAACGCCACAGTAAAGAGAACTTGCTCAGCATCTATCAACGCGCCTTGGCCTGCGACACGGTCTCGGCCTTCGGCGGGATTGTCGCCATCAATCGCGAGGTCACCTTGCCTCTGGCTGAAAAGTTGTGTGAAACCTTTTACGAAATCATCCTGGCCCCTAATTATACCAAAGATGCTTTGCAGAAATTGCAATCGAAAAAGAATCTGCGCATCCTGCAAATCCCCGGTCAAATTGCAGGTATCGAGCTTCCTTCCCTGGATTTCCGGCCCCTGAGTGGTGGGTTTGCCATCCAGGAACTGGATGACAGTCTAAGCCCAATGAATGAGACCAAAGAAGTGGAAGGTTTCCGCTGCCTTTCTAAAAAACAACCAAACGAACGAGATATGCAGGAACTACTCTTTGCCTGGAAGATCGCCGGTCGCGTCAAATCCAACGCCATCGTTTTCAGCAAGGACTTTGCCGCTCCCGGTGTCGGCGCGGGCCAAATGAGCCGTATTGATTCTGTCAGGATTGCGGCACAGAAGATGGAAAGCATGGGTTTTTCACTTGAGGACAGCTACATGGCCTCAGATGCTTTTTTCCCCTTTCGGGACACCGTGGACCAAGCGGCAACATACGGAGTGCGGGCCATCATTCATCCCGGCGGTTCCGTGCGCGACCGGGAAGTCATTCAGGCTGCCGATGAACACGGCCTCATTATGATCTGCACCGGTGTGCGCCATTTTTATCATTAGTTCTTGCCGTACCGAGGTACTCAAACAATTGGAAGACTCGAACAATTGGAGACTTGGATATTTGGGCACCGCCGTTCTGCGGCGTGTGTCTTAGTCTTTTCGGCTCGTTTTGCCAGTTCTCTTGTCCCAAGCATTTTTGTCCCAAGGACTCTTATTCCAAATTCTCTTGTCCCAAGGGCTCCGGTTCCAAAGGTCTAAACCAGTTGCGGGCATTTTTCCACTCTGCCGAGAAGTAGTAGCCATAAAAGCTGTGCAACAAATACACTGGATTCCAGCACGTTCGTTGGCACAGGGAGCCGGCCGTGCCGGCCTCCTGTAGGGCCTCTAAATGCCGACGCAGCCGAGCGGCATCTTCTGTGCCAAAACGAGAATCAAAACAGTACTTTTGCAGCAGAGCCAGACAAGTCCGGCTGCTGTGCAACAGAGCTGCCAGTTCTCTTTGCCGCCGCGCCGGCTTTGCCGAAGCGGCGGCTGACACGGCTTCTTCCGTTTTTTCGGCAGGCCCGGCGGGACTCTCCCAAACGCCCGAAACATCTCCCCTATTTAAAACATTCAAAGCATTCAAAGCATTTTGCCAAGCATACAACTGGGACGGTGGCTTAAATCGATGCGACAACCGTTTAGCCGAATCCGAAACAGCGTTTCGGCCACTCCGACTATTGCAGGCCGCAAACAGACCACAGTTGAGCAGCCACAAATAATGGTACATCGCCGCCATAATTTTGGCAAAATCACGGTGCCGCCGCTCAGGGCAATCCTTCAGAATATTCTGAGTCCTTGGGCTTCTTGGGGTCCCGGTCTCCCGTATCTCCGACGCTGTAGCCGCAAAGAGCGGCAGTTCGGCGCGTAAAGCGAGATAAAGCAAACGGAAACGAAACGACAGCAGCAAACCAATAAACAGCAACAACAGCAAGACAGGCAGCAACCAACTGCGTTGGTTGATCGTCTCCCAAAACCGAGTCAACAGTCTCTCGGATGCGGATTCTTCCGCTACCAACTGTTTCAGACCGTTTTCGGCATTCAAGACATCGTTGCGCAGCAGTTCTTCCGTCAGAGCGGCCAAATCTTCCTTGGCCCCATCGGGCAGACCAAATTTCAACTCTTCACCGGGAGCCAATTCAAAGGTGGTGGGGTCAAATGTAACCCAACCTTGGTGGGGATCGAAGACCTCTACCCAAGAATGGGCTTGGTCCGCAAAGAGGGGGTAATAGTCCAAAATGCGCAGTCCCGGATTGACCAGGAAACCAACGGTAACCCTGGTGGGTATACTCAAAGAACGCAGCATCAGAGCCGCACTAAAAGCAAAATAAGTACAGTAACCTTTTTTCGAATCAAATAGAAAATGGCGCAACTGGTCTCCATCCTCCGCAAGGCCCGGTTTTAGGGTATAGCGGTATTCGCGGTGGAAGTAGTTGGTCAGAATCCGGGCCAGTTGCAGAGGTTCCATTCGGGCAATGAGATCATCGAGGTCTGCACCGCTAACACCCTGTAATTCCCCCAGCAACTGCAAGGTAAAATCACCGATATCGTTGTATTCCTCCGGGAGCTTGGTATAGTAGCTCAGATGTTCTTCCGGAATGACCTTCGGATAATTTCGCAGCGGCTCACCGAGAGGGAAAAACTCCGGCAAAGTACGGGCCCGGACAAGGTAGACCCGGCTAAACGACGAGTCCGGCCAGTTTTCAAAGGTGCGGACTTCGGTGGGGTAATTGGGCACAAACAGCGAACTGGGTTTGATATTGAGCAAAAACATCTGGGCTTCCATGCTTTGGCGCAAGTCGTATTGCGGCATTTGAAACAAGCTGGTGCCGCGTTCCAGCTCCAAAGGCAAGGGGCTTTCACCCGGCATGTTGGGCTCTTTGGAATCGCGGAAAAATCCGCGCTTGACTGACGATTTAGAATCCAGACCGCTGAGAGTGAACCGGGTCAAGTAGGCGGGGCGATCATCCCTCAGACCTTCGATCTTGGTCATCATTACCAACTGGCGATTCTGCTCCAGCGAGCTGTCAAGCTGCAAATACTCACCAAAATCAAACTGGTTGTTCAAATCCTTTTCCAGCAGACCGTTACCGGAGCCGGAACTGCGGACAGAATTATGCCAATTAATCGGTGAAATTTTGGTCCACCACAGGAGCAGGAACAGCAGGAGCGAGAGAGCCGCAAAACTGCCAATTTGCCTGCCACGCTTCACCAGCCGCTGCCGGAGCCCGGTATAGGCAACCGGACTTGGCCTGCGACAAAACGAGGGAGACAACCATCCAAGCTCACGACTCAGGGAGGGGCCCAGAGTCAGACCCAACAGCAGCAAACTCAAAGCGGGAATGCTGAGCCAAAACAAACGGTACAGGCCGTAACGATCCTCAAAACTCAGGCTCAGCTCATCGCGCGTCAACAAGAAAAAGCTGAGCATCAGCAACGCCACGGCTTCAATGCTGCGATACTTGCCGAAGCGCAGGGAAAAAATGCTGCTGACGAGGAAAACCGAAGCCAAGGCCAGAGATATTCTCGCCTGTAAGATATTATACAGAATTTCGATGGCTCGGCCGGAATCCGGACTGTGACCGGCCATGGAGTCACCCAGACCCTGGACAGTGAGATAGAGCAGCAGGAAGACACCTGCGGCCCAAACAATGCGTAGAGAGAGTTTGGGACTGAGCAGGAGGACACCAAAGATCAAATTGGCCGCGACAAACAGCGGAATGGTAATTTGGCTGCCACCGCCCCCATTTCCCAGACTCAGGACAAACAAATGGAGCAGCATGCTACAGAGAACCCCGTGCAACAAGAGATACAAAACTTCCGGCCGGAAGATCGGCAACCGCTTCCGGAAGCGATTGCCGATCTTCCGGCGTGGTGAGAGTAGTTTGCGGGGAGTAAAGGATGAATGTCGCATCATATATATTCGTTCGATGTTCCGTTCTGAAGCTATGGTCGCAGATCGTTGCCTGTGTTACAGGTTCCCGGCTGAATTTGATCTTTTGCGTTTGCCGACCGGATATCGTCTTTCCGGTTGTCTGTAATATTTTTGCCAAGCACGGAGCAGCCACAGCAACCGGGGGTACGATTGGAAACCCAACGGGCTGCAATAGCTCTGCGCCCGGTTCCGGCCGGAACCGGAGCCGCTGACCTGCACAGTCGGAATACCCAATTTCTGATATAGCCGGTGGCCGGGAGAACCCGGGTGCAGGCGTTCCGGGACACCCGACCGCAGCAGCCAACGCCAAAAGAGGGCTACGGGCAATACTCTGAGAGGTGATGAAGAACGGGACAACAGCACTTCCCGCAGCTCGACACTGGGTTCCGGCAGGGGCAGGAACAAGGTCCGACCGGCGGGAAAATAATCTGCATAATCGGTTTGAACCGCTTCCGCCCCCTCTTTTATTTCCCCACTGCCGAGACTGTGAGGGCTGACAAAGACCAAGTGAAAACTGTTGTCGGTTGCGGGCCCTTCCCTGCCATCCACACTTTGGAGAAGCCGTAAAAGCGGATTCTGCCACGTACGGCTTCGGCCATTGTTCAAACTGCCATTGCCCAAACTGCCACCGCTCAAACTCCTATTGCTCAGGCTACAACTGTAAGGGTAGGCTGTCAAAGCCCGGAGGATTGTTTCTTCGTTTTGCTCTTGATAGAGCAGAGGGCCCTCGTAAAGCATGGATCCCTCCGGATTTTGCGGCCCTTCGCCGGGGATGTGCACCAATATACGGTGCCCCCGACCATGTAAATCTTTCATCTTGCGGAGAAAATAAGCACCGGCTTGGCCCAAGACACTGCTGCGCAAGGATTTGGGGTAGCAAGCCATATCCGGTACAAAATAGCAATGCAGGTCTTGCGAACAGATCTGCTGTTCTTCCGGAATACGGACATATAACTCATTGAAACGTGAATACAACTTCCAGTTAATGCGTCTGGGATCATCACCCGGATAGTACGGACGCTGCTCGTTGAAACCCTCTTGAGCAAACTTTTGGACGGCAATGCTGAGCGGATCCTGGCTGACATTGGCCGGCAGGCTCCGGCTGTTGAGAGAGACTCTGCCGGGCGAAAGCACTGCCAATTCAAAGTGTCGCTTAACGCGGTAGCGCATGTGCAAACAGGAAAAACAATCGCGGACGGAAAAGCTCTGGTATTCACCGTGATACAGACCACGCTGAAACTGGGCCAGCAGCTTTTTGTGCTGCTCCGCCAACTCCCTGCCGGCATCACCCAACTGTAATTCGTGCAGATTCAAGGGGAAACTAAACCGGTTGTGCCCGCTGTGCAGACGACAGCACAGTTTGATCGTTTGTCGGGTTTGGGGGTCGCGCAATTTTAGTTCCCAGAAAACCTGAACACCAAAGAGGATATTGGGTAATCGGGCTTCGAGAACAATTTCCGGCCGGGCATCGTGCGGTTTTCGCAGTTGCACCGCGCTGGGGGCCAGTATCCGGGGGAAGATCAGGGAGTGGTACAGTTCCCTGCGTGCCAGCAAGCCACTAAAGACGAAAACCTGTATGCCGAAACTCAGGCAGAGATAGGCTAAGATCAGCAGCAGGGTCAGACCCCAGATATTTTCCCAAGAATTGCCAAACTTGGGATTATGCCACCACAGGGTGTAGAGAATTACAGAAAAAAAAAGAAAAAACGCCAGCCCGGGTAAAAACGCATAGAGTCCACAAAGTCACCGGAAGGCGACGTAGGATTGGCAGAGGCTTGAACTTGATCTGTCGTGGTCATGTTGCGTCTTTGTCCCGGCAATCGGTAATTTCAGTAGGATTCGGGTACACCGAGGAGTACCAAGGCAAACAAGCAGCGGAAAATCCCTGTCTGCGGCCCTGCCCTTCTGTTTGTGCTTGTGCTTTCGTTTGCTTCGCTTTGCTCTGCTCAAGTGGTAAGGTTACTTGCCGCTACTCAATTCTTTCAGGGAAACAGCCCAAGATGCAAGGTCCTTCATGTCAGCGGGCACCACGATTTTGGTAGCTTGGCCATTAGCCAAGGCTCCTATGGCCTCCAAACTTTTAAGAGCCAGGTAACCTTGGTCGGGGGCGGCCTGTTTAATCAATTCAATGGTCTTGGCTGTGGCCTCCTGCACCCGCAGCAGGGCTTCGGCCTCGCCTTCGGCGCGATAAATCTTGGCGGTCTTGTCGGCTTCAGCCTCTAAGATCATGGACTTATTATGACCCTCGGCCTCAAGGATCGCCGCTGTCTTTTGGCCTTCGGCTCTCAGGATTTGCTCACGACGCTCACGCTCCGCTCGCATCTGTTTTTCCATTGCATTCTGGATATCCTGAGGCGGCAAAATATTTTTCACTTCCACCCGGTTGACCTTGATACCCCAAGGATCTGTAGCTTCGTCTAGAATGGAACGCATCCGGGCATTGATTATATCGCGTGAACTGAGCGTGTCATCCAATTCCAACTGGCCAATAATATTGCGTAAAGTCGTAGCACAAAGGTTTTCCAGTGCGGCACGAGGATTTGATACACCATAAACAAACAGCTTTGGATCAGTGATCTGGTAAAAAACCACCGTGTCGATCTGCATGGTCACATTATCTTTGGTAATCACAGGCTGCGGGGCGAAGTCCACCACATGCTCTTTGAGCGAGACTTTAGCCGCGATGCGGTCGAGCAAAGGAATTTTGAAGTGCAGGCCCTGTTCCCAGTTGCACAGGTAAGAGCCCAGACGTTCTAACACGTAGGCATCGGACTGGGAGACAATGCGCAGATTATAAAAGAACACAACTAACACGATGATAATTAAAGTTATAGCGACAATACCCATAAGGTTTTCCTGTAATGCTCCTGCATACTTTAAGTACTTTGTTGTCCCGCCGGGAAACTCTCGTCCCCAAGCTTTACCGCATTACATTTTACCACATCGGATTTTTCTACAATAGCGACAAAATGGTGGGGAGACGAGTCACAAGCGGCATGAGTATAACGAACAATAATTTTTCGCACAATACCAATTTCGCACAATATCAATGTGGTACCTGACAGCAAGCAAAACCGGTAGGGTTCGTTTGCCCCGTACCATCCGGGAGAAGTTTGATCCACAGCGACAGGCAGAGCGGCCTTCACCGTACTTAGCCTAATACCCGATCCAAATTCCATTTATAAAATCCCACCGGCACTGTGTCTTCGGGCATGTGTAAACGAACATCTGCACATTATGGGTGATCTGAACAATTCTGACAAACTCCGGCCACCCCTAACCAATTTTATTAACCAAAACCAATTTTATTAGCCAATGCCACGCTGCCTGCGAATCTGCTCCCAGGCATCCTGGATTTCGCGGAAGCGTTTTTCGGCACTGGCCTTCATTTCCGGAGGCAGCCCCTGTTGTACCAACTTGTCCGGGTGGGTTTCTTTGGCTAGTTTACGGTAGGCACTGCGGAGTTCGTCTTCGCCGGCCTGAGGGGAAACCCCCAAAACTTCATAGGCCGTGTCCAAATGTACGGTTTGTCCCCGGAATTGGAACTGGGTGTAGGTTTGACGGACAATGGTTTCGCCAAAGCCAAATGCGTCGGCAATCTCGCGCAGTAAACGGTCCTCCGAGCGGCTGATGTGGCCGTCCACAGCGGCCATGCTGACCAAGGTATAAAAGAACTGCTGTAACAAAGCTGTGGTGCTTTGGCCATAAGCCGTTGTGACTTTAGTGGCTATCTGTTTGAGCTGTCGGGCAAAGTCTTCGTGAGTATAAGGACTGCTCTTGGCTTCGTTGAAAGTAGAAATGGCAAACTGTCGCAGCTCGCCCCTGAGCTGCATACTGTCCAGAATGTGCAGAAAGTGCCGACCCTCCTGCTCGCTGATGCGACCGTCGGCCTTGGCCACTTTGGCCAGCAGGGAAAACATAGCGGCAAAGAAGGCAAATTGTACGGATTCAGAAGAAGTCCGAGCCCCGGAAAAGATGGAGGAGCCTTCGGTCTCTCCCACCTGATTGGCCCGATCCAGCATGTGGCCAATGGCCAGGCCAATCATGGACCCAATGGGTCCCCCAAACAAGAAGCCCAGGCCTCCTCCCAATATGCGATTAAACCAGCCCACTCCGGTCTCCTTTTAGGACGATTTCGTCTCTGCCTGCTGCTGTGAGTTGTGAAAGTCTACATACGTTTGGTGTAGGGTCCCCAAAACGTGAGGAATGTCCTTGGCGGCCACCGCAGAGAAGGCAAAACGCAGATACTTGTCCTGCAAGGCAATTAGGCCGATATCATGCTTGGCCAGGAGATGCTTGCGAAACACATCGGCACTGAAGCCGTGCTGCTGCATCTCAAAGGTCATGAAGTAGCCGGAATTGAAGGGCAGAGGTTTGAGGTAGCGGCTCCATTCCTGCCGGGCTTCTGCGCTGTCCAAGTATTGCCGGACGGTGCGGTAGCGCGTGGCCAGAACATCTTGGAGCTTTTTGCGTTCTGCCTTGGTTTCCGGCGCGTTGTAGGTGTTCAATAAGATTTCCTGACTCAGACGGCTGGAATTGGAGGTGCTGAGCCGCACCATAGCCCCGGCCTTTTGCTCCAGCACTTTTTCCGGGCCTTCATTTGCGAGTCCTTCGTTTCCCGGCCCTTCATTCTCTGACCCTTTATTCTCCGACCCTTGTTGAGGCGGCAAATCAGTTGGGGATTGCGTCTTGAGCAAGCCAAATGTAATAAAACCAATGCGCAGGCCCCAGGCAAAGTCTTCTTTGGTTGCGCCGTCCAGTTTTACAGCCAAAATGTTGGGGTGCAGCCCCACGACAAAAGAAAAGAGAGATTGCCGCTCTGTGCCTTCTTCATAGCAGAGACCCCAGTAGGCATCATCACAGATAACGGCAATGTGTTTGCCGGCCTGGGCCGCTTCGCTCAGAATTTCCTGCAAGTACCCGACTTCTTCTTTTTGCGGGCTATAGCCGGTCGGGTTGTGGGGGAAGTTGAACAGCAACACCTTCTTGTTTCCCGGGGCCAACAGCTCGTTCCGGATGGCTTCCAAGTCCAGGCGGCCCTTGCTGAAAGTGTTATACGTTTTGAGGCACGCCCCGCAGTTGCTCTGCGCAATCAGGCGGTAATTGGGCCAGAACAGGTCCGGCAACAATAGCTCTTCGCCCCGGCCCAAAAGCATTTGAAAGGCCATCCATAATCCGTGGGTGATTCCGCCAGTCACTACGGGCAGAGAGAGTGAAATTTCGTTTTGTTCCAACTTTTGCCGCAAGATCGGATTTTTTTCCTGTAACTGCTCCAACCACAGTTGGCGCAGCGGGGGCAGGCCATAGCTGGAGGCGTAGGGTATGCAGCGGTGGACATCAATGTTGAGCATGCTCGATATGCCATTATAATGCATGTGCTTGCCTTCATCATCCAGGGCTACGCCGACCGTACCGTTGTAGCGGCTTTCGGCCGCTTCTTCGGCTTGCAGGAGCAGGCCCTGTCTCGGGTAGTATAAGCTCTTGCCACAGGGAGAAAGCATGTTGTATACGGCAGGTGCCGTGTTGCATAGCTGACGGTTCAACGCTTCCGCTTGGGAGTCGGCGGCGGGTAGTTGTAATCCGGGTACAGAATCTTCTGTAAAGTAACGTTCGGGCATAAAAACTCCGCATCGTTTTTGTCACGATTTTTGTGGTGCTGCTCACCGTTCGGCAGCGAGCTTGCGGCCAAACCGGCCAAACCGGTTTAGGGAAACTTCCTTAGCTTGCAGGGCACATTTCCATGAGAAACCTTGCGAAATCAGAGAAAGGCCAATCTGCCGCAAAATTGGGTTTGACAGAAGGTATTGTCCTCCTCTGTTAAGTGATTCTATTGAAACGGGCCTTTGTAAAGAAGTCTATTATAGCAAATCGTTGTTGCAGAGAAAAGAACGTAAGCGTATTTGTTGTGCGGCGTTGGTACAAAATAGGATTCATTGGATTCAGGCCGTTTGACACTCGTTACATAGCAGGTTGGGCCGGTCCGGCACCGAAGATTTAGACAGCCGGCCTGCATTTTCACAACAACACCTCAAAAAAACCCCCCGGCCAAATGACCGGGGGGTTTTCAAAAGAGTCAGGAAGATATCACCTTTTTGACAGCTAAGAAGGCTGTTACATCTCTTACCCAGAAAAATGTTCTGTAATAAATTCTTTTAATTTGTCAGCCCGCGCATCGATAGCTTTTGTTCCCCAAAGCTTTCTCGCAAAGCTAGATATTTCCTGAACATGTAATAGAGAGTCTTCCTCTTCATAGATTTTACGCTTTTCCATGAATGTTTGGTTACTTGCTCGGCTATTCGCACTCTTCTCTAAAAGACACAAATTCCCTATATATGGTATATAGCCGTCATTTTCAAGCAAATCTAACTCTTTTTTACGTCTGCCATAAGATTCATCACTGGTAGCCCAACCATCGTCTTCCCGTTCATGTTTGGACTGAGGTGAAATATGCTCTAATGTGCCATCATCCTCAGAATTGCGAAACTGCTCTAAAACAGAACCTAAACGATCCTTTCTTTACCATTTATTTCCATGATAGGATAACGTTCAGATAAATCACTAAACGGACCTATTATTCAGCAGGTTTAACTAAAAATTTTAAATAAGCATTAAAACAGAACCCCCCAATCAAATGATTGGGGGGTTCAAAAGAGAAAAACTAAGAAAAATATAATATTGAAACAGCAAACTAGCTATTTAACAGCCCAATCTTTTACCAGTTTCCCCTCGTTATCTCTGAAAGTACCGCAAAGCAACATAATCAGATCTACGACATTCCAAATAAAAAAAGTCAGCCAACCAAATAATATTTGCATAATTGCCGATTTGGTCCGTCCCAAGTAGAATCGATGGACACCAAAGTATCCCAAGAACCAAGAAAGCAAAACAGCCACTAAACGACTCTTGGGAGAAACATCCGCGCTTTCTTCCTTTTTTGTATCCAATTCAGACATTTCCTACTCCAATTCCGGATGGCCTTTTTTACGGCCATCTCTCTAACCCAAAATAAAAAAGAGTAAAGAAGGCATCACATTCTTTGAAATGTACAAAGTTACAACTTCGCCTTCTTTCCAAAGTAACCTTTGACCATTATTATACAAATTATCTTTCAATATTCAATAATAGAAGAATAAATCAGTTCAAAAATTTTTAAGAAAATATGTAAATCATATTATAAAAATAAAATAATGATATTGAAGTTTCCCACAGATTCCGGTGATGGCTAGCAATTATCTGTTTTCCATTTGAGCACAATAAAGAAGATTCCAACTCTGGTGGTATTGAATCAAATTACAAAAATCTTAGGTGTATCCATGCGAGATTTTTTTGAATGAGTGCCCTCCCTAAGTCAAATGGCCGGGAAAAGCGATAAAAAGAGAGGAAAAGACATGACATTTTTGGCAGCTAAGGAGGCTGTCTGTTTGGAAGTGTACAAACTCCCGTTTACCTCTTACGAGGCCCTTTCACTCTGGAAGGAGGTGGTCCGGCCGCAGCTCCCCCGTGTTAATACTTGGGCTACCCTTCATCCGTCTCCGTGATAATAGACTCTATGATACCCCAAGCGGAACTGATTAAATCTTCGTCCGCAACGTAAAAATCCTTTGTCAAAACCCAGATAGTTTCACTATTCCAATCATCTTCTTCTCTTTTTTCTAAATGCCATCTACCGGGTGAGTTAGTCAATAACTCCTTAATCTGACTCGTTCTCTCGCTGTTCCAATCTTTGTAGTCACTAAACCATAAATTCAGCGGTCCTGCCTCAGATTTTTCCCCAAGTTCATACCATATACCAAAACCTAAAATATATTTTTTATCTTTTGATATGTAGATAGAATACTCATTCTCATCATTACACAATTCTATTTTATAACCATCTATCGTCTTTTTCTTGATAGTGTTGACAATAGCCAAGAGTCGCCAGAAATTCATAGAATATGAGAGAAATTGGGGTATATCCTCTTTATTCAGCTTTACTTCCATATCACTCTCCAGAATCTCACGCAGTTTTTCGCAATATGCGGCTAATACTATGTTTCCCTCAGGCGCACCTTCTACAGAACCCTCAGTTTCCCATTTAGACAGTAAGTCTTCCCAGGAAATTATAAAACTATTTTTAGGCAAGTTTCTTTTATGCTTATAATTTTTAGGAATTAAATATATTAATTTCTTATCGGTAATATCACTATGATTTTTTCTATACTCTTTATAGAAATCGGTATAACCATCCCTTTGCGAATCTTGTAAATCTGTACAGGTTTTGACCTTTACTTCAATTATCAAAAGTGTACTGCCACATTTTGCTATTATATCCGGTTTTTGATTCCCTTGTCTTATTTGTGTCTCAATCGTATCAGCATTGATGTCATCTATCCCTGGCACCAGTTCACAAAAAATAACCCGAGGTTTTTTAAACTGCGAAATAATATTTACTAGTCCTTCAGTTGCTGTATCTTCATCTTTGATTAACTTCTCAAAAATATTTTCTCTCATGACAACCTCATCGTATACGACAAATATTCCACCATAATCTATTATAAAATGGTACTTTACTCAACACAAAAATGAACCAGAGTAAGAAAGACATGGCACTCTTTGGAATGTACGAAATTGCAATCCCACCCTATGACCAGACCTACTCCAAGCCATTCTACAAATTTTCTCCGACTTTAGAGCTATGCCCTACAATCATCTATTTTCTATTGAATATAAAAGAAAAATTCTAAGCTTCATTGTGCTGAATACGCTTACCAAAGTCTTAGACCTATCCATCAGAGACTTTTTTGAATAAATATAAAATATAAACCCTACAGTTAAATAACCGAGGGGTTTCAAAAAATGAGAACGGGAAGACATGACATTTTCGACAGCTAAGGAGGCTGTCTGTTTTGAAGTGTACAAACTCCCGTTTATCTCTTACGAGGCCCTTTTACTCTGAAAGGAGGTGATCCAGGCCGTACCGCACCCGTGTTATTTACCTGGGGCTAGCTTGTTACGACTTTGTATACTCCTCCCCATTAGCAGACTCTTTTAAAAATATCTTCACTTCTATCCACTCACTTTTCTAGAATTTCGATATCCCCCCAAAAAAACCTACCCCAAATTACAGCCTAATTAGAGAAACCTTAATATATTTTGAAAATACTGCATAAATACAAATTTTTGAGGTCTGGATAAGTATTAGAATGGATTCTTCCTCAGAATTTTTAGCAGAGCCTCATACCAATCTGTCTGTCTGTGGTTCCATCTAAACTGACACTCCTTCAAATGCAAATGAAAAGTCTCATTACTAAGCTCATTAAATTTAGCTAAACACCTTTTTGAAAAGCTCCCAAACGACTCAAGACCATTAATATCACTCTTACCACGTGTAAACTTATTCTTGCTGTCGTAGACACTATAATGTTCATAACCATTTAAAATCAAGACGTCATAAGCACGCCAACTATCACTGTAAGTCGTTGAACCTTCAAGAATATTGCCTTCCATTATCGGTAATAGTTCATTCTTTGTACAGTTTTTGACAATATTTATAGTAACTTTTCCTTCACGTTTCAAAATACAAAAGACCGGAGTTTTACCAACCGCACCACACTCACGTTTTCCACAAACTCTTCTCGCATCAGAATAGGACTCGTCAACTTCAAAGTCACTGCTTCTATTTATTTACTAAAACTTAATTCAGTGATTTTTACACGGAGTTTAGCAAAAATCGAATTGATGGTATTTCGAGATATTTTTGTGTATGCGGCTTTCTTAGCCGCCGTCTCATCATTAGAAAAATAGAATAAAATCTGCCGAAATTTTGACTCCGAAATATGCGTATACCTACAGTATTTATTTTCATTGTTTAGACAGAGTTTAGACTCTCTATAAATCATCTAAACTTGTCCAGACCCATTTTTTATATAAGAAATAGTTAAAAATAAAACTTAGAAAAAGGCCTATTGCAACTGCTATATAAAATACTAGACCAATAACATCATTTAATATCCAAATATTTCCAGTATAAAATAAAAAGGCAATACAAAAAGCTAACAGATATCTTATTATTATCATTCTTGTAATTTTTTTCTATTTTTTTTAAAAGTAAGATAATTATTCGCAATAAAATGTATGATTACTGCAACAAGATATGAAACTGAAAGACTTACAAAAGTTACAATCTGAAATACATCTCTTAGTACATATAGAGTAATTAGTTTTAAGAGTGTCGTAACCACACCAACCATTCCATAGGTTATTAACTGTTTTAATAAAATATACTTTTTCATGAAAAGATATTCCAAAGATTTTGTTTTTTTATATTTAGTAATATCTCAGTCTCTTTTATTGCATCTAAAATTTCATAAATATTATCAATTTTACCTCCCAAAATATTTGAGAAATTCTTCATCCCATAGTCTTTCATAAAAAGTATAGGTCTACCATCATCTCTTTCATTTTTTACCTGTACAGTCTTTACTTCAAATAAGCTATCTTCATAGACTATATTTTTGAACATTGGTATATATCTTTTTACATCATTAATCATATAGCGAAAATTAGATCTTTTTTTATAATCTGTTAGAATATTATATCCATTATGATACTCTTCATTATCTACCCAGCTCACATGAGGAGTATACCTCACATGGCTCAATGTATTTAAATTTCTGGAAGGGAAAGGCATAATAGAAAAAAATGGACCATCCATCACTGTAATAGCAAAATCTTTGAAGCCATCAGGAAGTTTAATTAAAGCCATTTCTGTAATCTCATGCTTTAAACTCAATAAAGGAAGACCTGAATTTTGTAAAACTGTATTTATTCCTGAATATGTACAGTTAAAAATAAATCTTCCATTTAT
Organism: Candidatus Haliotispira prima; assembly: GCA_029867005.1. Taxonomy (GTDB): domain Bacteria; phylum Spirochaetota; class Spirochaetia; order SP-2023; family SP-2023; genus Haliotispira; species Haliotispira prima. The sequence continues at coordinate 746,099 of CP123443.1, read as the reverse complement.
AGTATTATTATCATTAAGTTTTACATTTAATAAATTATTATTTACTTTAACACTTCTAACTTCGGTATTAAGCTTTAATTCACACTTATTTTCTTCAAGTTTATCCCAAATTATTTCTTTTAATATTTTTGCATCAAACACAAATTCCTTTACTTTAAAAACATCCTCTATCATTCTATCACTAAAAATTTCTTTTATATTATTAGGAGCCCTACTAATAGGTGATCCTAAATTTTTACATATTGAATAAAATTGATTTGCACTTACTTTTGAATTAACTTTTGAAATTGCATAATATTTATCAAAATCATTTTTGATGGCTTTCTCAAAATCTGTTATAAATTTAGGAAAATTTACTGATGATCTATATGCTGTTATTAAACTTCTAGGATAATGATATCCCATATGAACTCTCGCTTGATTCACAAAACTGGCTCTCTGTAAAATATCATTTTCCTTTTCCAAAATAATAATATCATTAAAATATTCTTTTAAAAAAAGTCCTAATATAGTTCCATAAAATCCACCTCCTATAATTATACAATCATAATTTTTCATGGATTATATTTTCCAAAAGCCAGGTTCCAAAGAATTTTTATCAACAAAAGATTTCCCTTAATTGGACTAATTTTGGTCGGCACTTTTCCGGAAACTGGGTAACTCCTGGTAACAGGTACTTCACAAACTTTTAATCCTAACATTGGAGCTTTTACAGATAAATAAGCTAATAATTCATATGTATCAAATATATCTCGAAAGGGCTCTAAACCTGGATATTCTAAATACTTCTTACTATATCCTCTATAACCGTTTGTTGTATCTGTATATTTAAATCCAGCAATCATTGAAATAAAAGGTATATGAAGTAATTTTATGGCAAGTAATCTTGTCTTTGGTGTATTTACAGCATCACCACCAAGAACAAATCTACTTCCCTGAATCATATCATATCCATCAGCAAGTTTTTCTATAAATATCGGAATACTATCTATACTATCTTTACCATTACCGTCAATTGTAATAATACCTTCATACCCTTCTTCCAAAGCAAAACTATAAGCCATTCGGAGTTGTGCAGAAAGCTTTCCCTTATCATTCTTCGTGAGTAAAACTCGCACATTACAAGATTTTAAATAGTTAACATCCAGAGAATCATCAGTACTTCCACCATCAGCTATAATTATATCTATTTTATCTGAAAAATTAGACATTTCTTTTAGTTGTAAACGTATCTGTCTACCTTCATTTATCACTGGCACTATTATACAGTAACAATTAGATTTACTCTTTAATAATGTTTTTACATGTCTAGGGATTTGTTTCATTTATCTCTCTTAAGCATCTTACACAAAAATTATAAATATATTGAATTGGTATATAGAATAAAACACCAACAAAACCCAAATACCATAGGACAAAATTGTGCCCTGTATGTATGAATGAATGAGATTTGCCCAAAATAAACCAACTAAGAGGTACAGCTAAATACACAATAAATATAGCCATATTTAATTTTTTCTTTTGTAACATCTCAGTACTAAAAAATATAATGTATATATTTAATAAAATTAAAAATTTGAAATTATGACTACTTATATTTTTTAGGAGATCGTCATACCAACCCAATATATATATTTTTAATACTTCAAATATACTGCTATTTAATGAATCATGAAGCCGAAAACCATCAAGTTCAGGATTAAATCTCGTTGTATCTCCCATTAATGTTCTTCTCAGGACATCTTTTTCATAGATTGACTTTAGCCCTAATAATAAGTTGCCCTCACCCCGTAAATATGCATGAATTAAGATAGCTAAACTAAAACCTAATAAAGCCAGTGAAAATATTAATATAATATATTTTATAGATCGTACCTTAGTTAATGGTTTTTCTTCTAAAAAAGGTGCTATAAAAAATATAGCTAATGAAAATAACACTATTGTACTTAAATATTCATAACCACATAAGGATTTAATAAAAATTACTATTGTAAATCCTGCCAACCAAATATTCTTTCTAGACTTATCAATATCAATAAAAACCATAAATATAAAAACAGCTGGTAAAAACCAAAGGAACATTAACCAATACAAATTACCAGCGAATCCAACTATCCAAGGTGAATAAAAAAAGCTTAGAAACAAAACAATTGCAAACTGAAAATTTAAAGTCTTTCCCAATAAATATGAGAGAATCATTAACACAATCACAGAAGCCAATGTTACAATACGTTTTAGATTCTTTATAGACAAACCTATTTTATGAAGAAGGATCGAATATATATGGCCCTGTAGACCAATTTGTGCAGTATAGCCATAAAACTTATCATCTCCCACCCAACCTAATCCATATAAATTGGAGTTTTTATATTGAACACTTTCACCATTATGATATTTTGTATCTATCAAAATTTTATCAAGGACTAGTCTTTCTGAATCTTGCCTTAAGAAATTAAAAAAATTAGTAGGAGCAACATGATATTGATTTCTACTAAAATTTCCATATGTAGCGAAGACAACAAGAAGTATTACGTAAAATTTAAAATTTTTATCATTTTTTAGATATTGATAAACTTTAGTAAATTTTTGAGACATAACGAACAACATCCTCTATTGCTTTAATATTTGATTCTAACAAATTATTTTTCATCTCCACCGAAACCCATTGATTATAATTCAAATTTTTAAGAATTTTACAACACATATGATGATCTGTTTTTGCATCAGTAATCAATTTTAAAAATGGCTCCGATATATGAAAATGTTTCATATATCGGGAAGCTTTAGTTAAGGAATCTTCTATATTCTCTTTATTCATAGTTAACACAGCAGAATCTATGTGAAGCATAAAACCTTTAGAATCTACATCTTTTATTAATTCTACTGCTTCATCTGTATTAGTGATAAAATCACATCCATATTCTTTAGCATTTGGTTCTATACAAAAATATCTATTTCTAGCATAAGCATATTCACCTAACTCATAAAAAAAATCTATAGCTATTTCATATGCTCGTTTTCTATCCATATCACCGATAAATCTATTTTTTGGTGATCCAAAGACTAAAACTTTAACACCTAATTTTACTCCTAAATCAATAAGATTTTTCAAGTACCCCAAAGTATACTCTCTACTATCATCAAATACCTTAAGTTCTGGTCTGCCAAAAAGTAACGCCTGCATTGCTGGAAGACTTAAATTATAAAAATTTATATATCTCAAATATTCTTCTATTTCCTTGTCTAATACCTTCAATGGGTCCTTAAACAATCTTGTTGGTGCTAATTCTATTCCTTCAAATCCATAACTTTTTATTAAGTTATATATTATTTTATCTTGATGTTGTTCCCAAGCTATATTTGAAATAGATAGTTTCATCTCACTATTCCCGATTTTTTTATTCTCGATTTTTTCATAAATTTTTTTATTTTTCTCAATACTTCTTCCTTTGATTGAATGTAAACATCTTTCTTTCCAAACATTTCTGCATACTTCGTACGAACATCATAATATGGGACACTAAATTTCAAATTATTATTAAAGTCAAGCTCTAAACTATCTCTTACTAACTCCTTTACACTTATTGGTTCTGTAGCAAAATTAACCAAATTAATATTATTTTCTATAACTATATTTATATCATTAACTAAATCTTCCAAAGAGTAAAATTGAAAAATAGCCTCACTATCTATTACATTTATGTTATTATTATTAACAAAATCATAAATAATATTTTTTTTCAAACCATCACCAAAAAGACCGGGGAGCCGAATAATATAATGACAATTAAACCTTTCACTTATAAAATTCTCCATAAGCCTTCTGTGAATCCCATATGCATGGTGAGTTGATAAATTAATAAAGCTGTCTTCATCTACACCCAAAGCAGAACTATAGACATCAATAGTAGATATGAGTACAAACTTATTTGCTTCCATTTCTCTGATTGAATCTATTAGGTAACATAGGTTTTGTAAATCTTCAGTCGGCTTTTCATTTGCTATCCATTTAGCAGCTGGTAATCCAGCACAATACACTATTTCATATTCTTTACCCTTAATACTTTTTATATTCTTTGAGTTATACAGATCATCAAACTGCATTTGCGCTAAAATGTTTGAGCCGACAAAACCTGTATATCCAATGAGTGCAGATTTCATTTTTTACCTATATCAATATTTTTTTTATTAGAAAGTAACACTACACTACCTTTTTCATCTAAAACCTCATAACACAAATTATTATTTTTTCGACTTTGAAACGAAATTCTTATATATTCGCCAAATATTCCTACCACTAAAAAAAGTACAAAATTCATTGCTGAATTATATAAATTAATAGATGTCCATCCAGAAACTATATCGGCCTTAAAAATAAATAATGCTAATGCATAAAACATATAAAACAGGTTAGCTATAGCTACAATCAAAGACAACATAGTTCCTATCCTAATTAGTCTATTAGAATAGTTTCCAATTATATTGATAGCAAAATTTATATTTTGCCAAAAGGCTCTTCTTTTGTTTATTTTACCGAATGAACTATAAGTATATCTATGTATTCTAAAACTATCATTAGATTTCTTTAGAAATAAAATACTCATATTACTTTGACTTTTAATAATCCAATTTATAACTTTTCTATTTACTACAAAAAAATTACTATTCGAAAGAAAATTATCAATCTTTATATTAGTAATCATTAAAATAATAATTTTAATGATTTTAAAGGTTGCTATTTCAAAATTAGAAAATGTTTCACGTTTTCTCTCACCTATGATCATATCATAGCTTTTTCTTTCGCTAAGTATATTCAATAGGTCATCAATTCTATTATATTTCATATCCATTAATACTAAATAATCACCTATACTATTTTCCAGCAAGACAGTATAAGCTACTTCGATATCTACACTCGAAAAAACTTCCAATACCCGAACATTATTTACTTTATTTAATAAATCCAAGCAATCACTAATTATCGTATTTTGCTTTAAAAGCATAATTTCAAAAAAATGATATTCTTTAGACATAGCATCATGAAGTAATTCAATTAATTCCAAATTAAAATCATTACTTAGAACTATTCCAATTGAAACAAAATCATCATTTTCCATGTTTTTTCATTCAGCGTAAACACAAATTGCCTCTATCTCTCTTAAAAAAACAAAATTCTTAATTCAAGAAGACGGAAGAGCTTTAATGTGCAAAGGATAGGAAATAAGAAAACATGAGATTCAGACAGTATACTGCCTACTCAGCAGATCAATTTCCTTTCTTTATCTCTCTTCAAATAAAAGAGAGTAAGGAAGACATGACATTTTCGACAGCTAAGGAGGCTGTCTGTTTTGAAGTGTACAAACTCCATTGCCCTTTCACTTTGAAAGGAGGTGATCCAGCCGCACCTTCCGGTACGGCTACCTTGTTACGACTTCACCCCCCTCGCCGGACTTACCTTCGGCAGCGTTCCCCTTGCGGTTAAACTACTGACTTCGGGCACTCCCAACTCGGGTGGTGTGACGGGCGGTGTGTACAAGGCCCGGGAACGTATTCACCGCGTCATGCTGATACGCGATTACTAGCGATTCCAACTTCATGGAGTCGAGTTGCAGACTCCAATCCGGACTGGGACCGGCTTTTTGCGATTCGCTCCACGTCACCGTCTTGCTGCGCATTGTACCGGCCATTGTAGCACGTGTGTAGCCCAGGGCATAAGGGCCATGCTGATTTGACGTCATCCCCACCTTCCTCCGGTTTATCACCGGCAGTCTCGCCTGAGTCCCCAACTTAATGATGGTAACAGACAACAAGGGTTGCGCTCGTTGCGGGACTTAACCCAACACCTCACGGCACGAGCTGACGACAACCATGCAGCACCTGTATACGGGCTGCCGAAGCAGCCGGCATATCTCTATACCGTCCCCGTACATGTCAAGCCCTGGTAAGGTTCCTCGCGTATCATCGAATTAAACCACATGCTCCACCGCTTGTGCGGGCCCCCGTCAATTCCTTTGAGTTTCACCGTTGCCGGCATACTCCCCAGGCGGTACACTTAACACGTTAGCTCCGGCACTGATCCCCCCTAATCCACAAAACCTTTGCAGATTCGGAGGGACCAACACCAAGTGTACAACATTTACGGCGTAGACTACCAGGGTATCTAATCCTGTTTGCTCCCTACGCTTTCGCGCTACAGCGTCAATTCAGAGCCAGAAATTCGCTTTCGCCTCAGGTGTTCTTCCTGATATCAACAGATTTCACCCCTACACCAGGAATTCCAATTTCCTCTCTCGAATTCTAGTTCATCAGTTTCCAACGCACCAATACAGTTAAGCTGTATGATTTCACATCAGACTTAATAAACAGCCTGCACGCACTTTACGCCCAATAATTCCGAACAACGCTCGCTCCTTACGTATTACCGCGGCTGCTGGCACGTAATTAGCCGGAGCTTATTCATGGGTTCACGTCATCCAAAGACCATTTCCTGCCTCTGTTATTCCTCACCCATAAAAGCACTTTACAACATCTCTGCCTTCATCGTGCACGCGGCGTCGCTCCGTCAGGCTTGCGCCCATTGCGGAAGATTCTTAGCTGCTGCCTCCCGTAGGAGTCTGGGCCGTATCTCAGTCCCAATGTGGCCGGTCACCCTCTCAGGCCGGCTACTTATCGTCGCCTTGGTGAGCCTTTACCTCACCAACAAGCTAATAAGCCGCAGGCTGATCCAAAAGCGAGGCCCGAAAGCCCCTTTCCCGACAGTACAAAAACTGTCGGATTATTCGGTATTACCCCATGTTTCCATGAGCTATCCCCAACTTTAGGGTACATCACCTACGTGTTACTCACCCGTTCGCCACTCTCAACAGGCCGAAACCCGTCTACCGTGCGACTTGCATGCTTAAAACGCGCCGCCAGCGTTCGTTCTGAGCCAGGATCAAACTCTCCATTATATAACCGGCCGAAGCCGGCAAAGTTTATCCTTTTTCATGACAGGCATCCTTGCAAACCGAAGTTACACAAGAACGCACTGCACAAGCGTCATGTCTTCCCTACTCTTCTCTATGTCAATGAACTGCACCAAGCATGGCTGCAATGTGTGCGGTACTATAGTCGGATCTTATTTCCTGTCAAGTAAGTCCTCACTAAAATCTGAACTTTTTTGAACAGCCCTTATTCAGTAAGCCCTTTTTCTCAACATATCATAGAAATAGCCCAGAAAATACCCAATACTGAGGACTATTATAAAGGTATATACAATTGGATCAATCTCACTAAGGATTATTATAAAGATATATACAATTGGATCAATTTCACTGCTGTTATAATACCATAAAATGGTATTCTGATATAGTAACCAAAACAATGCAAACGGCAAATATTTCAGCCGAATTACTCCGGAGGAAAAACTGAAAATGGGCAGAATTAATAAAAGAGGGTATGCTATTAACAAGTGATTTTGATGGATTCCTGTATTAAAAAGAAAGTATGCCAAAATAAAAAGAACACTATGTTCAACAAAATGTTTTAAATTTAGGTCTTTTTTGCATTTTATCTTTGTATAGATCTTATTACAAAGCAGAAAATTTAATATTAATAAAATAAATATAACTATAAATAGCCACTTACCTACAGTTATCAAAATTTCTTGAAACTGCTGTAAATAGGATGCGAGCCAACTAAGGTTTATTGCATCGTAATTTAACGATCCGTGCCGCATAAATATTTTAACCAAGTTTAAAGGATAGTCGATTCCCAATAGCAAAGTGAATGAAGTAAAGCCAAGGATGATCGGGAGAATCGCCTGCCAGGTTAAAGAACTGCGATACCAACGGTGTAAGAGCCTTTGGCTGCACAGCCGATTTATCAGATACACGAGGTAAAAAGGCAGCAGCAATAAGGGCTGCCACTTCCACGATACCGCAAGAAAAAAATGCATGGAAGCCACAAAAAAACGGTTTCGGGCCAAAGCGTGAAAAGAGGCAAGCAGAAAAGGCATATAATAAATGTCTTGATAGCCATGAGAGATAGGCAAGACAAGGCTCAGGTAACCAAACATGGCAAGTAGCCACGGGAAATAAATTTGTACAGATTTTTGCCCGCGTGTATAATATTTTGCCAGAAAAAATATTTGCCCACAGGCAAACAGTCCAAAAATAATTAAGCTCACTTTGTAAAGAAGATGAAGCCGCGTGTAAGAATCTCCTGCAATGAGTCTCAAAAGGCCAAGCAGCCAGAAGGCGAATGGAGGGGTGTTATCTCCGGTCTCAACATAGCCCTGCAAAAACCCATAGCGTGCAAAATTCTCCGCCCACCAACCACCTAACCATGCGTCAGCAACATCGGAGACGCCCCTGCTGAGGGTGACGGGCAAGCTACTTATGAACAAAAGCAGAAACAAAAGCAGAAACGGGAATTGGGAGTGACAGGAGCTAATAATCGCTTTGAATAAAGAACGGCCGGATGATTTTTTCCGCAGTTGCTTTTGTTCTCCTTGGCGTTTAGATTTGCCGGGCAGGTATTTGGGCAGTGGCCTGTACAAGGGCCTGTGCAGGTATGCATGCAAACAGGCCAGCCCGGGTAAAGCGACAAAAACAGTAAAAATAAGAGCTGCGAAGAGCTTCAACCATTGGGCCCGCCAAGGGAACGTGATTTCACGATAATTCATTATATCATAAATCTTAGGGTAATATCGCACCAGTATGGAATGGTCTATGCCCAAACGTACATGGGCAGGGAGATAGCGCAAAGTCATTTCTTTTTGTGAATCTGTCAAATTCACCGTGACCTCACGTAAATTCATCTCACCCGTCTCCGCATTTCGGCTGAGCAATTCCAGTCTCGGGGACAAGTCCGCCGCCGGAATTTGCCAAGACTTTAAGAGTAAATCCGTTTGAGGGTCACGAAGGGACAGTTCCAACATTTGCAGTTGCTGCACTGTCTCCGCTTCTATTGCTAGGCTCAGCGCATATTCACCACTGCGGATACTCTCGTCAGCAAATTCAAATTCACCATTCGTCAAATTGCGGTTAATACTCACACGATACAGAGTTTGGTCCAAGACTTCTTTTGCTAAAGGCGGATCTGTCTTTAATTCAATACGGACTCCCGAAGCCCCTCTGCCGACCTGAAGCAGGAATAATAAAATACTCAGCAAGACCGCAAACCCTGCCAGTCCCAATAAAAGAAGGACGTAATGCCACAATGGGATGTGGCGAAACACTTGCACAATACGCTTCACAGTCGTAACAGCAAAATTTTTTTCCAAGATTCTGCTCCCAATGATTAGCAGCCCCTGTGCATACTGCACAACTGTGCAGTATGCCCGCAGAGGCATTCTCCCGTGTCTAAGGCCCCTAAGAGATGACCCAATGTCTGGAACGAGATACTTGATAACTATTATGTTAATTTTCTGCAATGATTATTATATCAGAAACTTCGACACCTAATACTCTAGCTAATTTTTCAAGCGTTTCAATACATGTGGCCCCGATTTATATTTGCATTTAGTGCAAACTTTTCTTGGCTGATATTATGTTGCTTTCTCTATATTCTTAGCAATTTGAAAATATCCATTGACATAATTACAAGCAGTAAATACAAATAATGTTGGCAATATTTACTTTGGTTAGTGCCACTTCTCTGCTCTACGCAGATGAGTATCCAGCAGCCTGGTACAGAAGATTTTGGATGAGAACGAATACCCAACCCCGACTATACGGGCACGGATGGCCTCACTCTAATCATGATTGCCATCAATGGCCGTTCTGCCCTGCCCTATCTTATCCTATGCAGTAGATATCGGAGACAAGGGCACGATTGATCTTTTTCATTGTCCTCTTTTCATTCTCTCTGCCCGTGGTCCCTCTCCATCAGGCTTATACATCTTTTAAACGGATTCGGACGAAAAAAAGGAACTCGGTTTCCTGCCAAAGTCATTATCGCCCTCTGTGCCCAGCAAAATACCGCATTCAATGAATATCCATATCTTCCCAACGATGGGGATAAGATTGAGCAGAGCCCACCGCCATGACTTATTGCGATCGTGCCAGCGTTTGATTTCCACGGCAAGCCCGATCCACAATACAATGACAATATTTATTATCGTCACCAACACCGGCCCCAAGGTCATCGGGTTTTCCGGTCCCCACGGCCCCATCAACAAAGAGAAAGAACTACCCCAACCAACCAAAATTAACGTGACTATCCAAAATGGAAGCCGGGTACAACGGCCACGAAAAGAAAACAAAAAAGCTAGCCACCTCATAATAAATTCTCCAATCCGGTAAAATACATTTTAAAGTTCAACATCGAAAATGACACAGAACAGCCTAGCTTATATCCTATTTTTTGCATTTTGTCAAAATAAATTACCGGATCTTGATATCTCAATGTCCGCCGTATCCGTCGACACAGGAGAAATAGCTGCTTTCTCCTCCGCTCGCTTGATAGTCTTGCTCCACTTGCCTGTGCTCTTTGTGCTCTTGCCACTTTTCCGGGCCGGCTCCATGGACTTATAGCCCTTATCACCCTTATTGTTTTCATTATTTTCATTATTCTCATCGGGTGCAGACACCAAACCTTCAATACCCTTACAACGCAATACACTTCGGCCATCACCCAAGCTCTCCAACCGGATATGACACATGATGCGTTCTTTCAGTGCCGGAACATGAGAAATCAGACCAATCAGTTTCCCGTCACTGCGCAGAGAGCCCAACAGCTCCAAGGTGCTGTGCAGGGTTTCCTCATCCAACGTGCCAAAGCCTTCATCCAGAAACAGAGACCGGACCGGTACCTTGCTGGCCGATATACGGGCCAAGGCCAGTGCCAAGGCCAGACTGACCAGAAATTTCTCACCACCCGACAAGTTGGCAGACGGACGCAAGCTTTGTTCCTGTTGTTGATACAAATCGATGACAAAGAATTCCAGCGGCCTGTCACTGAGGCTGTACAACAGGTACCGGTCACTGATTTTTTCCAGATAGCGGTTGGCATGATAGAGCAATTGCTCAAAGGAGAGTTGCTGGGCAAAGCGGCTAAACTTGTCGCCGCCGGCAGAACCGATCAGGTCGTTCAGCCGACCCCAGTGCGCACTTTGCTGTGACTGTTCGCGCAGCTTCGCTGCGTTTTGTCGCTGCTGCGCAAGCAGCACATCATCGTCCTTCAACTTCTGCTTCAGGCCGCCCAGAGCCTCCCGCACCCCGGAACTCGTCTCACGTGTCTGCTGAAACAAATCATCCAGGCAGACAGTAAGCCGGGCTAAGCCATCTTCTAACAGCCCGCAGAGCTGACCACATTCGGTCTCGCCTGCCGGATCTTCCGGGAGCTCTGCGGCCAGACTATTCCGAGCTTGGCCACAGAGCTGCCGCACCCGGAAAGCCAATGCCCCCGGCTCTTCTTTCTCGGCCTCCGGCTTTGCCGTCTGTGCCGGCAAAGCTGGAAGGGTCACTGCACGGAGCTCTGCCCTATCCCGATCAATCTGTTCCAAATTCTCACACCAAAAGCCTTGCAAACGGCCCAGTTCCAGATTCCATTGTTCCAGTTGCCGCTCCAATTTGTGCTGCTCCCCCTCTTCCAATTCAGCGGCCAAAAAGGCCGCTTCATCGGCAAAACCCTGTTGTTCCAATCCCTGCTGCCATTCCACTCCGGCCGCTTCCCCGGCTTTGCGACACGCAACCAACTCGCCTTCCAGACGACCCTCTTCCTTCTGCTGCCAATCCCGCTCCTGTTTCAGCTTCCTAAACAACTCCGAACAGTGATTTTGCCGCTTCCGGGCCCCATCCAACTGTGCAGCGACATACTGTTCCAACTGCACCAAACCGCACGAGTCCCAAGCAGGCATCTCGGTTTCTTCGGAATGCTCCAAAGACTCCAAGGACTCCAAGGACTCGAAAGACTCCGGCAACTGTTCCGAAAGTGCTTGTATGTGCCGGCGAAACTGCTTGGCCTGCCCGGCCTGCTCACTCTCGGCCTCATCGCAAAGGCGGGAAGCCTTATCCCGCAAGACCACGACCGCCTCCTGCCGCTCCTTTGCGGCCTTGAAACGCTCCCGGACCGAAGGCAGTTCCGCTTCCTGCTGCCGTAGCTGCTCCCCCAGTTCCAGTACTTGATTTAATTGCTCCTGCCGGCTGTCCAACAGCCGGCAGAGGCTGCTCAACTGTGGTTCCGAAACAAAACCGAGCAGAGTCTCTATTTCGGCGACCGAATCATCGAACCCCATCGCATCCGGCTCTATGCCATCCAAGCCCACGGCACCGGAAAGCTCCGGCCCGGATTTTGACCCTTGCTGTATTCCAGACAAATGTTGCCGGAGACATGCTTCCAATTCCTGTACCGGGCCGGGTTCAGCCTCTCCATCCCTCAGCCAATTCAGGCCTTCCCGGCCTTCAACGGACAGGAATACCGGGCCAAAGCTGCGGACAAAATCCCGGCGCAAATCCAAAGCAAAGTCTCTGAGCAGATCTTCGCTGCGGGCAATTTCATCGCGGGCATGGCTGCAACGCAGTCGAACCTGCTCCTGTTCACCATCTAATTTGCCCAATTGTTCTTCGCCCTGCCGCCGCTGCTGCTGCCACCTTTCCAAAGTTTCCCGATGCTTCTCGTAGGCCAAATTTTCCGCGCTGCGGTACTCTTCCAGGCAGCTGCGGCAATCCTCAGACTCACGGCGCAGCTCCTCGGTCGAAACCCACTCTCTTTGTGCCGGCCCTTCGGCCCGTTCGGAGGGGCACCCGGCCTCTTCCAATTCTCGCCACAACAGAGGCAGCAAGGCCGGCGTCATCGCATAATCCTCTAATAACCGACGCAGCAACTCAATTTGCAGAACTAATTCGCCACCGAAGTGCTTCGCCTCAGCCTCCTGCTTGTTCATCAGCTCTCGGTTGTGCTCCAACTGCGCACGCAAATTCGCGGCCTCATCCTCGTCACCCCGGACGGCATTTTGCAGTTCCTGCAATTCCTGCAACTGCTGTTCCAGCTCTGTTTGCATCGCCAAGCCGTCCACAGAAGGCAGGGCAACTTCATCCGGGTAATGCTCCGCAGAACCGCACAACGGACACGGGCTACCCTCCCTCAGTTTCTCCCGTTCCTCAGCAAAGACCAGCAAACGGCGGTGCAAATCTCGGTTTTCCTCCAAGGTCTTGCAGTAACGTTCCTGTTCCTTGAGCCGTCCCTCTTGTTTGGCCAGATCGGCCGAGACTTTGGTCAATTGCTCCTGCTGTTGTCGTAACCCAGCACAGGTCCGCTCCGCCTCCAGAACGGCTTCAGAATATTGGTCCCGCTCCAGCAAGTAGCGTTCCAAGGGAGAGATCAGGAGATTGAGGCACTTCAAAGCCCGGTCCGGAGCCTCTTCACGCTGTTCCGAACTCGGCTCCACGCCGAGTTCCCCTTCCGGCCAGAGTATGGCGGGCAGGGATGGCAGTTCCGCTGTTGGTGCGGCGGAGAAAGTCTCGTTCTGTTCCCGGAGGGCAATAATCTCTCTGCCACAATCCCGGCTACGCTGTTCTGCGTCACTCAACCGGGCCCGGGCCTGCTCCGATTCCCGGCTCAGTTTGCGGTACTGCTCCTTCCGGCCTTCGAGCGGTGAAACCCCTTCAGAGCTGCCTTCCAGCCAGTCCCTCAACTCTTTGATATGCCTTTGTTGCTCCCGACAATCCGCAAGCTCCCCAACATCCGGTTCGGAATCCGGCCGAGAATCGGCCGGATTCGTCAGATTGCCGGTTTTTAGGGCATCAACTCCTAAACGTGTCGACAAACGCTCCCGCAACTGTACGATACTCTGCTGCAAAACATCCCGGATCTCTCTTTGCTCCGCCAAGCTGCCGTCAGTTTCCTGCAACTGTTGCCGACAACTCCGCAATTCGCCACGTAGTTCATCCAGCCGTTCTTTGCCGGATGAACTGCGCCATTCCAATTGCTGCAATTCGCTGTGTTGCGTCTGAAACAGTTCTTCAAATTGCCTCCGAGCGGCAAGATGCTGCTCAGCAGCATCCAAAGACCGGCGGGCCTCCTGCTCTTTTTGTTCCAGCTCTACGCCCTGCCGCCGGTTCTCCTCCAGCTTCGACTGCTTCTCCGGTTCCGTCCGACTATACTCCTGCACCGCCAGATAGAGCGGCCTCAACTTGCCGGCAACCCGAGACCGTTCCAGACAGAACTCACGCCCAGTTTGCTCATCGCGCTGTTCTCTGCCAAACTGCTCCCTGGCCTGTCGCCACAGCTCCCTGTTCCTGCGCCATAATTGCGCAGTACCTTGGTACTGCTGCTTTGCGGCCTGAAGCCGATCCGACTCGGCCTCAATATCCTGCAACTGCGCCCCGGCCTCAGTCACCTGCTGCTCCAAGCTTGTCCTCTGCTCCGGAACCAAGGGCAGATTCAACGCTTGTTCCTTTTGCAGCAGACTTAATGCCTCCCGCTCCCTTTTAGAACGTTGGAAGCACAATTCCGAAATCCGACGGTAGATTTCGGTGCCGGTAATCTTTTCCAGAATATCCGCCCGCTCGCCGGTTTTGGCCTCCAGAAAAGCGGCAAAATCGCCCTGAGCCAGCAGAATGGAGCGTTTAAACTGTTCATACTCCAGCCCGGTGAGGTTCTCAACGGCCGCTTCCACATCTTTAATCTTGGAAGCCAGGATTTTGCCGCCGGCCGCCAGGCTTAGTTCCCGTTCCGGCTCCTGCAAATTGCCATCCGCTTTGCGGCGGGCCCGACTCTGCCGCCAGCCGGCGACATAGACTTGGCCGCCATCCGTTGCCGAAAAGCTTAGCTGAGCCAGGCAATCGGCACAGCCTCGCGACATGATTTCGTTATTGCTCTTGCTGATCTTGCCCAAGCGTGGGGTCTGGCCGTAGAGGGCCAGACAAATTGCATCCAAAATCGTTGTCTTGCCGGCACCGGTTGGCCCGGAAATCAGGAACAAGCCTTCACTGAGCAAGGCCGGGGAGGCTAAATTTAGTTCCCAAGTACCTTGCAGGGAGTTGAGGTTGCGCAGACGCAACTTGTGCAGTTTCACTCTACGTTTCTCCGCCCGGAACCCGTTTAACCGTTTGACAAGGAAGCCCGGGGAAGATTGAGGAAGCCCCCAAAAGGCCATGGTTCCGCCATCGAATAAGAGACCCTCCGCAAATTCTTATCCGGGGCTTGTCTCCACACGAGGCTGAAGAGGAAAAGAATATCACGGCCGGGGCTCATCCTTTTGCTCTTCCGGGATCGGTTCCTTTTCCAGAGCAATGTCACTCAACAAACTGCGATACAAGCTCCACAGAACTTCTGTCCGTTGCTCCTCTTCCGGCTGTTCATCCGTCTCCGGCTTTTCTTCTGCTTGTTCTCCTCCTGCTTGTTCTCCTTTCGGTGTTCTTTCCTGTCTTTCAGCCCCTTCATTCCCTTCATCATCTTGCCTGCTCTGCTGTTCCAAAAGGTGACGGAACACTTCTTCCGGGCCCAACTCATTCAGCATTTGGACCGGCGATTCGGCGGAATCGCCTTCAGAGTCATCCCCTTCCGTTGCCAATCGGTCGAAGCGGCTCGGGAAACTCCGGTGTTTCAGGGCCAAAAGACTTGGGCTGCGATAATGCAGAATTTCCATGGGATAAGGGCTGTCCCGGACCAGCTCATTCAGTCTGTCACGCAAGCCGCTGCTCTCGACTATGCTGCCGCTGTGTTCCAATTCCAGCCAAATGTTTTGTGCCCTGTCCGGCCCTGCGTCTTGTTCCGAGGCCTCTTTTCCCAAGCGGATCAGACCTTGCTCCAGTTCGGCGGCGTTGCCGCGCAGCCGGTGTAACTGCTGCCACTGTGGCACTTCCAGTTTCCCGACTTTCTTATTTCTGCCATCGAACTCCAGCTTTAAGATCGCCTTAGCCCGGCGGCCCTGCTCGGGGCCGTCCGCTTTTCCCCCAAGCTCTCCAAAGCTAAAGACCAGAGGAGAACCGCAGTAGCGCAGTTCCTGCTCTGTATCGGAGGCCTTGAGTTTCTGGGCCTGATGAATGTGTCCCAAGGCCACATAGTCGAAACGAGACGGAAACAACGAAGCCGGAAAGTGCCCCAACGAACCAATGTACAGCTCGCGCACACCGTCACCTTCTGTGCCGGTGGCCCCTCCGGCAAAAAGATGACCGGTGGCTATCACGGGCGTGTCGGCCAACGCAGAAATGCCGCCCCGCTGCTCCAGAAATCGTTCGGCTTCGGCGGCCAGGACATGATAATAGGCCGCAATGCCCTGTTGCAATTTCTGTTCTTTGTCTTGCTGACTCTCGCCCCAACTGCTGCTGCGCAGATAGCTGTCTTTTAGGTAGGGTACGGCGCAAATCAACGCCTGTAGATTATTTTCTGTGTCATATACGGGCAGTAACTCGGGTGGGAACTCGTCTTCTCCCGAGTGTGGGCTTGATTCCGATATGGCCTCAACATCCGCATTTCTGCCGTCTGCGCCGTCCAGGTACATTTGCACCTTATTTTGCAGGTCTTCACCGGGGTTGCCAATGATGTGAACACCCATGGTCTCCAGCAAGGTGCGGGGGGCCTCAAGGAACAAGGCCGAGTCATGGTTCCCGGCACAGACGACAATCTTACAGTGCTTAGAGGCTTCGGACAGAAACCGGTAGTATAGTTCCTGTGCCCATATTGGTGGGCTATTCGTGTCGAAAACATCCCCGGCAATCAACAACAGATCAATGCCGGGCAACTGCCGCAGCAACCAATCGAGGAAGAGACAGAACTCGCGCTCCCGGCTTTTGTGGTAGAGCCGCTTACCTAAGTGCCAATCCGAACTGTGCAATACATGAAAGGGCATCCGCGTTTTTGTTCTCTCTTTCTGTTTTTACATCTTTTATGCGTATATTTACATTGAGGCATGTGACCGGGGACACTTTGCCCCATTTTCAATGTTTGAGGCAAGGCACACTGACTCTAATACTCACCGATTCTAAAACTCACCAATATTTTAGCAATGTTCGTCACAATCTGCCATAGATGAAAAGTATGGCCTCTGTCATCAGAGGACAACCGGGCAGCACGGTACGGCCCGGTGACAACGCCGCATGATTCGCAGGGTCAAACCCTGCTCTTTCGGCCGGAAAAGTGCTAAAGCCGGTGGCCGAATCGGACATTTTCCGCACACACTCAGCCCCGTTCTTACCGATAAGCATAGCAGAAGCAAGTGATGCGGGGAATGAAGACGATGCAAAATAGTGACAAACCTGACGATCGACTATCGGAACAAGAACGGGGACAGAACGGGGAACCGGGCCCTGAGCCCCGGAAGAGTGACGGGCCGCAGCAGGACAACAGGCCGCAGAAAGCCGTGAAAAAACCCGAGAATCAAAGGCCGCAACCTTACCTCACCAAATCCGGCAAGTTGGACAATGTGTGTTATGACATCCGAGGTGAGAATGTGCTCCTGGCCCGGCAGATGGAAGAAGACGGGCACCGCATTTACCAACTCAATACCGGCAACACCTACCCCTTTGGCTTTAATGCCCCGGAAGAAATCATTCAGGATGTCATCCACAACATACCCAAGGGCCAAGGTTATATCAGTTCCAAGGGCCTGTTCCCGGCACGTAAGGCCATAATGCAGGAATCCCAGATACTCGGTATTCAAGACATTGATATCGAAGATATTTATATGGGTAACGGGGCTTCCGAACTAATTAATATGGCCCTGCAAGCACTGCTCAATAACGGAGATGAGGTTTTGATACCTTGCCCGGACTACCCATTGTGGACGGCCTGTACCAGCCTGGCCGGCGGGCTGGCCGTACACTATCTGTGCGATGAATCGAACGGCTGGCTCCCGGATTTAGACGATATTCGCAGCAAGATCAGTGCGCGCACCAAGGCCTTGGTCGTGATCAACCCCAACAACCCGACCGGAGCGGTCTATCCCAAAGAGACGCTGCTCCGTCTGTTGGAAATTGCCCGAGAGTACAAACTGTTGGTCTTTGCCGATGAAATCTACCAGAAAATTACTTTCAACGGGATACAGGTCCCTCCAATAGCTTCACTCTGCGAAGACCTGTTTGTCATTACCTTCAATGGCCTGTCCAAAGCCTATCGTCTGCCGGGCTTCCGGGTCGGGTGGATGATTCTCAGCGGCCATGGCAAGCGGTATGCCGCCGATTTTATCGAGGGTTTGGACATACTTTCCAGTATGCGGCTTTGCTCTAATGTGCCCGGACAGTACGCCGTGCAAACGGCCTTGGGCGGCTATCAGAGCATTGGAGACTTGCTGTTGCCACAGAACCGTCTGAACCGACAACGGGAATACTGCTACAAACGCATTCTTGAAATTCCGGGGCTCAGTTCCACGGAGCCGGAAGGGGCCTTGTATTTTTTCCCCAAGCTGGACAAAGAAATCTACCAAGTTGAAGATGATGCGGTCTTTGCCCGCGAATTGTTGCGCGAAAAGAAAATATTTCTGGTCCAGGGTACCGGCTTTAATCAGAAGGATCACCAGCATTTTCGCATCACCTTTCTGCCGCCGGTTTTTGACTTAGAAATTATCTTTGACGGCATCGCCGATTTTTTGGCCCATTATAATGACTGAATCCTCTGACAATGACTGAGTGCTCCCGCAATGACTGAATCTGCTGCCTCGGCTGCAAACTGGGTTATGCACCCGGCAGAAGTGGCCGTCTTCGACCGCAACGCAGAAGCCTTAGGCCTTACGGTGTCAGAGCTGATGAGAGCCGCCGGGACGGCCTTGGCCGACTGTGCTGCGGACCTTCTCAAAAGCTCTTGCGGAGAGGCCGAACCACAGAAAAGACAGAAAGAACCAGGAAAACCGGGAGAAAAAAGGCCGATTTGCTTCCTCTGCGGACCAGGTAACAATGGCGGTGACGGCTATGCCGCCGCCTTGCGGCTACACGAGCGGGGCTACCCGGTACAACTTGTGGCCGGCGCGGAGCGACAGCGTGGTGCCGAAGCACGGGCCTTCCGCAAACAGTGCGTACAGGCGGACATCCCTCTTTGCATTGCAGATACCACAACGGAGGCCGAACTGGCCGAGCCGGAACAACTACTACGCCGTGCCGGCCTGGTCGTCGACTGCCTGCTCGGAGCCGGGTTTTCCGGTGCCGCACCGCGCGGTGCGGCAGCCGCAATTTTACGGCTTTGCCACAACTTGCAGAAACGGGGAAGTCTGGCCCCGGTCCTGGCATGTGACATGCCTTCCGGCTTGGGCATGTCCGGCGGATCGGACTTGGATTTGGACTCGGACTCGGACACAACTTCTGGCCTGTCTGCACCGCCGTGCCTGCCGGCGGTGCAGACCCTGACCTTCCACGCCCCGAAGCTGCCAATGCATCATGGGAACCATGCTGATGGCAAACTGCGCCCGGAAGTAGGCCGTCTGGAAATTGCCCCACTGCCTTGGCCTCCACAGACTACGGACTGCGGGCCGGGAGAATTGTTGCGCCTGCCCCCCTTGCGCCCCGATGCGCGCAAGGGCGAACGTGGCCGTTTACTGGTCATTGGCGGCGGGCCCTACCACGGCGCGCCGCTGCTGGCCGCCCAAGCGGCCGGCCGCAGCGGTTGCGATTTAGTACATTTGGCCATGCCGAGTCAGGCGGCGGCACGCAGCCACTGGCCGCTGTTCCTAATTCCGGAAATCCTCCCTGCCACAGCCAATGCCGATTATTTTGATGCCGCCGGCTGTGCCCATTTACGGCAGCTTTGCGAGCAACGGCATTTCGATGCGGTATTGCTGGGCCCGGGATTGGGCCGCAGGAAAGAGACTCTGGAGCCCATCTGGGAGCTGATTTTACAGTTGATCGAGATGGAAACTCCACTGGTGTTAGATGCGGATGCACTGTATCTGTTGGCACAGAAGTGTCCGGGCCGATGGCCCGTTTCCGGCCACCGCGAAGACCACGGCAACGGCGAAAGCGACAACACGGGCAAAGTTTCTCTCCGAGCAATGCAGGGCATCGCAACACCACATCAGGGCGAACTGCAACGTTGGTTGGGCACAGAAACCCGACCGGCCCGGGTCTTGGAAGCCTTGGGCACGGCAGGTCTTACGACCGTGGCGGAACAACAGGTGCTATTGTGCAGCGGCAGCGTAGATGAGCTGACGGGTCATGCGGGCCGCCTGGCCCACAGTGCCGGAGGCTCCCCTCGCCTGGCCTGTGCCGGCACGGGGGACGTACTCGCCGGGCTCTGCGGCTCATTTCTGGCCCAGGGCATGAGCCCTTGGGCCGCAGCCAGACTCTCCTCCTATCTGCTGCGCCAAGCGGGCCAATGCGCTGCCAAAGACATGGGTCTTGGCTTGGTGGCCGATGACCTGCCCTTATACATTGCCAAATATCTGGCAAAGTGCCTGGCCCAAATCTGACGGAAACCGGCGGCCGACTCCGCGCGAAAATTCTTCCTGACTTGTATGATAATAGATCTTTATGATGTGCGTATTATCCACCTGTAATGCACTATTGTCACACAAGCTATATTGAATTCGGCGTTCCTGATATTCTCTTGGGTTAGTGAATAACCAAACCTAAAAAAGACATTATAGAGTATATATTGAAGATCTGTTAAATATTATAAACAATCTATTACCGGGCAAAATATAAAAAAAGAAATTTTAAATATATATACTGTATTCTTATATATATCTCTAAATATAGCAGATATTTTTCTAATTTTATTTTAATAGAATCTATATAGTTAATTATATGTATCATATTAAAAAGACTACAACATATATTTATTTTTTTTGGCTGTAAATAGCCTAATATTCGTTGCAGATCATTATGGACAGCTCTGTGGAAAAGGGCAGCTCTCATGGCCCTGTGATTGCGTAAAAACACGGCTTTTGCTATTCTGCCCGCGTGGTTAGGCTCATGGCAAGAAGCCCGACCTCTATAGCGGGGCACCATGCCCACCCAGGAGAGCACCATGCCCGGCATCGAAGAAATCCGCCACTCTCTGGCCCATGTTATGGCCTACGCCGTACAGGAACTTTACGGCAATGTCAAAATGGGGGTGGGACCGACCACCGACCACGGCTTTTACTATGATCTGGACTTGGAACACCGCATCACGGACGAGGATCTGAAACGGATTCAGGACAAAATGCAGGAGTTGCTAAAGCAGAAATTCGACTTTGTACGCGAAGAGGTGGACACGGAAGAGGCCAAGCAACGTTTCTGTGATGACCGCTACAAAATGGAACTGATTGACGGCATTCTGGAGCGCGGCGAGGGCATCAGCCTCTATCGCTGCGGTGACTTCCTCGACCTGTGCCGTGGCCCGCATGTGCTCAACACCGGAGAGATACCCAAAAAGGCTTTCAAGTTGGTTTCCGTAGCCGGTTCCTATTGGCGGGGTAATGAAGAGAACCCGATGATGCAGCGCATCTACGGCCTGGCCTTTGAAACCCCTGCCGAGTTAAAAGAGCACGTCCGATTGCTCGAAGAAATGAAGAAACGCGATCATCGTAAACTTGGCCGGGAACTCGACTTGTTTTCTCTGCACGATGAGGCCGGTGCCGGCTTGGTCTACTGGCACCCCAAAGGCGGCCGCCTGCGGGTGGCTCTGGAAGATTTCTGGCGCAAGCAGCACTTGGACAACGGCTACGAAATTATCTTTACGCCACACATGGGCCGCTCTTGGCTGTGGCAAACCTCCGGGCATTTGGACTTCTACGCGGAAGGCATGTTTGCACCGATGGATATCGATGAAAACCAATACTTTATCAAGCCGATGAACTGCCCCTTCCACATCATGATCTACCGGAATGGCAAACATTCCTACCGCGATCTGCCGTTCCGCTGGGCCGAGTTGGGGACGGTCTATCGCTATGAGCGTTCGGGTACTATGCACGGCCTGATGCGTGTACGGGGTTTCACTCAGGACGATGCCCATATCTTCTGTACCCATGAACAGGTAGAAGAGGAAATTTTGCGCGTGCTGCGTTTCTCGTTGCAAATACTGCGTACCTTTGGTTTCGAAGATATTTCGGCCTATCTCTCCACCCGGCCCGAAAAAGCCGTTGGGGAGGTGGCTCGTTGGGAAGTAGCACAAAAATCTCTGCTCCGGGCCTTGGAAACGGAGGGTATCCCTTTCGGTATAGACGAGGGTGGCGGGGCTTTTTACGGGCCGAAAATAGATTTGAAAGTAAAAGATGCGATGAAGCGCGAGTGGCAGCTTTCCACGATACAGTTTGACTTCAATCTGCCCGAACGCTTCGACATCAGTTACACCGCGCCGGATGGCAGCGAACAGCGGCCCTATATGGTGCACCGGGCCCTGCTCGGTTCGATTGAACGCTTCTTTGGTGTGCTGATAGAGCACTTTGGCGGCTTGTTTCCGTTCTGGCTCTCGCCGGTACAGGTCGCTATCATCCCGATCCGCACGGAACACAAGGAGGCGGCTGACGTTGTCTACACCAAACTGAAGGAGTTGGGGCTGCGTCTCCATTACCTCGAACGCGATGAGAACCTCAATGCCAAGGTCAAACGGGCACAGAAAGACAAAACGCCGTATATCTTAGTTATTGGTGATAAAGAGGCGGCAGAAAGCACCGTGGCGGTGCGTATACGCGGTAACAAGCAAGTGAATGATGTGCCTCTGGCAGCTTTCGCCGCTGCCTGCGGGGACTTACAGCAGAGTCGCAGCACCAGGCTAATCGAAGATTTTTCTTTGCATTGCACTTCATAAATACAGCGCGGGACGCACGGGAATACGGGCCCTGATTCTGCTTAAGTTCTGCCTGACTTGTACACGGATTGATTG
This sequence comes from Candidatus Haliotispira prima, assembly GCA_029867005.1. Taxonomy (GTDB): domain Bacteria; phylum Spirochaetota; class Spirochaetia; order SP-2023; family SP-2023; genus Haliotispira; species Haliotispira prima. The sequence continues at coordinate 723,380 of CP123443.1, read as the reverse complement.
CAAAGGCTTGATGCCCGGAGCTTGAGAAAGGCCGCTCTAACAGGGCTCATATTTCTTCTGAAGCCGGTTAGCCGTACCGGGCAGAACCGGCAAAGGCGGACCGGAAAAAATGGGCCGGTAAATACGGACCGGCAAAATTGTCGGCCAATAGCGAGGATACATAAATGGGACCCTTGGACCAATTATTGGCTTGGCTGAAAACGAAGCTGCTGCCTTTATTTGAGGCCTTGTTCCGGCCTGCATCCGGCAACGAAGACCCCGACGGGGCCGTGCCTGTGTTCCTCGGTGAGTTTTGGGGCTACGGGGCCTCCGCTCTCAGTGTCTTGGTGCTGAGTTACCTACTGTACAAGGGGTACAAAGCCCTGGTCGCTTCCGGAGCCCTGGAGCTCCTGTACGGGATATTGTCTATCGGTATTTTGTACCTGATAGCCGCCGTATTGCGTTTGGAGTTTCTGATTTGGCTGCTGGACGGAATTGTTCCCACTTTGTTGGTGATTCTGGCTGTGGTGTTGCAACCGGAGTTTCGGCGCATCTTTGTGCAAATCGGGCGGCAGGGAATGCTTCATCATTCCCACAGGAACCACCAGGACCTTCAGGTGATCAATAATATGGTCGAAGCCTGCGAATTGCTTGTGGAAATGAGTCGCGGGGCTTTGATTGTGTTCTGTCGGGAGAATATGCTGCGCCACATCGTCCGTACCGGTACCAGCCTGAATGCCGTGCCCGGTACCGAATTGGTTGTGTCCCTGTTTGCCTTTGACACCCCATTGCACGATGGCGCAATTGTATTGAATCATTCGCGCATTGCTGCTGCGGGCTGTATTTTGCCCATCGACCCGGAAGAAAAAACCCTGATTACCATGAAATCCGGAACAAGGCACCGTTCGGCGATGGAATTGGTGCGGGAAACAGATGCCGTGGTGCTGGTTGTGTCCGAAGAGTCCGGGCATATTTCACTGGCCTTTGACGGGGAAATGCATTCCCATCTTGGTATTGCAGAGATCCTTGAAGAACTGGACAGACTGCTGATCCACAAGAAGGAGAGGCGCAAAAGGTTGGGCTTAGGCCGCATGTTGCTACAAGTATGGCGATTCTTTGGCGAAAACAATAAGCGTAGGAAAGAACGGCCAACCCAAAAAGAAATTGAGGAAGGACCGGAGAACCGGAACCGGACAGAGGGAGGCTAAACAAAGGTGATGGCAAAAAACAACGACAAAACCAAGCCCACGTCTGCCGGGAAGAAAATGTTTGCAAAGCGGGGTCCGAAACAAAATACCAGACAAAAACCTAAAAGAAGATCGTTTTGGCGGGCTATTGTCTCCAACTGGCAAGCGAAGCTACTGTCTCTAGTGGGGGCCATTGTGATTTACGGCTACTACCAGTCTGCTATCCAGGATGAGGTCTCCTTCACTTTGTCACCGCGCACTGTCGGGGCGCAGGACCGGATTGTCCGCTTTACGGATACCCGCAAAGTCACGCTGCATTTGTCGGGACGCACCAAAGATTTGGAGAATCTGCGCAGCAGTGACTTTGAAACCTATGTCCGGCTGAACCCCGACAAAAATGGGGCTCAGAACCTGCCTGTACAATACCGGATGCGCAACAACGACTTGCAGCTTAAAAAGCGCGTGACGGTGCGCATCCAACCGAGTTTCATTTCTCTGCTGGCAGAAAAAGAAGAAGTCCGGGAGTTGCCCATCGAGATCAGCATTCAGGGCTACCCCACCACAGGCTACAGCTTGGGTGCGTACCGTGTCTACCCGGATGTGGTGAGTGTCTCCGGACCCGCTTCTGTGATGCAAAAGCTGGAGGCAATCAGCACCAAAGCCATTGATATCACCGGCAAAAATCAATCGTTTCAGAAACTGGCCGATTTAGAATTACTGCCCCTCCCGGGCTTGGAAAAGAACGTTATCAATGAGCTGGAGTTGGCTTTTGAGCGCGTTCAGGTGGAAATTCAGATTGATGCACGTTCTGAGACCCAAACCTTTTCCATCGCCCCCACCGTCGTCAATCTGCCCGAAAACCTGAAGCTGTTGGATATTCTGCCGGGTACTATCCAGCTAACCTTGCAGGGCAACAGCGATATCTTCCGGCAAGTCGAAGAGGAACAATTACCTATTTCTATTCAACTCGATGGCGGCGACATCTTTGCCTCCGGACGCTATGCCCTTCCCGTGGTGGTCAGCAGGCTGCCCACAGGGCTCAGCCTGCTGGGCAGCACACCGGACCGTGTCAGCCTGATTGTCAGCGAAGAGTAGCCGGGCACAGCCCCCCTACTCGCTTATGATTTCTATATTGTAGACAATTTCAGATTTTACGAGCTCTCTTGCCGTCCAATACGATGATGGGGTTATTTTTATTTGAGGCGAGAATACTGATGCTATCGAAATAAGCCTATCCACTTCTCGTCTTAAATTCATTAGATATGCTCCCGGTAGAGCTGTTCCACAATTGGGAGAACAACCTCCTCGTAGCGAAGAATTTTCATAATAATTCGTTTGTGCTCCTCCAAAAGTATCATCTGCATAGGGGATAAGCATAATTTCTTCGGGTTTTCGTTCTATTGTAAGGGACACACTCGCTTTTGCAGCTGTAATCTCCTCATCTGTAGGTTGGTCCGGCAGAATTGTAACTGCTGCCAACCCTCCCATGTAGGCAATAACACCTTCTGAACCGGCATCTCCATCCGAAAACGATTTGGTGGTAAAAGTTTTATCCAATATTTCGTCTCCGTCATACATGCGTATTTTGTAAGACGTGTTTTCCTGTAGTATGTCGCTTGTTTCAAAATTGGTATCGCTGGCTGTGGCACCTGCAACGAAGGAAATGTCCGTGCTGCCGGCGGCAAGATTATAAGCCGTGCCCTCGTGCAGGAACATAAAGACATTTCTCGTCTTTTGGGCCTCCGTAAATTTTCTGGTAATGTACCCCTTCTTGGTCTCAGCCTCGGCCTTAGAAGGGCTGCTGCCTGTGGGCGTTAGCAGAAAACCTACCGTTTTGTCTGCGGACAAATTGGGATCGTTTGCCGTGAAATGGACGTAGTGCAGGCCCGAATAATTGACCGTAATGGATTTTGCGGGGGTTGGCGTAGCGGGCGGGTCACCGGTGTCCGGCAGCGGAGCACAGGTAAGCAAAGATACACCGAGAACAAACAGAAAAAAGAAGGGTAAAAGACGAACCGGAAGTGAATAAAAAGGTTTAAGATGGTTTGTAGGGGAACGAAGTAAATGCCTATTTTCTAAAGTAGTGTGATATTGGATATTGGATATTGGATATTGGATATTGTACTGTTTGATCGGTCACTGGTCAACAGTGCTTTTTGATGTTTCATGGGGAAATGCCTCCGAATAGGGTAATTTTGGCCTATCGTATATTCATTTTGGATATTGGGCAAGGGGGGCCTTAGGGCATCACCTGCCCCTCCGAAAACCTGAAGCTGCCGGATACTATCCGGCTAACCTTGCAGCTCAACAGCGATATCTTCCGGCTGGATAGAAACAGGTACCTGTTTCTATCCAGCCGGAAGGCGGTGACATCTTTGCCTCCGGACGCTATGCCCTTCCCGTGGTGGTCAGCAGGCTGCCCACAGGGCTCAGCCTGATTGTCAGCAAAGAGTAGCCGGGCACAGCCCCCTACTCGCTTATGATTTCTATATCATAGGCAAAAACAGGTCTTGTGCCCTCTTTGGCAGTCCACAAAGATGAGGTTATCTTCCTTTGAGGAGAAATTATATATACTATAGAAACAAGTTTGTTGGCTTCTTTTCTTGGAGCATATACATGCGTCCCCGATATACCCGTCCCACAAGCCGGAGAGCAACCTCCTTGTAGTAAAGTATTCTCAAAATAATCGACAGAATTCCCTTCATAAGAATCATTTGCATAAGGAATAAGCATAATCTCTTCGGGTTTTCGTTCTATTGTAAGGGGGATACCCGCTTTTAGAGCTACTATCTCTGCGTCTGTAGATCTATATGGGAGGGTTAAACTTCCTCCCAACCCTCCCATATAGGCAATAATACCTTCTGAACCGGCATCTCCATCCGAAAACGATTTGGTGGTAAACGTCTGCTCCAATATCGTGTCTCCGTCATACATGCGTATTTTGTAAGACGTGTTTTCCTGTAGTATGTCGCTTGTTTCAAAATTGGTATCGCTGGCTGTGGCACCTGCAACAAAGGAAATGTCCGTGCTGCCGGCGGCAAGATTGTAAGCCGTGCCCTCGTGCAGGAACATAAAGACATTCCTTGCTTTTTTCGTCTCTGTAAATTTTCTGGTAATGTAGCCCTTCTTGGTCTCAGCCTCTGCCTTCGATGGGCTGCTGCCTGTGGACGTTAGCAGAAAACCGACTGTTTTGTCTGCGGACAAATTGGGATCGTTTGCCGTGAAATGGACGTAGTGCAGGCCCGAATAATTGACCGTAATGGATTTTACGGGGGTTGGCGTAGCGGGCGGATCACCGGTATCCGGCAGCGGAGCACAGCCGAGCAAAGACAGAAAAAGAAAAGATAAAAAACCAAAGAAAAGTGAATAAAAAGGTTTAGGACGGTTTGTAGGGGAACGAAGTAAATGCCTATTTTCTAAAGTAGTGTGATATTGGATATTGGATATTGGATATTGGATATTGTACCGTTTGGCCAGTCACCGGTCAATAGTATTTTTTGATGTTCCATGGGGAAATACCTCCGAATAGTCTAATTTTAGCCTATCATATATTCATTTTGGATATGGAGCAAGGGGGGGCCTTAGGGCACCACCTGCCCCTCCGAAAACCTGAAGCTGCCGGATATTCTGCCGGGTACTATCCAGCCGGATGGCGGCGACATCTTGGCCTCCGGACGCGATGGCCTTCCCGTGGTAATCAGCAAGCCGCCCACAGGGCTCAGCCTGCCGGGCAGCACACCGGACCGCGTCAGCCTAATTGTCAGCGAAAAGTGGTCGGGCACAGCCCCCCTACTCACTTATGATTTCTATATTATAGCCAACCTCAGATTCGGCACCCTTTCTTACAGTCCAATAATTAGATAGGGTTACGTTTAGTTCAGGAGAAGCTACATATACAACAGAAACAAGTTTATTGTCTTCTCGCCTCAGGAGATATACATACGTACCTGATACACCTACTCCACAATTTGGAGAACAACCTCCTCGCAGGAGTCCATCCTTAAAATAATTAATTTGCTCTCCTGTATAATTATCATTTGCATAAGGAATAAGCATAATTTCTTCGGGTTTTCGTTCTATTGTAAGAGACACACTCGCTTTTATAGTTGCGATATCCTCATCTGTAGGTTTAGCCGGAAGAATTGAAACTGCTGCCAACCCTCCCATATAAGCAATGATACCTTCTGAACTTGCATCTCCATCCGAAAAAGATTTGGTGGTAAAGGTCTTCTCCAATATTTCGTCTCCGTCATACATCCGTATTTTGTACGACGTGCTTTCCTGTAGTATGTCGCTTGTTTCAAAATTGGTATCGCTGGCTGTGGCACCTGCAACAAAGGCAATCTCCGTGCTGCCGGCGGCAAGATTGTAAGCCGTGTCCTCGTGCAGGAACATAAAGACATTTCTTGCTTTTTTCGTCTCTGTAAATTTTCTGGTAATGTACCCTTTCTTGGTCTCAGCCTCGGCCTTAGATGGGCTGCTGCCTGTAGGCGTTATCAGAAAACCGACCGTTTTGTCTCCGGACAAATTGGGATCATTTGCCGTGAAATGGACGTAGTGCAGGCCCGAATAATTGACTGTAATGGATTTTACGGGGGTTGGCGTAGCGGGCGGGTCACCGGTGTCCGGCAGCGGGACACAGCCGAGCAAAGACAGAAAAAGAAAAGATAAAAGACCAAAGAAGATTGAATAAAAAGGTTTAGAACGGTTTGTAGGGAAACGAAGTAAATGCCTATTTTCTAAAGTAGTGTGATATTGGATATTGGATATTGGATATTGGATATTGTACCGTTTGGCCGGTCACCGGTCAATAGTATTTTTTGATGTTCCATGGGGAAATACCTCCGAATAGTGTAATTTTAGCCTATCATATATTCATTTTGGATATGGAGCAAGGGGGGCCTTAGGGCATCACCTGCCCCCTCCGAAAACCTGAAGCTGCCGGATATTCTGCCGGGTACTATCCGGCTAACCTTGCACCGCAACAGCGATATCTTCCGGCAAGTCGAAGAGGAACAGGTACCTGTTTCTATCCAGCCGGATGGCGGCGACCTCTTGGCCTCCGGACGCTATGCCCTTCCCGTGGTAATCAGCAAGATGCCCACAGGGCTCAGCCTGCCGGGCAGCTAAGAGCAGTCGGGCACAGCCCCCCTACTCGCTTATGATTTCTATATTGTAGATAATCTCAGATGCCACACCCTCTCTTGCAGTCCAAGACGATGAAATTATTTTTTTTTGAGGAGACAGTATATATGTGGAAGAAACAAATGTAGCGGAAGGAACAAGTGTATTGGCTTCTTGTGTCAGAACATATGCATACGTCCCTGATACGCCCGTCCCACAAGTGGGAGAGCAACCTCCTTGTATGAACATATTCTCATAATAATTAATTTGCTCTCCTGTATAATTATCATTTGCATAAGGAATAAGCATAATCTCTTCGGCTTTTCGTTCTATTGTAAGAGACACTCTCGCTTTTGCAGCTGCGATATCCTCATCTGTAGGTTTAGCCGGGAGAATTGAAACTGCTGCCAACCCTCCCATATAGGCAATAATACCTTCTGAACTCGCATCTCCATCCGAAAACGATTTGGTGGTAAAGGTCTTTTCCAATATCGTGTCTCCGTCATACATGCGTATTTTGTACGACGTGTTTTCCTGCAAGATATCGCTTGTTTCAAAGTTGGTATCGCTGGCTGTGGCACCTACAACAAAAGAAATATCCGTACTGCCGGTGGCAAGATTGTAAGCGGTTCCTTCGTGCAGGAACATAAAGACATTTCTTGCTTTTTTCGTCTCTGTAAATTTTCTGGTAATGTACCCTTTTTTTACCTCGGCCTCGGCCTTAGATGGGCTGCTGCCTGTGGACGTTATCAGAAAACCGACCGTTTTGTCTGCGGACAAATTGGGATCGTTTGCCGTGAAATGGACGTAGTGCAGACCTGAATAATTGACCGTAATGGATTTTGTGGGGGTTGGCGTAGCGGGCGGGTCACCGGTGTCCGGCAGCGGAGCACAGGCAAGCAGTGACAGACCGAGAACGGACAGCAAAAGGAAGAGTAAAAGACGAACCGGAAATGAATAAAAAGGTTTAAGACGGTTTGTAGGGGAACGAAGTAAATGCCTATTTTCTAAAGTAGTGTGATATTGGATATTGGATATTGGATATTGGATATTGTACTGTTTGGCCGGTCACCGGTCAATAGTATTTTCTTATGTTCCATGGGGAAATGCCTCCAAATAGCGTAATTTTGGCCTATCATATATTCATTTTGGATATTGGGCAAGGGGGGGCTTAGGGCACCACCCCTAAGATTAGTCTCCCCTCCGAAGGAGGGGAATGGTACGTGAGCTTGGCGAACCTTGGCACTAATAACGGGATATAGACGTATCAGCCAGATGAGAAAGTCCACTGGAAGTAGCGGTAGAATTTCTTAATAGATCTCGAAGAATAGAAGTCCCGTTGTCCGCTGCAATCATATAGAATGTTTGGCTCGTTGCCGTGGAGGGATACCCTGCTATTGGTCCTATATTAAAATAAAAGTTGCCGAGTGGTGTTACGGTCATTGAATCGACAAGGTAACGACCCACTGTGCTGGGAGACCCATCCATCAAATTAATGGAGAGCTCCTGAATATGAGGGATATAGGGACTTTGAAAATAAGCCACAATGACACCCGTTTGACTTTCCATAAAATGGTATTCATTGAGACTGGCTACATATTCTTTAGCTGTCCATTTCTCGCTCCAGACCGTATCTTCCGCAGCCGGTAAACTCGCCGTAGTAAAAGAAATTTCAACTGTATCCCCCTGAATCTCTCCGCCTTTAATTTCGGTTTGGGCTAAATCAATGGCCGAAGGCATATACAAATACAGTTTGTATTGGGTGTTTGGGGCAAGCACATCGTCCAGAGTGAAGCCATCGTCCGCAAAATCACTGCCGTAATGTTGGCTGATACTGAATTTGCGAGTGCTGCCCGCCTTTATGCTCAGACTGACATAGCCCTTGCTTGCCAGGGCTTCTGTCTTAGTGGGAGCGGTTTCCGTCGCTAAACGGATAACGGCCCCCGCATCGGTAATGGCCGGAACACCGGTCACCTCTAATTGTACAGAGGAAGCCACGGCAGTGACGGAAAAGGAAATATCGGCGGGTTTGGCCGACGGGGCCTTAGTGTCAGACAGTGGCGCACAGGCGGACAAAACCAAATGAATAAGCAGAATGGAAAAAAAGCAGAAGAATGGGGAAAATAGAAAGGCTTTGGAAAATTGCGATTTATTGGACAGTAGAAAAAAATAAAATGGCTGTATATATGTTTTAGAACTGGTATGGATATTGGATATTGGATATTGGATATTGGATATTGGATATTATACCATTTACCGATTTACCAGTCAACAGTGTTTTTTGACATTTCATAAGAAAACTCCTCTGAGATTGTCTAATTTTGCCTATCATATATTCGTTTAGGGAATTTGACAAGGGGGCCTTAGATCACCAGCCCCAGCCCCTCCCCCCTCCGAAGGAGGGGAATGACAACAGTGGGGATTATTTGGGTCCATTAGACCGGGGGGAGGGAGCCTCTCGAACCTTCCCACTAATAACGGGATATAGAAGTATCAGTTAGATGATCAGATCCACGGTCAGGAATGATAGAATTTCTTAGTAGATTCCGAAGAATAGAAGTCCCGTTGTCCGCTGCAATCATATAGAATGTTTGGCTCGTTGCCGTGGAGGGATACCCTGCTATTAGTCCCATATTAAAATAAAAGTTGGGGAGCGGTGTTGCGGTCATTGAACTACCGCTATAACGACCAACTGCTGCCAAAGAAGACCCATCCACATTATGAATAGAGGAGTTCTGACCAAAAGGTATATAGGGACTTTGAAAATAAGCCACAATGACACCCGTTTGACTTTCCATAAAATGGTATTCATTCAGACTGGCTACATATTCTTTAGCTGTCCACTTCTCGCTCCATACCGCATCCCTCGCAGCGGGCAAACTCGCCGTAGTAAAAGAAATTTCAACTGTATTCCCCTGAATCACTCCGCCTTTAATTTCGGTTTGGGCTAAATCAATGGCCGAAGGCATATACAAATACAGTTTGTATTGGGTGTTTGGGGCAAGCACATCGTCCAGAGTGAAGCCATCGTCCGCAAAATCACTGCCGTAATGTTGGCTGATACTGAATTTACGGGTGCTGTCCGCCTCTATGCTCAGACTGACATAGCCCTTGCTCGCTTGGGCTTCCGCCTTGGTGGGAGCGGCTTCCGTAGCTAAGCGGATAACGACCCCCGCATCGGCAATGGCCGGGACACCGGTCACCTCGAATTGTACAGAGGAAGCCACGGCAGTGACGGAAAAGGAAATATCGGCGGGTTTCGCCGACGGGGCCTTAGTGTCGGACAACGGGGCACAGGCGGACAAAACCAAATGAATAAGCAGAATGGAAAAAAAGCAGAAGAATGAAAAAGCTTTGGAAAGTTTCGATTTATTGGACAGTAAAAAAAGATAAAATGGCTGTATATATGTTTTAGAACTGATATTGGATATTGGATATTGGATATTGGATATTGGATATTATACCATTTACCGATTTACCAGTCAACAGTGTTTTTTGACATTTCATAAGAAAACTCCTCTGAGATTGTCTAATTTTTGCCTATCATATATTCGTTTAGGGAATTTGACAAGGGGGGCCTTAGATCACCAGCCCCGGTCCCTCCAGGACCAGCCCCTCCCCCCTCCGAAGGAGGGGAATGACAACAGTGGGGATTATTGGGGTCCATTAGGACCGGGGGAAGGGAGCCTCTCAAACCTTCCCACTAATAACGGGATATGAGAGTATCAGCTCGATCATCAGATCCACGGGGAGGAGTGATAGAATTTCTTAGTAGATCCCGAAGAATAGAAGTCCTGTTGTCCGCTGCAATCATATAGAATGTTTGGCTCGTTGCCGTGGAGGGATACCCTGCGATTGGTCCTATATTAAAATAAAAGTTGCCGAGCGGTGTTACACCGACGAGGTAACGACCCACCGGGCTGGGAAACCCATCCATCAAATTAATGGAGAGCTCCTGACTAAAAGGTATATAGGGAATTTGAAAATACGCCACAATGACACCCGTTTGACTTTCCATAAAATGGTATTCATTCAGACTGGCTACATATTCTTTAGCTGTCCATTTTTCGCTCCATACCGCATCCCCCGCAGCCGGTAAACTCGCCGTAGTAAAAGAAATTTCAACTGTATCCCCCTGAATCACTCCGCCTTTAATTTCGGTTTGGCCCAGATCAATGGCCGAGGGCATATACAGGTACAATTTGTATTTGGTGTTTGGGGCAAGGACATCGTCCAGAGTAAAGCCACCGTCCGCAAAATCACTGCCGTAATGTTGGCTGATGCTAAATTTGCGGATGCTGTCCGCCTCTATGCTCAGACTGACATAGCCCTTGCTCACTTGGGCTTCTGTCTTAGTGGGAGCGGCTTCTGCGGCTAAGCGGATAACGGCCCCCGCATCGGTAATGGCCGGAACACCGGTCACCTCGAGTTGTACAGAAGAGGCTACGGCGGTGACGGAAAAGGAAATATCGGCGGGTTTCGCCGGCGGGTTCTTAGTGTCGGACAACGGGGCGCAGGCGGACAAAACCAAATGAATAAGCAGAATGGAAAAAAAGCAGAAGAATGAAAAGGCTTTGGAAAGTTTCGATTTATTGGACAGTAGAAAAAGATAAAATGGCTGTATATATATTTTAGAACTGGTATGGATATTGGATATTGGATATTGGATATTGGATATTGGATATTATACTGTTTATACCAATATCTGTCAATATTTGGTCTCGTTTTTTCACGGGGGTGCTCCTCTGAGAGAATGGGTAAATAGGCAAAGTACGTTTGCGGATTTATTGTATATTCGTCCGGAGGTTTTGGCAAGGGGGGCTTAGACCACCAGTCCTTAGAAACTCGTTGCTTCTATTAGGTCCTTGGGTGCTTTTCGTGTTTTTCGTGGTTCTCTGTAGTGGGACTCTATATACTACCGAAACTTGCGCGGCTTATAGCTTATAGCCCACGGCACCTATCCAAAGGAGGGGAATGCCCACTTATTACCCTGATTCGGGGCAGGGGCGGGCGCCGGCCCTGTCCCTCCAAACTTGGGTGGCTTATGGCTGGCAGGAATGGGGCAGTGATAGAAAACCTTGTCATAATAACCTGAAGCCACTCTGTCGACATTCCAACCCGAAATATTCTGCACGAATGATCTAGCACTTTGGAACATAGCATACATACTGTATACATTGGCCACATTCCAATTATTTAGGGGCTGATTGAACTCCCAAGCCCCCGAGAACATATATTTCATTTCTCCAACGGTGGAGACATCCCAATTGTTTAGGGGTTGATTAAATGCTCTTGCTTGGCTGAACATATATTCCGTGTTCCAAACCCCGTTGAGATTCCAATCTTGTATGGGTTGATTGAACTTCCAAGCATTGTGAAACATATTCCCCATATTAGTGACACCGGAGACATCCCAACCCCCTATGGGTTTATTGAAGCTTTTGGCATCCTGGAACATCCCAACCATATTGACAACGCGGGAGACATCCCATCTCGAAATATCGGCATTAAAACCGGTCAGGCCACTGAACAGTCCCGACATATCTGTGATCCCTCGTACGTCTATATGGTTGAGGTCGGTATTACCCAGGCGGATAACAAGTGCCCGCAGAGCGTCTTTATCGGCAGGCTGTTCGGTGTACCAGCGGGCGTAGAGAATTAGGTCGCCTGTAACGGGCTGACCGACATTGTATTTCGTTGCGGCAGTATGTGGTTCGGCGGTAGTGTACCACCCGCCAAAGTAATAGCTAACACCGGCGTTGGGTGCTCTGACAGATACGGCCCAGCTTGGCAGAGCAGCTCGGTTGAATACATCCACCGGTCCCATATATTGGCCGCCATTCGTAACAAAGGCGACTGTAGCAGAGCTAAAACGGCTTTTCCATGCATCGGGCAATTGATAATGTAGAAGTCTACTGTCCAGCGCGAAATTGTTGGAATCGGTTACAGCCCCTACATTCCAACCGCTGAGGCTTTGACTAAAACTGCGCGCACCCTTAAACATGCCGTCCATGTAAGCCACTTTGGCTGTGTCCCAGCCGCTTATATCCCGGTTAAAGGCCTCCGCATACAGGAACATATCACGCATGCTGCCAACGTTAGAAACATCCCAACGGCCTATGTACTCATTGAACTTCGTTGCACGATAGAACATCCCCACCATATTGACAACGCCGGAGACATCCCAATCTCCTATGTCCTGATTGAAATTACGTGCATTGGAGAACATACCCCACATACTTTTGACGTGGGAGACATCCCAATCTCCTATATCCTGATTGAACTTATGTGCACCAAAAAACATAAAGTTCATACTGGTAACTTTGGAGACATCCCATGTCGAAATATCACCATTGAAGTCAGCCTTATGCCAGAACAGGTCGTCCATATTCGTCACTTTTCGCACGTCTATATAGCTAAGATCACCGGTACCTTTTCCTTCAAGCAGTCTCAGCAGGGCGGCTTTGTCGGCAGGCTGCTCAGTATACCAGCGGGCATAAAGCGTCATGGGGCCTGTTACGGGCTTATCAAAGTCATACTTTGTTTTACCGCTGAATAATGCCCGGTCGGAGGTCGTATACCAACCGCCAAAATATTGATTCGCTTTCACAGGCTCTGAATCCGGTACCGGCAGCTTCGCTCCCGGTATGACCATTTGGTCCGCAATGGCGGTACCACCGGTTGCATTAAAGCGAATCGTATATTTGAACTTAAGTGTGCGCACCTCTACGGTGCCCCCATCGCTGTCCGCGTAGGTACTCGTACCGCCGGCAATAACGGTAAAGATATACAGGCTGTCGGCTGCTAAACCTTCGAAGGTATGGCTTGTACTGCTGCTACCCTTCGTTACCGTCACGCTGCTGCCCGTCTGAGGCACACTGTAGCTCGGCCCTTCGCCGGAAATGAGCACCGGGGGCAGGCTGCTGTCCATCCGGGACACTCTGTAGCTCCCGGCATTGGCAACACTGTTCCAGTGCACTGTCACACTCGTATCCGTCACTGTGCCGGTGCGGAGCACCGGCACGGCCAGCTTTTGCCGGAGTGTGCGTACCTCTACAGTGCCCCCATCACTGTCTGAATAGGCACCCGTACCACGCGCGATAAGGGTAAAGGTATACAGACTGTTGGCTGTTAAACCTGTGAAAGTGTGGCTTGTACTGCTGCTCCCTTTCATTATATTCACGTTGCTGCCCGTCCGGGACAATGTATAGCCGGCGGCGTTGGCAAGACTGTTCCAGTTCAGAGTCACGCTCGTTTTCGTCACCGTGCCGGTGCGCAGCACCGGTGTGGTCAGCTTTTGCCGGAGTGTGCGCACCTGTCGGGTGCCCCCATCGCTGTCTGAGTAGGCACCCGTACCACGCGCGATAAGGGTAAAGGTATACAGACTGTTGGCTGTTAAACCTGTGAAAGTGTGGCTTGTACTGCTCCTCCCCTTCGTTATATTCACGTTGCTGCCCGAACGGGACAAGCTGTAGCTGTCGGCGTTGGCAACACTGTTCCATTGCACTGTCACACTCGTATCCGTCACCGTGCCGGTGCGCAGCACCGGTGTGGCAAGCTTTTGTCTGGATGTCTTCGCCTGTATAGTTCCGGCATCACTGTCTGAGTAGAGACCCGTACCACGTGCCGTAAGAGTGAAGGTGTACAGGGTGTTGATTCTCAAATTTGTAAACGTGTGGCTTGTATCGCTACCGCTCTTCGACGCTATCGCTGCGTTCGGGTCCGACCGGGACAATCTGTAGCTGCCGGCGTTGGCAACACTTTCCCAATGCACTGTCACACTCGTTGCCGTTACCGCGCCGGTGCGCAGCACCGGTGTGCCAAGCTTTCGTCTGAATGTGCTCGCCTGCACCGTGCCGACCTTGCTGTCTGCGTAGGCCCCCAAACCACGTGCCGTGATAAAGAAGGTATAGAATCTGTCCCCTGTTAAGCCTGCAAAGGTGTGTTCTGTATCCTCGCTGCCCTTCGTTACCGTCACTTCGCTGCCGGCCAGGAACAATATATAGCTGCCCGCATTGGCAACACTGTTCCAGCGCAGTGTCACACTCGTTAGCGTCACCGTTTCGGCCCGCAGAACCGGTGCGGCAAGCTCCTGTTTGGAGGTACTCACCTGTTTACTGCTGCTATCGCTGTTTGTGTAGGAGCCCGTACCACGTGCCGTGACAGTAAAAGTATACGGGCTGCCGAAGACCAAACCTGTGAAAGTGTGGCTTGTATCGGTGCTCCCCTTCATTATATTCACGTTGCTGCCCGACCGGGACAGTATATAGTCGGCGGCGTTGGTAACACTGTTCCAGTGCAGTGTCACACTCGTTTTCGTCACCGTGCCGGTCCGCAGAACCGGTGTGGCAAGCTTTTGCCGGAGTGTACGCACCTCTGCCAGACCGGGGGCACTGTTTGAATAAGAACCGGAACTCAGTGCTGCGACAGAGAAGGTATACAGAGTATTAGCTGTCAAACCTGTGAAGGTATGGCCTGTCGCACTGCTGCCCTTTATTACAGGCACACTGCTGCCCGACCGGGAGAGTGTATAGCTGAGGGCGTTGGCAACACTGTTCCAACTCAGTGTCACACTCGTTGTCGTCACCGTTCCGACCCGCAAAACCGGTGCGACAAGATCCTGAGTGGATGTGCTCACCTGTCGGGTACCGGCCCGGCTGTCTGAGTAGCTGCCCGTACCACGTGCTGTGACAGTAAAGGTATACCCGGTGCCGGCTGTCAAACCTGTAAAAGTGTGGCTTGTCGCACTGCTACCCTTCGTCACCGTCACGTTGCTGCCCGACCGGGAGAGTGTATAGCTGCCGGCGTTGGCAACGCTATTCCAACTCAGTGTCACGCTCGTTGCCGTCACCGTGCCGGTCCGCAGAACCGGTGTGGGGAGGGCAATCTTTTGAGCGGATGTGGTCGCCTGTGCCGTGCCGGCATCGCTGTCTGAATAGAGACCCCTACCTTGCGCCTTAATGGTGAAGGTATACCTGCTCCCGGCTGTCAGACCTGTAAAAGTATGGCTTGTTTCGCTGCCGCCCTTCGTCACCGTCACGTTGCTGCCCGACCGGGAGAGTATATAGCTGTCGGCGTTGGCAACGCTGTTCCAACTCAGTGTTACGCTCGTTGCCGTCACCGTTCCGGTCCGCAGAACCGGTGTGGGGAGGGCAATCTTTTGAGCGGATGTGGTCGCCTGTGCCGTGCCGGCATCGCTGTCTGAATAGAGACCCGTACCGTGCGCCTTAATGGTGAAGGTATACCTGCTCCCGGCTGTCAAACCTGTAAAAGTATGGCTTGTTTCGCTGCCGCCCTTCGTCACCGTCACGTTGCTGCCCGACCGGGAGAGTGTATAGCTGCCGGCGTTGGCAACGCTGTTCCAACTGAGTGTCACGCTCGTTGCCGTCACCGTGCCAGTCCGCAGAACCGGTGTGGTGACGGCAATCTTTTGGCCGGATGTCCTCACCTGTGCCGTGCCGGCATCGCTGTCTGAATAGCCACTCGTACCGTTTGCTGTGACAGAGAAAGTATACAGGCTCCCGGCTGCCAAACCTGTGAAAGTGTGGCCGGTATCGCTGCCGCCCTTCGTCACCGTTGCACTGCTGCCTGTCCGGGAGAGTGTATAGCCGGCTGCGTTGGCAACACTGTTCCAACTGAGTGTCACACTCGTTGCCGTCACTATTCCGGTCCGCAGAACCGGTGTGGTGAGGGCAATCTTTTGGCCGGATGTCCTCGCCTGTGCCGTGCCGGCCTCGCTGTCTGAATAGAGACCCGTACCGTGTGCTGTAATGGTGAAAGTATACAGGCTCCCGGCTGCCAAACCTGTAAAAGTGTGGCTTGTCCCACTGCTGCCCTTCGTCACCGTCACGTTGCTGCCCGACCGGGAGAGTGTATAGCTGCCGGCATTGGCAACGCTGTTCCAACTCAGTGTCACACTCGTTGCCGTCACTGTGCCGGTTCGCAGAACCGGTGTGGGGAGGGCAATCTTTTGAGCGGATGTGGTCACCTGTGCCGTGCCGGCATCGCTGTCTGAGTAGAGGCCTGTACCGTGTGCCGTGATGGTGAAGGTATACCTGCTCCCGGCTGTCAAACCTGTAAAAGTGTGGCCGGTTTCGCTGCTGCCCTTCGTCACCGTCACGTTGCTGCCCGACCGGGAGAGTGTATAGCTGACAGCGTTGGCAACGCTGTTCCAACTCAGTGTCACACTCGTTGCCGTCACTGTGCCGATCCGCAGAACCGGTGTGGGGAGGGCAATTCTTTGAGCGGATGTGGTCGCCTGTGCCGTGCCGGCCTCGCTGTCTGAATAGAGACCCGTACCGTGTGCCGTGATGGTGAAGGTATACCTGCTCCCGGCTGCCAAACCTGTAAAAGTGTGGCTTGTCCCACTGCTGCCCTTCGTCACCGTCACGTTGCTGCCCGACCGGGAGAGTGTATAGCTGCCGGCGTTGGCAACACTGTTCCAACTCAGTGTTACGCTCGTTGCCGTCACCGCGCCGGTCCGCAGAACCGGTGTGGGGAGGACAATTCTTTGAGCGGATGTGGTCGCCTGTGCCGTGCCGGCATCGCTGTCTGAATAGAGACCCGTACCGTCTGCCGTGATGGTGAAGGTATACCTGCTCCCGGCTGTCAAACCTGTAAAAGTGTGGCCGGTCTCGCTGCTGCCCTTTGTCACCGTCACGTTGCTGCCCGACCGGGAGAGTGTATAGCTGCCGGCGTTGGCAACACTGTTCCAACTGAGTGTTACGCTCGTTGCCGTCACCGTGCCGGTCCGCAGAACCGGTGTGGTGAGGGCAATCTTTTGGCCGGATGTCCTCACCTGTGCCGTGCCGGCATCGCTGTCTGAATAGCCACTCGTACCGTGTGCCGTGACAGAGAAAGTATACAGGCTACCGGCTGCCAAACCTGTGAAAGTGTGGCCGGTCTCGCTGCCGCCCTTCGTCACCGTCACGTTGCTGCCTGACCGGGAGAGTGTATAGCTGCCGGCGTTGGCAACACTGTTCCAACTCAGTGTCACGCTCGTTGCCGTCACCGCGCCGGTCCGCAGAACCGGTGTGGTGACGGCAATCTTTTGGCCGGATGTCCTCACCTGCGCCGTGCCGGCATCGCTGTCTGAATAGCCACTCGTACCGTTTGCCGTGACAGAGAAAGTATACAGGCTCCCGGCTGCCAAACCTGTGAAAGTGTGGCCGGTCTCGCTGCCGCCCTTTGTTATCGTTGCGCTGCTGCCTGTCCGGGACAGTGTATAACTGTCGGCGTTGGCAACACTGTTCCAACTCAGTGCCACACTCGTTGCCGTCACTATTCCGGTCCGCAGAACCGGTGTGGGGAGGGCTCGGGCACCTGTGAGTCTGATATTGCGCAGCAATACGTCCCGGGCACCTCCGTGTTGATCGCTGACAACAATGCGCAGGGTGTAGCTTCCCACACGCAGGCCAATGTCGAAATTCAGCGGCAGAACCCCGGTAACACCTGCCGGGTTCTTAAGGCCCGGGCCCAGGTCCCTGTACGTTCCGGTATTCGGCACATTGAAACCGGATGCGACCGAAGCCGTATAGGTCAGTGTCCCGCCGTTGGCATCCGCAGCCTTCACGCTTAGGCTCTGCGCTGTCGGAATGTCATAGGACTGCACCGTGACGGCGGTCACGGACTCGTCAAACTCCGGAGCCTGATTCAGATAGTAGGTCTGGCTCCGGTGCGTCTCCTCCCCAAGATTATTGACCGCAACCATAGTGATGGTGTGGGGCCTGGCCGGATTGCGGATGGTAAAGGTCTCGCCGTACGCAGACCGACCGGAAGTAAAGGCCGTTGTACCTGTTTGGGTTACGCCGTCTACCTGCCAGCTCACCGACCGAATCCCGACACCGCCGTTCTCCCGGACGACATTATTCACCGTTACGGCGGCACTGCTGATTGCAGAACCGTCACCGCTAAGCGGGTTGTTCTGCGGAGCCGCGCGGGTCGAACCCGAGCCGGCCGCGATACCCGGCCGGGTACCCGAGTTCAAGCCCGAAGCATCCCCGGTCAGAGTCACGCTGACCGTTCCCTCTGTGCTGCCGCCGTCTGTGTCCGATGCCCGTGCTTTCAGGGTATAATCCCCCGCAGTCTGCGTAAAGACATAGGTACTGTCCGCACCGACAATCAGCGCGCTGAAAGCAGAGGCTGCCGTAACCGCCCGCCCCGGGGCAATCAGCCAACTGTAACTCAGTGTCTGACCTGCATCGTCTTCAGTCGCAGTGGCACTCAGGGGAACGGCTGCACCCGCATTGAGATTTACAGACCGGCCCGCACTCGGCGATGTGATCCTCAAACCGTAAGGCGGTTTGTTCAGATCGTAGGTTTTGGACAGAACAGATTCACCGCCGGAATTTCGGACTTTGACCACAATCACGTTCAGACCGGGGCTGTTCAGCCGAAAGTCTGCCGACGCACCGGTCTGACTGCTGTCCAATATTGCCCCGGCCACCGTGGTGCCCCGGAACCACTTGTAGGTAAAGCTGCTGTCCCCGAATGCCTCCGCAACGATGCGCAGATTCACCGTCACGGGACTGCCGCCAAAGTCGAATTTGCCTCCGTTGGCATCCCGGGTGTTCGTGGTCGCCACAGTATCCCAGGACAACCTGGGCTTCCGCGAACCGGACAGACCGTCCCGAATACCGTCATTGTCGGCATCTCTGCCGTTATCCGGGATTCGGTCTCCGTTCACATCCACATCATCGCCGTCTTTAATGCCGTCGCCGTCCGTATCGATGTTCGAATCGTTCGGGTCAATCGCATCGGGCAAACCGTCGTTGTCCTCATCCAGTCTGTTATCTATGGTATCAAACTCGTCAATGATGCCGTCGCCGTCACTGTCGCTCTTCCCCGGGTTTGCATCTGTATCAACCCGATCATTGATACCGTCTCCGTCGGTATCAATACCATTGTCATTGGTCCCGTCCCCGTTGACATCCACGTCCGCACCGTCCGGAATGGCATCCCCGTCCGTATCCCAATTCTTATCATTCGGGTCAATGTCATCGGGCAGACCGTCTGTATCCGCATCCTGCCTGTTGTCTATCGTATCGACATCGTCAATAATACCGTCACTGTCCCTGTCACCCTTAGCCGGATGGGAATTGCTGTCCGAATGGTCATTGATACCGTCACGGTCCGAATCAGTACCGTTTTCCGGGACCTTGTTCCCGTCCGCATCGACATCCGCACCGTCCGGGATGCCGTCCCCGTCTGTGTCCCAATTCTTGCTGTTCGTGTCTAACGCATCGGGCAGACCGTCTTTGTCTGCGTCCTGTCTGTTATCTGCCAGGTCGTAGAGGTCAATAATGCCGTCGCCGTCACTGTCCGCCTTCCCCGGATTGGAGTTTGCATCCGCCCGATCACGGATACCGTCGCCGTCGGTATCCGTGCCGTTGTCAGCCGTCCCGTCACCGTTGACATCCACGTCCACACCGTCCGGGATACCGTCGCCGTCGGTGTCCCGGTTATTGTCATTCGGGTCTGATGTGTCCGGCAAACCGTCCTTGTCTTTGTCACTGCTCCTGTCTGTCCCGTCATTGGCATCATTGATACCGTCACCGTCGGTATCAATACCGTTGTCATTGGTCCCGTCACCATTGACATCCACATCCGAACCGTCCGGAATACCGTCCCCGTCCACATCCGGATTGTTGTTGTTCGGGTCAATCCCGTCAGGCAGCCCGTCCCTGTCCGCATCCATATTGTTGTCTATCGTGTCCGTACTGTTGCGGATGCCGTCTGTGTCACTGTCCGTCTTGCCCGTATCCGGACTGCCGTTTCCGTCCACATCCACATCGGAGCGATCATTGATACCGTCCCTGTCCGTATCACTGCCGTTATCATTGGTCCCGTCTCCGTTGACATCCGCGTCCGCGCCGTCCGGAATGGTGTCACCGTCTGTGTCCCAGTTATGATCATTCGGGTCAACATCATCGGGCAGGCCGTCTTTATCCGCATCCGCATTATTATTCACAGGGTCCAAAACATCGCTCAGGCCGTCACGGTCCGCGTCCGGCTTACCCGCATCCGGGCTGCCGTCTCCGTCTGCGTCCATATCCGCACGGTCGTTGATACCGTCTCCGTCGGTATCTTTACCGTTGTCTTTTATTCCGTCATTATTGACATCCACGTCTGCGCCGTCCGGAATACCGTCCCCGTCGGTATCCGGATTACCGTCATTGGGATCGATGTCATCGGGCAGACCGTCTTTATCCTGATCTTTTCTGTTATCTATCGTATCCTTCGCATCTTTAATACCGTCTCTGTCGGCATCCGGGTCGCCGGCACCGGCATCGGATATGTTGTTAATCCCGTCTCCGTCACTGTCTTTGCCGTTATCCTTCGTCCCGTCCCCGTCGATATCCACATCCGCACCGTCCGGAATACCGTCCCCGTCATAGTCCCAGTTTTTGTCATTCAGATCCCGATGCGCAAGCAAACCGTCACTGTCCATGTCAGAAATCTGAATCCCGATCTTCGGCTCAAAACCCACCACCCCCAGAACCGCTGAGGGCGTATTCTGCCCGCTGAGGACTATGTAGCCATTGATTGACGTATAGCCGTAGGCCCCCGGAATAAAGGAAAAAAACGAGTTACTGTCACCCGGGGAACTTCCCGTTGTTGCCGGGTTCGCAGAGACCGCCGGCAAACTGAAACTGAAACGCCCGTCCGCACCCGATTTCAGAAAGTAGATGCGCTGACCGCTCCTGTCGTAGAACAACAGAAAGGCCCCCGGAATCATCTTCGTGTTGCGCGAATCAACCGTGCTGCCGCTCACCGGCGTACCGCCGGCGGGCGGAGTCCCCAAAACACCCGAACTGATATCGTAGAGCTGACTTTCGGCCACGGTCACCCCGGCGGCAAGCTCATTGACCCCGAGGTCTTCGCGCAAAACCACGGTGCGGCCCTTCACGTAGTCCAGAGTGTAAGAAGAAACGAGAGGGGCCATGTTGTGAGTCAGCACCACCCGAAAAAACACACCGTAGTACTGCACCGAAATGCGGTAGTCCCCTCCCACATCCGAAAACGTATGAAAAATCTTACCGGTGTCCCTGTGGATATAATGAATGCCGGCACCGGCGACAATCTTTGAACGTCCCGAGCCGCTGCTCAGCGAGGAGAAATTGAACACCCGACCGGACAGCTCGGTGAGCTGCATGATCTTAGTCTTAAAGTCCTCGGGAAGATCGTAAGCCCCCGTGACGTCAAGATTTTCCACGCTGACCTTCACATAAATTTCGAGATTGCTTTCCGGCACCTGCAACAGAACGGCCGGCAGTTCCTGCGGGGCAAATTTTGCTTTGTCTTTCTCCTCCACCTCAATGGAGTATTGATTCCCGTCATCTTTTGTGTACGCCCTGTTTTTCTGAACCCAGTAGATACGGTCCGGGCTGTCCTTTTTGCGGAAACCCCAGCGCACCACGGCGGAATCCCAAAGTGCCTGCAATTTATCCTTGGGGACATCCCCCTCTTCATAGATTATCTGATCGGCACTGACGAAGCTGGTGACCTCGAAGACATAACGCCCGTCATCCGAAACCACCGGGTCTTTCTTTACCACCAAATAGGATTTTGGAGCCTTAGGGCTGTCACTTGTGGATTCTTCACAACCGGACACAAAAATGAGCAGAGCCCAAAAGGCAATGGTCATCATGATTCGGGCAGGAAGACTCCCCGGAAAGGTATTTTTACGACTGTAAAGCACCACAACTCCAATACAGATGTCCGGCTAAATAAATACAAAATAAATTGGCTGAAATACAGAATATATAATAAGATTAACTAAAATATAAAAGCAATTTTAAAACAGATTCCCAAAGCAGATGCAGAACAGACTGCTGAATGTATCCCATTGCCACCTAAACATACTAACATAATGAAAGAAGCCTGTCAAATATATATTTTTTTTATACAGCTCGATTATTTTTGTATCATGATGTATGATAAATTATAGATTATCTCACAAAACCCTTTTAATCATAGGTTCCTACATGGATATATGTATGTATACATGGCCAACATTTTGACAACAATCAGCTATAAAGACCTGCTCAGAAAAATGGGTGAGGCGGACATTTAGTTATTAGGCCGGAAGGGGCAGCAGGTCGAACTGCTCTCCGATGAGGTGCGGGCTTTTTAGCCCCATTCCAACCATTCTATTTATCTGCAATGTAACGGATAAGATAAACTTGTCCGCTTGCCCCGTCTTTAATTTCCCCATCACCTGCATCTTTTTGCGTACTGTTAAAAGATTGAATGCCCAAAAGAACTTTGTGATACGTGTCCACAGCAACACTTTGGTAAATAGACTCCGGTGTCACCGCATAACCTGAATTAGGTAAACAAGAATATAAACGACAGGTAGACACCAGTACCGTAGTACCATTGGAAATGAACCATCCGGTATTTAATATTTCTTCCATATACAGAGGCATCAACAAAACCTCTCCTTCTTTGCCATACACTTCATAGAGACCTTTTTGACTATTCGCACTATAAGTTATCTCTGCATTAAAAGGCAGTACATTCGGCGCAAAGTTGGCACTGAATGTTGTACGTGTCAACGGAAGAAACTCACTCGGCGGCGGAATGGCTGCTGTGGTAAGAGGCAGTGTTTCAATTACATTCTTATCGCGAAAAACATAGACCTTATAGGCCGTTTCCGGCTGTAAAATATCGGCTGCGCTCATGGCCCCAATATTGGTCTTTAGGTTGTCATTGGTGCCGTAGTGCTTGGCGGTAAAGATGCGTTTTGGGGTACCGGCTACGATATTTCGGCTGAGTAAGCCAACTTTATTCTCTACATCCGCCCAAACGGGGGCGGGTTCACCTGCTAAGCGCACAATGGCACTGATCGTTATATCTTCAACAGAACTGGCGGTCAGTTCTACAGCCTGTATTCCGGTGAAAGATATGGTAAACGTGTATTTCGGGGTCGGGCCCGAAGCAGGGGGCGGGTCACCGGTGTCCGGCAGCGGAGCACAGGTGAGCAAAGACAGACCGAAAACGGACAGAAAAAAGAGGGGTAAAAGACGAAGAGGAAGTGAATAAAAAGGTTTAGGACGGTTTGCAGGGAGATGAAGTAAATGTCTATTTTCTAAAGTAGTGTGATATTGGATATTGGATATTGGATATTGGATATTGTACCGTTTGGCCGGTCACCGGTCAATAGTGTTTTCTCCTGTTTCATGGGGAAATGCCTCCGAATAGCGTAATCTTGGCCTATTATATATTCGTTTAGGATATTGGGCAAGGGGCACCCTCGCCCCTTTATTTAAAGGAATTTGAGGGAGGCTTTTCGCCTACTCGCTTACCAATACTGCCTTGTTGTTGGTAAAAAAATTAAATTCTTGCGCCCCAAATTGATGGTCTATAGAAATAGGAAAGCTTAAATCAGTAGTTTTTATCATTGCATCCCAAAGACTTATACTTGTGCCCGGTCCTGAGACTGCAATATTGTATAAGTCATAGATTAAAATTCGATTATTTCCCAAAATATTTCCCAAAGGGCGGGTATTTGTAGTGGGCTCTGACATTCGGAGTGAGGGATTAGATGAGAGTCTCCAAAGATAGTCTCCTCCGGTTGTCAAAAAGTAATAAAACCTTGCCGGGATTAAATAGTTTTCGGAAGCCTTGTACTCCATACCGGGGGAAGTACTGCCGGCCGTAACTTGGCTATAAAAACTACTGTATGTTCCTCTCGTGGTGGGGTAGCTGGCGGGAAAATTCTCTGTGGTAAACGCCAGTTTTTCTATAGCTGTGCCTGTCGTGCCTGCTATGTCATAGAAATGAGCATAATAGCCGGTGTTCGGGTGCAGCAGTTCCGGAGCGGCGGCAACAGCACTGACAAAGCCTGTAGCACCTCCGTCAACAGACACCGTTATACCCGCATTAAACTTGGCGGAGGTCATTTTATCGGTCATCGAAAGATAGACGGTTCGGGGTGTTCCGTCCGCTTTGGTTTCTCGGGTGTAAAAACCCGGCAGGTCTTTCACGCCGGCATAGGCGGGTGCTGTGGCATCTTTGCTGACAATAACGCCAATGGTTTTTAGTCTTTGGGTATCATTGGGGGTATCATTGGGGGTGCCGTTGTCGAATTGCACCAAGCCTTCCCGCATGGAAACCCAGGCCATAGAGGTGTTTAGTGTGAATTTTTCCCACTTGGCATACAGGGTCAGGTTTCCGGTAATCGTCTCCTGAGTAAAGTTGAAAAGGGTGGTCAAAGTTTGTTCTTTGTGCCATCCGCCAAAAACAAAACCGGCTTTGGCGGGGTCTGTGGGCTTTTCCGATTTTTCTCCGCTTGCGATTGTTTGCGGAGTCACCTCTGTGCCGCCTTGAGAATTGAAAGTGAGGGTGAAGGTTACAGTAGCAGGCGGGTCATCGGTGTCCGGCAGCGGAACACAGGCGAGCAGAGACAGACCGAGAACGGACAGAAAAAGGAAGGATAAAAGACTAACTGGAAATGAATAAAAAGGTTTAGGACAGTTTGCAGGGAGATTAAGTAAATGCCTATTTTCTAAAGTAGTGTGATATTGGATATTGGATATTGGATATTGGATATTGTACCGTTTGGCCGGTCACCGGTCAATAGTGTTATTTTATGTTTCATGGGGAAATGCCTCCAAATAGCGTAATTTTGGCCTATTATATATTCGTTTTGTATATTGGGCAAGAGGTGCCTTTAGACCACCCCTGCCACCCCTGCCACCCCTTGGAAAGAGCCTCTGCCCCTCCGCAAGCGGAGGGGCAGAAATTTAGATAACAGCAGAACAAAAGTAGCCGAGAATAACCCTACTCCGTTACCAACACAGCTTTCTTACTGTTCAAAAAGATAAAATTCTCTCCTCCAAGGACAGCCTCAGTTTTAATTATCTTACTACTTAAACTTGCTTTTATCATCCCATCCCAAAGAGTTACACTTGTACCGGGACCTGAGGTCGTAATATTATATAAATCATAAATTAAATGGGGCGGGACAGCGGTCCCCAAAGGACGCATATTTATCGAGGCTTCCGGCAATTCTCTTGGTGTTAATAATTCTATCCTAAAAACATAGGGTCCTCCTCCTGTAAGAAAGTAATGTAATCTGGCCGGAATTAAATAGTTTTCAGAAACTTTATACTCTATATCCGGAGATGTGCTGCCGGCAGATATTTGATCATAGAAGCTACTATAGGTTTCTCTTGTGGTGGGATAGCTGCTTGGGAAATCCTCCGTCGTAAATTCCAGTTTTTCTATAGCTGTGCCGGTAGTGTCTGTAATTTCATAAAAATGAGCGTAATATTGAGTGTTCGGGTGTAAAATCTCCGGTGCGGACATAATCGCACTCACAAAACCCGTAGCTCCCCCGTCAACAGAAACTGTTACATTTGCATTAAACTTAGCGGTGGTCATTTCATCCGTCATCGAAAGGTAGGCGGTTCTGGCTGTTCCGTCCGCTTTGGTTGTTCTGGTGTAGAACCCCGGCAGGTCTTTCACGTCGGCATAGGCGGGAGCTGTGGCATCTTTGCTGACCACAACACCAATGGTTTTTATCCCTTGGGTACCATTATCGAATTGTACCAAGCCCTCCCGCATGGAAACCCAAGCCATGGAAGCGTTTAGGCTCGCAGCAGCAGGTGGCTCAGTCGCAGGCGGTTTACCAGTGTCCGGCAGCGGAGCGCAGGCAAGCAGAGACAGACCGAGAACGGACAGAAAAAGGAAAGGTAAAAGACGAAAGGGAAGTGAATAAAAAGGTTTAGGACGGTTTACAGGGGAACGAAGTAAATGCCTGTTTTCTAAAGTAGTGTGATATTGGATATTGGATATTGGATATTGGATATTGTACTGTTTGGCCGGTCACCGGTCAATAGTGTTTTTTGATGTTCCATGGGAAAATGCCTCCGAATAGCGTAATCTTGGCCTATTATATATTCGTTTAGGGAATTGGGCAAGGGGCCCCTTAGACCACCCCTCTGCAAACGGGAGGGGCAGAAATTTAGGTAACAGCAGAACAAAAGTAGTCGAGAGTAGCTCTACTCCGTTATCAATACCATCTTCACTTTGTTAAAAAACTCAAAAGGATCTCCTCCGAAGCTAAAGTTCATTATAAATCGTGTACCAGTGAGACTGCCATCTGAATTCACTATTCTAGTAAATGGATATTTTATCATCCCATCCCAAAGTGCTACGCTTGTGCCGGGTCCTGAAGGTGCGATATTGTATAAATCATAGAATAAATTTGTCGGGGCAGTATTTCCAAAAGGGCGCATAAGCAGAGAGGCTTCTGAAAACAGATATGTTCTTGCACCATCATTAACAGCATACGGTCCACCGGCAGTATGTAAGTAATGCACTCTTAGCGGAACTAAATAAGTTTCGGAAGACTTGTACTCAATCGCCGGAGAGGGGCTGGCGGCCGTCATTATTTGATCGAAAATATTGCTGTATGTGCCTCTGCTTGTCGGGAAAGCAGTCGGGAAATTTTCGGTCGTAAATTCCAGTTTTTCTATGGCTGTGCCGGTAGTGTCCGTGATTTCGTAGAAATGAGCATAATATTGAGTGTTCGGGTGTAAAATCTCCGGTGCAGACGTAATCGCACTGACAAAACCCGTAGCTCCCCCGTCAACAGAAACCGTTACATTTGCATTAAACTTAGCGGTGGTCATTTCATCCGTCATCGAAAGGTAGGCGGTTCTGGCTGTTCCATCCGCTTTGGTTGTTCGGGTGTAAAAGCCCGGCAAATCCTTGACGCTGTCGTAGACCGGAGCTGTTGTGTCTCTGCTGACAATAACCCCAATTGTTCTTGCCCCTTCAGTGCCATTGGCAAACTGTACCAGCCCTTCCCGCATGGAGACCCAAGCCATGGAAGTATTTAGGCTTGTAGCAGCCGGTGGCTCAGCCGCAGGCGGGTCACCGGTGTCCGGCAGCGGGGCACAGCCGAGCCAGATTACACCGAGAACAGACAGAAAAAAAAAGGGTAAAAGACAAAGGGGAAATGAATAAAAAGGTTTAGGACGGTTTGGAGGGGAACGAAGTAAATGCCTATTTTCTAAAGTAGTGTGATATTGGATATTGGATATTGGATATTGGATATTGTACCGTTTGGCCGGTCACCGGTCAATAGTGTTTTCTCATGTTTCATAGGGAAATACCTCCGAATAGCATAATCTTGGCCTATTATATATTCGTTTTCTATATTGGGCAAGAGGGCCTCTTAAACCCACCTCTTGCCCCCTCCCTTGGAAGGAGCCTCTGCCCCAACCAGCGAGACAAAAGTAGCGGCGAATAGCCCTACTCCGTTACCAATACCATCTTCATTTTGTCAAAAAACACAAAAGGATCTCCTCCGAAGCTATGGTTCATTTTAAATGCTGTACCGGATTGTTCGAGAGAACCATTTCGATTAAATACAAATTTCACCAGCCCATCCCAAAGTGCTACATTTGTACCAGGCCCTGAGGGTGTGATATTGTATAAATCATAGAATAAATTTGTTGCCGGACGGATGATATTTCCAAAAGGGCGGGTCAGTTTGAAGGCTTCTGACCACTCGTAATCTATGGTATTATCAATAATACTATACGGTCCACCGGCATTATGTAAGTAATGCATTCTTAGCGGAACTAAATAAGTTTCGGAAGACTTGTACTCAATCGCCGGAGAGGGGCTGGCGGCCGTCATTATTTGATCGAAAATATTGCTGTATGTGCCTCTGCTTGTCGGGAAAGCAGTCGGGAAATTTTCGGTCGTAAATGCCAGTTTTTCTATGGCTGTACCGGTAGTGTCCGTGATTTCATAAAAATGAGCGTAATACTTGGTATTCGGGTGTAAAATCTCCGGTGCAGACGTAATCGCACTGACAAAACCCATAGCTGCCCCGTCAACAGAAACCGTTACATTTGCATTAAACTTAGCAGTGGTCATTTCATCGGTCATGGAAAGATAAACCGTTCTGGCTGTGCCATCCGCTTTGGTTGTTCGGGTGTAAAAGCCCGGCAAGTCCTTGACGCTGTCATAGGCCGGAGCTGCTGTGTCTCTGCTGACAATAACCCCAATTGTTCTTGCCCCTTCAGTGCCATTGTCAAACTGTACCAGCCCTTCCCGCATGGAGACCCAAGCCATGGAAGTATTTAGGCTTGTAGCAGCCGGTGGCTCAGCCGCAGGCGGGTCATCGGTGTCCGGCAGCGGAGCACAGCCAAGCCAGGTTACACCGAGAACAGACAGAAAAAGGAAGGGTAAAAGACAAAGGGGAAATGAATAAAAAGGTTTAGGACGGTTTGTAGGGGAATGAAGTAAATGCCTGTTTTCTAAAGTAGTGTGATATTGGATATTGGATATTGGATATTGGATATTGTACCGTTTACCAGCTTGCCAGTCAATGGTGTTTTCTTATGTTTCATGGGGAAATGCCTCCGAATAGCGTAATCTTGGCCTATTATATATTCGTTTTGTATATTGGGCAAGTGGGGCCATGGACACAAGCGAAAGAGGGCAAAAGAAGAAAAAGGCAAGAGGTGTCCGACAGTCTGCCCAAAACAAGAGCAGAAAACTGCCGGAGACACCGCAATGACAAATGACAAAACGTTCTTCTTACAAAACGTTCTTCTTACAAAACGCTCTTCTTACAAAACGTTCCTGCTACAAAACACCCTTCAAATGCTCCAATTGCTCCAAAGTCTCCACCACCTGCTGCTGCTGCTGTTCAAATAACTCTTCGGCCAACTCCGGCATACTGCGCAACAAATTCGCGTAACGCCGCTCTGTTTTGAGAAACTCCGTCACGTCCTTCTTCGTCAGGCGGCTGTCAACGGACAAACGCTCGCCCTTCGGGCTCAGCGGGTTGTAGCGAAATAAAGGAAAATAGCCGGTCTCGGTCGCCAGCTTCTCCTGCTGCTGCATCTTCATCATGTCGATACCGTGAGCGATACACGGCGAATAGGCCAGAATCAACGAAGGCCCCGGATACGCTTCCGCTTCCGTAAAGGCCCGGATAACCTGAGCCCGATTGGCCCCCATCGAAACCGTGGCCACGTAAACATGGCCGTAATTCATCATCATCATTGCCAGATTCTTTTTGCCGTTGCGCTTACCGCTCTGGGAAAATTTGGCAACAGAACCCGCCGGAGTGGCCTTGGAAGACTGCCCGCCGGTATTGGAATACACTTCCGTATCCAACACCAACACGTTGACGTTGTGCGGCAACGACAACACATGGTCCAACCCACCAAAACCGATATCGTAGGCCCAGCCGTCCCCGCCAATGGCCCAGACACTTTTATCGACAAAATAATCCCCCAAGCTGTCCAACTCCAACAACAGGGACCGCACAACACCCGGGCCGATATCGCTGTCTTTCGACAACCGCTTCGCATGCTTCTTCAGCTCCACCTGCCGCTCAAAAGACTCCTCGCTGATATCCTCAAAACAGTCAATGGCCTCCCTCAACAGCCGGACAAATTCTGACTGTGCGGCAATCTGCGGCACTTGCAGCAGCTCCTCGCCAATGCGGCGCAACTGCTCACGCTTGCGGTCCACCGCCAGCCGCATACCCAAGGCGTATTCGGCATTGTCCTCAAACAGCGAATTGCCCCAAGCCACACCCCTGCCCTTGCTGTCCCTGACAAAAGGCGTAGTCGGATAGGTGCCGGCATAAATCGAAGAACAACCCGTGGCGTTGGCCACAATCATCCGCGAGCCATACAACTTGGTCACCAAGTTGTAGTACGGCGTTTCGCCGCAGCCGGCGCAGGCACTGTGGAATTCAAAATACGGCTTTTTAAAGCTGATGCCCTTCGGTGTACTGAGCTTGGTGCCGTCCAACACATCTTCCGGCAACTTGTCAAAAAACTGATAGTTTTGCACCTCGCCGGAATCAATCTCTTTCTCGATCGGCGAGTATTCCAAGGCCTTGGCCTTGGCCGGACACACATCAATACACACCCCACAGCCGGTACAGTCATCGACAAAAATCTGGATGCGGAATTCCAAATCCCGGCCATTGATCGTGTTGGAGCGAATCGTATCAAAACTCTCCGGCTTACTTTCCAGTTTGACCGGGGCAATTTGCTTGGTCCGTATAACAGAATGCGGGCAGGTCATCACACACAGGTTGCACTGGATGCAATTTTCCGGCAGCCAGCGCGGTACTTCCAGGGCCATGCGCCGCTTTTCCAGCCGCGCCGTGCCTTGAGGCATAGTGCCGTCCGCGCTCAGCGCGGACACGGGAATTTCGTTGCCCCGGAAACCCAAAACAGGCCGGACCACATCCCGGGCAAAGCCCGGGCCCTTGCTCAGCAAGGGATGTGCGGGAGCCGCCTGGCTTTCCCGCAGCCGGCGTTGTCGTTCGGCATCCGGCCGCAGGCCGGAAAGCCGGTCCCTGTCCAACAACTTCAAGGCCGCTACGGCAGAATCCACGGCCTTCCAATTGTTCTCCACAATGTGCCGGCCCTTTACCCCGTAAGTCTCCGAGATGCTCCGTTTAATCAGGTCAACCGCCTCTTCCGGCGGCAGCACGCCGGACAGATGGAAAAAGGCCGCCTGCATGATGGTGTTAATGCGGCCTTTGATGCCCAGCTCCAAAGCCAAGTGTGAGGCATCGATCACATAAAAAGCGATATTGCGCTGCAAAATAATCTCTTGGTCACTCTCCCGCAGCGAGTAAAACGCATCCTCCGGGCTTAGGCCGGTGTTCAACAAAAATATCGCTCCGGGCTTCAGCGGAGTCAGCAATTCATGACGCTGCGGGTAGCTGGGATGGTGACAGGCCACAAAGTCCGCATGATAAATCTCGTAAGGCATCAGCAGATCCTGCTCGCCAAAACGCAAGTGGGAGACCGTCAGGCCGAAGGCTTTGCGCGAGTCATAGACAAAATAGGCTTGGGCCTTGAGCCCGGTGTGCTCACCAATAATCTTGACCGAATTCTTGTTGGCCCCCACAGTGCCATCCGAGCCCAAGCCCCAGAACAGACAACTGGTCGTGCCCTCCGGAGTCAGGTCAATTTCTTCTGTCACTTCCAAAGAGCGATGGCTGACATCATCCACGATGCCAACGCTAAAATTGTGTTCCCCACCGCCGGCCAAATGGTCAAATACAGCCACGGCGTGGGCCGGAACAAACTCTTTGGAGGACAAACCGTAACGCCCCCCAATGACCCGGACGGGCGCGCGGGCGTCCGAACACCCGCGATGCAACGCACTCAGCACGTCCAGGTACAGCGGCTCGCCGATGCTCCCGGCCTCTTTGCTGCGGTCCAGTACGGCAATACTGCGGCAACTCTGCGGCAGGGCAGCCATAAAGGCCGACACGTCGAAAGGCCGATAAAAACGCACTTGCAGCACCCCGACTTTGCGGCCCTGCTCTTGCAGGTAGCTGCAAGTCCGGCGCAGCGTGTCGCAAGCCGAACCAATGGCCACTACCACGGATTCGGCATCATCGGCACCGAAATACTCAAACAGCTGATAGTGGCGGCCCGTCAATTCAGCGACCTCGTCCATACACTGCTGCACCAGCCGGGGCAATTCGTCATAGTGCGGGTTTCTGCGCTCGCTAGCCTGAAAGAACACGTCCGGGTTCTGGGCAGCAATACGGATTTCGGCATTTTCGGGCCGCAAAGCGCGGTTGCGAAAACGTTGCAAATACTCAAAATAATGGGTCTGAAAATGTTCCCGAATAGCGTCCTTTTCAACCCACTGAATCTTCCGGATTTCGTGAGAGGTGCGGAACCCGTCAAAAAAATGCAGGAAGGGCACGGAAGACCGAAGGCTGGCCAGGTGACTGACCAAGGCCATATCCAGTACTTCCTGCGGGTTGGCCGCATTGAGCATGGCAAAGCCGGTATTGCGGGCACTCATCACGTCCGAATGGTCACCAAAGATGGACAGCGAATGGCTGGCGATGGAACGGGAGGCCACATGAAAGACAGTCGGCAGCATTTCTCCGGCGATCTTGTGCATGTCGGGCAGCATCAGCAGCAGGCCCTGAGAAGCTGTAAAAGTGCTGCACAGGGCACCGGCGCACAAGGCACCGTGGACGGTGCCGGCGGCACCGGCTTCCGACTGCATTTCGATGACCTCGACACTTTGTCCAAAGATATTGTGTTCGCCGTGAGCGGCCCACTCGTCTGCATTTTCACCCATCGGCGAAGCCGGCGTGATCGGGTAAATGGCCGCCACTTCACTCAGTGCATAGGCGATATAAGATGCCGCATAGTTTCCGTCCACCATCCGAAAAGAAGGGTCGGAAGACGAAGACGGCAGCGGGGACACAGACCCTTTTTCATGCCCTTTTTCATGCCTTTGCTCATCCCCTTGCTCGGCTTTGTCGGTCTTATTGTCAACGTGATCTGGGCTCATAATATTCCTCCGGCGTTCCGCAAGTTTCAGCAGATATCTGTGTTTATAAAACCAGATTAAACATTGTAGATAAAGAAACTTAGTCCATCTTGCCGCCACAATCTAGCAGGAATAATTATTCCTGTCCAGTTTGGAACGACCTATCCGCATTTCTCCATTTTCGCATGTCGGCACGTCTGCATATCTCTATGCCGAATGCCGGGTGGACATCCAGTACTGACAGACCTAATATCCGGAATGTAGAGAAATATCGGCAAAGCCTTCCGAGAATATTTTGGGAATATTTTGAAAGTCTCGGCGGACAGCCGGGATTACATCCCATAAGAATTGCGGCAAGCAGAAATTTTCGGCAAACTGCCGAGTCTGCCGAAAATAAGACGGGACGAACCGTGATAAAAATTCCGGATTCTCACCTCCTGTCCGTTCTTTCGGGAGCCGGCTCCCGAAAGAACGGACAAAGATACAAAAACCCGAAAACACCAAGATCCGAGAACACAGAGACACCAAAGACACGAGAACGTAAAAACACTTGAAAACACTTGGAAAATGACAGCGTAAGGTATCGTGATGACGACACACACAAAACACATCTTCGGCACAATCGAAACCGGAGGCACCAAGACCAAATGTGGCCTGGGCCTCTACGATCAAAAAAAGAAGACCATGCCCAAAATTCTCGACCAAGTACAATTTCCCACCACCACCCCGGACGAAACTATGGGCCGGATTATCGATTACTTCAGCAGAAAACAGACCGCACTGGAAAATAGCCCAACGGCAAAGAAATACCAAGCCTCGGAGATGTCTGCCATTGGAGTCGCCTGCTTTGGCCCTCTTAACCCCAATCCGGAATCGCGTACCTTTGGCTACATTACCACCACACCCAAGCCCCACTGGGAAAATTACAACTTTGTGGGGGCCCTCAAACAAAAGTTCCGCATCCCCATCGGCTGGGATACCGATGTCAACGCCCCGGCCTTGGCCGAAAGCCTTTGGGGCTGCGCTCAGGGGGTGGACCCGGTACTCTACATCACGGTTGGCACCGGACTGGGCGGCGGAGCCGTGGTCAACGGCCGGCCGGTACACGGCCTGCTGCACCCGGAAATGGGGCACATACTGGTGCGCAACCACCAACACGACGGCTTCAAAGGCTGCTGTCCCTACCACGACTACTGCCTGGAAGGCATGGCCTCCGGCACCAGCCTGAAACAACGCTGGGGCCACACGGTGACCGAGTTCGAACCGGGCCACGTCGCTTGGGAAATTGAAGCCTATTATCTGGCCCAAGGCCTGCAAAGCTATATTATGACCCTTTCTCCAAAGAAGATTATGCTCGGAGGTGGTGTCATGCAACAGGAACAACTCTTTCCCCTGGTTCGGGAACAACTGAAAGACCTACTGAACGGCTATCTCCAAGTTCCCGAATTTGAATTGGCGGAAAGCATGGAAGACTACATCTGCCCCCCGGAACTGGGTGATGATGCAGGGCTCTACGGCGGGCTGGCACTGGCAGCCCAAGCCTACAACTCCTGACTGCGGCCGAAAGCCCAAAACTTAGCTCATAAAATGACAAAAAACAGACAAAGAAAAGGTTCAAAACGATATGGCAAAGAAAAAAACAGATAACGCCCACAAAGCCACTAATCAGCATGGTGCCGGCATGGATAAGATTGTTGCATTATGCAAACGGCGCGGCTTTGTCTACCCTTCCAGCGAGATTTACGGTGGGCTGAGTGCCACTTGGGACTATGGCCCCCTGGGAGTAGAACTAAAACGCAACATCCAAAACCTGTGGTGGCGTGAAATGACCCGCCGCCACGACAACATCGTGGGCTTGGATGCGGCCATCTTAATGCACCCGCGCACTTGGGAAGCATCGGGCCATGTGGACAACTTCAGCGACCCCCTGATCGATTGCAAAGATTGTAAGGCGCGTTATCGCGCCGATCACTTGGAGCCGGAAATAGTGGCTTCGCGCAAGTGTCCGGCCTGCGGCGGCGAAATGACCCAACCGCGCAATTTCAACCTGATGTTCACCACCACCTTGGGGGCGATGGAAACCTCGGGCATGCAACTCTACCTCCGTCCCGAGACGGCT
This sequence comes from Candidatus Haliotispira prima, assembly GCA_029867005.1. Taxonomy (GTDB): domain Bacteria; phylum Spirochaetota; class Spirochaetia; order SP-2023; family SP-2023; genus Haliotispira; species Haliotispira prima. Next base: position 688,664 of record CP123443.1, on the reverse strand, counting down.
CAGGGCATCTTCGTCAACTTCAAAAATGTAGTAGATACCAACCGAGTCTCCATTCCCTTTGGCATTGCCCAAGTTGGAAAAGCCTTTCGCAACGAAATCACCACACGAAATTTCATCTTTCGTACCTGCGAATTTGAACAAATGGAGATGCAGTACTTCGTCAAGCCTGGCACCGAAGACGAATTTTTCGCCTACTGGAAGGAAGAGCGGCTACGCTGGTACGTCGAACAATTGGGCATTGAACGGGACAATTTGCGGACGGAACCACACGGGCCGGACGCACTGGCCCATTACGCCAAAGAGGCCTGTGACATCGAATACCGGTACCCCCACGGTTGGGAGGAAATGGAAGGTATCCACTCGCGTACAGACTACGACCTGAGCCGGCACGGCGAGTTTTGCGGCAAGGAAATCCAATATCTCGACCCGCAGACTCAGGAACGCTACGTGCCATATGTGGTCGAAACTTCTTCCGGCCTGACCCGCGCCGTGCTGGTGACCCTGCTCGATGCCTACCGCGAGCAGCCGCTGGAAAACGGCGATGTGCGCACGGTTCTGCGCTTCCATCCCAATGTGGCACCCTACCGCGTGGCCGTGTTGCCACTGATGAAGAAAGACGGGCTGGTCGAAATTGCCACCGAACTCAAACGCGATCTGGAGGAAGACTACAACGTCTTTTACGACCAGCAGGGCTCCATTGGCAAGCGTTATCGCCGCATGGACGAAATCGGCACGCCGTTTTGCATTACAGTGGATCCACAGACCAAGACGGACAACTCGGTGACCCTGCGCCTGCGCGACAGCATGGAGCAACGCCGAATCCCGCTCTCCGAAGTGGCAGATGCCATCCGCCTGGAAAGCCGTAACTACCAAGCGCGAGCATAACAAGCACAAGCATAACAAGCACAAGCATAACAGGCGCAAGCGTATCAAGCGTAATAAACGAAAGAGCCGCACCCGCCCCTCCGTAATTTGCACGTAATCCGCACCCGAGTGCGGATTACGTGCAAATTATCTGTTGATTACGTGCCGATCAAGTACCGATATCAGACCACACGGCAAATTCATTACCACTCGGCTCCGTAAAGTGGAAACGACGACCGCCCGGAAACGAAAAAACAGACTTTACAATGACACCGCCGGCCCTTTCAACTTTCGCTTGAGTGGCTTCTATGTCTCCGCTATAGAAAACAAGCAATGCCGCACCGCCGGCGGTGCTTGATTCCAAGTCAGAACGGAAGAAACCCCCATCCAGACCTTCGTCGGAGAATGCCGTGTATTCCGTACCAAAATCCTCAAATGACCAGCCGAACACTGCGGTAAAGAACTCTTTTGTCGCTCGCATATCCTTTGCGGGGAACTCTGCGTAATTCAGCTTCTCGTGGATATTCATAACTTGTACCTGCCTTCAACCCCGATACGGATAATTGCGGGGCACCCTCCCCCGGAGCGATTTACCGTAATTTGTGGGTTAATTTCATAAATGATTTAGAGTATAATACTCTGATATAAACAACTCTACATAGGCACCAACCCATAGTCAAGATTGCGAATCAAGATCACGGAAATTACCCCCAGACATAAGACAGCAAATCATTCTCAAGCTAATATTAGGCAGATATTGACCTGTGTCACAAACGACAGAAAGTACGTTTATACATTTGATCAATAGAATAATTAAACATACTAATAGTCAAATTGGTCATAGATACCGACCTGTGCGAGCGGCAAAGCCCGGATGTGTCCCGCTGGTTCCTTTGCCCCGATTCTGCTATCATTCCCCTGCATCGTCCTCTGAGTCGGTTTCGGAGAATATTTGTTCCAAAGAATGCATGTCCCCCAAAAACAAGTCTCGGAGCAAATGGATAGCAGAGGCTGCGTGAAGATTGGCGGAAACAGGGAGGTCTGAGTCATGTCGAATAAATCCGATTTGTTCAGCTTAGAACAGAGACTACTGCGCAAGGTCGGGCTGGAGAAGCAATTTCTCCGCCGGGAAGAAAGCCGGGCTCTGGTCGAACGAATTACTGGCGGAGAGTGCGGGGCCCAAGAACATATCGCCTTGGGTTCTCTGCTGTGCGCCATGCACATCCGCAAGGAGAGTGCCGAAGAAATCGCCGGTGCGGCGGCGGCACTGCTCGCCACAATGAAGCCGTTTGACCTGCACCAACAGCACAAAGAGTACTACGACATCGTAGGTACCGGCGGAGACGGCAAGTCCAGCGTCAGCGTCTCTACCGCCACCGCCATTGCCATTGCTTCCTTTGGGCCGAATGACGGACTTCCCATTGCCAAGCACGGCAACCGGGCCGTCAGCGGCAAAGTCGGTTCGGCTGATGTGCTGCGTGATTGCGGCCTGAACTTTGAAGGCGATGATGCCCGGTTAAAAGAGCAATTTGCCCGCCACGGCTTCATTTTTCTGTTTGCCCCGCTGTACCACAGCTCCATGCGCTTTGCCGCCCCGATTCGCGCCGCCCTGAAATTCCCCACCATTTTTAATTTTCTCGGGCCCCTTTGCAACCCAAGCAACCCCGACGGCGCAGCCATCGGGGTCAACTCCCTTGAGCGGCTTCCGGCAATGTCGGAAGCCGCCCGATTGCTCGGGAAGCAAAACTACTTTTTCTACAGCTCAGAAGATGGCTACGATGAAATTTCGACATCGGCACCCAGCCAAGTCTACAGCGATGGCAAACTCTTTCTGACAGTAGAGCCCAAGCAATTCTTTGACCCATTTCCCATCCCCGGCGCGGAAAATCTGGCTGACGGAGCCCGCAAACTGCGCTACATGCTCAGCGGGACGGCCCAAAAACCTGATGCCGAACAACAGGCTGCGGGTATCAGTCCCCAACTGGGCCTGCAATTACACCATACCGTGGCTCTGAATGCCGCTGTGGCCCTGCACCTGTTCGGCAAGACGGCAACGCTGGAAGAGGCTTTTGTCTCTGCCGACAACCTGCTGCGCCAAGGCGTAGCAGGCCAAAAACTGGCACAGATGCAACAATGACAAAGGAACCGAAACCTATGGCCCAAGCCCCGGAGATTCTGAGCTCCAACATTCTGGACCGGATTGTCGCCGACAAGCGCAGGGATTTGCCCCTGCTGAAGCAGGGCTACCCATTGGAGGGCCGTGTACGGCAACGCCGCACGCTCAGCCAAGAGGCCCTGCTCGACCTATTGGAGCAGCAGCGCATCATCGCCGAGATCAAGCGGGCTTCACCTTCCATGGGGCAGATCGACATGGGTGTTGACCATGTGCAACAGGCCGTAGACTACCAAGCCGGCGGAGCCGGAATGATTAGCGTGTTGACGGATGAACGCTATTTTTCGGGCAGTTTTACTTTTCTCGAAGAAATTGGCCGCAAGGTTGATTGTCCCCTACTGTGCAAGGATTTTATCATCGATGAATGGCAAATTGATGCTGCGCAGATTGCAGGTGCCGATGCGATTCTGCTAATCGTGACCTGCCTCGTTCCGGCAGAAACAGAAGAAAGCCAACGCTTACAGGAACTCTACGATTACGCTTTAAGCAAGGGCCTCCTGCCCTTGGTCGAACTGTACTCCCCCCATGAGCGCTATGCGGCCTACGGGCTAAAGCCCAGCCTGTTAGGAGTAAACAGCCGCAACCTGCAAAGCATGAAAATTGACCTGAAACAGGGTGCCGGTACGTTAGCCTTGCTGCGTCGCGAGCTTTCCATGCCTCAGGCACGAGCTATACGTGCCCGGCAAGGCTTACAGGACCTCCCTCTGTTTGTTGGAGAAAGCGGCATTCAGGAGCCTGAAGATGCTCTCGTTTGGGCCGAAGGCGGTGCCGACTGCCTGCTGATTGGCACCAGCCTGATGCTGGCGGGCAAAAACCCGACTGCCGGACTCTCTTCCGCCGAAGCATTACATCGGCGCATCAGCGAATTCCGCCAAGTATTTGAAGAACAGCACACCTAGCGACAAACGAGCCAATAAACGGCAGACCTCGTTCTCTGCTCTTGTTCTCTGCTCTTGGCCTTCTCTTGTTCTTTGCTTGGCTTACTTTCAACTTTGCCTTTGCTTGACAGTCGGAATGAACTTCTTACAATATGCGAAACCTTGCGGCGGTGGTGGAATTGGTAGACACGCTAGCTTGAGGGGCTAGTGGTAGCAATATCGTGCTGGTTCAAGTCCAGTTCGCCGCAACAAAAGAAGAGAAGGCCCGGGACTATATGTCCCGGGCCTTCTCTTCTTTCTCAACTGTTGCCGCTGTGCCGGGCATGCCGGGCACAGCGGCAAATTCCGAATTATACCAGCCGATTCATGCCACTCTGTTCCAAACGCTTGTCAAACCACTGCCGAACTCCTTCGGGCCAGAGGATCGAGGGTTCGGAAGTAAAGCCCCGAATAAAGGCAAACAACTTGATTTCCGACATCGTCAGTGGGCTGTCCGCAGCAAGTGAGCCCCGCTCTGCAAGTAAACTCCCGGCACGTTCCAGCAACGAAGTCACTTCTTTGGCCGTCCGATCGGTTTCGTCCAAAGCCTTAGCAAAACTCTCAATGGCCGGAGCTTTGCGCCCTTCCCATTCTTTCAGGTCTTTCTCGCCGACATATTCTTTCAGGCCCAACTTGGACCAACGCGGATAGCCGATTTTTTGCAAAGGCAGCAGAGCATCATTCAGCCAAGAGTCCACTTCCGCATCCTCTTCCGTACCAATAATCGGTGCGCCATACCGGCTCAAATTCCGATCCAGCCACAACAGAATGTCCAAACTCTCAGCCGAAGCCGTGCCGTCATCCTTCACCAGTACCGGTACAGCTTTTTTGCCCACCAAATCAATCAACATCTTTTCCTCGGAATACGGCACGTAAACCAATTCCAAAGGAATCTTCTTATAGCCGGCCAGCATACGCACCCGGGCACAGAAAGGGCAATGATCATAAATATATAACTGCATCGTAATTTCCTCCTAAAAAATAATGTACAAGAAAATAAAAATCTAAGTCGAGAAGGATTGGCTGCTCCCTTCCCTAGTCCAACCGGCAACCGCCGGGAAAGTAAATTGTGTTCAGGGCCTTGCGTCCGGACGGCTTTTCTTTCTCTCGAAAATCATCCGACAGCCGGTCAGGCAACGCCAATTTACCGATGGCCAGCCCGACAATGACCTGATATTTTTCGCGGTTGATGCCAAACTCTTCATACACTTCATCTGCCTTGATACCGGCCATGGCGTGAGTATAAAGGCCTAAATGATTCGCCTGAAAAGTCAAAGCCGCCCAAGCAAATCCGGTGTCAAAGCCAGCCCAACGGTTTTCTTTGCCACTCTCGAAGTTCCTCTCCGCAATGATAAAACCCAAGGCGGAGGCACTGTGGGCCCAACCCTGATTTCGATCTACCAGCAATTTCAGAAAACGATCCAGGTCCGAACGGTCGGCCTTGCTGCTGAAAATGCGCCAAGGTTGGCTGTTAAAGGCCGAAGGCGAAAACCGCGCCGCATCAAAAACCGTGTTCAGGGTCTCCTGCGGCAGAGCACTGCCGTCGAAAGAACGCGGCGACCAACGTTGCACGAACATCTCGTCGGCCAGGGCATCTTCCCTGGCACTGAAATCTACCTTGTAAACGATGCTTTTGTGAGAGTTGCTAATCATAAAATTCTCCTACATATCGAAAAGTTTCTGCTTCAAAATAAAATTCTGAATTCCAAACAGGTTTTGACTGCTAAGGTAAAAATGGATAGTCGGTGTAGCCTTCGGCCCCGCCTCCACCAAACAAATGGTGGGTATTGGAAATCGGACTGGGCGCGGCACCTATGGCAAAACGCTTGGGCAAATCAGGGCTGGTCAGGAAATTGCGACCAAATGCCACCAAGTCTGCCAGGTTATCCCCCAAAAGCTGCGCGGCAATTTCCGGGGTCTTATTGCCCGCTACAATGATGTTACCCCCAAAGTTTCCGCGCAATTTCTGCCGAAATTCCGGCGGAATATCCGGAGCATCATCCCAGTCGGCCTCACTCATGTGCAGGTAACGAACACCCAGCTCATTCAATTGTGAAACAACTAGCCAAAAAGTCCGGAAAATTTCCGGGTCCCCCATGTCTTTGAACGTGATATGGGGCGAAAGGCGAACACCGACCCTTTCCTTGCCAACTTCGGCAATGACGGCCTCGCAGACTTCCCGCAAAAAGCGAGTGCGTTTTTCGGGACTGCCACCGTACTCATCGCTGCGCCGATTGCTGTTGCCCCGCAGAAATTGGTCGATCAAATAACCATTGGCCCCATGGATTTCCACGCCGTCAAAACCGGCATCGACAGCATTCCGCGCGGCCTGACGAAAATCGGCGATGCTCCGGCGAATGTCCGAAACGTCCATCTCCCGGGGCTCATCCAAATCAACAAACGTGGCATCACCGGGCTGGGCCTTGTCCGAAGCATCGTCAAAGACATAGACCTGCGTTTCCCCGGCCATAACGGCCGAAGGGGCCACCGGCTGCAAGCCGTTGACTTTGGCCGAAGAAACACGGCCCACATGCCAAAGTTGCAGGAATATTCTGCCGCCTTCCGCGTGTACCGCGTCCGTGACCTTCTTCCAACCGGCGACCTGTTCCCTGCTGTAAATGCCCGGTGTCCGGGCATAGCCCTGGCCCTGCAACGAAACCTGTGTGGCCTCGGTGATAATCAGCCCGGCACCGGCACGCTGGCTGTAATACTTAGCCATCAAGTCGTTAGGGACATTACCCGGCAGGTCGGCACGCGAGCGTGTCATCGGTGCCATAACCATACGATTCTGTAGCTGAATATGACCCAGCCTGAAGGGACCTAAAAGTTGATCCACCATGATTTCTCATCCTTTCTGTTTGCAAATCTGTATGCAAAATTACTATTTTTACCAATTGACATACGGCGTGACACCTTATGCAAAACCGTATTGCCCACTATACCTTCAAACTTCAGGCCGATTCTTCCGGGATTTCCGGACAACGGCAGCGGCACATTGTGCTCAGGAAAACAAAGAAGCGGTCGAGGGCTTGGCTGCTGCGTTGTAAATCGGAAAGCAGCACCGCCCCCTTCCACTGGTTGAAGATCAATTCGGCAAAGGTTTCCACCGTAAAAGCCTCGGGGATTTGCAGAGAGCCATCTTCCAAACCTTCCCGGATCACCTGCTCATGCAGCACAATAATGCGCTCGATACCTTCCTGAATGACCTTGCGGATGGCCTCGCTCTTAGAGTTGACCTCTACCGCAATTTTGACAAACAGGCAGGGAACCCGCCACTTATTCTTGCGGTGCCCGTCGTAGAATTTCTGATACAGCATCTCGATTCGCTGCATTGCTGTGGTACCCTCTTGCCGGTTTTTATCCAGATATTTCTCGTGAAGGGCCTGATAGGAAAGCATATAATCCCGAAACAATTCTTTGCCAAACTCTTCCTTTGAGCTAAAGTAATAATAGAAACCGGCTTTGGGCAGTTGGGCCTCCTCGGTAATGCTCCGGATTCCCACACTGTCGTAAGAAGCCTCCAGCATTTGCTTCCGCCCGATCTCAATCAGACGTTCTTTGATAATCTGTCCCTTTTTCTTGAGTCCCATGTACAACCTTCCTGTTGAGTCACAAGATATATAAAAACTACCGATCGGTCAACTAATAATTTTAAAAAAAATCTGCCGAATCAGATGATCGATATATATAAATTATTCTTATACTTAAATATACAGTTAAAATAAAGTTTACCGACCGACTGTTTTTTTTACAGGTACCAGCTCAGACAAAAGCAATATTCTCAGACAGACTACCCACAAAAAATCCGGTTGCCACACAGACCGGAACCGACTATAGTTGGCCTAAATTTGGCACACTCTGTCACGCATTGCCAACAGACGGCGTTGCATCGACTGCTGTCTGAGCACAACCCCACGACCCAAATGGCCCCCTTCGCAAAACTCTCTTCATGACTTTCCGTCTCTTCTGCCCCTCGCCAATCAGCTTCCAATACGGGAATCAGAACCGTTTCGCACGGATTTCCGGTGTGCGAACTTGAGCAGTACGGAACCGATGCCGAATCCGGCTAACTGGGACCGGGTCCCGTCCCCTTGGAAAGACTTCAACCCCTGTAGCCCGAAGTCTCTAAACAACATCCTGAAAGGTCTGGAAGCGGCCCCGCGCAAGCGCTGGGGCCAGAACTTTCTGATTGATTCGGGAGCCCAGCAAAACATTGTCCGGGCTGCGGGCGTGCAGCCCCAAGACCACGTCTGGGAAATCGGGCCGGGTTTGGGTGCCTTAACTCAACATCTGTGGCGCAACTGCCGAAACCTGACATTGTTTGAAATCGACCCGGTACTACTCCATTTCTACCAGTCTCGCCTGCCGGACCGGCCAGACGAGCCGGCAGGCGAGACCGGCCCTTGCCAACTGGTGGCCGGAGATGTGGTCAAAACCTGGTGCCCAACCGGCTTTCGCAATGATCCCGATTGGTGTCCGGACGTAATCATCAGTAATCTACCATACAATACGGCCAGCATGATTATGACAATGTTTGCCCGGGAAGCCCAATTTCGCCCACGCTGCATGGTCTTTACCGTACAAAAAGAGATGGCCGAACGCCTGACGGCCAAGGAACGCAGTAAGCCTTACTCCTCATTTAGCGTATTGCTGCAAAGCCGGTTCCACATCGAATGCCTCTTCGACATCCCGGCCCGGTTGTTCTACCCCGAACCCAATGTCGTATCCTCCACCATCCGACTCAGGCCGAGACCGCACGGGCTGAATCCTGTTCAAATCGAGGAATTGGAACGCTTTACCCGAGCCATTTTCAGTCAGAGGCGCAAAACCATCGCCAACAATATAAAATCCTGCCACTACAAAGAACAATTTGTCGAATTGGAAGCCAAACTGGCCGGCATTGGCATCCGGTGCAGCCAACGCGCCGAAGAAATCACCATTGAGCAGTTTCTGGCCCTCGGCAGTCAGCTCTGAAGAACGACAGCTTACCACACTTCATCGCACTTCCACGGTAACACAACTTTAGCCCCGGATTGTCTACGGATATATTTCCTGTAAAATAGTACTATTATATATTCTAGTATCTTATTACTACAGAGATAGATAGCTGTATTTTGTATATTTCATTTTCTATTTATCAATATTCTTATTATAATATTTAACATATTTTTATATAACTTCAAAAAAATTCTATAAATTAGCTACTCTATATACATAGTACAATTTAATTTGCAAACTTTATGACTGTGAATTATCTATACTATTTTTATTTTTTTATACTTACAGATTGAGCTACAAACTCTACCCGGAATTAGGAATGTCCGGATTTGTTATAGACTATTCCCATATTTTCTGTATACTCACTGCGTTGGGTTTCACGATAACATTCCGTTCAGACCCTTCCAAATAAAGACTCTGCAACAGATATTGAAACAGTCGAGGGGCTTATCATTCTGATGAAAAAGATTGTCTACATTTTATTTCTCGCCCAACTACTTCTGGCAGTCGCTCGTCTTTACGCACAGAGTGACGCAACTGAAGACCGGGAAGACTTGGCCCAAGAGCTAACAGAACTCACAGAATTGGCCGAAGAACCGACTGATACGGATCTGATCCGGGAAGACTTAAGCAAAGAACTCACAGAACTGGCCGAAAAACCGACCGATACAAACTTGAGCCGAGAAGATCTGATCCGGAAACTGACGGAATTCGCTGAAAAACCGGCTGATACGAACCTGAGCCGGGATGACTTGATCCGGAAATTGAAGGAATTTGCTGAAAAACCGGCCGATACGAACCTGAATCAGGATGATTTAGTTCAGGAACTGACCGAAGAGAACGAGACGGAAAAACAAACGGGTGTGGTCTGGGACGAGAGCTGGTTGCAGTCACAACAGAACCAGGACGACAAACAAATCATTATCATCAACAATATCCAGGGCTCTGAAGGAGAAGATGCGGTTTCTGAGCCCCCGGAAGACCCCAAACTCGGTGTCCGGGTTGTCACTTCTTACCGTGCCGGTTACGGAGTAATGGAGGGTGAAGCCGATCTCCATTATGATGTGGACCAGCTCGCCTTAGGCCGCATACCTGATTTTGCCCAACAAAGCTACCTTAGCTTTTTCCATGCCAGCGTAGGTATGAATGCCGTCGGAGACATCGACTCCCAGACGGGAATCGGAGTTCACCTCGCCGCACGTTTCACCCTGATAAACATGGGCCTATATCCTGTAGCTTCTTCTATGCATGAGGTGTTCCTCGGTCAGGGAGATGTCATGCCGGGCTTGGGCTTTAACGCCGGTCTTTATCTGCGCAGAGGAATCTGGGGCCGGGACAAGGCCGGAGGCTTCGGCGGAGCTTTGTATTTTAGCATGAGTATGCTGGGCGGCGGCCCGGATGCCAAAACACCATTTTGGATCATGGGTGCCGGACTTATGCTGGACATATACTTTACCTCTAAATTTGGAATTTCCGGCAGTTTTGAGCTAATGCACAGCCGTTATCAAAATGCGACAAACGACTATTTTGAGGCCTTTGGCCCCAGTTTCTCTGTCGGGATTATCTTAGAGTAATCCAAGTCTCCGTCTTTTTTCTTGTTTTTTCTTGGCCTTTCCCCGAACTGGTCCTTTCTCCCAAAAAGATTCACAGTGTATTTACGGGGTCCCGTCCAAAAAATTGTTGCGGATAATCTTCAGGCATTCTGCCATCTTTCGGTAATCCTTGCGGCTCCGGCCCGAGACATCGTCTCCCTCCAACCCCGAAGAAAGGTCAAAACCAAAGAAGCGGCGGCCTCGCTCTTTGGTGGCCAGTTCTTGCAATCGGTCTTCGCTCAGGCCCCCGGCAACAAAAAGCCCGGCCTTGTCGCTGCACCATGGCGGCAGCCCCTGCCATTCCCCGGAGCCCAGGCTGACATCATACAAAGAATAGACTGCGCGCTGCTGCGCCCGGCAAATCTGCCACTCCTCTTCCCTGGTGACAGGCAAAATGCACCGCTCCGGTGCAACGAAGTCCGGAAAAGGCTCATAGCACTGTAACAGGGCTTCACCGCAAGTCCGGGCGTAGATCGACAACCATTGCCACTTCCGGGCCACCAGCACACAACGACTCCTCCACTCGGTCGGGACAGAATCCCACAAAGACTCAAAATCTTGGGTGGGTACATAGCGTTTCGAGTTGGGGTCAACCACAATACCCCAAAAGTTATAGCCCAAATCGTGAGCCCAGGAGATTTCCTGCAAATTACGCAGGCCGCAAGCCTTTACCAGCATAGTCGCCTCCTGAAATCTGTGACAGATCTGCATTTCGCAGCATAAAGCGCAAATTTTTTCCGTCCACGACAAAAAAGATACGGTGAAAAAACTCTACGTTTTTACTTCTAATAGCTATAGATCTCCGGATTGTACATCTCTAACAGCTTGCGATAAGCTTCGATACTTTCCGGCAGCTCCAATTGCGGGTATTGCCGGCGTAGCTGCGCCAGCAAATTTTCTGCCTGCACTTCTGCACCGCCGGCCCGAGTCTGCGGCCCGGCCTGCCGGAAAGGCCACAGACTCGGACGAGAAGCCTTGTGCCGCAGCAACCCGGCTAAATCACTGACCCGACCCAGAAACTGTTCCAACCGGGGACCGGCCACGGCCCCGAGCAGACGCTGCAACAATAATGCAAAGCTGTCTATCCTTAATTGCTTGCGCCGGTGATCGTACCAGCGATAGTCGCGCAACTCATCCATCACTATTTCATAGGCCGGGAAATAGCAGAGGCGGCCTTGCCGCCGCAGGCGGTGAACGGCACTCAGCAGTTGGGCCTTGCTCAACGAATTGTCCACGGCGGCCAAAGGGTCATGGCGCACCGGCGAGACACTGTACAACACCCGTGCCCCAGGGTTAATTTGCCCCAGCAGCTCGGTCATGAGTTCAAATGCCTCGTCAATTTGCTCCGGGTTCAACAGTTTTTTTTGTAAAACAGCCGAGGGTCCGGCAAACGGTAGTCTATGCCCATTACTCCAATAGCACTCTTGCGCCGGACAGTAAAAACTGAAGGAACTGCCCAAGGTCAGAAGCACTACGGCACTGCGGGACAGGAATTCGTAGTCGAAACGGCACTGCTGCCAAAGCTGGCTCAGGAGTTCTTCGCGGCTGTCCGCTTCCAGCCAACCCGGAGCATAGGGGTGCAGAAAACGTGTTTTCCCGTAGCCTCCACAGCCCTCGTAACTTGCCGGAGAACCGGAGACCGCAGGGTACTCCGCCACCAAGCCTCCTACGCTGGTTTGACTACAGAAATCCGCAAAGCTGCCCGAGCCTGTGCCGGCCAGCCGGCACAACTGCAACCAGCGCAGTATTGCTTCCGGATTGTACAGCGAAGCTCCGGCGGCAAAATGAACGGGCAACAAATGCTGTTTCAGAGCCTTCGCACTGCGTTCGGCAAAGCAGGAGCCGATACAAAACCAAGCATCTTCCGGCAAGAGCCCGGATTCCTGCCCTGATTCTTGCTCTCGCTCAACCGGAACAGACCAAAGTTCCGGCAAAATCTCTTGACCTTGCCAGTCCAGTCTCGGGTAAATCAGGGGTATCGGATTATGGTTCATGTGTCGGGCACAATATACCGGCAGCCCATTCCTGTGCCAAGCAATTCACAGCCCTCAATCTTCGCCAAAAAGAGGCGCAGCTCTCAGACAGATCCTCCGGTTTTTCTTATCCGGTACCGGCTGTTGGATCTTGTTCAGGTTGTGGCAGGGATGTTCTTTATCGCATCTATTATTTTTTGATTTACGAAACCGTTCGGCAATTTTACCTACAATTATCAGAGCTATGTCTTATGCCAATGAGTCGTAAACCTACGCCCCAACAGACTCCAAGTTGATTTGTATTTGCAACCTTGCCGTCAGCTTTGGATAGCCGATCACCCGGGCCTCCAGCTCCGCTGTGCCCGCTTCGCCCGCGCTCAGCAGCCAGATTGCGCTGCTGCCGCCGCGCAGAGTGCTGAATAGCTCCCAACCTCCTGACCCGTCCGACAGCGGCGAGACTTCGTCGGCATAGGCTTGGACCTTCGGTCCCGTGAGCCGCAGGTGCACCCCGGCCATCAAAAATGGCAGCGAATTACCAAACTGATCGGTGACCCGAAGGCAAATTCTCGTGGCTTCGGGTCGGGCCGCCCTCAGCCACGTTTGGTCGGCACGGAGAAGCAGACGGTCAGCACTTGGATTGCCCGCCAAGCGGCGGGCAACTACTTCCGTACCGCCAATATAACCCTTGATTTCGGCTCCGCCAAAGGCTTCACCCCAGAGGCTGTCTATCTGCCGAATAATAGAGGGAGGGTGAGGCAGTCCTCGAAACAAACCGCGATCCGGGTAGATTTTGTGGCCCTGAGAACCGTTATTCTGTAATTTACCGTTAATATACAGCTCAATGTAGTCACAATTGTGCAGAACCCACAACGGCCCCATCCGGCATTCATCGCGCTCGCCACGGGCCCAACAGCTCAGCGGTTCCAGCACAACCGCCGCCGCCGGGTCTTTTTGACTTCGGTAGGCCCAGGCCGCAAACTTGGGTTCCCGGTACATGTCAAATACACCGTGGTGACAAATCTTATCCCCGGCACCAAATTCGTGATGGGTGTTGTAGTCAAAGGCACACCAACTAATGCTGCCGCTGTGCTGCCGCGCAATATGGGCCGCATCAATCACCCGCAGGTGACGCACTGCGTGCTCGGTACGCCGCTCCTCCGTGTCCCAAGCCTTGGTCGGAAACATGTGGCCGTTGGACTCGGTGACCAAGTAGGGTACAGCATGGTCCAATCCGGTAATCTCCTGTTGGCTGTTCAGTGCTATCCGGCCTTTTCCGCCACCCTCATCGATCCGGCCGTTAAGCACGAAATTATTCATCGTGTAAACATCTTCCAACAGCTCGCTGTTGTTGTGGCAGCGGACCCCGCCCGTCTGGCGCGTGGGGTCCAGCCAGCGGGCCAGCTCATTGGTCTTTCTGTAGAGATCACTATGGTCCGGACTCTCGTTGATGCGCACACCCCAGAGTACGACAGAAGGGCTGTTATAGTCGCGCAGTATCATGTCCCGCACATCGCAAAGCACCTGCTCCTGCCATTCCGCAGATTCACCGATGTGCTGCCAACCGGGTATTTCGGTAAAAACCAAAAGACCAATCTCGTCACAGTATTCAATGAATTGCCGGTGCTGAGGGTAATGAGAAGTCCGCAAAATGTTGCAACCGTATTCCGGGAAGAGATCCGCATCCTTCTGTTGAGCATTGGCCGGCATGGCGTAGCCCGCATAGGGGTAGCTCTGGTGGCGGTTGAGCCCGATTAGCTTTTGATTGCGGCCGTTAATGCGGAAACCTTCGGGCCCAAAGTGGCAGTCGCGCCAACCTATCTTCGCCGAATACCGGTCCATCTCACCCAGCCGCAACTCCACTTCGTACAGGTTGCCCTGGCCAATGTCCCACAAACGAAGGCCGTCCAATTCCAAACTGTCCAATATACAGGTTTCGGTCGGCCCACCACCATCCCGACCGCCTTGCAGTTCTATCAGATAACTTTGGCTAAACTCCACACCGGGCCCGAGAATACGTAAATCAAGCTGTTGTTGACCTTTGAGCAGGAAAGGATTGGCGATTTCCGGCTCCAGACGCAACCAGCCACTCACCAAACTATCCTTGCCTCTAATATTCTGCGGCTCGCTGATTGCGGGACTTAGCTTGACGACACCAAAATGCAGTGCCTCGCAGATATGCAGACTGACTTCGCGGTAGATGCCGCCGTAGGTCAGGTAATCTATCACAAAACCGAACGGCGGCGTGTCGGAGCGTTCGCCGGAGTCAACCCTGACCAGTAGCCGATTATCCTCACCCCAATGTGCTGCGGAGTCCGGCAGCACGACTTCAAAGGGAGTATAACCGCCTTTATGGCAGCCGATCTGTATCCCGTTGAGGTAAATCTCGGCGTAGTTCATCACGCCTTCAAAACGTAGCAAGGCCACTCGCTGTGCATCTTGCCCGGGCGGCAACCACAGGTTGCGCCGATAGGCCGAAACAAAGCGGCAAGCCCGGTCGTCAAAGTAAGAGCCGGGCAACTCCGCGTTTGTGTGAGGCAACTGCACCGACTGCCACAGCTCCGCATCAGAGCAATCGGATTCAGCAAGAAAGGCTTCCCGAAACTCGGGGCAATAAAACCAGTCAAAGTCTAAATATTTAATATGTCGCATTTGGTCTAATTGTAGCTTATCTGAATTTTATATCAAGTTAACACCGGTTGCTCTTCCCCTATTTTTATTCTTTTGTTATAATGTCCAAATCCTACTGTAAAAATCCAATATCCATCATAGTTCCTCTCTTTTTCCCTTTTTGCTATAATTTTATTCTCCGGCTGCAATCGGCCAAAAGGAACCCCCACTGACTATCATATATAGTTGGCAGGGGTTCCTTTCCTTTTTTTACTGTAGTTGGCCCGTAGTTGGCCCCTTCAAAAATTGTCAATTGCCTCCGGTGGCAGTTCTCCTCTTCTTTCCTTTTCGCTACAGTATCAGATAGTTTTTTTACAAGTATTATAATTATAGTTTCCCTCTTTTTCCCTTTTTGCTCTAGTAGTCCGCTGCCGGAAAGCGAGTGATGTAGCCCCTGTATCGGATCCTTGTATCAGACTCCTGTATCAAAATGTGAGGCCTACTTTCATTCGCAGCCATAAGTCCAATGGTTGATCATCCCCCCTCAGACCAAGCCAAGCCAAACCTCGGAATGGCACCAAATGACGGTTCTGCCTTGGCAGAAAAATTCGTAACGAGGCCTGTAACAAGTGATATCAACAGAACTCCCTGTTGATATCACTTGTCAACACAAAAATGTTAGGGGCTCATCCCTTCTGTCCCGGCCAGCTCAAGGGCATCCGCCGCTCCGGCAGGCGCATACGGTGCCGCTCGCCCAACACATCTACCTGATACTTGGTGAGCCTATTCACCCTGGTCTTGATCCCGACTCGGAGTGGGGGTTTCCCCTTCCGTATCGTCTCGTGCGACCACATACTTAATTTGTCCGCAGATATGTCAAAATTAATATAGTAACCTTCCTCTACGCCCTTTTCGGACTCAATGCGCACAAAATCATTCGGGTAAAGGGAGCAGTAGAATTCTTCTTCCCGCACTTCCAACCAATCCTGCTCCTCTCTGTGCTGAATAACCGCCCTCATTGGCAATTCGGCCATAGCACGATGCTTAGTATAAATCGGCACCACCAGAAAACGATACGGCCCCGAACCTCTCCTCACACTTTTAGCCCGGAAAATATCCACCCGAATCATACAGCCGTTGGCCGCTGCTCCTCCCGACACACGAACGGCACCCCCAACCGGTCTCTCGACACGTATTCCTTTGACCAAGGTGCCACTTTCGGGCTCCAAATTCTTGAAAGAGGGCTTGTAAAAAGGTTCCGCAAAGGCTTTTTGAGCATCACCATCATACTTTTCCAAACGCCGTTTCAAACCCAGGTAAAGAGGAAGAACAGTACCATCGGCAGTGCAGCGGCCGTCCATTTTCTCCAAATCTCTAAACGTCAACCTCCTGAGAGGTTTCTTCTTATAATATATCGGGACAGGCCCCCCTTTTTTATGCTTGGACGGGCCTTCTGACACACGGAAAATCGTACCCTTATGCACCGATCCCTTCACCCCGCGCCTGACCCGCCAAGAAACAAAAATAGGCTCAATTTTGCGAGACTCCGGCTCCTCTATGCCATACTTGCGGGCGGTCTCTTCACCAATCCGGATCAACGAATTTGTCGGGTCGTCTGTGTAAAAGGCTTTCAATTCCTCGCTAAAATCGGGCCAAGGCTGGGGCAGCAATTTTTTCGTTTTGTCCCTCATCTTCCACGCCCCTCCAATTTCCCCCCGCCGTTCCCGGCTGCGGTAATTTCTAGAAAGAACCCGTACAGTACTGAGACCGGCCGCAGCTACTACCGCCGCATCCAAGGCATGATTTTTCTCGCTGTTGCGCAGCTTCTCACCACCCTCTCCCACACTGTACTTCAGGTGCTCAAGGGCCCAAACGCGCCGCATCGTGGCCGTCACACTACCCTGCACCGCATAGATACTGCGCGGCCGCCCTTTCGTGGCCGTGGCTACCAAGTTCTGATAGCTATCCTCCAGCCAGACCTGCACCAAACGGGTGATATATCGAGTGTCTGTCAGACGGCGCTCACTCTCGGACTCCTCGTCCCAGTCCTCCGTAAGCAGCAATTTCAATTTGTTCTCTTCTTCAATCGACCCACAACGGGCGACAAATTCAAGCCAAGCCTTCCCTTCACCATTTTGCCCAAAAAACTCAAAGGGTGTCCGATTCTTTTTCAAACGATTGCAGGCTGAGCAGGCCACGGTCTTATTGTATTCACGGTTGTCAAAGCTGCGCAAGTACGGCAGGGTGTGTTCAATCTCTATAGAGGGAGCCCCCAGCTTCGAAAACAACTCCGCAACATCACCGCTTGCTATCAGAGCCTGACCACAGTACAGACACAGGCCGTTCTGTTCCTTGTAAAAACGCCAGACTTGGGCCTCCCGCCCTATCGGTTCACGCCCCACCACCTTGGCAAAAGCCCCTAATTCCTCTTTCATCTTGGCCTGGTTTTTATTGTATTCAATTGCTATCCGGTCTCGATCTTTTTTACTGCGGCTCAAGTCCCGGGACACTTCCAAGTACACCATATTCGGCTCGCCATACTTGTGCCCCAGAGCCCGTATCACTTTCTGTGTCTGCTTTAAAGCCCGAAATACAGTAGGATTACGCACCTCATCCCTGCTCAGAGCAGAGGCTATATGCCCGTAGCCGCACTTGGAACAAGCCTCCTCATAGCGATCACCATCCTCCAAATATGGCAGCAATCGCTCTACCGCCGCAACCGACAGATGCAGGAATTTGGACAAGGGCAACTTGGACAAGCTTGTGACCACATTGCAGTCCAAACCTATGTCCCCTAGTTTTTCCAATAGTTGCTCCTCGCGATACACTGCCAAAATGAAACACAACCGGTTCAAAAAATCATCATCGCCTTGGCAATCGGCTCTCCGCAAAATACTGCGAATCCTGTATAGCTTGGTTTGCTCCAATAAAAGCTTCTGCTTTTCCGGCTCAGCAAATTCTTTAACCAAATCTTCCGCAAATTTCGTTCGCTTACCCGCAGGAAAATTTGCCATTGTCAAGCACCGTTGCAGCTTCTCTTCGATGTCCCTTGCCCCCCTCTTGCCCAGAATCCGAGACAGACCGGCCACCAATTCTCTGCCCTGCTCCCTGCTGCCGCTGATATTTTCCCTGTAAAAAGCGGCATCGCAGTCATAAATCCGTCCCTGAATATCACGGAAGGAAATGGTATAGTAGATATTCTTAAAAAAC
The DNA here is from genome assembly GCA_029867005.1 of Candidatus Haliotispira prima. Lineage (GTDB taxonomy): Bacteria > Spirochaetota > Spirochaetia > SP-2023 > SP-2023 > Haliotispira > Haliotispira prima. Next base: position 670,330 of record CP123443.1, on the reverse strand, counting down.
GCTCCCTCACTCAGGCCGATAACGTTGCGCAAATCCGCATAGGAGAACTGGGCCTTAGCTAAAGCGGCTTGAGCCGCCAGCTTCTTTTGTTCCGGGTTCAAGGGATCGCCCTTATACCCGCCGGCCTCCACAATGCGGACACTGTTGAGATTTTGATACAGGCGAAACTTTACCCCCGCCATAGAGTCTCGGGGAGCGCGGGATTTGTTCGGCTCCAAAGTACATTTGCCCACCATCCGTGCAATCAAATTGCCACCGTAGGGGCTGTCTCCGCCCGGTCCCTCGGAAAAATGCCGCCTGGAATTGACAATCCTCAGCACCTGATCCTGAAAGTCCTCTTGACTGTGGGGGTTACTCAATTCTCTTTGGATATCAAACAACAGAGCCAATTCAGCCAGAATTTCCTCACGCCCCACAGTGCGGCTGTACGTCCCTTTAATATTGCGGATACGCCGATTTGGATTGGTTTTTTGGCTTTCAAATTCCCGGTAAATCATCTCGCCAATACTGTGGGGGCCACCGGAGGAATCTCTAAACTCCCGAAATTTTCTCTTCATATCCTCCACACCGGTGAGCAACAAGCCCTTATCACTGACCTTGCTCTCGTCCAATTCTCTTTCAACCGCATTGGACTGATAACCGCGATACTTGCCCAAATGAAACAAGACCCGCACCCAATCTCTCCGGTCCAACAAACGATGCAGACCCTCGGCACGCAACTCCCAGGGAGACGGTACTTCACTCTTTGGAGCAATATAAAAAATGTTATCGCTGTTAGCTTCATTTTGCCGGCTGGCCCGACACTCTTCTTCGCTAATTAAACCCTCCGCACGAAACAGACGCAGCAAACGCTCTCTACGAAAACATTTGCGCCGGACACTTCTTCGCCCGGCACGCTTGAGCCGTCGTTCCGCTGTCAAAGTCTCATTGGTTTTTGGCACGCGCGGCTCCTCAAACCTCCGCACTCCCAATGCTATAATTTTTTTATCTTCCACGTTTAGAACGGCCCAGCCAACAGAAGCTGTTCCGATATCTAAACCTAAATGATAATTCATTAAAAAGATCTCCTCTTTTATCTCTATTTTTTAGAGATATTATAATATTATTCCTATTTTTTAAAGGAATTTTCTAAAAAATAGTTGACTTATAGAAATAAAAAATATATAAACAGTACCGAGTTGTTAGCCCTCATAACTATTATAGCAAAAAGGGAAAAAGAGGGTCTACTATAATAAGGTCGTATGCAGTAGTGTACGCACCGCACAGCTCCGCCCTCCTCGCAAATAAGTCGCGTGGGGGGCGTCTTTTTTACCACTTTGGCCATTTACTGCGGCCGGAAAGATAAGTATAAGAGGAGTTAAGAGGAGCCGGAACGTTTGTTCAAAATTTCCAAGGCTTCCTCGACACTGCGGCTGACCTGAAGAGTGCTCAGCAACCTGGTGCCTTCTTTATCCTCTTCCGTAGCACGGCCTCCGGCCCAAAAGGTCACTTGCGGCAAATAAACCCGATAAAACTTCTTAAAGACCTCGTAAAAACCCGCGTGTTTACCAATCGGCCCTTGTCCTTGCCCTTCATGATAAAAATACCGCCGGTACAGCAGCAAATGCTGCTGTAAAAGAAACAGCCGACGGGGCAGCCGCGTACGTTGCCAACAGTTGGTCCAATCCTCGCAATACTTCCCGCCGTCCCTTTGCCGGCCCGAACAATCGGAGCGACCCAAATACAAGGGATCATCAAACAAAGCACGAGCCGCCATCCAACCGTCCAAACCCGTAGCTTGGGCCGCTGCCCAGGAAGTACTGCTCAAACCGGGGCCCAAGCCCCCGCTGCCAAGCAACAAAGTTCCGCTCCCGGAGCTTTGACGGCGCAGCTTCAGCAGCTTTTCACTCTGATTCCAATAGCAGGGACCATCCTGCCACGGCTGCGGCAGTGCCGTGGCAAACTTGGCCCACAGCGAATTGTCTTTATGATTGATATGGCCTTTACTCTTACCTTGACCTTGGCTATGGCTCTTGGGCACGGAGGCCAAGCGAAAGTGCACGGTCAAAGCGTCCAAGCCTCGGCCCCCCGCTCGACAATCCAACAGCCGGAACAGGAAGCCCCAGTCCGGCCGGGCAAAACCCGGCCGAGTCTTGACGCTAATACCGAAACTTGGAGGGATTTCCCCCGCCGCGCGCGCGCTCAAACAGCATTGCAGCATGGCCAGGGCCCTGCTCTGCTCCCCTTCCTGTAGCAGGCCGCCACCCGCCGGTTTGGCCACAATCTTCCTGTGCGGACAACCAAAGTTTAAATCCACCCCGTCAAAACCCAGCTCCACCAGACGCGGCAAAGCTACGCCCAGTTGTTCGGCATCATTGCCCCAGAGCTGTGCAACCAAAGGTCTTTGGACTCCCTGTTCCCCGGCTTGGTCATTGGACAGACGACGCATGGTATCCGCCCTGCCCTGCAAGAGACCGCTGAACGAAGAAAATTCGGTAAAGTATATATCCGGCGGCGCATAACGGCTCAGCCAAGCTCGGAAGGCGATATCCGTCACCCCTTCCATCGGGGCCTGCACTCGCAAAAAGCCCCGCTCAGCGGCAAGCTTTTGCCAAAATGTAGGCATGATCGTTTCCTTTGCGCATTCCCCGTATTCCCCGCATTCCCGACCTTTTCCGGGGTACGGGCAGGTTCACCGGAAAAAACGGTGGCACCTGACAGGGGTTTTCCCTGGCTCTCAGCCCTTCTCTCGCTCCGGCCTTGGCTCCAGCCCTGGCTCCGGCGCGGGATTGGGGCTCTTACCCTTCCTTCAGCACATTCACCAGAAAAGACGGCGTACGGTCGGCAGGCAACACTGTCCCTTCAGCCTCTCCCTCTCCCACGGCTCTCTCTTTCAGACTCGGGATCTTGACCCCGTGGATGTGAATCTCAAAGCCGGGAAACCGGCGTTGTTGCTGCTCGATACAAGACAGATAACGCTGCACTTCTTCAGAAATGACCTCGCCGGGAAAGACCAGCGGGATGCCCGGCGGGTAGATCGAAATCATCGAAGCCGAAACGCGTCCGCCGACCCGGGACGCCGGCAGACTCTCGTAATCGCCTCGAATAAAAGAATTGTATGCCTCACCGGGCGTGGCCTTCGGCAAGAGAAAACCGGAATAGGCCAAATTGGTCTGTTCGACAATATGGCTGTTGCGGTAGCCATCGTGCAGCAGCCGGCACAACTCCCGGATGTTCAGGTCGGCATATTGCGGGTATTGCTGACACAGCTGGGGCATGCTCTGCCACAGAGACTGCGGCATATCGTAGTCCACCTTAAAACGCTGCAAAGCACTGAGCAGACTCTTCCAGCGGCCTTTAGTGATGCCGATGGTAAACATGACGAAGATGGAGTATAGCCCAGTCTTCTCCACGATGATTCCGTTCTCCTCTAAATAGCGGCTGACGACCACAGCCGGGATGCCCCACTCCCGAAGCCGGCCGTCCTCGTCCGGCCCCGGGGTCAGCAAAGTGCATTTGATCGGGTCCAGCATATTAAAATCCGGGCTGCGCTCATGGTCAAAGCCGTGCCACTTGTTGCCGGGATCCAGCCGCCATTCTTTCTGCCACAGATTTTCAGTGCTGTTCTGCTGCGGCTCAAAGCTGCTCAGACCGGCAGCCTCGTCCAGCCATTCCGGGTAGGGATTCGTACTGCTAAACCGTTGCGGGCCCCAGTCCTGGAACCACCAAGTGTCCGGCTCCAAACCTTCGCCGTACTTGCGCAGGGCCTGACGGAAACTGAGGGCCTCGACCAAGGCCTCTTCAACGATGGCGTAGCCGTGGGCCCCGGACATCATGGCCGAGGTCACGTCCAGGCTGGCCAGTATCGAGTACTGCGGGCTGGTCGAAGTGTGCATCAGAAATGAGGCCTCCATGGGGGCCGGATCTAACGGCGCGCTCTTCGCGTTCTGCACCAGAATTTGGCTGGCCTGGGACAGACCGGCCAACAGCTTGTGCGTACTTTGAGTCGCGTATATGGTACTGTGTTCCGTGGCCGGGCGATGGTCACCCATGGCGTGCATGGCAAAATAAAAATCGTGGAATACCGCGTGGGGAATCCAAGCTTCATCAAAGTGCAGCACAGGGATGTACCCATCCAGCTTTTGCTGGATGGTATGGCTATTGTACAACAAGCCATCGTACGTACTTTGAGTCAGAATCAAGGCCTTTGGTCCGACCCGGGGAGGCGTCTTTGCCTCCTGCCCGGCGGCAGCTTCGTTCCCGGCTTCGTCCCCGGCTTTATCCTCCGTTTCCGCATCGACCTGCAATCCGGCCCGCTTATTGGCTTGCTTAAAGGATTCCGGCACCAAAGGGTTTCTCATGATAGCGGCTTCAATCCATTCCGGACTAAACTGCTCTTCGGGAATCGGACCGACAACGCCCTGGGCGTTGCGGCTGGGTCGCAGAAAAATCGGAATAGCCCCGGTCTGAATCATGGCATGCAGTATGCTCTGGTGGCAGTTGCGGTCCACCAAGACCACATCCCCACGAGTGATATTGGCATGGGCCACAATCTTATTCGAGGTAGAAGTACCATTGGTCACAAAGTAGAGGCGATCGGCGCGGAACACGTGGGCCGCGTTGCGCTCGCTCGAGCCGATGTGCCCGGTGTGCTCCAAAAGCTGTCCCAAACTTTCCACGGCATTGCAGACATCGGCGCGCAAAAGGTTCTCACCAAAAAACCGGTGAAATATACTGCCCACCGGACTCTTGAGGAAAGCCGTACCCCCGGAGTGACCGGGGCAGTGCCAGGAATAGGAACCATTGTAAACGTGCTCCATCAGATTACGGAAAAAGGCAGGCAGGCAGGTTTTCAGATAGTAGCGGGCCTCTCGGCTGATATAGCGGGCCGTAAATTCCACGGTGTCCTCACCATAGTGAATGAAACCGGTCGTGTTGCGGATTACATCCTCGCTGAGCAGAGTGTATTCTTTTTGTTTTCCGTACAGGAAAATGGGCACATCTTCATTGTAGTGGCGGATGTGGGTGACAATCTCGTCCAGCAACCGGTATCCGCCGGTGGTCCGGCCCCCATAGGCCCCGCTGCCGTAGGCCAAATTGTCACCGGATAAATGATCTCCGGGCAGATGATCACTGGGTAAACTGAAGACAAGAGCAGAAAAATGCTGCCGGGAACCGAGGTCCAGAAAGTCCCCGTAGTGGTCCAGCTCGCGGATGTGGAAGCCTTCACTCCGAATCCGGTCCCGGATTTCGGCCAATAAGGAAAGGCTGTGGTCGGCGTGTTCATAAGGCACGGTCGGTGGCGAGGCCTGGGCTCGAAACAATGGCCCGGCAGTTTCCTGCCGGCTGCCCAAATCCTGTTTCACCGAGTTCCCGGCATACACAATCAGGATGGGTAAACTATTGACCAAATATTGGTCATGAGAATCGCGGGCTTGTGTCATACGCACCTTGGCGAGCTTCGACGGCGAGCTTCGACGAGCTATGGCGGGGAATTTTTCAGACTGCCCGAAAACAAAGAAAAACAGCCCCGAACATCGGTTGATAACATAGACAGATCGCCGGATTTTCGCAAGGTCTCGGACACAAACCCGGAATCGCGGGTCTCCACAAAAAAGGAATGAGACACAATATGTATCTCATTCCTTGCAGGAACCTGTAAGTCTGCCGGGGAATCTACGAAGCGCAATATTCTTCTAAATGCCGGGTCTTGGGTGAGTTTTGCAAAGTTTGCAGGGCCTGTTTTTCGATCTGGCGCACCCTTTCCTTCGTCAGCTTGTACACCAAAGCAATCTGGCGCAGCGACATCGATTCGCGACCGTCCAGACCAAAACGCCGCACCAGAATATCCGCTTCTTTATCACGCAGGATCTTCAGGGCACCAAAAACATCATCAGACATACAGCTCAAAAGGGCCTGCTCTTCCGGCGAATAGGCATCGGTGGCAACCTGATCTTCCAGACTCGGAGAACCATCGTCCGATTGCTTTTGATTCAGCGAAATCATTTCCTGAGCAATGTTCCGAATTTCACGCATGTCAGAAAGGGTGTATTCCAGCAGTTCGACCACTTCTTCAAATTCCGGTGTGGTGCCCGATGCATCCCGAATTTCCTTGCTGCGCTTTTCAATTTGGCGCAGCTGATTGCTCCGATTAGTCGGCAAACGAATACTGCGGGCCTGTTCGTTGAGAGCCTTCAGAATACTTTGGCGAACCCACCAGACAGCATAAGAAATAAAATGCAGCCCACGGCCGACATCATAGTGCTCAAGGGCGTGAATCAGGCCAATATTACCTTCGCTAATCAAGTCTTCCAGAGCCATTCCATTGTTCTGATATTTTTTGGCCACGCTGATAACAAAACGCAGGTGGGATTGCACCAGTTTATTGCGCGCCTCAATGTTCCCTTCCCGGGCGGCAAGGGCCAGCCGATTTTCTTCTTCGCGTGAGATCAAAGGGATATTCTTAATTCCCTTCAGATAAATTCCCAGAGCATCTTTTTCGTCCATGCCGGCCTCCGAATAGCAGAAAAATTGTTTCTTATTTTTCTTTAAAGCAATCTTCGTGCCAACTCTAAACAGGCTCCCCAATAGCACCTTTTTACCACCGAACCTTTCCACTGCCGAACCTTTCCGCCAAAACATCATCTTAGTATTCATCCGATTCTTTGGTCCGCTCTCGTTTGCTTCCCTTGCAATTACTCTGTCTAATTTTTGTAAAACATGTTGATAAAATATAATAGGTATCTTCGCAAGATTTCTCCGGAGAATTAGGGAAAAGGTTCATAACCGGATCGGGCCGAGTCCGGCTGTGTTAAGATGTCTCACCATGCCGCCGGTCGAGGAAATTACGGGTACTTTTGACTCAGTTTTGAATGAAACTCAGAGGACGAGCCAATTTTGACTCACAACAGCCGGAACAACAGTAAAAGAGCAAACATGTTTGGCAGTTTTGGCAATATGGCCGGTTCCGGTCAGTGGTGCCGGTTGATGTCAATCGCTTTATTTCTGCGGGCAGAGAATTTCGGCCATCTTTCTAAAAGACTTCATAGACCGCTACAGGTTGGCTGACCTTCTCCGGCCCCAAGCGATACGCTTGGCGTACGCGCCTGGCCGCTTCACAAAAATCCGCCTCGCTGTTGGCGTGGATCAAGGCCAACGGTTTGGCCGTCTCGGCCTCCGAGTCGACTTCATCACCCGGCACCGCCAGATGACTCAACCCCACCCGGAAATCAATCGGATCTCCGGTTCGGGTACGACCGCCGCCAAGAGCGACCACGGCCATGCCCAACCCTTTGATATCAATGGTCTGTACAAAACTTGGCTGCGCCGGATCGGAACGATCGGCGTAGACCGGGCGCACAATTTCTGCGGCAGGAAAGTATTTATCCGGCCGCTCCGTCAAGTCTGCCGGGCCCCCCAAGGCCCGTACCATCCGGCTAAACTTCTCAGCCGCCTGACCGCCGGCCAGCAGCTCTTCCACCCTCGCTTCGCCTTGGCTTACAGACGGTACCAGACCACTAAGGGCCAATAACTCCGCACACAGTGCCTTGGTTACCAAGTGCAACTGCTGCAAATCCCGGCTACGGCTGTCGCCATCCGTCAGGTAGCGGATGGCATCCCGAACTTCCAGCGCATTGCCCGCACTTGGTGCCAAGCTCCGGTTCATGTCCGTCAACAGCGCACGTGTACGCAAACCGGCACTACAGGCCACTTCAGCAATCAGGCACGCCAGCTCGCGCGAACGTTCATAGGTTGGCATGAAGGCCCCGCTGCCCACCTTCACATCCATCACCAGGTAATCCGACCCGACAGCCAGCTTCTTTGACAGAATCGAGGCTGTAATCAGCGGAATAGACTCCACCGTGGCCGAAGTATCCCGCACGGCATAAATCACTTTGTCGGCCGGGGCAAAATCGCCGGTCTGACCAATAATGGCCACCCCCACCTCCCGGACAACCTTTTGAAATAACTCTTTATCGGGCCGGATATTGTAGCCGGGTATCGAATCCATCTTGTCCAGGGTGCCCCCGGTATGACCCAGCCCCGTACCTGAAAGCATGGGCACATAGCCACCTGCCGCAGCCAGAATTGGCCCCAGCATCAACGATACGACATCTCCCACTCCACCTGTGGAATGTTTATCGTACACCGGACCCGCCAAATCCCAACTCAACACCGAGCCGGAATCTCTCATGGCTTGAGTCAGAGTTACGACCTCGTCCCGGCTCATACCACGGAAAAACACGGCCATGGACATGGCCGCAATCTGCGCCTCCGTCACCAACCGGGTCATAATGCCCCGTACAAACTCCCGGATCTCCTCCTCGGTGAGTTCCCCTCCGTCTCTCTTTTTACAGATAATCTCCTGTGGAATCAGCATAATTTCCCACCCGGCTCCATTCTTTAACTCAGCCTATTCTAAACCCCGGAGTTAAACCCTAAAATTAAACCCAAGGATCAGGCGGCAGCTCCTGCTCCTCCAGCTCTTCGAGGCCGGCCAGACGCTGCTTATCTATGGCCACCAAACCCGGGCCAAGTTCGTTTTTCCTGCCATTCCTGCCTTTGCCGGAAAAAAGTCGATCCTTCCATCTCCCGACCAGATAGGTTAAATCCAGCTGTATCATGTACACCGCAGGGATAAAAAACAGGGTGATCAACGTGGCTGCCAGCAAACCGTAGCCCAAAACCAAAACCACCGGACGCACGAAACCGGGGTCTCCACTCAGGCCGTAGATTGTGGGAAACAAGCCCAAGACGGTTGTCAACGTGGTCAGCACCACCGCCCGAAAACGCCGCCCTGCACCTTTCAAAACCAGCGGTTCCAACAATCGGGACTTTGCATGCGGGTAGCGGTGCACAATGTTGTTGATAAATTCCACCATGACCACGCTGTCATTGACCACGACCCCCATCAGACCCATGAAACCCAGCATCGCCATAAAACCCGCCGGCAAGCCGTGCAACTGCAACGCCACCAGGCCGCCTACCAAACCAAACGGGATGGACCCCATCACGATCAGGGGCTGTAAGAACGAATCAAACAACAAAATTAAGATCAAAAGTATCAATATTATGGCTACCACAAAGGCGGGAATAAGATCTGCCAAGAATCGGCGGGTACGCTCAGCTTCACCGCCCGAAAGGTCCAGGGTCACGCTGGGATACTCACTGCGGATTTGCGCAAATCTATCGGTAAACTCCTGACTCACGGTCAAAGACGTCACTCCTTCGATCTCTGTATCCACATCCCCGGTCAGGCGCAGGGTACGATAGCCGTTATAGTGCCGGATGCCGGGAGAACTTAGCTCGGTTGTCAGCTTGGCAAAGCGGGAGAGTGGGATGAATTGCCCCGTTCCGGCCTTCACTTCCAGCGACAATATGGTCCGAAGAGATTTTCGATAGGGTTCCTGTAAACGGACTACGTAGTCCGTGGCCTTAGCTCCGGAACGGCTCTTGGTCGCTGTCGTTCCCTGGAACGCCGTGCGCAAAGTACTATTGACATCCGAAAGCCGGATGCCATAACGGGCCATCTCCCGATAGTTGATCGTCACCCGTATTTGCTCTACCTCGCTCTCATCGCTGTTTTCAATATCTTGCGTGCCGCGCATAGACTCCAGCAATTCTACAGAAGCCTCGCCGGCCTCACGCAATTCTTTTGCATCGTTGCTGTACAGACGAATGCTGATAGCCCGGCCCCCCGGCCCCCCGGCACCACCGGCAAAACCAATGCGGACATTCTCAAACGGCACCGGTATTTGCTCCATTTCCTCCGGACTCAACAGATAGGGATTTACCTCTGTATCTCCCGTGTCCGTTGCCTTCCCGCCAGACGAACGGCTGCGGTCACCTTTTGGGGCAGCGTCTCCTTCCGGAGCATCGCCTCCTTTGCCGCGCAACAGCACTTCACGGCTCCGCTTGCCGTACAGCAGCAAATTTGCGCTGAGCAACTGGTTATATTCTGCCAATACCATTGTACGATCTTTTTTATCCACCAAATAAATCACGATGGTTCCCGTCACATCTCCCCTGCGACCACTGGAGACGTTGTTCCAAACATACTTGATCTGACTCTCCGGCGTTATATCCAGGATCCGTTGCTCCAGTTGCTTGGCATCCTCCTGGGCCTTCTCCAGCGTTACCCCCACCTCCGGTCGATAGCTGATCTGTACCACCGGCACATCCGTATCGTCAAACAGAGTAAAATTTTTGATGGCCGGCATGCTGAATAAGACACCCACTACCAGTAAAGCGAGGAACAGGATTAAACTTGGCCAGCGGAAACGAATCAGTCCACGGAGGGCCACCTGATAGCCCCGAACGAGGGGAGAGAACCAAGTGTCCTGTGCCATGCGGCCCGCAGCGATATTCTTCGCTTCTCTCCGCAACAGACCCGGCGATTCGGCATTTGACCTGACATGCAGCAAATGGCTGACCAACAGAAAGCAAGCCTCCAGAAAAGAGAACGTGAGCATGACCGTCACCATGATGGGGAAGAAACGGGTAAACTTGCCCATGGTCCCTCCCACAATCAGCAGTGGCAGAAAGGCCATAACCGTGGTCGAAACCGTGACCACCACCGGCCAAAATACCGACTTTAGGCCTTCAATAGCCGCCCGCAAAGGAGGGAAACCCTTGATCCGGCGGGCAAAAATGGTTTCGGAAATGACAATGCCGTGATCGACCAGCATGCCGATCATGGTGATCATTGCAGTCAGAGTCAGATAGTTTACGCTTAGGCCGGTAGCCCCCATATAGCCCAAAGTCAAAACCATGGTGACGGGCAAGCCGCAGGCTGTCCAAAAGGCCGTGGTAAAATCCAGGAAAAGGAATAAGACCAACAGAATCAGTATAAAGCCAATGACCCCATTGCCTATCAGAATGCGACTGACCTCGTCTACGCTATGGCCCTCATCATTGATTTCGGTCCAGCGCATACCCTCGGGCAACAGGGTATCGCCCTTCTCCTCCAAAAAGACTTTAACCTTGGAAGATGTTTTGACAATGTCTGCCGAAGAAGTTTTGTATACTTCCAGCAAGATCGCTTCCTCCAAGTCCACCCGCGTATAGGAAGTCTTTTGGGGGAATACTAAATTGACATCAGCCACATCGCGCAGCAAGACCCGGTTGCCATCAAAACCCGCACGGATTACGGTATTGCTCAACTGTCCAAGGTCCTCATATTCGCTGATAGTGACAATGACCTTGTAATTGTTCGGGTCTTCCAAAGTCCCCGAAGTAGAGCGCACGTTGCGGCCCTTAACGGCATTGACCACCGAATTGATGTCGACGTAGTTGCGTGCCAAAGCCCTCGGGTTGACATTAATCTCCACCTGTTGTTCGCGATAACCGGTCGTGTTGACCTTGCTCACGCCGGAGAGCGTTTTGATCTGCGAAGCCAAAGAGTCTGCGGCCTGGTTGAAGAGCAAATCATCGACTTCTTCTTTACTGTTGCGCCGCAGTGCCAGCATGTACACCGCAATGTCAGTGGTACCAAAACGTTCCACCTTCAGCGATTCAACCTCCGCAGCAATGCCGGAGATATTCCCCAGACTCATCTTGCGATAGATCTCGTCACCTACGACATCCGGGTCCGGGACATCTTCATCTACGGTGATCCGTACCGTTCCGGAGTCCTGAGAGGAGGTGGAGGAGTAATCTAATACGCCGGAAATTTCCTTGACCACATCTTCAATCGGAATGATGGCATCCTGTTCCACCTGAACCGGCGAGGCCCCGGGGTAACTCACCGTGACCAGATAGTTATCCGACTGGATGTTGGGCATGGCCTCGCGCTGGATGCGCACGGCAAACAGCACCCCGATCAGCACAACGCAGGCCGTCAAAATGCCGCTGAGCATTCGCTTATTGTGAAATAATGTGATGATATAGCCGATAAACCCGTCTTCTAAACGGAATTTCTCGTGGTGGTACTTTCGAGCCATGCTATTGTCCCTCTCGCACTATAAAATTATCCCGAATAATCTGACTCTGTCACTGACTCAAAAAATCGCCGTCACGCGTTTCATAGCGGTAGTCCAGCAATTGTCTTACCAACTTGCTTTCGGTCTCAAGCAAATTCAATTCCGCCGCAAGCTTCTGAATCTCCGCATCCAATAAATTCCGTATACCGGCCCTGGCTTGGCGATATTTGACTTGATTCGACACATATATAGCCGTTTTGGCCTTGGCTGTCTCTTTGCGAATGTCATAGTTTTCTATTAAAAATTCGTGGGCAGCACGCTGCTTGGCAATACTGATCTCAAAATCCTGACGCTGCTTATTCAAAGTGCTTTCCAACTGCTTCAACTGGACCAGCGAAACTTTCTCTGAGTTGCCGGCCTTACGCATCAGAACCGGCCAGGACAGGCTGACTTCCAACGAGTACGTTGGCTTCAGCTCGGAATAGGAAGGCTGCTCAGAATCTCCGTAGGTCGCGCTGGTCTCCAGCCCGAAACTGCCCTTTAAAGTTAGAGTGGGCAGCCGATTGAGCTTGCTAAATTTATACAGGATATTGCTCCGGTTCAGACTTTTTTCGCTGATTGCCCAAGTCCGGGAATTCTCAAAATGTAGTTCGTCAAAGTCTCCCAAAGACTCCTCCAGCAGAAGGTCCAACACCGTTAAATCCGGCTTGAACAGCCCCTGTCCCAAAAATCGGGCAAACTGCTGATCCATTGTCAGCAGTCTCTCTTCGTTATTCAACAACGTCTGACGGTAGACCAAGTGCGAATTGTATATTTGCTGGTAGGAGCCATTATCAATGTAGTTCAATTTGCGCTGAGTCTGCGCATTGCGCAGACTTGCTCCGCTTTTGCGCAGTTGTTCGATCAATACTTTCTGAGTACGCCACAGCAAAATCCAGTCGGAATACAGCCAGTCATAACTCTGCTGCAATTTTTGCTCGTTGTACAGACGCTGTTCCTTGGCAATCTCCAGCTTCCGCCCGGCATCGGCAAAGTTTAGACGGTCCAGCAAACCAAAGAAATTCTGTAATAAATCTTGGGTCACCGTCACTGTTGGCGCAATGGTGGACGTATTGGTCAGGCTTCCGCCTTCGACACTGCTAATCCCCAGAGTATTCGCCAGCCCTACGGTCACCGTGGTGCCTGTCTTCAGGAACTTCTTGGATACTTGGGGTGCCAGGCGGACGATGTGGGTGCTCAGAGTCCCGGCAGCATTGTTCGGGTCCGAAGTCAGGCTGTAGGACGCCACGCCACTTAAATTGACATCCCCGCCAACATACTGGGCCTCAACATTGAGTTCGGCCAGTTCTTGCGTCAGTTCTTGCTGGGTATAATCCGGCAGCACCGCCTTTACCTTGTCCCGAAATTCCGACCAGAGTATGGTTTCGCGCTCGCTGCGAAAATCCCGTTCTATGCCCGGGGAAGCCAAAGCCGTGCCGGACTCTTCATACGTTTGCTCCGAGTCTTCCCGAACCGACAAAGTCTGACCGCCCAGAAACACGAGCGGCATCAACGGAAAAGACAACAACAAAAGGGACAGCGCAGCAGTTCCGAAATATACGCGCGAACCACGCCGGCATTCCTCCCGCTTCTTTCGCTCTTTCCCCGGCAAGTAAGGCAAAAACATGGAAACCTCAATCTTACAAGAACAATATTTCGTGAATGACATGGCCCGAATCAGGCAATCGGACAGAAACACAGTATACCCCTCCTCAAAAATTGACAGAAAGCTTAGTGAGTCAGCTATTTTTCGTCTACTTCGGACAAAACTTTCAGCAGACTGCCGGAACCGATGCGGAAGGTTTTAGGCCGGACAAAATCTTTGCCCAGAATCTTTTCCGCCAGGGCCATGTAAACCTCGGCATCGGCTTGGCTGCGAATCCCGCCGGAAGCCTTGAACCCGCAGGGCCGGCCGCTGTCCCTGATGCAGCTAAGCATGATCTCGGCAGCCTCCGGTGTCGCCCCGCCGCCCACTTTGCCCGTCGAAGTTTTTAAGAAATCCACCTCGGCGGCAATGCCAACTTCCGAGGCTCGCAGAATTTCATCCGGGCTGAGTCGTCCACTCTCAATAATCAGTTTAAGCACTTTGCCATGCATTTCATTGCGGCAAGCCTGCACAAAATCCAGCTTCGCGTCAAAATCAGAATACGTGCTGTGGCTCGAATGCGGTATCACCAAGTCGATTTCGTCCGCACCCTGCTGCAAAGCATAATGTATTTCGGCAATGACCTCATCCAGCGGAAGCTCTCCGTCCGGGAAGTTGACAACAGAAGTTACGGGCAGCACAGGCAGTTTTGCATGGACAAAGGCATCTTTGACCAGAGAGACAAAACGCGGGTAGACGCAGACCGAGGCCACGCTGCCCAGTGGGCCATGGGCCTCTTTCGCCATCCTGCGCACCCGGAAATCACTCTCTTCTCCTGTAAGACTGGTATAATCCGTCAGACTGATAATTCTCTCTTTTGTATCCATCATAACCTCATCATCAAATAAAATCAAACCGACCCGGCGATCGGCAACTACGTATGTTATGCAATAATCCCGCTTTCACCACAAGCTCCGCAAGCCCTTCCCTGCTGACTCCTGCTTCCGATTTGAACAAGGTTCTACACAAATTCAGAAGAGCGTAAACTGCGACCCAACAAGACTTCCAGGCTGCGGTGCAGCTTGGTAAACATCATCCTGCCGACCTCACTGTAGTGAGCGCATTGTTGACCGAAGAAAAATTCATCCTGGCGGACAAAGCCGGACAGGTCCTGTTCGGCCCAGCAGAGCAGATTAAGTTCTTCAGAGCTGAGAAAACAGCCGCTGCGTGCGTACGCGCAGCGGCTGCAAAGCAGCTCGCTGCGCTCGCTGAAAAATACCTCTTCGTCAAACAGAGAGAAGGCCCGATCGCAGTTGTGACAACAAGACAAACCCGGTTGAAAGCCTTCCAACAGCAAGAATTGCCAGAAAAAACGCAGGGTGGCCAAGCGGCAATGCGCCGCACTGCCAAAATGCAGGACGCTGCTCAGCAGGCTGCGCAGCTCGGCAAACAGCAAGGCAGATTCACTCCCGTCTTGCTCTGAAATGGGCTTAGTAGAATCGCCGGAATACCCGGAATGTCCCGTACCGTGCGAATAGAGCAGTAATTCCGACCACAAAGCCACATGAAGATAAACCTCCGGACAACTTGGCGGATTGAGAACCATGCCGGGAGCTTCCAATTGCCAATCGACAATCTGAAGCCATTGGCCCCTCCGTTTGCTTTGCCGAACATTCAACCGACCAAAAGAAAAGGCCTGGGCTGTCGCCCTCATGGGGTTGCGCTTGCTGACCGCACCATAGAGGAAGGCCGAAAGCAAACCGTAATGGGGGCTCAAAAATATGACATGGCGGTGCAGGTCCCTCCACGGCTCGCTAAACACAATATAAACCGGAATGTATTCGTTGCAGGGAACTCGATAATTTTCCCAGATACTCTGTGCCCTCATCACGGGGCGCAGAGTACCCGACATATTTTCCGACATGAACAAGCCCTTCCGGTCCAATCTAACCGGTTCAATTTAAACAGTACCAAACACCCTACGGTTGACCCTTACGGTTGATCCTTGACACCTTTGAGGTAAGCCGCCGATTCGGCGGCCTCCGCCTTCTTTTTGCGCGAGCGATAACCCAATGGCCGAAAACTGCGAATAATACCGAATTGCCACGGATCGTAGGGAATGGCCTCGGCCCAGGGCACCAAAATATTGATCACACCCTGATCCGGGCTCATCACCTGCCCCGGAGGGAAGGACACCTGAATGCCGGATTTACCAAAACTCAGCATACTCAAGTGTTCGCGATCCGGCTGAACGCCTTGAGAATAAAAATTCCCCGCGCCGACAAACTCATTGAGCCGGCGCAGACAGGATGCGGCCAAACCTTCAAACACCGATAAAGGTTCTTCGATCACGTCCAAAAAATCGACCACGCTGTCAAAGCGCAGGGAATATATGAACACTTCGGCCTCTGATGTACGGTTCCGTCCGCCGCTGCTCCGGGTGCTTTCCGGTCCCTCCGTCCCTTCTTTATTCAAATTCCCGATCTGAATCTCATCCGGAGTAACGGCGACCGGAGGCCTCTTTTCCACAACGTCCGGAGTCCCCGGCACCCCGTCATTGACCTCTGTTTCCCAAGTCTCATACAAAATAAAGGATATAATGCGCAAATCCGGTGAACGCAGAGCGTCGAAAGTCGCCCGATAAGTGAAGGTCGAACCCCGGTTCAAAAGTCCGATACTGTCCTCGTCCAATTTTTTGCGAAAGGCCCGGTACTTGCCCAGAATTTTTTCGCGCAATAGATCATCTAAATTGGTATTGTCTGTCAGTGGATAATGCAACTCGGTCAGCAACAAGTCTGTTTGCTGATAGTAGGTCTTCTGACGTACACCGGTCGAGGCCAACAACCGGTCCGAACTGCTACAGGAGCCGAACAACAGCAACGACAGTAAGATTGCGGCCGGCAACAGCGAGACTCTTGAGTCTTCATGGTGGTCAGGGATTTTCATCGGCCTCCATCACGTCCAAAGAACACCGCCTTCGCGCCGGGAATTGCCCCAAATCCGGAGAAACCTCGGATATTCAGTGCTCTTACTTCTTACTGAAACTCTGACGGGAATCCAAACTCCCCCCAAACAAGGGGCTGGTTCGTATCCAACTCAGACTTTCCTGCTGCCACAGAGCCAGAATTTTTTGCCACTGCAAGCCTGCCTGCTCGCGGCCAAAGACCAAGCTTTCCGAAGCTCCGTCACCTTGTTGGTCCTCCGGCAACAGCAACAAAGAGGGCAGCGCAAACCAAGCTTCAACCGCTAAGTCGCCGTCTTCATCTTGATAGTAGCGGCACAAAACTGCATCACGGTTAATTTTATTAATATTATCCTGAATTTCCAACTCACCGAGCAGAGGTGCCGCCTGACTCGGTGAGCTGTCCCCACTTTGCCGTAGGGCCCAGTGGGTGACAAACAGAATCTGCCGGTCGACAACCTGAAATGTAATGCTGGCCTGCCGGTCATGCTGAGCCACGGCGTAATCGTCCAAGTAACTGATCTCGTAGTCTGCGGCCTCCAGCAACTTCCCGGCGGCCTCCAGTTGGCCGGAGGCACTGTAAAGATCTTGCAGGTCCCGGACTTGCTCCCGCAACTCAACAGAAGATTCCGCAGGGCGAAAAAAAGCCTTGAGCCACCCGTTGTTAAAGACCGTAAACACAAGCAACACCAGCACCAGCACCAACGAGGCCCAAAGGTTCCAACGGGCGTTAGGATTGCGTAATTCCAGCGGAAAGTCGCTGTCTTCTCGGTATTCCGGCTCTGTTTTCAGGCGATTGATAAAATCATTCTGAGTTTCGGCAGAGAAAAACAGCCAAGACAGCTGGTTGCAATCTTTAAAGCGTTGATTACTGTCCAGATAGTCAAACTCCCAGCCAAACTGTACGATGGCGGTACGATGTTTCGGCTTGGCCCACAACAAAAAATTTAACTCACCGGTACGCCACAATCCCAAGTATCCCGGAATGACGTAGCAAGGATCTTCCCCAAAAATTTCACGGTAATCCCGAATGCTGTCATTTAGGTCAGAAACTTGTAAAGTGACGTGAAATCGCTTCGACTGGCGTTCTTGAAACATCGGCATGGTTTGATATTATAGCAATTGCACCGGTTCGTCCACTTGTCCCTCCCCTGAAATACCTCCGGAGACATCCACACCGTCCTTTTCTCCCGCTTTGCCGCAAGGCATGAGTCCCGCGACTATAAATTGATCCAATACCCGGAAAACCGAAAGAGGTTTGCACTAAAAGCAGACCTTGCATTTCCATCGTTTTTTGATTAGTTTTGTGTAAATTTCTTTTACCAGGTACGTTTATGTCGGAAACCCCTCCCCCAAACAACAATAATAATAAAAATAACAAGAACCCCTTTAGTGAAAATCGCTTTGGCATTTTCATTCTTGCCGGGATTATTCTGCTCGTACTCTTGTTGTTTTCTTTGATCAACAGCAATTCTTTTTTAGAAAAACTTCCCTACAGCGATTTTATGCGTCAGGTCGAAGACGGTCTTATCAACAGTGTCGAAATTGTCGACGGTACCAGCCTCCGGGGTACCGGCTTGGTCAATGGGTTGCCCCAGACCGTCATAACCAAGATCCCTTATACCGACCTAAATCTGGTTGACCGTCTGCTAAAGGCCGGAATCAATTTTACCGGTGTGGAAAGCAAGATGCGTTTTGGTCAAATGATTTTCCAGTCGATCCCCTGGATTATTCTGATTTTGATTATGTTTTCGATGTTCCGCACTATGAACGGAAGCAGCAAAGCGTTCAGCTTTGGCAAAAATCGCGCACGCAAGTATGAGCACGATGCCGGCAAGGGCATTACGTTTAAGGATGTCGCCGGTCAGGAAGAAGCCAAATATGAGTTGCAGGAAGTTGTGTCCTTTCTGAAAAGTCCAGAGAACTTTCAGGAAATCGGTGCCCGTATTCCGCGTGGAGTGCTGCTGGTCGGCAGCCCGGGGACCGGCAAGACCTTGCTGGCCCGCGCCGTGGCCGGCGAAGCGGAGGTGGCCTTTTTCCACATGTCCGGTTCTGATTTTGTCGAAATGTTTGTCGGTGTCGGTGCCAGTCGTGTCCGAGACCTATTTGAACAGGGCCGCAAAAATTCGCCCTGCATCATCTTTATCGATGAGATTGATGCCGTGGGCCGTACCCGTGGTTCCGGCATGGGTGGCGGCCACGACGAACGGGAACAGACCCTCAACCAGATGCTGGTGGAAATGGATGGTTTTGAAACCAAACAGGGGGTCATTGTGATGGCCGCCACGAACCGGGTGGATGTGTTGGACCCGGCCCTGCTCCGCCCCGGTCGTTTTGACCGCCAGATCAATGTGGTCTTGCCCGATGTCAAAGAACGGGAAAAAATCCTGGAAATTCACAGCATCAAAATTAAAACGGAAGAGAACATCGACTTCCCGGCTCTGGCCCGCCGCACCCCCGGTTGCTCCGGGGCCGACTTGGCCAACATCGTCAATGAGGCGGCCTTGTTTGCGGCCCGGCACAGCCGGAAGTTGGTTGGGCTGGAAGATTTTGAAGAAGCCCGCGACAAGGTATTGATGGGGCTTGCCCGCCACACAATGTTCATGACCGAAAAAGAGAAAAAACTCACGGCCTATCACGAGTCGGGGCACACTCTGGTCAGCCTGTTCAGCGAAGGGCATAACTTTGAAAAAGTGACCATCATTCCGCGCGGCCAAGCCTTGGGTGTCACCATGTTTACCCAGAGCGAAGAGTCCTATGCTCCGACTTATTCGGTTCTCCGGGCTCGCATTCAGGTGGCTTTTGGCGGGTATGTCGCCGAAGAAATGATCTTTGGTGAAACCACGATCGGTACTTCCAACGACTTGAAACAGGCTACCGACTTGGCCCACCGCATGGTGACCGAATGGGGCATGAGCAGCTTGGGAGCCGTCTCCTATGCTGATGAACAGCCTATTTTTATTGGCCGTGAAATCTCCCGCGCCAAGGAATTTTCGGAGACCACGTCCACAAGAATTGACCAGGCTGTGCGCGAAATTCTGAATGAATGCCTGGAGAACACCCGCATCCTTCTGCGACAGCGCAAAGAGGACTTAGTCGTTCTCTCGGAAACTTTGCTGGAAAAAGAAACCATGTACAAAGAGGAAATTGAAGAACTCCTCAAGCTTTCTCCCAAAAATCCCGAGAAAGAGGTTGCGGAAGCTGTTGTGGGTGAGGACTCGGCCAAAAGTGAAGCTGTATATTCCGGCTAATTTTTTGACCAATTTGACGACCAATTTGACAAAATGGTGAAGAATGCATCATACTTCTTTCCGGTTCTTTCGAATCTGTTTACAATCCCAATTCTGCTGCGAACCGGTAAAGGGCTTGGCCTGTTTATACGGTAAGCGGCATCTTTGTCGGTGTATTTCGGCTATATTATTGTGAGTTCTCCTTGTCGATTTTCCCGATTCGCATGGTGTTTCCACATATTCGCAGAATTTCTTCACATGTTCGCAGAACTTTTCCGGGTACATGTTACCCACAGCGTTGCCCCAAAACTTCCGCAAGCTTGGTTGCCATGAACGATTTCCGTGCCTATCTGCTTCTTTTCTCCCAAACTGAAACGGACCACGAAACAGAACCAAAGACGGACCGAGAGAGTCCCCAAAAGAGCCTGTTGTTCAGGACTTCATTGCCCGGAACATGGCCCCTCCGTCTTTCCCCAAGTCTTTCCTTTTGGCTCCGTGCCGTCTGCCTCGGCGGGACTCTCGCTCTGGCCGCTATTCAGAGTGATGCCCTCCAACTTCCTCTCTCCGCTCAGGCCCGGGAAACAGGGAAACCCGAGCAGACTTCCAAACCGACAGAGCAAGCCGAACGGAGCAAAGCCGAGCTTGCCACAACTCGATCCGCCAACTCTGCTCAAAATGGAACGGAATCTCAAAATGTGAAGAAAATCGACCGCACCATGTCGGCTCAATACTTGTTTCAGCGGAAAACCAAATTGCGGTTCCTTGACTACGAGTTTGCCCGTAAATACCTGAAAGAAGCCTATATCCTGTCCGAAGAGGATCGCGCCGTTGAGGTGCAAAAACTTCTGCGGCTTTCTAAAGAGTACCGTGGTGACGATACCTCAGACTACTGGTATCTGTTGGCCACTGCGTACGAAGATAAATGGGAAAAGAGCCGCTTCGATTGGCTCAATAAGGCATTTGAGCTCGACCAATGGTTTGAAGTCCCCCCCCTGCCCCCTGCTCTGGCACTGGTGCGCATCCTTTATAAGTGGGGCATGTACGATGACATCATTGCCTGGGCACAAAAGTGGAAGCCGGAAATTAGCAATGACAAAGAAGTTCAGTTTTACCTGGCAATGGCCTACAACAATTCCGGCCAAAAGAAGAAGGCCAAGGAACTGGCCCTAAACAATTTAGAACGCTACAATTACGAAGAACGCTACTTTCGGATACTGCTGGACATCCCCAATGTCAGTAAAGAAATGTGGGTCAATTTTCACTTCTATCTGGAAAACTATCCTCCCGATTCGCCCAATTTGCTACGTTATCTGGTGAGTAAAAGTACCGACATCAATCAGACGGAAAACTTGTTGTCGGTTTACACCGGTTTGTTCGGCGATGACTATTTTACCACGGCACAACGCATTCTTTTGCGTCAAGACGACTTGGTGCCCCGCAGTGACATATTTTTCAAGAATTACAAAACGTCGGACTTTCTCATTCTCAGCCGGGTAATCCGCGGCGTTTCCGGCATCCGCCCGATAGAAGAATCGCTGAAAGACCTCAATGGCCTTTACATTATTGACCGAGACTACGATGGTATCCCGGAGGAAGAACTCACCTTTATCAACGGAGATTTGACAGAGCGTCACCTCTTTCCGGGCAGTCCTTACGAAAATGACATCAAGATCCGCTGGAGCAGTTACGGAGAGCCGGCCGGCTATCACAGCTTCTATAACTACAACGGCAGCAGTAGCACTATTGATATTTCGTACGGACGCTATCCGTTCATTCGCGAAATCACCGTTTCCGATCATGACAGCCGCAGGACCTATAGTTTCTCCCCGGGTCGGCTCATGTACTCCATCAGTCACGAGGTGCCGCTGAATACTTTTGAATGGGCTCTCAGCCCCCTGCGCAAACCGACTTTGCTCGAAAGTGACATCATGCGTAACAGCCGGGAAGTCAAGCTATATGAAACCCGGCTTCGCCAGAGTGACTGGCAGCTCCGTGCCAAGTACAATATGGATTACTTGGGGCAACTAAAGGAAATCCACATCGACAGAAATTTGGATGGCACTTTTGACGAAATCAGTCATTTTGAAAATTCCCGGCGGGTAAAGACTCTCCGGGACGAAAATCAGGATGGCCGGTTTGAATTGTCTGTCAGCTATGAGGACGGCCGTCTTCGCAAGTATGAAGTGGACCTCAACGGCAACGGCAATGTAGATTACACCGAAACTTTGGGAGATGTCCCCGGCAAGACCTGGCATACCTACGGGGGCCTCGACTTACCCGGAACTTCTTATAAATTTCAGCCGGAGAAGACGGATTACATTTATTCCTACTATTTTAAGTGGAGTAACGAGACGGTCAGTGTCTTCGCTCCCGAATATCTGGAAAGCCGAAAATAACACAAAGGTATTCTGAAAACATCGATATTAGACCATGCCAAATTACATCGTACCAAACACCTCCATCCTAAATGCCTCCGTGCGTTCTTTCTCACTCTCTCTCCTATTGCTAATTCTGCCGGTCTCCTGTATCGGCGTAAACACAGCTCAGGACCAAGTTCAACTGGTTCCCGTCAGCGTTGGCAGCGCGCCAAACCGTCCCTTCAATAAGAATCTTGGCACAAAGGATGTCGATTACGCGATTGTCAATAAAGACTATGCGAAAGCCGCCGGCATCCTCTCCCGGTTGAACGATTTGCCCCCTCCGACCTTCCGGAAATATTTGAATGTAATAAAGGAAGGACTTGGGGATCTTTTCCTGGAGACCTTGGAAAACGACGGGACACTCGATGCCCTGCCCTACTATTACAGTCTGCAAAGTTTGGGGGCGGCGGACCTCTATATTAGCGGCAGCGAATTCACAGGAAGATTGTTTGACTACTACATCAGAAAAGAATATTTCGGGGCGGCTTTGAGTTTTGCTCAGGCCAGCCTCCAGAACAACATCCGGCTCGATGACGAGGTAAACACGAAACTCCGGGTATTTATCCGGGAACAATTTGAAAACAACCCCGACAACAATAACGTCAATTTCTGGCAGCAGCGCATTGACGGCACGGTGACGATATTTGTCAAAATGGGGACAGAGCGGCTCCCGCACACTCAACTCTACTTACCCTCGACGGAAATCGGCAGCGGTTTCTTTATTGATAACAGTGGCAGCATCATTACCAACTACCACGTCATCAGCAGCCAGACCGGTAAGCACAGGGATGCCGGGCAGATCTTTGTCAAACTGTCTTCGCGCGATGAACTAATCCCGGCCAAACTGGTGGGTTGGGACCCGAACCGAGATTTGGCCTTGTTGCGAATTTCGCGTCCGTCTCCGTATTTGCTCCGTATGAACAGTACTTTTAACCTGATCCAATACAACGGAGAGGACAGACAGCCTAACCCCGCTTTGTTTGTGGGCAGTGAACTCTACGCCATCGGAGCCCCCGGCGGTTTGGAAAATACACTGACCAGTGGGCGGGTCTCCGCCCGGGGGCGCGAGATCTTACCGCTGACCGAAGCCCTCCAAATTGATGTCCCGGCCAACCCCGGCAACAGCGGCGGCCCGTTATTGAACAGCAAGGGTATCGTCGAAGGTGTGGTATTTGCCAAAAACAACAGCGGCTACGAGGGAATCGCCTTTGCCATTCCCAGTGACACGCTCGGCTCTGTGATCCCCCGTCTCTACCTCGGAGGAAAAACGGGGAATAGCTGGCTGGGCCTGGTCGTCGATGAGTACAGCAACAGCAAAGATTATTTGGAAATCCGCTATATCTTCCCCAACAGCCCGGCGGCGATGTCTTTTTTAAAACCCGGTATGCGCATTATCTCTTATCGCAACGATGCCTACACAAAAATTAACACTTTGCGAAACCGAATATCCAACGGGCCGACCGGTGCCCTGGTCAACCTCACCGTCCAAGACCCGGAAGACGGCACGACAAAAGAAGTTTTTCTGGAACTGTCGAGCCGACCGGACAAACCCATGCATCAAAATCTGGGTCAGGAAAGCACTATAAAACTTTTCTATGCCTTGTTTGGTGCCCGGTTGCAGGCTGCGACCGGAAGGCGAAATATGTATGAGATTGTATCCACTCTGCCGTATTCGCGAGTCAGTCAGTTAAACCTGAACCGGGGAGACTATGTCCGGATTATGCAGTGGCTGATCGATACCGACAGGACTACTATTATCGCTCATATTTCTTACAGCTATAAAGACGGGCCGGAGCGGGATAACAACAAACAGAGTGTCCTGATACAGCAGATTGATCTGCCCAACATTTTATGAAAATTTTACGGAGTTTTACGGAGTTTTGTCCGATTATGACGGGCAGAGATTATTGACCTGATTGTTGACACTCAAATATAAAGTGTATACACTGAATTGATTCTTTCTCACTTTCTACAGGTTAATTTACCTTTTGTGCCTATATGATCTTACAGTAGGCTCCCTCCCCCCTTTTTGTCAATTCTATTCTATATATTCCCTACTATAGGAGTTTCTATGAGTATAAACCCTGCTGCGAAGACGGACAGTAATGGACTAACGGAAACAAGATCAAATGGTCGTAAGAATTATCAAAGGCCAAGCAGCAGCTATGCTCAACGAAAAAATAAGCGAGTTAGCAGCACCCAAAGAAGAAATAATAAACCTGCTACAAGTAGCTTTCCCGGAAAATATGGCATACCGGAGTTTTCTGAGGAGGAGATGCAGGGCAACGAGGACCATGTCATTTCGATAAATGAACTGTCCACAACTTCCATCGTCGTCCTGCGCCGGGAAGTCCTCAGCAAAGAGGAGAAGACCGAAGAAGACGTCAGCAGTCTGCAAAAGAGGGACTTGATTTACGTCCTGCTCCAAGCCCATGTCAAAGAAAACGGAGTCATTCACGCCGAAGGTTCTTTGGAGTTAATGCCTGATGGCTACGGTTTCCTGCGTTCTTCGGAGAACTCCTATCTACCCGGAACCGATGATATTTACCTGCCTCCCCAACAAATCCGCAGCTTTGGCCTTCGCACGGGGGATACGGTCTACGGCCAGATCCGTCCGCCCAAGGAGGGTGAGCGATTTTTTGCCATGATGCGCATCATTAATATCAATGGTTGTAGTTTGGACCAGATTCGCTCGCGCATTCCTTTTGAAAACCTCACGCCCCTCTATCCGGACGAGCGCATCGACTTGGAAACCAAAGAGGACAACCAGCTTTCCAGCCGCATGATTAACCTGTTCTGCCCGGTGGGCAAGGGCCAGCGCGGTATCATTCTGTCCCCGCCCCGGGCGGGTAAAACGACTGTAATGCAACAGGTGGCCAACGCCATCACAACGAATTACCCCAGCATTCATCTGATCGTGTTGCTCATCGGTGAACGTCCCGAGGAAGTTACCGACATGCAGCGCAGCGTCAATGGCGAAGTAATTGCCTCGACCTTTGACGAGCAGGCATCACGCCACATCCAAGTTGCCGAAATGGTACTGGAGAAGGCCCGCCGCATGGTGGAAAGCGGTAAGGATGTCGTGATTCTGCTGGACTCCATCACCCGTCTGGCCCGGGCCTATAACCAGTCCGTGCCGACATCGGGTAAAATTCTTTCCGGCGGTGTGGATTCCAACGCTTTGCAAAAACCTAAACGCTTTTTTGGTTCGGCCCGCAATATCGAAGACGGCGGCAGCCTGACCATACTTGCCACGGCCCTGATCGATACGGGCAGCCGCATGGACGAGGTCATTTTTGAAGAATTCAAAGGCACCGGAAATATGGAACTGGTCCTTGACCGCCGACTCTCCGAACGCCGAAACTTTCCGGCAATTAACATAAAGCGGTCAGGTACCCGGAAAGAAGAGCTGTTGCTTAAAGACGAAGAGCTGAAAAAAATGTGGGTACTGCGCAATTTCATCAACCCGATGGATGACATAGAGGCCACAGAGTTGATAATTGACAAGATGAAAAAATCTCGGAATAATGGCGTATTCTTGAAAGCCATGAATACTATGTAGGATCGTTTATGAAAACAAACATACACCCCAAGTACAACCTGAATAAAATCACGTGCGTGACATGCAAAAACGTGATTGAAGTCGGTACTACTGTTGGCGATATTACCGTGGAAATTTGTTCCAACTGCCATCCCTTCTATACGGGTGCCCAGCGATTGGTGGATACCGCCGGTCGCGTTGAGCGCTTCAACCGTAAGTACAATCGCAAATAATCTGAGGAGTATAGTATGTCAAAAGCCCACCGAGGAAGGCCCCTGCGCCAGGAAATGCCTATGGGAGGCCGTGGACAGTGCCCTGTGTGCAAGGCTACCGGAATCAAAGTCCACTATGAGTACACAGTGGGAGAGGTCACGGTAAAGGTTTGCAAACCTTGCAGGGCTGCTCTCAACCGTGGTACCAAGTCTGTCGCCTAGCATTTCTTTGGGATTTCTTTGAAATGAGGCCCTTCTTCTTTGCGTTGTGGACGATCGGATTGTCCGTTCGTTCTGCGAAGTTTATTGTTTGGCCTTTCCCGTTGTGATGTATCTGTAATGTATCAAAGTACACGTTCGGCTATGGTCCCGTGCCCGACAGAAGGCGAGGCAGATGCCTCAAATCCCTTGGCTGACGGGTCCGTTCCCAAACCGTTGGTGCTTGGCTCAGGGAAACCTGTCCAGGTGCAGACAATGTGGAACAAGCCGCTCGAAGAGAAACAAGTCACAGATGGCTTTATCTCGGAATTGGAGCAACTGGTTGCCGGCGGCTGTAACCTGATTCGCTTTTCCACTCCCAGCATCGTTTCGGTAAAGGCTGTCGGAATGGTGGCCCAACGCCTTTCTATCCCCGTTATCGCCGACATTCATTACGATTACCGCATTGCTTTGGAATGTCTGAAGTATCCCATCGCCAAATTGCGCCTGAATCCGGGAAATATCGGCGAAATGTGGAGAGTAAAGGAAGTTGCCCGGGCTGCCAATGACAAGGGTGTGGCCATCCGCATCGGGGTCAACGGCGGCTCCATGCCGAGCGAACTTGACTTGGCACACGATGCGGAAACCCGACAGGAGTGGCTGGAGAAATCCGGCAGGAACATGTTACAGGCCGCTGTCGATAACATGGAAGCTCTGGCATCGGTGGCCTTCGACAATATTGTCGTATCGCTGAAGGCTTCCGACCCGGCCTTGGTGGTTTATGCCAATGAGCTGTTTGCCAAAGACAGCGCACAGGGGGGCTTGGGCTACCCCTTCCCCCTGCACTTGGGTGTCACCGAGGCCGGGCCCCTGACTCCTTCCCTGATTAAGAGCACTCTGGCCTTTTCCAAACTACTGGAGCAGGGCATTGGAGACACCATCCGGATCTCTATTTCCGGCGAACCACGCGAGGAAGTACTGGCAGGTGCGGAACTGTTGCGCAGCTTGGGGCTGCGCAAGGGGATCAATCTGATTTCCTGCCCCGGTTGTGCCCGTTCCACTTTTGATACAGCAGAATTTACGGCCAAATTGCAGAACAAAATGCCCCACCTTCCCGTGAATATGGATGTCGCGGTGATGGGCTGTCCGGTCAACGGGCCGGGTGAGGCCAAACACGCAGACTTGGCCATTTCCGGCGCGGGGCTCAATGTATCCTTATTCAGCAAAGGCAAGCTCCTGAAAAACATCCCCAGTGACGGTGCGGAGGATGTTCTGATTCGGGAAATCGAAAAAATGGCTGCTACGCAGACGGAGACGAGCCGGGAATCTGTTTAGGATCTTGGTTCTGTCCGATCTGTGTCGCTCTCCAATTTAAGATTTCTCTCCGGATTTCTCTCAAAAATTCCCCCGAACTTTGCCAAACTTTGTCCCGGAATTTTCCCCAAAATTGGCAAGCTTTCTGCCTCCACAACTCATGGATAGTATACAACAAACGGCCGATGCGGCGTTTTTCGCTTCTTTCATTCTCTACGAAGATGCCCAGCTTCTGTTGGTTTGCAAGCCCAACGGTACCCCTGTGCAACGGGACCGGAGTGGGGACCGGGCATTGCCCGACTATGCCAAGGCCTACCTGATCGAACGGTATCGTAAGCCGGGCAATGCCTATATCGGTCTGCCCCACCGCCTTGACCGGCCGGTTTCCGGCCTCTGTGTCATGGCCAAGACCGGCAAAGCTATGCAGCGGCTTTCCGGTGCCTTTCAGCAGCACCAAGTGAGAAAGTTCTACCTGGCTGCCGTGGAAGGAAGGCTTGATACCGGCAGCGAATGGCAGGAGCTGAGCCATTATCTGCGCAAAGAGGCTGTAAACAATAAGTCCTATGTCTGTCGGGCCACAACCCCAAATGCAAAACCGGCCAAACTAAGGTACCGCAGCATTGTTGCAGAAAGGCAGTACAGCATTGTCGCCGTGGAATTGGAAACAGGGCGGCACCATCAAATCCGTTGTCAACTGGCCAAGCTCGGGCACCCGATCTTGGGTGACCTGAAATATGGGGCCAAACACAGCAATGCCAATGCCGACATCAACCTCCATGCCTTTGCCTTGGAACTGCCCATGCCTATACAACAAAACGAAGCGGAGAAGTCCAGCCCCGGCAGGCAAAACGCCTGGCTCAGACAGCGCGAATTTCCGTCACCGTTGTCCTGGCTTCCTGCCACATACGCTTGGCAATCTTCGCAGCCTGCCCGTCCAGAACCTGCTCGTCTACAACCTGCCCGTCTACAACCTGCCCGTCCGCACAAAATTTTGCGGTGTGTGTGCCTGCCTTGGGAGTGGCTCCGACAAAATGGGGCTAACTCTCAAAGTGTCTGGGAGCCATGTTCGGAACAACCGGGGCTGCTCGGGGAGTTGGAGCATATACTGGACAGCCCTTTTCCCCGTAATCCTTTATCAGGTGATTCTTTGCCGATTATCTGAGGGTATTGTCTGACGATGCCGGGCCTCTGATTGCTGTGGTTCCCGCACACCTGTCTCTCTTACGACCGCTCCCGATAGCTGCCCGCGTAGGTGATAGTGCAGCTATGGCCATATTGGGGGTGGCGGTCTATTGCCACTCCGACAATGCGGAAGTCTTTGTTGAGGATGTTTACACGGTGTCCGCGCGAGGCTACTCCGTCATCAATCATTAGCTGTAAGATGATTCTAAGGCCGGTGCCATCGCCATAGCTGATATTTTCCCCGGCTGTTTTGCCCCATTTCCCATGGCGGTTTATGCGGTCAAAGGGCTGGCTCCCGTCCCGGCCTCTGTGCCCGGTATCTCCGCTGCGTGCCTGGTCTGCCCCATGGTCGGCGGCGGCTTGGGACATTCCCCGGGACGGTTGCAACAGTGGCAGGGGTTTTTGCCGCTGTAGCTCGCGGTACAGTTCGTCCGCCGCCCGGCGGCCTTCCCGGGTCTGTATCCGAATTTCTCCCGGGTACTCCAGCAGAGAACCGGAGTAGTAGCTTTGGACTTCCCGAACATACAGTTCGGCGAACTTTCGGGGGTTACTCCGCACGGCATTCTGTGCCAATATAACATCTTTCTCGTCTTGGCCCAGATAGGCCAGGTCACGGGCGGTGTCCAACTTCGACACGTCCCAGCCGTCCCGGCTCATCCGCTTTGCTAAACCGGGCCCGGAAGCCGGGCTATTGGCAAACAATTGTTCTGTTGTTTTGTATGCTTGCAAACTGAGCAAACCAATTATGCTTAGAGAAATAAGAAAGATTTTTTTCACAGATACTAATTATATGGTAAATTCCGGGTAAAGACAACTGTGCGGAGCAGACCAAGGCCATTAGCAGATGAGAAATACCCGGATGAATACACGGACAGACACCAAAGAATAAGCATACGAACAAAAACAGGAATAAAGATAACAGTAAGAGCAAGGTTCGACAGGCTCACCTACCATTTGACAGACTCTCACCCCCCGGTCTAATGGACTCAAATGATTTATACTGTTGTCATTCCCTCCCCTCAGAGGTGGCAGGGATGGTCTTGGAGGGGCTAGGGGTGTGGGCAAAGAGGCCCTCTTGCTCCATTCCCTAAACGAATATATAATAGGCCAAGATTACGCTATTCGGAGGCATTTCCCCATGAAACAGGAAAAAACACTATTGACCGGTGACCGGCCAAACGGTACAATATCCAATATCCAATATCCAATATCCAATATCACACTACTTTAGAAAAAAAGCATTTACTTACATCACCTGTAAACCGTCTTAAACCTTTTTATTCATTTCCTGTTTGTCTTTTACCTTTCCTTTTTCTGTCCGTTCTCGGTGTAATCTGGCTGGGCTGCGTTCCGCTGCCGGACACCGGTGACCCGCCTGCGGCTGAACCCCCTGCTGCTGCGAGCCTAAACGCTTCCATGGCTTGGGTCTCCATGCGGGAAGGGTTGGTGCAATTTGACAACGGCACCCAAGGGACAAGAACCATTGGGGCTATTGTCAGCAGAGAAACAACAGCTCCGGCCTACAACAGCGTCAAAGATTTACCAGGGTTCTACACCAGAACAACCAAAGCGGACGGAATAGCCAGAACCGTCTATCTTTCGATGACGGATGAAATGACCACCGCTAAATTTAATACAAGTGTAACGGTTTCTGTTGACGGGAGAGCTGCGGGTTTTGTGAGTGCCGTTGATTCCGCACCCGAGATTTTACACCCGAACACTAAGTATTATACTCATTTTTATGAGATAGCCGGTACCATAGGCACATCGGTAGAAAAACTGGAATTTACGACCGAGGATTTCCCGATTGCTTTCCCAACAAGCAGAGGCACATACAGCAATATTTTTGATCAAATAATGACGGCCACCAGCCCCTCTCCGGCGATTGAGTACAAGTCTTCCGAAACTTATTTAGTTCCGCTAAGAATGCATTACTTACATACTTCCGGAGGACCGTATAGTACTACTGATGGTATCCTTGTATCTGAGTGGCCGGAAGCCTCCAAACTTACCCGTCCTTTTGGAAATATCGTTCCGGAAACACGTTTACTCTATGATCTATACAACATTACAACCTCTGGGCCCGGCACAAGCGTAGCACTTTGGGACGGGCTGCTGAAATCTGTATTTAATCGTCCGCCACAGACAAATGGCCGTCCCACTGATACACCATTGAGAATGAACCATAGCTTCGGAGGAGATCCTTTTGTGTTTTTTGACAGAGTGAAGATGGTATTGGTAACGGAGTAGGGCTACTCTCGACTACTTTTGTTCCGCTGTTACCTTCCCCCCCCGTTTACGGGGGGGGAAGCCGGAGCCGGGCAACTTCAAACCATTCTATTTACTGAAAATAAATAGAATGGTTTGAAGTTGCCTAAAAAGCCCGTACCTTATCAGAAAGCAATTCGACCTGCTTCCCCTCCTGGCCCAGCAGGTAAATACCCGCCTCACCGGCCCTTTGGACCAGTTTGTCGTAACTGATCGTTGTCGCCAGGCCCAAGTACAACTTGTGCCCTGCACATTCCGGGTGGCTGAGGCGGAAGGCCACTGCCTTTTTTTCCAATAAATCTTCGATATCTTTAAGATGGGCCTTGTATTTGATCTCAATAATTGCGACCGAACTGCCGTTAAAAAGCAGAATATCATACTCGGTTTTGCCATTGCTATCCAGAACATTGCACTCGACCGTGTCGTAGCGAGTCCCCCCAAGCACAGGGTTTCTCTTAAAACTGCCGGAAACCAGCTCTTCAGCGAAGAGACCTGTGTTAATACCAATATTACCCAGGATTTCGCCAACATGGTCCAGCCTCCGACTTACCCGGGCATCAAGCGCCCAGAGTTCCCGAAACGCCAAATCCGCCTTAGCCTGAGACTCGCGAAGCTGTAAGTCTGTCTGAGCCTGAGACTCCCGAAGTTCTGCCATAGACTTCCGAAATTTCTGAAACTCCAAATCCGCCTTAGCCTTAGACTCGCGCATCTGTAAGTCCGTTTGAGCCTGAGATTCCCGAAGTTCTGCCATAGACTTCCGAAATTTCTGAAACTCCAAATCCGCCTTAGCCCGGGACTCCCGAAGCTGCAAGCTTGTCTCTGCCTGAAATTCTCGAAGTTTCTGAGACTCCAAATCCGCCTTAGCCTTAGACTCTCGGACCTGCAAGCTTGTCTCTGCCTGAAATTCCCGAAGTTTCTGAGACTCCAAATCCGCCTTAGCCTTAGACTCTCGGGCCTGCAAGCTTGTCTCTGCCTGAAATTTGCGAAGTTTCTGAAACTCCAAATCCGCCTTAGCCCGGGACTCCCGAAGCTGCAAGCTTGTCTCTGCCTGAAATTCCCGAAGTTTCTGAGACTCCAAATCCGCCTTAGCCCGGGACTCCCGAAGCTGCAAGCTTGTCTCTGCCTGAAATTCCCGAAGTTTCTGAGACTCCAAATCCGCCTTAGCCTTAGACTCGCGCATCTGTAAGTCCGTTTGGGCCTGAGATTCCCGCATCTGCAAGCCTGTCTGAACCTGAGACTCCCGAAGTTCTGCCATAGACTCCCGAAATTCTGCCTGAGACTCCCGAAATTCTGCCTGAGATTCCCGGGATTCTGCCATGCCCTGAAACATGCTCTGCATCATTTTGTCAAACTGAGTATTATCCATAACGTTCCTCATTATAACTTGTTTTTGTTTTTGGGGCCAGATCATTCAAAAAATGTGGAAAACAGAGCCTCCTCCAACGTCCCTCTTGTACTTGCCACTAAACAAATATATAATAGGCCAGAATTTCACAATTTCGGAGGCATTTCCCTATGAAACAGGAAAAAACACTATTGACCGGTGACCGGCCAAACGGTCCAATATCCAATATCCAATATCCAATATCCAATATCACACTACTTTAGAAAATAGGCATTTACTCAGTTCCCCTACAAACCGTCCTAAACCTTTTTATTCACTTCCCTTTCGTCTTTTATCCTTCCTTTTTCTGTCTTTCCTCGTTGTGTCTTTGCTTGCCTGTGCCCCGCTGCCGGACACCGATGAGCCGCCTGCGGCTGAGCCCCCTGTTGCTGCGAGTCTAAACGCTTCCATGGCTTGGGTTTCCATGCGGGAAGGGCTGGTACAGTTTGACAACGGCACCCAAGGGGCAAAAACAATTGGGGTTATCGTTAGCAGGGAAACAACAGCTCCGGCCTACGACAGCGTCAAGGACTTACCGGGCTTTTATACCAGAACAACCAAAGCGGACGGAACAGCCAGAACGGTTTATCTTTCTATGACCGATAAAATGACCACCGCTAAGTTCAATGCAAATGTAACGGTTTCTGTTGACGGGGGACCTACGGGTTTTGTGAGTGCCGTTGATTCCGCACCGGAGATTTTACACCCGAACACCCAATACTATGCTCATTTTTATGAAATCACGGGCACTACCGGCACAGCTATAGAAAAACTGGAATTTACGACCGAAGGCTTCCCGACTGCTTTCCCAACAAGCAGAGGCACATATAGTAGTCTTTATGACCAAATAGCTACCGGCAGTACCTCTCCGGCTATAGAGTACAAAAGTACCCAAACTGAAAGTTATCTCTTTCCGATTAGACTTCATTACTTTATTACAGCAGGAGGTCCGTATGCTTTCACTCACGGCGCATTCGCACCAAACGAACTGCCGGAAGCCTCTAAACATATGCGCCCTTTTGGAAATACTAACCCGCCAATTTTATACTATGATTTATACAATATCACGTCCTCCGGGCCCGGCACAAATGTAGCTCTTTGGGATGGGATGATGAAATTAAGACATTTTGAGTCATTACTGGTTGATGCGGTCTTAGGAGGAGAGGATTTTTTCTTTCTTAACAGTAAGAAAGCGGTATTGGTAACGGAGTAGGACCACTCTCCACTATTTTTGTTCCGCTGTTGTGTATTTCTCTGTCTCTCCGTTTGGAGGGGCAGAGGCTCCTTCCAAGGGGGGGCAAAGGGCCCCCTCTTGTCCAATATCCAAAACGAATATATAATAGCCGAAGATTACGCTATTCGGAGGCATTTCCCCATGAAACAGGAAAAAACACTATTGACCGGTAACCGGCCAAACGGTACAATATCCAATATCCAATATCCAATATCCAATATCACACTACTTTAGAAAATAGACATTTACTTCGTTCCCCTACAAACCATCCTAAACCTTTTTATTCACTTTCTGTTCGTCTTTTACCCTTCTTTTTTCTGTCTTTGCTTGCCTGTGCCCCGCTGCCGGACACCGGTGACCCGCCGGCTACTCTAACCTTCACCCTCACTTTCAACTCCCAAGGCGGCACAGAGGTAATTTCACAAACGGTAACAAGCGGAGAAAAATCGGAAAAGCCCACAGACCCCACCAAGACAAATTATGTTTTTGGCGGATGGTACAAAGAACAAACTCTAGCGACCCTTTTCAACTTTACTCAGGAGACTATTACCGGGAACATCACCCTGTACGCAAAGTGGGGAAAACTCACACTAAACACCTCCATGGCTTGGGTCTCCATGAGGGAAGGGCTGGTACAGTTTGACAACGGCACCCAAGGGACAAGAACCATTGGGGTTATTGTCAGCAAAGATGCCACAGCTCCTGCCTATACTAATATCAAAGACCTCCCCGGTTTCTACACCCGAACAACCAAAGCGGAGGGAACCCCCAGAACGGTTTATCTTTCTCTGACCGATAAAATGACGGTAGCTAAGTTTAATACGGATATGACAATTTCTGTTGACGGAGGTGCTACGGGATTTGTCAGTGCCATTGCCACCGCACCGGAACTCCTGCACCCGAACACCGGCTACTACGTTCACTTCTACGACATAGCAGATGCGACAGGCACAGCTATAGAGAAATTGCTGTTTACGACGGAAAATTTTCCCGCCACCTACCCCACCACAAGAGGAACATACAGTAGTTTTCATAACCAAGTTACGGCCGGCAGTACTTCTCCGGCTATGGAGTACAAGGCTTCCGAAAGCTATTTAATCCCGGCAAGGTTTCATTACTTTTTGACAAGTGGAGGAGACTATATTTGGAGGTTCTCAGGCTTTGCTGCAAACCAAATGCCGGAGACCGGCACAAATACCCGCCCCTTTGGAAATACGCTTGAGACTCCGACACTCTTAATCTATGATGTATACAATATCACATCCTCAGGACCGACCACAAGCGTAAGTCTTTGGGATACAATGATCAAAACTACGAATCTCAGTTTTCTCGGTACTATAGACTATCTGTTTGGATCCCATCAATTTGCATTTTACGAGAACAACAAGGCGGTATTGGTAACAGAGTAGGACGACTCTCCACTATTTTTGTTCCACTGTTATCTAAATCTCTGCCCCTCCGTTTGGAGGGGCAGAGGCTCCTTCCAAGGTTGGGCAAAGGGCCCCCCTTGCCCAATATCCAAAACGAATATATAATAGCCGAAGATTACGCTATTCGGAGGTATTTCCCCATGAAACATAAAAAAATACTATTGACTGGTGACCGGCCAAACAGTATAATATCAAAGGGTCTGGACAATTTTATATATTTATAGAGAATATAAACTCTTTCTAAACAATGAAAAACAAATACTATCATCGTTCGCGGATTTCGGAAGCAAAATTTCGGCAGATTTTGTTCTATTTTGATGAGACTGCTGCAAAAACAGCAGCATATACAAAAATTTCTCGAAATACGATCAATTCGATTTTTGCTAAAAACTGCGTGTAAAAATAACTGAGTTAAGTTTTGATAAACCAATGGAAAAAGGCAATTTTGAAGTTGATGAATCCTATTTTTGATGCGAAAAGAGTTCGAGGAAAGCAAGGGCGTGGTGCAGCTGGTAAAACACCTGTTTTTGGCATTTTGAAACGTGAAGGAAAAGTTACTATGAATATTGTTAAAAACTATACAAAAAAGGAATTACTACCTATAATAGAGGGAAATATCCTTGAAGGTTCAACGATTTATAGTGATGGCTTGAGTGCTTATGATGGCTTGATTTTAAACAGCTATGAACATTATCGTGTTTACCATAGCAAGACTGAGTTTGCACGTGGTAAAAATCATATTAATGGTATAGAATCGGGCTACGCAAAGAGACGTTTAGCAAAGTTTATAGTAACTGAATCTAAAATAAGAGAAGGTTTAAAAAGAGGGTAAAATGAGTATTGCACTTATCACAGGTGGTTCAGGGCATGTTGGGGCTAATTTAGTTAGAGAACTCACTGCTCGAGACTATAAAGTAAGGAGTATTGATTTTGACGGAGATCATAGAGCCTTTAAAGGTTATGATGTTGAACTTATAAAAGGTAGTGTTACGGACATTGAGTCTCTCAATAAAGCTTTTAATGATGTGGACGTTGTTTTCCATACTGCCTCTATCATAAGCTTGGAGAGGAAAAATAAAAACCTTATTCGTGCAGTGAATGTTGATGGTACTAAAAATGTTTGCGAGATGGCTCTTAAACATAATATCAATAAATTAATTCATTTTTCATCTGTTGATGCATTTGTTCGAGAACCATTAGGTGAGCCTTTATTAGAAGATAGACCTCTTGTTGTCAACGAAAATTCTG
The DNA here is from genome assembly GCA_029867005.1 of Candidatus Haliotispira prima. Lineage (GTDB taxonomy): Bacteria > Spirochaetota > Spirochaetia > SP-2023 > SP-2023 > Haliotispira > Haliotispira prima. The sequence goes on along the minus strand of CP123443.1, from coordinate 634,183 downwards.
TTCCTTATGATTTATCAAAGGCAGATGCACAGAGAATTGTTTTAGAATATTGCGAACGAGGTCTTAATGCTTCAATAATTCACCCTTCTGGAATTCTTGGGCCCAACGACTTTAAACCAAGTTTATTTGGTCAAGAGTTTATAAAAATCGCAAACGGGAAAAGGCCCTTCAGTATTAATGTTAGTTATGACTATGTTGATGTTCGTGATTTATGTACCACAGCAGTCAATTGTATTGAAAAAGGGGTGAGTAAACAAAATTATATTGTTGGTGGCAATTATATAAATTTTGTTTACATGGCAGATGTCATCTCAGAAGAGCTAGGAAAAAAACTAATGCGTGGAACTCTTCCTTTTTTTAGTATTTATTTATCTCTACCGATCTATTTTTTACAATCACTCGTTACTAATTCTCCAAGAGCAATTACCCTTGACTCGATTCATACGATAAAAGTGCATAATAAAAATATACCAAGTCAACTAGCAAAAGAAAAGCCAGGTCATACACCTAGAGATATAGAAGAGACAATCATAGACACTCTTACATTTTTTAAGGATTTTGGAGTGCTGATTTAAGAGCAATAAAACATCTTGATAATTACCTATCATTTTATAAGGGGTCTGAAAGGAGAAAAATGCCGATATGATAGCTATGTTGAAATACTCTAAAAAGTTGAAAAGAAGATATCGTATTATCATACCTTTGATATCTTTGATTTTATATTGCTGTGTCCTGCCGTTATATGCAGAGAGTATTCATATTCTGGTTCGCAACGTGGAAAAATCACAGGGTATCGTGCATCTTGGCCTATACGATCAAGCAAAAAATTTTGCTAAAAAGAGAACTCCTGCAATGGCAGGGTTTTATATAAAGGCTGTTACTCCTGTTACAGAGTTCCTTTTGGGAAATATCGCACCTGGTCGTTATGCTATTGCAGTATACCATGATTTAAATGGAGACAAAAAGTTGAATCAAAATTTGTTTGGAGTTCCTGTGGAAAGGTATGGGTTTTCTCATAATATTTTTGGTAAGCTAGGCAGTGCTCCCCGTTTTGAACAAGCTTCTTTTGAAGTGAAGGAAGGGAAAGTTACAGAGCTTGTAATTGACTTGAAGGAATGGAAGGCAGCGAAGAAATTGGCAAAATAGGACGAGCATTGTCATAGGCGCAGAATGCTGTGATCTTGTAAGACCTCAGCATTTTTTGATGTGTATGATAAAGTTAAAGGGGCTGGCAATGGTCTAGCTAAATCTTACCAATAACATGACTTAAAAGGCGGTAAATTAAACCTTGCTATCACGTTTTAATATACCAAAAACAGGAGTTTTACCCGCAGTCCCACAGCCCCTTTTCAAAGCTACCTAATTCCGGACAAGAGTCAATACAGAACTCAGTAATTTTTATTCTAATTTTTTTATAGATTATATTAACTGTATTACAGTTAATACAACATAATAATGCAGTTTTTGACGCATCAATATCGCTCGCAAAACAGCGAACAATTTCTCTAAATTTCCCTTCTAAAATCCGTGAACGATGATAGTATTTATTTTTCATTCTCTTCTCACAATTTAGAGAGAATCATAATACTTCTAACTAGTCAAGACCCTAATGATGTAATAGCCCTTTCCTTTACCACCGCTACCCTACCCCCGGCAGGAGATCCCGCATGGGATAATGCATGGACAAATGAGCAGTTTGTGGGAAGTCTTTCGGAATGGGGCTACAGTGAAAACCAAAAGGGTATTTTTGTCGCTTATACAAAAATTAAAATTATTCCTTTTACCTCTATCGTTTTTAATACGACTGGTTTAACCAGTATGGAATTCATTTCAGTTATATTTAGCCTGTCGTTCGGTGCTGTTCGTCTTCTCCCGGGATTTCTTTCAAATATGTCTAAACTGGGCGGTAGCTATCCTGATGGAGATAACTACTACTATGTAATCAGTGCTGATGATACAGCGAAAATACTTGGAAATCTTTTTCGATTGGAGACTACAGATGGTCTTGCTGAAGCTCGTCTCACAGTACCTCTTACACGTTATGGCAGCCCGTAATGGTATTTATCTTAAGGCCATAGCAAATGGCCTTAAGATGGCCTTTTGCGAGAGGGAGTTGAAGAGGCACGTTTTAACGTGCCTCTTCAACCTTCTTACAATCCCTCCCCTTGCCAAAATCTCTAAACGAATATACAACCAACTCTTCGATTCACTTTCACCACCTTTCCATTTCAACCTATCGAAACCGGGTGGGAGCTATCCTGGTGGAGATAACTACTACTATGTAATAGGTGTCGATGATACAAAAAAAATATCCGGAAAGGCTTTGCAATTAGCAATTACAAATAGCCCTCCGGCAGTTAAACTCATAGTACCCCTCACGCGCTATAGTAGTCCATAATCGTGTGGATTTTTAGGCAAAAAAAGCCTGCGTAAAGCAGGCTTTAGTCATATTTTATATCTATAGATTTGATTTTTGCAGGCACAAACAGAGGCACAATACTATCTGTTTTTAGCTAATGCATTATTCCATTTCCGGTAATTCGTCTAATAATTCTCTTATTTGGCTATCCGTTATATTGTCTTTTTCCGACTTGTCATAAATGGTCAGTAGATACACCGTTTCTTTAACCCGTGTAAAATAAGTAATGACTCTCCCACCGCCGGATTTTCCTTTCCCTTTAGATTTTATAGCTAAACGTATTTTAAAGCAATTTTGGCCTATATCAATTCCTTTCTCTGGGTTTTGTTCTAATTCAGCTACGAGATTAAAATACTCCTGCTCTAATGAACGATACTTTTTTACAATCTTTTTAAAATCCCTCTTAAATTTAGGAGTTGCTATGACATCATAAGTCATTCAACAACTCTCTTGCCGGAATACCTTTCAATTTACCTGCTTTTATCAATTTCATTTCTTCTACGGCTTCTTTGATGCCTTCCAAAATTTCTGATTTCTCTTCTTGTATTTCTTCTATTTTTACGAAATCAAGATTTTTTCTGAGCAACTCTGAAACAAAAGGTGCTTTTTCATCTTTTACATCTATGATTAATTTCATTTGGGTACAGACAAGTCCGGATCGGTGGTTCCGTCTAAACTCACACTCCTTTAAATATAGATAAAAGCCTTGGCACTGAGCCTGTTGAATTTTGCCAAACACCTTTCTGCCCGGCTTCCAAACGACTCCATACCATTAATATAACTTTTGCCACGTGCAAGCTCGTTCCGGCGGTGGCAGACACAATAATGCTCACAACGAACTTTCAGGGCTTTACCCCTCTATTATCGGTAATAACCCATTTTTTGTACAGTTTTTGACAATATTTGTGGTAATTTTTCCTTCGCGTTTCAAAATGCCAAAGACCGGAGAGTCACGTGCTATAGTAGCCCATAGCCATATTTTTTACCTTGATGTCGCGGAGGTTTTGCCCTTATCTCTAAAACCTCTGCTCTAACGCCCTCCTTTGGAGGCAGGGGGGCCACGCTTGCCAAAGCCTCTAAATGAAGATACTATCAGACTGTAAATTCACTCGGTCTGAAGGAACCTTTCTATAAAAAACAAGACAACAGCAGGAGATTTTATGTCAAAAGGGGTCATTGATCACAAGGCTTAGCTATTGACAAAACATTTCTATATATGAAAACAAGCAAAAATAGGCAGAAATAAGATTGGGAAGTATAATAAGGAAAAAACAACAATGCAAACAAAAAGAGTGACAAACAAAGAATTTGGCCCTATGTTTAAACCTATCTACACAAATGAATATATCAATATAAAAGACATACTTGAGCATAAGGTTTTAACAGAAGATTCACAATTAATTGTCTTTAAAATAGACTCTAAACATTTGGCATTTTCAAAACACAGAATGGCTTTTCATCATATTGCCCAAGGGTATGTGAATAAATCACCTTATATGCTAACTTTTTGTGTTATCTGTAATTCCGGTATGGTAATGAACCCGGTTGTAAATAATAAAATGCTTCATTTTTATATTTCCGGATCATACAATGGCATGTTACTTATGTCTGATAAAGAGACCGGGTCCTATTGGGACCATATTACAGGGGAATGTATCTCAGGAAAACATAAAGGCTGTCATCTCGAAATTCTTCAATCGCATCAAATATTGACTCTGAAAGAAGTTGTTGAGCAATATCCGGATTGTTTATACGGTGAAGAGAAGATGAATTTTCTGCAAAAATCATTTGCAAAATTCGCAAACCGGAAGGCGGATACAAAAGGTAACGGGTTCTTGCCGCCCGGTTTTAAAAATTCCATGCCAACAACGATGGATAACAGATTACCCCAAATGGAAATGGGATTAGGTATATGGGGAGATAAAACAGCCAGGTTTTATCCTTCTAAAATAATAAAAGAACATGGTAATTATCTTTTTGATAAGTTGAATGGAAAAGATATATTAGTCTACATTTCTCCAACTACTGATATACCTTCTGCTATCTATATTAAAGAATTAAATAACCTGTCATTTAGTGAAGATACATTGATTTTATCTAATGGCAACTACATAAAGGGTGGAAATCTGTACTCCTCTAATGAAACAAAACTGGATGTCAATAAGCCAAATCAAGTATTTTTACGGTGGTATGGATTTGTCTTAACATTCCCCAATTGTGAAGTTTTCCACTACCCGGCCTAATTCCCGCCACCCCGTCTTTTAGCAGGCACTTCGGGGCCTGCTATGTTTTATTCATGCCCGAATCTGTTACCCTGCCCCCCCTGGGAGGGGTCAGGGGGTGGTCACATCCCCCCCCTTGCCAAAACCCCCGGACGAATATAGAATAAACCCGCAAAGGCACTTTGCCCATTTCCTCATTTTACCCATAAGGAGTACTCCCATGAAAAAACGAGACCAAATATTGACTGATATTGGTATAAACAGTATAATATCCAATATCCAATATCCAATATCCAATATCACACTACTTTAGAAAGCAAGCCATTATTTTCTTGTATATCAACTAGTTACAATCTTTTTTGTTCATTTTTCTTCCGCCCTCTCCCCTTCCTTTTGCTGCCTGTTCTCAGTCTGTCTCTGCTCGCCTGTGCCCCACTGTCTGACAGTAAGGACCCGCCGGCAGTCAAGTATGCGGTCACCTTTCCTTACATAGGCCCAAATGAATTGACTTTCTCCATAACCAGTCCGTTAGGAGGAGAGTCGGAGTTTACGTTTGGGATTTCTGCGGCTGCAACCACAACCCTTCCGGCCCAATTAGGCAGAGGTTATATCAAGCGTACTCTGACAAAAGGCGTAAGCAGAGAGGTCTTTATGGCCCATTTGCATACTATACCGGATGACATAAGTACCCTTACAGCCGAACATTTATTGAAAGAGAATACGACGTATTACCTCAATATTTACCGGGGCAGAGAATTGGCCTCACAAAAATCGTTTACAACCGCCAAGTTTGCCACTTTATCCTCTTTAGAAAGACGGCAGGGATCTAACAATATAGGTATTCATTCCTGGGATCAATATTTTCACTCCAATGGGGCAGTGAAAGATTCGGGTGGAAATACGGCCTCCACACCAAGAACAAGCACAGAAAAACATTCTCCCAAAAAGATCGAAGTAAAAGAGGAAGAATATTTGATACTTCCAATGAGGTTCACTTTTCCTATATTGGCAGAGCCCTCACCTATCACCTCATCAGAGGAAGTGAAACTCCTCTTAATTCAAGCTCAGGCGAATAATAATGGAACCTTTGAGATAGTCTTTACGTACTATGCAGGAGCTGTAGGTGAAGGACCAGGGGGTAACACCAAGACTGTTTTTTTAGAAAGGAAAATGAAATCTACTGATTTTGACGTGTATTTTAGTGCTATCATAGCTATGTCACCCTCTGATCCGGAAAATAAGAAATATTTTTTTCCTAATGGATTAGATATGGAATATAGTGCGCAGTATAACTCCGCAAACTACTTCAGTACACAGACGATACAAAACGTACAATTAATTACCAAATGATACGCATCTGTTCAGTGCCGGCGGTTTTACGCGGGCACTGAACAGTTGCACGGCTTAAGTGAGGTTCGACAAGCTCACCTACCATTCGACGGGCTCACCTACCATTCGGCAAGCTCACCTACCATTCGACGGGCTCACCTACCATTCCCCTCCCCTCCCGGGGGGTTAGGGGTGGTCAATTCCCCTCCCTTGGAGGGGTCAGGGGTGGTGGCTGTCGCCTCCCCTTGCAAAAACCCCTAAACGAATATACAATAAACTCGCAACAATAAACCCGCAAACGCACTTTGCCCATTTATCCACCTACCCATTTTGTACGGAGGAGCACCCCCATGAAAAAACAAGACCAAATATTGACTGCTATTGGTAAAAACAGCATAATATCCAATATCCAATATCCAATATCCAATATCCAACTCATACTGAATTCTTCAAAGAAACCCCGATTCCCCGCATCATTCTGCTTTTTTTCCATTTTTCTCATTCATCTGTTTCTGTCCGCCTGTGACGATCCGGCTGCCACAGGCACAGACAACGGCACAAAAGCTCCGCAGATACAAGGTACCGTTACCTACAGTGCCATCGATCTCGGAACAGCCCCCACAGTCAGAACCTCAGACCCTGTATGGGCAGACGAAAGTTCCGGACAAACGGTGAGCTATACAATCACAAACAGGCCAAGCACAGCAAATGCAACAAAAGTCACGATTGACTCCGGCAGTGGTACCGTGACCGTGGCTGCGGATGCAGTCCGGACTGACAGCGGCAGCTATACCATCAGGGCAACAGGCTCAAACAAATATACAGGGACTATAGACGCGAACATGACAATTACCGTTCCCGGAACTTGGACACAGGTGACAGCCAGCGCAGCATTTTCTGCGCGTAGTGGTCATGCCGCAGGGGTACTGGGCAATGAAATTTTTGTTATTGGAGGAAGGGATGCATCCAATAACAGCCACAATGATGTGTGGAAGTCCACAGATGGTACTTCATGGACACAAGTGACAGCCAACGCAGCATTTTCGGATCGCAGTAATCATGAAGTAGTAGTATTAGGCAATGAAATTTTTGTGATTGGGGGATTGCCCAGGAGCAGTGATGTGTGGAAATCGACAGACGGTCTCTCATGGACACAAGTGACAGCCAACGCAGCATTTTCGGATCGCCATGGTCATACAGCAGTCGTGTTAGGCAACGAGATTTTTGTGATCGGGGGTGTGGAAAGTGGTGGTACCGCGAAAGATGATGTGTGGAAATCTGCGGATGGTGCCTCATGGACACAAGTGACAGCCAATGCAGCATTTTCGGCTCGCTATCATTATGCATCAGTGACATTAGGCAATGAAATTTTTGTGATCGGGGGAGATCCGGGTGGTAGCGGGCTCAGTGATGTATGGAAATCTGCGGACGGTGCCTCATGGACACAAGTGACAGCCAGTGCAGCATTTTCGGATCGAAATCTTCATGCATCATTAGTATTAGGCAATGAAATTTTTGTGATTGGGGGAGATACATTCAGTCAAGTGAGCAATGATGTGTGGAAGTCTGCGGATGGTAACACTTGGACACAAGTGACATCTACTCCGGCATTTCCGTTTCGCAATGATATTGCAGCCGTAGTGCTAAACAATAATGTTTTTGTAATTGGGGGACGGGACGGTAGCAATAAGAAGAATGATGTGTGGTCTTACCGTTAAGTTGTACTGAATATAATCATGTGCGGTAATCCGGCCGGGGATAATTCTCCCACGGATTACCATAGCCACCCTGAATCTGTTATCGGCAATATACGGGATATAAACCGGATTCGGACTTCGCTCACAACCGTCGGTTTGGGATTTAGTACAAAAGGCCCCTTGCCAGGTTCGACAGGCTCACCTACCATTCGGCAAGCTCACCTACCATTCCCCTCCCTTGGAGGGGTCAGGGGTGGTGGCTATCGCCTCCCCTTGCAAAAACCCCTAAACGAATATACAATAAACCCGCAAACGCACTTTGCCCATCTTCGCATTTTCTCAGAGGAGCACCCCCATGAAAAAACGAGACCAGATATTGACTGATATTGGTATAAACAGTACAATATCCAATATCCAATATCCAATATCCAATATCACACTACTTTAGAAAACAAGCCATTATTTCCTTGTATATCAACTAGTTGCAATCTTTTTTGTTCATTTTTCTTACGTTTTCTCCCCTTCCTTTTGCTGTCCGTTCTCAGTCTGTCTCTGATCGCCTGTGCCCCGCTGTCCGACAGTAAGAACCCCCCGGCATCCAAGTATACGGTCACCTTCCCTTACATAGGCCCCAATGAACTCACTTTTTCCATAACCAGTGAATTAGAGGGTGAGGTGGAGTTTACCTTTGGAATTTCTGCGGCTGCAACCACAACTCTTCCGGCCCAACCTGGTAAAGGATACATCACACGTACCTTAACAAAAGACGTAAGCAGAGAGGTCTTTATGGCCCATTTAAACACCATACCCGATGACCTAAGCACGCTCACAGCAGAGCATTTTCTGAAAGAGAATACGACCTATTACCTGAATATTTATCGAGGCAGAGAATTAGCCTCACAAGAATCTTTTACAACCGCCAAGTTTGCCACTCTGCCCGTTTTAGAAAGAAGGCAAGGGGCTAACAATGTTGGCATCCATTCTTGGGATCAATATTTTCCCTCCACTGGACTTATAGCGGATACTCAGGGAAAAACGGTTTCGACACCCAAAACAAGCACAGACAGGGATACCCTCCAAAAGATAGAAGTCAAAAAAGAGGAATATCTGATACTTCCAATGAGAGTTGTGGTTCCGATATGGGCAGAACCTTCACCGATTACCTCCGCAGAAGAAGTAGAAATCTATTTATTTCATGCTAAGGCTTTTAACGGTGCTTCATTCGGCCAATATGAGACAATATTTTCTTATTTTAAAGGTGGATTAGCACCCAAAATTACAGACGGTTCGGGAATGAACAGTAAAGCCGTTTGTTTAGAAACAGGTCAAACAAAGTCCGTTAATTTTGATGCTTATTTAAGCTGTATTATTACTATACCGACTTCTGATCCGGCATCCGAAAATAATTTTGATTCTACAGGTAATCTTCAGCTGGAACTGTCGATTCAATTCAATGCCGGAGAATACATCGGTACGCAACAAATACAAAACGTACGATTAATTACCAGGTAATACATATTTGTCCAGTGCCGGCGGTTTTATGCCGGCACTGAACAGTTGCACGGCTTAAGCCAGGTTCGACAGGCTCACCTACCATTCGGCAAGCTCACCTACCATTCGACGGGCTCACCTGCCACTTGACGGGCTCACCTGCCATTCCCCTCCCCCGGAGGGGTTAGGGGTGGTTATTCCCCTCCCTTGGAGGGGCAGGGGTGGTGGTATTCTGACTCCTTTATAAGGCCCCCCCCTTGCAAAAATCCCTAAACGAATATACAATAAATTTGCAAGGGCACTTTGCCCACTTACCCATTTTCCCAAAGGAGCACCCCCATGAAAAAACGAGACCAGATATTGACTGATATTGATAGAAACAGTATAATATCCAATATCCAATATCCAATATCCAATATCACACTACTTTAGAAAACAAGCCATTATTTCACTCCCCTACAAACCGTCCTAAACCTTTTTACTCACTTCCCTTTCGTCTTTTACCCTTCCTTTTCCTGTTTTTTATCGGTGTAACTGTACTCGGTTGTGCCCCGATCTCAGGCGACAGTAAGGACCCGGCACCTCCGGCTGCCGCAAGCCTAAACACCTCCATGGCATGGGTCTCCATGCGGGAGGGACTGGTCCAATTGGACAACGGCACCGAGGGTGTAAAGACAATAGGCGTTGTGGTCAGCAGGGAAACGGAACCGGCTGCCTATGCAAGTGTCAAAGACTTGCCGGGTTTTTATACCAGAAAGACCAAAGCGGACGGAACGCCGAGAACCGTCTATCTTTCGATGACCGATAAAATGACTGTGGCTAAGTTTAATGCCAATATCACGATTTCTGTTGACGGGCAAGCTACAGGCTTTGTCAGTGCCGTCACCGCCGCGCCGGAACTATTACACCCGAACACCAAATACTATGCTCATTTCTACGAGATAACAGATGCTACAGGGACAACCATAGAAAAGCTGGAATTCACCACGGAGAATTTTCCAAGTACGTACCCTACTACAAGAGGAAGATACAGTAGTCTCTATGACAAAGTAGCTGCCGGCAGTACTTCTCCGGCCATAGAGCATAAGACTTCTGAAAGCTATCTACTTCCGTTCAGATACCACTACTTGCACAGAGGAGGCGGGCCCTATGCTTTTACTGTTAGTAATCGTACATATGAATTCTCTGAATCCTCTACGCTTATGCGTCCTTTTAGCAATTCTACCCCACCAGGTGTATTCTATGATTTATATAATATGGCCCCCTCAGGACCCGGCACAAACGTAGAGCTTTGGGATACGGTGATAAGATCAGGTAGTATTACTGATACAGTTCGATTGGATGAATTTTACGGAGGAGACCCTTCTTCGATTATCCACATTAGAAATTCGGTACTAGTAACCGAGTAGCCAGCTTTAAATAAACGGTTGTACTTATATCTCGGAGGGTTAGGGCAGGGCCATGAGCTAAGCACCCTATCAGAGAGTATACAACTGCGTGACGGCTCTCCCTCCCGTAAAATGGGCCCCTTGCCAGGTTCTACAGGCTCACCTACCATTCCCCTCCCTTGGAGAGGGGTCAGGGGTGGTCATTCCCCTCCCTTGGAGGGGTCAGGGGTGGTTAGGGGTGGTGGCATTCTGACGCCTTTATAAGGCCCCCCCCTTGCAAAAATTCCTAAACGAATATACAATAAATCTGCAAGGGCACTTTGCCCTCTTACCCATTTTCCCAAAGGAGCACCCCCATGAAAAAACGAGACCAAATATTGACTGATATCGGTAGAAACAGTATAATATCCAATATCCAATATCCAATATCCAATATCACACTACTTTAGAAAACAAGCCGTTATTTATTTGCATATCAATTAGTTATAGTCTTTTTTGTTCATTTTTTTTCCGCCTTCTCCCCTTCCTTTTGCTGTCCGTTCTCAGTCTGTCTCTGCTCGCCTGTGCCCCGCTGTCCGACAACAGTAACTCACCCGCAAAGTCAACTATTTCCCTTTCTGCTACCGCTGTGGTCTCTTCCGTGCAACTGGAGATGAGCAGCAGCTTAGCACTCTCCGACATAGGGGCGGTTATTCGCCCGGCCACGGAAGCGGCCCCGACTAAGGCAGAGGCAGAAGCCAATGCGGGTTATGTCAGCCTGGACATTCCGGCCAACAGCCCAAGAAAATTCAGTATCAGCCAACACTATGGCAGTGATTTTACGGATGGTCTTACTCTGGCTGATGTACTTGCACCCAATACGGATTACAAACTGTATTTGTTCTTTGAAGCCAATACCATTCCGGCCGGAACCACCATTGCAGGGGCCACCATTAAAGAAGCCACCATTGCCAATGATACAGCGGCTCTTTCCTTCACCACCGCTGCGCTACCCCCCGCAGGGGATGACGCATGGGCCCGTTCGCAGACAGGAGAGCAGTTTGTCGGCAGCCTGTCCGAATGGAGCTACAACGAAAATCAAAAGGGCGTTTTTGTGGCCTATGCACGATTACTCAATGGTTTTAGTACTTTTACATTGACGACTCGCAGAGGAGAAGACAAGCTCAACCAAACCTTAGGGACGTTTGCCGTAGGTTCATTTAGCCCTGACCCGTCATTTCTTTTTAATACTGATAAATTGGGCGGTAGCTATCCTGATACAGATAACTATTACTATCTGATAGGTGCAGAAAAGAATAATAACATATCCGGAACAGCTCTTCAATTACAAGTTACAAGTTCCTTTTCGGCAATGGAGTACCGAGTGCCTCTCAACCGTTATAGCAACCCATAATCGTATTCTTTAACGAAGTCCGTTAATTTTGATGCCTACTTGAGCTGTATTATTGCGATGCCGACTTCTGACCCGGCAGCCGAAAATAATTTTGATTCTACAGGTAATCTTATCTTAGAACTTAAGTATGAACTCAATGTGGCACAATATATCGGTATACAGACGATACAAAATGTACAATTAATTACCCAATAAACTTGATTTTTCAATACTCATTTGTTCAGTGCTTTAAGCGAGGTTCAACAAGCTCACCCAGCCCCCAGTCTAATAGACCCAACTAACCCCCACTGTGGTCATTCCCCTCCCTTGGAGGGGTCAGGGGTGGTCATTCCCCTCCAAGGGAGGAGCTAAGGGTGGTGACACTCGAATCCCGTCTAAAACTCCCGTCCCTGCCCCTTGCCAAAACCCCTAAACGAATATACAATAAACTTGCAAAGGCATTTGGCCCATTTACCTATTTTCCCAAAGGAGCATCCCATGAAAGAACGAGACCCAATATTGACGGATATCGGTAAAAACAGTACAATATCCAATATCCAATATCCAATATCCAATATCACACTACTTTAGAAAACAAGCCGTTATTTTTTTGTATATCAACTAGTTACAGTCTTTTTTGTTCATTTTTCTTCCGCCTTCTCCCTCTCCTTTTTCTGTCCATTTTTAGTCTGTCTCTGCTCGCCTGTGCGCCGCTGTCGGACAACAGTGATCCGCCCGCAAAGTCAACAATTACCCTTTCCGCTACTGCTGTGGTCTCTTCTGTACAATTGGAAATGAACAGTGCTGTAGTACTCACCAACATCGGTGCCGTTATTCGTCTGGCTGAAAAAGCCGCTCCTACCAAGACAGAAGCAGCAGCCAATGCGGGTTATGTCAGCCTGGACATTCCGGCCAACAGCCCAAGAAAATTCAGTATCAGCCAACACTATGGCAGTGATTTTACGGATGGTCTTACTCTGGCCGATGTCCTTACCGCTAATACTCAATACAAACTGTATCTGTTTTTTGAACCCGACGCTATTCCATCGGAAACCACGGTTGAGGGGGCCACCCTCAACAATGATGTAGTAATTCTGCGATTTACTACCGCTACGCTGCCCGGGGCAGGGGATGCCGTATGGAATAATGCGCAGACAAATAAGCAGTTTGTGGGAAGCCTTTCTGAATGGGGATACAGTGAAAATCAGAAAGGTGTTCTTGTCGCTTATACAAAAGTTAATTTAGCTTCTATTGCTTCTATTACTTTGAGTAGTCACACAGCAGATGGTACAGAATTACAAGTCATTGGAACCCTTTCTCTGGGTCTAATCATACCTACGTCAGGATTTATTTCTAATATATCTAAACTGGGTGGCAGCTATCCTGATTCTGATAAATACTACTATCTGGTAAGTATTGATGACACGACAAAAATATCCGGAAAGACTGTTCGATTACAAAGCACAGATGGCCTTAGAACAGATGAGCCTGAAGCATCACTTACGCGCTATAGTAGTCCGTAATTGTATTCTTTACCTTAAGGTCATGACACATTCCCTTTACACATAGGCCCCCCGTCTAATGGCCCCAAATAACCCCCGCTGTGGTCATTCCCCTCCCCAGGAGGGGTGGTGGCCCCCCCCCTTGCCAAAAAACCCTAAACGAATATACAATCAACTCGCAAGGGCACTTTGCCCATTTACCTATTTTCCCGGAGGAGCACCCCCCATGAAAAAACGAGACTCAATATTGACGGATATCGGTAAAAACAGTATAATATCCAATATCCAATATCCAATATCCAATATCACACTACTTTAGAAAGTAAGCAGTTATTTTCTTGTATATCAACTAGTTACAATCTTTTCTATTCATTTTTTTTACGCCTTCTCCCCTCCCTTTTGCTGTCCGTTCTCAGTCTGTCTCTGCTCGCCTGTGCGCCGCTGTCCGACAACAGTAACTCACCCGCAAAATCACCTATTTCCCTTTCTGCTACCGCTGTGGTCTCTTCCGTGCAACTGGAAATGAGCAGCAGCTTAGCACTCACCAACATAGGGGCGGTTATTCGCTTGGCTACGGAAGCGGCCCCCACCAAAGTACAAGCAGAAGCCAATGCCGGTTATGTCAGTCTCGACATTCCGGCCGGCGGCACTCGCAAGTTTAGTATCAGCCAGCACTATGGCAGTGACTTTACCAATGGTCTTACTCTGGCCGATGTTCTTGCCGCCAATACGGATTACAAACTGTATTTGTTCTTTGAAGCCAATACCATTCCGGCCGGGGCCATCATTGCAGGGGCCACCATTGAAGAAGCCACCATTGCCAATGATACAGCGGCTCTTTCCTTTACCACCGCTGCGCTACCCCCCGCAGGGGATGACGCATGGGCCCGTTCGCAGACAGAAGAGCAGTTTGTCGGCAGCCTGTCCGAATGGAACTACAACGAAAACCAAAAGGGCGTTTTTGTGGCCTATGTACAATTACCCAATAATTTTAATACTTTTACATTGACGACTCGCACAGGAGAAGGCAAAGAAAAGAAGCTCAACCAAACTTTAGGGACGCTTGCTGTAGGTTCATTTAGCTCTGACCCGTCGTTTCTTTCTGACACTTATAAATTAGGTGGCAGCTACCCTGATGCAGGTAACTATTACGGCATAATAGGGACGGAAAAGAATCAGCCAATATCCGGAACAGCTTTTCAATTAGAGGTTGTGGCGGGCTTACAGACAGTTAAGTACCAAGTGCCTCTCAACCGTTACAGCAATCCATAATCGTATTCTTTGCCCTGAATCACTCCCGTTATCGGACTGGTGAGACTCCCGAACCCCCGGCCTAATCGGCCCACCCACCGCTTCGGCAGGCCCACTTGACAGCGGTTTATAAACCTATTTAAGATAAGGCTATGCTGATATTGAGTGCCCTGTTTTTCATGCTGGTTCTGGCCACCGTCATCGGGCTGCTGCTGGCCTATAGCTCCAAAAAACTCCACGTGCCCGGGGACGAACGCCGGGAAGCATTGTCCGAAAGCCTTCCGGGCCTGAACTGTGGGGCCTGTGGCTTCCCCGGTTGCAACGGCTACGCCGTTGCCCTCAACACCGGCAAGACTGAAGACTTGACTCTGTGCCCGCCGGGCGGCAACTCCGTTGCTGCGGCCTTGGGCCGGATTATGGAACAGGAAGCCGGAGACGTGGCCGACGAGGTCGCCTTCGTCAAGTGCCAAGGCAGCCCGGACTACGCCCGAACAGACTTTGACTATGAGGGCTTGGAAGACTGTCAGGCCGCCGCTCTGCTGTTCAAAGGCAGCAAAAGCTGCCAATACGGCTGTATTGGCTTGGGCTCCTGCGTCAGGCAGTGCCCCACTGATGCCATCAGCATCAGCAAAGACTCCTTGGCCGTGGTGGACCCGGATCTGTGCATCAACTGCCGCAAGTGCATCCCGGTCTGTCCCACCAAAGTTATCCGGATGATACCCCGCCAGGCCGAGTACGGGGTAATCTGCAACGCCTTGGATCACGGCAAGGTGACACGCAGCAATTGTAAAGTCGGCTGCATTGGCTGCCGAGTCTGCGAACGAAAACACCCGGCCCTGCAATTTAAAATTGATAATAATCTGGCCGATGTCGACTACAAGCAACTGAGCCTGCAAACCACGCCACCCGACTTCACCGCCTTGGGTGAGGTAATCAAAAAATGCCCTTCCAAATGTATCGTTCCGCTGGGTTCCGGCGTGCGCGAACTGGCCAAGGCCCAAACGCTGAAAGAAAGCCGGACGGAAACCTTCGCCCGGCAAGCCGCCGAATAGCAAAATCGGGAACGAAGGACGGGCCTCGCATGAAGTGCAAATGTGTTGTCTTTGGGTTGGCCTTTCTGCTGCTTGCCGGGCTGCTGTTCACCTGCCGCAGCCTGCCGAACAGCGAAAAAGTTCACAACATTAAGTTGTACAGCCGGGGCATAAACCGCCAGGAAATTGGGGTTTTCCGACTGCGCTACAGATACTATGAACCGGATTCCCCCGACAACGAATTTTTTGCCACACTGGCCACGACCTCCATGCCAATCGAACAGATTCAGATACCGCAAAACTATGGCATCAGCCCGGAAAAGGATGCCCTCAATCCGGGCTACGACCCCCGGCGTGGTGCCAGTTACATGAAGATTCAAACCGTGATCCCCAATGCCCAATTTACCGGAGATATCATCTACAAGATGCGCATCCGTCAGCCCTTTGAAAACTACGATGAACGCTCGATAGAACGCTTGCTCCTGATTAGTCAGCCGGATTCTCTGAACAGTATTCTGTGTATAGAATTCTACCTCTCTCCCAGCCGAAGGGGCTACATGCTCCGTCTGGACCTGCGCCCGGCCCCGGATTTTCACCGCCGCATCCCAACCGGCACTCCGGCAGACCGAGTGGCCGACATTCTCAGCGATAACGAACAGGAGTCTCTGTTCCACAATCTGACTATAATAGGCCGCTCAGATTTCTACTGAAAGTTTTTTGGTTATTGGTCATAGGTCATAGGATTATTGATTGTGGGGTTATTATGGCATGGTCTTGGACTCTTTTATAAAACCCTGTCATGGCTCAGTCCAAACCTGCCGATAAATGGCCCCGCTCCGGCCTTTGGAAGGAAACGCACTTTACTATGCCTGATACAATACCGGCCCAGAATCTGTCTTATGACTCCTCTGATGATTCCTCTTGTGCCTTCTCTCTCACTGTGCCTCAGGATTTGGCACAAGATTTGTTGACCGTGCTGCAACGTCTGCAACAGGCGAACCACCAGGTAGTCATCGTCGGCGGGGCATTGCGCGACTGCCTGCTCGGCCACAGTTCCAGCGACTACGATCTGGCCGGAACAGCCCTGCCCGAACAAGTACAAAAGCTGTTCCGCCGCTGCGTGCCCACGGGCTTGCAGCACGGTACCGTGACCATAATGCAGCGCAAAAACTCCTACCAAATTACCACCTTTCGCAGTGACGGCATTTATAAAGATGGCCGCCGCCCGGAAAGTGTGGAATTTACCAATGACCTGTCCGGGGATTTGGCCCGGCGGGATTTCACTATCAATGCTCTGGCCTTCGAGCCTGACCCACAAGTTGTCGGGGAACGGCTCAAAGAACTCCGGGCTGCCGGAAATGAGCCTACGGCCAAAACGATGGAACTCCCCGGCCGGCTCTACGACCCCCACGGGGGCCGCCGGCACCTGCAACAACGGCTAATTTGCGCTATTGGCCGCGCCGATATGCGCTTTGAAGAAGATGCCCTGCGCATGCTGCGGGCCTGCCGTTTCAGTGCCAAATTGGGCTTTGCCATCGAACCTCTTACCCTCGAGGCCATGCGGAAACTACATCCGAACTTGGCCAAGGTCTCAAAGCCCCGGGTCCAGGAAGAACTGCGCAAGCTGCTTCTGGCCCCCTTTGCCCTTGATGGCCTCCGTTACCTGACCGACTCCGGGCTGTGGGGCCAAATCTTCCCCCCCTCGTTCCCTCCTCCGGTTTGGGCACCGCAAAACCACAAAAACGGCCAACACGCAGACGGCACAGCGACCTTGGAGCGTATCCGGAGGCAGTGGTCGGAACTGCCCGAACCGATTGGGCATGGCACACAATCAAGCTCACAACAACAACTCTGCCAGGGCACCGACAACCTGCCGGCCCTTTTGCTGCAAAAAGCCCGAGAGCACGATTTACAGAATAGTCCGTATCTCCGGTGGCACAGCGAGCAGGTCCCCGCTTTCAGTTTTGCCTGGATCCTGCTGCACTTGAGCTTGCTACAGACCCTTCCGGAGGCCCCAAGCCAAAACTCAAGCCAAAACTTAAACCAAGCTGACAACAGGAAAGCTGTTTACCACAAAACAGAACAGACACTTGAGCAACTGCTGCGGGCCAAAACCGGGCTGAGCCACAAAACCGATTCAACCGCATACGACCAGACGATATCCCGGACCGCAGCAGAGGGCCTTGATAGCTTGCTGTGTTCTAATCGGGAAAAAAATGGGGCTTTGTACATTCTGGCCCATTCTGCACTTGTTTGGGGCCCCCATTTCCTGTGTGCCTATGCTTATCCTGATGCCTATGACTACGGCAAACAGCCGGCCGCCGAAACCGATTTGGCCACAAGCGGAGCGGAGCGGAGCATTCTCCTGAGAAGCTTTCTGGCCCTGTTCGGGCCCGGCTTTTCCCTGCCGGCCCTCTGTCTTTTGGGCTTCAGCGGCCAAGCCGCCGGCAAGGAACTTTGGGCAGAATTCTGTGACGACTTGCTCAAAGTCATTGCCCGGGAACCGGCACTGAGTGTCAAAGAACTGGCTATTGACGGCAGGGTTCTGGCCCGCGACTGCGGCATTCCCGCCGGGCCGGGAATGGGCCGGTTGCTGCAAAAATTATTTCGTCATGTGCTGTTGCGGCCCGAAGACAACCAACCCGAGATTTTGCAACGCATTGCTTGTGACATCCACAAAGAAAGCTATGAAGAAAACCATTAAAGTCGCGAAAGTGCCCAAAGTCTCTAAAGTCCTCAAAGTCCTCAAAGTCAACAGGTACCCGTCTTGAATCAGGAAGATACAAACAACCAAACCGGCAAGCCGGGACCGGGCGAACTGACCTTCCACCAGCTCTATTCCTTCCTGCTGTTTTCCGGGGTGTCCTTTGTTTCCATCTACCTGCCGTTGGTCCTGCGCGAGACCGGCTACAGCCCCAAGGACATCGGCTTTCTGCTATCCGTCTACAACATAGTCGGCCTTGCGACCATCCTGCTGTGTGGCCGCCTGCTCGATGCCCTGCGCTGCTACCGCACCCTGATTTTCACGGGATTACTCTTAGCCGCGTTTGCCTTTTCCCGGCTGTTATTCCCGGGAAATTTGGCGGGCAGCCTCTTTCTTATCATTCTGCTGGCCACCAGTTTTCTGCCTCAAGGGAGCCTGATCGACAGCTATATTTCTGCCCGCTACCAAGGCCTGCCACAATACTATGGCCGCATACGCAGCATGGGCAGTGTCGGCTACATCTTTTTTCTCGGCGTGGCTGCGGTCTTTGAAATATTCCACCCGTATGACCCTTGGAGGCTCCAAACTTGGGTTTGGGGCCTGTTCGGCTTGATAATACTGATGTTTGGGGGCTCCTCATCCGCCAGTATGCGCCAAATTCGGGCCCAAGCCCAAGCCGCCGATATTATTCCTCCCGATTCTGCCGCAAAAGACACAGAATCGGCCTCTTCATCGCAAAAGACCGGCATCCGGATTCTCGGCTGGCCGATGATTGCGCTGCTGTTGTCATTAATTATTTGTTGGTCGATAATCATGGGCATCAACTCCAATTTTCTGGCCCTCTACCTGCGCGAAGAGTTGCATATCAGGAATATCAACATCTTCTTTATTGTTGCGACTCTTTCCGAAATCCCCATTATTTTTCGGAGTGGGCGCATCCTCTACCGCAAGCCATTGGGCTGGATGCTGCTGCTCGCTTTCGGCGCAGCACTGCTGCGCCTGCTGACGTATGCCACCCTGCCATATGCCCTGCCAATTCTGCTGAGCCAACTGCTCCACAGTGCCGCCTACGGATTATTTCACATCACCGTTATCGCCTTGATCAACCACTATTTCACGAAGTACCGCAACACCGCCATCGCCATTTATGCCGCAATCCCCACTCTGAGCAATTCGTTAGGTGCAATGTTGGGTGGCATACTCATTCAGGAATTTGGCTTTATCGGTTTTTTCCGCACCTTCCTCTTTCTGGTGCTGCCCATCTTCATCCCCATCTTCCTGATGCGCAGACGCTTCCTAAATTTATAAACTCTCTTTGTCTCCGCCTTCCTCCGGCACAGCACCGGAAGCTCAAGATAAAGATGAAGATGGAGACCGCAGAACCGAACCCTGTGTCTCCGCCAAGTCCCGGTAGCGGAAGCAACTTTGCAGGTGGTCCTGAATCACCCCAATGGCTTGCAAATGGGCGTAGATTGTGACTGCGCCAACGCGGCAAAAGCCGCGTTGTTTCAAATCACCGGCAACTTTTTCGGCCAGCGGACTGCTGACCGGTACCTGACCGGCCTCGCGCCAAGAATTTTGCAGGCTTTTGCCTTCGGTAAAATGCCAAATATAGGCATCGAAATTGCCCCATTGTTGTTGAACTTCTAAAAAGCAACGGGCATTTTGAATGGTCCCCTCTATCTTCGAGCGGTTGCGGATGATACCGCTGTCCTGTAACAACCTTTCAACATCATTCCGGCCAAACACGGCAACCCGGACCGGATCAAAGGCGGCAAAAGCCGCGCGAAAACCTTCGCGCCGATTGAGGATGCACTGCCAACTGAGGCCGGCCTGAAAGGTTTCGAGCAACAGAAATTCAAAATGCCGCCGTTCATCGTGCAGCGGTACGCCCCATTCCCGGTCGTGATATAGGCGCATCCGTGCCCGACTCTGCTCGTCCCCCTGTCCTGCGGCCCAGGGACAACGCGATTTGCCATCGCTATTGCCTTCAGGGCTGTGACCCTGCCCCAATTTTGTCTCTACAGTCTCTGTCTTTGCCATTCCGGCCAACCCTCCAAAGAATATCAATACACAGCAGAGCGGCGGAACCGCCGCGCTACAAGTTTTCCCAAGCCGGACAGCCCGGAACCAGGCGGCCCAGTATCAAGACGGACAACCGGAATGTCCGGGCCAAGACCAAACCGGCGGGGAACTCCGCAAAAACTCGGAGAAAGTGCTACTTGCTGTAGCGTTCCAAAATATTGGGCGCACCAAAACTGTAGCCACGGGTCGGGACGATGATCCAGTCCGCCGCGCTGTTGGTATCTACGGGCTTGCCGTCAACGTGTAGGCGCGACAGGCTGCGAGTACCCGTAGAATCCTTCGAGCGAATGGCATCTTCCGGCACAAGACTGCTTCCGCTGCCCAACCAGCCGCCCAGATCCGCCAGAATGTCAACCTGACGTTCCAGATAGGACGTTTTCCAACCCCGATAGCGTTCGGCTGTCACCGAGGTAGAATAAATCACAGCATCCATCAAAGCCCCTTGCGGGGACTGGTAGAGGGCCAAGGCCCCGTTGGTATCGCTCAGACCGGAAATTTCATCGGCCCAGAAGTCCCAAGCCTGATTACTGCTCAGCCGGGCCCGGGCCCGGGCTTTACTGTCCGTTTCATCGACCCGTTCAATATCGTATTTGTGGCTCGGGTCCCAACGTGTGTGCAGCAAGATAAAGTCCCCCGCCGCTATATCCAGCGGAGGGAAAATAAAACTACCCTTATTTTCCTCCTTTGTGCCCACCGCAAACATCAACCCGCCAATATTGCCCCCTTCCTCTGCATAAAATTCAATTACCTCGGGCGAATTGGAGCTTTTGCTTCCTTCCGGATTCAGTTCATTGATCAGCAGTCGGGCCGGGTACAGATTCTTGCCGTAGACCCGCACCAGAAAATGCAAGGTGTTATTCTCCGCGTCAGCGACCCAGGCCCGCAGCAAATAAGACCTGCCGGGTACGGTTTTCTGTCCCAATCGGATTTCCAAAGCCGTCCCCGAAATATCTGCCGAATCAAAGGGCAGCTCCGGCTGAATTTGAGAGAACCCGCCGGAATGAATCGGTTCGTCAAAACGAAAGGAAAAATAATCCTCAAAACCTTGTTGCTCAAGTAGTACAGGGGGGTGAATATCCCGTTCCATCAGGCCAAGTCCGTCTATGGCCCGGTCCAAACTACAGCTCCAACTGAGCAGAAGAACCCACGGAATAACCCTGGGAATAATCACGGCCAACCAACCGGATTTACGGCGAGACCGAGAGCGCAACCGCACCTCTGTATTTGGTCCCCGTTTCGGCCTTGGCTCCGGGGGCCCCGGCTTCAGATATGTACGAACTCTGCTGTGATGTACTCCGCCCGCAGTATGCATAATTTACGTCCTCCGCTCTGCGTTCTCGCTTTTGCTTTTGTGGAACGCGGCCCTAATCTGTAAAATGTACTTTCCCGTCCATCCACTTTCGGGATTCCCCTCGTGACTGAAGAGGGAGAAAAATGGAAAAAGTTTCCTTGTTTTCCCAAAATTCTTCCTTTCTTTGCCCTTTTCCCGGAATCCGGGATAAAATGAAAAAAAGGCGTTCCCATTTGAGGGGCAGCCGGGAACAATGACGGGCACGGTGGCTTGGGATTTATTTGGAATCCCCAATTCTGCGGTGAGACTGTAATTCTTTTTGCAAAAATATATTGCACGAAGAACGTGCACTTTCCTGCGGGTCTCCGGCACTCAGCATTGAAAGCCTGATGTATCAAAGCTTCCCGGAGGGGGATATGAAGCAGCGAAACAGACCGGTCGGCGGCAGACCAAACTATTGGAAGGCCACAACTGTGTGCCCTGTCTTAGGGGCCCGGTGGTCCCTATGTCAAGGGCAAGCCGCATCCCAAAGACTTTGCCGATTCGGGGCCGGTTCCGGCACTGTCCGCAGGAAAGCTGTAATCTCAAGCCTGCTCTCAGGTCTGTCCTTGCTCTTGCTCTCGGGTTTTCTCCTGAATTTCTTATTCGGTTTCTCCTTGGGCTTCTCCGGGACGGTGCTTGTCGTCCCGACACTTTCGGCTCAGGACAATATCCGGCTGCGGCCCGGCGAACTGTATATTGAGTACAAACCCGGCGAAGACGGTTTCCACCTGTGGGTTGAAAACAAGCGGGAAATCGGCTCTATCCTGATTACGGACCACACCGATGACCCGGCCAAGAAACAGCACGTCTACGCCCTGCGGGCTCCCTCCTATAACATTTACAACGGTGATGAGAAGCGGATGCTAAACGGAAAGTTTCTGCCCAATAGCCTCCATTCCCTGATTGATTCCACTCCGGAAAGCAACCCCTATTTTCCTCGGGGGGCCTTCCACACTTTCATTCCCTTCACTGTGGACTACGGCTACCCTTGGAGCCGCAACGGCAGTAAGACCGTAGGCAAGGGCTCGTGGCTCAATATTCGCACCTTTAGCAAGGCTTACGCCGATTACTCGGGGGCCTTTCAGGATAACCCTTTCGTCCTGTCCATGCCCGGCATACCGGAAAAAGAAGATACGGAACCGGTGGCCGTCCAACCTTCCGTGGCCAAAGAAGACATCATCAGCGAGCCGGTATTGACGAAAAAGAGGAATCCTCCTTCAACTCCGGCCATTACATCCGTGCTCAACAATATCGACCGGAAAATTGACGACCTTTCTCTAAACACGATCGACATCGCCTTGGTCTTGGATACGACTATCAGCATGCGCGACAATGTCAAATTCCTGCGCACGGAATTGATCCCGTTGGTAGAAGAAAAGATCGCGAAATTTGACAGCTTCCGCATCGGCATTGTCTTGTATCGGGACTACGGCGAAGAGTATTTGGTGAAACCGTTTGATTTCAACGATGATTTGAAAAGGGTACAAGAGGTTCTCGACGGCATCACGGTGCACGGAGGAGGAGACAAGCCGGAGGCCGTCTATGAGGGCATTTATGCCGCTTTGACGGACCTGAAATGGCATTCGACCAAACGTCTTGTCATCCAAGTCGGCGATGCCCCGCCTCACCCGAGGCCCAAGGGCAAAGTCACGGAGACTATGATACTGACCAAGAGCCGGGAAATGCTGGTGCAATTACAACAGATCAACCTCAATGATGTGGAGAGTCAGCACGATGACAAGAGTCTGGCGCAAGACCGAACGAAACTGGCTGTCAATAGCTCTGTGACCGTTCCCGAGAGGGATGAATTCCAACCATTCTGAAAGCTCTCCGTTGCGAGACTTCTCTTGCAAAATTTCCGTTTAAAGGCTTCCCGGTCAAATCCCCTCCAAGGGAGGGGATTTGACCACCCCTGCCCCTCCAAAGGAGGGGAATTACCACAGTGGGGATTATTGGGGTCTTTGAGCAGGGGGCAAAAGTGCCTAATGGCGGGTTACGGGTATATCAAATTTCGTTACGTTTCCACTGTCATCGTAAATCACACTTCGGATTGAGTTCTGTAGGATACTCCCATTATCTCCGCCAATCCAATAGCGATAATGATTGGTTGAGTTGGATGTATAGCCGGAAATTGGCTCGTATACATAATGAAAACCTGAATCGGCAGACACTCCTGTCATACCATTATAAGCACCAAAGTTATTAAACGCACCCTCCTTATTTTGCACTAAAACGTCAGCAGCCAGAGGGCTAAAGTTTGTATAAAAGTAGCAGACTACAACACCTGTTTGTACCTGCATAAAATATAAGGTATCTAAGCTTGCCACACATTTGCTGCCATTACTGCTAAGCCACCTGGCATCACCCTCAGCGGGCAGCACAGCGGTGGTGAAAGAAACTACGGCCTTATCATTGGCAATACTTAGCCCCGTAAGCTCCGCCGTTGCCGGAATACGACTTGCGGGGAAATAAAGGTGGAGTTTGTAAGCCGTATTGGCGGCCAATACATCGTCTAATGTGAGTCCGTCAGAAAAGATACTGCCATAGTGTTGGCTGATACTTAGTTTCCGTGTGACACCGGCGGGTATACTTATACTTACATAACCCGCACTGGCCTGTGCTTCCGCTTCCGTGGGAGCTGCTTTCGTATCTAAGCGAATAACGGCCCCGATGTTGGTAATCTCGACATTACTGCTCATTTCCAATTGCAGGGAAGAGGCCACAGCGGCAGAAGAAAAAGAAATGATTGGTGTTACCGGCGGGGCCTCACTGTCGTCCGAAATCGGGGCACAGGCCAACAGAGACAGGCCGAGAACAGAGAGAAAAAGGAAGGGTAAAAGACAAAAGAGAGGTTTAAACAGATGCTTGTTTTCTAAAAAAGTAGTGTGATATTGGATATTGGATATTGGATATTGGATATTGTACTGTTTACTCCGATATCAGTCAATATTGGGTCTCGTTTTTTCATGGGGGTACTCCTCTGAGAAAATGGGTAAAATAGACTTGCAGCCTGAATTGTATACTCATTTAGGAAATCCGGCAAGGGGGCCAACTTTAGAATGCACAGAGCGTATACCTTCAAATTAGCCCCACATATCACTATGGCTCTGATACAGTCAGGAAGAACGAAATAGAACGCCCTCCAGTATCTGTATAAGCCATTTGCAAGATGCTGATGCTTATATTGCTTATTTGATATAGTATTATTCCGTGTCTTTCGGAAGTATTAATGGCTTCACTTACTCCTGTAAAGGATGAAGATACTGCTGTTGAACCGGAAGTATGCCTATATATAGTGTTATAGGTACTTTGCCCCTTTATTTGATAACTTCCAATAATAATAAAAGGAGCTGGTGTAGCTATAATTCCTCCCCAAAGAAACGGAGTGGTCAATGTATCACCCGTAGTCACAAAATTTAGGTGGGAAATAGTTAGCCTAATTGTATCGAGTATTTGTCGTCCCTCCTCATTATACGCTTTTGTGGTAAATGTATGGATTTTGCGGGGGGTGCCTACTTCGTACACGATAATATCGTAGGCTGTGGATGGCTGTAATATGGCCCGGGCATCCAATATAATTCTTTGGCTTGCATCGGCTTTGTAACGGGCTTCTTTGCTTAGAGCAAATTGAATGACTTGTTTTTCTGTATTCGGAAAGTCCACTCTCCGATAGGCGGGTAGTGCCTGTGCCTCTGTAAGGGCCGGTATTTGGCTATTCTCCGGTATCGACAGAAACCCTGCCGGCCCACTTTGATCGGGCGTAATTCCAATATAGGCAAAGGCTCCGCCCAGCAAGGCATCTTCAGCCGCAAATCTATTCTTCCATTTGGCATAAAGGGTTATGGTTCCGGTGATGGTTTCCGCAGCAAAATCAAATGTTTGTGTTTTTGCCTCATCCTTATACCAATTTACAAATACATAGTCAGCCTTGGCCGGATCGTCAGGTTTGAGAAGTTTATCACCCTGTTTTACTGTCACAGATGCGATATTGCTGCCCCCATCGGTATCGAAGGTAACCGTATATTGGGGAAGAGAGTCTTTGCTGTCCGACAGCGGGGCACAGGAAGCCAAAAACAGATGAATGAGAAAGACGGAAAAAAAGCAGAAAAACGGGGGAAATAATAAGGGAAATTGATGTTTATCGGGAAATAAAAGAAGCGGCTTAGTTTTCTGAGAGCCTAATTTTGAAAGGATATTGGATATTGGATATTGGATATTGGATATTGGATATTCTACTCTTTATACCGATAGCCGTCAACATGTGGTTTCGTTTTTTCATAAAAGTGCTCCTTATGGACAAAATGAGAAAATGGACAAATGGCCTTTGCGGGTTTATTGTATGTTCATTCAGGTGGTTTGGCAAGGGGCAGGCTCCAAGGACTGCTGAGCTTGTCGGTAGGTGAGCCTGTCAAATGGTAGGTGAGCCTGTCGAACCTTGGCAAGGGGGCCTTAGATGGAAAACGGGGTTCGAGTGCCACCACTCATACACCAAACCCCTGGCCCCTCCCGAAGGAGGGGCATTGTCACCGTGGGGATTATTCGGGTCTTTGAGCAGGGGGCAAAAGTGCCTAATGACGGGTTACGGGTATATCAAATTTCGTTTCGTTTCCACTACCATCGAAAATCATACTTCGGATTGAGTTCTCCAGAATACTCCCATTATCTCCGCCAATCCAATAGCGATAATGGTTGGTTGAATTAGATGTATAGCCGGAAATTGGCTCGTATACATAATGAAAACCTGAATTGGATGGCACTCCTGTCGTACCATCATAAGCACCAAAGTTATTGAACACACCCTCCTTATTTTGCACTAAAGCGTCAGCTGTGAGAGGGCTAAAGTTTGTATAAAAGTAGCAGACTACAACACCTGTTTGTGCCTGCATAAAATATAAGGTATCTAGGCTTGCCACACATTTGCTGCCATTACTATTCAGCCACTTGGCATCACCCTCAGCGGGCAGCACTGCGGTGGTGAAAGAAACTACGGCCTTATCATTGGCAATGCTTAGCCCCGTAAGCTCCGCCGTTGCCGGAATGCGGCTTGCGGGGAAATAAAGGTGGAGTTTGTAAGCCGTATTGGCAGCCAATACATCGTCTAATGTGAGTCCGTCAGAAAAGATGCTGCCATAGTGTTGGCTGATACTTATTTTCCGTGTGACACCGGCGGGTATACTTATACTTACATAACCCGGACTGGCCTGTGCTTCCGCTTCCGTGGGAGCCGCTTCCGTATCTAAACGAATAACGGCCCCGATGTTGGTAATCTCGACATTACTGCTCATTTCCAATTGCAGGGAAGAGGCCACAGCGGCAGAAGAAAAAGAAATGATTGGTGTTACCGGCGGGGCCTCACTGTCGTCCGAGATCGGGGCACAGGCCAGCAGAGACAGGCCGAGAACAGAGAGAAAAAGGAAGGGTAAAAGACAAAAGAGAGGTTTAAATAGATGCTTGTTTTCTAAAAAAGTAGTGTGATATTGGATATTGGATATTGGATATTGGATATTGTACTGTTTACTCCGATATCAGTCAATATTGGGTCTCGTTTTTTCATGGGGGTGCTCCTTATGGGCAAAATGAGAAAATGGGTAAATGGACAAAGTCCCTTTGCGGGTTTATTGTATATTCGTTTAGGGAGAAGTACAAGAGGAAAAGTTGGAGGGACACTGTTCTTCCCCTGTTTTTTCAATGGTCTGGCCCCAAAAACAAAAACAGACTATAATGAGAGGCGTTATGGATAATACCCAGTTTGACAAAATGATGCAGGGCATGTTTCAAGGCATGGCAGAACTTCGGGAGTCTCAGGCCAAGACAGACCTACAGCTTCAGGAGTCTCAGGCTAAGGCCGATTTGGAATCTCAGAAACTTCGCGAATTTCAGGCAGAAACAAGCTTACAGATGCGGGAGTCTCAGGCCAAGGCCGATTTAGAGTCTCAGAAACTTCGCGAATTTCAGGCAGAGACAAGCTTGCAGATCAGGGAACTTCGGGAGTTTCAGGGCGAGACAAGCTTACAGATTCGGGAGTCTCAGGCCAAGACGGACTCACAGCTTCAGGAGCTCGAAAGAAAACTGAACCGCGTTGGCGAGATCTTGGGGAGTATTGGTATTAACACCGGCCTCTTTGCCGAGCGGCTGTTTGCCAGCAGTTTTAAGGAAAACCCTGTGCTTGGCGAGACTCGCTACGACGAGGTCAAATGCAATGTTTTGGATAGCAATGGCGAGACCGAGTATGATATTCTGCTTATTAACGGCAGTGCGGTTGCAATTGTAGAGGTTAAATACAAAGCCCACCCCAAAGACATCGAGAATTTGTTGGAAAAAAAGGCGAAGGCCTTTCGCAGCAGCCACCGGGAATATGCAGGGCACAAGTTATATCTGGCCCTGGCGACAACGGTCAGCAACGACAAGCTGGTCCAAAAGGCCGGTGAAGCAGGTATTTACCTGCTGGAGCAGAAGGGGCAGCATGTCGAATTGCTCTGCGGTGATGTTCGAACTTTTTAGGGTCCGTTCTAAACCACCCTATTTATTTGTAATAAAACAAGTAAATAGGGTTATTGGTCACCAACTCTACGTACTGCATCACCTCCATCTTTCGTACCTTCCCTATTGAAAGATTGCAACCCGAGAAGAACTTTTTGATACGTGTCCGCAGCAATACTTTGATACACAGACTCCGCTGTCATTACAGAACCTGTACCGGGTAAACAAGAATGGGAAGAACAGAAAACTTTATTTACTACCACAGCATTGATAAAACGCTACTCAACACTTAATGATTCTCAGATACAGAGGTATCAAGAAAGCCTCTTCTCTTTGCCATAAATCTCATAGAGACATTTTTCAGCATTGATTTGAATGTAGAGGCAGTACATTCGGTGCAAACTTTAAACTGAATACTGCACTTGTTTAGCAAAACGGACTTTCCAACGCTTTAGTTATAAGTAATAGTTAAACCTTGCCCTATATTATTGATAAAGCTGAGAGCATATTTCCGAACGGCACCACTGCGGGGTGTATGTAAAAATACGGCCCCCAGAGTTCCGTCTCCAAAAGCATTCACCAAAGTATTATAATTAGTCTCAATACGAATATTTGAGGGATCAATACTTCCAATACGGTTATCAACAGCAGTTTCATCTCCCCCTTTATTAAGAACTTCAGAAGTAAAGCCGGAATTCACCACCCATGGAAAAACAAAGGGCACCCGGAACTTTCCGTCTGTCTCCGTTTGGAAATTATGCGCCGACATATCAAAAATATAGTCCGAAGCAGGTTTGGCAAGCGCATATCCTTCCTCGAGGTGGCCAAGAGTCGTAAAAGTCCGCAATATGGTGCTGTTGCCACTGTGGTACATGACAATCTTATAGGCCGTACCCGGTTGTAATATTGCTGTGGTTGTGCCCGAAACCTCTCCGCTTGTCGAATTTTGTATGGCACTGATACTCAGGGCAAACTGGATGATTTGTGGCGAAGTTCCGGAAAAGTCTATTTCCCGGTAGGCCAATAAGGCAGTGGCAGCAGTGGCCGAAGGGATGATTTCCGTATCTGCAACGGCGAGAAAGGCCGCTGAGCCGCTTTTGTTTGGGGTCAAAGATATTAGTGCCTGCGTTGCCCCCACAAAATTTGTCGAAGCACTAACGCCAAATTTGGCTTCACCTCCTGATTCCACGTCCGTCATCGGTGCACAGGCGGACAGAACCAAATGGATAAACAGAATAAAAAAAATGGAAAAAGGTTTGGAAAGTTTCGATTTATTAGGCCGTAAAAAAAGGTAAAATAGCTGTATATATGTTCTAGGCTTGGTATGGATATTGGATATTGGATATTGGATATTGGATATTGGATATTATACCTTTTTTTTGATCACCGGTCAACAGTTTGCTTTGATATTTCATAAGAAAATTTCTCCGAGCTTATGTAATTTTGGCCTATTGTATATTCGTTCCGGATATTTGGCAAGGGGGCCATTGACCACCACCATAAAGACCACCCCTGCCCCTCCGAAGGAGGGGAATTGACCACCGCTGACCACTTCCGGGGAAGGGGCTGGCGGTGGTGAGCCTGTCGAACCTTCCGACTAATAACGGGATATGGGAGTTGTAGTTTCATAATTAGGTCCATCGGGAGGAGTCGCAGAACTTTTTAGCAGACTCTGAAGAATAGAAGTCCCGTTATCCGCCGCAATCATATAGAATGTTTGGCTCGTTACCGTAGAGGGATACCCTGCTATTAATCCCACATTAAAATAAAAGTTGCTGAACGGTGTTACAGTCATTGAACTGCCGCTGTAACGGCCCACTATTGTAACAGGCCCACCCGACAACTCAACGAAAAACTCCTGAAAAAAAGGTATATAGGGCTCTTCAAAGTAAAGTACAATGACACCTGTTTGGTTTTCCATAAAGTGGTATTCATTTAGACTGGCCACATATTCTTTGGCTGCAAACTTCTCGCTCCAGACCGCATCTCCCGCAGCGGGTAAACTCGCCGTAGTAAAAGAAATTTCAACTCTGTCCCCCTGAATCGCTCCGCCTTTAATTTCGGTTTGGCCTAAGTCAATGACCGATGGCATATACAGATACAATTTGTACTTTGTATTTGGGGCAAGGACATCGGCAAGAGTAAAGCCGCCATCCACAAAATTACTGCCATAGTGTTGGCTGATACTGAATTTGCGGGTGCTGCCCGCCTCTATACTCAGGCGGACATATCCCTTGCTCACTTGGGCCTCTGTCTTAGTCGGAGCCGACTCCGTAGCCAAACGGATAACGCCCCCCGCATCGGTAATGGCCGGAACACCGGTCACCTCTAATTGTACAGAGGAAGCCACGGCAGTGACGGAAAAGGTAATATCCGTGGGTTTGGCTACCGGGTCCTTCGTGTCGGACAGCGGCACACAGCCGAACAGAATCAAATGAATAAGCAGAATACAAAAAATAGAAAAAAAACAGAAAAAGGAAAAAGGTTTGGAAAGTTTTGATTTATTGGGCAGTAGAAAAAGGTAAAATAGCTGTATATATGTTTTAGAACTGGTATGGATATTGGATATTGGATATTGGATATTGGATATTGGATATTATACCGTTTAGTGGGTCACCGGTCAACAGTCCTTTTTGACATTTCATAAGAAAAATCCTCCGATTTTGTGTAATTGTTGGCTATTATATATTCGTTCCGGATATTTGGCAAGGGGCCATTGACTACCAGCCATAAAGACCACCCCAGCCCCTCCGAAGGAGGGGAATGGCAGGTGAGCCTGTCGAACCTTGGTAAGAGGCTAATTTGCACGGGGCCGATCAGACCCCGCCGGGTTCAGATATAGACATTCCGGTGAAACCGGACGTTGCAAAATGAGTATAGTCGGGAAAGATCGGTTACGGTGAATGCGCATTGGATAATTAAAGAGGGGAGCTGACCGCTTCAGGGTGGCTGCGGTAATCCGTGTGAGCCTGACTTAGCCGGATTACCGTACACAATTATATTCAGTACAACTTAGCGGTAACGCCACACACCACTTTGCTGAGTTGTACCGTTATTTCCCGCGATTACAAAAATGCTATCGTTTAGTACTACGGCTGCAGCACCCACGAGAAACGGAAATGCCGGGGTACTCTTTATCTGTGTCCAAGTGGTTCCGTCCGCAGAACTCCATACATCATTTTCCTCACTACGGAATGGATCTCCCCCCATCACAAAAATTTCATTGCCGAATACCACTGATGCATGATTAGGTCGGGCCGGAAATGCTGCGCTATCTGTTACCTGTGTCCAAGTGATACCGTCCGCAGATTTCCACACATCGTTTGCGGCCCTTAGATACCGAGTCTCCGTATATCCACCGATCACATAAATTTCATTGCCGAATACCACTGATGTATGACTATGGCGAGTACTAAACGCTGCGCTATCTGTTACTTGTTTCCATGAGGCACCGTCCGCAGATTTCCACACATCATTTCTCTCCGCACCATCATTTCCCCCAATCACATAAATTTCATTACCAAATACCACGGCTGTATGAGCACTGCGAGCCGAAAATCCTGCGCTGCCTGTCACTTGTCTCCAAGTGACACCGTTGGCAGATTTCCACACATCATTCTGGGTGCTGAAGGATGACTCAACTCCTCCAATCACATAAATTTCATTGCCGAATACCACGGCTGCATGAGCACTGCGAGCCGAAAATCCTGCGCTGCCTGTCGCTTCTGTCCAAAAAGAACCATTCGCAGATTTCCACACATCATTCCGGGTGCTCTTGGAGGAATCAATTCCCCCGATCACATAAATTTCATTGCTCAATACCACGGCTGTATGGCCGGAACGCGCTCCAAACATTCCGCTCCTTGTTTCCGGTATCCATGTTCCTGACATTGTTATTGTTATGTCCGTATCCACGGTTCCTGTATATTTGTTTGAGCCCGTCGCCCTAATGGTATAACGGCCGAGGTCCGCTCGGACTGTATCCGCAGCTACGGTCACGGTACCACTGCCGGAGTCTATCGTAACTTTTGTTGCATTTGCTGCGCCTGGTCTGTTTGTGATGGCATAGCTCACCGTTTGTCCGGCAGCTTTGTTTGCCCATACAGGATTCGAGGCTCTGACTGTGGGAGTTGTTCCGAGATCGATGACACTATAAGTAATTGTCCCTCTTATCTGCACTCGTGTACCGCCGTCAGACAGCGGGTCACAGGCAAGCAGAGACAGACCGAGAACGGACAGAAACAGGAAGGGTAAAAGACGAAAGGAAAGTAAATAAAAAGGTTTAGGGCCGTTTGTAGAGAGTCGAAGTAAATGCTTGTTTTCTAAAAGTAGCGGGATATTGGATATTGTACTGTTTATGCCGATGTCAGTCAACATCTTGTTTCTTCTTTTCATGGGGATGCTCCTCTGAGAAAATGGGTAAATGAAAAAATGGCAAAAGTACGTTTGCAGGTTGATCGTATATTCATTTAGCATTTTTGGCAAGGGGGGCTTAGAGGGGGTTACAGTCCCACCATCCATAAAGACCACCCCTGCCCTCCGAAGGAGGGGAATTGACCACCTCTGGCCCCTCCAAGGGTTGGGAATGGCAGGTGAGCCTGTCGAACCTTGGCACTAATAGCGAAATATGGGCGTTATCGTGTAATAACTAGGTCCACTGGGAGGCGTCACAGAACTTTTTAGCAGACCCTGAAGAATAGGCGTAGCCTCTTTGTCTGCCGCAATCAGATAGAATGTTTGGCTCGTTGCGCCAGAGGGATAACCCTCCACTAACCCACTATTGAAATAAGCATCAGCTCCCGGTGTTGATACGGGATTTAAACTGGGATAGTAGCGACCAACCTGTCGAACGGTCCCATCCAGATCAGAGGTAATCTGCCGAAGAAAAGGTATATAGGGCTCTTCAAAGTAAAGTACAATGACACCCGTTTGATTTTCCATAAAATGGTATTCATTTAGACTGGCTACATATTCTTTGGCTGCGAACTTCTCGCTCCAGACAGTATCCCCCACTGTGGGTAAACTCGCGGTGGTAAAAGAAATTTCAACTCTGTCCTCCTGAATCACTCCGCCTTGAATTTTGGTTTGGCCTAAATCAATAGCCGAGGGCATATACAGATACAGTTTGTATTGGACATTTGGAGTAAGGACATCGGCCAGAGTAAAGCCATCCGGAAAGTTGCTGCCGTAATGTTGGCTAATACTGAATTTGCGGGTGCTGCCCGCCTCTATACTCAGACTGACATATCCTTTGCTCGCTTGGGCTTCCGCCTGAGTGGGAGCGGACTCCCCAGCCAAGCGGATAACAGCCCCCACATCTGTAACAGCCGGAACGCTGGTTACCTCGAATTGTACAGAAGAAGCCACGGCAGTGACGGAAAAGGAAATATCGGCGGGTTTGGCTGCCGGATCTTTAGCGTCAGACAGCGGCGTACAGGCAAGCAGAGACAGACCGAGAACGGACAGAAAAAGGAAGGATAAAAGACGAAAGGGAAGTGAATAAAGAGGTTTAGGACGGTTTGCAGGGGGTTGAAATAAATGCTTGTTTTCTAAAGTAGTGTGATATTGGATATTGGATATTGGATATTGGATATTGTAGTGTTTATGCCGATATCAGTCAATATCTGGTTTCGTTTTTTCATGGGGGTGCTTCTCTGACTAAATAAGAAAATGGGCAAAGTGCGTTTGCAGATTTATTGCATGTTCATTTAGGGGATTTGGCAAGGGGGGTAATTAGAGGGAGCTAGGTCGGGCACTACCCCTATATTAACCACCCCTGCCCCTCCGAAGGAGGGGAATGACCACCCCTGCCCCTCCGAAGGAGGGGAATGACCACCCCTGCCCCTCCGAAGGAGGGGAATGACCACCCCTGGCCCCTCCGAAGGAGGGGAATAACCACCCCTGCCCCTCCGAAGGAGGGGAATGACCACCCCTGCCCCTCCGAAGGAGGGGAATGACCACCCCTGCCCCTCCGAAGGAGGGGAATGACCACCCCTGGCCCCTCCGAAGGAGGGGAATAACCACCCCTGCCCCTCCAAGGGAGGGGAATGACCACCCCTGCCCCTCCGAAGGAGGGGAATACCGAACCTCTCTAAAACCGCCGGCACGGAGCAGATGTGTGTTACCTGGTAATTAATTGTACGTTTGCTACGCTCTGTGTACCAATATATTTTGCCGCATTGAGTTGGTTCGTAAACTCTAACATAAGATTACCTGTTGTAAAATTATCTTCAGCTGCCGGATCAGATATGGGTATGGTAATAATACAGCTTAAGTAGGCATCAAAATTAACGGACTTCGTTTGACTTATTTCTAAACAAATTGTTGTACTGTTCATACCAGTGCTATTATCTCCAATTGTAGGTGGATTAGTAATTCCGAGATAAGAAAATATGGGTTCTTGGCCATTTCCATTGAAAGCCTTAGCTTGAAATAAAAAAATTTCTGATTCTTCTGCTGAGGTAATTAGTGAGGGTTCTGCCAATATCGGAACCACAACCCTCATTGGAAGTATCAAATACTCCTCCTTTTTTACTTCTATCTTCTTCGGGGAACTAACTTCTGTACTTGTTTTGGGTGTGGAAACAGTACCCCTGCCGGTAGCTATCACAGCTCCATTGGAGGGGAAATATTCATCCCGGGAATGAATGCCTATATTGTTCGCCCCCTGCCTTCTTTCTGACGTGGACAAGGTTGTAAACTTGGCAGTTGTGAAAGATTTTTGTGATGCTAATTCTCTGCCTTGGTAAATATGGAGGTAATACGTCGTATTCTCTTTCATAAAGTGGTCGGCTGTGAGTGTATTTAAGTCGTCCGGTATGGTGTTCAAATGAGCCATAAAGACTTCTCTCCCTACGCCTTTTGTCAGGGTACGCTTGATATAACCTTTACCTAATTGAGCCGGAAGGGTTGTCGTTACAGCCGCAGAAATCCCAAACGTAAACTCCACCTCACCCTCTAATTCACTGGTTATGGAAAAAGTAAGTTCATTTGGCCCTATGTAAGGGAAGGAGACCGCATACTTGGATGCCGGGGGGTTCTCGCTGCCGTCAGAGATCGGGACACAGGCAAGCAGAAACAGACCGAGAACGGACAGAAAAAGGAAGGGTAAAAGACGAAAGAGAAGTGAATAAAGAGGTTTATAACGGTTTGCAGGGAGTCTAAGTAAATGCCTGTTTTCTAAAGTAGTGTGATATTGGATATTGGATATTGGATATTGGATATTGTAGTGTTTATGCCGATATTAGTCAATACCTGGTTTCGTTTTTTCATGGGGGTGCTCCTCTGAGAGAATGGATAAAGTGAATCTGTAGCTTGATTGTATACTCGTTTAGGGGTTTTGGCAAGGGCAGGTTCCAAGGGCTGGGTGACCTTGTCGCGAACCTTGACAAGGCTGGGTCTTAGAGGGGGTAGCAGGGCCACCACCCCTATATTAGTCCCCCTCTGCCAAGGGAGGGGAATTAACCACCCCTGCCCCTCCGAAGGAGGGGAATTTGACCTACCACGCCCCTCCGAGGGGGGAGAATGGTAGGTGAGCCTGTCGAACCTCTCTTAAATCAGGCAACGGTTCAGTGTCGGCCTAGGACGACCGGCACTGAACAAATATGTATTACCTGGTCATTAATTGTACGTTTATTACTATCTGTTTACCAATATATTTTGCGGCATTGAGTTGACTCACAAGCTCTAAGTCAAGATTACCTGTCGTAAAATTATCTTCAGTTGCCGGATCAGATATGGGTATGGTAATGATACAGCTTAAGTAGGCATCAAAATTAACGGATTTCGTTTGACTTGTTTCCAAACAAATTGTTGTGCTGTTCATACCAGTGCTATTATCTCCAATTGTAGGTGGATTAGTACCTGTAAAGTAAGAAAATATGGGTTCATAGCCACCTCCATTAAAAGCCTTAACCTGAAATAAATAAATTTCTGCTTCTTCTGCTGAGGTAATTGGTGAAGGTTCTGCCAATATCGGTATTACGACCCTTATTGGAAATATTAAGTACTCCCCCTTTTTCACTTCTATACTTTTGAGTGAAATTTTTTCTGTGCTTGTTTTGGGTGTGGAAACAGTACCCCTGCCGGTAGCTCTCACAGCTCCATTGGAGGGGAAATATTGATCCCAAGAATGAATGCCGATATTGTTCGCCCCTTGCCTTCTTTCCAAAGTGGACAAAGTAGCAAACTTGGCGGTGGTGAAAGATTTTTGTAATACGGATTCTCTGCCTTGGTAAATATTGAGGTAATACGTCGTGTTCTCTTTCAGAAGGTGATCGGCTGTGAGCATGTTTAGGTCATCGGGTATGGTATTCAAATGGGCCATAAAAACTTCTCTGCTTACGCCTTTTGTCAGGGTACGCTCGATATAACCTTTGCCTAATTGAGCCGGAAGGGTTGTGGTTGCAGCCGCAGAAATCCCAAATGTAAACTCTGTCTCTCCCTCTAATTCACTGGTTATGGAAAAAGTAAGTTCATTTGGCCCTATGTAAGGGAAGGAGACCGCATATCGAGGTGCCGCCGGAGTATTGTCGGACAGCGGGGCGCAGGCAAGCAGAGGCAGACCGAAAACGGACAGAAAAAGGAAGGGTAAAAGACGAAAGGGAAATGAATAAAAAGGTTTAGGACGGTTTGTAGAGAGTCTAAGTAAATGCCTGTTTTTTAAAGTAGTATGATATTGGATATTGGATATTGGATATTGGATATTGTAGTGTTTATACCGATGTCAGTCAATATCGTGTCTCGTTTTTTCATGGGGGTGCTCCTCTGAGAGAATGGGCAAATGCGAAAATAGCTAAATGGACAAAGCGCGCTTGCGGGTTGATTCTATACTCGTTTAGGGGTTTTGACAAGGGGCAGATAGGTGAGCCTGTCGAATGGTAGGTGAGCCTGTCGAACCTTGGCAAGGGGGCCTTGGAGGGGAATGACCACCCCTGCCCCTCCAAGGAGGGGAATCATAAATGGTCTGGCTTGCATTTGGGGGGAGCTTTGCTTTATTCTCTTAGAGCATTTCCTGCCTGTTGTTTCCGACAGGCAGACCATAAAAAAAGGATTTGTTCTATGGCCAAATATAAAATACAAAACGACTTGCTCTCTGTCGAAATCGACCAATTGGGTGCCGAACTCTGTTCGATGAAACGCTTGGACTCCAATACAGAATACCTCTGGCCCGGCAATCCGGAGACTTGGAATGGCCGGGCTCCGGTCCTGTTTCCGATCATCGGGCCACTCCTGGACGGAGAATACCAACTGGACGGCCAAACCTATCAGATGCCCCAGCACGGCTTTGCCCGCCGGGCTGCTTGGCAACCGGTCAAAACAGACAGCGATTCCATACTCTTTCGTTTGGAAGAGAGCCCGCAGAGTCTGGAACAATACCCCTTTGCCTTTATCTTGGAGGCGGGCTACCGCATTCGCGGCGAGGAGCTGGAATGCAGCTACCGTGTCGTCCACAAACCCAACCCGGATGCCCCGCACCGGGACCGGACAATGCCCTTCGCGGTCGGCAGCCATACCGCTTTTCGGGTGCCAATCAAGCCGGGCCTGAGTTTCAACGACTACGAGCTGGAATTTGAAAAAGAAGAAGATACGGTGCGCTACCTGCAAACGGCCGCCGGCCCCCTGAGCGGTGAAACAGTGCCGTTCCGCACACAAAACCGCAAATTGGCTCTGGAGCACAGTTTTTTCGCCGATGGTTCCATTATCTTCAAAAATCTGGCCTCTAAGCGCATTACCATCCGAAGTCCCAAAGACGAGCGCAAAGCCGACATCTCCTTTGCCGGCTTTCCCTACTGCACTCTCTGGACCTATTTGCAATCTTCCCAACCATACCTCTGCATCGAACCGTGGTACGGTGTCACCGCAACACTGGGCAGCAGTACCGACTTGCGCGAGCGCGAGGGCAACCAAGAGCTCCAACCCGGCGAAGAATTTTCTTGTACATTTCAGATTCGCCTGAATTAAGCCCGCCGACTGTCTCCAAAGCCGTAGCCGGGACCGAAACCGGGACCAAAGCTATGGCTGAAGACCGAAAAAGCTTCAAAGGCCCAGGGCCGTAAAGACCCAGAGCTGTGGATTCAAGGCTGTGGATTCAAGGCCGGCTTGCCGGCCTTGTTGCGAGACTCCGACCCGGCAAGATAGGCTTGGTGGGCGGGCCGCAACTGCTGCTCATAGGCAGAACTGATTAGCTGACGAATCATCGTAATGGCAATATTCTGGTTTTGTTCTTTGACCAAATAAGAAGACCAGTGTTTCGGAGAATCGTATATCTTCTGTATTTCTGCCCGCCGCAGATCAATCAATTTCCGGTCCACGACAAAACCATCTTCATTGTCTGCATTGTCCGGGCCGGGACGGCCCGAACCGGAAGCCTCCGCTTCCTCGGAGCCGGCTCCCCTCTCCGGTTCCGGGTTCCCCTGCAAGTCTTCCAGCAACTGAATACTGACCAACTGTAACAGAGCATCTTCACGCAGCCGTCGCCAAGCCTTCAGTCTGCTAAAGATGGCAACGCCGGGGCCGCCCTCGGCCCGGCCCGGCTCGAAACGGGCCGCAGATGCATGACCCCGGGCCTCGGTCTCCGAGTCCCGGTATTTGGGCCATCGCAGTTCCTGCGATGTTTCCGAAGGCTGGTTCACCAAAAGCTGTTCCAGGAAATGCGCGGCATATTTTACTTTGCCCTGGACCAGAAGTGCTATCGCATAAAACAGCTCGGCCCACTTGTACTTATGCACATAACGCTTCTGCTGAAACGCGGTGAAATCACGCAAATCACCAAAATACACTTCGCTTTCATGGCCCGGATCATCAATCAAATACGGCAGACCAAACTCAATGGCGTATTCGCACAGACACTTGCGTGCATTGCGTCCAAGCCTGTAATTCTTGCGATTTTTCCACCACCACTTTACACTTGACCATTTTCCGGCCTTTCCGCCCTTGCCGGCACTCTGCCATTTCCATATCTTGGTTGTATTCTCTGTAGGGTTCCAAGGCCCATGCACGTAAGAGAACTTTTCCGGGAGGCCGGCACGCGCCTGTAATTCCTCGAATAGTTCTCGCAGGAGTTCTAAATTATTTAACTGTATTGCTACTTCAATAAAATAAGAGATCTGTTTTCTGTTATATTTCTTTTTCTCAAAAATGTTTGTCCGCAATAAACCGAGTAAACTATACCAGTCACCTTTCTCTAAATAACTAAACAAAGACCAATTATAGGAGAAATAGACGTTGATAGCTATAAAGCTCAACAGCATTATGCCGATACCAAATACGTTGTGGCGGAAGTACTCGAAAACATTGTTGCCCAGTAACCCAAACGGCAACGCTATGCTGAAAAGCAAAGTCGAGAATAGGCTGAGATTAAAGCCTATCAGTAGTTTACGCAGAGTCAATGTTCCCCCCCAGGACACAACCCGCAGCAGCACGAAGCAATTACCGGTTGCGCTCAAACTCTGACTATCAGTTTAGGAAATCAAGGAATGGCTGACAATACAAAAATACAACGAATTCCCCTTTTCAAAATTTCTGTCAATCAAAAATTTGACCGTGATTTATACTACGATGACTTCCTCATCCATCCACGGGATACCCCGATTACGGAAGAAGATATGGAAATCTTCCGGACTTGGAAAATTGAGACACCGGAACTGCGTGACAGCACGATAACAGGCCCGGAAGGCATCTCTGCCCTTGCGGGCTCCGCCCTCAGTGACAGCCTGGACATTATGCAAAGGGACATTGCCGATATGCGCGAGGCCGAAGCCCTGCACCAGCAAATCAGCAACTTTGTCTCGACCTGCTACCAGACCATTCGCAGACAGCAACGTTTCACTGTCGGCGAACCGCTGAATTCACTCAGACAAATGATCGAAAGTATTCGCCGCATGGATTTCTCGATTCTGCGGTTTCAGGAATTTCAAACGAAGGGCAGTTATATTGAAATTCATTCGGTCAATTCCTTCATCCTGACCGTAGCCTTGGCTAACGCAGCCAAAATGCCCCAGCACCGTCTCATGAACCTGGCCCTTTCCGCCCTGCTCCACGAAGTCGGACTAATCAAATTTACCAACATGATCGACCGGAACAAACGTCTGACACCACAGGAATTTCAGCTGCAAAAATCCCATGTTCATGAGGGCCTGAACATGCTCAAACAGTATAACTTCCCCTCAGAAGTCGCCGAAGGCATATTGCAACACCACGAACGGCTCGATGGCTCAGGCTACCCCTATGGCGTTGCCAATAACGAGATATTGGACTTTGGTCGCTACATCGGCTTGGTTTGTTCTTACGTTGCCATGACCACGGATCAACAGTTCCGTGAATCCCGCATGGCCCACTCCGCCTTGCTGACCCTGATGAAAGGGGCCAATATCCACTACGATGCAGAGCTGGTCAAACTGTTGGTCAGACTGCTATCGCTCTATCCTGTCGGGAGTTATGTTTCACTAAACAATGGGGCCATTGGGCGCGTGCTGCGCAACAATGAGAGAGACCCA
Source organism: Candidatus Haliotispira prima (assembly GCA_029867005.1). GTDB lineage: Bacteria > Spirochaetota > Spirochaetia > SP-2023 > SP-2023 > Haliotispira > Haliotispira prima. The sequence continues at coordinate 593,382 of CP123443.1, read as the reverse complement.
AGACTGCCCCTTATCCAAGTTGTATTGGACTCGAACCGCAAGTTAATCAAAGAGAGCACGGTAATACAGACCAACGATAAAATCCGAGTGGCCCAGCCTCTTTCGTACAAGGGCATTGCCCCTATTATTGCCAAGTTGCAGAGCCAACAGAGCCAAAAATAATTCCCGCCCGTGATGATCCCCCGGCTAAGGCCGGGGGATCATCACGGGAAGACTGGTGAACAAGTAAGACAAAAGCCCAGACGAAGCAAAGCGAAACAAAAACGGGTAGAAGCGAAAGTGCGGCACTTCCGTCTCTACCCGTTTTTGTTTCGCTTGTTTACTTAAGCTCCTCCGGAGGGACTTGAACCCCCGACAAAGTGGTTAACAGCCACCTGCTCTACCAACTGAGCTACAGAGGAAAGCAAGGCGCATTATGCAATTTTCCCCGAAAGAGTCAAGAACCGCAACTCTTTTCTGCCAAAAGCCTTTAAAGAGTCTTTAAAGTGCCCTTAAAGTCCCACCGCAAAGTGCCTATGAAGCACTCTTAAAACTGACATTCCGGCCTGTCATGAAAATACATTCTGACGTAGGGATAACGCCGATTCGGTATTTCATTCGCAACAACTTGCAGCAGATTTGTGAAAAATATGGATCTCACCCCTGTCTTCCATCTCTTTGTTTCCAGCCGCCCGCCCGGCCGCCGAGAGACCGGTTCCGGGTGGAGACCCCTCAACCATTCGTCAAGGTGGGGCTTCCAATAGGGCAAGTTGTCCCTTACCCGAAAAACCAAGTTCCCCTGCCCCAGATAATTTAGACGCAGACTCTCCGCCCTTCCGGCCAGAGGCAGCAAGTCAATTTCCAGTTCCCCCAAGTATTGGAAGGGTGCGTTTGAATCCGGAAGAAGCACCGGCAGGTGCCACAATTCCATCCGGCTGCCGCCGGCTCTCTTATCGGCTCCTACCATCAACAAATAATTTAAGAATCTGGGTCCGAGCTTCGCCCGCTGAAGGGGGCGAAAATTCCGTTTCGGCACATTTGGGTAGGAAAGCGGCTTTTGATTCTTCCGGACTCTCTTCTGCCTGACCAAGCCGGACTCATTAACCACCTCGGGCAACGCGGCCAGATTTGGTCCCTCTGCTTCTGCTTCTGTCTCTATTTGAGGCTCCGCATCTGCATCCGCCGGCTCAGCCACAGGAAGACCTTCGGGCCGGATGTCTCCCTGCTGCAATTCAATAAATGCCTGCTCTTTCCGAGTCAGCCTGTAATTCCTGATTTTCAATGAGGTAATGACGGGAAACATCCCGTAGGCACCCGCTTTATAATAGTCATCCAACAAGTAGACCCCACGGGGCAGAAACAATTTCAGATCGCTGATTCGCCTCATGACTCCAAAGTCCGGCAGATGCTGTCCCTCGGAGAACCGATAGCTATCCGGGTCGCGGCTGAAATATACGGTCCATGATTCCGTCGAATTATAGTTGCAGCCCAGCCGTCCAAAGAACCGCTGCAAACTCGGTCCAAACTTGACCTGCAATGCGTAATATCGCTTACCCGCTCCGGCCAAAGTCCGCGTGGTCTCTTCCCGAAACGGGCTGCTGTAACAAGAAACCGACAACAGAAGCAAAGCCGCTCCGATAACAGCCCTCAAGTGCCTAAAAAAAACGGCTCCCGGCCGTTCCTGCCGAGGTGGTACAAACATACCCCCATTCCGGCAGACCCAAAGACTGCTCCAATAGCTCTTCAACTCTTCACGACTCTTCAAAACTCTTGGCCAAGGTCTGTCACATATGTGACAGACCTTGGCCAAGAGCCCGGATACACTGCGGTAAATCGCCTAATTCTTATATATCAACAAACAGAAACGATTCCGGCAGACTCAAAATCAGAGATTCCGGCGCGGAAACTTCTTAACATATTCAGGAATATCGACTATCGGAGGCCGTTCATCTTCCAGAATTGTTCTCGTTATCATCTGAAACTGCTGTTCACTCACCTGTACCCGGCGAAATACGGTCAGTAATTCATCTTTGGTTTCCAAAATATTGAAACGCTGTAAACGCGAAAAAAACGTTTGCAAAATGCCAAATGACATCCGGCTCAGGGCCGCAATTGGCTGGTTGCGATGGACCCGCTGGTCCAGGTCGGTTTGGGCAAAGGCCTCTATGCCATGCATGTGCAACACATCAAGCAAGTGGGCCGTTTCCACTCCGTAGCCTATCGGGAAAGGAATGTTTTCCAACACCTCCCGCCGTACGGCATATTCGCCGGAAAGCGGCTGGATCATCGCACTCAATTCCGGAAAGAACAGGGAAAACAGGGGTCGAATCAGAATCTCGGTCACCCGGCCCCCACCGGAAGTCCGGGTCCCGCCCGAATACGTGATCGGGCGGTCATAGAACGCTTTCACGTACTTCACTTCCTCCCGTTCAATCAGGGGGCCCACCAAGCCGTAAACAAAACGGGGGTGGATATTTTCAATGTCGGCATCGACGTAAACGATTATATCACCTTTAAGTTGATATATAGCCTTCCACAGGTTTTCTCCCTTACCCTTCTTCCGCTCCAGATGCGGAAGAATGTCATCGGCAAGGTAGGTACCGGCCCCGAACGAACCGGCAACCTCCAAAGTCCGGTCTTCCGAACCCGAGTCAATGATGGCAAATTCGTCAATCAGCGGGTAACGCTTCATCAGCTCGGAAACGAAAATAACAACTTCTTTTCCAATGGTTTTTTCTTCATTTAAAGTTGGTATGCAGAGCGAGATTGTCAGCCCTTTTTCTTCTTTAATCCTAACCAATCTTTCTATATCTTGAAATACAGAATGATGATAGGTATTTTCTTCCAGCCATTTCTCACTTTTATCAGAGTTATTTGCTACAAATTCTTCATCCATATTGTACTCCAATATATTTATAAAACTGCGACAGAATAGATTTTGACACCATATAATTTTCTACTATATTCTGCTAAAATAGCCTGCTGAAATCGAAAACGGACATATCAGCACTTCTTCTAACGCATCTAACGCATTTTGCCATTTCGTTGCTTAGGCACTCCGTCGGTCTGTCTCCAGCAGCAATAGCAACAACTGGCAAATTCCTTTTTCCAGCAGATCGAGATAGACAGACTCGTCACTGCTGTCAGTATTCTTGCCCCGAGTCAACCCCACCGTAACGGAGGGGATGCCCCGCACGATCAGAGCCGCCAGCTCTGATCGGCTGGGATAGATCTGCGGTTGCACATCCAACCACTCTAAGATAGTGCGGGTGCTGCGCACCAGCTCTGACCGGTAGGGGATGCCTCCCGGCATCCGGACGGACAGGCGTTGAAAGGTTATCTCCGCATCCGTTTTCGAGCTGTATTCATCAGCCAAATCGCTGATAAAGTCGGACAGCTCCCGGATAATATCACTGTCCTCACTGCGAATTTCCAGATTCAAATTACCCTCGGTGGCCGTGCGATTAAAAGCGTGACCGGCACGGATCGAAGTCAGAGAAATAACCGTTTTAGGGCGAGAGGGCAAAGGATAGGCCAACAAGTCATTAATGATTTCCGTCAAATAATACAGCGCGCCGGTGCCCTCGTTGTGCCGGCGTTCGGGGCGGCTTTTATATGTGAGACTGCCCCGAAGGACACCGTGACTGGTATGACTGATACGCCCCAGTTCCAGTGCTTCCAGGCAGATACCACAGTCAATCTGCCGCTTGCCTTGGTCCAGAAAAAATTGCAAACCGGCCAAATCCCCTGAACCCAAACTGCGGGAGGAGCCCATAAAGATGATGTTCGCATTTGGACGGTAGTCCAATTTTTCAAAGAATACCGGCAGGGCTGCATTCACGGCACAACCTAAACCATTATCCGCAACGCCGACACCGCTGATGGAAAGCGGTTGGATGCTGACGCGATGGTCGTAGGTCTCCGCAAAATGAGTGTCCAAGTGGGACACTACCAAAATATTTTTGTCCGGCTCTTTTCCGGGCAGTATTCCAACCCCATTCCCCATCTCATCTATACCACACTGAGTCAGATTATTTGCAGCATTTGCACGCTCACAAAAAATTTTACTTCGGCCGGATTCTTTAAAAGTTGGAGCCGGGTGCTCATTAATCATGACCAAATTAGTCAATATTAGCTCTTGTAATTCTTTATATACGGAATTAATGCGCGGTAACCATTTGTCAAAAAATTCTCGGTCCATATCACACTCCCTACAATTTGTTGCAGAATAAATCTTTCCGCCATCCGTACCCAAACCAATATATCCATTATTGTCTCGGGCTACAAGCCATCTCTGAAGCCATCTCTGAAGCCACATCATGAGATTTCTCAGCGGCCGGAACTTCGCAGGACCCGCAATACCTCCGGGTATTTGTTTCCGTAGTGAAATGCCGACCAACCCACATCATCCTGAGCCAAAACATTGGAACCCCGGCGCAGCAACAGCCTCACCGCTTCCGATCGGCCATGCCAGGCTGCATGAATCAGCGGTGTCTGCCCGGACATGTCCCGTTTATCCATCTCGGCATCGTGGTCCAGCAGCACTGTGATGCTGCTTCTCCAGCCATTTCTTGCCGCAAGATGCAACGCTGTCTGCCTCTGCGCGTTGCCCAGATCAACCTCCGCACCGGCTTGCAGCAGATACTTCACCACTCGGTGAAAACCATTAGACCCTGCGGCCATCAAGGGACTAAAACCAAAATTGTCCTGAACATTAACGTCGGCCCCGTATTCTTGCAGCAGCTCGATCACAGTCTGTTTCCCGGTAAAAGCGGCGGCTATAATGGGCCGATAGCCAAATCGGTTGCCTTGATTTACGGCTGCACCATCCTCCAACAGGAACTTTGCCGTCTCGTAATAACCGGAAAAAGAGGCCACTATCAAAGCCGTGTATCCAACCGAGTTGAGACAATCCGGCTCCGCGCCACTGTTGAGCAGGTTTTTTACCGTGGCCAGACGGCCCTCGCCTGCGGCCTCGACCAAACGTTCTGTCCGGTTTGAATCTTGTTTTAGACAGGGTTCTGCCGTTTTTCCCTGCCCTCGAGCCGGATTCTGATCCCGGGCGAGAACTTTGGTCGGGTCCTCCTCGGCCAAAGTCCTCGCCGGCAAAATCTCCGGGAGGAAAAAGAGCAAACACAGCAGGATACAACAAAACGATTTTTTCAAAACGTCATTCTTTCTGTGACAGGAAACTGTATCTTTATTATCGGGAAATAAAACTATACCGGACCTGACTCCGAGAGTCCATTTATCAACAGTGTCTTTGACACCCTTTCTTCTGCCCTCTCGGTTTTCACCTGTATCCCTGTACCAAAGAAAATCAAATTTTCCCGCTCTACGCAGCTCTCTTTCCTATAAAAGCTAATCTCAGGAGGCTGGCAGATTCACAGTGCAGTCCGCATCAATTAGAACAACCTTCCGCAGCAGAAGGAGCAAGGCGAGAATTTTTCCCCCTCTCCGTTCTCCTTCTGCGGCATGATTGTGCTGCGTGATGGCTAATTTTTCTCCGTTTTTCCAAATTCTACCTTGTAAAATACAGAGTAGCAGGATCCGACAAAGGACTCTCCCTGCGAGTTCCGGTGTACCCGGCCTTGCCGGCAGCCGTCGGCGCGTGAGGCCATTTTTCGACACGGAAGTGATAGGTAGTACTCTTCCGCACTTCTACACTTTTTACCACAGCACCCATACCGGTAATACTAGCATCAGAAGGCTCCGTCACATAGCTATCGGGATTGATTGCTCCCAAGCCGGTGAAGATAGAGTGAACACTCCGGAAAATAGGGGCCTTCGTATTGTAGAATTTGTAGAGGTCCAAACTTCGAACATCATAGGAAGACATGGGAACCGTGAAGGACTCGTCCACAGTATCGGGGATGGGATCCTCAGAGTAGTAGACAACCCAATGCGTTGCAGGACCGGTGACCTCAGCCGCGCCATCCCTCCAAGCCAATACGGCCCCACAGTAGGAAACACTAGAATCCTTGCTGCCGTCTTCTCTCATAGAATCACCGGGACAAAATTTTCTCAGAGGGATACTATCGTAAGGCGGCAACTTCGTATCTCTGGTATCGATCCTCAACGGGGCCAGTCTCCGATTGGCACCATCAGTCGAGTACGTGTGTGCAACCGTGACGGAGGGACTATCCCGGTAAGAACCCGCGCCCTTCGCCACAATAGTAAAGGTATACCGAAGACTCTGTGACAAATTGGTGAACGTATGGCTTCTCTCCGTACTCAACTTCGTGACATAATTGCCCGCCACACCCGATTGTGTCGAAGACAAGTAATAGCTATCCGCATTGTCCACCGGGTCCCAACGGAGAGTCACTTTCGTCTCTTCAAACGCATAGATATTAAAAACCGGTGTTACCAATTTTACTGCCAAACGAGCCGTACGTACACTTAAGGTACCAACATCACTGTCCAAGAAAGAACCCGAGCTTGAGGCCATGGCCTTGATTGTAAAGCTATACGCGCTCTCGGCTGTCAAACCTGTGAAGGTGTGGCTTCTCCCATTGCCGCCTTTCGTTGCAGTTTCGCTGACACCCGCACCCGTCACGGACAGTATATATCTTTCGGAACCATAGATATAGTCCCATTGCACTTTCACACTGCTTTCCGTCACAGCCACTTCAGACCCCGTGCCGAAAACCGACAGAACCGGCGTGGGCAATTTTGTTTTCAAAAAAGCCGTCCGTACATCTAAGTCAGCGGAGACACTGTCCGTAAGGGAACCGGAACCGACAGCCTTAATCGAGACAAAGTAATTGGTGGCGGCTGTCAAACCTGTGAAAATATGGCTTCTATCACTGCTGCCTTTCGTTGCTGTTTCGCTGACACCGGTACCCGTCAAGGACAGTTCATATCTTGCGACACCATAGACATAGCCCCATTGGACTCTCACACTGGTCTCCGTCACGACCACTTCAGATCCGCTGCCGATCGACAGAACCGGTGTCGCCACCCTCGTACCCAACGTCAGCTGAGAGGTTGCACTGTCCGCATAAGAACCGGAACCGAGGGCCTTAACCGTAAAAGTGTACGCAGTGGCAGCTGTCAAACCTGTGAAGGTGTGGCCGGAATCACTCGCGCTCTTTGTCACCACACTGCCACTGCCGGAGCCCGTCCGGGACAAAGTATAGCCACCGGCATTGGCAACACTGTACCAATTCAATGTCACACTTGTCGTCGTCACCGCACTGCTCCGAAAGCCCCCCGGAGTGGCCAATGGAGTCTTTTCATTCGCGGGAGCAGACGTTGTCGCACTCAGACTCCTGGTATCGCTGTCCAAATAGAGACCCGAACCTGTAGCCTTAATTGTGGCGGTGTAAGCACTTTGGGGTGTCAAACCTGTGAAGATGTGGGCAAACTCATTCGCACCCTTATTCACCGTTTTGCTCAAGCTGCCGGGGCCACTCAGAGACAACACATAGCCGTCGGCATTAATTACGCCGCGATTATCCCGAGGAAGGCCCCAGCTTAAAGCCACACTCGTTGCCGTAATCGAATCAACCTTAAAAGGAGCCGGCACACTCAATTTTGTTTTCACTGCGGAGACCGACGTAGTTTCCCACTTTGTAAAGGTGGCACTGTCTGCCCAAAAACCCGAACCTGTGGCTCTGATCGCAAAAATGTACTCGCTGTCAGGTGTTAAACCTGTGAAGGTATGGCTTTTATCGCTACCGCTCTTCGTCACACCCCTGATGTAGCCACCATCGGAGTGACTCAGAAACAGAGCATAGCCGTCAGCATTGGCAATGCTCTCCCAACTCATGGTCACACTCGTATCCGTAATCCTACTAGGCGACATAAACGGTCTGAGCAGGGTAGCCGGACCTGAACCAACTGTTATTTGTCTCGTCCCCAAAGAGACTGAACCGCCATAATTGTCTTTCGCCGTCCCTACGATCATGTAAACACCGGTAGTCCAAGTTGCCCCTGTAACCAGAGTCGCCGTATTACCGCTCAATCTGTGGCCGGAAGCAACGTCAATCGGCCGGGCTGCACTCGCTGATTCTCCCAGCCTGTAGTAGGACCATTCATAGCTCAGGTCGTCCCCTTCCGCATCCGTTGCGTTTGCTGTAATCGTTATATCGCTGCCTCGGGCTACATAGCTCACAGGAGAAACCAGACTATCGGTTACCGATGCTACCGGTGCTACGTTGAGCAGCAGGCTCAGGCTCTCAGTATCGCTGCCAAGGCCGTCACTGACCGTGGCACTTACCACCACCTCATGGCGGGCCCGTAGCCGGGCTGCCCGCTGGGTCGCACTCAACCCCGTCAACTCAGCTGCCAACTCGGCCTGCGTCTTGGAGCTCCCTCGCATCGGCGAATAGAACGCCCGGTTAAACTGTGTAGTCTGGTCGTTGCCAAGATTTTCCTTTTGGCCGTTAACGGCCCAACTGTAAGACAGGGCATCACTATCCGAGTCGGTAGCCTCCACATAAAACACCTGTGTCGAAGTATTCGCATTCAAGTTTGCCAATTCGAACTGTTGATTATCGGACACGCTGGTCGTCCCCAAAAACCGCAGAATCGGCAAGGCATTTCCGACCAGACTCAAATCAAAGATCTTGCTCCCCGAACCGCCCCTCCGGCCTTGCACGCTAACCCTTATCCTGTAGCCTATCGAGCCGCTTGTCACAGCAAGGCTCTCCGTTTTCAGAGTGGCTCTGTAGGTGTTTGGCGTACTGCCGGCCGGGAGAGTATTCCAGATGGACGAACCGTAATTTCCCGGAGTCTGGTAATCCCAAATATACGTAAAATCATCCAAATTCAGGACGGAATTGGTTATATCGCTAACGCTGACCCGGAAGGCTACATCCGAGCCGACAGCCTGCCTGCCTGAAACCGGTGCAACAAATTTTACCACGGGGTGGCTAATGATGTAATAGATCGCCACTCGATCACTACCCGTTGCAGCCGGTGTGGCTGTCGCCGACCAGCTGTCTTTCGCCTCCACCACAACCTGATATTCATTGTAAGCAAAGCTGCCAAAATTCAGATCGTAGACCTGTCCAAACACAGTCCTCTCAGGTACGCTGTTGTAGGCACCACTCGCCTGTTTAGCATAGACTTTCCAAGTATAAGTTATAGGGTCTTCCTCCGCCGCACCGGGTCTGTTGTTGCCGTCCGTGGCTTCAGCCCGAAAATTCACCACCTTGGACAGAGAGGTCCCTGTACCCAGAATAGTCTGGGTCGAAGTTGGCGTTGTGATCCGCAGGTTCCTCGGTACTTGATTGACATAGTACCTGCGTACGGCCTCTACGCTGCTCTGGCCATCATCGTTGGTCACTACCAGACGGATGATATTCAGACCCAGTTTCAGGTTTTGCGCAACCACGCCATGTTGCATTCCACTTCCGGAACCCGACAGAGCCGCACCATTCAATGTCCACCGATAGGTAAAACCAGTGGTTTTTGGCGACGCACGGCGATCCGAGATCCGCACCACAACAGATGCCTGACTGCCCGTCTCCGCTCCGGAAACAGTGGGTGCCAAATAGTCGATGACTGTAGCCGAATCGCTCCCGGAATTCCCCGCCGAAGCCACATCGGAGGCAGCATTAAAGTTCGTGGTACCGTCAGCCCAACTAATTGCGGGAGCTGTGGACGACGAACCTGCTTTCGTCAACCTGACATTGCGCAGCAATGTCCCCGAGGCAAGTCCGTGTTGGTCCGTGGCAACAATACGCAAGGTATACTCCCCCGCAACCCCGGTAAAACTTAAACTTGTAAAACTCAGAGGTATAGTCACTACACCGGATGCCGTTCCAAGACCACTCGCACTTCCCAGAAGACCACCACTACGGGGGGCCGAAGGGACAGCGTTGAAACCGGAAATAAGCGAAGCTTCATATAACAGAATCCCGCCGTTGACATCCGTAGCCCTCACATCAATGCTGTGAGCTTCCCCAATATCGTAACTTTTTAGTCCGTTGTCAGTTAGGGATTCGACAAACTCCGGAGCTTGGTTTAGGTAGTAGGTCTGACTCAGGCGTGCCTCTTCTCCTCTACTGTTGGTTGCTATCATGGTAATTGTGTGGGGCCCACCACCACGGATGGTAAAAGTCTCCCCGTACCCATATATGCCGGGAGTAAAGGCCGTAGTACCCGTCCGGGTTACACCGTCCACCAGCCATTGCACCGAACTAATCGCAACACCCCCATTCTCCCGAACGACATTGTTCACCGTCACCCGGGCACTGGCAGTCGCAGAACCGTCACCACGAAACGGGTTATCCTGCGGGGCCGCAGGGGTCGAAGTCGCAGGGATCGACTCAATACTCGGCCGCGTCAATGAACCTTGAAGAGTCACATTAACCGTACTTTCGACACTACCGCCATTCCCGTCGGATACCCGTACTTTCAGCGTATAATCCCCGGATTGGGTAAAGACGTAGGTACCGTCTGCATTCAGATTTATTGCCGTAAAAGTATTCGTATTCGTCACTCCCCGGCCCGGGGCCATCATCCAACTGTAGTTCAGCACCTGTCCGGCATCGTCTTCATTTGCAACAGCACTCAACCGGAAACCTGTTCCCGCGCTGATATCAATAGTCTGTCCTGACGAAGGAGAAGTAATCTGCAAACGGTAGGGCGGTCTATTCAGGTCATAAGTATGGAACAGCGTAGCCTCGCCGCCGGAATTGCGAACTTTGACCAAAATCAGGTTCGGGCCGGGACTGTTCAACAAGAAATTTGCCGAAATACCGGTTTGACTGCTGTCCAACACGGCATCGGCCACCGTAGTGCCCCTGTACCACCTGTAAGTAAAATTCTTATCGCCCAGCGTCTGCGCAAGAACCTGTAGCGTCACGTTCACGGGGGTGCTGCCGTCAAAGTCAAACTTGTTGCCGTTGGTCTCCGTAGTCTTGAATGTCCAGGATAAACTCGGTTTCAGCACACCGACCGCATCGTCCCGGACACCATCACTGTTAGCATCCAAGCCGTTATCAACGGTCCCGTCACCATCCACATCCGCATCATGACCATCTTTAATTCCGTCACCGTCCGTATCGCTGTTTGTATCATTCGGGTCAATTGCAGCCGGCAACCCGTCATCGTCGAAGTCCTGTCTGTTGTCTATCGTGTCAACATCATCAATGATGCTGTCACCGTCAGAGTCCGTCTTTCCCGGATTCTGATCCACATCGGCACGGTTATTGATACCATCTCCATCGAGATCCGCACCATTATCCTTGATATTATCACCGTTGACATCCACATCGGCACCGTCCGGGATGCCGTCTCCGTCCGTATCCCAGTTCTTATCATTCGGATCAAGATCATCGGGCAAACCGTCTTTATCTGCATCCAGACTATTGTTCACAGGGTCCAAGGCATCTGTGATGCCGTCATTATCCGTGTCCCGTTTCCCCGGATCCGGATTCCCGTCCCCATCACGGTCCATGTCCGCAGCGTCTTTGATACCGTCATTATCAAGGTCACTGCCGTTGTCATTTTTCCCATCATTGTTGACATCTACGTCCGCACCGTCCGGGATGCCGTCCCCGTCCGTATCCGGATTGCTATCGTTGGGATCAATGGCATCGGGCAGTCCGTCTTTGTCCTGATCTGCCCCATTATCTATTGTATCTTGGGAATCCTTAATACCGTCATTGTCACTATCCAAACCACCGGTTTGAACATCGGATTTATCGTTAATCCCGTTGTTGTTGCTGTCTGTCCCGTTATCATTTGTACCATCGCCGTTGACATCCACATCCGCACCATCCGGGATACCATCACCGTCAATATCCCAGTTCCCGTCATCCGGATCCTGCCCCGAAGGCAGGCCGTCATTATCCCGGTCAGAAATCTGAACCCCGGGAGCCGGCCCAAAGCCCACGATGCCCAAAACAGATGAGGGAACACTCCCCGTACCACCCAAGGTCACGTAGCCAACCGTGGACACATAGCCATAAGCTGCCGGTATAAAAACAAGTATCCCACTCGGCAAACGGAATTCGAAACGACCGTCAGTACCCGATTTCAAAAAGTAAATCCGCTTCCCGCTCTTGTCGTAGAACAGAAGAAAGACACCCGGAATCATCTTCGTATTTTGTGTGTCGACCGTACTTCCGCTCACCAAGCCGCCACTCGTATCCCCCGGAGAACCCAAATTTCCTGAAGTAATATCATACAGTTGGTTGGCCGCCGCACCACCACTGCCGGCCGAAGCACTCAACCTTAGGTTTTCGCCCTTGATTGTAGCTCGTCCTTCCACATATTGCAGATCGTAAGAGGAAACGTGGGGGGCCATACCCGAAGTCAGCACCACCCGGAAAAACTGGCCATAGTACTGTACCAGAAGCCGATAGTCTCCGCTCACATCCGAGAATGCCTGAAAAATCTTGCCGGTATTTTTGTGGATGTAATAAACAGAGGCACCGGGAACCACTAAGGAACCGCCACCGGTCGGACCGGCAATCTGACCCGAAATCTCCGTTGCCTGCATAATTTTGGTCTTAAAATCTGCGGGGACATCGTAGGTTCCCGAAGTTTGATAGTCTTCCACAACGACCAAAACGTATATCTCAAGATTTGCCTCCGGCTCTTGGAAGAGAGCCGGAGGCAACTCCTGCGGAATAAACTTGGCCTTGTCGGCATCATTCGCCTCAATGGAGTAGGTAATTCCGTCATCCTTTGTATAGTTTGTGCTTTTCTGTACCCAGTAGACCTGTTCCGGGCTGTTCTTCTTGCGGAAACCCCAGCGCACGGAGCTGGACTCCCAGATTGCCATCAATTTATCATTGGGTACCGATCCTTTATCGTAGACCATTTGATCGACACTGACGAAGCTGGAAATCTCAAAGACATAGCCTGCGCTACCACCGGTCTCCGATTTTTCGCTTATGACCACATAAGACTCTTTGGCTTTGGTACCTTTACTTGAAGATTGTTCACAACTCCACACAAAAATTGGCAGTATCCACAGTACCCAAAAGGCAACGATCATTTTTATCCGGGCCGAAACACCACCGGAAGAAATATTTTTATGGTTGCAGCACATCATTACGACAACTCCAGAACGGGGATTTAGCTATAACAAATGGGATGACAAAAAATAGATAGAAAAATAAATAAGATACAGAATAATTTTAAAAACAACTTCCGGGGAGGCCATCAATAGCGGCGGCAACCCAGACATTAGGCTACGACATACTAACAAAATATCTACTTTTGTCAAATATGTATCTGTGCTTTCAGAGGAAAAATGAACCCGGTTTTGCCATATCCGGATATATAGATATGTAAATATGCTATAAATATAATTTTAGTATCTCTAATTTCATTATTGTTTCCGGCAGATCTAATTTAAAAATTGAAGAGAACGCCCGGCGATTTGACGGGTTTTCTCCACCTGTACATCCGCATCCACCTCTCCCTTTACAGGCCCCAAATCAAGACCAACGTAAACCCGGACTGCGGACAGGATCCTTACGCAAGGACCTCTTCCAAAGGAACCTTCTCCGAAGTGATCTTCTCAGCGATCTCCTCCTGCAAATATTCCAACAGCATTTTTTTTTCCAGGCCCTGAACCTTCTCAGCAATTTTTTCAGCCGAGTCACAGTCCCTAATTTCCACCTTGCACTGCGCCAGGATGGCCCCTCTATCGACTTCGGCACTAACCCGGTGCAGAGTACAGCCGGAAACCGGCTCCCCGGCTTCCAGCACGGCGCGGTGCACACGAATACCATACATTCCCATGCCGCCATATTTTGGCAGCAACGAGGGATGAACGTTCAAGATACGCCCCTCACGGGACAGCCTGCCGGAGAGCACGCGGGGACCAATCACCGAAAGGTAGCCGGCCAACAATACAAAATCAGCCCCTGATTGTTCGATAGCGTCAGCCAAGGCCCGGTCCAGCTCCTCTTTAGCCAAGCATTTCCGGTCGAACAACTCCCTACGCAACCCGACAATACCCTGCCCCCGATTCAGAGCCTCGCAGTCACGGTCCGCAAACACAGCCACAACTTGGGCTTTCAGCTTTCCGGCTTCGATCTTATCCAGCAAATACTTCAAAGTCGTGCCACTGCCGGAAGCCAGCACGGCAATCCGCAGAGGTTGTGAAGCTTGTGAAGATTGAAAAACGTTTCTACTCATACCAATCGAACTCGGGGCAAATCTCCCCCGTCCTCCTCTAACACCCGACCAATAATGTCGGCAGGGTAAATATCACGACAAGATTCCAGAATATCCCGGGCAGCTTCCCCGGCAACAATAACGGCCAAACCCAGACCCATATTAAAAGTGTGCCACATTTCCTCTTCCGAGATCAGGGCTTGGGCGGACTCTCCCGGAACCAGATAACTCGCCGGGTTCCGGATAAAGCGGAAGATTTCCGATGTCCGAATCTGCCCTGTTTGGACTTCGGCGCAAAGGCCGTCAGCCAAGGCTCTGGGCAGGTTTTCGTGGATACCGCCACCGGTAATATGGGCAATCGAATGGACTTTATCGCCCCACTCCCGCAATTTGGGCAGGACTCGAGCGTAGAGAACCGTTGGTTCCAACAGTAGTTGTTTCAGGCTTTGTCTGCTCCCTTCTATACCCCCCGATTCTCCGCCACTCAATTCGGGCAGGGGCCGATCATAGTCTATCGGGCCGTACTTCTCTTCGCTTTTAGCCAGCACCTTGCGCACCAGAGAAAAGCCATTGGAGTGCAGACCACTGCCGGCCAAGCCAATAATCACATCTCCGGGCCGACTCTGCTCCCGAGACAGGATTTGGTCCCGTTCGACCACACCGACACAGAAACCGGCCATATCGTACAAACCATTGTTGTAAAAACCCGGCATTTCGGCGGTCTCACCGCCCAACAAGGGAATATCAATGCTCTCACAAGCCTGCGAAATACCGCCCACTAAGGCCGAGGCAATTTCCACATCGAGCCGGTCACAGGCTATGTAATCCAGAAAGAACAAAGGTTCGGCTCCGGTACACAAAATGTCATTCACGCACATGGCCACACAGTCTTGGCCCACGGTGTCATAAATACCAAAATCAAAGGCCAGTTTTAGTTTGGTACCAACCCCATCCGTACCGCTGACCAAGACGGGATCCCGGTAGCCCTTCAAGGCATACAGAGAGGCAAAGCCACCGACCCCTCCCAGGATATTTTGCTGTCCGGAAGTCTTCACCTCCTGCTCCCGTATCTTCTGAACCAGTTGGTAGCCGCGCTCTTTATCAACTCCGCTGTCCTTATAGTCCATCCTATCCTATTCCCCAATATTGTGGTGCCGAAACTTAGTTTCCAAGCTTAGTTCCGAACCTTCGTGCCAAGCTTTGATGCCAAGCTTTGGCACCGGGAAACCGCTTTGCGCCATAAACAAAAACAGACGAAAACAGGTAATAAAACAGACTCTCGTCGCATAATTTCTGTGTTCTTTCTGTCTTTGACAAAAACTTTTATGTTCGTCATGAAAAAAGCTCTCCGGAGCCGCCGGGAGTATAGTCAGGCTCCGGGTCGGATGCAAATGGCTGATAGCACTGCTGTACGTCATCGTAGAAACCCCCGGCGTAGAGCCCGGTGAAGCACCCCGTACAAAGATTTTTACCCCGTCCGGTGGAGAGTGCCAGATTTTCCAAAGTCAGGAAAGCCAGACTCTCCACATTAATCTTTTGACGCAGCCCTTCCAAATCCCTGCCGTAGGCCAGCAGTTCTTCGCGAGTAGGGAAATCTATACCATAGAAGCAGGGATAGCTGACCATAGGCGAAGCCAAGCGAAAATGGACCTCTCGGGCCCCGGCATTCCGCAATTCCTGCACCAAGAGTTGGGAAGTATTGCCACGCACCAATGAATCGTCGATTACCAACACGGACTTTCCGGCTACCAAGTGCTTAACTACATTAAATTTGACCTTGACTATGGCCTGGCGTTCCGCATTGTCCGGCTGGATAAAACTGCGGGCCACATAACGGTTTTTGACGATTCCGGCCCGCAGCGGCAGTTTGCTCGCTTCTGCGTAACCAATAGCCGCCGCCAGGCCGGAATCCGGCACGCCGACCACCACCTCCGGAAGGCCGCAGCTTGTCTCCTGTCCGGCTTCCTGCTGATACAGCAGTTCCCCGGCGCGGTAACGCGCATCGTGGACGCTGATTTCTTCCAGATAAGAATCACTGCGGGCAAAGTAAATATATTCAAAGGCACACATCGAACGGCTCTTTCGAGCCTTTAAACCCAAACTGTGCAGACCGTCGTTGTCAATGATGACACTTTCTCCGGCCTCAACATCACGCAGGTAGGGCACGCCAATGGCATCCAGAGCGCATGTCTCAGAGGCCAGCACGTGCAAGGCCGTGCCGTCCGGGTTTTCTCTGCGCCCGATGACTAAGGGTCGGATACCAAAACAATCGCGCACCGCCAGCAGTTTATCTTCCAAACCGATGACGATGGAATAGGCACCTTCGGTCTCCTCCTGGGCCTTGAGCAAAGCGTATTCAAGCAAGGGATAACCAGTCTGTGCCTCCGTATCAAGGCTACTCAGCAATTCGTCTACATTCCGCTCGTCTTTTCGGGCATGGTAGGTAAACAACTTGAGAAACACTTCGGTATCGCTCGAAGACACAAAACCGAGGCCCTTCTTCTGAAGCCGTTTCCGCAATTCTTTCGTGTTGGTCAGATTGCCATTATGGGCCAGAGCAATATTGCCATGTATCGAGTCGTGCTCGATGGGCTGGATATTTTCCGGACTGGATTCGCCTGTAGTGGCGTAGCGCACATGCGCCACACCAACATGACCAAACAGCCTGTTCAAATCTTCTTTGCTAAAATTCTCACTCAGCAGACCAGGGCTTTTATACCGTTGTATTCTGCCGCCGGCAGAATCATAAACACTGATACCGGCACTCTCCTGACCACGGTGTTGCAGAGAAAACAAACTGTAGTACAGCAGAGGGGCAACGTTCTCGTTGCCGGGATGGTGTATGCCCACAATACCACACTTCTCTCCCGGTCCGCAATCGGCAGGCTTCGGAGCATCCGCCCTTACAGCGGACGGGGAAGGCATAGAACACATAATATTCATTTTCGGGGGCTGACCCTCTCCGGAACCGTTACAAGGTACTCTGTACCCGTTCCAGCACTTTCCGATAGGCCTCTTCAATACCACCTAAATCCCTGCGAAAACGGTCTTTATCCATTTTTTCTCCGGTATTTTTGTCCCACAGACGACAAGTGTCCGGGCTGATTTCATCGGCCAGTAAAATGCGACCATTCGGGTCCCCCGGCACCCTGCCAAATTCTAATTTGTAGTCCACGAGAGTCAAACCCATGTTGTCAAAAACCCGAGTCAGCAGACCGTTGATGCGCCGCGTAATGACTTCGATATGCCCCAGTTCCTCGTAGGTACTGAGTCTCAGGGCCACAGCGTGATGTTCATTGATGAGCGGGTCACCCAAATCGTCATTCTTGTAACACAGCTCGTAAATCAAGTTGAGCGGGCGGGTACCTTCCTCTATATTGAGGCGTTGAGCCATGGAACCCGCAATTAAATTGCGCACGATAACTTCTACGGGAATAATGTCCACTTTATGGCACAGTTGCTCGCGCTCACCACCCTTGGAGATAAAGTGGGTGGCGATGCCCGAATTTTCCAGAAACCCGTACAACAGCGCACTCATGTTGTTGTTGACTTCTCCCTTGCCGGCAATGTTACCCGCTTTGGCCCCGTTGTACGCGGTAGCATCGTCTTTGTAGTAAATCAGCACTTGGTTGGGATCGTCCGTACTGTAAATCTTTTTGGCCTTACCCTCATAGAGTAAATCTTTTGCCATGGTATATCTCCTCAATAAATTGCCCGGGGAAAGATGGACGAAACAATAAAGGCCCGTTAGAGCGAGTTGTCCTGAAACGAATCGGCTTAAAATGGATCAGCTTGCAACGAGTCAGCTTGCAACGAGTCAGCTTACAACGGATCGGCTTAAAAAGAGTCGCCTTGAAACGGGTCACCTTGGTTTTGTTCCAGATAGCTGCGTTTCATATCCTGACGGAACTGCCGCAGTTGCTCTTTGATTTGCGGATACTTGACGGCCAAAATTTCCACGGCCAGCATGGCCGCATTGTAGGCATTACCGAGGCCCACCGTGGCTACCGGAATCGGTTTGGGCATTTGAACCATGGAATATAGAGAATCCAAGCCGCCAATGGCATCGGCCATTGGCACACCGATGACCGGCAGGGTCGTATGGGCGGCGATGACACCGGGCAAATGGGCGGCCAGTCCGGCGGCGGCAATGATACACTCCGTACCGTTTCGCTCGCAATCTTCCAGTGTCTGCACCAGTACCTCCGGCACTCGATGGGCCGACAGGATGTGGGCCTGGTAGGCAATACCAAATTCTGCCAAACAGTCCGCTGCCGGCTTCAACCCCGCAGCGTTACTCTTGCTGCCCATAAAAATAGCTACATTCATGTATTATACTCCCGTGACAGGATCAGGCCATATATTTACAGCTTGACCGTAGTCTTCGCACCCTTACGAATCTTTCCACTCTTCGGAATCCCCCACTTTTCCATGCCTCAAGACTCCCTCGACAGAAAAGCCTTGGTTCGCACGGTAACAAGTCACAAAGGTGGGAATCGTTCAATGGACGACAATATACTGTTTCTTGCACATCAAAGGAAGGGCCATCTCTGTGCCCGGCTCCCGGTTCCGCCGTAAAACCTTTTACAGCAGTTCCTTCATTTTTCGACAAATGTGCTGCTCCCAGTCAGCAGGGGCCTCCTGTCCGTCCGGCCAGCTTTGCAGCAGTCCGCCGGACAGATTGATGCGGGCAAGCTCCGGCGGATAGCCGGCTTCCCGCAATTTTTGTTGCACATCGCGAAACGAACCACCCTGCTTGCCCACACCGGGAATAAGCAGAGGGAATTCCTCTTCCCGAAAAAATTGCGCCAACTGATACAACTCGGTTAAAGAAGTGGCCCCGACTACGGCCCCCAAACCGGGAAGTTTCTGCTCGTCACGCCAACGCAACAAAGTTTGAGCCAGTTTTTGATACAGGCACAGGTCCTGCCGGTCTCCTCCACTTTCCAAACTTCCGGAGCCACCGCGTATCGGCAAATCTTGCAGATCGCAGCCACCCGGGTTAGAAGTGCGCAGCAAACTGTAGACCCCACCACTGCCACAAGGCAGAGCGCAGGAGAGACTGCGAACCGGCCGGTTTTCTCCCAGGTGCCGGCCCAGCTCCTCGCCGAAGGGAGAGACGGAATCTGAACCCATGTAGGGGCTGACGGTCACCGCATCACTGCCCCACAAAGCAAAACCTTCTTCGGCATAATTGCTCGAAGAGCGGGCGATGTCTCCCTTTTTAAAATCCAGAATGATGGGGACGCCGGGAAAATTCCGGCTCAAATAACGGTGCAGCCAAGCCAGCAGGCGGCTGCCGCCGAAGGCACGGTCCTGTAGCTGTCTGTCTTCTTCCAATGCCAGAAGCGGACGGTCCAGGGCCAAAAAATACCCTTGGTTCGGCTTGAAGGCCGCCGGACAAAGCCCTTCGCTCTGCAAACTTTGCAGCGAAGCTTCCAAAAAATCCTGAACAGCCGTACAATCCGGCAATGACACAATTTCATGGTGCTCCGGACGAATCGAAAGGACTTTGCGGTATTCTCCCGGCAGCTTTCGCCACTGCGGGTCCAGCCCCAGACAGATATTGTTGCCAGCCTCCCGGTAGCTCCGGCGCAATGCCTCTCTGTAACCGGGCTTTGTCACTTCTTCGTTCATCTCTGTTTTGTCCGTCTCGTCCGTTTATTCAGCGAGGTACATAAATGGCTGCCTGTGCCAATGGCGCAGTTGTTCCACGTCTTCCTGCCGGAATAAGTTCTGCTGTTCGACATGGCCCAGCAACTCGGGAAAACTAAGTATGGCCCGGCAGGTCAGCCCGGCTTTGGTAAAGGCTTCTTCAGCCTTGGAGAAGGCGTAGCTATAAATCACAAAACAGCCTTTGACCTCGGCACCGGCTTGGCGCACAGTTTCAACGGCCCGCAAAGCACTTTCTCCCGTCGAAATCACATCCTCGATGACAACGGCACTTTGGCCCTTGTAACCGGCCTCGCCGCAACTTCCGGGCAGCCCCTCGATCTTGTGGGAAAGTCCGTGCATTTTTGTTTCAGAACGCACATACTGCATTGGCAACTGCATGCGTTCGGCCAACAACAACGCATGAGCTATACCGCCGGTGGCGACACCGGCAATATTTTCCACTTGCTGATGCCCGTTTTGGCGCAGTAGCAGCTCCAGACCTTCGGCAATCAAGCCTCGCGCTTTCGGCCGTGAAAGCAAAAGCCTGCTGTCATTGTAAATGGGCATCATATAGCCGGAAGCCCAGCGGAACGGAAAATTCATATCAAGCCGGATTGCCCCTAATTCCAGGCTAATGTCGAATAATTGCCGGCGAATTTCTGCTAATTCAGACATTCCAAATCTCCTGAAAATTATGACCAGTATGGCAATAAATACAAATAAAATTGTCTTCGACAGTGTGACTAAACTCCGAATCGACACCTTCATGGTGAGACTCGTGAGAGATACAATTGCGATTGCGGCAACGGGTCTCACTAAAACCATAGATGCGAGGTGGCTGTAGCAAGCGATATTTACTCTGCACTTGGCCATCCTGAATATAATTGATGGTAATGTGAGGCGCAATTGCAGAGAGTTTGCGCAATTGTTCCGGGCTAAATGGTTTGGCCTCGGGAACGAAGATCAGGCCCTTGTATATGGCCTTAATATGGCTGTCTTTGTGACTACTGCCCACCCACTGGCCGCCGCGATACCGATCCAACCCCATCAATTCGGTGATACGCCGCATGTGACACCGTATTTCCGGAGGCGAGGAACCCCTCAGAATGTGATCGATGACAATACCGTTCCGAATGGGACGCAAACCTTCTGAATACACCTTTGGCCTGCCGGAATCCAAAATTGGCAGTTCTTCATATGATTTGACCGGTTTGGATTCTGTCTCTTCCCGGGGAAGGAGACCGACCGGAGGCGGACACCGCCCGGCAATTAAAGCCAGCAGAGTAATCCGTACGATCAAACCGTTTGCGCTCTGGCGTTCCCAACCGTTGTAGGGAGTGTTATCCAGGAAGGTCGGTATAACCGGGAATTGCTTGTGACGCGGCATTGGGTGATAGAACTTGATTTTACAGTTTTGTTCGTCCTGCAACTTTTGCAACACGGGTAAATGGTCGGGCCGCAGCGTGACGCTGTAACGCAATTCCCCTTCCCGCCGCAAAATCATCTCATCCATACGTTCCAGTTGCAGGCGGGTAAAATACCACATGGGTGCAACGTGTTTCTGTTCCAGATACTCATCCAAACTGGCAAAGATGCGAATATTACAAACTTTTTCCGCCATTATTTGATAATAGGAACGGGGCAGACCCATTTCTCCGGGGGCAATCAGGTCCACTTCAACTTCGTTAAAAATTTGCAGGCCATTGATCTTCGAATGAATCGTTCTGTTGTGAAGTAAGTCTCCAATCAGGGCTACATGGATTTTGTCATAATTCCACTGTAAATCTTCCAGGAAAGTAAAATCATCATAAAGCTCTTGAGTCGGGTGCTCGTGCTCTCCGTCCCCGCCATTGACAAAAGAAGGAATAAAGGCCGTACCCATACGGCCGCAGTATACTTTACTGCTTTTGGCCAACCAGCGGCATAAACCTTCCTGCTTACTGCGTACAATAAAAATATGGTTACTATAGCCAATCAATGTATGGAAAGTATCGCGAAAACTTTCTGATTTATTTAAGGAAGAAGAGCCGCTAATCATGTCAGAAACATTGACCCGCAAAAATTTGGCGGCATTGCGAAAGGACTCCCTGGTACGGGTGCTGTCCTCCAGAAAAATCTCGTAAATCCCAAAGCTTGGGTCACTAATCCGGAACCGGTCTAATACTTCTTCATTTTGTTCCTGCATGGCCTCTTTTAGGATCCGGCTTTGCTGAAACAGGTATTTCCGCTCTTCGAGGCTACAGTCGGCAATCACCGAGATGCTTTTCTGAAACCAGCTGTTGGTTATGGAATCCGCCACATTTATGATTCCTTTTCAGATATCTTTTTATTCTGCCGTATATTCTCAGTCGTATGTATATGCCGGTATTTATGCCCGATACTACTGGCTGCCCGGCCACCCGGCTACCCGATTTTTTTCCGAGTATTGTCCAAATTCTACTCTCTCCGAATATACCAACCGGGAAAACAAAAAAAGCCTCTGATCTCTCTCAGGAGACCTCTCCCTGGTCCCCGGGGAAAATCAGAAGCTTTCTCTCGCCGAAGCATACCCAATTAGATACAGACTACGGCAAAACATTGCGGACTTCATACTATATCCAAACCCGATCTCAGACATCTGCCCGGCTCGGCACCACTCTTTCCTGCGGAAACGTGGTGCCGGAAACGTCTGTAACCCGGCAAAACAGGATGCGCAAAAAAATTACCCGCCTCAACGAACAATTTTTTTGCGCAGACTCTTGGGGATTGCAGCTTTTCTAAGGGCAGATTGCGCAGCCTTTTTCGGAACGGCCTTCCGCCCGGTCGCCTTTTTTGCTATCGAACGACGTACCGGAAGGGCCTGCAACGGCGGACGGCCCCGGCGTTTTGGCGGATGAGGAAGCTCAAAAGTTCTGCGATATTCGCGATTACGGTTAAACTCCTTGAGGGCTTCCTCCACCAGAAAGTCATCCGTGATACCCTCTTTGGCTTCAACATGCCAAACATAGAGGAAGAGAATGCCGAGCAGCTGCATATATCCCAAGACTTCTTCACTCGGTTTGCGTACACGCACTTTATGGTAGCGAACCAACCAAGTCGTAAAAGTCTGCTTACCGTTGCGCAACCGACCGGAAGTAGCCACCCGACTATTTTTTTCTGCATAAGATGATATATAGTTACGTACTTCGACAAAAATTGTTTCGGGGAGCCGACCAATATGCTCACGCTCAAGCAATTCCCTATATAGTTTCTTATAAACCCGTACATTCACAATGTACACCTCCAAAATTCAAGGTTTTCCAATTGAACTCGTATCCAGTAATTAAATACAAAATCGTGAAAACACTAATATGATTATATTTACCCAATATTAAATTTACAAGAGTTTCTGAAGAAAAATAAAAAAATATGCATTCTGTTTTACAATGATTCTCATTTTGAGATTCTTTATATATTCTGTCAACAGTTTTCTCATATGAATCTGCTTGGAATCATTAATTTATTGGCAGAATTATAATCTTTTCACCGTAAGATTCGCTAATAAAAAATTGGGATGTCATACAACATTACAAAACTTTAATCTCTTTTTAATCACGAAAAATCTCTGTATTTTCCAGCAAAAATTACGTTTTAAACAGATACAAGATATGATATAGAATAAATAAATTTCTGCGTACACAAGAGCATTTCCGCACCAAAGTGTAAAGGTCAAAAAAGTGTGAATATACAATGAAAATTTAGACCTGTTACATGCTGTTTTCATATTCCGGAAACAGCGTTGGTTATCACGGTAAGATTCAAGCTTTCAAAATGCCGCATCGTCCTGTACATCAAGATAAATCAGCTAAACTATTTTTATGGAATAACTATATCTGTCAAATTTATACGAATGGAAGTTTGACGATAAAACAAAAAAGTTCTATCATCTGCAAAGGCGATACGCTGGAGAAAGCGATATGCCGAAAAAAGGGTATTGCTGTTTGTTCAGCCGCATACCGTATGATGTTGGGAGCAGTAGTACGGATTGGCATTCTCTGCGGCCCTGTAAACGGCAAAACAGCGTATAGAAAATACGCTGTTAATTGGGAGACTCTCCCTGCCGATGATATAGCAGTTGGAGGGGTCATTTTCTCATTTATAAGGAGAGAATTATGTTGTCTTCTCATGTGAATTTGCAGAATATCACGAACCTGTACAATCTTTCGCAAACGGGTCAGGTGTCAGTTCCCGTAACATCCGGGGCTGCGTTATTCAGCAATTTTAACCATATCAACGGCGTTTCTGTCCACGAGGGTGATTTGGCAGATAGCAGTTCCGAAATTTCTGTCTCTCAGCTCCACATTATCAACCGGATGATTCAACGTCTGTACAAGTTGCAGGAGCGACAGAATCTGGCAGAGGCCGCACTCGAGGATAAACTTAGGGAAATTGGTAAGGCCAGCAGCAGCCCGGAGGAATTGCGTCAAAATCTCCAGGTTCTCGAACGTCAACTGTTTGGCAATGATCGCATTGGACGGGCGGATTCAACCCAGTTGCGAGCTGAACTTGCCCAAAAGAATGCCAAGAATGTTGAGCCGGAGGCTGTTCAAGACCAAGGCAGCATCTTTGACATTGTCGTCTAGGGCCGCTCCGGAGTGTTCAAAACCGGAGGGAGATACGGAACCCCTAGAGCCCCTAGTTGTGTAACAGAGGTTTTTAACAAGAGACTTTTAACAAAGAGTTTTTAACATTTTTAACAAAGGATTTCGGTCTTGATCCTCGCAATCAAAAAAGATTTTATTTTCCTCTGTCTTTGAAAACCATCCGAACCGTACTCTGTCGTGGGGATGAATATTGTTCTGTGTCTGTACCGGGCTACGTAACGATACCGATGCCGATCAATGTAAAAGCAAGCTTGGCAAAAAGGCATTCGTTCTTGGGCGGCCTTCTTCCTGAACGGCCTTTTCCTCAGGGGTTTTTCTCTGCCGAGCCGACTTCAAAAATCTATATCGTGCCGGACATTGACTGTCATCAGGCACTGTACACCGTATTAGGTACTGTGTTTGGTTTGAGGAGAAATTTACTGTGAATGCGGACAATCAGAGGAAATATCTGGGGTATATATTTATATTAATTGCAATTATTCTCGTGGCGGGGTGCACAGACCTGAACTTCAAAGATGAGAGCAAGACCGAATCTGTCCCAACCGCATCCATAAAGTGGGTTTCATTGAGAGAAGCCCTCATTGAACTAAAGGGCGATGTTTCCGGGCGGGTCATGGGTGTCATTGTGAGCCTGAAATCCGAGGCACCGGCCCACGAAACGGTTAAAAACCTGCCGGGGTTTTACACCCGTATTGCAAAAGGCTCGGACGCAGCACGTACAATATACCTGTCTATGACGGATGAGATGACTATAGCAAAAACTGCGGCAAATTCTACGATTGTCGTGGACGGTTCTGTTGCAAAATTTGATGCGGCAAAGGATTTCCCCGAAATCCTACACCCCAATACAGCTTATCATGCCTATGTCTATTACAAAAAAACCCCGAGCCACAACTGGGAGACACTCCAAGTGGACTTCACAACCAGTGCCTTTCCTGCCGTTTTTCCACGCGCAAATGCCGGAGGTACCGATGGTCAGCTCGGGAGCAAATGGGACAAGGACACATACCAAAGCATGTATACAAAAATGGCCGCCGGACCCGCCATTGAATATAAGGAAAATGAATATTTTTTGTACCCTCTGAGGATCTACTACAACCACTTCCCGACACAGAAACAAGTGCAGATTGGGCTTAGTTTTGTCACTACATTCAGCCTGACATCGGCGGGAACAGCGGGAAGTACCTTCCCTATTGTCGGAAACAGTTCGCCCGCAACAGGCTTGTATAACATATTCAATATTACGACAGGGGCATCGGACACCGACGGACAGTGGGATTTATTATTTGTTGGCAGAAATAACAGCAAGACAACTCCCTCGATAGGAAATCAAATACAGATTGACTATAAATCGGGCGGACAAAAATATGTCATTGAGACTAAAGCAAGTGTGACGAAAATAAGCGAGTAGGAAATGGAGAGCGTACTTGCATATTTATAGCTGTGGGGGAACTTGTCGACATCATCCGTACACGATACTATCTTTGCCGGGCTATCTCTACCGGTCGCGTTCCCGCTGACGTGAAATGAGGAAGTATGAAACTGAGTGACCTTTGGCAGTCATCCATAGATCTTTTTAAACGCGATAATCCTCTTACCTCGAAATTTGTTTTTTGGTATTTCTTTGGCATCGTCGGCGCGACCATGCTCCTGGTTGCCTACCAAGTGATTCCCATGATCCGGGAAACGATGAACCTAAACCAACAAATTCAGGAAGGCAAAGTATATATCCAGGGCCAAAATCCGATCTTAAATCCGGATATTGACGATTTTGTCCTGCCGGGTGACGGCACCTTCCAATTGAAAGAACTGCATCCTCTGCGTCCCCTGAAAGAGTCTTGGAGCTCCGACGAGTTACAGAAGTATTGGGATGATGTAGATCAAAAAAAACTTAAAGAGCTCAGGCAGGAAAACCGAAGAATGTTGCGAAATCGGCTACAGAGCTTACCTTAACAAAATCCTTTACTTTAAGTATAATTATTGCTCATGAAGACCCTGATGTATAAACAGATCAAACAAATCTTTGACAAATATCGCTCTTGTTCTGTTCTCACCCGGAGCATTGTCTGCCAATCTCTCCTTCTCCTGTCCGGCATCCTACCATTGGTCTCTCAGGAACCACCAGCCGTTCCGACAAACGGGGCAAGCAGCGCACCCAATATCCAGCCGTCTCCGACAACCGGTCGAGTGTCTTCAGATTCCGAGGCCAAAGAAGAAGGCCATACCAAGACAGAGACAAGCAAAGAAACGAGCACAGGCACAGCGGCCATTTATGACACACAAACCGGCTTGGCTCAGCCCGGCTTGGGCATTGATAATTTCTCCCCCGTAGAGTTGCAGGAACAGCTTGATTCTGTCCGCAGATTCTCTGCGGCACCGTTACAATTAGGCCCTTCGCAATTAACACCTTCGCAGGCGGCTGTGCCCCTAAATAACAACCGGGAAAGCCCGAACGAGTCCGAAGCCGGCCAAAATCAAACGACAACGGAGCGGCCTGCGGTCGCTCAGACGGATACAAAGAATACAGAAAATATGGCAGTGGCGAGCCCCATACCGCAGTCAGCAGAGACCGAAGCTGTTTCGGAATCGGTTCTTGATTCCGGCAGCATTGCCCCCCTTCCTGACTCCGGTGCCGCATTTGTCCCGCGCAATTTACGCTCCGGACCCGGTGCCAATCCCCCGGGCTCTTCCGGCACGGTCTCTTCCTCTCGTCTGCCCAAGCCCGTTGTGAGGCCCATCGTGAAACGGGACCTGCTCCGCCCGGCTCCGACAACGGAATCCAGAAAAAGGAAACGGAGCCGTGTGGCCGAGGCCAAAACCGTGCGAACACCGCCCCCATCTTCAGCCGTCCCCCAACTCTCTGTCCCTCAACGCGGTACTCCGAGCAAACAGACCAATATTTCAAAAACCATATCTCTGGGCGACCCTTTCCGTCTTCTGCTTCACGGCCTGATCTGGACCTATATTCCCGGCCTGAGCGAAGCTCCTCGCGGGCCGGAGTTCGAACGGGAATTGGGCAATCTTGAAACCTCCTTTGTGTTTCGCTTTCCTACCGTAGGGCACTATTTCCTGACTTTTTCGCGCCAGCTCCCGAGCACGGGGGAGCTGGAATATTATAATGCGGAAATTATTGTAGAAGATGACCAAGCCTCTGCCACATCTCCCGATAATGGTCTTCAGTCGGGAGCCATGATGGCCACACCCATTCCAAACTCCGGCCTCCCCCTGATCCCTGCGGACCGAGAGGTCAAGCTGATGAACGCCGGCACGAAAAATATCTCGGAACTGGACAGTGAGATCAATTACCGCATCACCGGCCAGGTCATTTCCGACATCCGAAAGTTGCTCAAAGACGGGGAAATGGAATCAGCCTACCAGACGCTGAACAACTGGCCCTCCCGCGAACGTGGCGATATTTATGATACCGCTGCCCAATATTTTTTGAATGCGGGCATGAATACGGAAGCGGTGGATATGTGGCAACGCAATGTTGGCTTGGCGGGCGAGCTCCAAAGCAAGGCTGTGGTGGGGATTGTTGAGGCCCTGACAAGAAACGATGACGCAAACCGACTGCTGGAATGGTTACCCCAATTTCTGCAACAGGCCAGTTCCGGGCAGAACAGCCCGGACCAAACGCCTTTGATTCACACCGAAGACTTTGCCAAGGTATATCGTACCTTGAGCAAACTGAACGAAGATTCTCCGCAGAGTACCATTGTTTCTTCCGAGAGTAAGTATGCTGAATATGTTCTGAAATTTTATCAGACCTATGTTGATTTTTATGCGGACAGCAACAGCCCGGAGATTCTGCACAAAATGGGTTTGTTCTTTGAAGAACCGGGCAAAAATCAAGATTTGCGCCGGGCCAGACAGTTATATAAAAGTATTCGAACAAATTATCCTGTGGATGAATACAGTCAAAAAGCTTCGGACCGCTTACATTATTTGGACCGTCAATTTTTCCTTGTACGGTAGTAATCCTGACATGCCAGCCCCTTTCTTCATTGAAATTAATCAGAAGAGAATTAGGGTCCGGACAAGTTTACAGCGGATCTTCCCTCAGAATTTTTAGCCAAGTTTGATACAAATCTGTATCTTCACAGTTCCGTCTACAGATGTATTTGAAAAACCGGTTACTGAGCCCATTAAAAATTTGCCAATAATTTTGCCAAGTGCCTCTTTGCATAGCTGCCAAACGATTCTATTCCATTAACAGAACTTTTTTCATGGACAAAGTTAGGGTAGACACACATACAATAATGTTTATACCCATCTAAATTAGGAACACTTAACTCCCTAATTTTTATATGCAGTTTCGCAAAAATTGATTTGACGGTATTTTGAGAAATTTTTATACATATTATTGTTTGGGGATCGGTTCTATTGTGACTAATATAAAACAGAATCCGGCGAATTATACCTGATTTCTCCAAAATTAGTATTTCCTATCTTTTAAATAAGACTATTAACATAGTAATATTTGTGCATATTCTAAAAAATCATGGAGATGCTTT
Organism: Candidatus Haliotispira prima; assembly: GCA_029867005.1. GTDB lineage: Bacteria > Spirochaetota > Spirochaetia > SP-2023 > SP-2023 > Haliotispira > Haliotispira prima. The sequence continues at coordinate 564,521 of CP123443.1, read as the reverse complement.
TCAATAATTTTTATTCACAATAGGAAGTTGAAAACTCTGATATTCATGCATAACAATATTTTGGAAGCCTGCCATACGCTGTAAACTCTTTGATAAACTCACTGTAATCCAATTAGATTGTTCTAGTATCTGAAATTAGATCTCTTCCACTTTGTGGCAAACCAAGGCGATATTTACGGATAATATGCTGCCCGATGTCGAGGGCAACTTCACAAGCGCGCCGGATATTCAGGATTGCCACATCTTGATGAGTATGGCTATGGAGAAATTTGTCCTTGTCCTGATATTCCTCACGAACTCGCATAATGGATCGCTCAATGCTGCCAGCCTTATTCACGACAACATCATCAACCATAAATTTTCCCTATTTTGGCAATATCTCTTAGTAAAGGCGCGCGCCGTTCATCCAGGTAGATTTTTTCATTGAGTACCGCCGCCTCATATAAATCTGCTTGGAAATCCAAACACCACAATCGTTTATCTCTGGTTAGGATTTGATATTGCATCACCGTAGAAGTTGCACAAAAATTCAGCAGATCAACCTGACAGTGACACAAGAGTGACAGCTCAGAACCCGGATGCCATAATAAATCAGGCGGGTCCACATAAGTTGCCACTAAAACAGCCAAGTCCAGATCACTATTTGCATTTGCATTATGGTTTGCCTGGCTACCAAGGGCATAGAAAGGCATACATGGCCAATAATTCTGTTATTTCGTGTCTCAGAAGACGGCAAATATCCGCGAACAAGCCGGCAATATTAGGGTTTTCCATAAGACCGGAATATCACTGCTCCAAAGTTGAGTACAGCCCCAAGATGCGATGAGCCGGCATCGAAGTGCCAAACCCCACTATCACTTCCAACGAATGTGCAGATCCCCGAAAAACCTTCTATCCGTTAAATGCCGGCACTTCCACTCGGAACCGTCAGACCACTAAGACCAACTTTATGTCTTAGTCTCTCCGTTTAAAAATATCTAATTTTATCGTTTAACATCCATTCTATACAAATATATATACAAGATTGGCAATATACGAATGCCATAAACCCAGCCATATAGGGGAATTCACATAAAACAAAAAAGCCCACCCGCCGGCGGGAGGCACATCATAACAAAAAAAGACGACAATAATAATTGTGAAGAAACAACGCTCCCTTTCTTGCTTTCTTCTCTTCACCCGACTGAATTCTTTAAGCGTTCCCTTTAATTTATATTTAAAGGAATGCGGATTATAAAAGAAATTATCAGGGTCACAATCTGTATCAGATTTTCCTAAAATTGCAGAGAGAATTACCTCTTAACCAGTCCGGACACATGATTTATTATCACTATTCCACCTTGTAATAGCAACACCTACGCAAACGTACCCGGCAATTCAAATTAGGCTAATTTCGGAAATAAGGGTGTTTCCATTTTGCTGTCGGCATTGGCATTATCATTGATACCAAAGTAAGAAAATTACACTATTAGATTTCTTACCTACTGCAAAATGAAAACCCAAATTTTGAATAAACTAGTTTGCTACACGCTCAATGATTCCGGCAATATAACGAGGGCCCCCGCCACCCAATTTCTTGGGGTCATCGGAGTAATTATCGCCGTGAACATGAATCATTAATACACGACCATAAATATCATCCAAACTCTCAATACGTCGAGCCAGCAATTCAGACTCTACAGGCATACCATCTTTGATTTCCAGCAAAGGCAAATCACCTAAATGACCATCCCCATCCGGACCTTCGTGCTTGCCCGTCTTTCCCGGATCATAGTGCCCTTTTGCTGAGAGACCAACGACCATATCTCCGGCATCATTCTTCGCAGGTGCAACGGACATACCCTCATGAATATGGAAACCATGCTCACCATCCGCTATTTTTTTAGTAAATGTCGGGTGTAAAGCCAAACCTTCAGAAGTCACCGTCAATGAGACTTCACCAACTACGTGACCCATACCGGTTTCTGAATCATTGAGAATATACATCACTGCAATTGCATCAGGCATACCATCGTTCGTACCCTCGGGCGCAGTACCACCGCCAGCCTTCGATACACAAGAATTCAATAGAATAGCGACAAAAGCCAATCCAAAGCCTGTGCTAAATATTTTCTTTTTATTCATAACAATCTCCTTGTTATTTATTATATTTACTCCAAAAGAAAATACAAGCAAGGCAATCAATATAGGCAATAATAATATGGCGGGGCCTCACAGAACATTCACAAAACATTAGTTCTGCTTGTCTGAAGATGTTTCCACACTTGCAGTTCCAGTTATCATTTACAATTGCTGTTACACACCCGGCGGCTTGTCAAACATTTGCATTTAGATGCTTTCAGCCTTTTCATCCGCAAATTGGAGTAACAATTCCGGCATACTCTCACCAATATCTTTATGCCAATTACCCCATTTAAAAACGGAGCCGGGATTCCTCATAAAATAGAGCTGAATGTCTTTCTCGACTGATGGAATGGTACCCGTTTTAATTACACCTGTAAAAGGATATGTACCATCTATTTTTTCCGGCTTCCGCTCCACTAAAGAGCCAAAAACTTTTGCAGTCCTCACTCCAATAAAAAGACAGACATCCGGTTTTAACATTTTAATCAGTTCATCAAAAACAGGTTTTCCGGCAAGATAATCATCAGACGTAGGTTGCTTCAACCCATCAGGAGTCTTAAGCATAACTCTTTGCACAAAATCATAAAAACAAAGGTTTTCCCATAAGCCCTGAATATTCTCTCTTCCGGTAACGTTCTTTCCTCCTTTTAGTATTTTATGTATATTCTGAAATACAGGCCAGCCATTATCACCTTCTATCACACGTTCTATAACCCAGCGAGTAAAACCCTTATTTTGCTGCGTATCATTTATCCTTTTTTTATTATCAGAATTAGATTGCCCTACAATCAATAATTTATACGGTAAATCTCTGTACTTACAGCCTACCCAAGGTAACCAAGCCAGATTGGGCAGAGAATCAAATTCTGTATCAAAAAATATATCATAAGCTATCTTCATTTCAAAAACTCCATAATAATAAAAATTTTCTGAACCCTACTCCCCACCTTCTGATAGCAGCCTCGGCGCAAAAGTGTCCGGCAATCAAAATTGGGGTTGAGTTCGCAATGAGGGTGCTTCCGCTTTATTACATTTGGCTATCGTCACCGGCATTATAATTATGTACGAAAAATGAGCAATAATAATGGTTAAAACTCAGGGAACATTAGTGCTGCTTGTGGTTGAACATGTTTCCACACTTACGCTTATCTGTATTTGCACACCAACGGTCTGTCAAACAGGTGTTCTCCTGCTTCCTTCAGACACAAAGCCTAAACCCTGCGTATTGATTTATTGAGGACTGGTTTCCCGTGATTAAACTCTCTAAAGGTACGTCACCAACAATCCAAAAAAGGCACCTGTAAGGAAACCTGCGGATTCTATTAATATTAGGATTGTACCAATCATTTCATCCATCATATTAGATATTTGCTGCTTACTCATTTTATTAATGCCTTCTTCAATTTGAGCCTTTGCATTTTCCAGCTCTTTTCTTTTCTTTTCTTCAATGGCCGACTTTACTTTGTTTCTTGTAAATAGGCCCAGAGTACTCCCAACAAGAGTAGTCACAAGTCCACCCGGCAGTAATACACCAATAATTGCCAAAGCTGCGGCGGATGTATTGGGTATGGCGTTATCTTCTTCATCCAGTTTTACTAAATCAGAAATACTATCCTTAGCTGTTTTAGCAATGGATCTTTTTAGTTTGGGGATAAATACATGCAAAATTAGCACAGTGACTAAGGCATTGGTAACAAAGCCTATATAGGCCCCAATATAAAGTTTTTCGACGTAAGAATAGTTTCTAAAAAAATAAATTACTGTTAAGAATACTGATGCAATTATACGCTCCAGTAATCTCCATTGACTTACTTTGTAAATCCTAATACAACTCGGTAAACCATTTTTTGCTCCTTTTTTACGCAGGGCAAAAAGCCTGTACTCATCCGCAAGCACATAAAAAAGTATCCCAAAAGGGATACTTTTTATAATAAGGTTTAACCAATACATCTAATTATTAAGTTCTCCATGTAGGTTAGAAGTACTTTAAAATACGTAAAAATAGGAATAAAACCGGAATTATTTAAAAACATTTCTCTTTCTAAGTAGCTTTATCACCTACAGCCATACACACAAAACCAGTAACGACCTCCCCCCCCACTTCTACGCTCCCACTTCTACTACGCTCAGTGTTCGGGGAGAAGGGGGAGATACGAAAGATGGGCAATAGTACGCCGGGGCCTCACGGAATATTAGTACTGGTTGGCTGAACATATTTTCACGCTTAGAGAAACAAAACTTAAATGTAGGAAGCGGCAGTACTCAAGTCCTTACAAAAACTCAATCTCATCATAGTCTTTTCGGTCCTTGAGATTTTGATAATCAAGCCCCGATATAGGATATTTGATATCTGTCTCTTTAGACGTTACATAATAATTGGGGTGAACCAGTGTAAACTCAATAAGTTTATGGGCCGGCATAAATATCTCAGCATTATTTGCATGAATATGTACCAAATCCAAGGGGCAAGTTTCTATCCACTTCATTATTTTCTCTGTATGCAGCTCTACCTGATGCAATTCACAAACAATGGCGATTACATTATCCGGTAAATTTTCAAGTTCATTCCAAACATCATATTCAGCACCTTCAATATCAAACTTCAGAAAAATCTTTTTGTCCTTATATGGTAATAAAGTTTCTCTAATGGAAATCATACCTTTCTTTTTACCAATAAATTTAGGTATAAATTCAGATTGGATGCCATCAAAAAACTTAAAAAATCTATCATAAAAATTTCTGTCAGTGAAATAGCTCTCTGTGCTTTTATCATAAGCAACAACTCTTGCACCAGAACGTTTCCGGAACTCTTGTTCAAAGCTATAGTCGTTAGCAATACCATACGTTACTAAAATATCTGTCGCGGCAAGTGCTGAAGCCGGAAAAACATACCCACCATCCCCCTCGGCACCAATGCGGATAAGATCCTGAGGGTACTTCGGCCTCAATACTTTAGGGAGAGTAAGCTTAACAAATCCGGAACTAATAAAACCACTTAAAAAATCAAGTTGGCCTTGTCCTTTAATCTGCAATTGATAAATCTGCGTCTGTAATTGGTAGTTTTTATACACATAGAAAGGGAATCCCAAAAGAGCCTTTATTCCTTTAATCAATTTTTGCATAACGAAATCTATTCCCTGTTTTTAACATATTTCAATCTATAATGAATTGACCAAAATTGTAACCGAATTAAACAAAAAGGTCAAAGAAAAACTATCCGGTAAAATTGTCCACAATATCAAGCCATAAGCACAAAAAGAACCGGCAATAAGGTTTTGCCCGACGCACAAGTTTTGTGCCCGACATCTGCTGCGCCCCATGCCGGACAGCCATAATCTACCCCTTATCACAGACACAGATTATATACCACAAGGTTTTAATGCCCACAGTACAGAGAGCCATAAGCACAAAAAAAACCGGCAACGACCTACTCTCCCACCTTTCGGTAGTACCATCGGCGCAAAAGTGCCCGGTGATTAAAAATTGGGCTGAGTTCGGAATGGGATCAGGTGTTTCCACTTTGCTGTCATCACCGGCATTATATCAATACCAATCAGCAAGATTGCCCACAGCCCGGGGAGCTACACAAAAAAACCGGACAGCCATAATCTACCCCTTATCACAGACACAGATTATATACCGCACGGTTTTAATGCCCACGGTACAGCCATATACACAAAAAAAACCGGCAACGACCTACTCTCCCACCTTTCGGTAGTACCATCGGCGCAAAAGTGCTTAACTGCTGAGTTCGGAATGGGATCAGGTGTTTCCACTTTGCTGTCATCACCGGCATTATATCAATACCATATTCCCGTACTTCGGAGACTGAGGCTCCCGAAGTACGGAATCGAAAGATGAGTAATAATATGGTCAAGCCTCACGGAACATTAGTACTGCTTGGCTGAACATGTTTCCATGCTTACACCGGCAGCCTATCAAACAGGTGTTCTCCCTGTTTCCTTCAGACACAAAGCCTAAGCCCTGTGTGGGGAAATCTCATCTTGAGGAGGGTTTCGCACTTAGATGCTTTCAGCGCTTATCCCGTCCGAACTTAGCTACCCGGCAATTACCGTTGGCACGATAACCGGCACACCAGAGGTTCGTCCACCCCGGTCCTCTCGTACTAAGGACAGATCCTCTCAAATTTCCAACGCTCGTGGCAGATAGGGACCGAACTGTTTCGCAACGTTCTGAACCCAGCTCACGTACCGCTTTAAATGGCGAACAGCCATACCCTTGGGACCTGCTACAGCCCCGGGATGCGATGAGCCGACATCGAGGTGCCAAACCCTGCCGTCGCTGTGAACGCTTGGGCAGGATCAGCCTGTTATCCCCAGAGTACCTTTTATCCGTTAAGTGACGGCCCTTCCACTCGGAACCGCCAGATCACTAAGACCTACTTTCGTACCTGCTCGACATGTCTGTCTCGCAGTCAAGCCACCTTCTGCCTTTACACTTAACTCCTGATTTCCGTCCAGGATAAGGTGACCTTTGCGCACCTCCGTTACTCTTTAGGAGGTGACCGCCCCAGTCAAACTGCCAGCCAAACACTGTCCGAATACCCGTTTGCGGGCATCCGTTAGATAACACACTGTTCAGGGGTGGTATTTCACCAACAACTCCTTTGCACCTGGCGGTGCAATATCTTCGTCTCCCACCTATCCTACACATGAGCAGCATGTTATCAATATCAGGGTACAGTAAAGGTTCATGGGGTCTTTCCGTCTAACCACGAGTAATCGGTATCTTCACCGATACTACAATTTCACCGGGTCTCGCGTTGAGACAGTGTGGAAGTCGTTACACCATTCGTGCAGGTCGGAACTTACCCGACAAGGAATTTCGCTACCTTAGGACAATTATAGTTATTGCCGCCGTTTACCGGGGCTTCAATTCGCAGCTTCGACCGAAGTCTGACCGCTCCTCTTAACCTACCGGCACCGGGCAGGTGTCAGTCCCTATACATCCTCTTACGAGTTAGCAGAGACATATGTTTTTGATAAACAGTCGCTTCCACTTGGACTCTGCAACCTCACCATTATGTGTTAGGCCATACTTTTTCCGAAGTTACGTATGTAATTTGCCGAGTTCCTTAACGCGAGTTCTCCCGTACGCCTTAGATTACTAGTCTCGCCCGCCTGTGTCGGTTTGCGGTACGGTTCCTGATAACCTGAACCTTAGAAGCTCTTTCTTGGCACGATGAATCCCTACACTTCTCTCCGCCGTAGCTTTGATCGCCTTACACTCTGCTCAAATCCCGGATTTGCCTGAGACTCTCAACACCTCGTGCTTCGGACGGGGACTACCAACGCCCCGCTATAGCTTTCCTTATGCGTCACTCCATCGAAATTATCAGAAGAACCGGAATATTAACCGGTTTCCCATCGGCTACGCCTTTCGGCCTGACCTTAGGGGCCGTCTAACCCCGGGAAGACAAACTTTACCCGGGAAACCTTGGGCTTTCGGCGAATCGGTATCTCACCGATTTTTTCGTTACTCATGCCTGCATACTTACTTGCGATACCTCCACCAGGGCTCACGCCCTGACTTCGACGGCTTACGCAACACTCCCCTACCCCGCCGGCTGATGCCGACAGGCGAAGCTTCGGTATTGTGTTTAGCCCCGTTACATTATCGGCGCATGACGACTCGACCAGTGAGCTATTACGCACTCTTTCAAGGAATGGCTGCTTCTAAGCCAACCTCCTGGCTGTCTGGGCCGTCATACTTCCTTTTCCACTTAACACAATTTAGGGACCTTAGCTGTCGCTCCGGGCTGTTTCCCTTTCGACTACGAATCTTATCACCCGCAGTCTCACTCCCATACTATAAAACAACGGCATTCGGAGTTTGACTAAGTTTGGTACGGTTTGACCCGCCCTAGCCTAACCAGTGCTCTACCTCCGTTGAAAAACATATGAGGCTGATCCTAAAACCATTTCGGGGAGAACCAGCTATTTCTGAGTTTGATTAGCCTTTCACTCCTACTCACAGCTCATCACTGCCTTTTTTAACAGACTAGTGTTCGGTCCTCCACTTGGCATTACCCAAGCTTCAACCTGGCCATAAGTAGATCACTCAGTTTCGGGTCTGCCCCACGCAACTCTTCGCCCTGTTCAGACTCGGTTTCCCTCCGGCTCCGGTACTCCTGTACCTTAACCTTGCTACGCAGGACAACTCGCAGGCTCATTCTGCAAAAGGCACGCAGTCGCCCGACCACTACATTGCTTTAAAACTCTTAAAACAATCTAGTGGTCGGGCTCCTACCGCTTGTAGATCCATAGTTTCAGGTTCTGTTTCACTCCCCTTCCGGGGTTCTTTTCACCACTTCCCTCACGGTACTCGTGCACTATCGGTCGCTATCTCGTATTTAGCCTTGGGGGGTGGGCCCCCCGGATTCCAACAAGGTTTCACGTGCCTCGCTGTACTCAGGTACTTCCAAAAAGACGGTTCAACTTCGCGTACGGGGCTTTCACCCACTTTGGCCGGACTTTCCAGACCGTTCTGCTGACAAACCGTTTTCTTACTTTTATACAGGAAGCCCTACAACCCCGGTCGCGCCGAAACGCGGCCGGTTTGGGCTAATCCCCTTTCGCTCGCCGCTACTAAGGGAATCTCGGTTGATTTCTTTTCCTGCAGGTACTTAGATGGTTCAGTTCCCTGCGTCTCACTTCTCAAAGCCTATGTGTTCAGCTAAGAGATGACAGTCATCACAACTGCCGGGTTACCCCATTCGGCAATCCCGGGCTCAAAGGATGTTTGCTCCTCGCCCGGGCTTTTCGCAGCTTACCACGGCCTTCATCGTCGGATAGCGCCAAGGCATCCGCTATGGACCCTTACTCGCTTGACCATATTATTACTCATCCTTCGCTTTACTGTTAAAGAACACGCCCTTCGTTTGAGGGTGAGCGGGACTATACCGCCATTGCAGAAGTCTGTCAATCTATACTTCTAAAAAAGTAACTTCTTTTTTGCCATACCTTGGTTTTGTCTTGGCCCGAAAGGGCGGGCCACCGCAGGCAGGCCCGCCAGTTTGGCCATCCGGAGACCCCGCCCGGAGATTTTTGTTGTGAAGCCATAAAGAACAGACTATAAAAAAGGGCGGCCCCGCAACAAATGCCGGGGCCGCCCCTCCTCTTTCTCCTATTCCGGTGCCGGTCGCATTTTACTGATAGAAACTCCTTGGCCAATTAGGTGCGCCACCAGCCTTGTCCACAGACAGTTTTAGCTCGCCCCCGGATGCGTCCCGAATCGTAATCTCCGCAGTGGGGTTGCTGCCTCGGCCAAATGCACTACTATTGATTCTGTACCTACTGGAGCCATGAGCTCCGGAGCCCTCCAATCTGGCATTGGAGACGACATCACTAGTACCAACTGTATATGTAACTGTCACAGCTTCACCCTCAGGATCCCGCACATCAAAATAAACTACAAGGTACTCCCGTCCTCCACCGTAGGTAATCGCGCCCTCGTAAGACACCAAGATTGCTTCCGGGGCCAGATTAGGATAATCATCAGTAACTGAGTACTGATATCCATCATACGAGTATAGGATCAAAGACGCTGTACGAGCTCCGTCAGAAAGTTCCATCTCGACAATTATATGATCCGCTATTGGCGAAGTGAAAGTCATAGTGATCCGATTATTTGCATCGAGTGCCTGGTCTGTCCATCCCGTCCACGAGCCGTTAGGCTCCTGCCGCCTGGTTCGAAGGGTAATTACTTCGTTGTCTATATCACGCCCTTCAATACCAATCCTATAGTATTTGATCCCGGCCGCGCCATTAACCCACATCCTACTCTCAGTCAGTTTAATTTGAGGCGCAGAAGCACTGCCTGCCAAGCGACTCTGAGGTGAGGAAAAGCTACTGGCTGCGTAGGTATTCGCCGGATTAGTTGATAAAGCTCTCACTTTGACATAGTAGGTCGTACCCGCTGTCAAGGAAGGGATATCGTAAGATGTACCACTGACAGTCGCAAGCGTACCGCTCGCATCTGTGCCTGTACCCCACGAAACCTCGTACCCATTCACTGCATTCGCAATACTGCCCCACGACGCTCTGATTCCCGAAACTCCCCCCTGACCAATGAGAGTCACGGTTGGTGCAGCAAGGCCCACTTTTATCGTTACGTCCGAGTAAGCAGCACCCACAGCACCTCTATTATCCTCTACAAAAAGGCGTATGGTATAATCCCCCGGTGGGTGTGCCTGAGTCAATTGAGCCGATGTATTATAGACCAAAGCAGAACCAAGGGTTGTAAAGCCCCCCGTCGCCGCAATGCCACTTATACGTTGGCCATGGCCACTGGCTATTTGGTATTCACGAGCTTTTCCGTTCACACCGTCCGCATTACTGTCACGATAACTCCAAAGTAAAGCAATCTCTGTGTTCTGTCCCAGAACGCTCCCGTTCGCAGGTGAGCTTATACTCACAGAAGGTGCATTATTCACCTGTATTCTCCGGCTGAGGGTCGTCTCCCTGCCGCTACTATTTTTGACTGTCACAGATACCGTAAACCAAGTGTTGTAGTGCCTACCTGACGGAAGTGTTAAGTCTGCTGTTGGTTTGTTGACCCCACTCGCCGCAGCATTTGTTGTCCCATCTATCTTCCAAGTGTAGTCTAACGCCGTTGTCGCAGTTGATACATCACTTACAGTAACCCCAAACAACGCACTTCCTCCGGCCGCCGGTAACTGAACTATAGAATCCGCTGCCGGTGTAGCAGATGTCCACGCCACGGTCGGAGATGGGGCAATTACGGTAATTACCTTCGGTGCAGCCTCCGTATTGGCCAAACCGCCGTAACCATCATCTACTGTTACCGCTACTTGGTAAGAACCCGGAGTCCAGTTCGATGCCACGGTCAGCGTGGCTGTGCTGCCGGTGCCGGTGATAGCCGTCCAGGCAGCCGTACCGACCTTGCGTTGTTTCCACGAATACGTCAGTTCATCGCCTTCCGCATCCGTCGCATTGGCCGTAAACGTTATGGTATCCCCGAGCGAAACATCATCCGCCGTTGCCGTAACACTGCTAACTACCGGTGCCACATTCAGCAAGAGATTCCGGCTCTCCGTGTCACTCCCCTGGCCGTCCCCGGCCGAAGCCGTGACAATAACCTTGTGGCGGCCCAATATTCGGGTTGCTTTTGCCGCAGCACTCAGGCCCGACAACTCGCTTGCCAACTGGGCCTGTGTTTTCGTGCTACTCTTCATCGGCGAGTAGAAAACCTTATTCTCCAACTTCTTGTTTGCGGCCCCGGTTCCCGTATTGCTCTGATCCAGGCCGTTGACTTCCCAACTGTAGGTTATCGTTTGCCCATCCGGATCCGTTGCACTCACGTAGAAATTCTGTGGCGGAGTCGCTGCATTCAAGTCTGCCAACTGGATCTTCTGGTTGTCAGAGACACTGGTTGTCCCCAAAAATTGCAGGTTCGGCACGGTGTTCAGCTTGATACCCAAACCAAACTCTTTATCCGTAGAGCCGCCATTTTTATCACGTACCGTAACCCGAATCTTGTAGACCGCGCTGCCTGTGGTAGTGCTAAAGCCTGATGTCTTCAGTACGGACTTGTAATTGTTCGCCGTGCTTCCGGTCGGCAGACTGTTCCAGGTTGAACCGGCCGGAGTCTGGTATTTCCAATCGTAGGTAAAATCATTATCCAAATTCGGGCTGGCAACATTGCTGTCGCTCACGCTGACCTGGAAACTCACATCAACACCGGCCACTACCTCACTCAATGTCGGCTTGGTAAATGTCACCACCGGGTTGGCATTGACGGTGACCGCCACGCGGTCACTGCCCGCACCGACCAAGCTCGCAACTCCGTTGTGACTGTCCTTCGCGCTCACCACAACCTGATAATCGTTAGCGGCGACACTGCTGAAATCTATGCTGTAGCTGGCCCCCGTACGCACCACACTGTCGTAAGGTGTTGTGCTGTAACTGCCGTTCGACTGCTTGGCATACACCTTCCAAGTATAGCTCAAAGGATCCTCATTATTGTTCGTCAGGTTGTTGACATCCACCGCACTCGCCGAAAAAGTCACCGTCTTGGACGAAGAGCCGGATTTCTGAACCGTTGTGCTGCCGATCGGCGCAGTAATGCGCAGGTTCTCCGGCAACTTGTTGACATAGTACTTGCGTACCCCCTGGGCACTGGCCTGCCCGTCATCATTAGTCACTTTCATGGTAATCGTGTTCAGACCCAACCTCAAAGCAAAGGTCTTGCTGTCGCTCAGGCCATTGGCCGTACTGCTTACATTGGTACCATTTAAGGCCCACTGATAGCTATAGCCGGAATTTTTGGTGGATGCGCGACGGTCCCGAATCGAGATAGCCACTGTGGCACTGTTGCCCGTTATCTGGCCGGAACCGGTCGGTGCCACAAAAACGAGGGCTTTGGCCGGGTCTGCCTTCGTGCTCTCCGCCAAGGCCACATCCGTGCCGGCACTGAAACCGGAAGTACCCGAAGCCCAACTGATTTCCGGGGCCGTGGCCGCCACACTGGTAGAGGCACCCGTCAGCGTGATATTGCGTAACATCAATCCCTTTCCGGAACTCCCGTGCGAGTCGGAGAGACTCACACGCAGGGTGTAATTCCCCGCACTCAAGCCGGTGTTGAAATCCAGCGACAGGGCCGTCAGAGCACCCGCCTGACCTGTTTTCCGGCTTGCCGTCAACTCCCTGAAACTCGGGGAAGCGGGGGACTGATTAGAACCGGAGGCAATCGCCACGGCATAACTCAATACCCCTCCGTTCACGTCAACACCTTTGACATTGAGGCTCTGAGGTGTCTGTATGTCATAAGCCGGCAGTGTGTTACCTGTCACACTCTCATCAAATGCCGGAGCCTGGTTCAGGTTGAACGTTTCGCTTCGGCGGCCTTCTTCTCCCAGATCGTTGACCGCTATCATCGTAATAACAGCCGGTACCAGCGGGTTGGTTATAGTAAAAGTCTCACTGTAACTGAGCCGGCCGGCGGTAAAAGGTGCCGTACCCGTTTGGGCACTGGAACCTATCAACCAACGTACCGACCGAATTCCAATGCCGCCATTTTCTGTAATGACATTGCTCACCGTCACCTGAGTACTGCTGCCGAAGTTACCGTCCCCTCGTAACGGGTTGTTCATCGGGGCCGCTTGGGTAGTACCTGTCCCGGCCGCAATAGTGGGCCGCGTACTCGAACTGATACCGGAAGCATCACCGTCCAAGAGCACGACGACTGTCTTTTCGGCACTGCCGCCATCTCCGTCCGTCACCCGCACTTTCATGGTGTACAGATCCGTACTCTGGGTAAAGACATAGGTACCGTTCGCATTCAAAGTCAACGGCTTAAAAGCAGTAGAATTCAATGCCAGCGAGTCACCCAAACCAATCTGCCAACTGTAGCTCAGAGTCTGGTTCGCATCATCATCCGTCGCAGAAGCAGTCAGCGGGAACGGTGTTCCGCTGCTGATCTTAATCTGCTGGTTACTCGTCGGCGACAAAATAGTCAGGCCGTAGGGCGGTTTGTTCAACTCGTACGTCCGGGACAGAGTTGCCTGACCGCGAGCGTTGCTGACTTTCACTGTAATTACATTCGCACCGGAATCGGTCAGCGCAAATAACGCCGTAGCAGTGCTATTGTTGCGGTCCAACGTTCCAAGGTTACCCGGAGTACCTTTGTACCACTCGTAAGTAAAGACCTTATCCAATATTGCGTCGGCCTTGACACTCAGGGTCACTACCACCGCAGTGCTGCCGTCAAAATCAAACTTGCCCCGGTTGGCATCCTGCGTTGCCGTAGAAGCCGCATTATCCCAGGACAACTGTGGTTCCAATGCGCTGAGCGCACCATCGCGAACACCATTGTTATCCGCATCCACACCGTTATCAATGGTATTATCTCCATTCACATCGACATCGTGGCCGTCTTTAATCTTGTCATTGTCCGTATCGGTCTTGGTGTCATCCGGGTCAACCGCATCCGGCAGTTCGTCCTTGTCCGCATCAGCGTTATTGTCAACCTTATCGACCTCATCAATGATGCCATCACCATCCGTATCCGGCTTGCCCGAGTTGGAATTCACATCCGCACGGTTATTAATGCCGTCATTATCCGCATCCGCACCGTTGTCCTTGGTGCCATCCCCGTTGATATCCACGTCTGCACCGTCCGGAATACCGTCATCATCGCTGTCCCAGTTCAGGGGCTGCGGGTCAATCGCGTCCGGCAAGCTGTCCAGATCCGTATCGATATTGTTGTTCACCTTGTCAATACTGTCCGGAATGCCGTCATTGTCCGCATCCGGTTTGCCTGTGTTCGCGTCTTTATCCCCTCTGTCGTTGATGCCGTCACCGTCCGAATCTTTACCGTTGTCCGGGGTACCGTCACCGTCCACATCCACATCCACACCGTCCGGAATACCGTCTCCGTCCGTGTCCGGGTTGTTGTCATTCGGGTCTAATGCAGCCGGCAAACCGTCCTTATCAGCATCTACTGTGTCGTCTGCCACATCATAGACATCCGTGATCCCGTCATTGTCCTTGTCCGGTTTGCCCGGGTTGGAATCCACATCGGACTTATCATTAATGCCGTCTTTGTCTGCGTCCGTGCCGTTGTCCGGAGTACCGTCCCCGTCCACATCCACATCCGCACCGTCCGGAATACCGTCTCCGTCCGTGTCCGGGTTGTCATCATTCGGGTCCAGGTGGTCCGGCAGGCCGTCCTTGTCCTTATCATTGCGGTTGTCTATCGGGTCATTCGCATCGTTGATGCCGTCACCGTCCGAATCTTTACCGTTATCCGGGGTACCGTCACCGTCCACATCCACATCCTGACCATCCGGAATACCGTCACCGTCCGTATCCGCCTTGGTGCTATCCGGGTCAATCGCATCCGGCAAACCATCTTTATCCGTGTCCAGCTTGTCATTTACCGGGTCCACATCATCCGGCGTACCGTCACCGTCCGTGTCCTGCTTGCCCGGGTTGGAATCTTTGTCTGATCTGTCGTTGATCCCGTCACCGTCCGTATCTTTACCGTTGTCCGGGGTACCGTCACCGTCCACATCCACATCCGCACCATCCGGAATGCCGTCACCGTCCGTATCCCGGTTCTTGTCATTCGAGTCTAATGCGTCCGGCAAGCCGTCCTTATCGGCATCCTTCGTGTCGTCTACCGCATCGTAGATATCCGTGATGCCGTCATTGTCCTTGTCCGGTTTGCCCGGGTTGGAATCCACATCCGCCTTATCGTTAATGCCGTCACCGTCCGTATCTTTACCGTTGTCCGGAGTACCGTCCCCGTCCACATCCACATCCGAACCGTCCGGAATGCCGTCACCGTCCGTGTCCGGATTGTGGTCATTCGGGTCCTTATCGTCCGGCAGGCCGTCTCTGTCCGCATCATTGCTGTTATTTACAGGGTCATTCTTATCGTTGGTGCCGTCACCGTCCGTATCTTTACCGTTGTCCGGCTTACCGTCACCGTCCACATCCACATCCGAACCATCCGGAATACCGTCACCGTCCGTGTCCGCCTCCGTTGGGTTCGGGTCAATCGCATCCGGCAAACCGTCTTTATCCGTGTCCAGCTTGTCATTTACCGGGTCTACATCATCCGGAATACCGTCACCGTCCGTGTCCGTCTTGCCCGGGTTGGAGTCTATATCCGACCGGTCATTGATACCATCACCATCCGTATCACTACCGTTGTCCGGGACACCGTCACCGTTGACATCCACGTCCGCACCGTCCGGAATACCGTCTCCGTCCGTATCCCGGTTTCTGCTGTCCGGGTCAACCGCATCAGGCAGACCGTCTTTGTCTGTATCCTGCTTATCATTTATCGGATCCTCAGCATCCGTGATACCGTCACCGTCACCGTCGGTCTTACCCGGGTCCGCAGAACCGTTGCCGTCCGCATCCACATCCGCGCGGTCGTTGATACCGTCACCGTCCGTGTCTATACCATTATCATTTTTCCCGTCATCATTGACATCCACATCCGCACCATCCGGAATGTTGTCACCGTCCGTGTCCCGGTTCTTGTTATTCGGGTCAATGTCGTCCGGCAGATTGTCTCTGTCATCATCCTTGTTGTTGTCTATTTTATCCCGTTCGTCCTTAATGCCGTCATTGTCCGCGTCCGCATCACCGGAGCCGGCATCAGAGACATCATTAATTTTGTCTCCGTCACTGTCTGTGCCGTTGTCCGGGGTGCCGTCACCGTTGACATCTACGTCCGCACCGTCCGGAATACCGTCACCGTCCGTATCCCAGTTTCCGTCATCCGGATCTTCTTCTGCCGGCAGGCTGTCGCGGTCTCGGTCGGAAAGCTCAATTGTCGGGTCCGGGTCGAAACTCACCAAGTTGAAAACGGAAGGATAGGTACTTGCATCACCCAAAACGACATAGGCGTTGGCCGCCACGTAGCCGTAAACCGAAGGAACAAAGGAAATCATCGGCTTGTGACTGGATCCGGGGTCACCTGTCGTGATAGGTGCGGGGTCCGGCAAACGGAATCCAAATCCTCCGTCCGCACCCGAAAGCGCAAAGTAGACCGAAGAGCTGCCCTTGTTGTAGAACAGCAGGTAGGCACCCGCAAGGGTCTTGGCACCATTGACATCCAGCGTGCTGCCTTTTATCTGGGTGCCGCCCACGCTCGGAGTGCCCAGACCGCCCGACGTAATATCGTAGAGCAGATTGGACGTGAAACTTTGGCCGCCGGTCAGTTCCCGGATTTCCAGGTTCGCTCCGGCAACCGCTGTGCGGCCGCTTACTTTCTGCAAATCATAACTGGCCGTGTACGGGCTCATATTTTTGGTCACTACAACTTGGCTAAACCGGCCGTAATGCTGCAACGCAATACGGTAGTTCCCGCCAATATCCGAGTACGATTGAAAAATCTTGCCGGTTTCCTTGTGGATGTAGTAGACGCTGGCACCGGGAATTACCTTGGAACGCTGCGAGCCGGTCTTGGAAGAAAGGTTGGATATCCGGCCGGATATCTCGGTAACTTCCATGACTTTGGTCTTAAAATCATCCGGGATTTTATAGACACCCGAAACCTCTGAGGTTTCAAAGCTGACCATGGCATAAATTTCCAGATTGTTCAGGTCCGTCTGCAACAGAGCTGCGGGCAGCTCTGTTGGGATAAACTTGGCCTTTTCGCTTTCTTCCACTTCAATGGTGTATGTATTGCCGTCTTCTGCCGTGTAGGCCTTATTCTTCTGGACCCAATAGATCTTTTTGGGGTTGTCCTTCCTGCGGAAACCCCAGCGCACGACAGAGGAATCCCAGAGAGCCCGCAGTTTATCGTTGGGTACGTCACCCCCCTGATAAACCTTGATGTCGGCACTGACAAAATTTTGGATTTCAAAGACGTAACGCCCGTCACTGGTAACCACCGGGTCCTGCTTCAGAGTCAGGTAGGATTCCGGAGCCTTTTTCGCACTCCGTCCCCCCGATGTTTCTTCACAACTCCACATAAAGACAGAAATCAATGCCAAAACGGCAATGACTATTCTTGTCTTCCCTGCTTTCATCCGGATACTTTTCCGGATTGGAGTACCTTTAGCCGGAATTTTTCCGGCAGCGGTACCCTCAGAATAAATATTTTTAGACTCATGACGTTCCATAACGACAACCTTAGCAGAAGAGTTTGGCAAAAAACTAATGAAATAATGAAATGTACTATAATACAAAACAGCTTTTAAAACAAAGAATACCGAGTATACCGGCAGCCCCTAACCTAATACTATGAAGTAGCCCCCAAAGTATCAAGCTTTCCCAAATGCATATTTTTACATCTGTAAAAAATTGCCGGAGCCCGGGGAACCAAAAGAGCCTCAAAAGCCCAAAGAATCCTAAAAATTCAAAGAATCAACGGACAAACCGCCAAGAGGCGAATCAAAGTACAAAAAATTACGACAGGCGGAGATACAATAATAATTATTGAAATTAATTAATTAATAATACAAAAGGTAAATCAAAAAATGGACAAAAAATGAACATGGATAATCTCCAAAGAAGGGGTTCCAAGTCCTCTTCCAGAGTACACCAAATACCACAAAATGTCAACAGAAAAACCGGAATTTCACAAACCGCACAAAGCAGACAAGCAAAAAAATAGCGGAACCCCAACCATGGGGTCCCTGTGGTACACAAAGGGGCCGACAAAGGGGAGCCAGGTAATAAAGGGACCGGGTAATAAAGGGGCCGGGTAATAAAGGGCAACCCTACGCCTCTCTTACTCCGTACCGGATACCCCAAAATATCGACAGAAAAATTCTCCATTAGCACAACAACCGCACAACAACCGCACAACAGAACAAAACAGCACCCGCAAGGATGCTGTTTTGTTCTGTTTGCCTTGCCGGCAAATTCCCGGCAAATTTCCGGAAACCGCCGGAGAACTAGGGCTGCGTCCTGAAAGAAACCTCAGGCCCCAATTCACTCCGGAAATGCTCTACATTCTGATTCAGAGGCGGAATACCCTCTGCCGGGTCATGGGGATAGGCTATTACGCGGAAGTAATAGAGCGTGCCCGGCTGCAAATTCGGCACTGTGAGACCGGTATGTAAACGACTCCCTCCGATTCTTTGCTGCGGCACACCCATATTCCCCCATTGTCTCTTCGGAAACCATGTCCACTGAACACCCGGAGAAGAAGACATAGGGGGAACGTACGTGTTATCGGCAATAGGGCCGGTGGAGTAGAGAACAACAAGATACGAATCAGTACTGGTATGCGCCATAATCGTGAGCCCGGCATCTATCAGCACCGTGACACTGTCCCGGGTCGAGGCCAGAGCCGCCGGATCTCCCGCGTTTGTCCTGGAATCCGGATGCAACCCTACGACCGGTGTGGGCAACCGGGGCAGAGTATCAACCAGAAGATCCTGCGCCAGTTCTTTGCTGACACTGGCTCCGGTGCTGTCAGTCACCGTCACCCGAAAAGCCCAAGGGTAACCACCGGGTACGGAACTGAAGGAGAATTTGGCCCAATCATTATCAAAAGTAGCCGTATTCCCCTGAAACAAAGTCTTACCGGAGTCGAGTGATGCTACATCCTGCCAAAGCGCAAAGGGGGCTTGTTGCTTTGTCTCTATTTCCCATTTGTACGTCACCGGAGCTATGCCCGTCTCCGCCATGTTCGCCGTTAACGTTACTGTCTCTCCCCCGGGAAGCCCGTTAAGCGCCACAACACGGTATTTGTCCGACGTCACGCTGCTTATTACCGGGCCGCCGTTGGATTGCAGCTTGACATTGCGCAACAGTACGCCCTGCGCACCCCCGTGCGTGTCCCTCGCAATAATACGCAGGGTGTAATCCCCCGAGCTCACGCCGAGGCCGAAACTCAGCAGCATCGAGACCGCAGTGCCGGCCGAAGCCGTGTTGCTCCCCGCCAGGGCCGTATAGGCCCCTGTCGCCGGAACGTTAAAACCGGAGGCAAACGCTGCCGTGTACGTCAGTGTCCCGCCGTTGACATCCGCAGCTTTCACATTAATACGCTGCGGAGTGGCCACTGTGGGGTTCTTGGCAGACGGAACGATATACGAACTGACCCCGCTTGCCGTAGCAGACTCGTCAAACACCGGAGCCCGGTTGAGATAGAAGCTTCGGCTCTGCCGTCCCTCTTCTCCCAACGTGTTGACCGCCACCATGGTAACGGTGTGGACATTAGCCGGATTACTGATGTTAAAGGTCTGGCCGTACGAAAATTGGCCGGAAGAGAAGGCCGTTGTGCCTGTCTGAGTCACTCCGTCCACCAACCAGCGTACCGAACGGATAGCGGCTCCGCCGTTCTCCGTAATGAGACCGTTCACGGTCACCAGGCCGGAACTGGCCGCAGAGCCGTCACCTCTGAGCGGATTATTCAGCGGGGCCGCATTGGTCGAACTCCCGAGGATCGCAATACCGGGCCGCGTCCTCGAAGCGAAAGCCGAAGCATCACCCGTGAGGGTGATGTTGGTCTGGCCTTCGGTACTGCCGCCGTTGCCGTCAGAGGCCCGTGCTCTGATGGTATAATTCCCGGCAGCCTGCGTAAAGATATACGTACCGAATGCATCGACAGATATGGGATTGAACGCAGCGGCATTTGTCACACCCGAGCCCAAGGCAATCATCCAGCTATAGCTCAGACCATGCCCATCGGCATCCGTTGCCGCAGCTTCCAGAGCGACACCTGTGCCGCTGCTGATATCAATGCTCACACCCGGCGAGGGCGAAGTGACCCGCAGATTGGAAGGCGGTCTGTTCAAAATGTATGTCCGGGACAGAGAAGACTCCCCGGCAGAGTTGCTGACTTTGGCCAAAACCACATTCGCACCGGCACTGTTGAGCGCGAAGCGCGCCGTAGGGCCGGACTGGGTGCTGTCAAACGCCACGTTGCTCAACGTAGTGCCCACATACCACTTGTAGGTAAAACTGCCTCCAATTGTCGAACGGGCCTCAATCTGCAAGGTGACGTACACATTCGCATTGCCGTCAAAATCGATCAGGCTGCCGTCGGCATCCTGTGTGGCAGCCGTTCCACGGCTGTTCCAGGACAGTTTCGGCCGGCCGGCTCCGGGCGAATTATCCCGGAAACCGTCTCCGTCCACATCAGTGCCGTTGTCCAAAATACGGTCACCATTGACATCAGCATCGTCACCATCTTTGATGGTGTCGTTGTCTGTGTCAACATTGAAGTCATTCGGGTCAACCGCATCGGGCAAACCGTCGCTGTCCGAATCCAAATTGTTGTTAATTTTGTCCATTTCATCAATGATGTTATCATTGTCGATATCCGACTTGCCCGGATGGATATCCCTGTCCGAACGGTCGTTGATGCCGTCACCGTCCGTGTCTCGACCGTTGTCCGGTGTGCCGTCACCGTTGACATCCACATCCGCACCATCCGGAATATTGTCCCCGTCCGTGTCCCAGTTCTTACTCTGCGGGTCTATCCGATCCGGCAGGCTGTCATTGTCCGCATCCGCAAGCTGGTTAATCTTGTCGGCCGCGTCAACAATACCGTCATTATCGCTGTCCGATTGGCCCGGGTGGGAGTTTATATCTCCCTTGTCATTAATGCCGTCCCCGTCTGTGTCCGTACCGTTGTCATTGGTGCCGTCACCGTTCACATCCACGTCCACGCCATCGGGGATGCCGTCACCGTCTGTGTCCCAGTTGTTGTCATTCGGGTCCTGTGCGTCCGGAAAGCCGTCCTTATCGGCATCTTCGGAACTCTGTACGACTTCGAGAGCATCAATCATGCCGTTCCCGTCCGCATCGGTCTTGCCCGGGTTTTGGTCTGCGTCCAAACGGTCATTAATACCGTCACCGTCCGTGTCTGTACCGTTGTCATTGGTGCCGTCCCCATTGACATCCACGTCCGCACCATCGGGGATGCCGTCACCGTCTGTGTCCCAGTTGTTGTCATTCGGATCCTGTGCATCATCAAGACCGTCTCTGTCTCTGTCACTGCGGTTGTTTATCGGGTCGTTGGCATTGTTCGTCCCGTCCCCGTCTGCATCTTTACCGTTGTCATTGGTGCCGTCACCGTTGACATCCACGTCCGCACCGTCTTTGATACCGTCATTGTCTGTGTCCGGGTTGGAATTATTCGGGTCAATCGCATCGGGCAAACCGTCATTGTCCGAATCCTGACGGTTATTTATCAGGTCCACATCATCAATGATGTTGTCACCGTCCGAGTCCGTCTTGCCCGGGTTTTGGTTTAGGTCCGAACGGTCATTAATGCCGTCCCGGTCTGTATCACTGCCGTTATCTCTGGTGCCGTCCCCATCGACATCGACATCCGCACCGTCCGGAATGCCGTCACCGTCCGTGTCCCAGTTCTTGCTGTCCGGGTCAATGGTATCGGGCAGGCCGTCCTTATCCGTATCTATGCTGTTGTCCACAGGGTCTGTTGTATCGTCCAGCCCGTCACTGTCACTGTCCCGCTTGCCCGGGTCCGGGTAGCCGTTGCCGTCTTTGTCCACATCGGCAAGATCATTGATACCGTCATTGTCCTGGTCGGCACCGTTGTCCTTTTTGCCGTCTCCGTTCACATCCACGTCCGCGCCGTCCGGAATACCGTCACCGTCGGTGTCGGCATTGTTGTCATTGGGGTCAATGTCATCCGGCAGGCCGTCTTTGTCCGCATCCCGGCGGTTATCTATGGTGTCTTCCGCATCTTTAATCCTGTCCAGATCTTTGTCCGGGTCACTGCCTGTAGCGTCAGACTTGTCATTGATACCGTCATTATCGGAGTCTATACCGTTGTCCGGCCTCCCGTCACCGTTGACATCCGCGTCCGCACCGTCCGGAATGCCGTCTCCGTCTGTATCCCAGTTGCCGTCATCCGCATCCAGAGTTGCGGAAAGGCCGTCTCTGTCCATGTCCGAAATCTGAATTGCGGGATTTTGCTTAAAGTTCACGGATTCTAAGACCTTGGCCGGAGAATTGTTCTCGCTGTCAAAAGCGACATAGCCGTGAATCGAGATGTAGCCGTAAGCGGCGGGAATAAAAGTGAGGGTTCCGACCGGCAGGCGGAATTGAAAACGCCCGTCCAGACCGGACTTCAGGAAGTAGATTGAACTGCTGACTTTGTCATAGAATAACAGGAAGGCACCCGGAATAACTTTGGTGCTGACCTGTTCGATGGTGCTGCCCGCCAACCGGACACCGCCGCCTGTCGGGCCGGCTAAGGTCCCGGCGGTAATATCGTAAAGTTGGCTGCTCGCCACAGCCACGCCGGTGGTCAATGTATTGACCCGGAAATCTTCTCCGGTGACCACGACACGGCCCGGCACTTTGGCCAGAGTGTAGGCCGCAACGTACGGGGCCGTACCGGGGCTCAACACGACTTTGGAAAACGTGCCGTAATCCTGTACCGAGATGCGGTATTCTCCGCTCACGTCCGAAAACGTGTGGAAAATCTTGCCGGAACCCTTGTGAATATAGTAGACGCCGGCACCGGGAACGATTTTGGCCCGGGCAGAACTGCCGGCAGCGGCCTGAAGAACCTGACCGGATATCTCGGTACCTTTCATGACATCGAATTTGAAGTTTGCAGGAAGATCATAGACTCCGGAAACTTCTGTGTCTTCGATGGAGATCATCGCATAAACTTCGATATTGCTCTCCGGCTCCTGCAACAGGGCGGCGGGCAATGTCGCCGGCCGAAATTTGGCCTTCTCGGTGTCGTCCACCAAAACGGTGTACTCATTGCCGTCTGCCTTTGTGTAGCCCCGGTTCTTCTGCATCCAGTAGATCCGGTCCGGGCTGTCCTTCCTGCGGAAACCCCACCGCACTCCGGCCATTACCCAGAGGGTATTGAGTTTCTCTTTGGAGATGTCCTTGGTATTTTTATCATAGAGAACCGCATCGGCACTGACGAAGCTGGATATTTCAAACATGTAACGCCCGTCCGCTTCGAGTGTGGGGCTCTTTTCCACGAGCAGATACGACCGCTCCACTTTGGTGCCCTTTCCGGAGGATTCTTCACAGCTCAAAACAAAAATAGAGAGCAGTGCCAAAACGGCCATTATTATTCTTGTCTTTCCGTTCTTCATCCGGATACTTTTGCGAATTGGAGTCCGTTTGGCCGGAGTTTTTCCGGCAGTGATATTTGCAGAATGAATATTTTTAAACTCATGATATTCCATAACGACAACCTTAGCAGAATAGTTTTGCAAAGAACTAATGAGATAATGAAATATGATACAACATAAAATAGTCTTTAAAATGAATAATACTAATTATAATTATAATTAATGATCCAATATTATAAAATATTTATAAAGTATCAAGATCTCCTAAATTCTTATTTCTTAAATGATACAGATGGATTCTGTTTTTAAACGGTACCGCCAGGACATTTTTTATATTTATATATATTATTTATACACATTTCCGGAACTGATCCATTAGCTAAAAGACCAACGGATCATGAACGGATTGGCACAGAAAGGCGAATCAAAGTACAGAAAGTTACAAAAGACGGAAATACAATAATAGTTGTTGCAATAAACAAAGATAATACAAAAGGTAAATCAGAAAACAGACACAAAGAATTATACAGAAGGTAAATCAGAAAACAGATACAAAGAATTATACAGAAGGTAAATTAAAAAACAGATACAAAGAATTATACAAAAGGTAAATAGAACAAATCCCCAAGAAGGGGCTGCCAAATCTCTCCCGGACTACATCAGATACCACAAAATATCAACAGAACAAGCAGAATCTGACAAACCGCACAAAGCAGACAAGCAAAAAAATAGCGGAACCCCAACCAAGGGGTTCCGCCCTGTGGTACACAAAGGGGCCGGGTAATAAAGGGTTTCGATATATAATCTGATACCGGCCAGCCAGTACACGCAGCCCCGACACCGCCTGTACTATACACCGGATATCACAAAATATCAACAGCAAAAGAGATCAAAACAGCACCCTAACGGGTGCTGTTTTGATCTCTTTATTCTGACGACAGAATCAGGGCTTTGTCCTGAAAGAAACCTCAGGCCCCAAGGCACTCCGGATATGCTGTATATTCTGACCCGCAGGCGGAGTACCCAGACTCGGGTCATGGGGATAGCCTACTACCCGGAAGTAATAGAGCGTGTCCGGCTGCAAATTCGGTACCGTCAGAGAGGTATGCATACGAATATTCCCGTCTTGCACAGCCAGAGACTCGAGACCCCAGAGACCATCCGAGTTAGGAGACGCAGCAGACCTCGAGAACCATTTCCACTCAACATTCGTCGAAGGCTTAAACGTAGAGGGCTTGTTCGTGTTCTCGGGAATGGGGCCGGTGGAGTAGAGAACCACAAGATACTTATGGGTACTTCCATACACCATCAGCGTGAGCTCGCCATCTATCATCATTGTGACACTGTCCCGGGTCGAAGTCACAGCCTCCGATCCCGGTCTTGCCACGACATTCGGATGCACCCCTACCACCGGTGTGGGCAGCCGGGGCAGTGTCTCAACCATAAGATCCTGCGCCATTTCTTTGGTGACACTGGCTCCGGCACTGTCGGTCACCGTCACCCTAAAAGACGAAGGATAGCCACCGGGCGCAGACTTGACATTAAAATGGACCCAATCATTAGCAAAAGTAACCGTATTCCCCTGAAACGTTATTTTGCCGGGTTTGAAGACCCAGTCTTTACCAATCACGCCCCATACTGTGCCAAGACCCGATGTTGATGACAGTTCCCATTGATAGGTCACCGGAGCTATGCCCGTCTCCCCCATGTTTGCCGTTAACGTTACTGTCTCTCCTCCGGGAAGCCCCCTAAGCGCCACAACACGGTATTTGTCCGACGTTACGCTGCTTATTACCGGGCCGCCGTTGGATTGCAGCTTCACATTGCGCAACAGTACACCCTGCGCGCCTCCGTGCGTATCCGTTGCAATAATCCGAAGTGTATAATCACCCGAACTCACACCAAGACCGAAACTCAGCGGTATTGAAACCACACTCCCCGCCGTGCCTGTTTTGCTTCCGGACAATGCTGTATACGCCCCTGTCGACGGAACATTAAAACCCGCTGCAAACGCTGCTGTGTAGCTCAGTGTTCCCCCGTTCGCATCCGAGGCTTTCACACTGATACTCTGGGCTGTGGTAACTGTCGGGTTTCTCACAGAGGGAACAATGTATGAACTGAGTCCGCCTGCTGTGGCAGACTCATCGAATACCGGAGCCTGATTGAGATAGAAGTTGCGGCTTTGGCGTCCTTCTTCTCCCAAGGTATTAACGGCGACCATGGTAACGGTGTGGACATTGGCCGGATTACTGATGTTAAAGGTCTGCCCGTATGAAAGCCGGCCGGCAGAAAACGCTGTTGTGCCTGTCTGAGTTACACCGTCCACTTCCCAGTGAACAGAACGGACAGCCGCTCCCCCGTTTTCTGTAATAAGAGCGTTTACTGTCACCTGAGCAGTGCCGCTCGCAGAGCCGCTGCCTCTGATCGGGTTGTTTATGGGGGCCGCACCGGTCGAACTCCCCAGGATTGCGATACTCGGCCGGGTTCTGGAGGCGAAGGCCGAAGCATCACCTGTGAGGGTGATATTGGCGCTGCCTTCGGTACTGCCCCCGTTCCCGTCTGAGGCCCGTGCTTTTATGGTATAATTCCCGGCAGCCTGCGTAAAGATATATTTGCCGGATCCGTTCACTGATATTGGATTAAACGCAGCGGTATTTGTCACACCCGAGCCTGAGGCCAGCATCCAGTTATAGCTCAGGCCCTGCCCATCGGCATCCGTTGCCGTAGCTTCCAGGGCAACACCTGTGCCGCTGCTGATATCAATGCTGCTGCCCGGTGAGGGGGAAGTGATCCGCAGATTTGAAGGCGGCCTGTTCAAAATGTATGTCCGGGACAGAGAAGCTTCGCCGGAAGAATTGCTGACTTTAACCAAAATCACGTGTGTACCGGCACTGCTGAGGGGAAAGCGTGCTGTGGCGCCGGACTGGGTGTTGTCCCGTGCCGCATTGGCCGTTGTGGTGCCCACATACCACTTGTAGGTAAAGCTGCCCGCAATTGTTGAACGGGCTTCAATTTGCAGGCTCACGTACACATTCGCATTGCCGTCAAAATCGATCAGGCTGGTGTCCGCATCCTGTGTCGCAGACGTTCCGCGGCTGTTCCACGAAAGTTTGGGACGACCGGCTCCGGGCGAATTGTCCCGAAAACCGTCCCCGTTCGTATCCGTGCCGTTATCCAACGTACCGTCTCCGTCCACATCCGCATCATCACCGTCTTTAATCGTGTCTGCGTCTGTGTCCGGATTCGAATCATTCGGATCTATTGCATCGGGCAATCCGTCGCTGTCCGCATCCAGATTGTTGTTAATCTTGTCCATCTCATCAATGATGTTATCATTGTCGATATCCGACTTACCCGGATGGATATCCCTGTCCGAACGGTCGTTGATACCGTCTCCGTCGGTATCTTTACCGTTGTCCGGGGTACCGTCTCCGTTGACATCCACGTCCGCACCGTCCGGAATGTTGTCTCCGTCTGTATCCCAGTTCTTATTATTGGGGTCTATTGTGTCCGGCAGGCTGTCCTTATCCGTATCCACAAGCCGGTTAATCGTGTCAACATCATCGATGATGTTGTCGCCGTCCGTATCTGTCTTACCGGGGTTCTGATCCAGATCCCCTTTGTCATTGATACCGTCACCGTCTGCGTCTGTACCGTTGTCCGGAATACCGTCACCGTTGACATCCACATCCACACCGTCCGGAATACCGTCTCCGTCTGTGTCCGGGTTGTTGTCATTCGGATCCTGTGCGTCCGGAAGCCCGTCTTTATCCGCATCCCGGGAACTCTTTACGACTTCAAGAACATCAATCATGCCGTTCCCGTCCGCATCCGCCTTGCCCGGGTTTTGGTCTTTGTCCAAACGGTCATTAATACCGTCTCCGTCGGTATCTTTACCGTTGTCCGGAATACCGTCTCCGTTGACATCCACGTCCGCACCGTCCGGAATACCGTCTCCGTCTGTGTCCCAGTTGTTGTCATTCGGATCCTGTGCATCATCAAGACCGTCTTTGTCTTTGTCACTGCGGTTGTTTATCGGGTCGTTGGCATCGTTTGTCCCGTCCCCGTCGGTATCCTTACCGTTGTCATTGATCCCGTCACCGTTGACATCCACATCCGCACCGTCTTTGATACCGTCTGCGTCTGTATCCGGATTCGAATCATTCGGGTCAATCGCATCGGGCAATCCGTCGCTGTCCGCATCCTGACGGTTATCTGTTCTGTCCGCATCATCGATGATGTTATCACCGTCAGAGTCCGTCTTACCCGGGTTCTGGTTCAGATCCGAACGGTCATTAATACCGTCTCTGTCTGTATCACTCCCGTTATCTCTGATCCCGTCTCCGTTGACATCCACATCCGCACCGTCCGGAATACCGTCTCCGTCTGTATCCCAGTTCTTACTGTCCGGGTCAACCGCATCAGCCAATCCGTCATTATCACTGTCCTGTTGGTTATTCACAGGGTCTGTTTTATCGTCAAGACCGTCACTGTCACTGTCCCGCTTCCCCGGGTCCGGGTAGCCGTTACCGTCTTTGTCCACATCCGCAAAATCATTGATACCGTCATTGTCCTGGTCGGCACCGTTGTCCTTCTTCCCGTCTCCGTTCACATCCACGTCCGCACCGTCAGGAATACCGTCTCCGTCCGTATCGGCATTGCTGTCATTCGGGTCAATATCATCCGGCAAACCGTCTTTGTCCGCATCCTGACGGTTATCTATCGTGTCTTCCGCATCCTTAATCCTGTCCAGATCCTTATCAGGATCACTCCCCGCAGCATCAGACCTGTCATTGATACCGTCACTGTCCGAGTCTGTACCGTTGTCCGGCCTCCCGTCTCCGTTCACATCCACGTCCGCACCGTCAGGAATACCGTCTCCGTCTGTATCCCAGTTCCCGTCATCCGTATCCAGATCAGCAGAAAGACCGTCTCTGTCCATATCCGAAATCCGAATTGCCGGATTTTGCTTAAAGTTCACCGATTCCAAAACCTTCGCTGCTGAATTGCTCCCGCTGCCAAAAGCAACATAACCGCGAACCGATATATAACCGTAAGCCGCAGGAATAAACGTAAACGTTCCCCCCGGCAGACCAAATTGAAAACGCCCGTCCGTTCCCGACTTCAGAAAGTAAATCGAACTGCCAACTTTGTCGTAGACACCGGAGGCTTGGAAGGTCTTTTATAAGGTGCCTGAGCGGAACCGAAGGCCCGGGTGGCTTTGTTAAGGTGCCTGAGCGGAGCCGAAGGCCCGGGTGATGCCTTTCATGAGTTCTGCAATAAAATCTTCTGTTTTGGCTCCGTTTTCAAAGCCTGTAATGGGGTGGAGGGTGGATGCGGCGGTCACGGCCCGGTCGAGGATGTTTCCTTTGTCTCCCCGGCCAATGTGGGCCAACATCATGCTACAGGCCCGGAGGACGGAACGTGGGTCGACGTAGGCTAGGCGGCCTTCTTCAATCAGGCGGGGGGCTGAGCCGTGTACCGGCTCGAACATGGCGTAGCGGTCACCAATGTTGGCACTGCCGGCGGTGCCGAGCCCGCCTTGGATTTCCGCCGCTTCATCGGTCAGAATATCGCCATAGAGGTTGGGCAGAATGAATACCTGAAACTTGCGGCGCAAGTCTTCATTGACCAGGTTGGCCGCCATGATATCAATGTACCAGTCGTCAATTTCCAGTTCGGGGAACTCGCGGCCCGCGATTTCTTTGCAGATTTGCAGGAAATTTCCGTCTCCTGTTTTGATGATGTTGGCTTTGGTCACGATGCTGACGCGTTTTTTGCCGTTGTTCTTGGCGTAGTTCATTGCGCTGCGGGCGATGCGTTCGACTCCGGGCCGGGTTGTGACGGCAAAGTCAAAGGCCAGTTCGCTGCCGGCTTCTCTGCCTTCGAGCAGTACGCCTTGGGAGCCAAGAACGTAGGCACCTTCGGTGTTTTCCCGGAAAAAGCACCAGTCGATGCCTTTGTCCGGGACGTTCACCGGACGGACGTTGGCGTAGAGATCCAGTTCGCGGCGCAGGGTCACGTTGGCACTTTCGAGGTTGGCAATGCCTTGGCCGGCTTGGGGTGTGGTGGTGGGGCCTTTGAGAAGGACGTGGCAAGATTTAATTTGTCGGAGTGTTGTTTCCGGCACGGAACAGTTTTGTGCCAGGCGGTTTTCGAGTGTGAGGCCGGTAATTTCGGTCAGTTCGGCTTTGCCTTGTGCGATTTCGTCTTTCAGCAGGTATTCGAGTACACGTTGTGCGTATTGGGTGATGACGGGGCCGATGCCGTCCCCTCCGGCGAGGGCGATCCGCACGCAGGGGAGTGTGGCAAAATCCGGCAGCCGGCTGCCGGATTTGATTTGGGCGGAGCGTTGTTGTTGCTGTTCCAGCAATTTGCGGAATGAGGCTACGGCTTGTTCGATATTGAGAAGCTTTCCTGTCATGATGACTTTCTCCTGATGTTTTGGCCTGATGTTTTAGCTATGTGCTTTGGCCGGATGCTTTGCAATGATCAAATGCCCGTTCCGTTCTGTTTCGGCCTTTGTTCGGGAGCAGGCTGCTTAATTTGGGGGCAGGCTGCTTTGTTCGGGGGCAAGCCGCTTTGTTCAGGGGCAAGCCGCTTTGTTCGGGGGCAAGCCCCCTGAAGATAGTATGTGCCCCGGGTATGTGCGTCCGGAGATGATGCGAGCCGGAAATGGCCCGAGAATGTAGCATAACGGTGACTATTATGCAATTCTGTGGCTGTTTCCGGGTGGAGACAGCGGGGAGATACCTGTTTATATGTGAGGGGAACAGGCTATAAACATATTATGACAACAGAGAAAACAAGGAACTTTTTTCCGGCATAGTTGCCCGGTATAGTTCGCCGGGATGGTTTAAAAGGTGCCGGCTATCTAGTCAACAGAAGAACCGATGACGGCACCTAAGGCTGTGGTAATAATAGAGCTGAGTGTAACGGAAATCACAATCATGGTCGGTGAGTCTGCAATTTCTATTTTCCATATCGCGCGGAATGATAATGTCAGAAAGAGGAGCAGACCCAGCCCGATAAATCCAATCCATATAACCATTTTGATGATTCTAAGCCACGTACCTTTTGTGTTCGTTATCTTTCGCAATTTCCTGCTCACGGTCAGCAGAATAACTTTCAGGGGGCGGATTTATTTCTTCTATGGCTTCTTCAGTCACCATATTTTAGACCTTTAAATGTCTCTTTGATCAGGTCTCCGGATATCACATGGTACAACTCAGGTTCCTTCCATGCCTTGTGTCGGTGGGTTAGATCAGGTAATTCAAAATCCGGGAGGTCACCATAATGGACAATAACCTTATTGAGGGCCGATTGAATTGGTATATTTGATTTAGAATACCGTAGATGCCCGGACTTAGTATCACTCCGGCATTCTACGGTTTCCGTAATCTGATTGCCCCCAAATTTGGCAAAAGCATAATATAAGTCCGGAATTACAGGCCCGTAGTCCCACTTATAAAAATTCTTATCTATAAGTTCGGACTTATCGTCTTCCTTATGACAAAGACCATATGTATAGTTTCCTTATGACAGAAACCATATGTATAGTAGACCATTTTTTGCAACTTCATTGGTCGAACTATTTTGTCTCTCTCCCACATTGCCGTAAGAACGGTGTTAGCCAGAATAAAAGCGTTCATGACTATCGATCTCCTGAACATCTGAGCAGATGTTGCCTGAAGAGTGCCGGGCCATAGTATAACAGGCTTTCCCGGCCAAGTTTTGTCCTGCTATATAAATTATTATAAAAAATAAATTATTATAAAAAATAAATCCTTATGGGTTATACACTACGATTCTGCTGTTGTCAAAAAGGAAGTTATTCCAAGAAAGTCATTAGGTGCCCCGGTAGCAAAATAAGTGACGCAGGTACCCTCCCGAAAAGGTGCCTTTCCTCAAAATGACTCGAATGCCTCACAAATAGCTACAGGCCCGGCAAAAAGGCGCAGAGGGAAAATGCCTGCGGGCCGGACATGGCCCGGGAATGTATGATAAATATGGTATAAATGCTGCATAGCCGTGCCTATTATGCAATTTTGTGGTTGTTTTCGGGTGGGAATGGCGGGGGAGGTGTCGTGTGGATGTCGTGTGGATGCCCGGAGATGCCCGGAGATACCTGGTGGCTAAGGTGGTGACACATTGGTGCCAATTTAGGTGTCGAAAGATTATTCAAATGTTTGACAAGAATTGTTTTTTACTATAGTGTGATGACAAGTCAATTTTTATAGTTGCTGACTATTTTAAGATTGTTCGTTTTAAAAGCTATTTCATATTTATACCCAGTTTATCCTTTTCCAGTTTATTCTTTTCTGTTAATCTTTTGTTAAATACTTTCTGTGAAGGTTGTTACTATGGAATATCGTAAGCCTGAGGCCACTTCTGTTTGGTTGAGGTCCGCAATTGCTGTCATGGCGTTGCTTTCTATTTTTTTTGTTTGGGGTTGTGAAGAAGCTTCTCCAACCGGCACCAAGGTGGCCAGGTCCTATTTGATTGTGGAGAAAGATACCACACTGGCTCAGGGGCGTTATTACACGTTTCAAATATCGAGCTTCGTCAGTGCCGATGCGGTTATTTATGATAAGAATACAAAGGATATTTCCAGGGAGAAACTTGATGCTCTCTGGGCAATGGCCGGAGTGCGGTGGGGTTTCCGCAGGAAGAACGCTCCGGACCAGATTTACTGGATGCAGAAGAACAAGGGATACGTGAAGGCAGACGGCAATGAGTACTCTGTCTTGGTGGATGACACAGAGAAGGCGAAGTTTCAGCCCAAAACAATGCCCACGGCCCTGTTGCAGGAGCCGGAGAGCAATATCGAAGTTTATGTGATGGTTTCGGTCGAAGATACAGAGGTTGTAGGGATTTATGATCTTCCTGCGAATTTCAAATTCGATGTGATGAGAAGTACAGAGATAACGGGTCAGGTTCTTCAGGCCGGGACGAGCAGTTCAGCCCGGGCGAAGATCGTTGCCGGAGCGGGAGTGTATTATATTCACAAGAGTTCGGGCCAAATTTTCCATACGTTTTCGGATGTGAGCGGAGAATACCGTATTTCGGTACAGGATTACGGTGCGTTTTCCAAGGTTGTGTTGAGTTCCGGTACGGATCCGTTTGTCGGGGCCTATACTCTGACAGAAGTGCGGGGTCGTACAGTGGTTACCGGAGAGGATTTCCGGGTCAATACGTCGACGGGCAGTGTGTCAGTGTTGAACAACCAACTTTATGATATTACAACGGGTACTTTGTCGGGTACCGGTCCGGCGAGCGGTGGTCAGTTGTCGGGCCGGACGATTGAAGAGGGGAGCACAAAGGTTATTTCGGGTGCCTTCCTGTTATTCTATGACAAAGTTGGCAGTTCGATTTACTTTCTGAAGTCGGGAACGGACGGGCGTTTTCAATTTGGTCTGCCGGGGGGAACGTTTACGTTTATTCCTGCGGCTTACGGTTATATATCGGTTCGCGGTTATGTTGCTTTTGGCAGCGGGAGCAATTCAGCAGCGAAGGTTTTGGAATCGGTGAACTTTAAGCAAAATCCGGCAATTCGGATTTCGGATATGGACAGAGACGGTCTTTCTGCTGATCTGGATACGGATGACGGGAACTGGGATACAGACGGAGACGGTATTCCTGACGGTGCGGACGTGGATGTGAACGGAGACGGGAGGCCGGACAACGGTACAGACTCGGACAGTGACGGTATCAATGACAGGTCTGATGCTGCGGGGAGTGATCCTGATAAGGATCTGGACAGGATTAAGGATGCGGAAGACACGATAGATAACCGTCAGGATGCGGACAAAGACGGTTTGCCGGATGATATTGACCCGAATGACAGCAATGCCGATACGGACGGAGACGGTATTCCTGACGGTGCGGACGTGGATGTGAACGGAGACGGGAAGAAGGACAACGGTGCCGACCAGGACAATGACGGTATCAATGATTTTGCGGATGTGGACAAAGACGGTAACGGCTACCCGGACCCGGGGAAGCGGGACAGTGACAGTGACGGTCTTGACGATAAAACAGACCCTGTGAATAACCAACAGGACAGTGATAATGACGGATTGGCTGATGCGGTTGACCCGGACAGTAAGAACTGGGATACAGACGGAGACGGTATTCCGGACGGTGCGGATGTGGATGTCAACGGAGACGGGATCAGAGATAACGGGAGTGATACAGACAGAGACGGTATTAATGACCGTTCGGATCTGAACCAGAACCCGGGTAAGACGGACTCTGACGGTGATAACATCATCGATGATGCGGACAGAACAGATAACCGTCAGGATGCGGACAGCGACGGATTGCCCGATGCGATTGACCCGAATGATTCGAATCCGGATACAGACGCAGACGGTATCAAAGACGGTGCGGATGTGGATGTCAACGGTGACGGGATCAATGACAACGGTAAGGATACCGACGGGGACGGGACAAACGATGCCAACGACCCGATAAACAACCGCAGTGACAAAGACAAAGACGGTCTTGATGATGCACAGGATCCGAATGACAACAACTGGGACACAGACGGAGACGGTATTCCGGACGGTGCGGACGTGGATGTCAACGGAGACGGTATTCCGGACAACGGTAAAGATACCGACGGAGACGGTATTAATGACCGTTTGGACAAAGACCAAAACCCGGGCAAGGCGGATGCGGACGGGAACGGCATGATTGATGTTCTTGAAGTCGTAAAGAGTTCCCGGGATGCGGATAAAGACGGGCTTCCGGACGCACAGGATCCGAATGACAACAACCCGGACACAGACGGAGACGGTATTCCGGACGGTGTGGATGTGGATGTCAACGGTGACGGTATTCCGGACAACGGTACAGACGCAGACGGTGACGGTATCAATGACAAAGGGGATCTGGATCAGAACCCCGGTAAGACAGATACGGACGGCGACAACATCATCGATGATGTTGACACGATTAACCGGCTTGTGGATACGGATAAGGACAGCCTGCCGGACACAATAGACCCCAATAATAAGAACTGGGATACAGACGGAGACAACATTCCGGACGGTGCGGACGTGGATGTCAACGGAGACGGTACCCCGGACAACGGTAAAGATACCGACGGAGACGGTATCAACGACCGTTCGGACAGGGATATCCATCCGGGTAAGTCGGATATCGACAATGATAACATCATTGATGAGATGGACAAGATTAACAACAATCTGGATGCGGACAGCGACGGATTGCCCGATGCAATAGATCCGAATGATTCGAATCCGGACACAGACGCAGACACGATTAAAGACGGTGATGATGCGGATGTGGACGGAGACGGTACGTTGGATAACGGCACGGATACGAACGGGGACGGTTTTCGGGACAATTCGCCCGGAGCCGGTCGTCCCAAACTTTCGTGGAACAGCCGCGGAACGTCTGCGACACAGGATGCGGACACCAGCCTGATCGATTTTGACGGCAATGCGAATGTGTACGTGAGCCTGCAAATTGAAGCCCGTTCAACAAT
Organism: Candidatus Haliotispira prima; assembly: GCA_029867005.1. Classification (GTDB taxonomy): domain Bacteria; phylum Spirochaetota; class Spirochaetia; order SP-2023; family SP-2023; genus Haliotispira; species Haliotispira prima. The sequence continues at coordinate 529,353 of CP123443.1, read as the reverse complement.
TGCGGGCAGCTTTACCTACAAGTGGTATGTGGGCACCACAACGGCCAATGCGGCACGGGACAACACCCAGTCCGGCGCCACAGCACGCTTTCCCCTCAGCAGTGCCGGTACACACGTGATTTTGGTTAAAGTCAGCAATTCTTCCGGCGAAGCTTCTCTGTCCCGGACATACATTTTGAACAGGCCGCCTTCAAATCTGCGGATCACTTCCCCCTCACCGGGCAGCAGCATTGATATCAGCAGCGGCACAGGTGTTGCCCTGGAAGCTACGGCAACGGATGCCGATGGGCAGGGCCTGAGCTATAACTGGATGCTGGCCTCAGGCTCGGGTGTGACAAATACCGCTGCGTTTAATCCAATATCAGTGAACGGATCCGGCAAATATATCTTTACGCAGGCTGCCGGGAATTATACCATAAAAGCACGGGCCTCAGACGGGAACGGGGGCAGTACCGAAGGCAGCGCCAATATCACCCTCACAGGTGATGCTTCGGCCTTCGCCTCCAGAACCCGGCCGAGTATCGCAATCCTGGGGAGTTCGACCGGTGCGGCCCCCATAAACAACCCGATCAGAGGCAGCGGCTCTGCGAGCGGCACTGCTCAGGTGACAGTAAACGCTCTTATTACAGAAAACGGGGGAGCGGCTGTCCGTTCTGTTCACTGGGAAGTGGACGGTGTAACTCAGACAGGCACAACAGCGTTTTCTGCCGGCCGGCTTTCATACGGGCAGACCTTTAACATCAGTAATCCGGCCAATGTCCACACCGTTACCATGGTCGCCGTTAATACCTTGGGAGAAGAAGGACGCCAAAGCCGCAACTTCTATCTCAATCAGGCTCCGGTATTCGATGAGTCTGCCACAGCAGGCGGACTCAGTTCATACATTGTTCCCTCTGTGAGAAACCCGACAGTTACCACAGCCCAGAGTATCAGTGTGAAAGCCTCGGATGCGAACGGGGGAACACTGAGCTACACAGCAGCGTTTGCAGCGGGTTTTAATGTTCCGTCGACAGGGGCGTATACAGCATTGTCCGGAAGCAAAACAGGCACGGCGGGGAGTGTGGTTTCAATACCGCTGAGTTTCGGTCTTGGTGTGAGTTCGGGTGATTATACACTTCGGATTATTGCAACGGATACGCACGGAGGCGCGCAGGGTGTACTGTTGCGCAATGTGAAGCTGCAATCCAACGGCGGCCCGGTAATAAGCAGCGTAACGTCGGACAAATACCGTGTTGTGGCGCTTAGGGGGCTTCCCGGAGGAGAGACAGTAACGTTAACGGCAAACATGGGGGAGACGGGCATAGCTCCGGTGACCTATCAATGGGAACTGTCATCAACATCGGGTCTTGGCACAGTATGGGGCGTGATTGGTAAAGACTGGGTCTTCAAACCCGGCAAAATAACGTTTCAGGGGAATACGGTTACTTTTGCTAATGATTGGGTCCATTTTAATGTCAAGTCTGCGCCCGGTGGCTATCCTTCGTCTTTTAGGGTGACGGTGACCGACAGTGCCGGAGCCAGTGTCACCAAAGAAATGGCGCAGGATCTTATGGTTGAGACACTGCCCCGGCTGCCCACACCGGTGGTAGGGGTGCATCCGAATGTCGTGGCAAGACCGGGATCGGAGGCTGTGACTTCGACCCGGGACAGTGTCACAATGATGATAGATGGCGAGCTCACGCTGATGGTGTATGGAAGTACCCATAAGTATCTTGTGGTTCTCTACTCCACCGGCCCCATTCCCGAGAACACGAACAAGCCCTCTACGTTTAAGCCTTCGACGAATGTTGAGTGGAAATGGTTCTCGAGGTCTGCTGCGTCTCCTAACTCGGATGGTCTCTGGGGTCTCGAGTCTCTGGCTGTGCAAGACGGGAATATTCGTATGCATACCTCTCTGACGGTACCGAATTTGCAGCCGGACACGCTCTATTACTTCCGGGTAGTAGGCTATCCCCATGACCCGAGTCTGGGTACTCCGCCTGTGGGTCAGAATATACAGCATATCCGGAGTGCCTTGGGGCCTGAGGTTTCTTTCAGGACAAAGCCCTGATTCTGTCGTCAGAATAAAGAGTGTAAAACAGCACCCGTCAGGGTGCTGTTTTTTTTACGTTTTCTCTTATTCTTTTTATCTGTTTCACAATTTATTTTTTGCATTATCTTTTGCTTATTGCAATAACTATTTCTGTACTTTGATTCGCCTCTTGGTCGGGGCTAATGCATCGGTTCCGGAACTGTGTGTGTAATAATATTTCTAAATATAAAAAATCGCACAAGTCAAAGCCGAACTGACCAAAATTACCGGCCCCACACTCCAAAACCACCCGGCACAAAACCGTTCCATACCGGGAACAACACTCCGACAAAATAAAACATCGATGCCGGAGCGGAGCCGAAGACACACCGACAAAACCCAACCCCCACAATTTTTCAATGAAAAGCAATCCAATAATTACAGTAGCAATTCCTTTATTCTAAATAAAAATAATTTAATATTAGGAGACTTTTTAGAACAATCTTACCGAAATACCTACTGTCTACTTGACAACCCAAGAGGTGATCGGTATTTTAACTCGGATTTATTTTCTCTCCCGGTAAGGAGGTATTAATGGAAGAACAATTTCGCCAAAAGATGTACCAACGGTTAATCAACATGCGTGCCCAAATACTGGAGAACATCTTGGCCGAAAATGCCGACTTTATGGATGCTACCAGCAACGACTCCGTAAAAGACAGTGTAGACTTGGCCTCTAACGATATTGATATTCGTCTGTTGGAGACCATTGGTGCTCAGGACGTGAACCGTCTAAAAAAAGTAGAGGCCACAATAGGCCGCATAAACAATGATCGCTTTGGCCTGTGCGTGAAATGCACCAAGAAAATTGACGAGGAACGTTTGGAAGCTATCCCCTATGCCGCCCTCTGCATCGATTGCCAGAAGGGCTCTGAGCATCGCTGAGCGATGCAGCACATTTGCAAAGCAAACGCAAAGGGTACAAAAAAAGGCAACGCGGAACAGCGTTGCCTTTTTTTGTACCCTTTGTACTTCCTGCATCTATAGTTTATTTTTGTGCCTATATTTTACTACTGCACTTGTATTTTATTTTTGTAATCTATAATGAATAAAACATTTACTTTTCATTATCTTTTCACAATGTACAATATACAATGTACAGAGAATCATATTCCCCCGGCCGGCCAAGATCCAAAATTCCGGATCCTTCCCCCTCCCCTCCCCAAAAAAAGAGAAAAAGAGAAAACCGTGACGGATAGGGACAGACAGAGATAAAAAAAGGGACAATCCGGAGATAATCCGGAGACAATCTACGGATAACAGCAAGATAATAATAAAAAATAATAGTACGGATATTTATATTCACACCGGCAAATACAATAATACCAAGCAAATCCTATAAAAAGCGAAACCTGCCAAGAAAAATTGAAATCTGCCGGAAAAGAAGGAAAGTGCTCAGACAAGTAGCATTAAAATTACACCGACTTTGAAGGCCCGGCAAAATAATGCTACTGTCATGTGCCGGACCAATCTGCTGACTGGCCGCTTTAGCGGCCTTTTCTCCACCCGGCTACACCGGGCATAAAGTCCAAAAATGAATCACCCAAAACTAGTCAACTGTGTAGGCATCATCCTTCGAAGGCAAGGTTTTCTTTAATTCTTTCATGAAAGCCTTTGGTTCACCCATCTCATCGTAGTCCGGGCATAGCCTCATGGTTCGTCGGGCCACAGTCGCATACCTGTAAAGCTTTTCCTCACCAAGTTTCTTTTTCCAGTGCCCTGCATCGCAACGAACTTTTTGTATCGAAACCCCATCATCCGTAAGGGCCTTTACAAGCTTGCAATTTATACAGTTGGCACAATAGGTCTTACCAGTCTTGCCTGATTCTTCAGACATAGTTCCTCCAGCAACAATAAACTATGCCCCCCCAGCATACAAATGTCAAATAGGAAAATTTTCCCCTAAAAAGACTTATGTATGCACTTGAACAAAGAATTAGTCCTCAATTTCAAGATCGGCCTAGAATGCCTAAATTTAGAATTTTATGATAGCGTTTTTAAACGTTTTTCTCATAAATTTCGAAAAATCTCATTATACTTCTTCATCATCCGATATTGTAGTTTCGGCAGGCATTCGAAGATCTTTAATAGCTTACAATAATTCCGATTATTACTATTTTTCCAAGATAAAATGCCGGTTTGGATAAATGTAAAATTTTTGGTTGAAATGAATTATAATTTAATGAATGATGTTTTAAATTCTGCCTGCGGGCCCTGATTCTGCCTAATTTTATGTCTTTGCCGGCCTCCCCTCCCCCGCCCCCATCCTCTCCCTACCCATTATCTTCGGCCCATTGCGGCATATACCCCCTGCGCCTGCCCCGGCTCCGGCCGCCGCAGCAAGACCTGCTCCGGGCCCTGTTCTCCACATTGGACACCCTAAAAAAACAGCAGGCGTTCAGCCTGCAAGACGGCGATATCATTTGTCTCTCGGCCAAAGTGGTCGCCATTCACCAAGGACGCTGCCTCCATCTAAAAAGCAAACAGGAGCGGCAGGCATTGGTGAAACAGGAAGCCGACTACTACATACCCAATACCCTGCCCCCACAGCCCGCGAATAACCGAAAGCCAAGCAACGAAGAGCCGGGCAACAGAGAGCCAAATAACGGCGAGAACACAGAAAAACGCGGCATAGACTTCCCCTTTACCCTCAAAGGCAAGACACCGGTACCTTTTTCGGGCGTGGACGAAAGCAATGGTGCCGGTTGGCATATTTTGTGGCCGGAACGGCTTCAGGAAACCGCACACTCTTTAAAAGAAGCCATCGCCTCCTATTCCCAAATAGACAAACTGGGGCTAATCATTACCGACAGCACCGTATTTCCCCTGCGCAGAGGCTGTATCGGCATCAGTATCGCCGCTTCCGGCGTGCAACTCCTGCGCAGCTACCTCGGACAAAAAGACTTGTTTGGCCGCGAACTCAAACTGAGCGAAAGCAATATTGTGGATTCCCTCGCCGGTTTTGCCACATTATTTATGGGAGAAGGTGCCGAACAGACCCCGGCCGTAGTTCTCCGAGGACTGGAACAACACCCAAGCCAACAAACCGAAGACGGACAAGATTTCCCGGCACTTTTTATCGACCCGAAACAGGATTTCTATGGCCCGCTGTTCAATGGAACAAAGAATACGGCCAAATAAAACGGGATGTACTCCCCGCAGAAAATCACAAGAGGGCTAACACGGGAGCCACAAGAAGGCCACACCAGGGCCACAGTCTGTTCAAAACTGATAATAAATAAAGGGTGCAATGCCATCGGGCAAAACCACTTGCAACAGAGCCACACTACAGGCAAAGACAAATATCTGAGCGACAATGGGCAAAGTGTCCATGGTCTTTGTGAACAAAGCACTCAGGCCGGGCAGTAATATCTGTGGCAGCAGCCCCAGAAAAATGGCAATGAGGACCATATTGCTCAGACTGCCGGCCACAGAAAAATCAAAACTCAGCAGTTTGGCAAAATAAGCACCGGCGACAGAAAAGTCCGGAGAACGGAACAGAATCCAAGCCAAAGTCACAAAATGGAAACTGTACAACCAGCCCAAAACACGGCGCAACCTGCTCCGCCACCCCTCGTCCACATCTATGCCCGAACTTATACCCATGCCCGGCCTGATGCTCATACCCGGCCTGATGCTCACATCCGTATTCATGCTTACACCTCTGTTCATACTTATACCCTCAAGAGAAGAGGCCCGGCGGCGGCGGATCAAATGCTCAATACTGATTGCCGCCCCGTGCAGGCCACCCCAGAGCAAAAAAGTGGACGAGGCCCCATGCCACAAACCGCCCAACAGCATCGTGACAATGATATTCATATAATGATTGCCCTTGCGGCCACCCCCCAGCGGTATATACAAATAATCACGCAACCAGGTAGACAGCGAAATATGCCAATTTCGCCAAAAATCCTGTAAGGAACTCCGGGCGTAAGGCCGGTTAAAATTCTCCATCAGCCGGATACCGCAAAGCAGACCCAAACCAACGGCCATATCGCTGTAAGCACTGAAATCACAATAAATAACTACGCTATAGGCATAGGCCGCCAGCAACAATTCCAAACTCGAATAATCGGAAGGCACCAAAAAGATCGGGTCGACAAAACTGCTGCTCAAAGTACCGGCGATAAAGACCTTTTTGACCAAGCCCATAAAAATCCGGGTGAAAGCATCGCTCAAATAGATGTTTTGCGGGTTGGGCAGCCTCTGTAGCTGGGGCAGAATACTGCCGGCCCGAACAATCGGGCCGGCGATCAATTGCGGGAAAAACGCAATATACAGGCTGTAGTCAATGTAAGAACCACTCTGCCGCAGCTTGCGGCGATAAATATCAATCAGAAAACTGAGGTTCTGAAAAGTAAAAAAAGAAATGCCGAGCGGCAAAATAATAGTCGTCCGGCTGAAAAGCAGCGGCAAGTGCAAGGCATGGAGCAGAGTATTCAAATTGACCAACAGCCAGTTTGCATATTTGAAAAGCACCAGGCAGGCCAAGTTCAAAACAATGGCCAACACCAACACCAGCTTGGCCCTGGCTTGCAACTGCAAAATCCCGGCTTCCTCCTCCCGGAGATGCTGCCCCCTGCCCTCTTTGACATCTTTGACATCCGGCGAGGATGAGGGCGAGGATGAGGACGGGGGCGGAGGCAGCTTCACCCGCTCCAAACTCGTCTGCATTTGGCGGATATAAAGCAGAATGCGGGCAAAAAGGTAGTTCAGCAATGTACTGCCGACCAACAACGGCAGAAAACGCCAATCCCAAATACCGTAAAAGACATAGCTGGCCAACAGCAGCACAAACTTGCGCAAATGATTGGCCGGAACCCCGCCCAGAAACGAACGGCAATGGACGCACGCCCAATAGACGAGAAAGATGACCGTAAAAAACAGGACAAAAGATATAGTAGGAAACAGCATGAATAAGGAGCGGATCAACCCGAGCGGAATTTGCTTGCCAAATAACGCAACCGGTTGCGCATGGCGTGCCCATACCCTGTCAGGGGAAAGCACAGCACCGCCAAATAAGCGGTGACAAACTTGCCGCAGCCGTCTGTCCCATCACGTTTTTTCAGGATTCCGGATGTAAACAACTGCCAAGCAATAATTTCGAGGATATCTAAACGCAGGTGGAACGTGTCCGAAATCCGGAGTCCGTACAGGGGCCGAATGAAGGCCGCCAGTTTGGGGTTGGCCCGAATGCGGCGACGCAGCATAGCCTCCGTTTCCAGATAGAATACCTGCCACTGTTTCAGCCCGGACAAACGCAAACCATAGCAGAATGTTTGCAACAGACTGCGCAGCCAAAGCAGCAAATAAAATCTCGCGCCTTCGCCCAACTGATTTTTTTCCAAAGCGGACAACAAGTAGTCCAGTACCCGCTCAGACTGAAACAACTTGGCATAGACCTGTTTGTCCCTGGCCTCCGAAACGGTCTGGCCCTGACGGCCAATATTGTGCCGGTAAGCGACCGTATCGCACAGCAAAATGTTGTTGGCCCGGCTACAGACAATCCAGTGCAAAGGAATATCTTCAAAAAAATATTCGCCTTCGGGAAACCGGATCTTGTGCTGTAACAGGAAGTCCCGGCGGTACAGTTTGCGCCAAGGCACCACGCTCAGGCCGGAAAACAAATGAAACGCCTGTACCCTGCTCCAGGCCCGGCCCCTGTCCCGGTGGCGAATACAGGAACGGGTCCGGTCCAGGCGGACATAGCGCACCTTCTGCCTCTGGTGCCGGGAACCCAACTTGGGGTGAATCAGATTCAGCCAACTCCAGGCATCCGGATAACAAACCTGTTCCCTGTCCTTGTCCAAATAGTAAATCTGATAGCGGACCATAGCGACATCGACATTTTCAAATATCTCGGAATGCCGGTACAGCGTTTCCAGAAAATCCGGGAAATAAAGATCATCGCTGTCGAGGAAGGCAACGTACTTGCCCTTAGCGTGTTTCAGCCCAATATTGGAAGGAGTGGCAGCCCCGCCGGGGCTGTTCTGCGGCAGAGAAAATACCCTTACACGCGCATCTTTTCGTTCAAATGAGCGGGCAATTTCGAGCGAACCGTCACCGGAGGCATCGTCAACGAGAATCAGTTCCCAATCGCCAAAGCTCTGCTCCAGCACGGACTGTAAGGTACGCTCCAGGCATTCTTCCACATCATATATCGGAACGATCACCGAAATGGCCGGTTGCTGTGCCTCTGTCTCCGCCGTAGTACTCGCCATAGTGCTCATTTCCACAGCATCATACAGAAAAAATCAGTCCTGTAAAAGCTTGGGGCCGCCTTCCAGTTTCTGAAACAGCGTCATGGCCTCGGCAATGACCTGATCCATATCAAAATACTTGTAGGAGCCCAAACGGCCGGCAAAGTAGACCTCTTCCCGGCCCGACTGCCGGGCCGCCAGATCCCGGTACTTTTGCAACAAGGCTTGATTCGGCTGATCATTCACCGGATAAAACGGCTCGGTGCCCGGACCAAACTCTTGGGGATACTCCCAAGTCACCACCGTTTGGGGCAAATCTATAGCCTTGCTGCCAATGTCAAAGTGCTTGTGTTCGATGATACGGGTGTAGGGTATTTCCGCATCGGTGTAGTTCACCACCGCGTTGCCCTGAAAGTTATCGGTTTGCAGGGTCTTGGTACGGAAGTCCAGGGAACGATAGTCGAGCCGGCCCTCACTGTAGCCGAAATACTCATCTATCATACCCGTGTAAATAATGCGCCGGGCCATGTTTTGCAGCGAGTCCCGCTCTGCCAGAAAGTCCAGACCCAATTTCAATTCGGCCCCGGCGGCCAATTGCGCACAGATACCGCTGTAACCGCCGGAGGCCGAACCGGGAATACCCTGATAGGGGTCTTTAAAATAGTTGTTATCAAAGGTAAAACGCAGTGGCAGGCGGCGAATGATAAAGGCCGGCAACTCGGTACAGGCCCGGCCCCACTGCTTTTCGGTGTAGCCTTTGATCAATTTTTCGTAGATGTCGCGGCCCACCAATTGCAGGGCCTGCTCTTCCAGATTCTCCGGGGCCCGGTGCAACTGCTCGGAGCTGCACTGCTCTTCCAGCTTGCGGCGGGCTTCCTGCGGCGTGCGGCAACCCCAGAGCCCATAAAAGGTGTTCATATTAAAAGGCAGGTTGTAGAGACTGCCCCGATAGTTCGCCACCGGGCTGTTGATATAGCCGTTAAACTCGGCAAACTGCCGCACAAAGTCCCAAATGGGCTTGGACGAAGTGTGGAAAATATGGGCACCGTACTTGTGCACCATGATGCCGTCCCGGTCTTCCGTATAGGTGTTCCCCGCGATGTGGGGCCTGCGGTCAATGATCAGCACACGCAGGCCACGCTGTCGGGCCAGATAGGCAAAGGTACAGGAAAAGAATCCGGCACCGACCAAAAGGTAGTGGTAGTTATGTTTCATTTTTTCAGCTCCACAATCGGGCCACCGATGTCCCGGCGGTACTGCATGGCCCGGAAAGGATGAGCCTCCAGTTTGCGATAGGCTTCGAAGCGGGCCTGCTCCAAGTCCGGGGCCGTGGCATTCCAAGCCAGCACCCGGCCTCCGGCCGTGTAAAACCCGCCCTCTTTGTGACAAGTCCCGGCCAAATACAGCCGGGAAGAAGGCCCTGTCTCCATTTTCTCCGGCGCAGCTTGTTGCGGCCCAGCTTGTTGCGGCAAAACTTGCAGCCCTTCTATCAGGTCCCCGGCAACCGGACTCCGAGGATAGTGTTCGGCAGCGGCCACCACCGTGCAACTCGACTGATCTTTCCAGCGGATTTCCTGCTCGGCCAAACGGCCCATCAAACAGGACTGCACAATATCCAACAGCGGGGTGTCGAGCAGGGGCAGCACCGTCTGGGCCTCCGGGTCACCAAAGCGCATGTTGTATTCCAACAGGTAGCATTGCTCATCCTGTATTATCAGGCCAAAAAAGATGATACCGCAAAAGTCCCAACCGCGATCCCGGATACCTTGCAAAGTCGTTTGCAAAATGTTTTGCTCAAAATCCTCCCACAGGACCGAACCCTCCCGGAACATGGGATGCGGTGCCACACAGCCCATGCCGCCGGTATTTTCCCCGCGCTCACCTTCAAAGATCTTCTTGTGGTCTTTGGCACCCGGCATTGGTCGAATGCTGTTGCCGTCACAGAAGGCCAGCACCGAAGCCTCGAAGCCCTGCAAATACTCTTCGATAACCACCGTAGCACCGGCACCCTCAAAGATTCGGTCCTCCATGAGACTCCGGATGCCTTGCAGCGCGGTTTCGCGCTGCTCGCAAATCAGCACACCCTTGCCTGCGGCCAGACCATCCGCTTTCAACACAATGGGAAAATCGGCCTCGTCCAGTTGTTCCAGATACTGCAAGGCCGCAGCGGCCTTGCCTTCCTCAAACACTTCGCAGGCTGCGGTGCGCACACCGTATTGCCCCATAAAACTTTTGGCAAAGGACTTGCTGCCTTCTAAGCGGGCCGCCGCCTGCGGCGGGCCGAAAACTGTCAACCCCGCCGTCTCCAGCTCATCGACCAGCCCCGCAACCAAAGGGGCCTCCGGCCCGACAATGACCAGATCGACAGCTTCACGCTGAGCCACTTCCAATGGCGTACCGAGGGACAAGCGAGCCCCGGCCAACAGCCGGGGAATGGCGCAGTCCTGACAGAACAGAATCTCGGCATTCGGGCTGCCCGTCACAATACTGTGGGCAATGGCATGCTCGCGGCCACCGCCGCCGACAAGGAGAATTTTTTTCATGGCAGGCAGTATACTGATAGTCCCCCCCGATAACCAGACCGGGAACAGTGCCCAAACCTGGCCGAACACACCCGGAGATAGTGGCTGTAGGCGCGAACTGATCTTTCCATTACAATCCCCAAACTTGCCTTACGCGCACTTTTCCGCCCTCGGATGCAACCACACACTGCCCGGCGCAGCAAGGCTCCGCCGCCGGACAGACAGGAAGACCAACCCTATGAATGAAGCGACAGATAGCTTAGATAGCCAATGCCGACAGGGAGGAGAGGACATCCGGCGACTGCTCGACCACTTGGAAGAAGTGATTCGCGGCAAGCGCGAAGTGCTCCAAAAGGTCGTAGCCTGTATGCTCTCCGGCGGTCACGTACTGCTGGAAGACATGCCCGGCGTGGGTAAAACCACGCTGGCCAAAGCCTTGGCCCGGGCCATCGGCGGCAACGCTGATGGCCCCCAAGACAAACAAGAAGCGGGCTGCCGCTACAGCCGCATCCAATTCACCCCCGACCTGCTGCCCTACGATGTCACCGGCGTGGAAGTATGGCGGCCCGATACCCACAACTTTGAGTTCCACCCCGGCCCGATATTCTGCAACCTGCTGCTCGCCGATGAGATCAACCGCGCCACGCCCAAAGTGCAGTCGGCCCTGTTGGAAGTCATGGCCGAGCAACAGGTCACGATAAGCCGGCAAACCCATCTCCTGCAAGGGCCGTTCTGGGTTATCGCCACCCAGAATCCAATCGAAATGGCGGGTACCTACCTGCTGCCCAAGGCCCAGATGGACCGCTTCAGCCTGCAACTCAGCATCGGCTATCCGGACTTGGAACACGAGCTGGAAGTCCTGCGCGAGGATCCCGCCCGCCGTCACCTGCCCGGCTTCGGGCCCGCCCTCTCTGTCGCTGATATTTCAGGTCTGAAACACTTGGCCGGCCAAATCTACTGCAACCCAAAATTGGAAGAGTGGGCCGTCCGGGTCGCGCGCCTGACGCGCGACTCCCCCGCCATACGCCTGGGCGTTTCCACGCGCGGAGTGCTGATGTGGCTCTCTTGTGCCAAAGCCTACGCCCTGTGCTGCGGCCGCAGCTACGTCATTGATCAGGACTTACTGCTCCTGGCCCCGGCGGCACTGTGCCACCGCCTTGAGCTGCGGCGGCAGCACGAGGATGTACACAACACGATGGAACAAATACTTGGTGAAGCACGACAATGGCTACCCTAAAACTGTTTAACCCTTCCGGCTAACCTTGTCAACTAACCTTGCCGGCCGACTCTCCCCCCGACCCCGTTCGCAGTTGTACTTTTGCCACTGATTTTTGCCGCTTTATTTCCGAATCTAAACGAAAAATATTGGAGCCTCTCTATGTTAGAAACGCTGGACAAGACTTTTTGGATTGAGAACTACGGCTGCCAAATGAATTTGGCCGAAGCCAACGCCCTGGAAAATGATCTGGCACACATGGGCTGGCAACAGGCTCCGGGTGAGGATGCGGCCCAAGCCGTCATCCTCAATAGCTGCTCGGTGCGCATCAGTGCCGAAAACCGTCTGTGGAGCCGGCTAATACACTTCTCCGCCATGAAGCAGCACCGCAACTTCTGCCTGATCGTAATGGGCTGCATGGCCGAACGTCTGGAAGAGGATATCCCCCAACGCTGCCCGGCGGTAGACCATGTGGTGGGCTCCATGGCCAAAGACCAAATACCCGCCATCATTGCCGAAAACTTCGGCACGGCTCAGGCCGGGCCTCAAAGCAAGCTCCCGGCAAAACAAACCGGCCTGCCCACACCCGAAATACTCAAACAAAAAGTGCTAAAAAAAGAAGAGTACAGCTTCTTCAAAGACCACAGCAGCCACAACTCGGTGCAGGGTATGATCCCCATCATGCACGGCTGCGATAATTTTTGCAGCTACTGCATCATTCCCTTTGTCCGGGGCAAAGAAGTCTCGCGCCCGGCGGCCGAAGTTCTGGCCGAAGCACAGCAGCAGCAACAAAAAGGCTATAAGGACATCACCCTGATCGGCCAAAACGTCAACTCTTACAATCATGAGGGCACAGACTTCAACGAGCTGCTGCGCATTCTGCTGCGCGAAACCGACATCCCGCGCATCCGTTTCATCACCCCCCACCCCACCGACTTCGGCGATGAATTTATCGAATTGATTGCCGGCGACAAACGCATTTGCAATCACGTGCACCTGCCCCTGCAACATGCCTCCGACCGGGTACTGGAAGATATGAACCGGGGCTACACCCTACAGTGGTACCGCAGTTTGGTGCTGCGCCTGCGCCGCGCCGTGCCCGATGTCAGTCTGACGGCAGACCTCATGGTCGGCTTTGCCGGCGAGACCGAAGACGACCTGCAAATGCTGCTCGACTATGTGGAAGAGGTGCGCTACGACTCTGCCTTTACCTACTACTACAACCCGATACCCGGAACCCCGGCCTTTGACCGGGATGACCTCATCCCGGAAGAAGTGCAAAAAGAACGGCTCTACCGCCTGCAACAAATCCAGGACCGCATTACCTTGGAAAACTTGCACAAACGGGTGGGCCTGACAGAGGAAGTACTGGTTGAAGGCCCTTCCAAGCAGAAGTCCGATGAGCTGTTGTGCCGCAATGAGTACAACCAAATGGTGATCTTTCCGATACCGCAGGAGATTCAACGCCGGAATCAGAATCTGACCAACACCTTTGTCCGGGTCCAAACCCAAGAGCTGCGCGGCCGAACCCTGTGGGGCCAGATGCTGCACTAGAGCACCAAGACGGCCTATGAAGAAGCAATTGGACAAGCAATCACCGCAACAAGCCTGGATTTTGGAATTCGAAGTCCGTGACTACGAGTGCGACTACCAGGGAGTTGTCAACAATTCGGTGTACCTGAACTACCTGGAACATGCCCGCCATTGGACCATCAGGCAGCACTTCAGTGTACCCCGGCTCAGCCGCCAAGGCATCGACTTGGTTGTGGCCGAAGCCCGGTTGCGCTACCTGCGGCCGCTCCGGCCGCAGGACCGTTTTGCCATACACACGTCCTTTGCCTTACAGGGCCGGTTCCGCCTGATTTTTGAACAGACCATTGTCAAACCGGCCGAGGCCGCCGCAGGCCGACAAGAGAACCCCGCTGAGGAACAGGTATTGCAGGCCAATATCTGCGTGGCCGCCCTGGAGAGTGGCCGCCCCTGTCCCTTCTCCAGAGTCACAGATGTTTGCGGCTACCGGTTTGATTAAGACGTACAGGATGGAGACAGCAGGGGGCCATAAAGTGCCACAGGGTGCCACAGGGTCCCATTCGCCCCACACGGCTGCGAAGCTGCTACTGCGTCAAAGTCACCGCAGCCGTGTTGACAATATCTTCCACGCTGCAACCCCGCGACAAATCGGAAATCGGCTGGGCAAAACCCTGAAGAAAGGGGCCGTAGGCCTGCGCCCCGGCAAAGCGTTGCACCAACTTGTAGCCGATATTGCCGGACTGCAAGTCCGGAAATACCAAGACGTTAGCCTTACCCGGTACCGGCGAGCCCGGTGCCTTTTTCTCACCAACGGCGGCCACAATGGCCGCATCCAACTGCAACTCACCGTCCACCTTTAGGTCCGGAGCCTTGGCCCGGACCAGCTCCAGAGCCTGCACCACTTTATCCACATTCTCGTGCTTGGCCGAACCCTTGGTCGAAAACGAAAGCATGGCCACCACGGGCTCGACACCCAGAAAGACGCGGCACGATTCTGCCGATTGCAGGGAAAGCTCGGCCAGTTCCTCCGCACCGGGGTTGGGAATCGTGGCGCAGTCCGCAAAAATCATCAGGCCGTCGACACCCCAGTTCCTGCCGCCCAATGGCTCCGGCTGGGTGCTGAAATCCATGACAAAACAAGACGAAGCCGTTTTGACACCGGGCGCAGTTTTGATGATGGTGAACCCGGCACGCAAAACGTTGGCCGTAGAGTTATCCGCCCCGGCCACCAAGGCATCGCCGGCCCCCTTCCGCACCATCATGGCCCCGTAGTTCAGGGGGTTGCGCATCGCCGCAGCGGCCTCGGCCTCGCTGATATTCTTCTTTTTGCGCAGCTCATAGAACTCGGCAGCATAATCGGCAAATTCGCTGCTCTGCTCCGGATTCAACAGGCGGATGCCACGCAAGTCCACACCATTCCCGCCGGCCAGAGCCCGAATGTCGTCCTCCACCCCCAAAATGACCAATTCCTTCACCAGCTTTTCGTCAAGCAGGATACGGCCGGCCTGTAAGGTCCGCAGGTCTGTGCCCTCCGGCAAAACCAAGCACTTTTGCAGGCTGCGGGCCTGCGCCCTCATTCTTTCAGTAAAACTTGTCACAATACTACTCCTCGCTCGGCCTCGTCCGACTATATGTTTATCTCCATTCTAGCGAGAAAGCCAAAACAGGGCACCTTCACAAAACCACCCCACCCCCAAAGGCCCTTAATTCCCCTCCCTCGGAGGGGTCAGGGGTGGTCATTCCCCTCCTTCGAAGGGGCAGGGGTGGTTCCCCGGAGGGGCAGGGACGGTTCGGAAGGCCTGGGCTGGTCTACACCGCACCCGAGGCAGACCGGAGATATTCCTGCGGCTCTGAAGCCCCGGTCGGCCGGGACCGAACGGGCAGAAAACGTATGGTGACGATGCGCTTGCCATCGCTTTCCAGAACATCGAATTGCCCTACCGCAACCGTAATACGGTCTCCCTGCTCCGGTATGGAGCCTTTCACACTACAAAGGTAGCCCGACATTGTCACCAGCCGGAGATTGTCCTCCACCTCATGCACGTCCAGATCAAAAAACTGTTCAAACTGCTGGATGCTCAGCATACCGGAAAAAACAAAGGTATCGCCCTTTTGTTGTATGACCAGTGCCGACTCTTCTTCCTTCTCGTCTTCATCGTACAATTGGCCAAAAACCGCTTCCAGCACGTCTTCCTGACTGACAATCCCGGCCAGTCCCCCATACTCATCGAGGACAATACCCAGATTGCCTTCGTTTTGCTTAAAATGAAAAAACAGGTCAGACACTTTGGTACTGCTTGGCAGAAAAGAGACCGGCTTCATCAGTTGCCCGGCAGTCACCTCGGAGAACGGCAGATCAAACGTGACAGCCCCAAAGCCCCGAAGCTCCCCCACAGGCGGCCAACTTCTTCCGGCAGAAATCCAGAGTCTCTGCACATCGGCCAAATACAGAATACCTACGATATTTTCCGGATTGGCCTGATAGACCGGAACTCTGCTGTAAGAATGGTCAACCATTTCCGGGTAGGCCGTCACCAGTTTATCGCCGACCTCGACAGAGAAAATATCTTTGCGGTGTGTCATCACCTGACTGGCCGTCTTATCATTCAAATCCAGGACATTATTGATAAAATCGCGCTCGTACTGATTGATCGAACCATCCTTATTCGCCAAATCAATCATGTGCTCCAGCGATTCGCCCATATCTTCTTTGACACTATCCCGCTTCAAAACCGGAAAGACCCGTCCGGTCAGCCATAAAGTCAGGCGCAACAGAGGGGAAAACAGCCTGTAGCAAAATGTCACAGGCAAGACCAACTTCAGAGCGATTTCGCGCCTGTAAACCAAGGCGAACTGCTTCGGTGCAACTTCACAGAAAACGATAATGATTAGGGTCAGGACAAAGGTACCCAGAGCAATATAGACATCGCCCAGGTAGTAGTTGGTGACATAGACCACAATGGCAGAAGAACTAATATTCGCAATATTGTTACCGATCAGCAGAGAGGTCAGCAAGCGATCCGGCTTCACCAACAACTGCTCAATCTTCCGCCCCCGAAGGCTCTCTTCTTCTTTTAGTGCACTGATGTCAACCTGGCTCAAAGCCGTCATTGCCGTTTCGGCAGCGGAAAAAAACGCTCCCAGAGACAGAAATATCAATAGAGCTGCGGTACCGATGATCAGAATCATGTTTCTGTGTTCACTGCGACTCTGTCACTCACTTTGTACCCATTTTAGACCCATTTTATACCCGATGTATACTGAATTTTTATACCCAATTTTGCACCCAAATTCCGGCCGCTCGCCCCATTCGGCAAACTACGGACAAACTACGCCGCCACCTGAGGCTAATCGTCATCTTCATCATCGGAGTCTTCTTCAACCAACAATTTTCCGTCCGGGCCCAGATGGATTTCTCCGGCACGGAGCAGAACCCTCTTTGTCAGGATGGGCGCGATTACTTCAAAGATAATGCTGGTAGCGGTCACAATCACTAAAACCTGCCGGCCCATGGCCACGGCCTCGCTGCCCAGTGGTCTCAGTTTGTCAATCAGAACCAGAGCCAAACCCAAGCCGACCCCCACCTGAGAGAGCAAACCCGCCCAAGAATATTTGCGAATGTTCGGTGACAGTTTGGCTATCCCCGCCCCACTGGTGGCCCCCAACCATTTCCCCACCATGCGGCAGACAGTGTAGACCAACCCCGCCAGTCCAATAGACGGAATCAGACGGACATCCAGCTGGGCACCGGCAAAGACGAAAAACAACACGAATATGATCGGCATCAAAAATTCGAGAGCCCGCAGCAGTTTGGCTGCCTGGGCCGAAGAAATCTGATTGATAATGACTACACCCATGATCATGTTACACAGAATCAAAGAATAATGGAAAACGAAACTTAGCCCCTCGGCCAAAAACATCATGCCCATGATCCAGAGGAAAAGAATGTGCCCGTCATTTATTTTTCGCGTCAGCAGGCGATACAGGTAGCCCAACAATACACCGATCAGTACCGCCAAGCCAATCTCCAGCAGCGGCTCCAAAACCAACTGGTGGATCAGGCTCGTTTCTGCGCCGTCACCACCCTCCGGCACATAGCCGATGTTGCGTGCATACAGAGAGACTGCCAGGGTGCTCGCAAAACTGAAGATCACGATGCTGATGGCATCGTCAAAGCCGGTGATCGCCAGCATTGCGCTGGTCAGCGGCCCTCTGGCCTTAAATTCACTGACGATGGCCAAGGGCCCCGTCGGGGCACTGGCGGCCCCGACGGCCCCGGCGGCCAGACCAAAGGGCAGGCTGCCGGTCACCAGCCAAACGCCTGCGGTAATCAACGAAAAGGTCAGAAAACATTCAAATATGATTAAAACACTGATTCCCGCACCGAGACTGCGAATTGTCGTGGCCCGAAATTCCAAACCCAAGCTCAAAGCGACAAAGGCCAAAGCCAGGTGAGACAGAAACGAAAGGGCTTCGATGTCCCGGTTGTTGATTAAACCCAAGCCGGAACTGCCCAGGATAGCACCCGCGACCAACAACCCGACAATAGAAGGCAAACGCAACTTCTCGAACAGCAGAACAAGCAGCCGACCCGCCACAATAAAAATGCCCAGCATCAGGATTACGGGCAGATCGATACCACTCACCCACTGCCGGTAGCTCTCCAACATCTGTACGGCTCCTCACTCTCTTGCGCTTGGTACACTCGCGCTTAACACTCTTCGCACGTCCGGAACCCGGCAGGTTCCGGGGACTTAGTAATCCAAGCTGCCCAACATACCCTGAATTTCCTGATGAAACAGCAAAATCCCGGGCTTCTTTCCTATTTTTTTATCAATGCGCTGTACCGTATCGTACACCGCCGGAAGTTCGGTGGTGGGCACAATGGCCTCAATACAACGGAGAAATTTATTCATTTTCTTGTCATTTAAGAAGTATGCATACAAAGGCATACGCTGCAAATACTCGGCAATATTATGGCCTTCGACCACGGTTACCGAGCCATCCGATGCCCGCACAGCTTCTTCGAGCAGCCGCGCAAAGAACTTTTCTTTTTGCACAAAAATGCTTAGGCGGCTGAACCCACACGCAAGTGCCACGGCCGAATCAAAAGCCCCCTCCGCCTGATTCGCCGCACTATGAGTCACAGGCACCGAAGGTGCCGGAGACGACCGGGCGGCGAGAAAGTCAACAGAGAACATGCTCCCGAGGATGCCCATGGCCTGGTCTTTGTCACTGCAACCAAGCAGAACCTGAACTTCTTCGGCCTTTTGCAGACCCGAGGCCAGCGAGGCCAGTATCTGTACGTGATGGTTGCGCTCCGCTTCCGGCCCGACAATAGAGATAATCAAATTGCAGGGTGCCGAATCAAATGCCCGGAAGTCGATACCCCCTCCGCCCAGCGTGATAATGGCCACGGCAAAGCCTGTGGCCTTTTTCAGGCCACAATGCGGGACCGCAATGCCTCCGCCCAAACCCGTAGAGCCCTGTGCCTCACGTCCTTGCAGGGCACGAAGGATATCGTCCCTATTGCACTTGGTCAGCTTATGGCTCTGACTGAACCGGTCGGCCAGAAATTCCAGAATTTCGTCCTTGCTGCCGAACTCTTTTTGCAGATCCACAAAATCCGCCTGAATCAAGTCTAACCAATCAACAGCCATACAAAGCACCTCTACAAAACATGCACCACTTTCCGTATCCGACCGAGGGAATATCTCGGCATGACACCGGAAGGCAGAGCAAGGATTCCAATTCCTGCAACACAGAAAACCACACGGACCGGCCTGTCCCAACTCCCATCAAATGGTACCTCACCATAGTCAACAACAGCCAACATTGCAAACACCCATTATGAAAAATAAAGGATAAAGGATAAAAGAGCAAAGAAACTTGCAATCCCACAATCCCGGTCGACTACGCCTGCCGCCTATTTCCGCGTACCTGCCGTGGGAGCATCACCGCGCGCGATAAAGACCTTGCCCGTGCGCACGCTTTCCAAAATCCGGTACGGCTCCAGCAGCCGCTCCAAAGCCTCGACATCCTCCGGACTGCCGACAATCTGTATGGTAATCGAACCTTCGGTCGCATCCAGCGGACTGCAATGAAAGGTATCCACAATTTGCAGAATTTCCGTGCGCGTTTCCAAACTGCAACAGACCTTGAGCAATGCCAGCTCACGCTGTAGAATTTCCGTGCCCAAATGCCTCGCGTGATGGCTGACATGTACCACATCAATCAGCTTCTGCAACTGCTTAATCAGCAACGGAACCTGATTATTATCGCCGCTGGCCTCAATACTGATCCAGGAAAAATCCGGGTCGTAGGCCGCCGAAACGACCAAACTGTCAATATTGTAGCTACGCCGGGTAAATAACAGTGTAATGCGTGCCAATACTCCGGGGCGGTTGTGCACATACAGGCTCAAAGAAGATCTTTTCGTCAAGTTTATATCATTCATGTATCATTTCTCCCTTATTTCACTTTTCACCGGGGCCGCTTTTCCCGGCTTGCAGGCTCTTTGCAGACTGTTTCCCAGGTACTTCCCAGGCTGCGTCCCGGCCGCTCACCGAAGTCCGGTCAAACCCCCGGTTCCGCAAATCAACCGGCAGGTTTATCCAGAATCATACCTTCCAGCGGCACACCGGCCGGGACCATCGGGAACACATTCTCCTCCGCCTGAATCACCGCATCTATTACCACCGGCCCATCGTTATAGGCCATAGCCGCATTCAATACCCGCTTAATGTCAGCACTCCGCTTCAGGCGAAAAGCTTTACAACCGTAGGCCTCGCCCAACTTGGCAAAATCCGGGTTACCATCCAGACGAACTCCACTCAAACGCTCATCGTAAAACAACTCCTGCCATTGGCGCACCATACCCAGGTAACCATTATTCATAACGATTACTTTAATGGGCAGCTTCAATTGAACTGCCGTGGCCAGCTCGCACAAAGTCATCTGAAAACCGCCGTCCCCGACAATACTGAAAACCGTTTGGTCCGGCTGAGCCAGTTGGGCCCCAATCGCCGAGGGCAGGCCATAACCCATGGTACCCGCACCGCCGGAAGTCAACCAATTTCTCCCGGACCGGGCCAAATAAAACTGGGCCGCCCACATTTGGTGCTGGCCCACGTCTGTGGTCATAATGACATTGCCGTCCGTCAGCCTCTGCAATATCTCCAAAATGTGCTGTGCCTTGAGGCTCCCCTCTTTGCGATAACGCAGCGGAAATTCCCTGCGCCACTTCTCAATCTGCTTCAACCAAGCACTTCGGTCACGCTCTTCGAGCTTGTCCAACAGCAGTCGCAGCCCGGCCCCGGCATTGCCGGACACCGCACAGTCGGCCTTGATCACCTTGTCAAACTCGGCAACATCAATGTCAAAGTGGATTTTGCGCGAGGACGGGGCAAAGCGTTTGGGGTCACTCGTGATGCGGTCATCCCAACGCGAACCGATAGAAATAATCAAATCGGCCTCAGCCAAAGCTTTGTTGGCGTAGGCCGTACCGTGCATCCCTGGAATGCCCAGATTCAAGGGGTCCGTCTCCGGAAAACAACCTTTGCCCAGCAACGTATTGATCACCGGAATCCCGGTCTTGCGGACAATGGCAGCAACTTCTGCTTCTGCCTCGGCCAAAATGGCCCCGTGCCCCACCAGAAATACCGGACGATACGATGTATTGATCATATCTGCGGCCTGCGCAACCGCAGCCGGGTCCGGATCGACATGCAGCGAGTAGCCGGGGAGCCGGGGCTCACGCAACGGATACGAATCCGAAATTTTGGCCGAAATATCTTTGGGAATGTCAATCAACACCGGGCCCGGCCGGCCGGTGTTTGCCAGAAAAAAGGCCTCGTGAACAATATTCTGCAAATCCCGCACATCTTTTACCAGATAGGAATGTTTGACGATGGGCATGGTCATGCCCATCATGTCCGCCTCCTGAAAGGAGTCGAGGCCCAAGCCACCGGTCGCAACCTGACCGGTGAGGACCACCATTGGTACCGAGTCCATCATTGCCGTGTAAATACCGGTGATGCAGTTGGTGGCACCCGGCCCGGACGTAGCCAACACCACGCCCGGCTTCCCCGTGACCCGGGCGAAACCATCTGCCATGTGGGTGGCACCCTGCTCGTGGCGGACCAAGACAAACTGCAATTCAGAGCTGTGCAAGGCATCAAAAATGGGGATGGTTGCCCCGCCCGGCAAACCAAAGATATACTTCACACCTTCGTTTTTCAGCTGTTCGACCAAGAGCTCTGCGCCACTTTTCAATTCCTTGCTCGCGTCCATAATAACTCCCATAACGATGACTACATAATGACCGGATGATGACGATCTCGGCCGTGCTTGCTCTTGTCAGCTCACACCGGCAATCTCACCGTTTTCCGCACTATTTTCCTAACCGTTTTCGTCTTTGATTCTGTCCTAATTCCATATCCAGCCTAGTGAGTTCGCAAAAATTTGTCAATTTAGGGCCGCTTAATGTGTCAATATAACTCTACATCCATTTTTTTACCAAACACTCTGTTTTATTTTACATAAATTAACATGTTGTCAGAAAAAATCCGTTCATTTTTGCTATGAGATCGAAAAACTCGTTTCGCATACCATTTTTCCGGAAGCAGAACAAAAACGTCCCCAACTCACTGTTTCGCCGTTGATTTTTGGCCCACATACCTGTACCCAATTCCGAATACCATTATAAAGAGCAAAACAATGAATAGAAAAAGATGTGGGAATAGGGCACGCCCGGTGGACTATTCCCACATCACAAAATGTGTTATCGCACAAAGAGGACACCGGAAAGAAGGACACGCAAACTTGCCAATTTCCGGACAAAAAAAAATTGGATCAGATGAAACGATGTCGGAAAACCGACAAACACGGCTCTGCTCCGGAATCTGCCCGGGATATTTATCCTCAGGGCCGTTTGGCCCTTTCGGAGCGACATATCAGCCAAATCAAACGGAAATATCCGCCGATAACCCGAACCATATTTTCAAAATATGGTCGTTCTCGATTTTAATGGCTTTAATGTTGCTGATTTAGAATTTGATTTTCAGCAAGATAGGAACTGGACTCAGATTTGTCTCTCTGCAATGCAGTGACCAACGCGGAGCCGTGCAGTCATGTAACTGAGCCATGGAACTCCCGAGTCTTGGCATCGAAAAGGTTGCACGGCACTATCGGGGGTTCGTGCGACAGACGGGAATGAGATAGCTGGAATGGGACGGAATGATTCGCGTTAGCACATATCAGTCCTTATTCGTACGCATTTTATATGATTTGTTATATAATTTGACCCGATAAAGCAGGTAATAAGGGAACGGAAAGCGAAAATGAGTGTTGACAAAAAGGAACTGATAAAATTCGATAAAATAGTACATTATCTGTTTATCGGCTTTTGGCCCAGCTTGATTTCAGCCTTGTTCCTCCTATTGTTCTTATCCCTGCTCTTGCCCACAACATTTCTGGAGGCGCAGGACACGGAAGGTGAAAAAAATGCAACGGCTCCGACAGAAGACGAGATTCGGGAACAGCAACAGCAAAACTACCTTCTGAATCTGATAGTATACAGTGATGACCTGGCAGAAAAGCGACTAAGCATACAACGGCTGGGACAACTGGTGGACCAAGGCAAGCTGAAGCCGGATGACAGGCTCACCTTAAGTGCTCTGATGAATCTGGCTCAGCAAGGCACAATCCAAAAAAGCTATGACACCCACGGCAATCTGATCAATGACTATTATTTAGTTCGGGCTGATGCCTGTAACCTGCTGGGAAAACTTGGCGGAAAGATCGCCAGAGCCGGTTTACTATCAATTATAAACAATGACGTTGAACCGGCAGTTGTCGCAATTGCCATGGAAAATCTCGTAATGGTAGCCCCGGAGGGCAACCCGGGAATAATCGGAAACATCGTCGACACATTCTACAAATACCACTACACAAACAGGGACAACTCCCTGGCAAACTCTTTTCTCCTGGTCGCCAGTAAATACGCGGCAAGCAGTGACGGAAAACTACTCTCTCCCTTTATGTTGCAGGCCGTTCACGACATCAGTTTGCCCGGTAATTCCTACATGGCTCAGCTTCGTGCCAAGGCGCGGACTCTCCTTTTAGGCTGGCTCGGGGCAGACTATCCCATCTGGAATGAAATCAAATAAGCCCTTGTAAGCCACTTCTAAGCCACTTAAATTTGAGAACTGAATATGGAGAACTACATCTCCCGCTTTGAGAATGGTATTCCAAGTCAATTGTCAACAGTCAATTGTCAATGACCGGCAGCTTCCGGCTTATGATCAATAATTCCGGAATCCATTTCAAAAGCGAAAACGGGAAAACGGGAGAGCCAATCAGATGAATTTATTGAAGGAAAACGGATTTCAATTCTGCCCAAAGTGCGGTTCAGAGAGACTATTCTTCCAAATAAAAAATTTGTATTGCAAGAGCTGTGGCTTTGTCTACTACCAGAACACAGCCGTCGGTGTCGGTGTGATTATTTCCAGGCATGCCAAAATTCCCAAAGATTCCAAAATTTCTGAAATTTCCAAAGATTCCGAGCCCGCCAAAAGTGTGAAAAGTACACAGGAGCTTCTTCTGGTGGTGCGGGCTCGGGAGCCCGCGCTCGGATACTATGACCTGCCGGGGGGCTTTGTCGACCCGGGGGAAAATTTGGAGCAAGCCCTGCTAAGGGAAGTGACAGAAGAGCTGGGCCGCGAAATCTACGCCAAATTGAGCCGGCCTAAATACCTGCTGTCCGCCGATAATCACTACCGTTACAAGGATAATACCTATGCCGTCTGTGACGTGTTCTTCCGCGCGGAATTAGAGGGCGAGGCCGAACTGATTCCGGCAGATGATGTAGAAAGTTTCGTTTGGTGCCCCGCCGATGAAATCGATTTTGAGCGCATCGCCTTCCCTTCCGCCAAAACCGCCTTACAACTCTGGCTGCAAAAACAACACTAAGGCCACAAAATCAATGCTTGCCGTATTTCTTGTCTTCATTGGCGGCGGACTGGGTTCTGCGGGACGCCACCTTCTGGCCGGCCGGATTGACCGGGCCATCCCAAGAGATCTAAGTATCAAGCTGCCGGTCCGATCGGCACCGTTCTTTCCAAACATTTCCGGCCCTCTTCTTTCGGCCCCATTTCCCCTGGGAACTTTACTGGTCAATATTCTGGGCAGCTTCCTACTCGGCTTCATGACCATATTCTATCGGCAGTACATCCTGGCCAACCCGACCAACATCACCTTGTGGGACCGCTACCTTTGGCAGCGCATCTACATACCTTTATTCTTCACCGGCTTTTGCGGCGGCTTCACTACTTTCTCTTCGTACACAATGGATGTCTGTAATCAGTTTCTGGCCGGAAATTTTTTCAGGGCTTGGCTGACTTTGTCCCTCCATGTCATCTTTGGTCTGCTGTCCGCAGGCGCGGGAATCTGGCTGGCTTGGCGCATCGCCGCCAACCTGGCAACCTAAATTGGACAACCCGCATTAATTTGGCAATCCCGACCCAAAAATTCACAGCTAAAATCCCGGACAGAGGACAAACCTATCTTTTTATAAAAAGAAAGGAGCAAAACACTTTCTAAAAATTACACAGTAAAGTACTGGAAATTTGCGGGCAAAATCTTCAAGATGTACAGCGTGTCGTTTACTGTATGGTACTCGGGAGCCTGGTCTCCCACCCGAACCTGCTGCTGCGGATTCGAGTTGCGAGGGGAGTTAGTTTAAACAATGAAATCGGCAATTTTTCTACAAATAAACAATTTGCAGGCAATACCGGGGCGGAAACACTTGGTACGGACTCGGTCAATACTACTTTTTTGTCTTACCCTCGGCCTCTTTTCAGGTGCAGTGACAGGCCTTGCGGCCCGGGAAGAACTGGTCTACACCATTTCGCTCTACTCGGACAGCAGCAGAGGCTCAACTTTGGAACTGAATGCCAACAGTGACTGGTTGCCCGTGGCAACGATTGCCAAAGATTTGTTCAACCGGATACCCAAACCCACTTCCGGAATCCTGCGAAAGTGGCGCATTCGGGCAGATTACTCCCAGTTTGATACCCGAAAAAAAGCCGCCTTGGAAGTTCTCTTTGAGCCCGAAACCGGTAAGCCGCTCGTATTTGTCCTCCCTTGGAAAGAACGCAGTTTTGTGTTGCAGCAATCGGACCGCAGCAACTGGTTTATCCCGTACAACGAAGAAGAGGGCTCGTTGCTTGACAGCGAAGCCAAAGTTTCCTTTCGCGTAGTTACCGAAGTCGGCAACTCGGCCCGCCTGAATCTTTCGGAAGTGGTACTGGAAGCTTGGGATGTAGTCGTCACCGAAACATACATTGCCTCCGGGCCCAGCCTGCCGAATATCGGTGAATCTGTTGACGACCATTTGGTGGAGCTCTATCGTCAGGATGCCCTGCAAGTCTCGCTGGACTTTGTCAAATACGGCCTCAATGGTCAGTTACCCAAATATTACTACTCCCAAGCCTCCACAGTCTACGGCTTGGAAGACGGCAAGGCCTACTCTGTCTACCGCTGGCCCCCTCCGCAGAAAGACTATGGCGATGTCTACATCAACCTTTTCGTCAAGAACTACCGGTACAAAATCTACGACTACAACGAGATGAAAGAGATATACCCGGAGTGGTTCTCCGGCCGACGCCAATGGACACCGAGCAAAACCAGCTACCTGTTCCTGGGTGATCAAGTCCGTGTCGGCGGGGTTGATTTTGTCAGCGACAACATTCTGAAATTTGTCGTGGAATACCGCAAAGGCCGTTGGCAAGTGGTCGCCCGTCCTCTCGAAGCGGGAAACTAACCCCCAAAACAGAAACCGCAACACGCAGTACAAAACACAGACAGAAAAGCCCGGGAATATATCCCGGGCTTTTTCGTGCTCCAAAAACCGAACCTAAGACAGCCGGGGCAACGCAATCAGACACCCAAGCACAAGGGCAAGAGCATGCAAAAAGACAAGCGCAAGGACAGGACTCAGTCCAGAAAGTCCCGGCAGCGTTGGGTCTCTACATCCAGTTTTGCCAGTAAAGCCAGTAATTCACCCGGGCACGGGCCCCTACCCAAATTTAGACCCGGGCCTTGTCCATAACGCAGATACAACGGCTCTGCCAGTCCGCGACAGGCCCCCAGCTCCCGCTCCAACCAAACGACACTGCCATGCAGAGCCTCGCGACCACCCTCACAGTACAAAAATTCATCCAAGACCTGATCCAGTACCTGTTTCAAAGGCTGTTCCAAGGGCTGCTTCAAAGGAACCAACAGCCTCGGGTTATCCTCTTGTTTCGACTCGTGGTTCCATTCTTGCCCGGCTGCGGATTCCTGCACTTTAGCCATCAAAGAAGCGACAAATTGCTGACGCCTCTCTCCTTCTCCGCTTTTGCCGGATTCATGACCCTGTTCAACAAATAGACAGAGGGGCAAGCCCCTCTTCCCTTCCAACCAGTCATCCCCACGCAACTTGCCGGGATTTCCGACCGTGATATTTATCAAATCATCCAGCACCTGAAAGGCAAGGCCAATGCGCAACCACAATTCGCGACAGTTCCGGGCTGTAAGCCCGTATTCGGCACCGCCCCCGTTCCAAAGTGCCTGACCGGCTAAAACCCCCACCTCCGCAGCAAAACCCGCCAAAGCCCCGGTTTTTAGGCTGGCCATACAAAAATACGCTTCCGTATGCGGAACGTAACCGTGCTGACGGTGCCAGCGAATATCCAGGGCCTGGCCCAAATGAATTTGACTCAGGCATTGTTGACTCAAGCTTCGCAATCGCAGGGCCAATCCCCACCCCGTACTTGCCGCCGCGCACGTTGTCAAATATTGTTCCAAAGGCCGCAATAGCGTGTCCGAAAGAAAATAGGCCCAGTTGCATCCGTTCAGAGCCCGATCCAGACCATAGCTCAGGTGTATTGCCGGAATGCCACGCCGTAACTTTCCATTATCTTCGATGTCATCGGCCACCAAAGTGGCATTGTGCAACAGCTCCACCAAAACCACCAGAGGGCCGAGCAGTTCCCGGCACCGGGAACTCTTCAGCTCATGGCCGGCATTGCCCCCACAGCCGAGCAGGGCATGCAGCAGGCTCAGGGCCGGCCGCCAACGCTTTCCGGGCAAAAAAACCAGTTCCTGCATGGGCTCCAGCACTTCGCCAAGTGCCACGCGGATTGCCTCACGGTAGGGACCGGAAGCGAACTCGGCACTAGGGAGGTCACAGTGCTCCAGGATGTAATCCATTTGCAGGCAATCCCTCAGGTACTGTTCAATCTGCTCTTGGATCAGGGCGGAAAACTCCGGAGTATCCGGGATATCCGAAGCACCGGAACTATTCGATGTCAGACTCATTCTCGCCTCTCTTTTTTGTCTGTACCGGGTTTGTCTGTATCGGGATCCTCCGGAGAGTTTTGCCCGGCTTGCAGTGCCTTGAGGCCGTCCAGCAACAAAAAGGCCGAATCCGTCTTGCACGGAAACTCGACAACAAACAGGGTGGATTGGCTGTGACTGTCATCGCTGTAGGCGTGAAACTCCCAAGTATTCTGCTTAAACACATGGCTGGCAAAGAGCCGATCCAAGGGGAAATGATGCAGAGTACGGCCACTTTGCAACAGTTTCAATCCCCCACGGCCCAAGTCAATCAGGCTGTCTGAACTTCTCCCCTTCAGGCGGATACTGCCGCCCCGGCGCAGGCGCAGGGCTTCATCCTCAGCACTATAGCCACGAATCTTGGCAAAAGGCTGCCGCAGCCGCAACTCCCCACTCCGGGCCATTCGGTGCAACAAACGGAGCTGAGCCTGATAGTATTCTTCCAAGTTGTAACGCAGCCCGCCCGACTGCAAAAAGTGAGAATCGTCCGAAATACGCCAAGCCGCGCCGCAGGCGCGACAATGCAACTCCATACCCTCCGAGTGCATAGCTCCCGGGCTCTTCGGGCTTTGGCAGTCCAGACAAAGATAGAACAGGAGCTCCATACTCTCGGCCAAGTTACGCTCCCTCAACCCCCGGTCCAGCACAAGCGCAGGTGGCACAGGTGTTTCAAACCCAGGTGTCAGACAGGTAAATGTCGGAACAAAGGCCACCTGATAAGGATCATGATAAAGGGCCCGCTGTACTTTATCGTGGATTTCACCAAGTTTTGCCGTCCGGATTTGCTCAGCGTCAAAAAGCAATTCATAACGCAACCTGAGGCCGGGGCCCGATCCCTTCGAGGAAATCCGCCTCTGCCAAGCCCAACGCGGCAAGGCAAAATAGCCGTTTTCATTCCGCAAAGCCACCACCGGTACCTTTAAAAAGCGCAGCAGTTTCGCCGTAGCCTCCGGGATAGCATGACTGACCCCACTGAAACTCGTCTGCCCTTCCGGAAAGATACCGAGCACCTCCCCTTCATCAATCCACTGTCGGATTTTCCGGATCGTATCCAAGTCTCCCATTTCTTTGCTCCGGCTGATACAACGCAAAATACGCAGCAGCAGAGGAAACACCGAATCCCGCTCAATCGACTTGCCGATGACCCAAGCAATCGGATAGGGGCAGAAAATATTGTAAATAAAGGGGTCTTCGTTCGACACATGGTTAGCCAACAACACGTACGGGGCCCGAAGGGTACGCAGAAAATCCGCATTGATGTGCTCTATCCGATAATGTTTTTGCAGCATAGCTGCATAGCTGCGGCGGCCCAGGAAATACAGCAACCTGCGCAGGAAACCGGCCCTTGGAGAAGTCTTAGGCAGAGGTGAAAAGTCAGCCTCAAACGGTTCAGACATATCAGCTTTCCTCGCTAAATCTGCGGCCCGAAAGCGGTACATTCGAGGGCAGAAAGGGATAATATCAGTCCGGCCGGAGCCAAAGGCTCCAATCCGGGCCATCGTAGCCCGGCACATCCCCGGCACCGCTGCCCTCAACTCGGGAGCCCGTACTGCCGCCTGACCCCTCCTTGGTACTCTTCTTGGAGCCTTTCTTCGGATCTTTCTCCGATACTTCCCCACCCTGCCATGAGGCCAAGCTCCGGCCTTCAGGCAAAAACAAATAAGGCAGCAAAAAAGAGTGGATGAGACTCAATGCCGAGTGTCTGCGATAAAGCCGCTCCTGCTCAAGGCTCAAGCCATGGAACAATTCCGGCTTCCACTGCACCGGAGTATGAGGTAGTTGCCAGTAGATGTCAAAGCGCGAGGGCCAGTCCAACCCTAAATTCTGCCAGAACAGCTCATTTACTCCGGGATAAAGGCTTAAACCACGATAGAGGCCCAAGGTACTCTCGCTGTCCATCCGGGGCAATTCCTGCTGTAGTATCCGCTGGCCTTCCCGGCTTTGTAACCAAGCCAGAAACTTTAGAGCCTGCCTGTGATGCTCCTCGCTCAACCCCTTGCTCAGCCCCGCCCAAAGCACTTTATCCAATTGCAGCCGGAGTATCGGCCTGGTGCCTTCGGACTCCTCGCTTTGGTCGGCGGGTTTCTCTGATTGGCCCCCCAGATATAGGTAGGGATACGACTCGGGCAGAATTTTGGCCTCAGGCCCACGGTAGCCGAGCAGATAGTTCTTCCGAACGTCCTGATACAACTCCTGCTGCTGCCGGGCAAATCGAATGCCCAAGCTGCGCAAAGTCTCCTTCAACTGCATTTCGGCACCGGCAAAGTCCCCCACTCCCGGAACAGCGTATTCCCCCGTTTTGGCATTTGAAGCTTGGCCTTGGTTCGTTTCAAAATCTGTTCCCAGATCTTTTCCACGGTTCGTTCCAAGGGCCGTTCTTCCAAGGGCCGTTCCCACGACATTCTCCCCTTGAAAAAGCTCCCGATAACTGCGGATAAACTGCCGGAGTTGTTCAGAAAGTTGGTCTTCCTCAAATTCAAAACCCTGAGGACCGAACAATATCCGGAGAGGCGTGGTTTTTAAATATTCCAGCAGGACTTGGCGAGGAGTCTGGGGCCAGACGTAGCGTTTTTCAGAATCGGAGTTTTTTTCTGCCGAAGAACGGCTTGGAGCTTCCAGCAATTGCTCTTTCAACCACTCCGGGCTCAACAAACGAGCCGGTTGAAATTCGGACAGATTCCGCAGCAAAGGATCTTTGGGCCGCTCCGAAACCCCTGTACCGTTCGGCCTGTCCAAACCAATCGGGCCTTCCGGGGCCGTGATCTCAAAGAGTGCGGGGAAGATCAATACAGGACTTAAGTGCGGACCGGAAACGGTATTTTGGCCGGCCGGGCCGGACTCAATCACATAAGTTTCGGCAGAAACCGGGGACTCTTGGTTCAAATTCCGGTAGCGGAATTCTTCGGGCAAATTCTCCAGGTACAGTTCCGGTTTCTGTAACTGCATCAACTCGCTGCTGAGAAACAGTCCCCCACCCAAGGCCAAACGCCGCACACTATCGTCCAGACCATTTTGTTTTTTCTGAGTACGGATAATGCGCGGAGGGCCCTCAGCATTTTTCGCATCTGCGGCATCAACAGGCCGTTCTCCGCCACTAAGCTGAAAAAACATGTCCAGCCCCTGACTCAAATGGATACTGACCGGACTACTGTCCACTTTTTGCTGGTAGACAGACAAAGCATAGAACAGTGCCGGATTTTCGACATAGACGTTGAGCGATTGGTCAAACGGATCGGATTTTTGGCAACTGCTCAGCCAGAAAACCGCCGACAGGGAAAATAGCATACAAATTAGGCGAAACATTGCCGATCTCTTCGCTGGCTCACGGAGCATAATTACCTCAGTCCCCCGGATTGTAAATTTCACAGCCCGTATTTAGAAATCCGGGTCACCTGTCGAAAATTCCGGCTACGCACACCCGTAACCTATAACATCAGGAGCATAAAGGAATCTACAGTTCCCGGGATTTTCACATCCCACCGACATCACCTGCGCCGGAGACGCAGCACGAGCAGTACAACACGGGCAGCATTGTAGAAGAATTTCCTTCTAATGTTAAGAAAGGAGTTTCCCCCCTGCGGTGAGCCTATCCTGCTCTCCCGATACCGTGGGCAGACCCACTTTAAACAGAGACAAGACCGAAACGAATGACGCGAATGAAAAATACGGAAAAGCGATTTTCACACGGTCTCCTTCAGGCAAACCATCCATAAAAAATGAAACACGGGACAAAAAGACCAGTTTGCATTTTATATCTACACTATTACAGAACAATTCTACATGAAAAGCCTGTTATTTTGCCCTTGTTATATTTCATGGGTGTTATACAATCGTGCAAGGTTCTGAACTTTAAGCTCTGAACTTCGGATTTTGAACTGAAAACTCGGCTTGCATGCTCAGCTTGTATGCTTGGCGGAATGGAAACTTCCGGTCGGTACAAATCCCCCTCGGGGCCGAAGTTATTATATTTTGAAAAGTTTCGGAAACTTTTCTGTTCAGTCTGAAATTGATATTTATTAAAACGTTCCGGAAGAGGGTCGGCAGACCTTCCCTGAGAGCCAGGAGACTACGATGGATTTTCGCAACCTTGACCGCTGTGTCCACTACCGAATGCTGAAAAACGCTTCGATACCGAAATTACAGGACGTATTGACGCCGGAAAGTGTAAAAAACAGCAACATTCCCATTGCCGCAGGCCTGACCTTCAATTACGCCGCACGCGGCGTCAACAATGATATTATCGACTTGCTAGGGAAACTGGCCGAGGAACAGGAACTTCTGCCAAAGTACCGTGCCTTGGTCTCCGGCGAAGTAATGAATACAGGAGAACAACGCAAAGTCTTGCACCACCTTCTGCGCGGCCAGTTGGCCGGTGATGTGATCGAAAAAGGCAAGAATCTGCGCAACTTTTACCTGGAGCAGCAGGAACGCATTGCCGACTTTGCGAACCAAGTACACCAGGGCAATATCCTGGGCTCAACGGGCAAGCCGTTTGAAACGATCGTACAAATCGGTATTGGCGGTTCAGACTTGGGACCGCGAGCCCTGTATATCGGTCTGGCAAACTTGTTGCGGCCCAAAATCCGGGCGGAGTTTATTTCTAATGTGGACCCGGACGATCCGAACTCCGTTTTGCAGAGGCTGGACCCGGAAAAGACTTTGTTTATTCTGGTTTCCAAAAGTGGCACGACCCAGGAAACCCTGACAAACGAAAATTACGCACTGCGCTGGCTCGAAACAGCAGGCAAACGCCGGAATGTCAATATTCGACCGGCTCAGCACATGGTGGTAGTGACCGGCACTCCCGGTCCGCTGGCGGACAACCCGGCATATCTGGATTCTTTCTATATTGACGACTACATCGGCGGCCGCTATTCAGTGACCAGTGCTGTCGGCGGTGTAGTGCTGTCTCTGGCCTTCGGCCCCGGCGTTTTTGCCGAACTGCTGGACGGTGCAGCGGAAACAGACCGAGGTGCCTTGGAAAACCAGGAAATTAGGGGAAATGCCCCCTTGATGGATGCCATGATCGGAATCTGGGAGCGCAATATTTGCAATCACCCGGCCACGGCGGTTCTGCCCTATTCACAAGCTCTTTTACGCTTTCCGGCACACTTGCAACAGTTGGACATGGAATCCAATGGCAAGCAGGTCAACCGCAGCGGCCAGTCCATCAACTATATGACCGGCCCCATCATTTTCGGAGAACCGGGAACCAACGGGCAACACTCGTTCTACCAAATGCTGCACCAGGGAACGACACCGGTGCCCTTACAATTCATTGGTTTCAGCCTGCCGCAAATGGCCGGAAATGTCGAATTCCAAGGCAGTAACAGCCAGAAAAAATTGAATGCCAACCTCTGTGCCCAAGTCGCTGCCTTTGCTCTGGGTAAAGAAGACAGCAACCCCAACAAAAACTTTCCGGGTGATCGACCATCTTCACTCATCTATGGCAAACAACTGACACCTCGCATTCTCGGGGCACTGCTGGCCCACTTTGAAAACAAAGTGATGTTTCAGGGCTTTGCCTGGAATATCAATTCGTTTGACCAGGAAGGCGTACAGCTCGGGAAACTGCTCACCAACAATATCTTGAAAGGCCAGGCCGGGCCACTGCTCGACGAATATATGAAGCTGCTGGGTTCCTGATTTGACCTGAGCCGTATGCGTATCACAGCAGGATTATACAAGGGCCGGTCCCTGCGCTGCCCCAAAGAAGACATCCGGCCTGTGATGTCAAAAATGCGGGAATCCATTTTTTCTATGATGGTTTCCCGCTTTGGCAGCCTGGAAAATCTGCGCTTTCTCGACTTGTTTTGCGGCTCCGCCATTATGTCGGTAGAGGCTGCTTCGCGCGGGATTTCTTTTATTGAAGCCGTAGACAAAGACCGACGCAAAAAAAAGATTCTCGAAGAAAACCTAAGCATTGTTCAGGTTCCCCGGAAGCTCCACATTGTGGATGTATACAGATACTTGGCCCAAGCGGCACGGCCGGCCCGAGAGCCGGCCGAACCCTTCGATATCATTTATATTGATCCCCCCTTCCAAATGGACAACAAGGCCAAGATTTTGCAGAGTCTGGCCCCTTCCTTATATCACGAAAACAGCCTGGTTATGATACACTTGCCAAAACAGGAAGAAAGTCTGCTGCCACCGTCCCTGTCCCCGGAACACAGCACGGACAAAGCCGGGAAACAAGCCGGAGGCTTGGTATTGGAGCGGACCAAATATTACGGTGGCTCGGCTCTGTGCCTCTACGGACAGGGTCCGGTCTTTTCCGGTACGCCGGACAAACAGGGAATTGCCGGTACAGACCGAATTAGCTAGAATCGGGTACATGGAAAGAGAAGAAATCTTACAACGTTTTGCCGAGCTGCGCGAATCTTTGCGTTCCAGGTCCCCGGAATTGGCCATGGAAATCAGCGATTTGGAAAGCCGTTTCGCCAGTAATAACATTGAAAATGACGCTTGGCAACGAGTGCAGATTGCCCGCACGGGAGACAGACCCGGCACGCTGGATTACATTGCAAAAATCAGCGAAAGCTACATGGAGCTGCACGGCGACCGCACCTATGGTGACGACAAGGCCATTGTCGGTGGTATCGCGGTAATTGACGGTGTTCCGATGACTTTTATCGGCCACCAGAAGGGCCGAAACCTGAGGGAAAACATGCAACGGCACTACGGCATGGGCAGTCCGGAAGGGTACCGCAAGGCCCTGCGCCTGGCCAAGCAAGCCGAAGCCCACGGCAGGCCGGTCATTACGTTTATTGACACGTCGGGTGCTTATCCGGGCTTAGAATCCGAAGAGCGCGGCATTGGCGAAGCGATTGCCGTCAATCTGCGCGAGTTTTCTGTGCTGCGCGCACCCATAATCAATTTTGTCATTGGCGAGGGCGGCAGCGGCGGTGCCTTAGGCATTGGTGTCGGTGATAAACTCTATATGCTGGAAAATGCAGTATATTCGGTAATTTCACCCGAAGGTTTTGCCTCCATCTTACTGCGAGATTCCACTAAAGCCGAATATGCGGCCTCCCTGATGAAGATGACGGCCAAAGACATTGCCGACTTTGGTATCGTCCACGGTATCATCCCCGAGGTAGCGGGCGGGGCTCATCTCGACCCCGATTACACCGCCCGCGAAATCAAGAAGGTCATTATCCGGGACTATGGTGCCCTACAATCGAATGACTATGAAAAATTGGTGCGCTACCGTTCGCGCAAGCTGCGCGACATGGGACGTTTCAGTGAAAAGAGCACCCGGGAAGACTTGTTCGGACTGTTCTCCCGCATCCCTTGGCTCAAAAACCGCAATACATAAGATCTGCAATACACAAAATCTAAGGTAAACGACGGGAAGAGAGACCAAGGAAGACCGAAACGGGAACGGCTTTCCATTTCGGAACGGCCCCCGATACAGATCAAAGTAGACGGATCGAAATAAATCAGGCAGGCAGGCGATGCCGGATCACAAATAGAGGGCCGCCTTCATAACTTCTATGGCCTTGTCGTGGCCAATCAGACGCTCGATCAGGCGTTGCGCCAACAGGTGGGCACTGCCGACACCCTCTCCGGTGATGATATTGCCGTCTTCGGCCAAAGCCTGTTCCTGCTTTTGGGCCCGTAGTACTCCCGGTACCAAGGCTTCGGCTCCCGGATAGCAGGTATATTTCCTGCCCCCGAGCAGGCCGGCGGCCTTGCCCAACACATGTGCCGGGGCCGCGCAAATCGCAGCCAAATAACGTTGTTCCGCCTCTAGATTCCGACCGTATTGCCTCAAGAAGTCAATCAACGACCGATTTTCGGCCAAGTGTTTGCTGCCGGGCATCCCACCGGGCAGAAAGACCATGTCCGGGGTCGCTTCCCCGCTATGGTACTGCTGCAAAAAACCTTCCAGTGCGAGCTGTGCCCGGATCTCCAGTTGATGGGAACCGGTAATCAACAGTTTGTCCCCCTTGTTTTCACTGCCCCGACTTGGCACCGCCACCAAAGTTATCCTCACGCCGGCACGGCTGCAAAGATCAAAGGGCAAGGCAAACTCAACCTCCTCCAAGCCGTCTGCCAACATAATAACCATTGATTTCTGTACAGGCTCTCTCTCCGCTTTTGTCACAGTCTGTTCCTTTTGCACCCCTTTCATGCTCAGGACTAAAGCCATGTGGAGCTGTCCCAGTGTACAACAAGTGCCGCACGGCCACAATATCGATTCGGTCCGGAACCAAACTCGAATAGGAACCGGACTGAGATCAGGCTAAAACCAAGCTAAAGTAATGGACCGAATTCCGTTGTGGCAAATCCGTTCGGTTGTCTTTTTGGAGATAATCCAGTAGAATCACCCCCGTTTATTTTTCTGTACAGTACTAAATTATTTATTTATATAATTTAGTACTGTTAAATCATTCTCCTGAAAAGGTGTGGACTATGCACAGACTGAGACAAATACGCCAAATAATACCATTTTCAAATTTACTTCTGTTCCTGGTTTTGTTTTGGTGGCTCTTGTTCTCGGCCCCCCTGTCAGCCCAACAGGAAAAACCTGTGGAAGCGCAAACAAACGAGACCACAGAGGAAAGTAACGAAGACAGTGACAAAAATGGTGCCGAATCGGAGGCACTGTCAGAGAAGGACCAAGACGAAACCGAAGGCACAGAAGAGACATTGGAGGACGACGGCAAAGCCGTCTTGATACAGGCCATTGATATTCGTGTAAAAGGCTTATCCAGCAAAAGTATCCTGCGGAACCGCATTGGCGTACAAATCGGGGATGAATTTCGCAACCTGACAGAACTGCAAAAAACCCTTGATATTGGCTTTAACGATCTCAAACGCACGGGATATTTTAAGAAAGACAATGGCATTCAATACCGCCTGGTCGAAGAAGGCCAAAGTGAGGACCGGCGATTGCTTCGGCTTGAGGCCGAATTCCGGGATGCGTGGACCATTTATCCCCTACCCTATCCCTACTACAGCACCGCCGACGGCTACGGCGTGAAGGGCCGCCTGAAATGGGACAACTTCCTCGGCCTGCTGGGCAATGTGACCTTATACGCCGACTTTATTGAGGTACGTAATGGTAATTACGGTTGGAACGTTTCCGGAGGACTCAGCATCAGCACGATCAAAATCACGCCAAACTTTGGCATCAACGGTTCGATCGGTCTCAAACGCGATGCCCGTATCGACGGAGCCAACTGGGTTATCAATACTGGAATTGGTGCATCGTTTAGCATTCTATGGTTAAGGTTTGTCGGTATCGGTATGGGCTATTCCGTTTCCAACAGTTATAACGGAGTATTCGGCTATACCGGCAATGTGACCACTCACCCCCACCTTTCCTCCGGCCTCAGCCACTCCATCAGCCTGGGCAAAACGCACTATTCATCCGGCGGGGTGATGCGCGATGGCTACGACATGTCCCTCAGCAACAGCTATAGTTTTGACAGTGATCCGGGCAATCTCTACAGCTCTCGGGCTTTTGCCCTCGAAGACATCAGGTTCGATTACAGCCTGAAACTGAGCCGCTCCTACTTTGGTGCCCTCAACTTCAAGGGACGGGTCGGCCTGGGCAAGATTTTTGATTTTGCCAACGGTGTTTACAACGAAAAAGGCTACAACTACGATGTTCACAGCTACAATAGGGGCAAGCGAAGTGGTGCAGTAAAGGGCGATTTTATCGTATACCTCAACATGGAAATGGCCGTCCTAGTATTTAGTGACAGCTTTTTGGGCGATGTACTTTTGGATACCTTTCTGGATGTCGCCTGGGTCCATAATGCCAGTGGTTTTAAATTGGAGAATACTTCTCTCGGCTCCGGCTTTGAATTGATCTGGGCTTTTAACAGCTTGCAATTTCGCTTTACCTACGGCTTCGATTTGGATAACCCGGAGCTATACACTATTGCCATTGCCACAGGGTTCTTTTTCTAAGTATTTATATATATTACTGCAAGACCCCCGGGAGTTTACTATGCCGAATACATACATTTTTACTTCAGAATCGGTCAGTGAGGGCCATCCGGACAAGGTGGCCGATCAGATATCGGATGCAGTGCTCGATGCCTGCCTGTCCGAAGATCCTGAGAGCAGGGTCGCTTGCGAGACCTATACCACAACAGGGATGGTGCTGCTCGGGGGTGAAATTACCACTTCCACTTATGTCGATATTCAGAAACTGACACGGGACGTGGTTTCCAAGATCGGCTACACCAAGGCCGAATATGGTTTGGATGCCAATTCGATGTCGATTTTGAATGCCATCCATTCCCAGTCCCCCGACATCAGCCAGGGCGTTTCCGGCAGTAGTGGGCTCTACGAGGGCTTCCAGGGAGCAGGCGACCAGGGCATGATGTTTGGTTATGCCTGCCGGGAAACCCCGGAATTGATGCCGGCACCGATCCATTACGCGCATAAATTGCTGCAAAAAGCGGCCTCGTTGCGCAAAGGCGGGGCATTGTCATGGCTGCGTCCCGATGCCAAGAGCCAGGTGTCACTCGAATACCGGGACAACAAGCCCGTGCGCATTGATTCCGTGGTACTCTCCCACCAGCACGACGATGGCATCGAACACGGTGAAATCAGCGAAATTCTGGTCTCCCGGGTGATCCGTGAGATACTGGAACCGACGGGTTTACTCGACGACAAAAGCAAATTTTACGTCAATCCGACCGGTCGCTTTGTAATTGGCGGCCCACACGGCGATGCCGGACTGACCGGACGCAAAATCATTGTCGATACCTATGGCGGTATGGGCCGTCACGGTGGCGGTGCCTTTTCCGGCAAAGACCCTTCCAAAGTGGACCGGTCGGCAGCGTACATGGCCCGCTGCATTGCCAAGCATGTGGTCGCGGCAGAATTGGCCGAACGTTGCGAGGTACAATTGTCCTACGCCATTGGCGTGCCCTTCCCGATTTCGGTGATGGTCAACACTTTCGGTACGGGAAAGGCACCCGAAGAACTGATTAGCAAAGCGTTACAACAAATTTTTGATCTCAGTCCGGCAGGTATTGTCCGGACTTTTGACCTGAAACGGCCAATTTATTCGGCAACGGCCAGTTACGGCCATTTTGGCCGCAGCGAATTTCCCTGGGAAAATACCGATAAAGTTGCGGAACTGCAAAGAGCGGTCGGTTAGTCCCTTTTCCCGCAACCTGCCCGCCACCCGGTCGTGCCGGGGGGCAGACAGAGAGCAAAAAAGGACAAATTTCCATAAGATATCCGGTGAGGTACTATGTCAGGACACAGCAAGTGGTCAACGATCAAGCATAAGAAAGGTGCCGCAGATGCCAAACGCGGTAAAGTGTTTACCAAGCTGATCAAAGAAATTACGGTCGCCGCCCGGATGGGTGGTGGTGACATAGACAGCAACCCGCGCCTGCGCACCACCTTGATTAAGGCCCGCACAGCGAACATGCCCAAAGATAACATTGAGCGAGCCATTAAAAAGGGAGCCGGCGGGTCCGAGGGCGTGGAATACCTGGAGTTACAATACGAAGCATACGCACCGGGCGGTGTCGGCCTCTTGATTGAAGCTTTGACCGAGAACAAAAACCGTACTGCGGCCGATGTTCGTTCCGTTTTGGGTAAGGGCAACGGTTCGCTGGCTGCTGCCGGGGCCGTCTCCTTCCAGTTTCGGCGCAAGGGTGTGATTGCTTTTGATTTGGAGCAAACGGACTTTGACAAATTATTTGAGGTTGCGCTGGAAGCCGGGGCCGAAGATGTGGCGGACTCCGGCGAGGTCTACACCGACCCGGCAGAGTTTGAAACTGTGCTGGGAGCACTGGAACAGAAGAATTTCTCTTGGCTTTCTGCGGAGATAGAATGGGTGGCCGACAACTCTCTGGCCCTGAGCCATGAAGACACGAAAAAAGTTCTGAATCTGATTGAGCGGCTGGAAGATTGTGATGATGTTCAGAGCGTGGCCTGCAACCTGGAAATTCCCAAAGATTTTGATCCGGATTCGGTCTAATTCAGGGGCAAGTGAGTAGGGGGCTTTCTAAGCCCCCTACTCACTTATGATCTCTGTATTGAATATTTCGTTAGCTACTGTACCCTCTCCCGAAGCCCATATGGCTGGGTTTATCTTTCTTTGAGGAGAAAGCACATAGACTATGGAAGCGAGTTTATTAGTTTCTTTTCTTAGAGCATATACATACGCCCACGGTATGCCCGTCCCACAATTTGGAGAGCAAGATGCTCTTAGTGAGAAATCCTCAAAATAAATAATATCACCTCCTCTATAAGTATCGTTTGCATAAGGGAGAAGCATAATTTCTTCAGCTTTTCGTTCTATCGTAAGAGGTACAGCTGCTTTTGCAGCTACGATCTCCTCGGCTGTAGGTTTATCCGGCAGGTTTGAATTTCCGAATAACCCTCCCATATAAGCAATAAGGCCTGTTGAGCTCGCATCTCCGTCAGAAAAAGATTTGGTGGTAAATATCTTTTCCAATATCGTTTCTCCGTCATACATGCGTATTTTGTAAGACGTGTTTTCCTGCAATATATCGCTTGTTTCAAAGCTTGTATCACTGGCTGTGTCACCCGCAACAAACGGAATGTCTGTACTACCCGTGGCAAGATCGTAAGCCGTTCCCTCATGCAGGAACATAAAGACATTTCTGGATTTTTTTGCCTCTGTAAACTTTCTGGTAATGTAGCCCTTCTTTGTTTCTGCCTCCGTCTTAGAAGGGCTGCTGTCCGATGCTGTTATCAGAAAACCCACCGTTTTGTCTGCGGATATATTGGGGTCCTCCAACGTGAAATGGACGTAGTGCAGTCCGGAATAATTGACTGTAATGGATTTTGTCGGACTCGGTGCCGCTGGCGGATTATCGGTCTCGGACAGTGGCACACAGCCGGACAGAACCAAATGAATGAGAACAATGGAAAAAAAGGAGAAAAAGGAAAAGAATTGGAAAAATTGGAGTTTATTGGGAAATAAAAGAAGAAAAAATGACTGTATATATTTTTTAAATATGGTATGGATATTGGATATTGGATATTGGATATTGGATATTGGATATTATACTGTTTAGCTGATTGCCAGTCAACAGTATTTTTTGATATTTCATAAGAAAATTCCTCCAAAATATTTTGACTTTGGCCTATTGTATATTCATTCAGAATATTTGGCAAGGGAGGAGCCGTAAAGCGATTAGAGGGCCTAAGCACCCCCTAATCACTTATGATCTCTATATTGAATACTTTGTCACCTACTGTATCCTCTCCTGCACTCCAAATAACCGGAATTATATTTCTTTGGGGAGAAAATATAGATACGACAGAAACAAGTTTGTTGGCTTCTTTTCTTAGAGCATATACATACACCCCCGATAATCCCGTTCCACAATCCGGAAAGCAACCTCCTGCTATGGAAGAGTTTTCGAAGTAAATAACGTCACTTCCTCCGTAAGTATCATTTGCATAAGGGAGAAGCATAATTTCTTCGGCTTTTCGTTCTATTATAAGAGGTACAGCTGCTTTTGCAGCTACGATCTCCTCGTCTGTAGGCTTCTGTAGCCCGTTTGAATTTCCTATCAACCCTCCCATATAAGCGACAGCACCTGTTGAACTCGCATCTCCGTCAGAAAAAGATTTAGTCGTAAACGTCTTCTCCAATATTGTTTCTCCGTCATACATGCGTATTTTGTAAGACGTGTTTTCCTGCAATATATCGCTTGTTTCAAAGCTTGTATCACTGGCTGTGGCTCCATCAACAAACGGAATATCCGTACTGCCGGCAGCAAGATCATACGCCGTTCCCTCATGCAGGAACATAAAGACATTTCTTGATTTTTTCGCCTCTGTCAATTTTCTGGTAATGTAGCCTTTCTTTGTTTCTGCCTCTGCCTTAGAAGGGCTGCTGTCCTCTGCTGTTATCAGGAAACCCACCGTTTTGTCTGCGGATACATTGGGGTCATCCGCCGTGAAATGGACATAGTGCAGGCCCGAATAATTGACTGTAATGGATTTTGTCGGACTCGGTGCCGCAGGCGGATTATCGGTCTCGGACAGTGGCACACAGCCGGACAGAACCAAATGAATGAGAACAATGGAAGGGACAAAGAAAAAAGAAAAGAATTGGGAAAATTGGAGTTTATTGGGAGATAAAAGAAGAAAAAATGACTGTATATATGTTCTAAATATGGTATGGATATTGGATATTGGATATTGGATATTGGATATTGGATATTATACTGTTTGGCCAATTGCCAGTCAACAGTGCTTTTTGACATTTCATAAGAAAACTCCTCCAGGATATTTTGACTTTAGCCTATTGTATATTCATTTGGGATATTTGGCAAGGAGGGCCGGAGCAAGGCCAAGAAGGGGTGTAGAGACACCAACGTGTCCCTACACCCCTTCTACAACGGTAGAAATCATTTGCGCCCATTAGATCAGGGGTAGGTACACTTGTCGAACCTTTGGTAAGAGGTTGAGAGCGCGCGAGCAAAATACCTTTATAACAGCGTGCGGTACCGCACGCTGTTATAAACTACCCTAAGGCTACCGAAACCTAGGAGGTTTATTAGCTTCTTTTATAATACCGAAAACAAAAATATCTCGATAATTGGTTACCTGACTTACCGTCCATCCTGAAATATCCTGATCAAAGGCGTTAGCACCACCAAACATATTCTGCATATTTGTAACACCGGAGACATCCCAATCTCCTACAGGTTGATTGAAGGCGGAAGCACTGTCAAACACAAACTCCATGTTCGTAACACCAGAGACATCCCAGCCCGTAATGTCTCCATTAAAGGCACCCCTCGCCTGGAAGAGGCGGTTCATATCCGTTATCTTTCGTACATCTATGTGGTTGAAGTCCCCACTATCAGCGGTAATCAGTCCCTGTAAGGCGGTCTTATCGGCAGGTTGCTCAGTGTACCAGCGGGCGTAGAGCGTCATATTTCCCGTTACCGGCTGGGTATAATCATACTTAGTCTTGCCCGTGTGCCCTGTGGCTTTGTCCACAGTGTACCAATCTCCAAAGTAGTAAGTCGTGCCGCCGCTGGCCGCTTTGGTAGCCGTTATGGTTTCGCTTAGTTTCGATACCTCCACCGAAGGCACGGCACTGCCTCCATCAGTTTCAAAGCTAACGGTGTATTTGGGAAGAGGGGAAGAAGGAGGAGAGCTGCTGCCGACATCATCACAGGCCAACAAACTGATGAAAAGTAATAAACAAAATATTTTGTTTATTACTTTAGAAAGAATAGTATCTAACTGAAAAAAATTGGAATTAAAAATTTTAAAAACTTTTTTATACCCGTTATATGTTATTAAATATTTCATAAAATCTCCTTAATTTTTAGGAGATTCTACAACATATAAAAATTTTGACAAGGAGACTCCTTTACAAAAGACAAAATAAATATTC
Organism: Candidatus Haliotispira prima; assembly: GCA_029867005.1. Classification (GTDB taxonomy): domain Bacteria; phylum Spirochaetota; class Spirochaetia; order SP-2023; family SP-2023; genus Haliotispira; species Haliotispira prima. The sequence goes on along the minus strand of CP123443.1, from coordinate 486,062 downwards.
AAAAACACAAAAATACCAGCCACCCTACTCGTTTATAATTTCTATATTGAATATTCGGTCAGCTACTGTGCCCTCTCCGGCAAACCAGTTGGTCGGGTTTATCTTTCTTTGTGGAGAAAGCATATATACCACAGAAATAAGTTTATTGGCTTCTCTTCTTAGAATATCTATATGTGTCCCTAATGTACCCGTTCCACAATTGGGAGAACAAGCTGCTCTTAGTGAAGCATTTTCGAAGAAAATAATATCTCCTCCTCCAAAAGTATCGTCTGCATAAGGGAGAAGCATAATTTCTTCGGCTTTCCGTTCTATTGTAAGAGAGACATCCGCTTTTGTCGCTGCTGTCAACCCTCCCATATAGGCAATAAAGCCTGTTGAACTCGCATCTCCGTCAGAAAAAGATTTGGTGGTAAAGGCTTTCTCCAATATCGTTTCTTCGTCATACATGCGTATTTTGTAAGATGTGTTTTCCTGCAATATATCCGTGGTTTCAAAGTTGGTATCGCTGGCTGTGCCACCCGCAACAAACAAAATGTCTGTATTACCCGTGGCAAGATCGTAAGCCGTTCCCTCGTGCAGGAACATAAAGACATTTCTGGATTTTTTCGTCTCTGTCAATTTTCTGGTGATATACCCTTTTTTTGCCTCTGCCTCTACCTTAGAAGGGCTACGGTCTGTGGGCGTTATCAGGAAACCCACCGTTTTGTCTTCAGACAAATTGGGGTCATCAGCCGTGAAATGGACGTAGTGCAGTCCGGAATAATTGACCGTAATGGATTTTGTGGGGCTCGAAGCAGGGGGTGAATCACTAGGCGGAGAGTCTTTACTGTCAGACAATGGCGCACATCCGGACAGAACTAAATGAATGAGAAAAACAGAAGGGAAACAAAAAAAGGAAAAGAATTGAGAAAATTGGAGTTTATTGGGAGATAAAAGAAGAAAAAATGACTGTATATATTTTCTAAATATGGTATAGATATTGGATATTGGATATTGGATATTGGATATTGGATATTATACTGTTTGGCCAATTGCCGGTCAACAGTGCTTTTTGATATTTCATAAGAAAACTCCTCCAGAATATTTTGACTTTAGTCTATTGTATATTCATTTGGGATATTTAGCAAGGGGGCCGGAGAAGGATGAAGGAGGGAGGCCAAAAAGAGGGAGTAAACGCCCCCCCTGAGCTTGCTCAAAAACACCAGCTCCCTACTCGCTTATGATTTCTATACTATAGATCTTAACTAACTCTACACCTTCTCTTACAACCCAATTAGATACAATTGTCTTTTTTTGGGGAGAAATCATATATACTATAGAAGCGAGTTTATTGCCTTCTATTCTTAGACCATATATATACGTCCCCGATACACCTGTACCACAAGTTGGAGAGCAACGGCTTTGTAGAAGTGTATTCTCAAAATAATCCACAGGATTTCCTCCAAAAGTATCGTCTGCATAAGGGAGAAGCATAATTTCTTCGGCTTTTCGTTCTATTGTAAGAGAGACCTCCGCTTTTGTCTCTGCTATCAACCCTCCCATATAGGCAATAAAGCCTGTTGAACTCGCATCTCCGTCAGAAAAAGATTTGGTGGTAAACGTCTTTTCCAATATCGTTTCTCCGTCATACATGCGTATTTTGTAAGACGTGTTTTCCTGCAATATATCGCTTGTTTCAAAGTTGGTATCACTGGCTGTGCCACCCGCAACAAACGGAATGTCTGTACTGCCCGTGGCAAGCTCGTAAGTCGTTCCCTCGTGCAAAAACATAAAGACATTTCTGGATTTTTTCGCCTCTGTAAATTTTCTGGTAATGTAGCCTTTTTTTACCTCTGCCTCCGTCTTAGAAAGGCTACTGTCTGTGGGCGTTATCAGGAAACCCACCGTTTTATCTTCAGACAAATTGGGGTCATCAGCCGTGAAATGGACATAGTGCAGACCGGAATAATTCACTGTAATGGATTTTGTGGGGCTCGAAGCAGGGGGTGAATCACTAGGCGGAGAGTCTTTACTGTCAGACAATGGCGCACATCCGGACAGAACTAAATGAATGAGAAAAACAGAAGGGAAACAAAAAAAGGAAAAGAATTGGGAAAATTGGAGTTTATTGGGAGATAAAAGAAGAAAAAATGACTGTATATATGTTCTAAATATGGTATGGATATTGGATATTGGATATTGGATATTGGATATTGGATATTATACTGTTTGGCCAATTGCCGGTCAACAGTGCTTTTTGATATTTCATAAGAAAACTCCTCCAGGATATTTTGACTTTAGTCTATCGTATATTCATTCGGGATATTTGGCAAGGGGGACCGGAGAAGGAGAGAGAAAGGAGGCCAAAAAGAGGAATAAACGCCCCGCCCCCGAGCTTGCGCAAAAACACCGGCTCCCTACTCGCTTATAATCTCTGTATTGTAAACAACATCAGGATTTGAGCCCTCTCTTGCACTCCAATTAGCCGGAGTTATTCCTCTTTGAGGAGAAAGTATATATACTGAAGAACTAAGTTTATTAGCCTCTAATCTTGGAGCATATACAGCCGTCCCCGCTACGCCCGTTCCACAGCCTCCTCCATGAAAGCAACTTGCCTGAAAAAGAGTATTCATATAATAATTTAGTGTTTGTCCTTCAAAAGTATCATCTGCATAAGGGAGAAGCATAATTTCTGCGGCTTTCCGTTCTATTGTAAGGGAGACATCCGCTTTTTTCGCCGCTGTCAACCCTCCCATATAGCCAATAACGCCTGTTGAACCGGCATCTCCGTCAGAAAAAGATTTGGTGGTAAACGTCTTTTCCAATATCGTTTCTCCATCATACATGCGTATTTTGTAAGACGTGTTTTCCTGTAATATATCGCTTGTTTCAAAATTGGTATTGCTGGCTGTGCCACCCGCAACAAACGGAATGTCTGTACAGCCCGTAGCAAGGTCATAAGCCGTTCCCTCGTGCAGGAACATAAAGACATTTCTGGATTTTTTCGCCTCTGTAAATTTTCTGGTAATGTAGCCTTTTTTTGCCTCTGCCTCCGTCTTAGAAAGGCTACTGTCTGTGGGCGTTATCAAAAAACCCACCGTTTTCTCTTCAGACAAATTGGGGTCATCAGCCGTGAAATGGACGTAGTGCAGTCCGGAATAATTGACTGTAATAGATTTTGTGGGGCTCGGTGCCGCAGGCGGATCACTGGTCTCGGACAGTGGCACACAGCCGGACAGAACCAAATGAGTGAGAAAAACAGAAGGGAAACAAAAAAAGGAAAAGAATTGGGAAAATTGGAATTTATTGGGAGATAAAAGAAGAAAAAATGACTGTATATATGTTCTAAATATAGTATGGATATTGGATATTGGATATTGGATATTGGATATTGGATATTATACTGTTTGACTGATTTCCGGTCAACAGTGCTTTTTGACATTTCATAAGAAAACTCCTCCAGGATATTTTGACTTTAGTCTATCGTATATTCATTTGGGATATTTGGCAAGAGGGGCCGGAGAAGGAGGGAGGCCAAAAAGAGGAGTAAACGCCCCGCCCCCGAGCTTGCGCGAAAACAGACCGGCCTTCCCTACTCGCTTATGATCTCTGTATTGAATAGTTTGTCAGCTACTGTACCTTCTCCTGCATGCCAGTAAGATGATGGGCTTATATTTCTTTGGGGAGAAAGTATAGATACGACAGAAACAAGTTGATTAGCTTCTTTTCTTAGAGCATATATATGTGTGCCCGATACACCCGTTCCACAATTAGGAGAGCAGCCTGATTTGAAAAACGTATTCTCAAAATAAATAATATCATCCCCTCCATAAATATCGTTTGCATAAGGGAGAAGCATAATTTCTTCGGCTTTTCGTTCTATTGTAAGAGGTACAGCTGCTTTTGCAGCTACGATCTCCTCGTCTGTAGGTTTCTGTAGCCCGTTTGAATTCCCTATCAACCCTCCCATATAAGCGACAGCACCTGTTGAGCTCGCATCTCCGTCAGAAAAAGATTTGGTGGTAAAGGCTTTCTCCAATATCGTTTCTCCGTCATACATGCGTATTTTGTAAGATGTGTTTTCCTGCAATATATCGCTTGTTTCAAAGTTTGCATCGCTGGCTGTGCCACCCGCAACAAACGGAATGTCCGTACTGCCGGCAGCAAGATCGTACGCCGTTCCCTCGTGCAGGAACATAAAAACATTTCTGGACTTTTTCGTCTCTGTCAACTTTCTGGTAATGTAGCCTTTTTTTGCCTCTGCCTCCGTCTTAGAAGGCCTACTGTCCTCTGCTGTTATAAGGAAACCCACCGTTTTGTCGGCGGATACATTGGGGTCATCAGCCGTGAAATGGACGTAGTGCAGGCCGGAATAATTGACCGTAATAGATTTTGTGGGGCTCGGTGCCGCAGGCGGATCACTGGTCTCGGACAGTGGCACACAGCCGGACAGAACCAAATAAATGAGAAAAACAGAAGGGAAACAGAAAAAGGAAAAGAATCGGGAAAATTGGAGTTTATTGGGAGATAAAAGAAGAAAAAATGACTGTATATATGTTCTAAATATGGTATGGATATTGGATATTGGATATTGGATATTGGATATTGGATATTATACTGTTTGTCCGATTGCCGGTCAACAGTGCTTTTTGACATTTCATAAGAAAAATCCTCCAGGATATTTTGACTTTATCCTATTGTATATTCATTTAGGATATTTGACAAGAGGGGCCGGAGGGAGACAGTAAGGAGCCAAAGAGAAGAAGCAAGACCAAAATGCGCGGCCTTGCATTAGCTGTTTTGGGCTTGGGATGGTTTGAGAAGAGAGTGCGGAGCTGCACAAATATCAATCTGACGGAAGGGACCAGCGTTCCAAGTTACTTTGACGAAATTGTTTGACCTCAACCAAACTCATAAACTCAATGACATTACCAAAATGGGGATTGACGGCCCCACCAAAGACGTGCATGCCACTGCCGCCCGTAAAATCATCACGCAACAGAGAAACGTATTTGAGGAATAACGCCATCGCTCGGAGTACCACATTTTTGGAGCGTTTCCCCCGTCTGCGGCTGCCCCCCTCGGAGTCTTGCGAACCGTCCAAACTCTCCTGCCTCTCGTAAAAATCGTCAAAGAACAGCAGGAGATGGTGCAAGGCATTGCGGTCGAAACGCTCCGGAAGCCGCTCCCGCAATTCGGCGGCCAATTGATCCAGTTCCTCTGTGCGAAACGCGGCGTGTGGCCGCGAAATGCCCGGCACCGAATCCGGCCCCCGGGTTCGGGCCTCCAAATCCAAATTCAAATGCAGGCGGAAGTCGAGTCCCTCCCTAGGCCAAGCCAAGGCTTTCCGGGACGGATCGTCCCGGAACAGAGGATTGTTGGCTTCACCCCAGTAATATTCGAGGAAACTGTGCAGCAGCCAAAGGGTTGGAGCATCCAGCGAGTCGGGATAGAAAGTCATCTTGCCCAATGCAAACTCTGCATTCCGACAAAGGATCTGGCCCAAAGTTTCAAACATCAGAGGCAAAGCCAGACGGGATCGCTTGGCCTTTTCATTGATGAAAGACCGGCCCAATTCAATGCTGCGCGGCAAAACCTGTTCCAGCATCAGGGGGCTAAAGTCGAAGAGACTGTGTACAGAGCCCATTTCTCCGGTTCCCGTCTCTCCGGATCCCGCCACCGCTGCCCGCTGCCGGGATCCATTTTCGGCTTGTCCTGCCGGGTCGCAGGAATTGTTATTGCGATACAGTTCGGCACCATGAAGTAACCGGTAGGCACCGCAGACTTCCTTCTCCCGGAGGTCGATGCACAGTAGCTGCCAAAAACCGGAGTGGTCCCAGTGATCAAGATCCACTTCCTGCCAAGTACCGCCCCCTGAGCGACGGAAGGCCTGCTCTCGCAACCGCCCAATTTCCTGTAGGCAGGACTTCGCGTCCTGCTGTACCAGATACAATTCCAAATCCCGGCAGTTGGAACCGCGAAGTTCCGGGGGCAAGCGTTGTTTGGAGAGGTCTAAACACAGGCCCTTATCCGTTGTAAAATCCCGGGTCCGCAAACGGGCCCGGGACTCCTCACACTCGTCAAGGATGTGCCGAAATTGGGCATCAGAAGAATTCGTACTTACCATAAATATAGTTTTAAGTGCTGCCTTAGAATTGATGGAGGGAGTTCTGACAAATATACATTGTTCTTATTTAATAAATCAAGTCCCCACAATAGTAGGGCACTGATTCAAGTTTCAATCACGGCTGATTCAAACTCCAATCATAATCGTAGGAGATACGACCATTCTCGGACACTTTTTGGAGTTCCTGAGCCAGAGTTCCCTTCGCATGACGTTTAAAATAGGCAATTAGTCCAGCCTTATCGGGTGCAAAGTCCGTTTGGTACCACTTAAACAAAGAACTGACTCTGAGACTGCCGTTTTCCTGTACCTGCACTCCTCGCGAATGGTTAATGTACCCGGTACGAGCCTTATCTAACAAGCTCTCTGTATTTTCGCGGGTGTACGCCCGGAGAACGATATTGGGACAACCAATACTCGCGCAGTTCACCGCGTAATGAATCCGGTCATCACTCCATATCGGCCGAATAATCTTATGCTCAATATCGTCTAAGCTGAGATCTTGATTCTCTATCCTTACCAATTTTTTGCCCCAAGGGCCGACAGAAAATAAACCGGGGGAAATCCGGATCTTCTTTATCGAAGATACGGGATAATGATCAATAATCACTTTCCAAGTGACCGAATTATATAGGTTTATCCAATAAGCCAACTGCGCCGACCTCGAATAGCCTGTGACGGTAATTTTTTCCAGCCCCTCAATGTAGCCGTTCAGTTTTTCTTTGTCAGGCTCTGTAAATTTGGCATACTGTACCAAATTTACGCCGCTGCGGTCCTCGACCACATAACGACTCAACAAGTCTTCCCAATTACGGTGATCTATATCCTTTGTGTTTGACTCGTTATGCTTGTTCCAGTGCTTTGCATCAAAATCAGCTGCGAACAAACCTACCGCAAGTGAATGTAATGTGAGCAAGCCAAAAACGATCAATTTGAATGGTTTCATTTCCCCACCTCGGACATTTTTAATACGACAAAGCATGAGTTACGAAGCATGACCCATAAAGCACAATCCAACCTGACAGCCCAAGAACACGCTAATACCATCCTTTATAAAATTTGTCTGTCATACTACTAAAATAACACTTTATTTTCAATATATCTACTCTTGGTTTACACACCAATAACAAATATATCAGAACTCACAGATATGCCGGGAATCGAAAGTGGTTCTGTCTTGCCCGGGTATAAGTTTATAGTCGGACAAGACAGAACTGCGGAAAAACAGTAGAATACTGCCATTGGAATTTATGTAGCAAAGGATGTCTTAATGAAAATAATGCTGTTGGGGACACCCGGCTCCGGCAAAGGAACTCTGGCCCAAAGTCTAAGCAGTGGCGTTGGATTGCCGCATATTTCCACGGGAGATATATTCCGTGCAGCCATTCACCATAAAACCAAACTCGGTTTGGAAGTCAAAACAATTCTGGCTTCCGGCAAACTCGTTCCGGACGAACTGACTTGCAGCATTGTCTTTGAACGCCTGACAGAACCGGATGCCCGGCAAGGTTTTCTCCTCGACGGATTCCCCCGCACGATTCCCCAAGCCGAAACCTTTGACCGGAAAATGGAGCTGGATTCCGTGATTCTGTTGGAGCTGGATGAAGAGACCAACGTGACACGTCTGACAGAACGCCTGATTTGTCCCGATTGCGGGGCGATATATCACCGAACATTCCGCCCGCCCCAAAAGGCGGATGTCTGCGACACCTGCGGCGGCACGCCGGTCCAACGCCCGGACGACCAAATAGAAGTGGTCAACAAGCGACTCGAAGAATACTATCGCCTGACGGCACCCTTGATCCGGCACTATGAAGATAAGCAAAAAATCCACCGTTTCAATGCACTGCAAAGCCCTGCCGCACTCCTCCATGAAGTGCAAAGCTTCCTGCAAAACCTGTAGGAAATCGCCTGATGACAGCTTGGCCACAACAGATGCCAAACAAGCTTGTTCAACGAAAGGAACCCGGGAATTTGTCCAATACGGCACACACAGCAGAGACTAATGCCAATGCAACGGGAAAGTTCGGGGTCACAAATCGGGCCGGCCGGGGCCATACCGGGGCCTTTCGGGGCCCGGATCCGTCTTGGCAACTGTTGCAGCATGACTTGCAAACCCAGTTGAATGCCAGCTTGGTACGTCTTGACAGTGACATTACCCAACGTCTGGGCCAACATACCACCCGGAAATTGCTGAACAATGGCTTTGATCTGTTGCGCAGCAGCCGCGAAACTCTGCAACAACTGGTCGAACAGATACATACGGCCTTAGGGCCGGATGGAGATCAAAACGGAGACCCAAGCGGCCTGGAATTCCGGTGGCGATTTGGCAACTACCGCAACCCCGACCGCCCCTTGTATGTAGAAGATGGCTATATCTGTCTGCACTTGCCCGAGCGGGTAATACTGCGCCACTTTCTCCAACAAAAACACACCTACAAAATTATGCTGGATCTGCTGACAGACCACGTCACTCGCTATGTCGAAAAGGTCTATTACCGGATTGAACAGCATTGGCAGGAATTCCGCAGCCTCTATACGGTAAAGGATGACAATCCCCACCCGGAAGGTACGTCCCCCAATTATTCTCCGGGTATGGCCCAAGATAGAATCGAAAATACGACCCAAGATATGGCCCAAGATATGATGATGGAGACGGAGCCCCCAGGGGCGACCATACCGTCACACAACATCGCCAATACGCTCTTGGACAGACAGGACGCTCTCTACCCGACTCCCGAGTTCCATGTCTCCGGTTCCGGGGAGCCCCTACATGATGATACAGCCTCACAAATTGCCGGGCGTCACCGCAGAATACAGCAATTACAGGCAATAGCCAGAGGTTTCTGGCAGGACAACTTTGCCGAGGCCCTGCGACAACTGCAAGCGGACTTGCCGGACCGGTACGGTCTGAACCGGGCGGACCCTGCCGCAGGGCACTCGCCCCGCAGGGCACAGATTCCTTTTGATACGTACTATATCCCGATATTGAACGAACTGGAACAGCACTGCAACCTGCCTCAACAACGGCAAAGTCTGCTGCAACGGTTGCGCAAAACACTGGAACAGAGCTTGGAAACCAATGATTTTCTGGTACCGGTGCCGGCACAAAACCCGCAAGATTTTCCCCAAGAGAATTTTCAGACTTCTCCGCCGATCTTTTCCCAAAACGGAACATTGCAAAAGAAGGGGACAAGAGCGACCGGCTCCGCCGCAGGAACCCCTGCTGTCAAATTTGCAGAGGCCGAATACTGCGAATACCCGGAAAGCCGGGGGAGTGGATACGATCTGTCCAACTTGGGGGCCGGGGATCTGCCGGACGAGCTGGCCCGGCTTACATTGCGCTATGCTACGGCTGCGTGGCTGCATCGCCGGGAAAGCCTGCACGAAGAACAATTTATCGCCATGTCCCAACGCATACAGCACTTCTTTTCCGAAGTGGAAAAAAATACCCGTTTCCGCTGGTTCCACGCCGGTTCCCTGCTATTGAACCGCAAGCTTGCCGAGACCGGGCAGGCACACACCCCAAATTCCGGATCCAAACCGACGACTTCGGTCAAAGCCCTTATGACCACAGACCTGCCGGCTCCGGAAGAACTGTTGAGGCCATTTTCCCCGGCACCGGTTGACTCCGATTCCGGAGCCGGGCAGCGGTACGGCCTGCCGAGACAGCAGAACCGACACTACGAAGCCAAACTGTTGCTGGAATTATTGCAGAAGGCCGGCGTTGCGCTGCAACACCGGTTCCGATTTCGCACCGGCGGCCACAAATACCACAAATTGCGGGAAGAAATGCTACTGCTGCGCCGAGATTTTCTCTCCCTGTGCCACCAACCATTATACACCGATGTGGGTATCCAAATTGCCGCCCACTATCGCACAGTGCGCAACCGCCGGGAAACCTACCTGCGCTTGGAAAAAATCTTACAGGAATTTTTGGCAAACAACCAAGCTGCCGGCTGATCGTTTGCTCAGGGCGCACGCCGCCTGAAATAGCCCAGATTCAACTCTGCAACCACATCGGTGACGATTTTCTTCATCTGCTCTTCCTGTTCTTCCATCGAAGTGACCAAGGCCATGTGGGTCCTCGTCCGGTCCAGATTTTGCTCTGCGCTGTGCGTCTTAAAATACACGTCTCCGCAGAGATAATCGGTCAGAAAGCGCAGGCCAATTATCAGGGTCATAACCCGGGGAGCAAAGGCCAATAAATCCACTTCAGCATCTTCCAAAGAATCACCCCATTCTCGCAGAAAACCCTCTGCCATCGCCCGAAAGTGTTCCATTCGGGCGTGAATCCGTTGGATGTCCACCTCGTCTTCCATGGAATTGCTCAAAGAAGTGCGCGCCAAATCGCCAAAGTCATAGAGGACGATCCCCGGCATCACCGTATCGAGGTCAATCACCGCAATACCTTCTCCGCTGTGTTCATCAATCAAAATATTGCTGATCTTGGTGTCATTATGACAGACACGGACAGGCAATACGCCCTTTTCGCGCAATTCCTCCAAAATGCAGTAGGCATCCCTGCGCTGTCGGTAAAACAGGATTTCGGCCTGAACTTCGGCAACCCGCCCGGCGACATCTTCCGAAATCGCTTCTTCCAGCTGTTTGTAACGCAGGCGAATGTCATGAAATTGCGGTATTGTCGGGTAGAGGTTCGGGCCGTTCTCCAGATCGCTCAAATCTTTCTGAAAGCGGGCAAAGGCCGCAGCGGCGGCATGAGTGTGCTGAATACGAGTCACTTTTTCCAGAGAAAACACCCGTTCGATGTGGAAATAGCAACGCCAGTAATGGCCGTCCTCATCGATGAAATACGGGCACATGGCCTTTCCCCGGCCATCTCCGGTATGGATTAGCTGGATGTAGCGGCGCGAAATATCGAGGGTATCCCGGCTCTTATACTTTTGACACAGATGTTTGGTGACACGCACATAATTATCCATCAGTTTGTCGGGCTCATGGAAGACCGTATTGTTGATACGCTGCAAAACATAGCGGACATGGCTGCCCGCCTGGTCCATAGTCAAAAGGAACGTCTGGTTGATATTCCCCGGGCCCATGGGCACGGCCTGAACAAATTCTCCGTAGATATGGAAATTTTCTATCAGCTTTTGGAGGGTGTCTTGTTCGTAACGTGTTTTTTGCATGGAGACTCCAAACCTCGTAATGGAAAAATCAGCACAACTGCATTGCGGGCAAATTCTAAATACAAAGCACCTCTGATGTAAAGCGTTTGAGTTTAGGAATATCTTGTGCCATTTCTATGCCCAATTCCTGTGGCAAATTCTTATGCAAAAGTTCTTGATTCGGCCTGCCGAAGTCTGCCGTCAGCCGGGAAAATTGCGCATATATTTCCGGGTTACAATACCCCAAAATAGAGACGGACAGAGACGGACAGAAACGGATAAAGGCGGGCAAAGACCAACGTATCCTGCCTTCCCGCGAAGGCTTCCAACGAAAAAACAAAATCAGTACATTGGCAAGTCATCACTCACTTGTGCCGACCCCCTGTACCGAAGCGTCAGACCAAAATCTTGTGCCGGCACCTGTGTCCGCACTTTCTGCCCACAATCTCTTGGTGCAGAGTCCTTGGTTCAAAGTCTTCGTTCAGGACAGCGAAACAAGCCATCCCGCAAAAAGACAACAACCTGTTCTTCGGCAAATTGATTTGGAGAACAAGTTGATTTGGAGAATTTTATGACTTCCCGGACCGATGCAAAGACAGATTTATTCCTGCCCGACTTGGCTCAGGCCCGTCTCGCAATAGAACAGGCCGGCAGTCCGGTCTATCTCAGCGATGTGGCAACGGTGCTCGAACGTTTGCAAAGGATGCGCCGGGACTTCCCCGAGAACACCAAGATTTTTTACGCGATGAAGGCCAATTACAACCCGGACCTGCTCAAGGCCCTGTTGGCCGCCGGGCTGGATGGAGTCGATACCGTCTCGCCGCACGAGATCCGGATGGCCTTGCTCTGCGGCTTTCGCAAAGAACAGATTATTTTTACCGGCAATTATTCCGGGCGTGAAGAACTGGCCCAAGTTCTGGAATTAGGCGTATTGTGTAACATCGGTTCACTGATGGAACTGGAATTGCTGGGACAACTAAAAGAGGGCGGCTCGGTGGCCGTCCGGCTCAAGCCTTCCGTTGGGGCCGGCGAATTTAAGGGCACCATTACCGGCGGTGAGGATTCCAAATTTGGTATTTCGCTGCAAGATTTGCCTGAAGTGCAGACAATCCTGCAACATCACCGGCTCCAACTGGTGGGCCTCCATTGTCACATCGGCTCCGGTTTCTACCAAACCACAGAATTTGAAACGGCCGTTCGCTCCATTTTGCATGTGGCCAAAGGCTTTGTCCCCTTGCAGTTTATTGATTGTGGCGGCGGTTTTGGCGCACGCTACCACAGTGGCAAAGAAGGTCTGGACCTGAGCAGTTTTGCCAAGGCCATCACGCCGGCTCTGGAGGAATTTCGACACGACAACCGGACGAATCCGGAGCTGCGTCTGGAACCCGGCAAATTTTTGGTGGCCGAATCCACCGTGCTGTTGTGCCGTGTCACAACCATTAACCTCGGCGAGTCGTGTATCTTTGTCGGTACCGACACCGGTTTCAATCATCTGATCCGGCCGGCCTTCTACGGTGCCTACCATCACGCAGTCAATCTGAGTGGCGAAGCCGAAGGGCGAAAACGCCAAACGGTGAAAATCGTGGGCAATATTTGCGAATCGTCTGACATCATGGTGGAGAAAGTGGAAATTGCCGAAGCGAAAAGCGGTGATATTATTGCTTTGCAGACTGCGGGTGCCTACGGTGCCTCGATGCATTCACTCTATAATTTACGTTCTGCCCCGGGCGAGGCCCTCGTTATGACGGATGGTTCACTGGTCGTCAGCCGCAAGCGGGAGACCCAGCAGCAAGGCTTTGACCGGTTGCTGCGCGCCCTCAACTACCGGACCTTGTAGTATCCGATAACAACCGGCCCGATATTTACCGTGAACCTTGCCTGATAGCAACCGGGAGCTTTCCATGTACCAAAACAACACTTCGCAGGACGACAAAGAAACGTTGAAACGCAGGGCTCTAAACCTGCACGAAAGCTACGGCGGTAAAATTGCCACCGAAATTAAGATACCAATCCACGGTCTGGCGGACTTGGCTCTCGCCTATTCTCCGGGTGTAGCCGAACCTTGCCGCAAGATTGCCGAAAATCCGGCAGATATTTTCCGCTACACCAACAAAACCAACACAGTGGCCGTCATATCGGACGGCAGCGCCGTCCTCGGTCTGGGTAATATCGGCCCGCGCGCCGGCCTGCCGGTGATGGAGGGCAAAGCCCTGCTGTTCAAGCACTTCGCCGGGCTGGATGCCGTACCCCTCTGTTTGGACGTGCGGTCTCCCGAACAATTGGTGGAAATTTGCTGTGCTCTGGAGCCGAATTACGGGGCCATAAACCTGGAAGACATTGCCTCACCAAACTGCGTGACGGTGACGCGCGAACTACAGGAAAGGCTTTCTATTCCCGTCTTTCACGATGATCAGGACGGGACGGCTGTAGTCTGTGCCGCAGCATTGCGAAATGCGGCCCTGCTGACCGGACGCAAGCCGGAGGATATGCGCGTGGTACTCTGTGGCATGGGTGCCGCAGGTTCGGCCATTGCCCGAACGCTCAAACAGATTGGCGTTGGTCAGATCGCCGGCTTGGACAAGAGCGGCGTTTTGCGCCGCGATACAGGCGAAGAGAAAACCGAATGGGCAAAACACAATTTTGTACTGCGGGAACTCTTTGCCGAAGATATTCTCCACAGTCCAAAGGCGGGGCAGGATCTGGCGGACTTGCTGCGCGGTGCAGATGCCTTTATCGGGGTTTCGACCGGGGGGCTGCTCCGTGCTGATATGGTGCGCAGCATGGCCAAAGACCCTATCGTCTTTGCCATGGCCAATCCCGACCCGGAGATATCGCCCGAAGAGGCTCTGGCCGCCGGCGCGAAGATTGTCGGCACCGGACGCATGGACTACCCCAACCGAATCAACAACGTGTTGGCCTTTCCCGGCATCTTCCGGGGAGCCATGCTGGCCCAGCAGGAACGCGCGCCCAAGGGGCTGCCAACCCGGATTACGACAGAAATGAAACTGGCCGCCATAGAGGCTCTGGCCGAGGTGCTAAGCCCGGACGAACGGAGACCGGACGCTATTTTGCCCTCCCCCATGGATCCGCGCGTAGTCAGGCAAATCAGCGCGGCCGTCTGCGAAGCCTGTCGGCAGCAATAGAAGCCTGCCGGGACTCTAATCCCGGCAGGGAAAATCCCACTGCCATTGGCGCAGAATTTCGTAGGCACCCATGGCAATGCTGTTGCTCAGGTTGTGGCAACGGAAATTGCCGGCTTGGGGAATGCGCACAGAAAACAGGCTTCGCCGCTCTAAGCGCAGACGTGACGACTCATCGCGATTCAGGGCATTCAGACCGGAAGTTTCCGAACCAAACAACAGGGCCACTTTGCTGCCCGCCCGGATTTGACTTATCGACATGTTTGCTCCACTCGAAAATAAGTAGAGTTCTTCATCTTCGGACAGGCTATCCAGAAATGCTGCCGGGTTATTGTGCAGGACGGGGCGCAAAACTTCGTGATAGCCTAAAGCGACCCGCTCTAAATGCCTGTCGTTTACCGTAAAACCCAAGGGCCGTATCAAATGCAGCTCCCCGTTCATTCCGGCGCAAAGCCGGATGGCCGCCCCGACATTGTGGGGAATTTCCGGCCGAAACAGCACAATTTTGAGCTGCTTTTCCGGCCCTTTTTCGGGCATCTTTTCGAACCTCTTTTCAAATATCTATTTAGATAGATATCCGGTTAAATATCAAACGGGCCTTTTCTCCAACTTGCCGCCGGATTCCGGGTAGAGGATGCTTGCACTGCCCAGACAAATATCACCCCAGTACAAAACGGCAAACTGCCCGGGGGCCACGCCCCGGTCACCACTTTCCATACAGATGCGCCAAGTCTCTGAGCAAGTCTTTGAGCAAGTGTTTGAGTCCGAGCCCATTTCCTCGTCCGGCAACCGTTCCAAACGACAGGGAACTTTTTTCGGGCCGTGGCGCAATTTCAATTCCAGCGAATCCTGCGGCTTTTCGGCTTTCAATCTCAGCCAAGTATCCCGGTTTTGCAGCCAGGATACTTGGCCTACAGAAAAACAGCGCACGAGTTCAGTCGAATATTCCTGATACAAATCGGCATGACGAACATACAAAATATTTTGTTCCATGTCTTTAGCGTAAACATACCAAGGGCCCCCACCCAAACCCAAACCCTGACGCTGGCCAATCGTGTGAAACCACAAGCCTTCGTGCCGGCCCAGAACGGCCTGTTCTGAAACGTTACCAGGCTTGTCCGAACTGCCCATATCGACAATCGGGCCGGGATTCCGGCCCAGATAGTGGCAGGCAAAGTCCCGAAATTTGACCTTGCCCAAAAAACAAATGCCTTGGCTGTCCTTCCTCTGTGCTGTAGCCAAACCCCAAGCTTCAGCCAGCAGCCGAACCTCCGTTTTTTGGAGGCAACCCAACGGAAAGAGTAGGTTCTGTAGCTGCTTTGGAGAAAGGCGAGACAAAAAATAACTCTGGTCCTTTACCGGATCCGGGGCTTGCTGCAACAGCATTTCCCCGCCAAACGGCCGCAATTGAGCATAATGCCCGCTGACTATCAGAGGGCTTTCCCCGCTGTCACCGTGCTTTTCCAGGTATTCCCGGCACGAGCCAAATTTGACGAACTGATTACAGAACAAGTCCGGGCTGGGAGTCCTTCCGCTGCGCAACTCTGCCAAAGTGTATTCGACTACGTACCGGTAATATTCCTGCTGCATCGAAACGACGTGCAGGGGCACATCTAATTGCTCACAGACTGCGGTGGCGTACTCCAAGTCCTCTTCCCAAGGGCAGTCTCCCAAAAACCGGGCATCGTCCTGAAACCAGATTTTTAGGTAGTAGGCGGCGATGTTTTGGCAGCCAAAACGCTTCAGACAGGCCAAGGCCACGGAGCTGTCAACGCCCCCGGAAAGCAGTACGACGATCTTTCTTTGTGATTTTCCTTCCGGGTCCAAACGAAAAACATCGCGCAGATAGTGGAATAGCTTTGCCTCACTTTGCTCCGCGCGCACGCGCGCAGCCGCATCTACAACCGCCCGGGCTGCAATCTCCTGCTCAGGTTCCGGTTTTTGTACGCTCATTGCTTTAGATGCTTTGCCGGATGCGGCCTTCGGCCTTGCCTTTATCGGGTGTCGGGGCCACCCTTGGAGTAGCTCTTGAAGTATCCCTTGGAGTATCCCCCGAAGTACCTCTTGAAATGGCTGATGCAGCAGCCTTCTCGGAACCTTCTTCCGAGCTGGCCGGGCTTTGGCGGCGTCTGCGCCTGCCATCTCCGGCATCGCGCCTGCCGTTCCGGGAGCCGCGCGAGCCCCGGCCACCCAAACTGCCATATTTTTTCAGAATTAAACGCGGCAGGAATGGCAGGCCTTCACACTCAAACAAATGTTCACAGGCAGCAGAAACCTCAATGTTAGGAATATTCAAATCATTCAGGCATTCTTTTAAATGGCGATACGCCTCTAAACTGCGTTCTTCACCGTCCATTTCCAACAGTTTCACCCACCAACCGGAATAGGTGAAATAGGCACTGAACAGGTAGGAAATCCCTATGCCTAAAAGATTCTTGCCCAAATGCCCGGCCACTTGAGGCCAGTCGTCCTTGTCCTTGTCCTTGGCCTCTTCCTCGCCCTTTTTCCTGCGGTGGCGGCGTTTCCGTTCCTGCAAAGCATTCTTTTGCAGCTCTTCAAATTCTTCCTGAGCCTGATTGTGCACTTGCAAACGTTTCTGCCAAGTCAGCAGATTCTCGAAGAAATCCACCTTGTACGCGCCGGGAAAATTCTTGAAATTGAGGCACGGCAACAGTATTCCCCAAATATTGTGCTGCTGCAATTCTTCCATAATCCGGGCGCAATGTTCCGAACACAAAATCTTGCTCAGCTCTTCTGCCAAACGAGATTTTGAGCAGTCATTGAGCATTTTAGAGTCTCTGCGAATCTGCAAAACAATCTTTTTAGGAATTTTAAACCCTGTCTTTACGGCGTATTTGATACAGCGAATAATGCGTACCGGGTCTTCTTTGAATATTTGAGGCAACGCAATAATGTTCCGCATTTGCCGCTTGCGAAAGTCGGCCATGGCTCCGACAAAGTCCAGGATCTGCTCATTATTCAAGTTGTAGTACAAGGCGTTGACGGTAAAATCACGGCGTTGTACGTCTTCTTCGATGGTGCCGTAGAGCGGGTTGTGCGCGCCGGAATCCAGCGAACGAAAGGTGATGACCTCAATGATTTTGCCGCCCGGATAGAAAATATGTACCAAGCGAAACCGCTTGCCGATGACCCGCGAATTTTTGATAAAACTGCGTATTTCGGAAGGTATGGCATCCGTGACGATGTCAAAATCCTTGGGCTTGCTGCCCAGCAACAAGTCCCGTACGGCCCCTCCCACGAGATAGGCCTCGTAACCTCGGGCTTTAAGCTGCTTCGCAATTTGAAAAACTTCTTTATCTATTTCATTATTATCAATTTTATGATCATCAAATGGATATATGTCTGCAACTTTGATAATCTTACCTTGTTCATTTCGGGCGTATCTGCCAATTTTGGAACGCTTTCGCATAGGTTCGGTCATATTCCTTCAAACGGTTGGTATCAAACGGCGTAGAAACAATACACGACAGACCTTTACAAGCGGGCATGGCAAAGGAGATACCAAAGTTCGGCAACCGGGGGCAACGAACCAACGGAACCGAGACGGGGCGGGCACCCAAGAGATTGCCGTCTCACTTGCAACCTCACTATGAGGCCAAGTCTTCCTTGCGCCCCTACAGATTCTTTGCGGGCCAAAACGCTTTTCCAAAAACCTTCCGGAAATATTGCAAACCGGATAGTACCGATTTCAAAACCCGGGGGCAACTGTTTTTCGGTCTTGTCCCGATTAAATCGCCAATGTTATCTTTTTGTAAAAATGGGAATTTTTAGTCAGGTCTTACAATATAACATTCATTTTATATTACTATTTATGGTAATTATGGAACTGCTATTCTCCCAATGATTTTTGCAGCCACCCTTGAAACTCCTTCTCAGAGTTTTTCATTTCCCTGCAAAAATCCCGATAATCGAGCGCAGGCGAAGCGGAGGGAATGGTCAGCCCATACAGGCCCAGTTCCCCGCCGAGGCCGTTCAGAATGCCTTTTTTGTTATAGCCGCCACTTTCTCCTTGCTTGTCGGAGTGCGGATACACCAGAATGCCTTTTTGTGCCTGCAAAACATGTAGATACGTGACCATTTGATAAAGGTCATCCCGTCCTATTTCATTTCCTTCTAAATGCTTGTATTTGGCATCCAATACCAGCCCGGGTTGTTTGTCGTCCGACTCACGGTAAAAATCGGAGTAGATTGCGCGTCCTCCGCTTTGAAACACCGTTTTGCCGCCACTTTCTCTTGCGTAGGCGTGCCTGATGTTGTCTTTGGGCATGAGACCGGCCAGGTACTCTTCCCAGAGCCAGGCCACATCGAAAAGGATGCCAAAGGAGCTTTCCCGGCCCTGTAAGCTGAGGACATCCTGTTGCAGGATTCTGCGGCACAGCACGCGCAAAACTTCGTATTCACTGTAATAAGGGGAGCGTATGGCTTTTTCACTCGCTTTGAGTGCCGCCAAAGGCCGGCACTGTTGTACGGCCCCACAATTCTGATGCAGCCGGTTCAGGGCCTCCCGCAGGGGGCCGTCTTCCGCTTTGGCCCACTCCATATACTTATGCCATCTTGGTTCATTGTTCAGGTAGGCTGCCGTGTGCAAAATCAGCCGGCTTATGCGGTTGTCGTATTCGTGCCGGCGCAGGCGATAGCTGATTTTGCCCTGAAAGGGCGTGTTTTCTTTGATATGCCGGCCCACATCGACCGGACCGCACACTCGCGCATCGTTTGCGGCCAGACTGACGTACTCTTTGTACAGGCCCTGCTGCGTGTAGGCCCTTTTGAGGAAGGAGGCAAACAACAGGGGCAGTATGTCCAAACCGTTGTCAGCCTGCGGTGCCACATCAATCGGTGCGTTTAGCAAATTGGGGGTACAGACTTTATACAGCATATATTGCAAAAAATTCTGGCTTTCGCTGCTGTCAAAGCGGGAATGGACTTGGGCTTGGCCATTTTTGTCCCCCAGCCAGGCGACAATGTTCCCCGTCTTTAAGTGGCCTTTGAAGTCGCCTCCTTCTTCGTCCGGAGAAGGGGAATAAGCATAATCCCAGATCTTGTCGGACTCTTTGCTATTCTCGTTTTTCTCCTGTCGGCTGCCGCCGGCAAAG
The DNA here is from genome assembly GCA_029867005.1 of Candidatus Haliotispira prima. Classification (GTDB taxonomy): domain Bacteria; phylum Spirochaetota; class Spirochaetia; order SP-2023; family SP-2023; genus Haliotispira; species Haliotispira prima. Next base: position 466,579 of record CP123443.1, on the reverse strand, counting down.
GCATGTGCGTCCAGCACCCAGTACTTGCTGCGGTCCACATCTTTCAACATTTTACCGCTAAACTCTCTGAGCAGAGGGCCAAAACAAGCGTGCTGATCTTTGTCTAAGACCCGAGGCTTATTCCTATTATTATCTTGGGCCGTTAGGGTCTTTGTATTAGCTGTCATCTACTTGCCTTTTCAATCGTCTTCTTCATTGGCATCCACTTTATCATCACTACCTTCACCCCAATGCCAATATGCCTCACATAGATCATCCAAGTGTTTTTCAGCATCGGGCATTCCGCGCAAGTATTCGGCCAGCAAAGGTTTCAAATGCAAGTCCCAAAGTTTCTCCCAAGCCTGATACCAAAAATCCCTATTATCAGTTACCCATTCTCCCTCGGACGTTTTCCCATACCTATCTATATTCCGCAAATAGGCAGGCCCGATATGGTAGGCACGGCCCAATTGGGGCAAATGCTTATTTATATAGTCATTAATTCCGCCCATTCCTACTTTGGCCTGATTTCTCCATTCTTCGGGAAGTCCTTTCAGTATACTCTCTGCATTTTCTTCGGCGGTGATTTCTTTCCAGACGAAACGCCGGCGCATGGCAAAATCAAAGCTGTCCACACTGCGGTCAATATCGTTCATGGTGCCGATGATGTAGACGTTTTCGGGCACGTAAAAACCGTCTTTGAAGGGATGCCCTTCTTCCTGCAAATTGGCGTATTGGGTTTTGACCCGGCCCTTTTCTTTACCACGGTAGCCGGGGTCAATGGAAAAGAATAATTCACCAAACACCCGGCCGGGCTCGGCCCGGTTGATTTCGTCAATAATAAAAACAAACTTTTGCTCAGGCTGTTCTGCGGCTTTTGCACAGAACGCCATAAAAGTGCCGTCCTTCCGTTCAAAGCCCACTTCGCCGCCGCCCTTAGAAACCGGCCGCAGCCCTTCGACAAAGTCGGTGTAGTCATACGATGCGTGGAACTGCACAAACTCCGTTTCTGCGCCTATTTTCTTCGCTATTTCTTTGGCCAAATAGGTTTTCCCCGTGCCGGGCGCGCCGGTAAGGACCAGATTGTGGTTGGCTTCCAGCAATTCGATACATTCGTCTTTCCATTCCCACGTTTTCCCTTCCAGTAATTCGGCAATCGCTTGGGAACTGTCATCTCGTGGTTTTTCATTGCCAAAATAATCTTCTAAATTAAAATATTGGAAGTTCTGCATAGGTCCTTTTGATACTTTTTTAAAATCTATTTCATCAGTAAAATCATTTTCATCCAAGAGATAGAACTTGTGTCCGGAATCAATATTTCTACCAAAAGGCATTTCTCCATCACTAAAAGCTTTTTCCAACCGTTTTCTTTGTTCTTCAGTAACCGGAGTCTCCTCTTTACTAACCGGATTCAGCCCCCCATGGACAACTAGCTTACCGGCTTTTCTATTATAATCTGCCGTAATACAATTTTCGACTCGTCCCATGGCTTGAATTGATTTCTTATCATAAAAACCAAGATATCGGAAAGGTTGAGTGTGATTCGTCTTTTCTGTCTTACAAAAATACATTTTGTATTTTTTATCCCAGTCTATTGAATCTCCTGTTTGTACAGCCAGCAACCGATACTTATTTTCTTCGCTCATTTTGTTCTCCTAAAATATAACATTAAACCCCGAACATCAAAACAGAAGTTCGGGGTTCTTTTTAAGCCGGTGTACTCAACTCCAAGTTTTCCCTTCCAGTAATTCGGCAATGGCTTGGGAACTGTCATCTCGTGGTTTTTCATTGCCAAAATAATTTGCTAAATTAAAATATTTTATCCCTTGAAAACCATATTTTAATGTTTTAAAATTTATTTCGTCGGTAAAATTATTTTCATCCAAGAGATAGAACTTGTGTCCGGAATAGATTTTCCAATTTAAAAGTATTCCCTTATCAATAAAAGCTTTCTCCAACCGTTCTTTCTGACTTTCCGTAACCCGAGTCTCCTTTTTAGTAACCGGATTCTCTCCTCTTATGACATTTAGCTTCCCGGTAGCATAATCATAATCATAATCATAATCTGCCCAAATACAATTCTCCACTCTTCCCATGGCTTGAATTAATTTATTATTACAAAAACCAAGATATCGGAAAGGTTGGTTGTAATTCCGATCTTCAGGACAAAAATACATTTTGTATTTTTTATTCCATTCGATAGAATCACCTGTTGGAACAAGAAGTAATTGGTAATTATTTTCTTCGCTCATTTCGTTCTCCTTACATGTAACATTTTGATGTACTTATACAAACCTATCGAACAGAAATCAGACTGTCCATAGGCACATCGGGCGGATATCACCTATCTCCTCTGTATTTATAAAACAGACTGGATAAGAACAAAGTAAACAAGATAAAAAATTTATGTATGACATATATTATAGATGCTATACAATAGTAATTTTACTACAAAGGGAGGGATCATAACATAACATAATAATAAAACATACATACATTAATTATATTAAAATACTATAAAATAATTAGATACGAGTATAGAATACAAAAAACTATTTTCTGTTGGGTGTCCGTTTCGGAAAGTGGCGGAAATACTTGCTGTGCCCCGCCACACTTCTGTTCCATGCTGTAGCAGATTCCGCACCCGTATTTCACAAAAAGCGGCTCAGAGAATGGGGGAAGGCAACCCTAAATTTCAGGTGACGGTTTCCCAATACGCAGTCACGTATTCCATAGCACTTCGGGATACGGTACTTTGGGGAATATGCCCGGGAAATAGACTCTTTGGTCTTGTTTCTGTTGATTGCTGTGCACTCTGTCTTATTGGGTATGTGCCATTACATTTTCCATTATGTCTCTATACAACTATATTTGACAAACCCCCAAAACAAAGATAAAAAGACAAAAGATAAAACCGAACATCAAAACAGAAGTCCGGTTTTTATTCTTTCTTTTCTTCCAAGCAAGTTTACTCTCGACCGGGGACTTTACCAGGTTTTCCCTTCCAGTAATTCAGCAATGACTTGAGAGCTGTCATTTTCAGGTCTTGTACCGCCAAAATAATCTTGTAAGTTCAAATACTGACAGCTCCGCAGGCCCCTGCCCGACCCTTTACAAAAGTCCATTTCGGTAAAATCATTTTCATCCAGAAGATAAAACTTATACCCCGAATAAATTTCAACAGGCCCCTCATCTTCTTCACGAAAAATTTCCAGCAAACGTTCTTTCTGACTTTCCGTAACCGGCTGCTCTTCTTTCGTAATCGGATCCTGCCCCCTATGGACAAATAGCTCACCGGCATTTATATCATAATCTGCCGTAATACAATTTTCGACTCTTCCCATGGCTCGAATTGATTTATCATCATACAAACCAATATATTGGAAAGGTTGCTTTAGACTCCAATCTTTAGAACAGTAATACATTTTGTATTTTTTATTCCAGACTATTGAGTTACAAACTGCTACAGCCAGTAACCGATAATTATTCTCTTCGCTCATTTCTTTCTCCTTAGATCTAATATTTTGATATACCTATATAAGACTATCAAATGGAAATCACACTGTCTATAGCTATATCGGGTAGATATTATCTATCTATTATATATTTATAGAAGAAACTGAATAATAACAAAATAAACGAGTTAAAAAATTTATTTATTATATATTTTACTAAAAATAAGAGTAATCATAACATAAAAAAATAATAAAACATACATACATTAATTATGTTGAAATACCATAAAATACGAAAAACTATTTTCTGTTGCCGTCCGTTCCGGAAAGCGGCGGAAATGGTTGCGGTGCAACACCATACTTCTGCTCAATTCCCGAACAGATTGCGTATCTTTATTTCTCCCCGGAAGCTGCTCAGAGAGTGGAGGAAGGCACCCTAGATTTCAGGTGACGGCTTCCCAATACGCAGTCACGTATTCAATAACACTTGGCATAGAATACCGTAACACCGGGGAATACGCTGCTCGGGAAGATATTCCCGAACATATACTTTTTAATTTTGTTTCTGCTATTTTCTGTGCATTCTTTCTTACTTAGGTCTGTGCCATTACATCTTCCATTATGTCTGTATACAACTATATTTGGCAAACCCCCAAAGACAAAAGACAAAACAGCAGTCCGGTTTTCCTTTCTTCTCTCTTTACTCTCAAGCAAGGTTACTCTCGGTCGGGGGGGATTACTCTCAACCCCGGGTTTTCCCTTCCGGTAATTCAATAAGGGCTTGGCTTGGGAGCCGGAAATATCATCTCTGCGTTTTGCATTGCCAAAATAATCTGCTAAATTAAAATATGAGTACGGAAAAGTTTAGAGTGGATTCTTACACTCAGAACGCAGAGGAGCCGCTTTTCAAGAAATACACCTGCGCAAATACACCTGCGCATATATATTCATATTCAATATTCATCATTGGGAATCAAAAAGAAGCAATATATTGCGCAGCTCAGAAGTATTTTTGGCACTCAACCAACGCTCTTCAAAGTCCGGCTTCTCTTCTGCGATACGAGCAATGGCAGCAAGACATTCCAGGTGTTTCCGCCGTTCCTGCAAACCTCCTCCCAAAAGAAAGATAGCTTTGACACTTGGGTGTTCCCCGTCAAAATAAATACCTGCTTTACAACGCACGATCTGCATAAACAGTGCCTGCTCATGTACGGTAATAAAATGCGGAATAGCGAGAAACGGACTGAAAGCTGTCGTTCCTTCACTTTGGCGCAATAAAAATTGCTCTTCAAGCAACTCAGGCTCCATACCCGCATCGGCAGCCAAATCCTTAGAGCCGGCCTTCAACATATTCGCAAAGGTCATAGCATAGGGAAAATCTTGAATTGTGGCCTTCTTCGCTAATTCCTGAAAAGTATTGAGCTTTACCTCATCGCGGTGCAGTAGCACATCAAGCAACTCTTCTTCCAGATTGTTACGGTCTAAATGGCGGTCAATAATACGCCGTAAGAGATACACTAAGGCAAAACTCCTGGAACCGTGTTTGCGACCATACCAGTAATAAATCGCAATGCTGAAAACCAGAAAAAAGATACTGACTTCAATGGCCTGCAACCCAATATCGATAATAAAGAAGCTGAAAACCAGAATAGAAAAGATTTGCAGCCAAGGATAGAACGGCGCAGAGAAGCTGGGGCGATAGTTCGTCATGCGGCTCTCACGAAAGATAATTAGTGCCAAATTCGTCAAAATATAGGAACTAAGTACCACCGCAGAGGCCGCCTTGACTAAGGTCATCAGAGGCAAAAACAACGCGATAACAATGATTAAAGCGGTCAAGATTAAAGCCGGAACCGGTGTCTGATAGCGTGGGTGTACCTTGCCAACCCAGCCCGGCAGGAGTTTGTCCCGACTTAAGGCCATCGGATAGCGTGATGCAGCCATGATCCCGGCATTGGCTGTAGTGATAAAAGCCAGTAATGAGGCCAATAGTACCCCATAATAAGCAATGTTGACCGCAGTCTTGCCCCAATTCTGCATAATGGACCGGGTTGAATCTGCCACCGGTGCCAAAGAAGCGGCCAAAGTTTCCGCAGGCATGACGGCAACTAAAATAATATTAATTACGGTATAGAATATCGTGATCACAATAATGGAAAGGCTCATGCCCAATGGTAAGTTACGCTTTGGGTTCGCAATTTCTCCGGAAATACCGGTAACTTTCAGCAAACCGCCAAAGGAAACGAAAATAAAGCCGGAAATGCTGAGTAGGGTTAGCAGCTTATCGCCCGAACTCAGGTTCTCGAACTGAAAACCTTCTTTTACAGAACTCCATAGACCGAGAACCGGAGAATCCCGGTTTAATTCAAGACCTCTAACGATGCCAAAGCTGCTGTACAACAGTAATAAAACCAACAGAAAGAACACCAACAGGTTTTGCAATAGCATGGCCTCTTTAGCCCCGAAGGTATTTAGTAAGACAAAGATCAGGCATAGCAGTACACCGCTGACCGAAGGCCAAATGGCAAAGAAACGAAAAAGTATTTCACTGATACCGAAGATCGCAAAAGCACTCTTTAGAGATAGGGCAAACCAGCCAAAAATGCCGGAAATGCTGCCGATAAGCCCACCAAAAGTCTTATGGATATAGTAGTAATCACCACCATCTTTCGGCATAGCAGTAGCCAGTTCAATAATACTAAAGCAACCGACAAAAGCAAAAAGCCCTGCGATAAGATAGGCCAAGCTGACAGCCGGCCCCAGTTGGGCAAAGGCCAAACCGGGCAGGATGAAAATCCCCGAACTGATCATAGCTCCCGTAGCGATGCTAAAGACACCGCCTAAGCCAATATGTTTTTTCATAGCAATACAGACTCTAACAGTTTCTTCTATTGATTAACAGAGGGTTTCCGCATCACCGCATTATTATCTGTCCGGATAAAACCGGTAACAAGAAATAAGACCCTGAAAGTTTCCTGTTATTTAGGGCAAAGATACTTTTTGGAAGCTGATAAAGTTGGGTGGGGAAATTACAACATATTCCAAAGTCGGGTTTAATGTAATCACGCCCCGGACTGGGCAAATTGGCCAAAAGGACCGAGAGTTGTTTGACAAAGAAACACCAAAGGAACATCATTGGAAGGAACATCATTGGGTAGAATTAAAGTACGTGACAAGCCTTATTTGACAATATTCCGTTAATTGCCCGGGAGTTTTATATTGGCGGTCACCAGCCCGCACAACAATGGCTCAAAAACCAAAAGACAAGAATCTTAGATTGGGATGATATTTTGCATTGTCAGAAGATTATAGTGACTGTAACCGAAACGGATGGGTTGATGAAGGAAATTGATAAGGTAACGAAACAAAAACCATAGAAAAGTCCAGCTTCCCTTTTTGCTTTCCCGGCTCCCCGGAGGGTTGGTCATAAGGGCGTGGTGAAGACCAAGCCCTTATGACCAACCCTCCCTAAAGGGCACCCCTCCGGAGGAGGGGAATTTCGCTCCGGGGGTACTTAGGAGTCCTTGGGAGTCCTTGGCGGTCCGAACATCAAAACAGAAGTCCGGTTTTTTTTCTTCTCTTCTCTTTACTCTCAACTCCAGGTTTTCCCTTCCAGTAATTCAACAATGGCTTGGGAGCTGTCATCTTTCGGTCTTTTACTGCCAAAATAATCCCGCAAGTTCAAATACTGAAAACCCCGTAAACCTCCGCTCGATAACTTGCAAAAATTCATTTCGGTGAAATCGTTCTCATCAATGATATAGAACTTATACCCCTGATATTTGTCATCATGCCCGGCCATTTTTCCATCAGTAAAAGCTTGCAGCACGCGCTTTTCCTGAGACTCCGTGACCGGATTCTCGAATTTGCGGACACGCAGCCCACCATTGACATGATCTGCCACGATACAATTCTCGACTTTTCCCATACCTCGAATTGATTTATCACCATAAAAGCCAAGGTATTCAAATGGCTGATTCATATTTCGGTCTTCAGGACAAAAATACATCTTATATTCTTTATTCCAGTTTATTGAACCTGTTGTTGAGACAACAAGCAATGGATAAGTCTTTTTTTTACCCACTTTCTTCTCCTTGTGTGAAATTTTAATTTGTTGTGTTGTTGTGCATGTGTTGTTGTACAAATACATCATGCTACATTAGCATCATTATAGTCGGGACTATATCGAAAAGCAACCCACAGAAAAAATACGGAAAAAACAAAATGGATACCTGTAAAACGGTATCCATTAGAATCTCTTAAAAACTACAACACTAATTTTTGTAGTTAATCTCCATATTCAATCAACTATTGAAAAGAAGTGGCTAAAGAGTACTCTTCAATTTCCTCTCTGGTCATTGTGTGCATACCGTCAAACTCTGCGGATTCCAAGGTGTAGAAGTAAAACTCCGGCCCCAGTTCTTCTCCGAGAATCTCGCGGAAATAGTCCAGCTGATCCCCGTGCGCCGGGTCATCTTTCGCCACTTCATTGGCGGGCACCTCACCGACACAGCACCATGAGTGAACCCCGATTGTTGCCCCTTCGGTATACACCCGCTCAACTCCCGAGGCGAACAAATCTGTGCCGCCGGAGGCAATGGCACTCGTGGCAGTCAGTTCGGTATTCAGTTCGGCCTCCCGTATCATCAATCCGGTGGGCATATTAATTTGATCATTTAAAGAGCCCGGTACTGCCCCTAATACAATCGTTTTGACCTCGGGTTGATCTTCGATCATGTCTTTGATGGCAACATAAGAGCGGACACCGAGCAGACCATCCAGATACGCTTTTGTTCCTTCTATTCTCAGCGTAGCATTGCCCATTGCAAACATATCTCCGTATACTTTTAGTTCCACATCAATCGTGTCTGTCTCTCCGGCTGTACCCTGATAAGATACATAACCATCCTTAGTAGCAATATCCTCGGCAGGAATCCTGTATTCAATCTTGTCTGTATCGTTTAACAGAATCATTTCTTCAGCCTGGGTAACCCCGTCTTCCCCAATCTCCATAAATAAGATCAACCATTTTTCACCGAGAGTTGTGGCCAAATATGGCTGATCTTCATACTTTCTGATCTCGACATTCATATCACCATTCTCATATGTATATGTCATCTCGTCTATAGTGACTGCACTCTCCTGTACGGCCTCATAGAGTTCCATAGCATTTCCAACAGGGTCCTCTTCGATGCTTACAGTTGCACATGATACTGCTATAAAAGCTATAAGTACCATAAATATATTTTTTGACTTCATTTTCAGCCTCCTAATCTAGCTATCCCAGACTCTAACATGAGAGAAACATCTCTGTCAACTGTAAAAGCAGCAATACAACTATAAAAATTCAATTATTCATTTTAGATCCCGGCTCCATCTGATCAATGCAAAAAGAGAAGGAAATGGCCTGCTCAATTTATTGCTTTATAAGGGTCTAAGCTTTTTTAGTCTTACAGATATCCGTAAGAAATTTTCAAATGCGAAAAAGTATTGTACCTGAATATTTCGGAATGGAATGTAGTCAAAATAATTAATTTTCTTGATATCTTTGCCAATTATCCTATTTTTTTTAAGTATAATAAATATTATTTTTTATAATGTGATAGCTATAGTATAAGAAAAAAGATTTATATCTGTCTGTGTGGAACAAATTGCAAAATTTTTTTACGACTGTTTCCCTTCCTATCGGTTTATCTTTTCTGATCTGCCACGATACCATACCGGACTTCCCCCCTTCCACTCTGAGCCTGTCCCTTCTTCCCTTATCTCTTTTTCTCAGTTCTCTTTATTCTCTTGTCACTCTTGCCACTCTTGCCGTTTTTCCTTTATGACCAGAAAATGGCCATAAACTTTTTTTGCCATTGCAAACACAACAAGCTTATCCATTTATTATTTGTGTCATTCCGCTGATTTTACTTGTTGTGCCCTGTACTTCGGTTTTGTTACAGCACTTCCGCCCACCTTGCCGGACAGCAATTAGCCGGAAAGTCCGGAATTACCGGTGGAATTGGCATTTTTTCTGTGCCCTGCTATGCTATACTCCCTTTAATAAACCGCCACAGGAGCACGAAGATGGCCAAAGTAACCAATAGAAAAGACTACCGTCCTTATCCATTTGAAGTGGAACAATGCCAACTCCGCTTTGAAATCCAAGCCAGGCACGTCATCGTTTCCAGCCGGCTTTGGTTCCGGCAGAATCCCAAATACAGCGGCCGGTACCGGCCCGCAGACTGCATACTGGATGGTACCGGTTTGGAAATCCTGTCCATCCGGCTAAACGACCGGGAACAGGAAGAAGGCCAAGGCTACCGCTATGACGGCCGGAAGCTGGAACTGACGGGTACCGCAGAGATGCAAAATTTTTATTTCTGCGCCAAAGTTCGGATTGACCCATATAACAACAAATCACTGGAAGGCATGTACCGCTCCGGCGACATCCTCTGCACCCAAAACGAAGCCACCGGCTTTCGCAACATCACTTTTTATCCCGACCGCCCGGACGTTATGAGCCGTTTCACCACGGAAATCATCGCAGACCAAAAGCAATACCCCCGCCTTCTCTCCAACGGCAACCTGCTGGAAAAAAAGGACTTGGGCGATGGTCGTCACTCAGTACGCTGGGAAGATCCCTTCCCCAAACCGGCCTACCTTTACGCCTTGGTGGCCGGAGACTTAGACTTGCTGAGCGACCATTTCATCACATGCAGCGGCCGGGAAGTCACCCTGCATATCTACACCGACAAAGGCAAAACTTCCCAAGCCCGCTTTGCTATGGAAAGCCTGAAAAAGGCCATGCTCTGGGACGAAAAACTTTTTGGCCGCGAATACGACCTGGATTTATACATGATCGTGGCCGTTGATTCCTTCAATTTTGGTGCCATGGAAAACAAAGGGCTAAATATCTTTAATTCCAGCTTGGTTTTTGCCACGGACGAAACAGCCACCGATGCCACTTACGAAAACATCGCTTCGGTCATTGCCCACGAGTACTTTCACAACTGGACCGGCAACCGCATTACCTGCCGCGACTGGTTCCAACTCACACTGAAGGAGGGACTGACCGTCTACCGCGACGAGCGGTTCAGCGAAGACCACTTTGGCTCCGAAGTCTGCCGCATTCAACAAGTCAGCAACCTGCGCAACATGCAATACCCCGAAGATGCCGGGCCCAACCGGCACCCCATTCGGCCCGATTCCTTCATTGACATCAACAACTTCTACACCCAGACCGTATACGAAAAGGGCGCGGCGGTAATTCGCATGATGGCCTTTCACCTTGGTTCCGAAGGTTTTCGCAAGGGTATGGACCGCTATTTTGAGCGTTTTGACGGCCAAGCCGTCACCTGCGATGACTTCGTCGATGCCATTCAGGAGGGTGGAGGTAAAGACTTGAGTCTGCTACGCCGCTGGTACGAACAAGCCGGCACTCCCCAACTCTACGCAGACTCCAAATGGGACGGCACAAAATTCAGCCTAAAACTGCGTCAGGAGAACCCTAACGCCGCAGCCCCAAGCCCACACACGGAAAAAACAGGCACGAGCGCAAGCCGGGAAAGCTCCAGGCCAATCCCCCCGCCCTTGGCCTTCCCCATTCCTTTGGCCCTGTACGATCACAACGGTACAAAACTGCACGAAGAGACCATCATGTTCAGCGAGCGGGAAACGGAGCGACACTATACTCTCAACAGTCAAAGCAAACCCGTACCCTCACTGCTGCTTGACCATATCAGCCCGGTAGAAGTTCATTACCCCTACAGCGATGAAGAATTGCTCCTCCTGATCTCTGCCGACCAAGACTCTTTCAACCGCTACGAGGCCATGCAACGCTACCAGCAAAAGCTTCTTCTGGCCATGAATCCGGAGCAAACCACAGAGCCGGCCGATAACTTTGTTGAGCGCCTGCGCAGTTGGCTGACGGCCCAATGCGCTGCCGGCGGCGATGCCGCCATGCCCCCACGCTATCTGGCCCAACTCCTCCAAGTTCCGGGAGTACAAATTCTGGCCGCCGCGCAGCAGCCGCCACAGTTTCAGGCCCTGCACCAAGTGCGCGAAGCGTACTGCACCAAACTTGCCGGCCATTTAGAAGAAGATATGCTCTCCTGCTACCACGCCTTGGCTCAAACCTCCTACGAGCGCAGCGACCTTGCCATAGGCAAACGATCTCTGCGCAACACCTTGTTGCACTACCTCTCGCGTTTGCAACACAACCGGAACAATGGCGGCAAATACGACGAACTGGCCTCCCAACAGTACCAAACCAGCGACAACATGACTGACAGCTACGCCGCCCTTCAGGCTCTGACCCACTACAGCCCCGGGCCCCACAGCCAAGCGGCCGAAGGTGCCTTGGCCCATTTCAGCCGGCGTTGGCAAGGTGATTTTTCGGTGCTGTGTCGCTGGTTTGCCTTGCAGGCAGGCACGCCCAAACCCCAAACCCTGCAAAAGATTCAGGAACTGGAAAACCACCCGTTGTTCCGGCAGGAAAATCCCAATATGCTGCGTTCTCTCTATTCTGTACTAAGCCGAAACTTGCCAATATTTCACGACAAGAGTGGGGCCGCCTACCAATTTTTGGCCCAACGAATTTTGCAAATTGACCGTTTTAACAGCATGACGGCTGCGGGTCTGGCCAAAGCTTTTGTCGCTTATAAGCAACTGGACGAAGAAGGACAAACAGCCATGGCCAAAGCTTTGCAGTTAATTTTGCAGCAAGACGGCATTTCGGATCGGCTCTATGAAATCACTTCTAAGACGTTGGAGCAATAGATACGCACAACGCAGCCCAAAAAACTCAATCCGGAGGGATTCGTGCAACAGAAAAATAATCTGAACACTGGATTGGTATTGCTCGCGGCCGGTTTTGGCACGCGCTTCGGCGGCAACAAGCAACTCCGTGCGATCGGCCCCGAGAATGCCATGATTATGGATTATACCATTTACGATGCCTGGCGCATTGGTTATTCTTGGGTCACCGTGATCTTGCGTGATGAGATCGCAGACGAATTTAAGCGCGAGGTCGGCCAACGCTGGCAGGACAAGATTGAACTGCGTTACAGCATCCAGAGTGGGGAGGCCCACGTCCCCGACAAGTTCCTGGCGGCACCCTACGTGACGCAGCGCAGCAAACATTGGGGCACGGCACACGCCCTGCTCTGCGCCGCCGAGCAGGTGGACGGGCCATTTGCCGTGACCAATGCCGATGATTTCTACGGCTACCACGGCTTGGAGAAAATCTTCTCTTTCCTGCGCGAGACGGTATTGCCGGAGCAAAACGCCCCGGCTAAACCGGATGCCATTTTACGGCAAAGCATGGTCAGCTTTCGGCTGGACCGTACCCTCTCGGAAAACGGTACCGTATCACGCGGCATCTGCCATACCTACTTCGACCCGCAAGGACGGGAATGGTTAGACAATATCCGGGAACACACCCAATTAATTCGCGGCAAAGACTCTAAAATACATTCCATTCAAGGCGAGTCCGGAGATGACCTAATTTTGAATGATGAGACCCCGGTTTCCATGAATCTCTTTGGCTTGCAACCGCAGATCTTCCCCCATTTGCAGCGACAGTTTGAAACTTTTCTGCAAGGTTTGGAAGATAACATAGGCAAAGAGAGCTTGGAACAGACCCTAAAGAAAGAATTTTACCTGCCTTCTGTGGTGGAAACCATGCTGAAAGCCGGACAAACGGAGGTAGCTATGCTTCATTCTCCGGACCCTTGGTTTGGCCTGACCTATCTCGAGGACTTGGCTACGGCACGTCAGCACATGGAGCAACTGATTCGCGCCCTCCAATACCCGGCCAAGCTGTTTGCACCGGGAACAGCGTCTTGACCCCAAACCTTCGCGCCCTTCTATCTCGTCCTCCGGTATTCCTTCCTCACGAATGTCGGAGAGAGGACAACTCTTGGTTACAAAGGCCACAAAACTGACGTACTAAAAAACATAGTGCATCAGCTCAAAGCTGAAGACCAGCACCATCAGACTAATGATCACAAAGCTGCCCACAGACTGGTAGGCCGAAACCCATTTGCGCGGCAATGGCCTCCGGGCCAACAACTCCACGCTATGGAGCAAAATTTGCCCGCCGTCAAGCACGGCCAAAGGCAGCAGATTGGCCAGAGCAATCATGAAACTGATAAGACTGAGGAACTGCCAACTGCTGTACCAGCGTTCTGCAAAGCCCGACCCGGGGCTGGTCATGATCCGGCCAATCTGATCGGAAATCTGAACCGGTCCGGCTAAGTTGTCTTTCAGGCTCAGGCCACCGCCAAACAACTTGGCAAAGCCTTTGATTTGCATGGACAAAATGGCACCCAAATCCCGCACCGAATCCAGCCCGGCCTGCCAAGGGTTTGAGTTCCGCACCCAAGTCGTTTGCACAAAGTCCAACTGTCCGATATCTGCCAGGGCCAACCTCGTTTCTAATGGCTTGCCCCGGGCATCCACCCACAGCAAAGACAGAAGTTCGCCCCCTTCCGCCCCTCGCCCGGATTCTCCGGATTGCTTAGGCTCCGGCGAGAGTACGGCCGTTTGTCTGCGCAGCTTCTGTAACAACTCATACCAATTTGAAACTGATTGACCGTTGAGTTCTGCCAGCCGCATCCCGGATTTTATGCCGGCCTGTGCGGCAGAAGACTCCGGTTCGAGTTTTCGCACTACCAGATCCCGCCACGGCACCAGTCCGACCCAGCCCCGCCCCTCCTTATTCGCGGCCGGGCGCAGCTCGCCGCGCAGCCGTTCCCCGTCACGGAGAAATTCCAGCGTCAGTGTTTCCCCCGCACTCAAGGCAATGGCCAGACGCAAGTCCCGAAAACCGTCAATTCTTTGATTGCCGACTTGGACAATCTCATCGCCGGACTGCAAACCCGCCTGCTCCGCCGGACTGGGCACCTGCGGTAAAAGATCCGGATTCTCCAGCTCACCGGTGTTCGGAACAACAATCCGGTTGCTTTCACGGATTTCCGGATGGCCGCCCACCTGAAACAAAAACAGAACAATAAAGGCAAACAATATATTGACAAAGGGCCCCGCCGCCGCAATAAAAATCTTCTGTATGGGCCTGATTTCCTGAAAACTTTTACCTTCCGCAGCTTCCCCGGCCTTGTCCGGCTCATTATCCCGCCCTTGGAGAACCAAGCCCTCATCTTTCATTTTACAATAGCCGCCCAGCGGCAACCAAGCTATGGCAAACTCTGTCGCACCCCATTTCCGGCAGAACAGAGGTTTACCCAAAAAAAGGCAGAGCCTTTCAACATGGACTTTGCAGCACTTTGCCGCAGCAAAGTGACCCAGCTCATGGATCAGAATAATGAACGACAAGCCCAGCAAGCCAAGAATGATATGAAAGATTGTTTCCATGCAGCAAATAAAATAGTAAAGGACTATATGGCCACTCTACTCTAAACCCCAGGACCAGAGGCTCCCATCGCGTTTGGCACCAAAGACACCATCACTGCTTTGAGTGGCAGCATAGACACGGTCTTTGGTGTCATCAGAAGAATCATCGTAAAACAAAAAGACATCCAAACTCAGGCTTTGGATAGAGGCCCCGCTGGACAGCGTTACCAAGCTGTCCGTATCCGTAAAACCGTCACTGGAAGCCGTACCCTTCCAACTAAGAGCCACCATATCGTAAATCTGGTAGCCTTGCTCAAAACGGCCCACAATCAGCTGATCACCAATCTGGCCCAGTCCAATATTGGTTGAAGAATTTGAACCCTTGTCACTCCAAGTTCCGGCGGCATTGTCGTAAAGATACAGTGTACCATTGGAGAGCATAGCAAGGTATTCAGACCCCGACCCGGTCGTCACTGCCAAAATATTAGTGATTTGCTTATCCCCATTCGGCAAACTTGTCATATCAGAAAGGGCATCCAAGCCGGTACCGGATTTGAGTTTAGTACCGGAAGCCAAAAAGAATTTCGAACCCAAAACGGCAAAATCATTCATTTTTGTATCGCTGAGCAACGGGCTCGAGCCCCAAGCACCGCCGGAATACTGATATACGTTGTTTGACTTGTCTGCGGCCAACACTGTAGCGGCAGACGCGGTTTGGGTTCCCCTCAGGGCATAGAAGTTGAACCCGACAGATGAGCGATCCAGAACCGTAGAAGACCAGCTACTGCCGTCCCAAGCATAGACCTTCTCGCTGCTGGCGACAAACAGATTCGTGCCATCGGTGGCGATGCTGACAACTGGGGTCGCATCCGGATCCAGGCTCGAAGGCAACCCAACCTTGGACCACTTGTCACCGCTGTCCGTTTTTCGCCAAACCTGCTTGCTCCCCAGATACACCGTTGTCCCAATTTGAGCCATACTGTGGACAAACAGGTAGTTACTCAAATTGCCGTCAGAAAGTCCCTTCGCATCTTCGACCGCAACCAATAACCCTGTATCCGTACAGGAACTGACCGCAAAAAACAACAGAAAACTGAGCCACAAAAAAGACTTTTGTCGCCGGGTTTTTGTTGGCTTTGTCACCGGAAGTGATGCGTATTGATTCATCATGAGGTTGTTCCTATTTTTCTTCCATTCGACAGTGCACGAAACCGTGCCCTTCCGAATGTTATAGACTTAAAGCCCGGAATGGAGACTAACCCCTATTCCAATCATTAAATAATTCCCGATGCGCGAAAGTTCGGTGCTTGTAAATTCCGGGGCAAACCAATAGTGCAGACTAACTCCGAAAGACCATTCAGGCTGATTAAAGGGATTCACATAGATACCCGCATCGAATTTCACGACCGGTATAATGTTCGTAATATCGCCGAACTTTGTTGCAGAAATGGCAACGCCGAAGCCCAAGGGAAAGGAAAATAAGGGATGAGATGTAAACTTGGAAGTGTAGACATTGATGTCGTAGGAAATGCGCGGGCCCACCAGCACGCTGAGAAAGTAATTCCGAATATTCGTTTGATCGACGGGAGAAGAAATACCTAAATCGAGAAAGCCGCCAATACCAAAGTTTGCCGTCAGGTAGTAGGCCACCGCAAAGTCCGCACCACCGCCAACCCCGAGACCGGTTTCTTTAATACTGCCGGCATTGGGGTCTATATTGAACAAGGGAGCCCAAAGGTATCCGTTTATCTGCAACCCCACATCGCCCTGATATCGACCCCCAACAGTCCGGATATCCTCACCGGGAAGGGTATCTTGCTCGTCATCTCCGGGATTCTGTGCCGACAGAACCCCGGCGGGACATAGCAACAGGAACAGAAGAAGCAGGTTTTGGAGTGAAATTCGATGTCGAGACACTGAGACCAACCGTTTGTAATTGTGATATATTCAGAAACTTTCGGAAATTTTCATCCCGAAGCAGAGTTGCACCATAGTAACATAAAACAAGATTTTCAACGGCCTCTCCGGCACACACCAAAGACCGACAACGGAAAGACCCCACCCGACTTTCTGTCTCCGTCCCCTCTCCCGGCCCGATTCTCCCCGGAAGTGACCCACCGCAATAGAGCTATGCCAGTGTGCGCATAGACTTGCTTTTGTCAAACCCCGGGAAGACCATTTTTTCCAATTTTCCCCGGTGCTTGAAAATCCGGTGAAGTGGTAAGGCCCTCCCCAAAAGGCACGGGAAAAGAATAATCAGTGAAAAAAAAAGCAATCCGGAGACCGACAATACAGGGCTGTGCTTCCACAGAGCCTGTATTTCCGATACTCTGCCCCACAACAAAACGGAGAATCACGGCATCTGCCTCAGAGCAATGCGGAACATCCCAAGAACACCGAGGACGCTGAATATATGGCCCGCTATCCCTTTCACGAAATTGAGCCCCGCTGGCAACAGCACTGGCAGGATAACAAAACGTTTGAAGTGACAGAAGACCCCCGTTTTCCCCCGGAAAAACGTTGCTATGTGCTGGATATGTTCCCGTACCCATCGGGCAGCGGCCTACACGTAGGCCATCCGGAGGGCTACACCGCCACCGACATCTATTCGCGCTACCTGAGGATGAACGGCTACAATGTCATGCACCCGATGGGCTTCGATTCCTTCGGCCTGCCGGCAGAAAACTACGCCATCCGAACAGGAACCCATCCGCAGACCACAACCGAACAAAATATCCAACGCTTCCGCGAACAAATTCGCTCGCTGGGCCTGAGTTACGATTGGAACCGCGAGGTCATAACCAGCGACCCGGATTACTATAAGTGGACCCAGTGGATCTTTATTCAACTGTTTAAGAAAGGTTTGGCCTACGAGAGCAAGGCTCCGATCAACTGGTGCACATCCTGCAAGACCGGATTGGCCAATGAAGAAGTGGCCAACGGCCACTGCGACCGTTGTGGCAGCCGGGTAGAACGCCGAAACCTGCGTCAGTGGGTTCTGAAAATCACGGCCTACGCCGAACGCCTGTTGCAGGATTTGGAACTCTTGGATTGGCCCAACTCCGTCAAGGCTATGCAGGAAAACTGGATTGGTCGCAGCGAAGGGGCCGAAGTCGACTTCCCGTTGGCAAAAGACCCCGAGAAGAAATTGCGAGTCTTTACGACCCGTCCCGATACCCTATACGGTGCCACATACATGGTGATTGCCCCCGAACACCCTTGGGTCCCAGAACTGTGCAATCCGGAGCAGAAAGAAGCCGTTGACAAGTACCTGGCTGCCGTGACACACAAATCGGACTTGGAGCGTACAGACCTGGCAAAGGACAAAACCGGCGTTTTTAGCGGCTCATATGCCGTCAACCCGCTGACCGGACAGAATATCCCGATTTGGATCGCCGACTATATTTTGATTTCCTACGGCACGGGGGCCATTATGGCCGTACCGGCTCACGACCAGCGGGACTGGGAATTTGCCCGAAAATTTGACCTGCCCGTTGTCCAAGTCCTCGAAGGCGGTGACATCAGCGAAAGTGCCTTCACCGGAGATGGTTGCCATATCAATTCGGACGAGCTGGACGGGCTGAACAAACAGGAAGCCATTAGCAAAGCCATCGGGCTGCTGGAGCAACGCAAACTTGGCCGGGAAACCGTGCAATACAAACTGCGCGACTGGCTGTTCAGCCGCCAACGTTACTGGGGTGAACCAATCCCCGTAGTCCACTGTGACACATGCGGCATCGTGACCGTGCCCGAGGAGCAACTGCCTCTGCGCTTGCCGGAAGTGCAGAGCTACCAACCCACCGACGGCGAGTCACCGCTGGCGGCGATAGAGGACTGGATTCACTGCCGGTGTCCGAACTGCGCCGGGCCGGCACGGCGCGAAACCAATACCATGCCACAGTGGGCCGGTTCGTGCTGGTACTATCTGCGCTACCTGAGTCCCAAAGACGGGCAACATTTTGTCAGCCGGCAAGCCGAAAAGTACTGGATGCCGGTAGACCTTTACGTAGGCGGAGCCGAACACGCCGTACTCCACCTGCTGTACGCCCGTTTCTGGCACAAAGTTCTCTACGATTTGGGCCTCGTACAGCAAGCGGAACCCTTTCAACGCTTGGTCAACCAAGGCATGATCCTGGGGCAGATCGAATTTACCGGCTACCTGCGCAAAGATGGCAGCCGGTTGAGCAGCGATGAGCTGCTCAACCCTTCCGCCCACGCTGACGAACTCAAGGCCAAGGACGGAAGCCCGGTCCGGGCCGTCAAACTGTCCGAAGAACAACTGACGAAAAAGGGCCATGACTTTGTCCTAAAGGAACAGCCCGAAATCAAAGTTCGGGGCCAAGCCGAAAAGATGTCCAAAAGCCGGGGCAACATCGTCAATCCCGATGATGTCATTGCCGACTACGGTGCCGACACCCTGCGCCTGTACGAAATGTTTATGGGGCCCTTACAAATGGTCAAACCGTGGGCTACCGGTGGTTTGGCGGGCATCCACCGCTTTCTCAACCGCATGTGGAGCATCGGCGAGAAACCACACAGAAACGAGGTGCCGGAAGAGTTGTCGGGAGAAGTACAAATCGGAGAACTGCGCCGACTGCTGCACCGTACCATCAAAAAGGTCTCGCAAGATACCAAAAATCTGGAGTTTAACACGGCCATTTCTCAGATGATGGTTCTCAGCAACAGTCTGTCTTCACTGGACTTCTGCCCACTGGAAATCTGGCGGCCCTTCGTGCTCCTGCTCAGCCCCTACGCACCACACCTGAGCGAAGAACTGTGGCAACAAATAGAGGCTACAGGCAAAACGTTGGCCTATGAACCTTGGCCCACTTGGGATGAAGCTCTGTGCCAAACCGACGAGAAAGAAATCGTCTTCCAAGTCAATGGCAAACTCCGGTCCAAAGCCCTCCTGCCGGCTGATGCCGGCAAAGAAGACTTGCTGACGGCGGCAAAAAATGACCCCAAGATACAAGAGCAGTTGGCAGGCAAAACCGTGCGCAAAGAAATCGTAGTGCCGGGCCGATTGGTCAATATTGTGGCAAATTAGGGCGGAGAATTAAGTGAGCAAAATTTAATTTATGCAGGAGACTGCTCGGACAAATGCCGCTATAGTGCCCATCCCTCTCCCCGGGGAGAACTTGGCAAAATCACCATAATCACCTGAAGATCATCTAAAGCGGCAATATTCTGCATTTCTGCTTGGTCGGCTCCTTGCTTGCCCGCTTGTCCGCCTCGGACCGGGCCCCAAGTGCCCCATCCGTCATACAAACTCCACCTCCCGGATCGGCAACAGATCGCTGTCTAACAAATCCCGTTCCAAGGCTTCCGATGGGCTGATACCAATGTTGGGAGCAAGCTCCATAACGTACTCGACAATCTGCGAATGGTCTGTCGGTGAAGTGCTGCGCACATGCAGAAAGACTTGGTTTGCACCACTGTAATCGTAGAGCAAACTGCGGAAATCTTCCGCAGTTTGTCGGTCTTTCAGCAACGGCTGCCCCGGTTCCGTTTCAACGTACAGGTGCAATTCCGCATTCGGTTTCAGCGGAGCCTTCTCTATGGGAAACAACTCTTCCACAATGAGCTGTGGCGAGTGCCCGGCCCTTTTTTCCAGATTGGCACGCAACCCAATGCAGTTGTTCTGCTGTAGAAAATCAAAATAACTTGTGCCGTCTTCCAGTTTTTTATTCAATGCCGTAGGAAAAATGACCGCGTTAATACTGCTATAAAAATCTTCCAGCTCCAGCGTCATCATCGTTTTGCCCTGCTTGGTATTGATAATGCGTTTGTCGCGCACCATGCAAATCACGGTGTAAACTTTATCTCCGGCAGTCTGGTTCAGCCGATCCATGCGCAGGCTGCTGGAGCGTTTCCACTGCCGTCGGTAACGCTCCAAAGGGTGCCCCGACACATAGACACTCAACAGTTCCAACTCGCCTGCCAGAATCTGACCGGCAGGCAATTCCGACACTTCTTTCATTTCAATTTGAATGGCTACTTCTTCACTGCAATCGTCAAACAACCCGGCATTGCCGTCATTGCTTTTCTTGCCAATCGTGTGACACAGGTAATCCAGATTGTGCAGCATGGTCGCTTGGTTGTACACGGTATCTGCTTTGCGAAAAACTCCGGCATTGATCAGGGTCTCCAGCGTTTTACGGTTGACTTTGCGCGAATCCACTCGCTCCATAAAATCCAAAAAGCCGCGATATAAACCGACTTGAGTGCGATTCAGAACAATCTCTTCCACGACAATACCACCGACATTCTTAATGCCCTGCAAACCGAAAATGATGCTGCGTCCGGTTTCATCCACGGTGAAATGACGTTCCGACAAATTGATGTCAGGAGGCAGCAGATTGATACCCATTCGGTCCAGATCATTGATATAGCTCCGAAAAGCACCGGAATTGCCAATCTCATTGGTCAGGTTGGCCGCCATAAATTCGGTGGGAAAATTGGCCCGCGAATAGGCCGTTTTATAGGCCAAAATCGAATACGCTGCCGCATGGGATTTATTGAAGCCGTAGCCGGCAAAGGGGATTAACATTTCAAAAATGCCTTCGGCCAGACTTTTAGTATAGCCTTTGGCCACGGCCCCTTCAATAAATTCCAGCTTCAGGCTGTGCATCTCTTTTTCTTTTTTCTTGCCCATGGCCCGGCGCATGATATCGGCCTTGCCCAAGCTAAAACCACCGATAATCCGGGCCACTTCCATGACCTGTTCCTGATAGACAATGACACCGTACGTCGGTTCCAAAGTCTCGCGCAAATCTTCATGAGGATATTGAATCCGGCCGGGGTTTTTCTTGCTCTCGATAAATCGGTCAATAAATTGCATCGGCCCGGGGCGGTACAAAGCATTCAAGGCAATCAAATCTTCGATACTGCCGGGCTTGGCCTCCACCAGAATTTTCTGCATCCCGTCACTTTCAAACTGGAATACCGCTCTCGATTCGCCCCGGCCCAACATGTCAAAAGTGATTTTATCGTCTTCAGGGATATTCCGAAACGAGAAATCCGGGATACGCTTCCGCACCAAATTCTCAATTTTGTCCAATAAAGTCAGGGTTTTCAAACCCAGAAAATCCATTTTGACCAAGCCACAGGGTTCAATCAAATCCATGGTGAACTGGGTTGACAGAGTGTTATTCTTATCTTTGTGCAGCGGCACATAGTGACTGATCGGCTCGCGGCCGATCACAATGCCGCAGGCATGGGTCGAAACATGACGGCTCATGCCTTCCAAAATAGCCGACATGTCAAACAAGTTTTGGTACTGAGAGCCTTTCTCCCGGTATTCCTGCAACTTCGGCTCTTTTTCCAAGGCCTGTTCCAGGTTCTTGGCATCATCAGGCACCAGCGAAGTGATATAGTTGGACTCGTCAAACGAAATATCCAATACCCGGGCAATATCTTTGAGCACTGCCTTTGTCTTGAAGGTTCCAAAAGTACAAATACCGGCCACGTTATCCTTACCGTACTTCCGGGTCACGTACTCAATGACCTCACCGCGCCGTTCAAAACAAAAGTCGATATCGAAGTCCGGCATCGAAACACGCTCTGTATTGAGAAAACGTTCAAACAGCAAATTGTACTGCAAGGGTTCCACGTCCGTGATACCCAGCACGTAGGCGATAATCGAACCGGCCCCGGAGCCCCGCCCCGGCCCCACAGAAATCCCGTTCTCGCGAGCCCAGCGGATAAAATCCCAGACAATCAGGAAATAACCCACAAAGTCCAACTCGCAAATAGTTTTCAACTCGTATTCGACCCGCCGGTACACCTTGTTGCCTAAGTTCTCCACACCCTCTTCACAATCCGCAGAGAGCTCGCCATAGCGCTCTTCCGCACTGCGCCAGACCAAGTCGCAGAAAAACTCCCGGGCGGAAGAAAAGCCCTCGGGTATCTCATAAATGGGCAGGATAGGCCCCGGTTCAGGCAGCCGAAGATCACATTTCTCCGCCAGCCTGACCGTGTTGGCCAAGGCTTCCGGCATATCGTGGAACAACTCATACATTTGCTTGGGTGTCTTCAGATAAAATTCCGGCATATCCAGCTTCATACGCTTGCGATCTGTACTGGTGACAACCTTTTTCATTCCAATACAGACCAGGGCATCATGAGCCTCGGCGTGTTCCCGCCTCAGGTAGTGGACATCGTTGGTGGCGATAATCGGAATACCGGTATTCCGCGATATCTGTTTCATGGCCTCCAACACAACTTCTTCTTCGGGAATGCCGTGCCGCATTACTTCCAGCCAGAAATTACCCTCGCCGAACAGGTCTCGGTAAAAGATTGCTTGTTTTTCGGCCTCTTCCTGCTGATTGGCCAAAATCAACTGCGGGATTTCTCCGCCCAAACATGCGGAAGAAGCCATTAAGCCCTCGTGGTATTTGACCAGAAGCTCGTGATCCATGCGTGGCTTGTAGTGAAAGCCTTCGGTGTTGGAACGCGAAACCAATTGCACCAAGTTGCGATAGCCCGTTTCGTTCTTGCAGTACAAAACCATGTGATAGTGGTAGCGTTTACGTGAAGTAATGCGCGGATCCGGGGCCTTATCACTGCGATGAGAGTGGGCGATATAGGCCTCACAGCCAATAATCGGGTTGAGGCCTTTGGCCCGACAAGCATTCTGAAAATGTATAGCACCAAACAAGTTGCCGTGGTCCGTCAAAGCAATATGCTTCATGCCCAGCTCGGAAACCCGGTCGCCGTACCATTCAACCTTGACAGCACCATCCAACAGGGAATAATCCGAATGATTGTGCAGGTGTACGAAAGGATACTGTTCCCCTTCACTTCTGCTTTTGCTTTCCACCTCTTCCGGGCTTGCGATGTCAGACATTGTGTTCACCTCAAATAATTACGCAGAAAATCTATCGGTTACAGACATGGATTTGTACCAAACAAACGGCAAAGAAAAGGAAACCCAACTTAGAGATCTGAGAAGTCTTGGAGATGACGCTGAGATACTCGTAAAAATTCTGCGCTCAGAGACTGTAGAAGTTCCCGAACAGGTACCTCTCTCTCCCTAAACTTGCTTCTTCTGTTCCGTACCATCCAAAATACAACGGCTAAGGTTTGTTCTGTGCAGGATTGTATCGCTCAAATCGGCATTTTTCAGGTTGGCGCGAAATAAGCTGACATCGCTGAAGTCGGCAGAACTCAGGTTACAATTCTCCAGACGGGCACTTTCAAAGTCCGCTCTCCTCAGCACCGCTTTCTTGAAGCTGCTGTCTTTACAGCAGGCGTTGCGAAAGTCCGCCCCAATCAGGTTCGCAGAATAAAAATTGGATTGGAGCAGAAAGGCATTTTCAAAAGAGGCACGCTTCAGGTTCGCACTGTCAAAATTTGCCCCCTGCAAATCAGCTCCGGAGAAATTGGCATCTTCCAGGTTCGCCCCCGCCAAATTGGCTTTTGTCCACAAAACCCCTTCAAAGTTTATGGACTTCATACTGCTCTTGGTCACATCGACACCGGTAAGGACGGCCCGCTGAAAATTGGAGTGATCCAGGGCCGTTTGGGACAGATCCGCATCACGCAATTTCGCGCCGCGCAGGTTGGCTCTCCGCATGTCTGCCCCGCGCAGTTTGGCATTTTGCAACTGCGCCTGTATCAGGACGGCCTTAGACAAATCGGCATTTTCCAGCCTGGCCCCCTGGAGGCGGACACCCTGTAGGTTGCAACCGTTCAGTTGGGCAACGAGCATCCGGCCTTCTTCAAATTGCTCCCCATCCCACTGTACGTTCTGCATTTGTGCTTCCCGCAAATTGGCTCCAAAGATAATGGCACCCAACAGGCGACTTTCCTGCAAATTAGAATAGCTCAAGTCCGCCTGTTGCAGGTTGCAGCCGCGCAGATAGCACGCTTGCAGATTGGCACCTTGCAGACGTGCGCCCTGTAGATTGCAGCCACGTAAATCGGCACCGTACAGATCCGCATTATTCAAGTCGGCACCGCTCAGATCGGCACCCTCAAGCCGTGCTTTACGCAAATCGGCACCGCGCAAGTCGACCTTCATCATCGAAGCCTTCGACAGGTTGGCCCCGGAAAAATCACAGTCAGTCAGTATCGCTTCCCGAAAATCACTGCGCTCCAAGTTGGCAGAGCTGAACTTACCCTTACTCCAATTGCTCTCGCTAAACGATTGTTCTTGCAGGTTGGCTTTGCTGAGGTCCGCCTGTTTGCCCCTCGGTTTGGAGCGCAACCAATCTTCGTGTAGTTTCAATTCCTGTTCGATACGTTTAACTATAGTTACAGCCATAAAACCCTGCCACCCCTATCCTTATAATCACGTTTCCCGATTTATCTGCCATATCTACAAAATGGGGATCAAGTATACAAAAATACAACATTATTGCAAAGCAATTCCGTGTGAGGAACAAAGTAAACTTATATTCAAAATAGAAACCCGGCAACTCAAGGCACGGCCGGAAAAGCCACAGCCGGACAACGGACAGAACCATTCATATTCGATTCAGGTCACGTCCACTCGATGCCCATCCCTGATTTTGGAGAAAAGGAATTTGCCCACGGCCAAAGCGACAGTACTAATTGCACCCGGATCCGCTCTATTTGCAGTCGATGCCACTTGACGGCCTCCGCAGTAAAACCACAATCCTACGGCAGGAAAGTCTGCTGTCGAATCGTTGCCATCATTGCCATCATTGCCGTTGTTCCCATTGTTGCGCCTTCGCTTTTTCTCCTTCAGGAATTTTTCGGGGCTTTTCTGTTATGGCTTGGCTTTGTGCTGAGCTCCGCCCTGATCTCGGGCCTCCAACTGAGTCTTCAACAAGCGATAATTGTACAACCAGCGCGACAATCCGATCACCAGCAGGCCACCCAGAATCATACCAAACGAGAGAACCTGTCCCATCGAAATATTGCCAAAGGAGCTGAAATAGCGCACGTCAGAACTCTCACTCAACTGAATGACATAGCCGGGATAGCTGTCCGGCTGGCGCAGGTATTCCAGCAGAAAACGAATGAGGCCATAGCCAATCAGATAGCAACCGGAGACAAAACCGGGGTATGGCCGGCGCGGCCTTATAATAAACCACAAAATCAGCCACAACAATATGCCCTCGCCGAAGGCTTCATAAAACTGCGATGGGTGACGCGGCAGGTTGATCGTCGCGCCCTGGATTTCCATACCAACCTTGGCGGCCATGTCCTGTACCCATCCCAGCCGGGTCGGTACCGTGTCACGCAACTGTTCAGCCTGAGGGAAAACCATGCCCCAAGACATGGTGGTGACACGGCCATAGAGTTCGCCGTTGAAAAAATTGCCCAGACGGCCAAAGGTATAGCCCAAGGGCACACTTGCCGTCAAGGCATCGGCCCAAATCAGAAATGGCTGTCGATAACGACGGGAAAACAACCACATACCGACGATAAGGCCCAACACGCCGCCGTGGTAACTGAGACCCTGCAAACCGACAAATTCCCCGCCCCGGAAGGGCCACCAGATTAGCCAGGGCCGAGTCAGGTAGTAGGCCCGGTCCACTTCGTAAAAAATCACGTAGACAAAGCGAATAAAGAATAACATAGCCAGAATGCACCACAGAAAGTAGCTTTGAATATATTCTTCAGGATACGGCAAGGCTTTTTTTTCCGGCGGGATGTCCAAATCTTTTTCAGCGGAATACTGGTGACGCATCAGAAAATAGGTAATGGTGAAAGCCAGCACATACATCAAGCTGTACCAGCGGGGGATTTTCAGGCCGGGAATAACTTCGGGATGCAACCAGTCGGGGTACTCTAAGTAGCCCAGTATCGCACTAAACTGTGAGAGATCGAAAACGGAAGCAAATAACATGAGATTTCCTGTAGGGGCCTGCGGAATCAAGTCAGAAGACAATAACGTTGCGCCGGAACGGAACTGCCGGGTTTTTGCGAACCCGGCTTTACGAACCCGCAGTTAAATAGCTAAATAGTCAGAAAGCAAGCCAATTGGTTTTTGTCCATTAAAGACCCTCGGGATTCTAACGAAAGCCCGGCCTCATTGAAAGTGAGCCACACGGCACTTATTTTTTCGCTTTTTTCGCTTTTTCTGCGAAGCACTTGTTTCCCCGCGAGTCGAACGCAGGCCAAGTACGGCCCCGCGTCAAGCTCCGCTCTTCTTCCGGGACAGACAGCATACCCAATTTAGCGCGCGAAAGAATCAACGCGAGAGAATCAAAAAAGCAGCCCTCCCGGGGCTGGTTTTACCTATCCAAATACTGCAAGGCAGAAGTGACTCGCGGGACAACTTTTTCCCGGGTCAGTGGCTTGACCACATAATTTTTGGCCCCGATCAGCAACGATTTCTTTACCAGATTTTCTTTACCCACGGCACTGACCATGACCACGACAACTTTCGGATTGAATTCGATTAATTTGCTCAGTGCCGTGATCCCATCCATCTTCGGCATAGTAATATCCATCGTAATCAGATCAATTTGGTTCTTATTTTCTCTGTATTTTTCCAGAGCTTCCTCTCCATCGCCGGCCGTCTCGACCACTTCAAAGCCCTCGGAGGCCAAAATTGCACTCATTTGCTTTTGCACGAGCACCGAGTCATCTACAATCATTACACGACAATGCTCACCGGACTTCTTCAACTTCTGCACCACCTCTGCTCCTGACATCACTTCCAACTCCTCTATTCCCGGATTGATTCACAGACTCCCCCACAATCTCCATTCTCCATTCCGGGGAGTCCGTGAATCATGATACAGAAAAAGCGGTACAATTCCTACAATGGCAAAACATAAAGAGCAAATCACCGTAAACAAATGTGGTGAGGAAAAACCGGTACCAAATTTCTAAAGGCTCCTATTTATTACAATAGTTTGAAAAACACATTATATAATGATATAAATATAAATTAAATGAGGGAATACGATGTCTGATTTTTACCATCTTTATTATATTTGTCAAAAAGGTTTACAGAAAACGTAGCCGGATAGACAAGAAAACGCTTTCCAAAGGAAACAGACTTTGCTAATATCTACGAATGGCAGGTTTAACCAATAGAAAATTAGTCTGTCAGCCTCTCGGGAAAGTGTCCGCACCGTATACATTGCACACGCCGAGCCGGGTGTAGCAGATGATGAGAATCGTTACACTTGTTCACCAAACAGACATCTGTGGGAATCTCTCCCGCTTCACCCGAGTTAATCCTAAAGTACGTCTGTGACTCGTGTTTCGATGTGGGATCGGCAAACTGTCCGTGTTTCAGAGTGATAGTGAAGGAGCATGTTACAAACATAGTTTATTGTACAAAATATATTTAGTAGCGTTGTCAAACAGAGCGACAAATTCCGGGCACAGGTAAGGCCAAGTCCTTCCTGTCGACAAAACCTTTGTTCACTGCGGGGTGGGAAGTTCTAAACAGACTTTTCAAAACTGTAGGGCTCCAAAAAGCTTGATCAGGAACTTGGTTTACGGAAATGAGCCGCAGCCCGACAGCCCGACGGAAATCCTGAGGTGTGACATTTTGGCTAAGGAAATGAGGTCTGTAGAACAAATGGAAATCAGAGAAGACACAACATTTTTGGAGCTTTTTACTCCCATCATTCGCGAAATTATGGCAAACCCGGACATCGAGATTCCCCAAATCGATGCCACCAATGTTTACAGTCCGGGTGTTCCCTTTTACCGCAATAGCATTTGTGATATTGCAGGCCGCCTGATGCTGCCCGGGTCGGGCCTGCGCAATACGGAACAGTTCATTGAGCTCTGGCAACGCTGTCAAAAAGGCGAATCCTGCCTAATTATGATGGAACACTACAGTAATTTTGACTTTCCGGCCCTCCTGCGTTTCTTTGAACACACTCCCGGCTTGGGCATTGACGCAGCCAACGCCCTGCTCCCCATCCAAGCTTACAAATTGACTTCCGGCAACCAAGCCACTCCCGTCCTTTCCTGCGCGTATTCCACCATCACCATCTATCCCAGCCGCCATATCGATCAAATCAAAGACGAGGACGAAAAGCAGAGGGTGCGCGAGATATCGACACCGATGAACCATGCGGCCATAGGTGAGATGACCAAGCGTAAATATCAAGGTCGCATCATCTTGGTCTTCCCAACAGGCACGCGATATCGCCCTTGGAATCCGGATAGTAAACGGGCCGTTCGCGAGGCCGAAAGTTACCTGAAAGTCTTCCGGAATGTTTTATTTGTGGGACTGAACGGCTTCTGTCTCATACCTTCCCCAGATGAGAACATGGAAAATGATTTGGTGGAAGAAAATGTGGTATTGATGACAGCCGGCAACATTGTGCGGGGCCGGCAGTTCCGCGACAATCTGATTCAACAGCATCAATTGGAAGCGGACCTGAAAACTACCGACAAAAAACAGATCAAAGACACGGTCTGCGCAGCGATTATGGAAGAGCTGGCCAAGCTGCACAATGAAGCCGAACCCGTCCATAAAAAACTACAGGAAGAAGCCCGCAACCCGGAGAACCCCTTCCATAAGCACAAAAACTCTTAAAACAAGTATATATCTTGCCGCTTCCGGCTTCCCGGGAGCCAGTCGGTCTGCGATCCGGTGTTTTCCGACTCATTAGACTTTGGACTTTTCCGCAAACTTCTCGCAAACCTCTCCGATGGATGCTCACATGTCCACGACAAAACTAACGGGCCGCATCTCTTTGGCTCCGATGATAGACAAGACAGAACCTCGTTTCCGCTATTTTATCCGCAGACTGTTCCCCGAAATCCACCTCTACACCGAAATGACCGGTTCGGGGGCCATCATATACGGACAGCACAAACGCTTTCTCGACCTGCATCCGGCGGAGAGCCCTGTGGCCCTGCAACTGGGAACTCACAGCCCGGAAGAAGCATATAAAGCCGTATTTATGGCTCGGGAATACACGGCACAGCAGCCCGACCAGGCCCCCGGTTTTAAGGCCCCTGATTTCAAGCCTTCCGGTTTTACAGAATACAACCTGAATGCCGGCTGTCCCAGTGACCGGGTACAAAACCGCAATATTGGTGCCATTCAGATGAATGACCCTTCCCTGGTGGCCGAAATTCTGGCCGCCATGCGTCAGGCACTAAACGACAGCCAAGATCTCTACCCCGGCCGGCCTTTGCCGGAGGTGACACTCAAGCACCGTCTGGGCATTGAACAGCCGAGTCGAGGCATCGACATGACGAAAGCCGAACAACTATATGTCTTTTTAAGACGGGTGGCCCCCTTTTGTGACCGGCTGATTATCCATGCACGCATTGCCATACTGGATGGTTTAGATCCGAAACAAAACCGGGAAATCCCTCCACTAAACTATCCGTTAGTTTGTCAAATCCGTCGTGACTTCGCGCCCCTGCCCGTAGAGATCAACGGTGGCCTCAAGCACTCCGAACAGATTGCGGCAATCTGGCCCCAAGTCGATGGTGTAATGTTGGGCAGGGTGAGCTACGAAGACACTTGGGAACTGTTTCGCATCCGCAAACGGCTGCTCACTGACGGGCTCCTACAGGCAGCTCCCAACTCCCAAGCTACGATTTCGAGCCGTTCGGAATTGGTCCGCTGCTACGCCGAATACCTGGAACAACACCCTTCTGACCAAAGTCCGGCAGCCCAGATATGGCCCATCCTGACCGTATGGCGTGGCCTGCCCGAGGCACGCCGTTGGAGGCATCTGCTCAGCCCGCCCTACCCTGCCGAACTGAGCCACGACCGCAGCCTGGCTGCGGTCCAACTCGCCCGGAGGGCCCACGAAACTATCCAAGAGCTGGAGCACCGCTACCCGAATGCAAAGGCAAAGGCTCAAGAACGTGAAACATAGCAGGCCAAACGGCACAAAATACAAAACCGGATAAACCGAATAAAAGGGTTTGCCGAGCTTCCCGACCTGACTATAATACCTGCATTGGGGAATACAGCCGAAATAGAACCGAAGAGAGAACGGCAGATTGCGCCAGGGGAGATCAACCCGTTGAGGATAAATACAGTCTTTACACGATACAAAACTCGGTCAGAAACGGCCCGCCTTTGTCCGGTCGCATCCATCAGTTTGTTGCTAATGGCCTTGCTGCTAAGCTGTCAGCATACCCCACCCCGAGACAGCCGGGAAGGCTCGCAAACACCTGCCGGGCCGCAGAAATCTGTCGATGATGTTGGCGATGTTACTGATGCTGCCGATGCTGCCAACATTACCGAGACCTCCGATGTTGCAGAGCCCTCTGAGGTTGCCGACATCTCCAATATTACCAACACCCCCGATATTACCAACACCCCGCAGACCGAAAAACAGGTGCCGGAAACGGCCCCGGAGACAGCCTTCGCCGAACTCTACGACATCTTCAACAGGCTTCCGATACAGTTGCCACGAGAGGGGCGTGTCAGCCCGAGCGGGTATTACTGGGGCAGTCTCGAAGTCACCGCAGACCGAAAAGTGCGCTTTTTTGTCGATGACAAAATGCTCGCGGAGTTCTCTTCTTATTTCCAAAAACAAGACTTGGTTGGCACTACTTTTGAAACACGGGGCGAACTGCCCGAAAGTGGCGACCTCAGCCGGATCTATTTTCTGACCCCGCGCAAATCGGGCTTTCTGTTTAGCGGCTCCATATCATTGGGCAACGGCATGACCAGCCTTCTGCCCCCGCGCTATCGAGACCGCTTGGCCCATGTCGAATTTATCAAACGGCCCGCCGCTGATCAATCTCCACAGTAGTCTGCCTGTCTATGGTGCCATATCAAACTATTGCACTATCAACACTATCGCATACGTATCTGTACGAAGCTACTTTCAACTTACTTCTTCAGTGACCGGACAAAACCTATGATGCCGTCAGTCAGCATCTCGGTATCTTCCTGGCGCAGGTCCGCGTTGCGGATGGCCCAACTGTTACGCGGGTAAGATATGTTGCGCAACTCCACCAGCACAGCATATTTGGCCGGGTTTTTGCGCAGCACCGCCAAACTCTGACCGCGCATATGAGCGTTCTTACCCAAAAACGGTACCAACTCTTCCGCCATCTGCTCACCCTGTTTGTCGATGGTCAAAGAATCATTGTAGTAGAGCACCAGACGGCCATCTTTATCCCATGGCGAATTGTCGTTGTGCAGAGAAATAAAGATCCGCTTGCTCTTCTCAGTGCCGTTGAAAAAACTCTCGGCCACCTCCACGCGCTTGTGCAGGCCCGAAGGTGTGCCGATAGGCCAACTGCTGTATTCACCCCGTTGATTGATAAATGGCGAATTATAGACTTCGTTTTTCTGACTGACCAAGGTGCGGGAAGCATCCGGCGAATCGACGACCAACTGATTGGGGCTGAGAATAGTCAGACCCACATGGGCACCATTGCGTTTAAGTTGGCGGTAGAGGCGCAGAGCGTAGTCGTAATTGTACTCATCTTCAATGATATACAGTGCGTTGCCGTTACCGTCCTCCGACTGGCTGTTAAAACCGGGGTCCAAACCACCGTGGCCCGGGTCAATCAGGATAGAGTAACCTTCCAGGTTATCACTGAGACGGGGCATGGCCCCTATTTCTTTGTCAAACTTGGCCAATAACTTGCGCCCTGTTTCGTAGTTTTCCAGTGGGTCGTCTGTAAATTCCTCGTAATAAGAAGCGTTGGGTTGGCGCGGTACGCGTGGGGCATTCCGGGTAAAGTGGGCACTTAGAGCAACCGGCCGAGCTTTGGTCTCCGGAGTTTCCGGAGTTTTCACGGGGAGCCGAGGCCGACTGGCCGGAGAGTCTCCTTCCAATTTCGGAGAAGCTTTTTCTTTATCGTTGGCAAAGGCCTCCGCCTCCGTAAGGGTTTCCGTCTCCGTCTCCGTCTTAGTCAGGGCCTCGGCACTCTTCTTCGACTCATAGGCATTGGGCAGTTTAGGCAGAGAGTTATCAGACAAGACCGCAGTCGCTGCGGTCGTCCCGGTCCGGCCGGAATTGGCACCGGTTTCCGGCAGATTATTGCGCACAATCCGATGGCCGACGGTCAAAGTCTGGCCGGGCCGCAGCAATACGCCCCTCTTGCCCAACTTGGGGTTATAAAGGCGAAGATCTTCCACACTAAGGTCAAAACGCCGCGAAATGGACCATAGAGTATTGCCCTTTTCGACGACATAAGAGACCGGAATCTTGGTGTCGGAATTATTGGTACCGTTTGGAGCATTGTTTACAGTACGGCTCTGCAATCCAATCGCCAGCTTTTGGCCAATGCGGAGCAAGTCCGCATTCTTGAATTGATTCCACTTTCGCAACTGACGGAGAGAAATACCGAACCGGCGACTGACGGAATGCAGAGTATCACCTTTAGAAACAGCGTAATATCGGTACGCCGGAACTTCGTTCCTGTTTAAGTTACTTTGTAAATTACCTTGCCGATTTTCGGCAACGGTACGCACCGCATGGTCATAGCTGCTGATGCGCAGCACCTGCCCGGGGCGGATATGGTCGTCTTCCAACTGATTCAGCACCCGGATAATACCGACACTGACTCCGGTCTCCCGACTAATTCCCAGCAGAGTGTCCCCACGCTCCACGATGTACGTGCCTTCGCTTGTTTCTTCGCTCCTGTCTTGGTTCGGAGGATTGCTTGCTGTATAGCGGGAAGTCACGGCACGGAGGGCCGGGGCCGAATCAGCGGGAGGTATGCGGAGAACCTGACCAATGCGGATCTTGTCGGAGTTTAAACCGTTAATAATGCGGATACGGGCACTGGTGCTGTCAAAGCGCACGGCCAGGGAAGAAAGTGTATCCCCTTTTCCCACCCGGTGCTCCCGCCTGCCATCACCGGCATTTTCTGATTGGGCCCGGGCTTGAACGCCCTGCGAGGCCGGCCTTGCCGTATCCAGTAGCGGCGTTGCCTTGAACTGAGCCGTTTCAATTCGGGGGCCTGCCCTGCGGCTTTCCGAGCCGGGGGAAACAAGAGCCGTCTCCGGTTCCGGAATCAGAATGCTCTCACCGCTTACAATCCTTTGTGCCGCCTGTTCCACACTGCGGAAACGGTTAATCTTCACCAGGGCAGCCAGGGAAACGGTAAAGCGTTGGGAGATACTTTCCAGGCTGTCCCCGTCTTCAATGGTATAAATGAGGGTTCCGGCGTACAATTTGCCGACCCCATACCCGTAATATCCGTGAGACTCGTAATCTCCATAGGGCAGAAAACCCGACTGTACGGCGGCGAGAGTCAACACCAACACCAAGCCGAAAATCGACCGGGGCCGCCTGACGAACTTACCGATCTGAGGCCAGTTGCCAATCTTAGGCCACTTGGCAAGAAACCACTCGGCAAGACTTGCGTTCCACTCTATCTTTCCGTGAACAAACAATGCTATACCTGCGATTTTATTGTGTGTAAAATATTTACGCAAATATCGCTCGCTCTCCATTTCCCCTCCCCCCTGAAGAGTGCCTTCTTCCTATATGCCCAGGTGCCTATGCAGCAAAACAGAACGATAACGACGGTTTCGCTCCAAGACATTTCATCTGTGGATACCGGAAAACCCCCGAGCCCGGCTCCGATTCGACCCGGAACCACCACAAGGTTTCGCAGCAATACACCACGGCATATGACCCATATGCCGTATTCGACCTGTGCGGCAACCTATGCGACCATGGCAATACTGTTCACCCCGGACGACCATTTGGGCCCGAAACGCCCAAGTATCCGAAAGAGCCGTGCAAAAAGAGCCGTGCAATTGGGTTTCCGTACAGAGCCAAGCATAGTGGGGTTATTTGAATTTGAGAACAGAGAACCTGCCGGTTTTCTTCTGAGGCCGGCGAAAAACGCCAAATTCTGCGCTTTTGTCCGGATCACTTTTGGCACTATATATTCAGAAAAATCTAATAAAAAGGGATAGGAACCAAGCAGCACAGAATCTTAAATATGAAGAGTACATATAAGCTTTGGGATAACAGAGTGCCAATAAATCGGAAAGAAAGTAAAAGCCTCTCCAAATGAGAGGCTTTTACTTTCCCTCGTTTTTACTCTACGTTATAAATAATAAAGATCCTATCCCCTGCACCATTTCTCAGATCTGTTCTATAGTCCCGAATGGCACCACTGCGGGGTGTATGTAAAAATACCCCTCCCTGATTTGAATCTCCAAAAGCATTTACCAAAGTAGCATAATCACTAGCACTGCCCGGCATATACCCACTCGAATTGAAAACTATCATAGCACCTTGTATACCACCATTTCCATCCAGATTAAAGGTTTGAGTCCCTGTACTGGAAGTATCCAACCACGAAAAAACAAAGGGTACCTGAAACTTTCCGCCTGTTTTTGTCAGAAAATTGTGCGCCGACATAGCAAAAGTATAAACCTTACCATACGTATACCCCTCAGCGAGGTTACCAAGAGTCGTAAAAGTCAGCAATGTTGCGCTGTTGCCACTGCTGTACATCACGATTTTATAGGCTGTACCCGGCTGTAATACCGCTCCGGAACCACCCGAAACTTCTCCACCGGTCGCATCTTGTGTGGCACTGATGCTCAGGGCAAACTGGATGATCTGTGCCGAAGTCCCGGAAAAATCTATTTCCCGGTAGGCCAAAAGAGTTTCGGCAGCTATGGCCGAGGGAATCGTTTCTGTATCTGCAACTGCAAGAAAAGCCGCAGAACCGTTTTTCGTTGGTGTCAAAGATACCAGTGCCTGCGTGGCACCCACAAATGTAGTCGAAGCACTGACACCGAATTTAACTTCAGTTCCGGGATCTTCAGTTCCGGGATCTTCAGCTCCGGGATCAGATTTAACGTCCGTCATCGGCACACAGCCGGACAGAACCAAATGAATAAGAAGAACGGAAAAAAAACAGAGAAATGAAAAGGCTTTGGAAAGTTTAGATTTATTGGATAGTAAAAGAAATAAAACTGACTGTATATATGTTCTAGACCTGGTATGGATATTGGATATTGGATATTGGATATTGGATATTGGATATTATACCGTTTGGCCGGTCAGTAGTCAACAGTCCATTTTGACGTTTCATAAGAAAAATCCTCCAAGATATTTTGAATTTTGTCTATTGTATATTCATTTAGGAGATTTGGCAAGGAGTGCGGCAAGAGAACAAGTGAGGCCGGCGAAAAACGCCAAATTCTGCGCTTTTGTCCGCACCACTTTTGGCACATATGTGTTCAGAAAAATCAAATGAAAAAGGATAGGAACCAAGCAGCACAGAATCTTAAATATGAAGAGTACATATAAGCTTGGGGATAACAGAGTGCCAATAAGTCGGAAAGGAGAAAGCCCCTCCAAAGAGAAGCTTTCTCCTTTCCAATACTTCTTTCCTAATTATAAATAATAGCAAGCTCATGCCCTATATTATCTGTCAGGTTTATCCCATAATGCAGAGCGACACCAGTGAGGGGTGTATGTAAAAATATCCCTCCCTGATCGTGATCTCCAAAACCATTTGCAAAAAGCAGATAGGTAGAAGATATAGTATTACTCCCCCCGATTACTCCTCCAATAGTCACACGATCATTTTTCGATGTCTCATAACTACTGACTGTAATAAGAAAAACAGAAGTCTGTACCCACGAAAAAACAAAGGGTACCTGAAACCTTCCGTCTGTTTTTGTCAGAAAATTGTGCGCCGACATATCAAAAGAAAGGTCTGTAATACCGGGAACAAACGGATACCCTTCATTCATATTGCCAAGAGTCGTAAAAGTCAGCAATGTTGCGCTGCTGCCACTGCTGTACATCACAATCTTATAGGCTGTACCCGGCTGTAATACCGCTCCGGTACCACCCGAAACTTCTCCACCGGTCGTATCTTGTGTGGCACTGATGCTCAGGGCAAACTGGATGATCTGTGCCGAAGTCCCGGAAAAATCTATTTCCCGGTAGGCCAAGAGGGCTTTGGCAGTTGTGGCCAAGGGAATCGTTTCCGTATCTGCAACTGCAAGAAAGGCCGCTGAGCCGCTTTTAGTCGGGGTCAGAGATACCAGTGCCTGCGTGGCACCCACAAATGTAGTCGAAGCACTGACACCGAATTTAACTTCGGCTCCGGAGTCAGACTTTATGTCCGTCATCGGGGCACAGCCGGACAAAACCAAATGAATGCAAACAATGGAAAAAAAGCAGAAGAATGAAACGACCGAGGCTGGAAAGGCTTTAGAAAATTTGAGTTTATTAGGAAATAAAATTGACTGTATATATGTTCTAAGCTTGGTAAGGATATAGGATATAGGATATAGGATATAGGATATAGGATATTATACCGTTTGGTGAGTTGCCGGTCAACAGCCCATTTTGATATTTCATAAGAAAAATCCTCCAAGATTGTGTAAATTTAGCCTATTATATATTCGTTTGGGATATTTGGCAAGGGGGGCCACAGTAGATATTAGTTGCGTCTATTAGACCACCCCTGCCCCCTCTGAAGGAGGGGAATTACAACAATTTGAGTCTATTGGAACAAGGAGTAGGTGAGCTTCTCAGGTCGGTAGGTGAGCTTGTCGAACCTCGAGCTTACGTAAAGGCACGGAGCCCTATTCGCTTATAATTTCTATATTATAAAGAACTTCAGGGTCTGTACCCTCTTTGGCACTCCAATCAGATGGGGTTATCTTTTTTTGGGGAGAATGTATATATACCAAAGAAACAATTTTATTGGCTTCTCTTATTGCGATATCCAAGCCCCGGAGCTCATATATATACGCCCCCGATACGCCTGTCCCACAAGCCGGAGAGCAACCTGCCCGCAGAAAAGTATTCTCATAATAATTCACTAACTGTCCTCCAAAAGCATCGTCTGCATAAGGGATAAGCATAATTTCTGCGGGTTTTCGTTCTATTTTAAGAGAAACCGCTGCTTTTGCAGCTACTTTTTCCGTACCTGTAGGATTGTTCTCTATGTTTGCTTTTACAGCTGCTACCAAACCTCCCATAAAGGTAACACGACCTTCTGAACTTGTTTTTCCATCGGAAAAAGATTTGGTGGTAAACGTCTTTTCCGATATTGTGTCGCCGTCATACATGCGTATTTTGTACGCTGTGTTTTCCTGTAGTATGTCGCTTGTTTCAAAGCTTGTATCGCTGGCTGTGCCACCCGCAGCAAACGGAATATCCGTACTGCCGGCAGCAAGCTCATAGGCCGTCCCCTCGTGCAGGAACATAAAGATATTCCTTAATTTTTTACTCTCTGTAAATTTTCTGGTAATGTAGCCTTTCTTTGTTTCTGCCTCTGCCTTAGAAAGACTACTGTCTGTAGGCGTTATCAGGAAACCTACCGTTTTGTCTGCCGATACGTTGAGGTCCTCCGCCGTGAAATGGACGTAGTGGAGACCCGAATAATTGACCGTAATGGATTTCGTGGGGCTCGGTGCCGCCGGCGGGTCACTGGTCTCGGACAACGGCACACAGCCGGACAGAATCAAATGAAGAAGAAAAATGGAAAACACACAGAAAACCGAAAAGGCTTTGGAAAGTTTCGATTTATTGGGCAGTAAAAAAAGATAAAATAGCTGTATATATATTTTAGAACTGGTAAGGATATGGGATATGGGATATGGGATATGGGATATGGGATATTATACCGTTTGGTGAGTTGCCGGTCAACAGTGCTTTTTGATATTTCATAGGAAAATTCCTCCAAGATATTTTGAATTTTGTCTATTGTATATTCGTTTTGGATATTGGGCAAGAGGGCCACCACGTCCAGACCACCCCCTGCCCCTCCGAAGGAGGGGAATTACAATAGTGGGGACTACTATAACGCGTGAGAGATCCTTCCGGAGCACTCATAACCGTGTAGCGATCGACTCCACTTTTTAGTAATTTACAGATCATCTCGGCCTCCCCCTCTGTTTTTCTGTGAACTTGTTGGCAAGAGACGAACCGGTTGCTCGTAAAAGTTTTCAAACTTGAGTTCACCGGCCATTTTTCTCCGTGTTTCTAACGGAACTTTTTCCGTACATTCTTCTTATTTTTTAGGTATATCAATCCATATACACAAATTTCCGGTTAGCAATTAAAAGCCCATCTTAATATTTCATACGAAAATTCTGCCAAAATTGTGAAATTTGGGCCTATTGTATATTTGTTCAGGCAGACGTGTAAAAAGAAAGGTTGAAGGGACTCTGTTCTTCCCCCATTTTTTGCATGGTCTGGCCCAAAAACAAAAACAGACTATAATGAGAGGCGTTATGGATAATACCCAGTTTGATAAAATGATGCAGGGCATGTTTCAGGGCATGGCAGAACTTCGGGAGTCTCAGGCCAAGACGGACTTACAGCTTCGGGAATCTCAAACTAAGTCCGATTTGGAGTCTCAAAAACTTCGCGAATTTCAGGCCGAGACAAGCTTACAGATTCGGGAATCTCAGGCCAAGACGGACTCACAGCTTCAGGAGCTCGAAAGAAAGCTGGACCGCGTTGGCGAGATCTTGGGGAGTATTGGTATTAACACGGGCCTCTTTGCCGAACGGCTGTTTGCCAGCAGTTTTAAGGAAAATCCTGTCCTTGGCGAGACTCGCTACGACGAGATCAAATGCAATGTTTTGGACAGCAATGGCAAGACCGAGTATGATATTCTGCTTATTAACGGCAGTTCGGTCGCAATTGTGGAGGTTAAATACAAGGCCCACCCCAAAGACATCGAGGATTTGTTAGAAAAAAAGTAGCGGCCTTTCGCAGCAGCCACCGGGAATTTGCAGGGCACAAGTTGTACTTGGCCCTGGCGACAACGGTCAGCAACGACAAGCTGGTTCAAAAGGCCGGTGAAGCGGGTATTTACCTGCTGGAGCAGAGGGGGCAGCATGTCGAATTGCTCTGCGGTGAGGTACGGACTTTTTAAGGCTCATTCTAAACTATCCTATTTATTTTTAATAAAACAAATAAATAGGATGATTCTAATGCCCGATCTTTAGCTTCCCCATTACCCGAATCTAATTTTGTAGTGATACATCTTGGTCCCAATATTTGGGTAAGAAAACACGGATCCCTATTCGTTTATGATTTCTATATTGTAGAAAACCTCAAGACTCGTCCCCTCTCTTGCAGACCAATTAGCCGGAGTTATTTTTATTTGAGGAGACAGTATATATACCAGAGAAACAAGGGTATTGGCTTCTAATTTAAATCTTAGAGAATATATATTCGTTCCCGAGACACCCGAACCGCAACCCGAAGAGCAACTTGCCCGTAACTTAGTATTCTCATAATAATTGATTGATTGCACTCCGTATGTATCATCTGCATAAGGGATAAGCATAATTTCTCCGGGTTTCCGTTCTATTGTAAGAGAGACATTCGCTTTTGCCGCTCCCACCAGCCCTCCCATGTAGCCAATAACACCTGTTGAACTCGTATCCCCTTCGGAAAAAGATTTGGTGGTAAACGTCTTTTCCAATATTGTGTCGCCATCATACATGCGTATTTTGTAAGTCGTGTTTTGCTGTAGTATGTCGCTTATTTCAAAGCTTGTATCGCTGGCTGTGGCATCCGCAACAAACGGAATGTCTGTATTACCCGTGGTAAGCTCATAGGCCGTCCCCTCGTGCAGGAACATAAAGACATTTCTTGATTTTTTACTCTCTGTAAATTTTCTGGTAATGTAGCCTTTTTTTGTTTCTGCCTCTGCCTTAGAAAGGCTGCTGTCTGTAGACGTTATCAGGAATCCTACCGTTTTGTCTGCGGATACACTGGGGTCGTCCGCCGTGAAATGGACGTAGTGCAGGCCCGAATAATTGACCGTAATGGATTTTGTGGGGCTCGGTGCCGCCGGCGGGTCACTGGTCTCGGACAACGGCACACAGCCGGACAGAACCAAATGAAGAAGAAAAATAGAAAAAAAACAGAAAAATGGAGAAACTAAAAAAGCTTTGGAAAGTTTAGATTTATTGGACAGTAAAAAAAGATAAATTGACTGTATATATTTTCTAGACTTGGTATGGATATTGGATATTGGATATTGGATATTGGATATTGGATATTATACCGTTTGACGAATCAGTAGTCAACAGTGCATTTTGACGTTTCATAAGAAAAATCCTCCAGAATATTTTGAATTTTGTCTATCATATATTCATTTAGAATATTTGGCAAGGGGGTGGGCAATTTGTGCCGTGTTTGTGGCACAAATTGCCCACCCCCTTGCATGAGAATATCGACCGCCTACTCACTTATAATTTTTGTGTTATAAAAAACCTCTGCGATTGAACCCTCTCCTGCACCCCAATTGGCCGGGGTTATCTTTCTTTGAGGAGAAAGTATATATACTATAGAAGCAAGTTTATTGAGTTCTCTTCTTAAAGCATATATGTGCGTCCCCGGTAAAGACGTTCCGCAATTCGGAGAGCAACCTGCCCGGAGCAAAGGACCCTCTACGTAAAGAACATCATTGGAGACGGTCTTTCTTCCAAAAGTATCGTCTGCATAAGGGATAAGCATAATTTCTTCGGCTTTTCGTTCTATTGTAAGAGAGACATCCGCTTTTGCCGCTGCTACCAACCCTCCCATATAGGCAATAGTCCCTTCGGAACCGGCATCTCCGTCAGAAAAAGATTTGGTGGTAAACGTCTTTTCCAATATTGTGTCTTCGTCATACATGCGTATTTTGTAAGCTGTGTTTTCCTGTAGTATGTCGCTTGTTTCAAAGCTTGTATCGCTGGCTGTGGCTCCATCAACAAACGGAATGTCCGTACTGCCGGCAGCAAGCTCATACGCTGTCCCCTCATGCAGGAACATAAAGACATTTCTTGATTTTTTACTCTCTGTAAATTTTCTGGTAATGTAGCCTTTTTTTGTTTCTGCCTCTGCCTTAGAAAGGCTGCTGTCTGTGGACGTTATCAGGAATCCTACCGTTTTGTCTGCGGATACACTGGGGTCGTCTGCCGTGAAATGGACGTAGTGCAGGCCCGAATAATTGACTGTAATGGATTTTGTGGGGCTCGGTGCCGCCGGCGGATCACTGGTCTCGGACAACGGCACACAGCCGGACAGAACCAAATGAAGAAGAAGAACGGAAAAAAAACAGAGAAATGAAAAGGCTCTGGAAAGTTTAGATTTATTGGGGAGTAAAAAAAGATAAATTGACTGTATATATATTCTAGACTTGGTATGGATATTGGATATTGGATATTGGATATTGGATATTGGATATTATACCGTTTGACGGGTCAGTAGTCAACAGTGCTTTTTGACGTTTCATAAGAAAAATCCTCCAGAATATTTTGAATTTTGTCTATCATATATTCATTTAAAATATTTGGCAAGGGGGGCCTTAGATGGGGTTTCAGAACCTCACCCCCTCTAACAAAGGCAGAAATCATTGGAGTTCATTAAACCGCCACCCCTGACCCCTCCGAAGGAGGGGAATTACAACAATTTGAGTCTATTGAAACAAGGAGTAGGTGAGCTTCTCTGGTCGGTAGGTGAGCTTGTCGAACCTCGAGCTTACGCAAAACACGGCCCCCTATTCGTTTATGATTTCTATATTGTAGAAAACCTCAAGACTCGTCCCCTCTCTTGCAGACCAATTAGTCGAAGTTATTTTTATTTGAGGGGACAGTATATATACCAGAGAAACAAGGGTATTGGCTTCTAATTTAAGTCTTAGAGAATATATATTCGTTCCCGAGACACCC
Organism: Candidatus Haliotispira prima; assembly: GCA_029867005.1. Lineage (GTDB taxonomy): Bacteria > Spirochaetota > Spirochaetia > SP-2023 > SP-2023 > Haliotispira > Haliotispira prima. The sequence goes on along the minus strand of CP123443.1, from coordinate 424,255 downwards.
GATCCGCACCTCGAAGTGCAACTTGCTTGTAGAAAAGCATTCTCATAATAATTGATTGATTGTACTCCGTAGCTGTCGTTTGTATAAGGGATAAGCATAATTTCTTCCGCTTTTCGTTCTATTGTAAGAGAGACATCCGCTTTTGCCGCTGCTACCAACCCTCCCATATAGGGTATAAGCCCTTTGGAACCGGCATCTCCGTCAGAAAAAGATTTGGTGGTAAACGTCTTTTCCAATATTGTGCCTTCGTCATACATGCGTATTTTGTAAGCCGTGTTTTCCTGTAGTATGTCGCTTGTTTCAAAGCTTGTATCGCTGGCTGTGGCACCCGCAACAAACGGAATGTCCGTACTGCCGGCAGCAAGCTCATAGGCCGTCCCCTCGTGCAGGAACATAAAGACATTTCTTGATTTTTTACTCTCTGTAAATTTTCTGGTAATATAGCCCTTCTTGCTTTCTGCCTCTGCCTTAGAAGGGCTACTATCTGCGGGTGTTATCAGAAATCCTACCGTTTTGTCTGCCGATACATTGGGGTCGTCCGCCGTGAAATGGACGTAGTGCAGGCCCGAATAATTGACCGTAATGGATTTTGTGGGGCTCGGTGCCGCCGGCGGATCACTGGTCTCGGACAACGGCACACAGCCGGACAGAACCAAATGAAGAAGAAGAACGGAAAAAAAACAGAGAAATGAAAAGGCTCTGGAAAGTTTAGATTTATTGGGGAGTAAAAAAAGATAAATTGACTGTATATATATTCTAGACTTGGTATGGATATTGGATATTGGATATTGGATATTGGATATTGGATATTATACCGTTTGGCCGGCCAATAGTCAACAGTGTATTTTGACGTTTCATAAGAAAAATCCTCCAGAATGTTTTGAATTTTGTCTATTGTATGTTCATTTAGAATATTTGGCAAGGGGGCTGTCTTTCCCGGTAATATAGTGAGAATCATCATCCCACTAACCAGTCCGGGCAGGACCAGGGACCAGGTAAAAGGTAAAAACCTCTCTTCTGAGGGGTTTTTACCTTTTACCTAACTTTAAACTCCATATCTAATAGATAAACCGCTCCCTTGATTATCTGTCCAGTCTCCCTGATATTGCACAGTACCACTTATGGGTGTATGGAGAAACACAGCTCCCCGATTTTTATCTCCAAAATAATTTGCCAAACTAGTATAACGACCATGAAGACCATTACCACCACTATTAAAACTTCCAAAAGCATTAAATGTTTCACCTCCCATACTACCACTTAGTTCAACAATCAGGCTGGAAGTTTCCAACCATGAAAATACGAAGGGCACTTGAAACTTTCCATCTGTTCCAGTCCTGAAATTATGTGCCGACATATCAAAAGTAAGTTTTGTACCATTGGCAGAGAGCGGATACCCTTCACCTATATTGCCCAACGTTGTAAAAGTCAGCAATGTACTACTGTTGCCACTGCTGTACATCACAATTTTATAAGCCGTACTCGGTTGTAAAACGGCTCCGGCACCACCCGAAACGACTCCGCTTGTCCCATCTTGTGTCGCACTGATGCTCAGGGCAAACTGGATGATCTGTGCCGAAGTCCCGGAAAAATCTATTTCCCGATAGGCCAAGAGAGTTTCGGCAGCTGTGACCGAGGGGATGGTTTCCGTATCCGCAACGGCGAGAAAGGCCGCTGCGCCGCTTTTCGTTGGTGCCAAAGATACCAATGCCTGCGTTGCCCCCACAAATCTAGTCGAAGCACGGACGCTAAATTTGGCTTCACCTCCGGAGTCAGATTTCACGTCCGTCATCGGGACACAGGCCGACAGAATCAAATGAATGAGAAGAATCAAAAAAATGCAGAAAAATGGAAAAACCGGAAAGGCTTTGAAAAATTTAGGTTTATTTGGCCCTAAAAAAAGATAAAATAGCTGTATATATATTTTAGACTTGGTATGGATATTGGATATTGGATATTGGATATTGGATATTGGATATTATACCGTTTGGCCGGCCAATAGTCAACAGTGCTTTTTGACGTTTCATAAGAAAAATCCTCCAAAATATTTTGAATTTTGTCTATTGTATGTTCATTTAGAATATTTGGCAAGGGGCAAAATACGACCGGCTGATTTTGATTTGGAATCTTAAAAATAGATGCCTCTTTCCGGCAGAGTTCTCTAACCCTCCCGGAAAGACCTTCTCTACTTTCTATTCGATTTTCTTTCCTTTTATTCCAATCATGCTTAGATTCAATCAAATAAAAGGAGAAAAATATGAATAAAGAACCCGACCCATACCAAAAAGGCGACGTATTGCAAGTAAATGTAGGTGTCACGCACTACGGGATATATGTCGGCAACGGGCATGTGATCCACAATTCTAAGCAACGAAGCTGTATCACAAAAGAGACGCTTAAGACTTTTTCCGGTGGAGGGGAGATAGCTCTCTCACATGAAATCGTTCCTGAAAACCGGGAAGAGACTGTAGAGTATGCAGAGAGTCATCTTGAAGACGACTATTACCTGTTTAGTAATAACTGCGAACACTTTGCACGGGCTGCTTGCGGGAAACTGAAAGAGAGTAAGCAACTTCAAGATGCAGTTGCTGCCGTTGTTATATTAGCACTTATTATTCTTTTGATTAGCAGCTCGTCTGAAGAGTCAAACAAAGACGACAAGACATAAAGACACGCCTGTCCTTCAAAGGCCCCCTAGTGCTAATCCCTAGTGCTAATATGCAACCAATCTAAGACTTTTTCGATTATGAAAAAGTCTTAGATTGTACACGCGCGAATGCCTTTCGGGCTCAATTGCCAAAGGCAGCCGTGTGCCCGGAGCCCGAAGGGTTTTTTTCGCCCTTGCCGGCAATGGCTTTGCCATTGTCGGAGCAATTCATTGGCAAAATCCAAAGGCAAACGCTTGCGGCGTTGTTCACCGCAGCGAAGTTCATCGAACAACAAGAAACACAGTTCCACTTGCAGGGGTTTGCCCAAGGCCGAAAAAGACCCGGACCATTCTGCGCAAAGCCCCCCTTCCGGGCCGGTCGTCACACAAAGCTGGCTGCGCAGCAGGCTGCGCTCCTCCTCCAGCCAGTCTTCCAGCAGTGCCAAGTGCTGTTGGCTGCGCCGCACCCCTTGCAGAATACCCGGCAACAAGCGTTTGAGCTGAGGTACAACCTGCCAGCGGTAAAAATTGCGCAAAGTGACCTGGTCGAAATTGCCGGAATCTTCCCAGTGAGGCAAACCGTGTAGTTCCGCCCAATTCTGCAAGTCCCGGCGGCCACAACGGAGCCCCTCACTTAGGAGGGGCCGCCACAAGGACAACATCCGGTCACAAACGGGCCGGCGCAACCATTCACGCATTCCGGCAAGGGCTCCCGGGCCGGCTCCCCGCCCCAAATTCATGAAAAAATTTTCTGCCTGATCATCTCCGTGATGGGCCAACACAATGGCACCGGCAAGGGCCTCGGGCACCCTTTCTGTCCGGCTCTCTGTGGCACCGCGCAAGTTGTACAATCCACACAGGTTATACAGGTAATGCTGTAAACGTCGATAGCGTTCTGAACGGGCCAAATCTTCCAGGCTCAGGCCTCGCCGAGTGGCCTCACGACGCAGCCAGCCATCCCGAACCCGGTATATTTGCAATTCCAAACCCAAGCTGCGGCAATACTCCGGCAGTGCCCCGGCCCGGGCCTCCGGAGGATCGGGCCGGATACCATGGTCAATATAACAGGGATGTATCGGGTTTTTGCGCCGGTCAATGACACAGCAGAGCAGATGCAGCAATGCGCAGGAATCCAGCCCCCCGGAAAGGCCCACAACCAAGGGCCCCGGCACCAGCAAACGGGCTGCGCCCTGCAAGCGTACCGGCAACAGCTTCAGTCTCTCATTGTTGGAAACGTTCTTGTGAAGCAGCGGCTTGGGAGCACCCGGAGCCGGAAAAACAGGACGGTCGGCCATCTCTACTCCGCAGCCCCGGACACCCTAAACAACGGGAAGCTTGCAGTTGATTTCCGCAGCCAGCTCCGCTGGCTGCGCCCCCCGCAGAATCTCTGTCAGGGCCCGCTTCGCCCTCTCCAAAGAGGCCAGATATAACTCGCTATCAGCCTTGCGGGGCTTACCCAACACATAACTGCTGACCTGCTCCGGACTGCCGGGATGACCGATACCAACAAAAAAACGCCAGAAGTCCCCACACAGTCCGCCCTCGCGCAAAGAGCGCAAACCTTTATGGCCGGAAAAGCCGCCGCCCAGCCGCAGGCGCAGGCGGCCCGGCTCCAGATCCAGATTATCCAACAGCACGATGCAACGTTCCGGACGAAAGGAGTGGCACTTGCGCAGCCGGGCCAGAACCTGGCCACTCAGATTCATATAGGTCTGAGGCTTTACCAGTAAGGCATTACAATTAGGAGACACGCTGTTTTGCATTGCCGGCAGAGGTTTGCGCAGCAAGACCGAGTGCATCTTGGATGAAGAACCGGAACTGCCCCCGTCCCAAACCGGAGAAAAGACCGGATCACCTTGGTACTCACGCAGCAGCAGGTCCAGCACATCGAAACCGGCATTGTGCAGACTCCCTTCGTACTGCTTACCGGGATTGCCCAAGCCGATGATCAACCAGTCTAACTCCATACCAATTCCATTATGATAACAGAAGAAGGCCCCTGTGTAACAGGGTAACACAGGGGCCTTCTCTCTTTGAAAAATAACTTTGAAAATGACGAAAATGACAATGCTAAACGCTGAATCCGGTTTCTAGTCTTCCTTGCCGGCCGCCTCACCATCTGCTTCCGCAGAAGCCAAGCCGCGCGGGACCGAAATATGAGCCACAATCTGCTCCATGGAGCCGAGGATGCGGACCGCCGGGTCGTGCTTCAGCTCACTCAGAGCCATAAATTCACCGAGCTTCAGGTGACCGATGTCCATCCGAAATTCTGCGGGCAAGTCCTTTGGCAAACATTCCACTTCCACACTCTCGCACTGGTGCTCCAACATGCCCCCTTCGCGAACACCGACCGGGCTACCGTCAAGGATGAGAGGAACGTGCGTTTTCAGGAGGTGGCCCTCGACCACTTCCAGAAAGTCAATGTGATGTACTTCCTGCGTCAGAATGTCCGCCTGGAAATCCTTTACCAGAACGTTACGCCCCTTGCCGCCAATCAGTAAATTAATAATAGTATTTTCGGTAATGTTGCCATGAAATTCTGCGTGAAACCGGCGGGCATTGACCGAAACATGAACGATGTCTTTACCTCCGTATACAACAGAAGGTATCAGACCCTGACGACGCAGGCGGCGACTGGCACTTGAACCAAATTCAGTGCGAGATTCTACTTCCAGCTCTTTTGTCTTTGTACTCACAGCAGTTCTCCGTGACGGCCCCTAACAAGGCCGTAAAAATAATCTGTTCCGCAGCATTGGAACGATACTGATGGCTGCGCCGAGGCTTCAACAACCGGCACATAAACACGCCGACATTTCAACAGCCCAAACATCGGCACCGCAGCCACAAAATAACACTTCACAAAGCGTTGTGCAAAGGATGCAAACATTCCAACGGCTTTCGCACCAGCGACACAACAGCGCAGCGCAAAAGCCATATCATGCGGACTTGGGCGGCAGGACTCGAACCTGCGATACTGGGATCAAAACCCAGTGGCTTAACCACTTGCCGACGCCCAAAAATTAAGGTTTCGGTCATGCCCTACAGCCGGATTACTCAAGGTGGTACTGACCAGTCGTCACAGAGCAGGATTGCCCGGCAAAGATTTCCAGCGGATGTGGAAAAGCCGTAAGACCTTTCAGTATTTCCATTTGGCTTAGCCCGGCGGGAAACCAGACAAAGAAGGACGAACCACTCCCGGACATGGCAGCCCAAGAGGCAGCGAGACTGTACAGATATTGGGGCAATGTTGCAAGTACCCTAAAATCCTGATATTTCTCTGCCGTTTGCTTCTCCTGTTCTATGTCTCCTGTTTCTCCGGCCCCTGTTTCTCCGGCCCCCGGACACTCCCTGCCGGCAAGGGCCCGAACCGCAAGAGAAAAATCATTGTGCAGGAAGCGGACTAGAGGGCTATTCTCGCTCAAGCCTTCTGCCATCAGCCCGGATAATTGCCGTTCCAGCATCAGATGATCGAGCTCTGCCCGGCGAGGACGGGAATCCAGCCGCCGGTACATCTCCCCCGTGGGGCAGGAAATGCCACGCGGCTTTACTAACCATAACCGGTATTGACTTTGCAGTTCCTGCCACTGTTCCACCAGCCTTTCCGACAGGCTGACAACTTGTTCACCACGCCCCAAACACCAAGCCAAACTGCCGGGAAAGCTGCCAAAATCTCGCAGGAAAAAGGGCACGTCCGAGCCGAGACCGGCAGCCAATTCCGACATTGTGTCCACACTCAGAGCCGGGCTGCCGCAATAGGGCGGCAACAAACGGTTCAGCAGTTTTAACGTGATGGCCGCATTGGCGGAGCCGCCACCCAGTCCGGCCTCTTGCGGTATCCGTTTTTTCAAGGAAAAATGCATCCGCTGCGGCCAAAAACGACAGTCCAACCTTTCCACGTATGCTTTTGCCGCCCGGCAGACCAAGTTATCCTCCGTTGGGCATGGGGCCGGCTGCGCTTCCAGAGTCAACTGCACTTCATCCCGAGATTGAACCCGCTCAGGACTCAATTCCAGTTCCAACAAATCCCCACCCTGTTCCTCCCACTCCAATTGGTCCTTGTCCTCATTGAGACGGACCCCTTGAAAATAAACCCCTTGCATCAGGGTGCAAATGCGGTGGAAACTTCGGCCGCTGTGTTTCTCAATGTAGGGTTCCCCCACGGCCAAGTGCAAGTTGATTTTGGCCGGACATGTTGTCCGACCCTTTAAAATTGCCATATTTTGTACTTCCCTCTATGTACTTCTCTTTGCGGCTTGTGTTTGCTTAGTGTACCGTATTTCCGAATAGCGGACATAGCTAAATCTTTCTCGTTTCAGGTGCCGGCTCTCAGATACCGGCTCTACAGATAATTGCCAAAAGATAATTTTCCCGGTAGCATGCGCCTCGTTCTAAGCACCCTTAGCTCAGCCGGATAGAGCAACAGCCTTCTAAGCTGTGGGTCAGTGGTTCGAGTCCACTAGGGTGCGCTTTTTAAACTATGTAACTTGCGAGGAAAATCTTGCGAAAAAAAATCTTAAAAAAGAATAGTTGAAACAGTAGATAGAAACAGAGCATTTATGAAGGCTGTCATACGCTTAGGTATTTTGAACTTATTTGTTCTTGCTATATCTGCCTGTACCACAAATGCAGGTCTCCATAAGGCTTTACAGCGGGAAAGTATACAAGAACCTTCAGAACGCCGAGAAAAAAAGATCAAAAAGCTCCAACAACGTTATCAAAAAAGACTCACAAGAAAATACAAAAAAACCGGAATTACAGCCCCCCGGCAAGAATTTTTGAGGTTTAATCATGGTTTCCTGTCTTATATTGACAATAAAAATGACAACAAGCCTATTTTTATTTTAATCCATGGAGCCCCCGGCGACGCTCTGGCCTTCTTTAACCTGATGACAGACCCACGAGTGAATGATGCTCTTCATTTGATTTCGGTTGATCGACTTGGGTATGGTGGCTCCGGATTTGGGGAATCCGTAGCGGATTTTGCGGGCCAGATCAAACCTTTGCAGATATTATTGCAAAACTTACAGCGCGATTTCCCCGAACAGAAAATCTACCTCATGGGACATAGTTACGGTGGCCCCATTGCCAGTGCCTTGGCGGCGGAAAATCCCGGTATATCCGGGCTTCTGCTCATTGCCTCGGCATCTGACCCGGATAATGAAAAATACTGGTGGTTCAATAAATGGATGGAATCGGGCCTTATTCGTGCGTTGGTTGACAAGGGCCTAGTGGTAGCCAACGATGAAAAGGTGGTCCACGCCGCAGAAAACCGCAAGTTAGCCCCTAAGCTGGCAAGTATCCAAGCGGCGATCATCGTTGTCCAGGGAACGGCGGACGAGATTGTCCTGCCTGTCAATGCTCATTTTCTGAAGCAAGCCCTCCCTCCGGCTCCGCAAACACGCATAGATATGATAGCAGATGCAGATCATTTTATTCTGTTTTCAGAGATTGATTTGATGTGGCAGAAGATGCAGGATCTGATGCTGTTGAGTGCGGGGTCTGAACCTTGATTCTGAACCTTGATTCTGAAGGATTCTCGGATTACCATGATTGCAGGCATTTTAAAATCATGTAATCTAGTGAATCCTATATATTTTCTGATTACCTTGACTCTAAAGGTTGGTGAATCAGATAATCAGGCGAATCAAGCACATCAAGGTTCAGACTACCATGTTAGGATATTTATGGACACAGAAAAACTAAGCCTCCAATCACCGGACTTGGTGAACAGGAACTTTGAAAAACTGGCCGCACTTTTCCCTAATTGCGTCACGGAGAGTACCATTGAAAAAGACGGGCATGCTGAGCGTGGCCGAAGTATCGACTTTGACTTGCTGAAGCAAGAGCTGAGCCATGCCGTCGTGGAGGGCAACAAAGAACGCTACCGCTTAGAATGGCCGGGGAAACGGGAGGCCATAGTAACGGCCAACCTACCCACTACTAAGACGCTGCGGCCTGTACGGGAGGAATCTGTGGACTTTGACAACACCGAGAACCTCTACATAGAAGGCGACAACTTAGAAGTACTGAAGCTGTTGCAGGAAAGCTACTTGGGTAAGGTGAAGATGATCTACATCGACCCGCCTTACAATACGGGCAAGGACTTTGTGTACAAAGACAACTTTAGCAAAGACGCTCAGGAGGAACTGATTCAAAGCGGACAAAAAGATGAGTACATGCAACGCTTGGTCGCCAATCCGGAAACAGCAGGCCGTTACCATTCCGATTGGTTAAGCATGATGTACCCACGTTTGAAGTTGGCGAGGAATTTATTGTCTCAGGATGGAGTGATATTTATTTCCATTGATGACAATGAAATCCAAAACCTAAGAAAGCTCTGTGATGACATATTCGGTGAATCACAATTCGTGGGAACCTTTCCCTGGCGTTCAAGGACAGCTAAAGCTGATGTGCCTTTTGGCGTATCAGTAGATGTTGAATGGATTGTGGCTTATGCTAAAGATGATTTTATAGCAGGAAGACTAGGGGAAAGAAAATATCATGAGTCTGATGATTTCGAAGATAGATGGAGACTTTCCGATCTAACAACCAACAAAACAAAGAACGAGCGTCCAAATTCATACTTCACAATGATCAACCCTAAAAATGGCGACGAATATGAAGCAAGTGAATTAAGGACCTGGGCAGTTACTACAGATACATTTGATACCTACTACAAGAAGGAAAAGATAGTATTCCCGGGTGATTATAATTTTTTAAAGATAAAACGACCTGCTTACCGAGTTTTTGAATCTGAAGACAAGCAGAAGGCAGTTGCTAAATATGGCTCTGAACAAGTGAAAATGGCTATTTCAAGCTATTTACCCGAAAAACAAGTAGGAAGAACTGAACACGGATCCAAAGAGATAAGAAAACTTTTTGGCAGTCAAGTTTTTCAATATCCTAAACCCACTTCATTAATCTCATTCTTTATCGAAAGCATTAGTGCTCAAGATGCCATTGTTTTAGATTTTTTCTCAGGTTCTTCTTCCACTGCCGATGCTGTTCTTCAAACGAATGCAGCAGATAAAGGGAAGAGAAAATTTATAATGGTACAGCTTCCTGAAGAATTGAATCCTAAGGTAAATGAGCAGAAAACTGCATATGAGTTTTGCAAGGCGAATAAGTTACAACCAATTCTTACTGAAGTTGCTAAAGAACGAATACGCAGGGCAGCCAAGCAAATCAAAGTAGAGACAGGTGCCGAGATAGATTATGGCTTCCGTGTCTACCGCTTGGACAGGAGCAATATGCAGGATGTCTATTACAAACCACAAGACTATGATCAGAACCAGTTAGACCTATTGGCGGACAATGTAAAGGCAAACCGCAGCACAGATGATTTATTGGCCCAAGTGATGCTGGCTTGGGGCTTGCCGCTTTCGCTCAAAATTAAACAAGTAGAAGTATTGGGAAAGCAGGTGTTTAAAATTGTGGAGAACTCACTCTATGCCTGTTTTGACAAGGAGATTGATGAAGACTTTGCCAAAGAAATAGCCAAAGACAAACCCCTGCGCATGGTGTTTAAAGACAGTGGCTTTAAGGATGATACCGCTAAGACCAATGTAAAGCAGTTGCTCAGGCAGTTGAGTCCGGAAACGGAGATGAGGGTGGTCTGAACCTTGATTGTTAAGGATTGGCGGATTACCATGATTGCACACATTTCAAAATCACGTAATCTGGTGAAACAAGCACATCTTCTGAACCTTGATTGTTAAGGATTCTCGGATTACCTTGATTCCAGGCGTTTCAAAATCATGTAATCCGGTGAATCAGGCACATCGTCTGAACCTTGATTGTTAAGGATTCTCGGATTACCATGATTGCAGGCATTTCAAAATCATGTAATCTGGTGAATCCTATATATTTTCTGATTACCTTGACTCTAAAGGTTGGTGAATCAGATAATCAGGCGAATCAAGCACATCGTCTGAACCTTGATTGTTAAGGATTCTCGGATTACCATGATTGCAGGCATTTCAAAATCATGTAATCTGGTGAATCCTATATATTTTCTGATTACCTTGACTCTAAAGGTTGGTGAATCAGATAATCAGGCGAATCAAGCACATCGTCTGAACCTTGATTGTTAAGGATTCTCGGATTACCATGATTGCAAGCATTTCAAAATCACGTAATCTGGTGAATCCTATACATCAAGGTTCAGACTACCATGACCCCAAAAGTCCAAAAATCAGATAATTAAGTGAAACAAACACATCTTCTGAACCCTGATTGTTAAGGATTGGCGGATTACCATGATTGCAGGCGTTTCAAAATCATGTAATCTGGTGAATCCTATATATTTTCTGATTACCTTGACTCTAAAGGTTGGTGAATCAGATAATCAGGCGAATCAAGCACATCAAGGTTCAGATATTTATGGACACACACAAAACAGACTTTCAATCAACGAACTTAGATATTTTGAAAGAACGTGGATTAGATCTTATCAAAAAGCAAGAGCCAATCCCTTGCCCTGCTTTGGGTAATGAGCCTATTAAGATAGACAGGGTACTTTTCGATCATGTTGTCAAACGTAAGGCAAGACCTGATCAAGAATTGCGCAACCGCTTAAGGGCACTACCTCTTGCATTCACTCTAATTGGGACCATAAATATTTACCAGAAACATACTATAGATCTCCATAAGACACAATTCTGGACTCTTACTGGAGTAATCAATAACACTTGTCTGGATGTTGTGATACGTCAAGTAAGGGGTTTGGAAAAACAGGTTTATAGTATAGTTTTCAAAGGAATCATGCCCAAGAATTTAGACAAAAAAAGAGCAAGGGTCTTGCCTGAATAATCTATCAAGCCCGAAAGCGATTGGCAGTTTTTCAAGCCCTCAAGCCACTTACCTTGCGGTAGCCCTGCTTTCCCTTGCTCCACTACACTATACCAAACTCTTAAAATTATTTCTTCTGTTTTGAAGAAATATATTCATTTTTTATCTCACTGCTCTGAGGCCGAAACCAATAAACTAATTTTGTCTGAACCTTGATTCTGAAGGATTCTCGGATTACCATCATTGCACACATTTCAAAATCAGGTAATCTGGTAAATCCTATACAGCAAGGTTCAGACTTCCATGACCCCAAAAGTCCAAGAATCAGATAATCTGGCCAATCAAGCACATCTTCTGAACCCTGATTGTTAAGGATTGACGGATTACCATGATTGCACACATTTCAAAATCAGGTAATCTGGTAAATCCTATACAGCAAGGTTCAGACTTCCATGACCCCAAAAGTCCAAGAATCAGATAATCTGGTAAATCAAACACATCTTCTGAACCATGATTGTTAAGGATTGGCGGATTACCATGATTGCACACATTTCAAAATCAGGTAATCTGGTAAATCCTATACAGCAAGGTTCAGACTTCCATGACCCCAAAAGTCCAAGAATCAGATAATCTGGTAAATCAAACACATCTTCTGAACCATGATTGTTAAGGATTGGCGGATTACCATGATTGCACACATTTCAAAATCAGGTAATCTGGTAAATCCTATACAGCAAGGTTCAGACTTCCATGACCCCAAAAGTCCAAGAATCAGATAATCAGGCCAATCAAGCACATCAAGGTTCAGACTTCCATGACACCAAAAGTCCAAGAATCAGATAATCAGGTCAATCAAGCACATCAAGGTTCAGAACAAAGGGGATCATTATGAAATATGAGGATCTAACACATAAAATCATTGGTGCAGCGATGGAAGTCCATAAGTATTTAGGAAATGGATTTCAGGAAGTTGTTTATCAACGTGCCTTATCAATCGAGATGAATATACAGGGAATTGAACATGAAAGAGAGAAAGAAATACCCTTAAGATACAAAGGATATGGCGTAGGCACAAGACGAGTTGACTTTTTTATTAATGAAACCATCATGGCTGAAATAAAGGCATTGATCAAATTAGAAGATGTTCATTTAGCACAAGCCATGAACTATCTGGAAGCATACAATATGGAAATTGGTCTACTACTGAATTTTGGGGCCAAGAGCCTTGAATTCAAAAGAGTACACAACAATAAATTATTAAAGGAATCAGACAATCCTTCCGGCAATCAAAATCAGGGCTCAGGCAGATGAAACTACAATTTAAAGAACAAGACTTTCAGGTAAAGGCGGTTCAGGCCGTCGTCGATTGTTTTGCAGGGCAACCGCTCAAAACCAACCACTTCACCTTAGAACGCAGTAAAGAACTCATTCTTAAAGCCAAACAAGCGGCTGAGGGAGTGCAAACCATAGACTTTGAAATAGAAGAAGAAATTGGCTATCGCAATTCTCCCATCCGGATTTTAGAACCGCAATTACTCAAAAATATACAGAAAATTCAGCAACAAAATGACTTACATGAAAGCCAACAAATAGAGCGTCCCAAAAGGGTGAAGTTAGGCTACAACCTCACCATAGAAATGGAAACAGGTACAGGCAAAACTTATACCTATATCCGCAGCATGTATGAGCTGCATAAAAAGTACGGCTGGAGCAAGTATATTGTCATTGTACCCGGTATTGCCATTCGGGAAGGGGTCTACAAATCCTTTCAGCTTACCCAAGACCACTTTCAGGAACTCTACGGGCACAAGATCAACCCATTCATTTACAACTCAGGCCGCCCGCAGGATATTGAGAATTTCGCCTCGGATAGCCGCATTAGTGTGATGATTATCAACACACAGGCATTCAATGCCCGTGGTGCTGATTCCAGACGTATCTATCAGGAATTGGACCAATTCGGCACACGAAGGCCCATTGACATTATCGCTCAAACAAACCCAATTTTAATTATTGATGAACCGCAATCGGTCGATGGTGAACAAACCTTAAAGAGCATGCCGGATTTTAATCCGCTCTTTACACTTCGCTATTCTGCTACCCACAAAGTAGACTATAACAAGGTGTATCGTTTAGATGCCTTGGATGCCTACAACAAGCGGTTGGTCAAGAAAATACAGGTAAAGGGAATCAATCTTCGAGGCTCAACAGGAACCCATGGATATCTCTATTTAGAGAACATAAGCCTAAGCACAACAAAGCCACCTTTTGCATACATAGAACACGAAAAACGCACTGTTTCAGGCTCCATTGGCAAAAAACGAGTGAAAGTGGCAGAAGGCTATAACCTCTATGAGCAATCAGGCAACATGCCTGCCTATAAGAATCAAACAGTCACGGAAATCAATGGCTACCGGAATAAAATAGTAGTTGGCGGCCAGGATGTCTATCCGGGAGATATTCTCCATGATAATGATGAACATGCTTTCCGCAGAGTACAGATTCGTGAATGCATCCTCTCACACCTACAAAAAGAAAAGCAACTCTTTAGTCAGGGCATTAAAGTTCTGTCTCTGTTCTTTATAGATACCGTTGAGAAATACCGAGTGTATGATGAGTCAGGAGAACCACAACCGGGAGACTACACCCGGATATTTGAAGAAGAATACAACAAGATCCGGAAGGACTTTCTAAAAGATACCACCCCGAGCAAGATAAACAAAAATGATATACCCGCCAACTTTGAAGAATATCTGCAAAGAGATTCGGCGAACCAAGTGCACAATGGGTATTTCTCCATAGATAAGAGGGGGAAAACTGTAGACCCAACTGTCAAACGCGGAAAAGAAGAATCAGAAGATGTATCCGCCTATGACCTGATTATGAAGGACAAGGAAAGGTTGCTCAGTTTTGAAGAGTCTACCCGCTTTATCTTCTCCCACTCAGCTTTGAAAGAAGGCTGGGATAACCCGAATGTGTTTCAAATCTGTGCTCTAAAACATGCGGAAAGTGGCAGTTTAACCAGACGCAGGCAGGAAGTGGGCCGTGGTATGCGTTTGTGTGTAGATACGCGTGGATTCCGGCAGGACTTTGAATTGGTCGGAGACCGAGTACATGAGCTGAATAAGCTTACGGTAATTGCCTCCGAGAGTTATGAATCGTTTGCCAAAGGACTACAGAAAGAAATTGCCGATACCCTCAAAAGTCGTCCGCAAAAAGCGGACGTAGAATATTTTATAGGTAAGATGATTGCCAACGAACAGGGACAAGAGCGCAGGTTGACAGAAGAAGAGGCCAAGAAGCTAAACAAAACCCTCTACAAGAATGATATCATTGACGAAAACGATAAAATTACCACTGAAGGTAAAAAGTTGATAGAACAGCAGAACATTCCCTTGCCGGAAAATCTAGAGCCTTACCGTCAGTCAGTGTGCAAGCTATTGCAGACCGTTTACACAGGCGGAGAGTTCGAACCGGAAAATGAGCGTCAAACGATAGAACTCAACACCAATAGAAATTTCGAGAAGAAGGAATTTCAGGAACTATGGGATAAAATTAATCTCAAGACCATATACGAAGTGCAGTTCAATACAGAGAAGCTTATTCAGGAGAGCAAAACCAAGATTGATACACAGCTCAGCATTGGGGATCGTACATATGAAGTAAAGACAGGAGAATTAGAAGGTGGTACGGCAGAGCAAATGAGAGAAGGCAGTTTGGTGAAAGAATCTGAACGTCAATACATGAAACTTGAAAATGGCCTCTATTTTAACACCTTTTATGATGTGATTGGTGAAATCGAAGTTAAAACCAGCCTTACTCGCAGAACCATAGTAGAGATACTTAAAAAGATTGAGCAAAAGCAATTTCTGCTCATCCGCAAGAATCCGGAAGAGTTTATTGGCAAATGCAGCAAGCTGATTAACGAAGTAAAAGCGAGCTTTATTATTAATAACATTGTCTACCACAAAACCGAAGAAAGGCATGATGCCAAGACGGTTTTTACCAATGATAAGTTTGCTTTGCACCAGTCAAACTTACTTAAAAAGCATGTGTATGACTTCCTGACATCAGATTCTCAAGTTGAATCAAACTTTGCAACAGCACTGGAAAACAGTACTGAAGTAGTCGTGTATGCCAAACTACCAAAGAACTTCTACGTTACAACCCCTGTTGCCAACTATAGCCCTGACTGGGCAATAGTCTTTGATAAAGATAAGGTGAAACAAATCTATTTTGTCGCTGAAACCAAAGGTTCTGATTCTGATATGGATTTAAGAGAAATGGAGAAACTGAAAATCCATTGTGCTGCCAAGCATTTCCAAGAAATAAGTGGTGCAGAAGTCCACTTTAAAAAAGTAGCCGATTACGAGACTTTAAGACAAGCTCTGGAATTCAGGTAGCTGTAGAAGGGATATTAGATATTAAATTTCGCTATTATCTACAACTAATCATTGTTATAATTTAGTTAAAATATATTTTAATACGTAAATAAAGTGTTTATAGCAGAGCACAAGCCCGAAAGAAGAATATAACAGAAATATAGGTTATACTAATAAAAATAACGGCCTCATAAAACTCTCTGAAATTTGAAGTTGGGAACAAGTTTGATACAATGTCATTTACTACTCTAATATTGATTTTTATTGCCCAGTCCGGCTCACCCGGTCCTTCGACAATGCTGGTGGTGCACAACGCCCTTCGCTACGGAATTGCCTATTCCCTGCTGGCTTTGACCGGAGACTTAGCAGGTATCTTACTGCTCGCTCTGTGTGTTTCTTGGGGTGTCGATACTCTGCTGGCCCTGTATCCGGCTTTATTTACGGTGTTATCACTACTGGGCGGGGGCTATCTCAGCTACCTGGGCTATCGGCATCTGACAGGCATTCGACAGAAACAGTCTGCTTTGGCCTCGGCAGATAAGCTAAAGGATAAAGTCGAATCCGGCTCCGGAGATTTGCCGTATATGTGGCGACGTTCCTTTCTGGTTGCCATTTCAAACCCCAAAGCTCTGATCTTCTTCTCTTCGGTATTTCCGGCCTTTATCGAAGATTTGGAAATGAACACTCGCATCGGCTTCTTAATCCCTGTGATTGTATTTGTGACGGTCAAGTTTCTCGTGCTGGGTTCGTATATCGTATGCTCGGGATATCTCAAAGAGATGATCCATAACTCCCGGTCTCATAAGTACACCCATATTTTGAGCATTATTACCGGAAGTATTTTTATTCTGTTTGGCGTACTGATTATACTGAATGGATTTCGGGTGTGGTCGAATTAATAGGCAGTTCGCTCGCAGAGCAGTGGCCTGTATTGCTCTGGCTACTGGGCGGAGCCTTCATTGCCGGGACGGTAGATGTGATCTCCGGCGGTGGCGGTCTGATTTCTCTGCCGGTGCTGTTACTTTCCGGGATTACGCCATATCAAGCTTTGGCAATTAATAAAGTACAAGGTTCGTTGGGCAGTGGCCTGGCAGCCTGGTTTTTCCGGAGACAGGGAGCAATACAGTTTCGGGAATTACCGACTATTATCGTAATGGCACTTTTAGGAGGGGCTTTGGGAAGTGTTATCTCCTTACATATAAAGCCTAAGTATCTCAATGTAATACTGGCTATATTACTGATCTTTATTGCATTATATTTCATTCTTTCTAAAGAAATCTCTGACGAGGAAACCAGGCGACGGATTCCCGTTTTTCTATTTGCCGCTACTATTATATTGCCCATAGGAGTTTATGATGGCTTCTTCGGACCGAGCACAGGAACTTTTTATATGGTTTCATTAATACACTTTATGGGTTATTCTACCTCAAAGGCACTGGGAACTTCAAAGATATTAAATTTTTGTAGTAACGGTACTTCTGCATTGCTTTTTTTGAATGCGGGGCATCTCTTGATACTACCTACGATTGCGATGTGTACGGGTGAAGCAATCGGTGCCTATCTCGGTTCTGTGATCGCATTCCGAGGGGGAACCAAAATTATCAAGCCCTGCATTGTTATCACCTGTATTGTTATCAGTCTCAAAATTATTTGGGAGAGTCTTTAGGCAAAGTTCTCTACAGAGGAATATTGTTTCCCGGCAGAGGGATTGGACCTTATGTCTGAACCCTGATTCTGAAGGATTGACGGATTACCATGATTGCAAGCATTTCAAAATCACGTAATCCGGTGAATCAGGCACATCTTCTGAACCTTGATTGTTAAGGATTGGCGGATTACCATGATTGCAGGCATTTCAAAATCACGTAATCCGGTGAATCAGGCACATCATGGTTCAGACTACCATGACCCCAAAATTCCAAGAATCAGATAATCAGGCCAATCAAGCACATCAAGGTTCAGACTACCATGGCCCCAAAAGTCCAAGAATCAGATAATCAGGCCAATCAAGCACATCAAGGTTCAGACTTCCATGACCCCAAAATTCCAAGAATCAGATAATCGGGTGAATCCGGCCCATCATGGTGTAGACAGAAACCAATAAATCCGGCTCCTTAGTCCCCCAAAATCATCGCTTCCACTTCTTTTTTGGCCTGTTCCAAATCCGCCTTGGCTTGCTGTTGCAGCTTCTTGGCCTGCGTGCGGATACCGGCAATATGATTGGCGATTTCGGTTTGTTTTTCCAGGGATGGTAGGGGTATTCTCAATGATTTTAATAAGTCCAAACCAATACCTGATTGATTATTCCAATTTGTACAAATGAAATAAAACACTTTATGCCGTTGGTATAAATTTAGAATACATACTAAATAATCCGGCAATACCTTGAGTCTGCCTACAGTAATTTTAGTTATATGATTTGAAAAATACAGTTCTTTGCTTTCTTTAAGAATACTTGTCTTCCCCACTAATACTTGACTATTAGTGTTGTTGAATAAAACATCGTCAATATCAATTTTTTCAGATTGTTGATCAGAAGGTAGAAAAATATTTCTATCGTATTTGAGACTTCCATTCACATCAATATTTGTTGGGCGTATTTGGATAATACCCTCATCTATTCCGGCTTGATCCTGCCGACCTGCCCCTACCCCTGAAATAATTCTTGCAGCTATATCTTTTATCTTTGAACTTTTGTACTGCCCCTTCAAGAGTTTATTTAAGTCAGACGAATAATAGATAGCATCCAACCGCCCCCCACTCACCTCACTGAATTGCCGTATAAATATACGGCTTTGAACGGTGTTTTCTTCCTGCTCCGGCAGTTCAATGCCCAACTCTCCCAACAAATAATCGTCAATGCTGTCCAGTAGACGCTGTGCCTCGGCCTCTTTTTGTTTTTTGGCGGCGTAGGCCGTGTCCATCTTTACGACAATTTGGGCTTGGATTTCTTTGGGAGGGATGGGGATAAGTAAACTATCAAACTGCTCAGTATTAATACTTTGAACAGTCGTACTGTGCTTAACAATGAGTGGTAATAACTTTGACTGGTAAACATTAATAAAGTATGCTGCATACACTGGTAAAACACTATCATTAAAAATTAATGCCTTAATATCTTGATTAATAGCCATTTCTCTGGTTGCAATAGAAATTGGTATTGTATGCTGTAGAATCCCACTCCTTACGACAAGAAGCACGGTTTCTTTAGGCACAATATTGGTAGATGATTTTTCAACAGCTTGTTCTGAAATATGATCTATTGAGTCAATTAAATAGAAATCCTTCATATCCTTAGGTGAAATCCAAGGAATGTCTCCAACCCAATAATCCAAATTCGCTTTAGAAGGTGTACCGCCCGATATAGATTTGGAAATCTGTCCAATTTTATGTTTAGGGTAGACAGTGGGTATTTTATTCTTAATCAACGCCAGATTATATGCAGGGTCCCAGCGTCCCTCTAATTCACTATACTTAATCAGAAAAATCTTGTTTTTATCCACTTCGGGCGAAAGTTGAAAATCATTCATAGTTTATTCCATAATAAATAGTCAACTGTTTTTCGATCTTTTCTTTTAAATCGTTACTATCAGTAGCTGCTTCAATGCTAATTCCTGAGATATTGAAACTTTTATCTTTGTCAAAATCAGCTTTCGCTACTCCCTTATTATGTACTAATAAAAAATTATTTTGCTCTCTATTTTTCCCTCTGTTTAGACCCATTTGATAGCCTATTTCATAATACACATTCTGGTTTCCCAGCGAGATATCGGCAATTAAATACCCCCCTGCTTCTATATGTTTTAATATTTGGTCCGTGATTGTAAATGAGTAACCCACTTTATTCTTATCAATACGGATTAATTCTAATTTTAAACTCTCATCTCGCTGTTGGTTCAGGGCTTTAATCGCTCCTTTGATAGCTTCATAATTTTGTTTAGCATCATCACAAAAAGGCATAGCTAAAAATATAGTTCTGCGCTTTGCCTCTATGACCTTATCGAAAATCGCAATTAGACCCTTATGGTCAAAATTTTGTAACTCATAAATGTGATTTTCCTTGACCCATAGATGAAAAAATTGGGAATGACTTCTCTCTTGTAGCTCGTAATAGCAATAAACAATAAGAAGTTGATAACTTAGGTTATCTTGAAACTCTCCAAACTCTTTAAATAGTTGGTCACATTTTTGTAGTGCATTTTTTAGTTTATTAGGAGTGATGTCATCGCAGTAAATAAGAGTTAGCTCAAGTATAAAAGTTCTCATCCATTCATCTTTTCCTTTTTTTTGCAATACTGATTGAATTTGATCCAAGTTTGTCAAACTGATGGAATGAAAAAGCTCTCTCGCCTTTATATATTCCGGGCCAAACCAAATAGGGTCTTTCAGTTCTTCATCAGAGAAAACATCACTATCCTTCCCCTCTTGCTCAAAAATAAGTCGTAGGTTTTCCTCAGATGTCAGAGGAATTGTCTTAAAGTTAATATTGTTAAAGAGTACCCGCTGAGTTTTCTTCGTATTTTCCTTTAAGAAAATAATGCAAAATGGGATTTTCTTGTCATTTACACCCTCAGCCACACTTAACCGATGATTGCCATCAATTCTCTTTAATTGAAAATCCTTGCTGGGAGTTAGCTCCCCTCTACAAAAATAGTCAAAACTTCTTGCGTCTTTCTCGGATATAAATTTTTTAGTGAACGCTCCGATCTTAAATGAATCAAATTGATATGTACCTGAAGTATGTGGGACATTCTCAAATAGTTTATTAACTTTATCGGAATACTTTTCATCTGAAGGTAAATCCAAGGCCAAAATAACTTCCGGAAAAAAGGTATATTTACCTGCGTTAAAAAAGTCTTGCATAGCCTCACCATGTTTCGAGTTTAAATCCCTTTGATAGGCAACATCTGGTATGGAAATCTTTGCCAAATCCTTAATACTTGCTAAACCTCTTAGTGTTATGAAGTTCCCAAAACTGAGGTCTAATACTCCTAATAAACGCATCTCATGCCTCCCCCCTTTCTATCCCCTCAATAAATCGGCCAAGCTCTTGGCCGATGATCTCCAGTTCGTTGTTCCGAGTCGGCTTGCCGGTGGCATCGTAGCCGATATCTTCGGCTATCGCCATAAAAATCGGGTAGTCTTCCCCTTCCTGTTGTTTCTGCTGAATATACTGCTCGCTCAGGGTTTCTTTCAGTGCATCAATCTTTCCTTTGTATTCGGTGCCGGCCTCTTTCTTCCACTCCTTATATGCCTCGGATTCGCTGAGGGCCTTGCCCGATAAACCTTGCGGATTTTCAAAACCTTTCAGGTCTTTGATATGCCGCTTTTTCTCTTTGTCGATTTGTTCTAATTGTTGCAAATAGTTATGGCGACTTTTGATGCCGTCCTGCAATCTGACTTTCTGATTTTGGATTTTCTCTGTCATGCTTGCCGTGTGTTTCTTCAAAAACAACACCGAACTTTTCACCCCGGCCCCCGTTGCCTGAAATGCCGTTTGCGGCATAGAGACGACCGCCACAATGCGGTAGTTCTCTTCTATACCGTCCCGGACATATTGCAGGCTGGAGTTCGTCAAGACCCCATCGGGAAGAACAATCGCCAGATAGCCACCTTCTACAAGGAACTTGTAGCACTGCTCGATAAACAGAATTTCGGTACTTTGGCTCTCGCGAGGTGTTATTTTGCTCTTCGGATCCAGCCAGCTTACACCTTTCTGAGCGTAACCGTACTGGTGCATATAAGCCTGCTCCGTCTGCTTAATACCCGAACCAAACGGCGGATTGGTAATAATAAAATCAAAGCGGTTATACGCAAAACCTTTATTCCCTGTCTTAGAATAAAGACCTTGCTGCGTAATATTACCATCATTGTCCGCAATATCATCTACGGGCAAGAGTCCATCGGCAGCAATAACATTGGTATGGCCGTCATCATGAATAATCATATTCATCTTGGCCGTTCTGGCAATTTGCTCATTGATTTCGATACCGTACAGATTCTTTTCCGCAAAATCATGCCAGTGCTTGTAATGGTCATTTACCATTTTGGGGTTGCTTTCAAAATCAGGATAATATTCGGCAGCTTCCTGCCTGACTTTGTCCAGGGCGTGAAGCAAAAACCCGCCGCTGCCGCAAGATGTATCCAACACCAGCGATTCGTTCGTAATCGGCAACGTATCAACAATAAACTTTACAATCGGGCGCGGGGTAAAATACTGCCCAAAGTCACCGCGAAAAAACGAACCCATAAAAGTCTCAAAGGCTCTGCCCTTGCTGTCCAGGTCCGTATTGCCTAAATGAATACTCTCAAGATAACCGACTACCGTGCGCAGCTTTTCCGCACTTAAGCGTATGTTATCCTTAAACACTTCAGAGTCTTTTTTGCGCCCTTCGTCATACAGAGCATGGATACGTTTTTGCAGTTCCTGTTTCGTCTTCTCTTCCGTGCCCTCACTAAATATCTGGAAATCGTACGCCTCTCCCTTTTTGCGAGGCTTGCGCTCATCCCATATCTTGCAAAATATCAGTTTATCCAGTTCATCAAAGGCCTCCGAAGGGTTCAGCTCCCCGCCACCCCAAAGAGAATTATGAGCTTGCTTAAATCTTCGTGTCAGCTCATCCTCTGTAACCTTTTCAAGCTCAAACAATTGCTGCTTGCCAAGCTCCCCGCCGCCTTTTGCGTATTTGTACTTGGCCAGCTTGCTAACGCCACATTGCGGAACATCGGGAACCGAAAGATAATTTTTCGGTTCCTCTGCCGGAATTTCAAAATACGCATCTTTGATTTTGGAAGTCACCCAAAAATACTTGGCTCTTACCGTACCGGTGGCAGCATAACTAAAGGCTTGGGAAACCGCCTGCTGAAATTCGCGCTCAGAGACATCTTCTTTTTTGCACTCAACCACGATATGCGCCGAGGTACACTCATCGTCATTATAAACAATAATATCCGCTTCTCTGGTATCAGAACCGATTTTTACCGCAACAAATTGCTTTATACGTTTGGGGTCATAACCGTAGCGCAAAACCAGTTTTAGAAAAGATTCCGCCTGTACCTGCTCCTCCGGATTGCTGTAATTACGCCGTTTGTTCCGGTGAACATAGGTGATGTATTTGCGCTCATCGTCAAATGTAATTAAGCCTTTATCTATACCTTCTTGTATGAAATTCATTCGTCCTCAACATCCTTCTTTCCTGCATTATACTCCCGGAAACCGGATATGGGAACAAGCCGGCCAGATTTGAGGGGGAGGCCCTGTTCTCTCTCCCTCAGAAACTCTTTTCTGTAATCTCAGCCTATTTTAGTAATTTTTATTTCTTTTTACGGTGACGGACTTGTTTCACCCCGGGTTTTACTTCTATATCAGTCAATACCACTCTGAGATTTTTCCAATACTTTCCAGATTTGTCATTGGGATCCCGGAACTTTCTTAAAATAGCTCATTCTTGGTGTGCTTAATTTCTTTTACAGTCTGTTCTTCTGAATCTACAGCTTGTTTTTCTAAAATTGTGAGCAGCTTATAAAAACCACTCATAGGGTTACTCAAATTTTCTATTTGAGGATCTGATATAAACTGTTCATGACATTGCTTATAGTTTGTCATTGCTTCAGAATACTCCGGAAGCCCTGCAATAAATTTTCTTAGGTCATTTTTATTTTTATTTTTGGGATATATATTGGGAGGGGATAGCTTAGCGGTAGCTTGACGAAGTTCCTGAACTTACTTCACCTGCATTTTCAAATTGTTTACTACAAGGTTTATAGTGCAGAAGAAACCAAAACTCTATAGAGGGGTTTTCAAAGCAAAATATGGGCACTGCGGGCCGCTTTTGTGCGACTCCCTCCATGCTTTCCCTGTTATATTTTTCATAATGTTGAAAAACTTCTTTGGCACTTTGATTCGGGCCGCTACGATTACAACCCTCAATATCTAACACAAATAACCTTGCAAATACTTGTTGTATATTAGTTTTATTGAGAATTTCCCTTATTTTTTTGATTGGTGGACTTTGCAATTCTTTGCCAAACTTGAATACAACATTTATACCATTCTTTTGCATTTGTTGTTGCAAATATTCCAGATATAATTTTTCTGTTAGTCCTGTACAAAAGCACAAAATACGGTAATGGCTTTGTTTCTCCGTTGATAATTTTTTTGACCTTGACATATAGGCTACTCGTGTAATATTTCCGGGACAGATTCAAAATCTCCGCGCAGATAATTTTGATAATACAAAAAATCCCTGTCATTTTTAAGTTTATAGTTCCCTATACAATAGATCTCAGTACCTTTTTTATTCTTGGAATTGTTCAACAAATAGACCTGCTCCGGCTGCAACAGGTTTCGATCCATCAATTGAACATCGTGGGCTGTAAAGAGCAGTTGGGCGTTTCCCGTATTACTTTCAGGTGTATTGAAGAAATTAATTAGGTGACGGGTCAGAGCAGGATGCAGGCTGCGGTCAATTTCGTCTATGCACAAAACACCACTATTTTTCAGCTTGCTTTTCACCAGTAACGCAAGGTTAAACCAGATATGTGTTCCCGCAGACTCTTCCTTTAGCTCCAGCCAAAATTGAGAACCATCTCGTTCGTGTAAAAGCTCAATCTGGAAGCTCTTTTTGTCCGAATTTTCCTGCTCGGTTTCTTCTAAGCGAATGTCAATAATATCAGAACCAATAATCCGATAAAAATCTAATATCATTTTTTTATCGTGCTCTAATTGACCGGTATTTCCAAAATGATCCGCACTGATTTTCATAATAGAATATGGCATATGAAAACTGGCTGCGCCTAAATCGTGCCAAAAATTGGGGTTGAATTGTTCTTTCCACCATTTTATAAACGGATCTAATGCAACGATACTTTTTTTATTCTCTAAAAAAGCGACTAAAAGTTGATTGGGATTCAAGTCTTCCAGCCAAATATTTTTTAGATTAGGATGCTGTTTTACTTCCTCAGATAAGATTTCGTCCGCAATGGTAAACTCTTTGGGGCTTTGCCCGTATTCGCGTTTCAGCCAGATATTTTCCGGTGTGGCACGCTTACTGTCTGCTTTCCTCTGTATGACTTTCAGACATTCGTATTCAACATACTCCGGAAAAATGATCAACTGATAATCAAACAACATATCAGTTCCATCATCTTGCTGTGCAATAAAATAAATGTGAAAATCACTAGGGTCTTCTTGCCCTCGGAATTGGTTCCGTTCATTGGGCCAAGGCTCATCTTTTTTATGACTCATAGTATTTAGCAGAAGATCTTTGAGGTATGCTAAACTCCGAAATAGAGAAGTTTTACCGGATGCGTTTGGGCCGTAAAAGGCTGCGGCACGCATTAGCTGTGGAACCCCCGCAAACGGGGTTTCCATAGTATGCGCTGGGAGCTCGGCTTTATTTTGAAGGGGTTCAAGAGAGAACTCCACAGGCTCATAAATGCTAAGGAAATTCTCTACTTTGTAATCAATAATCACCTTAATTCATTCCTATACAATGATATAAATACCATTCAGGGCCTTAGATAATAATACAACTATATCCGTTTTCCGGAAAAAAACAAGTTATTGTAGTGGTATTATATTTTTTGCAACAGTGTCAAAATATAATAATTACACTGTTACCCCCTCCCCGGTGGCTAATAACAAGGCTCTTGTTTTACCCCAAATCCCGGTTTGGCAACTTTCTACAATACCCAAAGTCTCCATCCTCAGGCCAATAACACCATGCAACAATAGCAGCGGATAAGGATTCCCCACCTCTCTGTCCCCCGCCCAATCGTTCGCATCATTAGCTGATACCAATGTCTTTGTGAGCACTCACGCCCTGACGCTCCACGACCCGGCCAATAGCACTTTTGCCATTGACTATATACTCATAGGCAAGCTGCTGCATTGTTTCCTCCGCTTGGGAAGCTTCTGCACAACCAAAGCAGGCCCCGTAATAGCAGTAGAGTCGGGGGACATAAAATACCCTCTTCCGTTTACCTGCATATCCTAGCTCGTTTGTTCGGGCAAATTCCCCAACTGCCTGCCTCTTTTCGGCAAGCTATGCGAAATGTTTCTTGTCTCACGATACTACAAATATGAGACAAAGAAGTAGTAGGAAACAACTCCCTCCAAACTGACAGACCAATCGACAAAAAAATACGGCAAACAGATTTTTGGCTACCTGCCATTTATCCAGTCTCTACCTAAACATGGAATCAGTTCCTGCCTGAATCAATCCCCGCGAAAGATCAGGCCATAACTTTTGACAGAGAAATCTCCGCATCGTAATTTACGGAGCTATTGGTCTGTTCTCCATCATGACTACGGTCAAAAGAACAGATACCGACCCCTTTACCTCCGCCCCCTAGCTACGCTACAATTCCCGCCACAACTCAGACAAGGTAGAGCCCTACCTTCCGACCAAAGCCCAAAACTCACTGACGAATTCATGGAATACCAAGTAACCGCAACCCGGCGTCGCCCGCAAAACCTGAAACAACTTTCAGGCCAGAGCTTTGTGCAGCAGACCCTGCACAACGCCCTTAACAGCGGACACATTGCCCATGCCTACCTGTTTTCGGGGCCCCGTGGAGTCGGCAAGACCTCTGCCGCACGTATCCTGGCCCGTGCCCTAAACTGCGAACAAGGGCCCACCGGTACACCCTGCGGCGAATGTTCCAACTGCCGGGACATTCTCGGTGGCAAAGCCATGGATGTCATCGAAATTGACGGAGCCTCGCACACCGGTGTGGATGACATCCGCGAAATCAAGGACGAAGTTTTGTACGCTCCCGGCAGCTCGCGCTACAAAATATTTATCATTGACGAGGTCCACATGCTCTCCAACAGTGCCTTCAACGCGCTGCTGAAGACCATTGAAGAGCCCCCCGAATACATTGTATTCATCTTTGCCACCACCGAAATCCACAAAGTGCCGTTGACGGTGCGCAGCCGATGTCAACACTACAACTTCCACTTGGTATCACTGGAACAGATCCGACAAAACTTGGCAGAAGCCTGTGCGGAGATTGGCTTGGAGTACCGCAATGAGGCACTGATCTGGGTGGCCCGCGAGGCCAAAGGCTCCATGCGTGATGCCTATACCCTGTTTGACCAAGTGATCTCCTTCTGTGCCGGGCAACCCCTAACGCTGGAACTGATCCGACAAAAAATGGGTCTGATTGCTGTAGACCAACTGAGCAAGCTCTGTGACGCTCTGATTGACGAAAATCTGGAAACCGCCATCGACCTGTACCAACAGATAATCAATGGCGGCACTTCACTCGAACAGCTATTGGTCGACTTGTGTGATTATCTGCGGGCACTGTTGCTGCTGCAAAGCGGCTTGAATGAGCAACAACTCCTGTTACTCCTCCCCTATCCGTCTGACCACTACAGTCCCAAAGCTCTGCAAAGCTGGGACCGCGAACAACTCTGCCATATTCTGGAACGCTGTTTTACCCTGTACCGCAACTTGCGCTATTCCATCAATGAGCACTTTGAACTGGAGCTGTTACTCTTTGAGCTCTCCCAACTGCATTACTACAGGTCCGGAACCCGCCAATTGCAACGCTTGGAAGAATTGACCAATCGGCTCCAGGAAGGACTGCCCGATTACGACGGTCAGCATGAAAGTCCGACGGCAGAAATAGCCGGCGACAAAAAAAAAACTCTGATTGCCTAGTTTCTGTAACGCCACCTGACGATACGGCCCATCAAAATCCACCACCTGACATACACACAAATACACAGGCACCGCCACATTCCGGCCTGTCTCTTGCCGAATGTTCCAACGTGGACCGGGAATTCCGGCACTCCGTTATCCAACCGTTGAAGAAGAGTCAACCACAGTTGGCCAACTTTCTGGCCGAAGCCTGCTGGACTTGGCAACCGGAAACCAAGTCGCTCAGCATTACCCTAAGTGACACCCAAGTGCAGGAGCGAATGAAGCTTAGCAACAGTCTGCTGCTGCGCTTTTTTCAAAAGGCACTGGAACCAACCCCCATTTCGCCAATCTCCAAGCTGAGTTTTCTCAACCGGCGCGACAACCCCCCTCAACAGTGGCAGGAACAAACCTATCCCCCATCAGAAACTGCATCGGAAATAGCTGCCACCCAAGAAATCCCGAAAACTCCGGAAAGCCTGAAAAGCCCGGAACAAAAACGACCTCTCCGGTCCCCGGTCTCCGGCCCAACCACAACGGAGGGTACGAGCCCGGACAAGCTGACGGCAAAGCAAGAGCCGGAAGAGTACTCAAACAAACCCGACAGCAATCCTCCCAACAAGGAGACAACAGAGGAAACGGACAGGCAAAAAACAAACGAACAGAAAACGAATACAGCACCGGCAAATCCGCCTCAAGCTCCTCCTTCCCAAGCTTCCCCTTCGGCAGGACAGACCGAACAGGCAGAACAGACAGAACAGACAGAGCAAGCAGAACCCGGAGACTCCCGGGAGCAGTTACAGGTGCTATCGGAGCAACTTATCGACGACTACTCTCAGCTGCCACCAGACCTACAGATTCTGCAAAAAGTCTTACTGGCAAAGGTCACAGAAGTACGTTTGGGCAAAACCACCGACCGGAAAGACCAAACAGAGCTATAAAATCGGCGGAAGGTCTACAGCTAAACCCCGCGCCTTCCGAACATTGGTATAGGAAGGGCCTCCTCCTCAAAAATCTCCGGATACGGACTTCGCAGAGGATGAGCCACGCGGCATTCCCTCGATGCTTGATTAATTACCCCTTGATGCTCCATTAATTCTCCACGGGAAATCGGAAAACGTTGAGAACCTCTTAGAGCCAACCTAAAGATTGGAGGTTCCATGAATCCCTTGGAACTGTTGCAACAAGCCAACCTAAAAAGCAATATCAACGAGTTGCAAAACCAACTACAAACTCTGAGTGCCACAGGTTCTGCCGGCGGTGAACTGGTCTTGGTGACCTTCAATGGTGCCATGGAAGTTCAAAGCGTCAAAATTGACCCCCTTGCCGTGGATCCTCGCGATGTGGAGATGCTGGAGCAATTGGTGGCTTCAGCCGTCACAGATGCCCAAAATAAAATCAAGCAAAAAATTCAATCTCAGTTCAACCCCATGATGGGCATGTTTGGCAGTGGTTCCTGAGTCGATCGCCGACATTTGGTCCTAGACTCCTAAGATGCTCCAACGAAAGATACCTCAACAAAAGATGCCCCAACCAATCCCCGCTCAGGCCTGCTCGTGAACCCGCTCGATCCGCTGATCCGTCAGTTTTCCGGCCTGCCGGGAATTGGCCGCAAAAGTGCGGCCCGCATCGTCTTTCACATTCTCAATTCCGGGCCCGAGTTGGCCCAACACTTGGGCCAGAGCCTCCAAGAGCTGCACGAACAAATTCAGCACTGCCCCAACTGTGGCAATTACATGGAAGTCACCCGGGAAACAGAGACAGAAAACCAATTCTGTACGGTTTGTCTAAATCCGCAGCGCAACCCCGAGAAACTCTGCATTGTGGAAAACATTCGGGACCTCTATACTATTGAGGGAGCGCAGACTTTTGACGGGTACTACCAAGTGTTGCACGGCACACTCTCACCAATTGATGGTATTGGCCCGGAGCAATTGGGCATTCACCGGCTGCTGGAGCGCATCCGGAATCAGGGCTTTCGCGAAGTGATCCTGGCCACAAACCCCACCCTCGAAGGCGATGCTACAGCGATATATATCAAACAACAACTGGCGGCACTTCAAACTAATGGCGGGCCGCTTGCCGTAAGCCGCATCGCTTCCGGACTGCCGGTGGGGGGAGACTTGGAATATGCCGACCGTCTGAGTGTCGCCCGCGCCTTGGAAAGCCGCTATCGCCTGTAGCCGCTTTTTTTCTTCCTCTGCTACTCAAACAAATGAAAGTAAATTAAAATGAATCAAGGGCCTTCCCCAACCATTTAAACCGGGAGGATCCGGGAGATCTATCGTGGAGCTACCCTGTTATCCCTCCTCAGAACGCTTCAGTGAAAGTGTGCTGCAAAATCCGGGAGCGACCCACGCCCAGATCAGTTGCCCCCTGAACTTCGACTGTATCAACCCAATGACGATTCTGACAGCACTGCAACACGAGGAACAATTCTTCCTGCTGGAAAGTGCCACAGCGGAAAAGACCATTTCGCGCTATTCTTTTTTTGCCTGCCAAATGGAGCGCAGATTTCGTTGCCTGGCCCGGGAAGACGGCAGCACGGAGCTATGGCTCCAAGAATATCCGAGAGGTCAGGAATCCGGTGACGGCAAGGCGGGCCCGGAAAGCTGCCTAAACAAAGATAGTAAAGAGAGCCCCTTTGACCTGCTGTTCCGGCACAGCATAGACAGGCCCCGGCCCATCCGGGTTTTGCCCCTGCCCCCTTCCAATTCGATCCACCACCCGAAGTGGCAAGGATTTCAGGGCGGCTTGGTCGGCATGTTCAGCTACGAATCTGTGCGACACATGGGTGTGCTGCGCCGGGAACTGAAACAACTCAGTACCCCCTCTTCACGCTATGGCCAACAACCGGAAATGCTCTTTTACGAAGTGCAGCGTTTTTTTGTCATTGACAATGCCCGCCAACGTTTGTTTGCGGTCTGCCTCGTACCCCTTCCTTCAGCCGGGCAACCCGGCACGGCCACCACAATCACGGAGTCCTACAACAAAGGGCAGAAAATACTACAGGAAATGACGGCAGACCTACAGGAAAAGTTGAACAATGCGTTCCCCGGAGCCATGTTGCCATCGGTTCCGGCAGACAGTACCCAGCTCGCTGCCGAACTTTCGCGCCGGTTATGGCAAGAAGACCAGAGTGAGGAGCAGCAGCGCGAAACCATTGAGCAACTGCGCCGGGAATTAATTGCCGGAGAGGGCCTGCAAGTGGTCTATTCCATAGGCCGCCAAGGGCCGCCGATGCCGGCCGCGCTCTTCTATCGTCTGCTCCGGCAGCAAAACCCTTCGCCATACATGTTTTTCCTTAAAGACGGCGAACAGCATATTCTCGGTTCTTCACCCGAAACCCACCTCCGCTACCAAGATGGCATTGCCTGTATCAAACCCCTTGCCGGCACCCGGCCACTGGCCGAGAATCTCAGCGAGAGCGAACTGCAAAAAATTATTGACGATTTGCTGCAAGACCCGAAGGAGAGGGCGGAGCATTTGATGTTGATCGACTTGGCACGCAATGATTTATATACCAATTGCGAACCGGACTCCGTTCGCACGGTAAAAGAATTTGTGCCCGAGGTATTTTCTCACGTGGTGCACATTGTCTCTGAAGTTCAAGGCCGATTGCAGCCCGCCAAAAAACCCTATCAACTGTTCGCCAAAACGTTTCCGGCCGGCACCCTCAGCGGGGCCCCAAAAGTCCGGGCCATGGAGCTGATTGATCAATACGAAAAAAGCCCTCGCGGCTTTTATGGTGGTTGTATAGGCTACTTTAATTACGATGGTTCTTTCGATTCAGCCATTGTGATTCGCAGTGCTTGGATTGATAGCCGACAGACCCTGGTTCGCAGCGGCGGAGGCTTAGTCTACGACAGCAAACCGGACTACGAAATCAGGGAACACCGCCAGAAACTGGGGATACTCAGCACAGTACTGCAAACCATACAACAGACCGAGACCCCTCAGGCGGCCAAATAAACTGCGGAGAACAAAACAGACTATTTCATTGCCAACTTTTGAACCTCCGGTCCCAAGATGGAAGTAAAAGGACTCTCCATAGCCTGTAAATTCTTTGTAAATTCTTTCCGAGTTCTTTATAAAATTATCTGAAGGACTTCTGCCCGATTTTGGAGCTGTACTTCCCGAATCCGGGAATTCACAGGATTGCCGGCCTTGTCCGCCCAATACCTTGATCAAAAATAATAACCGGGCTATATTGCGTCCCACTTGTCTCTTCGGCTGCTTGCAGTTGGTGAAAACCTGAACAGTATGAATGCGCAGAGGGCATTGCCCACCTGCGGGAGTTCAGAAGAAGACGGGAATAATATTCAGGAGAGTACAACTCTTATGGCACGAAATACCAAAGCTCGTGGTAAAATTGTGCGCCGCTTGGGCACAAATGTCTACGGTCATCGCAAATATGACCGCCTCCTGCGCAAGAAGCCTCAGGGCCCCGGCATGGGTCGGGGTGAACGCTCGCGCAAAAAAGTCTCGGAGTATGGCCGCCAACTGGTCGAAAAGCAGAAGCTACGCTACGGCTATGGCTTAAGCGAAAAACAATTCTACAACACCTTCCAGCGTGCCAAAAAACGCAAGCAGGGCCTAACCGGTGACAACTTCCTCATCCTGCTCGAAAGCCGCTTTGACAGTGTGGTTTATCGTCTCGGTTGGGGCAGTTCCCGCGCTCAGGCCCGTCAGATCGTGAGTCACGGCCACCTTTGCATCAATGGCCGCCGCGTCGACATACCTTCCGTGACCCTGCGTGCAGGTGACAAGATCACCGTCAAAGACAGTGATGTGTCGCGCAAACTGGTACGCGAGTCCATGGCCCACAATTCCGGCGGCGTTCCCGCCTGGCTGGAACTGAAGTCCGATGAGCTGCTTTGCGATGTCAAGCGCGAAGCCACTCGCGACGAAATACCCAGCATTGCCAACGAACAGATGATCGTTGAATACTATTCTCGCTAGGGATATAAAATTCAAGATTCCAGTGACAGAAACGGGGCAGCGGTAAATCCGCTGCCCCGTTTCTGTCACGCGAGACATATAAAGCATTCTCCGGCCCGGTACAAAAATTCTTGTGCCGATGATGCCCCTTTGTCCCATTACAATCTCATGACCTCAAACCTCCATCAGCAATACATCTGAGCAAGACCAGGCTGTCACATAGAGAACGCTTTCATCATCAAGGCAGACATTTTTTCCACAGTTTGGCACCTACGATTCACAATCGTTGCTGAAATTATGCCAAAACTTCAGTACAGGACGCAATTTGTCCTCCGCGTCACCGTCTTCAAGCCCGGAGGTCTCGGCCTCGCCCTCTGCTTCCCACCGGAAGCGAAACAGAGCTATAATCTGCCTTTGGTGCAGCAAGGCAAACTCTTTCACCTCTCCTTGCATTCCCCTTCCTTCTTCGCTCGGGCTTCTGCCATAGCGTTCACACGCTGCGCGAAAGATATCACCGGGAATACGACCCTGACGCAATAAGGTCCAATCTTTTAGCCCAATTTCTCCATGCGTCTCTCCATCTATTTCTTTTGGCATTTCTCTCTCACAGTAAACATCTCGGCCCGTGCGCCAAACATCCAACGGTAACCGGCCCTCCAATTGGGATAGCAAATCTATAAAATCCCCGACAGGGACCCCCTCGCCCAACTTTCCGGCCCTGTCCAAGCCCAAGCTGCCAACGGAAGTGCGCAGGAGACTACGCAGATGACCGACCGAGGCACAACGCCGAGCCAGGTCTCTGGCGAACGAACGGACGTAGAAACCTTTGGAACAATGTAGCTTTACTTGTAGTATAGGGGCCTCCCAACGGAGGATTTCACAGGAATACAAGGCCACTTTACGCTCTGGCAGGGCACTCATATCCTCTCCCGCCAGAGCCCTCTTATACGAACGCTCACCGCCAACGTGAATAGCCGAAAATGCCGGAGGACGTTGCCATAATTCTCCATGCGAATTACCAGCCGGACCTTCCCGGCCTTCAATTTCAGCAAGCCAAGCAGACAAGGCACTGCGAATCACCGCTTCTGTCGGTAATACGGCCTCTTCAATCACTCGGCCATCCGGATCCAGCGTATCCGTCTCTTTGCCAAACTCGATCTCGGCAATGTAACTTTTGTCCAGCCCGGTAATGGCCCCTGCCAGTTTGGTCGCATTGCCACTCAGAACGATCAGCAAGCCTTCGGCAAACTTATCTAAAGTCCCGCAGTGTCCGACTTTCTTCAACCCATACGTTTTTTGCAACTTGCGTATCGACTGAAAGGAGGTGTCACCCTTTTCTTTATAAAGGTAATACACATGTCCCTTCACGGTTTCCTCTGCCTTTCGACTTGCCCGTGTCTCAAGCCCCTCCAAGGATTTTCCCGGGATTTTTAGGATTCTTCAAAGATTATTTTTTTAAGAATTTCCTGAGAATCTTCCAAGGCCATTGGAAGACTTTGGCCCTTACAGGACCTTCGGCCTTTGGAAGATTTCTTTCTGCTTCCTCCGGGAAAAATGAAACAGAGACAGACCCTCTGCAATACAGAAAACTGCCGTTGGCAATGCCCGGTAAAACAGAGACTCTCTAATCTTCCTCTGTCTTATCCCCGGCACCGGCCGTCAAGCCTTCCAGACGCTTCTCCATCGCCATTTGAATGCGAAAACTATGGTCGGGATGGAAACGAAAATCGGGAATTTTGCGCAAATGTAGCTTCGGAGCCAACTTGCGCCGGATGAAGCCCGCCGCACAATTCAAGCCTTCTGCGCCCCGGATACTATGATCCGCACTTTGGAACGAAGACACGTGCACATCGGCGTAAGCTCCGTCATTGCTCATCTTCACCGCAGTCACACTGACATCAGTCCCAACCCGATAATCTTTGATATCCTGCATACTAATCAACTTGCTCAGCAAATGCATTACCAAGCTTTCTAACTTAGAACGACGCAGCTCGTTCATACTCTATTACTCCGAGACCTTCAGTTTCTTAGCCACTTCACGCTCTTCAATCGCTTCAAAGCGGTCGCCTTCCTGAATATCAGTAAAATTCGCGATGGTTATACCACATTCAAAACCATCACGCACCTCGCGCGCGTCTTCTTTGAAACGTTTCAGGCCGGAAAGCCGGCCAAAATGGATTTCCACATCATTGCGGAATATCCGTATCAAGCTCTTACGTGTAACCAAGCCCTTAACCACCATACAACCGGCAATCGTACCAACCTGAGAATTACGGAAAGTGGTACGTACTTCCACTTCACCTATAACATGCTCTTGCTTATCCGGCGAGAGCATTCCTTCCATTGCGGTGCGAATATCATCCACCACATCATAGATAATCCCGTATTTTCGGATGTCCACTTTCTCCTGATCGGCCAGAGCTTGAGCCTTGACCGTCGGGCGCACATGAAAACCGATGATAATAGCATTGGAAGCCGAAGCCAAAGTTACGTCGCTCTCAATGATGGCACCGGCAGCAGAATGGATACAAGCCAAGCGGATTTCATCGTTGCTCAATTTCTCCAGTGCCTGTTGTACCGCTTCCACCGAGCCGTATACGTCTCCTTTGATAATTACTTTCAATTCCCGGACGCTCTTATCCCGAATCTGGTCGTACAGGTTATCCAAAGTCAGTTTGGCAACCTGGTTCGCTTCTTGTTTTTTCAGTTCCTGGCGTTTCTGGCCATACTGACGGGCCAATTTCTCGTTCTCCGTGGCCTGGAACGGGTCCCCGGACAGAGGAGCACCGGACAGTCCGATGATCTCCACCGGAGTTGAAGGCGTAGCCTCTTCCAAGCGACTGCCATACTCGTTAAACATGGCCCGCACCTTACCGGAATACACGCCTGCCACATACGTATCACCCACACGCAGGGTACCGCGCTCAATCAGAACCGTAGCTACAATGCCGCGCCCCTGATCGACCCGAGCCTCAATCACTTTACCCTCGGCCCGGCCCTTCACCGGTGCCTTCAGCTCCAGAATTTCCGTTTCCAGCACAATGGTCTCCAGCAACTCCGGCAAGCCCTTCCCGGAAACGGCCGAAACCTCGACATAGGAAGTCTGACCACCCCAGTCTGAGGGCATCAGGTCATGCTCCGAAAGTTGCTGTTTGACTCGTTCGGGATTCGCCGTCTCCAAATCGGATTTGGTGATTGTGACTACGATAGGTACCTTGGCTTCTTTCGCATGATTAATGGCCTCGATAGTCTGCGGCATTACACCGTCATCTGCGGCCACGATCAGCACAATCAAATCAGTAACCTGGGCACCTCGGGCACGCATCATCGTAAAAGCAGCGTGGCCGGGAGTATCCAAGAAGGTAATCGTACCCCCGGAACCCGGCATATGAACTTGGTAGGCACCGATGTGCTGAGTGATACCGCCGTGTTCACCCTGGGCCACATCCGATTCACGCAAGGCATCCAACAACGTAGTTTTACCGTGGTCGACATGCCCCATAATCGTCACCACCGGAGCACGTTTGACATAGTCCTCCTGCTCCACATGTTCGGACTCAATCAGAGTCTCTTCGTAGAGCGAAACCACGTTGACCTTACAATCAAACTCTTTCGCGACAACACTGGCGGTATCCGAATCAATGGACTGATTGATGCTGGCCATCGCACCCTGTTTCATCAACTTGCCAATGATGTCCGAAGCTTTCAGATTCATCTTGCGGGCCAATTCCGAGACTGTAATCGACTCCATGATCGATATCTCTTTCGGAACTACATCCGCCGCAGTGAAAGCCTTCTTTCTCCGAACCTGACTGGCAAAATGCTCTAAGTCTTCGCGGCGGCGATCCATCTTTTCGCGTTCTTTGCTGCTGCGGCGACTGTCACTCCCCCGGGCTACGGCCTTCTGTGCCCCGGCCGGCGGCGGGCTTCCCGACATACCGGCTGTGGCTATAGTGCTGCTGAGATTGTTATTTGTGCCGGGCGCACCGGGACGAGGCCCTCTGTTGCCCCGCTGGCCGGGTCCTGCGGACCCACTCTGTCCGCCGGCACTTTTCGGTCCTCCCGGACCGCGACTGCGCTCTCCGGCCGTGCGCTTGCGCGGTGGCCGGGTAATTTCAAACTGAACCGTAGGCTGAGCCTTGCGCCGAGCTTCGCGCAAACGCTCCAACTGCTCCGGACTTAACTTTCGATCTCCCACAGGCCGGGTACCGCCGCCCCGAACAGCCGAACCGGCTTGCTTACCGGCCGCAGAGTCATTGCGAGCCGGAGCGGAATTGTTTGAACCCTTGGCCTCCGGCCTTGCCCCGGGCTTCTTCACAGCGACCTTGCGCACTACTTTGCGCACTACCTTCTTTCCCGCTGTGTCTCCGCCGGATCCATGCGGGTTTTTACTTGTAGGCGTGTGCTTTTTCTTAACAAGAGTAGGACCGGTTTTTTTTATAACTTTTTTGTTTTCTTCTGCCATGTGTACCTTCCGCTTACTATCCTTCGCTCGTTCGTCTTCTCTTAGCTACAAGAGAACCCGTTAAACCCGTTAAGACCACCCGTAGGACCCCGAGGAGAACTCTCCCGCTCAAGCCCACAGCCTCCAAATCCTATCGCATATCTTCTTATTCTTCCTCAAAACTTAAACCGACCTGACAACCGGGACATTCCGTCATTGACACATCAATTTCGTGACCACATTCCGGACATTGATAGACCAATACTTCTTCAGCACCGGGGGCTACATAACTATCAATCGCATCAGCATTGATGTCCACGATACTTTCCACCGCTTCAATCACATCCGCAGACTCAGAAGCCAACATCGTTCCAATATCGGTCAGAGACAGCCCCTGTAAGTGCTCGATCTTCGTGATATTCTTCTTCTCCAGCACTATCAACAGCTCTTCGGTCATGCCTTCCAGGTCTTCCAGACCCTGTACCGGCTCAAAATCACTAAACAATTCCACCGGGGCTTCTTCGACATCCGGTTCAATCTCCATTTCGGCAAATTGTTCCTGAGTCTTAATGTCAATACTCCAACCCACCAAGCGACCGGCCAAGCGGATATTTACACCCTGCTTACCAATAGCCAACGAAAGCTGCTCCTCGGGAACCACAGCCAAAGCTGCTTTGCGACGTTGACTGACGATGTGTATCTGCTCAACTTGGGCCGGAGACAAAGCATTTTTAATAAAATCAATCGGATTGCTGTCGTAGCGCAACACATCAATCTTTTCACCTTCCAGCTCACGGATTACGTTCTGGATTCGACTGCCCTTCACCCCGACACAGGCACCTACGGGATCAACATCATCCCGGTAGGAATAAACCGCCATCTTCGTACGCGAACCGGCTTCCCGCACCACCTTATAAATGTCGACTGTACCATCATAAATCTCAGAAACTTCAATTTCAAACAACTTCCGCACCAGCTCCGGACTGCTGCGCGAAAGCACAATCTGCAAACCCTGACTGTGCCGACGCACATTCTCAATCAAGACCTTAACCCGATCACCGGGGCGATAGATTTCCCTTGGGGACTGAAAACGTTTGGGCAAAACCCCTTCCGTTTTGCCCAAATTGATGTAGACATTGCCATTGCGTTCGCGCTGGTTATAACCAATGATCAATTCTCCCAGCTTATCCTTAAACTCCGAATACAGGGTATCCTTCTGAATCTCGCGCAGCCCCTGGCGGCTGCGTTGTTTGGCATTGTAAACAGCACCCCGGCCAAAATCGTTCTTCAAATCTAATTCAAACAGGAGTTCGTCACCTATCTCGGCCTCATTATTATGCTCCTGCGCCTCCGAAAAAGCCACTTCCAACACCGGATCATTCAGTTCCTCATCCGCCACAATCCGTTTTTGCGCATACAGCGATACACCGGCATAATCCTCATGAAACTGAACCACGGCGTTCTCATCAGTACCAAAGTGCTTTTTATATGCGGCTTTCAAAGAATTCTCAATATTTTTCAGCACGAGTTCTTCAGAAATATTCTTTTCCTGATGAATCATACGGATATTTTCCAGAAATTCATTCATGCTAGCTCCTCTTTCCGCCTTGGCACACGCTCAGCAGACAAACGATGTCGTTCTGTCTGTCTATCAAAATCGCCCTTAATTTCCATCAAATTCGACTATTCAACAATCCAAACAACAAAATGGTGTACGACAATACAAGCCCTGCTAAGAATCCAGCTCTACTTTCCGGATCTGCTCCAAAGGAAAATGCAAAAGTTCCGGAAGATTTTCTTTCATCTCATCGACTACTCGGCCCTCTTTGTCCACACTTTGCGGCAACTCTAAAGACAGTTCGGGCTCTCCGTTCAGACCCTCATCAAAACCGCGCAAGGTACCCTGATACCAATGATCTTCAACCAAGCAGCGTACATTTTGCCCCCGGAATACCTCAAACTCCCGGTGGCTGCGCAGGGACCGTCCCAAGCCGGGGGAAGACAACTCTAAGCTGTAATCATTGTTGCCGGAGACCCGAAGTCCACCAGCCTGTAAGCGTTCAATTTCTACGTCCGCAATCTTATGCAGTTCGGAGCAGGCATCCAGACTGATCCCCGCAGGATGAAACAGAACGATGTGGAACTGAGCTCTGTTTTTCAATACGGCATGACCCAATTCAACCACCTGATAGCCATCTTTTTTCAATAGTTGTTCCAAACGTTGCAACAACTGCTGCTGAACCGCCGTACCGGTTATTTCTTTTAACTTCATTAAGCAGATAATTCTCCTCAAATCACCGTCATATATACTGCAACCATCACAATCCACTGAAAATCCTGTATCTACATACAAAATTTTCAGGACCTTCAAAACTCGGGACCTTCAAAACAAGGATGCCAGAATACATCTCCAAAAATCCTGATGGTACAAAAAAAAGAGTCGCTTTGGACTCTTCTGAAAGACACACCAGAAAACTTTGGCCCAATCCTACAAATTACTGCAATTAGGTCAAGTAACCCCGCCATCGGAACAGAGGAGAATTTGTCCGGCCGGACCGGCCATAACTGAAGAACCGTCAAAGACTCTCATTTCCGCCCTAATTTTACAGGGTTGTAAGTACTTTAACTGCTTCCGGCTACCCGGCAAATTTGGGCATCTTTGCCCGAGAATACATAAAAATTCGGAGAATGCGATTGAATGCGGAGGATGATATCCCCATCCTAAATCCA
The DNA here is from genome assembly GCA_029867005.1 of Candidatus Haliotispira prima. GTDB lineage: Bacteria > Spirochaetota > Spirochaetia > SP-2023 > SP-2023 > Haliotispira > Haliotispira prima. The sequence goes on along the minus strand of CP123443.1, from coordinate 384,670 downwards.
CAAACTCTAAAGAGACCGGACTTATGCAGAACCCCATCAGAAAAAGAACCACACCGGCGCGCCGAGCAGATAAAGCCCCCGGAGACGGCAGTGAACGAGACGATGGGGAACAACCAAGCGGCTGCCATTTGGGTGACTTCAAGAGCTCCCAACGAACGCTGTCTCTAATTTCTTCTATCAATCAGATACTCAGCCAAAGCCTACACCGCCAATCTCCGGACAACGAGCCCAATCCGGCAAGTACGACATTGGCCCTGCTGTTGAAAAACAGTCTCAACCTGCTGGCCAAGGAAATCCACCTGCCGTTTCTGTTGCTCAGCATCCAAAACGACTATGATAACGAGGCCATCATTGCCGAAAGCAGCATTGCCAACCCTTGCTCTGCTGCCCAACGCAATGTAGAGGGAGAAGGGTTGGAAACCCGCAACGTGAACTACCGCCATCGTTACCGCCCCGGAGAAGGCATTATTGGCATGGTGACCAAAAACAACCGGCCTTATTTCTGCCCTGACATCCACAGTGCTCCGGAATTTCTCAACCGCACCGGATTGAAGGAGCAGTTTAGCAATACCACGGTAGGGTTTCTCTGCCTGCCGATCACCCAGAACCCGACAGAAAACTCCCCCAACGAACAAGTAATCGGCACTTTAAGTACCGGACTCTGCTATCTCCGGCCTCCGGCCCGAGACCGCCCAAGTCTGCTGGCAGAACAAGGAGACTTGGAAAATTATCTGCTCGACAGCCCAATGTTTACTGATATCGGAGAACTGGGGGCCTTCTTAAAGCTCGTCTGCGACCTGATGGTCAACACCGTAAAGACGCGCATCGAATTGGAACAGGAACACCGGCGCCTACAGCGAGCCAACGCCATTCTACGTAAACGTTCGGATCAAAATGAGTCACTGCGACAGATTGTCGGACGTTCCGGTGCCATGCAGGAACTATTCATGCAGATCACTCAAGTAGCGAAGGTGGATACTACTGTCCTCATTCGCGGGGAAAGTGGCACGGGTAAAGAGCTGGTCGCACGGGCCATTCATCAAAGCTCAATACGGGCCAAAAAGCCATTTATCAGCGTCAATTGCGCCACCCTGCCCGAGGGGGTGATCGACAGCGAATTGTTTGGTCATGTCAAAGGATCCTTCACAGGGGCCTTACACAACCACAAGGGACGCTTTGAATTAGCCGAAGGCGGGACCTTGTTCCTCGATGAAATCAGTGAACTGCCTCTGCACCTGCAAAGCAAATTGTTGCGCATCCTCCAGGAAAAAGAATACCAACCGCTGGGTTCGGAGTCTATGCGCAGTGCCGATGTACGCATCATTGCTGCCAGTAACCACAACTTAGAACAGGACATTCAGGAGCGCAACTTCCGTGAAGACTTGTTCTTCCGCCTCAGTGTCTTTCCCATCCATCTGCCACTCCTGCGCGAGCGCAAAAGTGATATTACTTTATTGGTGGATCACTTTCTCGAAAAAAACGCTGTCCGGATCGGCACAAACGTTGTGCGTGTTGCCGACAGTACCATCAGTTTACTTATGTCCTATAATTGGCCGGGCAATGTCCGCGAACTGGAAAATGTCATTGAGCGGGCAAGTATTCTTTGCGAAGACGGTGTGATCTATGCCCATCACCTGCCACCGACTTTACAATCCGGAAAATCATCCCAAACCACTATTAATTATACCTTAAAGGAAGCTTTGGAACGACTGGAGCTGGACATGCTCTACGAGGCTCTGAAGGACAATCAGGGTAATATGCGCCTGGCAGCCAAGCAGCTCGATATCTCCGAGCGCCAAATCGGCCTGCGTATGAATCGTTATAATTTGGAATATAAAGATTTCCGTCAGTAGGCACTAAAAGTTTCCCACTTCTAACCCTGAACTTACCTTGAATTTACCCTGAACTCCCGGACATGGAACCTTTTCCTTCAATTTGATCAAATTCAGAAATGGATTTCCATCCATAAATCTGATAATCTTCCGGCTGGAGATAGCACTCAATAATGTTAATAATAATGATTATCATTAACATTATTGAGTAAAAAATAATTTAATTTGATTAATACATAATCTAAAATATGGACTGATCGCATTTGAAATCTATAAATTCCAAAAATAAAAATCAGACGAAATTCTTAAACTTTTAATTGACAACCTTAGAAAAACGGTATTAGAATATCGGATGTGTAGTGGAGGCAATTATCAATCTCCGATTGGCTGATTGTTGAATTGTAAGAAACGAATATAACAAGGAAAGGTAAAAAATCAATGAAAGATAGCATTTTACGCTCTATTTTGGCGGAATACCCTAAGGATCGTGCCTACTTGATTGATATACTGGTTCGGGTTCAAGAGGGTGACGGTCACATAAGTGATCAAAGTGTTCAGGCACTTGCAGAATACTTTTGCATCTCTCCTTTGGACGTGAAGGAAACGATCAGTTTCTATCACTTCCTCCACCAGCAGCCTACGGGCAAACATATCATTTATGTTGCTGACACTGTCATTGCCCGCATGAATGGATATGACGCCGTTCTCGCTGCATTGGAACAGGAAACAGGCTGTGCTCTCGAAGAAACCAGTGCCGATGGCCTCTTCAGTCTCTTTGAGACAGCTTGTATCGGTCTTTCGGATCAGGAACCTGCGATTCTGATCGATATGATTCCTTTTACACAACTTACTCCGGCAAAAGTGAAAAGTGTCATTGCGGAAATTCGCAACGGTAAAACCGCAGAACAAATTACAAATCCCCAAGGTATTGATAAGACATCCCTCGGCTACATTGAAAATCTGGTAAAAAGCAATATTCAGGAGTGCGGTCCCGTTTTCTTTTCAAACAAAATCAAGACGGAACAAATCTTGGGTGAAGTCTGCAGCCGTTCTCCGGATGATGTCATTTCCGAATTGACCAATTCTCAGTTGAGAGGGCGTGGCGGTGCCGGCTTTATGACCGGTCTGAAATGGGACATTTGCCGTAGGGCCGAAGGTGAAGAAAAGGTTATTATCTGTAATGCAGATGAGGGAGAACCGGGTACTTTTAAAGACCGGGTACTCCTGACTAAGGCTCCCGAACAGGTTATACTCGGAATGCTGATTGCCTCCTACTCTGTTGGTGCCACAGAAGGGATTCTCTATCTGCGCTATGAGTATAATTACCTCCATTGCTATCTTGAGAATATTCTGTCAGACATGCGCACCCAAAATCTCCTTGGCAAGAATATTCTGGGCAAAAAGGGATTTGATTTTGACATCCGTGTCCACCTCGGTGCCGGTGCCTATATCTGTGGTGATGAGTCTGCCCTGATTGAATCTTGCGAAGGAAAGCGTGGTACACCTCGCGTAAAACCACCTTTCCCGGTTCAGAAAGGCTACAAAGGGAAACCCACTATTGTCAATAATGTCGAGACTTTCGCCAACGTGGGGCGCATCTCCGAAAAAGGTGTGAAATTCTACCTTTCACTTGGCACAGCTAATTCTTCCGGGACAAGATTGATCAGCGTATCCGGTGATGTCAGGCAGCCCGGTATTTATGAAATTGAATGGGGTATTACCCTCGATGAGGTACTCGAAAAAGTTGGTGCCGTTGATCCTAAAGCCGTCCAAATCAGCGGGCCTTCCGGTGAATGCGTTTCTGCGAAGCTGGATGGCAAGCGTGTTTTCAGCTACCAGGATTTGTCCTGTAACGGCTCTCTCATGGTCTTTAATTCCCAACGGGACATCTTGGACATTGTTCGACATTACATGCAGTTCTTCGTAAATGAATCTTGCGGTATCTGTGTTCCCTGTCGGGTCGGTAATGTCGAACTCCTGAAAAAGATTCAGTTGTTTGTTGATGGCAAGGCGGTGGAAAACGATATCGAGGAAATTATTTCGTGGTCAAAGATTGTGCGTAGTGGCAGCCGTTGTGGTTTAGGAACGACATCACCCAAGTCTATCATGCAGACCATTGACCGTTTTCCGGAGATATATCGCAGCAAAACCGCTAAACAGGAAGGACCTCTGCTGCGGTCTTTCTCCTTGGATGAAGCCTTGGAGGGTTACGAGAAAGCCAAACGAGAACTGATGCCAAATTAGTTTTTGTGGAGGGATTTGTAACACATAATTAGAATAATATTGGAGGTAACTGATGAGTCAAGTTCGATTGACAATTGACGGAAAAGAAGTAGAAGCTGAGATGGGCGAAGCTTTGGTAGATGTGATTCGGCGTAATGGTACCTATGTACCGACACTCTGCTACCCAGGTAAAGAGCAGGGCTGCCTCGGTACTTGCCGGGTCTGTACCTGTAAGGTGAATGGCAATTTTGCGGCCAGTTGCACATTGCCTGTGAGTGACGGTATGGTTGTCGAAGCTGATACCAAGGAAGGCAAGAATATTCGAAAAGCTATTGTGGAAATGTTGTTTACGGAAGGTAAACATAATTGCCCAAGCTGCGAGAAGAGTGGGCGTTGTGACCTCCAGGGTGTTGGATACGAAGTCGACATGATGGTTTCCCGTTTTCCCTATCGTTTTCCTGTTACGGAAATTGATGATCAGTCAGAAAAGATTTGGCTGGAACGGGATCGCTGTATTTTCTGTCAACGCTGCGTAAACCTCGTGAAAGACGAAGAAACCGGCAAGAAAATTTTTAATATCAGTAATCGTGGTGGAAAGTCCCGCATCGAAATTGATGTTGAATTAGCCAACCGTATGAGTGAAGAACAGGCTTTAGAAGCGATGGAGTTGTGTCCTGTCGGCTGTATCCTCCGCAAAAAGGTTGGTTTCAATCATCCTATCGGGCAGAGGAAATACGAGGTCAAAAGTATTCGGGAACGAGCTTTGGAAGATGCACAAGCCACAGCGGAACCCTCTGTTTCTTAGCGAAAACTATTTACAAGGAGATAATATACAATGAGTGGACATCACGCGAATCAAGCGAATGTAATTTTTTCACACGATCTTCCCAAAACTGCTTTGGACGACGAAACTCTGAAGTTGCGTGAGGATAAGATAAAGGTGGCAATGATCGGTCTGTGTGGTTGTTGGGGTTGTACCCTCTCCTTCTTGGACATGGACGAGAGATTGTTGACACTGCTCGAAAAAGTTACGATCACCCGATCGTCCATTACCGACGTGAAACTGATACCGGAACGTTGTACCATAGGTTTTGTCGAAGGTGGTGTGGCCAATGATCATGATATCGAAGTCTTGGAACATTACCGGGAGAATTGCGATATTTTGATCTCTGTAGGAGCCTGTGCAGTCTGGGGAGGTGTTCCGGCTATGCGCAACCAGGTATCGTTGACAGAATGTCTCGACGAAGCCTACGTCAGTTCAGTGACAAGACCCAAGGATCAGAAACCCGTCATCCCTCATATTGAGGTACCGAGCATTACGACTAAGGTCTACCCGGCCCATGAAGTGGTCAAAATGGACTATTTTATTCCGGGTTGTCCGCCGGATGGGGATGCCATTTTTAAAGTACTTGATGATTTGGTGAATGGGAGAGAAGTTGATCTGCCTACATCAATGAATCGATATGATTAATTTTTTATCGTTAGTAAATATAATAAGGAGGATCTTATCGTGAGTAGGACCTTAGTAATTGATCCTGTAACCAGAATTGAGGGGCATGGCAAGGTTACAGTAGAGCTCGATGATAACAATCGAGTACAGGATGCCAGGTTGCATGTAATTGAATTCCGTGGTTTTGAACGGTTTATCCAAGGACATCCCTATTGGGAAGCTCCGATGCTCTTGCAACGCATTTGTGGGATTTGTTTTGTATCTCATCACCTTTGCGGTGCGAAAGCCCTGGATGATATGGTAGGTGTTGGTCTCAAAGATGGGATTCCCATGCTACCTACGGTAGAGAAGGTACGTCGCTTGGGCCACTATGCTCAGCAATTGCAATCCCATGTAAGCGCGTATTTTTATCTGATTGCACCGGAAATGGTGTTTGGGATTGAAGCTGCTCCGGAGAAGCGTAGTGCCATAGGGTTGGCTGAAGTGAATCCGGATTTGGTCAAGCGCGTGGTTGACCTCCGTCGCTGGGGACAGGAATTGATTGCTGCCGTGCTCGGAAAGAAAATGCACGGAATCAGCTCTATTCCCGGGGGTGTGAACAATAACTTCAGCACGGAGAAGCGTGATCGCTTCCTCAAAGGTGAAGAGAACCTGCTCTCCATTGATCAGGTTATTGACTATGCCCAAGATGCTCTGAACGTCTTCTACGGCTATCACGAAAAAGAGAAGAAACTGATCGACAACTTTGGTGTCACTAACGCTCTCGACATGTGTCTTGTCGACGACAATGGCAACGTAGATTACTTTCACGGTAAGATGCGTGTCATGGACTCTGAAAAAAATGTTATCTTGGACTGTGATTACCATGATTATCTCGATCATTTTTCGGAGAGAACCGAACCGTGGAGCTACATGAAGTTTCCCTACCTCAAGGATAGGGGCCCTCAGGAAGGTTCTGTTCGCGTAGGTCCTTTGGCTCGCGTGAACATTACAAACAAGTATGAGACTCCTTTGGCTCAAAAAGCTCTCGAACGGTTCAAGGATTATACCAAGGGCAAGGTCAACGACAAAGTTCTGCATACCAACTGGGCTCGTGCAATAGAAATTCTGCATTCAGCAGAGCAGATCAAAGCACTCTTGGTTGACCCGGATCTTCAGGGTGAAGATATCTGCTATGAGCTTTCCGACAGCAAATGGACCGGAGAAGGTGTTGGTGTTGTGGAGGCTCCTCGCGGAACCCTGTTGCATCACTATCGTGCAGATCAGTCCGGCAAGATGACTTATGCCAACCTGATCGTAGCGACAACGCAAAACAATATGGCTATGAACCGGACGGTCAAAGCCTTGGCTAACGAGTGGCTTGATGGTAAATCTGAAATTACGGAAGGAATGATGAATGCTATAGAAGTTGGCATTCGGGCTTATGATCCTTGTCTCAGTTGTGCTACTCATGCTGTTGGGCAAATGCCTCTGCAAGTTCAGGTTGTGAACTCAAGGGGAAAGGTTCTCAGTGAGCGTTTCCGGTAAAAGTCTCCACGTTTCCGATTTTGATCTAATCTACGGAATCGGAAACGTAGGGCGTCAGGATGATGGTTTAGGCTGGGCTTTGGTTGACGAACTGGAAAGTTTGCATCCGGAGAAACAGCTTATCCGTCATTATCAACTTTTTTGGGAAGATGCCGCTTTGTTGCATGGTCTGAAAAGGGTTCTGTTTATCGATGCCTGCAAGCGCGATCGGCCGGATCCTATCATACCCCATGCTATTATTGAGCAGGATTTGGAATCCGGCTTTGCCGTTGAAAAGATACAGGCTAAAATGGATATCAGCTTTACAAGCCATTCTATGTCTTTACCGACTGTTGCAGCTATGTGCGAACTCTGTTATCAGAGTTGCCCGGATATTTGGTTATTGTCCGTGCAGGGTTATGAGTGGGAATTGCAGCTTGGTCTGACTGAGCGGGCACAGCAAAATCTTACCCAAGCTCTTCGTTTTATTACCGAACAAGGTGTACGTTCTTACGGTAAGCCGGTCTTTTCGGAGCAGTCTGATTCCGATAGTGCTGGCGATACCCAAACTCTCTTGGATACGAGTGTATCATCCTAATTTTATGATAGAAATAATGGAGGAAAACTATGGAAGAAAATAAACTCAGTGAGTTGAAAGAATTTATTCATAAAGCCCCTATTGGCCAGTATTTGGGACTTCGTGGGTGTGAAACATTGGCAAAATCTGTCAGTGCCGAAAAGACATTGAAGAATGATGAATACCTGTATCGTGGCGGAGACAAATCAGATTGCTTTTTCATGGTGGCTTCCGGCCGGCTCGCCCTGTGTATGGAAGACCCTAAAATCAATCGTAATCGCATTATTCACGTCATTGAAGCAGGCGATCTCGTTGGTGAGCTAAGTTTCGTCACCGAAGATGCACACAAGATCTCTGTACAATCCATTGGTCAATCCTCCGTTTACGTGTTTGGTCGCAAAGAGATCAACGAGCTTTATGAGAAGTGTCCTGAAGTAATGTTCGATTTCCTCAAAGCTGTGATTAAGAGGATCTACACGACCACTACTTCTGTCAACCAACAGAGAGAAGAACTGGCAGCCTATTTGGCTACAGGTGGAAGGACCAAACTCTAGGGCTTTTGTTCGTTACCAAGAGGAGACACCATCTGCGCTATGCATGAAATGTCGATTTGCGCTAATATCATTGATATTCTCAAAGAACAAGCTGAAACGCAAAGCTTCCGGAAGGTTGTGAAGCTGAGTTTGGGTGTTGGTCAACTTTCCGATGTCGAATCGGATGCGTTACAGTTTGGGTTTGAAATTGTTGCCCGGGGTTCTATTGCCGAAGGTGCTGAGCTGCATATTGAGCAGATTGATGGTCGTGGTTGGTGTAGCCAATGTTCCGGGGAAGTTCCTCTCCCCGAACGTTTTTATCCCTGTCCTGATTGTGGGACAGTAGGGCTGACTCCCTGCGCAGGGACGGAGTTGAAGATTCAGAATATTGAAGTACTTTGATTTCTTGGTAGGGCAATAGGGTAATCTGCTAAGTTACGGGAGAGTTTTGTATAATGTGCAGTGTATGCGGTTGTGGCGAAGGTGAAGTGGTAATTGAAGAACACGATCACCACCACCATTCTGAGCACCACCATCACGGTCATCACGACCATCACCATATTGATTTGGGAACAGGTGAGTCCGGGTTGCATGTCCCCGGGATGTCACAAGCCCGTCTCATTGAAGTTGAACAGGATATCATGGGCAAGAACCAAGCCTATGCAGACGCTAATCGCCAGTTATTTCATGCAAACAGTCAGTTGGCCTTAAATTTGGTTTCCAGTCCGGGTTCGGGCAAGACCACTCTGCTCTGTAAAGTTTTAGAAGAGCTAAAACGGCAACAGCCGTCTCTGCCTCTGGGGGTCATAGAGGGCGATCAACAAACAGCTAATGATGCCCGCAGGATTCGCGATACAGGTGTACCCGCCATCCAGATCAATACGGGCAAAGGCTGTCATCTGGACGGCCATATGGTGGGTCATGCCCTCGAAAATCTTGGTCTTGAGGAAAACGGTGCACTGTTTATTGAAAACGTGGGTAATCTTGTATGCCCTGCGGCCTTTGACCTCGGGGAAGACTTTCGGATTGCCATTCTTTCCGTCACGGAAGGAGAGGATAAGCCTGTCAAATATCCGAACATTTTTGCCAGTGCCCATGTTGTTCTCATCAACAAAATGGATCTCTTGCCTTATCTGGATTTTGATTTGGAATCCTGTAAGAAATATATTGCTTCTGTGGCACCAAGTGCTAAAATTTTTCTGCTCTCGGCAAAGACCGGCGAAGGTCTGACTGAATGGCTGTCTTGGATACTAGAGCAGCTGGATATCAAATCTGTATCGGCAAAAGTATTGCTTGAAAAAAAATAAACACCACTTAGAGAGGTAGTGTGTCATGTGTGTTGGTATCCCGGGCCAGATTGTTGGTATCTGTAATGAAGAACAACAACTTGTAGATGTTGATATATCAGGGATCAAACGCCCTGTTAATGTCGCTTGTGTCTTGGAAAAAGGCGAACAGGTCGCCAACTTGCTTGGAGATTGGGTTTTGGTCCATGTGGGTTTTGCCATGAGCCGCATTGATGAGCAGGAAGCTCAGGAAACTTTGGCATTACTAGACGAGTTGGGTGAGCTTCACGAACCTGATTCGGACGAAAAACTTGCGTGACAATCTCCCCTGAAAATTTCTCTTGAGAATCATTCCCCTTGGTAATTTCTTTTAGTAGCTTCCTTTAGTAATTTCCCTTGGCAAAAGAGTAATTGGCAGAAGAGCAAAAGGAGACTCGGCCATGAAATACAGCGATGATTTTCGCAAGCCTGAGTTAGTTAAAAATCTCTGTGATGCCATTGGCAAGATTATGGGGCGAATTGCCTCTGCCGGAACCAGAGAAAAAGTACGCGTAATGGAATTTTGTGGCGGCCATACCCACACTCTGTTCAAGTATGGCCTCGAAGAGCTCCTGCCCAAACATTCCGGACTTTCCATTCAGATGGTGCACGGGCCTGGCTGTCCTGTCTGTGTTTTACCCATGAGTCGAGTGGATCAGTGTGCGGCTATCGCTTTACAGCCCGATGTGATCTTGTGCAGTTTCGGTGATGCCCTGCGTATTCCCGGAATGCATGGCAATTTACTTGATGCCAAGGCTCGCGGTGCAGATGTCCGCACAGTCTACTCTCCGCTGGATGCCTTAACGATTGCCCGCAAAAACCCGGAACAACAAGTCGTGTTCTTTGCCCTCGGCTTTGAAACAACTATGCCCAGCACTGCATTCACAGTGCTGGAAGCAGAGAAGCAGAATATCCCGAATTTCTCCGTATTTTGTAATCATATCCTGACCTCCCCTACCCTCCGGGCTCTGTTACAAGACCCCACTTTGGAATTAGACGGCTTTGTTGCCCCCGGCCATGTGGCAATGGTTACAGGGCTGGATATATTCAATTTCGTCAGTGACGAATTTCACAAACCCCTGGTAGTCTCCGGTTTTGAGCCGAGTGATCTCTTGCAGGGGATTTACATGGTTTTATTACAAATTGCAAATGGAGAAGCAAAGATCGAGAATCAGTATACAAGGGTAGTCAAAGGTAACGGTAGTGCTCCCGGTCTGGATGCAATGACAAAAGTATACATGCCGCATCCAATTCTCGAACTGCGCGGATTTGGTCAAATTGGCAATGCCGGTGTTTGTCTGCGTCCGGAGTATGAGAACTTTGATGCAGAAAAAAAGTTTGGGCACAGCGAAAGTATTCTCAAACCCCAGCCGACTGCTCAGTCTCAGGAGGCTTTTCGTCAATTGGAAGAACTGTTGCAAAAATCTCGTTGCGGCGAGGTTCTCAAGGGGAAAATTGAGCCCACGGGATGCCCCCTGTACGGTGAATTATGCACCCCCCATGCTCCGGTGGGAGCCTTGATGGTTTCTTCAGAGGGCTCCTGTGCTGCCTACTATAACCGTGGAATACGCAGCCGGAAAGATTCTCTGCTTGCCGCTGATGCCTAGGACCGATCGAATTTTATGACTCAAGAAATTATTACGCTGGCACACGGAAGTGGTGGCCACGCCATGCAGCAGTTAATCGAACAGGAGATCATGGCTGTATTTGCCAACCCCTTGGCCCCTGCCAATCAGGCCACAGAGGACCAAGCCAGAGTGCCCCTTTCTCTTTTACAGGCACATAGTAACGGGATGGGCGGTCAGCTCGCAATGACGACTGATTCTTTTGTTATTGATCCCATCTTTTTTCCGGGAGGAGATATCGGTTCTCTGGCCGTCAATGGAACCGTCAATGACTTGGCCGTAGGCGGGGCCAAACCCTTGTATCTGAGCTGTGGTCTAATCTTAGAAGAAGGTCTGCCTATCAGCGATCTGCGTAAGATCCTGCAAAGCATGAGACGTGCTGCCGACGATGCCGGCGTTGCCATCATTACCGGCGACACAAAGGTGGTCAACAAAGGCTGTGCCGATAAGATTTTTATCAATACTTGTGGGGTCGGGGTGATTCCCTCGAATATACAGCTTTCAGTAAAGAATATCCGCGTCGGCGATGTTTTACTCATCAACGGCAGCTTGGGTGACCACGGTGCCACGATAATGGCCATGCGAGGGGATCTGGGCATTGATAAAGGTGCCATCCGATCAGACTGCAATGGTCTGAATGAGCAGATTCAAGCTCTGTTAGAAGCATGTCCCGGTATTCGCTGTATGCGTGATGCAACCAGAGGCGGTATTGCGGCCATACTCAATGAATTTGCCCAATCCGGCAAGGTAAAGATTCAGCTGAAGGAAGACAGTTTACCCCTCAAAGCTGAAGTGAGGGGCCTTTGCGAACTCTTGGGCTTGGATCCGCTCTATTTGGCCAATGAAGGAAAATTTGTCGCCATACTGCCGGAAGCGGAAGCCCAAGCAGGACTGACCGCTCTACAATCTTTCTCCGAAGCGAAGAATGCCGCCATTATAGGCCGAGTCTTAGAACCGGAGACTTCTATGGCTCCCGTATTGACCATGCGAAATGCATTTGGCTCGGAGCGTCTTATAGATGTTCCATACGGGGAACAGTTGCCCAGAATTTGCTGACGAACTTTGGTTGTGGCTTTGTTCCTCCCATTTCATTTATAGTTGTCAATTGCCAATGGTCATACAAGCAGAACACGTGCAAGTCCGGGGCATTGTCCAAGGTGTCGGTTTTCGCCCTTTTGTCTGGCAATTGGCCCAAAGCTTGGGACTCCAAGGCCATGTGTTCAACGACATTCACGGTGTCAGCATCCAAATTTGGGGCAATTCATCCCAAATTCAGCAATTCATGGATGCCCTACAATCCCAAGCCCCACCCTTATCTGATATCCAAAGTGTTGAGCGCACGGTCTTAAAAAATTCGGAATTTCCACCGCCGCCACAAAATTTTCAAATTCTGGCCAGCCCTCAGCATGCAGAGGACAGCCGGCAGCGAACAACAATTTCACCGGACATCATGGTTTGCCCGGCATGTGCTCACGAAGTTTCTGACCCCCTGATGCGACGCTATCGCTATCCTTTCACCAATTGTACACATTGCGGACCGCGATTGACCATCATCAAAGAACTGCCTTATGACCGTGTACGCACCGAAATGGCACCCTTTACAATGTGCCCTGAATGTTTTACAGAATATAACGATCCAAGAGATCGTCGCTACCATGCTCAACCTATAGCCTGCCCGGCATGTGGCCCAAGAATATGGCTCAGTGATGTCCATGGCAACGAACTGGCACCTCAAAACTACGTTGACTCAGGAGACAGCCTCGCCGCCGCCGCCGAGCTGCTGCGCCGAGGCCACATACTGGCAATCAAAGGTCTCGGAGGTTTTCAACTGGCCTGCGATGCCGGCAATACCGATGCTGTCAACCGTTTGCGACAGCGTAAGCAACGTCCACACAAACCTTTTGCTGTTATGATACCCGACTTGGACCAAGCTCAATCTTATTGTCATTTGTCTCCTAAGGCCTCCCGGGCCCTGCAAGACCCCCGAGGCCAAGGACCCATCGTCCTGTTGTTGCGAAGGTCTGAAGTACACGAAACATTACCTCCTCTCTCTCCGGCAGTCGCCCCCGGCCTAAACGAACTGGGACTGTTGCTCCCAACAACACCATTGCACCTGCTGTTACTGCGTGACTTTGCCAAACCACTGGTCATGACTTCGGGCAATCTCAGTGACGAACCACAATGCATCAACAATCAAGAGGCTCTGCAAAAATTAAAGCATATCACGGACTACTGGCTGCTACACGACCGAAAAATCCTGTGCCGTGTTGATGATTCGGTACTGCGAAGCCATGCCTTGTATACCAAAAATGACAACCTGCAAATGATGCGCCACGCTCGCGGCTACGCACCGTGCTCGCTTAAACTCCCCCAATTCGCAGCACAGCAAAACAACTCCGAATCGGGCCTCTTGCCCGAAATTCTGGCACTCGGTTCACAGGAAAAGGCAAATTTCGCTTTTACTTCCGGCAATAGAATCGTGATCAGTCAGTACTTCGGCGACATTGCCAAACTGGAAAACTGGAAAGACTTTCAGAAAAACTTACAACACTATCAACGGCTCTATCGTTTGCAACCGGAAATCCTGGCCTGTGACCAACACCCCGAATATATAAATTCGAAGTATGCCCGCAAACTGGCGGCCCAAAACCCAAATAACCTGATGACTCTCGAAGCCGTCCAGCACCACCACGCGCACTTGGCAGCCTGTATGGCAGAACATGCACTGGAACCACAAACCGTTATTGGTGTGATGTTTGACGGCTTAGGCTACGGCGATGACGACAACGCAAGGCGACAGGATTGCCACCTTTGGGGTGCAGAATTTTTTCTGGCTGACTATCGGACGGCAACGCGTATTGCCGGCCTGCAAGCGATACCCCTGCCGGGCAATCAGCTTGCGGCCCAAGAACCTTGGCGTTGCCTCCTCGCATGGCTTTTGCAACTTTGTCCTTCACATCAGCAAAGCTCAAACAGCAATATAGGCCAGACCGTCTCTGAATTGCGGCAGTTGTTAGATGAATGGCAACTGTGGCATTGCCTGCCCCAATTATCCGGGCAGCAATTCCAAATACTGGTCACCGGAATACACAAGGGCCTATGCCATAAAAGTTCGGCTGCCGGCAGACTGTTTGACGCCATAGGGGCCCTGTTATTGCCCCAAATCCCGGCCCGGATTCCGGCCCAAATCCCGGAAAGGGCTTCAGGCCCTCAAGACTCTGTCTACTGTCAAACCAGTTATGACGGCCAAGCCGCCATCGAACTGGAAGCACTGGCCCAGAGCTATCTCTTCGACCGGGGTATCATACATTCCCGGTTTACGGAAACACAACGAAGTCTTATTTCCAATATCCAATTGGAACCCTACCCTTCTGATATTCAAGGCAAAATCACCGGAGAAAATTCCGAAATCTCCGATTCGATCCCCGGAACAAATTCAGAACAGGATGCATTCCTGCAACTGGAAATGAGCCGAATGTGGCCGGCCCTGCTCTCAGACTGGCAAAGTACACAGGACCGAGGCTATTGCGCACTGCGCTTCCATCTCACTCTGGCCCATGCCATCTGTAATATGACCTGCCGCCTCACTTCAAACCTCAAGGCAAGCAGTACAACGACCGAAACAAAGCCGAACATCATTCTCAGCGGCGGGGTCTTTCAAAACAGCTTACTGCTGGCCCTGTGTCGTGAATTATTACAAGAACAGGATTCGCTTTTAGGCCAAGTCTTCACTCCCGTCCGGTTTCCGGCCAACGATGGCGGATTGGCCTTAGGACAACTTGTAATCGCAGCTGCACGGCACTGTGACAAGATAAATGCGGAGGCTATATCACCGTGAGTAAATTTGATCTATCTTAATATTACTTGTGCAACGACCCATCTTCCTGCTGTCCCGGAGGCCGATCCGGGGATTCACACAACTTGTGCAAGAATTTGCGCAAGAATCTACGATAAGGCCCGGCAAGAGTCAGTTGCTCCAGCTCCGTCAGCCCGGCCCAAGTCCACTCAAAATCCCGTTTCACCGTTTGCGACAAAGCCGCCTCCAAATCATTACGACTAATCGGACTAACG
Organism: Candidatus Haliotispira prima; assembly: GCA_029867005.1. Lineage (GTDB taxonomy): Bacteria > Spirochaetota > Spirochaetia > SP-2023 > SP-2023 > Haliotispira > Haliotispira prima. The sequence continues at coordinate 369,528 of CP123443.1, read as the reverse complement.
TGCCGGAAGACCTGAATCTTCTCCTCCTCCTGTAGGTAGGCGTGGCAGAAACTGCCCAAGTAAGTCCCATCCTCTTCCCGGGCAAACAGGGTGCCCAGCTGTTCGCACTCAGGAAAACGCCACAAGTGGCGCAGATGACCGCTGCGCTTGCGCAGCAGCAAATACCCACCCTCAGCCCAAAGCAAAAGCCGACGACTCTCCGACTTTTGCTTCCGGAAAACCTTCCGCACCGGGAACTCGGCCCAGTTAGAACTCCGGGCAGTAGGACAGAACCCCTGCAACGGACAGCGGGAACACAGTGGCCGCTTGGCCTTACACAGTTGCTGCCCCAGCTGAATTAGCGCGACATTGCCCCTGCCACGCCAAATGCAAAACTCCAAGGCAAGACTGTGTCGCCGCTGCCATTCTCTTTCGACAACCGGACCGGGCTGCCTTTGATACAACCGGCTAAAAATGCGCCTCACGTTAGTATCCAAAGCCAATACCGCCTCATTGCCACTAATACTGGCTACAGCCGCAGCAATATACGGCCCGATACCCGGCAAAGCCAATAGCTCGGCGGAGACTCTCGGCAAATTATCCAGCCCCAGCTCATGAATGCACTTCTCGGCACACTTCAGCATATTTAAGGCCCGGTTGTAATAACCCAAACCCTCCCATTGCCTAAGTACCTCTTCTTCCTTGGCCCGGGCCAATTCTCCCAAAGTGGGCCAACGCTCCAGCCAATTGCGGAAATAAGGTCGCACTGTCTCCACCCGCGTCTGCTGCAACATCACTTCCGAGACCCAAACCGCATAGCTGTCAGGCACAGCACCGGCATCCGACCAGGGATACTCGATACCGTATTCCTTTAACCACTCTTGCAGCGGCTGATACATCCGGACAAAAAGCTGCTTGGTGTCCCAGTTTTCGATTGTTTTCAAGCTCAGATACGGCGGTACAAATAGGCCAGCTCACCCCTCTTGGTCAAGGGGATAATGCAATTGGCATAAAAGTCACGCAAGCTCCGTGGTTCCAAATAATAACGTTGCAAGTTATATCCATCCGCCCCCTGTATCTCAACACGGGGACTTTGCATACTCTGAATAATGCCGGCCTTGTTGTGAACTCGCTGCAAAATGTCTTGCTCAACTTCAACGCGAGTAATCGCGGCAAGAATTTCCTCTTGCAACTCCTTGCCAACTGCGCTCTGCTCCCCATACCGCTGCCACTGCTCAAGCAAGGGCCGCAACTGACTCTCCTGCCGGCGGAATTTACTTTCTGCCACATAGACGGCCCCATAGTGAATCCGCCGCGAAACGGCCTGAAGCACTATCACATCCTGCTCCAGTGCCGAACCGTAATGCATCTCCTGACCCATATCCGGCACTTCCGGCACTTGAGACACTGGTTCCGGCGGACAATACTGCTCCAGAAATTCCAAATAATGCTGCAATATTGCCCGACACTGGCTAATTTCCCGTATACGCCCCAACGACAAAGGCAGGTCAGCCTCAGAGCCGGAATCATCGCCAACAGCCAATTTTCTCCGGATGGTTTGCGAACCCACCAGTGGTTTCACCGGCGAACTCGCCGCGCAGCTCTGCTCTGCGACCTCGGTAAAGGGAAACTCTTCCGTCACGTCATAGCGGCCAAAACTTTGGTCCATTGCTTCGTGGGCCTTCAAACGCAGACCCAACAAGCTACAGCTCAGCACAACTTCCGGAGACCTTTTCCCACCGGGAGTTTGCAGGGCGGCAGCACTCGACGATTGGCACAAAGCCGGATAAAAAGCAAACTGCACCCGGTCAAGAAAGCGGTAGATCAGAGTTTCTTCCAACAACTCCAAACGCTTCGCGACAATGTTCAACGCTACCACAACGACACGCAGACCCTTACCAATCCGCCGCTCATAAATCTTCAGCCCCTGTTTCAAGACACATAGCCAAACTGTCCAACCGCCCCAAAAGCTCCTCGCCGCCGGCCAGACGTTCCAAAACAATCATCGACTCAATCAACGGTGGGGAGGTATTGCTCCCGGTGATGGCATAACGCAACGGCTGCATCAGGGAACCCATTTTCACCCCTTCATCTGCCGCTGCCGCCCGGAAGGAAGCTTCCCAATCCTGTTTGACGGCCAAAAGCTCGTCAAAAGTCTCCCAGACCCAATCTCGGGAATGAAGCTGCTCCAATACACTGCGACTCTTTCGCAGCAAAGCTGCGGCCTGAGCCGCAGTATGTTTCTTCGGCAGGGCCAGCTCAGGTTCTTCATACACCGGCGCAACAAAAAAATAGGCCGCCAAGGCCGGAATCTCTCTCAAAGACTTTAGACGTTCTTGCAATAGAGGCAGTATCCAGTCCAGCCTCTCCGTCAAATTCTCCACCGAAACGGCACCATGCATTTCCGGTGAATGCTCTTGCCACAGGTTCTCCAACTCCTTTCTGAGTTGGGGCACGCTGTACTGCCGGATGTATCGACCATTAAACCATTCGAGCTTCCGGTAATCAAAGGTGGCGGGAGAGCGGCTGAGTTTGGCCAAGTCAAAGCACCCCTCCAACTCCGCCAAAGTGAAAGTCTCACGACTTTCATCGAAGGCCCAACCCAACAGGGCAATGTAATTGATTAGGGCTTCACGCAGGTAACCCCCCTTGCGGAATTCAAGCAAAGAAGTGGCACCGTGACGCTTGGACAGCTTTGATAGCTTATCCGTTGCCGGATCCCGCCCCATAACCATCGGCAGGTGACAGAACTGAGGTGCTTCCCAGCCAAAAGCACGATATAGCTGGATATGCAGAGGCCCCGAAGAGAGCCATTCCTGGGCCCGCAATACGTGCGTGATATTCATCAGATGGTCATCGATAACATTCGCCAAATGATAAGTGGGAAACCTATCGGCCTTGAGAATCACCGGGTCCGGGTTAATATCTCCATTGGCCCACTCAATATCCCCCAGCAGCAGATCGTGAAAGGTTGCAGAACCTTCCAACGGAATGGCAAAACGCACCGTGCAGCCCTGTCCTTCCACTCCGGCAGCATAACGCCTTTCGGCTTCCCTGCGGGCTTCTTCGGGCGGGAGACTGCGGCAGTGCCGATCATAACCCTGCAAGGCAGATTTCTCCTCTTCCTGTTTCTTCCGCAGCTGCTCCATCCGCTCTGTACTACAAAAACAATAATAAGCTTTGCCTTCGTCCAACAATTGTTGTGTATACTTTCGGTATAGCTCCACGCGCCGAGATTGAATGTAAGGGCCGTAGTCTCCCCCGGAGAAACCGTGTTCCGCCGGACCTTCGTCCGGCTCAATGCCCAGCCATGCCAAAGATTGGTAGATGTCTTGGATATAATGGTCTTCCGAACGCGCACGGTCCGTATCCTCAACGCGCAGAATAAAACGGCCTCCGCTCCTGCGGGCAAAGAGATAGTTAAACAGGGCGGTGCGCACCCCTCCAATGTGTTGCAGTCCGGTGGGTGAGGGCGCATAGCGCACCCGCACCTGAGCAACTTGTGACATAGTTATTTCCCCATCATTCCCGATTCCCCGAGTTTGCGAAAATTGTTCCCGGAACAGGAATCTGTTTAAAATCTCACTTTCGCTGCAAACACAAAGATCTTTTGTGCTGATGAGAACCCGAATTAAATCATATTTTGATATATCATATTATTTTATAGACAGACATTCCGCTGCCCAAAAAAGAAAGAGCCCGGTATTGATACCACAGTAAGGCTAAACCCCTTACAAACAAGAAATCTGTACACACAAAATTACAATTTCACTGAGAACAGAAAAACCCCGAAAAATTCTAAACAAACTCTAAAATTTCAATGCGAGTGACCACAAATTGTAACGTTTTCACCATTATTTTGCCACATGCAGCTCTGTTCTAATGTGTCCTGTCCTCAACCTGTTTCGGTTCTGCTTTCACTCCCCTTGCCACTCTGTCCCTCGTTCTTCATTCATTCAATATTTTGCTTAAAAGTTGTATCTTATTCTTTACTTTTGTCTTTCGATAAATGGAATACACATGGCTCTTGACGGTTGCCAAAGAGATATAGAGCTGTTCGGCAATAGCCGCATAGCTGGAACCCCGGATCAGTTTGAGGAGAACTTCCTGCTCCCGCTTAGAAATAGTGTAACGGGCAGCAAATTTTTCCAAATGTTGTACATCATTGCTCTTATTGCCGGAACCGCTGACAGCATCCAAGTCAGGCAGTGGCGGGGCAGGCAGCGGCGACTCCGCCGTAAAACTTAATGCACTGTCCTGTGAGTATCCGGCACCGGCTTGTCCTACTTTGGCCGCTTTGAGTAACTGAACCAAGTTATACAGAAGATGAATCGAAAATGGTAAGCTGAAAAACAAATAATATATGGGCATGAAGTTCAATGCTCGGATACCCTTTGTCCCATCTGCACCATCTGCCCCATCCGCAAACAGATTTTGGCCCCTTTCACCCAAAGGGTTAATATATGTCTCTCCATAGTTTTTTAAATCAGAGAAGCTGGGAAAGTAAGAAAAATATAGCGGTATAAATATCAGAATTTGAAGCAAGGCACAGATTAGCATTGTCATAGCAATATCTTTATACCAAAAACGCAGAGCATTTTCACTGAGGGTATTGCGTATACCCAGCCAAAGACAGGAGATAGGTACAATAATAGAAAAAAGAGCCAGTATGAGATAGATCACAATCTCGAACCAGTCAATAGAGAGCCTGCCCTGTGGCAAGAGAAGAAACAAAACCCAATAGAGAATGCTGATTCCGGCACTGTAGATGAGGGTAGCCCTACGTAGTTTTACCCAACGAACCCCTAAAATATCAGCACCAAAACTAAGGATAGACCAAGGCAGCCAAGCCAGCAGCGTCATGCGCAAAATACGCAGAATATCAGCCGAAACGGGAATGCTGCGCGGCAAACCCAGACTGGAAAAATACGATGAAGAAACATTGAACGTGAGCAGGCTCAGCAAGCCAATCAGCTTCATGGCACTGGCAATTTTTGACGAATAGACGCTGGCAAGGCCACCAAACAACAAGACGGCAAAAGTATAGTAAGAAAGAATCAGACTATAACTGTAATGGATATTTTCAAACATAAAAGCTCACACTGTCAGAAGAATACGCATCCGGCACGAAAGCGAACGACAGTATCACTGCAAAAATCCGGATAGTCTATTACTTTATCCGTTCTTTCTCAAATAATAATAGCATGGCAGGACCTGCGCTTCCCAAAAGTACTCTCCGGAAAGGGACAAACGTATTTCGTGTTCTTCTGTTTTCAAAAAGAACAGACAATGAAGACAGGCCCGGAACCTAACAATAAAGCCGTAAAAACAGGGGGTAGACACTGGAAAAAGGAACGGGATAATGTGGCCTGTATCGCAGAGATGAGAATGCGGTTTATTCAGCAGGTGCCGCATCCGGCCGCTAAGGCAGGGTGCATTATGGAGGATGTCCTAATGAAAAGAGACACGAATCTCTCTGTCCAAGGAGGAATTGCCTGATGATATGGTCACAATGTTTTCGAAAGAAACCAATATTGGCATTTGGTTTGGCATCATTACTGATGGTGTTTGGACAGGCTGGCCTGTGGGCACAGTCTCTCGGTGGTGGCCTGATGTACAGCAGTTATCTGCCTTTCACCAGTCTGTACAACGTGTTGGAAACCAAGAATACCTCCATTGATTTTACGAGCCTCTCGCCCAACTTTCAGCTTGAAAAAGGTTCCGTTATGCACTACGCCCCGGGTGGAGCCATTAGCAGTGCATATGCTGTCAAAGGTGTTTTAATGTCTTTTGACATTGGTATTATGGGTGGCGCAGGACCGGATAATATTATTCCGGATTTTCCCATACGTCCGTTTATCTCCCTCGGCACGTCCTATAAGTTTCTCGATACGCCCATTCTGGGACTTTACGGTACTGTGAGTCTCTATTTCGACTTTGGCTATGGCGTAGGCGAAAACAGCTACAAATTTAGCCACCTCTTAACCTTACTCCGCGTGGGTACGGGGATTTCCCTGAAAATTCTGCCAAAACTGGAGATCTTTGCCCAGGCACAGCTGGGTATCGGTCTCCAAGTGGAGAAGATTAGCTTGGAAAGTATAAATGGCAATGAAATCTATAGTGGTACTTATCTGATGGTACCGGTCGCTCTGTTCCCTGAAATGGGCCTGAGAATATGGCTGTAAGGAGGTCAGAGATGAAGAAGACAAGATTGGTATTATTTTGTAGTATTCTGCTGAGTAGCTTGGTTCTGTTTTCCTGTCAGATTGTCGAAGAAGACAATCTGTTGTTCCAGCTAAAGGACAACCTGAGGGCAGCCGGTACTTGGCAAAGTGGGATTGGAAGCAATTTATTCAAATTCGAGACTGGTGGTCTCTTTACAGCCAGTATTGGTGGTGCCGAGGGGAATGGCTCATTCCGCTACAGCGAAGATACGTTCAGCAGTACTCGGGTTGGAATCTTTAGTCTCTACTGGAAAAAGAACCAGATTGATCCGACAAAAGTCAACAGCAACCAGTACTTTGATGTCTATAAGAGATCAAACGGCGATCTGTATTTTACATTCAGCAGTCAGATATACATTCAAACTCAATAGAACGGCAGTACTCCGGCATCTGTTGGAAAGGAAGGATTCCCCGCTGCGACAGGGAATCCTTCCTTTTTTTGTACCCGCTCATTTTTTGACCGTCCGCCAATCCGGGTGCCAAAATTCTCTTGTCGGTTCCGCTGAAATGCTTATAATCCGTGCGGCAGTTTGACGAGAGGGCAAATAGATTATGGCTTATGGCAGCAAAGAGGCGGCAAAGAAACATTGGTGTAGGGTTTGGTTTGGTTTACTTCTGTTCTCCACTTGCGGAGTCAGTTTGCAAGCCCGGACGGAGAGCTACAGCAATACCGTTTACCTACCATACTATCGCTTACCTCGACCGCATGAGAGTTCATATCGGGGGGGCAAAGTCATGCCTTCAGCCAAAGCCTTCGATTTTGGCTACCACGACCCGGAGCCCTTCATTTCAGGCAATATTCTGTATTCCGAACGGGAAGTACCACAGTTTCAGGAGTACCTGCTGGCAGCACTGGCCAGTGGCCGTATCACGCAGATTAACTATTTTCGTTTGCTCCCGGGCAAAGATGGTGACGGGAGTATTGATCTTACCGGTTTCTACCCTGAACACATGGAATACCTGCAAAGATTGCGCAGGATATACGGCTTCCGCTTAGTCATCTGTGTGGCCGGAGGTTCTTCACGCTTCCTGCCGGTCATGAAAAAAGAAGCCCTGCGCCGACAATTGGCCCAAAATATTATTGATCTTGCGCAGACTTGGCAGCTGGATGGCGTAGACTTTGACTGGGAATATCCGCGCAGCAAAAAGGACATGAAATCTTATATTGCTCTAATCAAGGAAGTACAGGCGGGCCTGCGTCAGGGGAAAGATGAGGCCGAGGCACAAAACTACCGCGTCAGTGTGGCCATTTCCCGGCTGCAAGCCGCTTTGACAACAGAATTATTTCAGGCGGTAGACACCATAAACTTTATGGCTTACGACTTCACTCCACGCCATTCCACAATGGAAGATGCCCGGGAGATGGTCGAATACCTCGTTGCCCGCTTTGCGATCCCCACCCGGAAAATTTTTCTTGGCTTGCCGTTTTATGGTAAACAGATAAAGACAGGCCGACGCAAGGCAAAGACCTATCGCCGATTGGCGCAGGAGTCGAACTTGGCCTCGGAGGACAACGAAGCCAAGGGCTATTACTTTAACGGCCAAGACATGATTCAGCAGAAGTTCAATCTTGCCGAAGACGAAGACTTGGGCGGCATTATGATTTGGGAGATTGGCCAAGACAGTGAAGACCATCGATCCCTGCTCAAGATCTTGCCTCGACAGAAGTAAGATGTCTACCTCGCTTCTTCAGTTTGCCGGCCTGTCTGCGCCTGTCCCGCCTCTGTATCAGGCCGGACATCGGGCTGCCTCACTTCAGCCTCTCCCGGCAGCACTTTGCGCGGCTTAAATTCTGTAGAGGTCAGGGCCCGGGTAGACTTGGTATATCGGGTAAAGTCGTAGATATTCAAACCCAGCAAAATCCCGCTGATCACACCGCCGCCGATAGCGACACCAAAGCCGGCAAGCATACTTTGCTGATAGCCGGCCCCCTCACTGTTATTTTGGTTATTGACATAGAGGCCCTGATTGACAAAGCCGATGCCGGCTGAAATCACCGGCAGTGCCAATGAAATCATAAACAAGGCACTGGACCAGTAGAAACGGGTGCGCCATTTGTCGTTTTCTTCTTTCAACGTAATTTCAGGAGCCTTCTCCATCTTGAAGAACAGGTCTTTCTCCTGCTCAGGGCTAAGATCGTAGTTGACCGTGCTTTTGTCACGGGCGACCAATACCAAAAGAGTTTCGTAGGCGGGCACTTGGATTTCCAGCGGGGTCTCACCCAAAAAGCGTACTCCCAAATAAACGTCGGCAGGCTCAGAAGATTTCACGGTGATAAATTTTTCCGGTACCTCAATATCTAACTTGAATTGAAAGCTGTTGAGCTTTCCGGCTTCCGGCTCGATAAAAACGTACTTACCTTGGAGCCCGGTAGCAATGATTTCCAGCTCATATGCGCGCTCCGGATAGAGGCCGTACAACGTCAGGTTGTTTTCACCCTGTAGACTTCCGTCCAAATAGATTTTGGCATCGGGATCGTTGCCGGTTTCCACCTCAGTTACCACCTCAATCCTCATTGCAGCCCAAGGACGGCCCAAGAGCAAGGATGTAACCCCGGCGTAAATCATTTCCAGAGAATCCTCGTAATTATCGCTGCCTACAATACCTTTCCACAGCGATACCTCTCGCCCCGCGTTGGCAATATAGGCTCGCATCTCGACCTGAAAGACATTGCCACGGCCACTGGCCACACCCCAGATGAAGACATCGTAGTCATCCCTCAGCAACACAATGTTTGGCGGCACATGGGGTTCCAGACTCCGATCTGTAAATTCCAGAGGCAGAGAATCCGGCACGGAGATCAATTCCCGATTCATATTTTGGATGCGCCGAATCAGGCGACCTTCCTGACTGATCTTACTGTCCCGGTTGCCCTGCGCCGTGATTTGGGCGAAGCCGGACCGCCTCTTCAGAGTAGCATTGAGGGCATCGCGGTCGCGCTGCTCCACTAAACTTGTGTATTTTTTGTAATGTTTATACAACTCTTCCCGAATGGCCTTTTCGCGCAAGTCATTTTTTTCATTCTCATCTAAAACATGCTCGCCCAGTTTCCGGAGAGACTTTGCCAGCCTTCCGGTAATTTTTTCGACCTCACTACTCGGCGGCGCGCTGCCCGGTTGGCTGACAAAACCCTGAAACAGGACTTTCCAACCAGTCTTCTGTATGTTAATAACGGGCAACTGCCCTACGTTGTTCTGAGCTTCCAACACCGCCATCTGCGTGTGCAAAGCAAACAACAGCCCCAATACAACTGAGAGGACCGACACCGGAACCCCTCGGCTTCCGGCCCGCAACCATCCAAGATACTTGGGGCACTTGAGGCACTTCAAGCACTCCGGGCATCTGTATGCCGCATATGGTCGCGCAAACGAACACCACTTCATACGCCGGCGTGGAATTGCTCTGCGGCCCAGCGCAAATAAGACTGAATAAATGGATCGATGGCACCGTCCATAACGGACTGGACATTGCCGGTTTCATGGCGGGTACGCAGGTCCTTTACCATGGTATAGGGCTGGAAGACGTAGCTGCGTATCTGCGAACCCCAACCAATTTCCTTTTTCTCGGCGACATTTTTTTGCCGCTCTTTTTGCTGTTGAACCCGGTAATATTCATAGACACGGGAACGCAACATTTTCATAGCCATATCTTTGTTTTTATGCTGGCTGCGCTCATTCTGACACTGTACCACAATATTGGTAGACAAGTGTGTGATCCGTACAGCACTGTCCGTCTTGTTGACGTGCTGGCCACCCGCTCCGCCGGCACGATAGGTGTCTACCCGAATGTCTTCGCCGGCAATATCCACCACAATACTGTCATCTAACACAGGAGAAACATAGACCGAAGCGAAAGAAGTATGGCGGCGGGAGTTCGAATCGAACGGCGAAATCCGCACTAAGCGATGAATACCATTTTCACCCTTGAGCAGACCGAAAACATAGTCCCCGTCAATCTGCACGGTGACAGACTTAATGCCGCCTTCGGCGGCTTGGTAGTCAATCAGACTCGGCTTAAAGTTATTTTGCTCGACCCAACGACTATACATGCGGTAGAGCATGGCGGCCCAATCACAGGCTTCCGTACCGCCGGCACCGGAGTGGATTGTCAAAAAAGCGGAAAGAACATCACTCTCTCCACCCATCAGTACGATATTAGCCAGCGAGTTGTAACGCTCCTCCAGCTCTCTCCAAGCTTCCTGTACCTCACCTTCCAAAGACTCATCGTTCTCTTCCAGTGCTATATCTACTAAGCTGTCCAAATCTTCGATGCCGGATATCAGTTCCTGCCAACCCTGATGTCGGTTACGCAGACCCTTCAGGCGGCCAAAGGTAGCATCGGCCTGACCGGGCTGCGTCCAAAAATCCGGGGCATTGGTAATAGTTTCCAGCTCCGCAATTTCGCGTTCCATCCGATCCGGGTCAAAGTCGCCTCCAAGTATCAGATATTTCAGCAGCAAGCTTCTTAACCGGGGTTTTCCATTCGTTTAGCATAGCTTGATTTTAAGGATATGGACGCATAAAATCAATGGAGGGTCCTCAAATATAACTATTATCAATTAAAATTGTAAAAATGGATTGTATATTTTAGATATATGATTTATTTAAACAATTTTTATTATTTTTTCAGAATATTAATATAATTTTTATTTAGATATATATGATATATTATAAATATTAATTATACAGTATTATATTATCAAAGGGTCCAGACTAATTAAGAGATGATTCTCTGAGTAATTTTAGTGAAACCTGATTTTGGCCCGATAATTCCACCTATATTTACATTCTTTACAGAAAGAAACTATTCTTTCCTCAATGCCAAAAAGCAAGACTGCCCTTTCCCATAATTTCCGGGCCTGAGGATTTCGGTGTGACGCGAAACGACGACTTTACACTTCTCAAGGCTAAACCACAACGCTAGACTGGCAGTGGTTTTGTGCCTGTGGAAACTCTGCACCGGGGTGACCCTCAATACGAAGGAATATAGCTGTACACTATGAGCCAAACCGGAAACAAAGCACTCCGATTTCTAATGATCGATCATTACGATTCTTTCACCTATAACCTGCTGGCACTAATCCGGCTACAGGGAATCGAAATCGACCTAATCAAAGAAGACGAATATCACCCGATTAACGGTTCGGAAAAAACCTATCACGCTCTGATCTTTTCGCCGGGCCCCGGCGGCCCGGATCGCACAGGAAGTTCACTGCAATATTTTGACGAGTGGGTTGGCAAACTGCCCATCTTTGGTGTCTGTCTGGGGATGCAAATTATGGCCCACAAGCTACAACAACGTTCTGCCCACTCTTCTGATGCTCATGCGGCAGGCCCCTATGTCGTGCACCAGGCTGCCAGCATCCAACACGGCAAAACCGACCGATTGCGGATACGCCCGGGCTCGCAAATATTTGCCGGCATTCCTGATGGTATTACCGTAGTGCGCTACCACTCCCTGGCGATCGGTGCACCGGAAGAGCAAATCAGCTCGCGGGCCTTCAGCGATGGAGAAGTCATGAGTTTAGAAATTCCGGAACTAAAGTTGTACGGTGTGCAGTTTCACCCGGAATCCCTGCTCAGCGAATGCGGGGCTAAAATGATCAACAATTTCGCGGCCCTGCTCTAGCAGTAAAACTGCTGTACCACAGGCCATATGAAGGAGCACAACCCATGGCTACACTGCAAAGCCGCCATTTAATATCCTGGAACGTGAACGGTATCCGGGCCATCCACAAGAAGGGTCTGCTCAACCCGTTATTCTCCGGGGACTGGGACATCATTGCCCTACAGGAAACAAAGGTAAACAGAGACCAGCTGGGCCCGGAGTACACGGAACGTCCCGGCTACCGCTCTTATTGGTCCGATGCGGAACGCAAGGGATACAGCGGTACGGCCTTGTTTATCAAAGAAGATTTGGCCCGGAATGCCAGTATATCGCGTATGGTCGATGTGATTGGCGAAAACATATTTGATGCGGAGGGGCGCAGCCTAATTGCCGATTTTAACAGCTTCGTGTTGGTCAACTGTTATTTTCCCAACTCACAGGAAAAAGGCCGGCGAATCGACTACAAATTGGCCTTCAACCGGACCATCCACCGATGTTGCGAAGAATTGAGCCGGAACCACAGCCGTCCGGTGCTGCTGTGCGGGGACTACAACGTGGCCGTGCGCGAAATTGACTTGGCCCGACCCGATGACAACCACCAATCTCCGGGCTTCCTGCCGAAGGAGCGCGAATGGATGGAACATTTTATGGCCGATGGCTACACCGACAGCTTTCGCCACTTCTACCCGGACAAGACCGATGCTTATAGCTGGTGGTCCTACCGCACCCGGGCACGCGAACGAAATGTGGGCTGGAGGATCGATTATTTTTGTATCAACAGCCCATTTGCCCGGCAGCTGGAAGACGCTGCTATTTTGGACCAAGCCATCGGCAGTGACCACTGTCCGGTCTGTGTCACCGCACAGCTCTAGCCGGGTTAGCTTGGTCCGAAAGGTTTTGGTTTTACCCGCAAGGTTTTATGAGAGGAAGAGCTGGAGAACTATGGCTTTCCGATGGCTGACAGCAACGTTGCTCTCGGTTTGGCTGTTGTCCGGCAACTTCGCCGGCCCGGAAAACGGGACGGCTCTGTATGCCCGGTCCGAACCGGTCTACCTGGAAAAATATACCATTACCAAGATCTATTTCGAGGGAGCAGGGAGTCTCAACCGGTACTACATATTCACCTACCTACAATTTGAAGAGGGCGAGACCTATACCCCCCTTCAGCTCGAGACTCGGATTGAAGACAGCCGCAGAGCTATGCGCACTCAGTGGTACTTCCAAGCCGACTTTGAAACGCGCTACTCTCCGGACGGACGGGTCGAAATATATATCTTGTTGGAACCCGGCCCCAAACGCGTCGGCTTTATGGGTGGCACGACCGACGGACACTCTGTATACATGGGCTTCCTCGGAGAACGCAAAGCTCCGGGAAGTGCCTTTCGTTGGCACTTGGGTAAGTCTACCGGCCTGTCGTGGTATTTCCCTCACATTGGCAATTCGCTCTTTGGGCTCAATCTTCTGGCGGAGGTCCAAACCCAGAGACTGTTGGAACGACTCAATGTCCAAAGGCTCTCCGACACCACTCTGTGGATGCGCGGTGGCATAGAGCCCTTTATCCAACCAAGTGTCTCCGCTAAATTTGGCCTAAACGTAGAATACTGGGGCATCCTGAAGATAAATAACAGCACAATGACCCACGATATCGCGGTTGGCCTCACCATGGACTTAAATTCACTCTACCTCCTGAGGAGCCGGCTTTGGGGCATGCAACTGCATGTCCGGGTCGATGCCGGTGTACTGACCGGCCTGCTGCTGCTACGTACCCAATATAAACTGGCACTGCTGCCCGCCCGCTGGCTGGAACTGAATATCCACCTTTCCGGCATGGCCAATATATTGCAACGGCTGGATATCGGTGCTCTCGATGCGGAAGTGCCGGGCATCGAACTGGAAGACGGAGCCAGTGACTTTTATGCCTTGGGCCGCTTGCGTACCATTTTGCTGTTGTCCCAACATACCTATGACAGCAGCTCCGAATTTAACGCCGGCTTTGCCTTGGAGGGCAAATTTGGCTTATTTGCCGGTCTGTTTGACACCAATAATCTACAGGACCTTCAATTCGGTGTGGAAATCCAAGCCGGTTTTGTACTGGATGTTCTGACACCCAGTGCCTTCACCACTCGATTTTACTTTATGACCGGAATAAACCTGCTCAACCAACTACCGGTGACCGAATTTATGGTGGAGTCCCGTTTCTAGCCCCAGCTCTCTACATCAGTGCCAGGGTATCCGAGCACTCTCAAGATCGATCTTCTTTCCCGTACAGCCACGTCTATGGCTGCCTTGACACGAAAAAAGGCTTCCGGTACATTCCTGCGCACAGTTTTGCGGGTGGAAATCCCCTGCTGTGATTGTACCCATAGCTCAGCTGGATAGAGCATCAGATTGCGGTTCTGAAGGCCGGTGGTTCGAATCCACTTGGGTACGTGTTGGGTACATGACAACTCCGGGAGAGATGACCGAGTGGTTGAAGGTGCACGCCTGGAACGCGTGTGTATCGGAAACGGTACCGAGGGTTCGAATCCCTCTCTCTCCGTCTCTGGTTAGGGCTTGGGTTATGGGTGGCGGTTTAACCCCGTCAGGTCCGAGAGGAAGCAGCGGCCTACCGCTTATCCAGGAATCCAATTCCCCTTTCCAGAGTTTTTTTACCAAAGCCTTATCCCGTCTTTTATTTTTTCAGCTTCTTATTTTCCGAACTTTTGGGGCCAAAAAACCGCACGGGCCCTCACAGCCCGAAAAAGGGTCTCTATGTCTTCACCCTCAATTGAAAATCGGAGTGCCGTGGTCTTGGCCAGCGGGAACCGGCACAAATGCCGAGAGTTTGGCGGGCTTCTGCCCAATTGGGGCATCAAAGAGGCACAACCCTTTACATGCGAAGAGAATGCAGCCACCTACCTCGGTAACGCCCTGCTCAAGGCCCAAGCCGTCCGGAAAGCACAAAAGAACGACTGGATATTAGCCGATGACTCCGGCTTGGAAGTGCTCGCCCTGGGCAGACGCCCCGGCATCCACAGTGCCCGTTACGGCCTGAGTCCGGAACGCAGCAGTATCAGCTCCGCAGAACAAAACGCTCTGCTGCTCGAAGAACTGGGCGATGTGTCCGACCGGAGAGCCCGCTTTATCTGCTGTTTGGTTTTATTGAATCCGAAAGGCAAACTCTATGCCGTCCAAGCCTGTGTCAACGGCCTGATCACTACTGAGCCGCGCAGCAGACAGGAAGAGCCATTCGGCTACGACCCAATATTTGAACTGCCACCGGACTCAGCCTATGCCGGACAGAGCTTTGCCGAATTGGACGGAAGTCTCAAGCAGAACCTGTCTCACCGCTTCCTGGCCTGCCGGGAATTACAGGCTTTGATGGCCTCGCAATTCCCGTTCCCCTTTCAGACATAAATGGGAGCACAGGCACGAATGAAAACGATCACCGCAACTACAACTTATTGAAACAAGTGCGGCACAATATTTTGGCCGTAACCATATTCCGAATAGCTCTGCTTAGAAGCGGATGTGGCAGCGTCAATGCCCTCAGGGAGTGCCGGGGCATCCGAACCCGTATAGGTCAGCCACAGTTCATATTTATCTGGCTCAGAACCCTGTAATTCAAGGATTTTGCCCAAAATGTCTCCCTCAATATCGCTGATATAAGCGATGATTGCCACTTTCTTATACAGACCCAGATCGCTGTTCAGCAATCCATCGAGCTTCTCTATCTGTACCGGCATACTATACTTGCGGCTGTCAGAGTTCAGATTTTTGCGCACATCCTTATCAAAACCGGCATTGCTGTCACTGACAAACGCAACCAACTCGGGGGCCCCTTTCTCTTCCTCGCTCTCAGAGGACGAGCCGGAACTGCCCCGGGCTACCAATGGACTTAGCAGGAGATTCAAACAAAGGCCTGTAAAAGCAAGAATTGCCATCAGACGAAGTGCCGTTCCGGCCCCCTTCATTCCCATTATTCCCAAATTCGATTTCATTATAGACTCCTTTCTATCAAATCAATTTCGCAGTGGGATTCTGCCATGAAGCCCCATTTTGATCAAGTTCCATTCGCCCCCACTGTATTCTGTGCCGTAAACCAAACTACAAAAAAAATCCTCCCGGCATTCCGGTTCTTCTTATTTTCACTATCACAAGGATGCAGCTCATCCGGACCGCCGGCCCGATCGATAGTCCCTGCACAGAAAATAAACTTCAAATGAACGGCTGCGCACAGCCTGCGGTTTGAGCCGCCGGCTGTGCGCAAACAGAACCTGCAACCGCTGCTCGAACTGTTGTTCCGCCCCACCCTGAAACAGCTTAAACAGCAAGGAACCACCCGTCTGCAAAAAACGCGGCAGTACAGAAAGGATTTCTTCCGCCAAAGCCTCGGAGCGGCCCGTATCGACCGTTCGGTTGCCTGTGGTACGCGGGGCCATATCACTCAGTACCACATCAAAAAGCCCATCACGTTCTAAGTACGGTACAATCTGCTGTTGTAATTCAGCACCGGTAAAATCTGCCTGAAAAAATGTCAAATACGGAGATTTTCGTACATTGGAGTCCAGCTCCTCTAAATCCACGGCACAGAGCCAAGCTCCGGATTCTGGCGATCCTGCTTGAATTCGCTGTAACACATAGCGACTCCAACTACCCGGAGCCGCACCCAAGTCCAGGACCCTCATACCGGGGCGCAACAACCTGTACTGCTCATCAATCTGACTCAACTTGAACACCGAACGAGCTTGATAGCCCTGCTTCATGGCCCGATCAGTATAGCTATCATGTACATAATCCCGATTTTTGGGCGGATTCTTGTGCTGACTTTTTGGCTGGCTTCCGGACGAAGTAGATTTTTTGCGGTTCAATCCGTTGCCGGATTTAGACTTCTTTACCATAAAAACACATCCGCACTTTTGACCGCATAATTTCCCTGATGCGCGGAAAGAGTTTTACTCCATAGCCCGGAACGGATCAAGGAAGGCATTCCATTCGTCATCCAGCACATCCTCCTCCGCATCCATCAACTCCGCATGATTGTTCTTAGAGCCATGTTGAGCCTTGGCTTTCTCCACGGCATCCCGCTGCCTCATCTCCTCTATTAAAGAAAGGAGCTCGCGGTGAACTTCCTCATACGCCTCGTCCCAAGCCTCTATCTCTGTTCTAGTCCCTGCTTCGGCTTCGGCAACCTGTCCGGCAAGCAGAGTCAGCACCGTGACAATATGTCGCAGAACCGGGGCGCAATCTTCATCGGGGAACAGCAGAACATGAACGATACCGCTGGTCACCAAGGTCAGCAACATATCAACCGTCTCGTTCAGATCCCAACAACGCAATTGTTGATTTTGTTGGGCCTCTTCAATCAGCAAGAAAAGCAGACTCTTCAGTGGCTTGGTACGCTTGTGTACCAAGCCGCCAATCGATCGACCTTCCTGCTCCAGCTTCAGAATAAACGCACTCTGGCTGACCAGCTCACGGCGTTTTTCCCGACAAGACAATACAATATGACTCAAAATGAAGCGCAGGCGGTGGGCCGCCGAGATATGCCTGAGATCGACAATCTTGTGGTAGTAGACCAAAAACTGATCGGTAAATTGCTTGGAGGCAAAAAACAACAATTGATGCTTATTGCGAAAATACTGATACAGAGTGGGCCGGGCAATGTGCGCGGCCTTGGCGATATCGGCTAAAGTAGTTGCTTCGTAACCTTTAGAGGAAAATAACTCCAGTGCCTCGCGCAGAATTTCCTGCTTGCGTTGCTCATGATCGATTTTTTTTGGCATAAGCGAGACCGGAGAAGGGGCACTTGCCGGAGGAAACCACAGTCTCCCGACCGGCTAGAGCTCCGGCATCGCCGTGGGATCGATATCAGCTTCGTAGTCAATACCCGGAATACCAAAGCCGTGGATGCGCAGATAACTTTCGCGAAATCCCTCAATATCGGAAAGCCGAGCCAGGTTATCGCTGTTAATCTCGGCCCACAATTTGGCCACTTCGGCCTGTACGTCATCGCGCATCTCTCGGTCATCAATGCGGATATAGCCCTTCTCGTCCAAGTCCAAATCTCCGCCCGAATCTCCGCCTCGGAAACGCTCGGCAAACAGCCGATACATCTGTTCAATACACTCTTCGTGAAGGCCCTTGGCCTTCATTATCTTATACAAAATGGCAACATACAAAGGCACCACCGGAATCACAGACGAAGCCCGGGTCACCAATGCCTTGTTCACCGAAATAAAGGCCCTGCCCTGAATCGCAGCCAGGCTGCGATTCAACCGAACGGCGGTTTCTTCCAAGTGCTTCTTGGCTCCGCCAATCGTACCGTTCCAGTAAATCGGGTAGGTTAATTCCGGCCCAATATAAGAATACGCTACTGTCTGCGCACCCTTTGCCAACAAACCTTCTTCCAGCAGAGCATCCAGCCACATGACCCAGTCTGTTCCACCCATGACATTAATCGTTGCCAACTGTTCTTCTTCTGTCGCCGGCTCCACCCGAATATCGCTGACCTTGCCGCTCATAAAATCTACCGTCCGGCTCTCAAAACTCCGGCCAATCGGCTTTAGCACCGAACGGTATGTCTCTCCGCTCTTCGGATCGGTGCGCACCGGCGAAGCCAAGCTGTACACAACCATATCAAAGCCTTCAAAAGCACCTTCGGTACCAAACCCCTTTGCCGCAGCGATAACTTCCTGCTTAATTTCATCGGAAAAGGCATCACCATTGATGCTTTTAGTCCTCAGTCCGGCTTTTTTTGCCGCAGCATCAAAGGCTGCTGTGCAGTAGTGGCCCGGAGTTCCCGGACGCTTCGCCGAGCCCTCTTTTTCAAAAGCCACCCCCATGGTGGCAGCCCCGGCACCAAAGGCCAAAGAAATGCGGGAAGCCAGTCCAAAACCGGCGGAACTGCCAATGATCAAGACATTTTTCGGACCACCCAAAATCGGTTTTTGCCCGCGCACATATTCAATCTGGCGTTTGACATCGGCTACAATCCCCTCCGGATGAGTGCTGATACAAACATTGTTGAGTATTTTTGGCTCAATTTTCACAGTCTTCACCTGCCTAATAAATTTATCTTATGAAACAGTTTATCCCCAATGTACCAAGTACCTCAATACACCAAGGGTATACCAAAGATACAGCAAAAGGGTCCGCCTCTGACCGGCTATTTTGGGGGTGCCTCACCGATGATACACTTCCAGGAAGCCTCAGCGGCCACCTCATCGCCCAACAGTACCTTACCCGACTGGACCAGCAGTTTGCTCCCAATCCGATCATTGCTGATTTCAAAGCGCACAGTATCACCGGGCACAACCTGTTTGCGAAACTTGGCATTGTCGATCGTGGCCAGGAAAAACAGACTCTCGCCACCCAACAACCCGGCCTTGCGCAGGCCGGCACCACCACATTGTGCCATAGCCTCCACCAGTAGAACCCCGGGTACCACCGGATATTCGGGAAAGTGCCCGGTAAAGAAAGTATCGCACTCTGTGCTATATCTTCTCGTGCCAACAATCTTTTCCTTGCCGGCTTCCAATATCTCATCGACAAACAAAAACGGTGCGCGATGAGGAATAAGATTTTCTATTTCAGACATCCTTCCCACCCCTACTCGGCAAAACGCTTGACGACCAAACAGCCGTTATGTCCGCCAAAACCCAAAGAGATCGAAACCGCAATGTTTACTTTCTGATTCCGGCCCTCATTCGGCACAAAATCCAGATCACATTCAGGATCCGGGTTCTCCAAGTTGATGGTCGGCGGCACAAAATCATCGCGAATGGCGTTGACACAGGCCATCAATTCAATCGCACCGGCCGCACCGATCATGTGCCCGGTCATCGACTTCGTCGAAGAGACACTCAATTTATCGGCATAAGATCCAAAAGCCAAACGAATAGCACGAGTCTCGGTCGGGTCGTTAATCGGCGTAGAAGTACCATGAGCATTGAGATAATCCACTTCTTCCGGCCGGATATCGGCCATTCGCAGTGCTTTCTGAATCGCCTTGGCCGTGTACGAACCGTCTTCCTTCGGAGAAGTCAAATGATGGGCATCACAAGTGATACCATAGCCCAGCAATTCAGCATAGATACGGGCCCCACGCTTCCGGGCATTTTCCAGACTTTCCAAAATCAGCACTGCGGCCCCTTCGCTCATGACAAAACCATCCCGATCCTTGTCAAACGGGCGGCTCGCACGATGGGGTTCATGGTTGAAACCGGTACTCAGGGTCTGTAACTTAGTAAACGCCCCAATACCCAACTCTGTCAGGGCCGATTCGGCCCCACCTACAACCGCAGCCTGAATCTGGCCGGATTTAATGGCATACAGAGCCTGGCCTATCGCGTCTGTGCCGGAAGCACAAGCGGTCACCACACCGTAACTGGGACCGTGAAAACCATACATAGTCGCTAAAGTGCTGGACCCCTCGTTGATGATCAATTTAGGGATGGAAAGCGGTGGGATACCGATAAGACCCTTGCGCTCCAACATTCGGGCCGCCTCTTCCATCACTTCAAAACCGCCCACCCCGTTGCCAATGATTACAGCAATCTCATCATCGGGATAAAAGTCCTGATTTTGCAGTCCGCCATCTTCGATCGCCTGAGCCCCGGCATTGCAGAAAAACTCCGTAAAACGGGCCATTTTGCGAATGGCCTTTTTGTCAAAATATTTACTGCTGTCCAAACCCAGAACTTCCGCGGCCACCTTGGAGGGGAACAAATCGGGGTTGCAGCGAGTCAACCGGCCGATGCCGCTGACTCCTTTTCTCATATTCCGCCAAGAGTCTTCCCAATTATGACCAAGAGGACTGACCGCACCCATTCCTGTAATGACTACACGTGAATTCATAAAACCTCCATAAAAATTATATGGCCATGCCGCCATCGACAGGGATTACCTGACCTGTCACATAGCTGGCTAAGTCGCTGGCCAAAAATAAGACAATGCGACTAACTTCTTCCGGACTGCCCATGCGGCCCATCGGAATCCGGCCCAGAACACCTTCACGCTGCTTATCATTCAATTTGCCCGTCATCGTCGTTTCAATAAAGCCCGGAGCAATGGCGTTGACCCGGACACTGCGGCCGGCCAACTCGCGGGCAACACTTTTAGTCAGCCCGATCAACCCGGCTTTGGATGCGGCATAATTGGCCTGTCCGGCATTGCCGATCAGACCGACCACCGAACTCATGTTAATAATGCAGCCGCTCTTTTTCAGTGCCATCTGGCGCGACAAAACTTTGGTCAGGTGAAAGACACTGCTCAAATTGACATCAATCACTTCCTGCCACTGTTCCGGCTTCATGCCGAACAACAGACCGTCGCGCGTGATCCCGGCATTGTTGACCAAAATGTCAATGTGGCCGAATCCGTCAGCCAACTGCTTCAAGACCTCTTCCATTCTTGGCCGGTCGGCGACATTCGCCGCATGGCCCTGTACCGTGACACCATTCTGTTGTGCCAACTGCTCCATCTCCCCTTGCTCGGGGGAAAGAGAATTGCTGATATAAGCCACATCGGCACCGGCACCGAGCAGGGTATTGACGATATCTTTACCGATACCGCGGCCACCACCCGTAACCAAGGCTTTTTTCCCTCGCAGGGACAACAAATTACTGATTGCCTCACTTATCATTATAACCTCGCACTATCATTCTGCCAACGGATTAAATTACCACCATAGGTCAAGCCGGAGCCAAAACCTACAGTCAGAATTATGTCTCCGTTCTTTAGTAAATTCTTTTCCTGCATTTCTGTAAGAGCTATGGGAATGGATGCCGAAGAAGTATTAGCATAGGAGCCAATATTCAGATAGAAACGTTCCATTGGGATGTCTTCCCGTTTGGCCACGGCGCGAATGATCCGTTCGTTCGCCTGATGCGGCACAATATAGGAAATATCTCCCACACTTAGCCCGTTGCGCTGCAACAAAGCACTAAGAACCTCTTGGTTGGCCCGCACGGCGAAGTTGTAGACGGCCCGGCCGTCCATTTCCAGCTTATTCCGAACCGTTCCCTGATTTTCCCGGACAGGTTCCGGCGGATTGCGACTGCCACCCTCGGGTATCATCAAAGCCTTCGCACCACTGCCATCAGCCCGCAGAACCGAATCAAGAATCTCTCCGCCCTCCGCACCGCGCGCCAAGACTACCGCTCCGGCACCATCTCCCAGCAACACCGCCGTGGAACGGTCCTCCCAGTTGGTGACGGCAGAAAGCTTTTCCGCAGCTACAATCAAAGCATTCCGATAGTAGCTGTCCCCCAGCAACATACTCTTGCCAATTTGCAGACCATAGACAAAGCCGGAACAGGCTGCCGTGATATCAAAGGCCGCAGCTTTTTCACAGCCGAGCTGCTCCTGCACCACACAGGCCGTGGAAGGGAAACCGTAATAGTCCGGCGCGGAGCTGGACACAATCACCAAATCAATGTCTGCACCTTGGAGACCGGCACGTTGCAGGGCCTTTCGGGCGGCCTCAATACCCAGGTCAGAAGAAGCCTGCTTATCCGTGGCAATATGCCGTTGCCGAATACCGGTGTGCGACAAAATCCACTCATCCGAAGTATCCACTCTTCGGCTCAATTCTTCATTGCTTACAATGCGCTCAGGAACATAACAGTCAAGGGCCTTGATGCGAATGGCCTGCCGCTCTAACAATGACATATCTGCCTCTTCTCAGTCCCTTTACAGCCTGTCCCTCGGCTGCTTTTCGGACCATTAGCCTGATCCGTGAAGTCATCTCGCTGTTCCCGACCCCTGTTTGTTTTGTCCATATCGTCCATATTGCCTATGTTCTCTGCGTTTCCATACAGACCGGAAAACCCAAAACTGTATCAAATCAACAAACAAGGCCAGTGCCGGAACTTTGGGCCTTTGGAAAGCTCCCAGATACTAACGTTTTTCCTCGGAAATAGTCAATAATGACATTTCTTTGATTTCTGTCAAACAAAGCAACTCATTTGTACAAATAGAAAAAGATCCTATTATTGCGAACTTTTCCCCCACTGGAGCAAGACTCCGGCATAGGTCAGACCCGCACCGAAACCAAGGCAGAGTATGAGATCCCCCGCCCGTAAATCGCCGCTTGCGGCTAATTCGGCCAAGGCTATCGGAATAGATGCCGCCGAGGTATTCGCGTAGCGGTCAATATTCGTAAAAAACAT
This sequence comes from Candidatus Haliotispira prima, assembly GCA_029867005.1. Taxonomy (GTDB): domain Bacteria; phylum Spirochaetota; class Spirochaetia; order SP-2023; family SP-2023; genus Haliotispira; species Haliotispira prima. The sequence goes on along the minus strand of CP123443.1, from coordinate 346,565 downwards.
TTCCATCGGAATCTTTTCGCGTTTGGCAATCGCCTGGATAATCCGCAGATTAGCTTGGTGCGGCACAATGTAGCGCAAGTCAGCAACGGTAAGTCCGTTTCGTTCCAAAATTTCGTTGAGGATTTCCTGATTGGCGGCAACGGCAAAGTTGTAGACGGCCCGGCCGTCCATTTCCACATACTTTCGCGGAGCCATAGCTTGGCTCCGGCCGGGACAAAACGGAGCCCGACTGCCACCTTCGGGCACCCAAAGCTTTTCGGCTCCCTTCCCATCACTTTTGAGCAGACTGTCCAAGACCAGTGTTGCAGAAGAATCCCGGCTGAGCAGAGCCACACCCGCACCATCCCCAAATAAAACACAGGTGGAGCGGTCCTGCCAGTTGATAATTTTGGAAAACACTTCGGCCCCTACCACCAAAGCTTTATTGTAATCGGGGCCCGCAATCATCATAGAGCGGGCGATTTCCAAACCATAGATAAAACCCGAACAGGCTGCGGTGATATCGAAAGCCACCGCATTGCGGCAGCCAAGCATGTCCTGCAATACACAGGCCGTGGAAGGAAAACCATTGTAATCCGGTGTGGCCGTGGCCAGAACAATCAGGTCAATTTCTTCTGCTGCGACATCACTGTTTTGCAATACTTGTCTTGCCGCACGGCAGGCCAAATCGGAGGAAGCTTGGTCCCTTGCTGCGATGTGACGCTGGCGAATACCCGTGTGAGAAACGATCCATTCGTCCGAAGTGTCCAGACTGCCGGCCAGCTCCTGATTGCTTACAACTCGCTCCGGTACATGATAGGCAAAAGATTTAATAGCGACATGCCGCGCGTCATTGCGACTTCCAGCTAAACTATTCATTCTCTCTCCATGCTTCGCAAGCAGGCCGAAGCCGTCAAAGTAAAGTGTCGACAGATTCCGATGACATTGAACTGACCAGACTACCGATAGAATGTTGTCAAAGTCAATAAAGTTAATGATAAAGCAGATTCACGCAGAATATTTTATCGATGAATTCTCCCCAATATTGAAATGAATATTTTAATAGCAATGATTTAATTCTACAAATTCTAAAATGAATATTAGATAAAACCAATATATATTTTATAAAATATTTCATAATTAAGTTTACAAAAGTATTGATATTTTTTTCTTGATTTGTATATTTCAATAAACACCATATATATTGGTGTAAAATTATTATGGGAGTTGTATTTATGTGCAATAATAAGTTATTTACTCTGTTTTTTTTATCATTCATTTTACTGTTCGCGTGCCAACGAAAACCTGTTGAAAAGTCCGGCACGGCAGCAGACGCTCAAGAAGATGGCAAGCTGCCTCTGGTGGTGACGACTATCGGGCCCTATAAATTCCTGCTCGGGGAACTCGGGGGAAACAGCATTGAAGTTTTAAACACCAGTGAAACATCCGGAGACCCACACACCGTCGATTTAACCCCACAGCAGGCATGGAAATTAAAAGATGCCGATATCTTTCTGAGTCTGAATCCCGAAGAAGAGAGTCTGCTTCTGAAAAGCTTGGGAGACCGTACTAAAATTGTGGAAATGTGGCATGGCTTCCCACTCTTATCCCCGGCCCACCGCCACGATAAAGACGGGCACGACGATGATCACAAAGACGAACACCATGATGATCACAAAGATGAACACGATGATGATCACGACGACGGGCACCATGATGAACACGACGATGAACACGATGACAGGCAAGAAACAGAAGGTTGGAACGAACATTTCTGGCTCAACCCGACGATTTTGAAAATTCAGATTGAGACCATGGCAAAAGAGTTGACGATACTGGTACCAGAGAACCGGGAACAAATAGAAGCGAATAAACTCAAATTACTGCAAGACTGTGAAAACCTGGCAGAACAATTGCGAGTCTCCCTGCCCGAATTGCAGAACGGCAAGATTTTCAGCTTTCACTCTGCGCTATCATACTTTGCTAATTTTTTTGATGCGAAGGAGGTCTACATCGAGTCACAAGGTATTGAAATGGGTGCAGATGAAATATTGCACCTGTTTGAAGAAGTGGAAGATTTAACATATCCGGTCTTAATTTACTCACCGCAGTTTCAGCAGGAAAAAGCCAAGTCTCTGGCTCACCAGTTGAAGTTGGAGCTGCTGGAGTTTGACCCACAAATTCCTGATGTTTTTACTAACATAGCCAACCTCGCAGAACAACTGAGCAAGGCACGGAACTAAGGCTCTGCCGGGAACCGCGTCTTACGCTGTAAAGCATGAAAGCAAAAAGGCATACAGGTTTTTTCGCTGTTAAATGATACGCTTCCCGGCAAAATGAGAAGTGTATCATATTAATAGCCGGTGGAGATGAGCGACATCCGTCTTGACAATGGTCCTCTCATCCTTTCGTCAATCTTTGTCTCAATCTTTCATCATGCCTCATCATCCTTCTTGACAGCAAGTCTGCTTTGCATAGGATGGCGGTACGGTAGGCGCATCTGTAATGCCACGGACTCTACAGATACCCATCCGGTGTTCGCGAATGAATAACCGACGAATCGGAGGAGTAATTCTTGGGGCTCTTTTCTCAGAACCGTAAGCGAAATTCCTTCGTCCTCTACCTTGCCGTCTTGCTGACGGGTAGTTGCGGCTTGGCTTACGAGTATACCGTCAGCAAAATCGCTTCGGACTTACTGGGCGACAGCACCCGTCAATGGGCCATGATTATCGGTGTCATGATGTTTTTCATGGGTCTGGGAGCAAACTACCAGAAGGCCCTACCCCGACAAGTACTCTTTGCTTCTTTTGTCCTGCTGGAGATGCTGCTTTCTTTGCTGGGCGGCCTTTCCCCTCTGCTTTTGCTGTGGGCTTACGCCTACTGGCAAAGCCATTATATCTTGTGGCAGTATCTTTTGATCGCCGCCATTGGCTTCCTTATCGGCTTGGAAATCCCCATTATTGTCCGCATTAACGGAAGCTTTACTCCGCAACTCAAAGTAAATATTGGCCGCACCCTGCAAATGGACTATATCGGGGCCTTGGGCGGAGCCGTGCTGTGGAGCTATTGGCTGATACCCTACCTGCCGCTGAGCCGGTCTGCCGCCATCCTGGGTTTTGCCAATATGGCCGTGACTTGGCTGTTCATGGCTTACTTTTACCGCCAATTGTCTCGATATAAGTGGCTTCCTGCACTCGGTATCGCAGTCAGTATCGTACTGTTGTGGGCCTTTATTCGAGGGCCGGAGTGGTCACTGCACAGTGAACAAGGCCTCTACCGCGACCCGATTGTCCTCAGCAAAACGACACCCTACCAACACTTGGTTCTGACCCGCAGTAGCCGACAACGGTCGGCATACTTCCCTCGGCAGGGGGAAGAGCCCGAGTCGGAATACCGACTCTACATCAACGGGCATTTACAATTTAGCAGCCGGGATGAATTTATCTATCACGAAAACTTGGTGCACCCGGCCTTCGCCCTCTTCCGCCGGCGCAGCGGGCGCGAGCCCACTCGTGTCTTGATCTTGGGCGGAGGAGATGGTCTGGCCCTGCGAGAAGTGCGCAAATATCCCTCGGTGACCGAGGCCATACTCTGTGACTTGGACCCGGAAATGCTGCGTCTGGCCGCCGAAGACCCCACCCTACGCCACCTGAATCGGGATGCCCTGCACGGCCAAAATGTTCGGAGACTGCCGGCCGGCCCCGACATCGCCGACACAGAGCCAAGTACCTTTTTTTCCCCCACATACTTGGCAGGATGGAACGGAACGAGAGGTTCGAATCGGAGGGAATTACAGAGTGCGCCCGGCATTATACTCAAGAGTATGGATGCTGTACGTTATATCGAGGAGGCCCCAGGTTTCTTCGATGTTATTATTGCCGATTTTCCCGACCCTAACAGCGAGATGCTGAGCAAGCTATATTCGCTGCCTTTCTATCATCGTGTGCGGCAAAAACTCCGCTCCGGCGGAGTTTTTGTCCAACAGTCAACATCTCCGGTCTATGCTTACAAAGCCTTCTGGGCCATCGGCAGAACCATGATGGCCGCAGGACTCGAAGCCATGCCCTATCACGATCTGGTGCCGAGCTTCGGTCAATGGGGCTGGTGGCTGGCCGCACCCCGTCAAAGTGACGGGGAAATTCCCGAAATCCCACTGCTCCGGCAATATCAAACCAGTACCCTGTCGCCCGACATACAAATGCGCTACCTCAGCAACGAAGTGATGCAAACCAACAGCGTTTTCACCCCGGTATTCCGGACCATGTACCAAGACAGTCTGGCCTTGGCCTTCCCGGAAAAATCCGGGGCAAAGGTCACGCCTCATCATTCCGGGACGCAAAAGTCAGACCGAAAGCCGGACTTCGGAGAATTTTATCGCAACTGGGTGACGACCTACACTCAAAGCAAGGTGTACCAGTATTATTTAGAATCCGGCTGGCAGTAACTTTTTATAAAATATTTCCGCGATGATCATTCCCGGAAACTTTCCGACCAGGTTTTTGGATACACCATTGCGGACAATTTTAGGGTACGAGTTCCGGGATTGCCGAATATTCCCCATATTCCCCCGCTCAGCCCTTGCTTCACAAAGTCATAATGTGCATAATGCCCCGCCGAAGATGCAATAGTAAAAATAAGGAGCTGAGCAGATGAGACTGGTAACCCGTTCCGATTTTGATGGACTTGTATGCGGTGTTCTGCTGGAAGAAATCGGCGTTGCTGATTCCCACTTATACTGCCATCCAAAAGACTTACAGGATGGTAAAATCCCAATCGGCAAAAAAGATGTCTTGGCAAATGTGCCTTACGTTGAAGGTTGCGGTCTTTGGTTTGATCACCACACGTCCAATATCACCTACGCGCCGGAAAAATTTGAAGGTGCCGCCTATCCTGCCCCAAGTGCCGCTCGCGTGGTTTGGGACTACTACGGCGGGGAAGCGAAATTTGGCCGCAAATTCCACCGGCTGATGCTCGATGTAGACAAAGTGGACTCCGCCAGCCTGACAAAGGAGGACATCCTCAACCCCAGCGGTTGGATCATCCTCGGCTTTATTATGGACCCCCGCACCGGGCTGGGACGTTACCGCCATTTCAACATCAGCAACTACGACCTGATGCAAAAAATGGTGCGATTGATTCGGACAAAGAATCTGGATCAGATTTTTGAAGACCCGGATGTCTATGCCCGTCTGGCTTTTTATTATGAACACGTCTCCGACTGTATTAGTATTATTCAGGAAAATTGCTCCAAAATGGGCAATACGGTGATATTTGAGACCCGAGATATTGATGAGATGCCGGTCGGTAACCGTTTCCTAATCTACGGTCTCTACCCGGAATGCAATGTCAGCCTTCAAATCGGCTGGGGTAAGAACAAGGAAAATGTGTTCTTAAGTGTTGGAAAAAGTATCCTGAATCGGTCAAATAAGGTTGATATTGGCTCTCTGCTGCGGGAATATGACGGCGGGGGCCACGAAAATGTGGGAACCTGCCAGGTCGCTCCCAACGATGTCGAGAAGACCGTAGAAGCTATCGTTTCTCAACTAAATCAGTAGATACGCTTAGAATCTACAATAAAAAAAGGAATAGTGTAAATGGAAACATTCATTGTTGCTCCTCTGATTGTGGGGGGTGTAGTCGCGGCTCTGGGTTTGTTAATTTCTATATTGGATGGTATTGTCAATAACTACGGCGAAGTCGTGGTGAATATAAACAACCATACCAAAGATTTGACAGTAAAGGGTGGAGCACCCTTGTTACGCAGCCTGTCTCAGGAAAAGATTTTTATTCCGTCAGCCTGTGGCGGAAAGGGCAGTTGTGGTGCCTGCAAGGCCGTGATCAATTCTGATGTCGGGCCTTTGCTCCCTACTGAAACTCCCTATATGTCGGAAGAAGAAAAGGCCGGCAATGTCCGTCTGGCATGTCAGGTCAAGGTTAAAAAAGATATCGATATCGAAATTCCGGAAGAACTGTTTAACGTCCGGGAATACAATGCCGTAGTCGAAAGTACGCGCGTAATGACGTACGATATCGTCGAGCTCTACCTTAAACTGGACCAGCCCGTCAAGTTTAAGGCCGGTATGTACATGCAGCTGGTCATTCCCTCTTACAAGGCCAAGAAAAAAGGCGATATGTCTTTCAAAGGTACGACGATGCGTGCCTATTCCATCTCTTCACCTCCTTCTGACAATCAGTCTGCCGAATTTTTGGTACGTGCGATGCCTGATGGCCGAGGCATTGCTACCAGTTATGTTCATCATCACCTGGAACCCGGAATGCACATCCAAACAATCGGGCCCTTTGGTGATTTTTATCTACAGGAAAACGATACGACGATGATTTGTATCGGTGGTGGGTCGGGTATGGCTCCCTTCCGTTCTATTTTGCGCCACATGAAAGAAAGCAACATGATGGACCGTGAAGTCTGGTATTTCTTCGGTTGTCGCGACTATCCGGATATTTACTACTTGGCAGAAATGCGTGCTTTGGAGAAAGAATGGCCTAATTTTCATTGTATTTTTGCGCTTTCCGATCAGGAACTCCATGAGCCGGAAGAGTGGGACGAATCCGTTTTTGGTCCCAGATCGGCTATTATCAAGGGGCGTATTGACCATGTGGTCGCACGCTATATGAAGGAAGAGATTTCTCCCGATTCCGGTTTTGAAGCCTATCTCTGTGGCGGCCCCATGATGATTAAAGGTTGCACCATCGTTCTCCTTGAGCAGGGTGTTTCTCAGGACAACATTTATTACGACGAATTCTAGTAAAATTCCCGAAGCTCTCAAGGACGGCTAAAGACACCCCCCAAAAAAACTTCCGGGAAAAGAAGAGGGAGGGGGGGCTCTCCGGACCAGTCCCAAACAAAATAGCGGAGAATCGGGAAAAAACGAATATCCGGAATTTGGAGGCAATATTATGACTTTCGACGAAGTAAATGAGGTTTTGCAGGAAATACGGCCGGCACTCCAAGGTGATGGCGGCGATATTGAATTAGTCGAAATCAAAGAGGCCGGCGAGGTCATTGTCCGAATGCAGGGAGCCTGTCACGGCTGCCCGATGTCTATGATGACTCTGAAACAGGGTGTGGAACGCTATCTGATGAGCCGGATTCCGGATATTACGGAGGTGAACGCACTCGGCATGGAAATGCCTTTCTAGTGCTGTATTCATTTTCTATACAGTCAGATGGACCACGCACAATCGGAACCGTAGTGAGAACTCCGGCATTTACGCAATCGCCCTGCTTACAGGCTTTGCAAAGCTCGCAGATTTCTGCATTTTATCGCAGTTGTTGTCTGTGGTTTTATCTCTGCTTGCGGATGTTGGGGATTCCGGTGATTGCCCTACTGATACTTTCCGGTCAGGCCGCTGTGGCCGCGCAAGGGGCCGTGCAAGGGACTGCGGACGGGAATCCTGCTGTCACCATGCAAAGAATATCGGAACGAACGAACGTTTCCGCCCCGACCTTCCAGGATGATTCACCGTTACAGCAGAGTTTCGCGAAGTGGGAAAGCTTGGGGTTTTCTGCCAATGGGAGTTTTTTCGCCGGGATTACTTACGGTGTCGAACACGACTTGAGTCGGGATGAAAGCCGGTATTTTGCCAATCTCAGAGTACTGCATTTGGGCAGTGAAAATGACGAAGTGGTCTTTGAACGCCTTTTGAGACGCAGCGGGCCGCAGCGGGCCGGTCTATCCGCCCGTTCCATCATGCAGGATCTGCTGCGGCGGGAAAGTAAGGCACTGCGCAAATTTCGGATTGAAGCTTTAGAACAGGGCGAAGTTCTTCTTTCACCCGAAGAAGAAAAGCAGATGCCTGCACTTGCACAACGCGAGGCCGAATTCACAGCATCAGACAAATTGGCTGAAGATAGTCCTATGTCGGCAGCGGCAACAAATATGGGGGCGGATGGCGCATCCAAAAGGTTGTACCACTTCGATCCGGCCATTGAGGAACTAACCCGCATACAACAGGAACAAGAGGCCACAGTACAACAACTGGCCACAGCACCAAATATCTTAGACCGCGTCTATACTCTGACCCGGAATGCAAACACCACAGTGTTCCAACTCAAGCGACTGCGTCTGGACAGTCAAAATTCCCTAAGAGGTCAACTAATTGCGGTTCAGTCCGGTGGCTTCCCTCATCGCTACAATTTCCAACGGAACTGGAATACTTTGCTACAGGATAATTTGCGCAGTGGCGATCAACTCGGATTAAAACCCATATTCATCAGCCTGTCTCCGGATGCCCGCCATCTTATCCTGACCCTGCGTATCTATGCTGATTCGGAAATGACGGAAGATATGGATATGGATGAGGCAGATTCCGGTATTGGCTTGGGACAGGCCGGAGAAGACTTGGCCTCTATGGAAAATGTTACCAAACTGCAAAATATCATTGGCCGACAAGTAGAAAGCAATGACAACTATGCCTTCATCTCCTTCTCGGTCCAAGTCTATTAACAAGTCTGTCAAATATTATTATACCCTGAAACTCTGCCACATTTCAGGGTATTTCTGTTTTTTGCGTGCTCAACTTGCGGGAAATCTGTTCGGAAATGCCATTCCGCAGTTGCACACCGGTCTTTTTACAGGTAACTTGACTGGTAGTGCCCATATGTCGAATCAGAAATTGATTGAATCAAGAAACTGGTGAAATCAAAATTCTTGGCAGATTCTGAACACAGATCTCTAGGAGGCCTTATGATACAACAATTACAAGTTACCGGAATCGAGGGTAATTCGGTGCAGCTCAGTGCGGAACCGGTACGCTCATTTATGGGACAGAAAGAACGTAGTTTCCGGGTGCAGAATACAGGGACATTACAGCTAAAGCAGGGCAATTGGGTGGAGGTGACCTACCCCTCCGGCCGGGGCCTTCTCGATGTCTTTTTGTTGTTGATGTTACCGATAATTCTAATTGTGATGATTGCCTATTCCCTTCCTTCAACAATGCCCCAAGCTCAACAAGTCCTTCTCTCTCTACTGGGACTGCCTGTCGGGATTAGTATTTTTGCCATAAGCCAAAAATACTTACCGAAGATGCAACCCGAGATTTCGCGGATCCTGAGCAACGATGAATACACAGGCCGCAGCTCAGGCTGCGGTTCCGGATGTGTCTGTAAGTCCGTCAGTGTCGCAGCAGAACAGAAACCCGGCTTGTAGGCCCCAAAGGCTCCAAAAACCTCAAAAGGCCCAAGCACAGACTTTAGAACAGAGTAACTTTGGCTATAGTTCTGTCAATTCCGTCAGTTCTATGGCCAGCACTTCTCCATCCGATTGGATTTCCAACTGCCACAGTTTTCCGGTATCCGGTTCAAAATAGTAGTGTTGTCCTGTGACCAACTCCGGTTCACAAGGACTGCGGCAGTCCAGTATAGGTTTGGCAACATTCAGAGCCTGCCACCTTCCCGGCGGCATCCCAAAGGTTTTCACTGTATCACGCGCGCGGATATCGTACCAATCCATCTCCAAACGCCCCAGTTGGTCAATAAGGTATTGGGAATCATAATCCCAAGTGTTCAGAATAAGATCCTGCTCTTTCTGCTCCATTCGCACGGCCATGTAGTAGCGTAATTTTTCCACATTCAAATAGCGAATGCGGAAGCCTCCGGAAAGTAGCCTGCTCAGCACCCGGCTGAGGAAACCATCCTGCCAAGTCGCCCGAATTTGGTAGCTGCGCACGGCAGAATTCTCATCACTGCTGTGACTCTGCCACATCAACACGGCACCGGCCGGATACCACAGGGGCCGGCCTTCCTGTCCGGGCAATTCCCGGGGAAAGCCCTCAAAATGCGGGAAGACCTGCAATACCGCTGATTCCTGCTTTTTTAGGGCAATGCGAACTTGGCTGCCGCTACGTTCTTCCGTGCGCAGCGCAGAAGTGTTATCTTCGTAAGAGCTGCCAATATATTCCAGCTTCCATTGCCAGCCTGCAAAGACCAGACCGTTTTGCTCCAACCAACCCGGAGGGAATTCCGGTGCGATAACGGTATATTCCCTTGGCTGTTGCAGCTCCTGCTGCAACAGGTCACAGGAGCCGAACAGGCTAAGTGCGGCCAACAGAAAAATGATCCGGGCGCAAAAACCTCTCCGACAAACAATTTTCTGCCAAATTCTTGTTTTTCTCATACATGACAAAAGGCCAATTTTCCATTTTTTTCCGGCTTTTCCATGATTTTTTTTCCTAATTTTTTTAATAATTTTTCCCACGGCTTTTCCCATAGCTTTTCCCATAACTTTCCCGCCTATGGTTTTCCTCTCTGTCCACCCCGCCCCATTAAGACCATCAGCATCCATACTCCGCAGGCTCAGAATACCCAAAGACCTCAAGGGCTTGTGCCCAAATCTTGCCGCGTGTACAATTTCCCGGCTGACAACAATCTTCCTCGGACGACCGGACATTTGGAAAAGCTGCTGCCTTATGCACCAAGCCACCTTGCACACGCCCCCTCCCCTCCCGGCCGGACACTCCGACCATGCGGTAGAGCTCCCGGAAGCATACCGACTGCGCAGTCAGCGTATCATCCATGACCCAAACAAACTGCCTTGGCCCCTGAGCTTGGAGGAACGCGCTTATTTTGAAGCGAGTCCGGAGCAATTGCTCGGCCGGCTGCCCTTCGCCGTCAGTACCCATTATCTCTCTCTGGTCTGCGGCGATGACCCCAATGACCCGGTGCGCCGCCAAATCGTGCCACGTGCCGCTGAGCTGGAACACAAAGACTACGAACTGAGAGACCCTCTCGGTGAAGACCAATATTCCCACAACAGCCGCCATGGCAAACCTCGGAACCAGGCTCCCCCGGGGGCAGCCCCCGAGGATTCGGCCAAGATGGCAGCGGCCCAATCCAGAATGGTCCATTGCTACGCCTCCCGGCTTTTGATCCTGCTGGGTGATACCTGTGCCACTTATTGTCGCCACTGCTTCCGCCGCCGCTTCAGTGGCCAGAGCATGGGAACCCTGCAATACGGGCATCTGCGCAGCATCAGCCACTACCTGCAACAGCACCCCGAAATCCGGGAAATCCTGCTCACCGGCGGCGATGCCCTGATGATGAGTACCGATCACCTGGACGGCATTCTATGCGAACTGCGGCGGGTCCGTCCCGATGTGGTCTTCCGCATTGCCAGCCGCCTGCCGGTAGTCATGCCCCAACGCTTTGAGCCCGATCTATTGGCCGTACTGCGCCGACACCAACCCCTGTGGCTGATTACCCATTTCAACCACAAGCAGGAAATCAACGAAGTAACCCGTTACTTTCTCGCCCGGATTGTCGATGCCGGGATTCCGATACTCAACCAAGCCGTGCTGTTGCGTGGTATTAATGACAGTGTACAGACTCTTGCCGATTTGCTGGAAGAGCTGGTACGGTTGCGGGTCAAGCCCTACTACCTGTTCCAGGGTGACCTGGCTGAAGGCACTGCGCACCTGCGCGTGCCTCTGGAACGTGGCTGGAGCATTGTCAAGGAGCTGCGCAGCCGGCTTTCGGGCATTGCGATGCCACAGTTTGCCGTAGACCTGCCCGGCGGTGGCGGCAAAGTGCCGCTGACCGAAAGTTATCTGATCGGCGAGGAAGGGAACGACTGGCTGTTTCGCTCGCCACAAGGTAACCTCTACCGCTATCCGAAAGAATCCGAAGAATCCAAAGACGAGCCAAAATTGAGAGATACAACACAAAGGACACAATAAGGGTACAACAATGGAGTATTACAACAGTTTTCACAGTATTACCGAGTTTCTCAAACAGGATCGGGCTCGCCAAGGCCAGAGCCGCCTCTTGCTGGACCGCCAACGGCTGCACAACGCCCACCGCGATGCCGAAAAGGGTAAAAAAAGCCGGATGCTGCAACTAATTGAGTTGGCTAAAGAGAACAACGTCAAAATGGAAGCACGGCCCCCACAGGAGTTGCAAAGTCTGCTGGAGCAGAGCCACTACAGGGGCTATGTTCTGGCCCTGGACCGCCTGGACCCGGACGAATTGCAGGCCAAAGCCGCCGACATCGCAGAGATTCTCGTGCGCCGGCCCGATTTGGTCATCATGCTGGATGGGGTACTGGACGTGGGCAATTTGGGTGCCATAGTGCGCAGCAGTGATCTGTTTGGCGCGGGGGCCGTTTTCGTTTCGCACCGCAGTGCGGGGCGTTCCGACCGGAACGCGGCCAACCAGCTCAGCCGTGCGGCTTCGGGGGCCAATGCCTGGGTTCCGGTTATCGAAGGCAATCTGGCCCGAATGGCTCTACAGTTGCAGGAAGCAGGCTATCAGCTTTACGGTGCCGATATGCGCGGCAAACCTGCGGCCCATAACGAGTTTTCCCGGCCTTGCGTCCTGATACTGGGGGCCGAAGAACGCGGCATCCACACCCGGATGCGCGAGATCTGCGATGAGTTGGTCCGCATCCCCACCGAGGGGCATCTCGATTCGCTCAACGTCTCGGCCGCCGGTGCCGTATTGATGTATGAAATCAGGCGAGGGTGGAATCTCCAATAAGAGGCCCTTTTTCAAAAAGCCCTTTCTCAAAAAGCCCTTATCACAACGGTCTTCTCCAAAAAACCGTTTCAGGAGAATATCTCACAATAGACTTGGTAGTTCTCCTCATCAAAACAAACCAAGTGGATATCTTCCATGACTTCTTTGACTTGGGGGTTGTCTTGGCAGAAACGCTTAATCGCAGTCAGGGCAATACGGGCCGCGACCAACTTGGGGAAGCGGGAGGCCCCGGTGCTGATGCAGGGGAAGGCCACGCTCTTGCAATGATTTTCGTAGGCCAGCTTCAGGCTGTTTTGGTAGGCCAGGTACAGCATTTCTTTGAGACTTTCCAGCTCTTCACTCCCTTCATCTGCATCGACATTCGAGGGCCAGACCGGACCGACAGCATGGATGACAAAGCGAGCCCGGAGCTGATAAGCATTGGTCAGCACTGCATTGCCGGGTGCGCATTCGCCCTTTTCCCGGTAGATGTCCCGGCAGGCTTGCAGCAATTCCGGGCCGGCAGCCCGATGCACCGCAGCATCCACGCCGTCACTGGCGGCCAACTGCGGTTTGGCCGCCGTCACCACGGCCTCGACAGGGAGCAGAGTGATGTCACCTCGGCTGAGTCTGATCATTGGGGGCATGAGTAAATCCTTATAGATCCGAGTATAACAAATCTGTTGCCGTTAAGAAATGCCACCTTTCCGCCGGATTGTCGGGCTGTAAACAGCCCGACTAAATCGCTATACTCGAGCCCCATCTTACGATACTAAACATTCGGGAACAAGAATCGCCATGAGCAACAAGGACAAGGTCGTGTTGGCCTATTCGGGAGGGCTTGATACCTCCATTATTCTCAAATGGCTGGAGCTGCAAGGCTTGGAAGTCATCGCCTACGTCGCCGATGTGGGCCAGGAGGAGGACTTTGCCGCCGTCCGGGAAAAGGCACTCCGGACAGGGGCCGTCAAAGTTTGTGTCGAAGACCTCAAGCACGAGTTTGTCACCGACTACATCTACCCGGCTCTACAGGGCAATGCCATCTACGAGCAACGCTACCTGTTGGGTACATCCCTGGCCCGGCCCGTCATCGCCAAGCGTCAGATTGAACTGGCCCGGCGCGAGGGTGCGGCCTATGTGGCCCACGGGGCCACCGGCAAGGGAAACGACCAAATGCGCTTCGAGCTGTCCTACTATGCCTTGGCTCCGGAAATCCGGGTCATTGCCCCGTGGAAAAATCCGGATTTTCTGAACGACTTTAAGGGCCGCAGCGATATGCTGGCTTTCGCAGAAAAGCATGGCATCCCGGTGGGGGCCAGCCGGAAGCGGCCCTACAGTGAGGATGCCAACCTACTGCACATCAGCCATGAAGCGGGCCTGCTGGAAGACCCGGCCACCCCTTGCCCCGAAGATGTCTACAGTATTACCCGCAGTCCGGAAGAGGCTCCGGACGAGGCCACCATCGTAACCATCACTTTTGAAAAAGGTATTCCGGTCAGGGTACAAAACCACACGGACGGCAGTGAGGCCGAGGGAGCCGTTGCCATTCTCCGTTATTTGAATGAGTTGGGCGGACGCAACGGCATTGGCCGTTTGGACATGGTGGAAAACCGTTTTGTCGGCATGAAGTCACGCGGTGTGTACGAAACGCCGGGCTTGCAAATCCTGCTGGAAGCCCACAAAGACTTGGAGGGTCTGACCTTGGACCGAGAGGTGATGCAATTGCGCGACAGCATCCTGCCACGCTTTGCCACCACTATTTACAACGGTTTCTGGTTTTCGCCCGAGATGGAATTTATGATGGCCGCCATCCGCCGGAGTCAGGAACATGTCAGCGGTACAGTACAGGTCAAGCTCTATAAGGGCAACGCCTACCCCATCGCCCGCAGCAGTGAATACGCGCTCTACGATGAGAAAATCGCTTCGATGGATGAAGAGGGCGGCTACGACCACACCGATGCCGAGGGCTTTATCAACCTTCATGCCCTGCGGCTGAAGACCTATTACAGGCGACAGGTTTAGCCCGGAACAGCCCCTTCCCCTGCCCCTCCAAGGGAGGGGAATTGACCACCCCTACCCCTCCGAAGGAGGGGAATTGACCACCCCTGCCCCTCCGAGGGAGGAGAATTAAAACGGACTTTATTGCCATTGTGGGCAAACACAACACGGTGAACTTACGTTAATAGTTTATCTAAAAGTTATAGAAAAATACTATACAAGTGGTTTATACTCATTTATTGTGGCCAGCTAATCGATTTGTAATGGGAGTATTACTTAAATGAAAAAAATATTGCTGGCTTTACCTTTATTAGCTCTATTTATCAGTTGCTCTCCAAGGCTTCCCCCATGTGACGCTACCAATGCCACAAATCTGGTACAGGAACTGGCAGATGAGGAACTGGCCAAGCAAATCGGTGCTGAATATGCAAGTAATTTTGTATTTTCAGTGAATATGATTAGAACAACGCACAAGAATAGTCAAACAGGCGCATTGCAATGCGCTGCCGTATTGTTGGCCAAAGACCTTACAGATAGTGACAACAAGAAAGGAATCCCTATCACTTATACTATTGAACTATTAGATGATGGGAAAACTCCTTATGTTAGTGTAGGCGGACTTGCTACGTTACCATATTATATGGGGCTTTATTAAGGCATCTTTCACCCGCTATAGTAGTCCGCAGCCTTTACCTTGGGGCATTTCGACTCCGCTCAATGCCCCAAGATCACGGATAAGCCTTTCACAACAGAGCCCCCTTGTCAGGTTCGACAGGCTCACCTACCAATCCAACAGGCTCACCTACCAATCCAACAGGCTCACCTGCCGACTCTACCGACAAGCGTACCCGGCCCTTACAATCGCCCCCTTGTCAAAACCCCTAAATGAATATACAATAGACCAAAGTTGCAAAATCTTGGAGGAATTTTCTTATGAAATGTCAAAAAACAATGTTGACTACTGACCGGCTAAATGGTATAATATCCAATATCCAATATCCAATATCCAATATCCAATATCCATACCAAGCTTAAAACATATATACAGTCAGTTTTATTTCTTTTATTTCCTAATAAACTCAAATTTTCCAAAGCCTTTTCGGTCTTTCCATTTTTTTCATTCTTCTGCTTTTTTTTCGTCCTGCTTATTCATTTGGTTTTGTCTTCCTGTGCCCCGATCTCTGACGACAGCAGTGCCCCGCCTGCGGCCCCGCCGGTAAAACCAAGTATTTCTTTCTCTACTGCGGCTGTGGTCTCTTCCGTACAATTGGAAATGAGCAGTAGTTTCGCCATCAACACCATAGGCGCGGTTATTCGCTTGGTTACAGCAACGGCCCCAACTAAAGCCCAAGCCGAAGCCAATGCGGGTTATGTCAGCCTGAACATTACGGCCAACAGTCCACGTAAATTCAGTATCAGCCAACACTATGGCAGTGATTTTACCAATGGCCTTACTCTTGCTGATGTCTTGGCTTCCAATACTCAATACAAATTGTATCTGTTTTTTGAACCCAACGCTATTTCGTCCGAAACCACCGTTGAGGGAGCCACCCTCAATAATGATGTCGCAGCCCTGCCATTTACTACCGCTGCGCTCCCTGCCGCAGGAGATACCACATGGAATAGCGCGTGGACAAACGAGCAGTTTGTGGGAAGCCTTGCCGAATGGGGATACAGTGAGAATCAAAAGGGCGTTTTTGTCACTTATACAAAAGTTAATGATTCTGGTTTTGCCATTATATCATTGACCAGTCGTACAGCAGATAATACACTTTTACAAAGTATAGGGCTTCTTTCGTTTAATAAAGCTAAACCTCTCGGTAACTTCCTTTTCAATATATCTAAACTGGGCGGTACCTATCCCAATACTGATGACTACTACTATCTAATAGCTGCCGATGATACAGATACAATATCCGGAGAGGTTTTCCGATCAGAAATTACAAATAATCCTCCACCAGCTATACTCACAGTACCCCTCACCCGCTATAGCAGTCCGTAGCCTTTACCTTGGGGCATTTCGACTCCCCTCAATGCCCCCCTTGCCAGGTTCGACAGGCTCACCTACCGATCCGACAAGCTCACCTGCCGACTCTACCGACAAGCGTACCCGGCCTTTGCAATCCCGCCCTTGTCAAAACCCCTGAATGAATATACAATAGACCAAAATTGCAAAATCTTGGAGGAATTTTCTTATGAAATGTCAAAAGACACTGTTGACTAATGACCGGCTAAATGGTATAATATCCAATATCCAATATCCAATATCCAATATCCAATATCCATACCAGTTCTAAAACATATATACGGCTATTTTATCTTTTTTTACTGCCAAATAAATCAAAACTTTTCCAACCTTTTCCATTTTTCTGCTTTTTTCCCATTCTCTTCATTCATTTGGTTTTGTCTTCCTGTGCCCCGATCTCTGACGACAGCAATGACCCGCCGGTAAAACCAAGTATTTCGTTCTCTGCCACCGCTGTGGTCTCTTCCATTCAATTGGAAATGAGCAGTAGTTTCATCATTACCAATATAGGGGCGGTTATTCGCTTGGCTACAGCAACCGCCCCAACTAAAGCCCAAGCCGAAGCCAATGCGGGTTATGTCAGCCTTGACATTACGGCCGGCAGCCCGCGAAAATTCAGTATCAGCCAACACTATGGCAGTGATTTTACCAATGGCCTTACTCTGGCTGATGTCCTTACTGCCAATACTCAATACAAACTGTATCTGTTTTTTGAGGCCAACGCTATTTCGTCCGAAACCACTGTTGAAGGAGCCACTCTCAATAATGATGTCGCAGCTCTGCCATTTACCACCGCTGCGCTCCCTGCCGCAGGGGATGCCGTATGGAATAGCGCATGGACAAACGAGCAGTTTGTGGGAAGCCTTGCCGAGTGGGGATATAATGAGAATCAAAAGGGCGTTTTTGTCGTTTATACAAAAGTTAATGATTCTGGTTTTACCAGTATATCATTTACCAGTCGTACAGCAAATAATACACGTTTACAAAGTATAGGGCTTCTTTCGTTTAATAAAGCTAAACCTACCGGTAACTTCCTTTTCAATATATCTAAACTGGGCGGTACCTATCCCAATACTGATGACTACTACTATCTAATAGCTGCCGATGATACAGATACAATATCCGGAGAGATTTTCCGATCAGAAATTACAAATAACCCTCCACCAGCTATACTCACAGTACCCCTCACCCGCTATAGCAGTCCGTAGCCTTTAGCTTGGGGCCCCCCTTGCCAGGTTCGACAGGCTCACCTGCCGACTCTACCGACAAGCGTACCCGGCCTTTGCAATCGCGCCCTTGTCAAAACTCCTAAACGAATATACAATAGGCCAAAATTAGACTATTTCGGGGAGTTTTCTTATGAAATATCAACAAACACTATTGACAGACATTGGCATAAACAGTAAAATATCCAATATCCAATATCCAATATCCAATATCACACTACTTTAGAAAGTAATCCATTATTTCATTACATACCAACTAATTACAAGTCCTTTCTCCTATCTTCTTTCCATTTTTTTCTCTTCCTTTCTCTGTTTTTTATCGGTGTAATCTTGCTCGGTTGTGCCCCGATCTCGGACGACAACAATGACCCGCCCGCCAAATCGACCGTTTCCCTTACTGCCACCGCTGTGGTATCTTCCGTACAATTGGAAATGAGCAGTACTTTAGCCATCACCAATATAGGCGCGGTTATTCGCTTAGCTACAGCAACGGCCCCCACTACAGCGGAAGCCGAAGCCAATGCCGGTTATGTAAGTCTGAACATTACGGCCGGCGGCACTCGTAAATTCAGTATCAGCCAACACTATCGCAGTGACTTTACCGATGGGCTTACTCTGGCCGATGTCCTGACGGCGAATACCCAATACAAACTGTATGTATTTTTTGACCCCAATACCATTAATCCGATTGAAGGGGCAACCCTTACAAATGGTGTGGCAGCCCTTTCATTTACCACCGCTACTCTGGCCCCCGCAGGGGATGCCATATGGGCCCGTTCACTGGCAGGAGAACAGTTTGTCGGCAGTCTCCCCGAATGGAACTACAGCGAGAATCAAAAGGGCATCTTTATATCCTATGCGCAACTCTTTAGCTCTTTTACTACTGTTGCGCTCACTACTCGCGATGCAAATGATACCTTCAGAAAAACCATAGGAGAATATGCACTCGGGTCAGTTATACTGGATCCGCTATTTATTTTTGGCTTTTCTAAATTGGGTAATAGTTATCCTGATGCAGATAACTATTACTATATAATAGGAGGCGATAAAACAGAAAAATTATCCGGAAAGACGTTCAGATTAGAAGCGGCAAATTTCTCGCAACTGATTAGGTACCAGGTGCCTATCAACCGTTATTAAATTGGTTTGGCAAGCTCACGAACATATCCGGTCAGGCATGTAGAGACACGTCATAATGTATCTCTATAACAGGCTTCTTGCTCCAAAATGCCGCCCACTTGCCAAAACTCCTAAACGAATATACAATAGGTCAAAATTGCACAGCTTTGGAGAAATTTTCTTATGAAATGTCAAAAGACACTGTTGACTACTGACCGGCTAAATGGTATAATATCCAATATCCAATATCCAATATCCAATATCCAATATCTATACCAGTTCTAAAATATATATACAGCTATTTTACCTTTTTTTACTGCCAAATAAATCAAAACTTTTCCAACCTTTTCCATTTTTCTGCTTTTTTTCCATTCTCTTCATTCATCTGTTTTTGGCCGCCTGTGCCCCGATCTCTGACGACAGCAATGACCCGCCTGCGACTCCTCCAGTAAAACCAAGTATTTCTTTCTCTGCCACCGCTGTGGTCTCTTCCCTGCAATTGGAAATGAGCAGTAGTGTAGCACTCACCAATATAGGGGCGGTTATCCGTTTAGCTACAGCAACGGCCCCAACTAAAGCGGAAGCCGAAGCCAATGCGGGCTATGTCAGCCTTGGCATTACGGCCGGCGGTACTCGTGAATTCAGTATCAGCCAACACTATGGCAGTGACTTTACCGATGGCCTTACTCTGGCTGATGTTCTTACTGCCAATACGGATTACAAACTATATTTGTTTTTTGAGGCCAACGCTATTTCGTCCGAAACCACCGTTGAGGGGGCCACTCTCAATAATGATGTCGCAGCCCTGCCATTTACCACCGCTGCGCTCCCTGCCGCAGGGGATGCAATATGGAATAATGCTTGGACAAACGAGCAGTTTGTGGGAAGCCTTGCCGAGTGGGGATACAGTGAGAATCAAAAGGGCGTTTTTGTCGTCTATACAAAAATTAATCTTAGCTTTACGAGTATTACATTGAAGACTCACACAGCAGATAATACATTTTTACAAACCGTGGGAAGTTTTTCGGTAGGTATGGGAACACCTGGCCCGGGATTATTTTTCAATATGTCTGAACTGGGGGGTAACTACCCGAATGGAGATTATTACTACTATCTTATAAGTGCTGATGATACAGACAAAATATCCGGTAAGACTTTAAAATCAACAATTGCAGATCTTAGTAGAACCGTTCGCCTCAATGCACCCCTCACCCGCTATGGCAGTCCGTAGCCTTTAGCTTGGGGCATTTCAACTCCGCTCAATGACCCGGGATCACGGATAAGGCTTTGCCAGAGGCCCTAAGTAGAGACACATTTCAACGTGTCTCTACTTAGGGCCCCCCCGCCCCTTGCCAGGTTCGACAGGCTCACCTACCGATCCGACAGGCTCACCTGCCGATCCTGCCGACAAGCGTGCCCGGCCCTTGCAACCTCCCCCTTGTCAAAACTCCTAAACGAATATATAATAGGCCAAAATTGCACAGTTTTGGAGGAATTTTCTTATGAAACGTCAAAAAGCACTGTTGACCGGTAATCAACCAAATGGTATAATATCCCATATCCCATATCCCATATCCCATATCCCATATCCTTACCAGTTTTAAAATATATATACAGCTATTTTATCTTTTTTTACTGCCAAATAAATCAAAACTTTCCAAACCTTTTTCATTTTTCTGCTTTTTCCCCATTCTCTTCATTCATTTGGTTTTGTCTTCCTGTGCCCCGATCTCTGACGACAGCAATGACCCGCCTGCGGCTCCCCCGGTAAAACCAAGTATTTCTTTCTCTGCCGCCGCTGTGGTCTCTTCCCTGCAATTGGAAATGAGCAGTAGTTTCGCCATTACCACCATAGGAGCCGTTATTCGTTTGGCTTCGGAAGCAGCTCCAACTAAAGCCCAAGCCGAAGCCAATGCGGGTTATGTCAGCTTGAACATTACGGCTGGCGGTACTCGTAAATTCAGTATCAGCCAACACTATGGCAGTGACTTTACGGATGACCTTACTCTGGCCGATGTCCTTACTGCCAATACCGATTACAAACTCTATTTGTTTTTTGAGGCCAACGCTATTTCGTCCGAAACCACCGTTGAGGGGGCCACCATCAATAATGATATCGCAGCCCTGCCATTTACCACCGCTGCGCTCCCTGCCTCAGGGGATGTCGCATGGAATAGCGCGTGGACAAACGAGCAGTTTGTGGGAAGCCTTGCCGAGTGGGGATACAGTGAAAATCAAAAGGGCATTTTTGTCGTTTATACAAAAGTTAATATTACTTTTAGTAGTTTTGACTTAGTCTCTCGTAAAGAAAATAATAGCTTAATTGAATCAATTGTACAAAACCTCGGTGTCTTATCGATTGGTGCTGTTGTAGCTGTTTCGGGATTTCTTTTCAATATATCGAAACTGGGTGGTAGCTATCCTGATTCTGATCAATACTACTATGTAATAAGTGCTGATGACACAACAAAAATAATCGGAAAGCTTTTCCAATTACAAGTTACTGGCTCAGATGGTCTTACAACAAAGATACCCATAGCACCCCTCACCCGCTATGGTAGTCCGTAGTCTTTAGCTTGGGGCATTTCGACTCCGCTCAATGTCCCAAGATTACCAGATAAGGCTTTTCAAAATATCTCTTACAAACGTCTACCCCTTCCATTGATAAGAACTTCCCGTGTAAGAAGGAAATTCCCGGCCGCCCAAATTGCGGTATGGGTATAGATCAGGACTTCCGGAAGATCTCACCTTGACAGCTCACAGCAATTATTCCATGCTGAGAGATACAGAAGAAAGGTGATCCGGCACAACCACCGATCAGAGCTAAAGGCTCTTTTCCCGTGGCCGAAGACCGGAGATTCAAATCGAGAGGGTCGGCCTATATGCAAAGACTACACGTGTCACAAAACGTTTGGAAAAGAAACTGTACAAAAATTGGCAGATGGTTGCCGGTACTGCTGCTGCCCCTGCTCTACTACGGTTGTGCCTCTGCAAAGGTAACACAGGACCTATCCGGCGGTGCGCCCGGCGGAATCAAGTGGGAACTGGTCACCGTTCAGGCCGACTTTGTCGGCAAATCAGACTTTCTGGCCATCTCCGAAATTGACGGCCAAAAGACCGAAAGGCCCTTGGTGTTTGGTGTGGATGTGATACTACTGGCTCCGGGGGAGCACGAGCTGAAAATAATGCTGGGGGAATTTGAAAACTTGGGGCAATTGGTCAGCCTGGATCCCGGTTTCTCCAATTGGCGGGCCGAACTGGGCAGCATCACCCTCAAAGAACCAATTCTTCCCATCCGACCGGGTGGGAAGAACGGAAAGAAGAACGATCACAGGAATACCGAAGAAAACCGGCGCAAAGCGGCCCAAAAAGGGCGGAACTACTTGGTGGCAAGCTACGATAAAATTTACTCCGGCAACAGCAACTCGCCCCTCTATATGCAAAACTGGGTTGTCAACTATCCCCGCACGGTAGATGCAGATAAAAAGTGGAGTATAGAATCGCTCGACCCTGAAACAACAGAGCTGGGAACCCCAAAAACAGAACCGGAGACAGTGACGGACACCGTGACGGACGCAGAAGTGGAGGCAAAGACAAAGGCTGATAATGCAGGCGAGACTTCGTAAAAGGGAAAAGAGAATTTCCCGGCCGGGCTGCCCGTGCCTAATGTTTTGCCTCCTGCTTTTGGTGGTGGGAGCGGCCCGACCGAATGGCCAAGTCATGGCTCAGGAATCCACCCGGAAAAATCGGGCTGAGAGCTCGGGACAAAGACAGGGCTTGGCGCAGGGTTCCGGCCAGGCCGGATCTTCTCCGTCTTCCATCCGGCAGAACCATTTTAACGGTGCCGCAGCGGCAGAGCAGGACTCCTACCGAGGCTTTGATCCCTCGAATTGGAACGTGGACATGGTCGAACTGCCCCCAACCAATTACCTGTTGCAAGACCAATACCTGGTCTACATCCCGGCCTACCACATCTCCCAATTCCAGGTGACCCGGCAGTTTTATCACTTAGTTATGCGTATGAAAAGACCGAACGAGGCCGATTTATACAAGCCAATGGTGCGCATTTCCTGGTTTGATGCAGTGCGATTTTCCAACAGATTAAGCAATCTGGCCGGGCTGGAACCGGTCTACAAAATCCGCATGCTGCGCTACGAAACAGAACGGAACGAAAGGACGGGCCGGCCATCGAAAATGGTGACTCGTTACGAAGTGGAATGGTTGACTGAGAACACCGGCTATCGCCTCCCTACGGAGGCCGAATGGGAATACGCGGCGCGCGGCGGGGGCCAATCCCGCCGCTTTCTCTACAGCGGTTCAAATTCATTGGACAACGTGGCTTGGTATGACGGCAACACCCGGGAGCTTCGCTCTGTCGGCCTCAAAGAACCCAACGAGATTGGGCTCTACGACATGAGCGGCAACGCCTGGGACTGGCTGTGGGATCGCTATCTCCAACTAAATCTCAGCCTCCTGACTCGCCCGAGCCGGCTGAACCCGGCCGATTCGTCCGATGCTCCGCTCTTGGGGCCGGCGGATTTGGAGCTCAGCTACCGGTCCGGCAACAGAGTGCCAGGCCGGAATTGGGAATCCGTTGGCCCGGGCCCCACCCGAGTGGGAAACCGCAAATTGATCTGGCGTGGCCCCACCGTCTATGACGGACGCGTTCTGCCCCAAAATTCCCGGGCCACCCTCTCCGGCACCGGCACGGAAACCAAGCGACAGAACCGGCAGGAATTCCAAACCGGCGAGAACTTTCAGGAATTGCGTGTCTGCCGTGGCGGGGCCTGGAATTTTGGCCGGGATTTTAGCGAAGTGTTGGAGCGCAGCCCCTGTATTGCCCAATCGGATTACTATGTCTCGGTTGGCCTGCGCTTGGCCCGCACGGCAGAGGTCCCGGATGGAACAGAAGCAGATACCCCGGGGTTGGACTTTAGTGGAGGGAGTTTACGGTGAAAAAGTTTGAAGTCGTGGCCCCCTATCAACCGGCCGGCGATCAGCCTCAGGCCATTGAAGCATTGGTCCAGAGCGTGGAAAGCGGCAATACCTTTCAAACACTGTTGGGCGTAACCGGTTCAGGCAAAACCTATACCGTGGCCAAAACCATAGAAAGAGTACAACGACCAACCTTGGTCCTGTCACACAACAAAACTCTGGCCGCGCAGCTTTACCGCGAATTTACCGATTTTTTCCCCCACAACGCAGTAGGCTATTTTATCTCCTACTACGACTACTTCCAGCCCGAAGCCTATGTGCCCTCCCGGGACCTATACATCGAAAAAGAAATTGACATCAATCAGGAGATCGAACGTTTGCGCCTGGCGGCTACCATGGCCCTGATGGAGCGTCGCGATGTCATTATCGTGGCTTCCGTCTCCTGTATCTACGGTCTGGGCAATCCCTCCGATTTTAAGGAGATGCGCATTCGGCTGGAACTTCACTCTCAGATCAACATGGAGAGTCTGTTGCGCAACCTGGTGGACTTACAGTACGAGCGTCAGCGCGATCTGCTGGACCGTGGACAGTTCCGCCGCCGGGGTGACACGCTCGACATTTTTCCGGCCTACATGGAAGAATACTACCGTTTGGAGTTCGAGTGGGATGAACTGGTTTCCATCCGGCGTATGGACCCAATAGACCACAGCACTCAGGAAAACCTGGAAGAATTGACCATTTACCCGGCCACCCACTTTGCCGTGCCGCCGGAGCGTCTGAAAACTGCGATTCAACTCGTCGGAGAAGAACTGGAAACACGTCTGGCCCAGCTTCAGGCCGAGGGTAAGATACTGGAAGCCCAGCGCCTGAAAACCCGCACCATTTACGATTTGGAAATGCTGGAAGAGATGGGAGTCTGTAAGGGTATCGAAAATTATTCGCGCCACCTGACCGGCCACAGGCAAGGCGAGCCCCCCGACGTTTTACTGGACTACTTCCCCGAAGATTTTCTGCTGGTGGTCGATGAATCCCATGTAACGTTGGGCCAAGTACGGGCCATGTACAACGGTGATCAAGCTCGCAAGAGAAACTTGGTAGACTACGGTTTTCGGCTGCCTTCCGCACTCGACAACCGGCCCCTCAAGTACGATGAATTTTGGCGGCGTTGCAAACAAACCGTCTTCATCAGTGCCACTCCGGGCGAAGAAGAACTCCGAAATTCTGCGGCGGTCGTGGAGCAGCTTGTACGGCCCACCGGCCTGCTGGACCCGGAAATTGATGTCCGGCCCGGTGAGGGCCAAATTGAAGACCTCTACAGCGAGATTCAACTGCGCGTGAAGCGCAAGGAACGCACCTTGGTTACGACATTGACCAAGAAGATGGCCGAACACCTGTCCGATTACCTAAGCAATATGGGTGTCAAATGCCGGTGGCTGCACTCCGAACTGGATGCCATTGAGCGGGTCGAAATTATTGGGAGCCTGCGCAGCGGCATCTTCGATGTGCTGATCGGGGTCAATCTGCTGCGCGAAGGTCTCGACATGCCCGAAGTCTCGCTGGTCGCCATCCTCGATGCCGATAAAATCGGCTTTTTGCGCTCGGCTACCAGCCTGATCCAGATTTCCGGCCGGGCGGCGCGCAACGCCGCCGGGGCCGTCATTATGTACGCCGACCGCTACTCCGACGCTATGAATACCTGCATCCGGGAAACCAAGCGGCGGCGACAAATGCAGCAGGAATACAATGAACAGCACGGCATCACACCCACCACCATCCGGAAAAACATCCAGGTGATACTGGAACGTCACCTGAAAGAAAAAACCGAAGGCGTGAATGAAAATGTGCAGATCATGCGCAAAAATACGAATTTACTAAACAGCGGACAGCGGAACAAATTGATCCGAACTTTAGAACGCGAAATGCTGGAAAAAGCCAAGAATCTGGAATTTGAAGAAGCCGTCATACTGCGCGATGAGATCGAAAAACTCAAAAGCTCGGATATCTATACCTAAACTCTGCACCCTAAAACAGCCGGAGATGGTCCATTCCCTTCCCTTGCAGGGGTCAGGGCTGGTCTCCTCCGAAGGGGCCGGGTCGTCATTCCCCTCCCTTGGAGGGGCCCAATGGGTGGTTACCCCAGGGCGGTCCGGGCGTACTCTCAGGCCATTTTCCTGATACACTCCGCAGCATACTGCACATCCGAGAGTGGCGGCACTAAGGCAAAACGCACAAAGTCCTGTCCCGGGTTGATGCCACTCACCGTCTCGCTGATAGCTGCGCCGGGGGTGACCACAATACCCAGTTCGATCAGTTTGGTGGCAAAGTCTACGCCGGACATTCCCGGCTTACCCTGCTGCCAAAGATAGAAAGTGGCATCGCCGGGTGTGGCCGGCAGGCCGGCAGCCGCAAAGGCCGCCATCATAATATCCCGTTTTTCGCGATACTCTTCGCGCACCTGCTGAATGTGCTGCATGTCCTGTAGGGCCAAAACCCCGACATACTGTAAAATATTGGGCGTACCGGAATCAATGTTGGTTTTTACCTTCTTGAAACCACTGACAATGCGCTCATCTCCGGCGACAAAGCCGGTGCGGTAGCCCGTCATATTGTTGCGCTTGGACAGAGAATAAAAAGTGATAATACCTTCATAGCTGCCCCCGGAAACTTGCAAAATGGAAGACGGCTGTTCGCCAAAGTAGATGTCGATATAGCAACCCTCATCGGCGGCGATAATGACATTGTGCTTCCGGCTCCAAGCAAGCAACTCCTCCAACCACGCCTTGGACGCACTGACACCGGTCGGGCTGTTGGGGTAGTTGGTCCAGATGATCTTGGCCTTTTGGGCAATCTCATCGGGGATGGCCTTTAAGTCAATCAAAAAGTTATTTTCCGGGAGCAACGGTACCATGTAGGGTGTCCCACCGGCAAACTCTGTACCGGTCTTGTAGACCGGATAGCCCGGTGTCGGGCAAATCACGATGTCACCCGGATTGAGAAAACCCAAGGGAAAATTGAAAACCGCTTCCTTGGAACCGATGGTCGAGCTGATTTGGCTGTTGGGATCGAGTTGAACGCCAAAGGTCGCCTGCATGTGCCCGGCTGCGGCCTGACGAAAAGCAGAAGACCCGATGTAGCTGGGGTAGCCGGTTGTGGCATGGTTCTTCCCCGCTTCGATCAAAGCCTCGATGACAAAATCGGGGGTCGGACTGCTGGGGTCTCCCACACCGAAATCCACCACGCGTTGGCCGGAAGCACGCAGCTCGGTCACTTTTTTGTCGATTTCAGCAAAAGGATAGGGTTTGGTTCCGCTGATGCGGTCGGAATATTGTATTTCCATAGTTTCAATCACTCCTGGTTATTTCTTCGTGCAAAGTTTCGGGTTTCTAAGTTGCCTCTGCCTTGCGGCAGACGACCAAGGCCATAAAACCACCCATCAGCGGACGGGTGGAAACATCGCTGAAACCGTTGCTTTCCAGCCGCAAGGGCAGGTCCCGGCGGTTCGGAAAATGCTGTAAGTTTTCTGCAAGATAGGTATACACTCCGGGTTTCCCGTGGAGTATGAGCCCACACACCGTCCCCCAAGACTTCAAAAGGGCACACTGCACGGCTGCCAAGAATGTATTCCGAGACTTGGACATGTCCAGAAACGCCGCAGCAGCACCGGGTTTTAGCACCCGAAACATTTCGCCGAGGGCCTGATCCAAGTCCGTGGCATTGGGCAAGGCATACCCTGCCGTAAGCAGATCGACAGAATTATCCTCCCGGCTCAGGGCCGACATATCCCCCAGCTCCAGACAGATGTTTTGATCGGCTCCCGGAAGTTCTGCGAGTTTCTCTTTCAACGCACGCCGTGCCTCTGTAATCATATCTTCACTGAGGTCCAAGCCGAGGATTTTAGCTTGGGGATACCGTTGCGCCAAGGCCCCGGTAATGTCTCCGGTTCCGCAGGCCAGATCGAGACACAAGGCATTTGTCCCCAACCGGTCCTCTCCGATTTTGGCCGGCAGAGCAGCAATTAACAAACGCTTCCAAATTCGGTCGCGGCCAAACGAAAATATGGCCGTGTTCCGTTTGTATACTGATGCGAGGATAGCGAAAACACCGCGCGTGTAGCTACGTTTCTGTGCGGCATTCTGCATGTCGACCGTTCTGAGGGGAGGTATAGATTGCATTTTTGTCCCATCCTTTATGCTCCGTCTCGTTACTCCGTCCCGTCTCTTTGTCTCGTCTCTTTCTCTTTCTATCGGGCAAACGGAAACACGATTATACGCAAAAAAACGAAGAGAGGGACAAAGCGATATATAAGGGCAAGGACAAGAGAAAACTTCTGCTCACGCTTTGGTTTCCGGTCTCAAAAAGACGGCTGTTGAGATTATCCTTGCAAACTATCCTTGCAAACTATCCTTGAGAGCTATCTTTAAAGACTATCCTTGAGTGGATTCCGCGCTGTGATTTTCCTTTTTACGGCACACAGTCAGTGCCAGAAAACCGCCCAACAACAAACGGGACGAAACAGTCGCAAGACCATTGTTTTCCAACTGCACAGAAAGGCCCTCCCGGTCGGGGAAGTGTTTCAGGTTTTCTGCGATATAAGCATACACTTCGGGCTTACCGTGCAACAGCAGACCCCACAGACCTCCCCAAAATTTTAGAAGGCCGTACTCAATGGCTGCCAGAAATTTGTTTGGAGGTTTGGAAAACTCCAGAAACAACGCCATGCTGCCGGGCTTCAGCACACGAGACATCTCCCCGAGAGCCTGGTTCAAATTGGGCGCATTGCGTAAAGCATACCCCCCAGTCAGCAAGTCCACAGATTCCGAGGCCATGGGCAGAGCGGACATGTCCCCCATTTCCAGGGCAATATTCTGATATGCCTCCTGAGGCCTTTCTTTCATTTCCCGAGAGGCTTCCGCAATCATTTTTTCGCTGAGGTCCAAGCCGATAACTTTACTCTTGGGATAGCGCAAAGACAAGGCTCTGGTAATATCCCCGGTTCCACAGGCCAAATCGAGACACAGAGCACCTGTTCCCGCCCGGTCTTCCCCGAGTTTTTCGGGCAAAGAAGTGACGAGCATGCGCTTCCAAGCCTGGTCCCGGCCAAAAGACAGTATCACAGCAATCTGCTTATATACCGGGGCAACAGCCGCAAAAACATTGCGGCTGTAATTGCGTTTTTGTGTCGCGTCTCCAAGGTCTATGCGCCTCAGAGGGGTAAAGGATTCCGTGTCCAAGGGTTTCGTGTCCATTCGCTTTCTCTTCAGTCTCACTCGTCATTGGGAGTATTGGGTGTAAGCCGGAGGCAGAGTTTCAGATTTCGCTGCGTTT
Organism: Candidatus Haliotispira prima; assembly: GCA_029867005.1. Classification (GTDB taxonomy): domain Bacteria; phylum Spirochaetota; class Spirochaetia; order SP-2023; family SP-2023; genus Haliotispira; species Haliotispira prima. The sequence continues at coordinate 317,488 of CP123443.1, read as the reverse complement.
CGCCAACGTCCATACACGCCAAACTTTGACGGCGGACAGGTTTTTTATTTGTGTTGTCCCACGCTCAGCCCGTTGTGTTAAGTATTTGGATACCGAGCTGAGTGCACCCCACACAAAGTACAGATCGTTTGCGTATTGTCAATATTTATGACAAAGAAAGGCCGGAGAAGGTCTCTAAAGACAGGCCGGATTCAATCATATTCAACTGTGATTCATACATTGGAGAATGGAGCGCAAGGCCTGTTTGACTGTTTCTTTGAGAGATACCTGTTCCTGAAACCCGGGAGAAACAGACCTGTCAATGGCCTTTCAGCCGATGCTTGAAGTCCGGAAGGAACATACCCTGACAAACGCCGGCAACCGGGCCGGTCAGTTCCAAACGGGCACAGGCATGCTGCCATTTGTTGTCAGGATGCTGTTCGCTTCCGGACCCGCCGTCTACGGCTTTAATCACAATCGTAAATTCGCCGCCGGGCATCAGCACACGCACCGGAGAATCGACCAAGCCACTCCGCCAAGCCGCCGTAGCGGCGGCGCAGCTGCTGGAACCGGAGGCTTGGGTGTAACCCGCGCCGCGCTCCCAGATCTCAATTTGCACGCTGTTCCTGTCCAGTACCTTGAGAAATTGTACGTTAGTGCGGTTTGGGAAGGCCGGATGGTTTTCAATCAGGGGCCCGTAGATGTTGGCCTCTTCGGCTGAAATCTCTTGTCGGCCACCCCCGTCCATGACCACACAATGGGGATTGCCGATGCTGACACAGCTTACTGTGAAGTCGCGCTTCCCTGCGTTTAGAGTCAGGGCCACCACTTCGCCATGTTCGTTGGTGTTGTGTGAGCTCAGTTTTTCCACATCTACCGGTATTTCCGCAGCGTGCAGGGTGGCATAGCCCATATCGACTTTCAGCAGGTGCTCTTTTTCATCGATAACCTTTATGTGTACTTTGCCGCCCAAGGTTTCCAAAGAAAATTCGGGGCCACGGACGTAGCCTTGGTCCAACAGGTATTGGGCAAAGATGCGGATACCGTTGCCGCTTTTTTCGGCCTCGGAACCATCCGGATTCCATATCCGAAAGTAGAGTGCTTCGTCTGCGCTGTGTTCTGCTTGTTTGCCGCCTTCTCCATAGCCTTTCAGCGGGCCGTGCAATATGCCGTCCGAACCGATACCGAAGTTTCGGTGACAGATTAACCGAATATTTTCTTCGGTCATGGGAGTGTCGCAAAAGGCCGGGTCGATGACCAGATAGTCATTACCCAAGCCGTGATAGCGGAAAAAGTCGGCTGCTTGCATAGGAGATCCTTATCAATTTTGTATTCGGCCGGAGTATAGCACCACCGAACCTGAGCAACAAGATAACACATTTATAAATAATGATTCCCTCCGCAATCCCGGTAAACCTATACAGACTGTTTGACGGTCCTTTGTCAAGATTTTCTGTTAAGGCTCATTTTCCCGCAGTTGCCACAAGTCCCCCGGTGAGATATGGCCAGATATAGCAAAAATGGCAAAAATTCTCCTTTTATTCTGCATGGAAGGGAATCTTTGCCACCTGCCCCGAGCCAAAACGGCTCTGGCCTGCTATGTTTGTTTTTATCTGACGGCCTATTATCTGGAGCCACTGCTCCAACCTTACCTATTCCTGATGCTTTGGGTCTTTGGGGCGGGTCTGCTCTTTCTTCTATGCTCAGTAGTTCTGTTGGCGATGAAATTCCGTTTGATACGGGAGCAAAGTATTCGATTCGGCAGCTATGCTGCCTGCATCGTACTAGCTATATTCGCCGGTTTGTCATTGCGTCATTTCGCGGAGCAGCAGCTTAGCCACAACAGTTTCGGGATGAACCCGGCACAGGTACGGATATATTTTGGCAGAGTAGATCGGGATGCCTTCCCCGCTGCCCGAGATGACAGCTTTCTCTTTACATTAAAATTGTTGGCAACCAGTGATGGCCGATATCTGCTGACCTCGGCCAAAGGCCGGGTACTCGTGCGGGCCGGCCGGCCGAACCCGATGCCCGGATTGGGCCAGTTGGTGGCCGTGGAGGCCTCCATTAAGGATGTAGAGGTTTCAGAGACCGGGAAAGGCCAAAAAAAGAACCGAAGCAGGCGCGACATCCCGTTTAGCCGAGCAGCCCCCGAGACCATTGAATTGTTCCGGACAGAAGAGCCGGAACAAGCAAAACATTTACCGGACTTGGAGTCCCCGGTTAATCTTGTCACTTCTAATCCTGTCACTTCCGACCCTGTCACTTCCAATCCTTTCACTTCTAAGGCCATTGCCCGCACCGGTGGTATAACCGGTGGTATGGACCGCGACCCCCTGATACCATTGACTAACAAGACCGGCAAGGCCGATAAAGCCGGCGGAATTACCCAACAATATTTGATACAGCTAATACCCCCTTGGCAAATGTTTTGGCAAAAGCTCTGGCACCAGCGCAGTGCCATGCGCCAAACTCTGTTTGGCAGCCTGCGCAGCTTGTTTCCGGCCGCAGGGCGTGACTTGTTTCTAGCTTTGCTTTTCGGCCAAAGCGATGAATTGCCGGAGCGGGTCAAAGAACACTTTCGTCTTTCCGGTTCCATCCACCTTTTGGCTCTTTCGGGTTTTCACGTCGGTATTTTGGCCGCCATCGTCAGCTTTCTGCTGCGGCGAGCCTTGGGTCTGAGGCCCTCTCTGTTGTGCGGTTCTGCGATTCTAAGCCTGTATTTGTGGCTGGTCGGGCCACTGCCCTCCTTGATACGGGCCGTGTTGATGTTCCTTCTGTTCAATGGTTGCAAGTTCTTTTTGCGCAACGGTGACGGCTTTTCCATTTTGGCCCTAAGTGCTTTGCTACAGACCGGATTTTTCCCGGCGGCTGCCCTCAGTCTGTCGTTCCAGCTTTCCTATGCAGCCTTGTTGGGGCTAATTTTGTTTGCGGGCCGCTGCAACACTCTGGCTTTGCTGGCCCACTACAGACTGTGCTGCTTGTGTCGCTCCCGCTCCATTTGGGCCTTGGTTTTTTGGCCCTTCGCGCATTTGTCCGGGAAAAGGAGGCACACCCGTAACCTTGGCTTTAACTTTAGTTTTAGCTTTGGCTTTAATTTTAGATTTCGTTGCGGCCAATCGTTACGGCTCTGTGGTTCTGTGCTACTTAAGCTCTGCTCCGGGCTGCTAAAATTTTTGTCCCGATTTTTGTTGCAGGGTATGGCCGTGACCGTGGCCGTGCTGTTGTGTAGTGCTCCCATCCTGATTGCCAATTTTGGCCGGATTTACTGGGTCGGCCTGCCGGCCTCTCTGGTTGAAACACCCCTCATCACGCTGTACATGTGGATATCATTGCTGCTCTGGCCCCTGGCCGGTCTGTTGCAAAGCTACGGGCAGGAAACCCTGTTGGCCATGATGCAGGAAGGCTATCGGTATTTATACCGATTCACCTTGGCCCCCATGGAGTTTTTTGCCCAAGCTCAACCTTGGTCATTCTACCGGGACGAGACCCTGTTGGTGAGTCAATTGTTGTTATACCTGCTGTTGAGTGGCGCAATACTGGTTCTGCTCTACCGTTACGAACTGCGCCGCCTTCTCAAATATTTGGAGCCTGCCGGTTTGCGGTTCAGAGCACTGCGGAAGAACCCCTTCCCGAGGTACCGTTTGTAAAGTGTTATCTGTGTCGCCTGTTTGTCCCCGCTCTCTGTAGCAAACTCTCCACATACCACATAGGACAAAATGCAATCAATGAAAGATGCTGCTTTTGCTAAGGTTCAAACCGGATTTCGAATGAAGCTACGGCTTCTCCGAAGTCCGGGGCCGATCATTCCAGATAGATTGAAGAAAGTACTTGCGCCCGGAGCCCTTAACATAGCGTTGGTAGCGTTGTGGATTCTTGGCAAAATAATCCTGGTGATAGTCTTCGGCCAGGTAAAAGGGCTCTTCCGCCAAGATCTCGGTGACAATCTCTTTGTCGCCAAATGCACGTCCTGACCGCAGACGTGCCTTGCTTTCCTCCGCCAACACACGCTCTTCTTCGTTGCGATAGAAAACAGCGGTGCGGTACTGAGTACCCCGATCATAGAACTGACCATCGCCATCGGTCGGATCAATCTGTCGCCAGAAGATGTCTAATAGGGTACGGTAGCTGATGGCTTCGGGCCGGTACAGGATTATGATGGCTTCGTAGTGGCCGGTGCCGTCTCCGGAAACTTCTTCGTAGCTGGGGTTGGCAGAATCTCCGCCGGTGTAGCCGCTCAACACCTTCATGACACCTTCCAACCCTTCAAAGGCCGATTCGGTGCACCAGAAACAGCCTCCGGCAAAGACGGCCGTAGCGAATAGGGGGTTGCCCCGCGCGCTTTCCTGCGGATTTTCGGCGAACAACGGAGCGTAATCGGTATAGCCTTTTTCCGGATCGGCCAGAGCTTCCACGGGGACAAAGCGCAGTGCCGCAGAATTGATACAGTAACGCTTGCCCGATTGAATAGGCCCGTCATTAAACAGGTGCCCCAAGTGGGAGTCCGAACTAAAACTACGTACTTCTGTGCGCTTCATGCCAAAACTGCGGTCTTCTTTGTGCTCGATGTCGTCGTAATTGACGGCCTTATAAAAGCTGGGCCAGCCGGTGCCGGACTCGTATTTGTGAACCGAGGCAAACAGAACTTTGCCATTGTACGGGTCCACATACAGCCCCGGGTGGTGATTATTCCAATAGGCATTGCGAAATGCCGGTTCGGTGCCGTCTTCTTTGGTGATGCGGCGCACCAGTTCCGGGTCTTGCTCTGCCAAGTAACCTTGGCTGTCCTCACGGTCCATAATTTGACCCCCTGTTTGATCGGTCTTCTGTTTGTAATTTCCGGGTGAAAACTGCCGCAGGCAGGAGAACAGGCTCAAAGAGAGCAAGCCCAAAGAGAATAGGTTCAAGCTGAGCAACAGAACCGGCGGAAGCTTTGCGGGCAATCGTCCCCCCGAACGCAATCGGGAGTTTTGCCTGTATGGATGAGAGCTGATAGACATAAGTGACATTATAGTTGCGGGAGGGCCGTTGTGCCATAGCAAGCCCTGCGATGTCCTCCAACCGGCGTATCTTCCTGCCCGAGACAGTGAAAGACCGGTGAACCTACCGCCGTTTTGCCGTCTGTTCGGCGATGAAATCCGGAGCTTCCGCATGCACGGCGGCATGAGCGGTGCATGCGGAATGCATGAGTGGTACGCGGATTGGCTTACGTCTTCAGTCGTTGGAGCTTCCGTACCACTCCGGCGGCCCAAGAGTCGGAATATTCGGTATCGGCCTCTGTTTCCGCCCGCCAGAAGCGCGGGCTGCCGTGCCACCAGGAAAAGCGCAGCGCATTATTTTGTTGTTCGGCATCGAGGCCAATGGCGGCCAAGACGCGGGAACCGGACTCGTTTTGGTTGCCGGAACAGGCCGCGCCCCGGCCGGCAGAGAGCAGACTACGTACATTGAGCAGGGCCGATTCTGCATCAATATTTGGCAGGCTCAGGTTGCAAACATGGGGCAAGACATAATCCACAGCACCATTAAAGCGTGGTTCCAGAGGGGCGAGCAAGTCCAGAAAGTGGCGGCGGAACTCCAGATTCTGCTTGCGGCGCAGCGCACGCTGCTCCTCACAAAGCTCTAACGCATCGCGCAGGCTCAGAGCCAAGGCGACCGGCACGCTGCCCGAACGCAGGCCCGTCAGCTCTCTGCCACCCTGTTGCCCTCCGCCAAACAGTAGAGGCTCCAAGGGTGGGAAACCTTCGGGTACATTCCCGAAGAAAGGCTTATCCAAGAGGTTATTTAAAGATTCATCCACACGACCCTTGAAATTGCTATTGAAATTGCTATTGAGATTGCTATTGAAATTGCTATGCCTTCTCTGTCTCCCGTGTGGCCGCTGCTTTAGCAGCAATGCCGCAATGCCGCAAATACCATACATCTTGTGCCCGCTGATACTGAGCATGTCAATGCGCGGATGGCATAGAGCCGACTCGGGGTAGAGTCCTCCCCCATCGGGGCCCGAGTTCGTTCCCGAGTCAGCTCCCAAATGAGCTGCGCCCTGTACTGCGTCTACATGCAGATAGGCCGGGTGCCCCGAGCGGAGCAGAGTCTCTGCCAGTTCGGCCACCGGTTGGACCACCCCAATCTCATTGCTGACCTGCATGCAGCAGATCAACAGAGTTTCAGGGCGCAACTGTTCCATTACGGAATCCACGGCAATGCGACCGGCGGCCTCGCCCGTTGTTTGGGGAGCAACCAAAGTCAGTGTAAAGCCGTGTCGTTCTGCCAGATATTGGCAGGGCTTCAGCACCGAAGCGTGTTCCAGCTCCGTGGCAATAATATGCTTTCTGCCGCTGTCCCGCCCCGCTTGTAGTAAGCCGAGTATAGCCATATTGTTGGCCTCGGTGGCACTGGCACAGAAGAACACACCCTGATCTGTGCACCCCTCATTGGCAGCCGGACGGAACCCGGTTCCACCGTTTGCCCAAGCCGCCAGTTGTGTCCGCGCCTCTTTCAGGGCGGCGCGGCATTGCCGCGCATGGCCGGCACTGCTGTTGCCCTGATAGGCCGGGTCGGCCAGATAGCTGTTGAAGCGGCGCAACACTTCCGGCTCGACAGGAGTCGAACCATTGCAGTCCAGGTACATCGGCCGGGCTCCCTCAGGAGCCGGCACCCGAAACTCTGGGGGGGATATCGTGCTATCCATATTCGTCCAGTTCACTGCTGTAATACAGCTTGTTCACTTGGCCCGAAGATTCCGCCGTGCGCCCTTCTTCTCCAAGATACTTATCCTTGTTATCCTTCTCATCCTTGCCGAAGACCCTCCGCCTCAGGCGGAGCTTTTGTTTCCGGAGTTGCTGCCACTTGCGGTCCGAAACTCGTTTCGGCCATTTGCCAAATAGTCTCCTCTTCTCCGATTTCCTCCAGTTGCGTTCTATCAGTTGGCTTTCCTGATTCTGCGAGTACAGAAAATAGTGTAACAGTTGTGGCGTGACCACAACTCCCCTTTGGATGAGGGCACGGATCAGGCGTTTGCTGCCGATAAAGTCCAGGCTCAGAGTTCCCGGCTCTTTGTGCCGCCGCAGCAGCGAAAAATCGTAGATCGATTGTCCCGGCTCGAATGCTTCACCGGCACTCAGCCGCAGAATGTCCGAATATAGACAGTGACGCAGGCGAAAATCCCGGTTGCTGCGCCACCGGAAACGCTTTTTGCCCAGTATAATCCGCACTGAAAAGGCGTAGCGCAGTGTTTGCCGGAGCAAAAACAAGCTGCCGCCCAAGAGCAGCAGACTGTAGCCCGGGTTGGCGGATATCACTTGGTACAAATTATCGGAAAAAAATAACAGATTTAGGCATCCGAATAGTAACGGGAACAGGGCCAATAGCCCGGTTATTCGGCCGGAAACGGGAAGGTAGAGACGGGGATCCCGTTCTTTAGCCTTCCGACGGTTTTTCGGAAGGTTCTTCAAAAGATTCTTTGGAAGGCTTTGTCCTTCGTGCCGCCCAGGATGTTCAGCCGCCATTGTCCGTGTTGCGGGCAGCAAGACCGAACTGCAAGAGCCAAGTCATGATGGCTTTTTGCACATGCAGGCGGTTTTCGGCTTCATCAAAAATTACCGATTGTGGGCCATCCATCACCTCGTCCGTCACTTCCTGACCGCGACTGGCGGGCAGGCAGTGCATAAACAGAGCATCGGGTTTCGCCTGCTTCATCAGGGCTGCATCTACAGTGTAGTACGGTGAGAACACGGCCTTGCGCAGTTCGTAGTCCGTATCACCCATCGAAATCCAGGTGTCGGTCAGCACCAAGTCAGCATCGCGGACGGCTTCCGCCAGTCCGCTTTCCGGGTCTAAGTATTGCACAATACTGCCGGGTTTGCCGGCCTCTTTCTGCTTGGCCGCCCAACGCTGCACAGTGCCGACCAACTGGTATTCCAGCGGTGTGGCGATGGCCAGGTGAAAGCCAAAGAGGAAAGCGGCGTGGACAAATGTGTTAGCCATATTGTTGGCATCGCCAATCCAGGCAATTTTTTTGCCCTGAATGGGCCCCCGATGTTCGATATAGGTGAAAATGTCGGTCAGTACCTGGCAGGGATGGTTGTAGTCGGTCAGGCCGTTGAGTACCGGCACCTCCGAGTGCTGCGCCAGCCCCACCACGCTGTCGTGGCTGTTGGCCCGGATCATGATCATGTCAATGAAGCGTGACATCACTTTGGCCGAGTCGTAGAGATTTTCCTTGCCACCGATATGACTTGTCGAGCCGTCAATTACCAAACTGTCGCCACCCAACTGGTTGACTCCGACTTCAAAGGACATCCGCGTTCGGGTCGAATCTTTTTCAAAGATCAGGGCCACGTGCTTTCGCTTCAAATGGTTTTGCCAGGGGTTGGCCTTAAACTCTGTAGCCAACCGCAGGATATCCTCGATTTCGGCAAGAGTGAAATCCCGCAGATCAATAAAATGGCGCAAGTTATTGGCACTTTGACTCATGATTATTTCCCTATACTTTTACAGTGCAAACAGTGCAGACCGACCGTGCAGGCCGTGCAGAGCTTGCAGGCCATCCGGAGGATTTGGCACAGCCTTTTTTCCGGATAATTTTGGCCGGTCTATTGCAGCCGGTTTATTTCCATCAAGCCTGTTTAGGATTTCTGTCGTCATGCGTTGTAGTATCCTTCGTGGTACCAATAGAAAAGATTCTTTTATTCTTTGTACTCAAAGGATTTTTCCGCGCATACGTCAATATCTTGCCTGCGGCAGGGGACACAAAATACAGGCTATACAGAGTGGAAAACATGGTGAAGTTTTCTATACGACAGAGCTACTCAGGAGTTGCCTCCGGCATGTTTGTTCCCGCTCATTGTTTGCTCTATTTTGGCACTATTTACGCTTTATTTGAGCCCTATTTACGTCTTACAGCCTGATATTTCGCAGGATAATGACAGGAACGGTTTACAACGACGGAGGGCCCTCGGGGTATGTCTCCCGCGCAGGAAACACCCGGCCGACAGGCAGAAGATGTTTCTTCAGGCCGCTTGACCTTGATCTTAATTTTGACCCTGACTTTTTGACCGCCTATGAGGCCTCGCAGACGTTGCAGCACAAGGAACCGGCAGCGCAAGACTCCAAGCAATACAGGTAGTCAAGGCTTCCGGTTCGGATAACACAGCCTTCACCATGGCTTCGGGCTGTGTTATCTGCCACACAAAAAACGTTTTGGCAACGTCAACTTTTCTTCTTGCTTCCTCCGGATGTACATTCCAATTGTTCGTACAGGGCGTTGGTATTTTGGCCCTGCTCTTCAATCGCATCATCAAAAAGATCAAAGGCCAAACCGTAGGTGCCGGGCCGGACTTCTTCCAACTCAAAAAGAGGTGCCTTACTTCTGCTTTTGATCTCCTTGGTGACATAAGCCGAAATCTTTTCTTTGCTCAGACAGTTTTCATCCAGGTAGATACTCTGTTGTCTGTTCTGTTTTCCCAGTTCCCGAGCCATAATCAGGTTATTGAGCTCGCGGACAATAAAGTCGCTGTGGGTGGTAATACATACTTTCAGACCGATGTTGGACAGGTAGGCCAGCAGTTCCACCATAAGCATCTGGTTGCGGGGGGTTAGGTGACTTTCAGGCTCATCAATCATCAGCAGCTGCCCCGGAGCTGCATCGTGACGCAGGTAGAAGTACAGATCGGCCAATTCCCGGGCCATAGAGGAAGCCGCATGCAGAGGAATTTTGTCGACCGGGGAAATCTGATAGTCAAACTGTTCTTTGCGGCTGTCCCACTTGTATTCGGCAGGGCTGATGCGGGAGAAATTCCGCAAAATTCCTGCTTTATGTTCCTGCCACAATTTGCCCTCTTTGCTTTCTTTCTCCGGAAGCCCCTGTACATAGCGGACGTTATCGCCGATCGGCAGGGAAAAAGATGCTTCTCTTTCTTCCGGCAGCTCTTGTACCGGTGTCGCCTGTACCGGTGACGAATTGGAACGTTTAACTCCCTTGGCAAGTTTTTTTGGCTTAGTTGGCACCTCGTAGCGACCGGCACCAAATTCTTTATAAAACAACGGAACGGCATGCCGTTCCCCCGTCAGCAGGTGGGGTTTCGGGAAAGCCACGGACAACAGACGGTGAATATATGCCGGGAGGAGGTCAATTGGGGGCATTTCTTCCGGAACATCCATGAATTGCCCTGCCAACTTCTTTTTATTGACGCGATAATATTTCCTGTCCGCTTTGTCATAAAGGGGCAGTATTACGTCCCGGTTTTTTTCCAGCCGCACCCGCAGATACCGCTTCCAGTCCGCTATGCAGAATGTGAGGTTTTCCAGGAATTTTTCGCTTTCGGTATTGAACAACTTATCGATACCAATTTTAGAAAAATAAGCCTCTATCAGGTCATTTATCAGATGCTCCGGGAATTCTATGTATGTCTCATTTTCTTTCAACCTTCGCAGCCGTGGGATCGTTTTCCCCAAATGATAGCTCAAAAATGATGAGCCGCTGGAAATATTTTCTAATGTACCATATATCAAGTAGGCCAAATAAGTTTTTCCACTGTTGTTCGGCCCGCAGATAACGGTAAAGTCGTTGAGTTTGAACTTGCCTTTTCTGAGAGGTCCCAAATTTTGGAATTTTATGGTCATGTTTGCTCCTGTTTAAATTTGTTTGTTGTATTTTAGTCCTATGTTCGATACTTCGCAAGAAGGTACCGGGACACTATAAAAACTATCGGACATCGGGGCCAATTTCCTTTACATAAAAATTGGAAGACAGACAGAATATTTTTCTTTTGGGCAATATTCACCCCGGTATTCCCGAAGCCTTTTGTACATCGTAGCGCAGTGCCTCGTAAACGCTGCGGTCAATCCGGTTTTCGACCACCTGCATCTCAGCCAGCGGCAGGTCTTCTAACTTTAGGCCGAGTTCCTCGGCCCGGGCCACCAGTTGGCCGACAATGTGGTGGGCCTGACGGAAGGGAATATCCGCCTGCAAGACCAGCCAGTCGGCCAGATAAGTGGCGTTGGCGTAGCCCTGCTGCACGGCCTCAAACATGGCTTCTTTATTGGCCTTCATGCCCCGAATCATGCCGGCAGCGGCCCGCAGGCAAAGCAATACCGTGTCAGTGGCTTCAAAGACCGGTTTCTTGTCGTCCTGCATGTCTTTGGAATATGTGAGGGGCAGGCCCTTGAGCACAATAAGCAACTGGATCATCTGAGCGATGACGTGGCCGGCCTTGCCGCGCAGCAGTTCGGCCGCATCCGGGTTGCGTTTCTGCGGCATCATGGAGCTGCCCGTGGTAAATTCATCGGCAATTTTGACAAACCGGAATTGGTACGATGACCACAGCACCAGTTCTTCGCCCAAGCGGGACAGGTGGGTGGCCAGGATGCTGAGCGCGCTCAGGTATTCCAGCGCAAAGTCGCGGTCGGAGACCGCGTCCATTGTGTTGGGCATGGGCCGGTCAAAACCCAGTTCCCGGGCACTACAATCCCGGTCCAGCGGGTAGCTGCTGCCCGCCAGCGCGCCTGCGCCCAGCGGGCATTCGTTCAGCCGTTTGCGGCAGTCGGCGATGCGTCCCGCATCGCGCTCCAGCATCCGGCAGTACACGTCCAGGTGGCGGGCCAGAGTGACGGGCATGGCCACCTGCAAATGGGTAAACCCAGGCATAATGGTTGCGGTGTTCTCCGTCTTTTGCTGTTCCAAAGCATTCTGTAGCCCGGCGATTTCTTCCTGAAGCAGGTCACAGTGGCGGCGCACCCAAAGCCGGAAGTCCGTGGCGACCTGATCATTGCGCGAACGCCCGGTGTGCAATTTGCCGGCGACCGGACCGATCAGCTCGCCAAGGCGAGCTTCCACATGCATGTGGATATCTTCCAGCTCGCTGCGAAATTCCAGCCTGCCTTCGGCAAGCTCCTGCTCCACCTGCCGCAAACCGGCGGAAATCTGCTCGGCTTCGTCCGGCTGAATAATGCCCTGCTTGGCCAACATGGCCACGTGGGCCAGCGAACCGGCAATGTCTTCACGGTACAGCCGCTGATCAATGCGGATCGACTCGTTGATTTCCTGCATAATTTCGCCGGGGAGGGCAGCAAAACGCCCGCCCCACATTTGTTGTTGGCTCATATTATCCTTGCAATGTATTTCTATGTACTCTCATATTCCAAAATTGCTATATGCGATTCTACTCTATCGTCTCATTTTAGGGAACTAATGTAGGATGGAGAAATGGAGAACCGGATAGTTTGGAGCCCCCCGGCGTTTTCTGTTGCTCAAGTTTGTTCCATGCTCAAGCTTTCTTCCACAATCTTGTGATACTTCCGCAGGCGCAACCCACGTGCATCTTTATGCCCATAATTTTGGTTTTTCATATCCTCATTATCCTCAACAAACCTCATAAGCAAATCGCGCACAGATTCTGATCTCAGTTGACAGGTATAGCCTTCTTCGTTTAAAAAACGCAGAAAAACGGCCAAAGCCAACTGGTTATTGCCGTGTTCCAGAGCCCGGATACCGCTAAAATAATCCAAATAGCACAGTGCAATGTAAGCGACCTGGCTTTTGACCAGCGGAGGGCCTAAAGGCCGCTCTTTCTTTAAACCCAGATAGTACGGAGTATAGTTCAAATGGTTTCGGACTTGACCCAAGGGGGAAAACAGCAGCTCCGGATCTTCTACCCGGAAGTGGAGTCCTCCTACGACTGAGAGCAGAACATCTTCTTCTATGAGTTTTCTCATCGATTGGTCACCGGTCACCGGCTTGGTCATCACCTGCCCTCTCTCGGTCATATTTGGTTCGAATACAGTCAAAAAAGATAAAAACTACATCATAAGGCCGGCGTTTCTCCTCAGGGAGGGCGTTCATCTTCATGACAGTCTCATTCCAAATCCGGTAGTAGTCCTCAGACAACCGGCGGGCATAGTCCCATGCCTTTCCACTCAATCGAAGTGTAGGCAAACCCAGAAGCATGGCATCGCGGAAATCGCGGAAGGCCGGATCCAGTTTCCCCGAGGCATACAATGCCTCCCCCCGGAGATAGTACGCCTCCCCACAGCTTATATCCAGCTCTAAAGCCTTTGCCAGATGCTTCATGCCGGCGGGAAAGTCTCGGTGAATGTAGATGTGAACCCGAGCCGAAATGAGGTGCGGGTCAATATATTGGGGGTCTAAGTTAATCGCTTCGGCGGCAGATTCCAGGACTTCCTCAAATGAACCCAGGCCGTAGTACGCCAGACTTTTATTATACCGGGCCAGGGCGTAGTTTGGCATCAATTTGATGGCCAGGTTGAGGTACCGGCACGCTTCGCTATGCCGGTTTTGATCATAGAAGAGCTTGCCGATATTCGTGTAAGCATACCCCGCCGATTCATCGTATTTCGGATCCAGCCCTTTCTCATAGGCTTTCAGAAACTTGAGGTAGTACCCTAAGGCCAGTTCCGGTTCATCGTTTTGGTTGGCCTCACAGCCTCTCTCAAACCATGTTTGGGGTTGATCTTCCATGCCGCCAGCTTACACAGATTTGCGTTGCGTGTACAGTCTGTATGCTGATACAAGGTGCCCTGCTCCGGCATTTCTCATCTGTATTTGTTCAATAGATCTTTCCAATCTCTATCCTGAAGGTATTTTGTCCAATCTGCATCTTTTTCCACAAAGTCAGCTGTCATCTTATTTCGCAAGCTAAGCTCCAAATAGTGCAAAGCATTTTCTTTGTCCCCCGTTACCGCATACAGACAGGATAAATTGTAACAGCTTCCTCCGAGCTCAACGGCCTGCCGGCATTTCGCAAATGCCTCTTCGTATAATTTTTCCGCGTCTTTTCCGGTTTTTTTCCCGGCCAATTGGCCTAAAGCATTTCCCCAGTTGTAAAAAGCTTCATATTTATCCGGTTTGATCTCAATGGCCTGTTGGTATTTCTCAAATGCCTCTTCATATAACCTCTCCGCTTCTTTTTCGGTTTTTGTCCCGGCCAATTTGCCTAAAGCAATTCCCCAGTTGTTAAAGGCTGTGTCATAGTCCGGTTTGATCTCAATCGCCCGTTGATATTTCCCAAATGCCTCTTCATATAACCTCTCCGCTTCTTTTCCAGTTTTTGTATCGGCCAATTTGCCTAAAGCATGTCCCCAATTGGTAAAGACTTCGTGAGCGTCCGGTTTGATCTCAACAGCCCGTTCGTATTTCCCAAATGCCTCTTCATATAAGATTTCCGATTCTTTTCCTGTTTTTGTTCCGGCCAATTCGTCTAAATTATTTCCCCAGTTGAAAAAAGCTTCGTATTTATCCGGTTTGATCTCAATCGCCCGTTCGTATTTCCCAAATGCCTCTTCATATAAGATTTCCGATTCTTTTCCTATTTTTGTCTTGGCCAATTTACTTAAACTATTTCCCCAGTTAAAGCAGGCTTGATAAAGGTCAGGTTTGAGCTCAATGGCCTGTTGGTATTTCTCAAATGCCTCTTCATATAAGATTTCTGCGTCTTGTCCTTCTTTTGTTCCGGCCAATTTGCCTAAATTATTTCCCCAGTTGTAAAAAGCTTCATATTTATCTGGTTTGATCTCAATCGCCCGTTCGTATTTCCCAAATGCCTCTTCATATAAGCTCTCCGCAGCTTTTCCGGTTTTTGTTCCGGCCAATTCGCCTAAATTATTTCCCCAGTTGTAAAAAGCTTCATATTTATCCGGTTTGATCTCAATGGCCCGCTCGTATTTTCCAAATGCCTCTTCATATAAGATTTCTGCGTCTTGTCCTTCTTTTGTTCCGGCCAATTTGCCTAAAGCAATTCCCCAGTTGTTAAAGGCTGTGTCATTGTCCCGTTTGATCTCAATCGCCCGTCCGTATTTCCCAAATGCCTCTTCATATAAGCTCTCCGCAGCTTTTCCGGTTTTTGTTCCGGCCAATTCGCCTAAATTATTTCCCCAGTTGTTAAAGGCTGTGTCATTGTCCCGTTTGATCTCAATCGCCCGTCCGTATTTCCCAAATGCCTCTTCATATAAGCTTTCCAATTCTTTTCCTGTTTTTTTCCAGGCCAGTTTGCCTAAATTACTTCCCCAGTTAGAATATAGACCTGCTAATAAATCATTGAGTTCACTATCTTTATAATTTTCTGCTTTTTCAGATAACTTATTTATTGTGTTCTCATCATATTTTTCTTTTATTATTAGAGTTATAATCTCTCTCTTCAATACATCAATTTCTAACTTTTGGAATATTTCTTCAGGAGACTCTTTTTCAGTTGGAGCAATACCCTTTTCAAATTGATCTATTGCAGTATTCACTTGCTCTTTTGATATTTCCAGCCTTTCTTTGGTATTTTTAAAATGTTCCTCACTGTCACTGTTAATATCAACAATATTGTTCAGCATTTCTTTTAGGCAACTAAAGGGTTTATCGATAATCTGGGGGGCCTCTAAATCTAATTTAGTATGTAGTTTCAGAATAAACGAGTCAGAATCTTCGCCTTTTATCAAAAAGGCATTTGTATTAGGTCTATCAAGAAATTCCTTGACTTCCTTATTAGGAGAATTATCCTTGTGTGTCACCCAAAATAGACCATTATCAAATCTTCCTAAACGTTTTATATGCTCAAAGATTGGGTCATTACCACTGTATCCAATAAATATCCATGGTCGATTACCTTGTATACGGTTAAAAATATTGGGAACAGTGCTATCCACTTTTTCCATTTCTTCATGGGTACTGAGCAACCATGGTCCATGATGTTGTCCGTGTAAATAAAAAACAGATTTTTCTTTAAATTCAGTAGTCGTCAAGTCCCGAAAAATGGCCATATCGTATGTTGAAGGAAATTCATTAAATAAAGACAAGGCCCTTAGCATTAAGTTGTCGAAATTTACGGTTAATACGTAATCAACGTAATCAGAACATATAAGCTGGGCAAGATAGAGGTGCGTAACATTCACTTTTGCCTTATCAATATATCCCTTTAATAGCTCATTTCTTTCATCAGGCTGAAGTGCCTCCATTACTTTGGCATAGCTTTTTTTATCTGTCTCTGAAAGTTTTTTTATTCTGGGTGCTTCTGAATAGTTATTCAAGATATGTTTGACAATGTCATCCGCTAAGGGAATCTCCCCACTGACAGAAGCTCCCGCTCCCAAAAAAAATATCGGTTTGGGTTTATTCTTTTCGTGTGCTTGTTCCAGTATATAGGCTAATTCTTCAATTGTAGACTCTTTCATATGTCACCCGTGCCACCCGGTATTTTTTGCAGGCCCTTTCGACAGGGTCCGTTTCCGTTGTGATTGTATATTCGTTTAGGGGACAATGGCAAGTTGGGGGGCCCGGCCCTTTTCCATGCTCAAATTTGTTTCCACAGGCTTGTGATACTTCCGCAGACGAAACTCACGTGAAGCTTTTAGGCCATTATTTTCAGTGCGCTCATTACTCTCAATAAGCCTTGTAATCAGATCGCGCAGGCGTTCCGGAGCCAGTTGGCAGGTAAAGCGGTTCCTTTCTAAAAAACGCAGAAAAACGGCCAGGGCCAAGCGTTTGTTGCCATCTGCCAGAGATTGGATACCGCCAAAATAATCCAAATAGCACAGTGCGATATAAGCAACCTGACTCTTTAGACGTGGAACGCCTAAAGACCGCTCTTTCTCTAAACCCAAATAGTATGGAGCATAGCCAAGATGGTTTTGAATGTTGCCGAGGGGGGAAAGTAGCAGCTCCCGATCCCGCACCTGAAATCCGTGTTCTTCTACAAGGAGGAGCAGAGTATCTTCTTCTATGAACTCTATCATTCGACTTGCCGGTTAGATACGGCCCAAAAAGGCCGAAACCATATCGTAAGGCCGGCGTTCCGTTGAGGAGAGGGGGTCCAGCTCTGCTACGGTCTCGTCCCAAGTCTGATAGTATTCCGGAGCCAACCGGCGGCAATGTTCCCTTGCCTCCAGTTCCAGATCCCGTGTTGGCAAACCCATAACCAGGGCATCACGGAAATTGCAGAGGGCCTGCTCCGTTTGCCCTAAGCCAAGCAACGCCTCCCCCCGGAGAAAATACGCCTCCCCACAGTTTACATCCAGCTCTGAAACCTTTTCCAACTGCTTCAGGGCGGCGGCAAAGTCTCGGTAACCGTAGATGTAAATTTGGGCCAACATTCGTTGTGAGTCAATATATTCAGGGTCTAAGGCAATCGCTTTGAAGGCATCTGTCAGGGCTTTGTCAAATAAACCCAAACCAGTATAAGCTATACTGCGATTAAGCCAAGCAATGGCAAAGTCCGGCTTCAACTCAATGGCTCGGTCGTGATAGCGGCACGCTTCCTGGTCTTGACCCTGCTCAGAGAGGAGCACGCCGGCATTTATATATGTCCCTACTGCCAACTCATCATCTCCGGAAAAAGCTCCCCTCTCATAGGCGGCCAGAAACTTTTGATAGCACTCTAAGGCCAGCCCCGGTTGGCCGTTTTCTTCGGCCTTACAGCCTTTCTCATACCATGTTTGGGGTTGCGGTTCCATGTTGCCAGCTTACACAGACTCACTTTGTGTGTACAGTTTCTACAGTTGCCTATACAAAGTACTCTGCTTTGGCACCTTTTTATCTGTATTTTTCTAATAGATCTTTCCAATCTTTATCCTGAAGGTATTTTGACCAATCTTCATCTTTTTCCACAAAATCAACTGTCATTTTCTTTTGTTCTAAACTAAGCTCCAAATAGTGCAAAGCATTTTCTTTGTCCCCCGTTACCGCATACAGACAGGATAGATTGTAATACTTTCCTCCGAGCTCAACGGCCTGCCGGAATGTCGCGAATGCCTTCTTATATAAGCTTTCCGCTTCTTTTCCGGTTTTTGTCTTGGCCAAGTAGATTAAATTAGCTCCCCAGTTGGTAAAGGCTGTGCCATCATCCGGTTTGATTTCAATAGCCCGTTGGTATTTCACAAATGCCTCTTCATACAAACTTTCCGCAGCTTTTCCTGTTTTTGTCCCGGCCAATTCGCCTAAAGCATTTCCCCAGTTGGTAAAGGCTCTCTCATAGTCCGGTTTGATTTCAATGGCCTTTTGGTATTTCACAAATGCCTCTTCATATAAGATTTCTGCGTCTTGTCCTGTTTTTGTCCCGGCCAATTTACCTAAATAAGTTCCCCAGTTATTAAAGGCTTTGTGTTTGTCCGGTTTGATTTCAATGACCCGTTCGTATTTCACAAATGCCTGCTCATATAAGCTTTCCGCAGCTTTTCCTGTTTTTGTCCCGGCCAATTTACCTAAAGCAGTTCCCCAGTTGATAAAGGCTTCGTAATATTCCGGTTTAATTTCAACGGCCCGTTCGTATTTCACAAATGCCTGCTCATATAAGCTTTCCGCAGCTTTTCCTGTTTTTGTCCCGGCCAATTTACCTAAAGCAGTTCCCCAGTTGGTAAAGGCTTCGTGTTTGTCCGGTTTGATTTCAATGGCCCGTTCGTATTTCACAAATGCCTCTTCATACAAACTTTCCGCAGCTTTTCCTGTTTTTGTCCCGGCCAAATTGCCTAAATTAGCTCCCCAGTTGGTAAAGGCTTCGTCATAGTCCGGTTTGATCTCAATGGCCCGTTGGTATTTCTCAAATGCCTCTCCATATAAGCTTTCTGCATCTTTTCCTCTTTTTGTCTCGGCCAATTTGCCTAAAACAGTTGCCCAGTTGTTAAAGGTTTCGTGTTTGTCCGGTTTGATTTCGACGGCCCGTTGGTATTTCTCAAATGCCTCTTTATATAGGTTTTCCGCAACTTTTCCTCTTCTTATTCCGGCCAAGTAACCTAAATCATTTCCCCAGTTGGTAAAGGCTTCATCATAGTCCGGTTTGATCTCAATGGCCCGTTGGTATTTCACAAATGCCTCTTTATATAGGTTTTCCGCAGCTTTTTCTCTTTTTGTCCCAGCCAAGTAGCCTAAAGTATTTCCCCAATTGTTAAAGGCTCTGTGATAGTCCGATTTGATTTCAACGGCCCGTTGGTATTTCACAAATGCCTCTGCATATAAGCTTTCTCTATCTTTTCCTGTTTTTGTCCCGGCCAATTTACCTAAAGCATTTCCCCAGTTGTTAAAGGCTTCGTGACAGTCCGGTTTAATGTCAATGGCCTGTTGGAATTTGGCAAATGCCTCTTCATATAAGTTCTCCGCAGCTTTTCCTGTTTTTGTCTTGGCCAATTTGCCTAAATTAGTTCCCCAGCCCAAATATAAACTCGCGAATAAGTCATTCAGTTCACTATCTTCGTGATTTTTTGCTTCTTTAGATAATTTATTTATTATGTTCTCATCATACTCTTCTATTATCATTAGAACTAAGATCTCTTTCTTCAATACATCAATTTGTAATTTTGTTGATGCTTCTGCTGTTGGAGCAATACCTTCTTCAAATTGCTCTCTTGCTTCATGAATCTGTTCTTTTGATATTTCCAGCCTTTTTTTGATATCTTTAAAATGTTCTTTATTGTCAATATCAACAATGTTGTCCAGCATTCCTTCTGTAAAACTAAAAGGTTGATCCATAATCTGAGGGACCCCTAATTTAGCATCCAGTGCACCTAATTTCGTATGTAGTGTAAGAATAAAAGAATCGGCATCGTGGCCCTCTATTAGACGGGCATTTGTATTTGGTTTATCAAGAAATTCCCGCACTTTCTCATTAGGGGCATGATCATTGTATGTCACCCAAAAAAGGTCATCGTCAAAGCTTCCCAAACCTTTTATATGCTCAAAGATGGGGTCATTACCACTGTATCCAATAAATACCCACGGTCTCCCATTCTTTATACTGTCAAAAATTCTGGGAACTGTTTCTCCCACTTTTTTCATTTCGTCAGGGGTATTAAGCAACCATAGTCCATGATGTTGTCCGTGTAAGTAAACAACAGATTTTTCTTCGAAGGTGGTTGTGGTCAAGTCCTTCAAAATGGCCATATCGTATGTTGGAGGAAATTGATTCAATAAAGACAAGGCTCTTAGCATTAAGTTGTCGAAATTTACGGTTAATACGTAATCAACAAAACCATCATGCATAAGCTGAGCGAGATAGAGGTGCGTAACATTTACTTTTGCCCCATCAATATATCCTTTTAGCAGCTTCTTTCTTTGACTGGCTAAGAGTGCCTCCATTACTTTGGCATAGCTTTTTTTATCTGTATCTGAAAGTTTTTTTACTCTGGGTGCCTTTGAATGTTTCTTTAGAATGTCTTTAATAATGTCATTTGCTAAGGGAATCCCTCCACTGACAGAAGCACCTGCTCCCAAAAAAAATATCGGTTTGGGTTCCTTGTTTTTGTGTGCTTGTTCCAGTATATAGGCTAATTCTTCAATTGTTGCATTTTTCATACGCCACCCGTGCCACCCGGTATCTTTTGCAGACCCTTCCAACGGGGTCAGTTCGCATCATGATTGTATATTCGTTTATGGGGTTAGGCAAGGGTGGCCTTGGTGTAACGGGCGGCAGCCCATAACGGACAGTACTGTTACAGCAACAGTAAAAGACCGGACTATCTAATAGCGGTTGAGGGGCACCCGATGATGAATGATCTTGGAGAAATTTGCCGTTTCTAAATCGAAATCTTTCCCGGAAAATTGGCCTGTCTTATCCGCGCCTATTACATAGTAATAGGCGCCTGTATCAGGATAGTTGCCACCCAACTTCGCAAAACCAAAAAGAAATAAGGGGCCGGGTGTGGCTAAACCTATGGAAAAAGTCCCTATGCTGTGGAGAATAATGTTATCTGCATTGACATTGGTCAATGTAAGACTATTTAAAGGATTAGAGAGTTGGGCATAGACGACAAAGACTCCTTTTTGATTTTGGCTGTAGCTCCATTCGGGCAGGCTGCCGACAAACTGTATCTCTGCCAGAGAGCGGGCCCATACCGGATCCCCTGCGGCGGGGAGTGTAGCGGTGGTAAATGAAAGGGTTGCGACACCATTCGCAAGGGTGGCCCCTTCAATCGAATTAATGGCATTGGGGTCAAAAAACAGATACAGTTTATATTGGGTATTAGCGGTAAGAACATCGGCAAGAGTAAACCCATCGGTAAAGTTCGTGCCATAGTGTTGGCTGATGCTGAATTTGCACGGGCTGCCGGCCGTAATCTCCAGGCTGACATAACCCTCACGGGCCTCTGCTTCGGCCTTGGTCGGGGCCGCTTCTGCGGCCAAGCGGATAACCGCCCCAATATTGGTAATTGCTAAAGTGCTGCTCATTTCCAATTGAACAGAAGAAACCACAGCAGTAGTGGCAAGGGAAACAGTCGATTTGGGAGGTGAGTCACCGGCATCCGGCAGCGGAGCACAGGCAAGCAAAGATATAGCGGCAATGAAGAGAAAAAGGAAACAGAAAAAATATAAAAATAATGGACAGAAAGATTTAGAATTGGTTAATCGGTAATAAAGTAAATGTCTATTCTTTAATGCGATTGGATATTGGATATTGGATATTGGATATTGGATATTGTACTGCTGATACCACAGTCAGTCAATACGTTCTCTTGTGTTTTCATGGATACGCTCCTGCAACCTGGTCTGGATTCAGGGTTGATTGTATATTCGTTTAGGAATTTGGGCAAGGGGCGACATCCGTAAAAGAGCGTGCCTCTACTACAGCCTCCCCCCCCTACGCCAAAGCAAAAAAAGGCAAAAAATACGATTACGGACTACTGTAACGGGTTAGGGGTACTCTGAATTTAACTGACGTACCAAGATTTGCCGCTTCTAAGCTAAGAAAATTTCCAAGTATTTTTGCTGTATCATCAGCACCTATTACATAGTAGTAATTATCTCCATCAGGATAGCTACCACCGAGTTTAGATATGTTGAAAAGAAAGCCCGGGACTATATTGATTGTACCAAACCCCAAGCTTCCCGGAGAAGTCAATATATTACCGGTTGAATCAGTAAGATTCAAAGCAATACTGGTAAAAGTAAGATTAACCTTTATATAGACTACAAATACCCCTTTTTGGTTTTCGCTGTAGGCCCACTCGGGCAAACTTCCCACAAACTGATTGTTGGTCCATGTGCTATTCCATACCGCATCCCCTGCGGCAGGGAGTGTAGCGGTGGTAAATGGCAGAATCACGGTATCATTAGCAAGCATGGCCCCTTCAACGGTGGTTTCGGACGAAATAGTGTTGGGTTCAAAAAACAGATATAATTGGTATTGAGTATTGGGGGCCAATACATCCGCAAGAGTAAGCCCATCAGTGAAGTTGGTGCCATAGTGTTGACTGATACTGAATTTGTGCGGGCTGTCAGCCGCAATGGCAAGGCTGACATAGCCCGCGTTGGCCTCTGCCTCGGCCTTGGTCGGGGCCGCTTCTGCGGCCAGGCGAACAACCGCCCCTATGGCGGTGATGCCAAGGCTACTGCTCATTTCCAATTGTACGGAAGATGCCACAGCGGTGGCAGAGAAGGACATGCTTGGTTTGGCAGCCGCAGGCGGCTCCGCCGCCGGTGGGTCACTCGTATCCGGCAGCGGGACACAGCCGAGTACGCTGACACAGAGAATAAAGAGAAAAATGAAACAGAAAAAATATAAAACTAATGAATGAAAAGACTTAGAATTGGTTAATCGAGGATAAAGTAAATGTCTATTCTCTAATGCCGTTGGATATTGGATATTGGATATTGGATATTGGATATTGTACTGCTGATGCCACGGTCAGTCAATATCTTGTCTTGTGTTTTCATGGGTGCGCTCCTGCAAGTTGGTCTGAATTTGGGGTTGATTGTATATTCGTTTAGAGATTTGGGCAAGGGGGGGGCGTTTGTAAAAGACATTTTGCAATAGAGCTGTTGTAGAGCAAGAGACCTGTTGTAGAGACACGTTATAACGTGTCTCTACTTGCCCACCGGGCAGGAGCCAAAAATATCTCAAAAATATTTAATGACGAGTCACGGGTATAAAGGTCACTACGTCTTCACCCTTACTGTTAGTAATAGTATGACGGATGCGAGCTTCCATAATCCGTAATCTATCTGTACCTATCCAATAGTAATAATAGTTGGTGGAGTTAGATATATAGCCGGAAATTGTTCCGTAGGCAAAATCAAAATCTTTATTGGGAGCCGGAGTCGCTGTATTAGTAGCTGGAAGATAAGCACCCATATTATACAACACACCATTGGCACCAAAAGCTGAAAATTCAACGATGACAGGGGTAAAATTTACATAAAAATAACCCACTACGACACCTTTCTGCTCCTGCATAAAATATAACGTATCTAGGCTAGCCACATATTTACTGCCATTACTGTTCAGCCATTCGGCATCACCTTCCGCAGGCAGCATGGCAGTAGTGAAAGGAACTACAGCCCTGTCATTGGCGATGCTTAGGCCCGTCAGCTCTGCCGTTGTCGTAATACGATCTGCGGGGAAATAGAGATAGAGTTTGTAAGCCGTATTCGGCACAAGTACATCGTCCAATGTAAGCCCGTCAGAAAAGACGCTGCCGTAGTGCTGGCTGATACTTATTTTTCGTGTGATGCCGGCAGGTATGCTGAGACTTACGTGCCCCGCACTGGCCTGCGCTTCTGCCTCAGCGGGTTCCGCTTCGGTCGCTAAGCGAATAACGGCCCCTATGTTGGCGAGTTCCACATTGCTGCTCATTTCCAATTGCACAGAAGAGGCCACAGCGGAGGAAGAAAAAGAAATAACGGGGTTTACGGGAGCTGCCGCCGGTGGGTCACTCGTATCCAGCGGGGCACAGCCGAATAAGCTTACACTGAGAATAAACAGAAAAAGGAATATAAAAAAATATAAAACTAATGAATGAAAAGATTTAGAATTGGTTAATTGGGAATAAAGTAAATGCCTATTCTTTAATGCGATTGGATATTGGATATTGGATATTGGATATTGGATATTGTACTGCTGATGCCACGGTTAGTCAATATCTTGTCTTGTGTTTTCATGGGTGCGCTCCTGCAAGTTGGTCTGAATTCGAGGTTGATTGTATATTCGTTTAGAGATTTGGGCAAGGGGCGGCGTTTGTAAAAGACCTTTTTGCAAGAAAGCTGTTGTAGAGCAAGAGAGCTGTTGTAGAGACACGTCATAACGTGTCACTACTTGCCCACCGGGCAGGAGCCAAAAATATCTCAGAAATATTTAATGACGAGTCACGGGTATAAAGGTCACTATGTCTTCACCCTTACTGCTACTAGTAGTATGACGGGTGCGATCTTCTATAATCCTTACTTTATCTGTACCTATCCAATAATAGTAATGGTTGGTGGCATTGGATATATAGCCGGAAATTGTTCCGTATGCAAAATCAAAATCTCTACCGATAGATACTATATTAGCACTGGGAACATAAGTACCTATATTGGATAAGATACCATTGGCATCAATAGCTGAAAATTCAGCAACGTGAGGGGTAAAGTTTACATAAAAATAACCCACTACGACACCTTTCTGCTCCTGCATAAAATATAACGTATCTAAGCTCGCCACATATTTGCTGCCATTACTGTTCAGCCATTCGGCATCGCCTGCCGCAGGCAGCATGGCGGTAGTGAAAGGAACTACAGCCCTGTCATTGGTGATGCTTAGGCCCGTCAGCTCTGCCGTTGTCGTAATACGATCTGCGGGGAAATAGAGATAGAGTTTGTAAGCCGTATTCGGCGCAAGTACATCGTCCAATGTAAGCCCGTCAGAAAAGATGCTGCCGTAGTGCTGGCTGATACTTATTTTTCGTGTGATGCCGGCAGGTATGCTAAAACTTACGTGCCCCGCACTGGCCTTCGCTTCTGCCTCAGCGGGTTCCGCTTCGGTAGCTACGCGAATAACGGCTCCTATGTTGGTGAGTTCCACATTGCTGCTCATTTCCAATTGCACGGAGGAGGCCACAGCGGAGGAAGAAAAAGAAATAACGGGGTTTACGGGAGCTGTCGCCGGTGGGTCACTCGTATCCAGCGGGGCACAGCCGAATAAGCTTACACTGAGAATAAAGAGAAAAAAGAAACAGAAAAAATATAAAACTAATGAATGAAAATATTTAGAATTGGTTAATTGAGGATAAAGTAAATGCCTATTCTTTAATGCGATTGGATATTGGATATTGGATATTGGATATTGGATATTGGATATTGTACTGCTGATGCCACAGTCAGTCAATATCTTGTCTTGTGTTTTCATGGGGGCACTCCTGCAAGTTGGTCTGAATTTGGGATTGATTGTATATTCGTTTAGGAGTTTAGGCAAGGGGGTCGTTTCAACCGGTTAGCCCCCGCCACACCAAGCCCAAAAAAGACAAAAAAGGCAAAAATAGAATTAGGGGCTACTGTAACGCGTGAGTGGTACTCTCCTTATAGATGTCACAGAACCATCGAAAACTTCAAATTTAAAAGTCTCTCCGACTATTTTTTTTGTATTATCAGCACTGATTACATAGTAGTAATTATCTCCATCAGGATAGCTACCACCCAGTTTGGATATCTCGAAAAGAAATCCTGAGCCGGCGGCGGCTAAACCGATGGAAATGCTTCCCAAGGTTTTAATTTCTGTATCATCTTCTTTCCGACCGGTTAATGTAACAGTAGAAAAAGGAATATTGAATTTTGTATAGACTACAAAAATCCCTTTTTGATTTTCGCTGTAGCCCCACTCGGGAAGGCTTCCGACAAACTGATTATTTGTCTGTGCGCTATTCCATACCGCATCCCCTGCGGCAGGGAGCGTAGCGGTGGTAAATGGCAGAATCGCTGTATCATTAGCAAGAGTGGCCCCCTCAATGGTGGTTTCGGACGAAATAGCATTGGGTTCAAAAAACAGATACAGTTTGTAATCCGTATTGGAGGCCAATAGATCCACAAGAGTAAGCCCGTCAGTAAAATTCGTGGTATAATGTTGACTGATGCTGAATTTGCGCGGACTGTCAGCCGCAATGGCAAGGCTGACATAGCCCGCGTTGGCCTGAGCTTCGGCCTTCGTGGGAGCCGCTTCTGCGGCCAGGCGAATGACCGCCCCGATGGCGGTGATGGCAAAACTACTGCTCATTTCCAATTGTACGGAAGAGACCACAGCGGTGGCAGAGAAGGACATGCTTGGTTTGGCAACCACAGGCGGCTCCGCCGCCGGTGGGTCACTCGTATCGGGCAGCGGGGCACAGCCAAGCAACGATATAGAAGCAATCAAGAGGGAAAGGAATGTGGAAAAATGTAAAACTAGTGAATAAAAAGATTTATAATTAGTTAATCGGAGATGAAGTAAATGTCTATTCTCTAATGCCGTTGGATATTGGATATTGGATATTGGATATTGGATATTGTACTGTGGATATTGAGGTCAGTCAATATGTTGTTTTGTGTTTTCATGGGCGTGCTCCTGCAAGTTGGTCTGGATTCGGGATTGATTGTATATTCGTTTAGAGATTTGGGCAAGGGGGGGCCTTGTTTTACAAACGCCGGTATGTAGAGACACGTCATAACGTGTCTCTACATACCGGCATGCCAAACCCGGTCTGAAATAGCCCTACCGTTCTCCCAAACTTGGCCTTCTTACCATGTAGACCCCTTTCCCGGTACTTTTTCGCTAAGGTCAATGACAGCTCAGACCAATTGGCAAAGCTGAATTAGCCGGGAAATAAAGCTGTTGCAATTCTGCTTTTTTTCGGATACTATAAATGAATTATAATTCATTATTAAAGGAGTAATAATTATGAGCCGGAATGGTAATAAAAATGAAGATTCTAACGGAGATTTTAGCATAGGTCATCGCGCAACATTAGAAAGTTGGCAAAAGGCAAAAGAAGCTTTGGCCAGAATGAAAGCTGAAACCAATAAGAATCCCAATTCTAATGACGATAGAAATTCTAAATAGTGTTATCGCAGGGCTATCTGCTTTAGCTACAATCGGAATTTGTACTATTGCGTTTTATCAGTTAAAAGGATTGAGAAATAACATTACTTTGCAAATTGTGTCTGATATGGAGCGAGAACTTTATGAAAGGAAAAAAGCTCTTGACTCTGCCTCAACCGAATTATGGAGGTTATCTCTAAATCCTATTTCTGAAGAATTAATAGAGATCTTAAAGCTAAAGTTATCAATGGCCGGAGAGGACTATTTTAATGCTGTTGAGCGTCTGGCGTTCTTAATATTGAAGAAACACTTGGATGAAAGAAACTGGAAGAGTCAGTATAAAGATTTGATATTTGATATTGTAGAGCAGAACGAAAATATATTTGGTATTACAACTCCTTATACAAATATTGTTGCACTATATGGCAAATGGAAAAAGACCTGACCCATACGGAACATAGTTGTAGTAGTAGAGGCACGTTAAGACGTGCCTCTACTACTACAGTCTACTCTCTACGACAGCCTCTCCCCCTCCGCCACACCAAGGCAAAAAAAGGCAAAAAATACGATTAGGGACTACTGTAACGCGTGAGGGGTACTTTCAGTTTCACTATCACAGGACTCGCTGTAATTTCTAATTGTAGAGCCTTCCCGGACATTTTCCCTGTCTTATCAGCACTTATGATATAATAGTAGTTATCTCCATCAGGGTAGCTGCCACCCAGTTTAGATAGATTGAAAAGAAAACCTCCGTCAGATATTGCATTACCGACCGAAAAGGTTCCTATAAATACGGAGGGTGTATCGCTTACGGTACGACCACTGAGTGCAATACCGGTAAAAGAAGAAAAATTAATTTTTGTATAGACTACAAATACCCCTTTTTGATTTTCGCTGTAGCCCCACTCGGGCAAACTTCCGACAAACTGATTATTGGTCCACGCGCTATTCCATACCGCATCCCCTGCCGCAGGGAGCGTAGCGGTGGTAAATGGCAGAACCGCTGTATTATTAGCAAGGGTGGCCCCCTCAATGGTAGTTTCGGACGAAATAGCATTGGCTTCAAAAAACAGATATAACTTGTATTGGTTATTCGGGACCAATACATCCGCAAGAGTAAGCCCGTCAGTAAAGTTAGTCGTGTAGTGTTGGCTGATGCTGAATTTTCGAGGACTGTCGGCCATAATGGCAAGACTTACATAGCCTGCGTTGGCCTCTGCTTCGGCCTTAGTCGGAGCCGCTTCGGTAGCCAGGCGAACAACCGCCCCAATATTGGCGATGGCTAAAGTGCTGCTCATTTCCAATTGTACGGAAGAGACCACAGCCGTGGCAGAAAAAGACATGCTTGGTTTGGCAGCCGCAGGCGGCTCCGCCGCCGGTGGGTCACTCGTATCGGGCAGCGGGACACAGCCGAGTACGCTTACACTGAGAACAGACAGAAAAAGGAATGTGAGAAAATGTAAAACTAATAAATGAAAAGATTTATAATTGGTTGATCGGAGATGAAGTAAATATCTATTCTCTAATGCCGTTGGATATTGGATATTGGATATTGGATATTGGATATTGTACTGCTGATGCCACAGTCAGTCAATACGTTGTCTTGTGTTTTCATGGGTGCACTCCTGCAAGTTGGTCTGGATTCGGGGTTGATTGTATATTCGTTTAGAGATTTGGGCAAGGGGGGCATTTACAACGGGCTAGCCCGTTGTAAATGCCCCCCCCACACCAAAAGCAAAAAAAGGCAAAAAATACGATTAGGGACTACTGTAACGCTTGAGGGGTACTATCGTTATAGATGACGCAGAACCATCGAAAACTTCAAATTTAAAAGTCTCTCCGGATATTTTTTTTGTATCATCAGCACTGATTACATAGTAGTAATTATCTCCATCAGGATAGCTACCACCCAGTTTGGACATATCGAAAAGAAGTCCTGAGCCAGGGCCGGCTAAACCGATGGAAATGCTTCCCAAGAGTTGTAATCTTGTACTATCTTCTTTCTGGTTGGTAAACGTAACAGTAGAAAAAGAAATATTAATTTTTGTATAAGCTGTAAAAATACCTTTTTGGTTTTCGCTGTAGCCCCACTCGGGCAAACTTCCCACAAACTGATTATTGGTCCACGCGCTATTCCATACCGCATCCCCTGCCGCAGGGAGCGTAGCGGTGGTAAATGGCAGAACCGCTGTATTATTAGCAAAGGTGGCCCCCTCAATGGTGGTTTCGG
The DNA here is from genome assembly GCA_029867005.1 of Candidatus Haliotispira prima. GTDB lineage: Bacteria > Spirochaetota > Spirochaetia > SP-2023 > SP-2023 > Haliotispira > Haliotispira prima. Next base: position 288,532 of record CP123443.1, on the reverse strand, counting down.
ACGAAATAGCATTGGCTTCAAAAAACAGATATAACTTGTATTGGTTATTCGGGGCCAATACATCCGCAAGAGTAAGCCCGTCAGTAAAGTTGGTCGTGTAGTGTTGGCTGATGCTAAATTTTCGCGGGCTGTTGGCCCTAATGGCAAGGCTGACATAACCTGCGTTGGCCTCTGCTTCGGCCTTGGTTGGGGCCGCTTCGGCAGCCAGGCGAATAACCGCCCCTATGGCGGTGATGGCAAAGCTACTGCTCATTTCCAATTGTACGGAAGAGACCACAGCCGTGGCAGAGAAGGACATGCTTGGTTTGACAACCACAGGCGGCTCCGCCGCCGGTGGGTCACTCGTATCGGGCAGCGGGGCACAGCCGAGTACGCTTACACTGAGAATAGACAGAAAAAGGAAACAGAAAAAATATAAAACTAGTAAATGAAAAGATTTATAATTAGTTGATCGGAGATGAAGTAAATGTCTATTCTCTAGTGCCGTTGGATATTGGATATTGGATATTGGATATTGGATATTGTACTGCTGATGCCACAGTCAGTCAATACGTTGTCTTGTGTTTTCATGGGTGCACTCCTGCAAGTTGGTCTGGATTCGGGGTTGATTGTATATTCGTTTAGAGATTTGGACAAGGGGGGGCGTTTGTAAAAGACATTTTGCAATATGCCTGTAGTAGAGACACGTCATAACGTGTCTCTACTTGCCCGACCCGATACTCTACTTGCCCGACCCGATACGTAGGTAAGCCTGTCGAACCCGGCCAAGAGGATGATTAAAAGCGTGGAGGCAGTCCGGAAAAAGGCCCAACTGCCCGGTGCTCATCAGTCCGGTGCCGAACGAAAACGCCGGCACCGGACTGATGAGGATTGAAAGTAAAAATTGAAAATATAAATTACCGGGTAATTAACTTTACGTTTTGAACCGTCTGTACACCAATGTATCTACTGCTATTCAGTTGATTGTTAATCTCTAAAAGAAGCTGACCATTTGTATTAAAATTATCTTCGCTTGCCGGATCAAAAGTTGGTATAGTAATAATACAGCTCAGGTAGGCATCAAAATTAACGGACTTCGATTGACCTGTCTCTAAACAAATTGTTTTACTGTTCATACCATTACCATCCTGAATTGCAGGCGGATTAACGGCTCTGGCGTAAGAAAATACTGTCTCAAAGAAAGTTCCATTAAAAGCTTTAGCTTGAAATAAATAAATTTCTGCTTCTTCTGCCGAGGTAATAGGTGGGGGTTCTGCAAAAACAGCAATTACGGCCCTCATTGGAAGTACCAAATACTCCTCTTTTTTGACTTCTATCTTTTTGGGGGTATCCTCCCCTGTGCTTGTCTTGGGTGTGGAAAGCGTCGGTCCGCCGGTATCTGTGAGACTCCCATTAGAGGGAAAATATTGATCCCGGGAATGAATACCAATATTGTTTGCCCCCTGCCTTCTTTCTAAGGTGGACAAAGTGGTAAACTTGGCGGTTGTAAAAGACTTTTGTAATATCAATTCTCTGCCCCGGTAAATACGGAGGTAATAGGTGGTATTCTCCTTCAGCAAATGACTGGCTGTGAGGGTGTTTATGTCATCGGGTATGGTATTCAAATGGGCCATAAAGACCTCTCTGCTTACATCTTTTGCCAGGGTACGTTTGATATATCCTTTGCCCAACTGGGCCGGAAGCGTTGTCGTTGTAGAGGCAGAAATCCCAAAGGTAAACTCCACCTCTCCCTCTAACCGACTGGTCACAGATAATGTCAATTCATTGGGGCCTATGTAAGGAAAGGAGACCGTATATTGAGATACCGCCGGTGGGTCACTCGTATCCAGCGGGGCACAGCCAAGCAAAGATATAGCGGCAATGAAGAGAAAAAGGAATGGGGGGGAATATAAAACTAGTGGATAAAAAGATTTATAATTAGTTAATCGCGGATAAAGTAAATGCCTATTCTTTAATGCGATTGGATATTGGATATTGGATATTGGATATTGGATATTGTACTGTTGATGCCACGGTCAGTCAATATGTTGTTTTGCCTTTTCATGAGTGCGCTCCTGCAATTGGGTCCAGATTCGGGGTTGATTGTATATTCGTTTAGGAGTTTAAACAAGGGGGGAGAACTTGGAGAGAAATCGGTTCGGCAAAGATGCGCCACACAGAATTGCGGTGTTGCCAAAGTACCGCTACAATAGCCGGGCCGGCTAAGAATGAAGAAGACCGGAAATGCACGAAACACAGATACCACAGGAGGGTGCTTGTGCCAAAAGAAGACGAGACAGGGCAGCCAACACCGAGACAGGCCGAAGGCAATGCCGCAGTAGAAACTGCCCGCAGGGAGGAGCTTGAGCAGATAAGGGAGCGAATCGAAAAACTCGATGCACTCTCCCAATCTTTTGCCCGGGGCCTCAACCAATCAAAACACAGCGAAAGCGGGCACAAAGAACCGGGCCCCGAAGAATTTTACAACTACAGCAGGCTGGTACAGCAACAGGTTGAGGCTGTGCTGATGTACCAAAAAGTGGCCGGACACTGGACTGACGCAGACAAACAAAAGGTCAAAGAGTTATTGGACAAGGCCATCACCTCACACAACTACCTCACCGAAGTACTGGAAGAACAATGCAAATCATTGGCCCAAAAAATGGACAACACCGAATTGGCACTAAGGAAAAAGACCCCACAATACTACAGCTCCCACAGCCAAAATGGGGACTGCACCGGCTGGATGTTTGACATGGAAGGCTGACCAAGCCCGACAACAAAAACCGGGAATCCCGCCGGTATAGCCGCTATTCCAACACTGCACCATTTCATCCACTCTGCTGACACATTCTGCCGACAAACGAGGAACCCATGCCTAAAGCTCCCCTGTACCTGATCGACGGCTTCGCCATCATTTTCAGAAACTACTATGCCATGATTCGCAGCCCCCTGACCAACCTGCGTGGCGAAAATGTCTCGGCTCTGCTGGGTTTTGTCAAACAAGTCCAACAAGTCCTGCGCCATGCGCAGGAACACGACAGCCGGCACGTCGCCATGGTTCTGGACAGCGAGGGGCAGAACTTCCGGCACAAAATATACCCCGAATACAAAGCCAACCGCGATGAGGCCCCCGCAGACCTAATCCTGCAAATTCAATCTCTGGCCCGACTGCTGGAACTGTGGGGCATTCCCACCTACAAACACCCGGACTACGAGGCGGACGACCTGATTGCCACCCTGGCCCGCCGCGCCGGCTCGGAGGGCCGGGATTGCTTTATCGTGACGGGTGACAAAGACCTATACCAACTGGTTGATTCGCACATTCGCATTCTCAAACCGGACAAGGGCCGCTTCGGACAGCACGATGCCGACTACGTCACAGAAAAATGGGGCGTGGAGCCCCGGCAAATACGAGACTATCTGGCACTGGTCGGAGACAGTGCCGACAACGTACCGGGCGTCAGTGGCATAGGGCCCAAGGGTGCCGTCAAATTGCTGTCCGACTACCAGAACCTCGATAATATCTACGCCAACATGAACCGGGTCAAACCCGATGGCATACGCAAAAAACTGGAGGCAGGCAAGGAAAGTGCTGCGCTCAGTTACCGACTGGTCGGCTTGGCCGACCGCATCCCCGAACTGGAAGAACAACCTTGGAGCCAACTGTGGCAGGAACTGGAACTGCCGGAAAAGGTCCGCAGCGGTAAGGGTGCCCCGGGCAACCCAGGGTTTGCCCTCTTTCTGCAAGAACTCGGCCTGAACAAGTTGGCCCTGGAATTTGACACCGCCGTCGAAAAACAGCCGGCCGAAGGCCGGGCCGAACCGGACACAATGGCCGCAACCGAAGGCACTGAAAGCGAAAGCACAACCCAAAACCAAAACACCGAAACAGAAAGTGAAGAGATCAGCGGCAATCTGTTCCGGCAGCAGAGCCTCGCCCTGACCCCGCCCGCATTGAGAAACAAGGCCCGGGAACAGCAGGAAGACACAGAATCATCCCCGGAACAGAACCCAGAGCAAGATCCGCAGCAAAGCCCGCAGCAAGATCAAAAACAGGGCCCGGAAGCGGACGACCGGGTTCAGACAGCAGAACAGGCGACAGGAATCCCTGTCACCCCCACAGAAGTGCTGCAAAGTTACGAGTGCGTCACCACCGAGGAACAGTTAGAACGTTGGTGCCAAAGGATTGCCCGACAAAAAATTGTGGCCATTGACACGGAGACAACCGGACTCAATGAGTTGGCAGACGACTTGGTGGGCATTTCTCTGGCTACGGCCAAAAACCAAGCCTGCTATATCCCCTTGCGGGCCAATCAGGCCAACCGGACTGGCGGGGCCAACGTTCCTCTGCTGACGGCACAGCAAGTGCAAAAAGCCTTGGCCGGATGCCTCAGCCCGGAAGTGAAAATCATTGGCCAAAACTTCAAGTTTGACTACAAAGTACTGGCCAACTGGGGCCTCAAGGTTCCCGCCATTCACTTCGATACCATGATCGCCGCCTGGCTGCTGGACAGCCTCCACCCCGTAAACATGAATGCTCTTTCCGTCCGCTATTTGAACTTGGAACCCATTCACTTTGACGGGCTTCTGCCCAAAATGCCCAAAACTCCCAAGACGGCTAAAACGGCCAAAAAGTCCAAGAAATCCAAAGATGCGGAAACGCCTGAATTGCCTGAAAATGCCGAATTGTCCGAAGTAGCCGAATTACCCGAAGTGGTCCAAGTAGCCGAAGTCGCTGAAAACAAAGAAGAGCAAACACCCCAAACCTTCGCCGATGTGCCCCTCGAACAGGCCGTGCACTACTCGGCCGAGGATGCCGACATAACCTGGCAGCTCTACGAGCACTTTGCCCCCCTGCTCCGGGAACAAGGTCTTGAGACCTTGTTTTTTGACCTGGAAATGCCTCTGGTACGGATTCTCGGCGAGATAGAGCTGTCCGGCATCGGCTGTAATCGGCAAGAGCTCGAACGCTACGCTATCGAATTGGAAGCGGAACTGGCAGGGCTGGAGAACAAGGTCACCAAACTGACCGGCCGGGAATTCAACCTGAATTCGACCCAACAGTTGGCCGAGATTCTGTTTAACGAGCTGAAACTGCCCGCCGGGAAAAAGACCAAAACGGGCTATTCCACCAACAACAGCGTCTTGGAAAAACTGCTGGACCTGCACCCTGTCATCGCCCCAATCTTGGAGTACCGCCGCCTGAACAAGCTGCATTCGACCTACGTCAAATCCCTTCCGGAAATGATCTTGCCGAAAACACAGCGCATCCACACCCATTTTTCCGTGATTGGCACGGAAACGGGCCGGCTTTCCTGCAAGGACCCAAACCTGCAAAATATCCCGATCCGGGATGCGGCGGGACGGCGTATCCGCAGTGCCTTCCGGCCCCAAGAGGGTTGGGGCTTCTTCTCCGCCGACTACTCGCAGATTGAGCTGGTCGTACTGGCCCACCTTTCGGCAGACCCGGGCCTGTGCCGTGCCTTCCTCGAAGGGCGCGACATCCACCGGGAGACGGCCGGCCGGCTGTTCTGCGTTCCGCCGGATAAGATCAGTGCCGATCAGCGGCGCATTGCCAAGAGTATTAACTTCGGCGTGATCTACGGTATGTCAGCCTTCCGGTTGGCCCGGGACCTGAACCTGACCCGAAATGATGCCAAAAGTTTCATCGCGACCTACTTCCACGAGTTTTCCGGGGTGAAGGACTTCATTGCCCGCACCATTGATCTGGCAGAGGAACAAGGCTGTGTCCACACCTTGGCCGGGCGGCGGCGCGAAATCCGCCAAATTCGCAGCAATAATAAGATCGAACGCGGCCACGGTGAGCGCATGGCTGTCAATACGGTGGTCCAGGGCAGTGCTGCCGACATCGTCAAGCAAGCCATGATTCTGCTGGATGGTGAGCTGGCCCACAAAAAAGCGGACAAAGGCTGGCAAAGCCGGCTCCTGCTTCAGGTCCACGATGAATTGATTTTTGAGGTTCCGCCGGCGGAAAAGGCACAAATCGAAAGCTTGGTGCCGGACATCATGGAAAACGCCTGCGAACTGGAAGTCCCGTTAAAGGTCAACGGCGAATGGAGCACCGAGTCTTGGGGCGAACTCCACTAGCCATACTTATCTCCATGCTCATGCCCGTGTCCACGCCTGTGTCCATGCCCGAAAACAACAGGACAAAGACAAAAGACAGAAGAAAAACGGACAAAGACCCTGGCGGTAGATGATTTGGCGGAATATCCCGGAACGTTATCGCCCGCCGGTCATTCCGTTGACGATTCTGCTTGTCTGACGTTTCACTTCTGCCTCTCTGTTACACTCTGTTTTTGCAAGATAACAGACCCGGTAGAACGGGCCCAACAAAACGGGTCAGAGAAAACGAACCGAAGTATCCTCATTGCATTTTCATTATATACAAAGATTTATGTAGCCGCATGACGATACCTCCAAGTCCGGGACCCTTTCCCCAATCTCGTATTTCGGTACAATGCAGACTTCAATCACCCATCTTTGAGACTCGGACACATGCGGAACAGCCGAATACCGGTGCAGTACCCGCCACAATGTCCGGTCACCAATCCGTTTGACACCTATCTTATATCTCATAAGGAGTTATCGATGCCTACCCTCTTGGAACAATACCTGAAAAAAGGCCTGGGCCAAATAGACAGCGGATGTTTGGGCTACCTGGCCCAACTGGATCTCTTGCAGCGTGCCGAACCCAAACTGGCGCGGGCCATGGTGGCCGAACTGAAAGACCAGAGCGAATCGCTGAAAATGATTGCCAGCGAAAACTACAGCTCGCTTACCACCCAGCTCAGCATGGGCAATCTGCTCACCGATAAATACTCCGAAGGCGTGGCAGGCAGCCGTTTCTACGCAGGCTGCGAACAGGTTGATGAGATAGAAACCTTGGGCCGGGAGAAAGCCTGCGAACTCTTTGGTGCCGAATATGCCTATGTCCAACCGCACAGCGGTGCCGATGCCAATATGATCGCCTTCTGGGCGATTTTGCACCAGCGTATTGAGCTTCCGGCCTTGGACACCCTGGAAAAGAAATCTCTCTACGACCTGACGGATGCCGAATGGGCCAACCTGCGCGAGCGATTGGGCAATCAGAAACTCTTGGGTATGGACTACTACTCCGGCGGACACCTGACCCACGGTTATCGCTATAACGTCTCCGGACGCATGTTTGAATCCCACGCCTACTCGGTGGACAGAAATACCCACCTGCTGGACTACGAAGCCTTGGCCAAACAGGTTGCGGACCTTAAACCGCTGATTCTGCTGGCCGGCTACAGCTCCTATCCCCGCAAAATCAATTTCGCAAAATTGCGCGAAATTGCGGACAGCGTGGGTGCCGTACTGATGGTGGATATGGCCCATTTCGCCGGGCTCGTGGCGGGCAAAGTCTTCTGCGGAGAATATGACCCTGTACCATACGCCGATGTGGTCACCACCACCACTCACAAAACCCTGCGCGGGCCGCGCGGCGGCCTGATCCTGGCCAAGCAGGGCTTTGCCGAGGCTCTGAATAAAGGCTGTCCTCTGGTTATCGGCGGACCCCTCCCCCACGTTATGGCCGCCAAGGTCGTCTCTTTTATCGAGGCCACAAAACCGGAATTTCAGAGCTATGCCCAAAACGTAGTAAGCAACTGCCAAGCTCTGGCCGAGGCTTTGCAGACCGAAGGTCTGACGGTACAGACCGGAGGCACAGACAACCACCTGCTTTTGGTCGATGTGACCAAGGTCAACGGCTTGAATGGCAAGCAGGCCGAAAATGCCCTGCGTCTCTGCGGCATCACCATGAACCGCAATTCGCTGCCCTTTGATGCCAACGGGCCTTGGTACACCAGCGGGCTGCGTTTCGGCACTGCGGCCCTGACCACTCGCGGCCTGGGCCCCTCGGAAATGGCTCAGATCGCGCAGCTGATTGCCAAGGTACTGAAGTCCACCAAACCCACAATGCTGACCCAGGGCAAGAACGCAGGTCAGTTGTCGAAAATTAAGTATCACATTGATGACACGGTACAGCAGGAAGTCATTGGGGCAATACGGGACATGTTGGCCCGGTATCCGCTCTACCCGGAACTGGACCGCGAAATTCTCTACAGTCTGCTATAAAAACATGGAAACCGGCCTGATGCTCCGCCGGCCCTGCGACAGGGCCGGCGGAGCATCAGGCCCTCTCTGTCAAATTGAGGAAATATGGATTCTGATCGGCGCGGCACCGGCTCGGTGTCGCTGAGTTCTGTCAACGCCTTGGCTGTTTTGCTGTTGCTGCTGGGTGTCATATTGTTCAACAATTCGATGGGGACTTGGCAACAGAATAAGCAGATATCTTCCCCGGCTCCGGAATCGGACTTCGGGGCGACCTTGCAACAAAATACGACAGAATTTCAGCAGCAGGCTCTCAAGACGATACAGCTCCGTATGGCACTGTACATTGCTGTCTCCGTTTTTCTGATGCTGCTGGGCAGCCAAATGCTGCTCAAGCGCAGCTGGGCCTGTCGGTTTTTCTTCTGCATCCGGCAAACATCGCAACTGGCCCTGTTTCTGATTCCGCTCAGCACCCTGTTCCTGCTCAATCGACCTCTGATCAACAGCATTAGTGACCTCTACCTGCCCATCATTCAGGAAATGATGCAACAACAGGCGGGCAAGCTCCAGGCAGAAGACGTAGGGATAATGCAACAGGCCCTCAGTCTGAATGACGAGTTAATGCATACGATCATACGGGTCACATTCTGGATCATCGCTTTATTGGGCATGGCCTTTGCCGGCTTGGCTCTCCGGCTCAGCACTCGCTGCCTGCGCCGGGAAGTACAGGAGACCCTGCTCAAGATAGCCCCTCCACCCGGCAGATTCAGTTATTTCATTCTCTGCCTGCCCCGGGAACTGCTCTTGGTCTTGGTTCTCGCCGTCTACGGCACCGTGGCGCAATTGTTCGAAATTGTACTGGCCTTCAGTCAGACGGAGCCGGGCCGGTTCGGTTCCGCCTCGCTGTTGGCAGCCTTGGCGGCCTTTGCCGCCTTTGCTTTCGCCCTGCTGCAACTGACCAATCGCAACACACAAGGGGTCAATATACCCGAAAGACTCCGCACAAAATTTCTTCTGCTCAAAAAGGCACTGCGTTGTTGTGGCATCGGCTACCTCGTCCAACTGCTGCAAAGCAGTCTACTCCCTCTGTGGCAGAGCGGAAACAGCTTGGATTCCGTCGTTCGTTCCGCAGAAGGGACGGAACAAAGCTTTCACCTGAGTATATTGCAATCCACCGTCAACCGGATACACAGTCTGAGCAATGTGGCCGTGCTGCTCCTGTTGGCCATGCTGTATTATTTGTTGCGACATTCCGAACACCAGCAAAGCCAACGCTTTGCCGATTTTCCGGAAGGCTCCCCCGACTCCGAAGACGGCTCGGAAGGGAACCCCGAAAAAGATGGGGACTCCGAAAAAGACGAAGAGTCCGAAAAGACGGGCGAAGACCCAAACAGGAAGAGCGGAGAGACGCTGCCGGAAACGGAGACGGAAGAGCCGCAACCGGACCACGAACCCACACAGGAGCAGAACCCACCGCAAAACAGCCCGAGAATGTCTGATTCCGGCATCAGGCCCGGTCTTTTTCTGAGAACCGTACCTCCAAACGCAGTATAGGATTGAGGATAGCCCGAAACGCCAAAATAACTGCGAGACACCAAACACCAAAGCGGGCTATCTCAAAGGGCCCGACATGAAACAACTTCAAAGATTCCTGAGCAGGAACTGGTTTATCTCTCTGTTGTGGGTAGCCCTGCTGACGGCCTATTTTCTGCCGCAAATCGGCAACAGTCTTTCGGCCCGACTGCCGGTAAACCTGCTGCTGACCATTCTGATCTTCTTTTGTATCGGTCTGACGATGCCCGGCGAGACCTTGCGAAAAAACCTCTCCGACTGGAGATTCTATCTCCCGGCGCAGATCTATATTTTTGTGCTTTACCCCCTGGTCTTCCTGCTGCTGCTCCAACCGCTGCGTTTCCTCATCGCCCCCGAAATACTGCTGGGTTTTATTGCCCTTTCCGTCCTCCCCACCAGTGTCTCCGGTGCGGTGCTGTTCAGCAGGGAATCCGGAGGTGACGAAACGTTGGCTACCGTCAACGCCTTACTGGCCAATATACTGGGCCCTTTCCTGACCCCACTGTTAATCAGCTTCATCATCAGCCTCGGCAGCTCTTGGTTCCTCCCTCCATTGGGCATGCTCGCTGTCGTGGGCGGTGACAGCGTTCAGGATCTGTTCTTTCGTCTGGGTCGGGAAGTCTTTCTGCCTTTGATTCTGGGCTATCTGGTGCGGCACATCGCACCGGACCCGGTGCAGAAACGGCACGAGCTATTTTCTGTCGTGAACTGCCTGGCCGTAGTCCTGATCGTATTTTTTAGCTTTTCCCGGGCCGCAGGGCAGGAAAATTTTGTTTCGACTCTGAAAAGTTCTCCCCTGCCCTTACTATTTTTGTCGCTGGTACAGCCGTTAATGCTCTTGCTGGCCTGGCTGCAAGGCCGACTGCTGAGATTTGAACGTCCCCGGTGCATAACGATGGCTTTCACCGGCTCACAAAAAACCGCCGCCATGGGTGTACCGTTGCTCAGCAACCTGTTTCGGGACTACCCCGGCCTCGATTTGGTACTGTTCCCGCTACTGTTTTACCATTCTTGGCAGTATATTGTGGCCGGTGTTGCCCGCCACTACTTTCAACGCGGTAATTCCGGCTTGGCTAAAGAGTTGGCCCGACCTGACACAGAAGAATAAGAGCTCTCGCGCCGGGTGACAAAGTCCTGCCCTACCGTTATGCTGATGGCAATTCCCTTGGCCGGCCGGGTCAGAACCGGATACCGGCCAAATACCCCCGATTTCCGCCGTTTTCAGGAGCTTTTATGCCCGCGCCCGCTCTTTTGTTGCAAGACCTGTGCAAAACCTATGACAACGGCTTTACGGCCCTGCACAGCATTGATTTGCAAGTGCAGCAGGGAGACTTTTTTGCCCTGCTGGGCCCCAACGGGGCCGGCAAATCCACCACCTTGGGCATTATTTCAACCTTGGTGCGCAAGAGCAGCGGCAAGGTCGAAGTCTTTGGTTTGGATTTGGACCGCGAACCGCTGCGGGCCAAAAGCCTGCTGGGTATTGTGCCCCAAGAGTTTAACTTCCACAGTTTTGAGACGGTGGAGCAAACATTGGTGCAGCAGGGCCCATACTACGGTCTAAATGGCCAAGAGAGCCGGAGACAGGCGCAGAAATATTTGGAGTTGCTGGACTTAGGGGCCAAGTCCCGGTCGCGGGTCATGGACCTCAGTGGCGGCCAGAAACGCCGATTGATGATTGCCAGGGCCCTCATCCACGAACCCAAGCTCCTGTTTCTGGACGAACCGACTGCCGGTGTTGACATAGAAATTCGGCGCAGCATGTGGAGCTGGCTGCGAGAGTTGAACCAACAGGGAACCACGGTCGTTTTAACCACCCACTACCTCGAAGAAGCCCAAAACCTGTGCCGCAACATTGCCATCATCAATCATGGCCGGGTGATTGCCAACACCAGTATGCGCGAACTGCTCCGCCGGCTCGACCGAAATACCTTCCTGTTTGAGGCCAAAAATCCGGTCTCCGAAGAACAACTTGCGCGGTTGCAGCAGAGTTTGCCCTTTGATCGGAAGGATGAACATACTCTGCGCCTCGAAGTGCAAAAAGAACAGGGCCTCAATCAGGTCTTGGAGCAATTGGCCGCAGCGGGGCTGGAGTTGCACTATATCCAGCCGGAAGCCAATCAGTTGGAGACTTTGTTCGTCAAACTGACCCAACCGTAAAGCCCCCGATCTTATCGCAAGAAGATCACAAGAAGATTATAACGAAAGCAAGCCTTGGCCAGAAAAGCAGAGGAAATGATATGAGCCAAATTACCCGGAGCGCCGAACCCCACCCGGCCGGCGAAACCACGCAAGGTCAGCCCACGCAAATGGAACCCACGACCCGAACCCAAGACCGTGAGTTTCAACCGGCAGAAGGCGGCACAGCCGGCCTGCCGGTCCGATCTCTAAGCACAATTTGGCGGGCGGCTTTTATCGGTATTCTCAGCAAGGAAACTCGGCGCATTCTGCGCATCTGGGTCCAGACCCTGCTCCCCTCCGCCGTGACTACCACGCTCTACTTTTTAATTTTCGGCAACCTGATTGGGCCTCGGGTGGGGCAAATTGACGGCGTACCCTACATGGCTTTTATCGTGCCCGGGCTGATTATGATGGCTGTCATTACCAATTCTTACGGCAATGTTTCCGGCTCTTTTTTCAGCAGCAAGTTCATGCACAACATAGAAGTCATGCTGGTGGCCCCGGTGCCCAACTGGGTGATCCTGGCCGGGTATGTCGGCGGGGGAATCATGCGCGGGCTTCTTGTCGGCATTATTGTAGCTATATTGTCCCTGTTTTTTGTCCAAATGCAGCCGGTCAACATACTGATTATGCTGCTGGTCATTGTGCTAACTGCTATTGTTTTTGCGCTGGCAGGCTTTATCAATGCCATGATGGCCACAAAATTTGACGACATTTCCATTGTGCCGACCTTTGTGTTGACACCATTGACCTATTTGGGTGGGGTCTTTTATTCGATCAATATGTTGCCGCCGGTGTTTCGGGCCATGTCCTTCGCCAACCCGGTGCTATACATGATTAACGCCTTTCGCTACGGGGTCTTGGGCATTTCTGATATATCCATCTACTGGTCGCTTGGCCTGTTGCTCGTCTTCGTCTTTGTCTTTGCCGGTACGGCCCTGTGGCTGCTCCAACGCAGTAAAAGCCTCCGCACCTAAAAAGTCGGCCATGGCTCACAACCGGCTCTACTACCCCAAAAACAAAAGATACAACTAGTTGCTGCCATAACGGTTGAGAGGCACTCTGTGCTTAATATTTTGGAAGTCAATAGTTACCGTTTCTAATTGGAACGCCTTTCCGGATATTCTTTCTTGTTTTTCTGCACCGATTATGTAGTGATAGTTATCTCCATCAGGATAGCTACCGCCCAATTTAGAAAAACCGAAAAGAAATCGCGGATCTGATGATGGTGAACCTATCGAAACTGTCCCCAGGGTTTGTTTTAAAAAGATATGATCTGCACTGCGAGTAGTTAATGCAACAGTACCGATATCAAAACCATTAATCATTTGTGCATAGGCCACAAAAACCCCTTTTTGATTTTCGCTGTAGCTCCACTCGGCCAGGCTGCCGACAAACTGCTCTCCTGTCAGTGAACGGGCCCAGACCGCATCCCCTGCCGCAGGGAGCGTAGCGGTGGTAAAAGAAAGAGCTGCCACACCATCTGTAAGGGTGGCCCCCTCAATCAGACTAACAGCATTGGGGTCAAAAAACAGGTACAGTTTATATTGGGTATTAGCGGTAAGGACATCGGCCGGAGTAAGCCCATCCGTAAAATCACTGCCATAGTGTTGGCTGATACTGAATTTTCGCGGGCCGCCGGCCGTAATCTCCAGATTTACATAACCCGCATTGGTTTCGGCTTCGGCTTTAGTTGGGGTCACTTCCGCAGCTAAGCGAATAACGGCCCCTATCTTGGCGATTGTTACAATACTGCTCATTTCTAATTGTACGGAAGACACCACAGCCGTGGCGGTAAGGGAAATATCAGGGTTGGGTTCCGGGTCTTTGCTGTCAGAGATCGGGGCGCAGCCGGACAGAACCAAATGAATAAGCAGAATGGGAAAAAAGCAGAAAGACCAAAAAACCGGAAAGGGTTTGAAACCTGTCGGTTTATTTAGCAGTAAAAAAAGATAAAATGGCTGTATATATATTTTAAAACTGGTATGGATATTGGATATTGGATATTGGATATTGGATATTGGATATTATACCGTTTGTTTGATCATTAGTCAACAGTGCATTTTGACGTTTCATAAGAAAACTCTCCCAAGATATTTTGAATTTTGTCTATTGTATATTCGTTTAGGGGTTTGGACAAGGGGGGGCCTTTTTTTGTGAGAGGTCTGTTCCAAAGGCTTATCCGTGATCTTGGGTCATTGAGCAGAATCGAAATACCCCCAAGGTAAAGGCTATGGACTACTATAACGCGTGAGGGGTACTGTGAGGCTGGTTGACGGAGGGACATCTGCAATTTCTAATTGTAAACCCTTTCCGGATATTTTTTCTGTATCATCGACACTTATTATATAGTAGTATCCATCCGTATCAGGATAGTTACCACCCAGTTTAGAAATATTGAGAAGGAAGCTACCGATAGATCTAACTGCCTTAAGCCAAAGAAGTCCTATAGATTGAAAAAGTGCATTATTTGCTGTACGACTGGTTAATGATATACTGGCAAAACCAGAATCATTAACTTTTGTATAAGCGACAAAAACGCCCTTTTGATTCCCACTATATCCCCATTCGGCAAGGCTTCCCACAAATTGTTCGTTTGTCCAGGCATTATTCCATGCGGCATCCCCTGTAAGAGGGAGCGTAGCGGTGGTAAATGGCAGAACCACGACCTCATTGTTGAGGATGGCCCCCTCAACAATGAGGTCGGACGGAATAGTATTGGCTTCAAAAAACAGATACAGTTTGTATTGGGTATTGGTGGTAAGGACATCCGCCAGAGTAAGGCCATCCGTAAAATCACTGCCATAGTGTTGGCTTATGCTGAATTTTCGCGGGCTGCCGGCCGTAATCGCAAGGTTGACATAGCCCGGATTGGCTTGCGCTTCTGCCTGGGTGGGAGCCGCTTCCGAAGCCAGACGAATAACCGCCCCGATATTAGTGATTGCGAAACTACTGCTCATTTCCAATTGTACGGAAGAGACCACAGCAGCGGTAGAAAAAGAAAGGCTTGGTTTGGATGCCGCAGGCGGATCATCGGTCTCGGACAGCGGCGCACAGCCGGACAGAACGAGATGAATAAGAAGAATGGAAAAAAAGCAGAAAAACGAAAAGACAGGAAAGGCTTTGGAAAGTTTTGGTTTATTAGACAGTAAAAAAAGGTAAAATAGCTGTATATATGCTTTAGAACTGGTAGGGATATGGGATATGGGATATGGGATATGGGATATGGGATATTATACTGTTTGGCCGGCTATTAGTCAACAGTGTTTTTTGACGTTTCATAAGAAAAATCCTCCAAGATTGTGTAGATTTAGCCTATTGTATATTCGTTTAGGGGTTTAGGCAAGGGGGCTAATTGGGGAAATTGTAGAGACACGTTAAAACATTTATATACAATGGTATAAGTTATATTGGTCTGTTAGACCACCAGGCTATAGAATACCACCCCGGCCCTTCCAATGGAGGGGCATTACAACAGTAGAAATCATTTGGGTCTATTGAACCAATTTAATAACGGTAGAGAGGTACTTGGTGAATAATTGGATTTGAAAAGACTACATTAGAAAATTGGAACACCTTTCCGGATATTTTATCGTTTTTTTCTGCACCGATTATGTAATGATAGTTATCTGTATCAGGATAGCTGTCGCCCAATCTGGAAAAACCAAAGATAAATAGCGGGTCTGATGAAGGAATTTCATCTATCGAAACTGTGCCCAAAGTTTGTTTTAAGGTACCATCTCCATTGCGTGTAATTAATGCACAAGCATTAAAACCATTTAATAATTGCGCATAGGCCACAAAAACCCCTTTTTGGTTTTCGCTGTAGTTCCACTCGGGAAGACTGCCGACAAACTGTTCTCCTGCCAGTGAACGAGCCCATACCGCATCCCCTGCGGGGGCGAGCGTAGCAGTGGTAAATGAAAGGGCTGCCACACCATTTGCAAGAGTAGCCCCTTCTACCTCTGCAATCGGATTCATGGCATTCGGGTCAAAAAACAGATACAGTTTGTATTGGGTATTGGCGGTAAGGACATCGGCCAGAGTAAGGCCATCCGTAAAATTACTGCCATAGTGTTGGCTTATGCTGAATTTGCGCGGGCTGCCGGCCGTAATTTCCAAACTTACATAACCTGCACTGGCTTCGGCTTCCGCTTTAGTTGGGGCCACTTCCGAAGCCAGACGAATAACCGCCCCTATATTGGCAAGGGCTAAAGTACTACTCATTTCCAATTGTACGGAAGACACCACAGCGTTGGCGGTAAGGGAAATATCAGGGTTGGATTCCGGGTCTTTGCTGCCAGAAATCGGCGCACAGCCGGACAGAACCAAATGAATAAGAAGAATGGAGAAAAAGCAGAAGTATGGGAAAAACGGAACCGGAAAGGCTTTGGGAATTTGAGGTTTATTGGAAAAAAAATGAAATAAAACTGATTGTATATATGTTTTAGAACTGGTATGGATATTGGATATTGGATATTGGATATTGGATATTGGATATTGTACTGTTTTGTCTGATATCCATCAAGACGTTGCCTTGATTTTTCATGAAAGTGCTCCTTTAAGCCAGTTTGGATTCAGGGCAGATTATATATTCGTTTGGGCGTTTGGGCAAGGGGGATTTTTAGAGGGGGGTTCGAGTACCTCACCCACCCTACAACCACAAAAAGCATTGGGGCCCTGTTAGGCCCCGGGGGGGGCGAATACCTCACCCGGGGCCTATAACCGCAGAAAGCATAAGGGAACAGAGGCTTCCCTACTGTAATGCTATCAAAATCCCGCAGGTTTATAAGACTCCCTGATACCGCTACCCCCGAAAACCAATACTCCACGATCCGTTGCCTGAGTTACAATCCAACCTGAAATATCCTGGTCAAAAGCTTTTGCATCATTGAACATAAAGTTCATACTGGTAACACTGGAGACATCCCAAGCTCCTATAGGTTGATTGAAACTCTGAGCATCCTTAAACATAAAATACGTACTGGTAACATCGGAAACATTCCAAGCCCCTATGGGGTTATTAAATTCTGAAGCAAGAAAAAACATATACTGCATATTAGTAACACCGGAAACATCCCAATCTCCTATAGGTTGGTTGAAGATAGAAGCTTTAGCAAACATATACTGCATATTAGTAACGCCGGAGACATCCCAATCTCCTATGGGTTGATTAAATTTTTCAGCACCATAATTATCGGGATCTGAGGAATTACCAAACATAAAACTCATATTAGTGACATTGGAGACATCCCAACCCGTAATATCTCCATTAAAGGTAGTATCACCTTGAAAGAGTTCGCTCATATCCGTTACTTTACGTACATCAATGTGGTTGAAGTCGCCAGTATTTCCCAAGTCGGTAATGAGTTTCTCCAGGGCGGCCTTGTCCGCAGGTTGCTCGGTGTACCAGCGGGCGTAGAGCGTCATACTGCCCGTTATCGGTTTGGTGTAATCGTACTTGGTTTTGCCCGTATGTCCTGTGGTTTTGTCTACAGTGTACCAGTCTCCAAAATAGTAGGTTGTGCCGCCGCTTGGATCCTTAGTGGGGGCCGTCATGGTTTTGCTTAGTGTCAGGCCCCCGCTTGGCACCTCCACCGAAGGCACGGCACTGCCTCCGTCCGTATCAAAGCGGAGGATGTTTTTACCCGTGGAAGAGCCTGTACCCAGATCGGTACAGGCAGACAGAAACAGATGAATGAAAAAGACAGAAAAAAGGCAAAAGAATGGGGAAAATTTAGAGAGACGGACAGAATAAATTTTCGCAGATTTTAGCGCGAAGATTTCAGAAAATGTGCGTGATATTGGATATTGGATATTGGATATTGGATATTGGATATTATACCGTTTTACCATATTTTGGTCAAGATGTGGCATAGGAAAATTCCTCCAAACGTTATAATTTGGGTCTACCTTATATTCATTTTGAATATTTGGCAAGGGGGGGGGTTGCAGGGGCCGGGTAAGCTTGGGTCATTGAGCGGAGTCGAAATGCCCCAAGCCAGAGGCTACGGACTACTATAACGGGTGAGGGATACTGTGAGTCTGGCTGGTGGAGGACTATCAGTGATTTGTAATTGTAAAGATTTCCCGGACATTTTTTTTATATTATCAGCACTTACTATAGTGTAGTAGTTATCTCCATCAGGATAGTTCCCACCTAGTTTCGATAGATTGAAAAGGGAGCTTGGGTCAGGGGAAACAGTACCGAACGCAAAAAGTCCTATAGATTGAGACGCTATATTATCTGCTGTACGACTGGAGAATGATATACTGGTAAAAGAAGAATAATTAACTTTTGTATAAGCGACAAAAACACCCTTTTGATTCTCACTATATCCCCACTCGGCAAGGCTTCCGACAAACTGCTCGTTTGTCCACGCGCTGTTCCATGCGGCATCCCCTGGGGCAGGGAGTGCCGTGGTGGTAAATAACAGGGCTGCGACCTCATTATTGAGAGTAACCCCATCAACGGTGGTTTCGGACGAAATAGCGTTGGCCTCAAAAAACAAATACAGCTTGTAATCCGTATTGGCAGTAAGGACATCGGCCAGAGTAAGCCCATCGGTAAAGTCACTGCCATAGTGTTGGCTGATACTGAATTTACGAGTGCCGCCGGCCGTCATCTCCAAGCTGACATAACCCGCATTAGCTTCGGCTTCCGCTTTAGTTGGGGCCGCTTCCGAAGCCAAACGAATAACGGCCCCTATGTTGGTAATGGCGAAGCTACTGCTTATTTCCAATTGCAGGGAAGAGACCACAGCGGCGGCAGAGAATGAAATACTTGGTTTTACCGGAGGAGCCGCAGGCGGGTCACTGCTGTTGTCAGAGATCGGGGCACAGGAAGACAAGAACAGATGAATAAGCAGAATGAAGAGAATGGGAAAAAAGCAGAAAAATGGAAATGGAAATGGTTGGGAAATTCTTGATTTGGGGGGCCGTAAAAAAAGGTAAAATAGCTGTATATATGTTTTAAAACTGGTATAGATATTGGATATTGGATATTGGATATTGGATATTGGATATTATACCATTTGATTGGTCATTAGTCAACAGTACATTTTGACGTTTCATAAGAAAACTCCTCCGAGATATTTTGGATTCTTTCTATTGTATGTTCATTTAGGGTTTTTGGCAAGGGGGGCCACAGTCGGAATTAGTTGTGTCTATTAGAGCACCAGCCTTATAGGATACCACCCCTGCCCCTCCAAGGGAGGGGAATTACAACAATTTGAGTCTATTGGATCAAGGGGTACCGAGTAAAAGGGGCAGGAGAGCTTGTCGAACCTCGAATCCCGAACCTTGCGCAAAAACGCGGGCCCTAAAATGTATCTTAAAACCCGCCTATTTATCTGCAATATAACTAATAAAAAAGACTTGTCTACCTACTTCCCCCTTTTTAATGATCCCACTACCTGCATCTTTTTTTGTACCGTTGAAAGATTGAACCCCCCGAATAATTTTGTGATACGTGTTCGCAGCAATATTTTGATAAATAGACTCTGCTGTCACGGCATAACCCGCATTCGGTAAACAGGAATATAGCTGACAAGAGGCAATAACCACCCCCTTAGCATCAAAAAAACGCCACCCAATCGTTAGTAGTTCTTTCATATAGAGAGGAACCAACAAAACTTCTCCTTCTTTGCCATACACTTCATAGAGACCTTTTTTGTCTGTCTCATAAGGTATCTCTGCATTAAAAGGCAATACATTCGGTGCCAACTTCAAATCAGATTCTGTACTTCTTGAGGGGAACTCATTTGCCGGCGGAATGGCTGCCGTGGTAAAAGGCAACGTTTCAATGAGGCTCTTATCGCTAAAAATATAGACCTTATATGCCGTCTCCGGTTGTAAAATATCGGCCGCGCTCATGGCTCCAATATTGGTCTTTAGATTGTCATTGGTGCCGTAATGCTTGGCGGTAAAAATGCGCTTGGGGGTACCTGCTACGATGTTACGAGTGAGTAAGCCGACCTTATTTTCTATATCCGCCCAAACGGGGGCGGGTTCATCGGCTAAGCGTACAATGGCACTGACAGCCATATCTTCAATAAGATTCACGGTCAGTTCTACGGCCTGTATTCCGGTAAAAGATATGGTGAAAGTATTTGTTGGAGCGGGGGGTGAATCACCGGGAGAGTCCTTAGTGTCGGACAGCGGCGCACAAGCAGACAAGACCAAATGAATAAGCAGAATGGAGAAAATGCAGAAGAACGAAAAAGCTTTGGAAAGTTTCGATTTATTTAGCCATAAAAAAAGGTAAAATAGCTGTATATATATTCTAGGCTTGGTATGGATATTGGATATTGGATATTGGATATTGGATATTGGATATTATACCATTTGATTGGTTATTAGTCAACAGTACATTTTGACGTTTCATAAGAAAACTCCTCCGAGATATTTTGGATTCTTTCTATTGTATGTTCATTTAGGGTTTTTGGCAAGGGGGGCCACAGTAGGAATTAGTTGTGTCTATTAGAGCACCAGCCCTATAGGATACCACCCCTGCCCCTCCTGACCACCCCTGCCCCTCCAAGGGAGGGGAATTACAACAATTTGAGTCTATTGGACCAGGGGTACCGAATAAAAGGGGCAGGAGAGCTTGTCGAACCTCGAATCCCGAACCTTGCGCAAAAACGCGGGCCCTAAAATGTATCTTAAAACCCGCCTATTCATCTGCAATATAACTAATAAAAAAGGCTTGTCTACCTTCTTCCCCATTTTTAATGATCCCACTACCTGCATCTTTTTTTGTACCGTTGAAAGATTGAACCCCCCGAATAATTTTGTGATACGTGTTAGCAGCAATATTTTGATAAATAGACTCTGCTGTCACGGCATAACCCGCATCCGGTAAACAGGAATATAGCTGACAAGAGGAAATAAGCACCTCCGTAGCATCAAAAAAACGCCACCCAATCGTTAGTAGTTCTTTTATATAGAGAGGAACCAGCAAAACTTCTCCCTCTTTGCCATACACTTCATAGAGACCTTTTTTGTCTGTCTCATCAGTTATCTCTGCATTAAAAGGCAATACATTCGGTGCCAACTTCAAATCAGATTCTGTACTTCTTGAGGGGAACTCATTTGCCGGCGGAATGGCTGCCGTGGTAAAAGGCAACGTTTCAATGAGGCTCTTATCGCTAAAAATATAGACCTTATATGCCGTCTCCGGTTGTAAAATATCGGCCGCGCTCATGGCTCCAATATTGGTCTTTAGATTGTCATTGGTGCCGTAATGCTTGGCGGTAAAAATGCGTTTGGGGGTACCTGCTACGATGTTACGAGTGAGTAAGCCGACCTTATTTTCTATATCCGCCCAAACGGGGACGGGTTCATCGGCTAAGCGTACAATGGCACTGACAGCCATATCTTCAATAAGATTCACGGTCAGTTCTACGGCCTGTATTCCGGTAAAAGATATGGTGAAAGTATTTGTTGGAGCGGGGGGTGAATCACCGGGAGAGTCCTTAGTGTCGGACAGCGGCGCACAAGCAGACAAGACCAAATGAATAAGCAGAATGGAGAAAATGCAGAAGAACGAAAAAGCTTTGGAAAGTTTCGGTTTATTTAGCCATAAAAAAAGGTAAAATAGCTGTATATATATTCTAAAATTGGTATGGATATTGGATATTGGATATTGGATATTGGATATTGGATATTATATCATTTAATTGGTTATTAGTCAACAGTAAATTTTGACGTTTCATAAGAAAACTCCTTCAAAATATTTTGAATTTTGTCTATTCTATATTCATTTAGGATATTTGACAAGAGGGCTAATTTGGGAAGTTTGTAGAGACACGTTTTAATCTGCCGGACCACCAGCCCCAGCCCCTCCTGACCAGCCCCAGCCCCTCCGACAACCCCTGCCCCTCCTCCGGAGGAGGGGCAGGGCAGATGCCGGCCCCCTCACGGGATGTTCCCGCCCTTTAGGGCAACGCATTATCGGATTTGCGCCGGCCAAATGGCTGTCAAGCGAGAGACACTCACCGGTGCCTATTCGCTTACCAATACCGTTTTCCTATTGTCATAAAGCGTGAACTCATCTCCTCCAAGAGGACGATCTATCTTAATTATCCAACTTACATTTCCTGATTTTATCATCCCATCCCAAAGAGCTACGCTTGTACCGGGTCCGGAGGACGTAATATTGTATACATCATAGATTACAGTTGGCGGGTTAGCAGTACCAAAAGGGCGGGTATGTTTGGCCGCTTCCGGCATTTCATTTGGTGCTGTGGCACCTTTTCTAAAAGAATACGGACCTCCCAGTGCATTAAAGTAATGATATCGCAACGGAATGAGACAGATTTCAGAAGCCTTGTACTCTATAGCCGGAGAGGCACTGCCGGAAGTAATCCGGCTATAGAAGCTGCTGTAGGTTCCTCTGTTTGCCGGAAAAGTGGCGGGGAAATTCTCGGTCGTAAATTTTAGTTTTTCTATAGCCGTACCTGTTGTAGCCGTTACCTCATAAAAATGGGCATAATAGTCTGTGTTCGGGTGTAAAATCTCCGGAGCGGCGGCAATGGCACTGACAAAGCCTGTGCCTCCTCCGTCAACAGAAACCGTCATATCTGCATTGAACTTCGTCACCGTCATTTTATCGGTCATGGAAAGATACACCGTTCTTGGAGTGCCGTCCGCTTTGGTTTTTCTGGTGTAGAACCCCGGCAAATCTTTTACCTCGGCATAGGCAGGAGCTCTATCTGCTCTGCTGACCACAACGCCAATTGTTTTCACCCCTTCGCTGCCGTTGTCCAATTGTACCAGCCCTTCCCGCATGGAAACCCAGGCCATGGAAACGTTTAGGCTCGCCGCAACGGGAGGTGCAGGATCACCGTTGTCCGGGTTCTTCGTGTCGGACAGCGGGACACAGGCAAGCACAGACAGACCGAGAACGGACAGAAACAGGAAAGGGTAAAGACGGGGTAAAAATGAATAAAGAGAATTAGATCGGTGTGACAGGAAATGGAATAGATGCTTGTTTTCTAAAGTAGTGTGATATTGGATATTGGATATTGGATATTGGATATTCTACTGTTTGCCGGCGTGCCGGTCAATAGTGTTTTTTGATGTTTCATGGGGAAATGCCTCCGAATAGCGTAATTTTAGCCTATCATATATTCGTTTTGGATATTTGGCAAGGGGCCATCACGCTTGACCCTCCTGCCCACCCCGCCCCTGGGAGACCACCCCTGCCCCTCCGAAGGAGGGGAATAACCACCCCGCCCCCTCCGGAGGAGGGGAATGGACGGCCCTCGGCCTTTCTACCGTTGCTGAGCGGAGCCGAAGCAGCACTCCGGAGGAACGATTCCGAAAATTCCGCATGAAATTCCGGGTGGTATTAATTTAAATAATACTATAATCTTTCTTAGTTAGGAGCACAGTTATGAAATTTGATAAAGCTATAATCCCGCATTTGTGGTTTGACTCACAGGCTGTTGAGGCTGCGGAGTTCTATTGTTCCCTTTTTCCTGATTCCGGAATAATCTCCAAAAGTGTCATTAAAGAGACTCCTTCGGGTGATTGTGACAGACTTTCTTTTGTCATTTGGGGACAGAAGTTTGAAGCTGTCAGTGCCGGGCCGTATTGTGCCTTGAATCCTTCAATTTCGCTTATGATCAACTTTGATCCTCTTTTTTTTCAGGACTGTAAAAATCCGGAAAAGGCCGCAAGGGATAAACTCTCCGGGATTTGGAGCCAACTCCGGGATGGTGGCCGGACTCTGCTGGAGCTGGGCGAATATGATTTCAGCAAATTTTATGGCTGGGTCCAAGACCGATATGGTCTGACTTGGCAGCTTATCCTGACTGATCCCGGTGGGGATCCACGCCCTCCGGTTATGCCTTCCTTTCTTTTTGTCGGAGACAATTGCGGTAGAGCTGAAGAGGCCGGGAGATTTTATCAGTCCATTTTCCCTTCATCAAAGGAGGGGATGACGGTTCATTATTCGGCCGGAATGGAGCCCGATTCGGAGGACACGGTCATGTTTTCCGATTTCCAGCTTGGCGAAACATGGCTGACGGCAGCAGACAGTGCTTTTAATCATCAGTTCCGGTTTAATGAAGCTTTGTCTCTTATCATTCCCTGCCAAGATCAGGATGAAATCAATTATTTTTGGAACGCGCTTTCGGCGGTACCTGAAGCGGAGCAATGCGGATGGCTGAAGGACAAATACGGTGTTTCCTGGCAGGTTGTTCCTCAGGATTTACACAATATGATCGCAGAGGGTAACGACAATCAGAAACGTGCCGTGACGAAGGCTTTTTTGAAGATGAAAAAATTCAATCTCGCCGAGTTACATCGGGCCTTTGAAGAGCAAAGAAGTTCTTCATAGGTAAATGATTGCAGTACAGATTTCCGTCACTAGAAATCCGGATCCGATACGGAAGCCGTGGATTGACCGGGAACAAAAAATTTGGTGGGATTTCACACCCGGGGACCGAATACCTGACAGTGCCAAAGGTTCGACAGACTCACCTGCCGACAAGCTCACCTACATATCGGATCGGGCCTGTTGTAAAAAAAGGCCCCCCTTGCAAGAGTGCATCCATGAGAAATCAGGCTAAAGTATTCATATATATTGGTATAAACAGTAGAATATCCAATACCCTGCTACTTTAAAAAGTAAGCATTTATTATATCTTCTATTATCCAAACCTAAATCTTTTCCATTATTTCTTTTATATCTTCTTTCTTCCCTATTTTTTGGCCCTTATTGGTCTAAGCTTATTCGCCTGTGTCCCGCTGTTCGATGACAAGAAAGACCCTGCCCCTCCGAAGGAGGGGAATTGACCACCCCTGCCCCTCCAAAGGAGGGGAATTGCAACTGTGGGGATTATCGGGGTCTATTGGACCAATTTAATAGCGGGTGAGGGGAACCTGGAGAAGAGTTGTGGGACCGAAACTTACAGTTTCCAGTAGAAAAGTCTTTCCGGATATTTTATCTTGTTTTTCTGTACCGATTATGTAGTGATAGTTATCTATATCAGGATAGTTACCGTCTAATTTAGAAAAACCGAAAAGATATAGATCATCTGATTCAACTTTACCTGTCGTAACTGTCCCTAAGTATTTCAAAGTATCATCTGCTGTACGAGTACTCAATGCAACAGTAGTAAAACCATTAATCAATTGCGCATAGGCCACAAAAACCCCTTTTTGGTTTTCGCTGTAGCTCCATTCGGGCAGACTTCCGACAAACTGTTCCCCTGCCAATGAACGAGCCCATACCGCATCCCCTGCGGGGGCGAGCGTAGCCGTGGTAAATGAAAGGGCTGCCACACCATTTGTAAGGGTAACCCCTTCTGCCCCTTCTACCTCTGCAATCGGATTAATGGTATTGGGGTCAAAAAACAGATACAGTTTGTATTGGGTATTGGCGGTAAGGACATCGGCCAGAGTAAGCCCATCCGTAAAATCGCTACCATAGTGTTGGCTGATACTGAATTTCCTTGTGCCGCCTGCCGTAATGCCAAGGCTGACATAGCCCGCACTGGCTTCCGCTTCTTTCTTGGTCGGGGCCGCTTCCGAAGCCAAACGAATAACCGACCCTATATTAGTAATCGCTAAACTACTGCTTATTTCTAATTGTACAGAAGAAACCACAGCAGTGGCAGCCAGGGAAACGGTCGATTTGGAGGGCGGGTCATTACTGTCAGACAACGGTGCACAGGCGGACAAGACCAAATGAATAAGCAGAATGGAGAAAATGCAGAAGAACGAAAAAGCTTTGGAAAGTTTCGGTTTATTTAGCCATAAAAAAAGGTAAAATAGCTGTATATATACTCTAGACTTGGTATGGATATTGGATATTGGATATTGGATATTGGATATTGGATATTATATCGTTTAGTTGGTTATTAGTCAACAGTCCACTTTGATGTTTCATAAGAAAAATCCTCCAAGATATTTTGAATTTTGTCTATTGTATATTCATTTAGGCGATTTGACAAGGGGGTAATTGGGAAAGTTTGTAGAGACACGTTAAAATATTTATATACAATGATATAAATTATATTGTTCTGTTAGACCACCAGCCCCGGCCCCTCCCAGACCACTCCGGCCCCTCCAAGGGAGGGGAATTACAACCGTTAGAATTATTGAAGTCTATTGGACCAATTTAATAACGGGTGAGAGGCACTTGATGATAAATTATCTTCGAGAAATTTGCCGTTTCTAAATGGAAATTTTTTCCGAAAATTTTTCTTGTTTTATCCGCACCTATTATATAGTAATAGTTATCTGCATCAGGGTAATTGCCACCCAACTTCGCAAGACCAAAAAGAAATAATGGATCAGATGTGGTTACATTGAATGAAAATGTGCCCAAGGTTGTTTGTTTTAAGGTATCATCTGCATTAAGAATAGTCAATGTAGCAGTATTAAGAGAATTTACCAATTGTACATAGGCTACAAAGACCCCTTTTTGATTTTCACTATAGCTCCATTCCGGAAGGCTGCCGACAAACTGCTCCCCTGCCAATGAACGAGCCCATACCGCATCCCCTGCGGGGGCGAGCGTAGCAGTGGTAAATGAAAGAGCTGCCACACCATTTGCAAGAGTAACCCCTTCTACCTCTGCAATCGGATTAATGGCATTCGGGTCAAAAAATAGATACAGTTTGTATTGGGTATTGGCGGTAAGGACATCAGCAAGAGTAAGGCCATCTGTAAAATCACTGCCATAGTGTTGGCTGATACTGAATTTCCTTGTGCCGCCTGCCGTAATCTCCAGACTTACATAACCTGCATTAGCCTCCGCTTGGGCCTTGGTGGGGACTGCCTCAGTAGCCAAGCGAATAACCGCCCCTATATTGGCAATGGCCAAAGTGCTGCTCATTTCTAATTGGACAGAAGAGACCGCAGCGGAGGCAGTCAGGGAAATGGTCGATTTGGAGGGCGGGTCACTGCTGTCGCCAGAGATCGGCGCACAGGCTGCTAAAACCAGATGAATGAAGAGAACGGAAAAAAAGCAAAAAAATGAAAAGATCGGAGAATTTTTGAAAAATTTTGATTTATTGGACAGTAAAAAAAGATAAAATATCTGTATATATATTTTAAAACTGGTATGGATATTGGATATTGGATATTGGATATTGGATATTGGATATTGTACCGTTTAGTTGGTCAGTAGTCAACAGTGCATTTTGACGTTTCATAAGAAAATTCCTCCAAAGCTGTGCAATTTTAGCCTATTGTATATTCATTTAGGAGTTTTGACAAGGGGGAGATTGCAGGGGCCGGGTGAGCCTGTCGAACCTGGCCCTCTTGCAAAGGCTTATCCGTGATCTTGGGTCATTGAGCGGAGTCGAAATGCCCCAAGGTAAAGGCTAAGGACTACTATAGCGGGTAAGGGGTACTGTGGGCCGAAATATTATTGAACTTGTTGGGTGTGGAATGTCTAATTGGAAAGTCTTCCCAAGTATTTTTGTTGTACTATCGGAAGCTATTACATAGTAGTAGTTATCTCCATTAGGATAACGACTGTCCAGTTTAGACATATTGAAAAGAATGTCTGAGAGAAGAGCTATATTACCAAATGAAAGCAATCCTATAGTTTGTGAAAGTGTATTATCTGCTGTGCGAGTTTTTAATGTAATACTCGTAAAGCTAAGATTAACTTTTATATAAGTGACAAAAACACCCTTTTGATTTTCACTGTATCCCCACTCGGCAAGGCTTCCCACAAACTGCTCGTTTGTCCATGCGCTATTCCATGCGGTATCCCCTGCGGCAGGGAGCGCCGCGGTGGTAAATGGCAGGGCTGCGACATCATTATTGATGGTGGCCCCCTCAACGGTGGTTTCGGACGAAATAGCGTTGGTCTCAAAAAACAAATACAGCTTGTAGTCCGTATTGGCAGTAAGAACATCAGCCAGAGTAAGGCCATCCGTAAAGTCACTGCCATAGTGTTGGCTGATGCTAAATTTTCGCGGGCTGTTGGCTGTAATTTCCAAACTTACGTAACCTGCACTGGCTTCGGCTTGGGTTTTAGTTGGAGCTGCTTCTGAAGCCAAACGAATAACCGCCCCTATATTAGTGAGTGCTACACTACTGCTCATTTCCAATTGCAGGGAAGAGACCACAGCGGCGGCAGAGAAAGAAATACTTGGTTTTACCGGGGGAGCCGCAGGCGGGTCATTACTATCGTCAGAGATCGGGGCACAGGAAGACAGAACCAAATGAATAAGCAGAATGGGAAAAAAGCAGAAAAATGAAAAAGGTTTGGAAAGTTTTGATTTATTTAGCAGTAAAAAAAGGTAAAATAGCTGTATATATGTTTTAAAACTGGTAAGGATATGGGATATGGGATATGGGATATGGGATATGGGATATTATACCATTTAGTGATTTGCCAGTCAACTGTGCTTTTTGATATTTCATAAAAAGATTCCTCCGAATAGCATAATTTTAGCCTATCGTATATTCATTTTGGATATTTGGCAAGAGGGCCACCACCCCGACCTCCTCACGGAATGTTTCCGCCCCTTAGGTCAACGCATTATCGGATTTGCGTCGGCCAAATGGCTATCAAGCGAGAGACACTCACCGGTGCCTATTCGCTTACCAATACCGTTTTCCTATTGTTATAAAACGCGAATTCATCCCCTCCAAAGGAGATGTTTTTCTTAACTGTCCAACTTACATTTCCTGATTTTATCATCCCATCCCAAAGAGCTACGCTTGTACCCGGGCCTGAGGGCGTAATATTATACACATCATAGATTACATTTGGCGGGACAGTAGTCCCAAAAGGGCGGGTATGTTTGGCCGCTTCCGGCATTTCATTTGGTGCTGTTGTGCCGGGAGTAAAAGTATACGGCCCTCCCGATGCAGTAAAATAATGATATCGAAACGGAATAAGACAGATTTCAGAAGCCTTGTACTCTATGGCCGGAGAGACACTGCCGGACGTAATCCGGCTATAGAAACTGCTGTAGGTTCCTCTGCTTGCAGGAAAAGTGCCGGGGAAATTCTCGGTCGTAAATTTTAGTTTTTCTATGGCCGTACCTGTTGGAGCCGTTACTTCATAGAAATGGGCATAGTAGTCTGTGTTCGGGTGTAAAATCTCCGGAGCGGCAGCGATGGCACTGACAAAGCCTGTGGCTTGTCCGTCAACAGAAATCACCATATTTGCATTAAACTTGGCGGCAGTCATTTTATCGGTCATGGAAAGATACACCGTTCTTGGAGTGCCGTCTGCTTTGGTTTTTCTGGTGTAGAACCCCGGCAAGTCTTTTACCTCGGCATAGGCAGGGGCTGTATCTGCCCTGCTGACCACAACACCGATTGTTTTCACCCCTTCGCTGCCATTGTCCAATTGTACCAGCCCTTCCCGCATGGAAACCCAGGCCATGGAAACGTTTAGGCTCGCCGCAGCGGGAGGTGCCGGGTCCCCGTTGTCCGGGTTCTTGGTGTCGGACAACGGGGTACAGGCAAGCACAGACAGACCGAGAACGGACAGAAACAGGAAAGGGTAAAGACGGTAAAAAAATGAATAAAGAGGATTAGATCGTTGTGATAGAAAATGGAATAAGTGCTTGTTTTCTAAAGTAGTGTGATATTGGATATTGGATATTGGATATTGGATATTCTACTGTTTGCCGGCGTGCCGGTCAATAGTGTTTTTTGATGTTTCATGGGGAAATGCCTCCGAACAGCGTAATCTTAGCCTATCATATATTCGTTTTGGATATTTGGCAAGGGGGCCACCACGCTTGACCACGCTTGAGCACCCCTGCCCCTCCGAAGGAGGGGAATTGCAGGTGTCGGCCCCCTCACGGGATGTTCCCGCCCTTTAGGGGAACGCATTGCCCGGGTTTGCGCCGGCCAAATGACTGTTAAAGCGAGAGACACTCGCCGGTGTCTATTCGCTTACCAATACCGTTTTCCTATTGTTATAAAACGCGAATTCATCCCCTCCAAAGGAGATGTTTTTCTTAACTGTCCAACTTACATTTCCTGATTTTATCATCCCATCCCAAAGAGCTACGCTTGTACCCGGGCCTGAGGGCGTAATATTGTACACATCATAGATTACATTTGGCGGGACAGTAGTCCCAAAAGGGCGGGTATGTTTGGCCGCTTCCGGCATTTCATTTGGTGCTGTTGTGCCGGGAGTAAAAGTATACGGCCCTCCCGATACAGTAAAATAATGATATCGAAACGGAATGAGACAGATTTCAGAAGCCTTGTACTCTATAGCCGGAGAGACACTGCCGGACGTAATCCGGCTATAGAAACTGCTGTAGGTTCCTCTGCTTGCCGGAAAAGTGTCGGGGAAATTCTCGGTCGTAAATTTTAGTTTTTCTATGGCCGTACCTGTTGGAACCGTTACTTCATAGAAATGGGCATAGTAGTCTGTGTTCGGGTGTAAAATTTCCGGAGCGGCAGCGATGGCACTGACAAAACCTGTGGCTTGACCATCAACAGAAATCACCATATTTGCATTAAACTTCGTCACCGTCATTTTATCGGTCATGGAAAGATACACGGTTCTTGGAGTGCCGTCTGCTTTGGTCTTTCTGGTGTAGAACCCCGGCAAGTCTTTTACCTCGGCATAGGCAGGAGCTATATCTGCTCTGCTGACCACAACGCCAATTGTTTTCACCCCTTGGGTGCCATTGTCCAATTGTACCAGCCCTTCCCGCATGGAAACCCAGGCCATGGAAACGTTTAGGTTTGCCGCAGCGGGAGGTGCCGGGTCCTCAGTGTCCGGGTTCTTGGTGTCGGACAGCGGGACACAGGCAAGCATAGACAGACCGAGAACGGACAGAAACAGGAAAGGGTAAAGACGGTAAAAAAATGAATAAAGAGGATTAGATCGTTGTGATAGAAAATGGAATAAGTGCTTGTTTTCTAAAGTAGTGTGATATTGGATATTGGATATTGGATATTGGATATTCTACTGTTTGCCGGCGTGCCGGTCAATAGTGTTTTTTGATGTTTCATGGGGAAATGCCTCCGAACAGCGTAATCTTAGCCTATCATATATTCGTTTTGGATATTTGACAAGTGGGCCACCACGCTTGACCACGCTTGAGCACCCTTGACCACCCTTGACCACCCTTGACCACCCCCTACCCCCTCCAAGGAGGGGAATTAACCACCCCTGCCCCTCCAAGGGAGGGGAATTTGACACAAGACGTGACAACTCAACAGAACAAGACGTGACAACCAAGGATATTTCAGGACCAGTCAGGCCGTAACAAGTACCTCACTTTCCCAATAGGAAAGTAAGAAAATCCCCGGAATCTTTTGAAAAGTCTCATACCCCGGAAATGCAAAAACACAAAGATGGCAGAGCCAATTTCGGCGGCTGTTTTGCAAGGCCATACAAGCTTGCCCTTTACCTCTTTTCACGGCATAAGCAAGGCCCCCGGAGTTTGGAACTTCCGGGGGCCTTGCTTATGCCGTGAAAACACGGCTATAAAACTTCCGTTATGATGCGGCAAGGTGGCGCAACTCCATAGTGAAGTGATCAATAGCACGTGGCTTAAAAATCCAAGGATAGATGATTGGCCTAGTCTTAATCGTAATTCCCTCCTCATCAATCAGGAACCTGTTTCCTTTTAGTAACGATAAAAGAACGTAGAACAAAGCTCCGACAAACAGGATAGGCACCAAAATATACGAAAATGGGGAACGCCACAATATAAATCCTGCTATATGAGATATAAGAGCCTTATGGATTTTTGCATATTCCCCGGAAGGCTCCATCTCCGGACCGGCTTCATTTAGTTCCGCTTTGTGTGTATCGTAGAACTTGGAGAACCTCCACATCATTGTAAAGCTCAAAATATGCGCATTGTCAATACAAACCTGGATACTCGTTTCAAGATAATGGTACTCTTTCGAGTCATGATCCAATAGGAAAAGATCATTCAGGAGGGCAGAAAGTTTGATCTTGAAATTGTCCACCATCAATTGACGAAATAAGAATCCCAACCATATCAGCCCTAAAGTGCTTAACATTCCTATTATTAGGTTCATACTCAGACATCCTCTACTTTTCTTGCTCTAAGCCCGCAAGTTTTTTCTCCAGCTCTGCAATTTGCTGCTTTTGGTTTGCCATTGTTCTATTGTTTGTTTCTTCAATCTTTTTCTTTGAACGCTTTTGCTTCCAGCCGTATCCAACACCACCCAAGCCGAATGCGAACGAAACTGCCATACTAATATCAACAACGAACTTTGTCTCTTTACCGGCAAGTACCGGCAAACCCTCAAAGATAAAGACTGCAATTACGGTAGCCCACACTATCTTAATAACTGCATCAATAATTAGTACTATAGTTTGGGTCTTTCGCTTTTCCCTCAATTCAGCTAAGTGGAATTCTTCTTCAGTCATTTTACTGTCCATCAGCGTTGGCTATTGCCCAAATGCTTGGTGCCCGGCCCGGGCACCCCGTTGTATCTTACGCCCAACGTCTCTTTTGCATTTTACATGCCTTCTTACATGCCTTCGGATATTTCCCGGCGATCTTCCCGCAGTCACAGACCAGAGTGTACCACACCCCAAAGTATACCACGAGACAACAGTACGGTCAATCAATACAGAGCCTCTCTCGGCGACTCTCCCCAAAAGTCCCGCAAAGGGACCGGGCCAAAGCCCCTACTCTCTGGAGCCTGACGGCAGGGCCCCCGCCCTGCTCCCGCTTAAAGCCCCCCCCGATACATCCGGTGTGCACCTTCCGCAGGTATGCGCTATGCGCGTTTGCATAACTGGTTTTGAACACTCTCTGTGTTGTAGGCTCTCCAATATCTGAATATAGGAGCACCTTATGCTTCGTGAACCAACGCTGGAATTAGGCATTTCACAACGCGAGATAACCTACATTGACAAATTTCCGCGCTATGGATGTTATGTCGCTTGTATCCTAACTGCTGTACAGCGCAGTTTAGGGCGTAAGCTCCGCCCTCACGAAATTAATCGATGGTACGGCGAATGCGTTTCCAACGGAGCAATAGCCCATGATGATAGGCCCATAAAACTAAACGACCCGAATGCGTGGGATCGATGCTGGATGCTAAATCGCCATAAAGCTTTTAATTTCGGCATGGAACTATTTGGCGGTAAGTACAAGGCTGTAGCAGCAAATGACAAAAACCCGGCCAATGTTCGGATTTACCGATGGACCACAAGCCTCGGTTTCCATTTTACTTACGGGACCCCGGATAAGAACCTACATAACCCCGATACGAACATAGTATCGAAGGGTAAACCTTCCAGTCTGCGCGATATGCATATCCGGAAAGTACAGGAGACTACTGTGAAAGTACAGAAGACCACTCTGAAAGTAAATATGAATTTAGGCCATACAAAAAATATTCTGGCTGTGTGCGAGGAAAATGCGTTGTCTAAGCAGCAGAAGGCTTATGTTTTGGCCACAGCTTTCTGGGAAACGGCAAGAACAATGAAACCGGTAATCGAAGCCTTTTGGCTTTCGGAAGAATGGCGCAAGATCAATTTAAAAAAATACTACCCTTGGTACGGTCGGGGCTATGTACAATTGACTCATGAGGAGAATTATATTCGGGCAAGTAGGATTCTGGATCTCGACATTTCTAAATACAAAGAATGGTCCGTAGACCCTGATGATGCCGCTAAAATTTTGGTGATCGGCTCACTGAACGGTTGGTTCACAGGTAAGAAACTGGCGAACTATATTTCGGAAGGTTACTGTAATTATAAAGAAGCCCGGCGCATCATAAACGGTGTAGATCGGGCGGAAGAGATCGCCGAGATCGCCAAGGATTATGAAGAGGCATTATAAACTTCGCTTGTATCGCGAAAGTACAACACAAAAAGGTCTTTTTAGAGAGGATAGTATATGATTATTTCCCAGAAATTCGGCAAAGAAAACACGGCCCCGACGCTGTTTCCGCTCTACGCGAAGTACGGGCTCATCGGGCACAACGGCACCGATATGGTCTTCCCCAAAAAGAAGATTTACAGCCCCGTTGAAGCGGCGGTGGTTTATCTGGCCCCCGGTTATGCGGACGGCTACGGGGCCTACGTCAAAATCAGAACGGACGACCATTTTCACTACTTCTGTCATCTGGACAGTTGGAGTGACGAGCTGAAAAGCGGCATGGTCAAAAAAGGCCAGTACATCGGTGATATGGGGGGGTCCTCCCTGGGTGACCGGTTCTACTTTGGGGCCCACCTGCACTACGGAATCAAACCGTTCCGCTGTGACAAAAACAACGGCTACAGGGGCTACATCGACCCGGAAAGCGTGGTTGATCTGAGCCTGCTGGAAGGAGCGTAGGATGAGTCTCTTCGCCCGTATCCTGCGCAAAAAGGGTCTGATCACCACATTGCTGGCCCTGATCGTGACCTTTCCGACCAATATCTACGCGGTGCTGGCCTTCTGTTACGGCTGGCCGCTGGCGGAGCTCCAACTGGCCCTGGGCCTCGGGCTCAACATCGTCGGTTGGATATTCTACACCATGCCCTCGAAGCTGGAAATTACCGGCAAGCTGTTTGGGCTGAAAATGGAGGACTAGAGGATGAGCACATTTATCATTGCGGCGGTTATCGCCGCAGCCGCAAGCACTTTCGGTTTGATGACCGGCCGCAAGTGGGGCCTGGCCGCAGGGCGGAAACGCACACAAAAAGCTCTCGCCGCCCAAAAGGCCGAATTTGACCGGCAGCAGAGCGAGATCAAAACAATTGAGACTTTGCACGCAGAACAAACCGAGCAGATAGAAGAGTGTGACAGCGCAGAGGAGGCAGCAGATGTCCTGGCGGATATTGGCAATAGCTGGAATTCTGGCGAGTAGCCTGCTCCCGGCAAGCTGTGTCTCGGCCCCGGCCACAAGGCCGGTGGCTCTGTTGCAAAGGCCGGAACGGCCGGTGCTGAGCGAAGCGGATGAAATCCGCGAAGCGGCACAGCAGAATGACACTCTCGGCCTCCTAAAGTTGTACGCAAAGGATGTCTCGGCTCTGACAGCCTATGCCCGCAAGCTGGAAGCCATGTTGGACGCGGTGGAACGCCAAACGGGTGAATAACGCCCCATATAACACCACCATAATTTCCCGCAGATGAGATAGAGGCTGTATACAGATGGAAGACTGGATGATTAGCGTAGGCGGTGCCGCCGCCGGGGTTGTGGCCTCTTTTGCCGTTTTGAAAAGCAAAGTGGGCAGCCTCTACGAGGAGAATAAGGCACAAAACGCAAGAATCACCGCCCTGGAGTCTTTCTACTCGAAGAACAGCACGCTCAAAGAAGACCTGGAAAAGACGGTAGAAGAGATCAAAAGGGACTTGGAAAAAGCCCTGGAAGATACCAAAGAAAACTTGGAAAAAGTCCTGGAAGATACCAAAGAAAACTTGGAAAAGGTCAATAACAAGGTGTTGGCACTGGAGAATTTCCGCTCGGAGAGCCAATCCTTTGTCAAGGATTTTCCCGGGGCCAAGACCGCCATGTTCAAGAGATTAGACAGTCATGCTCAACTTTTGACCTCTTTGCGAGAGCAACTGATGGGGGTGCCGAGCATGAAGGATGTCCGCTTAGACTTCGTCTCCAAAGACGTGTATGACCAATTGGTCAAATACCTGGACAAGCAGCTTGTCCTGATCGGTATCGGCATCTCGAAAATACTGGACAGAATTGAGGGCAAGACCTAAAACGAGACTCCTTAAGATCGAACTCTACTGTAGCAGATCCCCCCTTACATACCAATCACCCTCTTATCTCCATAAATCGTGATTAGCCCAATCGCGCCTACAGCCGCCGCGCCACGGCCACGAAACGCCCCAAGATGTACCAGTCCTGCCCTTTAGAGGGCAGGATACGGCGGCGGGTGCCATCCCGATATTGTAGTTCCCATTCGCCGCTTTCGCCGCTTTCACTACTTTCGCTACTTTCCGGCCGGCGCAGCAGCTTGAGCGTGGTGCGCCCTTCGTAGTAGCACAGCATAATGGCCTCGTCAATCGGAGTATCACACTGCTCCAGTACCACCATATCACCGTCGTGAATGCCTTCGTGGGTCATCGAGTGGCCCTTGACTTCGGCGACAAAGTGCTGTTGAGGGTCAAAGCGGCCTTCCACTTTGACGGTTTCGCTCGGGTCATGGTCCTGCAAGTCCAGCAGCGGCCCCGCCGCCGAACGGCCCATATTGTAAAGCACGGTAGGCTCTTGTACCTCATCTTCGCGGTCTAAGTGGTGCTCGCGGTATACCAAATCTTTCAGGGCCGCCAACTCCTGCCGCGTCTGCTTCAACTCCTGCCGTATTTGCTTTAGCTCCTGTTGCACGCGCTCCAAATCTGACTTATCGGCCTTTGCTCCCAACCCCTCTTTGGTGGCTTCCTGCATTTCTCCCAGTTCTTCCTTGATTTCCTCCAACTCAGAAACACGTGTGTTCAGGCTCTTGCGGTCTTCCTCATTCTCCTCCATGTAATAGCCCAGCTCGTTGAGTACCCGGCTGGCGGCATCATTGATTTTCTCGTCCACCTCCTGACGCAGCATTTCGCCTTCTCCGGTTATCAGCCAATCCATACTTATCATCAATTCTGATAATTTTCCTTTAATACTGTCAGGAATCGAGTTTTTTCCATTCTCGTAATTCGACAATACATTTTGATTAACTTCTAAAATAGCAGCAAATTGACCCTGATTATAATTGAAATGTTTTCTGATTTCGGAGAGTCTGGCCCCTATATTATTTTCACTTTTCATGAAATTCTCCTTGACCTACTTCATTTTTAATGATAATTTATCAGTATCAGTAGTAAAGATACTACAGAAAATGTAAAGAAAAAACAAAAGGGGTAATGACATGGTAAATAGGGAAGCTGTTCAAAAATTCGTTCACACATTAATGACACAGCAGAATGTCAAAATTCCCGGCCTCGCAACAGACTTACAGGAGAGCTATGGCATGGTGCAGCACGTCATTGGCGGCTTCAAAGATACGCCGCGAATACGGGAGAAGCTGGCCGGCTATTTTGGTTTTTCCAATTGGGAGGATCTGGAACAACAGGCCGCCGATTGGTGGGAATATACGGCAACACTAATGCCCGAAGGTTACGTATCGGGCCATGCATCAGGCCATACATCGGGCCACGCATCCGGGCAAAAATTAAAAACATAGAAATATACGCATAAGCGACAAAATCTTATTGCGTTTTGGTCTGCAAAAAATACTTGAACTGTTTCACAAAACATAGCGAGGAGAGAAATATGAACTATGGCCAATGCTTTTTCTTCGGGCGGCCCGCCCGCCCGGCCCCAAGCGACCGGCAAGAATCCGCAACACCGGACGAAGATTTTTTGACGAACAAAACCCCTGCCGGGTTTTCCCCGGAGGAAATTAGAGCAGGCTCCGCCTGCGGCGAAGGGGGTTGTGAATAATGGATATCAAAGCCCATTTTGCCTATGAACTCTCGGTTCCCGAGTACCGCAAAATTGAAGCGATGGCCCGGTTTACCTTTCTATACAAAGACAATGCCGCGCTGGAGCGCGAGCGGATGCTGCTGTTCCGCCGCCTGATCGCCCTGGAAAGTGAGCAGGAACGGCGTAAAAGAGAATATCAGCAAATGATCAGAGGAGTGCAAAAACATGCCCAAACTATGTGAAAAGTGCGCTTGGTACAGCGGGGGCAAGTGTCTGCTCAGCCGCAAACCCATTCTATGGGGCTGCATTACCTATTCTCGCAAAATCGAAAACTGGCCGGCAGTGCCGCAGAACCCCCGAAAGAAACCGGAATGAGTGCTAAAGCGAGTGCCAAAGCGGATGCTCAAATGGGTGCCCGAATTAGTGCAAAAGAGTACTTCGCCAAAGTTGAGGCGGTGGCGGGGTTTGCGCTGCGGCCCGAATATCGGGGCAGAGTTGCGGCCTTGGCCCGTCAATACCGAGGCTCCGCCATCCTGGACGACTTACGGGCCTGCGCAAAAAAGGGCTTTGCCGAATGGCTGGACAAGGCCGAGCGGCACTTCCCTGTGTCAGAAACGACGGAAGGAGACCTGAAGACGGACTTGGAAAGAGACTCAAAGGCAGACTGTATTTTTGCCGGGATCATGAAAGATTTGGAGGAACTGGAGCGTGAACGAAAACTACCTAAGCAGAAGTAAACAACAGACCCTACAAGTCTTTTTGGCCGTACTCGGCGGCGGAATCTCGGGGCGCAGCTTTGCCGACTTGGCGGCGGATTTATATTTGAGCGAATCGGCCCTGCTGAAGGAATTGCACAACCTGGCGGCGGCCGGCTACGCCGAAAGGCGCACCGACAGCCGGTTTTGGGCCGTGAGCCCGCATTTTATCGAACGATTCGCCACTGTCATCAAAAGCCTGGGCATAGAGGTAAAATAATGAATGAAGTGAACCCGGAAAAAACCGGCTTGAGTGCGAAGGTCGAGCAGGCGCAAATATTTGCGCAGTTGGACACGCAGTTTGCCCGGGAGGGCGAGATCTTTGAA
Organism: Candidatus Haliotispira prima; assembly: GCA_029867005.1. GTDB lineage: Bacteria > Spirochaetota > Spirochaetia > SP-2023 > SP-2023 > Haliotispira > Haliotispira prima. The sequence continues at coordinate 250,268 of CP123443.1, read as the reverse complement.
TTGCCCATTATCGAGCGGCGGATTCTCGATTTCCAACAGATTGCCGGGCAGAGCATCCTGGAAATTGGCCGCTTGCTGGCCTGGACAAAAGAGCGTGTCGGCCACGGCGATTTTGCCAAAAGCCTGGAGCGTATGAAGATCAACCATCGCACGGCCCAAGGCTATATGCAGGTGTACGCAAAAATGGGCACAAAGATTGGCACAAAAATAGGTACAAAATCAAATGCGCAGCCGGCTGCGCATTTGGGTATAGAAAAAGCGTTGCAACTGGCCAGAGCCTTTGATGACGAGGAATTGCAGGATTTGCTGGACGGGGAAGAAGTCAAGGGCCATCGGCTGGAAGACTTGGCCGAGATGAGCAAACGCGAACTGATTGCCACGTTGCGCAGCGAGAAACAAAAGTCCGCGCAGGAATTGGAGGCGGCCCGCAAGCAGGCCGATGCCTTGCAGAAGCGCAATGATAAACTGGCCGGGCAGACCGAACGCTACGAATCCGGCAGCGACAAGGGCTGGGAGTTTACCGGCAGGTGGCTCAGCGAGATGCGCAACAAAAACACCGGCATCAATTCTCTGGCCATCCAGCTCGAGAAAATGGCCGGGGACTGGGCCAAAATGGTGGATGAAGGCGATGAACGCGCTTTGGCCGGCCATCCGTTTATCTGCTCCGAACTGACCTTTATGCACAACCTCGTGGCCGGCAGTTTGGACCTCTGCAATGACGCACTGCAAAAGGCTCTGGCCGCCGACCATCCCCACCTGGAATTCCCGGCCGGGACGGAGTACGCGGCAATGGGTTTCTCCCCGCAGAACCTGCCGAAAAATATGAAGTATACGCCAAAAGATATCGAATCCGCTGATTCGGGCACAACGGAGTTGGGCCGGACTGCCGAAGCGGCAGAAGAAAACCCGGAATTGGGCTTTTAAAGGCGGCTAAGATATGACACCGGAAGATTTCGGCAAGCGTTGGCAAGATGCACAAGGCAGGGCCAGAGGCGAGATCATCGCCCAAATGATGCAGGCTTTCGCCTGGAGCAAGCAAACTTGCTACCGCAAGCTCTCCGAACTGGGCTACAAGTCCGGCAGGAAACGCAGAGAGGATGCCGGAGTTTCTGCCGTGAGCGCAGAGAATCTGCTCGTGCTTGCCTCCATGCTGCGCGAAGGGCTGCGCGACAGCGGCAAGGAGCAGCTCAAGATCCCGGAAGCGCGCAGCATCATGGCCATGAACGGCTATGAGGTGGAAGTTTCCAATCGGCAGCTAAGCCGCCTGCTGCAAGAGCCGGAGTGGAATATGAAAAAACTGAAACAGCCCAAGCCTCATGCGCACCTGCGCAGCTTATACCCGAATCACGTGTGGCAGATTGACCCCAGCTACTGCACCATGTACTACCTGCGCAGCGGCAGGCAAGTCATCCTGGACAACAAAGAACTGTACAAGAACAAGCACGAAATGTACGAAAAACTCGCCAAGGCCAAGCTGAAAATCTGGCGTTATGTGTGCGTAGATCATTATTCCGGCTGCATTTTTACCCACTACTTCAATGCGCGTGGGGAGAACCAGGAAAACCTTTTCGAGTTCTTTCTGTCCGCTTGCAGCAAAAAGAAAGACAACCCACTGCACGGGGTGCCCGAGTTTCTGATGATGGACAAGGGCAGCGCGAATACGGCCAAGGCCATGATTGTAGCCCTGTCTTCCTTGGGTGTCCGGGTGCTGACGCATCAGGCAGGCAACTCCAGAACCAAGGGCGCAGTGGAAAAGGCCAATGATATTGTCGAGACCACCTTTGAAATCCGCCTGAAATTTGAGCCGCTGCACTCCATTGAAGAACTAAATATAGCCTGTTCGGCCTATTTTATCGCCTTCAATGCCAATGCCGTACCGCACAGAAACAGCCAAATCAACCGACCCGGGGGCTGTTTCGTCCGCGAGACACTCTGGCTTCAAATAGCGGTAAAGCAACTGCGGCTCTTGCCGGATATGGCCCTGTGTCGGCGTTTGCTCGTGGAGCCGGCACAGGAGAGGCAGGTACAAGCCGACATGTGCATCAGCTATATGCAACACCCGTTTGCCAAATCCAAGGGCTTGCAGGGCGGGCTTTATTCGGTTGGACACCTGCCTGTGTCGGTGGGACAAAAGGTCTTGGTGCAGGCGTTAGCCTTTGACGGGGCCGCCATTCTGCTCCGCTACCAAACCCCGGAAGGCCGGGAAGAAACGGCCCAAATCGCCGAGCCTTTGGCCGTTGACGGCGCAGGGAGACTGGCGACCAGCGCCGTCATCGGAGCACAATTCGAGGCGGTGGCGGACGACCGGCAGGAGAAACTGCGCAAGCAGTTTGAACAGCTTGCCCATCCCCAAGGAAAGAAACCAAAGGCCACGCCGTTTGCTCACGTCAATGCCGGCAAGGGCTTGCAGTCTCACAATCAAATGATTGCGGCGGTCCATCAGCACCGCCGGGAAGTCAAGACCATCCCCAAGCAGGGCAGCCCGGTCAATTTGGGCACAGTACAGATTTACGAGCCTGAATACAGCCTACCCGAAGCTCTGAGCAAGCTGCGGGCCATGCTGGAGGCCGAAGGCCGGGGCTACAGCAAAGACTATGTGGCCCTCGTCCAAAATGCATTGAAGAGAGACAAGATTCCCCAAGGGAAACTGGAAGAGCTGTTTCGCTGTATTACGGAGGCAAATAATGAATGCTTTTACAAGCAGGCTTAAATCTTTGGACTTGCAGCGGGTGGCACTGTGGATACTCATGGTCATCAGCTTAGTCGCCAGCATGCGACATGTCGCCTGGCTGTATACCACGCTGGAGCTCGGCAGCCGCTTTGGCGGCTGGCTTTCGGCCTTTAGCTTCGATGCCGGGGTGCTGCTGCTGACGATGATTGCCCGCCGCTACAGAGAGGGCAGTGCGCAACGCCGCTTTATCCGGGCGGGCATCTATTTAAATGCCGCCATCACGATCCCCGCCAACATCATGCACGGGATGGAGCACCAGCTCGAACTGGCCCGAGTCAACGGCTGGATGTGGCTGGCCATTCCCTTTGTCTTTTCCGTTGCCGTTCCGGCAATGGTGATTTTTCTGGCCGAGGTGCTCAGCAGGCAGGAGAGCGAGCTGGTCAGGGAAGAACAGAAAGCCGAACGCAGAGCCGCGAAAGCCGAGGCCGCAGCCGGCCGGAAACCGGCCGAAAGTGGCCGGAACAGCCGGCCAGAGCGGCTGGACAAAGTGGCCGGAGCCGTGGCTTCCGGCCATAACAGCCGGGCCAAAATCTCGGCGGAAACCCTTATTCCGCGCAGTTCCGTTGGAGAGCTGCTAACGGAACTGTTCGATTCCGGCCGGCTGGTCCAGGGAGAATCCGGCCGGCCGGAGCTGCCGGAATCCGGCCAATCCGGCCGGCCGGCCGGTCAGGAACTGGTCGCTGAATAAAACCAAACAAAAAAAAATACGACAGGGAGAAAGAAATATGAATATCACGCAGGAAGCCCTAAAAGCCTTCGGCCTTAGCCGGAACCCCTTTCAGGGCGAAATACAAAGTGCTAAAGATGTCTTTTATAGCGTAGAGCATCTGTACGTGAAAAACACGCTGGAACAGGCAGCCCGGCTGCCGGGTTGCCTGACGGCAGTGGTCGGCGAGGTGGGCAGCGGCAAAACCACCGTCAAAAACAATTTTATTGAGCAGTCCGAAACGGACGGTGTAACGGTGATCCAGCCGTTTATGTTGGACAAAACAAAGCTTGCCGTGCCGCATTTGGAAGAAGCCATAGTCTGGGCCTTAAATCCGGAGGCCAAGTTGTTCCGGAGCCGGGAGGCCCGCAATCGGCAGTTGGCCAAAATGTTGCAGGCCAGCACCAAGGCCGGCGGCCGGCATGTGCTGATTATCGAAGAGGCTCAAGATCTGAGCGCGATGGTTTTGAAAGTCCTAAAACGTTTGGTAGAAATAAAAACGGGAAACAAAAGCTGTATCTCTGTCGTGATGATCGGCCAACCGGAGCTTTTGCGCCGGTTGGATGCCTCGCGCAACTACCACCTGCGGGAATTGATTAACCGCACAACCGTGGCAGAAATCGCGCCATTACAAACGGATAAGGAGATTCGGCAATACCTGGAATTGAAATTCTCCAACTGCCGGGGCCTGTTCGGTTGCGATGCGTACAGCGCAATTTTGGACGTGCTCAGCGAGTCGCAGAATAAGCGCAGGCATTCGGCCGCCTACCCTCTGGCCATCAATAATCTGGTGGCTGCCGCCCTTAATTCGGCGGCGGAACTAGGCTTGGACATCGTAAGCGCAGACGTATTGCGCGCAACAAAAAAATAAAGAGGAGAAAAAGATGGCAAATAATTTTCAATTGCCCGAAGTTAAAAAAGAATTGAACGGCGAAATGTATATGAAGGACGGGGCTGGGAATTTGTGTCCCTTGTCGAATATTAAGGAAGTCGATCTGTTCCGGGATGAGCTGGTTCAGGATTTAATGCTGAGAGCGATCAATGTTCAAGAGCAGTTGCGAAGTTTCAAGCGGCTGGTACTGGACAATTTGCACAGCTTTGTCGAGTTAAGTGCCGAGAAATACGGCGCAAAAATCGGAGGAAAGAAAGGCAATGTTCAGTTTCTGAGTTTTGATCAGACACTGAAAATCTGCATCCATGTGCAGGAAAAACTGGCTTTTGACGAACGTTTGCAGGCTGCTAAAATTTTAATTGATGAATGTCTGTCCGACTGGTCACAGAACGCCAATACAAACTTGCAGGTATTGATAACAGATGCCTTCAAAGTCAATAAGCAAGGGCGTATTGACACGCGGCGGATACTCAGTCTGCGCAAACTGGAAATCCACGATCCGCGTTGGCACCGTGCCATGGAGGCCATTGGCGAGAGTCTTTCCGTGCAGCACAGCAAGGAATATGTCCGGTTCTACATTGCCGATGAACAGGGGCAATACGAGCCTGTTTCGCTGGATATTGCAGGACTGTGATGATCAGCGTGAAACAGGCGCAGGCCCTGCGCTTGCAGTGCACCAAGACTCTGGGCATGAGCGAGGCACAGTATAAAGCGGTGCTGGCGCGTTATGGAGTGGCTTCGGCCAGGAAACTGGCAGTCGGGCAATATGATGAGCTTATGGGCCGGCTGAAAACCGAATCCGGGGGGCGAATGTGGATGCCCCGACCGGACAAGCAATTGGGCCTGATATTTAGCCTGTGGGGCCGGCTGCATGCAGAAGGCAAGGTGGTATGTAAGGATCATTCGGCTTGCTTTGCCTGGATGCGCAAATATTTGCAGCAACCCGATGGCACACTGCTATTTACACCCGACCAAAAAAGCCGCTGCATCGAGCGGCTGAAGAAGTGGCTGAGCCGAGAGTAAAAAATAAAAATCTAAAGGTTTAATAGAGATATTACGAAAAATGCTGTAGAGTTCTTACAAAAGTATACATTATTTCTCAATAGAAAAAACGGGGAGTGAAAAGTGGATAAACTTGACCTAAAAACTCGCTTGCAAAATTGTTCTTCGAGGGAAGCTATCGAAGAGGTTTTTCACAATTCCGGTATTTCCGGTTTAAAAGATAAAAAAGCTACCCTTGACAATATTATGGGTAATCCGGAAACGTTTTACTCAGCACAACTCAGTGAAGAGGATCAGTACCAACGTGAAGTCTCTATTTTCCTGACCGGTGCATGGAAGATTAACGAATTTTATGAGCGTGCTGGATTATAGTTTTGAATTACGAAGTTACTGACGACCTCAAAAATATATTGCAGAGAAACTGCGTGTTCCTACAAATCTGATTGATAGAATCCTCATCTTCTTTAACCGGATTAAAGAAGATGAGGATTATGGTTTTGAACAGCAGTATTTGTCCCACCTAATCCGCACAATGGAGTCTTGCATTCAGAAGAAATTAGGGCAACCTCTTTTTAGAATTATTCTGCAAAAATTGCCTGAAGATGCTCCGAGAATGGAGGTTGGTACAGCAAAGTATAACATAAATCGCTGTTTTACAATATATTATCATCCCGGAATGGAAAAAAAAGAATTACGTATTTGTTTGGCCCATGAATTAGGTCATTTGTTTTGTGCCGTATTACTGGATAAAGATAATAGCAAAAAATTCTGTTCCGAACCTGTATCAACGGTTTTCGGAATTTTTGCAATTTTGGACAAAAATGATTTTTACACTAATAAAACGAAATCTTTTTGCCATCCTTCTCCGGAAGCTATTGTTGATAGTTTCTGTTTAATGAATAACCATAAAAAAGGGATCTATAACAGATCCTGACAGTCCCACTCTTTTCCTCTTATTTCAACGACTTGCCCAGCACATCGCCGGGCAATTTTTTTTGCAGTACCGCGATATATTGGGCGTGGAGCTCTTCACTGATAAGCCCGTAGTCATAGAGTTCTTCCAATTTGGCATACGTGTTCTCCGCCTCGCGGCGGATGCGGTAGATTTGAGAGTCGGAGAGGTCGTACTTCCTGGCCAGCTCGTGGACTTTGCTGCGGCTGCAATAGGCTCCATAGCTCGGCAACGTTTGGATAATCTCCATATTTCGTTCCAGAACTTTGGCCACATCCGTCTTAGGAACATAGATATTGGAACCTCCCACGAACTTCACAAAGCGACTTTTCGCTTCTTCCAATTGCGCCGGAGGAACATCGGGCAGACAAAACTGAAAGGCCTCACCCAAACTAATCGCACCACTCTTTCTCATAGTCCCCATATTACAAGCCATTACCCGGTTGTCTACAGGCAACCGGGTAATGGCTTGTATTCGTGTGCGTTTCAAAGAAACGCGCACGAGAGATGTGCACGGGAAATGCTTGCTTCTAGCGATGAAAACGGAGTTCCTTTTATGCTGGCTCCATGATGCACAGGCTGAAGCAAAAAGCACCGGTACACGCCCCTGTCTATGAAATGACAAATGCAAAAGGTGCGAGACCCAAACTCCATTTGGAAACTTTGGCCGAAGCGGCCGGAGAGATTCCGATGGCCAAAAATGCCGTACTCCGTGCCAAACTCCGTTATGCCAAACCACAAGCTCCGGCGCAGCACCGAACCCGGGAGGCCGTTCGTGGCTAGTTACCTGGAATTGCGCGAGGCATTGCGCTCCGAGCTTGTCTCTAAGCTAAGCGTTTCTGTGAGCAATCACAACGGCAGTTTCAGCGAACAGGACAGCAAAAACCTCAGTCTGAATCCGGGCGATGAAGTCTTGCTGGCAATGGATGCCGTGAATCAAAATTCGGCACGTTTCCGAATTTATATTAAAACGCGCAATTCCGGCAGCCATAGTGCGGATGTTCGGGCCTTAGGACTGATTTTACAGGTACAAAAAATCTTGCAAGTCTGGAAGCACAAACTGATCGCCAAGCGAATTAGTTCGACTTGGGAACAACTGCCGGACAACATTCTCGCAGACATGAACGTTTATATTTATCGGGTAAGCGCAGAGCTTCCCATTTACCAAGAAGATTATTTGGAAGACTATTTGGAGGAAAAATCAAATGGCAATTAGTTTTACCGAAATCCCCGCAGCATTGCGGGTTCCCGGTTCGTATCACGAGATCAGCAACCGCCTGGCGGGCAGCAGCTCGGACATGAAGGTGGTCTTAATTATAGCCGCCCTCAGTGCGGTGCAGGAAAAAGCGGGCACTACGGCCCTCTACAAACCCCTGCGCATCCTCAGTTCCGAGGACGCAAAGAAAAACTTGGGCGAGGGTCAGGGTTATCAAATCGTGAAGGATCTTCTCGATGTCAACGACACCCTGGAAGTTCACGCCCTGCCTGTACCCAAAGACTACAGCGGCAAAGATTTTGCCAAAGATGTCTGGCCCAATCTGACGGACTTTGAGTTCCAATGGCTGCTCTATCCGGGAAGTGATACGGCCCAAATTACGGCCATCCAAACAGAGTTGGAAGACCGTTACAAAGGCAATCGCCAAATCGGGGCTCGCTGTTTCTATGCCAAGGCAGACACAGCCGCCAATCTGCTCAGCTACGCAGAGGGCCGGAACAGCCCGCACATGGTATTGCTGCCCTTACTCAGCTCGGAAAATACCGATGCGGCAAGGCTCAAATGGCTCTCCCGCTGGACGGCCGCCATTACCAAGCAACTGGCCATCGACCCAAGCAGCAGTCTCAACCAAATCAAGGTCAAGGGCCTCAGCTCCGTTGAGCAATTCCCCTTTTCAACGCGCAATCAATTCCTCTACGGCGGCCTCTCTACCTGGATCGCCGCCCGGGACGGCAGCGTCTACGTGGAACGCGTGGTGACCAACTACACCAAAACACCCGAAGGCACGGCGGACAGCAGTTATCTGGATGTCCAAATTCCCGAAACCCTGGACGCAATCCGGAAATACCAAAACGCCGAAATCCGCAAGCGATTCGCAGGAACCAAGTTGGGCCCGGACACCCTGATCGTCCAGCCCGGGCAGAATGTGCTCACACCCGCATTGCTCACAGGCTTCCTGTTGGGTTTGTACCGCAGTGCTTTTGTCGGCAACAAGCTCTGGTGCGTGAACCCGGAGAAGTACAAGGGCAGTCTGCGCGTGGAATTGGACCAAAACGACAAGAATACCATCATTTGGTACGACCAGCCCGAACTCATTGGCCGCTTTGACGTAGCCAAGGGCCTCAGTGAATTTAAGTAGGACGGAGAGAGGAGAAAGAAGAAATGGCAAAACGCAGATTGAAAGAGATCGAAAAGATCAATATTACCGGCTTGGGCTTTATCCCTCTCAAGCAGGATTCCGCAGAATTTACACCGGAGTACCAAAAGCGTACAACGGTGAAAGGCCAATTGCCGGAATACGACGGCTACAAGGTGCAGCGGAACAGTGCCAGTCTCAAATTCAATTTGAATGACCGTGCCGGTGAATCCTGGCAGCGCAGAGTCAACGAAACGACGGAGGCCGAAGTGACGGTCTACTACAGTGACGGTACCGGCGTTGTCATGCACGATGCTTATTGTATGGATGTCGGAAGTACCAAAACCGGTGAGATTTCCGGCTTTGTCTTTGAATCATCGACATCAGATGATTTTTAGTTAAAGGAGAGCCTCTATGGGTACTTTATATCCCACACACAAGCCCGGACTGAGCTTGCATTATGGAAAATATACCAATGGTATCCCGGAGGCCGGGGTACCGGCCTCCGTTGTCGATGCAGATCATCTGAATCTGCTGACAGACAATATAGAGGAGACGATTAAGGCCGCAGGACTGGATCCGGACCATGCCACGACGAAGGTAGACCAATTGAAGACAGCGTTGCTGTGGGCTGCCGGAATCTGGCAGGCCGGGACAGATTACCCGGCAGGAGCCACGGTGCTGCAAGGCGGCACCCGCTACATCGCCACCCGGGCCCACACGGCCTCGGGCACCAACGCACCCGATCAAAGCGGTGCGCCGTGGGCATCTTTAGCCACGGAAACCAGCATTGCAGCCGCGATTGCTCTGGCAAAAGCGGAGGCCGTTGCCGGCATCTGGCAGGCCGGGACAGACTACCCCCAAGGGGCCACAGTGCTGCAAGGCGGCACCCGCTACATCGCCACCCAAACTCACACGGCCTCGGACACCAACGCGCCCGATCAGACCGGCGCGCCGTGGGCATCCTTAGCTACGGAAACCAGCATTGCGGCCGCGATTGCTCTGGCAAAAGCGGAGGCAAAAAGTGAATGTTGGCCTATTGGGAGTGTGTATATCAACTACAACAGCTCTACGAATCCTGCTACCCTGCTGGGTTTCGGGACGTGGACATCATTACCCCACAATTATTTCCTGGCGCAGGCGGGGAATAGATACAGTGCCGGCAGTATATATAATGACGGTTTGCCTAATATATCTGGCTCTTGGGAGCATGTCAATAGTACTTGGCACCAAAAAGTAACCGGAGGGGCAACAATAAATGACTTGAGCGATTGGGGAGCAGGAGGACGCGACTGGCGTGGGAGAGGAGATACGTTGAAGCTAAATTTTAACGCTTCTCAGTCTAACCCTATTTATGGCAGTGCCAGTTATGTAAGGCCCAAAACGATTGGTGTACATATGTGGCGGAGAATGGCCTAGCTCCGATTCCACTCAGCTATCCCCTACCCTCTCCAACATTTGCTGAGCGAAGCCGAAGCTAGGAGGGGAATTAACCACCCCCTGCCCACTCCAAGAGAGGGGAATTAGAGGAAAAAAAAGATGAAATATTACATTGGAATTAAAGGCGACAAAGTTGTGGCCAACTGGGGTGGTGCCACCCCTCTCAGCGATGAACAGATCTCCGCCATTTGCGAGGGGATGCCGGACGAGCTGCGGGAAGTACCTTCCGGGGCGGCCATCCCGCTCGACCATCCGTTGGTCTGTTACAAGACCGACTGGACCTTGAAGACCGCAGAAGAATTGGAAGCCGAAGGTCTGGACGAGAATGGCAGTACGTTACCCACGGCCGCCGAGCGAGAGGCCGAAAAGCAGGCCGAAGAGTACAGGAAGCAGCAGATTGCCGATCTGGAAAAAAAACAGGAACGCTTAATGCGCTTTGTGGAGTTCAACAAAACCTATGAGGACACGATGTTGAAGCCGATTGCCGAGACTCTGGCCCGGAAGGTCTACAATGGTTCCGACCCTGTGCTCAAACAGAACCGCAAGCTGCGCAAGCTCATGCAAGGGAAACTGACCAAGCTGCGGGCCCAAAACAAAACGACCCTCGATCAAGCGAAGGAACGGCTGGCCAAATACCGGGAACAGTTGGACTTGGTGGATGCTCAGCTTAACACCCTAAAAGAAATGCCGGAGACAGCGAACCCGTGACAACATTCAAACTGACCGGCCCCATTGAAACGGGCGGACGGAAGTACCAAAGCCAGTGAGATTTCGGGCTTTGTCTTTGAGCCATCGACATCAGGTGATTTTTAGTTGAAGGAGAGCCTCTATGGGTACTTTATATCCCACACACAAGCCTGGACTGGGCTTGCACTATGGAAAATATACCAATGGTATCCCGGAGGCCGGAGTGCCGGCCTCCGTTGTCGATGCAGATCACCTGAATCTGCTGACAGACAATATAGAGGAGACAATTAAGACTGCGGGACTGGATCCGAGCCACGCCACAACAGACGTAAACCAATTGAAGAAAGCACTGCTGTGGGCGGCCGGCATCTGGCAGTCCGGGACAGACTACCCGGAAGGGGCCACGGTGCTGCAGGACGGCACCCGCTACATCGCCGCCCGGACCCACACGGCCACGGGCACCAACGCGCCGAACCAGAACGGCGCGCCGTGGGAATCGGTGGATTACAGAAGCTTCAATAAGTTGTACCCGGTGGGGAGTATCTACATTAACTACAACAACGCTTTAAATCCGGCGGATGAAAGTCTGTTGGGGTTTGGGACTTGGCATCCGCTGCCGGCTAATTACTTCTTGTCGCAGGCAGGCAGCGACTACGTGGCCGGAGAGACCGTTGAGGACGGATTGCCCGAGATCGAGGGTTCGGGAGTAACCCATGTTCAGTTGCTTGGGGCGAATGGCACCAGGCGTGGTTCCGGAGCCCTGCGACATCGGGGGGGAGGACCTAATGCCTGGAGAGTAGGATATCTCACTCCCGGAGGGTCAGAGGGGACTCTTGAGTTCTTGGCGAGTCGAAGTAATCCAATCTACGGGGGTTCACCAGTTGTGCGGCCCAAGACCCTGGGCACAAGAATGTGGCGAAGGCTGGCTTAGCCGTCGCCACATTCTTGCGGGCGGTGGAAAATTAGAGGAGAATGAATAATGAAATACTACATAGCAATTAAAGATGACAAAGTTGTAGCCAACTGGGGTGGTGCCACCCCTCTCAGCGATGAACAGATTGCCGCCATTTGTGATGGCACTCCGGACGAGCTGAGGGAAGTGCCTTCCGGTGCGGCCATCCCGCTCAACCATCAGCTGATCTGTTACAAGGCCGACTGGACTTTGAAGACCGCAGAGGAACTGGAGGCGGAAGGTTTGGACGAGAAGGGCGGCACCTTACCCACGGCCGCCGAGAGAGAGGCCCAAAAGCAGGCCGAAGAGCACAAGAAGCAGCAGATTGCCGATCTGGAGAAAAAACAGGAACGCTTAATGCGCTTTGTGGAGTTCAACAAAACCTATGAGGACACGATGTTGAAGCCGATTGCCGAGACTCTGGCCCGGAAGGTATACAACGGTTCCGATCCTGTGCTGAAACAGAACCGCAAGCTGCGCAAGCTCATGCAAGGGAAACTGACGAAATTGCGGACCCAAAACAAAACGACCCTTGATCAAGCGAAAGAGCGACTGGCCAAATACCGGGAACAGTTGGACTTGGTGAATGCTCAGCTTAACACCCTAAAAGAAATACCGGAAGGAGCGAACCCGTGAAAACATTTAAACTGACCGGCCCGATCGAAACGGGCGGACGGAAGTACAGCGAATTGACGCTGCGGCCCATGAAGGCCAAGGATATGCGCCTGCTGATGGCAGAAGAAAACGCCGCAGACAACCAGATCAACTTGCTTGCGGCCCTCGCAGAGGTGCCCTGTGGCGTGATCGATGAGCTGGAGCTGGCCGATTACAACGAGCTTTGCCTGTTTACACGGGAGCAGCTCCAGGCAAAAAAGCCTGTGACCCCACGCCGTTAATCGCGGATATCATGATGATTTTTGGCGGCATGGATTATAACAGTTGTCTCGAAATGGAGCTTGACGAATTGAAACGCTGGCATGAGCTGGCAATGGAACGCGCTCCGTTAGCTTTCGGAGCTTTTGGAGCTTCTTGAATCCCTTCTTTCTCTTGAAGAAAGAAGGGAAACCGAGACAGCAAGGCCCGAACGAGAGCCGAACAAAGGCCAAAAAAAGGATCGGAAAAAGGTCGAAGTATGAGCGATGTGAATGTTGGGGTCCGTATTGACCTGGAAGGTGATATCCAAGCCCAACTGGACTGTGTCCTGGATCAGTTCAGCCGGATGCGGGATTTGGTCAGAGCCATGAGTCTGACCAAGCTTTCGCAGAGCTTGGGGCAGGTATCACAGCAGGTTCGGGATCTGACTCAGGCTTTGGCTCCGGATCTTGGCCAAGATCTGACTCCGAACCTGACTCAAAATCTAAACCAGGGCCCTGAACAGCCCTTCACGGACCTGGAGTCCAAGACTTTTGCAGCACAGAACCTGCAGCAGGAATCCGGGATTATCGCCGGCAGCTATGAGGTCGGCCCGAGCCGGCCGGTACCGGCCGCCGATCCATTCGCGGGAATCAACCGGAGCCGGCCCTTGCCGGTTTGGCTTGTCAATGACGAGATCATAAACCGACATTCCGGGGGCACCGCCGACGGCTATGAGGGCGGCCCGGGCTTAAGCTCTTCGGGCACTTATACAATCCGGAGAGCCCGGCAGACACAGCGAAGCAACGCGCTCAAACCATTGACAGGAGTTGTCCCGGGCGCGCCCTTGCGTGTTTTGGTTGTCAATGAATGGGCCTCAAATATGGGCCTGCCTGCCGCAGGACAGCCAAACGCCTCCAATGACATTTCCGATCGCAGCACTTGGTCTGCGTTTGGCAACGTAGCGGGAACGTTGATTGGCACCCTGGTTGCGCCCGGTATCGGTACGGCGATCGGCGGTGCATTAGGGACTTTCGTGGGAGATTTGGCATGGGGTATCTCCAATTATGTTGAAAGTGATGAGAACGAACAACGAATAGACCATCTACGCCAACAGAATTTATACGATGCCAGAAATACAGGGGTGAAACTCTATAACGATGTGTGGACGGGAGGCAACCCGGAGCCTCAGGATAATTCTTTGGCTACCATTCAAAGCCTAATTAATGAAACTTCTGATCCAATACCTTCGGTACAGACAGCACGGATCGAGGCTATCAAGAAAGAGCTGAAAGAGTGGACCGGTGAGAATAGCGAAACGCCGGAGATCATGGGCAAACAATTGCTGGATTTCTCCCGGCAAATCCATGAGGACCCTGTCTTAAGCAAGCACTTCCAACCCAAAATCTTTACAAAGACCGAAGGAGGGCAAAAGAGCTTCGCAATACAGGACCCTATTTTGGATATGGTACGAGCCAGCCTTCCCGAAGACTATCTGGATTCCAATGCTTACAGGGGAGTAGAGCGACTTATAATGGCGGATGTCGGTAAGCTTCTCGCACAAGGCGATGATGTCCATATCGGCAAGTACATCACTACAATGCTGGCCGATTGGAACAGGTGGAAAGCGAAACCGGGCAACGAAGAATCTCCGCAAGAGAGCAAGAGGGTCCCTGCCAAGATCATTGAGCAAGAAGATGGCAACCCGGCAGGGCCAAACACGCTCCCCACAACGGCCGGTCCCTATCTGTTGAAACCGGAACCGGGCAGCAAAAAACATCTGCAAATGGACGGGCATGGCCCGATCAACATCAGCGGGCCGGTAAATCCCTACTCGACGCTGCCGCCGGCACCCTTCAACCACAGGAACATGCCCCCAACGCTGGCCAATTATAACAAGGGCAACTATGAACAAGGCAAAGGAAACGAAGCCCAAAACAAAGAATATCTGCAAATAAACCGGAATATCTATACCGAAATCATCGGGCTGAAAAATGTCTCGATGGCAATTCTCCACACACTGGAAAGAGCGCCGTTGGCACTTGAGACCGGAGGCTGATATGAGTTCCCCAACAATGAAACTCCCCGAATTTCTAAAAGCCACCTATAACGGTGTTGTGTTTTCCCTGCCGCAGAGCACGAGGACGGCTCAGCGTGCGATCATTCAATATCAAAGCCCATATGCCGAGCACAGCTACAAAGACGACTTGGGTCTCGCGAGCGAAAGCATCAGCGTGCAGGGTTTTGTCTCGGGCGACAAGGCTTACGAAGACGCGGCCTGTCTGCGGGCCGAGCTGGACAAGCCCGGCCCCGGTGCCTTGGTCCATCCGTCTTACGGTGAATTAAAGGTATACGTGCAAAACGTAGAAGAGCAGCAAAGCTTCGACGAGGGCCTGTTCTTTGTCTCTTTTAACATCACTTTCCTCCGCGCTGATGAGCGCGAAGAGCTGGGCAGTCCGGCGGTGGCCAACCTGGAGGAAGAGTCCCGGGATTTCGGCGAGAAAATGGCCGAAGAATCTGCAAGACTGATGAATAAGACGCAGAGCGGGGAACTCCTCGGAACTTCCCGGTTGCGCAAGACATTCGCAGAACTGAAGCCCGAAGAGGCTGCAAAATTGATGAATAAAATTCAGAGCGGAGAACTGCTCGGGACTGCTCAGTTGCACAAGGAATTGGTAGAACTAAAGGCCCCCCTTCAGGCCCTCTACACGTTCATTCAGGCCCCCCAAGCGGTACTCGACGATCTGGCAGGCAGCTTCGACGAGCTGAGTGACCTTGCCATGACTCCCTTTGAAATCAGTACATTTATCATGAATATGACGGGCGGCATAAGTAAAACACTCCTTGCCGTCCCCGAGAAAATGCTCGGGTCTCTGGACCGGTCTGTGACCATGGTGCGGCAGAGTTTTTCGCGTTTGGAGGACTTGGCAAAGGACAAAATGCCGCAACAATACGCAATGCAGTTGCAGACCGTGGCCGCCGGCCTTGCGGCCGGCCTCCTGCCGGCGGCCAAAGCCCCGTACGAAAGCCGAGAACAGGCCGAACGGTTACAGAAAGATATTCTGGGCCTTATGGATAAGCTGAAACCGAAAGTCAGCTATCCTTTGTACGAAAACCTGATCGGACTGGAGCAAAGCTTTCAGTCCGAAATGTCCCGACTTACTGCGAAGTTACCCAAGGAGCATCGCCTGCCAACAGGAGAACCGGTGCCGGCCGCTCTGCACCGGCTGGGCGGAAAGGCCGTGGGCCTCCTGCCGAATCCGTTTTTCCCCGGAGAACTGACTTATGTCTAATTCTTCGTCCGGATCTTCGTCTGATTCTTCGTCTGAGCCTTTATTCACCGTTTACGCAGGAAAAAGTGACCGAGAGCTGAAGCGACTGACCCACATCGACGGTATCCGCATCGAGCGCAGCCTGAACAATCTGGCCTACGGTTTCCAATGCACCTGTGTGCCCCATGAGACGGAGGTGCATCCCGGTTATATCATCCGAGTCTATTGGAAAGACCAAAAACACACGGAAAAAGGCAGCGAAGAACCCCTTTTTAGCGGCTACGTCGACCGGGTAAAGTTCAACCTGTCCGGAGGCCGCAACGCGGCCCTCTCCCTGAGTATCGAAGCGCGCAGTTTTGTCTCCAAAATGCTTGATTCGACGGATAGCTGGAACATGCACGAGGGGGATCTCTGGGAAACGGCGCAGGAAGTTTGTCGTCGCTATAGGGTAGAAATATATAAGAACAATTCGGTTTCTCTGGGCTGCGCAAGGTTTGAAGGCCAGGGCCAAAGCCCGTACCGAAAGCTAAATGCCCTGGTTCGCGCCCAAGGCGCGATACTTTGTTCGCGCGGCTACGGTACCCTGCTGATCACACTCCCGGCAACCGAGACCACGGGCCGCCCCCTGACCTTGGACGATTTGACCGAAATCTCCGGTACCATAAGTTTTTCCGACCGTTACAACCTGTACCGCATCGTCTCCCGGGGCAAAAAATACGAGAAGATCGATACCGCCGTGCGCAAAGGGCGGATTCTGGAACTCACGTCCCAAGACCGGCAGATCGACAGCATCAATACGCAACTGCTCAACGAGCACAACCGCCGGCGCGGTCTGTCACAAAAACTCCAACTGGTGCTGCCCGGCTGGCAGATCCCCGGGACGGAGACATACTGGAAAGAGAATTCGAACCTCGAATTGAACATAGAAAAACTGGGGCTGGATGATCACAAACTATTCATTCATGCCGTGAACCTCAGCCTGTCCAAATTTGGCGGCTACCGGACGGAGTTATCGCTCAGCGAACGCAGCGCGTTCGCACAAATCACCACAAACAGTACCAGTGGCGACACAGACAAAGAACCCAATATGATCATGCCTTGGAAGCTCTCTAAGCATTCGAAGGAAACAAAGAAATGAGCCGCATCACCGAGCAACAGGTCAGTCGGCCGGCCCTGAGCGAAAAGCGCGTCCAGGTCAGCTACGGCGAGGCGGCCACAGAAGTTCCGGAGGTCATGCCCTACGGCCTGCAACACCACCTTCCCGCGGAAAGTCACTCACTGGTGGTCAGCCCCGAGAACGAGAATCTAAGCCTGGCTCTGCCGGGCTATATTGCCAACGAGCCCCACGGCCTGGAGCAGGGAGAGGTAGCCCTCTACAGTGAGCACGGCCAAGTACTGTATTACAAAGACGACGGCAGCCTCCATCTGGAGGCGGCCGGCAAAGTCTCGATTCACAGCGACCAGGAAGACTTGTACAACCTGCTAAAAGACCTGTTAGAAATTATTAAAAACCTCACCACGGCCCCAATTGATACGCAAGTCAAAGGTGGTTCCGTCTCCGGAGGTTCCGTGACAGGGAACGGGAATAACCCGGGCGTGGGTATGTCTGCGGATGCCAAAACGAGCCTGGACCAGATCGCCGACCGATTAGACAAACTGCTGCAAGCGGGGGAGAAACCCCAAACGGCGGAAGAACAGGAGAAAAAGCAGGAGAAAAAACAGAAGGAAGAGCAGGCCAAACAAAAGGAAGAAGAGACCTCCTCTGACAACGAAGACCAAACGGAGGATGATACAGAGAACACGCCTAGCGGCCCCGGCTCTTTAACCAATAAGGGGCAGCGAACCGTCTATGCGATCTTCAACGAGAAGGACCCTCCCAACGCACAAGGGTCACAGGGGGTCAGAGCCGTTGCCGTGGCTCCCGGTGAGAAACGCGAGGGTTTTCTCGATGCGGTGGTTGATTTAACCGTTCCCCTGATCATCAAAACACATGAAAGCTCTAATATAGTATTTGATAGCAGTGATTCAGATAAGAGGAACTCAGAAGAGCAATTTAAAGATGACTTATTTACCATAGATACTCGCGGGTACTTTGCAGAGTTTGAAGCGAATCAGGAATCTGAATCGAATTATGGTCTTTATGTCCTTAAGGGTGAGGATGGCAAGGCTGCCCCGGATTCTGCTAATCCTGTATATAGTCACTATGGATTTTGGGGAAACAGATATAAAACAAACGGGACTTTGCGGAAAGGAATCGCAGACTATAAAAATGCAAATAGGGCAATCGCAGATAATAGCAATCCAAAGAGGATAACGGAAATGTCAAAGACAGGTGTTACCTTTCAAAAGGGAGCCGGGTGGGTGGACTATGCCAAAGATGTCAAGAATAAAAATGAACAGGGAGCGACTCCATGATCTCTATCACGAAGCCCACACTTGCTCAGCAGGCTGAAATTGCCATTCAAACCCGGCTGGGGGACTGGTTTGCCGACCCTTCCTTAGGCAGCGAATTGCACAAGGTCAATCAGTTCAAAACCAGCCGCGAAAACTACCAAGTACTGCGCAAGAGCCTGCTTGATGCCGTAGCTCATTTACCCGTGGAGCCGGAAACCTGGCAGGAAGGCAGCGAGTTCCGCTACCGCATTACAGAGAAGGATGTATAACGATGGATTTTCCTACACTTGAAACTTTAGAGCAGCGCAATCTGGCCCGGATTCACGCCAAATTCCCCGAAGTGGAACCCGGAAACCCTACGGGCAAGGGTATTCTGGAGGTCATGGCCCGGATGCACGCCAACGCCATGCACTTGGCCTACGGCATGATCGACTGGCACACGCGCCAGCTCTTTCCCCAGACCGCAGAGGGCCGATATCTCGACAATCTGCTCGACTGGCGGCCCTTGCCCCGTTTGGTTACAAAACGGGCCAAGGGCACGGCCTCCGTTTCGGGCCGGGTCGGCAGCCTCATCCCCAAAGACAGCGTCATCGCTGCGAACAACGGCCAACGCTACCGGACACTCTCCGAGGTGAAGCTGGTTGGGGCCAACCGGATCGTGACGGTTCAGGCTGTAGACGGCGGCACGGCGGCCAACACCGAAGGTGAGAAAGGGCTGTGGGAGACGGCCATTGCCGGCATGACAAAGAACGTCCTGGTGAGTGCCACGGGTGGCACGGACAGCGAAACGGACGCAGAGTACCGGGCCCGGGCCCTGGAGACTATTCAGCGGCGGGGCACCTTATACGGCAAACGCGGCGATTATGCAGTTTGGGCTGTCGATTCCGGCCCCGAGGTCGTCCGCGCCTGGGAAGTTCCCAATTTTGAGAACAAGGCCGTGCTGGGTGTTCTGGTGACGGGCCGGGAATTGGCTGATGTCTCCGACGGGGCCCTGGAAAATGTCCGCACGGCGTTAGAGCGCAATAAACTGGTCGGGGTGCTGGTGGAAGTACTGCGGGCCGAGGTGTCCACGGTGGATTTTCGGCTCTCGATTACACCCGATACGCCCGACTTGCGCCAAGCTGTAAAGAATGCCATACAAACCTACGTCAGGGATCGACAAAAGCCGCAGGCCAACATCGCCCTGAGCAAGCTCAAAGAGCAGTTGGAAAAAAGCGTTCAGGGCCTTAACAGAGTGGCCATTCTCGCTCCGGGCAGCGATATCCGAACCTCCCAGCGCAAGGTTCCCAATTTTGGAGCGGTACAATGGGTCTAGATCTTCGCACGACGGAGCAGTATCGGGATGCCCTGCTCGCCCTGCTGCCCCAAGGCTCCCTGTGGGATGAAGAGCGGAAAAATACGGACGGGGAGTTGTACCGTCTCTGTGAGGTTTGGGCCGAAGAATTTACCGCTTTAGAGGCCCGATTGCAGGAAGTCATTGCCGAGGCCGGCCCGCTCACCGCCGATAAAACCCTGGATGATTGGGTCAGTGCCACGGGAACCAGCCTGTTGGAGGGCCGCAAAAAGATCCAACGGGCACGGACCGTGGCCGCGTTAACCGGCAAACACGCAAGCACGGAGAGCGGTATTTCCGCCATCGCGGAGATGATGAACTACAAGCTGGTGTTCAAGCCGATTGTTCCCGCTGACGGGGTCATCGGGCCGACCTTTGGCCGGATGCATTGCGGTGAAAGACTGTGGGGCTCGGCGCACGGCTTGCATCGCAGGATGAACATTAGTTCGAAGCGGACGGACTTTAAGGTGCTGAAAGAGCAGATCGATTCCCAGAAAGTAGCCCGGTTGGGCAATCTCTATTACGGTGAACGGCTGTGGCAGAGCTATGCGGATATAGAAGTAATTACAAATGTATCGCTGTACGAGATTCAAACGATCAAGAGCCTGCTCCCCGCACACCTGATTGTGGAACAGGTCTACGTTTAAGGCGGGCCGCGTCCTCCGCAGCACGTCTTAAACGCTCGCAAGCACCCCTGATCGAGAGAGAATCGACCGGGGGTGCTTGTCACGTCTTGTGAGTGTGCCTGTCCGATATATATACCCCGTCCCTACTCCATTCCTACCCAATTCCTCCCTAATCACAGATCGGCCTTCGTTAGGCGAGAGTTCCGCAGCGGTACTTTCCAAATAGGAAAGTGATGGAGAAGGGGGTTATCACGTCTCGGGCGTTCCGGTTTTCGCGTCTTGCGTCAATAATCACAAACCTCTTTGTGACCATTCTGTAAGCCATAAATTATTTTGTGTACTGAAAATCGACTTTTACGATACACAAAACAATTAATGAATGCCGGACGATACACAAAGTTATTTACAAAATTTTTCTCCCTTCGGCAATATTCAGAAGTTCGGGAAAGCCAAGGATTGCTGCACGCCGGCCACTTCCGGGACGAAGATCTTTTAAAATACCTGCTGTTTTTAGCTGACTGAGCAATCCCATTGCAGTCTGTTTATGGAGACCTGTACGTTTGACAAAATCGCTGGTCTTAAAGATAGGTTGATCAAAAATGGCATCGAGCAGGTGTAAGGTATATTGCGAATGAGTGATCTCATGGATTCGATCTTTCATGGACTCATACAGTCCTATAATCTTTTTTACCTTGGCATTATTGCTCTTCGCCTGCTCTCTGATGGCCTTCAGGAAAAATGCAATCCAGCCGTTCCAGTCCCCTCCACGAGAAATGTTTTGAAGCCGAGCGTAATATTCTTCCCGATTCTCTTCCAAATACGAACTCAAATAGAACACCGGTTGGGAGATTTTTTTCTTTCTGTAAAGAAAAAGTGGAATTAAAATGCGACCGATACGTCCATTGCCATCCTTGAAAGGATGAATAAGCTCAAATTGGGCATGAATAATGGCGGTTTGCAGTAAGAGATCGATGTCATTGCTTTCCATATATTTTTGCCAATCTTCCAAATGATCTCGTAACCGGAATGGGTTTGGAGGGACAAATTCTGCTTGTTCAATCGTGCATCCGTATTTACCAATCCAATTCTGATCCTTGCGGAATTCACCCGGCATCTTATTCTGTCCACGCACACTATTCATTAGAATCTTGTGTAGTTCACGCACAAAAGAGAGAGTTAGAGGGTAATCGCTCAAGTGATCATGGGCAGAGCGTAAAGCCTTACGATAATTGAGGATTTCCTGAATATCTGTGGCTTTTTCCCCTTCTTTAATAATACCTGCTTTCTGTTCCAACACTTCATCAACAGTGGCTTGTGTGCCTTCAATTCGGGAAGAAAGCACAGCCTCCTCATTGGTTAAAGGAGAAAGCATAATTTTGGGATTCACAATACCTTGCAGTAAACCGTCATAGCGGCCTAATTCGGTATTGGCATCACCGACCAATGCAAACAGGCGTTGATAGTCTAAGCCTTCCAAAGGTAGTTCCCTGGGTTCGTAAGGTTTCATCTTTATAAGCTCCTCACATCGACAATGCCGGTTACATCCGGTGCTTACGTCCAATGGACAGGTTGGGTTATTTTATGGCCTTTTGAGTCTTGTATCGTTTGTGGTAAGAGGGCCTTTCGCAGCATAGTTTCATTAATACTAAAGCAGTTATTGGCCGTGTTTTCCAAGTCTTTACTTTTGCGTTTTGGTGGCATTGCAACTATAACATGCTTGTTTAACTCTCGAGCGATCTTAACGGGCATATAGAAATCACTATCACCGCTAACCAATATTATTGTATCCATTTTATTTTTATAGATATCAGACAGCATACGACAGGCAATATTGACATCCGTTCTCTTTTCTTCAAATCTCTCGCTATAACAATCACAATGTGGGCACTTGATGTCCTTCGAGAGAAATTTGCCATATTCGATAAAAAGTTCCGGTGAATGAACCTTCAAAGCAGCCAGATAAACTTGCTGTCGCAGGATCGCCTCTTTCTTTGTACCTTTTATGCGAGAAGTAAAGTAATTTACAGAAGTAAGATGCATATTCGGCTTCATAAAGTTTTGCGCCAGTAGATACACGTCAAGCCATTTCAGTCGGGCTTTGTTCAGTGATTTTATTCCGTAATACAAGTTAAAACCATCTATGTACACAGCTACCTTTTGCCGTAACTCAAATGCTGCATTTGATTCCATTACAAGCCCCACTATTCCACCCTCTTTTTTAACTTTATACCATTTTCGTATATTTTACTTGACCTAATACTTTATACTTTTATAATATGGCCCAACTACCCCAGCTCCCTATGTGGACTGGCCCGGCCCCGGCATTAATGCCGGGGCTCTTTTTTTCTGCCTTGCGTTTACACAGCTACATTTTGCCGTGACTCAAATGCGGCATTTGAGTCCATTACAAGCCCCACTATTCCACCCTCTTTTTTAACTTTATACCATTTTAGAATATTTACTTGACCTAATATTTTTTACCATTATAATGCAGCCTAACTACCCCAGCTCCCTATGTGGACTGGCCCGGCCTCGGCATTAATGCCGGGGCTCTTTTTTTGTGCCTTTGTCTCTTTTGCCTTTGTTCCGTGCGCCCTTTGTCTTATACGCCTTTGTCCGCCGTGCCTTAGCTTTTTGTGTCTTCGCTTTCTGCGTCCAAGCCGGGGAGTTCGGCCCGGAGCAGGCCGCAGTAGTTGAGGTGTTTACTGCGCACAAGGGGGAAATTTCCGAGGATGTGTTGCATGTCTTCGGTATTTAGGCCATAGAGCCGGGCCACCGCAATGTCTAATTCTACGCGCAGCACGTCCTGCCGGCCGTGCCATTGGGTTAGCAGGCTTTCATCTTTGGTGGTTTGCGGGGGATGGTTTTCCGGGTGTGGGGGCAATTCGATGTGGCTTTTGGGGCCGGTGTACAGCTTGGCCAGTCCGTGCAGGTCCGGTACGGCAGCGGCCATGGTGCCCTTTACATCATGGGCCAATACCAGACGCGCGCTCAGGCCGACAATTTGGCGGTACGGGTCTTTTTGTAGTTGCTCCGGGACGGGCTGGACAAAGGGCAGACGCACAAAGTAGGTTTTATTTACATTCATATCGACAAAGAGCCTGGCGATAAAATCCAGTGCTAAACTATTCGACAGAGCCATAATCCACAGGAGCTTGTCCATCGGCTCTTCTGCGCGCAGTACCTGCCCTTTCTTCCCTCCGCTATAGCGGTAGGGAAAATTAAGATATAAACCGTCACCGGCACTTACTTTTGGCGGCAATAAGGCCATTATTACAGTGCGCTCATCCGTATTGCGGGCAACCTTTCGGAAGGCCAAACGCGGCCTTTGGTAGTTAAACGCGTGGAATGGTTTTAGCGTTTCTTTATGCAACCCCAGTTTTTTCAGCCCGGCGGCGTTGCCCAGTGCCTTGGTCATGCGGTGAATTTCCTTACTCTGTAGCCGTTCTTCCACGGCTTGCTGTTCTAAATGGTATTCAAAGGGCCGCGCAAAAACCTGATTAAACTGGTGGATATGTTTGCCCTGATACAGAGGGATATAATTTCCCTCATCGTAGCCCGGCCTCACACCTTCACGGAACAAGTCGCTGTCCATGGTCATATGCAGTTCATTATGGAAATCCAAGTAGTCCGGGGCTAAGGCACTCCCTTTGGCATAGAGCTTTTTGGCAATATCCAAAGCCTTTGGGTCACGGACTTCCAGCAAGCTCCATTGCTCGCTGTCCAGTTCCCGGATCAACTGTACCGGATAATCTATGGCGGACCGGCTGTTTTCCTCTTCCGCTTCCTGTTCCAATTCCTCCGGCCTTTGCAGCATGAAACGACAGGGGATGCTCTCGGCAGGGGCTTCTTTGAAGATCTGAAAAATGGCAAATTTCATGCGGCTGTCTATCGCAGGAAACAAATTTCTGCGGTTCTCAAACTGATAGAAGAAGCCGATACGGTACTTTGACAAAATCTCTTTGCGCAGGGCTTCACTGCCCAGTTCATAGCTCCAGGCACTGGGTGTCAGGTAATTTAGGCTGGCACCTTGGGCCAGCAAGCCCAGATTCTGCTCCATAAACAAGCGGAACAGATTGGTATCACCACTGCCGGCATTCAAAGGAAAGCGACCCTTGTAATAGGCCGCAAAACGCTTGGCCGCAGTCTGAACGGCCTCAAAAGCATCTTTGGTTTCACGGTTCAGCATACGCAGGCTAATAAATTCGTTTTTCTTCTCTTTGCTCAAACTGCGGTAATTGCTGATATATTGCGGGAAAAAATCATCTTCGGCTAACTTGACTTTGTCCCAAGGCGGGTTGCCAATCACGATATCAAAGCCCTGCTGCTCCTTCGCCAGTTTCGGCGCGAACGCTTCCGGGAATTCCAGCTCATAGTGAAAGAACTGAAACCGTTGGGCCATCGTTTCCAGTGCGGCAAAACCAATCTGTTCTTTGGATGGCTGTTCCAGCCAATTCTTCAAATCATCGCGCACCGCAGAAAAACCCCGGGAAAACGCGGAACTTTTATCCGCCGCTTTGTTCTGTTCTGCTTGGGAATCTTGAGAACTTTGAGAACTTTGAGAACTTTGAGAACCTTGGGCATCCGGCAAACTTTCGGGCTGCGGCAAAAAAGAGTCCGCCAACTTGTCTTTAGTCAAACCCTGCTGCCACTGATAGCAAGTTACCAAATCCAGCAAACGGCGCAAACTTCTCACTTCTTTGTTTATCTGCTCAAAAATCTGCTTGGATGCCTCCACTTCTTCCGGAGTGACATCGTTGATATGGTCTAATTTTTGGTAGGCCGTTTGCAACAGGCCAAGCTGCTCATCGATCGTATTCGTAAACAAATCTTCCTGTCCCAACAGGCCCCGGGCCTGTTCAAACCTACTGCCCATCAGCGCATTGCCGCACTTGATATGGTGGCCGATAAAACTCAACGGCGTGCCAAAAATAAAGGTATCCAGCCACAGAGAAAGACAGGTCAACTCTACGGCCAGCGGGTTCATATCCACGCCAAAAATAATCTTTTTCATCAGCAATCGTTTTAATACAAGGAGTTCATCGACCTCATAATCATCTATATATTGTTTGACCTGCTGTTGGACCTGCTGTACTTCCCCCTCTAATTCCTGCGCCAAATCGGCATACAGTTCAATACGCTCCAATATTCTGCGCGTCAGCCCGTCCAGAAAATCGACCAGAAAGTGCCCGCTGCCGCAGGCATTATCCAAAACCTTAAGATGTAAAGGGTTGCGGGGCTCATAGCCCTCACCGTCATCCGGCGGGGGCGGGCAAACCTTATCTAAGGCCGCCTCGACCAAGGGCCTGCTCAGAATGACCGGGGTATAATAACTGGCCGTAATCTTACGCTGCATGGAGCCATTAACTAAGAACAACTGCCCCTTGGGGATTTCTCTCGAATCATAAATCTCACACTCCAATTCTTTTCGCTCAACTTTTTTGCCTTTCACTTTTGCCGATTTGGCGGCCTTTTCTGCGGCCTTCTTCGCCCGTCCCCCTATTTGAGCCGCCTCACCGCTGTCAAAATACCCCTCAATATTTTTGCCGTGTTCCCGGTAGAACAGCCAAACCAGATCAAAGCTTTCCACACGAAAGCGGTATTCCAGCAAACTCTCATAGATCTCCCCTAAGTCCTGTACCGTAAGCCCTATCAAACTCCGAGGCAATTTCTCTTTGTGGGCCTCTCTGTCATATCCGTACAATGCAGCCAAAATGCGGCGCAGATCATCTTTGCCAAGCAGTTTGGCATTGTCCAACAGCGGCGCTTGGTCCCGGGCAAACAAGCCGCCGTTAAACAGCGGGATACTTCGGTCTTCATTGCCCTTTTCCAAATGTCGGAACAGCTCCTTCACATCGACATAGTCTTTCTCTTCCCACCTTCTCTCACCCTCTCTGCCACTTTGTAAAACCAGACTCTCCGCAATTCTCCGCAAACTAAACTTGGTATAGTGCTCATGCCGGCTCAGCAGGCTCCAGTGTTTCTGTTCAAAATAGGCAATAAACAACAATCGCAGTGCCAGTATCACAGACTGATTAAAAAGATTTCCTAAAGGTTCCTGCGGATATAATTTGTGTAGGGCCAGGCCCACAAGCTCCACAATAGAGTTTTCTTTGCTGTAGATTGATTCACTCAGACTGTTTCGCGTGGTTTTCCGGGCTTCCTCACTGAGGAAGTCCAAGTCTTCCTGAATTGTTGCGAATACATTTTTCCTTTCTCCATCCACCTCACGCTCAACCGTGCGCTTTTCAAAGCGCGCTGCCGCACTAAAGACCCCATAAAAATACAAAAAGTACTCTCTGGATTGCTCCTCCGTAAACGGTGTTTCAGGAAACAGTCCCGCATTCCCCTCCTCTTCCGGAAGGTTTTTGCCCAGTAATGCCGCTAAGTCAATTTGGTAGTAAATTTTGTTTGCCGTCGGTTTGGTCACATCATAAAAACGCCAAAAGCGGCCATTAGTCAAAAAGCCCCAGTTCACCCGATAGGTGCTTAGGTACTGCATCAATTGGTGGTGCGGATTATCCTTTACCTTGTTGTTATCAATGGCGATACCGTACTGCTTGTGTTCGGCAATAATCCTTGGGGGGGATTGATAGATGGCATTTGCCCCCCTGCCCTGTTGTGCCTGTTGTTCCTCATACCGGCGCAGTTCGTCTTCGCCGGCAAATATCACCGCATCCAGTTTATGGTGTTTGCCTTGGAAGCTTAGCCCGTCCTGTACCATAGCGGCGCAACCCAGCTCTTTGTAAAAAGGAAACAAAAACTGCTGTTCCAATTGGCTTTCATTCCAGCCGGCCATACGTCCAAGGTCAAAATTCTCCCTGAGCCAGTCAAAGGCATCACCCGCCTGGCCACGCAGTGGCCGCAGAGACTGGTAGAATCTGCCGCTATCTAAAAGTTCCTGAGCGTAAAAAGTGTTTTCTATAAAACGCTGTAAAAGCTGTGTATCGTGCATCCGCATTCTCCGCCACAAAACATACTGAAAACCGGGCCTTTTGCCCGGGGCAGGCCCAGAGAGAGAGTATGGGCCCCGTGTGCGGGGCCGCTGTGTAAGATTTACGATATATGTGCTGTTGGGGGGTTATGGGGGTACCGGTGCGGAAATGTCCGCTTTATCCACGGTTTCGGAGCCAGAAGTTTCTCCTGACCAATGTCAAAATTGAGCCATTATTTTACAGATTGTTGGGCCTTCGTACTGTTTCAGAAGAGTGTCACTGGTTCCTTTCCATTTGCTTTGATCATTACAGCAAACTCTTCCCAATGCTCAATTTTCAGTCCGCTGATTTTCTCTTTTGCATCAGCAAAACTATAATTTTTAAAAGCATTTTCAAAGTCAATTCGCATTAAGACATCTTTGTTAATTGACCTTTTAGAATCAGAAAAGATAATGGATTTCAAAAATTCCTGTACTGCATCCGAGTTCACCAAACAATGAGCAATTTGTGCCATCTTTAATTCATCAAACCCAATAAAGTAGCAAGTGTCATCGAGCATTATAGGTTTGGAATCCATAGGGCAAACTAAGGTGAAACGAGTGGACTTGTACAGCCCTGAAATCCCAACTTTATATTTTGTAAACGAGTAGTCTCCGATACCAAATATCGAAAAATCCGGTTTATCCTTATAAACAGATGATTTACGTTTATCAAAAAAATCCTTGTGAGAGCTTAAATACTGATGTGTAAGCGGGAAATTATCTTGAATATATTCTGTTTCCTGCCCTATTTTCCTTTGAGTAATTATTGTTAATTTTCTAGATGTATTATTATTGTTACCTTTTAAGTCAGAACTCTTTAATAACCCATAAACTAATTTATTCTCAAGATCGATTTCTTCTCCCAATCCATTAATAAAGTGATCATTCCATCGTTCAAATTCCATCACTTTTGCACAGTCATGTTTGACTCCTGAACGCCAGGTGAATACCGATTTTCCATCTATGATACCGGATTTGTCGTAGTCTTTTACCGAATAAACAAACTTATCTTTATACCAACCGAAAGTTGTCAAATAATCTCGACTGTAAAAGTCAAACTCTTTACAAGTAAATTCCGGGGCCGTATTGAAGTGAGTTAAGAACAAACAGGCATTTACAGAAACATTAAATTCCTTTTGGGAATCAATATTTAATTTTTCTGATTGACTGATTTTAAACCTGTTTCTTTTTTGGTCTTGAATAAGATTCTTAACAATAGAATTTTTTATTAAAAAGGCCAATGATCCATTATGATTCTGAAAGGATTTCAACATGATTAGAGATATATATTCTCCTATGTCAAAGTTTCCTTTTCCTGTAATAGCTTCAAGTCCTCTATGTTTTTTAAAATTTGATTTTTGAGGCAGGTTTTTTGAATCAATGGATCCAAGTTCAGAATTAGTAACCCAAGGTGGGTTACCCATAATTAATATTTTTAAATGAGATGTAGATTTTGCCAATTGGTTATAGTCAAACTCAAAGACATTTCCGTGGATGATATCAATTTCAGGTTTGGGAATCTCTCTATTTAATAAATAATAGTTAAAAATTTTGAATTTTGTTTCCCAAACATACGGTTTATAAATTTCAATCCCAACAATTTTTTTGAGCGAGTTTGATTGTTGAATCGAGGCAAGAATGAAATTGCCTTTCCCACAAGTTGGTTCTAAAATAAATTCAACATCATTGTTTTTTGACAATACATATTGAGCTACTTGGAACGCCAAATTTTCATTTGTTTGAAAATCCCCATATTCTCTCCTATCCGGTTCTGAGACAATGGAATTATATTCTTTTATTTTATCTGATAATTCTGTAGCCTCTTCCTGTGAAGTAAAAAAATTATTTATTCCGCTAACATTCTTTACAAGGTTATTCATCTCAACAAAATCTGCGAGCACTGTAGAGTTCTTTTCAAAGAACTCTACAGCTGAATTAGTTAGATGTGTTGTAAAACAAATCATTTTATTACTTTATCTACAATCTTTGTAATACCGGCAACACTATCCTTTAAGTGTACGATTCTTGCATACTGCAACCTCCATTGTAAAGCATTTGATATTGTCAAATATCCTTGTTTGGGTGTTCTGCTTACTATTTCATCCGCAATTAAACCAAGTCCAATATCATCCGCCGGAATACATTTGTCATTAAGATAAGCTACAATATCATCTTTGATTGCACCATCTTTTACCATTTCCCTTATTCTCCATGTTGTTGTGTAATCCGCTGTTCTTTCTTTATCGAGATAGGAACAACTCAGAAAATTAAGTTTGGCAGAACTTGTACTCGGGTCGTCAACTTTGTCATATACAAAAATAAGCAGATTATAGCCTAACCCAAATATTTTCTGTTTTGCATCTTTAAATGAGCTTGAAGATTGTGGTTGTCTTACTGAAGTTACTTTTATATCTGTTTGAATTGTTGTACCCGGCAAATCAATTCCTTTTGCCGAAGAACCATCTTCATAAGAATAATGGTCTTTAAGATATTTCTTAAATTTGTGTTCAATATGTATGCCTACGGCTTTTCCGTCTGTTATTTCGTAAAGGTTCCTATTTAGGCATAAAGATTCTATATCACAGAATTCCTTTGCAGATTCTTTTAACGTTTTTATTGTTAAATCCGGCTTCCTGAACTTCTATCCCCTTTACTCCGACAAACCCAGCGGAAAGCCGATACTTTGGCCAAAGACACAAGGCCCTTAAAAGACTCTAATACAAGGCGATTGGGGCCGACCTGAGTTGATCTCATCACGCAGCAGCTCTACATTGCCGGTATGGCTCCTGTGGAACCGAATTACGGTATTGCAGGAGGCACTGCACAATTCACCCGTCTGTAGCTGTGCTGCGCCGAAACGCTGCGCCTACAGACGGGTGAATCCTACTTTCTACGACAAAATATTTCTGTGGATCGAGGTCTCTGTGAATCAAGGGACCGCCGGCAAAGCCGGCTGATCACTCCGGAAACAGACTAATTATCGCCCGGCTCCTCTTTCAAATTGCCGGCTTCACCCTCTGCCGGACGACTGTCGGCCTCATCAGCCATTTCGGAGTCCGCAACCTGCTCACTTTGTTCTACTGCGTCACGGACTTCACCGCCAATCTCATTAGCAGCCTTGTCAGCAGTTTCAGAATCCGCAATTTCACCGTTTTCTTCTACTGCATCAGCCACTTTGTCAACAGTCTCAGAATCCGATGTTTCTCCACCTTCTTCTACCGTATCAGCCACTTCACCGACAATCCCATCAGCCGTGTCATCCGCAGTCTCAGAATCCACAACTTCACTGTTTTCTTCTACTGCATCAGCCACTTTGTCAACAGTCTCAGAATCCGATGTTTCTCCACCTTCTTCTACTGCATCAGCCACTTCACCGACAATCCCATCAGCCGCTTTGTCAACAGTCTCGGAATCCGCAGCATCTCCGCTTTCTGCTACCGCGTCATTGACTTCACCGTCAACCTCATCACCTGCTTCAGCATCGTCAGAGTCAGCGTCATCCCGGTCAGCGTCATCCCGGTCAGCGTCATCCTCGTCATCCTCGTCGTCGTCAGCTTCATCCTCATCGTCGTCATCCATGTCGGCTAAGTCGTCTTCCGACCCACTCTCCCCCTTGGGAGCCTTCACCAGCTCGGCGGGTGCTTCATCAAAGAACGGGAACGGATCATCTTCGAGGATCAACTCTTCCTTCGCTTCCTGCTCCAAGGCCAACCGTTCAATCTCTTCCTGCTCAATACGACGTTGCTCCAGAATTTCCTGGACGTGGGCATCCAAGTCTTCCATATCTTCCGTATAAAGCTGCAAGTCCCGATACTTTCTCATCCCCGTACCGGCCGGAATCACGTGACCGATAATCACGTTCTCCTTCAGACCATTCAGCGGGTCCACATTGCCGACAATCGCCGCATTGGTCAGAACACGAGTCGTCTCCTGGAACGAGGCCGCCGAGACCCAGGAATTGATATTCAGCGAAGCCTTGGTGATACCTTGCAACAAAGGCTGAGCCACAGCGGGGCGGCCACCCTCACCGATTACATTTTCGTTCTCCGTGCGGAAAGTGTACTTGTCCACTTGGTGGCCGTAGATAAACTGGGTATCACCCACATCGACCACTTCGACCTTGCGCATCATCTGGCGGATAATCACACCGATATGCTTATCGTTGATGTTTACTCCCTGCATCCGATACACTTCCTGGACTTCATCTACCAGGAAACGCTGCAAAGCGTTTTCCCCCTGAATATCCAGAACCGTATGCGGGTCAACCGGGCCGTCACAGAGCGGTTCCGCAACCACGACCGGGTCACCATCGCGTACCAACAGGTGCCGCCCCTGCGGAATAAGATGGCGACTCTCATTGCCGTATCGATCCTCGACAATCACCAAACGTTTGCCCTTAAACAAGCCTCGAAAATGCACTGTACCGGTGATATTGGCCAACACCGTCGCATTCTTTGGCCGCCGGGCCTCAAACAACTCGACAACACGCGGCAGACCGCCGGTGATATCCTGAGTCTTGGCACTTTCTTTAAGCAGCTTGGCCAAAATACGGCCGGCACTAATAACCGCACCATCTTCCACGCTGAGATAGGAACCACCCGGCAAGTAGTAGTTGCCAATCACCTCATTTTTATCGTCCAACAATTCAATGCGCGGTTCCAAACTCTGGGAGAACTGCTCCGCAATCTTTTTCTCAATATTCCCGGTCTCTTCGTTTAACTCTTCACGCAACGTCACACCGTTAATCAAATCGACAAAATGCACCTTGCCCGCCTGCTCAGCGATGATAGGATCACTAAACGGGTCAAACACGGCAACAGGCTCATCAATACCGACAATCTGGCCGGGCCTGACGTTGACATTGGAACCATTGCGCACTTCCAAACGCTGATCCTGAGCCACCAGCAGAAGAGTCTTCTCCTGTTTGACCAGAAAGGCCGTCTGCTGAGCTTCCGTTACCTCACCGCCACTTTCGATAATGGGGACACCTTTCACCACGCGCTCGCCATCTTCGAGCAAGAATTTGTCTCCCTTGGCCAATTCGTGGCGTTCCAGAATCTTAGCCACAAAAATATAGCCTTTACGGGTAAACAATAAACGATCCTTACCCATATCCAGATAATGGCCTTTGATCTCCCGCACCAGCACGGGATACTTCAGGGCAATCTTATTATCTTCGGCAATAGTAGAGGCCGTACCACCCACATGAAAAGTACGCATGGTTAGCTGCGTACCCGGCTGGCCAATCGACTGGGCAGCCAGAATACCTACCGCCTCACCGACGTTGACCGTCTTCCGGGTCGAAAGGTCCCGGCCATAGCACTTGCAACAAACGCCATAGCGGGCCTCACAGGTCAGCACGGTGCGCACGCGCACCTCTTCAATGCCGATCTGCTCAATCTCGTTGGCAAGCATATCCGTAAGTTCTTCGTTCACGTCCAAAATCAGCTCGCCGGTAATCGGATGCTTGACCCGTTCCAAAGTGTAGCTGCCGCGAATCCGGTCGGCCAGGCTCTCTACAATTTCCTCGCCGTCTTTCAGGGCCGACATCACGATACCGTTGATGGTGCCGCAATCGTCCTGATTGACCACTACGTCCTGTGAAATATCGACCAGACGACGGGTCAAATAGCCGGCATCCGCCGTCTTCAACGCCGTATCTGCCAAACCTTTACGGGCACCATTGGTGGAAATAAAGAATTCAATTACCGACAGGCCTTCTTTAAAATTGGAGCGAATCGGCAACTCGATGATGTCCCCCGAAGGCTTGGCCATCAGACCGCGCATACCGGCCAACTGACGGATCTGGTTGCGCGAACCCCGAGCACCGGAGTCCGCCATAATATAGACATTGTTAAAGCCCTGCCGGTCTTCGGACAACAAGTCCATCATCAGCCGAGTAAGATCCTCATTGGTCTTACTCCAAACCTCCACCACGCGGTTGTAACGTTCTTCGTTGGTAATGTGACCGGAGCGATATTGCTCCTGGATCTTGACCACGGCCTGATTGGATTGTTCGATCAGATCCTTCTTTTCTATGGGAATCAGGATGTCGTCAATACCGATGGAACAGCCCAGCAAAGTAGCGTGGCGAAAACCCACTTCTTTGATACAGTCCAGTAACTCCACCGTGATTGAGGCCCCGTTTTCTTCAAAAGAATACTCTATCAAACTGCGCAGGCCCTTGTCGTCCAACGTCTCGTTGACAAAATCAACCTGATTGGGGATGCCCATATTGAATACAACCCGGCCGGGAGTCGTCTCCAACCAGCGCGATTCGACCTCGGCATTTTCCTTGCTGAAAGCCGGGTTGGGCACTTTGATCAACGAATGGTGAGTGATTTGTTTCAGATCCAATGCCTTGAGAACTTCATTGAAGCCGGAAAAGTGACGGCCTTCGCCTTTGTCTCCCTTGCGCGGCTTGGTCAGCAGGTAGATACCCAAGACCATGTCCTGCGAGGGGAAAACCACCGACATACCGTTGGCCGGGTTCATCAGGTTCTTAGAGGCCAACATCAGAGACCAACATTCCACCTGGGCCGCTTGAGTCAGCGGCAAATGCACGGCCATTTGGTCGCCGTCAAAGTCGGCATTAAAAGCGTGACAGACCAGCGGGTGTAACTGAATGGCCTTACCCTCTACCAGTATCGGCTCAAAGGCCTGAATACCCAAGCGGTGCAAAGTCGGGGCGCGGTTGAGCAACACGGGGTGCTCACGCACAACTTCGTCGAGGACTTCCCAGACCTCGGTGGTTGTCTGCTCCACCAAAATTTTCGCTTTTTTGATGTTAAACACAATTTCTTTTTCGACCAGCTTGCGCATGATAAATGGCTTGTACAACTCCAAAGCCATCTTGGTCGGCAGACCACACTGATGCAGCTTGAGCTGTGGCCCGACCACAATCACTGAACGGCCGGAATAGTCCACGCGCTTACCCAGCAAATTCTGCCGAAAACGCCCCTGCTTACCCTTGAGCAAGTCGGAAAGCGACTTGAGCGGGCGATTGGCCGGGCCCTTGTTTACTTTCTTTCGTTTGGAGTTATCCAACAGCGCATCAACCGCTTCCTGCAACATGCATTTTTCATTGCGGATAATAACTTCCGGGGCCGAAAGCACCAGCAGACGCTTAAGCCGATTGTTGCGGTTGATGACACGGCGATACAGGTCATTCAGGTCGGAGGTCGCGAAGCGGCCCCCGTCCAACTGCACCATAGGCCGCAGATCCGGCGGAATGACGGGGATGACATCCAGAATCATCCACTTGACCTCGTTGTCCGAACGGTTGAAGTTTTCGACAATCTCGATGCGCTTAAGCAATTTTTTATCTGCCTTGGCACCTTTCTCGATCATCTTGGCCCGCAGCTCCGTTGACAAAGCGTCCAGATCCAGATTTTCCAACATCTGCTTGATGCATTCCGCACCGATGCCGGCATTGAAGGCCTCTCCAAAACGGTCTCGTGCCTCCGAATATTCTTCTTCCGTCAGCAACTGGTGCAGTTCCAACTCGGTATTGCCCGGGTCGACCACAATATATTTTTCGTAATACAGCACGGCACGCAATGCGCTCTGGGACAGGCTGAGCAAGGCCCCCATACTGGAGGGAATCGTGCGATAGTACCAAATATGCGATACCGGCGCGGCCAATTCGACATGGCCCATGCGCTCGCGGCGCACACGGCTGTGAGTGATTTCCACACCACAGCGGTCACAAACCACACCTTTGTAGCGGATTGATTTAAATTTACCGCAAAAACACTCCCACTCTTTGGTGGTACCAAAGATGCGTTCGCAGAACAAGCCGTCTTTTTCCGGCCGCAGGCTGCGGTAGTTAATTGTCTCCGGTTTCTTTACTTCTCCGTAAGACCAACTGCGAATTTGCTCAGGCGAAGCCAGGCGGATTTTCAGGCTGTCAAACTCTTGAATATCTCTCATTTCCGTAAAACTCCTCACTTGGCCTTTTTAGAAAGTATCCTGGCGATTAATCAGTTCATCATCGCGCTCGGTCAGCGGCAGTTGTTTGTTCTTGCGGTCGTAGACCGAAACATCTAACGCCAAGCCACGCAGCTCCTGTACTAAAACGTTAAAGGATTCGGGAATACCGGATGTCGATGCCGGGTCACCCTTGACGATACTCTCGTAGACATGAACACGGCCATTCATATCATCCGACTTGACCGTCATCAGCTCCTGCAAGGTGTGAGAGGCACCATAGGCTTCCAGGGCCCAAACCTCCATTTCACCCAGCCGCTGACCGCCAAATTGGGCCTTACCGCCCAGCGGTTGCTGAGTAACCAGAGAATAAGGCCCGGTAGAACGGGCGTGCATCTTATCGTCCACCAAGTGGTGCAGTTTCAGGTAGTACATGTAACCGACCAGAATCTCATTTTCAAAAGCATCCCCGGTCTGGCCGTCGAAGGCCGTCATTTTGGAAGCACGGGAAACCCCGGACTCCTCCAGCAGTTGGCTGATTTCCTCCACATCGGGAGAAAGGAATACGGAGGCCTCGTACAGCCTGCCCAATCGCTGACCGACATGGCCGAGCATCGTTTCCAGAATTTGACCGATGTTCATACGGGAGGGAATACCCAACGGATTCAGACAAATTTCCAACGGCGTACCGTCTTCGAGGAAAGGCATGTCTTCTTCGGGCAGAATCCGGGCGACCACGCCCTTATTCCCGTGGCGACCGGCCATTTTGTCTCCCTCTTTGAGCTTGCGTTTCGTTGCCAATACAACCTTGACCACTTCATTCACACCCGGGTCCAGGTTATCCCCGGCCGCACGGGCCAAACGCTGAATCTCGACCACGGTGCCTTCGACACCGTGGGGCAGCTTCAACGACGTGTCGCGCACATCCCGGGCCTTTTCACCAAAAATTGAGTTCAGCAGGCGGAATTCCGGAGTGCTGTCCGACTCGGACTTCGGAGTGATCCGACCCACCAGGACATCGCCGGACTTAACGTGGGCACCGATGCGCACAATACCCTCTTCGTCCAGATGACCCAAATTTTTGTCGGCAATGTTGGGAATGTCTCGGGTGATTTTATCCAAACCCAATTTGGTCTCCCGAATTTGGATAGAAAATTCCTTGATATGGATTGAAGTATAGTAGTCGTCCTTCACCACTTTCTGTGAGATCAATACCGCATCTTCAAAATTGTAGCCGTTCCAAGGCACAAAACCGACCAAGAGGTTGCGACCCAGAGCCAATTCGCCCTTGTCCGTAGCCGGACCGTCGGCGATCAGTTCGCCCTTGGTTACACGATCCCCCTTTTTCACCAGCGGCCGCTGGTGAAAAGAGGTATCCTGGTTAGTTCGGCCATATTGCAGCAGCGGATAAGCAACTTCATTCTCTTTACCCGCCTTCTCGCCCTGATGCAAAATGCGAATTTCACAGGAAGTGACGTTGGTCACTTCGCCCGCATCGCGGGCTTTCACTACAACACCGGCATCGTACGCGGCCTTGGCCTCCATCCCGGTACCGACAATCGGAGCTTCGGGGAAGAGCAGCGGCACGGCCTGACGCTGCATATTACAGCCCATCAAAGCGCGATTCGCATCATCGTGCTCCAAAAACGGAATCAGTGAGGCGGCCGTGGAAATGATTTGGCGCGGCGACACATCCATGTACTCAATTTCTTCCGGAGTCTTGTTGGTATAGTCTCCCGAACGGCGTACTGCAACCAATTCATCGACAAAGTTGCCTTCCGGATCCAGTTTGGCCGAAGCTTGGGCAATATAGCATTTTTCTTCGTCCATCGCCGAAAGGTATTCAATCCTATCCGAAACCTTGCCCTTAAGCACACGGCGATACGGAGTCTCCAGGAAACCAAACTCATTGATACGGGTGTAATTAGCCAAAGACACAATCAGACCAATATTCGGCCCTTCCGGTGTTTCAATCGGACACATCCGGCCGTAGTGCGAATAATGCACATCACGCACTTCAAAACCGGCGCGGTCACGGGACAGACCGCCGGGCCCTAAAGCATTCAGACGACGCTTGTGAGTCAATTCCGCCAACGGGTTCACCTGTTCCATGAACTGAGATAGTTGGCTGCTGCCGAAAAAGTCCTTGATCGCCGAAACTATCGGTTTTGTCGAAATCAAATCCTGCGGGTTGAGGGTCTCAGTATCTTTGAGCGGCATGCGCTCACGGACAATGCGATCCATCCGACTGAAAGCCGTCTTCAGTTGGTTCGCCATCAGTTCTCCCACCGAGCGCACACGACGGTTCCCCATGTGGTCGATGTCATCCACTGATTCATAACCCTCATAGACCTTGATCAGGTGCTTGATGGTCAGAATGATGTCCCGAATAGTCAAAACCTGAAGGTCACCGGGGGCTCCGGTTTCCAATTTCTTGTTCAGTTTGTAACGGCCCACCTTACCCAAATCGTAGCGGCGGGCAGAAAAGAAAATGCTCTGTAATTCCCGGTCGGCTGTTTCCACCGTCACCGGATCGCCGGGTTGCAGCGTGGAGTAGACCAAGCTCAGCGCATCTTCGCGCGAAGGCTCATCCTTCTTGTTCTCCATGTCCTCGGCAAACAAACCCGCCTCGCGCTCAAAACAATTCAGAATCACAACGGAATTCAGGGAATCCGGTGCCAACATGTCAATGATCGAAATCGAACTGACCTTGCTATGCCGCAAGTCGTCAATGTCGTGCGGCATCAATTTTTCACCGGCGCGGTACAATTTGCGCTCGTTACCACTCTCATCTTTAATGTAAACAGCCTTGGCCAAATAGAAACCCGGCAATTCTTTGGCCGATTTTTGCGACAGACGCACTGTCTTAGACTTATAAAAGGCTTCTATAATATCTTCACGCGTATTCAACCCAAGAGCGCGGAGAAACATGGTTGTCAAAATTC
The DNA here is from genome assembly GCA_029867005.1 of Candidatus Haliotispira prima. Classification (GTDB taxonomy): domain Bacteria; phylum Spirochaetota; class Spirochaetia; order SP-2023; family SP-2023; genus Haliotispira; species Haliotispira prima. The sequence continues at coordinate 212,228 of CP123443.1, read as the reverse complement.
GCTTCTTGCGGTCAATCTTTGTATAGACGATTTCTTTCTTGGCATCGACTTCCAAGTCCAGCCAAGAACCGCGATAAGGAATGATCCGCGAAGAGTGGACACCCTTGTCATTGTTAAAAATTACGCCAGGGGAACGGTGCAACTGGGAAACGACAATCCGCTCAATACCATTGATAACAAAAGTACCGCGCTCAGTCATGATGGGGATGTCCCCCATGTAGATTTCTTTCTGGCGAATTTCACCGGTGTCCTGGAACACCAAGTTGATTCTGGCCTTTAAGGGCACGGCGTAAGTGTGCCCTTTTCTCTTGCACTCCGCTTCAGAAAAGCGCACGCCCTGATAGTCGAGAGAAAAATCAACGTATTCTATCAGCAGATCACCATTGGGACTCTCGATCGGAAAGACAGAATTAAAAACATCCTGTAGATTCTCACTGACTTTTTCTTCCCCCTCAATCGAAACAGAAAGAAACCGATCGTAAGATAAGGTCTGTACTTCTACGAGATTCGGTAAAGCAAGGATTTCATTATATTTTTCGCCAATATATGTTCGCTCATTCTTGCTCATTAAGTTTTTCGGAACGGTATTTTTAGTCTCGTTGCCCACAGGCTTCTCCTCGCGGTGTAACTAAATAACGCTATAAAGTGCACTTAAGCGGTATCATACGGATAAATTTTCTGTTTGCCGTTTGATTTAAATCTCCGTCATTACACAACTCCGCATACAGAACGACAGAAAGGACGGAATTGCAATCGGATCACAACTCCATCCTTCACAAGGCTTTCTTGTGATAACGAAGCAGAATCTGCCGGAATGCACGACCCTGCTCCGCACAAACAAGCCGAATTATTTCACTTCGATCTTGGCACCGGCAGCTTCGAGCTTGCTCTTCAGCTCGGCGGCTTCTTCCTTGGAAATGCCTTCTTTCACGGGCTTGCCCGGATTCTCCACAAATTCCTTCGTACCCTTCAGATCCAGCCCGGTCACGGCCCGAACCTCTTTGATCAGAGCAATCTTCTTGCTGTCATCAATACCGGTCAGAATGACATCAAACTCTGTCTGCTCTTCAGCGGCAGATTCCGCACCGCCGGCAGCAGGCGCAGCCACAGCAGCTACGGGAGCTGCGGCACTAACGCCAAATTTATCTTCCAATGCTTTTACCAACTCGGAAACCTCAAGCACTGTCAATTTACTGATTTCTTCCACCAGATTTTCTACCGTCATATTATCTTCCTCCTGTAATTTTTTTAGGCGACAGCATGACGATAGCAGTAACTGCTGAAGGCTGACTACCTATTTTTTTTGTCTGAATTTTAAGCTTCCTGCTTCTCTTTAATGGCATTCAGCGCATAGAGCAACTGAGTCAAGGATGCATTCATGACACCAACTGTCTGCTGTGCAGGGGCGTTGAGGGTACCCAACAGTTGGGCAATGAGCTCCGCCTTGCTCGGCAACTTGGAAAACTCAATCAGGCGGTCCCGGTCAAAAAGTCTGCCGTCAATGGCACCACTTTTCATTTCCAAGGGCTGTTCACGGGGAAACTCGACAATGGCTTTAACCGCAGTCCCGGCATCATCCGACATCACCGCAATAGCTGTGGGGCCTTTCAAAGCACCCTCTTCATAGGGTTTTTCTTCCTGGTCCAAGGCAAGCTTCAGGTAATTATTCTTGATTACATGAAATTTTGCCCCTTCTTCGCGCAGCTTCCTGCGCAGGTTGGTAATTTCTTTTACCGTCAGACCGCGATAGTCCACAAAAACATAATTATTGCAGCCACTCAGCAACTCACGCAACCCGGCCACGGCATCTTTCTTGTACTGCTGTACCTTCTTTGTTACTTCCATCCTATTTCCTCCTGCCGTCCTATGGCTTTAAACCACCACGCTGCTCAAGTCCACCCGTACACCGGGGCCCATGGTTGAAGCAATCGACAATGTCCGAATGTAGTCGCCCTTTACATCAGCGGGACGTTTGGCCTGTAAACCTTCAAGCAGAATCAAAAGATTCTCTCGAATCTTCCCATCATCCATCGATTTAACTTTTCCGATTGCCAGGTGAACAACGCCGCCCTTATCGGCACGAAACTCTGTCCGGCCCTGTTTCAATTCGGCCAAAGCACCCTTGACATCCATCGTGACCGTACGGGTTTTCGGGTTCGGCATCATCCCCCGACGGCCCAGAATCTGGCCCAATTTACCAACATCTTTCATCATATCCGGAGTAGCGACACAAACGTCAAAATCGAGCCAACCCCCCTGAATTTTCTGCACCAAGTCGGCACCGCCAACGTAGGTGGCTCCGGCCTCTTGGGCCTCCTTAGCCTTGTCACCCTGAGCAAAGACCAACACTCGGGCTTCGGTGCGAAACTGGTTGGGCAATACTACCGTGTCGCGAACGGAGTGACTCTTTTTCAGATTCAGCTTTGCCGCAATTTCAATAGTCTCGTCAAATTTAACATAAGATAGCTGCTTGACCAGTTGAATCGCTTCGTCGATGTTGTACGAATTTCCTGTCACTTTTTCTGCCGCAGCACAGAATTTTTTACCATGTTTTGCCATCTCTCAGCCCTCCACCGTGATGCCCATACTCCGGGCTGTACCTGAGATAATCTTAACTGCCGCATCCATATCATTGGCATTCAGATCCGGCATCTTGGTTTCCGCAATCTGCTCTACCTGAGCGCGGGTCAGAGAGGCAACTTTTTCTTTATGAGGCAACTTTGAACCCTTGTCAATTTTGGCTGCTTTCTTAATTAGTACCGCAGCCGGCGGAGTTTTGAGGATGAACTCGTAACTGCGGTCGCTGTAGATCGTCAACTCGACCGGAATGGTCAGGCCGGGCTCCATGTTTTTGGTCGCATCGTTAAACTGCTGCACAAACTGTGGGGCACTCACACCATGAGGGCCTAACGCCGGGCCAATAGGCGGTGCAGGCGTGGCCTTACCTGCCGGAGCCTGCAATTTGACAATTGCAGTAACTTCCTTTTTTTTCTTCTTAGCCATACGTCCTCCTTGTGGTCAAGCACCTGCAAATCAACAGGTTCCCACAAATCCCCAATCTTTGAACGAGAGGGTTAAACCATTCTTTCCACTTCATCAAGACTAAGCTCAACCGGAGTATCGCGGCCAAAAATCGCCACCATTACCTTTAGCTTATTCTGCTCAGCCAAAATTTCATCCACCCGGCCGGTAAATGTTTCAAACGGCCCGGAGATGATCTTGACTTCTTCCCCAATAGTATGATCCTGGCGTACCTGAAACTTGACATCAGACTTGATATCACCACTGCGCTGCAAGATGGAACGGGCTTCTTCCTTGGATATCGGCTGAGGTCTCACCTGCTTGCCGTAGCCGACAAAACCAACCACCCCTTGCAGAGAACGCAGCTCCGAACAGACCGCCTGCCATTTTTCCTGAGGCAATTCCATTTCCACCAGCACATAACCGGGAAGAAACTTCTTTGTCACATTACGCTTTTTGCCGTTGCGCACTTCGACAACAACCTCGGAGGGCACTTTTACGGCGTTCAAAATACCTTCAAACTTACCACTCTCAATAATATTTTGTATATATTTCTCTACCTTGTTTTCCTGACTGGTAAGTGCCTGAAGAACATACCATCCCATCATCATCGTCCACGTCTCCCTTTGCCCGGCTTTCTCACAACCTACAAACACCCGAGCGAATGCAGATAACGGCAGGCTGTACCCACCCGCCCCTCATCATCTATCAGAACCGGACTAAGCACCTAACAGCAACAACAACAGAGTACGTATCAAATTGTCCACACCAAAAAAGAACAACACAAAAACAAAGGTAGACAATAGCATCACTTTGGAAGCTGAAACCACCGTCTCCCGGCTGGGCCAGGTAACTTTCTTAAACTCTGCGATACACTCACGGATAAACTTCGACATTTTCACCAACCCAACTTACTGCAACGGATAAAAAGGAAACTTGCAAAGAGAGGCTGCAACCCCAGAGTTACAGCCTCTTTCAGCAGGCCAGGCAGGACTCGAACCTGCAACATCTGGTTTTGGAGACCAGTGCTCTACCAATTGAACTACTGACCTCTATGAATTATTTAATTTTTCCTTCTTTGTGTGTTGTCGAAGCCTTGCACCACTTGCAATATTTCTTGAGCTCCAGCTTGTCCTGCGTATTCCGACGATTTTTCCGGGTGGTATAATTCCTGCGATCACAACCACTGCAACGGAGTGAAATAAGCTCTACAGCCGTCTTTTTACTCTTTGCCATATATCTAATTCCCTCAAATTATTTGTCACAAACCAGCAAAACATTTCTTATAAATTCAGCGAGCCTCCGATCGGATTTGAACCGATGACCCCAACCTTACCATGGTTGTGCTCTGCCAACTGAGCTACAGAGGCTTGGAAAAGCCTGCCATAAAATACGGAACTGTCTTTGCTTTGTCAAGTAACTTTTGAATGTCAATACGAATTTTTCTTTTCTTCCGGGTTTCGGACTCCTGTCGTCCTCGGATACCGACTTATCAGAGAAAACTGCCCCTGAAAATCCGGGATCCTAAAATTCAAGCATCCGAAAACTCAAACATCCTGAAACCAGAGCCTCCGAAAACCCGGAGACCCTCAAGACAAGCTCCGGGCACAATCCCAAGGCACGCAGCAACCGGATATTACATAGACCGTATATAAAAAATACGCAGTAATCCATTTCATGCTTGCTGCGTCAAAAATTTACAGTCCGTTATAACTTTGACGGCTGAGCCGTCCGCCACTCTTTCAATCGTCTCGAGCCAGGATCGTCAGACCCTCACCCAAATGACCGGCGGAAATAAAGGCTGCAACCGTATTGTCTACAACAATTTCTCCGTTAATGACTTTCTGTTCATAATCTTTCACTTCTGCGAGAATTGCATCGGAAAGATTAGGATTGTTTTCGGGCAAACCTACCCCGGAATTTGCCAAGTCCAGACGGACCACTTCTGCCTGAAAAGTCTCGTCCCGGACATTCATCAAGGCCAATTCTGTTGCAGCATCCACGCGTTTGATCATCGAAGTCAGGATAGCAGATTTCCCCTCTTCGTAGAGGCCCTCTCCGTATTGGTCAGAATCCACACCGATGGCCCAGACATCCCGTCCGCGTTGACGGCTCTCTTTCGCTACTTGAATTGCACCATTTCCGGTAGAACCGGCAGCCGAAAAGATGGCGTAGACACCGCTGTCAAACCATGCTTCGGCCTGAATTTTGGCCTTGGCGGGATCGGCCCAGTCATTAGCGTAGTAATCCAGAATTTCAGCATCGGGAGAAATGGTGAGGATGCCCTGCATGTAACCCACCTGAAAGTGTGTTATGACCGCACCCGGGATCCCTCCGATAAAACCAAACTTGGGCTCGGCACCAACCTCTTTCGCCTGTAGTGCCGCAGCAACTCCGGCCAGGAAGGCACCTTGCTCCTCGGCATAGATTACTTCCATGATATTCTTCGCATCGTTGGGCAATCCGGCAACATCCACAATCATAAACTTCTGTTGAGGATAGTCCGGTGCCACTTGGGACAGTGCATCGGCCCAAGTAAAGCCGGTGACAATAACCAAACTATAGCCACCTTCTGACATCAGGCGCAGGTTCGACACATACTTGTCTGTGTTGTTAGAAATAATGTAGTCGTAGTGGGAACCCTGTTTGAGGGGGTTCTCCGGAGTATCACCATAAAAGCGCGTAATACCGCGCCAAGCGGAAGCATTGAAAGATTTATCATCCACTCCGGATGCGTCCGTGCCCAAGCGGACAGTAACTTGTACTTCCTCCGAATCCGGGACAACATCCACATCTGCCTCTTTTTTGTTACAGGCAAACATCACCAAAGAAACCAACATCAGAAGAGTCAGCAGCATTGGGAATCGAATTTTTATATACATGGTAAATAGACCTCCATTAACTATCTCAGAATATGAAATTACGAAAGCCAGAGTATACCAAAATACTCAACTCTTGTTCAATACAAATACCAAATGGATTGCGCCCCTCTTGGGGTACGATGGGGCCCAAAGCGAACACCGCAATTTCCGGTTATTCTGCCGAAACTCCGTTTTGAAAAGAACTCAAAACCCGGCGCAAGGCGGCCGTTTTTCTCAACAGGGGATTGTCCCCAATTGGGCCTGTTTCCTTACCTGTTTCCGATACAGATTCTTGTGACAGATAATCGGCGTTGCGATTCCCTGATTTTTTCTTCTGCCGGTTCTTCGTTTTGCGCTCCTGCTTAGCCGCCCAAAGATCCTGTGCCTCCAATTCCATAAAGGACTGCAAATTTATCAACAAAGTGTCACTCCGTTTGGGATCAATGCGAAAGACTTTAGGGTAGAGCCGGATTTGCTCCATAATTTTTTCCAACGGCAAAGGTCGGGCTTTGGAAAATTGTACTTCCACCTGGTCTTGGCGTTCCTTCAGAAGATTAATACCCACCCGACGGCAGACAATGCGCACTTCAGAAAGCGACAACAGGGAGTGGACTTCTTCAGGAGGATTGCCAAAGCGGTCGTAGATTTCTTCGTAAAATTCAGACAGCCTTTCCGTAGAGCTAATAGAAGATATTCTTTTATATAACTCAATTTTTTCAGTGGCATCAGCAATATAGGAATCCGGGATGAAGCCGCTGTAGTCCAGCTCCAGGGAGATTTCCTCGTCGTATTCCATCGGCTCTGCCTCCGATATCTGTCCGCCTTCCTCCTGTTCCAGGCGATACTTGCGCTCATGCATCGCCTTGGCCAACATACCGGTATACATTTCAAAACCCACCGCAAGAATGTTGCCCGACTGTTCCGGTCCGAGTAGGTTGCCCGCACCACGCACCTCTAAATCCTTCATCGCCACCTTGAAGCCCGAACCGAGTTCGGTGAAATCGGAAATGATCTTTAATCGCTTCAGGGCCAAATCACTCAAACCACTGCGATCCGGGTAGAACAAGTAGGCATAAGCCAGCCGGTCGGCGCGGCCCACCCGGCCACGCAATTGGTAGAGTTGGCCGATGCCGTAGCGGTCAGCGCGATCAATAATGATAGTATTCACATTGGGGATGTCGATGCCGTTTTCGATGATGGCTGTGGCTAATAAGACGTTGAAACCGCCGTGCACGAAGCGGTACATAATGTCTTCCAGCTCCTTACTTCCCATCCGACCGTGGGCCGTCTCAATCAGGGATTCTGGCACCAAATCACGCAGAAACAGCAGAATCTCGTCCAAGCTTTCGATGCGATTGTGCAGGTAAAAAACTTGGCCGCCCCGGCTCAGTTCCCGACGAATGGCTTCGGCGATACTTTCCGGGTTAAACTCACGCACGAAGGTTTCCACCGGGTGGCGGCCACCCGGCGGAGTCGCCAACATGGAAATGTCCCGGATTTGCACCAGCGACATGTGCAGGGTACGAGGTATCGGCGTAGCCGACATGGCCAGGCAGTCCACCGAAGTTTTGAGCATCTTCAGGCGTTCTTTGTGTTTGACACCGAAACGTTGCTCTTCGTCGATTACGATCAGCCCCAGATTGCGCAGGTGAATGTCTTTGGATAAAAGGCGATGAGTCCCGATCAGGATATCTACTTCACCACGTTCCAGCGAGCCCAATACCACTTTCTGTTGCTTGGACTCCACGAAGCGGGAAAGCATGGCAATGCGCAACGGAAAGCGGGCAAAACGCTTGGAGAAATTCCGATAATGCTGCTCCGCCAGAATAGTGGTCGGACAAAGCACCAGTACCTGACGGCCTGTACAGGCCATTTTGAAGCCGGCACGCATCGCCACTTCGGTCTTGCCAAAGCCGACATCACCACACAACAGTCGGTCCATCGGCTTCGGATCTTCCATATCCCCCTTAATTTCTCCGATAGCCCGCAACTGGTCTCCGGTCGGCTCGTAGGGAAAATCAGCCTCAAATTCTTCCATCAGGTCATCATCGGGCGGGCAACCGGGGCCGGGAGCCGCTGCGCGGCGAGTGTAGAGGCGCAACAGCCGGTCGGCCAAATCTTCCACGGCCTTCCGGGTCTTGGCCTTGCGCTCCTGCCAAGCCTTGCCTCCAATGCGGTCCAGACGCAGACCGGCACTCTCACTGCCAATATAATGCTGCACCATGTTGACCTGTTCTATAGGCACGAACAGAGTGTTGGAATCCGAATATTCAATGGCCAGGTAGTCGCGCTCCATGCGCGAGGTACTAATGCGCTCAATACCTTTGAAACGACCCACGCCGTGCTGAACGTGGACGACCAGGTCGCCCTCCTTCAGGTCGACAAAAGAACTGATGACTTCGCTCTGGCTCAAACGCTTGGCGATGCGCTCGGTCTTTTCCCTGTCCTTGCCAGGCCTCCCGCCACCGTAGGCCAGGCTTCCGCCGTGCCGACCGGAGCCACTCCCCCGGCCTTCAGTTCCCAGAATCTCCCACTCTTGCAGCAAAGCCAACTTCTGCCGGGGGAAAATCACACCCTGGCTCAGCTCGACAGGGTAGAAGTGCAGATCCTCAGCGTAATCCCGGAGCAGGTGGAGGAGGCGTTGGGCCTGGGCCGTGGACGAACAACCTATGGCCACATGATAGTCCTGCTCCAGCCAAGCTTTGAGGTCTTCACTAAAGCGATTGAAGTTGCCGTGGTATTGCAAGGTTGGTTCCAATTCCAGCGGCCAAGGTCGCCCTTCGAACTCATCGACGACGATGGGGGCCCGGCAGCGACCGTGCACCAGACTCAAATCCACAGCAAAGCACTTGGGATGAAGCAACTTACGTTGGACCAGTTCGGGGAACAGTGCCTCGGGACCTCGTACCTGCCCCCGGGCTTCCCCGGACTCTCTCGTATCCTGTCCACCCCTCCGTTCTTCAAAGGGAATCAGACTTTGCCGATACAAAACTTCCAGCTCGTGCAGGTACGCCTCTTCCTGTTGCTCGATGCGCTGCATGCCCCAAAACAAAATGGGGCAGTCTTCCCCCATATAGTCTTGCAGACTGGCCGGCTTGTCCCGGCCAAATGGAAAGAGTAGTTCTTCGGCCTTGACTTCACCTTGGCTCGTCTCACCTTGACGGGCCAAACGGGACAGCAGCTCCTCAATTTGGTTTTGTTGGTTCTGCCAAAAGGCTTCCCACTCCGGATTGCTCTGCTCTGAAGGATCAAAGCCAAAGTCCGAGGGTCGGGCCTCAAGCAGCAAGTCTTCCAGATGCCTGCGCAGGCATTTCTGCTCGGCCTCTTTCCACAGTACTTCCTTCAGCGGGAAGAGGGAAAATCCGTCGATGTTTTGGTCCGAAATCTGGCTGCTGACATCAAAAATTTTCAGAAGTTCCACTTCGTCAAAGCCAAACATCACGCGCACGGCCCGGTTGTCCTGTCCGGATGGCGGATAGAGGTCCAGGACCTCTCCGCGCAAGGCAAACTCACCCGGCAGGCTGACGCGGGGCACCTGATAATAGCCATAGCTGCTGAGCAACCGGGCCAGTTGAGCCGGCTGCATAGGGCAGCCGGTTTCCAAATGCACGATGTTGCTGCCCAACTCTGCGGGCGGGGGCAAAACTGCGGCCAGAGAGCGCAGGTTGCACAGCACCAGCAAGGGGCCCCCGTCCCTGTGCCCTTCCCGCCAGAGGCATATCCGGGCCAGCACAGAACTGCGTTTAGTGAACAGCCGGTTTTGCGAACGTATGCCTTTGTACAGGCTGCTGCCCCAGTTCGGAAAATCCAGAGCCTCCAAACCTAAGGCCTTTAAGTCCTCCTGAAGCCGGTACATGTCTTCACTGTCGGGCAGCACGACTAACAGTGAATCGTGCTGTTCCAATACTTGAGCCACGGCCAAGGCCGGACTGAATCGCACGCTCTCTTGCCAGCGTTGTCCCTTGTCCCTTTCCAATGCGGTCAAATCGAACAGAGGGCCTGCGGCCCGATCGGAAGAATGGGGAGAATTTTCGGAAAAGACTTTGTCACACAACAATTGATACAGTTGCTGAGGAGCCTGTAGCTTATCGGAAATATCGAGATTCATGGTGCGGGCAGTGTAATTCCCGGACACGATTATGGGAAGATACGCCGGCCCTACCCCATTTTACAACATGTCAGGAATCAGAGCAGGGCGGCAGAGTGCCGGAATGGCAACAGACAGCCCCGGAACATCATGCAGAAACAGGAAGAAACGCGGACGTATTCGTAAAAAGCACAAAAAAGCGGGAGTCTGCGGATCGAAAGTTTCGCATAGGCAGGCCGTTGACAGCATTCAAAAAAATCTCCGAAAGACCGGACTCCCCCGGTTTGGTGTAAAATCCTACGTATTGAGCCAACTGCGCAGCCAAGCCGGCCAAGGAATATCAGGCATACGGAAATCGAAAAAAAACTCCGCAGCCTTTTCCCAACCCCTTGATATACGATGATCAAGACGATTATATTCGCGCTCCCGCTTCTCCAACGTCAGCGTAACCAGGTCTTGGACCTGTTCTATATCCAAAAGCATTTCCGGACTGGGCAGATGTAACACGTGTGGTCGCCTTGTGATCCGCACCTCATCACTCTGCTCGGCATCCTGCAAGGGTGCCAGAGTGAGTGCATCTTTTACCAACAGGCGGTAATTGACATCCAGACTCACCAGAATTTGCCCTTTTGAATCCTTCACACCGCCGAAGTTTTCTACCATGAACAAGCTCTTCTCCTCGGTAGAAAGCTGCCGGTATACCAGGTCAGAAAGCTGAGACATACCCAGCACTATTACGTTTTTAGCCGGGTCCACCTCCTCCAAGGCGGTATTCATCTCATTGACTTCTGCCGAGTAATAACGCTGCCGAACCAAACTATAGCTATCCTGATTCTTTTCTCTGAAACCCTCCGTGAACGAGTCCAGATATTTGTCGTAGCTGATACCACGGTAGAACATCGCAATGACCTGCTCGCGTTCCGGATGTTTCAGTACATAATCTCCGGCGATCTGACCAAGCTCGCGATAACCCAGCTCCAGATCAGCAATAACACTTTGAACTTTGGGATTTTTCGATACCCCATCGATAAGGACCAGTTGCCCCCGGGAAAACTCCGGGGGTTCCTCTTCCAAGTAGCGCAGCCAATAAGGGCTGAGCAATATCTTGTGCCCATCGGCCAGAAAACCTTCCATGCGAACCTTAAGCGAAACGACATCGGCGGAGTCTTCGGCTACCAAGTCCTCCGGGTCCAACCAAGGTGTATCCTGCGTCGTTTCAATAATACGCACAAGATGGCCACTGCTCAGCCCCATTCTTTGCACTTGGAAGAAATCGACGTTTGTCACCGTTTCCCAGTAGGGGTCGGTGACAAAATAGACGGTTTTCAGGCAGCTAAAAAACGCACCGGAACAGAACAACACCGAGAACAAGAACAACAATCGCCTGGCAGGCAACTTGACAAATAATTTAGCAGACATTTTCGTGAACAGCTTGGCAGACATTTTGGTAAAACCCAAACAGGATAGATGTAATCCGGAACCGATACAGCTCGGGGGCCGCCTAAGATATACATTCCGCAGCATAACCATTAAGTTATTTTCAAACAACAAAATATAACCTCAAACAGACTTCTTGACTATCCGTATCCCCTAAAAATTATGTCCGCCTCTGGCGTGCAATTTATGCACGATATAGGCACCCACACTCTTGTTATCAATCAAACGCAACTGAACATCGGCCACCAGGTAGGGCACAAACAGAGCATCCCCCGAATACATCTTTTTGAGCACACTGCTAATCTGTTCATTTTCACTAATCACAGGAATCGGCTGAGGAGAAATCTCGTGGATGACACCACAGATACTCTCCAACTCATCGGTTCTGCGCCGGGCAAGGGAAGTAAAGGCCAATATTTGATAGTTCAGAGTCTTCGCCAAGTCCGGATGACTGCCAATCAGTTCGGTACACTGGTCTACAATGGCATTGGCCTGCATTCCGTTATAATTCAGTTTACAGATATTCCCGTTGCTACCCTGCACCACAACAATTTCGGTGCGGGAATAAAAGTCTAAAGAACCGAGAGCAAAAAAGATGTGTAGCTGCTTAAGGCGGATGGTACCCAGCCCCAAATGTTTGCGCCCGGCCTTATGCAGGATATCCTTGAGCTTGGGTTCCAAAAACTGAAAGACAAAACGATAGAATAAATTCTTTTCCGTCCCATCCGGCCGGCGCGGCGGCAACGCCTTCTCATTGGCTTGTAAGGCTCCGTTCCGCGCCCCGTTCCCGGCCCTGTGCTTTGCCGATTCAAGGGCCCACACACCACTTTTATTGCCGCTTTTGTCACTCTCGGAATCTCTGACAACACTCAACATCGGCTGCGAAGAATCCGGAGAGGCCTGTAGCTTGTCGGCATCGAGCAAAGGATTGACATCCGTTTTCCGATAGTGACGCAGTTCGATGCGGTAGGGCCCATGCTGCAAACTATGGACGGCAAAGACGTGGGCATCCGGGTTATAGCCATGGCTACGCAAATAATGGGAGAATAAATCGTTGAAAGCCTGAATGGCCTGCATGAACTTGTCCAGCGGCAACATCCGTCTTTGTTCAATCTCCAGACGGATGGTCTCGCAAAACTCCAAACCATCTTCTTCATTGACACCGGAAAGCAGCTCAAGCTCCTTGCTGCTCTCCATTTCTGCTTTTCGCTTTCGCAGTGTCGCCATGGTCCCCTCCTCGGCTCGAATGCAAAGATCACAAAATATCTGATAACGGCGGCGGCAGACATGGAATCCTGTCTCTCGCCGGGAATTGGCACGCAATCCGAGACCATTCTAACCGATCAGTGTAATTTTCAGAACAGCAAAAAGAACAGAAAGTATTTTTAGGGAGAAACGGCCAACCCTGTCATAACCAACGCTCACAGAGCAGCAGCAGCAGCTCCGCAGCAAAATCACGCTTGTCCTGCGGGCCGAGGATGCGGCCCTGTTCCGGAGTCTCGGCAAAAAACAGCTGGGCCTCGGCACAGTTGCCTTCCAAATTGCCAAGGCGGTTGAGCACGATAGCATCCGCATTCTTGTCACGCAGTTTGCCCAGCGCATAGCCCTGTTCCCGTTCCGCCGCATCCGGGCCGCCGGCATTCTCCAGGGCAAAACCCAGCACCTTCTGCCGGCCGGGCTCCTTATGTTCGCCCCACCAAGCCAGGATGTCCGGATTGAGTCGAAATTCCAGGTGGTAGCTTTCCCGGCCGGGCTCCTTTTTCATTTTCTCTCCCTCTACCCGGGCCGGGCGGAAATCGCAGACCGCCGCCACGGCCACGGCCCAATCACAGTCGGCAAAATGATCTGCCGCGTGCCGAGCCATCTCTAAAGCACTGTTACAGTTCAGCACTCGAATGCCAAAGAGCTGCTGCGAGAGCGAAAAGCCCCCCCCCAACCGAGTCTTGGTTTCCTCTATGCCGGAAATCAGGATTACCTCGGCCCCCAAATCCCGGGCGGCACACGCCAGAGCGATACCATTCCCCCCGCTGCTACGATTGCTGATATAGCGCACAGGGTCCAATGCTTCCCGCGTAGGTCCTGCCGTAAGCAGTATTTTCTTACCTTGCAATAATAAGTGATTTTTTGCCCGAAATCTCAAATGAGATTCCAGCCGGCAATACAGCTCTTCGGCTTCAACCATTCGGCCTCGGCCTTCGGCCCGACAAGCCAGAAAACCGCTGTCCGGCTCAATCAGTTGGCAACCCTGTTCCTCCAACCGGGAAATATTTTCCTGTAATACGTCCTTACACCACATTTCCGGATTCATAGCCGGAGCAAAGAGCAGTGGTTTCTTTCTCTCGCCCTTCAAAGGCCAGGCCGCAAACAGCGTACTGAGCAGATCATCGGCAAGGCCGGAACCGGCCTTGCCGACCCAATTGTAACTGGCCGGAGCCACCAAAAAAATATCCGCTTCATCAACCAAAGCAATATGCAGAACCGGACTGCTCTCAGGGCTTTCATCGTCCTCAGACCCTACGGGTCCGGGGCCGGCCGGGCCCGCCGAACCTTGCTCCTGATAACGCTCCCAAAGATCGCTGTAGACTTGCCGACCACTCAGCACCTCCAGTGCCTCGCGGCTGGCAAAACGGGCACCGGCCTCGCTGAGCACCACACGCACCCGATATCCCTGTTGAGCCAAAAGAGATACCAAGCCGGGAATTTTGTAAGCGGCGATGCCCCCACAGATGCCCAACAGAATATTTCCTTTACTCTGCCCGTACCTATCGCGCCCGTGCGCATCGTACTCAGCCATACAATCACTTGCTCCCGAAACCTCTTTGTCTGCTGTGTTCATTGGTTTATCCTTAAGAATTTTCGGAGAATCCCGCCTTCCCCTAACAACGGCGGGAGAGGCGACCTTCCGGAAAGGTCCTGCCCGAAATGGTTCTGCCCGCAATTTATGACTTGGCCTTAGACGACCGCTCTGTTCCGCCGGCAGCATGATTGACAACACATTTGGCCGTATAAAAGGCCACGCCAAAGTAGACCACGATGCCAATCAACAGGCAATAAGGCAAGAGAGCCGCACCCCCAAAATTGGGATAGAGCCTGTTCAACAGAAAATAAGACATCAAGCCGGCCAAACTGGAACTGAGGGCCGCACGCACGTCCGGACGACGCGTGAACATACCAAGAACCACCGGCCACAACAGAGCCACTTGAGTCGTCCCCAGCGTATAGAGATTGAGCACTACCAAGAGTTTGGGCGGCTCCAGAGCCAGCAAGGCTACCAACACAATGGCAGCCCCCGCCAGCAGGCGACTGAGCAGGAAGTGACTCCGCTCCCCGTCCTTTCCCTCTTTATCACGCCTGCTATAGCTGCTGACACGACGCGGCAGGAGGTGCCGGTAGATGGTCAAACCCAAAGTATTGAGTGTCGAGTCGGCCGTAGACATGATAGCTGCCAGCATAGCACTGACCAACATACCGCTAAAAATGCGGCCCCATATGCCGTAGCCGGATTGCGGCACACGAAACAATTGGCTGATACGGCCCATCAGTTGGTCGGGCTGATCCAGACCGGGCAGTACAATGCGGCCCAGAAAACCAATGAAATGAGGCAAAAAGGTCAGCATTCCAATTACAGCCATAGAAATTAGGATGCTCTTACGCAGACTCTTACCTTTTCCGAAAGCCAGCAGACGCGAAAAGCTGATCGGTTGCACGATCATGCCAAAGCCCACCAGAATAGTAAAATTGATCGTGTAGCTAAGTGGCTGGGCACCGCCACTGTCAGCCCGAAACAAATCCGGGTTCTCGGCGGCAAAGCGGGTAAGGCCGGCGGCACCGCCGGCCTTATGCCACAGAAAAAACAGCAAAATGAAGCCGGTCAACAGCATCCAGGCCCCTTGCAGGATGTCCGTCAGCACCACGGCTCGGAAGCCACCCAACAGGGTATAGATGGCCAAAGCCAAACTGAAAATGAACAAGGCGTTCCGATAGCTGAGCCCCTCCCCCCCCTGTAAAGGTCCCAGAGCCCCCTGCAACAGCCGGCTGCCACCCATAATGGCGATCATCAGACCCAGTAATAATACCACGGCAATCAGTACTGCACAAAACTTACTGTACAGACGCGAACGATAGCGCAATTGAATATAATCAGCTAGGTCGTAGAGCTTGTGCTTGTGCCCCAACTGCTGTAACTGCTTCCCCAGCACGCCCATCATCAACAGGCTGACAGGGTATTGCACTGCGGCCAGAAAGACCCAGGACAAACCCCGATTGTAGACTACTCCCGGCCCGCCAATAAACGAAGACGCACTGATATACGTGGCTGCCGTAGTCATAGCCAAGGGGATGATGCCCAGTTTGCGGCCCCCCAAAAAGTAATCGAGGGCCCTGTCTCCGGACAATTTGCTGCGGTTCTGACTGTACAGGGCTATACCGATCAGCAGAGCAAAGTATACGAGAATGCCGGCAATCATGAGCGAACCTCTTCCGTAACAGTGTTCAAATCCCTGCCTTGGGCTTTATCCAAACTCTTGTTTAAATTCCCATCCGGATCCTCATTCAAATATTCCTCTTTTTTGGGCAGGAAGAACACTGCGGCGAAAAACAACAAAAACAGGCTCGCGACACAGCTCAGCCAAAACCACAACGGCAAGCCTCCCCACAGCCGCTGCAAAACGTTCTCCAGGCCACTGTGCAGGCTCAGCAGGGGCCAACCAAACCACCAAAGGAAGAACACCAAACTCAGCAACAGACTGCTGAGCACAAAACGATTTATATACCCCGCCCGGCTTCGGCCATTCCGGCCGACGGGTGTGGGCGATGATTTTGACTCCATGAAAACTCCTTGTAGCGTCGCGCGAGCGTACGCTCTGAGTGCTATATTACAAAGCAGAAAAATCCTTCGCAAACTTGTGGAATCGGAACCTATTCAAAATAGTCCTCGGGTACTATATTACAAAGCGGGATCTGCCCCGTTCAAAACGATGGCAGCCACCGCAAACACCAATGAAACACAAATAGAGAATGGAAAATAGAGAACTCTGAGCGGATACATCGTTTGCACAAGTCCAAGTCTCACGGCAATCTAAGCTTTGCCGTGGCATGGTAATTATTTGGGCCACGACAATCAAGCTGCGACAGGTACAACACAAATCGGGCAAAAAAGGAACCGTAAGGAATCGTGACCGTTCGATCAGAACCTGATATTACAGCCACACCGGAAACCATTCTTCCTCGAAACATTCCCCGAAACATTTCTCAGGTGTGGTATTTATACATTTTAGTATAACCTTTACAATGGGGTCCTGGGAGTTCTCCGATGCTTATGGAAAGCCGAGACCGTTTGCCCATGTAAAGTCAGCGGGCGGAGCGGAGTAGAGAGCCCAAAAGACAAAGAGTGAAAGAAACCGGAGAACGAAAGGGCGGGCGGGCCGGAGCGTGAGCAGCGACACCGCCAAATACAGCATGCTGCGGTCCCATACCGAACAAAGCCCACAGCATACGGACAACCGTGAGGATAACAAAATGTCGAGTGCCAATACTACAGAGCCAAAACGCAGCAACAAAAGGAACCGCAGGAGAAGAAGCCATAACGGCAATCAAACCGGTCAAGCCGGCAGCCCGGCAAAAAATACTTCGTCCGAAACCAAAGAATACCCTGCCAAGGAAAGAAATGCTTCCGGAAGAGCAAAACCGGAGAGGCAGGCAAAACAGGTGAAGGGGCAAAACCCCGGCCGTTCCGGTGGCAAGAGAGTCCCCAGGGCCAAAGGAGTCCTTAGAAACAGAGAAACTCTCGGAGACAAAGAGGCTCTCGGGGGCAAGGGAACTCCAAAAATCAATGGGACTTATGCCGAGGGAGGGCAGCGGAGGCGCGGCCGGAATGCGGGGCAAAGCCTGCCAAACAGGGATAGACAGAGAGACGGCAAACGAGGCCGGAACCAAGACCAAACCTACGACCTGTTCGGGGCCAGGATACGTAAACCCGGTGCCCTTCAGAGGCGAAGCTACCGCCCGGAATACAACCAAATTGATCTCCCGTCCCAACCCCAGGACTTGCGGTGTGGTATCTGCAATGAGACCATCTCTGCCAATGTGGACATCTTGGAAGCCTTGGAAATCCAACTTGGGGAGTTTCCTTCCCAAGGGCAATCCCAAGGTGAAGAGTCCCCAAACTCTTCCGACTTTGGGGCGGGAGACAGAGCCCTGACAGATTCCGTTGTATCGGCCCATTTTCAATGCGTCCTCCAAACTCTGACCGAGCGCACTCAACTGGAAAAGGAAGAAGCAATCGCCTATCTCGGTGCCGGCAAATTTGCGGTAGTCTATGGGCCACAGCGGGCTATAAAACGTATAATCGAACGCAGTGAATGGAACCGAAACTCCGGTCTTTCTCCGACCAACTGGCCCAACTGGCGGCAGGACTCCGGTTCGCGTGCGCTGGTTTCAGCGTTGTCAATTAAAACCGACATCTAACTGTATCTTGGCGAGGCGTGATCATTGAGCACTCTTGGCAGACATTTTGGCAGACATTTCTGTAAGATTACAGCTCGATTCCCACACAAATTGGCAAATGGGTTACACACACTGAAACCGGAAAATGCCGGGGATATCACGAATATCCCAAACAATAAGGGCCCCGAAAATACCGGACACAACTCTAAAAAACCATGCGCCAAGACAAAAAGACAGCAAACTTTTGGAGCCGGCCTGAAAGGGCCACCAAGGAGTTTCCTGTCCGAGCTGCGCCCGGGTGATTGGCTCCTCCTTTGCGGCTTATCATTCCTGGCTTTTTCGGCTTGGCAGTGGAACCGCAAGGCCGAGGGCAAGCGACTGATTGTCGAAGTCAGTCAGGAAGGCCAACGTTCTCTCTATCCCCTGGACAAAGACCTCCGTCTGACTTTACAAAATGCCGAAGGCAAACAGGTCATGCTTATCGAAATTCGGGATGATAAAGTTTGGGTACGGGAGGCGGACTGCCCACTACAGTACTGTGTACAGCGAGGGGCAATCCAAAATACCGGACAGTGGATTGCCTGTCTGCCCAATCAGGTTTTTATCCGGATGCTGACGGCCGGATCCGGGCCCGAAGAGGCAAACGGTGACCCGTTTTATATCGATGCCGAGGTTTTTTAAATGACGGACACCTCTCAGGCTGCCTCTACATCCGACAGCAATCGTAGCGAAACCTACGGAAAAACCGGCAGGGAAGACGGCAGAACCATTGCAGAACAACGCTTTGACAGTCTGTTGCAATTGGCAGGTCTGTCTTTATTTCTGGCCACAGTAGAAATGCTCATCCCCAAACCCATGCCATTTTTGAAACTGGGTATTGCAAATCTGCCGATTTTATTGTTTGTACGCCAGCTGAGTTACCGGGAGATCCTGCTCTTAATATTCTTGAAAGTATTCTGCCAGAGTCTTATATCCGGTACAATGCTGTCTTATATACTGGTATTTTCTGCCTGTGCCGGTTTTGTCAGTGGCAATGCCATGTGGTTCGTGGCCAGACTGTCTCCGAAGCATATTTCCCTGTTGGGGATCAGTATCCTCGGAGCCGCTTGCAGTAACGGAATCCAACTCGTACTGGCTTTAAGCTATTTCTTTCCAGGCACAGGCAGTTTGCTGATCCCCTGGAGCCTGAGTTTTGGCTTGGGCAGTGGAGTCTTGCTGGGCCTGTTCGCCTTACAGTTTTCTCGACACTCAAAATGGTATAAGGCTATGTGGTCGGTTTTTCGGGTGCCGGCCCCAAAAGGGGTAGCTATTCCTGCATCAAAGAAACGGACCATTGGCAATAAAGAGGACAATAACATTGACAAAAACCAGAACAAAGACAGACAGCGCAGGCGCAGCAGTGCCGCTCCGCTAAACCTCAAGAGATTATCGAACAATGTTGGAGGCCTACGTTTTGGCTTTGGAGTGTTAAGCTTGGCACTGATGTTTGGTCTCAACAAGCTGGAACCCATCTATCTGGGGTTTGAATTGCTACTGTTCATCGGGCTGAATTTGCAGCTGGGCTATCGCCCTTGGTGGCGTTCCATGTTCACCTTGTTTGTGGTTCTGGTGTTTTTTCACCTGCTGCTCCCTTCCGGTCGTTTGCTATGGGAACTGGACCAAGGGCCCATCCACTGGAGACTGACACAGGGCGCTCTGGAACGGGGCATTGGCAAAGCATTTTTTCTGCTAAACCTAATACAGATTTCCCGCTTTGCCGTGAGCCCGGCACTTCGTTTGCCGGGCCGTCCGGGGCACATCGTACAACTCGTGTTTCGATACTACGAGGGATTTCTAAATTGCCCTGTCAAATTCAGAGGCAGCAAGCCGTTCGCCTCCCTGGATGCCATGCTGTGCCTTTCCAAAAACCTTCCCGAGAACCTCCCCGGCAGCTCCCCCGGCAGTATGGACATCCGCAAAGACATCCCGGACGTGACCGACAAAACGGATACAACAAACGGCCGGCAGACCCAAACAAAACCTGCAAAAACACTGCGTTATCAATTTTTAGGTGTGGCCCTGCTGCTGCAAATCGGTTTGTTGCTGTTGGCTACGTACTTTCCGCTATACCGGTTATTCCAACCTTAGGAACGAATATCCCGATTGATTTTATGTACATTCTCTATTCGTTCCGCCGCTGCCCCTATGCGATGCGTTGCCGCATGGTTTTGGAATACAGTCGATTGCCCTTCCTCTTGCGGGAAATTTCACTGAAATCCAAACCGCCGGAGCTCCGGCAACTGTCGGATAAAGAAACACCCACCGTTCCAATTTTGCACCAGCCCGAAAGTGGTTTTCTGCTGGAAGAGAGTTGGGATATTATGAAATGGGCTTTGGAGCGCGATGCCGGCAAATTTGATACGGAAAACTGGTGGGTCGGCCTAAAACAGGAACAAAAGACTTGGACGGAACAGATTTGCTCCGAAAATGACGGTCGATTCAAATTCTTCCTGGATCGCTACAAGTACCCTACCCGTTACCGGGATGCCTTCGACCCGGATGCCCGCTACCTCAATAAATGGGACGCGACCGGCACGGCCCTAAATGAAAAACAATTTAGGGACAATGCCCGCCGGAATTGTGAGCAGACTCTGGCCAAATATGAAGAGTGTTTGCGCCGGCCCGATTCCCGTTTCCTGCTTGGCCGCCGGCCCGGCCTGGCGGATGTCGCCGTGATGAGCTTCGTCCGACAGTTTGCCCATGTGACACCTCCGAAAGAAAACCATACCGAACACGACACAGGAGACTACACCCGACACTTTACCCGAAATTTTCCCGCACTGAGTACCTGGCTGACAACGTGGAAACAGTCGGAACTCTTCCTCACGATTATGGATAAATGCTATTCCGGTTATTCTCCCCCACTTGCTTAGAGCCAAAT
This sequence comes from Candidatus Haliotispira prima, assembly GCA_029867005.1. Classification (GTDB taxonomy): domain Bacteria; phylum Spirochaetota; class Spirochaetia; order SP-2023; family SP-2023; genus Haliotispira; species Haliotispira prima. The sequence continues at coordinate 191,458 of CP123443.1, read as the reverse complement.
CCCGGAACCAAATTCGGCTTCACAAATTCGGCTCCAAACCGGCCCGCTCTAAAGGGAACGGCGCAACAGTTCCGGCGGAACCCGCTGCCGATCCGAACCTGATACTCCAACAGCTTGCTCTGTATCCCGGCCTGCTCTACTCCAACTTTGTCCGTCTTGGCTGTTGTGCCCGTTTTGGCTGTTGTGCCAATGGTTCACCAGCTCCCTAAGCCTCGGCTTGCAGAACCGACCCTGGCAAAAACCCATGGAGACCCGGCTGCGCCATTTCAAAAAATCCGGGTTTTGCCGTGCGGCAGCAAAGACCTTACCGGAATCACCGTCTCTGTCCCCACCTTCGAGACCCCCGCCCTGTCTTTGCAATACGTCCAGGATCACCGCACTCTTTACTTGTTCGCAGCGGCAGACCAAGCATTCGGGATCGTCCGGCGGCAGTGCCACAGCCTCTTTTAACTCTTGGGCCGAAACAAAATTTTTGTCGCGCTGGCTGTTGATATAAGGCTTCCTTTCCAAGACGAAGTCTGTCTTCCGCTGCAATTTCTGCCCCCGCTGCTCCCGGTATTGACCCAATTTTCGCACCAATTCCCCGGCAATCGGCAGGGAAGAAGTGAGGCCCGGCGAAGCGATACCCAAAAGCTCACAATAGTCATCCCCATAGCAAATCCGAAAGTCGCCGGGCATGGACTGATGCTCAGACCGATTTGTGCCGGCAGTAGCCAAGCCCTTGTTCGGATCTTTGTCCGGACCCTTCGCCAAACTCTTAAGCCGAGGCCGCATACCCGCATAGCTGCAAATCACTTTCGAGCGGGGAACCCCGGGCAGCAATTCCAACCCCTTCCGATAGATTCCCTGCAAATTGCCCAACCGGGTAGAAAGATCCGGAAGCCCATTAGAATTAGAATCGGAATCTTCGATGAACTCGGCATCCGGGCCCATCAGCAAGTTGCCGTGGTAGGTCGGACAAACCGTCACACCCTTACCCTTGATCTTGTCCGGCAGGGGAAACAGCACATGCCGGACCATCCGACCACAACTCCGATCAAAAATCAGGTATTGGCCTTTGACGGCCTGTAACTCATAGTCCACTCCTCGTTTTGAGACGCCCAGCATTTCTGAAATTCGGGGGGCACCCCAGCCCGCAGCATTGACGAAGTAGGCACAACGGTAGCTGCCCTTTGCCGTCTCCAGCTCGTAACCGGCTCCGCTTTGCCCGGAGCCGGAAACCAATCTCCGCACGGCCAAGAGCTCTTCCTCCAAATGCAGTTCAACCCCATTAGCCAATGCGTTTTCGGCCAAGGCAATGCAAAATTCGGGAGGTATCACAACTCCGCTCTCGCGGGCGTACAAAGCGGAAACCGCATCCGGGTTGATGTTCGGCTCACGCTCACGCAGTTCGCTTTGGCCCCAAAGCTCTAAGCCCTGCACACCATTGCTCCGGCCTTGGTCTGCCAAGGCGGCCAGCCGGGATTCATCCCTTTGTCTTTCCTCTCCCGAACCGTTTAGAGCAACCACCAGTGAGCCGCACTTGTAAAAACCAAAATGCAAATGCCGGTCCAAGGCTTCCACCAGAGCCACACCGTGTGGTGAATAGCGGCCTTTAACAGAACCACTCTCGTCGTCGAAACCACTGTGCACGATGCCGGTATTGCCGCGCGTCACACCGGCAGCCACGTCCGGAGCCTTCTCCAGCCATAAGACGCGCAATTCGTATTGGGAGAGCTCTCGGGCTATCGCGGCCCCCAGCACTCCGGCACCGACAACACAGACATCATATCCCACCACAGCTCTCCTTAGCTTTCTCTACACAACATCCTGCACAGAAAAACTACCATGACAAACCATAACGCAACAAGGCACTCACCAAGCCCATCAGAGCACCGAGCAAGGCACCCCAGACCACCAGCCAGATCAGTTTGCTTTCCATCATATGTCGGATAATATCTTTGACTGTTTTCGGTGTCATCTCATTCAGACGGCCCCGAATCAACAGGCGCACACGTTGTTCAAACTGCTCGTGCGGGGGCAATTGCCGGCCGAGAAGGCCTTTAATCTTGTCCTCCAGGTCCGGACCGGAGAGCTCTTCGGCCACCGCGCCGCGCATGGCCACAATGATTTTATCGCGGCTGGTCTCAAGCAACGGCAAGGCCATCCGGGCCAGCGGGTTGTTTTCAAAGCTCCGGCCCAAACTCTCCTTAAACTTGTCAAACAACCGGTCAAAGTCAATCAAACCGCCCGGTTCCGTCAGGCTGCTCAAATCCGGTTTACTGCTTTGCAACTCCCCGGCCAGGAAGCGTTCGATCTGATCGCTGTTAAAGAACTGACGGATCATCAGTTCTTCCAGATCCTGCTTGATTTCCCGGAAATTGAGAGCGATGATACCCGAACCGTAAACCAAGGGAATCTTTTCAAATAGCATGTGGATAGCCAGCGAATTGGTCAGTGAACCGGAGAGGCCAAATAAACCCACACTGAGCAGCACTCTGTGCAGCAGACCGTCACTGTCAAAGGCCAAAGAGACCGCGACACAAAACAATAAGAGCAAATTGATGATATAAGAAGTCTTTTTTTTCATTTCATTCCCTTTGACACATCCCCTTGCATCTCCTTGCATTCCCTTGGCACAGCAAAATATTCGACCGGTTTTTTAAGTCGGAAATTACACTCTCAGCCCCGGATTCGCATCAAGCCTATTGATAATTTCACCGCATAAAAGACAAGGGCAAGAACCTTTTCCCCTTCCGGTTTCTAGCTTTTAGCTTTTAGCTTTTAATCGTGGTCAAACTCGAATCCTTATCAAATAATGATCCCAAGATAACCCCAAAATGACTCAAAGATAAAAGATAATCAATGGACGACTAAAAGATGACCACCAGGACTTTCCGGTGTGCAAACGACGTAAGAGTCGTTCACGCTATTCGGTACCACGGTTTTATTTTGTTCGGAACAGCTCTCCGTTCCTACGCCACCGTTTCGATCCTGCCAATATCCTAAATCTTCATTTCCACAATTGTCACAACCGTTGTGGGGCTGGTGGATGTATGCATTACATTCCCTTCAATCAAATCGTCGTCTTATATTTCCCCGTCCTGCCGGTTAACGTGCCGCACGGCCAGCCGTGCGGCGATTTTGCCGGCAATCTCAACAAAAGCCTTGGCACTGGAGCTCTCCGCTTCAAACAATACAATCGGACAACCCCTGTCTCCCCCATCGCGTATCGCTGCATCCAACTCGATACGCCCCAGAAAGGGCAGGCCCATTTCCTTGGCAGCGGCTTCGCCGCCTCCCCGGCCGAAGACCTCCCCGGCCATGTTCTCAATCAGACCCAGAATGGGTACCTTTAGCTGCCCAAATGCGGTAATACCACGCCGCGTATCACTCAAAGCAACTTTCTGCGGCGAAGAAACTACGATGGCTGCCGTCACCGGACACAGGGTCGGGATGCTCAACTGTATGTCCCCGGTTCCCGGAGGCATATCAATCAGCAAGTAGTCGAGATCCGGCCACTCTGTATCGAGCAGCAATTGACGCAGGATGCCATGCAGCATAGGGCCGCGCCAAGCCAGTGCCTGTCCCGATTCCACCAGATAGCCGATGCTCATGGCATGAATGCCATGCAGAAAAGCAGGAGCCAAAATTGGGTTTTCGTCACCCTGTTCGTCCTTGCGCTCAACTGCTACAGTCGGCATGGAGCTATTACCCAGCATAATGTTGACATTCGGCCCATAGATATCCGCATCCAGGATGCCGACTTTGGCCCCGCTTTGGGCCAGCGCCAAGGCCAAATTGACCGTAACGCTACTTTTACCCACTCCGCCCTTGCCACTCGAAACAGCCAAAATGTTCTTGATTGGCAACGAAAGTTGCTCCGAAATTCGGTTATCGGAACGTGTTTGCGCATCAAAACAGACTCGAATCTGTCCGTCACCCAAGTCCGGAAAATGCCGTTGCAACGCCTGTCGCGCATCGCGCTCCATCACTCCCTTAAGCGGACAGGCCGGAGTCGTCAGGACAATGGTAAACTCCACCCCCGCTTCCGAGACCTCCACTTTGTCAATCATCCCCAAAGTCACCAAGTCCTTGCCTAAGTCCGGATCATTGACTTCCTTCAGGGCTTCCAATACCAATTCTTTTGTCCAAGTTGCCATTATCTCATCCTTCCTAAAGCTGACTCCCAAAATTTTGCTGCAAAGCCACGCCACAATAGGGGCAAAAGCTCCCGTGCCGCAGGTCCTCCGGCAGTGGTTTAACACAGGACGGGCACTGCTGCGAAATATCGCCCAGCTCCAAAATCAAATCACCTTCCCGAACGCTGACCATTTTACTTGTTTTCTTGAAGTTGGCCGAAATATGCACTTTTTTGACCACGCCGTCACGCTTGGCAAATATGCCTTTTTCCTGCTTCATAATCGAGATATTACACAGTTCCTGGCCCTTTCTGACCACATCACCTTCAGCGACATGTACCACCCACAAGTCCCCGTTGGACAGGGCCCCAACATGGTTCGGATCATTGGGGTCCGCCGACCTACGCTCCTCCCCGCCGCTCACAGAGCGGTTCTGCTCCACCTGCACCTCACAGCGCACCAGCTCGTGATTTAACTGGAAGCCCACCAGAATCATGTTACTTTCGTTTATCGGCCCGATTTCGATCAACTTCAAACGGTGCTGCTTGCCCTTTGAATCGCTAAAAGAAAAACTTTCGCCCGGCACCAGACCCTCAAACCAAACCGACAAAGGCAGGCAGTTCGGGTCGCCAAAACGGTCCTGAAACTGTAGCAAGGCAATGGTATCCGCAGGATGGTTGAGGTAGAGCAGTAGCTCATCTTCGCTGGTTCTGCGGCCCAACTCCGTTTCCAGGCAGACACGTTCTTCCTCCACGTTACAGTCCTTCAACCTGTCCAACGGCGAACCCACACCCTGTTGCACCTTGTGGTAGATCTTCTCGCCCTGTTCCCGGCCAAAGGTACTGTGATATACCCACTCTGGAGGAAAGCCCAAGGGCAGAGGACCAAAGTCTCCGGCCAACAGGGCCTTAAACGAATCATTGGCTTCCTGAAATAACAGCAGGCGGTCTTCCCGATCAGTCTCAACCTCATCGGGGGACTCCGCCAGGCAACGCCGGGCCAAGTCAATCACCCGTTGGATTTCATCCCGCCCGCCCCGCTTGTGGGCGTTGCGGATCGCCAGAAACGCATTGTTCCAAGTGATTTGGGCACCCGGTGTGACATCATGGTACAGCACCATCCGGCGAACAATAGCCAAATATTCCAGGATTTGCGGCAGCAGGAAGATATAGCCCTGCTGCATGGCCCCCTCCTGCGAGGACGAAATGGCTCCCCCCGGCATACCGTGGTGGATGACGTTGTAGTCGTAACCCTGAAAATGCGGCGCACAGTAACGATCAAAAAAGGGCATAATCTCTTTCAGAACAGAGTTACCGGCATCCAAGGCTCGTCCATTGAGCCGATCGCTAAAGCCTTCTGCGTTCAGAGCGGCGCGGACAGAGCCAACATCGCCTTGGCCGTACCAGCGGCAAGCCGCATCCATACCCACATCCAAAATCTCGACCCCGGCCTTCGCAGCCGCCACCAAAGCCGGCACAAACAGACCGTCTGTAGCGTGCCGATGGTAGTGCAGCAGCAAATTGGGCCAACGCTGCTTCAGGCCGGCGGCCAGTTCGGCAATGAAGGCAGGCGAACAAACCCCGGCCATATCCTTCAAACCCAGTATGATACGCTCCGCCACCTGTTCTACACTGCAAGCGGCGGTCTTGGCACACATCTCCAAAATCTGTTTGGCAGCATCCAGGTAATGGGCCACACTGTAGTGTTGCCCGACCACCGACAGCGAAAGGGCCGGCTCGAAAACGACATCTTCACGATTCAACACAACTTCGGCCAGCGGAGCCATGTTCTCAGCATAGTTGAGGAAATCGAAGCAGCGGATAATGTCGTAGAGCTCACAGAGTCGGGAACCCATCTTTTGCATCATCAGCCGCCCCTGCGGCTTGTAGCCCAACAAGTTCGTCGAACGTACCAGCACCTGTTGCAGGGTGCGCGGTGCCAACTTGCGCCACTCGCGCGCTTCCTTTATCGGCGAAGTCATATTGGCCCGGATATTCATGTGGAAGTGGGCCCCGCCACCGGTTTCCAACGACAAGAATCCACACTGATCAAGGTATGGGCCGATCACCCGGTCTTCTGCCAACCGCATGCGGTTGCCACTGTTGGACTGGGTAATATCACGACAAGTCGTGTCGGTAAAGTGGATATCCTTACTGCTGCGCAACATAGCCAGCAACGCCTTGCGGTCGCGCTGCGGATAATGCAGCCTGTTTTTGGCTTTGGTCCTTGTATCTTCAGTCGAAAGAAGCAGCTCACTGTAATGACCACTGTTGTAGCGAGGCAAACCCAAACGAGGTTGGCTGAAGCTGCGGTACTCATCCAGCTTAATGTAGGGATTGTAGCCCCGCGCACTGATCTGGGCGATCAACCGCCCCAGACGTAAAGCCTCCGGTTCCAAATGATGATAATCCAGCAGCTCCGGGTGCTCTTCGATAAAGCGGGTCGAAAAGTCCCCGCCGGCAAAGTATTCCGAAGCGACAATCTTGCGGTAAAACGGCAAAGTCGTCTTCAGTCCGGAAATCTGATACTCGTTCAGGGCACGGACGGCCAAGGCAATCAATTTATCCCAACTGTTGGCGTAGCAAATCAACAGCGAGCCCGCAGAGTCATAGTTGGAAGGAAATTCATAAAAACCGGAGAGATTAGAGTCGAGGCGCACACCCGGCCCGCCCGGCGAATGGTAGCGTTTAATCAGCCCCGAATTGGGGCTGAAGTTGTTCTGCGGGTCTTCCAAATTGATGCGGCACTGCAAAGACCAAAAAAAAGGCTTGAGATCCTCTTGTTTCAAGTCCAGTTCCACTCCCAAAGCCACGGCAATCTGCTGCTCAACCAGATCAATGCCGTATCGGCTTTCCGTGATACCGTGTTCGACCTGCAAGCGAGTGTTGACTTCAATTAGGTAGGCTTCTGCTTGGCCACTCTGCTCCGTGACCAGAAATTCTACGGTGGCCAGAGTGTGGTAATTTGCCGCTTGGACGATACGCCGTGAGTACTCTTTCAGTTGCCCACGCAGTTCTTCGCTCATCCCGACCCACGGCGAAGGAGTGATTTCCAGCAGTTTCTGGTGGTTCCGTTGCAAACTGCAATCGCGCTCGTCAAAGACCAGTACATTACCATAGCGATCCGCCAGCACTTGGATCTCGATGTGATGGACTTCCGAAAGGAATTTCTCCACGTACAATGTCGGGTTGCCAAAGGAGGCCGCGGCCATCACCTGTGCCTTTTCAAAGGCCGTATCCAACTCACTCCGCTCGCGGATGATCACGATGCCCCGGCCCCCGCCCCCGCCTTCGGCTTTAAGCAATATCGGCAGCTCCATGCTTTCTACCAAAGTGCGAGCCTCTTCCAGCGAGACCGCACCATCAGAACCGGGCACGGTGGGAATCCCCAGCTCCTTGGCCAAAGCACGGGCTTTCAGCTTAGAGCCCAGTAGCTCCATTCCTTCGGGGTCCGGCCCGATGAAAGTAATGCCGGCTTCCCGGCACAGGCGCGAAAAATTGGAGTCTTCGGAGGCAAAACCCCAACCGGGATGAATGGCCTCTACACCGGCTTCCTTGGCCCGGGTCACAATATCTTCAATGTCCAGGTACGCCGTCGGGTCAGCACCCAGCAGCATCACCTCATCTGCGGCCGAAATGGCCGGTGAGCCGCGGTCCGTGTTCGTGGCCGTGATAATGGCATGGGCCTTCAAACGTTCGCGAACAGAGCGGCAAATGCGCCTGGCCGGGATGCCCCGATTGGCCACCAGAATCGGCATTCCCTTCGTTATTTGTAACAATTCCCGGAAATTTCTCCTCTGAACCACAGTTATACTCCTCACACAGGCATGTGCACACGTCTGACAATTTTAATACGCACAGAAATTTGCCCTGTACTCTACCGGAAGAACTTCGTCTTTGCGATAGGCCGGAAAGATTTACCGGTGGCAAAAATACAAAACCTTCGGTACAAACAAGATTAAAGAGGGCTTTTCCTCAAAATCTTTAGAATAATTTGATATAGATCTTTATTTTCGTGGTTCGACCTGAATTCCCACTCTTCTAAATGCAGATGAGCAATTTAATCACTCAGCTCATCAAAATTTAGCTAAGTGGCATTTAATCGGACAGTTTTCTGTCCGATTTTAGGGAAAACAGATTTGTAGTATTAGATTGTAATAATGAAGGTGGTTTTATTTATAGGCAGAACAGAATAAAATTTATCGAAATCTTTGCTTTGAAATAGAGTTCTCTCTACAACAGTTATCTTTCATCAAAGAACTATCCGAAACTTATTGGATGGTTCAATATATGTATTCCCAATCAACCCACTCGGCCATCTTTCCCATATTCCATACACCAGGTATTGCTCTAATTTCTTCTAACGTGTCCCCAAACACCAAGTCAAAATTTGCAATACACTTTTTATCCAGCTTTAATCTCCTGTTTCCTATCCTTTTGTTCCAATTTTAAGATGATATTCTTCCCCATCTTTTGGAAAGGCTCTTCAACAACCTTAAATAAAACCCATGAAACAGTAACTGATAATACAATAGTCAAGGCTAGTCCCAGCAAATAATTTAAAATGCGATCCCAATCTCCCTGAATATCGATAAAATCTAACAGATGAAATTTACGCAGCCAGTATAATATTGCGATATGAGATAGGTAGACACTGTAACTTATTTTTCCCAAAAAAATTGTGGCCTTATTTACCAAGATTACATTCTCATACTTCGCCAGAGAAATTATTAGAAGAAAAAATGCAATGCCAAATATAAAATGGGAGGGAAGAGACAATCCTACAATCAGGTAAAAAATACACCAGGCACTCAGCAATAGATAATTAAAACTGGAAAATACTTTTATATCTTTTTGTATAATAACAAAATAAGCAATGATTCCCAAACCAAATAGGGCTAACTGATTGGGAAAATAAAAATATAGATACATATTATGTAATGGTTCATACGCTATTAACGGATAACGTTTCAGTATGGCTGTTAATCCGGATGAAATCATTAAACTTAGGATTGTGAAACTAACCGCATGACTCGTACATTTAATTTTTCTGACTAAAAGCGGAATCATCAGATAGAAGGCCATTTCAACCGTTATAGACCAGCCGCCCGGAACCAAGCTGGTAATCCAATACGGGTAGACTCCGTGAACAAAGAATACATTTGCGACGATGTTTGCCATTGTAATGGATTCGGCATCACCCAGCCACAGTCTTGGCCCCAGTCCGTCTTGAAAAAGATAGTAGACAATACCTAGATAATATAGCGGGGCTATCCTAAAAAATCTGCGGAGCAGGAAGTTCCTGTCAGGATTTATTTCCCGATCTTTTCGGTTATGGTACGACAAAAATAAGGTAAAGGCACTTAATACATAAAATAGCTGAACACCCCTTACTCCTTCCGAGACAAATTGCCGGACAATTAGAGGGTATTTAAACAGAGCCTCGTTATTTTGAAGATAAAACATCACATGGATTGCTAACACACTCAGAGTAGCTAGACCTCTTAAGGCGTATATGTAGTTCTTTTTGACTATCATGCCAAAAACCTTGAGCTTGCTATGCCGAATGCCATGCTTGTCCAGGTCCGGCCATTGTCTGAAGACCTCAGCACTTCATTTGTCTCAACTGCCCCAAAATGTCCTGCTATAATAATTAGATCATTGTTTAGCCCGACCGCAGCATGACCATCTCGAGGTGTAAACCCTTCATCTGCGGTCACTCCCCGCCACACTTTGATATTGTTATTGTTGTTATTATCGTTGTTGGTATTGGTTGTGGTGCCAATATTCCGGAATCCGAGGGCCAAAGTCAGGGCAAAGATAGCCACCGTCAATGTACCGCCTGCAATCGTTGGATGCCGCAGGCGGATCACCAGTCTTGGACAGCGGCACACAGCCGGACAGAACCAAATGAATAAGAAGAATGGAAAAAAGCAAAAGAATGGAAACAGAAAGGTTTTGGAAAACTGAGGTTTATTGAGAAATAAGAGAAAATAAACTGACTGTATATATATTCTGAGCTAGGAATGGATAACGGACATTATACTGTTTGGACAGTCACCGGTCAATAGCGTATTTTGACATTTCATAAGAAAACTCCGCTAAAGTTCTGAAATTTCGGTCTATTGTATATTTATTTGGGGTATTTGGCAAAGGGGAAATTTCTGCCGTGTTTGTGACACATGGTAAACGTCCCCTCGATCTTGCGCAAAAAATGCCGACCCCCCAAACAGGAGGTCGGCAATAGTTCGAGCTACCAGTCTTCTGTCATGTTATCGCGTCCGGATAGAGCTTGCAATACACTTTTTTATCCAACTTTAAGCTCCTGTTTCCTACCCTTTTGTTCCAATTTCAGAATGATATTCTTCCCCATCTTTTGGAAAGGCTCTTCAACGATCTTAAACGAAACCCATGAAACGGCAGATGTCACTACTAAAACCAAGGCCAATATAAGCAGGAAATCCAAAAGGCGATCCCAGTTACCCGGAAGAACGTCAATAAAATTGAAAGGCTCAAATCTTTTCAACCAATCTAATATTACGAAATGAGAAATATAGGCACTGTAACTTATTTTTCCCAAAAAAATTGTGGCTTTATTTACCAAGATTACGTTCTCATATTTTGCCAGAGAAATTATCAAAAGGAGGAACACAATGCCAAACTTAAAATGACCGGGAAGAGACAACTCGACAATCAGGTAAAAGATAGACCAGACACTCAGTAATAAATAATTGAAACCGGAAAATACCTTTCTGTCTTTTTGAATAATCACAAAATAGGCAATTATGCCCAAACCAAATATAGATAAATGGTTTGGAAAATATAAATACAGATATTCGTTATGCAATCGTTCATAGGCTATTAACGGATAACGTTTCAGTATGGCTGTTAATCCGGATTAAATCATTAAACTCAGGATTGTGAAACTAACGGCGTGACTCGTACACCTAATTTTTCTGACCAAGAGCGGAATCATTAGGTAAAAGGTCATTTCCACCGTTATAGACCAGCCACCCGGAACTACACTGTTAATCCAGTACGGATTGACCCCATGGACAAAAAATACATTTGCGATGATGTTTGCCATTGTAATGGATTCGGCATCACCCAATGCATATCTGGGCCCCAGTCCGCGTTGAAAAAGATAGAAGACAAGACCCAAATAATATAGCGGGGCTATCCTAAAAAATCTGCGGAGCAGGAAGTTTCTGTCAGGATTTATTTCTCGATCTTTTCGGTTATGGTACGACAAAAATAACGTAAAGGCACTCAATACATAAAATAACTGGACACCCATTGCTCCTTGATTAACGAAATCTCGAATGATTGGAGCAGCCTTAGCCAAATCCGCCATCACAGGGGCCGCTATTTGTCCCGTATGGATTGCGATCACACCGAAAATAGCAAAACCTCTTAAAGCGTAGACATAATTCTTCTTATCTATCATTTAGACAGACCTTAATGATCAACAGAATAATAAAGCCGACCCCCCAAAACAGAAGGTCGACAATAGTTCGAGCTATCAGTCTTTTATTATGCTATCGCATCCGGGTAGAGTTTGCAATACACTTTTCCTACCCTTTTGTTCCAATTTCAGAATGATATTCTTCCCCATCTTTTGGAAAGGCTCTTCAACGACCTTAAACGAAACCCATGAAATAGCTGATGTTACTACTATAATCAAGACTAGCCCCAGCAGATAATTCAAAAGACGATCCCACTCACCCTCAATATTGATAAAATCTAAAAGATGAAATTTATAATTCAACCAGTGTAATACTCCAAAATGAATAATATAGGCACTGTAGCTTACTTTTCCCAAAAAAATTGTGGCTTTATTTACCAATATTATGTTCTCATACTTTGACAAAGAAATTATCAAAAGGAGAAACGCAATGCCAAACTTAAAATTGTGAGGAAGAGACAATCCGACGATCAGATAAAAGATACACCAGACACTCAGTAATAGATAATTGAAACCGGAAAATATCTTTTTATCTTTTTGTATAATTACAAAGTAAGCAATTATACCCAAACCAAATAAGGCTAACTGATTTGGAAAATATAAATACAAATATTCGTTATGTAATCGTTCATACGCTATTAACGGATAACGTTTCAGTATGGTTGTTAATCCGGATGAAATCATTAAACTCAGGATTGTAAAACTAACTGCGTGACTCGCACACTTGATCTTTCTGACTAAGAGCGGAATCATCAGGTAGAAGGCCATCTCCACCGTTATAGACCAGCCGCCGGGAACCAAGCTATTAATCCAGTATGGGTTGGCTCCGTGAACAAAAAATACATTTGAGATGATATTTGCCATTGTAATAGATTCCGCATCACCCAACCAATATCTTTGTCCCAGTCCGTCTTGGAAAAGATAGTAAACAATACCTAGATAATATAGCGGGGCTATCCTAAAAAATCTGCGGAGCAGGAAGTTTCTGTCAGGATTTATTTCCCGATTTTTTCGGTTATGGTACGACAGAAATAACGTAAAGGCACTTAGTATAAAAAAAAGCTGAACACCCCTTGCCCCCGCCCCGACAAATTGCCGAACAATCGGATCGTGTTTATCAAAGTCATTTATCGTATGGATTGCTATCACACCAATATCGTATGGATTGCTATCACACCAAAAATAGCAGGACCTCTTAAAGCGTATACATAATTCTTCTTGTCTATCATTTAGACACACCTTAATGATCAACAGAATAATAAAGCCGACCCCCCAAAACAGAAAGTTGGCAATAATTAGGGCATCAGTTTTTTATTATGTTATAGCATCCGGATAGAGTTTACCAAACTGTTTCAGCATTTGGTCGTTGATTTCTTTGGCCGAATAAATATCTCCGGGATTATCCGTAGCTCTAAGCTGCACATGATCCCAATCTTTAAAATCCGTCCAGTAGGCACCGGCAGTAAGACCAATTTTCTTTGCTTCTTCGGCGTACACGGCATACCCGTTTAGACCGTTGATTTTTTCCGTAGTAGAGTAATCTATTTTTCCGTTTACCATCCAGGCACAGTCACACGCCTCACCCCATTGGTGCCACGAGAATCCGGGAGGCGTATTCGTAATATGGTCTCCGTGAGGAGGGGAAACCATCTCTAACAGTTTTGCCAAAAAAGGCGCACCCTCTTTTTTGAAAGAATCTATTTGCGCCTGTTTTGCTTCGGGAGTTCTAGACTGCACCCAGTATTTCGCCTGAGTGAGCGGATCCCTCACACCGGCTATCGCCTTAAATTCATAGCCACGAGCCTTGCAATGTGCTAATAATTCTACAACCTTGGTGCCAAGATCCGGCACGAGTCCACTAACGATATCACTCACAATACATTCTCCTCCGAATTATTCCAATTATTTCTATGTTTGAATACCCGCTGTTTCCGGACCAGAACTCGGCCGGACAGGTTCAAAAGTACCGATACCCAATAATCCTGCACCAACACTATACGGCCAAATCAGCCCATCTGCGCTCCCGGTCTTCTCCGTAATAACGATATAAAGATGGAGGCCCATCGCAAATACAAGCACAACCGCCCCAAGTATTCTCTTGGAACTCAGCTTGCCTCTTCGGTCATGAAACACGGATATAACGGGATGAACCTTCATAAGGAAATCTATTTTAACAAACTGCGACTGAAATTACAATTATAATATTGTAAATAATTATTCGGAACAGTCTTTAATCTAAACTATTTATATTATTATTTTTATACAAAAAAATGACTACAAACTAAGAATTGTCGAAATCTTTGAAGGGATAATATATTAAGGCAAATTGCCCAACGAAACCCGGATCCGGCTGAATATCCACAGCAAAAACAGCAGGTCACTCAGACCATATCAGCCTCAGACATCATTATGTTTCTTGTTTCGGGCCATGACCTCTGCCAAATTAGACGCAATCACCTGAATCGCCCGATTCTGATACTCCGGCCTGCAAATCTCTTTGCGAAGATGCTCAATACGCCGCGGATCTATTTTTCTCGCTATTTTCACTGCTAAAACCTAAACAATCAGAACCCAAGCATATGGCACTATCAAGGAAAGGCCGCTTCAATATGGTGCGGCTCTGAGCCGAGACCTCGAAAAACAACCAAATCAAAACGTCTTGACAGCAATGCGTACGTGGGATTGCGCTGCAAGAAACATTCGGCTGTCTGAAACATCCGCTTTTGCCTGCCAATGTTAAGATTATAACACAAATCTGCCGTGGGATAGGCGTGCCAACTTTTCACCTCGACAAAGACTATGCTCAGGCAAGACTCACCTTCAGTCACAAAATTGCCAACCACTTGGATGAAATCTTTTGCCTGTTCCGGTCTTTGCTCCATGCCCTCCCGACTCCGAAAATCGGAGACGGTTGCCAAAAAATCCTGACGGAAAGACTCAGGAGCATTTGCCTGCAAGGCCAGAAAAATCAAATCAATTTCGCTGAGGGGTTGGTCTGCCCGAGCGCGAAAATTGCGCTTCAGCAGGCAATATCCCGAATCCAGAAAATACCGCAAAGCCGTATCTTCTCCCGCACGACCTCTGTCGTAAACGAAACCCATCCAAATACGCAGAGACTACGCAAAGACTACACTCTCGTGAAGCTTAAAGAAGCGACCTGTACGGCCGCTTCTTTAAGTGCCGCAAAGGGCTCTCCAAAGCTGACGCAACCTTTCGATCGGAAAACCGACTCAAACGGCTATAACTTTTCAGCCGGAAAAAGAGCCTCTACTGAAGGAGCTGGAGAACCATCTGAGGACGCTGGTTTGCCTGAGCCAACATAGCGATACTGGACTGGCTGAGAATCTGATCACGAGTAAACTGAACCGTTTCGCGAGCCATATCCAAGTCCCGAATGCGGGACTCGGCTGCCTGCAAGTTTTCAGAAGCTGTGTCCAAACCTTCAATAGCCTTCTCAAAGCGATTCTGATAAGCACCGAGGTCTGCACGCTGCTTGTTTACAGCCCGCAAAGCCTCATCCAGAACAGCAATTGTATTGTTGGCAGAATCCTGGGTCTCCAGATTCATCGGGTTCTGGGTACCGGCATCACGAATGCCCAACGCTACAGCGGTCATGGCACCGATGGTGATGCGCTCACGCTGATCGGCGTTGGCACCGATGTGAATCCACATGGAATTTTCCATCACATTCGGATCAGCCGCAAAGGTACCGTCCAAGATAGACATGTTGTTAAACTGAGCTTGGGAAGCAATACGGTCAACTTCATCGACAAGCTGAGAAACCTCAACCTGGATTTGCTGACGATCTTCGGCCGTGTTGATACCGTTGGCAGCCTGTACAGACAGCACGCGCAGACGCTGAAGAACCGCAGATGTTTCGGTCAGGTAGCCTTCCGTTGTCTGAATGAAAGAAATGCCATCCAGAGCATTGCGGGAAGCTTGATTCAGACCTTGAATCTGAGAACGCATCTTCTCGGAAATAGCCAAACCGGCCGCATCATCGCTGGCCTGATTGATACGCAAACCGGAAGAGAGCTTGCCCATGGACTTACCGGCAGAAACATCGGCAAGGTTGTTGCGACGACGTGCATTCATCGCAGACAGATTGTGATTGATAATCATAATATTATCCTCCGTGGAATTTATTTAGGAGCATCCGTGCTCCATAAGGAAAGTCTCGGGATGCAGAGGGTTTTCTTTAAGAAAAAATCTTGTTTGGAGAATTTTGTGCCCACATTTCAACTCAGGTACAGAGAAAATACATGAATACTGCATTAACGAAATGCAAATTCTTCATGTCTGCCGGCTTCGTCCGGCAAGACCTCCTCAAAGTGTTCTCCAAAGTGTTCTCCAAGCCGGGATTCTAATTCAATTTACGCAACCATTCACTGCCCGGTGCCAAATTCTGCAAGCTCTGTCGGTAGTGTTCTTCCTCTTTCGCGTTGCCCTCAAAGTGCGCGATGCCGGAGAGCCAATACAGGGCTTCAGCCAGAGTTTCGCGCTCGACCTGGGCCTGCCCGGTGATTGCCTGTAAAAAGACCTTCGCATCCCCGAAATTGCCCCCTTGGTAGGCTGTGCGTCCCAGTTCCAGATTGGCCAACCCAACCCAATAATTTTCCGAATCCAACGCCGGACTGCCGCCTTTGACATTGCGCAGGCGGAGTAAGAGTTGCTCCACCCTTTCAGGATCATTCCGTTTGCGATAGTACACTGCCAAATGGTACATAGCCTCTTTGCGGGCATTGATCGATAAGGTCTGCCTGATAATCTTTTCCAATGCCCGCTTCTTGGCAGCCTTGTCATTTTGCAGAGACCAGTAGCGCACAAACAATACAGAACTCAGTGCATCCCCCAGGTTTGCCCCCCGCAACAAGGCAAAAAGTCGGGTATTTCGGGCCACATTCAGTTCCGGAATCAGGCGCAGCACCCCGCTCACCGCCGAAACCGCATAGGGCCCTAACCGATCTTTTTTTAGATATTGCAGGAAGTATTTACAGGCTTCCAAGTAGTTTTTCTCTTCGGCATGGATGAGGCCCTGCAAATACAATGCCGAAAAAATTGAGCTGCTCAACACCGCATTCTCCTCGGTATTGGCCCCGTCACTCTGCACGTAAAAATCGATGTTGCCACCCAAGGCTGCTGCATTTGTCCCTCCTGCTCCCACATAATTCCCGGCCCCGGGCAGTGGGTTTGAACGGGTAGCCCCGTAACGCAACAAGAACTGCTCTGCATCGAACGAAAACAGATCCTCTTTGAGATTGGCATTCAAAGCCTGATCCACGATCAGACCACCCGAGTACGGCGCATCCGGCTTCTCCTCCTCCAAATACAGCTCCAGACGAAAACCGGCACGGCTTTCACGGGACGGCAGACCACGAATGAACTCCTTTTCCAGCATGGACAGTACTTCCTGACTGCGGGCCAAGTCACCCCGATTAAAATACAGTTCGGCAACCTCCATAAAAGCCTCTCCCAGAAAGTCATAGGCCGGGGGCACGGCTTCCAGCATATCCTTTGCGGCTCGAATGGCGGCCGTATCCCGTCCCAACAACAGATTATACTTAACCAGATTGAAATCAATATTCAGCAATTGTGACAGGTTGGTGCCGACAAACGGCAGGGCCTGCTCCAAGTCTTCGATGACACTCTCGTAATCTTCGGCGGCCTTAGACGCCAAAGCCGCACGCAAATAGGCGTTAGCTCCCAATGCCTCCGGGTAAATCTCATTGACCCGGCGGAAACTCTGCCGGGCCGCAGAAAACAACCCCTGACGGAACAGGGCTTCGCCCTTCCAATACAGGGCCATCAGGCCCGGAGTATACCGGTCGGGAAGGGCTTCAGGCTGATTGGCCGGGAAAACACCCTGTGAAATAATCAAATCAAAAATATCCACAGCCTGGCCGTAAGCCTTCCGATAAAAATATACCAAGCCCTGCTGGAGTCTTACCTGCTGTACATTGCGGCCCTGCTGAGTCTCTCGGCTTTCTTCAATCAACTGTCCAAACCGACGCAAGGCTTCGGCGGCCTGCCCCGCTCCGGCATACGATTGAGCAACGGCCAATGCCGCATAAAAGGCCAATTCCTCCGCTTCTCCCTGCACTTTGACAGAAGAGAAATCCAACCCGCCAAGCTGTAACTGCACTTCCCGAAAATAGCCCAAGGCCCGGATATATTTTTTCTGCGCAAAATAAATCGCCCCGCTGCGGTAGTATGATTGGAGACCTACCAGAGTTTGGGGTGTCAGTTTCCAACTCCGGTACAAATACGCGAGCGCAGCATTCTCGTTGCCTAACTGCCGTGCCATTTCCGCCCGGTACAGAAAAAAGCGGGCACGCTCTTCCTGCGGGAGCTCCGGGTCCTCCAGCCGCTCTTCCAGTAAAACAGAAGCCTGCAACCAAAAACGCTCCGGATCGCTGCGGTAGATTCGCAGCAAAATCCGTACAGCTTCCTTGACATACAAACCCTCCGGATACTCCCGCAAATATTTTTCCGTGTACACCAAGCCTTCGGATCTGGTCAGGGGAAAAGAAACCTGAAGACGTGCGGCATGAAACAGGGCTCGCTCACGGATGTCGGGGATAAAAGATTTTTCCAGTTTTTTCAGGCTGCGCACGGCCTGACGAACATCCAGAAAAGCCAAGGCCAGAGCCACATTAAAACGAGCAATTTCGCGCTCTGTCCGGCTGCGACTGCGGGCCAGAGTGCCCCGCATGTATTTTAGAACCAGAGGATAGTAGCCCTCCTGTACGAATAAAGACAGTTCCGTCGCATTGAGCCAATCTTTCATACCGTGGCGATAACGCTGCTCCAGTGCCAATGCCTGATCGTAAAAACGCCGGGCGGTATCGCTGTCTTTTTCTTCCAGAGCAATCCGCAGACGCATAACCAGAGCGGCCAGAAACAAGCGTTCATCGCGACTGTAGAGCCTCAAAACGGAATCCAAACTCTGCTTGGCCTGAGGAAGCAGTCCGGCAAAAAATGCGGTCTGACCCTGATAAAACAACGCCTGTGCCCGAGAAGGGCCCGTTTCTGTTTCTTTCCGGATCAAATACGCACTGAAGGCATTATATGATTCTCGATACAAGCCCCGCTTCAGTGCCAAAGCACCGTAGGCAAAACCGGCGCGGCGTCTTGTGCTGCCTTGCAGCAAACGAAAATAGCGCAGGGCATTAAGCTCATCCCCGCGTTCTGTCAATATTTGGGCCAAGCCGAAATAACTCTGTTGTGAGTAGTCTGCCGTATCGGCCCCGCGCACGGTCAACTGGCGCAACCAAATATCGTATCCCGTGTCCAATTCCCCCAACTTGTAGGAGCAGAGTCCCAGCCAATAAAACACCCCAAAACGTCGGGCATCCTGCGGGACAGAGGTCAACAGGCTGTTAAATCCGGATCGGGCCTCCTCAGTCCGTCCCAAGTGGTAAACGGCAATCAAACGGTAAAAATCGGCCTCCGACATCCGATGGTGTTCCGGATACAAAAGCCGATAATTGCCCACGGATTCCAACACCGCCTCATACTGACGCTGCTGCAAACGTAACGTCGCTTCCTGCAACAATGCGGCCGCACTCTGCAACTCTGTACCCGAAAGGACGCCGGAGCCACTGCCCCGGCCTGTATTTTGGGGCTGAACCGGACCCGGGCCGGGGAGTTGGGCCGCCAACCTCCCAATTCCCCAAACCAGACCAAGCCAGAGGATAAACCGTGCACAGAATAAAAAGACAAAATACCCTCTGCCACGGTTCCGGCTCAACAATACTGCGCAATCTCGTGCTTGTATTGCCGATGGCTGACCCGGCCTCGCCTCACTTGGCTTCGGCTGACGACCCGTCTTGTTGCACATGTTTATCAATAATGCTCCATGAAAAACTTCCAATTTTTACCGAAAGACAACTTTTACCAAACGAACCGGGAAATGCGACATGTCACGCACAACCGGTTCTGTTCAACTAATTTTCACCAACTGACTCTGACCGGCAAACTCCCACCGACGAGATCTTCAGGCCACAACAGGACTTGCACCCTATCCATCACCTTATTTTCCCACATGATATTCATTAGACGTAATCTTAAACACAACCTTCGGGACTATGCTTCTACCAGTCTTAACCCAGTTCCGTTCCATCTTCCGGCCACTCGACATCTTCCATATCAATTCTGAGAGCCTGTCGACAAGCTGCCTGCAATACATCCTGCTGCGGTTCGGGCCATGATCTGCCGTGCAGGAGAAGAGAATCCGCACTGTCCGCAAACAAAAGCAGCCGAATGCCGGCCCTTTGCAACAGGTTACTGCCGTCAAAACGTGTCTTGCTCAGGCTGCACAGCAATGCAGGGCTGTCACTGAGCAGCAAATTTGTCTGAGTACAGCCATCACCGGAGGCGGACAGAGCCGCCAGATCACCCTGCAAATCGAGCAGGGCCGGAGCCGGGAACTGAACAGCGTTGAGACAGGAACAAAAAAGACAGCGCACTCGCTCACTCCAAATCGGGCTGAGTCGCAAATCGAAGCCTGCGGCCCCTGCCCGTTGCTGTTCTTTCTGCTGCCACACCAATTGTTCCCGGTCTCCAACCTTGCTGTTCCCACCTTCCGGAACCACATGATCATAATAGCCACCGGGCCGGACCGAGGGGCTGCCGAGTGAAGTCTCCAGCACTATCCCCAGCTTCCGGTAGTCTAAAGCGATACCGAGACGGAGAATGCTACTGCCGTCAAGCCACACTTGGTAACACATATCGGGTTCCATATTTCACCTGTCTGAACGTTCTGATGGTGATAATTTTACCTGTTTTTCCTTCAATTGACTGCAACAAATGGACCGAATATCCAAATCCGGACACGGCACGACAAGAAAAATAAATGTAGTTTTGTTTGAAATTTCCGTGATTCTGTACCAAATTAGAGAGGAGAGGCTAACCCCCTGTCACCGACTCCGGATGTAAGGCCGCCGGTTTTTTCGTCCGGCATCGAAGGCCTTGCCAACCTTTCGGTATCTGAATAGGGTGACCCCAAGTTCCGTTTTTTTCTGTCTGCAAGCACCTTGCGGCCCATTTCGGCTCATCGTGCTGCCGGCAGACTCTGGCAAGCTCCGGCAAGCTAACGGGCCGGCGGTCCTGTAGAACCTGTACATCCCCAATTATGAAGGAGAATTGAATATGCCATCCACTGTGAATGACAGCACTTTTGACACTGAAGTAAGGCAATCCACAATCCCCGTCCTGGTAGACTTCTGGGGCGAAAATTGCCCTCCCTGTGTGATGATTGCCCCGATTATCGAAGAATTGGGCCGGGAATACCAAGGCAAAGTCAAGATTGTCAAGGCCAACGTCAGCGAAGCACCCCAAACGGCCGGTGCATTGGACATTATGGCTGTGCCAACTTTGATTTTGTTTCGCGCCGGTGAAGAGGTCAACCGACACATGGGTTTTGCCCCGAAAGATCAGATTGTGGACAAACTTCTCGCTAATGCCTGAAAATTCCGGGCCTGAAAGTTCTAAGCGAAAAACACTCCGCTCTTCAGAATGAATGCGGGGTTTGGTTCTGTCTCTCCAAACCCCGCATTCATTTCCCGGATACGGATACGTCCGGACGGACGGACTCGAGAAAGATCGGATTGGTCAGCAGCAGAGCCTTTTCCTGCGACTCTCCGTGTGCCTCTTTATGTCTCTCTGCATGCGACTCTTTAGTCGAACACAACCCTGCCGAATCAAGCTCAAATAACTCAAAACGAAGAAAGGGCCGGGCGGCATTCCCGGCTCTAAAGTCGGCTTGATCGGCCCGGGCGGCCCGCACACCTGTTTCACCGTGTTGTTGACCTTGAAAATCGCGTTGGAAACATGGGTAAGGCAGATTCTGTGGTCGGCCTTTCGCGTCCAGTTCCAAGCAGAATTTGTGGTCGTGCGAGTCTGATTCTTCACAGGCACGGAAGCTCGCCGGGTCCGGCTCCAGCTCCAAACACAGGCCAAACTCATTCCAAACCCGCAGTAGCAATATTTCCAGTTCGGCCAAGTAGGATTTTGCCACGGTTAACTCCAGAACCAGGAAGTCTTCTGAGGCCTCCCCTTCTTTCAAATCTCCCGCAACCTTTGTGCTCCCTGCTGCAAGGCGGACTGTGCTGCCAAATAGCACTTCTTCTGTTTTGCCGCCAAGTCGGCAAAAGGCCCCAAAACTTCTCTTCGGCAATGGCTCTGCCGTGACATAGTTATGGCCATTGGCCAACGCCAGCAGGATTTCTCTCTCCGTTTTCTTTGCGACCCAGACGTTATTGCAGGGATAGCCCTGCCGCTTAATCTCCACACAATGGAAATCACTGTTGGCCACGGCGGGCAGAAAACGGCCCTGTTCCAGAAAATCCTGCCACTTTCGGACATTGGCGATGCTGTTCTGATTCCACGAGCCATTCCATACCTCAATCCAGTCGAAGGGCATGTCGTAATCCCAATTCCACTGACAGCCTGCTACATCATTGTTACGTATAGGATGATTTAGCTGGATCCAAAGTCCTTGGTTCGTGCCGGAAGCCGCCTGATCCTTCAAGTCGGTCAGAACTTGTCGCACATCCTCGGAACTCCGGCACATAAAGTTGGGAATGCGCCTCTCCCGATAACCAAAAATGTTGAGATGACCGTTGTAAGTCGTAATTTCGCAGGAAGGCAGCAACAGCACATCGGGATTGACCGGCAGACAAAAATTCTGGGCTACGGAATTGTGGTCAGTAAAGCCCAGAAAGTCCAAGCCATTTTCCCTGGCCATCTGCAATTTGGTTTCGATGCTGTGGGCCCCATCGCTGTAAAGGGAGTGGCCGTGTACATCTCCCCGGACGATCCGGGGTTTGCAGGGCAACAGCTCCAACTCCAACTTCACCGCAATCGGGCAGCTGTGCTTCCGGCTCTCGCCGAGCAGGATGTTCCAAGTACCCGGCTGTAGGGGCCCGGCCAGATAGCCCAGGCTGGCCTGTTCTTCCCCCAGAAATATTTGCTGCAAGCGGTTCAGGTTTCCGCTCCAACCCCGGGTCCGATCTTCAGCATCGGCCAGGCCTATGTCTATTGTGCCGCCACTCCCGCCCTCTATTTTGTAACGGCCCCGAATGACGATGTATTCCGTATTGGGAGGAACTTCAAACGGAACGCGGCTATAGCTTTTGCCCTCTCCCGGCGGAAATTCACGGGAAAACTGCAAACATTGCTTTTGATTCATATCCCTACACTATAAGCCAATGGACGATCGGGGGGAATAGATTCCCCCTCGGAAAAGCTCACACCGCACAGCCCAAACTACCCAGCCCGCACCATGCAGACCGTACCATTCAGACCCTACCATTCAGACCCTACCATGCAGACCCTACCATGCAGACCCTCACCACGGAACGGAACGGCAAACTCAGGCAGATACTCCGGTTTCCGCAATTCCCGGACGATTCTGCCTGCGCCAACTGCCGGGGCTGGTTCCGGCGTAACGACGAAACACCACGGCAAAATACTGCGAACTGGAAAAGCTCAGTTTTGCGGCCACTTCGGCGACCGGCAGCCCCTGAAGCAACAGTTCCCGCGCCGTATCAATTTTCTCCCGGTTGATGTAGTCGCGCAGCGGTAAACCATATTCATCGCGGAACAAACGCAGCAAATGTGGCTCAGAATACGATGTCAGACCGCGCAGCTCTTCCAAAGTGACATTCTCGTAAATATGGCCGGAAATATAGCGACAAACGGATTGGAGACAGGTTCTGTTCGCGTCTCTGCTCTCTGTTTCGCCAGTGTAAAAAGCAGAGGCGGAAAGATTAGGCTCCGGCTTCTTCTGTCGGTCATCCTCCTGCTCGCGCAGGAGCACAAAAAACAAATCCAACAAGCTGTGTTCCCAATCCAATAAATTGTGCTCCTTACATATTCCGTCTTGCGTCCCGGCACCCTTGCTATTAACCTGATTAGCCAGCTCATGCCTTCTCCAACTGTGGAATAATGCGGCCAAAATATTGCGCATTTGCAAAGCATTTTTGGGACTCAGGCGGCACACTGCGCCCGGTCTGTCACCTTGCCCGACAAAACCACGGATGACAGCCTTGAGGAGCAAGTTGCTGCGCTGTACATCCAAACCGAGCAGGCCGGCACCGGGATCGAAAATCCACCAGTAGAACCGGCCCCGCTCTTCGGCTTTTCGGGCCGTGGAATGCTGCTGCATCGGCCGGATCAGAAAACAATCACCGCTTTGCAGTTCATAGCTCTGACCGTCCAGCCAGTGCGTCTGGCAACCCTTCTCGACAAAAATAAGTTCGTAGTGGCGAGCAAAGACTTCCGGGGCCACCACATGACAGGGACTTTGGTAGTGAGCCTGTCCTATCAGAGAAAGACCGCAGAACCAGGCTTCCGGATCAAAGTCCGGGTCCGACTGCAAATCAAGGGCCGAGTCAAAAGCTGGGTCACGGGCTGCAACTTGGTCCGGCTTACCCGCCAAATTCCGCAGCTGCGCTGCGGTCCGGATACAACGCTCGCGGTCACTGCCGGTCTCAAAATCCTGTTCGTCAAACAAATGGATTTCGGGATCAACTCCGGGCCGGACTTCTTTTTCGTTTATTTTCCGATTGTTCATGCAGATATTTTACGCAAAAATGAATAGTAAAGACAGGTCGCCCCAAAATATTCATGGGAGTTTCCATGGAGCGTAGACTTGGGTGTGAATCAACGATATATACGCAAACATCTGTCGTGTCCAGACCCCGAATCGACACAGGCAGAGCAACGACAGTCGGTTTAGAGTTTCGGTTTTTTTCCGGCTTTGCGATCTGGTTTGTCGGCTGGCTTGGCAGCCTAATCTGCGTCAGGATTGGCAGGAAACTTTATTTTACCCGGATTGTCAGCGGTACCTTACAAATTCGTTTCAGGGTAGGAAGACACTGTGAAATATAAACCCATCTTAGACCCCGACTATCTGCCGATGATTGAGTTTGAACGCCGGTATCAGGAAATGGCACGAGCCGCCGGACCTGTCCGGTACACCTTAACTCTGGTCAGGAGTCCCCATCAGGTAGCCCGTCAAGAAGTTTTGCTTTCCTTGGCCACGGGGACGGAACAACAAAGTCTGCTCTACCTCAACCGCTTCATCAAGACTATGCTGTGGCTCTACGGCGGCTATCGGCTCTATGCCAACTTGCCCGTTGCCTGGATTGACAGGTTGCAAAAAGACTTTTCCGGCACGGGCAAACAGAAGTTTGATGTCGAATTTATCGTGGAGGGTATTTTCGACCGGCATTTGGAAATCATCCGTTGTGAACCGGAGCATATGCCTGCGCCGTCTATTGAGTCTTCCGAGATTGGCAGAAAGTCCGGCGGTCTGCGCTTGGGTTTTGACCTGGGCGGATCGGACAAGAAAATTGCTGCCATTGCCGATGGCAAAGTGTTGTTTGCCGATTCCATCATCTGGGACCCCTACCCGCAAACTGATTTGGACTGGCACAGGCGCGAAATCAGAGAGTTGTACGAGCTGGGAGCCCGCAAGCTGCCCGGCCCGGCAGAGGCCATCGGCGGCAGTGTCCCCGGCATTGTCATGAACAACGAGATCAAAATCAGTTCCCTGTTTCGCGGCATCATGGACGAAATTGGACGGGAAGAATCGCGCGGAGTTTTTTGGGCCGAGTCCAAAGGTATCTTTGGCGACATCCCCTACTGTCTGGCCAATGATGGCGATGTCACGGCCTTAGCCGGGGCCATGACCTTGGGCAGAAACAACTTATTGGGCATCGCTATGGGTACCAGCCAAGCGGCAGGCTACGCCAATGCCAAGGGTGCCGTCAACTCCTGGTTCAATGAACTGGCCTTTGTCCCGGTCGACTTGGGGCCAAATCGGGCCTTGGATGAGTGGTCTCAGGACCGGGGTACGGGGGCGGAATACTTTTCTCAGCAAGCCATCATTCGCCTGGCCCCCAAAGCGGGTATTCTCCTGCCGCCCGAATTGGACAAGCCCGGGAAACTGGCTTTGATCCAAGAGCAACTCCGGCAGGCACACGCCGGAGCCGAGGCCATTTTCCGCACCATCGGCTGCTATTTGGGCTACGCCATTCCCTGGTACCATCGCTTCTACGGCATGGAAAACGTGCTGC
This sequence comes from Candidatus Haliotispira prima, assembly GCA_029867005.1. Classification (GTDB taxonomy): domain Bacteria; phylum Spirochaetota; class Spirochaetia; order SP-2023; family SP-2023; genus Haliotispira; species Haliotispira prima. The sequence continues at coordinate 165,789 of CP123443.1, read as the reverse complement.
TGCTGGGCCGTGTACTCAAAGGCGAAGGTGGCAGAATCCTCATTGCGGAGGCCGAGAAGATACTTGCGGATGAGTTCCCGGCATTGGAGCTTTCGCTCTGCACCCTCACCGATGAAGAAATCTTACATGGCCAAGCTATAGCGGCAGCTTCTTTGGCCTAAAATACGGCCGGCAGAAAGTCCGCTTTAGAACAGAGTCAGTGATCTTTTGACTGCAAGCGCAGCAGACGGCGTTGAGAACGGAGCCCGGCCCCACTCTCTCTGCCTGCTACCCATGTTATTCCTGCTACCCGGGCCCTCTCGGTTACAAGGCCCTTCTGACAACACAGACCCTTCCGACAACACAGGTCCTGCTCAATTTCCCGTGCACGCCCCACCGACAGAGTACCCCGACTCCACCCGAGTTTCCAAAAAGCGTGCTAATCGATGGAAGTCCGAGCCGGACTGAACGAAACGCACATCGGCCCGCAGGTTCTCCCCGGCGATGATCTCCCCAAACGGGACGAAGGTGATATCAAACTGACCATTGGTGCTGACCATGTGAGCATCCCGGCCCTCGACCACAGCGCGGAAACCGCCCACGCCCAATTGGCTGCCCAGCATTACATCAAAAGCATGAGGCGCAGCGCAGCGCGACTCATAGCCCAACTGCACCGCCGTCACTTTCTTATTCCGGCCACAAAGCTTTTTATAGCGAGCCGATACCTCGGCGGCTAACATCTTGCTCAAGTCCACATTGCCCAACGAAACGTGGCCGTGATCATCACAGCTCAGCTCGGGCATCTTTTCAGGCGGCAGCCTCTCGGCCAGCCCCTCGGCCAAGACTACCGTGCCGTAGTCTTTGTCGTAACGCTTCTCCCTGGTGACAATCAATTCCAGCATACGCTCCGCCAACCTGTCGACATCCAGATAACCCTCTTTGTTCAGCAAACCATCACAGAGGAGGTCCTCCACTCCAATCACCATGTTAGCCTCACCGGCTATCGCCGTACCGTAAGCCAACCAACCAGCCTTGCGACCCATTGTCTCAACGATATAATAGGCCGAAGTAGCCTGAGCATCGGCACGCAGATTCAAAGCTTCCTTGGCCATGATATCCACCGCCGTAAAAAAGCCAAAAGTGAAATCAATGCCCGGGTAGTCGTTGTCTATCGTCTTGGGCAGGTGGATCACATTCACATGCCGATGATCGGCACCCAGATTCTTCTGGTATTCCACAATCAAATTAGCCGTCCGCAGGGTGTCATCGCCACCGATAGAAATCAAGGCATCAATCCCCAGATCGACCAAAGCAGAGTAGACATTCCTCAACTTCTCAGTTTTCTGTGAGTCTTTCAAATCCTCCAGACCCTCGATCCCCTTACCGGGATTGCTCCGCGCAGTACCGATGATGATACCTTGGCGGTTGCGGTAGCCCTCCAGATCCGTTTCATCGAAGGTCCGGTAATGCTTATCGGGCAGCAATCGCCCGGTGACCGGGTGATAATCCTGCAAATTGGAGTAGCCGTGGTAGAAGCCCAAACATTCGTGCCCGTGTCCCAACAAAGCGGCGACACAGGCCCCTATCACGCTGTTGGCGGCGGGGGCGGGGCCGCCGCTAAAAATAATGCCTACCCGGTACTTCCTGTCCGAAGGGGACTGTCGGTCAGCTGTCTGTGTTCGGGCCGCACCCTGCTCCCGTTCTTTTTTCTGTTCCTGTTTCGCCATGTGAACTCTCTCTCCTATTCTATTCTCTAAAAATCAAATGACAGATTGCCGCTAATATTAGGAAGAACTGAAATTCTTGCATACCGGGAATCGGACAATTACGGCGCAATTTTCTGTATCCTTTTCTCTTGTTCCGTTGTACAGTCCCAAACGATTGGCCCGGAATGTCTTTTCCGATATACTCGGCGGAAATTCTGTCCGAAATGGCCTACATTGCATGAACTGTGGTGTCAAACCAATCACGGACAAATACCGGAACAGAAAAATCTGCACAAGAGCCATGTTCTATGGTCAAAACTCCGTTTTCTTGTGTGGGTGACAGTAAGCTTCTAAACACAACCGATAAACACACCCGAGGGAGAGTGATGATATGGCAAATATGAAAAACCCGACAGAATATGACTACATCTGCATCGGAGGTGGCAGCGGAGGCATCGCCTCGGCCAATCGCGCCGCCATGTACGGAGCCAAAGTAGCCCTGATCGAAGGCAAAGAGCTGGGCGGCACCTGTGTCAATGTCGGCTGTGTGCCCAAAAAGGTGATGTGGTACGGTGCGCAGATCGCAGAGGCCCTGCACTATGCCGGGGACTACGGCTTCGCCTTGGATGCGACTGCCACAAAGCGGGCCGTGACCGACCTGGACTGGAGTCGGCTGGTAAACAACCGCTCGGCCTACATTGGACGCATTCACCAATCTTACGAGAAGGCCCTGGACCACAACAAAGTGGAGCTTATTCGCGGCTACGCCAAGTTTACCGGTCCCGGGCAACTGACAGCAGAAACGGCAGAAGGACCAAGACAATTACGCGCCAAACATATCCTGCTCGCCACCGGGGGACGGCCCAATATTCCGAAACTTCCCGGGGCCGAACACGGCATAGATTCGGACGGTTTCTTCGCCCTGAAAGAACGGCCTCGGAGCGTGGCTGTCGTCGGAGCCGGTTACATCGCCGTGGAATTGGCCGGAGTTTTGCATTCTCTCGGGGTCAAAACAGACCTCTTTGTACGCAGGGAATCGCCCCTTCGCAGCTTCGATCCGATGTTGCGCGATACCCTACAGGAAGAAATGGAAGCTTCGGGCATTGGTATCCACCGCCATTCCGTGCCGAAAGAGCTGGTAAAAGAAACCGACGGCAGCCTGACTCTGCACTTTGAAAACGGCAGCAGCCATAATGCCCGGCAGGTAATCTGGGCCATCGGGCGCAGCCCCAACACAGCCCGGTTGGAGCCGGCAGCCGGCGGAGTACAGTGTGATGAGCGGGGGTTTGTCCCGGTTGATGAATACCAAAACACCAATGTCCAAGGCATTTATGCCTTGGGTGACGTAATGCAAAATGGTATAGAACTAACCCCGGTGGCGGTCAAGTCCGGCCGACTGCTTTCCGAGCGGCTTTTCAATGCGGGGGCCTACACCGAACCTCCCAAAATGGACTATACCATGGTGCCCACCGTGGTCTTCAGCCACCCGCCAATCGGCACTGTGGGCCTCACGGAAGTGCAGGCACGCACTGAGTACGGGGACGATGCAAAAGACGGTATAAAGGTCTATACGGGTAACTTCACGGCAATGTATACGGCCATTACCCAACACCGGCAGCCCTGCCGCATGAAATTGGTTTGCGCCGGACCGGAGCAAAGGGTAGTCGGCCTCCACGGTATCGGCCACGGCGTTGACGAAATGATCCAAGGCTTCAGCGTGGCCATGAAGATGGGGGCCACAAAGGCCGACTTCGACAGTGTCGTGGCCATCCACCCCACCGGATCGGAAGAGTTTGTCACAATGCGCTAATGCTAAAGGTCAAACCCCGAGCCTCAAGTACCGGCCCGGTCGCCCCCGTCAATAAAGGGAATGCCAAAGAAGAGAGAAGAGACCTAAAAAAAGACTCAAGAGGAGGCTTAGGCCTTGAAGCCCATACCCAGGATAGCTACTGACAACGGAATACCCCACAATGCCCTCTGAAAATGCCCTTCCGATGCAACACCCAACCTTAGAAGACCCGGCTTCTGCCACCGGCATTCTCTGCTTCGACTCCGGCATCGGAGGCTTGGCCTATTTGGACGCACTGCGCAATCCGCCCAAACTCCCCGAATTGTCCGGGCACCCCAAAATCAACTGGGTCTACTTGGCCGACAACGCCTACTTCCCCTTTGGCGAAAAAGAACAGAACGAGTTGCGTGAACGCATTTGTCGGCTTCTCACTTCGACTCTGGCCCGGCACCCGGCCAAATTTGTCATTCTGTTGTGTAACACCGCTACGGTGCTGGCCTTGGATGAGCTGCGGCGCAGGCTGCCGCAGCAACAGTTCATCGGCACGGTGCCGGCCATTAAACCTGCTGCCACCACCTCACGGCGGCGCAAAATTGCCATGCTCGCCTCGCGAAGCACCAGCCATGCACAGTATATAGAAGGGCTGCTACACCGCTGTGCCCCCGACTGCCGACTCGATGCCATCAACGCGGCCAGTCTGATACAATTTATCGAAGAAGATTGGCCCGCATTGGCCCGACAAGCTGACTCGACAGGGACCGCCGCCGCGATACGGGCAGCCATACAACCTTTTGTCCGGCCGATATTGGAAACAGGAGCCGATCGGCTGGTGCTGGGCTGCACCCATTTCCTCCACCTGAAAGACGAATTACAAAGCCAACTACAGGCCGCAGAACCCGACCTTCAACTGTGCGATTCACTCACAGGCATACGCCGCAGGCTCTGGGACTTGCTGCCTCGGCAGGCTCCTCAAAAATTCAAATCCGGCCCGGATTCTGCGGCAAGCTCCGACCTATTGCTGCTGACCCGCCGGACCGAAGGGTCCCACTGGCCGTTTTGGGCCCAACGCTTTGGCCTGCAACTGCAAATATTGGAAGGTTGGGACGAACCCCTTCCTCTCATGCCACTATCGCCACTGCTGCCATCGAAAACCCCACCTACTTGCCAAACAGCCCAAACTATCCATCAGACTCGGCCGTGACCCCTAATTTCGCCTCCTCCAAATCCCGGCATCACTCAAAGCACTCAGGCACCGACAGCGAAACGGACAGAAGCACCGTTCCGCTCCGTCAAATGGCCCGCCTGTGCGAAGAACAGGGGCTCCCGGAAACATCAAAAGACCTGTGTGGCCAAATACTCTGGGGGGCCAACAATATCTTTATGGTGGCCTGCCCGGACGGACGCGAGCGCAAATGCCGCCTGCGCGGCAAAACCCTGAATCATCAGGGTGTAGCCCAAGAACACAACCCCCTGATCTGCGGTGACTTTGTCCTGCTCGAAGGCCGCAGTCTCAGCGAAGACGAAGGCCGAATTTACCGCCGCATCGAACGGCGCAACGTTTTACAGCGGCGCAACCTGAAGCGCGGGGAACCGCAGGCCTTCGCCGCCAATATTGACGGAGTCATCCTGCTGCTGTCCTGGGAGTCCCCTCCCCTGCGAAGTGCTTTTCTGGACCGCCTGCTCATCGCCGCCCACCGCAGTGACAGCCGGATCGTAATATTGCTGAACAAAATCGACTATATCGAGAGTTTCAGGGAGCTGAGCCGGCTCGGTAAATTTCTGCGCCAGTACCGCAAATTGGGCTTGGAAATCCGGCCCGTCTCTATAACAGGCCTGAAAAATCGGCAAACCCAGGCAGCAAAGAGACCAATAACAGAGGGCAAAACAGCGGACAGCACGGATGAAACGAACAAGCCGGGACAGGGCTCCGGCCCGGCCCGTTTGCTCCGTCTGTTAGTACGCACCTGGATTCGCTACGTCTCTGTACCCCAAGGCCGAAACCACCTGCAACGGCTCTACCAAGTTCTCAACGGCCAACTCTACGCCATAATCGGAGCGTCCGGAGTCGGGAAGTCCAGCCTGTGCAACTATTTCTTTCCGCACCAGTCTCAGGAAATCCGTGCCATTTCGGCAAAGTGGCAGCGCGGCGTGCACACCACCACATTGGCCCGGACCCTGCGACACGACCAAGGTCCCGATTGCTATCGACTGATCGATACCCCGGGTATGCGCAATTTCCTGCCTGAAATTGCGCAAGACGAGCTGACCGGCTTGCAAGATTACTACCCGGAATTTTCCGGCCCACGCAAAATTTGTGCTTACAGTAGCTGCCGGCACCGCCGGGAACCCGACTGCGCCGTACGTGATGCGGCTGAATACGGCATGATCTCCGAACAGCGTTATCTCTCCTACCTAAATTTGTACGATGATCTGGAGAAGAGTTTTGCCGAAAAACCGGATTATCGGACTCAGGGGAAACATTCCAACAGAAGAAAAAGTGGGACAACCGCCCGGGAAATCGGGACAACACCCGACCACAGTGACAAAAGTAACGACAAAGGCAAAGGCCGGCGCGGTGACCACAGCCAAACACGTATGAAAGAACGCAAGCAAAAACGCAGCAAGTTGCAGTTACACAAAGACGAACAAGGCCAATTTGACTGCGAGGATTTTTAACGGCCTGTCCGTATTCTCTCCTGTCTCCCCCTGCTGTCTCCCCCTGCTGTCTCCCCCTGCTGTCTCCCCCTGCTGTCTCCCCTCGCGTTGCAAACCAAAAACGTCCTTCCGAACATTAGAGACTTTTCAATACAAAGTTTTTTCTATAGAATAGTGTGGCCCATAGTTTGCAGGCTGCCTGTACATATCCATACACAACTAAATGTTCTAACATGAATAATTGAAGGAAGACCTCCGGATGCACAAACTCAATGTCTGCCCAGGCGTGTACATGGTCAATATCCATCAAATTGATCTGCGTATCCTCTGTGGCTGCCCAATGGACATCGTCAAACTGCTGAGTCGCAAAGGAATCATCCGCGACATAGAAAAGGACGGCATCGGATTTGCAACCGGACCCAACGCTATTTTGCTTTCCGATGTCGCTACGCAAAACGGTCAGTTCTGCAACCTAATAGAATTTCCGATTCTGCACATGCAGTACAAACAGGGCATGTCCCTGCCCAATCATCCCAATAACACCGGGGTACGCCCCTTGCTGATCGGTCTGCCCCACCAAATCAATGCCCAATGCAATTACTTCATCCGAGGCAAATATGGCTTAATTTCGGTCAAAGAACTAATGGAGGCCGGTTTCGACCAGCAACAGGCCATCGACCTGATGCGCATGAAAATGCGCTTTAACTTTGGCCGCCTGGAGAAAGTCGAAGAACAGCTTGACTTGTTCTTCGTTGAAGGTTCCCGGCGCATGGAGATCCACAAGGGGCTCTTTATTCGGCGCATAGCCCACAACGTCTATGAATTCACTTTTGGCGATGATACCGTACAGGTCGACCTCAATTTATTCTCTCAGGAAAACTACGAGATTCCCTACAATTTGGACTATCACAAGCCCAACGCGGAATATTTCTCGGTGACCCACCTCGGAGAGGGCAACGGTTGGGATGCCGACCGGGCCAGTATGTCATCCCTAATCTGCTACCAGGGACGTTATTTCCTGGTGGATGCCCCGCCAGGTGTCGACCGACTGCTCAATGCCGCCGGCATTTCGATCAACGAACTGGAAGGTATTTTCCACACGCACAGCCATGACGACCACTTTGGCGGCCTGACTTCTCTGATTCGCTCTGACCGCCGATTGAAGTATTTTGCCACCAAGGCCGTACGCCATTCGGTGACCAAAAAACTCTCCGCCGTTTTGTCTGTGGACGAGCGGATGTTTTTCCGCATGTTCAAATGCTTTGACCTGGAATTCGACCGGTGGAATGAAATTGATGGATTAGAAGTCATGCCCCTGATTTCTCCCCACCCGGTGGAAACCTCCATTTTCTACTTCCGCACCCTGTGGCACGAAGGCTACCGCTGCTATGGCCACTTGGCGGATACCTGCTCCGACCGCATTCTGGAAAGCTTTATCACCGATGACCCGACAGCCTATGGCATCAGCATGGAATACTATACCCGTATCAAGCAGTCCTACATGGTGCCCACCGACCTAAAAAAAGTTGACATCGGAGGAGGCCTGATTCACGGTGATGCCATTGACTTTAAAGACGACGTTTCCAAAAAGATTGTGTTGTGCCATATAGAACGACCACTGGACGGTAACGAAAAGGAAATTGGCACCAATGCCACCTTTGCCCTGACCGATGTTTTGATCCCTTCCAAGGTCAATTTCTACATGAAGCGTGCCGAATTCTGGCTGAAAGAAACTTTGCCCCTGACTTCTGAACGCGACATGAATATGCTGCTCAACGGCGAAATTCTGTACCTTAACATTGGTACTATCCTGATTAAAAAAGGGGAAAATCCTGAAAACATTTATTTGTTACTGACCGGTGTCATCGGTGGAATCAACGTCGAAGATGACATCTCCATCACTTTGAATACCGGCTCCCTGGTTGGCTCTTCGTTTGTACTTTTCAATACTCCTTCCAACCTGACCTTTCGCGCCGAAAGCTATGTAACTCTGCTGGAAATCCCCAAGAGTATTTACCTCCATATCCTCAACAGCCACGGGGTCACCAAACAGTTTACGGACACTCAGTATCGCATTGATTACCTACAATCGTTAAGCCTGTTTTCCGACAGTGTTGGCGAAAGTGCCCTGCGCTATATTTCGCAAAACATCGGTATCTATGAAAGCGAACCGGGCGAGCTGATTGACTGCCGTGACTTGCCGGGGCTCTATATTGTTTTCCAAGGCTCCATCGGCATCTTTGAAGACAACGAAATGAAGGATCTCTTCGTCGGCGGTGATATCTTCGGAGAGGAAACTGTTTTGCCCGGTGTTCGCATTCAGTATTCCTACGAGACCGTCCAGAAAACGATTATTTATCATATCCCTACCAAAGTCATTCACCGCATACCGGTAGTGCAGTGGAAACTGATGGAGCTGCACAATCTCAAGACCAGCCGCATCCTGTTTACCCAGCGTGAATCAATCATGGATGTGGACCTCGATGAAGAATTCTCCGAATTTTTCCGGCAGCTACAGCAAACGGGAAACAGAAAGACATAGGTTTACAGGCGGCCAAGCCTCAAGCACAAAGCATTAAAGACAAAAGATGTCCACAGAACTGCGCAACGAACAAGCCTCGGGAGAAGGCCACTTTCGCAATGGCGATGCCATTTTTGCCTTGGCAACGGTGCCGGGAAAAAGTGCCGTGGCCGTGTTTCGTTGCAGTGGCCCAACCGTTTGGCAGCTATTTGCCAATGCCTTTTCACGTTACGGTGCTCTAGAGCGGGCTGAGAGCCACAGCGCGGTCTATGGCTTTCTTCTGTATCCGGATTCCTCCGAAAAAGACGCGTTAGTGGACGAGGTTCTGCTGCTGAAATTCTGCGCCCCGCGCAGCTACAGCGGCGAGGATATGCTTGAAATCCACTGTCACGGCAGCTTGGCTGTCCTGGATGCCGTGCGCAAATTACTCCGAAAACTGGGCCTCCGCGAGGCCCGGCGCGGTGAATTCACCTATCGCAGCATCAAATACGGCAAGCGCAACCTTCACCAAGCCGAGGCCATCGCCCTCCTGGCCGAAAGCCGGAGCCAGAACCAACGTCGCAGTGCCCTCTATCACTTGGATCAACCCCACAATCCCTTTACCCAAAGGTTGCAGCAAATGCGCTCTGACCTGCTGCAAATACTGGCCCGTAGCGAACTGCAATTGGACTACGATGAAACGGAGCTGGAATTTCATTACCAATTGCCCGACAGTCTGCCTTCGGCCCGAAGCCACCTACAATATTTGCGTGACTGTCTCTCTTCCTACCGGCTACAAAAAAACTGTTGGAAAACCTGTAAGATCGTTTTGATCGGGGCCGTCAACAGCGGTAAATCATCTCTATTCAACCGTCTGCTGGCCCAAGAGCGTTCCATTGTCTCTGAGCAGGCCGGCACCACCCGAGACTACCTGGAAGCCCACTTTGAACTGGCCGGACAGAGTATTTTGCTCTACGACACTGCCGGGCTGCGCCGCGACAGCGATGACCCCATTGAACAGCAGGGGATGCTGCGCAGTCGGCAACTGCTGGAACAGGCCGACTTTGTACTTTTACTCAGCGATATTCGGGTCGCTCTGGTCGACTTGACCCGGCGGTGGCCAGACATACGGGCCGCACACGAACACTCGGCAAAGGAATGGCAGGACGGTTATGCCGAGGCGGACAATCCGACTGCCGACCTGACAGTCACGGAAACGGAAACAGAGATAACCATGGACGCGGCCGTAGCTGAGCTGCAACGCTACCGCAGCGAAATGCGGCAAATTGCCGCTAAACGGAAACTGCCACTGCTCGAAATCTGGAACAAAAGTGATCTGCTTTCCTCTCCCAACCTTCCTCCCCTTCCCAACCAAACCCACGTCAACCAAACCTCCGACAATAAAGACCAGACAGACACAAAAGCTATTTCAGAGCAGCTGCAAGACGAATGGCAGAAACAACGGGCCGCAGAAAACGAAGCGGGAACAGAGTGCTGTTTATTTCTTTGCTCAGCCAAGACGGGCCAAGGCCTGCCCCAATTGATTGATGAGCTGCAACGCAGCTTGCCTGTCCAGCTCAAAGCAGAGACGGAAGCCCCGCTCAGCGAACGCCAAGCTGAATTGATACACCAGACAGCTGAACTGCTTCAGGAATATTGTGACGGTCTCCAAAACAGGGAACAGCAACTCTTCGACATGGACTGGGGCAGCGAACTGCTGCGCCAGATTTGTGGCCGGCTCGGCGAAGTAAATGGTCAGACCTTCAATGCTGAAATGCTGCGCGATATTTTCCAACAGTTTTGCGTGGGCAAATAATTTTCAGCGAATAATCCACCTATAATTTTCGTCTTGCCGGCAAAGCAGGATTTTGGCCAAAACATCTTTTTGGGATGCCGGACTCAGAATACGGGTCAAGATTTCGGAGTAAGATCTTATTTCAAAATCCGAGCTCAGGATCTGCTTCCGGACCTTATTTCAATATCTTGTCTAAGTGCGGCAAAAACCGTTAGACTGTGACACTTGGCACAGATCATTCTCCACAGATGACTTTGAATGGGCCTCCTTTCCCGGCCCATGTTGGAGGGTGCCGAAAATCTCCTCATATCATGCCCACGAGGGCAGAATCACGCAGGATCACGCAAAATCATCAGGTAATTCGGGTAATCTCGTGCCCGTTTGACACAGCTCTTTTTTCAGGTTTTTCAATGCTTAAAATCAAGGTTCTTTTTCTCCGCAACACCACTCACGGCTACAGACAAGGCGTGAAGATCGGCTTGCTATTGCTTCTCCTCTCGGGAGTGCAATTAATCCAACTATCGCCTCTGGCGGCTCAAGAGACGGTCTCTCAGTTTTTTACCCGTGCCGAGACAGCCCACCAGAAAATACAGGATTACAAGGCATTGTGGCGCATGAATATCAATGAACAGAACTCTGTTGCCACCGCGTACTATAAAACCCCCGGCAATGTCCTTCTCAAATATAACACTCCCAGTAAACGTTTCATCCTAATTACCAATACTCAATTGGTTATTTACAATCATCAGAACAAAATACTGATGACCCAACCCTTGGAAGGCGCACAGGCGGGCCCACCCAGCCTGCGTGTGATGCGCAGGCTGTATTCCATGCGCTACAAATACCCAACAGGTTCCCAACCCGTCAAAGAAGAAGGCATAGGAAGTCCGGTAATCGTACTATTGCTCAACCCAATCAATTCTTCGGCTCGCATCGAAGAACTGCAAGTCAGTTTCTATCCCACCAGTTTACTGATGCGTCAGGTCAAGGGCAGTTGGTACGGCAGCAAGGTCGAATATAATTTTCTGGATATTCAAACCAATATTGGCCTTGAAGATACTATTTTCGATCCCAAGAACCCTCCCGGTGCCAAAGAGTGGGCGAAGTTCCTACAGGACTGACATTTGATGCATACATTTCTCGTTTGCGGCACGCCGGCAAATATGGCCCGGTGCCATGCGGTCCCGTGCCAAACGGCCCCGTGCAAAACTATCCCGTGTAACACAGCAAAGAAAACCATCCAAAAGGTTGGATTACAATGAAGAGGCCAGGTGACATTCTAAAAAAACGCAGGCAAGAACTGGGCCTGACTCTGCAAGAACTGGAGAGCAATTCCAACATCCCCCGCCGCAACCTGGAAGCATTGGAAGGTGACCAATACGAATTTTTTGCTGCTGAATCTTACTACTATGGTTTCTTAAAAAACTATGCGGAAAGCTTGAAACTGGATCCCGGAATTTTGCTCAATGCCTACCAAAATGTCAAAATCATAGAAAGTCCCCTGCCCATGGAACAGCTCACGGGCAATACTCGCAACCGGAAGCTGCCCCCTCTGGTTATCGGCTCCATCCTCCTGCTATTCGCAATAGGAGGATTAGGCTACTTTATCTACTACAAAGCAAAAGAACCCGGCCCACAAGAATCCGACTCCGGATCAGCCGAAAACAGGGAAAACAATGTCGGCACCGCAGATTCTTCCCCGAGTGCTGAAAATGTCCGACAGAAAATCTCGGAAGGCCCCGGAACAGTCCGGAAGTACCCGGGGCCAATAATTGTCAACCGCTATCCTTGGATGCAGGACTTAGAAGATGGTCTCATCCTCCATTTTGTCTTGGACCCGGAACGCAATGACCTGCGGAAACCGAAACTCCGTGTGGTCCATACAGCACAAGGCTTTCAACTGGTCAGCCTGAATCTGGACCGAGACTATGAGCTGACTTTAGCCGGCGGCAAAACCAATAGCCTGTCCCTCTATTCGGCCGACCTCATTCTGCCCTCTCAGTCCGACACGAAAACCCCGGACACAGATACAAATTCTTATCGGCTCGACTTCGCTTTCCAAAGAGATGAGGGCCCTGCCGTCCTCATCAATCTAAGTCGGAATGACCGCACTGCCACCGAGACCCAAACCGTTCTGCCGGATAGCTTCCCTCAGGACGAGCTCCGCGCGAAATTTGAAGCGTTCCGGCAGCAGTACCGGGATGCCGTACCACATGCCATACTACAGGTCGGCAAGCCCGTGACATTGCAGCTCCGGCTGACCTTTCAACAAGATAGCTACATCCGCTATCAATGGTTTGGTCAAAAAGCCCGGGAATTCCCGGTACTGCAAAACAAACAGCTTTTGTTACAGGGAGAAGCACCTCTGACCTTATGGCTCAGCGATGTTGATGCCACCAAAATTAAAATCAACGGTCAGGATTTGATGCCGGAAGCCTTTCAGAATGTCTTTATCGGACGGTTAGAGTGGAAGCGTGAAGCCAGTGTGGCCCGGCTCTACCTGACGCCGGGTCCGTAACGTTGCCCGGAAAAGTTGCCTAATTCCAGGCTATCCGTTTTTCAGGCTATCCATTGACATTACACGAGACATTACAGCCACTACACCCATCCGGGTAACCGATACAAGGCACTTTGCTTCTTGTGTTCGGTTAACAGCTCATCCATCAGAGCATAGATTTCAGCCATCGACAACTCGGCGGCAGTATGAGGGTCCATCATCGCCGCATGATAGAGCCACTGCACATCCTCCTGCACGAAGGCTTCCACAAACAAACTCTGAACATTGACATTCGTAGCAATCAGGGCCGCCAGATGTGGCGGGAGCTTGCCGACTTTGACCGGATGGATACCCTGAGAATCAATAAAACAGGGAACTTCAACAGCAGCCTCCTGTAATACATTGTCGATCAGGCCACAATTCGCCACATTACCGTTGATGACTTCCGGCTTCCCGGTCCAGATCGCGTTGACGATCTTAGAAGCGTATTCTTTGCTCGGTTCGATTTCCTTATCCAGACCGGCCGTAATCTCGGCCAGCCCCTTCTTCCAGCCTGCGACCTGCTCAATACAACGCTGCGGGTACTCGTCCAGCGGAATGCGGAACTGCTCAATCAATTCCGGTTTACCGGCTTTGATAAAGTACGGTGTGTATTCGGCAAAATGCTCTGAGCTTTCCGTGACAAAATAGCCCAAGTATTTAAACATCTCATAGCGTACCAGATTAGGGCAACGAGGCAGATCGGTATTCTCTTTGGGAATACGACCCGCCTTGTAGCCCTCTAACATTTCCGGGTACAGATTTTTGTGGCTGCCATCGGCCAATACCTGCTCAAAATGCAAATAAAAGGCCATGTGATTGATGCCTGCGGCGAGATAGGAAAGACTGCCGTCCGGTATTTCCAAGTCGCGGGCCAGTTCATGGGCGGTGCCCTGAACGGAGTGACACAGCCCAACGTACTTCACCTGTGGGCGCAGGGCCGTCACCGCCCAAGAGATCATGGCCATAGGATTGACGTAGTTGAGTAGCCAAGCCTCAGGGCAAACTTCCAGTATCTCATCACAGATGTCGAGAAACACCGGCACGGAACGCAGCCCCCGCATAATCCCCGCAGCACCCAAAGTATCGGCAATGGTGTGACGCAAACCATGCTTCTTGGAGACTTCAAAGTCAATTACGGTAGCCGGCTCGTAGCCGCCGACCTGGAACATGCTGATAACAAAATCGCTGTCTTTCAGGGATTCTCTGCGCTTGGTTGGGCCACAGAATTTCTCAAATTTGGCCTTGGCTCCGATCTTGGCATTCATCTTCCCGCAAACCATCATCGAATCGTCCAAACGTTTTTCGTCAACATCATAAAGCGCGAATTCCGCTTCCCGAAACGCGGGCAAGAATAAAATATCACCGATAATATTTCGGGCAAACACAGTGCTTCCGGCACCAATAATAGTAATTTTAGGCATATAACGACCTCTATAATCAGATTTTGTTTCCGAAATTTTGAACTGTCTATATTATCTATATATCAAACAGAAACTACTTGATACCAGTCATGGCAATGCCTGTTTGAAAAGATTTTTGAAAGAAGAAATATAATGTGACCAGCGGTATGGTCGCCATTGCCACACCCGCCATCATCACAGCATAATTGGCAATATAGTCCGAACCTGTTTGCAAATACATAATTCCCGCTGTCAGGGTCATCTTTTTGATGTCTGTATTAACGATCAGCGGCCACATCAAATCCTTCCAGGCAAAGATCATGGTAAAGATGCTCAGGGCGACCATAAAAGACTTGAGTAAAGGTAAATAAACCAAGGTATAGATTTGCCAGCGACTGCAACCGTCTATCACGGAGGCCTCTTCCAAGGCACCGGGCAAACTCAGGAATGCCTGACGCATCAAAAAAGTGCCAAAGGCACTAACCAAACCGGGAAAGACCAAGGCAAACACGGTATTTAAAGCATTCAAATGAAATAATATACGGTACTGGGGGTAAATGAATACCGCCGGGGGAATCATAAATTGCAGGACAATTAACGCAAAGAAGAATTTACTGCCGGGAAACGGAATTCTGGCAAAGCCATACGCTGCCATGGTACTAAATAATATGGCACAGACTATGCGGAAAAACACCAACAGTGCTGTATTCCAATAGAAATAACCGAAGGGCAACAAGGTAAATAATTCCGCATAATTGGCCCAACTCCACACGGCGGGAAACCAGACCAGCGGTACAGCAATGGCCTCATTGGCACTCTTAAAGGAACTCAGCAAGGTCCAAATAAAGGGGAAAATAAATATTAGTCCACCTGTTATCAGAGTTACATAGGCCAAAATTGATGTGACTGAACCTTTTTTCATAATCTGACCCTGCGTTCTCTAACCGGGAGTTCCCACAACACACTATTCATAATGGACCCACTTGCGCTGCATTCGGAATTGCACTGCTGTAATCAGCATAATTAAGGCCAGCAGGATCACAATCACCACCGAACCGATACCGGGTTTACCCGCATTGAAGGTGTAGCGGAAGAAAAATTCCAGCACCGGCCGCACCGACGCATAGGCAGGATTAATCGGCCCAACCATGACCACGGGCAGATCGAATATTTGCAGGCCGCTAATAATAGACAAAATCAACACCATAAATATGGTAGGCGAAAGCAATGGCAGCGTGATGATAAAAAAACACCTGATCGGACCGGCACCGTCAATACGGGCTGCTTCATAAAAAGTCGGTGAGATACTCTGCATTCCCGCAATAAACAAAATACAGTAGTAGCCCACAGCCGACCACACGCCAATCATGGAGATTGTACTTAATGCGTAACTTGAGTCTCTCAAAAACGGAATCTGCGTGCCCAAGATATTGTTGACAATGCCATACTTAGCTTGCAGCAGGAAAAGCCAAATCACCCCTAAGGCCACACCGGGAACGACAACCGGGGTGAAAAATATGGTGCGGAACAGGCTCTTGCCACGCACCTGAGAGTTCAACAGTGCCGCCGTCACCAAAGCAAAAAAAACGGACAACGGCACTGAAATAACGGTATAGACAATGGTATTACCCATGGCCTGCCAGAACGTATCGTCCTGCAACAGGCGGGTAAAATTGTCCATACCGACAAAAGTAAGCTGATCTCTGCGCAGACCCTTCGTTTTAAAAAGGGTCATAAAAATGACATTAATAATCGGGTACATGTTCAGTACCGCAATACCTAACATAGTGGGCGCAATGAACAGGTAACCCCAAAAACGATCACCTTTTAGACGCAGCACAACAACACCTTTCTTACAGAGACCAATACAGCAACCGACAACTACTTGTTCTCGTCAATGATTTCATTCATCTTTGCGGCCAATTCTGTCAAGCCCTCTTCTACCCCGATTTCTCCGGAGAGCAGACGACCCATAGTTTCTACCATCAAAGGCGACCATTCCGCCCCACCGGGAGCCTGAGGATAACCTATGGCATACTGCAATTGATCGGGATAGGCCTTCAAGTTAAAGCCACTGCCAAAAGAATTTGCCCAAGGAGCCAGAGTATTGTTGAATGCGGGGATTGCCGCACCTTTTTCCGCTTGCAGACGATGCCCTGCTTCGCTGGCCAGAACTTTTTCAAAGGCCCAAGCCGCTTCCGGGTTTTTGCTTTCGGCAGAAATAGCATAACCCAAGCCATTGTAAATAGTTGCCCGAGTCTTCGGTCCGGTGGGGAGCATAGCCAGATCCAAATTTGCATTGGCATACTCATTACTGTTCATAGAACTGACCATCCAAGAGCCCATTTGACGCATGGCAATCTTGCCTGAAAAGAACTGCTGGTCATCCGCTTCCGCGATCGGAGGAGCTATGCCATCTTTCAGAATGAAATCGACATAACGTTGTACAGCTTCTATCGTTTCCGGCATGTCAAAACCACTGCGACCATCAGGACGTACCACAGCACCACCATTTTGATAGATGTAATTCCACCAGCCTTCTTGCTCGTTGTTGTTGGCAAGGAAACCGTAAATGCCTTCCGCTTCATTCGTAAGGGCCTTACCGGCGGTGACCAAGTCATCCCAAGTCCAATTTTCGTTAGGGTATTCTACGCCGGCTTCGTCAAACAGGGTCTTGTTGTACCAAAGTCCGATAGTGTCAAAGTCTTTCGGGATAGCATACTGGCGATCCTGATACTGAAAGAGTTTGGACAAGTCTGCCGGGTAATTGCTCAAAGAAACATCCGGGTCCGAATCAATCCGGTCGGTCAGGTCCATCAGGGCATCGCTGGAGGCGAACAAATCAAATTGAATGACGTGCATCCAGAACAGATCAGGTAAATTATTCGAACTGGCAGCAGTCCGCAATTTTTGCCAATACTCTGTCCACGGGGTCACCTCAAGTGCCACAGAAACATCGGGATTGGCCTGAACAAATAAGTCAATATTGGCCAGCATGCCCGGGGACTGGTTGGAATCCCAAGTTGCAAAACTCAGATTACCGCTGATTTCGCCCTCGGAAGCCTCAGCTTCGGCCCCTTCCGAGGCAGCTTTTTTGCTGCAACCGAAGGCAAGAAGTAGCATGAGCATACTCAAAGCCACTTTATACTTCATAGAATGAAATCTCTTCTTCATTTCATATCTCCTTAAAAATCTAATACACGAAAGACATTCGCACAATTCTTTCACAGACTAGCGCAGACTTACCTGTTTGACAACATCCAAAATCAAGCCCACAATGAAATTCCCCAACAATCTTCTGATCCGGCAGGAACAAAATTTTCCACACAACCCGGAGAGACAGAAAGAGGGGATGTAATCATAAATTATTTTAACAAAATAAAATAGAATAGAATATTGCGTTTATATCAGAATCCAACAGATACGGGTTTCAGAATTATCATCGTAAATACGAATTTCAAGGTCATAATAACAGAATATCGGGAACTGCCATCCGTTAAAAAGAAATTTTCAGAAGAATTATCAAAAAAAGATCAGAAAGATAAAAGAATTTTAAGCAGCGGTTTTTTCGCAATCCGGCCGGCTAACCCGAGAAACAAATCCTGCCTAAAAATAGAGCGGGCAGCCCTTCTTGATTGGGCTGCCCGCTGCGGAGAAAAAGCACCCGCGAAAAAAAACAGATGAGAGGCTTACCTCCCCTCAGTCAGTCGTTCAACTGCGCTCGTCTCCTGGCTCTTCCTCTTCAACAAAGCCAAAATCTTTCAGCATACTCTCCACCGTGTAATTATTAAGCGTAAAAGGGAAACCATAAGACGAGGATTTGGCTGCATAACCTTTGTCATCGTCCTCTCCTCCGGGCATCTTGGCTCCAATTGTTATGGTATAGTTGACCCCACCTTTGGCTGTAAACTGTAACTCGTACTCATTATCGCTTTCCGGATCGCTTTCCGGATAATTGCGAATAAAGGACTGGGCGTTCATGCCGGCAAAGCGATTCACCAAGCGATTCACCTGTTCCTCTGTCCAAACCACATCCTCCGGAATCTGCCACTTGTCATCCTTCTTCTCGACGAGAACCGATTTCTCGCCAGCCGTTTCGCGAATTTCCAACTTTCCAATGTCCTCGCCGGCAAAACTGACGACCAAACGATCACGCAAATCATCCGTACTTTTTTCCAGGATCGAAGTCACATTCTCCGACAGAGTGAATACTCTCCCGTCATCTTCGCCCAAACGCACAAAAGAGTAGCGGCCCGACCCGGAACTCTTGCCCACATACAGCCGGCGCTGATCTTCTTCATCCGAGGCACCGAAGGCCTCCAGCTTGTAGGCCCGCTCACTGTCCAACCCAAAGGTCAGCAGATTGCCGGACTTAGAAACCAAGTCCTGCAAGGCCGGCCGGCTCAACTGTTCCAGCAGCGTATCAACGTAGCTTTGCTTGGCCGGGTACTTTTCTTCGTCGATGTACCACTTCTCGCCATCTTTGCGCAAATTGCGCTCGCTGCCTTCGGCCTGGCTCCAGCGAATATTCTGAATATCGACACTCGACACGGGCTCAAACTTCGGCAATTTGTAGCTGAAACCGGCTGCCGAACGCAACAGCAGATTCAGCAGCAGCAGTACGATGATCCCGGCCAAAATCAGCAATTCAAGAACCTGAGGACCCTTCAGGGTGATCCGTTTCCCGACAAATAATTCCTGTGTGTTGGTATGTTTACTCATGAATTGTTCTCCTAACTTCCCGGCACACGCCCTTAACTTTTTTGGCTTTCCCGGCCTTTCTCAGAATATTGAGACAGATTGGTAAAATTAGAGGTTGGTAAAATTAAGGGGCAGAAAACACAGCCCGCAACTGTAACTGACGCCGGCGCCAATTGAGTAACATCAACAGACCAAATAGACCTGCCAGAAAGGGCAGACCCAGAATGTTGAACCACTTAATCAGATCCTTCCCGCCCTTGCCGATCTCATTCCCTATGAAATTGGGCACACCGCTGCGGGCCCGGAGATCGGCCATATCCTGATTGCCGGCCAGATAGTCCAGCAGATTTAGAGCTAAGGCCTTATTGGTTGGCACACTTAACAACTGAGCATCAAAAATTAACGAAGTACCGCTGACCAGAACCCGGCCACGTTCAGCCCGCTCAATGAAGGCATCCTGAATGCCGGCGAGACTCAGATCACCCTCAGGGAAGCCTGCATTGTCGGCATCTTCACTCTGATTTTGCTCTTTTTTCGGCGGTTCCGGAATATCCTTATTCCGGAAGAAACTCTCCAGAGGGCCATCCGTTGCCATAATCAGATTTTGCCGGCTCAATTTATCTGCTTCCGGAGGCAGAATGTTGTTCAGATCCTTACTCCCTTCATCCATCTTTTCGGTCCAGGATTCCGGACTGCTCCTCAGGAGCACCAACACCGGAGAATGCTGTTTCTCACCGGCTTCCTCATTGGTACCCTCTTCGCCGGTTACGGCCTTTAACGGGGCAGAATTGTAAGAATACAGCTTTTTCAGATTCCGGATAAAAGGCAGGTCTGAGGCCAACTTGGCATTGATTTCGGGGATGTAATAGACCGGAGTTTCCTGATAGCCACCGGTCCTCTGGTCCGCACCGCGTTGAATAAAACTATTTTTGTCAAAGACCATGGCATCCTGATATTCAATCCCATAATGCCGGAGTACGTCGATCAATGTATGGTTTTCCTTCTTCTCGCCGTTACTCTCAATGCCCCCAATATTGGGATTCGGAATGAACTGGGCCCCGTAACCGTAAGGACTCTGCATAATCTGATACGGTTCCATGGCCACGACCAGGCGACCCCCACGCATAACAAACTGATCGATCCGATACAGATCCCAGTCACTGAGTTGCCGCTTCGGGTCAACCAACATCAGGACATTAATGTCTTTACCAATGCCTTCGTCCAAATTGACCGGCTGAAACTTGTACAAATCCCTGGCAGCCTGGGAGAACTGATACAGGTTGGCCCCTTGGGCGGGAACCTGCGGATTCGGCGGGTTAAAACCGGCGGTCTCACGGTCCGCAATGTAACCCACATTTTGCGCAATACCTAAACTGCCAACGACAATTTCGGAAAGCTGGCCTTCAAGGCGCGAAGGGTCAATGACATTCACGGTGTTACGCTGTTGTAGGCCTTCGGGACCCAACTCCAGAGTCGGCTCCATCCGCAACAGAGAGAAAGAGCTATAACGGCCTTCGTTTTCAATGACGATGGCACTGTAGACTTTCTCCACCTTCCCGTCCGGCCCGGTGATTTCCGTATCGGGTAAATCGCGAAGTTCACCGGGATTAGGCAAACCGGGCGGCAGCTTGGCCGGGTCTGCCACCCGGCTTTCCACTCGGCCGTAGAGCTGTTCACCAGCGGCTTTCATAACCCGCTCAAAATTAGCGGGAAAACCGGCATATTTACCACCATCAAGCTCCCCCACCAAGGGAGAAAAATAGTAGTAAACCTTCACATTCTCCTTCATTGAAAGCAAAGCACTGCCTTTGCGCGACATTTTCTGCAACGCGGCCGTAATCGTATATTGAATATTGTTGTCCGGACTCAGCGGAGAAATGACTTCCAGGTTTTCGCCTTGGGAAATGACCAAGCCGAGATAGGCCAAAACGGCCTTAATTTCATTGCCGTCCGAGCCCTGCAATTGAATGGGTTCAATCCCATACTTCCGGGCTTCTTCCTGCAATTTGCGCGTCTTCTCGCTCTCGTCATCGCTGCGAATCATATTGATCGAGTAGCTGAACATACCGCGCTTGGCATTCTTGCGGTATGTTTGCAGCAGATCCCGCAACAGGGAGGACAGGATGTTGTAATGTGATGGAAGATTGCCGGAAAGATACACACGGATGGTGACCGGCTCTTCCAACTGAGCCACGGTAGCCTTAGACACCGGAGCCAGGCTATAGATCTTCTGTTCTGTGAGATCGGCACGTACCGAAAGAAAGGAGGCAACGGCGTTGAGCAGCACGATCACCAAAATATAGAGACAGAAGCGGGTGCCCTGATAGCTCTTTTTACTGAGTTGTAACTTACCCAACAGACCGAGTGGACCGGAGCTGCCAAGTTTATCGGCCCTACCAAGCTCATTGGAAGATTGGTCACTTGTAGCGGTTGAATTCATAGTTAATTCCTTCTCTGTACCAGAGTTTTGTATGGTTCTTCCTTCTCAGGCAAGTTCTCAGCGCAGAGTTTGCAACTTGAGCCAGGAAGCGTAGACACCCAAGAACATAATCGAGAAAAAGTAGAGGATGTCGCGAAGATCAATGATACCGTTGGTAAAATTCTGCAAGTGGTAACCCGCACTAAGGTTGCGCAGGAACAAAGAAAACTGACCGGGCACAGCCCGCAGCATGAATTCGAGAAACAGCAGGATAAGAGTAATGAGAAAGGCGATGAAAAAAGAGCTGATCGGGTTTCTGCTGACGGACGAAGCGAACAGGCCGATGGCCACGAAAGCCCCACAGAGCAATATTTGGCCGACATAGCCGCTCAGTATGGCTCCGGAATCCAGCTCGCCCAGGAAGCTGAACGAAACGGGGTAGCCCAAGGTGAACAGCAACGTCAGGCCGGAAAACAGCCAAAGGGCCAAAAACTTACCCAAAACGACCTCTATGGTCGAAATTGGCAGAGTGCCGAGCACTTCGATGGAGCCGCTGCGCCGCTCTTCAGAGAGCAGACGCATAGTCAGGGCCGAGACCGAAAAGGCCAAAATGTAGGGCGTGATGCCAAAGTACGTACGAAGATCCAGAATACCGGAGAGGAAGAAGTTGTTGATAAAGAAGATAAAAATTCCGGTAATAACCAAATAAATGGCAATTACGATATAGGCTACCGGAGAATACAGCAACTCCTGCCATTCTTTGCGCACCACCGCACCAATGCGGCGTTTGGAGGGCAGCACAGACTGCGCCTGTACTGTGTTGTTTGCGTCAATCATAGAAATTTCCCTTTTTGGATTGGTCTGAAAATTGGCCGACACTTGCTCATGTCCTGCCTGTGTCCTAATTGGTCAACTCACGAAAGATATCTTCAAGGCTGTGACTCTTGCTTTCCATGCCCAGCATAAACCAGTCGTTGTCGCGAATGATGGCCTTGATGCTTTGTCTCACTTCATCGCTGTCATTTCTGTCGCCGGACAGCGTCACCAAGATTTCATTACCCCCGCTCTGCAACCGGCTTTCCACCTTGGCACCCTCACCCAAGACTGCCTCATTTTCGCACAGGACCATAAAGGCAGACTGAACAGCAGCCTCATCGCTGCCTTCAATGCGCAAGTTCAGGCTCGACTGGGCACCCTGACTCTGTTTTAACTCGGCTATGCTGCCTTCTGCGGCAATTTGCCCTTTGTTGATGATGACCACCCGATCACAGGTTGCTTCGGCCTCACTGAGGATATGAGTCGAAAAAATAATGGTCTTCTCTTTGCCCAGTTCGCGGATGATGTCACGGATACCGATGATTTGGTTGGGGTCGAGGCCACTGGTCGGTTCGTCCAGAATTAATACCTCCGGGTCGTCCAGAATGGCCATGGCCAAACCGACACGCTGCCGCTGTCCCTTGGACAGTTCGCCGATGGGCCGATGAATAAATTCGATAATGTCGCAACGCTTGGCGGCCCGACGGATCTTGTCCAGACAATCGGCTTGGGGGGTGTTTCGCGATTGGGCCACGAAATGCAAATAATCGTAAACCAACATATTCTCGTAAAGCGGTGTCGATTCGGGCAGATAACCAATCAGCCGGCGAGTCTCCAGAGGCTCTTCACTTACCGAATGACCACCGATGTGGACCTCACCCGAACTGGCCTCCAGAAAACCGGTCAAAATGCGCAACGTGGTCGATTTCCCGGCACCGTTGGGTCCCAAAAGACCCAGAACCTGGCCCTTGGGCACACTCAGGGAAATGTTGCACACGGCTTGCAGTTCCCCGTAGTTTTTGTACAAATTCTTGATTTCTACCATAGAAACTCCTCTGAAGAAACTTCTCTGAAATTTTGTGCCGTGCACTCCGGATCTAAACCCGAGTTTCCGGCCGGAGCAGAGGGGCGGCGAGCCGCCGCCAACTCACAATAATTTCCATCTGTCACCAGATGGAAAGGTACATAAATACAGTCTTAAAATTTGTTTAGAACTTTTATTACTGCACCGAAACTGCAAGGATTTAAATAAATTCCCTGTGTTTCCCATGTTTTCCATGGACCGAGCTACGCTCAGGTGCGCAGAAGCAAAGTTGCGGCTAATGTAGTCATCGGAAGGAATGAAGGCAATAGTTTTTTTCTCAATCGAGCACAATTTTTGATCGAAAATATCACAAAAGTAGCAAAATGAAGCTTTTTACGGGCGAGACATGTTGATTCATTCAAGAATAGCCGGATTTCTTACGATAGTTGCGTGGAGTCCAGTCCCAATCTTTACCAGGAGCATCCTTAAATGACAGACCCATTTGTCTTCTCGGTCCAAAGGCCTGATGCAAACGGCTATTTCGCCAAGCGGAGCCCCCATAATTTGAATTTGGCCGGTGAGGAGTCCTTCCAAGACTTCTATCGCCAAATGGCTGAGGATCAGGCCAAAAATCAAACAGGAAACAGGGCCAGAGAACAAGGACAGGAACCGTGGCAATATAGCCCGGCGGGAACTCCTGCGAATGCAACGGGGATTCATACGGAGACTCATACGGGGACTCACACAGGAAATTTTACAGGGAATTTTGCGGCCTATATCTCCCAACAAAGCCCGGAACCATACCGGGTCAACTTGCGGGATGCGGACTTCCGGCCCGGAGGCCAGCCTTTGGACCGGCTGCGTCAGGACTTGGAGCAAAGCTCTCAGAATATGGAATACCGGCTGGACCGTGGCAATCAATACGACGTGATAAGCCGTGAAAATACAGTGGAAAGAACGGTGCCGGACCGCCGTGCCGAGATGCGGGAGCGTCAGCAGCGTGAAATCGAGCAACAATTAGCCGACCGGAACGCGGAAACCCAAAAACAAGACCAAGAACGACAACAGATCAGGCAACAGGAAGCAGAACGGGCCGAAAAGGCGCGGGCCGAACAGCAAGCCGAAGCCCGACATCGGAATAAGGAGCGGACTCCGACAGATGCGGCCTCAGCTTCCAAGGCAGACAGGGGCTCTACCCTATCTTCAGGTGCTTCAGGTGCTCCGGGTGCGGATGATGCCCGAACAGGCGGTAAGCTCGGTTTGGGGAAAGTCCACGGAAGTTCATCCGCTGATGATGACAAAAGCTTGACGGCACCGGTAGCACTGGGGATAAACGGGGATGAAACGAATGGGGGAAAGGCGAAAGACGGAACCCTCGCTTCAGCCGAAAAAGGCCAAACCGTCAAGGATGGGGACAAGGATGCCAAAATAGCTTTGGCCCGGTCTCAAAAGCTTGCTTCCGGAATGTCCCAAGGAAATATTCGGGATAAGGCCCCGAACTCCAAAGCCGCGAACTCAAACGAAGCCGTGGAAGACTCAAAAGACCTTGTAACAAAAGGAAATGGGCCAAAATCCGAACAGGATGGCCGGACCGATCACAAAGTAAAAATTCAGGTGATGGACGAACGTAGTGCCAAACCGGCTGTGCGTACTCCAAATCAGGCTCAAAATAAGGCCCAACTATTGGATACCGAGGGTGCCGAGGCCGCAAAGTCGGGAATCAAGCAGGCATTAGCGGAATCTGAAATCGCCGCCCGAAACCGTGATCACGCAGGGGCAAACGACCAGAGCGAGCGGGCTGCGGAGCAGTTAAAGCAATCAGGCTCCGGCCGGGATTCGGCAGCCCGGAACTTGGGATTGCAGGGAATACAGGGTGCGCAGAATGCCCTATCGAAGAAAAACAGCAAGTCCCACAACGCGGCCAATGAGGACTCCCGGGAATTAAAGCCCGGAGAAGTTGCTTCGGTTGGGGGCAACCTTAAGGCCAAGGACGGAGGCCCGGAGCCTGCACAGCTTCAGGCAACGCGGCCGGGCCGGGTTGCCGAGCTGCGCAGGCAGCAGAACCAAGGTATGCAGTATGCTTCCGGCGACAGACAAAATGCCGCTTCGGTAAACGGCAGCGCAGAGAGCGCGGACAAGCAACAGCTCAAGGCCGATTTTGAATTTGGCCGCAACCTAAACCAGACCATGGAAAGCAGTGGCCTGAGTGACAGCGCGGGCATCCGCACTCCGGGCGCAGGCAATATGGGCAATAACGGTCAGGGCCCTCTGCTCCGCAGCTTCGCCCAACAGATGGCCCAGCGTTTGCAGGAAGGGCCTTTGGCCCAAAATCTGAGCCAGCTCCGGTTCCGTCTGCTGGACAGGAATCGCGGCGAAATCCGCATGAGCCTGAACCCGGAAAACCTGGGTCAAATTCGCATTCACCTCAACATTGACGGCAGCCAGCTCAGTGGGCACATTGTGGCCGACAGCCCCGAAGCGGCCCGTATTCTGCGGGACAACATGCAGCACATCGAGGCCAGCCTGCGCGAAGGCGGCTTTGACAATCAGGAGCTGAATGTCTCTGTCGGAGGCGGGCAGGCCGGTGATGCGCAGGACAAATCCCAAGAGGACTGGAATCCGAGTGGAAACTTCGATTCCAACCGGCTGCCGGTTGGTCGGGAAGAGGCTTGGGAAGAACTGAATCCGTCCGGTCCGACTTTTCAGTTGGAACAAAGCCAAATCAACTATAGTGCCTGAACCGGCTAAAGATTTTAGCAGACTATTCGATACTGGAAGCAAAGCAGGAAGGTAAAAATATGGCGGAAATCACACCAACCGAAATGAGTCCGTTGCAAAAGCAGCAACACGACATCAATATCAAGAATTTTAACCGCAGCCTAAACCAAGGCAGGAGTTTGCAGCAGACTCTCGGCAAAGATTCCTTCCTGCGTATCCTGACGGAACAACTCAAGAATCAGGATCCACTCAAACCTCAGGACGACAAAGAATTTATCGCCCAAATGGCCCAGTTCAATAGTTTAGAGCAGATGATGGAGCTAAACAAGGGCTTTACCGAGCTGAGCCGACGTTTTGGCCAGGGGCAGGCCTTGGGTCTTCTGGGCCGTGAGGTGACCATCAATTCCGGCTTGGACCACGAGGGCCACCCAATTTTGGTTTCCGGCCTCGTTTCTGCTATTGAGCACAACCCTTCCGGCCCGGCCAAACTGACCGTAGATGACCACAAGTACAATTCGGACTTAGTTATAAAGGTGGCCGAAGCTACGGACGAGCAAACACAACAATAGGGCCTCTGCCAATCGTCTTTATCCGGATGACTGAGACGAACAAGCCCCAAACGGTCACCAAGCCTATTGTCAAGTCTATTCCTAAGCCTGCTACTGCGGGCTTGGTTTCATTTCGCCTCCATTTCGTCCACCTGTTGTCTGCGGCCCTATTGGCGATAATCCGTCAGGCGGAGACAGAGCCGCCGGCCTGTCCCCGTACTGCCGCCTTTGGCTGTCAATAACGCGTGAGGGGTGCGCGAACATGTAATATGAGACTAAAATCTACAAATTCCAGTCGGTAACTCTTTCCGATTTGTTTATCTGTCTCATCGGCACTTATCACATAGTAGTAGTTACCCGGATGGCTGCCTCCCAATTTGGAAAAATTGAAAAGAAATCCCGCATTGGGCAGGATAGCACCAACTCTTGCGGTTCCTGCCTGCTTTTTCTCGGTATCATCTGCCGTGCGAGTCGTCAATGCAACAGAGGTAAAATCATCTGTGAATTGTGCGTAGGCCACGAATACCCCTCTTTGGTCGGAATCAAAGTGCCATTCCGGAAGGCCGGCTACAAACTTTTCATCTGTACGTGCCCTACCCCAGACCCCGTCCCCGGCGGGAGGGAGCGTAGCGGTGGTAAATAAAAGGACTGCCACACCATTTGTCAGGGTGGCCCCTTCAATCAGACTAATAGCATTGGTTTCAAAAAACAGATACAGTTTGTATTGGGTATTGGCGGTAAGAACATCGGCCAGAGTAAGCCCGTCCGCAAAGTCACTGCCATAGTGTTGGCTGATGCTGAATTTACGTGTACTGTCCGCATCTATACTCAGGCTGACATAACCCGCATTGGCTTCGGCTTCTGCCTTGCTGGGGGCTGCTTCCCCGGCCAGGCGAATAACGGCCCCTATCTTGGCAATTGTTACAATACTGCTCATTTCCAATTGTACAGAAGAGACCACAGCGTTTGCGACAAGGGAAACACTCGGTTTTGCGGGTGGGGCACTGTTGTCAGAGATCGGGGCGCAGGCAGCCAGAAACAGATGAATGAAGAGAATGGAGAAAAAGCAAAATAAGGGGGGAAATTTGAATAAAAGGCTAAAATTAATAGATAATAGTTTTAGTAATTGATTGGATATTGGATATTGGATATTGGATATTGGATATTGTACTGTTTGTGCTAATATCTGTCAATATTTTGTCTCGTTTTTTCATAAAAGTACTCCTCCGGGAAAACGGAAAATGGGCAAAGTGCGTTTGCGGGTTGATTATATATTCGTTTAGAGAGTTAGGCAAGGGGGCCATTGCAAGAGGCCCCCTTGCCTAAAGCCCGCTACATAAAGATAAAATACAGTTATGGATTACCATAACGTGTGAGGGGTGCGCGAGCATGTAATCCGAGACTAAAATCTACAAATTCCAGTCGGTAATTCTTTCCGATTTGTTTATCTGTGTCATCAGCACTTATCACATAGTAGTAGTTACCCGGATGGCTGCCTCCCAATTTGGAAAAATTGAAAAGAAATCCCGCATTGGGCAGGATAGCACCAACTCTTGCGGTTCCTACCTGCTTTTTCGTGGTATCATCTGCCGTGCGAGTCGTGAATGCAACAGAGGTAAAATCATCTGTGAATTGTGCGTAGGCCACGAATACCCCTTTTTGGTCGGAATCAAAGTGCCATTCCGGAAGGCCGGCTACAAACTTTTCATCTGTACGTGCCCGACCCCAGACCCCGTCCCCAGCGGGAGGGAGCGTAGCGGTAGTAAATGAAAGGGCTGCCACACCATTTGTCAGGGTGGCCCCTTCAATCAGACTAATAGCATTGGTTTCAAAAAACAGATACAGTTTGTATTGGGTATTGGCGGCAAGGACATCGGCCAGAGTAAGCCCATCTGTAAAGTCACTGCCATAGTGCTGGCTGATGCTGAATTTACGCGTACTGTCCGCGTCTATACTCAAGCTGACATAACCCGCATTGGCTTCGGCTTCTGCCTTGGTGGGGGCTGCTTCCCCGGCCAGGCGAATAACGGCCCCTATCTTGGGGATTGTTACAATACTGCTCATTTCCAATTGCACAGAAGAGACCACAGCGTTTGCGACAAGGGAAACGCTCGGTTTGGCCGGTGGGTCACTGTTGTCAGAGATCGGGGCGCAGGCGGCCAGAAACAGATGAATGAAGAGAATGGAAAAAAAGCAGAATAATGGGGGAAATAATCGAGAAAATAATGGGGGGAATTTGAATAAAAGGCTAAAATTAATAGATAATAGTTTTAGTAATTGATTGGATATTGGATATTGGATATTGGATATTGGATATTATACTGTTTGTGCCAATATCTGTCAATATTTCATCTCGTTTTTTCATAAAAGTGCTCCTCCGGGAAAGTGGGCAAATGGCAAAATGGGCAAAGTGCGTTTGCCAGTTGATTGTATATTCGTTTAGAGAGTTAGGCAAGGGGGGCCATTGCAAAAGGCCCCACTTGCCTAAAGCCCGCTACATAAAGATAAAATACAGTTATGGATTACCATAACGTATGAGGGGTGATTTGAGATCAACCGAGCCTAAATCAATTGTAATGTCTAAGACAAAGTGCTTCCCGGAGATTTTCTTTGTATTACCGGCACCTATTACGTAATAGTAGTTATCTCCGGCAGGATAAGTACCACCCAGTTTCAGTATATTGAAAAGAAATCCTGTCTTAGGATCGACAAAACCTATAGCAATGTCTCCTATAATTTGTAGCAATATATCATCTGCTGTGCGAGTAATCAGTTGAGCACTGGCAAAAGTACTATTAATTTTTGTATAAACAACAAAAATGCCTTTTTGATTTTCACTGTATCCCCACTCCGGAAGGCTTCCGACAAACTGATTGTTTGTCCATGCGCTATCCCATACGGCATCCCCTGCAAGAGCCAGTGTAGCAGTGCTAAATGGCAGAACCACGACATCATTATTGAGGGCGGCCCCCTCAATGGTCGTTTCGGACGGAATAGCAGTAGTTTCAAAAAACAGATACAGTTTGTATTGAGTATTAGCGGTAAGGACATCGGCCAGAGTAAGCCCATCCGTAAAATCACTGCCATAGTGCTGGCTGATGCTGAATTTACGCGGGCTGTTTGCGTCTATACTCAGGCTGACATGACCCGCATTGGCTTCGGCTTCTGCCTTGGTGGGAGCTGCTTCTGTAGCTAAGCGAATAACCGCCCCTATGGTGGTAATGGCGAAACTACTGCTCATTTCCAATTGCACAGAAGATACCACAGCATTTGTAGAAAAGGACATGCTTGGTTTGGCCGCCGCCGGTGGGTCATCGCCGGTGTCAGAGATCGGGACGCAGGCAGCCAGAAACAGATGAATAAAGAGAATGAAAAAAAAGCAAAATAATGGGGGGAATTTGAATAA
This sequence comes from Candidatus Haliotispira prima, assembly GCA_029867005.1. GTDB lineage: Bacteria > Spirochaetota > Spirochaetia > SP-2023 > SP-2023 > Haliotispira > Haliotispira prima. The sequence continues at coordinate 135,794 of CP123443.1, read as the reverse complement.
AAGACTAAAATTAATAGATGATAGTTTTAGCAATTGATTGGATATTGGATATTGGATATTGGATATTGGATATTATACTGTTTGTGCCAATATCTGTCAATATTTCGTCTCGTCTTTTCATAAAAGTGCTCCTCCGGGAAAGTGGCTAAATGGCAAAATGGGCAAAGTGCGTTTGCTGGTTTATTGTATGTTCATTTAGGGCTTTTGGCAAGGGGCAACGTTCTTTGGCTAGTGGCCCTTTGTAAAGACACGTCATGACGTGTCTTTACATGCCCGACCCGATAAGTCGGTGCGCTTGTCGAAGCTCCAATACTCCTGCTTATTAGAATCCAAATACAGACTATCCAACTAATAACGGGATATTGGATTCGTAACGTTATAGGACGTTCCGGCGGGAGGAGTGGTAGAACTTTTTAACAGACCCCGAAGGATAGAAGTCCCGTTGTCTGCGGCAATCATATAAAATGTTTGGCTCGTTGTCGTAGAGGGGTAACCGGCTACTAAACCGGTATTAAAATAAAAATTGGTGAGCGGTGCTACGGTCATTCCACTACCACTATAACGGCCCACCGCTTGAAAAGACGAAGACGATTCACCCTCAACCTCAATGGTGAGATCATGACTAAAAGGTCTATAGGGGCTTTGAAAGTACAGTACTATTACACCTGTTTGGCTTTCCATGAAATGATATTGGCCCAGACTGGTAACATGTTCTTTGGCGGCAAACTTCTCGCCCCATAGCACATCCCCATCAGCGGGTAAACTCGCCGTGGTAAACGAAATTTCCACCCGGTCTCCCTCAATCTTCCCGCCTTTAATTTTGATTTGCCCTAAGTCAATCACCGAGGGCATAAACAAATACAGTTTGTAACTCGTATTCGGTGAGAGAACATCCGCAAGAGTAAAGCCATCCTCAAAATTACTGCCATAGTGTTGGCTGATACTGAATTTACGTGTACTGTCCGCCTCTATACCCAAGCTGACATAGCCCTTGCTCGCCCGGGCTTCGGCCTTTGTGGGAACGGCTCCTTCAGCTAAGCGGATAACGGCCCCCACATCCGTAACGGCCGGAATACTGCTCACCTCTAATTCCACAGAGGAAGCCACGGCGGTGACCGAAAAGGAAATATTAGTGGACTCGGGTGCCGGGTCCTTGCCCGTGTCAGAGATCGGGGCGCAGGCAGACAAAAACAGATGAATGAAGAGAATGGAAAAAAAGCAGAATAATGAGGGAAATAATCGAGAAAATTTGAATAAAAGGAGAAAATTAATGAATGAAGGTTTTAGTAATTGATTGGATATTGGATATTGGATATTGGATATTGGATATTGTACTATTTGTGCCAATATCTGTCAATATTTCGTCTCGTCTTTTCATAAAAGTGCTCCTCCGGGAAAGTGGCTAAATGGCAAAATGGGCAAAGTGCGTTTGCGGGTTTATTGTATGTTCATTTAGGGCTTTTGGCAAGGGGCAGCGTTCTTTGGCAGGTGGCCCTTTGAAAAGACACGTCATGACGTGTCTTTTCATGCCCGATCCGATAAGTTGGTGCGTTTGTCGAATCTCCAATACTCTTATCTTATTAGAACCCCAATACAAAATATTCCGCGTTAATAACGGGATATTGGATTCGTAACGTTATAGGAAGCTCCGGTGGGAGGAGTCGTCGAGTTTTTTAGTCGCCCCCGAAGAATAGAAGTCCCATTGTCTGCCGCAATTGTATAAAATGTTTGGCTCGTTGTCGTAGAGGGATAACCGGCTACTAGCCCGGTATTAAAATAAAAATTGGTGAGCGGTGTTACCGTCATTGGACTGCCATAATAACGGCCCACCCCTAAAGGCGGAAACGAGTCCCCCTCAATGGCGATCTCATGACTAAAAACTCTATAGGGGCTTTGAAAATACAGTACTATTACACCTGTTTGGTTTTCCATGAAATGATATTGGCCCAGACTGGTAACATGTTCTTTGGCGGCAAACTTCTCGCCCCATATCACATCCCCCTCAGCGGGTAAACTCGCCGTGGTAAACGAAATTTCCACGCTGTCTCCCTGAATCTTCCCGCCTTTAATTTTGGTTTGCCCTAAGTCAATCGCCGAAGGCATAAACAAATACAGTTTGTAACTCGTATTCGGTGAGAGAACATCCACAAGACTAAAGCCATCCTCAAAATTACTGCCATAGTGTTGGCTGATACTGAACTTACGCGTACTGTCTGCCTCTATGCTCAGGCTGACATAGCCCTTGCTCGCCTGGGCTTCGGCCTTAGTGGGTACGGCTTCCGCAGCTAAGCGGATAACGGCCCCCACATCCGTAACAGCCGGAATACTGCTCACCTCTAACTCCACAGAGGAAGCCACGGCGGTGACGGAGAAGGAAATATTAGTGGACTCGGTTGCCGGGTCATCGTCGGTGTCAGAGATTGGAGCGCAGGCGGCTAAAAACAGATGAATGAAGAGAATGGAAAAGAAGCAGAATAATGAGAGAAATAATCGAGAAAATTTGAATAAAAGGAGAAAATTAATGAATGAAGGTTTTAGTAATTGATTGGATATTGGATATTGGATATTGGATATTGGATATTGTACTGTTTAGACTGATATTAGTCAATATTTCATCTCTTTTTTTCATAAAAGTGCTCCTTCCGGCAAACGGGCAAACGAGAAAATGGGCAAAGTGCGTTTGCGGCTTTATTGTATGTTCATTTAGGAAATTAGGCAAGGGGGGGGGGAACTCCCGGCCCGAAGGGACGGAATGTATCAGTGATAAATGAAACTAATTATAAATACAACAATAAAGATGGTAAAATCTCTTTACTACTAATAATATTAAGAAGACACTCTATCTATAATGCATTCGGATAGTGAAACACTATACATTTCCTCATGCCTCTTTAGTATCGGATCCATTATTATAATACTGGTACCCCTATTCCCCTCACATTTTTGAAAAATAATTTGAGACCGTGTCCTTCTCGAATTACTATCAGAATGTCTTAGAATAAGATAGATCCGATGTGCATTATCCTTTTTTTCTACTTTTTCTACTTCAAAAATATGTTCTGCATTTTCAAACGCATTAATAATACATTGAAGACCCATTTCTTTCATATTCAATCCTACTTATGCTGCATAAGCTATAGGATTGAATGTCAGTTCTGCAATATTCGAGTTGGTTTCCTTCGATAGCTCTCTTCTCAAATTTTCAATTTCCGACTTTAAACTCTCCAGAGTTTTAGTCCCTATGTCATTACCAATTTTAGCAAGAGATGTCTCTGCAATTCTATAATCTCTCCAGAAGTGATCATTGGCCGTACTTTCTGCTATAAATTCCAAATGATCAAATAAAGCCTCTTTATCCATACTCTTCAGGAAACCAATTGTATCGCTAACTAAGCTCTTAAACGCAGAAGTGTCATCCCTTGCATAAGCATCAACACCGGCCTCAATACAAAAGGCAGAAACAAGATCAGTATGATCCTCTTTATAGAGTACAACATGTAAATGTGGATAATTCCAAACATCGTAATTATCCAGCATAATTTTACCAATTCCAAGAACTGTCATAAGTACCCCCTGCGCTCAAGAAAAGCAATGGCCGCATCATATACGGATTGCTAATAATGTCAAGACTTTGCTCCAACATAGGAAAAGAGTCCATCTGATATGGATAGACCCTAAATAACCGGGGATAGAATTTTACTGTATAATTACCTTAATTTTAAAAATTACCGGCTGCAAATTCAGCAAATTATAAAAAATAGATACCCCAAAAAAGGTTTAAAATTATAGTGGACATATTTTTAAGACGTATCTTTTCCGGACATATTTAAACAATTGCCCTGGAATAAAATCGCTGAATAAGTTTTTCCTCTTCTTCCACCTGTTGGATTAGAAACTTGCCGAGGCCGTAGTCTTTTACGCCACTATCATAGGCTTGACCTCGATTATCATAGGGGCGAACAGATTCACCGGAGATAACAAACCATTGGCCCCTATATTTCTCGAGCATTTCAGTCTGGTTCTGCTTGTAATAATTCCGCTCTGTCTCCAACATAATTGTTAATCTCCCTTATCTCTAATTTGTCCGCTTGACAGCAACCAAAGCATTCTAATTTCAAGTATCTCATCATGTAATGCTACTACATATTGATTTTCTATGAGAGGATTCCTCCCCAAATAGGATGGACTTACAGCATAGCAGTATATTCATTCAAAGAATTAGGCAAGGAAGGCCTTTGCAAGAGAGTGGAACACAGATAGCCAGCCTTCCTTAAGGCAATCGAAATTTGGCGGGTTTATAAATTCTGCCAATACCGCTATCGGTAAAAATGTCTGCATAATCGGTTACCTGGGTCACAGTCCAGGTTGAGATATTCTGGTCAAAAGCTGTGGTACCATTAAACATATTAGACATATTCGTAACGCTGGAGACATCCCACTCTTCCAGGTCTTGATTGAATTTTTCAGCTTCCTGAAACATTCTCTCCATATCAGTCACACCGGAGACATCCCAGTACCTCCCTATCGGTTGATTAAAGGCGGAAGCCTTATAGAACATACTTTTCATCGTAGTAACTTTGGAGACATTCCAACCTCCGATAAGTTGATTGAATTTTTCAGCCTCCTGAAACATACTCAGCATAATGGTAACTTTGGAGACATTCCAATTTTCTATAGTTTGATTGAATTCTTTAGCCTCCCGAAACATACCCTCCATACTGGTAACATTGGAAACATCCCAATCTCCTATAGCTTGATTGAATTTTTTAGCCTCCCGAAACATATTGTACATAGTCGTAACATTGGAGACATCCCAATCTCCTATGGGTTGATTGAATGTTTCGGCCTTCTCAAACATACCCAAAATAATGGTAACTTTGGAGACATCCCAACCCGAAATATCCCCATTAAAGGTAGACTTTCCTTGGAAGAGTTGGCCCATATTAGTCACCTTTCGCACATCAATATGGTTGAGGTCCTCATTATCACTCAAAGCAGCAATGGTTGTCATCAAAGCGACCCTGTCGGCAGGTTGCTCGGTGTACCAGCGGGCGTAGAGCGTCATATTGCCTGTTACCCGTTTGGTATAATCATACTTGGTCTTACCCGTATGCCCTGTGGCTGTGGTGTACCAGTCTCCAAAATAGTAGGTCGTGTCCCCGTCGGCCGCCTTGGTGGCCGTTATGGTTTGGCTTAGTGCCGTGCCACCGGTTACCGTCACCGGAGGTACTGAGCTGCCTCCATTGGTTTCAAAGCTGACAGTGTATTGGGCAGTAGAAGAGTTTGTGCCCAGGTCAGTACAGGCGGATAGAAAGAAATAAATGAAAAAAATGGAAAAGAAGCAGAAAAGTGGAAAAAATTTGAGTTTATTTTGAGGTAGAACAGACGACGACTCAACCGTCCGAGAACTGCCTTCTAAATAAGTCTTAGTCAAGGGGATATTAGATACCGAATATGTTATACCAATGTCCGTTGAAATTTTATCTTGATTCTTCATCGGAATACTCCCCAAAAATAGGATGGACTTACAGCATAACAATATATTCATTCAAAGAATTAGACAAGGGGTGCCTTTTCGTGTCTTTCGTGGTTCCGAGATTCCATGCTAAGATTTACACAAACAGAGCCATAAAAAGGCTAAAAAACAGGCTCCCGTTGCCATGGCCTTAGCCTTAGGGTGAGAAATACAAATGGATATTTAATAGCGAGTTACGGGAATAGAAACGATTATTGAGTCTCCGGACTGTGTCGTAATCGATTTTTCAACTGTCTGTTCCAGAATCCTCACTTTATCTGCGCCCATCCAATAGAAATAATGGTTCTTTGAGTTAGATGTATATCCAAAAGTTGGCCCATATACAAAATTAAAATTGGCACCAGAAGCCGAGGTAGTACTGTAAATACCGATGTTATGGATCAGGTTCCCATTTTTAACTGATACGTCAACAAATGCCGGCTCAAAATTTAGATAAAAATAGCACACTGCCACACCTTGTTGTGCTTGCATAAAATATAAGGTATCTACACCTTCCACACATTTGCCATTACTGCTAAGCCACTTGGCATCCCCCTCAGCGGGCAGACTCACCGTGGTAAAGGAAACTTCTATCCTGTCTTCCTTAATTTCTCCCCCTTTAATTTTTGTTTGCGCTAAGTCAATCTCCGATGGCATAAACAAATACAGTTTGTAACTCGTATTGGGTGAGAGGACATCGGCCAGAGTAAGGCCATCCGTAAAGTCACTGCCATAGTGTTGGCTGATACTGAATTTACGCGTACTGTCCGCGTCTATACTCAGGCTCACATAGCCCTTGCTCTCCTGAGCTTCGGCCTTAGTGGGAACGGCTTCCGCAGCTAAGCGGATAACGGCCCCCACATCCGTGACAGCCGGAATACTGCTAACCTCAAACTCCACAGAGGATGCTACAGCGGTGACGGAAAAAGAAATATCGGGATTCGGTGCCGGGTCCTTGCCAGTCTCAGAGATCGGGGCACAGGCAGACAAAAACAGATGAATGAAGAGAATGGAAAAAAAGCAGAAGGATGAGGGAAATAATCGAGAAAGTAATGGGGAAAATTTGAATAAAAAGAGAAAATTAATGAATGAAGGTTTTAGTAGTTGATTGGATATTGGATATTGGATATTGGATATTGGATATTGTACTATTTGTGCCAATATCTGTCAATATTTCGTTTCTTTTTTTCATAAAAGTGCTCCTCCGGGTAAATGGGCAAATGGCAAGATAGGCAAAGTGAGTTTGCAAATTTATTGTATGTTCATTCAAAGAATTAGGCAAGGGGGGCCTTTTACAACAGTAGCAACCGGTTCCGTCTACTGATTCTTTCGTCCCTTTCGTGCCTTTCGTGCCTTTCCTGGTTCCGACAACCGGCAGAGACTCTGCTGAGAAGAACGTCTAAGGCTTACACAAACGGGACATAAAAAGGCTAAAAACAGGCTTCCGTTGCCACGGTCTTAGCCTTAGGGTGAAAAATACAAATGGATACCTAATAGCGAGTCACGGGAAGAAAGACTAATATTGAGCCTCCAAACTGGTCCGTAATCGATGTTCTGACTGTATTTTTCAGAATACTCACTTTATCTGAACCCATCCAATAGCTATAATGGTTGGTGGCATTGGATGTATAGCCGGAAATTGACCCGTATATAAAATTAAAATTGACATGGGCAATGGACTTTGTACCAATATAAGTGCCCATATTATTGGACACATTTCCACTTTTGAGAACTGATACGTCAACAAATGCCGGCTCAAAATTTAGATAAAAGTAGCACACTGCCACACCTTGTTGTGCTTGCATAAAATAGAATGTATCTACGCCTTCCACACATTTGCCATTACTGCTAAGCCATTTGGCATCCCCCTCAGCGGGTAAAATCGCCGTGGTAAAGGAAATTTCCACCCGGTCTTCCTTAATTTCTCCCCCTTTGATTTTTGTTTGCCCTAAGTCAATCGCCGATGGCATAAACAAATATAGTTTGTAACTCGTATTGGGGACAAGGACATCGGCCAGAGTAAGGCCATCCGTAAAGTCACTGCCATAGTGTTGGCTGATACTGAATTTACGTGTACTGTCCGCCTCTATACTCAGGCTCACATAGCCCTTGCTCGCCTGAGCTTCGGCCTTAGTGGGAACGGCTTCCGCAGCTAAGCGGATAACGGCCCCCACATCCGTGACAGCCGGAATACTGTTCACCTCAAACTCCACAGAGGAAGCTACGGCGGTGACGGAAAAGGAAATATCGGGATTTGGTGCCGGGTCCTGGCCGGTCTCAGAGATCGGGGCGCAGCTGAGTAAGATTATGCCAAGAAAAGACAGGGAAAGGGAGAGGAAATACCGTAAAAATAATGGATAAAAAGACTTAGAATGGACTAATAGAGCCGAAAATAAATAGCTGTTCTCTAATGGTTTTGGATATTGGATATTGGATATTGGATATTGGATATTCTACTGTTTAGACCAATGTTGGTCAATATTTCGTTTCTTTTTTTCATAAAAGTGCTCCTCCGTATAAATGGGCAAATGGCAAGATAGGCAAAGTGAGTTTGCAAATTTATTGTATGTTCATTCAAAGAATTAAGCAAGAGGTACCTTTTACAACAGTAGCAACCGGTTCCGTCTACTGATTCTTTCGTCCCTTTCGTGCCTTTCGTGGTTCCGACAACCGGCAGGGACTCTGCTGAGAAGAACGTCTAAGGCTTACACAAACAGAACCATAAAAAGGCTAAAAAACAGGCTCCCATTGCCATGGCCTTAGCCTTAGGGTAAAAAATACAAATGGATACCTAATAGCGAGTCACAGGAAGAAAGACTAATATTGAGCCTCCCAACTGGTCCGTAATCGATGTTCTGACTGTATTTTTCAGAATACTCACTTTATCTGCGCCCATCCAATAGCTATAATGGTTGGCGGAGTTAGATGTATAACCGGAAATTGACTCGTATACAAAATTAAAATTGGCATGGGCATTGACAACTGACGTTGTACCATTATAAGTACCCATATTATCGAACACAGTTCCATTTTTAACTGTTAGGTCAACAAATACAGGGGCAGAGTTTAGATAAAAATAGCACACTGCCACACCTTGTTGTGCTTGCATAAAATAGAATGTATCTACGCCTTCCACACATTTGCCATTACTGCTAAGCCACTTGGCATCCCCCTCAGCGGGTAAAATCGCCGTGGTAAAGGAAATTTCGACCCTGTCTTCCTTAATTTCTCCCCCTTTGATTTTTGTTTGCGCTAGGTCAATCGCCGATGGCATAAACAAATATAGTTTGTAACTCGTATTGGGGACAAGGACATCGGCCAGAGTAAGGCCATCCGTAAAGTCACTGCCATAGTGTTGGCTGATACTGAATTTGCGCGTACTGTCCGCCTCTATACTCAGGCTCACATAGCCCTTGCTCGCCTGAGCTTCGGCCTTAGTGGGAACGGTTTCCGCAGCTAAGCGGATAACGGCCCCCACATCCGTGACAGCCAGAATACTGTTCACCTCAAACTCCACAGAGGAAGCTACGGCGGTGACGGAAAAGGAAATATCGGGATTCGGTGCCGGGTCCTTGCCGGTCTCAGAGATCGGGGCGCAGCCGAGTAAGATTATGCCAAGAAAAGACAGGGAAAGGGAGAGAAAATACCGTAAAAATAATGGATAAAAAGACTTAGAATGGACTAATAGAGCCGAAAATAAATAGCTGTTCTCTAATGATATTGGATATTGGATATTGGATATTGGATATTGGATATTCTACTGTTTAGACCGATGTCAGTCAATACTTTATTCTGATTTTTCATGAGGATGCTCCTGTAAAATGGGGTAGATTCAGACCGGATTGTATATTCGTTTAGGAATTTTGGCAAGAGTGCTTTGGCAAGAGCGCAAGGATATTCCGGCTCACACACAAAGCTAATAGCTCCGGAACTGTTGTAAGAAGGCCAAATTGCCACTGTGCAGGTAGCGAATATCATTGATGCGGTAGCGCATCATCACCAAGCGGTCCAAGCCCAGACCAAAGGCAAAACCGCGATAGTTCCTGCTGTCAATGCCGCCGTATTCCAGCACCCGGGGGTGAACCATACCGCAGGGCAACAGCTCCAGCCAACCCGTACGCTTGCACACAGAGCAACCCCGCCCCTCACAGACCAGACAGGCAATATCCAGCTCGAAACCCGGCTCCACAAAAGGGAAGTAGCCGGGCCGCAAACGAATTTCAACCTGCTGTTGAAAAATTTCCGTCAGCAACTGCTTCATGAAATAGATCAGGTGGGCAACGGACAGCTCTTCGGCCACCATCATGCCTTCCATCTGGTGGAACACAGCCTCGTGCGAAGCATCGGTAGCCTCACAGCGAAAGACCTTACCCGGTGCCACAAAGCGGAAAGGCGGCCGGTCCTGCGCTTCCATGCCACGGACCTGAATGCAGGAAGTGTGGGTGCGCAACAAGTGCTGCATGTCGCGGAACCAAAACGTATCCTGCATGTCCCGTGCCGGGTGACTCTCCGGAATATTGAGGGCCTCAAAGTTGTGATATTCATCTTCAATGTGGGGCCCGTCCAGGATTTGGAAACCCATCGACAAAAATATATCTTCGAGCTCTTGCTGCACCGCACTCACCGGGTGCATCGCACCGCCGAGCTGACGGTCTTCCAAATAGTGTTCGCTAAGGCTGAAATCAAACCAATCCCGGCTCAGTTTCTGCTCCAGCAATGCCTTGTCTAAACTTTGCTGCTTGTGTTTTAGTTGCTCTTCAAACAGGTCTTTGAGCCGGTTGCTTTCCCGACCCAACTCCCGTTTTTCCTCAATGCTCAGTTCCTTCATGTTCTGCGTCAGAGAACGCAGCCGGCCCTTCTTGCCCAGATAGACCGCCTTCAATTCGGCCAAAGCCGCCTGGCCCTGCTCTTCCCCTATTTGAGCCAAATCACGGCAGAAGTCTTGTTCCAGTTGTCCCAAATCCATACTCGTCTGCTTTCTCACATCTGTGCCAAATCGGGAAAACAGACCCGTTTCCGACCTGCCCGTAATCTTTGCGAAGCACAATTTTTTTTGTTCTGTGTTCACTGCTGCCAAACGGCTTGCAATTCAAGCGCAGACTCTACCGGAATCGGGCCCTGCTGCCCAGCCTGCCGGAGGCGTTCACTCTCAGCCGTCACGCTTTGTTTTTGCTTTTGGGCCTCGTCTTTGCCTCAATGTAGGCCCAAGCAAAATAAAAAAACAGAACAGACCGGGCTAATTGCAGCCGGAGCCAAATTTCAGTATCCTGTTTCCCCTGTGTCCGGAGTTTAGCACCGTTTATTGCCACAAAATTGCCACAAACGAAATAACGTGCTTGTACATAACTTTTTCGGAGGATATCAGGCTTCCCAATAAGGCCCGGGTTGCATCAAGAACTGGCATGACACGACACGGGCAGCCATTTTATCTATTTTAAAATACATCCATTTAAACACACCCATTGATACCGGACATAGCTACAACATCGTCACACCGAGGAGTACAACATATGGCAGGACAGACCCTTTACGATAAAGTATGGCAAGAACACGAAATCGAAAAGCGTGCTGACGGAACCAGCTTGGTGTACATCGACCGCATGATTGTCCATGAAGTTACTTCTCCACAGGCCTTTGAAGGCATGCGGCTCAAAGGCCGCAAAGTGCGCAACCACCACAAACTGCTCGCCGTTGCCGACCATAACACCCCAACCTTTCAAATCGAAAATATCACAGACCGGGAAGCAAAAATCCAACTGGACACCCTGGAGCGCAACACCCGGGAAAGCGGCATTGAATACTACCCCTTGGGGCATAAATACAACGGTGTCTGCCACGTCACCGCGCCGGAGCGCGGCTTTGTCCTCCCCGGCTGTACCCTCGTCTGCGGAGACTCCCACACAGCCACTCATGGGGCCTTCGGTGCCATTGCCTTTGGCATTGGCACCTCGGAAGTAGAGCAGGTACTGGCCACACAGAGCCTCCTTCAACGCAAAATGAAAAACATGCGCATCCGCATTGACGGCCAGCTGAGCCCCTATGTCCGGCCCAAAGATGTCATCCTCTACATCATTGGCCGGATTGGCACGGCAGGCGCGACCGGCTACGCCATCGAATTTACCGGCAGCGTCTTTGAAAACATGAATATTGCCGGACGCATGACGGTATGCAACATGGGCATTGAGGCCGGGGCACGGGTGGCCATGTTCGCCCCCGATGAAGAAACCTTCCGGTTCCTGCAAGATCGCGATATGGCACCGAAAGGAGCCGCCTGGGACCAAGCCCGAACTTTCTGGCTCAGCCTCAAAACTGATGACGATGCGGTCTTTGACCGCGAGCTGCAATTTGACGCAGCGGACATTGAACCCCAAGTGACTTGGGGTACCTCACCCGAAGACGTGCTCAATGTCAACGGCAGCGTGCCGGAGGCCGGCAACCCAACCAAGCAACGTGCCCTCGACTATATTGGCCTCATTCCGGGCACCAAACTGACGGACGTACCCATCGACAGAGTCTTTATCGGTTCCTGCACCAACGGCCGCATCGAAGATATCCGCGAGGCCGCCGAAGTGCTGAAGCAAGCCAAAGACAACGACCTCAGCCCAAACCAAGGCAAAATTGCCCCGAATGTCAAACAGGCCCTGATCGTGCCCGGCTCCATGCAAGTCCGTCTGGCCGCCGAACAGGAAGGCTTAGACCAGATCTTTCTCCATGCCGGCTTTGAATGGCGCATGCCCGGCTGTTCCATGTGCCTGGCCATGAACGACGACCGGCTCCTTCCCGAAGAGCGTTGCGCCTCAACATCGAATCGCAACTTTGAAGGCCGCCAGGGGCGCGGTGGCCGCACCCACCTGATGAGTCCCGCTATGGTCGCCGCCGCAGCCCTGGCCGGAAAGATCACGGACGTACGCCAATTTTTATAAGAGCCCCCTCTTAGAGGGCCAACAGTTTCTCCGGAAGGATCAACTTCCGGAATTACGGGAATGAAACTTATGAAAAAATATCTTTTGCGTTGTTTGCTGTGCCTGTGTTCACTCGGCCTGATTGGCTTAGTGAGTGCCTGTTCCGGCCTGGAAGATCTCATTTCGGATGAACAGGGAGATCAGGACAAACCGGGAGACCAAGGTGAGCCGGGGGACCACGACAAACCGGGAGACCAAGACAAGCCGGGGGAGCCGGACGAACCGAAGAAGCCCAGCGGGTTAGATGTCCTGAAGACATACCGGATCCAACACACTTCAGAAAACGGGGGCACCGAATATAAAAGTGCGGAATGGGTCGGGAATGAACGAATATTTTATAAGTCGGATGGCAGCATTTCCCAAAGACACACTTACGATACCCAAGGAAGGCTCATCTCTTATATTAATTCTACTGACACGTACCACTACCGCTATGAAGGTGAAGGGGTTACCGGCAGTTCACTAAAGACATACCGGATCCAATACACTACACAAAACAGGGGCACCGAATATAAAAGTGCGGAATGGGTCGGGAATGAACTAATACTCTACAAGTCAAATGGCAGTGTCCTTTCAAGAACTACTTACGATACCCAAGACAGGATTATTTCTACCGGAACGTACCGCTACCGCTATGAAGGTGAAGGGGTTACCGGCAGTTCACTAAAGACATACCGGATCCAATACACTTCAATAGATGGGGGCACCGAGTATAAAAGTGCGGAATGGGCCGGGAATGAAAAAATACAGTATATCTCGGATGGCAGTGTTCTTTTAATAACTACTTACGACACACGGGAAAGACTTACTTCTTACGGAACATTGTACCACTACCGCTATGAAGATTAATAACAACCCCTCTTAGAGGGATAAACAATTTCTCCGGAAGGATCAACTTCCGGAATTACGGGGGATGAAACTTATGAAAAAATACCTTTTGCGTTGTTTGCTGTGCCTGTGCTCACTTGGCTTGATTGGCCTGGTAAGCTCCTGTTCCGAACTGATAGATCTCATTCCGGATGAGTTGTTAGATGAACTAAACGGTGACGACAAACCAAGCGACAACGACAAACCAAGCGACAACAACAAGCCGGGTGATAACAACAAACCTGGTGATCGTAACAGGCCTGGTGATCGTAACAGGCCCGGGAACCACAACAAACCCGGTGACTACGACAGACCGGGTAACGATGAGGAACCGGAGGTGTACTGTTTAGCATTGGATTGTTTGGATGACTACGACAAACCGGGACACCGAGACAGAACGGGTAACCGCCGCAGACCGGGTAACCATAACGGGCCGGGAAGACTCAACGGATTAGACACCCTGAAGATGTTCCGTGTTCAATATATCACAAAGAGCGGGGGCACCGAGTATAAATATGCGGAATGGTCCGGCAATGAACAAGTACTCTACAACCCGGATGGCAGTGTTTTTTCCGGGCAGACCTACGATACCCGAGGGCGGCTTACTTCTGTCTCCTCTTCTGTCCAAACTACCCGCTACCGCTATGAAGGCAGAGGGGGCACCGGCAGTTCACTAAAGACATTCCGCATTCAATACACTTCAATAAACGGGGGCACCGAGTATAAAAGTGCGGAATGGTCCGGGGATGAAAAAATACTGTACAACCCGGATGGCAGCATCCTTTCAAGAAACACGTACGATGCCCAAGGAAGACTCACTTCTGTCTCCGCTTCTGCCAAAACCCGCTATCGCTATGAAGGCGCAGGGGTCACCGGCAGTTCACTGAAGACATTCCTCATTCAATACACTTCAATAGACGGAGGCACCGAATATAAAAGTGCGGAATGGGTCGGAGATGGACAAGTACTCTACAATCCGGATGGCAGTGTTCTTTCAAGAAATACGTACGACACCTGGGAAAGACTGGTCTCTTCCGGTCCTTCTTCCGGAACCACCCGCTACCGCTACGAAGATTGACAAAAATCGGCGGGAGACAGCCTCAGACGGACGGTACGGTGATCGCATAGAAAGAAGTACCGTTTTATAAGGCTGTTTCCCCCCATTGAACATCGATGAACATGGATGAACATGGAAAGTATTCTTGCCGGAATGCTGACTTTGAAGGGGTTCCTGTTTTTTAAGAGAGAGAACGCCTGTTTCGGGAGAGACACTACGGCACCGAGAGCAAGGTTCATCGCCGTGACTGTAATATCGCCGTGGCTGTAATATAGAGTAAAAAATGGGCTGGCCTTCGTGCCGGCCCTGATGCCCGACTCTGCCGTTCTGCCGTTGACCAAAATTTTGCGGTCGGCTTCACGACAAAAGGTTAAAAAGATGTTGTTTACATTACTGCCGGTCACCTTTCTCCTCGCACTGGCTGTTTCATTTGTCGTAATCAAAATATTTAATGCACCTACCGGCAGGATTCTCAAACGGATCATTCAGGATAAAATCGCCGAGGCCTGGCAAAAATACCTAAAATTTGCCGCTTATGTTACGGGCCTTTCCGGTGGAGTTGATATACACAAGCTGGAACTCTACATACGTGGAGATGAAGCCTTGGATCTCAACTGGGAGCTCTGGTTATTAGAAGTGTATCGCATTGTGATCCAGACGATGCAGAGCCTTGCCTGGATGTATCTGACCGTATTTCTCCTGGCATTGATCGCATTTGCGATAGTCCGGGGGGCTGAGCTGAAGTATGCAAAATCAGAGAAAAAACGAGAAGAGCGGGACGAGAACTTGTCAGAAGGCACGTAAGAAAACCCGCAATAAAGCGTCTGTGAATCGGCTGCAAAAAAGAAGGAGTGAACATGGAAAAATTTACGGTAGTGACAGGTGTTGCCGCGCCGCTGAATATTGACAATATCGACACCGATATGCTGATCCCCAAGGGTTTCCTCAAGACTATCAAACGTACGGGACTGGGTATAAACCTTTTTCAGGAAATGCGGTATGACTCTGACGGCAAAGAAATTCCCGATTTTGTGCTCAACCGGGAACCCTACCGGAAGGCCGGGATTCTGGTTTCCGGGAAAAATTTTGGTTGCGGCTCCTCCCGAGAACATGCCCCGTGGGCCTTAGCAGACTTTGGTATCCGTGTAATCCTCGCCGAGAGCTTTGCCGACATTTTTTTTAGTAACACAGTCAAAAACGGCATTTTGGCCCTGGCCCTGCCCTCTCAGCAGATTCAGGAATTGCGGGAATTGTCCGAACAGGGCCTGGAATTTACCGTGGATCTGGTTAGACAAGTGCTTGAGGCCGGAGACAAGGTCTTCCGCTTTGAGGTGGAAGACTTTAGGCGCAAACGTCTGCTCGAAGGCCTGGACGACATTGACCTGATTTTAGAAAGTGATGCGGCCATCAGTGCTTACGAACAAAAGTTGCAGGAGTCGCGGCCTTGGCTGGCCTGACCTTGACCCGGGGCGGACAGAGCATCAGCAACAGCCACTGAGCCCCGTGAACCCCCATGACCCATGGACCCTTGGAGCCCCCGGAGCCAAAATAGTCGCACCGAATCCGCCGAAGTTCTGTGGTATCCTGACACTTAGAAAAAACGGAACAGAAAAAGCCCTAGGCATAGCCCGGCTTTGCCACTGCTTCGCAGCTGTGACACGGATGCGCCTTCGGCTTCCGTGCCGAAACCTGATAAACGGTAAACATGTCCCAAACAAATTGGAAAATGCAGAAGAGTGCCGAAGAATGCCCAAAAATGCCCAAAAATAAAAATTCACGGAAATACGAGAACACAGAAAAAGGAAAAATATGAAAAAACGCTTGATTACTTCAGCCCTGCCATACGTCAATAATATTCCTCATTTAGGCAACCTGATCCAAGTACTGTCGGCCGATGTCTTTGCCCGCTTTTGTCGCCGGCGCGGCTACGAAACACTGTACGTCTGCGGATCGGACGAGTATGGCACGGCCACGGAGACTCGGGCCCTAAAGGAAAAGACCAGCCCTAAAGAGCTGTGTGACCGTTTTCACCAAGTTCACAAAGAAATCTATACGTGGTTTAACATTGAATTTGATCATTTTGGCCGCACCTCCGGCCCTTGGCAAACCAAAATTGTGCAGCAGATATATCGCGAAGTCGAAGCGGCCGGCTACATTCTGAAACGAGAAATGGAGCAGACCTACTGTGACCACTGCAAATGCTTCCTGGCTGACCGCTATATCTGTGGCAACTGCCCCCACTGCGGCAGTACCAACGCCCATGGCGACCAGTGCGAGGATTGTGGTACCATGCTGGACCCGACAGACTTACTGGAGCCGCGTTGCGGCATCTGTGGCCGGGAACCGCAGCGACGCAAGACAGAACATTTATTCATAGACCTGCCGGCCTTGAAAGACCGACTGGAAGCTTGGATTGATGTGGCCGGCGAGCGCGGCCGCTGGGCCAAAAACGCTTTGCAGATGACCCGAAGCTGGATCCGCGATGGGCTGAAACAACGTTGCATCACCCGCGATCTAAGCTGGGGTGTGCCGGTCCCCGACATGCCGGGCAAGGTATTCTATGTCTGGTTTGACGCACCCATTGGCTATATTTCCATTACGGCCGAATTGCTGGAACAGTCCGATCCGCAAAAAGGGGACTGGCGGAGCTGGTGGCAAAACCCCGACGAAGTGGAATTATTTCAATTCATCGGTAAGGACAACATACCCTTCCACACCGTTCTGTTCCCCTCCAGCCTACTTGCCGGCAGCAGCCGGGACAGCAATGGTGACACCGGGAAGGATAACACCGGGGAGGATAACACCGGGGAACCCAATAAATGGACCATGCTGCACCACATGTCTTCCTCCGAGTACCTGAACTACGAAAGTGGTAAGTTTTCCAAGACCCGAGGGGTCGGCATCTTTGGCAACGACTGCCGGGACACCGGAATACCGGCGGACTGCTGGCGTTTCTACCTGTACTACAACCGGCCCGAAAAAAGCGATTATCAGTTTACCTGGACCGAGTTTCAGCAGCTAATCAACCGCGAACTGATCGGCAACCTGGCCAACCTGGTCAACCGCACACTCAGCTTTTTGCAGCGTTTCTTCGGCGGCAAATTGCAAAGTCCGGAGCAGTTGCAACAGCACCCGGAAATCACTCAATTTTTGAGTCGGCTGCGCGAACAGCAGAGCGAAATTACCGAAAAACTGGAGTGGAGTCGGATCAAAGAAGGACTGCACCGCATTATGGAAATGGCGGACTACGGCAACAAGACTTTTCAGGAAAAAGAGCCTTGGGTGCTGGTCAAGAGTGCCGACCCAAAAGACGCAGAACTCGCTCATTCCTGGCTTTCGGCACTGGTCTTTCTAATCCACGACCTGAGTATTTGTCTCCGGCCCTACCTGCCGCAGACGGCCGGGCGTATCGCCGGCTTTCTCGGCCTGCCGGATGAGGCCGAAAATTTCAACTGGCAACACTTGGGCGCGTACTCGCGCCTGAATGCCACCAAGGCCGAAGGACAAGCTCTGCCCAAACCCCAAATTTTATTTCAGCAGTTGGAAGACGAGCGCGTGGCCGAATTGCGGCAGCATTTTTCCGGCAAACAGAGCGAACGAACAACTGCGGCTCCGGAGCCGACAGACTCCGAAAAACAACAGAAACAGCAGAAACAACAGAAGCCCGTCCCGGCTTCCGTTCCCGGTCCGGAAACTTGGGCCCGATGTGTTGAGTTGCGCGTGGGCCGCATTGTTGAAGTTGTGCCGCATCCCGATGCCACTCGGCTGTTTGTCGAGAAAATCGACTGCGGTGAAGCCGAGCCTCGCACCATCGTTTCCGGCTTGGCCGAACACTACAGCCCCGAAGAGCTGCTAGGTAAAACGGTGGCCGTAGTCGCCAATCTGAAACCGGCCAAGCTGCGCGGTGTGAAAAGCCAAGGCATGATTCTGGCCGCATCTCCACACAAAGAGGAGAAAAGTCAGCAAGAACAGGAAGAGCAAACTCGGCAAAGCGGAATGCGCTTGGTGGAAGTACTGCATCCGCAGGGCCAGCCCGGCGACCGCATTGTAGTGCAAGGCTTTGAAGAGGCCGAGGCCGATCGGGCACTTCCCCACCCTTCATCTCTTCCATCCACTTCATCCCCTCCATCCAAACGGATCAGCATCGATGACTTTTTTGCCGCAGAATTATTTCTGGATGGAGGCAAGGCCTACTTGCAAAGTGGTTCTGCCGGCTTGGCCTTGCTGGTGCAGACCTCCGAGGGGGCCGTGGCACTTGGCAGTGAACAGCTCCAAAGCGGGAGCATTGCCTGACGGGAGCCAAAGAGGCTACACGAGGCTATCTCCCGCAAAATGATGATCTGAAACCGAAATGATGGTGATGAATGGAACATAGTGCCGGGACGGTGCTGGTCTTCGGCAGTTTTGACATGCTGCACAAGGGCCATCGCTATTTTCTGAAACACAGTCGCGAGCACGGCCGGCGTTTGCTGGCCGTGCTTGCACGCGATGAAGAGATTTTTCAGTTTAAGCAACGTCCGCCGGCCCGGAACTTTGAGAAACGCAAAGCCGCGCTCCTGGAAAGCGGCCTGGTCGATGAAGTGATCAGTTCCGACACGCGACACGGCACCTTCTATGTACTGCAAGGTCTTGCCGAAAACATGGCCGGCGAAGGCCACAAGGCCGACCAAATTGTGCTGGGAGACGGGCAGGAAGCCCTCGGAGCCGCACTGGAAGAGTTTTTCCGAGGCTGCCCGGAGTTCCGCTGTCCCATAGCTTATGTGGCACCGTATCGGCGCACCCTGTTGAGCAGCACACGACTGCACCGGTTGCGCCTGCTGTTTGCCCACCTGGCCCTGTTCGGGGCCCTGTTCTTCTGGGCCTCTGGTTGGACTCTCGGCAGGGTGCTGGCCACCTCCGGGTTGGCGGCCCCTCTGGCCGCAACCCTGCGCATGAGCCTCTTGGCCTGTTTCTTTTTTCTTTGGCAGGCTCTCAGCAGCACCCGAAAGGCACGGGCCGACACAGACACGGAACCCGGAAAATACAGGAGGCGTTGGAAAACAGACTTTGCCCTGGACAAACGAAACTTGGGCTATTTGCTGCTTTCCGGCTTCAGTTTCGCCCTCTACAACCTGTGCTTTTTCTATGGCTTATCCGCCATTTTTGCCAATCAGGGCGGTATTTTGAACTCCGTGTTGATACCGGTTTTTTCGGCACTGCTCTACTGTTTCAGTCACAAAGCGCGGCTGCGCCGCAAGCAAATGCTGGGGCTGCTGATTGGCCTGCTCAGCGGTTTGGTATTGACCGGCGGCTGGAGCTATCTCCGAGGTGTCCTCATCTCGGCAGACTCTCCCGCCATGCCGTTTCAAAACAGCAGTACCTTCTATTGGCAAAGCTGCCTGTTTATCGGCACGGCACTGGCTTGGAGTCTGATCACTCAACTGAGCAGCAAAATACAGGAAGACTATAACCTGGAAAAATATTCGTTTTACGTCTATCTCTTTGCCGCTCTATGGACCGGCTGGGGCTGGTTCTGGTACGAAGGGAACCTCGACTGGCCGTCGTTGCTGAGCTTGGTCTTCATCAGCAGCATACTCGGCACTTCGCTCTATTTTTTTGCGCTGCGCTTCCTGCAACCACACTATGTAGCCGGATTCCTGTTTTTAAATCCGGTCTTTATCCTGCTGATGAGCTGGCTCTTTCTATCCGAACCTTGGACGGCAGACATGAGCCCGGGCAGTATTTTGGCTGTATTGGCTATCATCCTGCTCAATGGCAGACGCGGGCGTTAGATTCTGCTTAGAGGTTCTTCAGAAACCCGGCAAAAGCCTGTCAAAGGCCCATCAAAGGCCTGTCAAAAGCCCTTCAAAGACCCATACAAGAGTCCTCAAAAACCCTGCCCGGAAGTCTCCTCCACGCGCGAGGACGAAACCCGCAATGGCCCGAAATACAGAACGGCAAACCTTATATGGCATTAATCTTGCTAATTTAGGCATTCTAATACTTTGATCTGCCCATTCCCGGGGAAAACCTCCAATTTTCCATTGCTATACAAGTGGGGTCTTGCTAAGTTGACTATGCTTGGAAATCTGTTGCAAAATACGAAACTCGGGCGAAAGGGTCAAAAATTGAAACGGAAACTGAACAAGCGGAGCACCAAGGCTTTTAAGTTGTTGCGCAGTTTCCAGCGTTCGCCGTTCTACCTGCCGTTACTGATCTTCCTGCCCAGCTACAGCACTCTGTCCGTAGCCGTCTACTTATTGGAACGGCACGGCCGGGACAGTCATTTCCGCACCCTGCTGGACAGCTTCTGGTGGGCCATCGTCACGGCCTCCACTCTCGGTTACGGCGATATTGTACCGCACACCGTTGGCGGACGGGTACTGGCTGCCGCCACCACCTTGCTGGGCATCGCCGTAACTTCTCTGTTTTCCGCAGCTCTGGCATCTTTGTACATACAACGCAATTCGCTCAGAAGGAGGGGCTTGATGGACTTCCCAAAATTGAAAGACCACTTGGTGATTTGTGGTTGGAAACCTAAGATTAATTCTTTGTTAAAGGATATGATAGAAAGCAACGCCGACCTGACGGATGAAGGCATTGTTCTCATCTCCAATATTGAAAGTCAAACATTTGAAACTATTATTGAAGAAAAGGAACTCAAAGGCCTAAAATTTATTCGCGGAGACTACTTTTCCGAAACATATTTGAAACGTGCCAGTGTCGATAAGGCCCGCAAGGTTATTGTACTGGCAGACACCTACGACAGCAAAACGCCCGCCGAAGCCGATGCCAAAACGGTATTGGCCGTACTCAAGATCAAGGGCATTGCCCGCGATATTTACACCTGTGCCGAACTGCTCGACCCAAAGTACGAAGTGTATCTGCGCCGCTCCTTCTGTGATGAAATCATCCTGGTGCGGGATGCCGGCCGTCAACTGCTGGTGGCCTCGACAAAGGTCGACGGTATGTCCCATGTCATCCAGCAATTGCTGTTTCTGCACGAAAGGGATCAGAGCCAGCAAGGCCATGTTCACATCAACGCCGAAACGATACCCACAGAGTTGATCGGCAGAGAATACAAGGATCTTTGCGAGCTGTACAAGAACAACAAATCCATACTGCTGGGCCTGATCGAAAACAGCGGCACGCCCAAAGAGATCCAAAGCTCACTGATTCGCAAGGCACAGAAAGAACATAATGTGCGTAATATCATTAAATATATGCGTCAGGCAAAAGATATTGAACTTAATAAGCCAAATTTTATGCCGGATGAAGATTATATTGTCAAACCATTTAGCAAGCTGATTCTACTGGAACGCCAGAATTAAAAGCTAAGCATGCCGGAAGTTTTCAGGTGATTTTTATGAGTATCATGTTTAAAATTAAGCAAATATGCAGAAAGAAGACTTGCACAAAGCCGGATGCCCATACTTATATGGAAAATCTGAAGAAGGTATTTGTCTTAAATGAGTTAAAAGGAAATGATAATTTTCTGCAAATACTGCTGGAGTATTGCTATATACTGGATACGTCCAAGGGTGATATCATTTATAAAGAGGCGGACAATAGCAATGAGATGTATATTCTGCTTGAGGGCACCGTCCGTGTTTACAAACGTACCAATGCCGGCGAGCAGTTCCTTCTGGCGGAATTGAGCAGTGCCAACGGTAGTTTTTTTGGAGAAATGAGTCTGATACGGGCCCAAGAGCGCACAGCTACTGTTCAGACGGAAAGCGATGCCAAATTACTGGTTCTGTCACGCAGGGATTTTATCCGCATGGCGAAGGTGCAGCCGTCCATAGCCATCGGCCTGACCTTTTCCATCTGCCAGATTCTGTCCGAACGGTTGCAGCGTTCCAATGCGGACTTGGCCTACCTCTGTGACGCGCTGGCCTACGAAGCTTCTGAAGCCTGAGAAAGCCTTGGAAACCGACCGTTAAGACCGACCTTGGAGACCACCACCTTGGAGACCACCACCTTGGAGACCACCCGGCAAATGCGCAGTCCATTAGCACGCGCAGTCCATTAGCGAGACAAGTGTATGGCAGAAAAAAAGCAGCAGGGTATGGAGGCCGATACTTACGTGCCGGGACGGGAGTTCAAACGCCGCAGAGAACAGGCCCTCAAAGAACAGGCCCTCGAACAACAGGGCCCGGAATTGGGGTACAAACGCCCCCGGAAATCATTGATACGCGGTAAAGAACGAGTCCCAAACGAGGGCAAAAATAGCAGCAGAAACCACCGGACAATCCACAGTCCAACAACCCACAGCCCGGCCGGGGGGCCGCCGGGCAGAAAACCGGGCTTTGGTCCACACGTGACACAACAGCAGCAGCAACCAGGGCAACAAGCACAACAAGGGCAAGAACACAAGATCCGGGCTTGGGGCTACGAAGACAGTGAACACTATGAGCCCCGAAACGAAAGGGCAACGGGAGGCGGTTTCGGCAGCGAACAATCCCTGTGGTTGCTCTTTTTCGTGCTGCTGGTGCTGGTGCTGGTATTTTCGCAACGTAGTTGGCTCGTCCGGTTGTTCCCTTTTGGGAACCGGCAACAATTACACACGAGTATCGAGATCCTGCGCAGCGAAAATGGGGACAGGCGGACCGATCTTATGGCCGATGCAGCCAATATCGGGCAGGGGGGAAATTTCGGCAGCCAATCGCAGGATGTGGGACAGGATGCGAGACAAAATCCGAGACAAGATACGAAAAAGTCCATTGCCGCAGCCGCCGCAACCAAGCCTGCCGATCCGGGGGACCGAGCCCCCGGCTCGGCGGATGAAACCGGTGAAACCGGAAACCTATTGCAGCGTTTTGACCGGCTGTTGCGCATTCGCACAAAAGAGCCGGACAATGACCAAGAGGACAATACGGGGGGCCGTTTTCGCGATGTGCGTCTGTTTTTTGTTCGGGTGGAGGAAGACGGCCGGCTCCGGATGAAGAGCGTGCTGTACAAGATCCCATTCGACCAAACTCCGCTGAGCCGTACGATGGAACAACTGCTCAAAGGCCCCGGCCCTCAAGACATTAACAAGGGGCTGCATTCCATGTTGCCCCCGGAAATGGAGGTCTTGAATATACGCATTGTCGGCACGACGGCCTTCCTCGATGTCAGCGAAGAATTTAACCAAGTGTCTCCATTGGCTGCGGTGCTGCTGGCTGCGGTCAAGCAATTGGTCTTTACCGTGACAGAATATCCCGGCGTTAAGTCCCTGCGCATCTTGGTCGAAGGCCAACCCATTTTTACGGAAAACCTGCCTCATACCAGCGCGAAAGAACTGGAACGGCGTGGTATAAGACTAAATTCCGAACTGAAACGGGAAGATTTATGGCAGGGGGAAATGGGAGAATTTGTGTCAGGGCCATAGAGCCATAGAGCCATAGGGCCACGGAGCTTTAAAGTCTTACAATCCGGGGCCTTTGAAAATTACCTACAATCTTTGTGCGTTTTTAATCGGAGGGGATATGAAACGACTTTCTAAATGTGGCAGCATTCGGCTGCTTTATCTGCTTGGCCTGCTCTGTCTGCTTGGCCTGCTGCGGCCGGGGCCGTTGCAGGCTAATGAGAAGATTGATCGGCTGCGTTTGCACGTTGTGACTGAGGCACACAAATATATTCGTACGCCGTACAAGTACGGCGGTACCACGCCCTCAGGCTTTGACTGTAGCGGCTTTATCAACTTTCTCTACGGCCCGTACATCCAAAACCTGCCGCGCCGCAGCCAAGACTTTGTGACCTACGGCAAAAAGGTGGCCTTTGACAAACTGAAACCCGGAGACCTGCTGCTGTTTGCCACCATTCCCGGCAGCGACAAAATCTCTCATGTATCGTTGTACATTGGCAGCAGCAAAGTCATCCACGCCGTTTCTGATGGCAGGCTTACCGGCATCCGGATCAGCGATGCCGGCTTGGGCTATTGGAATCAGCACCTGCGCTACGCCCGGAGGATTCTGCCGGATTAAGCAGATTGGACAAAAGTTTGCGGTTGTATTTCTATTTAGACAGGGGCCTTATCGCTCCGGGCCATGGGCCATGACCCATGGCCCATGGCCCATAGTGCATAGTGCATAGTTCGCCGGGAATGCACCGGGAATGCAAAGGCACCGGGGCCGGATTTTCGGCGGTGGGCCCGGTGGGCCCAAGCGATACAGGCATCAATGTACCGATTGCCTGTGGGTTCTGCCCCCGGGGCTCTGCCTCGGGGGCAGTCCGAAGTGTGCCGTTTTTTACTTGCCCTATTTGAACCGGAGACGAAATAACGGAGCGTTTCGGCCAAAACCGGGCCGAAACTGCCGGTTGCATGACTCCGGTTTGTCACTCCGAATGACTCATTGCTCATTGAGCATTGACCATTGTTCATGCCAAGGCCATTGCCATGACTCTGTAACCGACTCTGCAACTCCGGGTGCCGGGGAGTGACGCGAAAGTCACTCCCCGGCACTTATTTTGAGAAATTTATTCCGCAGACCTTATTCTACAGGTCTTCGCATTGGGTAACTTCGGACTCTTCTGCTTTCGCAATAAGCGTCTATCAGATTTTCCAGACGTTTCAGCGAATCCATGAAGCGGTCAAAGTCAAGCCGTCCATCTTTATCAATGTGAAAGACATCATCTATCATCAATAATAGGGCCGTATTGCCGGCCCGGAATTGCAACGGTTTGCGCAGGGTCAGACCGTGCCGCTCTCCCAAGGGCCTTATCTCGGTAAATATCTGCTGCAAAACAGTTGTAGGAACTTTTTTATTCCAATTAGTATTATTTATTCTAATTGTCAATTCCACCTTACCGGTCAAATAGTTGTTGTCAATTTGAATATATAACTGTTTGCCCAAGTAAGCCAAAGTCTTCCAAAAGTACCAAAAACCCAAATAACCACCGGAACGATTGCTGACATACTTCCAGTCGTACCATTCCTTCATATGATTTTGCAACTCCAGGAAAAAACCTTCTGCAATTCTTTTGTCTGAAGTGATCTTTCCTGAGGCCGAAAATTGATTGGTTTGGTGTTCAATCTCATCCAAATAGTCTTTAAATTCACGAAATATCTCATTATCACCGGTATATGACGAAAGTAATTCTATTATCGCTTTTCGGTTGACAATGGTGTGGCCTTTTTCTTCAATTTGCGTATTTCTTGTTTGGCTCTCATTACCTGTTTGCAAGTAGATAGAAACCAATTCCAGACCTTTTTCCTCAGCATAATCCTTTGCCTTCAGCCCGACATCTTCCGGTTCCTCAGAAGGCCCCCCCGTATTCATTTTGTCATCGATGACAATAAAATATTTATTGTCTACCTCCACACACATATCGATATGTTGCCATTGTTTGCGAACTTCAACTTGGCGAACGGAAGTGCTTTTGCCCTTTCCTATCAATAATCTGACAAAACTCTTTGCCACTTTGCTAATTTCCTGATCACGTTTTTTGTGCGTGTCATCAGCCCACTGCAACAACCAAGTAAAGAAAGCATCTTGTGCTAATCCTCTCGTAGCAATTCGGAAAAGATTGGGTTCCATTATATCACTCCTCATAAAAGAGCTTTAGTCTCAAAAATCAGAAAATTAATGAAAATAAAAACTAAGCCCTTTAATTATACAATTCTTAAATTTATCGATACTATACTTATCCAACAAAAAAAGTCAGCCCCTAAAGCCCCTAACTGACAAAAATAAATAAGTATTAAGGA
The DNA here is from genome assembly GCA_029867005.1 of Candidatus Haliotispira prima. GTDB lineage: Bacteria > Spirochaetota > Spirochaetia > SP-2023 > SP-2023 > Haliotispira > Haliotispira prima. Next base: position 109,722 of record CP123443.1, on the reverse strand, counting down.
ATAGAAACCAATAAATAAATTGCAAAAACCACTCCAATCCTCTAATAACATCGAGAAAAGACTTGAAAGCTATACTCGGCAGCAGAAATATTTACATCATCCCAATTACAATATATTGAAACTGCTACACGGTCAAACCGGCGTCTCCGTCCATTTTTCGGAAATTGTCTTCGTTCAGATACCACTTTGGACTTCCGCGTATTCACTTCCCGGTATTCACCAATGTGCGTCCACCCAAAGATCTTGATTTGATTATCAAGATTTTGATTATCAAGATAACGGGCAATTGCAAGTGTGGAAGTGGATAACAAGTGTGGAGGTGAATAAACGGGCTAGTTTAATTAGCCTAACCAAACTAAAATGCAGCATGTCTGAAGCGAATGCACGAATTATCATTGATAAATTACTTCGAGAATCTGATTGGGTTCTTCCGGGAGACGATGGTGTCGTGAACGTGGAAACAGAGGTCCAAAACGAGGCCGGCTTTGCAGACTATGTGTTGAAAGACAGTTCCAATTTCCCGCTCTGTATCATTGAAGCAAAAAAAGAACTTATCTCCCCCCTGGCGGGCAAAGAACAAGCACGACGTTATGCGGAATCCTTACATTGTCGGTTTGTCATTCTCTCAAACGGTGTTTCTCACTATTTCTGGGATATTGAACAAGGCAGTCCAACGGTCATTGATGTTTTTCCGTCTCCGGAGCAGTTCGAACTGCGAAAAAGTCATTTCAATCCTCCCCGACAAGAGGTTGAGGAGATTGGCATTGACTACATCGCACAAACTCAAGTTCCGAAGTTTGAACAACATCCGGACTATTTGGATGAGGGCAAAAGGGGTGCCTTCCTGAGAAAGAACAAACTGCGTTTATTGCGTGACTATCAACTGGAGGCAGTCAAGGCCGTTCAAAGTAGTATTGCAAAAGGCAAAGATCGGTTTCTGTTAGAGATGGCAACAGGGACAGGAAAAACCCTTACCTCCTCCGCAATGATTAAAATGTTTCTGCGGTTATATAAGGTCAAGAGGGTTCTTTTTCTTGTAGACCGTTTGGAACTGGAGGCACAGGCCCAAAAAGAATTCGATGAAGTTCTGAAAAATGATTTTAGGACTGTCGTTTGGAAAGAAAATCGATCTGATTGGACAAAGGCTGAGATTGTGGTTTCAACCGTTCAGTCTTTTGTGAGCCATAACAAATACCGCAAGGTGTTTCGTCCCAACCACTTCGACCTTGTTATTTCGGATGAAGCGCACCGTTCTCTCGGGGCGAGAAGTCGCAAGGTCTTTGAGTATTTTATCGGGTTTAAATTAGGTCTGACGGCAACCCCTAAAGACTATTTGAAGTCCGTTGATGTGGAGGGCCTTACCTCGAGTGACCCACGACAATTAGAGAAGCGAATGATTTTGGATACCTACACCACTTTTGGTTGTGACAGTGGTGAGCCAACATTTCGATACTCCCTGGAAAAGGGGGTTACAGATGGTTTTCTTATTAACCCCAAAGTCATGGATGCGAGAACTAAAATCACAACCGAACTTCTGTCTGAACAAGGATATGTCTTTCAGGGGACCGATGATGACGGTACCGATTACGAGCAAACCGTCACTCAAAAAGATTTTGAAAAGAAGTTCTTCTCTCACAATACCAATGTCATTTTCTGCGAAACTTTTCTAAAACACGCAATGCGAGACCCCTATACAGGGGAAATCGGTAAAACACTGGTTTTCTGTGTATCGCAGAACCATGCAATGAAGATTGCACAGATACTGAATGTCCTTGCAGATAAAATGTTTCCCAATCAATACAATTCGGACTTTGCAGTCCAAGTCACGTCCGGTGTCCAGGACTCACAGCGTATGACCATTGATTTCCGCAATAACACGCTGAACGGGAGGTCTAAGACAAACCCTCATTACATGGCCTCGAAGACACGTGTTTGCGTCACGGTGGGCATGATGACGACAGGTTATGACTGCACAGATATTCTTAATCTCTGCATGATGCGTCCGATTTACTCCCCCGGTGAGTTCATTCAGATGAAAGGTCGCGGCACTCGCAAATGGGACTTCTCCCAAGCGTGGATGACCCAATCAGAAATCCCGGACCATATCGAACCGGAGAAGAAACAATTTCTTCTCTTTGATTTTTTTGGCAACTATGACTTCTTTGAGAAGGACTTCGATTATGACGAGGTTCTTACACTTCCCGCACGTCCATCTGAGCCTGACGAACCAACTGTCGACCCACCGAACATCGATGGACTTGTCAGCACGGCACCGGACCCCCTTGCAGAATTGAGAGAAATCTTGATTCCCTATCAAGGGATGAAGATTGACAGGGAGCTTTATCGGTCTTTCAAGAAGCAAGTGGTTGATGACTCTGTCATCCGGGAATTGGTCAAACAGCAGAACTTTGATAGGGCAGAGACCTATCTTAAGGATAAGGTTTTAGATAAACCAACCGAGTATTTCACCATTGAAAAAATCCGAAAATCATTGGGTCTTGACAGACCTCTCACTGTTCCGGAACTTCTGCTCCATGTCTTTGGTCATATTGGACATATCCCTTCTCAAAGAGAATGTCTGGAGGAGGAGTTTGATAAGTTGGATAAAGCAATCAAACCCGATGACTCTGTTTATAGCAGCGCGAAAAAAGTCTTTGAGGCATATGTGGTTGATGGTCAGTTCAGATACATCATTGACAACAAGAAATTTGCGGAATTAAGTTTCCATACATCCGGTGATACGTTCAAAGAACTACCTCCGGAACTACAGGAAGGCATTCCCTCCTATATTAGGCAAAACGTAGATCTGGAGCGATTACAGAGTGTTAGATAGCGTCACCAAAAAAAGAATAGATGACCTGCGCAATATTTTGGTCGGAAAAATTCCCGACCCCAAGAGCCAGGTCGAGCAGATCACCACAGGATTGATTTACAAGTTCATGCACGACATGGACGAGGAAGCGGTGGCGATGGGGGGCGTTCCTTCGTTCTTCACGGGTGCGTTCGAGAAGTATGCATGGAAGAACCTCTTTGACCCAAAATTGGGCGGTGCAGATAGGGTGCAACTCTACAGCGATGCGATTGAGGGCATGTATACCAACCCAACGGCACCACCTCTGTTTCGGGAAATCTTCAAGAACTCTTTCCTACCCTTCAAAGACCCTGCAACTCTGAACATGTTTTTGAAGGAGATTGACGAGTTTCACTACTCGCATTCGGAGAAACTGGGGGATGCGTTTGAGTATCTGCTGTCCTTTATGGGGTCACAGGGAGATGCGGGGCAGTTCAGAACCCCCCGGCATATCATCGACTTTATGGTGGAGGTTGTGCATCCGCAGAAGAATGAGACTATTCTGGACCCCGCATGTGGCACAGCGGGGTTTTTGATTTCATCCTTCAAGCATATTCTGCACCAAAACACGGACAAGAAATTGGGTGACCAACTTACCGCAGCGGAACGCAGGCAGGTCGGTGCCAATCTGGTGGGCTATGATATCTCCCCCGATATGACCCGCATCTCATTGGTGAATATGTACCTACACCAGTTCGCAAGTCCGCTCATCCACGAATATGACACTCTCTCCTCTGAAGACAGGTGGAATGAGTATTACGATGTGATACTTGCCAACCCCCCGTTCTTTTCTCCGAAGGGTGGCATCCAACCGCATTCACGATTTGGCGTTCAATCGACACGGGCAGAGGTCTTGTTTGTTGATTACATCATGGAACACCTGAAACCCAATGGTCGGGCAGGTATTATTGTCCCCGAAGGCATCATTTTCCAGACCGGCACTGCCTATAAAACACTGAGAAAGAAACTGGTAGAGGATTGTTTAGTGGGAGTGATTTCCCTCCCAACGGGAGTGTTCAAACCCTATTCAGGAGTGAAGACCTCAATCTTGATATTGGACAAAGGTTTCAAGAGCAAAACTACAAGTATTGGTTTTGCGGTAGTTAAAAATGATGGTTTTAGTCTGGGGGACAAGAGAACTTCAATAAGCAAAAACGACCTCCCGGAAATCTTGAACAACTTCCAAAGTTATTTAGGTTCAGGGTCCAGTTTGGGACTTATTGAGATTTCCAAAGCAGACATCCTGTCAGAGCGAGAAACTTCCCTAAGCATTCAGAAATATACAAAAGAGGAAGCAACATCTACTGAATTCAATCAGGTCAAACTTGGAGACCTAATCTCATTAAATTACGGGAAACCTCTAAAAGAGGCAGATAGGAGTGGAGCGGGATTCCCTGTATTTGGTTCTAACGGGCGGGTTGGTTTTCATAAAGAATTTTTGGTCGAAGGACCATGCATTATAGTGGGTCGTAAGGGCTCGGCTGGTAAGGTCATTTTATCAAGTAAAAATGCATATCCCATAGATACGACCTTTTATGTTTCCTTGAAAACTGATGCGGTCCTTCTTAAATATATATTCTATGCATTAAAAAAACTCCCACTCGAAACACTAAATGTTCAAGCAGGTGTTCCTGGATTAAACCGCAATGACGCATATGAATTATGTATCCCCCTCCCCCCAATCGAAGTTCAGCAGCAGATAGTTAATGAGTTAGAGGGCTATCAGAAAATTATCGATGGTTGCAGACAAGTCGTTGAGAACTACAAACCAACCATTGACATTGATCCGTCATGGGAAATGGTTGAGTTGGGTCAGATTAGTAAATTGATAAACGGCAGGGCATACAAAAAAGAGGAATTGTTATCTGAAGGGAAATATCGTGTCCTTAGAGTCGGAAACTTCTTTACAAGCGACAAGTGGTTTTTCTCCGACCTAGAACTTGACGAAACAAAATACTGTGACAACGGAGACCTCTTATATGCATGGTCAGCATCGTTTGGAGCGAAAATCTGGGAAGGGGAGAAGACTATCTTTCATTATCATATATGGAAAGTAGAAACAGACTTCTCTCGTGTCTCAAAAGAATACTTAAGGTTTCTTCTCGACCATCTCACAAATGAGTTCAAAGCGCATGGGGGTAGAGGCGGAATAATGATGCACCTTACAAAATCGGGTATGGAGCAAACTCATGTTCCTGTCCCATCTTTAAGCATACAAAATGAAATTGTAGAGAGATTTAATGAACTAGAAACAGCAGTTAAAGGGAATGAACGTCTCATTGATATCTACACCCAAAAAATCCAAGACAGGATTAGCAGAGTCTGGGGTAAGTAGACCTATTTCTTTCCCAATCTCTGCACCTGTTTATCGCTTGTCTCATTCAACAAGACCCTCGCAAAGGTCCGTAAACCCCTCGGAGATGCGCCCTTTGAATGGCAGACAGAATAGCCCAAGGTTCCTTCGGATGGCCCAAGGCTGCAAGCCTACTCCACCGTCACCGATTTCGCCAAGTTGCGCGGCTGATCCGGGTCAGAATGCGTTCCGCGAACACCGCCAACTTCTGGCTTTGCCGCATTTTCTCCGCGCAAAGATCATCCCGACTCACGTCACGCCCCGCATCACCCAAATCACGAGCAGGGCCACCCCGATCTTTTCAAATATATCAATCATTTCTGACCTCCTGATAGAGACCTTCCATCCATTTCCAGTGAAAGAAAACAGTTCTAATTGGAGAAAGAATTGAAAAATGTTATATTGGTTTATCAATTAACTATATAGAGATCTAATGGACCCTAAAGTATTCATATCATATAGTTGGAAATCCAGTGAGTTCCAGAAAGAAATAGTCTCATGGGCAGATAGATTACTTCATGATGGGATCGAAGTAGTTATGGATGTTTATGATCTCAAGGAAGGGGACGATAAATTTGTATTCATGGAACAAATGGTTAATGATGAATCTGTAACTCATGTTCTGGTTATATGTGATTCTACATACACTCAAAAGGCGAATAAAAGAGAATCTGGTGTTGGTACCGAATCTCAAATCATCTCTAAAAATGTATATGAAAAAGTAAAACAATCAAAATTTATCCCTATCATCACAGACTATAATGAAAATGGAAAACCCTATCTACCAACATTTATGGAAACTCGAATATGGATTGATTTTTCAAGTGTCGAGAAGGTAAACCTGAATTGGGAACAATTAGTAAGATTGATCTACGACAAACCTCTTATGGTAAAACCAAAAAAAGGAAATAAACCACAGTACATAGATCAGACAGAAAAGAAAGTAACGACATTAACATACTCGAAGTTACGTACTTTGAAATCTTCAATTGAAAATAACCGTTTTGGTATAGAAGGTTATCGTTCAGATTTTTTCAAAGAGATATATCACACTATAGACTCCTTTAGAACCCGTGATAGGAGTGCCGAGATATCAGGACAACAGATCTTAGAAAATCTTATTCAATTGAAGGAGATCAGAAATAACCTGATCGACTGGTTAATGTTTGAAGGAAAATATACAAAAGAAGATTCCTTTTCAGAATTATTAATAGACCTCCTTGAAAACCTAGTTGAACTGAGATCCAGACCCAGAGAACTTAATCCATGGAGTGAGGAGATGTTAGAAACCCAAAGAATTTTTGTCTATGAGGTATTTGTATATATTATTTCAGGATTACTGAAACTTAAGAAGTATTCATTAATTCATGAAGTTCTAACGACTCATTATCTTCAATCCGAATCAGACCGGAGACGTAGTGAAAGAGACTTTGTTGATTTTTACATTTTTCAAGGATCGTTCCAATCACTTCAAATTCTAGCCCCTGAAGGTCAACGATTAGAATCTCCTGTTGGAGAATATATAAAACAACATTGTGATCGAGTCGATATAAAACTTTCAAATCTGATCGAATCTGATTTAATAATATACCTCATGTCGTTAATCAAAGAATCAGGTATGTGGTATCCACAAATGACATATTACCAACCATATAATGAAAAAGTAGAATTTTTCATCAGATGTATTCAGAAGAAGAACTTTAAAAATCTTTCAGTGATAACTGGGATCTCTGATGTTGAAGAACTAAGAGAAAGAGTAAAGAAAACGGTTGATGAGATAGGAGATACTCATAGATTTGGATCTCCATTTGGCGGATTTCCTGAATTATTATTCAACCTAGAGAAATTAAATACACTGGATTAGACCTTAATTTATTGAAATGGACTAATTACTTGGAGGCAATAATGACCGGAAAAGCAATACGTTCAATCGTAATCTATAAAGATTCAGACCATTTCCATAAACTTCTAAAACTACAGAATAAATTAATTCATGAACTCAACCACCATGTATCGTTCTTTCATTCAACAAGACCCTCGCAAAGGTCCTGTAAACCCCTCGGAGATGCGCCCTTTGAATGGCAGACAGAATAGCCCAAGCCGGCAAAGCCTACTCCACCGTCACCGATTTCGCCAAGTTGCGCGGCTGATCCGGGTCAATGTCTTTGGCCAAAGCGATATAATAGGCAAAAAGTTGCAAGGGAAGGGCGCAGAGCAGTGCGTCCAGTTCTTCATTGAGCTGTGGCAGCACAAACATATCGTTGTACAGGCCCTTATGCAAACCGGCCTTTATCGGCGGCCTTTCGCCCTCCGGCCCGGCTTCCGGCTCTGTATCTTCACAGACAAAACCGAGTATGCGCCCCCCGCGCGCTTTGACTTCGGCGATATTACTCTGCATCTTCTCGTAAAGCAAACCGGGACGGGGCGAGAGTACTAGCACCGGCATGCGGGTATCAATCAGCGCAATCGGGCCGTGCTTCATCTCTGCTGCGGCATAACCCTCGGCGTGGATATAGCTCAGCTCCTTCAGCTTCAAAGCCCCTTCCAAGGCCAGCGGGTATTGCAGGCCACGCCCCAAATACAACATGTGCTGGTAGCCCGCATAGGCCCGACCCAACTCGCGCAGCCGGTCTGACCGGCTCAGAATGCGTTCCGCGAACACGGCCAACTTCTGGCTTTGCCGCATTTTCTCCGCGCAAAGATCATCCCGACTCACGTCACTCCCCGCATCACCCAAATCACGAGCAGGGCCACCCCGGAGCTCCGCAAGGTAAAAAGTCAGGTAATACAGAATCAGGAGCTGCGCCGTGTAGACCTTGGTGGAAGCCACCCCGATCTCCGTGCCGCAATGGCTGCAAAGCAGAATGTCCACCATGCGGGCAATGCTGCTGCCGGCAACATTGACCAGGCCCAAGGTCGTCACCCCCCGCTCTTTGGCCAGCCCCAAGGCGGCCAGGGTGTCCGCCGTTTCACCGCTCTGGGACAAACCTATCACCACGGTATCGGGCCCCAGCACCGGCTCCCGGTAGCGGAACTCCGAAGCATACTCGACACTGACGGGCAGATTACAATATTTCTCCAAAATGTATTTGGCATATATCGAAGAATAGTGACTGGTACCGCAACTGACAAAGATCATGTGCCTACAGTCACGCAGTTTCTGCCGCTGCCCTTCGTCCAAATCAAACTGCGGCCGCCAGGTGGCCGCATTGACATGACGCTGAAAAAGCTCCCGAAATACCCGTGGCTGCTCGTGAATCTCCTTGGCCATAAAATGCGCATAGCCATGCTTATCGATTACTTCCGCATTTTCCTCTACCTGCCGGATCTGAAGTTCGGCGGGCCGGGCCTCGGCATCGTACAGCTTGGCCGCCGCCGTCTGCCCGCCCCGGCGGATACAGGCAATCTCGTGATTCTGCAAATACACCACATCCCTGGTGTATTCCAGGATGGGTAAGACATCGGAGGCAAAATAATTACCCTCCGGGCCCAAACCAATGACCAACGGGCTTTCGCAGCGGATTGCATAGATTTCGTCAGGCCGAATGGTAAACATGACGGCCAGAGCGTAGGCCCCTTTCAGCCAATAACGCAGGCTCTGCATCGCACGCAGGACCGGATCATCCCCCTCCGCACCATGAAGTTTGGCCTGTTCCGAAATCGCAGTGGCAACCTTTGCAGGCTTCTCCTTTGAGGCACGGCAAACCGACTCGGACTCCAGCAGGTAGGCCAGCAGATTGGCCACCGTTTCTGTATCACTTTCCGAATGGAAGACCATACCCCGGGCTTCGAGAAAAGTGCGCAATTCCAAATAATTTTCGATAATGCCGTTGTGTACCAAAACAACCCGGCCGTCTGCACTCAGGTGGGGATGGGCGTTGGCCCAAGTCACTCCACCATGCGTGGCCCAACGGCAATGGCCTATACCGCTATGGCCTTCCCGCTTGTATCCCTCTCTATGCGGCTCTTCTCTATGCGGTGCTTCCGGACTGTGCTCCTCGCACAGACGCTCCAAATCCCGAACTTTGCCCACTTCCTTGTGCACGACAAAGGCCGCAGGATCTTCGGCCCCTTGATAGCAAGCAATACCAACGGAATCGTAGCCCCTGTACTCCAATTTTTTCAGGCCGCCGAGAAGAATCGGCACCGCCGGTTCTTCCCCGCAATAGGCAATAATTCCACACATCTCTTCCTACCTTCCGCAAGCCCTTCCGCCATCTCTCCGCAACCCTTTCCGGGCCCGGACACAGACACAGGTATGCACCGATCAGAACCAACCATCGCCAACCTTCGCCAACCTTCGCCGATTCTTCATTGGGGCAAAATCCCCCCAACGAAGAATAAAAGATTGAATAAAAAGTTCGATAATCGGAAATCTAAAAATACGTCGCCATCTGGATATTGCTGTGTTTGAGGCCGGCCTTACCGTAAAAACCTTCCAGCTCTTCACCACAGTCGAGAACCACTTTGTAGCAACCCCAGTCCCGGGCCTTATCAATGGCAAATTGTACCAGGCCCTTCCCCAAGCTCAGCTTCCGGTATTCGGGCAGCACAATCACATCTTCAATATGGCCGACACAGCGACCACCACGGTAAAATTTACGCTCCAAGTGCAGGCTGATCGTGGCAATCAAACGCCCCTGACTGTCATTCTCATCACTCAATACCCAAGTGTGCCAGTCGTTGGCCACACGCTCCGCCAATATCCGGCGGAACAGGGTTTCGGACAACTCCGGACAATCGGTCAGAGTGGCGCACAAGTCCGGATAACCTTTGTGATAATCCTCCGGTTCCAGCTCACGGAGACCTTCCAACAGATTTTCCGGCACTCTGTCCACAACCGACAGCCCGGCAGAACCGACCCCTCGATCAAATGTTTCTCCTAAAAACATAAACCCTCCTCAAAAAGCGGAACGAGAAACCGACTCTTTCCATTATCTCGATTATGTCATCCCAATCCGCTGCAAAACAATAATTTCAAGCAAACCGGTACCTGCTATCACCAACATCATCCCTCCGTTGGCAACCGCCAAGTCGGCAAAAACCCCCAATGGTCTAGGTTTACGCCGGTTTTTCCCGGGAGCTTCCGCAGGCTTTCCGCGCTCCATACTAGCAAAGTCCATTTCTGTTGTATACATTTTTATCATGATATTTTTTAAAACATTATGCGGACAGAACCGCACCCACACCAATGCAAAAGTATTCACGGCAAGGATATTCCAAGCCCGGATACTGCAATCGCAGATACTTCAAGCAAGGAGGATGTCTCATCCTCTCACCGGTAGAAATCTACATATGTTCTTTTTTTTTTGGGGGGGGGAAATTCTGAGTATCAGGAGCGGAACAGACGGAACGAGGGAACAGAGCACGGCTGCTCAAATCCGAATCGTCCGAATCGGATGGACGCAGCGGGAATCAACAGACAAATTTCCGGCCGCAATGAGGCAAAAGGCCAAACACCACCATTCACCCAACAAAAATCACGTTATATCAGACTCTCACACTCGGCGTTTGGCAAAGGCCATCAGACGAAAATCTTTGATAATGGCGGTGAGCTTTCTTCCGGCTGTCCGGATATCCTCGGAGGAATCTTCATCCGAAATATTCAGAGCTAAATTCAGGATGTACTTGAGGTTGTTAAGCCAGATACCGGCAAACCGGATTGAGTCCTGGGCCGCGCGAATGCGCTCCGGACCGGTACCGGAATAACTGGATACCATTTCGTTATAGGCGCGAATCGCCTTAGGCGGAAGACCGCCCCCGGAGCTATAGACATCTGACAGAGAACGTTCCAGGCGGTCAATTTCTACGCCCATGTCAGGGTTTATACCGCGCATATAATGGGCAATCCCTTCCCAGTAGCACTTCAAAAATGCGTTCACCGCTCCATAGAGCCGTGAAACTTCTGTAATGCACTTACTGTCCAAAGAGGCCAACAGGGGATAATCGGAAATGCCCTCACCCATCTTTTTCAATACATCTTGGGCAAAACCACCTTGATTGCGTTCTTTGTACGCAGCCTTACGGCCTTTTTCGACCTCGGCTTCGTTTAAAAGGCCCTCGAGAAAATCTGCCTCCCCCTTCAGGAAAAACACTAAATTCACCCTTGTTCTTAAGGCTTCTAAATAACGATCTTCAAAAGCTTTCCTCAAATACACGGCCTTCGGAAGGTGCTCCGCTATGCTATTATAGTCAGCACGGATACGGTCGAGAATTTTATCAGCTTCTGCAAAGTTATTAGCCATAATACAATATCTCCTGATACTCCTGATAACAATTGCCTGACCGAGCATATGACCGAGCGTCCGGGCATCTGCCGCCGCCGGCGGCAAAAAGACCAAAGTGCCCACAAACACACTGCGGCCATTCTGCATGCCTGCGCACAGATTTTCGACAACGCCCCTTCTAAGCGGCGGCACCTTTTTAAGCAGCGGCACCTTCTGAAAATATGTCCATTGAAAATCTTTTAAGGAACGGACATCCAAGCCGGAAGGGCCTCACCGTATTTTAATGCAGACCGGGCCCCTATTTTTGCCACACCACTATAGTAAATAACTTCCGGATTACAAGGCTTATCAAACCACCTGACCTGTAATGTTCCCAAGCGGCTGATCGGGTTCGGACATCAAAGTCTAAGAAAGCTCAAACAGACGGCGTTGCAACTCGTTATTCGGCTCTTGGGGCAGCTTGCGCTGCCGTTGCAATTCTTGCTGTTTCTCATCTCCCGTGGCCGCACCCTGTCCATTCAGGCCATTTGAGCCCTGATTCAAACCCTGATTCAAGCCCTCGGAGGCGGGCAGTAATAAAGTAATAGACCCCTCCTTTACCGGATTGACAAAGGAACGCAACGCTACCCGCCCTTCAGAGATTTTCTCGTCCGTCTCTTCTATGGTTAAGATTCCGATAACTTGGTTCTCATTGTACTCGGCAAACGGTTTGTCCAGGCTCAGACTCAAGGCAGACTCGGGCAAGACCACCCACTCTTGGCCCTTTTCCACTCCATCCAGACCACCCCGGCTCATAATCACGCGGTTGAGGTTGGTTTTAATGATGCGACCTTTCTTGGGGAACATGGCCTGCAACCGGCGAGCCATGTGGGAAAACTCACTGTAGATATTACTCTTGGAAACCCGCTCAATACTCAGACTTTCAATCTGCCGCCCGGTCGAGCTCAGGTACAGACCGACTTCTGCCCGGAAGCTCTCCCCCTGTCCGGTGAAATCCAAAACCAGGTAGTAGTCACTGTTGTCGACCGTGTGGACGGCCTGCTGGGCCTGTAAGCGGTCTTTCACCATTCGCACATCGCCAACCACAAACGGCTGCTCATACCATTGCAGGACATTGACAAAATAGGAACCCAACTCCCGGGAAGCCCGGACATAGTCAAAATCCGGGCTTTCTATCACAAAGACCTGCAACGGATAATAATTATTGCTGTAGTCGTACTGCCTGATATCCCGATTGGCCGCGATACCCTGACGCTGGGATGCCTCGTAAATAGCGATCAGGCGATTAATCTCCGGCTTCACAGCCTCTAACTGCGCCCCACTTTCTCCGGCGGAAACGCCAAACTTCTTCCAAGCGTACAATTTATCCAAATACTTGGCGTAGTTGCCCCGGTCGCGAAAGGCGTTGGCAAAGGCCATCCAGTTGCCCTTGTTCAGGGGGTCAATTTGCAAAGCAAACCGGTGATCCTGCATGGCTTCATCGTAGAGCAGGCTGCTCCGCTTGACCTTCGCATCGGCGATATAACGGGCCGCTTCCTGACTGTGCCACTTGGATGGATAGGGGTAGCGGGTGCGCAGGATTTCCGCAATCACAATTTTGACCAGTTCGTCTTCCGGCTCAATCCGCCGGGCTGTACTCAGAGCCTCCAAAGCCGCTTTCGGTTCGCCCGTCTTACTGTAGGCCAAACCCAACAAGTACCAAGCCTTTGTATTCTTGGGATGCAATGCCACCAAGACATTGGCCAAATTGATGGCCAACCGGTAATCGCCCTTCAGGTAGGCTGCTTCCAAACCGAGCAGACGCAGTTCCCCGGTGTCAATTCCCAGACGCGTGAGAATACTGATCTCTTCGGATACTTTGCTGTAAGACCCTTGGCGCAGGTAATAGCCTGCGGCCACTTTGTGCACTACGGCTTCATTGTAATGGGAGTCCAGGGCCTGACGCAGATAACGGTCGGCCACATCCGGCTTTCCGGCCTCTTCGTAGACCATTAACGAGGTCAACAAAAAACTCAGGTCTTTATTGGCAAACTCTTTAATCGAGTCTAAATACTGCAATCCGGAAGCCACGTCACCCAGCACGACAAAAAGTTCGGCCAAGGCCAAATCAATATGGTGGCTCGTGTGGTCTTCCTTCAGTCGCAACAAAAGGGCCTTAGCCTCATCGTAGCGTTCCAGTCCCATCAGGATGCGGCTTTTCAAAGTGCCGATTTCGTGATTCCGGTTGGCCAACAGTATTGCCTGATCGACAAAGCCCAAAGCTTCTTTGTAACGTCCCAGACGCATGTAACTGCGGGCAATACCCCAATAGGCCCTGCTGCTGTTCGGGTTTTTCTGCAACAGACGCTGCCACGCTTCAATCGCGCTGTAGAACTGTTCCCTCGTTTCAAACTCTTCCGCCTTCACCCGGTTGGCGGACAGGTTATTCTGTATTTCGCTGTTCTGTGCCCACAACAAGCCAAAAGGTGACACGGGTGACACGGGCAACACGGATACAGACAGCACGGCCAAAAGGGCCGTGCGAAAAAGAACGGACGGGGACAGTTGCATTTTTAGCCGATCTCGCAAAGCATTGGCACTTTTCAGAAATTGATTTTTGGGCATACGGTTTTCATGTATAAGAGGGTACAACGTATTATTCAGAGGCCGGATTCTCCGACTCCCTTTCTTCGGAAGACTCCGCTTCGTGGAGGATAACTTTAACGGACTCAATGCGATGTCCCTCCAATTTTTGCACGACAAACTCTGCGTTCTCATAGCATACTCTTTCGTAGCGACTGGGGATTTTACCCAAGCGGGAAAACACAAAACCACCTATGGTATCACAATCGTCCGTCGGCAGTGCAAGGTTTAACTCTTCATTCAGATTACTGATATTCAGGCGCGCATCACAGACGTGAACGCCCTCTTCTAAGGTAATAATATCTTCGGTCTCCTGGTCAAATTCGTCCTGAATATCACCGACAATTTCTTCCAAAATGTCTTCGAGGCAAACGATCCCGGAAATACCGCCGTACTCGTCCACCACCATGGCGATGTGGACATGGCGACGCTGAAACTCCGCCAAGAGACTGTCAACCTTCATACTCTCCGGTACAAAATAGGGTTTGCGGCAAATTTCCGCCACATCAAATTGCTTTTTTTCTACCCAATAGGGAATTAAATCCTTGGCATAGAGAATACCAACGATTTTATCGGTGGTCTCTTCATACACCGGAAACCGGGAATGGTTGGACCGGCTCAGTGCCAATTCCAACCCTTCGGTGCTGCTGCTCTTGTCCAGAAAGTCCACATCAATTCTGGGGATCATAATTTCTTTGGCACTGATATCCTGCAAACTCCGCATCCCGTCCAACATCCTGCGGGTATTCTCCGTCAGCGGAATGCCGTTCCCCTGTTTCCCCGGCCGGTATTTCGACCAGAGCCAGGTACGGGGCCTGTCCCCCGCATTCTTGCTGTCTGTATTTTCTGTATTTGACTTCTCTCTCGATTTCCTGCTACCTGATCTCTGCCCGCTGTGACTGCTGTGACCGCTTTGACTATAAGGGTCCTCATCGTCATCTTTTTTTGTGAATCTTCCAAAAATCTTCATTGTGGTAGAATAGCTCTCCTTTGTAAGCTCTGCGTCAATAAAATTTCCTGATATTGTAACATGGGACTTTTTGGCTCGGAGGGGCTTTCTTCGGCACTGTGATCGAGACCGGTCAGGTGCAACAGGCCATGGATGAGCAAACGCTGTAACTCCTCTTCCGGCTCACAGCAAAATTCCCGGCAGTTGTCAAGCCAGTTGGACAACGAAAGAATCAGGTCGCCGCCCTGCGGCTCCCCTGTTTCCATACCCTCCGGGCAATGCAATTTTTCGGGCGACTCTCTCCGGAAGGCGCCCGCAAAAAACCTGATTCCGCGCCAAACCCATGATTTTTTGTGACCCGGCTTTATCTTTCCATTATCACCGAAGTTATCACCGAGGTCACAGAAAAAACCGTTAGAGAAAAAACCATTGCGGAAAAGCCTACTATTGCGAAAAAAACCCGGGACCGGCCGCGAATCCACTTTTTGGGAGGGGCCCTGTATTGGAAATGACAGAATATCCGTTGATGTACCCTCGCCGCGAAACCGGGAGTTCCACCAGGCAATGCGGCCCTCGGAACAAAGCAGCAGACTGACCTGCCAGTTTTTCCGGAAATATTGTTTGTCCCGGCCTTCCTGCTCAAGCAGAGATTGCAGGGCCGTATCGTCCGCCAGTTCTTCCAGAAGCCGGCGCAGAAAATCCCGGCAGCCGCTGACAAAGCCGGCCGGACTCAACTTCCGACCGGCGGCAATCTGCTCCAGGCATTGCTCCAGCTCGGCACTGCCGGGCCCGTCAATCTGCACAACCGGTTCGCACAAAAGTTCCGTCACCTGAGCTGCGGTCAAAATTGCCGTCCCTCCCCTTGTTCACGTCCCTGTTCACGTCCCTGCTCACGTCCACGTCTATGCCCGGCTCCGCCCTCCCGAAACTTCGTTTCGTCATCCGCAGCCGCATCGGTCTCGTAGGCCCGAACAATGCGCCGCACCAAGGCACTGCGCACTACGTCCTCGTTCCGGAAGTGTTGTACGGCAACCCCTTCCACTCCGGAAAGGATTTTGGCTGCCTGATACAGGCCCGATTTCCCGGGCGGGCCCAAGTCACTCTGGCCGGGATCCCCGGTCAGAATCGCCCGAGAACCCTCTCCCAAGCGTGTCAGCAACATTTTAACTTGGGCGGGGGTCGCATTCTGGGCCTCGTCCAAAATCACGATAGCATCACGCAGGCTGCGCCCGCGCATATAGGCTAAAGGGGCCACTTCAATCATACCCTTGGCTTCCAAAACTGCAATCTGTTCTGCCTTAACCAAATAGTGCATAACGTCAAAAAGCGGCATCATATACGGCCCGATCTTGTCACCAAAGTCGCCCGGCAGAAAGCCCAGATTTTCACCGGCCTCCACCACCGGGCGCGAGAGCAGCAGGCGGCCGGCCCGGCCATCGGACAAACAGCTCAAACCATAGGCCACGGCCAGAAAGGTTTTGCCTGTGCCGGCGGGGCCCAGAGCAAAGACTACATCATGGCTGCTCAACGATTTCAGCAATTCGTGCTGCCGGCGATTGCGCGGCAGAATTTTTTTTCCGTTCAAGGTTAAAGCTGTATCGCGCGGGTCATAAAACGACTCGTTATCCTGCCCAAACCGCTTCTCCGGATTGCCACCGGCGTATTCGTCCTTGCTGGCGCAATACAGTGCATCCAGCAAATCGGCACGGATTTCGATGCCCTGCACCAAATAGGAGCGCAGTTTCTGCAAAAACAGTTGGAATAAATTCTGGAAGTCAGCACGGGAGCTGTTGAGGCTCAACCGATTGCCGCGACACTGTACACGGCAACCAAACAACCGACCCATCAGGCCCAGATTCTGATCATTGGGACCGCACAGAGCCGCTAATTCTTCTTTGGGAATTTCAAAATAGGGAGGCCCGGCCTCGGTCTCCGCACCGGCAATACCCGTGTTCAAACCCGTGCCCGTGCTCAAGCCCGTGTTCAAACCCACGCCCGGCCGGGCCGCAAGTTCGGCCACGACTTCGGGCCCGGCCCGAAACCCTGTCTCATATAGTAGTGATACAGAAGCCTGAGCTGCTTCTATCCCATTTTCGTCAGAACTATCGTCCATCTGCCAAAGTATAGGCTGTCTATGCCCCGGTTCCAACAAAATGGAGGACGAAACAGCCGATTTTTACTGCAAAAATTCTGCAATAATCAGATCATCGCACAACTACAAAGCACTTGGGGCATCGAAGACATCGCCAATTCTGACAACCAAAGCAAGGGAACCACCGGCAGAAGGGCAGGCAAAGTACTATGTTTACAATGAGCCATTCTACTTATGAAGGCCGAACTCGTCCAGTTCTAAATACCGGGCCCGCAATATCTCCGGTCAAAATGGTGCCGAGCCTTCCTCCTCGGGCTTATCGGACTTCTCCGGATTTTCCGGCTTGGGAGAAACGCTTGGGATGGCACCGGCCAAGCCGGTTGCCTCTGCCCTATTTTTTTCTGCCGCCGGCCCTACGATCCTGCGGCCCAAAAAATGTGGGCCACGGCAGCTCAATTCTTCGTGGACACTTTCCGCCACCAGCCGGCCGATTTCTCCGGTACTACTCTGCTCACACTTGTGCACATCTTCTTCCAAACGGTATTCCATACCCAAGTCTCTCAGCAATGCGACCGCATCCGGCCAGTGGCAACAGCCTTGTTCACACAGCCGCTGCACACCCGCAGAATTTCCCAGTGCGGCTACATCGTGGTTTAACTCCAGGGCATAGTCCACGAGGTTGAGTGCTTTGGTTTTAGTGCCCAGCTCCACCATGATCAGGCTGGCGGCCAAGGCCGCCAGAATCCGGTTGCGCTGCAAGAAAGTGTAGTGTTGTCTGGGCTGAGAGGCCGGATACTCACTCAGCAACAGGCCGCCGGCGGCCAAAATTCGGCCACCCATTTGCCGGGATTCCAAAGGTGCCATTGCGTCCAGGCCACAGCACAGAACTCCTATTAAGGCGGCGGATTTTTTGCCCGCCTGTAATTCGGTCGCTTCGGTCGAGGCTTTTGTCAAAGAGCCCGCCAAGGCTCCTTCACAGGCGGCCAACTCTATGCCCTCACTCAAACCG
Source organism: Candidatus Haliotispira prima (assembly GCA_029867005.1). Lineage (GTDB taxonomy): Bacteria > Spirochaetota > Spirochaetia > SP-2023 > SP-2023 > Haliotispira > Haliotispira prima. The sequence continues at coordinate 91,619 of CP123443.1, read as the reverse complement.
CTAATCAGGTAAAAATCTCCGGCCAAGGCCACTCCATAGGCCAGAGTGTAAGCGTCACTGCGCCCCTGCAAAGTCGCCTTGCGGCTGCCGCAGACGGCGAACCCGGAAACCTTTTGCCACGTGTGTCGCGTGAACAGGCCGGTATCTCCCCGGGCGAACAAGACGAAGGGCGGACGGTACAGACGGTACAACGATTTGGGATACGCTTCCGTCCCATAGACCAGCAGGGTGTCGGCTATTATCCCCGAGTCCGAATAACAGCTTTGTGCCAGCTCTTCGGCCTTAGCCAAAGAGTGCTGCCAATGCCCCCAATTTGGTTCAGGCCGCAGATCCGTCTGTTCCCGGCACTGCTCTGTCGCCCACCGCCAATCTGCGAAACTGAGCCGGCGCAGGCCGGCCCGGCACTGCTCCTTTGCCCGCTGAAAAAGGCCGAAGGCCAACCAAGCCGGCACTCGACTAAAGTGCAACTGCAAGGCCAACCGTTGCTGTTCCAAAGACAACTCTGACACAGGTAATCTTGATGCGGGCAACCCCGATACAAACGCAGAACTATCATTCAATGCCATAACTATCTAACAGGGCATTTTTTTCAGAAAAATCACAGGAATGGCAAAAATTGCGTGGATTATGCGAATTGCACCAGTTTTATAAATCGCGTGCGCATCGGCAGACCACCCGGGTTACCGTGCATAATAAAGCGCATGGTAAAGCGCATGATCCGGGCCAAAGTGCATGGATAAAATACGTAGATAAAATACTATAGATACAACACGCCGGTACAATCTGTGCGGGGCAATTGCTTACAGCAGATCTTTGGCAGAAGTGCCAAACCAAAGACCAAGCCGGCGGTGCAGCGGTGGCCAGATACGCAGAAAAATAATATTCATATTCCACAAAATACCATGTACAATGGCGATTGCCAATGTCAGATCGCTCATATAATCCAATGCCAGCACGGCACCCATTCCGGTATTGGAGACCAAATTAGCTATCAGCATGACCATTTGGGTGTCTCTGGTGGCCCGGCAAAAAAACAGCAGGGTAAAAACATAGATGAGCACAACCATGAAGATGGCAAACAAAAGAATATACCCGAAATCACCGGCCATGCGGCGCAGGATGCCTTGGCCGGTGAGCATTAGAATAAAGGCCGTCACGGACAAATTGATGGCCACGATCACCGGCGAATGCGCTTTGAGCCAACCGTGGAAAAAACGAGACGTGAAGTACAGAATCCGTTCCAACAGCATTGGCACAAAGACCATCCAGCAGGTCTGCAACATCATGCCCAACAGGTCAATTTCCACGCCGGAGCCGGTCAGCGCGTAGAGCAGGAATGGTAGGGAGAACGGCACCAGAAACGAGGCTCCCATGGTAATCAACAGATTCCTTTCCGGAGCCAGGCGCAGCAAAAAGGCAAAGGACACAGCGGAGAAACCGGAACTGATGCCGGAGATTAAGACGGCGGCGGGGAGTGCGGCGGGCCAGATCAGGTAACAGGCGGCAAAAGCGACAACCGGCAACAGGATATTCTTGACCAGGATGGCGTAGCCCAGCAATGCCGGGTGGTGCAGCAATACCTTGGTCAAAGAGCGATAATTGATATGCAAAACGTTGATCAACAACAGAACGCAGAGGTTATATTTTGCGTAGGGTTTGAGCACAGATTCCAGGTGGGGGAACACCGGACCCAGGAAAAAGGCCAACAACATGGCCAAACTTGTCAGCAACGGAACGAGCCAGAATGCCGATTTAGTACTGGAAGGTTTGGTCATGGCAGATCAGATTTCGTCATCCCATTTATTTTTCCGGAAACCATAAATAAATTTGCCTTGCATGGCAAGGCGGAACATGGAATACTGGGCCCATGATGGTGGAAAAACCGGCCCGAATGCGGCTATCACGCAGACACCCGCGTCCGCGCGTGCTCTTGCCCATGCACTTGTTCCTGCACCTGTTTCTGCTTCCGGTTCTGCTGTACTCCTGTGCCTCCGGCCTGCGCCGCTACCAATTTCAACAATACCATTACTACAGCCCTGACGTGCCGCCGGCTTTTGACCGGTACCGAATAACCCTCATCAGCGATATCCACGTTTGGGACCCGCACTACCTAAAAAACGCAGAGGCCAGAGCCCGGCAGGCACGCTTCGATTACCTGCGCTTACTGGAGATTACCCGCCTGGTTCAAAGTGAGCGCAGCGACCTGCTTTTGTTGGCGGGAGACTATGTCAGCTACCGCCACCGGGTGCGCCCGGGTTTTTCTCTGAACTCTTATTTTGCCCCGCTGCGGCAGGTGCAGCCGAAGGATGGTACGGTGGCGGTACTGGGCAATCACGACTATTTTTTGCTGCCGCGCAACGGGCGCAATCCGGCCGTTCAGGCCATGAATACCGCCGGGGCCCGGCTGTTGGTCAATGAGCAGTTGCAAGTCCCCGCCCGGGAAGACCCGTCCCAAATATTGCACATTGTTGGTATAGACGATTATATGTTTGGCACGCGCGAGCGGCAGGGCAAGCTCTTTGCCGGACTGGAACCGGACAATTTTGTGTTGGCCCTGACTCACAACCCGGACAGCTTCGATTTGCTTGAACGCCCGGAACTGGTAGACTTGGCTCTGGCCGGACATTTACACGGCGGTCAGATCACCCTGTTCGGGCTTGCGTTGGATCTGCCGGCCCGGCGCAAGTACTTGCGTCAGCCGTTCCAAACGCCGAACTTTCCCGTTTTTGTGAGCAACGGACTGGGTGCCTCCCGCCTGCAAATGCGTGTGATGGCCCCACCTCAGATATGGACTATCGTCCTGCACCGGCAGCAGGAAAGTCCGGACCCGTCCGGCACATCGAACCCGTTTGACACGTTTGACACGAAGAGCTACCGGCACGCGGAAAGCAAACGGCTGGCCGCAACGCAAGTCCGTGCCCACGGGCGCGCCGTGCGCCCCCGCTATCCGGCGCAGGACTACCGACTAATCAAAATCAGCAGCCCGGCGCAGACCTACCAACGCCTGCGGCCGGATGACGGCCCGATTCAATGAGGATTCGATTTATGAAATACTGGTGTTTGAGTGCATTGACCTCTGTCTTTCTCAGTTCCTGCTACTCCGTTTCTGTCGCCGGCCAATATCTCTGCCTTCTGAGTAAGGGCAAAGACCTCTCCCGGGTAGGGGAACCCGGAGAACAGGAACGGCTGCTGTTTGCCCGGGTGGCTCGAATCAAAGCCTTTGCCCAAGAGGAACTGGGCCTGCGGCCCACCAAGAATTACAGCCGCTATGTCCGCCTAAACCGGGACTATCTGACACTGGTGGTCTCGGCGGCTCCGGAACTCAGCTTTGAGGATTACCGTTGGAATTATCCCTTTGTCGGCAAGCTGCCCTACAGGGGCTATTTTGATACGGCCGGGGCAAAGAAAGAGGCAAAGAAACTCAAAGAACGGGGCTACGATGTCTTTGTGCGGCCGGTGGATGCTTTTTCCACCCTGGGCTATGTCCGGGACCCTCTGTTTTCTTACATGGCCGAGTATAGTGAGGCCCGCTTGGCGGACTTGATTATCCACGAGTCATTCCACGCCACGTTGTTTGTGCGCGGAGACATTGGCTTTAATGAGTCGCTGGCCAACCTGGTGGGCAAATACGGCAGCCGCATCTATATGGAGCGGTACGGCGAAAAGGCCCTGATGGAATCGGGACAAGCGCAAGCAGAACAAGAGGAATCAGAGCAAAGTGCCGCAAAGCAGGATGCCCAACAGTTCCGCAGCATGGTGTTTCAATTAAAAGAGGACTTAAACAAGATCTACCAAGATGAACAACTCCGCCGAGAGCAAAAGCTTGACCGTAAGAACGAGACCATAGCAGAGTGGCAGCAGCAATTTCAGCAACCGGAATACAGCCGGCATTTCCGGGGCGAACGCTACCTGTATATGGCCGAATTTCCGATTAACAATGCCTATTTAGCCTTGTTTTCCCTATACGAAGACCCGGATAACTTTCTGGACAATATTTACCGGCGGCTGCTGGAAGAGGAACAGGGCAACCGGACAGCCGCTCTGCACCGGTTTATTGCTCTGTGCCGGAAGCTGGGCAAAAAACACGGCCCCCAAACGCGCGAAGCTTTGCGCGAGTATTGGGAGACGGAGGGGATCACCACGCTTGACCACCCCTGACCACCCCTGACCACCCCTGACCCCTCCGAAGGAGGGGAATTGCAGATGCCGGCCCCCTCACGGGATGTTCCCGCCCTTTCGGGCAACGCATTGCCCGGGTTTGCGCCGGCCAAATGGCTGTCAAAGCGAAAGACTCTCACAGGTGCCTATTCGCTTACCAATACCGTTTTCCTATTGTCGTAAAGAAAGTATTCATCCCCTCCAAGGACAGCGTCAATTTTAATTGTCCAACTTACATTTCCTGATTTTATCATCCCATCCCAAAGAGCTACGCTTGTACCGGGTCCGGAAGGCGTAATATTGTATACATCATAGATTACATTTGGCGGGTTAGTAGTGCCAAAAGGGCGGGTATGTCTGGAGGTTTCCGGCATTTCATTTGGTGCTGTTGTGCCGGGAGTAAGACTATACGGACCTCCCGATACAGTAAAGTAATGATATCGCAACGGAGTGAGACAGATTTCAGAAGCCTTGTACTCTATAGCCGGCGAAGTACTGCCGGACGTAATCCGGCTATAGAAGCTGCTGTAGGTTCCTCTCGAGGTAGGATAGCTGCCGGGGAAATTCTCGGTCGTAAATTTTAGTTTTTCTATGGCCGTACCTGTCGTAGCCGTGACCTCATAGAAATGGGCATAGTAGTCTGTGTTCGGGTGTAAAATCTCCGGAGCGGCAGCGATGGCACTGACAAAACCTGTGGCTTGTCCGTCAACAGAAATCACCATATTTGCATTAAACTTCGTCACTGTCATTTTGTCGGTCATGGAAAGATACACGGTTCTTGGAGTGCCGTCTGCTTTGGTCTTTCTGGTGTAGAACCCCGGCAAGTCTTTTACCTCGGGATAGGCAGGGGCTGTACCTGCCCTGCTGACCACAACACCGATTGTTTTCACCCCTTCACTGCCGTTGTCCAGTTGTACCAACCCTTCCCGCATGGAAACCCAGGCCATGGAAACATTTAGGCTCGCCGCAGCGGGAGGTGCCGGGTCACCGTTGTCGGGGTTCTTCGTGTCGGACAACGGGGTACAGGCAAGCATAAACAGACCGAGAACGGACAAAAACAGGAAAGGGTAAAGAACAGATAAAAGACTAAATAGAAATGAATAAAGAGGATTAAAACGGTGTGATAGAAAATGGAGTAAGTGCTTGTTTTCTAAAGTAGTGTGATATTGGATATTGGATATTGGATATTGGATATTCTACTGTTTGCCGGCCTGCCGGTCAATAGTATTTTTTGATGTTTCATGGGGAAATGCCTCCGAATAGCGTAATCTTAGCCTATCATATATTCGTTTTGGATATTTGGCAAGGGGGCCACCACGCCGGCCCCCTCACGGGATGTTCCCGCCCTTTCGGGCAACGCATTACCGGATTTGCGCCGGCCAAATGGCTGTCAAGGCGAGAGACACTCGCCGGTGCCTATTCGCTTACCAATGCCGTTTTCCTATTGTTATAAAACGTAAACTCATCCCCTCCAAAAGGGAGGTCTATCTTAATTGTCCAACTTACATTTCCTGATTTTATCATCCCATCCCAAAGAGCTACGCTTGTACCCGGTCCTGAAGGCGTAATATTGTATACATCATAGATTACAGTTGGCGGGTTAGCAGTACCAAAAGGGCGGGTATGTTTGGCCGCTTCCGGTATTTGATTTGGTGCTGTTGTGCCGGGAGTAAAAGCATACGGCCCTCCCGATGCAGTAAAATAATGATATCGAAACGGAATAAGACAGATTTCAGAAGCCTTGTACTCTATGACCGGAGAGGCACTGCCGGCAGCAATTTGAGCATAAAAGCTACTGTAGGTTCCTCTCGAGGTAGGATAGCTGCCGGGGAAATTCTCGGTCGTAAATTTTAGTTTTTCTATGGCCGTACCTGTGGTAGCGGTTACCTCATAGAAATGGGCATAGTAGTCTGTGTTCGGGTGTAAAATCTCCGGAGCGGCAGCGATGGCACTGACAAAGCCTGTGCCTCCTCCGTCAACAGAAACCGTCATATCTGCATTGAACTTCGTCACCGTCATTTTATCGGTCATGGAAAGATACACCGTTCTTGGAGTGCCGTCCGCTTTGGTTTTTCTGGTGTAGAACCCCGGCAAATCTTTTACCTCGGCATAGGCAGGAGCTCTATCTGCTCTGCTGACCACAACGCCAATTGTTTTCACCCCTTCGCTGCCGTTGTCCAATTGTACCAGCCCTTCCCGCATGGAAACCCAGGCCATGGAAACGTTTAGGCTCGCCGCAACGGGAGGTGCAGGATCACCGTTGTCCGGGTTCTTCGTGTCGGACAGCGGGACACAGGCAAGCACAGACAGACCGAGAACGGACAGAAAGAGCAAAGGGTAAAGAAGAGGGTAAAGACGGTAAAAAAAGGAATAAAGAGGATTAAAACGGTGTGACAGGAAATGGAATAAGTGCCTGTTTTCTAAAGTAGTGTGATATTGGATATTGGATATTGGATATTGGATATTCTACTGTTTCCCGGCGTGCCGGTCAATAGTGTTTTTTGATGTTTCATAGGGAAATGCCTCCAAATAGCGTAATCTTAGCTTATTATATATTCGTTTTGGATATTTGGCAAGGGGGCCAACACGCCTGACCACGCTTGCCCCTCCTGACTACCCCTGCCCCTCCAACGGAGGGGAATTATAACAGTGGTAGAGAACCGCCCTACTCCGTTACGGAGACCATTTTTTTATTTCTATAGAATACAAATTCCTTTCCTCCAAGACCGGCATCTATACTAACTGTCTCCAGATTTAAAATAGATATTTTGATCATTCCGTCCCAAAGGATTGCATTTTCACCAGGCCCGGATGGTGTAATACGATACAAGTCATAGAATAAAAGTTCCGGACCACTCGAACGGCTTAGAGGACGCATTTCTGCGGAAATCTCCGTAAATTCAATTGGAGGTCGGATTCCCAAAGTAAAGATATAAGGTCCGCCACCTGTTATAAAATAATAATATCTGGCCGGAATGAGGTAGTTTTCCGTATTCTTGTACTCCATAGCCGGCGAAGTACTGCCGGCAGCAATTTGAGCATAAAAGCCACTGTAGGTTCCTCTTGCGGTAGGATAGCTGCTTGGGAAATCTTCGGTCGTAAATGCCAGCTTTTCTATGGCGGTGCCCGTAGCACCTGTTATCTCGTAGAAATGGGCATAGTAGTCTGTGTTCGGGTGCAGGAGTTCCGGAGCGGCGGCAATGGCACTGACAAAGCCTGCGGCTCCTCCGTCAACAGAAACAAAATTACCAACACTAAACTTGGTCACCGTCATTTTATCGGTCATGGAAAGATACACGGTTCGGGCTGTTCCATCTGCTTTGGTTTTTCTGGTATAGAACCCCGGCAAGTCTTTTACCTCGGCATAGGCAGGGGCTGTATCGGCCCTGCTGACCACAACGCCGATTGTTCTCACCCCTTGGGTGCCATTGTCCCATTGTACCAACCCTTCCCGCATGGAAACCCAGGCCATGGAAACGTTTAGGCTCGCCGCAGCGGGAGGTGCCGGGTCACCGGTGTCCGGGTTCTTCGTGTCGGACAGTGGGACACAGGCGAGCATAGACAGACCGAGAACGGACAGAAAGAGCAAAGGGTAAAGAAGAGATAAAAGACTAAATAAAAATGAATAAAGAGGATTAAAACGGTGTGATAGAAAATGGAATAGATGCTTGTTTTCTAAAGTAGTGTGATATTGGATATTGGATATTGGATATTGGATATTCTACTGTTTGCCGGCGTGCCGGTCAATAGTGTTTTTTGATGTTTCATGGGGAAATGCCTCCGAACAGCGTAATCTTAGCCTATCATATATTCGTTTTGGATATTTGGCAAGGGGGCCACCACCCTTGACCACGCTTGACCCCTCCGACCACCCCTGACCCTCCAACGGAGGGGAATAACCACCCCTGCCCCTCCAAAGGAGGGGAATTATAAGAGTGGTAGAGAACCGCCCTACTCCGTTACGGAGACCATTTTTTTATTTCTATAGAATAGAAATTCCTCTCCTCCAAGAACGGCATCTATACTAACTGTCTCCAGATTTAAAATAGATATTTTGATCATTCCGTCCCAAAGGATTGCATTTTCACCAGGCCCGGATGGTGTAATACGATACAAGTCATAGAATAAAAGTTCCGGATCATTCGAACGGCTTAGAGGACGCATTTTTCCGGAAATCTCCGTAAATTCAGTTGGAGGTTCGAATCCCAAAGTAAAGATATAAGGTCCGCCACCTGTTATAAAATAATAATATCTGGCCGGAATGAGGTAGTTTTCCGTATTCTTGTACTCCATAGCCGGCGAAGTGCTGCCGGCAGCAATTTGAGCATAAAAGCTACTGTAGGTTCCTCTCGAGGTAGGATAGCTGCCGGGGAAATTCTCGGTCGTAAATTTTAGTTTTTCTATGGCCGTACCTGTGGTAGCGGTTACCTCATAGAAATGGGCATAGTAGTCTGTGTTCGGGTGCAGGAGTTCCGGAGCGGCGGCAATGGCACTGACAAAGCCTGCGGCTCCTCCGTCAACAGAAACAAAATTACCAACACTAAACTTGGTCACTGTCATTTTATCGGTCATGGAAAGATACACGGTTCTTGGAGTGCCGTCTGCTTTGGTCTTTCTGGTATAGAACCCCGGCAAGTCTTTTACCTCGGCATAGGAAGGAGCTATATCTGCTCTGCTGACCACAACACCGATTATTTTCACCCCTTGGGTGCCATTGTCCCATTGTACCAGCCCTTCCCGCATGGAAACCCAGGCCATGGAAACGTTTAGGCTCGCCGCAGCCGGAGGTGCAGGATCACCGGTGTCCGGGTTCTTCGTGTCGGACAACGGGGTACAGGCAAGCATAGACAGACCGAGGAAAGACAGGAAAAGGAGAGGGTAAAGACGGGGTAAAAATGAATAAAGAGGATTAGATTGGTGTGATAGAAAATGGAATAGATGCTTGTTTTCTAAAGTAGTGTGATATTGGATATTGGATATTGGATATTGGATATTCTACTGTTTCCCGGCGTGCCGGTCAATAGTGTTTTTTGATGTTTCATGGGGAAATGCCTCCAAATAGCGTAATCTTAGCCTATCATATATTCGTTTTGGATATTTGGCAAGGGGGCCAACACGCCTGACCACGCTTGACCCTCCTGACCACCCCCTGCCCCTCCAAGACCACCCCTGCCCCTCCAAAGGAGGGGAATTACAGTAGTGGGGATTATTGGGTAATTAATTGTACGTTTTGTACCGGCTGTGTGCCAATATATTTTGAGGCATTGAGTTGAATCGTCAATTCCAAACCAAGAAGACCTGTAGAATCAAAATTATTGGAGGAGATTGCCGGGTCAAAAGTAGGTATAGTAGTAATACAGCTAATATAGGCATCAAAATTAGCAGACTTTGTTTGACTTGTTTCTAAGCAAATCGTTTTACTGTTCAGCGCATTACCGTCTGTAATTAAAGGTGGATTAGTATAGTTCAGATAAGAAGATACTGTGTCATATAAATCACCATTAAAGACCTTGACTTGAAGTAAAAAAATTTCTGCTTCTTCTGCGGAGCTAATAGGTGAGGGTTCTGCCAATATTGGTATTACGACCCTTATTGGCAATATCAAATATTCCTCCTTTTTCACTTCTATCTTTTTCCGGGAACCGGCTTCTGTGCTCGTTTCGGGTGTGGAAACAGTACGACCACCGGTAATTACCATATTTCCATTGGAGGGGAAATATTGATCCCAAGAATGAATGCCAATATTGTTAGCCCCTTGCCTTCTTTCCAAAGTCGGCAAAGTGGCAAACTTGGCGGTTGTGAAAGATTTTTGTAACACAGATTCTCTGCCTTGGTAAATATTCAGGTAATACGTCGTGTTCTCTTTCAGCAAATGGTCGGCCGCAAGAGTACTTATGTCGTCCGGTATAGTATTCAAATGAGCCATAAAGACTTCTCTGCCCACGCCTTTTGTTAAGGTACGCTTGATATAACCTTTACCTAATTGGGCCGGAAGGGTTGTGGTTGCAGCCGCAGAAATCCCAAAAGTAAACTCCACTTCACCCTCTAATTCACTGATTAGAGAGAAGGTGAGTTCATTGGGGCCGACATAAGGGAAGGTGACCGTATACTTGGATGCCGGCGGGTTCTTACTCTCAGACAACGGGGCACAGCCAAGCATAGACAGACCGAGAACGGACAGCAAAAAGAAGGGTGAGAAGAAGGATAAAAGACGAAAGGGAAACGAATAAAAAGGTTTAGGACGGTTTGTAGGGGGGCTAAATAACTGCTTGTTTTCTAATGTAGTGTGATATTGGATATTGGATATTGGATATTGGATATTGGATATTATACTGTTTTTACCAACATCAGTCAATATTGGGTCTTGTTTTTTCATGGGGGTGCTCCTCTGAGAGAATGGGTAAATAGACAAAATAGACTAGCGGCCTGAATTATAGACTCCTTTAGAGCCTTTGACAAGGGGGGCACCATGCTTGATCACGCTTGACCCCTCCGCCCACCCCTGCCCCTCCGAAGGAGGGGAATTACAACTGTGGGGATTATTGGGGGCCATTAGACCACCAGGGGGGTGAGGCTGTCGAACCTTCCTCTTAATAGCGGGATATGGGAATATCAGCTCGATAATCAGATCCCCTGGAAGGAGTGACAGAATTTCTTAGTAGACCCCGAAGAACCGAAGTCCCGTTATCTGCCGCAATCATATAGAATGTTTGGCTTGTAGCCGTAGAGGGATAACCGGTTACTAATCCATTGTTAAAATAAAAGTTGCCGAGCGGTGTTATGATCATTGAACTGCCGTTATAACGACCAATTGCTTTCGCTGTCAAAAAAGATTCACCCACATTATTGATAGAGTAGTCCTGACTAAAAGGCATATAAGGGCTTTGAAAGTAAGCCACAATGACACCTGTTTGGCTTTCCATAAAATGGTATTCATTGAGACTGGCTACATATTCTTTAGCGACCCATTTCTCACTCCATACCGCATCTTCCGCAGCGGGTAAACTCGCTGTAATAAAAGAAATCTCCACCCTATCCCCCTGAATCTCTCCGCCTTTAATTTCGGTTTGCCCTAAGTCAATGGTCAAAGGCATATACAGATACAATTTGTATTGGGTATTGGGTGTGAGGACATCGTCCAAAGTAAAACCGCCGTCCGCAAAATTACTACCGTAATGTTGACTGATGCTAAATTTGCGGGTGCTGCCCGCCCCTATGCTCAGCCTGACATACCCCATGCTCGCCAGGGCTTCAGCCTGAGTTGGAGCGGCTTCCGTAGCTGAACGGATAACGGCCCCCACATCGGTAATGGCCGGAACACTGGTCACCTCCAATTGTAGAGAGGAAGCCACGGCGGTGACCGAAAAGGAAATATCAGCGGGTTTAGCTGCCGGGTCCTTAGTGTCGGACAACGGGGCACAAGCAGACAAAACCAAATGAATCAGCAGAAGGGAAAAAAAGCAGAAAAATGAAAAAATCGGAAAGGCTTGGGAAAGTTTCGATTTATTGGACAGTAGAAAAAGATAAAATAGCTATATATATGTTTTAAAAATGGTATGGATATTGGATATTGGATATTGGATATTGGATATTGGATATTATACCATTTAGTGGAATGCCGGTCAACAATAATTTTTGACATTTCATAAGAAAATTCCTCCGAAGTTTTCCAATTATTGTGTAATTCCAGCCTATTATATATTGGTTAAGAGAGAAGCGCAAGAGAGAAATTCGAAGGCCCTCTGTTTTCCACATTTTTTGAATGGTCTGGCCCGGAAAACGGGAACAGGTTATAATGAGAGGCGTTATGAATGATACCAAGTTAGACAACATGCTTCAGGGTATGGCAAAACTCCGGGAATCCCAGGTCCAAAAAGACTTACAAAGGTTTGAGACAGACCCGGCGACAGTCAACAATGCAACTTTGAAATTTCATACGGAAATTCCTCCAAAATTGTGAAATTTTGGCCTATTAGATATCGTTTAGAGGGACGTGGAGAAAACTCTGTTTCCCACTTTTGAATGGTCTGGCCCGGGAAACGGAAACAGGTTATAATGAGAGGTGTTATGAATAATACGAAGTTAGACAACATGCTTCAGGGCATGTTTCAGGGCATAGCAGAATCCCGAAAATCTCAGGCCAAAGCGGATTTGGAGTTCCGGGAGTCTATGGCAAAACTCCAAGAATCCCAGGCCCAAACGGACTTACAAATGCGCGAATCTCAGGCAGAATCTCGGAAGTCTATGGCAGAATTTCGGAAGTCTATGGCAGAATTTCGGGAATCTGAGGCCAAGGCAAACTCGGAATTTCGGGAACAACTTCGGGAATCTCAGGCTAAGTCGGATTTGGAGTTTCAGAAACTCCAGAAATTTCAGGCCGAGACAGGCTTACAGATTCGGGAAATGGGACGCAGGGTTGACGATGTTGCCAAACAATTGGGCCATATTGGCATTAACACGGGCGACTTTGCCGAGGAGCTGTTTTGGAGCAGTCTGAAGGCAAACCCGGTGCTTGGCGGGACTCTCTACAACAGGGTCGTGCGCAACGTTTGGGATGACGAGGGTAACACCGAGTACGATATCCTGCTTTTTAACCATAATTCGGTCGCGATTATTGAGGTCAAATACAAGGCTAAGTCTTCTGATATCAAGAATTTGTTGAAAAAAGTGGATACTTTTCGCAACAGCCACCCGGATCATGCGAAGCACAATATATACCTGGGTTTGGCGACAACGACCCGGGACCGCTATTATGAAAAGCTGGTTGCGAAGGCCACTGAGGCGGGTATTTACCTGCTGGGCCAGGAGGGGAATCATGTCGAATTGCTCTCTGATAAGGTCCAGATTTTTTAGATTGGTTCCGAACTCCATTATTTGTCTGCGATAAAATGAATAATAGAGATGTCCTGCTCACAAAGACCGGTGAGGCAGGCATTTACCCGTTTACCCGTTTATCCATTGGGCCGGAGGGGGAAGCATGCCGAATTGCTTTCCCATAAGGTTCGGGCTTTTTAGGCTGGCTCCGAACTCTATTATTTGTCTGCAATAAAATGAATAAGATAAAGGTCCCCGAGTGCCCCATCTTTAAGATGTCCAATACCTTCATCTTTTCCAATCTTTGTATTGAAAGATTGAACCCCGAAAAGAACTTTGTGGTACGTGTTGGCAGCTATACTTGGGTAAATAAACTCCGATGTCATAGCATAACCCGCATCAGGTAAACACGAAGTTAAAAGACATTTAGAAACAAATATAGCTGAAGCAGTGATTAATCGCCACCCGGTATTTAATGGCTGAATGGAATTCATATAGAAAGGAACTAATAAAACTTCTGCTTCTTTGCTGTAAACTTCATAAAGACCTTTTCCGCCAATATAAGTTTTCTCTACATTAAAAGGCAGTACATTTGGTGCAAAATTCAAACTATATCCTGTCTTTGTTGACGGAAACTCATGAGCCGGCGGAATGGCGGCGGTGGTAAAAGGCAGTGTTTTAATTACACTCTTATCGCTAAAAATATAGGCCTTATAAGCCGTCTTCGGTTGTAAAAAATCGGCTGTGCTCATGGCCCCAATATTGGTCTTTAGATTGTCATTGGTGCCATAGTGTTTGGCCGTAAAAATACGCTTGGGGGTATTGGCCACGATATTTCGGCTGAGTAGGCCGACCTTATCCTCTATATCCGCCCAAACGGGGATGGGTTCATCTGCTAAACGCACGATAGCACTAATAGCCATATCTTCGACAGAATTTGCGGTCAGTTCTATTGCCTGTATTCCTCTAAAAGATATGGTAAACGTGTATTGGGGAGCGGGGGGTGAATCACTGGTGTCCGACAATGGCACACAGGCGGACAGAAACAGATGGATGGAAAAAATACAGAAAAACGGAAAGGCTTTGGAAAATTGAGGTTTATTTGACCATAAAAAAAGGTAAAATAGCTGTATATATATTCTAGTCTTGGTATGGATATTGGATATTGGATATTGGATATTGGATATTGGATATTATACCATTTAGCCGGCCATTAGTCAACAGTGCATTTTGACGTTTCATAAGAAAAATCCTCCGAGATATTTTAGTCTTGATCTATTATATATTCATTTAGGGTGTTTGACAAGAGGGCCCTCTGCCCCCCCCAAAGGGAAGAGCCAAAGGGAACTGGTGCCCTACTCTGCAATGGCGTTGATTTGCAGCTTATAGGCCGTGGCTGAACCTGCTACCATCGTCCATGTATCCGATCCGATGTGGGTATTGGGAGCTATGAATACCGTATAATAATCAACGTCACTTCGGTAGTGTTGGTAATCCTTAAGACCCGGAAGATTAGGTATACATCTCTTGCTACTGTATGCACATAGCATTAGATCGGTGACTCCTTGTCTAATGTTACTTGAAGCATAGTTGTTGTTGCTCCTAAAAATGACCGAGGGAAAGATGGTCGGTTCTCCGGCCTTGCGCTCTATGATTCTGGTGATACTCGCAACATCGGTATTCCCCAAGCCGTCCAATACCGCAATGGAATTGCCTGCGGCGTTGAGAGTCTCGTAACTCATGGTTGTAAATGCTTGGGGTTCGCTGGTAAGACTGCTGTGAAAGACATGCAGATAGTAGTTCGTGTCGGCTTGCAAAAAATCGGCACTTTCAAAGGTATTCTCTGTATCGGTCTCGGTGTACACAGTGGCATCGTGCATAAACAACAGGACTTGCCTTTTGGGGGTGCTACTGCTAAAGGTTCTGCTGATATAGCCCTGCTTGCTTGTGGGATTCTCGGGAGGAGTGGCAGCGGTGCTGATCAAAAAACCTACTTCCAAATCTGTGGTGATGGTTTTATTGACGGTCATTTCAAAATGGATGAAATGGGGGGTATACAGGGCCTTACTAATAGAAATATCGGGTTTCGGTTCCGGGTCCTTGTTGTCCGGGTTCTTGGTCTCGGACAACGGCGCACAGCCAAGCAAAGTTACACCCAAAACGGACAGAAAAAGTAGTGGTAAAAGACGTAGTAGAAATAAGTAAAGAGGATTAAAACAGTGTGATAGAAAATGGAATAACTGCTTGCTTTCTAAAGTAGTGTGATATTGGATATTGGATATTGGATATTGGATATTCTACTGTTTACCGGAGTGCCAGTCAATAGTATTTGCTGATGTTTCATAGGGAAATACCTCCAAATAGTGTAATTTTGCCCTATCATATATTCATTTTGGATATTTGGCAAGGCCCTCACCTCTGCCCCCTTAGAGCAAGGACAAAGGGGGCACCGGAGACCTATTCCGTTATGGTATTGATTTGCAGCCCATAGTTGGCGCCCGAACCTGCTCTGGATGTCCACGTATCCGACCTGATACCCCTATTAGGGCTGATTAGCACCGTATAATAATCAACGTTACTTCGATAGTGTTGGTAGGCTTTAAAACCCGGAAGATTAGGTATACATCGCTTGGTACTATATGAACATAGCATTATATCAGTGGTCCCTTGTCCAATGTTACTTGTAGAATAACTGCCGCCAAAGTGGACGGCGGGAACGATGGTCGGTTCACCGGCCTTGCGCTCTATGATTCTGGTGATGCCTGCGGCATCCGAACTCCCCAAGCCGTCCAGTACCGCAATGGCATCGCCGGTAGCGTTGAGAGTCTCATAGCTCATAGTTGTAAATGGCTGAGGTTCTGTGGTAAGGCTGCCATCGAAAATATGCAGATAGTACTTAGTGCCTTCTTGCAAAAAATCGGCACTTTCAAAGGTGTTTTCTACGTCCGTTTCCGTGTATACAGTGGCATCGTGCATAAACAACAGAACTTGCCGTTTTGGGATACTGCTGCTAAAGTTTCTGCTGATATAGCCCTGCTTACTTGTGGAATTCTCGGGAGGAGTGGCAGCGGTGCTGATCAAAAAACCCACTTCCAAATCTGTGGTGATGGTTTTGTTGACCGTCATTTCAAAATGGATGAAATGGGGGGCATACAGGGCCCTACTGATGGAAATATCCGGTTTCGGTTCCGGGTCCTCCTTGAGGTTCTCAGAAATGGGGACACAGCCAAGCAAAATTACGCCAAAAACGGACAGAAAAAAGAGAGGTAAAAGACGGAGTAAAAATGAATAAAGAGGATTAGAACGGTGTGATAAAAAATGGAATAGATGCTTGTTTCCTAAAGTTGTGTGATATTGGATATTGGATATTGGATATTCTACTGTTTGCCGGCGTGCCGGTCAATAGTATTTGTCTGTGTTTCATAGGGAAATGCCTCCAAATAGTGTAATCTTAGCCTATCGTATATTCATTTTGGATATTTGGCAAGGGGGGCTCCCCGGCTGTGGCAGAGGCTCTGCCGGAAGGCTTGCGCAGAGACAAGGCCCGGTAAACCCCGGCCCTCTATTCGCTGATGATTTTTATACTTAAATGTCTGTCGGCTACTGTACCTTCTCCCATACTCCAATTTGCCGGTGTTATCTTTATTTGAGGGGAAATTATATATACCACAGAAGCAAGTTTACCGGCTTCGAGTCTCAGGCCATATATATGCGTACCCGATGTTCCTGTTCCACAATTCGGAGAGCAACCTGCTCTCAGCGAAGAACCCTCTAGGTAAAGAATATCAGCTCCTCCAAAAGTATCGTCTGCGTAAGGGAGAAGCATGATTTCATCGGGTTTTCGCTCTATTATAAGGGATACATCCGCTTTTGCGGCTGCCACCAACCCGCCCATATAGGCAATACCCCCTGTTGAGCCGGCATCTCCGACGGCAAAAGAGGAGGTGGTAAATGTCTTCTCCAATATTTCTTCTCCGTCGTACATGCGTATTTTGTAGGCCGTGTTTTCCTGTAAGATGTCGCTTGTTTCAAAATTGGTGTCGCTGGCCGTGGAACCCGCAATAAACGGAATGTTTGTACTGCCGGCAGCAAGACTGTAAGCTGTGCCCTCGTGCAGGAACATGAAGACATTTCTTGTCTTTTGGGACTCCGTAAATTTTCTGGTAATGTAGCCTCTCTTGGCCTCAGCCTCGGCCTTAGAGAGGTTGCTGTCCGCCGGCATTATCAGAAAACCGACCGTTTTGTCTGCGGATAAGTTGGGGTCATCCGCCGTGAAATGGACGTAGTGGAGGCCCACATAATTGACCGCAATGGATTTGGTGAGAGTTGGTGCCGCAGGCGGGTCACTACTGTCCGGGTTCTCAGTGTCCGACAGCGGGACACAGCCAAGCAAAGTCACGCCAAAAACGGACAGAAAAAAGTGAGGTAAAAGACGGTAAAGAAATGAATAAAGAGGATTAGAACGGTGTGATAAAGAATGGAATAGGTGCTTGTTTTCTAAGGTAGTGTGATATTGGATATTGGATATTGGATATTGGATATTCTACTGTTTGCCGGCGTGCCGGTCAATAGTATTTGTCTGTGTTTCATGAGAAAACTCCTCGAAATAGCCTGATTTTGGCCTATTGTATGTTCGTTCAGGATATTTGGCAAGGGGGGCTCCCCGGTTGTGGCAGAGGCTCTGCCGGAAGGCTTGCGCAGAGACAAGGCCCGGTAAACCCCGGCCCTCTATTCGCTGATGATTTTTATACTTAAATGTCTGTCGGCTACTGTATCTTCTCCCATACTCCAATCCACCGGTGTTATATCTATTTGAGGGGAAATTATATATACCACAGAAGCAAGTTTACCGGCTTCGAGTCTCAGGCCATATATATACGTACCCGATATTCCTGTTCCACAATTCGGAGAGCAACCTGCTCTCAGCAAAGAACGAAAAGAACCCTCTATGTAAAGAATATCAGCTCCTCCAAAAGTATCGTCTGCGTAAGGGAGAAGCATGATTTCATCGGGTTTTCGCTCTATTATAAGGGATACATCCGCTTTTGCGGCTGCCACCAACCCGCCCATATAGGCAATACCCCCTGTTGAACTAGCATCTCCGACGGCAAAAGAGGAGGTGGTAAATGCCTTCTCCAATATTTCTTCTCCGTCGTACATGCGTATTTTGTAGACCGTGTTTTCCTGTAAGATGTCGCTTGTTTCAAAATTGGTATCGCTGGCCGTGGAACCCCCAATAAACGGAATGTCCGTGCTGCCGGTGCCAAGACTGTAAGCCGTGCCCTCGTGCAGAAACATAAAGACATTTCTCGTTTTTTGGGACTCCGTAAATTTTCTGGTAATGTAGCCTCTCTTGGCCTCGGCCTCGGCCTTAGAGGGGTTGCTGTCCGCCGGCGTTATCAGAAAACCGACCGTTTTGTCTGCGGATAGGTTGGGGTCATCCGCCGTGAAATGGACGTAGTGCAGACCCGCATAATTGACCGCAATGGATTTGGTGAGGGTTGGTGCCGCAGGCGGGTCACTACTGTCCGGGTTCTCAGTGTCCGACAGCGGGACACAGCCAAGCAAAGTCACGCCAAAAACGGACAGAAAAAAGAGAGGTAAAAGACAGAGTAAAAATGAATAAAGAGGATTAAAACGGTGTGATAAAGAATGGAATAGATGCTTGTTTTCTAAAGTAGTGTGATATTGGATATTGGATATTGGATATTGGATATTCTACTGTTTGCCGGCGTGCCGGTCAATAGTTTTTGTTGATGTTTCATAGGGGAATGCCTCCAAACAGTGTAATCTTGGCCTATCGTATATTCATTTTGGATATTTGGCAAGGGGGCCTTAGAGCCACCACCCCTAAAACCTCCTTTGCCCTTCCCTTGCCCTTCCAACGGAGGGGAATTGACCACCCCTGCCCCTCCAACGGAGGGGAATCACAACAGTGGGAATTATTGGGGTTCATTAGGCTGGCGGTAGGTAAGCCTGTCGAACCTTGTGCCAAAGAACCTCGGCCGGCTTTCTGCCGCTGAGAATAGGTACGAAGCACAGATGAAAGAGCTTTGCTTTACCACAACTTGATAAAGATTCCGTACTTCTTTAGATTATTAAAATTCGTTCTTAAAAAAACATACTGCGAGCCTGGTCCCGAAACGATAAGCACTCCCCAGTCACGCAAGCGGAACCGCGGAAAAACCCAGGAGAAATCAATGCAGAAAATCATTGACCAAACAGAAGTGACGCTAAATAATGGCCGGCCAATGGCCGTGCCTGGTTTGGGCACAGCGGATATGCTTGGCTGGCGGGCAAAGGGCCCGGAGTTCAGCCAACTCCTCGAAAAAGCTCTGGATTTGGGTTATCGTCACATTGATACAGCCTCTTTTTATGGCAACGAAGAAGGCATTGGTACCGCAATAAAAAATAGCCCTGTCAAGCGTGAAGACATCATGCTTGTCTCCAAAGTCTGGAATAGTGAGCAAGGCTATGAGGAAACTCAGGCTGCCTTCCGGCGCAGTTTAGAACGCCTCGGGACAGATTACCTGGATCTGTACCTCATCCATTGGCCCAAGCCCGATCAATACCTTGATACTTGGCGGGCCATGGAGAAACTCTACGCCGAGGGTTTAATTAAAGCTATTGGTCTCTCCAACTTTCACAAAAAGCACATAGAAGACATTTTAGAGCATGGCACAGTTCTGCCGGCCGCCAACCAATTGGAAATCCACCCCTACTTGCAGCAACAGGAGCTGGTGGACTTTTGCCGACAATGCGACATACAGGTCGTGGGCTGGTCACCGTTGGGCACAGGAAACTGGAGCTCCGTTGCCGCCGAAGACAAACCACTCAATGATGCCAAACTACAGGAATTGGCCCAAAAACAGAATAAAACCGTGGCACAGATTATTTTGCGTTGGAATCTACAGAGGGGAATTGTACCCATTCCCAAATCCAATTCGCTACAGCGCATCCGGGAAAATCTGGACATTTTTAGTTTTTCGCTGTCAGAACAGGATATGCAGGAAATCGCTCAGCTCGACACCAATAATCGCCTGAGCCGGCAGAACCCGGAAGATACGTCCACCTGGGTAGGCTGATTCCCCAAACACGGCCTGATCAAAAATAAAGCAGTTAGGTGTCGCCCGGTATGAAACAAGGATGACCGTGTGTCTGAGTTGCTTACGGCATCTTTTGACCGGGCCATATAAGAACAATAGCTGATATTACGGAAATCGCAGGAGGACAATTTGACATCTACTACACTCTCGTTTTGGCAGGAGGGTCCGTGCTAGATCCTTTGCCTGGCTTGTTCCTAGGTCCGTTGTTAGGTTCGTGGCTACTCTGGCTGATTCTTCTCATTCTTTTCTTAGTAACCGAAGCTCTTTCTCCAAGTTTCGTCACTGTTTGGTTGGCTGTCGGTTCACTGGCAGCCTTAATCGCAGAGCGTCTTCATTTTAATTTTACGGCACAGGTGATCATTTTTACCGTAGTATCTGTCGCAACTATATGCTTTCTGCGCCCCTTTTGTGTGCGCATTTTAGGCAGTAAATCAGAGCCCACTAATATCGCCGCTCTAATTGGCCGAGAGGCACTGACCTTAACCGAAATAGAGCCCTTCGCAGGAGGCCAGGCTAAAGTGGGCGGCCAAGTGTGGACTGCCGTTACCGATGGCACAGAAACGATACCCCAAGACCATATTATGCTGATTAAAGAGATCCGTGGAGTAAAATTGGTCTTGGAAAGCCCTAAGGGAGAAAGGCTTGAAGAATAAAGGGCCCCGAAGGATAAAAAGCCCTATAGCAAAAGCAAAAAGAATATAACGGGAACATTTACAGTACGTCTTTCTCTTGCTATGGCCTGATTTCCGGCTGGCCCATTTCCAATGGAGGAAAAACCGGTCTTGCCCTCTTCATGTTTAGTACGGAATGGATGGCATCCGCCAATCCGCCAAAAGGCCGAGTCTTCCAACCGGAAAGGAACTTTCCGGCTTCTTGAAACAGAACTTTGACACAGAAAAAACGGATAATATAGACCCATCGGTAGCCTTCGATTACCTTAATTTGGCGGAAGCTCAACCGCAACTCCGAACCTCAGGCAGACAATATCCAACTAAAAGCTGATAGATATTTATCCGGAAGTGCCCTACTCTCTGCCACAGTGATATTCCTCACTAATCAACAGTCAACAGACACAGAACATCCAGTCAGAAACTGTGGAACAGGAGAAACAAATATGAATGGAAAGCACGAAACATATCTGCGAACACAATTCCGGAGTCCGGAATCACAACCTTTGCCGACTACCGGCACTGATAAGCCCAAATCCTACAGGCAGCTCCTGTTGTTGCCTCTTTTGTTCTGGGCTCTTACCACCCTGCAACTGTCCGGCCTACAGGCCCAGGAGATGGAGATAAACACACCAATTCTGCCCCTGGAATTTTGGGAACACTACAGCAGCGAAGAAGAGGCCCTGACCAAAGCCGAAAATGGCTCACAGGCAGAGAAACGTAAGGCCGCCATCACCCTGTTCCTGCTCTCCCGCGACATAAAAAACAAGAGCGAATCCCTGAAAATGGTGACGCGAGCCGGCAAAATCATCAATCGCATTTACCGCCGCAACCGCAATGATTTAGGCTTGGGCCTGATTGCCGGAGAAATCAACATGGGAGTCGCGGACAAGAGCAGCAAGCTCAAAGACAAGATTAATTATACGAACCGTGGCTTGGCCAATTATGATTTTGTTCTGCCTAACATCCCGGGTAATTTGGAAGCCAAGCAGATATATCTGCGTACCACAGTGTACATACCGACCTACTTCAAAAACCTGACAAAAGAACAATTGCAACACGTGAAGTCGTTCTTTGATGGCTACGAAGCTGCTTTGACAAAACTGGAAAGTGAGGAAGAACGCCAACGCCTGGAAGAATTGAAAACGCACGTGGCGATTATCGCGGCAAAAATTTCCAGCCGCAAAGCAGGCCGCAGTGAAGTAGAGAAATATTTGGCACAGGTCGATACCGGCTTTTTTGACACCATGAAGACACAGAGCAACGGCGATTTGGTGAAGATGTACAACAAGCTGAAAAAATAAGGAAGGGTTGTCTCCAAGCCTGCCAAAGTCTAAACCCCGGGAAGCCTTTACAAGATTCACCGGCTGATCTATGCTTTTCTGTCACCATGGCAGTCGGCAAGCGCGGTTCCTCCAAACGAAAAAAGAGCGCAAGCCGGTGTGGTCAGTCCCCTTCCGGGGTCGACTACACCGGCTTGATGCAGGATTTGCGGCAATGTGGCTTTTTCGCCCTGATCGGATCGGAACAGGCTTTTTCCATCATCCCCAGTCTCCGGCGCAAGACCATAGAGCTCCAAGTTTTGCCCAATTGGGAACTCCGTTGGGAGTCCCTCTGTCTCCCCCGTCCGGCACCTGCAACTCCTGAGGCCCCGACAGAACGGGAACAATCGAACGCCGAGCGGCCCGTGCCCTATTCCGTCCGGCTGCGCCTGCCCGCAACGATGCCCCGGAAAGACATACTCCGCTTCCTGTTGAGCAAGCAAGACTGGTTGACCCGACAATATCGCAAACCGGAACAAATCCCCGGCCGGTTCCGGCCGGTTTCCCGGGACGACAAAAATAGCCGGGAACCGGAGCCGGCAGTCCGGCTCTACCGGGAAACACCGGGCATTGGCCGACCCATTTTATTTATGGGACGCAGCTACCTTCTGCAAAAACATCCACCCGAAAGCAAACATGTCCGGGGCAAAGCCTCCTCCGGTGATTCAGGTCTCAGAATCGGCCCCGAAGTACTCAGCTTCCCCGTACCCCCGTCACGAAATGCCCCACCAAACGAGCTGACCCGGCCCGGAGAATTGAATACCCAAGAAAAAAAATATTTGGAACGGTCATTGCTGGCCACCTCCTTGGAGCTGTTCCGGGAACGCTGTCAATTATGGCAAAAACGGCTGCAAAACTCGGCAGACCCAAACCCGGCATTTCAAAATCCATCGTCCCCCAACTATTCGTCCCTCAACGGCCCAAAACAAATTAGAGTACGCAAATATAAGGCCCGGTGGGGCTGCTGTTCGCCAAATCACGAACTGACCTTTAATTGGCAATTAATCTTCGCCCCACTTTGGGTTATAGACTACGTGGTCGTACACGAACTGACCCACCTAATCGAATTCAATCACTCACCGCGCTTTTGGCAACTGGTCGAACAGGCCATCCCGGATTACAAGCAGGCACAGGAATGGCTACGCTACTGTGGCCACTACCTGCTGCGCTTTTAAACTTCTGCATCCCGGGTCCGTTTACTCGGGAGATTCCGGAATTTTCCCTAAAGAAATAGCTATGTCGCGAAGAGCCGGCAAAAGGTCCGGAAAGCATGCGAATCCCGGCCCCCCCGCCGAAACTGACGGCTCAGCCGTACCCCAATTGGGTGCGGACGGCAGGATGCCCCGCTGTTGTGAACGGACAAACAACTGCTGCAAAAACTGGTAATCTTGGGCCGTATCCAGTGTCAAACGCAGGGAAGCCAAGCCAGCAAAGTCCGGCCCCAAAAGCTCTGACAGGGAATCATGACGCAAGGCAAAATCCTGCGGCCGGCGGTATAAAAAACGAGTCACGTGTTCGCGGTCTTCACTCTCCAACATCCAACCCGGCTCCGGCTGCCGCAAGCGCAGCAAAGCCGCACTGCGAAACAGCTCCACAGCAAAACCATACGGCAGACCTTCAATACGGTAAAGATCCGGAGCATCGCGGAACCGCCGCTCCAGTTGTGCCACCATAAAATCCGACAGGGAACCGTGCGCCAGCGGATTGTCACCGGTGGCGCGGAAACAATACCGAGCCGGGTAGGACTGTAGAGCACAACAAAAACGCTCCAATACGTCCTGTTCCGGGCCTCCAAACAACTCAAAACCATGGCGTTCCGCATAGGGGGCCAAGGTTGAAACATCACCGTACGGACACAGCAGCACAAAACGTTGCACCCGCCGACTTTGACGCAGGTGGTACAGCACCCAATCCAGAACACAAGGCCGAAAGGCTAAATCCGCCTCCGAGACAGCCCCGCCCAGCGGCAACAAAGCCTTGCGCGGCAGCCGCCGCGAACCGAGACGAACTTGCAACATCACTTGATAATCTACCCGAGATGCAACGGATGCAACAGGTGCAAAGGGTGCAACCACAACGGCCTCCACTTGAGGAGAAGGAAAGAAAAGAAAAAGAGCCGGCCGGAAAGGCGGGCTTGGCCAAGAAGATTACCTCGCCAGTAGCCCTTCCAGCTCGACAATCTTGGAATAACGCGGATCGGCCCGGCGCAACCGATCCAAAGTATCTTCCGCCTTCTCGCGGTACTTGATGGCCAAGTATGCTTTGGTCAACAGGTAGTAAGACTCACTCATTTTACTGTTCAAAGAGACTGTTTTCTCCAAGCTGTCGATTGCAGCATCGTGCTGTTCTGTCGCGACATCCACCAAGGCCAAGTTGAACCAGAGCATACTGTTGTCCGGATTCCCTTTGATGGCCTTGCGGAAAAATGCGCGGCTTTGGTCAAAACGCCCCGTATTCATATAGGCCAACCCCAAGTTGTTGATGACCTTGGGGTGTTCCGGGTTCCTGTCGTAGGCCTCCCGGAACACCTCCAAGGCTTGGTCATATTGGTTCTGTCTCAAGTAGATATTGCCTTGGGTCAGCAGCAGATCGATATTCTCCGGAAACTTCTCCGCAGCAGAGGCCAGAGTCTTCCGGGCCGATTCGTCTTTGCCCGCAGCGATTTGGGCATCAGCCAAACCCAAGACATATTCGGCCTTTTTATCATCCTCCGATACGGCCTGGTTAAAAGCGGCCTCAGCCTCGGGATACCAAGCACCATTGTAGTAACTCAGACCCTTGTTGTAGTTGATCAGGCCCTTCTCCTCCGCCTCTGTACTCGACTTATCCGCCAGACTGTAAGCATCGGCGGCCTCCCCATAGCGTTTGAGCTGGAACAGGGCCGCGCCCTTGGTTTGCAGGTAACGGCTGTCATCATACTTCAAAGACAACGCCTTTTTGACGTATTCGAGGGTCTCTCCGGGCCTTCCCTCATCCAGTTCCAGCTTGGACAATTCCCAATACGTCGCCGCATGCTCCAGCCCCTTGGCAATTCCCTTCTGATAAGATTGCCGGGCTTTGTCGTTGAGGGACAACCGCTTATAAGAAAGGCCCAGAGCGTAATAGGCCCGCAGATTCTTCCCCCCGCCGTCAATGTACTCGTTAAAGCTGTCCGCCGCCTCTTGGTATTTTCCCTGTCGGTACAGGGCAATACCGCGCAAATAGGCCAATTCGCTGTCATACGGATCCACGGGTCTTCCCACGATATCATCGTAAACCAGATTGGCCGCCTTCTTCGCCGAAGGTTCCGTATCTTCAACCCGGTCCGGGGCCACTTTCTCACTTTGCGCCCGGGACTCTTCCCGGGAATTGTTCCCGGACTCTTGGCCTTGATCAATCAATTCGAGAATCGATTCCTCGTCCTTTTGTCTGTCTTCAGGCTGCTGAAGGTTCCGTGTCTTCTGTTCCTTTATCAGTTGGTCAAACCGTCTTTCGAGGGATTTTCTCTGCCTTTGCAAAGCGACATTCTGTTCAGACAACTTATCCGTCAGTTCGCGCTGATTGTCTCTGACCGCTGCCCCACCACCCTCGCGATCAGCCTGTTCCTTCCGGTCCAGTAATTCTTCCAGATGGCGTTGGAGCTCTTCGTCATCCGGATTGCGGAGCAGGGCCTGATTTAACAGGGCAAAAGCCTCTTCATAATGATTGGCATCAACATACTTTTGCAGGAGAAACTTCAATCCTCTGTGATCCGCCGCCTGTAACGGGCCTTCCGCATTCTTCGAATTTCGGAGGGCCCTCCACAGCAGGAATGTACCGGTACCCATACCACCAAACAGGGCCAGCAGCAAAATCAGGATGACAATCTTCCTCCGGCCTTCCTTGCCGGATTTCTTTTCCGACTCAGATGATTCTGATTCTGTATTTGTCATTCGTCGCTCCAAGGTATTACCCTTATACTCAAAAACATACCGGAAAAAATTTAGAATATTGTAGTACAGAATTCAAAACAGCTTATCCGAAGCTACTCATCGATACCGGAGATTCTTTCAGCCTGTTCAATAATGTCCGGCCGATTGCGGCTTAAAATAATGGCACTATGGTTTAACCGGCGCAACGAACGTCGTGTTCGCTTTAGCTGTCGTGTCTGTGCCTGTTTACGCCCCCCGGTACCCACAGTATTGCCACTGTCGCCGGCCGGCCGGCGATACGTCTTATCCGGCGAATTGCCACTCCCATTCTTTAGGGAATCTTCCTTATTGCTATAATCTTCATTGCTATAATCTTCCCTGTTCTCCTCAGAAGAATCTTCGGTCCCGGAACCTTGCCTGCTCTCTCCCCCATTTGCGAGATTAGAACCGGTACCTTGGTTCCCGCTTCCTTTCCCCTCTTGGGGCAACGCATTGGCCAAGCCCTGACCACCGGTCAGACTATCGACCGGAGAGGTCCCTGGTGGCCCGCCGATTTCAGCCCCGTCAACTCCGTCAATTGGGCCTTCAGGGCCACCGTTGCCGGAATTTCCCGCCAAGAAATCTTTTCCGGATCCACTACCGGCACCGCCCCCATTTCTTTCTTCTCTTTGCCCCGTACCGGAACCGGTACCCGTGCCAGAACCCGTATCAGAACCGGAATCAATGCCGGAAGTCCCGAAAGACTTATCCGAATTGGTTCCGTCTCCAATATTCCCGGCTAAAGAATCTTTTCCGACCCCACTGCCGGAACCTCCCGAATCGGCAGTGGAAACTCCGTCATTTACCCCTTTTCCTTGGCCCGTGCCGGAACCTGTATCAGAAGTCCGGGAGGTCCTGTCAGACCTGGTTTCATTACCAATATTCCCGGCTAAAGAATCTGTTCCGGAACCTCCCGGAACCGCACCGGAAGCTCTGCCATTTGCCCCTTCTCCTTGCCCCGTTCCGGAATCGGCACCCGTGCCAGAATCCGTATCAGAACCGGAACCAATACCGGACGTACCGGAAGACTTATCGGAATTGGTGCCATCTCCAAAATTTCCCGCTAAGGAATCCCTTCCGGACCCACTACCCGAACCTCTGCCATTTGCCCCTGCCCCTTCATCCGTTCCGGAGCCTGTACCTGTGCTGGAGCCAGAACCCGCATCAGAATCGGCACCAGAGGCCCCGGAAGACTTATCGAATCCTGTTCCGTTGCCAATATTCCCGGCTAAGGAATCCTTTCCGGATCCACTACCGGAACCGCCGGATTCCACACCGGAAGCTCCGTCATTTGCCCCTTCTCCTTGCCCCGTTCCGGTACCTGTACCCGTATCAGAACCGGCACCGGAATCAATACCGGAGGTGCCGGAAGACTTATCGAATCCGGTTCCGTTGCCAATATTCCCGGCTAAGGAATCCCTTCCGGAACTACTGCCGGAACCGCTCGAGTCAGAACCGGAAGCTCCGCCATTTACCCGTTGCCCTTGGCCCGTACCTGTACCTGTATCAGAACCAGAATCAATACCGGAGGTGCCGGAAGTCCTATCAGAGTTGGCTCCATTGCCAATATTCCCGGCTAAGGAATCCCTTCCGGAACCACTACCGGAACCTCCCGAGTCAGAACCGGAAGCTTCGCCATTTCTCCCTTCCCTTTGCCCCGTTCCGGAATCGGTACCTGTACCGGAGCCGGAACCTGTATCAAAACCAGAACCACTACCGGAACCTCTCAAATCCGCATTGGAAGCCCTGCCATTTGTGTCTTCTCCCTGGCCCGTGTCAGTGCCTGTACCTCTGCCGGAACCGGTTGTTTCATTGCCAATATTCCCCG
Organism: Candidatus Haliotispira prima; assembly: GCA_029867005.1. GTDB lineage: Bacteria > Spirochaetota > Spirochaetia > SP-2023 > SP-2023 > Haliotispira > Haliotispira prima. The sequence goes on along the minus strand of CP123443.1, from coordinate 63,794 downwards.
CTAAGGAATCCTTCCCGGATCCACTACCGGAACCTCCCGAGTCAGAACCGGAAGCTCCGCCACTTGTCCCTTCCCCTTGGCCCGTTCCGGAATCGGTACCTGTACCGGAGCCGGAACCCGTATCAACACCGGAATTTCCGGCTAAGGAATCCCTTCCGGATCCGCTACCGGAACCTCTCGAATCAGCATTGGAAGCTCCGCCATTTGTACCTTCTCCTCCGCCCGTACCTGTACCTCTATCAGAACCAGAATCAATACCGGAGGTGCCGGAAGTCCTATCAGAGTTGGTTCCATTGCCAATATTCCCGGCTAAAGAATCCTTCCCGAATCCACTACCCGAACCTCCCGAATCAGAACCGGAAGCTCCGCCACTTGTCCCTTCCCTTTGTCCCGTTCCGGTACCTGTATCAAAACCAGAACCAACACCGGAATTTCCGGCTAAGGAATCCTTTCCGGAACCACTACCCGAACCTCTCAAATCCGCATTGGAAGCCCTGCCATTTATCCCTTCTCCTTGGCCCGTGCCAGTCTCTGTACCTGCGCCGGAACCAGTTCCGCTGCCGGAAGTCCCCGCTAAAGAATCCCTTCCGGATCCACTACCCGAACCTCCCGAATCAGAACCGGAAGCTCCGCCACTTGTCCCTTCCCTTTGCCCTGTGCCGGAACCGGCGGTGCCATCCGAAGGTAAACCGTTGGGACTATTTCCGGCCAGTCCACTGCTCTGCAAACCATTGTAGCCTCCGGGATACGGATATCTCGGTGAAAATCTTTCAGGAATCACATTGCCATCTATCTGAATACGGCTCTCGGCTCCCAATTCAGTCAATTTTCGGATTACGATTTCTATTTTTTCCCGCTGCGGGTCAAATGGCTTGCGGAACAAAAAGTAAATATAGTCATTTAAAGCATTTGAATAGAAACCGTGACTGAGGTATAAGTTGGCCCGATTCAGGAAAGCCTGAACCAACTGCTTCTCGCCCCAAGTCGCCAGATTATAGGCATCAACAGCCTTATCGTAGTGCCCCACAGAGTAGTAATAATTGCCCAGCACAAAGGCAATTTTCTGCATATTCTCCCCTTGCAGGTTGACACCGTGTATCAATGTCTGCTCAGCCAAAAGGTCCTGGCCGAGGATTTGGTAAGCTGTACCCAAATATAAATACAGTAAATCATTCTTTGAGAAGGAGAGAGCCGCTTCGCTCAGGTTTTTGGCCACATCCGGCCAGTCTCTATTGTGGTAGGCACGAAAACCCTGTCGCAGCAATTGCTCCGGGCTCCATTGGCCATGTTCAATTGCGGCTTTACCGCTATCAGTCGTGGCCACCTCCGCCACTTCCTCTGCCCGGTTCCGGTCTTGGGCACCGTCTTGGGCACGGAGGGGCAGAACAGCCCCAAAAGCTATGGAAAAAATAAAACAGGCTGGAAATAGTTTTGGAAAACAAAACGACCCGGATTTTAGCATCTCGACCATTTCGGAACAGCTCTGCGGTTGATTTTCTCCGGAGTCCCCGGAGACTTCAAAACTCCCGGGAAAAGGCACGAAACATTCCGGATTGTCCATTCTTTCATAGCAAAGCCTCCCGAACACGGCAAAAGAGTGCGCTGCTTACCACACTCTTTTGCCGTATGCATTTCCCAATTCTGTCCTAAAATATATTATTTTTGTGGGTCTCCAACAAAAAACGCAAGGTGGAACGCAAAACCCGGCGGTCCACAACCTTATCGACAAACCCCTTGTCCTGTAAAAATTCCGCAGTCTGAAAACCGACCGGCAATTCTTCCTTGATCGTCCCTTCAATGACCCGACGACCGGCAAAACCGATCATGGCCCCGGATTCTGCCAGCGTGATGTCGCCCAGCATGGCAAAAGAGGCGGTGACACCACCCATTGTGGGATTCATCAATACATTGATCAAAGGCACGTGCAGCCCTTCCAACAGGGCAATCGCATTGGCGGTCTTGGCCATTTGCATCAGGGAAAAAATCCCCTCCTGCATCCGCGCCCCGCCGGAAGCGGTAAAAATAATGGCGGGAATCCCTTTATCCGCAGCCAGAAGAAGCAGACGGGTGATCTTTTCTCCAATCACAGAACCCATGCTCCCGCCCATAAATTCAAAGGACATGACAGCAATCGCAACATCGTTGTCGGCAAGCTTTCCGGTGCCGGTAATCACGCCGTCCTTTAACTCCGTTTTGCGCCGACTCTGTTCCAGTTTGTCCTCGTATCCAATCATCTTGATGGGATTGACACTGCCAATATCCGAGCCGACCTCTTCAAAAGTATCTTCATCCAAAGTAATGGCGATACGGTCCTTGGCCGTGATGCGGAAATGGTAACCGCAATGAGGGCAAACCATGAAATTCTTGCGCAAATCTTCGGCACCGGCCACGGTGTGGCAAGAATCGCAGTCCCGCTCTTCAGTTACTTTCAGGCCGAGTGTGCCTTTGTTCCATTGCAGGTTTTCTTTTTCTAAAATATTAACTTGCATATGTTTCCCTTTACCGCACATTCCCAACCGGGCCGGGCCAAACCGGGCGGAAAAAGCCGGACAGACCGAAACCGGAGAAGAAGTTCATCATCATTTCTTTGCCGCAATAATCTTATTGTACACGTCCGTACCAAACTTCCCTGTGCGAAAGGCCGGGCTCTGCAAAATTGTTAATTGTTCATCAACATTGACCTTGATACCTTCGATAACCAATTCATGCAGGGCGCGTTCCATGCGTTTCAGGCCCTCTTCGCGGGTCATCGCTTGGACAATAATCTTGGCAACCATCGAATCGTAGTACGGCGAGACATTGCAGCCGGAGTACAAAAAGGTATCCGTTCGGGTCATGGGACCCAGCGGGGCTTCAAATTTCGTCACGAGACCGGGTGTCAGCGCGTTAATCCGCGCTTCCAAAGCATAACCCCGGATCCGGATGTCGTCTTGACTGACCTCCATTTTACCATCAACGCAACCGAGAATTTGCTGACGGATGATATCAACACCGGTAGTCATCTCCGTCACGGTATGCTCTACCTGCACGCGGGCATTGACTTCCATGAAGTAATATTGTCCTTCACAGACCAAAAACTCAATAGTTCCCGCACCGGCATAGTTCAGGTGCCGAAACAGCCGGATGGCATCCTGCCCCATTTTTTCGCGCATTTCTCCACTCACCACGGTGGAAGGACTTTCTTCCAGCAGTTTTTGGTGGTTCTTCTGCACGGAGCAGTCACGTTCGCCCAAGTGGAGCACATTATCCCGGCCATCACCCAGCACCTGTATCTCAACGTGGCGGGGGGAAAAAAGATATTTTTCCATGTACACCGTGCCATCGGCAAAATTGCTTTCGGCCTCGTTGGCCGCAATGGTCAGGGCCTTAGCCAGTTCCCCCGGCTCTTCTACGATGCGCATCCCGCGACCGCCGCCGCCGGCGGCGGCTTTGATGATTACCGGATAGCCCATCTCCGCAGCCAATTCCCCGGCCTTCTCCACCTGGCCGTTGATAGCTTCTTTACTACCCGGAATTGTCCGTATACCGACTTCCTCTGCAATCCGTTTGGCTTCTACTTTGTCTCCCAGGGCCTTGATCACCTCGGGTTTCGCTCCGATAAAGGTCATACCGTGTTCCCGCACCAAGCCGGCGAAATCCGCATTCTCGGACAGGAAGCCGACACCCGGATGGATAGCATCACACTGCATATTGGCCGCAACCGTAACCAGACTATCCATACGCAGATAGCTTTTGGCCGAAGGGGGCGGGCCGATGCAATAGGCTTTGTCCGCCATTTTCACATGGAGGGCATCCCGGTCCGCTTCAGAGTAAACCGCCACCGTTTTAATGCCCAATTCACGGCAGGTCCGAATGATTCGAACCGCTATCTCACCCCGATTGGCAATCAGCAGGGACTTGATCATACTCGTTTGACCTCAAACAACGGTGTATCAAACTGCACCATAGTCCCGTTATCAACCAACACTTTAACGATCTCACAGTCAAATTCAGCTTCCAGTTCATTCATCAGCTTCATTGCCTCTAAGATGCATATCGTCTGGCCTTTGCTGACCCGATCGCCCTCATTGACAAAATAGGGCGCATCGGGTGCCGGTTGGCGGTAGAAATTGCCAACGATGGGGGCTTTGACCAGTTCGCCACCGGCTCCGGCAACGGTTTCCCCGGCTCCGGCAACCGATACAACGGTTTCCGAAGTGGCCGCAACCGGCACAGCGGCAGAAGATCCGGCAGCCTCCCGGGCCACGGCTCCGGCTTTGAGCAAATGGACCGAGCCCTGTTCCGTCTCAAAGGACAACTCTTGAATATCACGCTTTTCAAACTCCGCCATCAGATCGTACAAAAATTCTTTATCCATAATACAAAGCCTTTATTCATTCACCGAAGTATTTTCCCTGCTGGATACGGGACAGATTCCCGTATCCAGCATCCCGCAGAACACAGGGCAGGCGGCTCATCCTAACAGAAATTGCGGCCTGTGGGAAGACAAAGATCATTTCCTGCCAAGGTGGCAAACAGAAGTAACTTTGAACAGATTCCTATCTCAGTGCAAGAATCTGCTGATAGATCGATTCTCTGACCGGCATGACAGAAAGCCGATTGCCCCGCCGCACCAAGGCAAAATCCTTGCCGTAGTCCTGCTCCGGGAAGCATTCTCTCAGTCTCTCAAGGCTGATCACTTCCGGCCATTTCTCCGTAAAAGCGACAGTGACTGTATCCCAGCGCGGCTGCTCCGGCTTGGATTTTGGGTCAAAATACCTATTCTCCGGCTCAAATTGGGTCGGATCAACTACCTGCTCGCGCACGATTTCCATCATGCCATAGATGCCCGGTACTTTGCAGTTGGAGTGATAAAAAAAGGCCGGCTCTCCGGTTTTCATCAGGCGCAAGAAATTGCGGGCCTGATAGTTGCGCACCCCGTCCCACAGCTCTTCGCCATTTTTACGGGTATTCCGTTCCAAATCGTCAATGCCAAATACCGAAGGTTCGGACTTTAACAACCAGTAGTTCATCGAGTACCCACAATCCATTTGATTTTATTGCCCACGTTTGAAAAGCCCTGCACTGCCAACATTCTATCTGTCATTGCTATCGCACCACTGTGCCAAGGAACTTTTCCTCATTTAATATTCTCTCAAAATTTTCCAAATCCCGGCCATCGGCAAAAACCAGCTCCATGCCGATTTTAGCGGCATAAGCTGTAGCCACCGGATCAAAAGGCAACGAAGTTCCGGGTACCCACTTTGAACCGGCAATTTGCTCATACTCGGCCCAAGAGAGTTTTTCGCATGCTCTTGCTTCCGGGTTCGTCTTGGGGTCGCTGTCACAGATCTGCGCTATATTGGAAAGGCAGTAGATGCGCTCACACGCGCAATGCTCCGCCAACAGCACCGCATCATAATCGGTAGAAAAACCGGGTTTCCAGCCTCCGCCCACGACAATACGCCCCAGTTCTTCGACCGGGGCCAGGTCATCATAACTGCGCAACAAGGGCTGTCTGACCAGGGAAGTTCCCTCTTCATCACACAACGAAGCACAGAGCAAACGCACATACTCGCCATTGAAATGGGTCGCAGCAATACCCAGAACGTCCAAGTCATCAACACTCCAAACGGAGGCTTGTAAACCGGCGGCTGTCAAATCTTCCCGCCCTTTCCGCGCAGCATCCAGATATCGGCGGGAAGGAGCACCTCCGCCAATGATCAGACCCAAATGACGCTGAGGCTTTGCCAACAGCCACTTGTGCAAAAAAGCAAGTATTTTGACCGTGTAGACATGGTCGGGCACAAGCCCGGTTTCACCGGAGGGCGCAATGACAGACCCACCCAAATCAATCACCAACCACTCTGTTTGGGCTTCTTCTTTGGCCATACTCTCTTCCGTCAACCCGACACTCAAATCTTAATTATTTTCAAAACCATCGCTGGAATAAATGATACCGAGAGTTGTCACCTTGCTGTTCAGAACTTTCAATTCCACACCGTCAACGTAGGCCGACTGAGCGAGGAATGCCACGGCGAAACCTTTATCCAGCGGCCCATAAACGGAAAAATCCGAGAAGCGGCGGGTGGAGATATCCGAATCGCCCGCCAAATTGAACTTGTCGTAAAACGGTTTTTGCAAACTGTCCGTCGTAGATACAGGCACATCGCGCCTGACATTGTAGCTGTTTCCTCCGGCGACAGAAACCTTGATATAGTTCGTCGTGTCCGTCGGTTCCCTGCTGATCGTCACCGCGATGCCGGTGCCAATTCCCCGGAAATAGAATCCATCGTCCTTATTTTCGCTGAGCTCCAATTCGTGGAAATCTCGTATACGGATGTCGGCGGCATTCCGTATACTTAGATCCTTGAAATGGTCGTAGTCCGTCGTCACCAGATTCTGCGTAGTGGTGCGACTTATGAAGGGATAAATCTTATACCAAATAATATAGCGGTCTATCTTCGTATCTTCCGGTGTATTAAACTTCAAAGTGTTGTCTGTATCACTATCCTCATCCGTAGAAATCGGGGCGAGAGGAAGCTCGGTAACATCAGGGAGACCGCAACCACTCAAGCCTCCCAAGCCACACAAACCTAAAAACAGGACAGCGTGACCGCACGACCGGCATGATCCGACACAGCACCGGAAACAGCCCGATATGGCCCGTGCCCATGACAGCAGCACGCGGGACAAGAGATCCCGGAAAAAGAAAAAGCGCAGCAATGTATATATCATTCAGCAACCAAAGTATCAGGTGTGACAGCATTGCGGTCAGGTCAGGAAGCTTTCCAAGGAAGCCATCCCAAGACAGGCATGCGATCGGACTTCCGTTTTACCGTGTACACAAACCAGGCACAAGGCCCCGGATACACGGGCCAAGCACACAGACTATGCCCTGCCACACAGCTCTCTAAAATGATCCGGCGGTTTTACCCGTATGTGGCCATAATAACTAAATGCGGAGGCATTGCAAGGTTTCCGATTTCCCCGGTCTGAACCAAATAGCAAAAATGGTGATAAAAAAAGTGTTATGGCACGCAGACAGGCTGCCATACCACAACACTCAATTCCTGCGGCAGAATGTTATTTTCCCAGCACTTTGACACCGGGCAATTCTTTACCCTCAAGGTACTCCAGCGAGGCACCTCCACCGGTAGAAACATGGCTCATTTTTTCTGCCAGGTTAAATTTGTTGACCGCAGCGACAGAATCACCGCCGCCAATCACGGTCACCGCCTTGCCGTTCAAATCGGCAACCATCCTGGCAATAGAAGACGTGCCTTCGGCAAACTGGTCAAACTCGAAGACCCCCACCGGGCCGTTCCAGATCACCATTTTTGCCTGGCCGATTTTCTCCTTCAAAATCTGAATGGTCTTGGGCCCGATATCCATGCCCATATAGTTCTCGGGAACATTGGCATCGTCGGTCACCCGGGCAACCGCATTTTCACTAAACTCTGCGGCCACTTTGTAATCCACGGGAAGGACGACTTCAACGCCTTTGGCTTTGGCCTTTTCCAGAAAGGATTTTGCGGTTTCCACATAGTCCTCTTCAAACAGGGAGTTGCCAATAGTATAACCCAGAACACTGCTGAAAGTATAAGACATACCACCACCAATGATGAAGGTATCGCAGACTTCCAGCAATTTCTCCAACACCGAAATTTTGGAAGAGACCTTGGCTCCGCCAATAATGGCCAAACAAGGGTGTTCGGTATTCGTCAGAACTCTGTCGAAAAACGCACATTCCCTGCCCATCAGAAAACCCGCAGCAGATTCCAAATAGTGGGCCACACCTTCTGTAGAAGCGTGGGCGCGATGCGCAGTGCCGAAGGCATCATTGACATACAGATGACCCAAGGCCGCCAGTTGCTTGGCAAAACCGGGATCATTTTTCGTCTCCAGCTTGCCATAGTAACGGGTATTTTCCAGCAGCAGGATTTCTCCGGCCTGCAAGGCTTCGGCCGCAGCCTCCGCCTTTGGGCCGACCGTCTCCCGGCAAAACTGCACGGGTACTCCCGCAAGTTCGGCCAAGCGATCTTTGAGCAAGCCCAGACTAAACTGCGGTTCTCTTGCCTCGGTGGGGCGACCCAAGTGGCTCATCAGAACCAGAGAGGCACCCTGTTCCAGCACATATCTGATGGAAGGCAATGCCGCGCGAATGCGCGTGTCGTCCGTGATCTTCCCCGCTTTCAGCGGCACGTTGAAGTCCACACGCATCAGCACGCGTTGGCCCTTCAGGCTCAATTCTTCAATTGTCTTTATAGCCATTCAACACTCCACTAGGCCAATTTCAAAGCCAAATCGACAACGCGGTTGGAATAACCCCACTCGTTGTCATACCAGGAAATCACTTTGAAGAAACCGACACCCTTCTTCAGGGTCAATTCAGCATCAAAAATAGAAGAATGCGTATTGCCGACAACATCGCGCGATACGATCGGGTCGGTCTCATACTTGAGAATACCCTTCATCGGACCATCCGCCGCAGCCTTGACGGCAGCGTTTAGCTCTTCCACGGAGGGATCTTTTTCCAATTGGACCGTCAGGTCTACCACAGAACCGGTCGGGGTAGGGATGCGCATGGCAAAACCGTGCATTTTACCTTCCAGTTCCGGAATCACATGGCTGATGGCCTTTGCTGCACCGGTAGAGGTGGGAATGATGGACAGAGCCGCAGAACGGGCCCGGCGCAAGTCAGCATGGGGTTGGTCCAACAGAGCCTGGTCATTGGTGTAGGAGTGAATTGTGTTCATCAGGCCGTGCTTAATGCCAAACTGATCATGGAGAACTTTGCTGACCGGAGCCAGACAGTTCGTCGTACAGGAAGCGTTGGAGAACGCCGTCTTTTTCAGGTCGATAGAGCTGTCGTTGACACCCATGACGATAGTCTGGTCGATGGTGTCGGCTGCGGGGACGGTGAGGATAACTTTCTTGGCACCGGCCTCGATGTGGTCTTTGTAACCACCCTTGTCGCCGGATGCCTTGCGAAAAATACCGGTGGATTCGATAGCGATATCGACACCGAGGGAACGCCAAGGCAAGTTTTTGGGGCTACGTTCGGCCAGAACTTTGACACCCTTGCCGTCAACGACAATCTCGCCATCCTTTGCCTCTATGTTTTTGCCGTATACCCCATAGGCAGAATCGTACTTCAAAAGGTGAGCCAATGTTTTAACATCTGTTAAATCATTGATGGCAACGACCTCAATACCACGGTCCAGGGCAATTTTAAATACGGCACGGCCAATGCGGCCAAAACCATTGATAGCAATCTTCATTAAAAGACCTCCTAGCTGGGTTTCTGGTCAGGAAGGCCGGAGAATGTTTGTCGTTCCGTGATGAACACGGAGATTCTCGCGTCTGAGATTGGAAAACTCCATATCGCTAAAAGTGATTTTACTCTAGCGAAAAGACTTATCAAACAAAGTCTGCTCCCGAGCTCTCTCGCCATGAAATTAAAGATTGGCAACAGACCTTCTTCTCACATGAAGAAAACCCAAGCTCAAAGCCGAATGAATCCCAATCAGGACTTCCTTACAGACAGTATCCTGCCGATACTGGTTGGCAGATTATAAAGAAGCAAAATCGAATGGTCAACATGCAATTTCCTTAGCATAGCTGTGTGAAAATACCGGACTTTTTGCGCTGGGTTCTGTTCCTACATTCCACTCAGTAACAGCAGCCTGATTCTACCCTCCGGCGATGTCGGGCGGTTTTACCGGTCTTTCGGCGAGGGAATAACCAGGCGTTGGCCCGGGTAGATCAGGCTGGGGTTGCTGATAATATTTCTGTTGCGCTGGTAAATACGAGTCCATTGGTATGGGTCCCTGTAAATGTCCGTATAGCCGGCAATGCGCCAGAGACAATCTTCGGGATTGAGTCTGCGCACAGTATAGTAGCCCAGTACCGCATATCGTACGCTGTATTGATCCAGCAGGCGGGCTGATTCTTCGAGATAGTGCCTGGCCTTAGGCAAGTCGCCTTTGTTGCGGGCCTGAACGGCGTTTTTCCAACTGCTGACAGCCTGCTTCAAAAGTAGTTGGGCATCGCTGAGCAGGTCTCCGGGCCGGTTTAGGGATGCTTCGTCTGAAACATACTGCTGCGGAACATCTTCCCTCTTCTCTTCTTCCCGGACGGCCTCTTCCGGAGGGGGAGCAGAAGACGGGATCGCAGAGTCCTTTTCCTTCGACGGGCTGGCCTGAGGCTCGGCCTCTCTGTCGGTTGGTTCTTCGATTCCCGTATCCTCGGGCTCAACGGACTCCACAGACTCCCCCAAGTTTCCAAACGGGTCGCCTTCACGCGAATTGACCGCATTCAGGGACTCCGCAGCATCAGTGGCGGGGGCCCTTTCCACTTTCGGGTCGCGGAATTGGGTGACGGGATGTAGCTGCCACTCAGTCTCAAACAAAAGCAGACCACCATCGGATTCCAAATCCGGGCTGATGTTCACGAAGGACTCTTGCCGGTGACCCGACAAAGAAAGCGGTTCCGTTGTCCCAGCCTGTGTCTCCGTCTCGGCCCCTGCCTCTGACCCTGTCTCTCCGGCAGGGATATTCTCCGGCAAAGGGATATTCTCTTGGAAAAAATCTGCGCTGACTTGAGGTTCTCGCAACGCAGAAGCATCTCTGCGCACGGCTCCTGTCGGCTCATCACTGCCCAAATCAGCCAAGGGGAACTCTTCGAGATAGGGATCTCCACTCCACGGTGTCACTTCAATCTCATAGCCCTCAGAATCCAAGACTTTTTGCCGGGAAGCCGCCTCCAAGCGTCTTTGGACGTTGTACAACAACGCATCAAGCTGCCCCGGATCCAAAGCATCGGAGCGGCGCAAGGCCTCGCGCAGATAGTGGCGGGCATCAAAAAGATCCTGCTCCATGCTCTGCATGTCGCCTCGAGAGCGATGCCCTAACGAACTGTCGTAGGTTTCCCGGGCTTGGATCTCCAGCTTGGCCGACTGGCCTTTCAGGTCTTGACGACTGGCTTCTCCCAACAAACCCGTCACTTCCTGGCGCAGCCGGTCGAGCCAGTCCAGACTGGCTGTCAGGGCTTCAATTACGGCATTGACATTGGGGATGATGGATTGATATAAAGCCAGAGATTCTTCGTTATCACCCTCCTCGATTTTATCGCGCAGTTGCCGGAGCAATTCACGGGAACGGGCATCGTATTCGGGCATATACCGAGGGGCATCAAGCTTGTCCAAATTCGCCTCATACTTGCCGATAACGGTCAACCAACGTTCTTCCGATTTTTCCACGGATTTATCATAGGCTTGATTAGCCTTGTCTATCGCCGATAAATATTGGTCTCGCCCGATGGCCCCCTCCGTCTTGGGGTCTTTCTCCTGACCATTGCGCAAATCCAGATATGCCTCTTCCAGTAACTCCGGGCTCAGCTCCGCAGCACCGGCAGACTCGGCCCGGGCAATCGCACCCTTAGCCCGTTCCTCCAAATCCCGCAACTGTTCCCGGTATTCTTCTCCGGCACTGTCTTCTTTCAGCACCGGTTCCTTTTCCGGTTTACCGGCACAGGAGTTCAGTAAATTAACGGCAATAAATAAGAGTATACAATAGTATAATTGTTTCTTTGTCCGGAATATATACATATCACATCTCCTTTAATCAAAATGGGGCGCATAGTACGCTAATTTTGATTAAGTGATCATTAATGCAAAGTCAAACTTACAAGTTCGGTCTTCGTATCTCACAAATCATCTGTCGGATGATGAAGCAGAGAAAGGTGAAGCAGAGAAAGCAGAAAGGGAGATCTTCTGCGGGATGCTAACCGCGCGGGGCCGTTTGAATTGGGATAAATTCCCCATTGCGAAACACAGAAAAGTACACCTGGCTGGGGTACCGACTGGCCAAGGCAAGCTGTGCATTCTCTCCCTGATAGATTTGAGATTGGCCGGCCAACTGGTTTTCCACCCCCGAATCGACCTTGCCCAAAGGTTCGCCCTTGCGAATGTCCTGCCCCGTATTCACCAGAAAGTGGACATTGCCGCCATACAGATAGACATAGCCGTCATTGCTGGCAACCAAGGCCACCACTCCGTAGCTGCGGTAGGGGCCTTTCCACATGACTTTCCCGTCTCGAACTGCGTATACCAAGCTTTCATTTGAGGCCAGGATGCGGACCCCTTCCATCTTATCTTCCAGAACCTCGCGCCGCCCGGAAGTCGGCCAGTAGTAGTTTCCCCGGGAGACATCGCCAAAATCAGTATCGTTGAGGGCGGTGGCACTAATGTTGTCGGTATCCGGCTGCCGATCTCCGGCTGCCGGGGACCGGACAACCAAGGTTTGAGTCGGCCGAAGCAGGGCTCCCGAATCCAAACCGTTCAGATCCAACAATTCTTTAAGTGACATGGAATACTTGCGGGCAATCGAGTAGTAGGTTTCGCCACGGGCGACAACATGGGTGCTGTAGCTGCTTTCGGCTCTGTTCTCGGAACGTCTGCCTCTGCCCGGAAAATTCTTTGTCGGAATTTTGAGCAACATCCCCGGCTTTAGCTCGGTGCTGTTCTCCAGCTCGTTGATCCGCATGACTTCGTTGACAGAGACACCATAGCCTCGGGCCAGCGAGTACAGGGTATCGCCCCTGCGCACCACATAGTCCTGAGTCTGACCATCGTAGGCCTGCAAAATGCTTGAGAGCAGGTATAGTTGTAAAAACAACGGCAAGAATAGCGCGGGCTTGGCGAGCGGAGCCGGCCACCGGCTCCGGCTGCGCTCGCAGCCGCAAAGAGCCCGAAAACGAGAGATACAGGCAGAATTAGAGCCGTCTGAAAATTGCTTATGGACCATCGATACGTTCCCCTCCGATCTATGGATCGCCCAGCTTATCTAAAATGTTTGCAGGGACAAGATTTTTGCGCCACTTTTCCCGGCACATTCAGGAAAAAGACCAAGATCTCAAGACCCAAAACCCGTGACGGCATGGGCCTTTACGGCATCGGCGTTGTGAACGTGTAAATCCACTTGAGTGAAAGGAATGGTGATTCCATGGTCCCGGAAAATCTTCCATACTTCCATGTAAAACCAGTGAGTAGCCGGACGATACGCACTAATGTTCTCGATCATCATGCGCACTTCAAAGTTTATGGCAGAGGCCCCAAATTCCTTGAGCCAGACATCGTTGCCGAATGTCTGCGCTCGGTCTGCCCACTGATCGGTTTTTCCCAAAGCACCTGTTTTAGAACCTGCTTGGGGTTCCGGTTCTGGGCCCGTGTTTTCTGCTGTCTTGCGCGCTGCTCCCATAGCTAATGTCCCTTCGCCTCCGACATTGCTTCCCGGAACCTTGGTCTTGAGAGAATTGACTTCCGCCGTTTGTGTATTTACGGAGCTGCCTGACTGCTCTCCGGGCATTTTCTCCGGTTGGGTGAGCACCTTAGCCGTACTTTGTCCGGTCTTTTCGCGATTTTCCGCGCTCCGCTGTACGCCGGAGTTCTCCGGCTTCTTCCCTCCGGATTCAGCCTCTTCCCCCACTCCGCTTTGTGCTTCGTCCCGTGTTTCCCCCTTGAACACAGAAATATCCGCTTCAGTGGGGTAGTACGGATTGCGTTGCAGAATCTGCCGGATCAATTTCAGCACCAATTCCAGGTCGCTTTCGTAGGCTACTCCCACCGGCATATGCAGCTGGACCATACTGTTGCCGGAAGAAGCATTTTCCATAATTTCATTGAGCAGATACTGATTGGGAACAATCAGGTTTTTATATTCCAAAGTCAGAACGATAGTGCTGAACAGACCGATCCGCTCCACTGTGCCGAGGGCTCCGGGAGTTCGGATAAAATCGCCTTTCCGGATGTGGCCGTTGAACAGCAGGCTAATTCCGGAGACAAAGTTTGCCGCCATGCTTTGCAGGCCGAAACCGACCCCCAAACCCAAGGCTCCGATTAGTACACCCAACGAAGCCAGATTGATGCCCACCAGATTGATACCAAACAGGAAAAATATCAGAATCAGGATATAGCGAGACAGGGTCAGCAGAGGTTGAATGTTACTTTTAGAGAGGTACGTTGTCGCTTTGCGGTTGCGCTCCAGATAGAGACCAAATAGCCGGGAACAGGCATTGGCCAGGCGGCCGGAAAGAAAAAAGACGGGCAGCAGAAAAAGCAGAGAAAGCAGGCTGGGACCGCTTTCTTTGCCCCACAGGGGACTGGTGAAAACCCCGCTGAATTGTTGCAGGCTCTCATTAAACCCGGGGAAGATCACCCCCACCGGCTGGTACAGAGCAATGCTGTAGAATACCCAGCCGAGGTAGTGCCAAGCTTGGCACCAAGAGTCCCCTATCAGGCCCTTTTTCCGAAAGCGTCTGAGAAAGAAAGCAACGGTGTAGTAGGCCAGCAGCCATAAAAACAGCGGCAGTACCCCTTCCACCAGAAATTGTGCGGTCAGGATTTGTTCAAGTACGGCTTGCAAAATAAGTACCCCATAAAACCATAAAAATTATATTGATGTCATACTGTACATTGGAAAACAATATTTCCGGCTTCCGTAAAGTTTCCCATTCCGCAGCCAACCGGAACTTTGCCCCACAGTGAGGGTCATTCTTCCTTTGTTTTTTTCGGTGCCGCTTTCGTTTTTTTCGCGGCGGTTTTCTTCTTTGCCACCGTTTTCTTTTCTGCCACGGTTTTCGTCTTTACAGCGGCCGTTTTGGTCTTTGTGACGGCGGTTTTCTTTGCGGCGGTCGTTTTCTTCTTTGGGGCGGCGGTCTTCTTTGCAGCGGTTTTCTTCTTTGTGGCTGCGGCCTTCTTCTTTGCGGCGGCCTTCCCGACCGCCTTTTTGGCCGAAGCCGGCGAAGCGGCCCCCTCTTCACCGGGCAGTGGCTTGGCGTTGCGGCATTTAGGATAGCCGGTACAAGCCAGGAAGGGCCCGCGCCGACCCATCTTCACCGCCATGGCACTACCACATTTTTCGCAGATTTCTCCTTCCACCTTAGGCAAAAACACAATGTTACCTTCCGCGTCCAGAGGATGGGTATTTTTACAGTTCGGGTACGTGGAACAGGCCAGGAATTTTTTGCCAAAGCGCGAGAGTTTCACGACCATCGGCTTGCCACAGTCTTCACAATTGTGGTCAATCTCGGGCAAGTCTGCCTCGCCACTTTGGGCGACAGATTTCGTAGTCTTGCATTCGGGGTAGCCGGAGCAGGCAAAAAATTTCTGGCCGAAACGCGAGGTTTTGACAATCATCAGCCGACTACAGCTCGGGCATTCGACCGGCTCCTGCTCGTCCGCGTTGTCCCCTTCGCCGGGCATGGGTCTCAAGCCTTTGCATTCCGGATAGCAACTGCAACTCAAAAAGGCCCCGTTGCGGGAGTAGCGGACCACCATACCGCTTTTGCAAAGGGGGCATCGCTCCGGGCCATCGTAGGGACGGCCCTTCAGGGCCTCGGCATGTTCGGAGGCGTAGACTACTTTCTCGTGAAATTTGCCGTAGAAACCTTCCATCACTTTGACCCAGTTGATTTGGCCCTGTTCAATCTTGTCCAAATCCTGTTCCATGCCGGCGGTAAAGCGCAAATCCATGATTTCGGGGAAATTCTTTTTCAGGACTTCCGTCACGGCAATGCCCAGTTCTGTGGCCTTAAAGGCACGCTGTTCCAGCGCGACATAGCCGCGTTCGCGGATGGTTTTGATAATCGGGGCATAGGTTGAGGGCCGGCCAATGCCTTCCTTCTCCAAGGCCTTGACCAGACCGGCTTCGGTATAGCGGTTAGGCGGTTTGGTAAAGTGCTGGGAAGGCCGAAGCTCTTTCTTTTCCAACAGACTGCCGGCTTCAATGTCCGGCAGCAACTGTTCTTCCGTTCCCGTTTTTCCTTCGGATCCTGCTTTTCCTTCGGCTTTGGCACCGCCGGCCTCGCCCCGGGTTTTGGCCCCGTCCACAGTGCCGGCGGCTTTCGCTTCTTCTTTCCCTTTTTCTGCTTTGCGCGACCCCGTACTGCTTTCGCCCCACAGGCGGGTGAAGCCGTCAAAAATCATGATGCGGCCCCGACTTTCCAGGATGCCGGGACCTGCTTCCGTCTCAGCTTGAATGCGGAACACGGTCAGGGCGTAGCGGGCATCCGACATTTGTGAGGCAACGAAGCGGTTCCAAATCATGGTGTAGAGCCGGTGGCTCTCACGCTCCAAATAGGGCCGCACCAAGTCCGGAGTCAGGGCCACGGAAGTCGGACGGATAGCCTCATGGGCATCCTGAGCTCCGGCCTGCGATCCAAAAACGCGGGCCTTGGGCTCCAGATAGGGCTTGGGAAAGTACGTTTCAATGTAGCCCCGCACTTCGGCAATGGCTTCCGGTTCGATACGGGTGGAGTCCGTTCTCATGTAGGTGATCAGACCCACCGGGCCATCACTGCCGATCTCTACGCCCTCGTAGAGTTTCTGGGCCAGGCCCATGGTGCGGGAGGGCCCGAAACTGAACAGGTTGCTGGCACTTTGTTGCAAGGTTGATGTGATGAACGGTGCCGGTGCCTTGCGCCGGGTATCTTTCTTCTGGACTTCTTCGAGTGTATATGTGGCATTTTCCAGACCCGCGAGCACTTTTTGCACTTCTTCTTCGGAAGAGGCCGCTTTGCGGCCCAGGGCGAAACGTTCGTCCCGCCACTGCACCAGTTCGGCACTGAAGCTGACTTTTTTGTTGTCGACATCCCGGCCTTCCAGCAGGGCCGACAACTTCCAGTATTCTTCAGCCACGAAAGCACGGATTTGCTGTTCACGCTCCACCACCAGGCGCACGGCCACAGACTGGACGCGTCCGGCGGACAGGCGCATGGCCACTTTCTTCCACAGAAACGGCGAAAGCTCAAAACCGACCAGACGGTCCAGAACACGCCGCCCCTGCTGGGCGTTGACCAAATCCATGTCGATGTCACGCGGTTTGGCAATAGCTTCCTGCACAGCCTTTTTGGTAATGGCACCGTAGGTGACCCGGTGCACGGGCTTGTCTCTGACTTCCAACAATTCGGCCAAATGCCAGGCGATGGATTCGCCTTCGCGGTCCGGGTCAGGTGCCAGGAAGATTTCCGAAGCCTTGGCGGCATAGGCACGCAACTCCTGCACCGTCTTTTCCTTGCCGGGGATGATCTGGTAGTCCGGCTGAAAGCCGTTTTCAATGTCGATACCCAAGCCTTTGCGCGAATTGCCCTTTTGCGGCAGGTCGCGCACATGGCCGACCGAGGCCCGAATCAGAAAGTCGGAACCGAGGAATTTGCTCAAAGTCCGGGCCTTGGCCGGACTTTCGACAATCAGCAGTTTTTTGCCGGAACCAAACTTAGCGGCACTCGTTCCGGCTGTGGCAGCCTTTTTCGCGCCCACTTTTTTCAGGGTCTTTTTTACCGCTTTTGTGGCCGCCTTTTTGACACCGACCTTTTTTGTCGCTTTTTTTGCGGCTTTCTTTGCGGCTGTTTTCTTCGCGGCACTTTTCTTTACCACAGCCTTCTCTGCCGTTGTCTTTTCTACTTCTTCGTCTGCCACAGGAGTTATAGGGGTCTTGGGGGTCATAAGCGTCCTTCTCTTTTCCGCTGTCTTCGCTTCTTTGTTATTTTTTTGTCCTTGTTCGCCCTCAGTATCTTCCCTGAGACCGAACCTTGAAACGAAACCTTGAAAATGGCCCGGGGAAGATCTTCCCACCCTTTCCCTTTGTCCATTCCAGCAGGTTTGTTCTATTTATCCCGGAAAATCGGAATTTGGCAAGAGAAATTTTACTATTCCGGTTTAAGAGGCTGTACAAAGGTCTAATTCCTCTCAATTTTTTGCGTGCCAAATTCGGCCTGGCCACAGAATCAAACTGCTCCGAAATGGCCCGGAGATTACTCAAACCCTTTATTTAAAATGATTAGCGCAGCGGATTACCCAAGTGCTGTCCAATGGCCGGCAAAAGGCACGATCTTGTCCAAGTTAGGGTGTGTTTGGCCGGAGCGAATTTTTTTTGAGCCGCAACCCAAAATCAAAACCTAAACGGTGTTCCTTGCAGAACGACAATCGTGGACTTTTACGGATGAAATTTGTAAGATGCCGCAAATTTTGGTGGCTCTGTGAGCCGGAAACGCAAGCAGGGTATATCAGGAGGAGCATCATCATTATGGCTGACAACCAGGCATTCCAATTCTTTGGCAACAGCATCAAAGGCGTTGCCATTGGCGCAGCCAATGTCGTACCGGGCCTTTCGGGTGGTACCATAGCCTTGCTGTGCGGCGTGTTTGAGCGGTTGATCCAAAGTATCAAATCCATTGACCTACAGGCTGTCCGGCTGTTACTGCGGGGCCGTTTCCGCGAATTTGCGCTGCGCATCGATTTTATTTTTTTGCTGGCCATATTTAGCGGCTTGATTGTGGGCAATATTCTGCTGGCCCGATTGCTCGAATTTTTGCTTGACCATTATCGCGTCTACACTTGGGCCTTTTTCTTCGGCTTGGTGCTGACTTCCGTGTACTTCGTCGCCAAAAGGATTTCCCGCCGGACTTTTCCGGAGCTGGTGGCCCTGCTGCTGGGCGGGGCTATTGCCATTGGGGTAAGCGCACTGCCGATTGCCGATGCCAACTCCGCCGTTTGGTACCTGCTTTTCTGCGGTGTCATTGCCATTTGCAGCATGATGCTGCCGGGCCTTTCCGGCTCCTATGTCCTGATCCTGCTGGGCAATTACCGGTTGATCATGCTGGAGGGTGTGGGCGGGCTGCGCTTTGACATCCTCGCCCCATTTTTGATTGGGACTGTGTTGGGTCTGCTCGCTTTCAGCCGGGTTCTGGACTG
Organism: Candidatus Haliotispira prima; assembly: GCA_029867005.1. Lineage (GTDB taxonomy): Bacteria > Spirochaetota > Spirochaetia > SP-2023 > SP-2023 > Haliotispira > Haliotispira prima. The sequence continues at coordinate 45,061 of CP123443.1, read as the reverse complement.
CCTGCTAAAAAAATACCACAGCCTGACCATCGCCTTATTGTGCGGCTTTATCTTCGGTTCCCTGCGCAGCTTGTGGCCTTGGAAAGAAGAGATTTTCCAAAGTTTCGGGGAGAAGCAGAAAGTGGTGGGCTATCAGTATGCTTTGCCCGAGTGGAACAGTTCTTTAATACCGGCCTTGCTGCTACTGCTGCTGGGGGCGGCTTCCATTGTGCTGACAGAAGTTCGGGCCGGCAAAAGAGCCCGCAAAGAAGCCGGAACAGCCGGGAAAAGTGCCTAGGCCAAGGCCAAGCTTGGGTTTCATATGCTTACGTTTGCTATGCTTACGCTTGACATGCTTACCTTGGACAAAAATCAAAATCGGCAAAATCGGTTAAAATAAAATTGGAATACAATATGAGTGCCACAGAATTAACAGATGAATTACAACAGCGCGGCCTGATACAACAATGCAGTAATCTGCCGGCCCTGACCAAACGTCTGGAACGCGGTTCTCTGCCGTTTTACCTGGGCATTGACCCGACCGCGCCTTCGCTGCATTGCGGCCATTTGCTGCCTGTACTGTTGGCCAAACGTCTGGCCCTGTCCGGGCACCGCCCGCTGATGCTGGTCGGTTCAGGTACCGCCAAAATTGGCGACCCTTCGGGCAAGACCGAAATGCGCAAAATGCTTAGCAAAGAAGATATAGATGCCAATGCCAAGGCCATCCAAAAGCAGTTGGAAATGGTTTTTGCCGATTGTCCCGAGGATGCACAACCAGTTTGGCTCAACAATGCCGACTGGCTGGACGGCCTGAACTACATTGAGTTTCTGCGCGATATCGGCTGCCATTTTTCGGTCAACCGCATGCTCAGCTTTGAGAGCTGCAAGCAACGATTGGAGCGTGGGCTTTCATTTATCGAATTCAACTACCAGCTCTTGCAATCCTACGACTATTTGAAACTGTTTCAGCAATATGGCTGCCTGCTACAGATTGGCGGCGATGACCAGTGGGGCAACATGGTTTCCGGCATAGATTTGATCCGCCGCTACAGTTTCCTCCAAGATGGAGAAGAAGGCCGTCTGCCAAACGAATCGGAGGAAGTGGTGGAAGACTTGCTGCCCAAAGCTCTGACCGTACCCTTGGTGACAACTTCCAATGGCAAAAAAATGGGCAAGACGGAGCAGGGAGCTGTCTTTATTGACTCGAAGCTGACTTCACCGTTTGATTTTTTCCAGTACTGGCGCAACTGCACGGACCAGGATGTGAAGAAATTTTTGTTGTTGTTCAGCTTCCTGCCACTGGCGGAGATTGCCGAGTTGTGCCGCGAGAGCGGTGCCGCTCTGAACAAGGCCAAGGAAGTACTGGCTTACGAAATGTGCCGAACCATCCACGGCCAAATGGCCGCGGATCAGGCTCTGGCTACCGCCAAAACGAGTTTTGGCGGTAGCCCGGCCGCCTCCATCTCCAATATGCCGGGTACCGAACTGGAAGCTGCCAGACTGGACGCGGGCATTGAGCTCGTCAGCCTCTATGTTGAAGCCGGACTCTGCGCTTCGCGCAACGAGGCACGCCGTCTGATTCAGGGGGGGGGTGCCGGACTCAACGGCCGGAAGATCGAGAACGTTGAACAGCAGGTCACCACTGCGGATCTGGAAGATGGCCGCTTGCTGCTAAAGGCAGGCAAGAAGCGTTTCTTCCGTTTTTCCGTAATGTAGGCAAGGCTCCGATTGAGCCGTGTTGCAGAGACACGTAGGAACGTGTCTCTGCAAATCTAATGCACATTCAACGTCACAAACCGGTTTCGGCTGGCTGCACTCTCTTTGAAGGTCCATAGCCCTTCACTGACAGCATCAGCAGCAGTAAGCTGCCGGATACCGAAGTCGAGCCGCACATATGTATCTGCGGCAACAGTTGTATGTTCAAAATTCTGCCGCATCGTATAGCCGGAGACACTACGAAGACAAGCACCACCGGCGGAGGGCAACTGACAGGTCATAACGATGAAACCGTCAGGTCTAATGACCTGTATTCCCTGGACATCAAGCAATTCTTTCATGTATACAGGCAAGAGCAGAGCCCTTCCCTCTTGGATATCAATCTGATAGGTATCCGCCCGGTAGGGAAATGTCCCGTCAATAAACGGCTTAATTCCGTCCCAGTCCGCTGCGGCGGGCAGGGCCAAAGTGCGAAAGTCGAGGGTCTTCACCAATTTCTTGTCTTGGAAAACATATACCTTGTACGCCGTGCCCTCTGTGAGGTAGTCCCCCGTAACTATTGCTCCTATATTGCCGGAAAGATTCTGATTGCTGCCGTGGTGCATCGCGGTATAAAAATAATGCGTGCCTGAAGTTATTGAGCGGCTTTGCAGGGCTATATTGGTCTCTACGTCCGCATAGGCCGGGGCCGCTTCGCTTGCGGCCCGCACAATAAAGGCCACAGCCACACTTTCTTTGGTGTTAATTTGCAGTTCTACAGCGCGGATTCCCTGCCATGAGATGCTTGGGGTGAAAGTTTGTTCTTCGGGGTCGGGGTCACCAGTCCCCGGGCCCGGATTACTGCTGCCCGGAGGGTCGGAACAAGCTCCTAAAAATAAGAGGAGAAAAAGAGAGATAAAAAAACAGGAAAAAAGGGATAAGGAAAATAATTTTTTGGATAAAAAGTAATAATATTGTCGAATATTCTGTTCATCAAAGAATTGGATATTGGATATTGGATATTGGATATTGGATATTGTACCATTTTACCGTATTTCGGTCAAGTTTGTCAAGATCTCTCATGAGAAAACTCCTTGGAATTAGATTGGGTCAGGTGCCTATTGTAGCTTTCTCTGTGTTGTTTGGCAAGGGAGGAATAGAGGGTAAGGCCAAGGGGGCAAACAGATGGCATTAGAAGTGCCCTGTAGCCGGAGAGGTGCCCTGTAGTAGAGACACGTAATAACGTGTCTCTACTACAAAACGGCCAATCTAATGCATATTCAACGTCACCACCCTGGCTTGATCGGCACCATCTCTGAATGTCCATAGCCCATTATCAACAGCATTCGAAGCAACAACATCAATAGTAGCAAGCCGTTGGATGCCAAAGTCAAGACGCACGTATGTATCTGCGGCAATAGTTCTGTGTTCAAAACCCAGCTCCAAACCATAGCCGGAAATGTTAACGATGCAACCACCGCCCGCAGAGGGCGACTGACAGTTAGCAACGAGGCCAGTGTCAGATCTGGTAGCATTGATTCCATAACTAATCAACTCTTTCCAGTAGACGGGCAAGAGCAGAACTGTTCCCTCTTGGACATCAATTTGATAGATATCTGCTCGGTAGGGAAATGTCCCGTCAATAAACAGCTTGGTTTTGTCCCAGTCCGCTGCGGCGGGCACGGCCAACGTGCTAAAATCGAGGGTCTTCACCAATTTCTTGTCTTGGAACACGTAGGCCTTGTACGCCGTCCCCGCTGTGAGGTAGTCCCCCGCTGCGGCGGCGGTGATATTGGCGGAAAGGGCCTGGTTGCTACCGGAGTGCATGGCGGTATAAAAGTAATGCGTGCCTGAAGTTATTGAGCGGCTTTGCAGGGCGATGTTTGTTTCAATATCTGCATAGGCCGGGGCCGCCTCGCTTGCGACCCTTACGATAAAGGCCACAGCGGCACTTTCACTGGTGTTGATTTGCAGTTCTACAGCCCGGATTCCCTGCCATGAGATGCTTGGGGTGAAAGTTTGTTCTTCGGGGTCGGGGTCACCAGTGCCCGGGCCCGGATTACTGCTGCCCGGAGGGTCGGAACAGGCTCCTAAAAATAAGAGGAGAAAAAGAGAGATAAAAAAGCAGGAAAAAAGGGATAAGGAAAATAATTTTTTGGATAAAAAGTAATAATATTGTCGAATATTCCATTCATCAAAGAATTGGATATTGGATATTGGATATTGGATATTGGATATTGTACCATTTTACCGTATTTCGGTCAAGTTTGTCAAGATGTTGCATGAGAAAACTCCTTGGAATTAGATTGGGTCAGGTGCCTATTGTAGCTTTCTCTGTGCTGTTTGGCAATAGAGAAATAGAGAGTAAGGCCAAGGGGGCAAACAGATGGCATTAGAGTTGCCCTGTAGCCGGAGAAGTGCCCTGTAGTAGAGACACGTAATAACGTGTCTCTACTACAAAACGGCCAATCTAATGCATATTCAACGTCACGTATCGGTTTCGGCCAACTGCACTCTCTCTAAAGGTCCAGGACCCTTCACTGACAGCAGTAAGCTGTTGAATGCCAAAATCGAGACGGAGATATGTGCCTGCTGCAACAGTTGTGTGTTCAAAACCCTGCCGCAGAGCATAGCCGGCGTTGGGAAGACAAGCACCACCCGCAGAGGGACTTGCACAGCTAGCAACTAAGACAGAGTCAGCTCTAATGACAAGTATTCCTTGATTAATCAGCTCTTTCCAGTATACAGGCAATAGCAGAACTGTTCCCTCTTGGACATCAATCTGATAGGTATCTGCTCGATAAGGAAATGTCCCATCAATAAAATCTTTGGTTTCGTCCCAGTCGGCGGCGGCCGGCACGGCCAACGTGCTAAAATCGAGGGTCTTCACCAATTTCTTGTCTTGGAACACGTAGGCCTTGTACGCCGTGCCTGCTGTCAGGTAGTCCCCCGCTGCGGCGGCGGTGATATTGGCGGAAAGATTCTGGTTGCTGCCGTGGTGCATGGCGGTATAAAAGTAATGCGTGCCTGAAGTTATTGAGCGGCTTTGCAGGGCGATGTTTGTTTCAATATCTGCATAGGCCGGGGCCGCTTCGCTTGCGGCCCGCACGATAAAGGCCACAGCGGCACTTTCGTTGGTGCTGATTTGCAGTTCTACAGCCCGGATTCCCCACCACGAGATACTTGGGCTGAAGTCTTTTGCTTCCCACTTGGCATACAGGGTCAGGTCCCCGGTAATTGTCTCCTGAGTAAAGTTAAACAGGGTGGTCAAAGTTTGTTCTTTGTACCATCCGCCAAAAATAAGGTTTGTCTTGGTTGGATCTGTGGGTTTTTCTGATTTTTTACCGCTTGTTATCGTTTGTGAAGCTACCTCTGTGCCACCTTCGGAATTAAAAGTGAGGGTAAAGGTTGTCTTGGACGCGGGCGGATCATTACTGCCCGGAGGGTCAGAACAGGCCCCTAAAAATAAGAAGAGAAAAAGAGAGATAAAAAAACAGGAAAAAAGGGATAAGGAAAATAATTTTTTGGATAAAAAGTAATAATATTGTCGAATATTCCATTCATCAAAGAATTGGATATTGGATATTGGATATTGGATATTGGATATTGTACCATTTTACCATATTTTGGTCAAGTTTGTCAAGATGTTGCATGAGAAAACTCCTTGGAATTAGATTGGGCCAGGTGCCTATTGTAGCTTTCTCTGTGTTGTTTGGCAAGGGAGGCTGTGACCGGAGGAGCAAACAGGTGAGCGCAGCGCATTGTTATGTAGAGACACATATTGACGTGCCTCTACATAACAATGCGCCCTACAAACTAATGCATATTGATTGTCACCTTTCGGGCTTGATCGTCACCATCTCTAAATGTCCATATCCTGTTATTAACAGGATTCGTAGCAACAATATCAATGGTAGCAAGCTGCCGGATGCCAAAGCTGAGCCGCACATATGTATCTGCGGCAACAGTTGTGTGTTCAAAACCCTGCTTCAAAGCATAACCGGATTCGGGAACACAAGAACCACCCGCAGAGGGCAACTGACAGCTAACAACGCGGCGAATGTCAGGTCTGACTCCATTGATTCCTTGTCTATCAACCAATTCTTTCCAGTAAATAGGCATCAATACCACCGTTCCCTCTTGGACCTCAATTTGATAGATACCATCTTGGTAGGGAAATGTCCCGTCAATAAACTGCTTGGTTTCGTCCCAATCGGCGGCGGCGGGCAGGGCCAAAGTACTAAAGTCGAGGGTCTTCACCAGCTTCTTATCCCGGAAAACATATGCCTTGTACGCCGTGCCCGCTGTGAGGTAGTCCCCCGCTGCAGCGGCGGTGATATTGGCGGAAAGGGCCTGGTTGCTGCCGTGGTGCATGGCGGTGTAAAAGTAATGTATGCCCGAGATTACCGAGCGGCTTTGCAGGGCGATGTTTGTTTCAATATCTGCATAAGTCGGAGCCGCTTCGCTTGCGGCCCGCACGATAAAGGCCGCTGCGGCACTTTCGCTAGTGTTGATTTGCAGTTCTACAGCCCGGATTCCCTGCCATGAAATGCTTGGGGTGAAAGTTTGTTCTTCGGGGTCGGGGTCACTGCTGCCCGGGGGGTCGGAACAGGCTCCTAAAAATAAGAGGAGAAACAGAGAGATAAAAAAACAGGAAAAAAGGGATAGAGAAAATAATTTTTTGGATAAAAAGTAATAATACTGTCGAATATTCCGTTCATCAAAGAATTGGATATTGGATATTGGATATTGGATATTGGATATTGTACCATTTTACCGTATTTTGGTCAAGTTTGTCAAGATCTCTCATGAGAAAACTCCTTGGAATTAGATTGGGTCAGGTGCCCATTCTAGCTTTCTCTGTGCTGTTTGGCAAGGGGCTCATGTAGTAGAGACACGTTAACACGTGTCTCTACTACATGAGCCCCTTCCTACAAATCTAATGCACATTCAACGTCACGTGTCGTTGTCGACCACCTGCACCCTCTTTGAATATCCATAACCCCTCATTGACAGCATCAACAGCAGCAAGTTCTTGGATGCCAAAGCTGAGCCGCAGGTATGTATCTGCTGCGACAATGGTGTATTCAAAACCCTGCTCCAAAGTATAGCCGGGGTTCGAACCACAAATACCACCCGCAGAGGGCAACTGACAGCTGACAACGAAGGCACCGTCAGGTCTGCTAACGGACAATCCTTGGACATCAAGCAATTCTTTTATGTATACGGGCATCAGTACCACGCTTCCCTCTTGGACATCAAGCTGATAGGTATCTTCTCGGTAGGGAAATGTCCCGTCAATAAACGGCTTGATTCCGTCCCAGTCCGCTGCGGCGGGCAGGGCCAAAGTGTTAAAATCGAGGATGTTCACCAATTTCTTGTCTTGGAACACGTAGGCCTTGTACGCCGTGCCCGCTGTGAGGTAGTCCCCCGCTGCTACTGCGGTGATATTGGCGGAAAGTGTCTGGTTGCTGCCGTGGTGTATGGCGGTGTAAAAGTAGTGCGTGCCTGAAGTCACCGAGCGGCTTTGCAGGGCAATGTTTGTTTCAATATCTGCATAGCTTGGGGCCGCTTCGCTTGCGGCCCGTATAATAAAGGCTGCTACGGCACTTTTCTTAGTCCTGACTTGCAGTTCTATGGCACGGATTCCCAGCCACGAAATGCTTGCGGTAAAAGTTTGTTCTTCAGGGTCAGGGTCACTGCTGCCCGGAGGGTCGGAACAGGCCCCTAAAAATAAAAGGAGAAACAGAGAGATAAAAAAGCAGGAAAAAAGGGATAAGGAAAATAATTTTTTGGATAAAAAGTAATAATATTGCCGAATATTCCGTTCATCAAAGAATTGGATATTGGATATTGGATATTGGATATTGGATATTGTACCATTTTACCGTATTTCGGTCAAGTTTGTCAAGATGTTGCATGAGAAAACTCCTTGGAATTAGATTAAGTCAGGTGCCCATTATAGCTTTCTCTGTGCTGTTCGGCAAGAGAGGCTGTGACCGGAGGAGCAAACAGGTGAACGCAGCGCATTGTTATGTAGAGACACGTATGGACGTGCCTCTACATAACAATGCGCTGTGGTGCGCCGGTACTTAAATACCCTGCTCCTAATGCATATTCAACGTCACAAACCGTGAGCGACCTGTTAGACCATATCTTAGACCATCTCTGAATCTCCATTTCCCATCATCAACAACATCAACAGCAGCAAGCCGTTGGATGCCAAACCTGAACCACAGATATGTATCTGCTGTGACAGTTGTGTGTTCAAAACTCTGCCCCGCAACATATCCGGCATCGGGAAGACAAGCACCACCCGCAGAGGGCAGCATACAGCTAACAATGAAATTATCATCGGGTCTAAGAACGGAAACTCCCGGATCAATCAATTCTTTCCAGTAAACAGGCATCAGTACCACACTTCCCTCTTGGACATCAATCTGATAGGTATCCGCTCGGTAGGGAAATGTCCCGTCAATAAAATCTTTGCTTTCGTCCCAGTCGGCAGCGGCGGGCAGGGCCAAAGTACTAAAGTCGAGGGTCTCCACCAATTTCTTGTTTTGGAACACGTAGGCCTTGTACGCCGTGCCCGCTGTAAGGTAGTCCCCCGCTGTGGCGGCGGTGATATTGGCGGAAATATTCTGGTTGCTGCCGTGGTGCATGGCCGTGTAAAAGTAATGTGTACCCAAGGTTACCGAGCGGCTTTGCAGGGAAATGTTTGTTTCAATATCCGTATAGACCGGAGCCGCTTCGCTTGCGGCCCGCACGATAAAGGCCAAATCAGCACTTCCGTCAGTGCTGATTTGCAGTTCTGCGGCACGGATTCCCCGCCAGGAGACGCTTGGGGTGACAGTGACTTCTTCGGGGTCGGGGGCACCACTGCCCGGAGGGTCGGAACAGGCCCCTAAAAATAAGAGGAGAAACAGAACAATAAAAAAACAGGAAAAAAGGGATAAGGAAAATAATTTTTTGGATAAAAAATAATAATATTGTCGAATATTCTGTTCATCAAAGAATTGGATATTGGATATTGGATATTGGATATTGGATATTGTACCATTTTACCGTATTTTGGTCAAGTTTGTCAAGATCTCTCATGAGAAAACTCCTTGGAATCAGATTGGGCCAAGTGCCCATTGTAGCTTTCTCTGTGTTGTTTGGCAAGGGAGAAACAGAGAGTAAGGCCAAGGGGGCAAACAGATGGCATTAGAAGTCTCCTGTAGCCGGAGAGGTGCCCTGTAGCCGGAGAAGTGCCCTGTAGTAGAGACACGTGGTAACGTGTCTCTACTACAAAACGACAAATCTAATGCACATTCAACGTCACCTGTCGGTTTCGGCCAGCTGCACTCTCTGTGAACGTCCATAACCCGTCACTGACAGCATCAACAGCAGCAAGCTGCCGGATACCGAAGTCGAACCGCGCATATGTATCTGCGGCAACAGTTGTATGTTCAAAATTCTGCCGCATCGTATAGCCGCCGGAGGCATTACCAAGACAAGCACCACCGGCGGAGGGCAACTGACAGTTCACAACGATGCCACCGTCAGGTCTAACGACCTGTATTCCCTGGACATCAAACAATTCTTTCATGTATATGGGCATCAATACCACGCTTCCCTCTTGGATATCAATCTGATAGGTATCCGCCCGGTAGGGAAATGTCCCGTCAATAAACGGCTTAATTCCGTCCCAGTCAGCGGCAGCGGGCAAAGCCAACGTGCTAAAATCGAGGGTGTTCACCAGCTTCTTGTCTTGGAACACGTAGGCCTTGTACGCCGTCCCCGCTGTGAGGTAGTCCCCCGCTGTGGCGGCGGTGATATTGGCGGAAAGATTCTGGTTGCTGCCGTGGTGCATGGCGGTGTAAAAGTAATGTATGCCTGAAGTTACCGAACGGCTTTGTAGGGCTATATTCGTTTCTACGTCCGCATAACTTGGGGCCGCTTCGCTTGCGGCCCGCACAATAAAGGCCACAGCCACACTTTCTTTGGTGTTAATTTGCAGTTCTACAGCGCGGATTCCCCGCCATGAGATGCTTGGCGTGAAAGTTTGTTCTTCGGGGTGGGGGTCACCAGTGCCCGGGCCCGGATTACTGCTGCCCGGAGGGTCGGAACAGGCTCCTAAAAATAAGAGGAGAAAAAGAGAGATAAAAAAACAGGAAAAAAGGGATAAGGAAAATAATTTTTTGGATAAAAAGTAATAATATTGTCGAATATTCCATTCATCAAAGAATTGGATATTGGATATTGGATATTGGATATTGGATATTGGATATTGTACCATTTTACCGTATTTCGGTCAAGTTTGTCAAGATCTTGCATGAGAAAACTCCTTGAAATTAGATTGGGTCAGGTGCCCATTGTAGCTTTCTCTGTGCTGCTTGGCAAGGGAAGAATAGAGAGTAAGGCCAAGGGGGCAAACAGATGGCCGGAGAAGGGCCCTGTAGCCGGAGAGGTGCCCTGTAGTAGAGACACGTGTTGACGTGTCTCTACTACAAAACGGCCAATCTAATGCACATTCAACGTCACAAACCGGCCTTGATCGTTACCATCTCGGAATGTCCATATCCCTTTCAGAACAGGATTCGGAGCAACAACATCAATAGTAGCAAGCTGTTGAATGCCAAAGCTGAATCGCAGATATGTATTTGCGGCAACAGTTGTGTGTTCAAAACCCTGCTCCAAAACATAACCGGAAACGTTAAGGAGGCAAAAACCACTCGCAGAGGACGGCTGACAGCTACCAATGAGGATAGTGTCAGGTCTAATAGCATTGATTCCTTGATTAATTAACTCTTTCCAGTAGAGGGGCAATAGCAGAACTGTTCCCTCTTGGACATTAATCTGATAGGTATCCGCCCGGTAGGGAAATGTCCCGTCAATAAACAGCTTGGTCTCGTCCCAGTCGGCGGCGGCGGGCAGGGCCAACGTGCTAAAGTCAAGGGTCTTCACCAGGTTTTTGTCCCGAAAAACGTATGCCTTGTACGCCGTGTCCGCTGTGAGGTAGTCCCCCGCGGCGGCGGCGGTGATATTGGCGGAAAGTGTCTGGTTGGTGCCGTGATGCATGGCGGTATAAAAGTAATGCGTGCCTGAAGTTATTGAGCGGCTTTGCAGGGCGATGTTTGTTTCAATATCCGCATAGGCCGGGGCCGCCTCGCTTGCGGCCCTTACGATAAAGGCCACAGCGGCACTTTCACCGGTGTTAATTTGCAGTTCTACAGCGCGGATTCCCCGCCATGAGATGCTTGGGGTGAAAGTTTGTTCTTCGGGGTCGGGGTCACCAGTGTCCGGGCCCGGATTACTGCTGCCCGGAGGGTCGGAACAGGCTCCTAAGAATAAGAGGAGAAAAAGAGAAAGAAGAAAACAGGAAAAAAGGGATAAGGAAAATAATTTTTTGGATAAAAAGTAATAATATTGTCGAATATTCCATTCATCAAAGAATTGGATATTGGATATTGGATATTGGATATTGGATATTGTACCATTTTATCGTATTTCGGTCAAGTTTGTCAAGATCTCTCATAAGAAAACTCCTTGGAATTAGATTGGGTCAGGAGCCCATTGTAGCTTTCTCTGTGTTGTTGGGCAAGGGAGGGTGGGACCGGAGGAGCAAACAGGTGAGCCCAGCGCATTGTTATGTAGAGACACGTGTTGACGTGCCTCTACATAACAATGCTCTACATAACAATGCGCCCTACAAACTAATGCATATTTACCGTCACCACTCGGATTTTAGCGTTGGCATTCCTGAATGTCCATATCCCGTTATGAACAGGATCCAGAGCAATAACATCAATAGTAGCAAGCTGTTGAATGCCAAAGCTGAGCCGCACATATGTATCTGCGGCAGCAGTTGTGTGTTCAAAACCCTGCTTCAAAGCATAACCGGATTCGGGAACACAAGAACCACCCGCAGAGGGCGACTGACAGCGAGCAATGAAGATAATATCAGGTCTACTAACACCGATTCCTGCACCTGTACCAATCAATTCTTTCCAGTAAACGGACATCAAGAGCACACTTCCCTCTTGGGCATCAATTTGATAGATACCATTCCTGTAGGGAAATGTCCCGTCAATAAACGGCTTGGTTTCATCCCAGTCAGCGGCGGCGGGCAACGCCAACGTGCTAAAATCGAGAGTGTTCACCAGATTTTTGTCCCGAAAAACGTAGGCCTTGTACTCTCTGCCCGCTGTGAGGTAATCCCCCGCTGCGGCGGCGGTGATATTGGCGGAAAGATTCTGGTTGCTGCCCTGGTGCATGGCGGTATAAAAGTAATGCATGCCTGAAGTTATCGAACGGCTTTGCAAGGCTATATTCGTTTCTACGTCCGCATAACTTGGGGCCGCTTCGCTTGCGGCCCGCACAATAAAGGCCACAGCCGCACTTTGGTTCGTATTGATTTGCAGTTCTGCCGCACGAATTCCCCGCCACGAGATGCTTGGCGTGAAAGTTTGTTCTTCGGGGTCGGGGTCACCAGTGCCTGGGGGGTCGGAACAAGCCCCTAAAAATAAAAGGAGAAACAGAGAAATAAAAGAACAGGAGAAAAGGGATAAGGAAAATAATTTTTTGGAGAAAAGATAATAGTATTGCCGAATATTCCGTTCATCAAAGAATTGGATATTGGATATTGGATATTGGATATTGGATATTGTACCGTATTTCGGTCAAGTTTGTCAAGATCTCTCATCAGAAAATTCCTTGGAATTAGATTGGGCCAAGTGCCGATTGTAGCTTTCTCTGTGCTGTTTGGCAAGGGCAGGTATGGCCTGCGGCAATGGCAGCTGTTCTGAGACACATATTGAGTCCGGACAAGGCACCGTATACTATTGGGGTTCTCCTCCGGGTTTCCCGTATGATCCTCTGGCCTTGCTCTGGCCTTGCCAGGGTCTTGCCAGGGTCTTACTCCGGTTCCCGGCGGCAGAGTTCAGAAGCGAGTCCCGACACAACAGAAATATTGGGGGAGTGATTTCCTATGTTTGTAAGATCACCTATTTATTACAGTTTTAGTAGAATATATATTATATTAAAAAAATGTATATACTATAAATGATAAAATATTAGATAATATATATGATAATAATTTATAAATTGTTTATAGTATAATATTTTATTTCTGTTTTTATTATCTATATTTAATATAATTTTAATAGTTTAATTATAATATTGTATAAATAATTTAGTATATTATACTATAGAATTTTTATTTCGTATTTTCTAAAAAATCTACTATCTTATATAACTACTTATATTACATAAATTTATAAATATATATGTATGTGTAAAAATGACTCTTATAATATAATTCATTATGGTAGCTGTCAATATTATGTATGCAGTAATAACTAAGATTCCACTTGCAAATTTGAATATTTTAAGATATAAAGAATCTATCTTAGTATCGCATGAAGGAGAAACAGCAATGCAAAAATATGTATGTGAAGTATGTGGTTATGTTTACGATCCGGCAGAAGGTGATCCGGACAACGGTGTCGCCGCCGGGACAGCTTTTAGTGACCTGCCTACGGATTGGGCCTGCCCAATGTGTGGCGCACCCGCTGAAGATTTCGTCAAAGAAGAGTAAACACGATTTTTGGACAGAAGCCAGTTCTCTTGTAGAAACTGGCTTTTTTTCTTTACAACAAAATTCTGACAAATTTCGTTTCGCATAATACTCGGATTTCCTTCCCGGAAGTTTCCCCGCCCCGTTTTGACGGGGCGGAGTCAGGCCCGAACAAGTCTATCCGAAATATCGAAGTGCGAAAATTTATTTGTCCGAGTATATTTCCACCACCCGAACAGGAGTATGGATACTTATGGCAACTCTGGAAACCAGTTTTGTATTACTCAAGCCGGATGCCGTACAACGCGGTTTAGTCGGCCAAATTATCAGCCGCTTTGAAGGCTGCGGGCTCCGCATTGTCGGCATGAAAATGTTGGCTGCCGACAAAGAAACCTTGGAACAGCACTATGCTGAGCACAAAGGGAAAGGATTTTTCCCCTCATTAATTGAATTTATGAACAACAAAACGGTTGTCATTCTGGCCATAGAGGGGGCCAATGCCATTAGCAATATCCGCAAACTGGTCGGCAGTACAGAACCTGCCGGTGCCGCTCCCGGCACCATCCGCGGAGACTTCTGTCACATGAGCTACGCTCGCTCGGACAATGCTCCGGCCGGGACTCTGGCCAATGTCATCCATGCCTCTGACGGCTCGGAATCGGCAAACCGCGAGTTGTCCTTGTGGTTTGAAGAGCAGGATATTTGTCACATAAACAACCCCCGCTGTGATCAATTTTTCATGTAAATCAGCCTCATATCGGGCCGTGCCTCTTTGGCGATTGCGGCAAAGAGAATCGAATAGCGAAGTGGAAACAGGTGCAATTTGGCGGTATTGACGAAGCAGGTTTAGGGCCCCTACTGGGCCCTCTTTCTGCGGCGGCTTGCCGCAGTGACGTCACCCCCACCCTATTACAGTCCCTGCTCGAAGAGCTGAGCATCTGGCCCGGCCCCAAAAAAGGGGCCTCAACCCAGCCGACCTTGGCCCAGGACCAAGGAGTCCGGACGGTTGCCGACAGCAAGGTGATCTACCGAAACAGATCTGATTTTGCCCGTTTGGAACAACTGGCCCTGACCCTCTATTTTGCCTCAACGGCAGGAACAGGGACAGGACCAGCGGCCCAAATGGCCAAAGACTCCGATAAGGCCCGTATCAACAAAGTCCATAGCAACAATGGCCTTGACGCAGGGGCTACGGAGTCCGGCTCTCTGCACCCCTCGGATATCTTCTCTGAAGCGGAATGCTCTGAACTGCGTAAAATCCCTTGGTATCAAGGTTTGTTTGCCCCGGGAGAGCGGCTGCCCGCAGCCGCAGACGCAGACATTATCCGGGCAACAGCGGCCACTCTGGCCCAAAATCTACAGTTGCGAGACTGGCACATATCTTTAGATGGGCTGCTGATTGCCGAACCGGAGTACAATCGCAAGATTGCCCTGTACGACAATAAAAGCCTTGTGTTACGTGAGTTGATTGCCCAACTGTTGCGCAATTACACCGAATGGCCGGGAAACCGGAACACAGCCGAACTTTTCCCGGAAAGCTCCCCGGAAGAATCTCTGAAAGAATGTGATATAGTGGAGGCCCATTGCGTAGAAGCCCATTGCACGGTAGACCGCTTGGGTGGTTTGAAACACTACCTGCCCTGGCTCCAAACCGTGTTTGGCCGTGCCGGAACGACCGATGATTTATTTGCAGAAATGGACAGTACGGCCAAAACGAGCGGCACCCCAACTTGGGACATAAAAAAAATCCGTGAAGAACCGCACTGCTCCGAATACCTGTTCAGCGGCAAGCAGAGCTTGCCGTTTCGTCTGCTCTTCCGGGTCAAAGGAGACCGGCGCAATATCCTGTGCGCCATAGCTTCAATCTGGGCCAAGTATCGCCGGGAGTTATTGATGCGCCAACTCAACTCCTACTGGCAGCAGCAAGTCCCAAACTTGCCCACAACCAGTGGCTACTACCAAGATGCCCAAGTCTTCCTAAAAGTACTCCGGGAATCCCTGCCAAACCTGCCCGAAAACCTGCGGCGCAGCCGCTGACCCCAATTGAACCCAGCCAAACCTATTTTGCAGACAAACATATGGAAACTCGGACCTAGCCGGTTATTTTGTTCTGATCCGGCCTCTTGGCAGTTGCTTTGCCGACCACCGGCCCCCAAAACACAAAACGGCGCAGCGGTTTATTTTTCAGACTCTCCATTGGTAACATAGAAAGGCATATAGGGCCAAGAATTAAATCGGCCAACAGAGCCATCAAAATTACCAACACCGTAAACAGGCCCATGTACGCCAACCCCTGAAATTTAGAAAACGCGAACACGGCAAAAGTACTACACAAAATAACCGTGGTTTCCACCAGTGCCGGCCCAACCTGAGCCAGCGTCACATGGATTGAAGCCTTGTAATTCTTGGACGAATCAAAACGCCTGACCACCGTATAAAAGAAGTGAATCGTATCATCGACAATCAGGCCAATCACCATGGGAAACATCAAGAAGTTGAAAGAATTTAAATCTATATCTAAGAAAGAAATAATACCGCCTATCATCACGATCGGGAAAATATTCGGTATCAGAGACACCAAAGTGACATACAAACGGCGAAAAATTAATAATAACAAAACAAACACAATCAGAACGGACACAATAATGGACTTGATGAAACTCGTGGTCATCAACAAATCGCCCTGACTCGTGTCCATGATGAAGCCGGTAAAAAATACATGCGCCCCTTCGTTGCTCTTCAGGGCCACATTTTTGAGACGCTTCTTGTATTTTTCCGTCAAATCGACAAAAGGCAAACTTTCAAAGGCCTTGATTTCCAGCAGCACGCGCAAACTCTTACGATCTTTCGACAGCCAACTGTTCGAATCAAACCGGCTCAAACGCCCGGAAAGCAACATTAAACCGTTTAACTGCGCCATACTGCGAATCGAAGCAATGCCGTCTTTCCGGCCCTTAAGCCGGGCCGCATCCCGGATCAGATTGCCCAGCCAGAAAGTCTGCTTTACGATATCTTCCTCTGTCATTTCGCTCAGGATCTGCTCCAAGTCTTGCAGCATTTTCATGCCGGCAGCCTCGTCACCCTCCGGAAACAGACCGTTCTCATTGTGGATCACAATACTAACCGTGCCCACAGGGGCAAAGTCACTCTCTCCCAAGTACTCCAAGTCTTTGACAACCTGGTTTTTGCTTCCTATAAATTCAGAAAACTTATAATTTGCCTGTAGGTCAAAAATATAAAAAAGAGCCAGAAGAAAGAATAAACAGCTTGAAATAATAATAATCTTGCGAAAACGGAAAGAGAAATTGTTTAAACGCTCTAATTGAACCGAAAACTTCCACCTGTTGTATTGCAGTATAGCGCGATGTTTCTTTTTAAATTTTGTGAAACCAAGGATTAACGGAAATATAGTCATTGTAAAAATGTATATGACCAGAACCTCCAGCAGACAGGCATAGCCTGTCGCCTGTATCGCAGCTATCGGCACCAAACGAAGGCTTAAAAACGAGAGCATGGTCGTCAATGCGGTAAACGTGACGGGCCGGATACAGCGCAACCAGGCAATGCCCAGGGCCGTTTCCACACTGGTGTGCTGTAAACTGTGTTTAAAATGATTATAAAAATGGACCGAATAACCAATGGAGGTGGCCACGCTTATCGTTACGGGAATCATCAAAAATGTGAGGTCCACGCTTAAGCCCAGCAGAGACATCGTACCTATCGTCAACCAATTGGCGACAAAGGAACTCAGAAGAGTACCGAAGAATGCCAGCCAGGAACGCAGCATAAAAAAGATCAATAGCAGCATGACCAGCAACAGCAGAATAAAAACCCGGCTCAGATCGCCGACATAAAATGAAAACTGTTGATAGACAATGTGAGCAGCCCCGCTACTCCAGATTTTGACACCGGAACCGTCTTCGCCGGCCCCCTGATGACGCTGCACTATCTGCTCCATCGCGCGCCCGATACTGATGTGGGGGGATTCAAAAACCTTCCCGGCCGAACGCAACTGGGCTTCCGTGGGCAGGGCCTCAAAATCCAGGACTATCAGGGCCTTTTGCCCATCCTCCGAAACCAGATGCTCCGCCACCACAGGGCTCTCTAAGGCCCTGCGGACCAGCCATTCCCGGCTTTGTTCGGACTCTTCACTATCTTCACTGAGCGGCAACGAAATATTCGGCGGGAACAAATTGATGAGGGAAGAAATCTCTTTGAGGTAAG
The DNA here is from genome assembly GCA_029867005.1 of Candidatus Haliotispira prima. Classification (GTDB taxonomy): domain Bacteria; phylum Spirochaetota; class Spirochaetia; order SP-2023; family SP-2023; genus Haliotispira; species Haliotispira prima. Next base: position 27,603 of record CP123443.1, on the reverse strand, counting down.
GAACCTCAGCCCGGATATCCTGCTCCAGTTGATAGAGAAAGTTCAGGCCCTCCAAACTGAAGAAATCCATACCTTCCAAGTAAAACAGGTTGCTGTCCGGGCTGCCAAAGGCATGGAGATACGCTTCTTTGGCCTGTAGAGTCTCTTCAGAAATATAACTCAGGTTATCAACATTTACAGAGGGTCGATACGAAACCGTATACTGCGCAACAATAAATACCAATATTGCCATCACCAGAAAACTGATGGCACGGTATTTGCGGATACGAAAATATGGAGAATCTAAAGATAACAGAAGCTTTATCCCATCTTAGTGTACTGGCATGCCGGAGACACCAACTCGATTCCCTGCATGCAAACCGAATATCAGACTCCGGCCGAATTGAACGCAATAAATCCCGTACTCCTTCTGTGCCTGGTATACCCTGTCTGCCTCGTCTGTCTTGTATACCTGCCGACTCAACAGGCAACAACACCGAAACCGAAAAGGCCAAACGACCTGCCCGAAAATCAGGCCGGTCGGAAGCAGTTTCCCGGGAGCAGTTTCCCAAAGCGGACAGATACAAATTATATCATCCCGCAAACGACAACCCCGACAATCTCGGATCAGAGTACAAGTATATCCGGTACAGATAGTGGGAGCAAGGCTATACAAGAAGATTTTAGACACCCCATCAGACCCTCAAATTGTCCGGGAACTTCCGGGAACTGATGCGAAATTCTCTCCTGTTCCGGCTAACACAAGTACAAATACGGGTTTCGGGTATGTCTTCCTCGGGAAGCATCCGCCGCAGAAAGTTCCTGTACGCATCTTATGAAAGCATCTGGCAAAAACACCGTCCAAAAGCAACTTCCCTAAACATCTTCTCAAAGTTTTCGCACTGCGCCTGAAAGCCTCTTTCCAAGCACCGATCCCGATCTCGATTCTCGATGCCGGGCAAGCAAACAGTCGGGCGCAAAGGAACTATACCTGCGGACTGCCACACCAAACCTCCCGGGCCTCGCCTTCATTCTCTGTCTTCACCTCGCTATAATCACACCCCATGCTCGGCTTTCAATTCACAAAGTGGTTCTGGAGTCTGTGGGATCATCTGCTCACCATAGTTCTTTGGAACCTGATGTACTTGTCTGCCGGCGGCCTCTTTTTCTTTCTGCTTCGGGCACTGACTATCAAAGAAAGTTTCCTCAGTACAGTCCACCCGGCTCTGTCCGGCATCGCCCTCTGTATCCTGTTGTTTCTCTCCACTATCCTGCAACACGCCTGTGCTCTGAGCAACTACTCCATTGCCAAGTTTGAAAGCAGTAAATGGAAGGACTCCCTGCGCCGAGCTTTTCGGAAAGACAGTCTGCTCGCAGCTCTGCTGCTTGATTTCGGTATAGCTCTGCTCTCCCTGATCTTTTTTTTCGGCTGGCATTTCTACAGCCGAAAAGGAGACCTGCTAAGCCTGACAGCTCTGGGCCTGCTGTTCTGGATGGCCCTGCTGATCCTGCTCAGCTTTGGTTTCTACTTTCCCATCCTGGTGCGTGAGAAATTCTCCGTGCCCAAGGCACTGCGCCAGAGTCTGTTGGTCTGTCTCGACAACCTGCCGCTCTCCCTGATCTTGGGCCTCACCTCCTGCGTTCTGTTCCTGATGTCTTTTCTGCCACCGCTAATGCTGTTTTTTGGCCCCATGGGCCTGGGCCTCTGGTACGAGGTCAGCATCCACATTCTGTACTATAAGTACCAATATTTGGAAACGCTGTCCCAAGAAAAATCCGGAACGGCAAAAAACAAGAGAAGAAAGGTGAATATCCCGTGGTTCAATTTGCTGGTGGAAGAACGGGAACGGATTGGACCCCGCACTCTGAGTAATTTTATTTTTCCGTGGAAAGATTAATCCCAAAAAATTCACAGACAAACATTCACACTATGTTATCATCCGATTTGCCAATATAATATTCATTGTAGTTGCCATTCTTGCCCCGCTTACTCTGCTTACCTCCGCTTATCCTGCGGAAAGAATTTATGCGGAAAGAGATTTTTCTCCGTCTCACCGTTCCGCATTAGATCGGACCGGGCCAAGAATTCTTACAGGGGCTGATACAAGAACTGATACAAGGACCGTTGTATGAACCGGATATGGAACTCTAAAGACTTGGAACAAATGCTGGAACCCAACGACTGGATGCGTTTGCAAGAGCAGGTTCGCAGCAGAGTGGCCGACCTGCAACCCATTGCCACCGGCACCAAGTCCAAACTCAGCCCAATCGACAATGTCCGCGGTGTCCTGTTTGATGTCTATGGCACCCTGATAATCTCTGCTGTGGGGGAGATCATTTCCGGACAGATCAGCGACCGGGCAAACGATAATGCCAAGGCCCAACAGGATGGGGATCGGCACAGCAAAGTTCCGGGCGGGACGGCTCCGGACAAGATGGCTCCGGACGAGAAGGTCCTGGACACTCAGGTACTGCAAAGCCTACCCGAACTTCTCCGGGCCTCTCTCAGCAAGGATTTTGAGCCAAGCAGGGCGATCAAAGAAAGCATTTTACAGCAGCATAAACAAAACAAGAACCCGTCTTTACAATACCCGGAAGTTGATATCGTATCTCTGTGGCACCAAGTTTTCTTACAGCAACTGAACGAGGATATGCACAACAGCCTCAGCCCGTTTATCCTGGCCCGATTTGCTCTGGAATACGAACTGCTACACAACCGCGTCCAACTCATGCCCGGTGCTCAGGAATTACTCCACTGGCTGGCAACCCGCAATTTCTATGTCGGTATTATCTCCAACGCTCAGTTCTATACTCCGATTATTTTATCCGCACTGCTAAACTTACATGAACTGGCCGACCTGAATGTTCAACCGGATCTATGCCTGTGGTCTTATCGCCAAGGATGCAGCAAGCCCCAACCGGAACTCTTTGACGCGGCCCGCAGTGCTTTGGCCCATCACGACCTCGAACCAAAAGAAATGATCTACCTGGGTAACGATATGCGCAACGATGTATGGGGCGCAGCCCAAGCCGGCTTTTACACCGGCCTGTTTGCCGGGGATCAGCGTTCACTGCGCCTGCGCGGTGACATGCCCGAAGTCGCGGCTACAGAGCCCGACATTGTCATCACCGAGCTGGGTCAACTGAAAAGCATTTTGTAAATGTTCTTTCCGCCGGCTCTTTTGACCCGAGGTTTTCCAATTACGCCTTGGTCGTGCCTTTGTTTTTCCTCTTTTTCCTGAATACAATGATCAAAACGACAATATTAATGACAGCAAGAATGAAGAAAGCCGGATAGCCGGAACCCGATTTCCCGATTTGTTCTTCCAGTGCAGCATTGTCATTACGAAGACTCGCGACTTCATTTTGCAAAATATTCAGCTCCCGCAGTTTTTCCCGACAAACTGTCAATAGCTCTTCAGACTCAGCGAGCTTACGTTCTGTTGCAGAAGAACATGAAACAAACAGCACTATAAGCAGATTTAATAAAATAAAAACAATTTTTTTTTCCATTGACGTACGTCCTCTAAAATTAGTGTATCCATCATGAAATATCATTTATTCATTCAATATAAACAAACACCTCAGCAACCGATGCGTTAATCCGGATGCTATCGGGAACTTCTGTCAGAAACTCCCAAATGAGTCCCGGAGGTTTAAGACTTCCATTACTTCCATTTTTTTATTTTTCCAAAGCCTTCTTTGACTTGAGCAACTTTTCGTCACTATTTGTTTTCCCAAAAACTATCTAATGTAAAATTTTATTTTATATTATTCTCAGAGGTTTATCACCTATAAGATTATTCTTGTATTAGATTTATCATATTAATCAATGGAACGCAGACACATATAAATTTTGTGTGGATTATAGAAATAAGACCAGTCCTGTCAAGAACGACTCTTTGCCAACGTCCCTCAGAGCTCTGTCACCCGGCTCAATACGCACAGAACCTGACCTCCGGTAAGTATTCCCTGGCTCGTATCTTCACGCTTGTAATTTTGCGCTTGTAATCTTGCGTTTGTAATCTCCAAATGCTTTTCCCCAAACATTCATGATCGTATTTCCACCCGCGCCGGACCGGAGTACGATGTTCCTAAAATTAACTCGTCTCATCTTTCCGTTACGATTAGACCGGAGCCTTTGCCACAGGATAGAATCGATACCAAACAACAGACTGGTCAACTAAAAAGAATTCTGTAGAATACGGACCGTGCATTATAGGCATTCTGGACAACCGTAGATTCCCGGCTGCTCTCCAAGTCTTGTCAAAACTTCGGGTATTGAAACTCTTGGCTGCCTTCTTAATCAAACCGCTTCCCAACAACCAAAATTAGTCTAGAATTGGTCTGAAAATTCCGACCCGTTTGACCCGGGTGCATTGGTTTCTGTCCCAAATGCTTTTACCAAATCCTTTTGATCTTCCCATTGCAGATTTTCTCCACCCCCTGGATCTTGCTGTGGATCTTACTGCGGGGCATCCTGCCTCAGGTACATCTCTTTCCGGCAAGCCCCGGGTTGAGCTCTATATTGCTCCCTACAGTCGAATTCTGGAATCATTTGACACGGCTTGGCCCTTATTGCTCCCCCCGGAGGAACAAAAGCGGGCCGAAAGTTTCCGTGTCCAAGCCGACCGCGAACGGTTCATTGCCGGAAGGCTGTTGCTACGGTGTCTTCTAAGCCGGAAATGCTCCCAATTCTCTGCATTCTCCGAGGCCGGACAGACCACGGAACCGAGAGACTGGCAGCTAAAAACCGAACAATATGGCAAACCTTACCTCTCCGGCCCGCCCATATTCATACCCCCATCCCGGCCCTTGTCGCTTCCTTTGCCACCACTCAAACGACCAACGAAAAATAGCCAATTACATGACACACACACCGGCATGCCACACTTTAACCTAGCCCATTCAGGGGCCTACGTCGCCCTGGCCTTCAGCGAACAGCTTGAACTTGGTTTGGACATAGAGCAACAACAAAGCCGCCGCCATAACTTGAACGGTATAGCCCGGCTACTGTTTGAAAAAACAGAGCAACAAACACTGCAACACTTGTTGCAACAAGATACAGAACGTGCGGAGCAACTATTCTTCCAACTCTGGTGCCGCTACGAAGCCCTAAGCAAGCTCGAAGGCACGGGCCTGTTGGCCAGACCGCAGAACTGCCGGCCATTTTCCTCGACGGAAGGCCACTTCTATTGCGACAGCAGTACTACCCGATATTTTTGGGCTCTGAGCCTACGCGAACAGCAGACTATAGAAGCTACATAACAGAAATGCTCCGATCGCTGATGCGACCGGAGCATTTCTGTTATTTTCTATGACCTACCCGGTATAACCTCTACCCGGGTAGGTCATGGCCAATCCGCTTATCCGTTTAGAACGAACTCATATGGCGGCTGGTGATAATACTTGGGAAACTACCAACCGGAAAATTCTCCGGGCCGGTATTATAATCAGCCGGCACGTATCTCCAAGTTGCCCATTGAGACATAATATCCTCAATACCGGCCGGAACCGGATCATTATCGGTCACCCTGGGACTCAAAGCTTTACTCAGGCCCAATTTATTGCGGCCAAAGTAATCCAGATAACGGGAGAAAAACACTATACGACGCGCCTGACGATTATCTGTCGGCACGTTCGATTCCAAACCACCGTTAATGATGTTGATGGTCAGACCAAAGCCAATCTCAACACCTCTCGGAATCCGCCAGTCTTTGTAACTAACCGGATTTCCGGCAGCATCGTGACCGGCCGAAGTCGAAAGATGCCTGCGGGCAGTGCCCTTGTCACCATCGGTAGGTGCCGTATAGGGTGTGGTCAACTTTACATTACCAACCATAACATCATGGGCAGACGGCTTAGGCCGCTGCGGCTGCATCCAGAACCAGATGGCACTGGCAAAACCCAGCAAACCTTCCCGAGCTACCAAATCCGGGTTTTCCAGAAGAATACTCGGATCCCCAAACATGTTTTCGCTCATCATACCGTAGTTGTAGTTCCAGGACAGCTGTACCGGTCCGCGACCATGATAGCTCTTGCCCTTTACCGGGGAATAGCTATTGTGGGCAACTTCGTAATGAGGAAAATAGGCCCGATACAGAACATCTCTGTCCGTCGGTTGGCGGCTAAGCCCCGCATTGGACAATGCGTCTAATTCCACAATCCAAACCAGGCCATATTTCCACCGATCACTGCCCAAATCAGCCCAGCCATCGCCGGTCTCGTGAGACTTGTTGCCCAAGAAAGCGGCCAATTCGCGGTATTTATCTTCCGTTGTCCCTTCTCCCAGGAATTTGGGAAAGTAGCGACTGGCTTCAACAAAGTTTTCCCAAGTGTAGTAGTCGCCCCCCAAGTCGTGGAAAGTTTTGCGGAGGTTCGGGGGGAACAGTGCATCAAAGTCACTCTCCGTTATTAGCGACTCAATCGGAGCCGCACCTGTGAGCTTCCGATTTTCCCATGGCCCCAAGAAGTTGGCGGAGGAGGGGATACCCAATTTGTCTCGGACATCTTGCAGTGATGTCATTGTATCCGGGACATGCTTAGGTGAACCACCGCCGGTTGGGCTACCTTTGGTACCCTTAATACCCGGCATTCCTTCGTGGAGCTGTTGGACTCCGGCAACCTGGGCATAACGCTTTGCTTTATAATCCACGATGACAACAGGGCTGTCGTTGTACATTTCCTTCATGACATCGTTGCCAAGATCATCGGTAGCCAAAATCTTTGAGTATGCCCGCACCTTATATGCCACAACTCTCTGACGGCCGACATACTCTGCATTGCCGGGCTTAACTGCGTAATAACCATACTGCGAATCCAGTACCAAGTTGAACTTTCTGGGAGGATAGGAAGTACTGGATTCCGTCGAATACTTGTCCGCAGGGATCAAGTCGGCAGGCAGGGTCACATCCCCGGTAGTGCTGACGACAACCGGATTTGTGGTGGTGGCGATCAATACCGCATCCTTTATGTCATCCGGCTGAATCAACCGACCCCACTTATCGTCTTCCGCCATCTTGCCGGGGTCACGAAAAGTAATTTGGAACAACTCAAAGCGGGTCGCAATCGCAGCAGCATTGTCGCCCGGATCTTTACGCCAACCTAACAAGTACCGGCCTTTGCCAAAAAAATCGAGCTCAGGATAGTGACGAAATGTGTCTATCCAAGTCGGCCTGGCCGGGGCACCGGCCCTTTCATTCTGGTAGCCGGTTTGAGTTGAAATTTTAATGTTCTCCAACTCTTTTTTGGTGTATTCGGTAATATCTTTCTCTTTTTTGTCCTTGTCCTTGTCTTTTTGACCGTCTTCCCCGTCTTTCCCTTTCTTGGCCTCTTCGATCTCTTTTTCTCCGAGCTCTATAAATTCATCCAATACGGAACAGGAAGTAAAGAACACCAGTGTCAACGTTAAACACCAAAGTCCCCACTTAGAATATTTTACAGCTTTCATACCTCACCTCACTTCTTTACGCTCAAAATTCTGCATACTAAAATGCTCATTCATTCTAATACAAAACACATAGTTTGTACAGGTACTTTTGAGAATTTGGAGGAAGCTACCCTTGAAGTGATCTTTGAGACTATCAGCATTATAATAAGTTCGGAATTTACACTGTTTTTTCTAAATTATAGTAAAATTAAAACAACAATAAATTCAAAATAGATATTTTTTAGACATCGATAGCATCTATTCTATTTAAAAAAATTTATTGAAATAGAAAAAAATAATGATAATAATTATAAGATATTTATTATCATTATTTTTTAGACAGTAATAGTTGTTCAAACTTCAGGTAGATTCCGGCCTCCCGGGTAAGCAGCAACAGTTTGTCGTCCGGCTGCAACACATACGTATATAGGGGCGCAAGGTCAAACTCTCCTCCGGCCTTCCGAATGCCGCAGAAGTGGATATTGGAACCGCATTCAAACAACTGCAAGTAAATGTCTTTCAGGCTCCAGCCCGCAAGCCCTTGTTCCATAACAAATATCTGGTCACCTTCCGTGGAAACCAGGTTGCCCAATAAGTCCGCAATACCCGGCTTCAGGAACTCCTGCACCATCAAATGCTCATTGAATACCTGAGGTACAAATATCCTGTCGGGCTGCGTCTCTTGCACAAGTGCCACGTTTTCCGGCAGAACCAGTTCTACCAGACAGCGGATTCTGCCGCATGTTTTCCGGGTGGCCTGCTCCCGGTTTTCCCGATTCAGGGCCTGCACCAAGCTGGCCGTGATAAAACTGCTGTGATCGGATTGTGGCTCGTCCGGCCGGCCGGGCAGGATGAAGACCGCAGAGGCCGTAGGCACTCCGGCCTGCTCCAAGCCACTCTTCCGGCTCGGGTCGGCGTGAACAAAATAGATATGCTGCTCCTTTAGTTCCTCCGGCAACTCGCTCCAGTTATCACCCAACAACACAATCGGCAATTTGGCATAGTTTTGTTCCCGCCGAATTTCGGCGATGATATTTGCAATTTTTCTCACACCGGGCGGATTGCAAATCACGATATGATTCTTCCATTTCATCTTCAACATTCCCATCCTTTGTTTTCGGCGGAGGTTTATAACCCCGACCGCCAGTGAGCCGATGACATAGGAGACCAGTCCGATACCGACGAACATTGCCGGGTAGGCCACCAGAAAACGGCCCGCCCACGACTGGGGACTGATATCACCGTAACCGACGGTAGTCATGGTCACCACCGCCCACCACAAAGCGTCAAACCAGTCTAACTCCGGCTGCGATGTTTTCTCTGCCCAATAAAATAGGGAGCCAAACAGTACATTTAACAGTAAGAGCAGCAAAAGCATGCGCAAGCCCATCATGCGACGGCGGCTGAGAAGGTGGTTGATAAACCAAAATAATTGTAGCATTGAGGAGACATTGTAGCGAAAGTTTTTTTGAAATGCATGGCTTGCAAGCAAAAAAACGGGATCTCGACCGGCGGAATAAAAACAAACCTCTCCAAAAACTGCGGTGTTTTGTGACCTGCACTAAAATACGGTCAATGCAATGGTCTTGTACCGGCTCAGTACCCTCCCCGGACCGGCCCCGGACTGACTTTGAGTTGGCTTTCAAAATTTCTGCTTGACGATCCGGCTGCTTCATACCTATATTTGCGGAGTAAAAATAACCAAATCAAATTTCCGAAGTGAGGGAGAAATTTATGGCAGTAAAACCTCTTGGCAGCCGTGTGCTGATTAAAGTCCGGGAAGCCAAAACCAAGACCGATTCAGGGCTCTACATTCCGGACACCGCTCAGGAAAAGACTCAGACCGGTGAAGTTGTCGCCGTTGGCGAGGACAAGGAAATCGTAGTCAAGGCCGGGCAACATGTCATGTACGATAAGTATGCCGGTTGCTCTGTCAAAATTGGCGATGCGGAACATCTGATTGTCAAGAATGATGACCTTATCGCCATCGTTGACTAAGACTGTCTGAATATCTGCGGAAACCGACCTCCAACTTCGTGCCTCACCTTGGTTCTCGGACCTTGGTGCTTTGCCGGATATTGTCCGGACAGTGCCAGAAGACAGCGGGATGTTATTCCATTCTATTGTTCTGCGATTGTGCGAATGAAGACGAGGTTTTGAGCAAATTCTAAACCCGGCAACAAAACAGGCCCTGTACTTCAAAGTACAGGGCCTGTTTTGTTGCCGGGACCTTTTAAAACCGGGACCCCATCCCAAAGATGTGCTTGCGACTCTCCCAAGTAGCTGTATAACAAGGCCATGTGTCAAAGCCATATGTCACAAGGCCGCTGCTTCGCGGGGCAGCGTAATAAAACGCCGGGGCCTTTTCGCTCTGGCCCCTCTGGCCCCATGCGGAGATTGGCCCAAGGAGATTGGTCCAAAACGAACATTTTTCGGTTGAGCCGGGAAAAGAACGGCTTTTGCCTTTCAAAAAACGCAGAACTCTGCAAATTTATGGCTGCGATATCCATTCTTATTACCTTGTCACAGATGTTCTGCCGTGTTCTTAACTTTTGTCGGGGTTTGAAAATATCCCAAAATCTATTTTATCAGGACAGGACGGCTGTAATTGGAGACGAATAACTTGGTGGCCACACTACTGATCGTCATACTGGGAATTGGTTGTCTCATCATCCTTGCCCGCCTCTTCCTTTCGATCCGGGAGCAACGCGCGCGCCGATTGTCGCAGCAGGGCGGAACAAGAGCCGGGGCGGAAACCGATTTTCTTTCCGGCGATCTCAACGATGCCAACAATCCCAATAATTCCGCCCGACCCAACTACCCTGAATACGCGAACGGAGATGCCTACAAGCAGCGTGAGAGGGAGTGGGAGGCCCGCTGGAAGGAGCGGGAGCGTCAAATTGACCTGCAACGAAGTGAGCAGGAACGGCACTACCAAGAGCAGGCCGGCCGGTATCAAAAGCGCATTGACCAACTGGAGTCCGAACGCCTGAACCTTCAGGCGGAGAAAGTGCGGCTGGAAACCATTCTGGAGCAGCACAGCGGCCTGCAAAGTCAATTGCTGGAACAGAGCAAGCTGAACTGGGAAGAGTTGAGCCGGAAGCAGCAGCAGGAACACACGCAGCATATTTTGCAGAATCTGGAGCCCTTACAGCAACAGTTGCAGTTCTTCCGGCAGCAATTAGAACAGCAACATCAGGACGGCATAAAAAATACGGCCCAACTGGAGCAGTACCTGAAGCATTTACAGGACGATACCCGCCGCCTCGGTGACGATGCGCGGAGTCTGGCCGAGGCCCTAAAGGGAGACCAGAGGCGACAGGGAGCCTGGGGCGAGATGATACTTGCCCGCACATTAGAACAATCCGGCTTGCGCGAAGGCGTTGAATACCAGTTGCAAAAGAGTTTTATCGGGCCGGACGGCGGTGTCTTTCGCCCAGATGCCGTGATACAATTTCCGGGCCAACGCTACATTGTTATCGACTCCAAGGTTTCTCTCCGGGCTTACGAAGCCTTTCTTTCGGCCACAGACGAAGAAGAACGGCAGAAGCAGTTGAAAAAACACTCTGAATCGCTGGCGAAACACGTGAAAGACCTTGCCGGCAAAGAATACCAGACTTTGTTGGGAGTACAGCAGAGTCCGGACTTCGTCCTGCTGTTCTGTCCGATTGAGGGAGCCTTGGCGGAGGCTCTGCGCCATGACAATCAACTGTTTGAAGACGGGTTTCGCCGACATGTTGTATTGGTCAGCCCCACTTTGCTTCTTGTCGTTCTGCGCATTATCGAACAGTTGTGGCGTTATGAAAAGCAACGCCGCAACGTGGCGGATGTCTATGTTCAAGCCGGCAAAGTTTTTGACAAATTGGCTCTGTTCTGCGATGATATGAAGAAGGTGGAACAACAGGTGAACACCCTACACAAGAGTGTGGACCATGCCATGCAACGACTTTCCGGGGGCCGGCAGTCCCTGCTGCGGCAAGTGCAGAAGTTACAGGACTTGGGTGCCGATACTGTCAGAGAATTGCCGGATTCTATGCCGGATTCTGCGGAAGCGGCAAAACCGGGAGCCGGCTAGTCGGCTGCGGCAGCAGATTCGCGGAATTTACTACCGTAAGGGAACGCTCCGGGGATATACGGAGCAACAGAAGATGGCCGGAGGCGGACACAGTAGTGTACACCGACAACAGGAAATGTATTGATGCCACTGCCGATTGAAACAGAATGCATTGTTCGCAACAACGATGTCAACAATGGCCCGGCTGCCGATCCGGAAAAGTTTCCGGTCTACACTTGGGAAGGGCATTCCCGGCAAAGTGGGGGCAATTGGAAGATTTCTGTACCTTTGACGGTGGTTTCCCGCACTTTGCCGGAACTGCCTATCGGTCGGCCGGCAGGGCGCAAGCGCAAAAAGCCGCCGCCGCGAATCACCCTGGGCAAGCCGGTTCCTCCGGAACCGCCGATCATTATGGGGGGCGGTGTTCCCATACAGGGCCTTACTGCCGGCAGCCGAGTCGATACCGAGACCAAGAAACGCAGTGATGAGTACAAACTATTGCGCAGTCAGCCGCTGCCTACTCAAGAACGCCATGAATACACCGCCTATCCCGAGGATGTACAGCCGGGGCAGAATCTGCGGCGCAAGCATCCCTCCGACTCTGCCGAGATCCGGGATGAGCTGATCTACCATAGCTACCTGTCTCTTTCCTGGCAGTATCTCGGCTTGCAAGACCACATCCTCGACTGTATCAACAATCTGGAGTCGATTTGTATTGCCCACCACCTGCCTGAGGAAATGTTGGAACAGTCCCTTTATTCAAACACGAAGAATCCGCAGAAGAGACGCCGGAGCATGCGTTTCAGCAGTGCCCTCCGCCACCGGATGGAGGCCTTCGTCTCCCACGGCAAGATTGCCTTTTTGATCGGAAACCTGCGGGCGGTCGCCATGCAGATCGAAGTCATTACCGGAGAGGCTTTGAGCGAAAACGAGATCCACGAATTGGAGAATTTTCAGGCATCCGAAGAGCTGGCAGCTCTCGACCGGGGCTTGCCGGTACTCTACCTGTATCCGTTCAACAATATCTACGAAATGGAGCGGGCCGAAGAACATTCCGGCGGCCCCAACCGGCACCACAAGGGAATCAGCTACGCACAACCGTTGCGGGAATTGCGCTGTCTGCTCCAACCCAAGCCGCTGCAACAAAAACTGGAAGGGTACGCCGACCCTTCTCTGTATTTGTAATTGGTGCCCATATACTCCGATTCCCCATACTACCCCGGTTCCCCTTACTTAGTCTCCGTTCTCCGTTTCCGGTCTCTTGCCGAACCACAGAAAAGACGCTAATAGCGAGTAATAACAGTCTTATAGTCTATGGATGACCCGTCGTTGAGAGTGGCTGACACTTCGAGAACGTTTCTTAGAGTTGGAGAAGCTACTTCGTCGGCACCCATTGTGTACGTATATTTGTCCGCACTTATTATGTACGTATATTGAGAAACAGCAGACACATAACCCTCAATTATCCCGCCATTATAGTAAAAACGAGGATCCGGTGTTGCGGTACTACCGGCATGACCTCCCATACTAATACCTGTCTTATTGTCGGATCTAGTGGAACTCTCCATAAAGGGAGGTATAGATGGTGACCAAAAGTAGGCCACAAACACACCTGTTTGATTTTCCATAAAGTGGTATTCGTTGAGACTGGCAGCATATTCTCTCACTGCGAACTTTTCATTCCATACCGCATCCCCCGCAGGGGGTAAACTCGCGGTGGTAAAAGAAATTTCAACTGTATCCCCCTTAATCACTCCGCCTTTAATGACTGTTTGACCTAAGTCAATAGCCGTGGGCATATACAGGTACAATTTGTATTTTGTATTGGGTGTGAGGACATCCGCCAGAGTAAAGCCACCATCCGTAAAATCACTGCCGTAATGTTGGCTGATACTGAATTTACGCGTATTGTTGGCCTCTATACTCAGGCTGACATAGCCCTTGCTCGCCAAGGCTTCGGCCTTGGTCGGAGCGGCTTCCGCTGCCGGACGGATAACGGCTCCCACATCGGTAATGGCCGGAATACCGGTCACCTCCAATTGTACAGAGGAAGCCACAGCGGTGACGGAAAAGGAAATATCGGGGTTGGGTTCCGGGTCTTTACTGTCCGAAATCGGGGCACAGGCGAGCAGAGACAGACCGAAAACAGACAAAAAAAGGAAGGGTAAAAGACGACAGGAAAATGAATAAAAAGGTTTAGGACGGTTTGCAGGGAATCGAAGTAACGGCTTGTTTTCTAAAGTAGTGTGATATTGGATATTGGATATTGGATATTGGATATTGTACTGTTTATACCAACATCTGTCAATATTTGGTCTTGTTCTTTCATCGGGTGCTCCTCTGAGAAAATGGGTAAATGGGCAAAGTCAATTTGTGGTCTGAATTGTATACTCATTTAAGGGCTTTGGCAAGAGGGCCCTTAGAGGGCGGTTGAATGCAACCACGCTTATCGACCACCACGCTTATAGGCCCCCCCTGACCCCCCTCCAAGGGAGGGGAATTACCATTTGGGTCCATTAGACCGGAGGGCCGGGTGAGCTTGTCAAACCAATTTAATAACGGTTGAGAGGTACTTGGATTTGACGACTTTCTGTTCCACTTACATTTTCAAATAGGAACATCTTTCCGGATAGTTTATCGTTCTTTTCTGCACCTATCATGTAGTAATAGTTCTCTGCATCAGGATAGCTAACACCCAATTTAGAAAAGTCAGAAAAAGATAACGAGTTAGGACTAAATGAACCTACTGCAAATGTCCCAAAGGTATATAGCACAGCATCATCTGCACTGAGAATAGAGAATGTAGCACTCTGAAAATTATTTAATACTTGTGCATAGACGACAAAGACTCCTTTTTGATTTTGGCTGTAGCTCCATTCGGGCAGACTTCCGACAAACTGCTCTCCTGCCAGCGAACGGGCCCACACCCCATCACCTGCGGGGGGTAAACTCTCGGTAGTAAAGAAAAGGGTTGCTACATCATTAGCAAGGGTCGCCCCTTGAATGTTTGTTTCAGAGGGTTTGATAGCATTGGGTTCAAAAAACAGATACAGTTTGTAATCCGTATTGGCGGCAAGGACATCGGCAAGAGTAAAGCCGTCCTCAAAATCACTGCCATAGTGTTGGCTTATGCTAAATTTGCGTGGGCTGTTGGCCGTAATCTCCAGGCTTACATAACCTGCATTGGTTTCCGCCTCTGCCTTGGTGGGGGCGGCCTCTGTAGCTAAGCGAATAACCGCCCCTATATTGGTAATGGCCAAAGTGCTGCTCATTTCCAATTGGACAGAAGAGACCACAGCGGTAGTGGAGAGAGAAACGGTTGATTTTGCGGGCGGGTCATTGTTCTCCTCAGAGATTGGCGCACAACCGGACAGAAACAGGTGAATGAAGAGAATGGAAAAAAAGCAGAGAAATGAAAAAAACGGAAAGGCTTTGGAAAGCTGAGATTTATTTGGCAGTAGAAAAAGATAAATTGACTGTATATATGTTTTAAGCTTAGTATGGATATTGGATATTGGATATTGGATATTGGATATTGGATATTATACCCTCTACACTAATATTTGTCAATATTTGGTCTCGTTTTTTCATAACAGTGTTCCTCTGAGAAAATGTGTAGATAAGAAAATGGGCAAAGTGGGTTTGCGGGCTGATTGTATATTCGTTTAGAGTTTTTAGCAAGAGGGGGCCTTAAATCACCACCCCTAAAGACCACCCCCTGCCCCTCCAAAGATCGACCACCCCTGCCCCTCCAAGGGAGGGGAATTACCATTTGAGTCCATTAGACCGGAGGGCCGGGTGAGCCTGTCCAATGATAGGTGTGCCTGTCGAACGGTAGGTGAGCCTGTCGAACCTTCCCACTAATAGCGATTGACGACAGTCTTAGAACTTATAAATGAGCCGTTGTCATCGGTGACAGACATTTTGATAGCGTTTCTCAATATAGGAGAAGCTAATTTGTCCGCACCTATCATGTAAATGTATTGAGACCCGGTAGAGGGATACCCCGCAATTACCCCAATATTACAGTAAAAATCAGGATGTGGCGTTACTGTAACCATGACACGATTCCCTACACCATAAATTATATTATTAATTTCAAAAGAAATATCTATAACGGAAGGTATAAATGGTAACCAAAAGTAGGAGACAAACACACCTGTTTGATTTTCCATAAAATGCCACTCGTTTAGGCTGGTTACATATTCTTTAGCTGTCCATTTCTCGCTCCATACGGCATCTCCCTCAGCGGGTAAACTCGCGGTGGTAAAGGAAATTTCAACTGTATCCCCCTTAATCGCTCCGCCTTTAATAACTGTTTGACCTAAGTCAATAGCTGTAGGCATATACAGGTACAATTTGTATTTTGTATTGGGTGTGAGGACATCGTCCAGAGTAAAGCCACCATCCGTAAAATCACTGGCGTAATGTTGGCTGATGCTAAATTTGCGCGTACTGTTGGCCTCTATGCTCAGGCTGACATAGCCCTTGCTCGCCAAGGCTTCGACCTTGGTGGGTATGGCTTCCGCTGTCGGACGGATAACGGCCCCCACATCGGTAATGACCGGAATACCGGTTACCTCTAATTGTACGGAGGAGGCCACCGCATTGACGGAAAAGGAAATATCGGGATTGGGTTCCGGGTCTTTACTGTCCGAAATTGGGGCACAGGCGAGCAGAGACAGACCGAAAACAGACAGAAAAAGGAAGGGTAAAAGACGACAGGAAAGTGAATAAAAAGGTTTAGGACGGTTTGCAGGGAATCGAAGTAACGGCTTGTTTTCTAAAGTAGTGTGATATTGGATATTGGATATTGGATATTGGATATTGTACTGTTTATACCAACATCTGTCAATATTTGGTCTTGTTCTTTCATCGGGTGCTCCTCTGAGAAAATGCGAAAATGCGAAATGCGAAAATGGGCAAAGTCAATTTGCGGCCTGAATTGTATACTCATTTAAGGGCTTTGACAAGGGTGGGCCTTAGAGGGGGGTTGAGTGCAACCACGCTTATGACCAACACGCTTATGACCACCCCGGCCCCTCCAAGGGAGGGGAATTACCATTTGAGTCCATTAGACCGGAGGGCGGGGTGAGCCTGTCCAATGATAGGTGAGCTTGTCGAACCTTGGCAAGAGGGGAGTATTTGGAGCACGCACGCAGTTGTAAACTTTAGCTCTCCGTCTCCGGTCTCTTGCCGAACCACAGAAAAGACGCTAGTAGCGATTAACGACAGTATTATACTCTGTGAATGAGGCCTCTGCACTAGTGAGAGCTATTTTGACATGGCCTCTTAGAATGGAAGAAGCTACTTTGTCCGAAGCTATTGAATAAGTGTATTGAGACACTGTAGAATCATAACCTGTAATTATTCCGCCATCATAGTAAAACTCGGCAGATGGTGTTACAATACGGCCAACATGACCTCCTACACCTCTATTTGTATTGCCTTCTTTAGTAGCAATGTCAATAGCAGCAGGTATAGACGAGAACCAAAAGTAGGCCACAAATACACCTGTTTGATTTTCCATAAAGTGGTATTCGTTGAGACTGCCAACATATTCTTTGGCTGCCAGTTTTTCGCTCCATATTGGATCACCGGCAGGTGGTAAACTTGTGGTGGTAAAGGAAATTTCAACTGTATCCCCCTTAATCGCTCCGCCTTTAATAATTGTTTGCCCTAAATCAATGGCCGTGGGCATATACAAATACAGTTTGTATTTTGTATTGGGTGTAAGGACATCCGCCAGAGTAAAGCCACCATCTTCAAAGTTGCTGCCGTAATGTTGGCTGATGCTAAATTTGCGCGTACTGTTGGCCTCGATACTTAGTCTGACATAGCCCTTGCTCGCCAAGGCTTCGGCCTTGGTGGGTATGGCTTCCCCGGCTAAGCGGATAACGGCCCCCACATCGGTGATGGCCGGAATACTCGTCACCTCGAATTGTACAGAGGAGACCACAGCGGTGACGGAAAAGGAAATATCGGGGTCGGGTGCCGGATCTTTACTGTCCGAAATTGGGGCACAGGCGAGCAGAGACAGACCGAGAACAGACAGAAAAAGGAAGGGTAAAAGACGACAGGAAAGTGAATAAAAAGGTTTAGGACGGTTTGCAGGAAATCGAAGTAACGGCTTGTTTTCTAAAGTAGTGTGATATTGGATATTGGATATTGGATATTGGATATTGTACTGTTTATACCAACATCTGTCAATATTTGGTCTTGTTCTTTCATAGGGGTGCTCCTCCGGTCAAATGCGAAAATGGGTAAATGGACAAAGTCAATTTGTGGTCTGAATTGTATACTCATTTAAGGGCTTTGACAAGGGTGGGCCTTAGAGGGGGTTTGAATGCAACCACGCTTATCGACCACCACGCTTATCGACCACCACCGGCCCCTCCAAGGGAGGGGAATTGACCACCCCTGACCCTCCAAGGGAGGGGAATTACAACAGTAGAAATCAGTTCCGTCTAATGGACCTTTCGTGCTTTTCGTGTCTGTCGTGGTTCCTGCAACTAAAAGAGACTCAGCTTAGAGGAACAGCTAAGGCTTAGACAAACGGGCCATTAGACCTTTCGGCAGGTGAGCCTGCCGAACCAATTTAATAACGGTTGAGAGGCACTTGGTGCTTAATTGTCTGCGAGAAATCTGCCGTTACCAAATCGCAAATCTTTCCGGATATTGTGTTTGTATCATCAGCCCCCATTACATAGTAATAGTTATCTGCATCAGGATAGCTATTGCCTAATTTGGCAAAACCAAAAAGAAATAGCGGATTCGGTTTAACGACGCTCCCGGAGGTAACCACTCCAATGGTGCCTTTAAAGGTATTATCTGCATTACGTATAGTGAGTGTAGTCGTATTAAAGCCATTAACCAATTGTGCATAGGCTACAAAGACCCCCTTTTGACTTTCGCTGTAGCTCCATTCGGGCAGACTGCCGACAAACTGCTCCCCTGCCAGCGAACGGGCCCATACCGCATCACCTGCGGGAGAGAGCGTAGCGGTGGTAAAGGGAAGGCTTGCAACATTATTTGTGAGGGTGACCCCTTCAATCGGATTCACAGTATTATTGGCTTCAAAAAACAGATACAGTTTGTAATCCGTATTGGCGGCAAGGACATCGGCAAGAGTAAGCCCGTCCGTAAAGTCACTGCCATAGTGTTGGCTGATACTAAATTTCCTTGTGCCGCCGGCCGTAATAGCAAGACTTACATAACCTGCATTGGTTTCCGCTTCTGCCTTGGTGGGGGCCGTTTCCGTGGCTAAGCGAATAACCGCCCCTATCTTGGCAATGGCCAAAGTGCTGCTCATTTCTAATTGGACAGAAGAGACCACAGCACTGGCGGAAAGGGTAATTGTTGACTTTGCGGGTGGGTCACTGTTGTCGGGCAGCGGGGCACAGGCGACAAAAAACAGATGAATGAGAAAAATGGAAAAAAAACAAGAAAATGAAAAAGGTTGGAAAAGTTTTGATTTATTTGGCAGTAAAAAAAGGTAAAATGGCTGTATATACGTTCTAAAAATGGTATGGATATTGGATATTGGATATTGGATATTGGATATTGGATATTATACCATTTAGAGCGTTGTCGGTCAACTGTACTTTTTGATATTTCATAAGAAAAATCCTCCAAGGTTTTGTAATTTTGGCCTATTGTATATTCGTTTAGAGTATTTGACAAGGGAGGCCTTAGACTACCACGCTTATAGACCACCCCTGACCCCTCCGAGGGAGGGGAATCGACCACCCCGGCCCCTCCAAGGGAGGGGAATTACAACAGTAGAACTCAGTTCCGTCTAATGGGCCTTTCGTGCTTTTCGTGTCTGTCGTGGTTTCTGCAACTAAAAGAGACTCAGCTTAGAGGAACAGCTAAGGCTTAGACAAACGGGCCATTAGACCTTTCGGCAGGTGAGCTTGTCAAACCAATTTAATAACGGTTGAGAGGTACTTGGATTTGACGACTTTGTAGATCACTTACATTTTCGAATATGAACATTTTTCCGGATAATTTATCGTCTTTTTCTGCACCTATTATGTAGTAATAGTTCTCTGCATCAGGATAGCCGGCACCCAATTTAGAAAAATCAGAAAGAGATAACGGGTTAGAACTAAATGAACCTACGGCAAATGTTCCGAAGGTATATAGCCGAACATTATCTGCACTGCGAATAGTGAATGTAGCACTCTGGAAGTTATGTAATACTTGTGCATAGACGACAAAGACCCCTTTTTGATTTTCGCTGTAGCTCCATTCGGGCAGACTGCCGACAAACTGCTCCCCTGCCAGCGAACGGGCCCATACCGCATCACCTGCGGGAGAGAGCGTAGCGGTGGTAAAGGGAAGGCTTGCAACATTATTTGTGAGGGTGACCCCTTCAATCGGATTCACAGTATTATTGGCTTCAAAAAACAGATACAGTTTGTAATCCGTATTGGCGGCAAGGACATCGGCAAGAGTAAAGCCGTCCTCAAAGTCACTGCCATAGTGTTGGCTGATACTGAATTTCCTTGTGCCGCCGGCCGTAATCTCCAGGCTGACATAACCCGCATTAGCCTCCGCTTGAGCCTTGGTGGGGGCCGCCTCTGTAGCCAAGCGAATAACCGCCCCTATCTTGGCAATGGCCAAAGTGCTGCTCATTTCTAATTGGACAGAAGAGACCACAGCACTGGTAGAAAGGGTAATTGTTGACTTTGCGGGCGGGTCCTTACTGTCGGACAGCGGCGCACAACCGGACAGAAACAGATAAATGAGAAAAATGGAAAAAAAACAGAAAAAGGAAAAAGGTTTAAAAAATTTTGATTTATTTGGCAGTAAAAAAAGATAAAATGGCTGTATATACGTTCTAAAAATGGTATGGATATTGGATATTGGATATTGGATATTGGATATTGGATATTATACCGTTTAGTGGATTGTCGGTCAATTGTATTTTTTGATGTTTCATAAGAAAACTCCTCCAAGATTTTGTAACTTTGGCCTATTGTACGTTCATTTAGAGATTTTTGCTAGAGGGCTTTTGTGTAGTGTGGAGACACGTTGGAGTCTGTCTCCACACTACACAACCTACCCCACTAATAACGGGATATAATATTGATAATATGCTGGAATTCTCCCAGTTGACCGGCAATGGCAGATCGGAAGGCTCTTTTTAGCTTATCCTGTTTGTCTGCAAGAATAACATAGTTATAACCGGTGGTATATCCCGTAATTACCCCGTAATTGAAGTAAAATCGAAGAGAAGGTTCCAGCCTTCCGGAGCTATAGTTGCCAATGGCATCAAATGTACCATTGGATACTTGCATCAGAACTTCATAAAGGAGAAGGGAAAAAGGTATTTGAAAATAAGCTACAATTACACCTGTTTGGCTTTCCATAAAATGGTACTCGTTTAGGCTGGCAACGTATTCTTTGGCTGTCCACTTCTCGCTCCATACTGTATCACCCGCAAGAGGCAGACTCGCCGTAGTAAAAGAAATTTCAACTCTGTCTTCTTTAATTTCTCCGCCTTTAATACTCGTTTGCGCCAGATCAATAGCCGAGGGCATATACAGGTACAATTTGTATTTTGTATTTGGGGCAAGGACATCGGCCAGAGTAAAGCCGCCATCCGTAAAGTCACTGCCATAGTGTTGGCTGATACTAAATTTGCGCGGGCTGCCGGCCGTAATGCCAAGGCTCACATAACCCGCACTGGCTTCTGTTCCTGCCTTGGTGGGGGCTGCTTCGCTAGCTAAGCGAGCAACCGCCCCTATGTTTACGAGTTCGACATTGCTGCTTATTTCCAATTGCAGGGAAGAGGCCACAGCCACGGAAGAAAAAGAAATCACCGGATTTACAGGAGGGGCCGGGTCTTTACCGGTGTCAGGCAGCGGAGCACAGCCAAAAATGAGCAGAGACAGAAAGGTAAAAAAAGATAAAAATAATGGATAAAAAAACTTATAATTAATTAATCGAGCTGGAAATAAATGCCTGTTCTTTAATGGTTTTGGATATTGGATATTGGATATTGGATATTGGATATTCTACTGTTTACCAGCATGCCAGTCAATAGTATTTTTTGATGTTTCATGGGAAAATCCTCCGAATAGTGTAACTTTGAACTATTATATATTCGTTTAGGATATTGAGCAAGGGGGGCCACAGCAGAAATTAGTTGCGTCTGTTAGACCATCCTTATAAACCACCAGCCCTAAAGACCACCCCCTGCTCCCTCCAAGGGAGGGGATTAACCACCCTCTGCCCCTCCAAGGAGGGGAATCGGCCACCCCTGCCCCTCCAAGGGAGGGGAATTACCATTTACCGGAGGGCCGGGTGAGCCTGTCGAACCCGGCAAGGGGGGCTACGTTTGTAATGTAAGCTTGGCAAACACATACTGATCTTCTGCCACATTGGTATTGCGATCATCCGTGCCGTTCATATAGAACACCGCCCCCCCGGAGATACTCCAGTGATCCGTTAAATCGTAAGTGGCACCCAGGCGCAGCAGGCCGCCATCATTAAACAAAATGCCATTGCTCAGAACCTGAGCCCGGAGTTTTAGCTTGGCATGCAGCAAGCCTATCTCCGTTCCTACGGCCCAATTGAGCTGCTCCTGACGCGGATTGTAGGGCAGGGCTTCCTGTTCTTCGCTGTAGGGCGCAAAAAGGTTCGTGTAACGAAACTCCAGACTAATAAGACTTTCTGACAGAACGGGAATAAAAAAGTCGATTCCTGCTAACCCGACCAGTCGGGTTACGTGGTCTACATCGACAAAATCGCGTGGGTACGTTTCATCCAAGTGAAAGGCCCACTCACTGCGCAAAACCAGTTGCCAAACAGACAGCGAAGCACTCAAACCAGCCAGATGCTTCCGTGCATATTTCAAAGACAGATTCCCCGGCACCCCCGCTGCATAGGGCTGCCGCCGATAGTAATAGGCGTACACAAAGCTCAAGTCAAAGGATGTCGTCCACAAGCTCAGGTCCAACGCAAACTCCGGCTCAAAGGCCGCCGGAGTCTCGTTTTTTTGGCCGGTGCCGCCGTGATAGAATGGTGAACCCGAAGTCGGCAATTGATCCTGTGTGGGAGAAAGAAACACATACGTTCCCAACTTCAGGTGTTTCCGGGAAAACTGATTTTGCCATTGCAGCACAGCCAGACGATTTTCCTTGTATTCTGCCACTCCGGGCATGCGCCGGTCAAACGGAGAAATCTCATCGAGTACGGCCAGATACTGACTGTCACCCCAACCTACAAAATCCTTGCCCACTTTTACGGTCCAGAATGGGAAGACAACACCCACAAGGAATAGCTCTGTCACATCGATACCATAGGCATTCTCGCTCAGGAAATCGCTGCTGTAGGAATCGCTTCCCTTCAGAAAAAACGCCGCATCATAAAAAAAACGGAGTTTGCCGCTCAAACTCCAGGAATCAGAGAGTTCCAGCCGGGCAGAAGCGTCGAGCAAGCCCCGCAGATTACTCAGGCCGCGCTGATCTGTTTGCCCCTCATCGGGAGCCTTTTCGTTCCAGGAAAAACCGCTGAACAATTCCAGTTGCAACCAATATTGCAATTTCGGAAAGGATGCGCGAACTTCTGTTCCGCTCACAGGCGTTGATTCCGTACCGGTGCCGGTAACCAGGCGGCCGGCCTGCTCATCAAAGACTTGCTCAAATTCAGACAGATCAGCCTGTTCCGGGTCGGCACCTGTACTGTCCGGGCTCTCGCTTTGAACATTTTCGGTACTCCGGCTACTTTCCGCACTTTCGCTACTTTGAGCAGATAAAGAAAAAACACCAGCAGCTGAGAGTGCCATGAGTGACAGGAATACCGGCAATAGAGGCCGCCGCCGGACTTTCATCGCTTCAACTCTCCGGGGCCAAAGTCGTAGGGCAGTTTTACGTTATACTCGATATCGCGCAGGGTCATCTTGCTGGAGCGGCGTTTACCGCCGGGTTCCAACGTAGTCACCACTGTCTTTTGGGGGGTCCAGATTCCCTGAATCTGCGAAAGCTGTGCCACTTGCATAAACTTGCGCCCGGCTCGCCCTTGCAGATCGTAGACAGCCTGAACGATCACAAAGTTGCTTTTTTGCACATAGACAAGCACCTTGGTATAACCGGTACGCCGTTCTTCCTGCGCATTTGGTACGGCAGAAATCACCCAGGCAGCCTCACCATTTTTCAGCATGTATTCTTGTTTGACAAAGCGTAAAACGTAGCTTTGCCAGTTGGTACGATTCAAGTCGGCAAAACTGAACTCGGAGCCTAAAAATTTTTGGCTCTGCTCATCCAGAGCAATGCGTTTCGTCTGTCCCACAGAGGGTAGGTAGTTCCATATTCGGTCATTATCGGTTCCTTTATCAGCCCTTGCATTTGGCCCCGCGCTGGTGCTGTAGTCGTGAATCAGGTACGATGTACCCTGCAAGTTCGGAGGGTTCTCGACAAAGAGCAAACGAGCCTCATAATCATCTTCCAGGCGGGTGTAATTTTGCAGAGTCCGTTCTTCTGTCACCGAGCCGCGAATATTTTGCAAAACCAGATGACTTTTGGAGCTATTCCCCCGGTCACGGCCTTCGACTTTGCGCATTACATCCTCCGGAGAACCGAGTTCGTTCCGGGCCTCTATGTCCCTATGCGGAGCAAAAACCACAAGAACGATGGCGATAATGACACCGGTGACATTGCTGATACTGCGGACATTTCTGACCATGCTGACAAGGCCGAAAGGCCGGATTATTTGGCACATAGTGCATCCTTGTTCATTTTGCCTGCTTTGGGTTGCTTGCTTTGGCAAAACCCAAACGATAGAGCAGGGCCGGCAGCAGAAAGAAATCGGAGAGCAGGGCGAGCAAGATAGCCAGGACGCACAGCAGGCTGAACGCACGGAAATTATGGAGATAAGAGGCCAGTAAGGTACTGAATCCGGCCATCAGAATAAGCGATGTCAAGATAATGGCCCGCCCGGAATGCGCAAAGACATGGCAACTTACCCGCTCAAAATTTTCCCGCTGCAAGCCTTGTTCTGTCTTGGCTACACGAGAGTAACTGCTTAGGATGTGGATGGTATCATCGACTGCCAGGCCGATGACGATACTGATGGAAAGCATCGTAAACAAATCCAGCGGTATGCCCAGAAAGCCCAATAACCCTAAGATGACAGCGATAGGCAGTAGGTTGGGCAGCAAGGCCAGCAAGCCCCAGCGCAGTCTGCCGGAAGAGAACACCAGTACCAAACAGACAGTGCTGATCGAAAGCAGATAACTGCGCCAGGTACTGGTGATGGTCGCGTCAAAGACGCGAGCCATCAGCGTGGCAGAGCCGGTAATCGAAAGTTGGCCCCATTTCAGCAGTTTTTTGCCCAATTGTCTGAGCGTTTCCACGGTGGCCACAAAGCGCGAGGAATCCCCCCAGCTCAGACGAATACCGCTGTGCACTACAGATTTATCAAAGTTGAGAAAGTCATCCAGTTGCTTGGGCTGCGCACTTTCGTAGAGAGTCAGCTCCTGTGCTATCGCTTGGCTGTCGTCCGGGATGGTATAGGCAGCAGGGCTTCCCAGCAGGGCCCGGTTCAGTTTTCGGATCACCGGCGAGAGCAGTTGGCTGGCGGCTTGCTCTTTGGCCCTGCGTTGCCGGACCAGCAATTCTTTGACGACCCGGTCATTTTCCCGCAGTAAGTCAGGTTCGAGCGCGCCTTCCGGAGTCTCGGTGTCTAACACCATGTTCATCACGATGGAACCGTGGAATTTTTGATCAATGATTTGGGTGCTTTGGCGGATAAAGTCGCGCTTGGGAAACCATGAGAGCGGATCGTGGCCAAAATGCAGGCGGCCGGCACCCCAGAGACTGAGCCCAAATAATGCGACCCCCAAACTGATAATCAGATTGGAGTAGCGAATGCAAACACGTGAAACGCCCTTTAACAAGGCCCCTTGATGGCTTTGCCCCGGGTTTTGTCTCGTTGGCAGTTGCCGGGAGACAAGTCGGGCAAGCGGAGTAAATTGGGTAAGTTGGCTAAAATGGGAAAAAGATTGAAACGCCGGAATGACAGAGAATGTCAACACAAAGGCCAGCAATACACCCAGCACCATAAAGACACCCAAATGCGCAACCGGAGCAATGGAGGCCAACGTGAACGAAAGAAAACCGAGCCCGGTAGTGAGCGTGGTCAAAAAACAGGGAATGCCGGCATGTGCCACACTCTGCTGTAAAATGGCCTCACGGCTAAGCTCCGGGTTCTCCTGTTTTTGCGTTCGCAACAGGGAGAGTAAGTGAATCGCATCGCCGATGGCGATCACCAGCAAAAAGGGTGGCAAAGCTTGAGTCGGCAGCGTCATGGGCACGTCAAATAAGGCCATTGCCCCCAGAGTCAGGCATAATGTGCTCAGCAATATCAATACGGCGGCCAATACGGCGGCCAAGTTGCGCAGTAATATCAGCAGAAAGATAATGACAACGGCAAAACTCAGAATGGAAAATTTCTTCAGGTTACTCGCTAATTCTTTTTCGATATGCGCAACAAGCAAAGGCGATCCGGTAGCATAAATACGGAAATCGGGGCCTTGAAAGGACTGAATGACTTGTTCTGTCGCACTGCTCATCCGGCGATCCTGTTCGGCCGCGCTGATCTGCCTAAGCGGCGGAGCCGCCGCATTCCCTGCGCCCGGTTCCCCATCTTCGATATTGGTCCCGATATTGGTCTCAAAATCCGGGCCGGCCAGGAGCGCAGCGTCATCAAAGTCCGCAAGGTTTATGGAGTCGGCAAAGTCCGGGCTCCCGTCTGCGGCTGCTGCACCTTTCTGTTCAACAAGGCTCTGCTTGTAAATAACCACGGCACTAAAACGGGAGTCGGATTCGGAAAGGAGATACGTCCGGTATGCTTCATCCCCACGCAACTGCTCTTCGATGCGGGCCAAGACATTGGTAGTATTGGCGGTCTCCGTGGTCTCTTCGGTCCCCACGGTCTCGGACCGGTCCAAGTCTTCTTCGTCAAGATAATAGACGATATTGAGCACTTCGCCGGCAGAATCGGATGATGATTTGGGATAGTGAGCATTCCACAGCGAATCGATGCGCTCCACATAGGGCACTTGCTCTTCCAGGGCCCGCACAAACTGCCGCAACCTGTGCAGGGCTGCACTGCTAAAGACTTTCGGCAGCTCCACGCCAATATAAATTGGTTCGCGTTGCCCAAACTCCGCTTGAAACTTTTCGTAGTCCTGAAGTATGGGGTCCTGCTTTTTTAGGTATGCCTCGTTGCTGCTGTCAATCCGCAGCTTGAGCAATGCCAGGCTACCGAGACCCAGAGCCAGCAGGACCAGCCCCAGACTCCACTTGGGATGCCGGTAGCACAGCAGGGAGAAACGCACGACTTGCAATTCTATATTCTTGCGTACACTATGCCTGCGTAAACGCGGAACGACTGTTCGTTTCACTAGTAACACAGCTCCACAATACCCATGCCCAAACCTGCGCCACCTCCGAAGAGACTTTACAACATAGTCTGGTAGACTTTCGTGATTTTCTCGTGTGGTTCGCAGTTTCCGGAACCAGTTAGGGCGGCTTCGTATCCGTCTATTCGGCTTCTTAAAAAACCCGGCAGAAAAACCAGGGTCTGCCAGACGGCTCTTGAACCATAAAATTTTGCTCCGAATGTAAAGCCTTGTTATAAAAAATTGTCTGATTTATTGTTTCTTTGATAAATTCTTATACAAAACCGGATAACTCATAACGGACTTTACTATTACAAACAACAAGAAGGTATAGCTATTTAATAACGGTTGAGTGGCACCCGGTGATGAATTAGCTGCGAGAAACTTACGATTTCTAATTGGACGGCCTTTCCGGATATTTTATCTTTTTTTTCTGTACCCATTACATAGTAATAGTTATCTGCATCAGGATAGCTATTGCCCAATTTAGCAAAATCAAAAAGAAATCGCGGATCCGGTTGAACTGCCCCGACTGTGTATGCTCCTACGGTGTCTTTCAAGTTATCATCTGCATTACGTATAGTGAGTTTCACCGTATTAAAAGAATTTACCAACTGCGCATAGGCTACAAAAACCCCCTTTTGATTTTCGCTGTAGCTCCATTCGGGCAAACTGCCGACAAACTGCTGCCCTGCCAGAGAACGGGCCCAGACCGCATCACCTGCGGGG